>JACKIH010000003.1:167500-3020000 GCA_020638575.1 Rhodospirillaceae bacterium | reverse complement strand
GCGATAGCCGGCGCGAATCACCTTGTTGAGCCCCGGCTCCTCCAGATCCAGCGAGGCGAGGAACTCCGCGCGTTCCTCAGGATCGGTGAGCTGGGCGATCTCCGCCTCGATCTCGGCACAGATCACCACCGCTTCGGTACCCTCCGCGGCGGCCCGTTCGGCCACCCGCGCGGAGTGGGCATTGCCGCTGGCCGCAGCGCCCTCGTCAACGTTGCAGACGTAGAGCACCGGCTTGCCGGTGAGGAGTTGGAGACCGCGGAAGATGGGCTCCTCCTCCGCGGTACGGGCCACCGTCCGCGCCGGCCGGCCTTCCGCCAGCACCGCCTGCGCGCGCTCCATCAGCGCCAATTCCGCCTTGGCTTCGGCATCGTTGCCGCGGGCACGCTTGGTGGCCGCCTGGATGCGCCGCTCCAGGCTTTCCAGGTCGGACAGCATCAGTTCGGTGTCGACGATCTCCGCATCGCGCACCGGGTCGACCGTGCCTTCCACGTGGGTGATTTCCGATTCAAAGCAGCGCAGCACGTGCAGCACCGCATCGGTTTCGCGGATGTTGCCGAGGAACTGGTTGCCCAGCCCTTCCCCGCGCGACGCGCCGCGCACCAGCCCGGCGATGTCGGTGAAGGTGAGCTGGGTGGGGATGATGCGCGCCGACTTGGCGATCTCCCCCAGCCGGTCGAGTCGCGCGTCCGGAACCGGCACCCGGCCGGTATTGGGCTCGATGGTGCAGAACGGATAATTGGCCGCGGCCGCCGCCTGGGTCGACGTGAGCGCATTGAACAGCGTGGACTTGCCGACATTGGGCAGTCCGACGATGCCGCAGGTGAACCCCATGGCGAACCCTGATGCTGAAGGAAGACCGGCGCCTCACCTATCGCCCGGCCGGCGGCGAGGCAAGCCCCAATGGCCCCTGGGGGCAGCCGGCCGCAGCCTACCCCTTGTTGCCGACGTGCAGCACGTCGTCGAGGAATTCGGCGATCTCGTCGGGGTCGCGCATGAAGGCGACGCCGATGCGGTCGGGGCCGCACCAGGCCACCTGGCCGGGGAAATCGCCGAATCGGGGGATGGTGAGCGTGACCACGGCACCGCGGGTGAGCCGCGAACCGAGCGTTTCGGACTGGATTTCCATCACCAGGCCGGCACCGGTGGCGGAGATGTTGCGCACCACGCAGTCGAACAACTCGCCCTTCTGGTAGAGCAGCGCCTTCCACAGCACCGGCAGGCGCCGGGCGTCGCGGCGGTTGGACTGAGACGGGTCCGAATTGGAGAGATCATCCGCCATGTCGTCGCCCCGATTGCGCACACTGGCCTCCCGTGCGCGTTGCCGGGTCAACCACGGGTCCACGCACCACCGTGTCCGAACGCGTCGGCTTGCGCCGGGCTTTCCGTCCGCCCGGCAACCTGCCCCAAACTCTCGCCACAGTACCCGTCTTTGTTGGCGCCGAACAAGAGCAAGGCCGACGTCGCCGGCGTCATCGCCCACGCAATCCGCCCCAAGGCAATCGCCAGGACGTGCGGCGCTGTCTATAAGGGGCGGGAGCCAGGAAGCCACACCTCCCCCGCCATGCGCCCTTCTTCCCGTCCCAGCCGTCGTCCGGCGTACTTGCCCTGCAGCCGGGCGGTAGCGCACGCATGAGGGACGCTGGCAACCATGTGCAGAAGGCGTCCGAAGTCCTTCTCGGGGCCCTGCGCACCGCGGAGGGGACAACCGTCACGATTGGCCAGGTCACCCGGTCCATCGGCGACCGCGCCTTCGGCCTGATCTTGCTGCTCTTCTCGCTGCCCAATTGCGTGCCGGCACCGCCTGGCCTGGGTTCGATCATGGGGCTGCCGCTGGCTCTGTTCGGCATCCAGTTGGCGCTGGGCCGGCGCTATCCGTGGCTTCCGGGCTTCCTGGCGCGCCGCCGCTTCCAGCGGGAGACCCTGCTGCGACTCGTGGAACGGGGCCAGCCCTACATCAGCCGCATCGAGCGGATCTGCCGGCCGCGCATGACCTATCTCACCGGCAGCCGGGGCGAGCGGGTGCACGGCGTGATCATCACCGTACTGGCCGCGGCGATCTTGATCCCGCTGCCGCTCACCAATTTCATCCCGGCGGTGGGGATCGGCGTGCTGGCGCTGGGCCTTCTGGAGGAAGACGGGCTGACGGCGCTGCTCGGCATCACCATCGGCTCCGTCGGGCTGGTAATCGTCGGCGGCGTGCTGGTGGGCACCTTCGACCTGCTGTTCGGCTGAACCTGACGCCCCCGAGTCGGCCGCCCGTCCACCTCCCGTTCCGCGGCACAGCGGGCGGGGCGCGGAACGGGATGTGGACGGGCGCCGGCTGGCGGACCCTCAGGGCCGGGTGATCGCCTCCAGTGCCGCGGCTCCGCCCTGGAAGCGGTCCAGGTCCACCGGCCCGCTGATGCCCGGCACCGTGCCGCCCGCACTGTATTGCCAGAACAGCCAATCGTCCCACGCCTCGGGAATGCTGGTGGGCCAGCTCACCCCCCAATGGGCCACCCAGAAGGGAAAGCCGTTTAGGCTGTCGGGGTTGCCGATCTCCCACCAGTAGGTCCGGTTGGAATAGACCATGGGTGTCTTGCCCAGTGCGGCCGCCACCGTGTCCAGCCAGGTGCGCACGTCGCGCACATAGGCGGCCTGAAGCTCCGGCGTGCCGGGGTAAACCCCCCAACGGTCCCATTCCAGGTCGAGCACCGGCGGCAGGTCGCCGCGGCCGTAGGTGGCGCCACCACCGGCCAGTGCTTCGAGGAACACTTCGGCCTGGGTCAGCGGATTGCGGCCGAATCGGAAGAAGTGATAGGCGCCGCGCAGGATGCCGTGGTCGGCCGCTCCCTGCCAGTTCTCCCGGACACGCTCGTCGGTCGACTTGCTGTAGCTCGCCCGGATGAAGGCGAAGCGGATGCCCGCCTGGGCCACCTGCGCCCAGTCGATCCGCTGCTGATAGACCGAGACGTCGATGCCCTCCACGGGCGTCACGGTGGCGACCATGGCGCGCTCCTGTTCCGCTTCATAGGAATTTATTCTATGAAACGGCGCGCCTACCGCAATCGGCAAGGGAGCGGCAGCCGCAGCGGCCGTCAGGTGCGGGCATCAGGTGCGGGCATCAGGTGCGCGCGTAGTCGTCCTGCAGCCGCTCGATGTCGTCTTCTTCCAGGTAGGGGCCGGACTGCACCTCGATGAGGTTGAGCGGCACCTTGCCGGGGTTGGTCAGCCGGTGGGCACAGCCGAGCGGCAGGTAGACCGCCTCGTTCTCCCGCACCAGGATTTCCTCGGCATCGCGGGTCACCACCGCGGTGCCATTCACCACCACCCAGTGTTCGGCGCGGTGGTAATGGCGCTGCAGCGACAGGCGCTGGCCCGGCGATACGGTGATGCGCTTCACCTTGAAGCGCTCGCCCTCGTGCAGCGTCTGGTAGAAGCCCCAGGGCCGGTAGATGCGCGTGTGTTCGCGCGCTTCGGTGCGGCCGGCGGCGTTCAAGGCCGCGACGATCTCCTTCACCTCCTGGGCGTCGGCCATGGAGGCCACCAGGATGGCGTCGGCCGTGGTCACCACGATGACGTCCGACAGGCCGACCACGGCGGTCAGCATGCCGTCTGAGCGGATGTAGGAGCGCGTGGTCTTGTGGGTGAGCACGTCGCCGAACACCGCGTTGTCGTCGCCGTCATGGGCGCTCAGCTCCCACAGGGCCGACCAGGCGCCGACATCCGACCAGCCGAAGGCCGCTTCCACCACGGCCGCCTGATCGGTCTTCTCCATCACCGCATAGTCGAAGGAGATCGACGGGCAGGCGGCGAAGGCGTCATCGCCGAGGCGGAAGAAGTCGAGGTCGCCGTGGCCGTCCGCCAGGGCGGCACGGGCGCCGTCCAGCACCCCGGGCGCGTGGCGGGCAAGCTCGTCCAGAAGCCGGTCGGCCCGCGCGATGAACATGCCGCCGTTCCAGGTGAAGCGGCCGTCGGCGAGGAAGGCTTCGGCGGTGGCGAGGTCCGGCTTTTCCACGAAGCGGGCGACGGTGTAGGCACCGTCTCCCAACGCCTCGCCGCGCTGGATATAGCCGTAGCCGGTGGCCGGCGTGTCCGGCACGATGCCGAAGGTGACCAGCCGGCCCGCCGCCGCCAGGTCGGCCGCCAGCGCCATGGCCCGCCGGAACCCGGCGAAGTCGAGCACCTGGTGATCGGCCGGCAACAGCGCCAGCACCGCATCGGGCCCCGCCCGCTCGGCCGTGCGCAGGGCCGCGACGGCGACCGCGGGTGCGGTGTTGCGGCCCATGGGCTCCAGCACGATGTCGGCCGCCGCCGCTTCCAGCGCGCGTACCTGTTCCGCCACCTGGAAGCGCTGCTCGACGCCGCACACCACCATGGGCGGGGCATAGAGGGCGGGATCGGCGACCCGCGCCACCGTCTCCTGGATCAGCGAGCGGCCCGACACCAGCGGGATGAGCTGCTTGGGGTGGAGGGCGCGCGACAGCGGCCACAGGCGCGAGCCCGAGCCCCCCGACAGGATGACCGGATGGACGATGGGCACCGGTTGCCTCCTCTACTCAGCGCCCCTGTCATCGCCCGAAAACTGAACGTCCGCAAGCAGTTCCGGTCCCAGCGGCAGCCAGTGCACGGCCGGGCGGTGGGCCTGGTCCAGCGTGTCGATGGGGGGCAGCTCGAACCCCGGATGGCCGGAGCCGATGAGCAGCGGTGCGATCATCAGGTGCAGGCGGTGGAGCGCGCCGGCTTCCAGGAAGCGGGACAGGGTGGCCGTGCCGCCTTCCACCAGCACCACGCGGCAGCCGCGGACGGCCAGCAGGTCAAGGATTCCCGCCGGCGTGCCCGGCAGGTCGAGCGGCAGGGCTTGGCGCTCGCCCAGCAGGTGGGCCGCCCGCGTCAACACCCAGGTGTCCGGTCCGTCGCCGGCGAATACCGCGCGGTCCGCGGAGCAGCGCATCTGCGGGTCGATCACCACCCGCACCGGGTTGGGACCGCTGACCAGCCGCACCGTCAGCCTGGGATCGTCGGCGGTCACCGTCCCGGCGCCCACCACCACCGCGTCGGCCAGCGCGCGCAGCCGGTGCAGGTGGCGCCGTCCGTCGACCCCGTTGATGTAGTGGGACTTGCCGGTGGGTGTGGCGATGCGCCCGTCCAGGCTCTGGCCGAGCTGGCCGATGGCGAGTCGGCCGGGTGCGCCGGCCACCTGGGCAAGCGCATCGACCAGGGCGCGGTCGGCCGCCTCGGCCTCGCCGGCATAGTGCCAAGAGCCGCCGTCCAGCACGAAGGCGTCTGGCGCCACCGCACCCTGGCGGACGTGCCGGCGCAGCGCCAGCAGATGCGGCCACACCGCCGCCAGCGGATCGCCGGACGTCGTCGCGCAGGGGTCTTCGATCATGGCGGCAGTCATGGCAGCGGCGCTCCCAGCGGCCCGTCCTGCAACACGCGGAGCGGCAGGGCGATAACGTCTTCGATGAGGGCGGCGAGGCGGCCGGCCCAGTGGCCGAGGATGGCTTCGCCCAGCTCCGCCGTGGCCGCCGCGGCATCGCCGGTGACACCTGCCAAGTTCAGGTCCTGGGCCGCCCAGCCGAGACCGATGGTGCCTTCGGCGCGCAGCGTTTCGCACGCCTCGGCCAGGTCCACGGCGGTGGAGCGGAAATCGGCGGCGGCGTCCCGGCGCACCAGGTCGGGCACCAGCGCCAGCATGAGGGAGGTTTCCACCAGCCCGCCGTGCAACCCGTGCTCGGCCTCCGCGGCACCCACCAGCCCGTCCGGCAGGCCGAGCCCGAAGGTCGAGGCCCGCACGGTCACCAGCCCGCAGCGCTGGCGCAGGCGCACCGCCGCAGTGTCCACCAGCCCCGTCTGGCCGCCATGGCTGTTGAAGAAGATGAGCTTGCGCACCCCGGCGCGGGCCACCGCGGCCCCGATTTCTCCCCACAGCGCCAGCACCGTTTCGGCCGACAGGCTGAGCGTGCCGGGGTAGCCGGCATGTTCCAGGCTTTCGCCCACCTCCTGGGCCGGCAGCACGGCGACCCAGCGGTCGGGGCCGAGCAGGGCGAGGGACGCGGCCAGCACGCCGCGGTTGATCGCCGCATCGGTGCCGAGGGGCAGGTGGGGGCCGTGCTGCTCGGTGGCGGCAACCGGCAGGATGGCCACCGCCCGCGCCGGGTCCACCGCCGCGAAGTCCATCGTGGTGAGGTTCGCCCAAGCGCCGATCACGATCGGTCATTCCCGGCCGCAGCGGCCTTGCCATCCGGTCCTGCGGACCGATGTCCGGTGGCACACCAATCGTCAGGGCCGAAGAGGGAGGCGCTTATCATGGGCAGACAACGAAATGGTCTCATCGCCGGGCTCACCTGCCTTGCCATTGTGGCGGGCATCGGGCCGGCGGCCGCTCAACCGCGTGAGTATGTAATCGATCCCGATCATCTTAGCATCGCGTTCGCCGTCGAGCATATCGGCTACGCCGCCGTGCACGGCCTGTTCACCGAGGGTGCCGGCCACTTCGTCTACGACGAGGAGACGGGCGAACTGAGCGGCCTGGAAGCCACCATCCAGACCGCCAGCGTGTTCACCGGGCACGAGCGGCGCGACGGCCATGTGCGCGGCGGCGACTTCCTCGATGCCGAGACCCATCCGCAAATCCACTTCGTGATGACCGGGGCGGAGCGCCTGAGCGACACCACCGGCCTCGTCCACGGCGACCTCACCATCCGCGGCGTCACCCAGCCGGTGACCCTGGACGTCACGCTCAACAAGATCGCGGACTACCCCTTCCCCGCCAGCAACCCCAACCACGTGATCGGTGCCACGGTGACCACCACCCTCCGCCGCTCCGACTTCGGCATGACCTATGCCGTGGAGAACGGCTGGGTGGGCGACGAGGTGCCGCTGACCATCGCGTTCGAGGCGATCGCCCAGTAGGGAACGGATCAGGCTGGCGCCGCCGCCCACAGGTCGGTGTGGCCGACGGTGAGGTGTGACCGGCCCTCGACGATCAGCTCTGCGCGCCGGCCGGCCCAGGCGGCGATCTCGCCCGCCCGGTCGGGTGCGATGGCCGCAGCGGCCTCGCGATAGCCAGCCAGCAGGGCCCGCTGGATCACCGTGTCTCCGGGCCCGAGGCGCCAGGCGGTGTCCGCCGTCATGACGGCATAGCCGGCGGCCGCGAGCAGGCGCGCGGCAGTCCGCGCCGCGTCCGGCCCCAAGGCCGGGCCGAACCCCTTGTCGGTGCGCTGGTGGCGGTTGACCAGTTCGCGGGCGAGCCCGTCGCCGGGGTCGGCTGGATCCCAGTCGATGCGGCCGTCGTAGCTCAGCGCGAACAGCACCGCCGCTCCGTCGAGGCAGGCCACCAGCCGGCCGAGCCAGTCCGCCGACACCAGATCGAGAAAGGCGGTGGCGGTGACGAGGTCGGCCCCCAGCGCCACCATTTCGATGGCCGCCAAGTCCACCACCTCGGCCGCAACCTGCGTGCCCGGCGGCGCGGCGATGCCGGCCAGCAGCCCGGCATCGGCATCGAGCAGCCGCCAGGACTGGCGCGGCCCGAGATGGGGGGCGAGGCAGCGCAGGTTGGAACCGCTGCCGGCCCCGAGATCGACGACGGAGATGGCCGCACGCGCCGTCAGCTCCGCCAGCAGGTCCGCCGCCACGCCGGCCCGTGCCGCATGGTCGTAGGGCTCGCGCAGGGCGAGCCAGCCGGCCTCGAAGGTCTCGGTCACCCTGCCACCTTGGCCAGTTCCGCGGCGAAGGCATCGGCCGCCTGATCCCAGGTCCACAGGTCCGGCCGGGCGCGCCGCGCGCCATCGGCCAGTTCGGCCAGCCGCCGTGGATCGTCCAGCAGGGCGGCCAGGTTGGTGCGCCAGGCGAGGATATCGCCGGGAGCCACCAGGCGGCCGGCGCCGGGCGGCAAGGCTTCCACCAGGGCGCCGGCGCCGCTGGCCAGGACCGGGATGCCGCGGGCCACCGCCTCCACCACCACCATGCCGAAGCCTTCGTGGAAGCTCGGCAGCACCAGCAGGTCGGCGGCGTGGTAGAGGGCGGCCAGCTCCGCCTCCCCCACTTCGCCGAGAAAACCCACCCGCTCGGTCAGCCCCAGCGCTTCGGCCTGGGCGTGCAGGGCTTCGGCATAGTCCGGCGCGCGGTCGGCACTGCCGGCGAGGCTGAGGTGCCATGGCCGGTCGGTCAGCCCAGCCAGCGCTTCCAGCAGCACCACATGGCCCTTGCGCGGGGTCAGCGTGGCGACACACAGCAGGTGCACCGCGCCGTCGCTCGACCCTTCGGCCAGCGGCGCGGCCTCCACCCCCGGTGCCACCACCGCCAGGCGCTCCGGCGCCACGCCGTAATGCGCGGCCAGGCTGTCGGCCGTTACCTGGCTGGTGGTGAGCACCCGGCGCATGTGGGCGAGGGCGGCGCGTTCGCTCGCCGCCAGCCGCTCGCGCTCGGCCGGCTTGAGGCCCGTTTCCTCCGCCAGCGGGTGGTGGACGAGACCGACCAGCCGCAGGCGGCCGGCGTGGCGTGCCAGCTCGGCGTCCAGCACCCCGGCGGCGAGGCCATCCACAACGGTCAACCGGTCGTCCGGCAAGCCGGCGAGAGCGGCCCCGGCCGCCGCCGTCATATGCGGCGTTGCAGCCGGCCAGCCGTCGGGCAGGACCAGCCGGTCCACCGTCCAACCGCGCGCCGCCAGGCGGTCGCAGATGGTGCGGTCGTAGATGAAGCCGCCGGTGCGGGTGGCCGGATCGCCGGGAAAGACGACGGTGAGCGTGCCCTCGTCCCGGTCCTCAGTGGCCATGCACCGGCCCTTCGAAGGAGGCCCAGGCGATATGGCTTTCGTGCAGGGTGACCTTGATGGCGGAGATCCCGGCGGCCCCGGCACCCAGCCGTCCGGCATCGATGGCCACCACCATACGGTCGAACACCACGCGGGCCATCACCTCCGTGGTGGTGTTGATGCCGTTGAACTCCGCCTCGTCGTCCAGGTTGCGGTAGTTGAAGCTGCCGAGCGCCTCTTTCAGCACCGACGCGGCAAGCCCGATATCGACGACGATGCCGTCCTCGTCGAGGGTCTCGCGGCGGAATTCCACATCGACGACGAAGGTGGCGCCGTGCAGCTTCTGGGCCGGGCCGAACACCTCGCCGCGGAAGCTGTGGGCGATCATCACATGGTCGCGGATGCCGAGCGTATAGAGAGGAGTGGTCATAGAGCGGCTCATTCCTGATCGGGGGCGGCGGGGTAGCGCACCACGTGGCACAGGGCGCCGGCGGGGTGCTGGTGCAGATGCAGCATGGTGCGCGGCAGATCAGCGAAGTCGGACCAGCCGGTCAACAGCACGTCGAGCCTGGGGTCGCAAAGCAGGCCGAGTGCCAGGGCCAGGCGGTCGCGATGGGCCGTACGCGTACGGCGCGACGGGGCGACCCGGCCGACCTGGGAGGATTTCAGCGTCAGGCGTTGGGCGTGAAAGGCGTGGCCCAGCGGCACCGCGGGGCGGGCGATGCCGTACCAGCTCAGCTCCAGCACCGTCGCCTCCAGCCCGGCGAGTCCCAGGGCCGTCGTCAACCCGGCCTCGCTGGCCGAAGCGTGCACCACCAGGTCGCAGTCGCCGTCCGCCCGGTTCGGCGTGGCGAACCCGACTCCGAGCGCCGCCGCCACCTCGGCCCGGCCCTCGTCGATGTCGACGAGCTGCACCCGCGTGCCGGGAATGCCGCCGATCAGCCAGGCCACCAGACAGCCCAGCGTGCCGCCGCCGACCACGGCGACCCGGTCGCCCACCGTCGGCAGGGCATCCCACACCGCGTTGACCGCCGTTTCGGCGTTGGCGGCCAGCACGGCGCGGGCAGGCGGCACGCCGTCGGCCAGCGCCAACACGGCAGCGGCGGGCACGCAGAACAGGTCGGCGTGGGGATGGAGGCAGAAGACGATGCGGCCCGCCAGCTCGTCCGGGCCCTCCACGACCCGCCCCACCGCCGAATAGCCGTACTTCACCGGGAACGGGAACATGCCCTCCTGGAAGGGCGCGCGCATCCGCGCGAACTCGCTGTCCGGCACCGCCCCGGCGAACACCAGGCTTTCGGTGCCGCGGCTCACCGCGGTGAACCACGTTTCCACGATCACGTCATCGTGACGGGGTGTGTCCACCGGTTGCTCCCGGATTTCGCCATGAAGGGGGGCGATACACCAGAAGCTCCTGGAAACACGGGAATCAGCCACGGCGGAAGCCTCGTCTTTTGAGCGGGTGACCCATGCACTGGGAACACCATGACGGATGTGTGGTTTAGGCGCCACAGTGGGCCGGACTCCGGCCGCTACGCGATTGACCTCGCAGAAATCTGCCTAGGTCACAAGCCGGCCGGACGCCTGGCCCCCACGCTCTCCCTTCTTCCATTGCGGACCGCCCATGACCAACCTGGTCTCTGCCCGTACAGCCCATCACTCAACGCACGGCTTTGCCATCGCCGACCCGGCCTGGCGGCGACGGCTCCGACTGCGGCGCGCCCTGTTTGCCGCGGCCGTGTTCGCCACCGTCGGCGGGCTCGGGGTGTGGATGGCGCAGGTGCTCAGCCTGCACGGCTGGCAGCCGCTGGAGTTCCTGATGCTGGCCTCCTACCTGATCACCACGCCGTGGGTCGCGGTGGGGCTGTGGAACGCGGTGATCGGCGTGCTGGTGCTGCGCCTGGCGCGCGACCCCGTTGGCGCGGTCACTCCGGCGGTGCGCGCCGTGGCGGACGATGCGCCGGTGACCGGCAAGATCGCCGTCATCATGCCGGTCTACAACGAGGACACCGCGCGCGTGTTCAGCCACCTTACGGTGGTGTCCGACAGCCTGGAGGCGACCGGCCAGGCCGACCGCTTCGACATCCATCTGCTGAGCGACAGCAACGATCCGGCCACCATGGCGGCGGAGGAGGCCGGCTTCGCCCGCTGGCAGGCGAGCCGCACCCGCCCCGGCCAGGTGTTCTACCGCCGCCGCGCCGTCAACGACCGGCGCAAGGTGGGCAACATCAAGGAGTTCCTCGACCGCTGCGGCGACAACTACGACGCCATGGTGGTGCTCGACGCCGACAGCGTGATGACCGGCAAGGCCATCGTGCGCCTGGTGCGCGTGCTGGAGGCCAACCCCGATGCCGGGATCATCCAGGCGTTGTCGCTGGGCCTGCCGTCGAAGAGCGGCTTTGCCCGCCTGTTCCAGTTCGGCATGCGCCACGGCATGCGCGTCTATGCCACCGGCCAGGCGTGGTGGCAGGGCGACGAGGGTCCCTATTGGGGGCACAACGCGGTGGTCCGCATCGCCCCCTTCCGCGCCCATTGCGAGCTGAAGGACATCCCCAAGGGCCGCGCCTTCCCCGGCCAGATCATCAGCCACGACCAGATCGAAGCCGCCGCCATGCGCCAGGCCGGCTATGGGGTGTGGGTGGTGCCGGAGGAAGGCGGCAGCTACGAAGAAAACCCGCCCACCTATTTCGACTTCCTGAAGCGCGACCTGCGCTGGTGCCAGGGCAACACCCAGTATCTCGGCCTCATCGGCATGCCGGGGTTCCGGGCGCGGCCCATGGGCTGGTTCCAGATCGGCCACGCCATCTTGATGTACCTGTCGGTGCCGGCCTGGCTTGCCTTCATCTTCGCCGGCTTCACCCAGGCCGCCCTCTACACCATGGGCATCACCGATGGCGCCATCCTGGGGCCGCTCGGCAGCGTGTCGGTGGACGAAGGGCTGTGGCTGTTCCTCACCATGATGGCCTTGGTGTTCGCACCCAAGCTGGTGGGCGTGGCGGGCGTGCTGACCAGTGCAGAGCGGCGGCGCACCTATGGCGGTGCCGGCCGGCTTCTGCTCAGCACCTTGGCGGAGATCGTGTTCTCCATCGTGCTGTCGCCGATCATCGCGGTTGCGGTCACCCTGTTCCTCGTCCGCCTGGTGTTCGGACGCCGGGTCGGCTGGGGCTCGCAGGAACGCGATGCCCATGCCGTGCCGCTGGGCATGGCCGTGCGCGGGCTGTGGCCGCAGCTTCTCATCGGCGCCGGTGCCGCGGTGGGCCTGGCGCTCACCTTGCCGTCCGCCCTGCCCTGGGCGGTGCCGTTCTTCGGCAGCCTGCTGCTGTCGGTCGCCTTCGTCTGCCTCACCGCCGATCCGGGGTTCGGCCGCTGGCTGACGCGCCACCGCATTGCGGCCATTCCCGAAGAGCTGGAGACGCCGCCGGAGCTGAAGCCCGTGCTGGCGCCGGTGCACGAGGCCGCCCGGCGGCCCGGCGGACGCCGCGTCTACGCCCCGGCGGTGGGCAGCGGCGACTGAGCGGCGGCGACTGAGCGGCGGCGACTGAGCGGCGGCGACTGAGGGCGGGACCAAGGGCGGGGACCAGGGGCGGAGGCGCGATCGCCATCGCCTCGCCCACCGCCCCCGGTCGGCGAAGACCGTCCCCTCGGCCAGCCCGATGTGTCACCCTGCCGGGCGCTGCCACCAGCCCGACCGGGGGGACGATCTGTGCTTCGCAAGGCCAAATTCTTCTTTGCCGTCGTCAGCTTCTTTGTCCTGGCCTGGCTGCTCTATGCCAGCCCGGTGCCGGAGATCGCCGAAGAGCTGCCGATGCATCGGGAAATCGGCATCGGCTTCGCCATCCTCGGCGTCATCTCGGCCCTGGCCCCGTTCTTCATCCTGGCCCGGCGGCTGATGGTGTTCTTGTGCCTGGGGCTGCTGGCCACCCTGCTGTTCTATGCGGCCTCCCAGGTTCCCGGCGACGAGGAGCGGTGGACGCAGATCGGCTTCATCGCGGCCGGGGGTCTGCTGGCCCTCACCGGCTTGGTGGCGCTGACCGGAGCGTTCGATCCGGCCAAGGATCCGCCCAAGCGCAAGGACAGCCTGGGCCGGGAGTTCGCCAACGAGGGTGCGTCCAAGATCGTCAAGGAGATGTTCGAGGACTGACCGTTCCGTTCCGTGCCGCCCCGTGCGGCCCGCCCGGACCGCTCAGAAGTCTTCGGGGAAATACTGCATGGCGCAGACCAACGGGTTGGGTGCCGCCTGCCCCAGCCCGCAGATGGAGGCGTCGCGCATGGCCTGGCTAAGCTCGGTCAGCAGCACCTCGTCCCACACCTCCGCCCCCATGAGCGCCAGCGCCTTTTCCGTGCCGACGCGGCAGGGCGTGCATTGCCCGCAGCTTTCATCGGCGAAGAAGGCCATGAGGTTCTGTGCCACTTCGCGGATGTTGTCGCGGTCGGACAGCACGACGACGGCGGCGGAGCCGATGAAGCAGCCGTATTGCTCCAGCGTGCCGAAATCGAGCGGCACGCGGTCGAGATGTGCGGGCAGGATGCCGCCGGACGCCCCGCCCGGCAGGTAGCCCTTCAGCCGGTGACCCTCGGCCATGCCGCCGCAGTATTCCTCCACCAGTTCGCGCAGCGAGATGCCGGCCGGCGCCAGCTTCACCCCCGGCTCCTTCACCCGGCCGGACACCGAATAGCTGCGCAGCCCCTTGCGGCCGTTGCGGCCGTGGCTCGCCCACCAGTCCGGCCCCTTGGCGATGATCTCCGGGACCCAGTAGACGGTTTCGATGTTGTGGGTCAGCGTCGGCCGGCCGAACAGTCCGACCTGGCTGGGATAGGGCGGCTTGTGGCGCGGCAGGCCGCGCTTGCCCTCGATCGATTCGATCATGGCGCTTTCTTCGCCGCAGATGTAGGCCCCGGCGCCGCGGCGCAGGTGGATCGGCATGCCCGTGCCGAGCCCAGCTTCGGCGAGCGCTGTGATCTCCCGGCTCAGGATCTCGCGGGCAGCGGGATATTCGTCGCGCAGGTAGAGGTAGATGGCGTCGGCCTCCACCAGCCAGGCGCCGATCAGCATGCCCTCCAGCATTTGGTGGGGCCGCCGCTCCAGGTAGAAGCGGTCCTTGAAGGTGCCGGGCTCGCCTTCGTCGCCATTGACCGCCATCAGCCGCGGCGCCGGCTGCTGCGCCACCAGGCGCGCCTTGGTGCCGGCCACGAAGCCAGCACCGCCGAGGCCGCGCAACCCGGAATGCTCCAGCAGCCCCTGGATGTCGTCGCGGCTGCGGCGGCCCGACAGGCAGTCGCCGAGGATGCGGTAGCCGCCTTCGGCCCGGTAGGCCGCCAGATCCTGGTAGGCGGGGATCTCGGGATGCGTGTCGCCTGCGGCGACGGCGGCTTCCAGCTTGGCGGCATCGGCCCGGTCGATGTGGCGATGGCCCAGTTCGGCCGTGGGGGCCACGTCGCAGCGGCCCATGCAGGGCGCCCGCACCACCCGCACGCCCTCGCCCAGCCGCTCTGCGGCCTGGCGCACCAGATCGTCGGCGCCCTTGAGCGCACAGGCGATGCTGTCGCACACCCTGAGGGTCAGCGGCGGTGGCGGCGGCTCGCCGTCGGCCAGCACGTCGAAATGGGCATAAAAGGTGGCGACTTCGTAGACCTCGGCAAAGCCGAGACGCATCTCCTGGGCCAGCGCCGCCAGATGGGCGGGAAACAGCGCCCCCTGGCTGTCTTGCAGCAGGTGGAGGTGTTCGATCAGCAGGTCGCGGTCGCGCGCCCGGTCGCCCAGCACCTCGCGCACCAGGTCCAGGGCTGCCGGATCGACCTGGCGGCCCTTGGGGAACGCCCGCCCCTCACGGCCACCCTCGCGGCCCCCCTCACGGCCCCCCTCGCGGCCCCTGCGGCCCATGGGCTGCCCCGCCGGTCCGCCCGCCTGTGCGCCGTCCATCTGCCTGCCTCCTTCCCTCGCCCGCCCGCTGGCGGTGCCGCCGCTGGCCTCACCAGTCGATCGTCTCGCCGTCGGCCAATTCCAGCGGCACCACGGCGATGTTGATCACCACCTTGCCCTGTTCGGGGAAGTTGGCGGTGACCTTGGTGCCCACCACCGACTGCACCTGGCCGACGCCCCAGTCCGGCTGGTCGGGATGCACGACGAAGCTGCCGGGGACCAGACCATGCTCCATGGAAGACGCCCTCTTTGAGACCGCAGTTTCCAACACACTGCTAGCGCGGTACGCCGCGCGCAATCCGCTCGAAAACGTCGCCCGCTGTCGCAATTGCGGACCACTGCTCCGCTTCATGCCACATTCATAGTCACCAATGCGCTCCCAGGCGCCAAGCATCGAAACCGTTTCTTAAATCGGCATCGGTATACTTGGACCTGCTTTTTCGAACGGAAGACCCGATGGACGACTTGCGGCTTGCTGAATTGATCTCTTCACGACTCTGTCATGATCTGATCAGTCCGTTGAGCGCCATCCAGAACGGATTGGAGCTCATCGAGGACCTGGGCGAGGACATGATGGACGATGCGCTCGGCCTCATGGGCCAGAGCAGCCGTCGCGCCTCGGCGGTGCTGCAGGTGTTCCGCATGGCCTTGGGGCGGGCCGGCGACGATCCGGCGATCCGCTTCGAGGCGGTGCGCGACCTGTCCGCCGCCTATTTCACCGACACCCGGATCACGCCGGTGTGGCAGATCACGCCCACCGGGTTGCCGCCCAAGGCCGGGCTGCCGCGCGCCGCCCTCAACATGATGCTGGTGGGCCAGGACGCGCTCCACCTGGGCGGCACGCTCACCTTCACCTGCCCCGGCGAGGACCTGCCGATCATCATGCTGGCCGAAGGCCGCGACGCCGGCTTCTCCGAGGATGTCGCCCGCGCGCTCGCCGGCAAGCTGCCGCTCGACGAGGCGACGGCGCGCAACGTCCACGCGTACTTCTTCGGCAAGTGGTGCGTCCGCACCGGCCTGTCCTTGCGCCACGAGGTCATCGCTCCCGGCACCTTGCGCGTCGACCTGATGCGTTGAAGCCCGGCGTCAATCGATATACGGCACCTCGGCCGGCCCTCGACCACCACTCCTGCGATCCCCGGAACGCTAGCCTTCACAAGATGTTAAGAGGTTGTCGCCAAGGTTAATTTGGACCCTGGGTGTCGCCGCGGCGGGGTATCTGCCCGCCCGCGTCCGGCAAAAGGACGCACGCGTTCATGGATGACTTGCTGAGCGAATTCCTCACCGAGACGGCCGAGAACCTGGCGGTTCTCGATGTCGAACTGGTGCGCTTGGAACAGACGCCCGACGACCCCGCCCTCTTGGGCAACATCTTCCGGCTGGTGCACACCATCAAGGGCACCTGCGGCTTCCTTGGGCTGCCGCGGTTGGAGGCGGTGGCCCATGCCGGCGAAAACGTGCTGGGGCGGATCCGCGACGGCGCGCTGACGGTCACACCGGACACCGTGACCCTGGTGCTCACCTGCCTCGATACCATCAAGGAAATCCTCGACGAACTGGCCGCAAGCGGTGCCGAGCCCGCGGGCGACGACAGCGACCTGCTCGCCATGCTCGCGGCCTGCGCCAGCGGCGAACCGATGCCGGCAGCACAGCCGGAGCCCGACTTCGGCGAGGTGGCCCCCGACGACCCGGAGATCGACTTCACGCCGGTGCCGGCCAAGGGGGCGGTGTTCGAGTCGCCGAAGCCGACCGCACGGCCAGTGCCAGCCCCGGCTGCAGCACCGCCGCCACCGCATCGGCCCGCCGCCACCCGCGAGTTGGCGCCGCCACACCCGCCTCTCGCCGACGACCACCATGAAGCCCACGAGCCGTTGGGGGCGGCCCCCTCCGTACGCGTCAACGTGGACCTGCTCGACAGTCTGATGACCATGGTCAGCGAGCTTGTGCTGACCCGCAACCAGGTGATGCAGATCCTCCGCCACGAGCGCGACAGCGTGTTCGCCGAACCGTTGCAGCGCCTCAACCACATCACGTCCGAGCTGCAGGAGCGCGTGATGAAGACGCGCATGCAGCCCATCGGCAACGCCTGGACCAAGCTGCCGCGGCTGATCCGCGACCTCGGCCACGAGCTGGGCAAGGTGATCGCCCTGGAGATGACCGGCGAGGACACCGAACTGGACCGCCAGGTGCTGGAGCTGATCCGCGATCCCCTCACCCACATGGTGCGCAACGCCGCCGACCACGGCATCGAGCCGCCCCACGAACGCCGCGCCGCCGGCAAGTCGGAGGTCGGCCGGGTACGGCTGCGGGCCAGCCAGGAAGGCGGCCACATCATCATCCAGATCTCCGACGACGGCCGCGGCTTGTCGCTGGCAGCCATCCGCGCCAAAGCGCTGGCGCTCGGCCTGGCCGGCGAGGCCGATCTCGCCGCCATGTCGGAGCAGCAGGTGCTGCAATTCGTGTTCCAGCCAGGCTTCTCCACCTCGCGGGAGGTCAGCACAGTATCCGGGCGCGGCGTCGGCATGGACGTGGTGCGTACCAACATCGAAAAGATCGGCGGCACGGTGGAAATGGCGACCACAAATGGCCGCGGCTCCACCTTCACCTTGAAGATCCCGCTCACGCTGGCGATCGCCAATGCGCTGATCGTCGACTGTGCGGGCGAGCGCTTCGCCATTCCCCAGATCAACGTGGTGGAGCTGGTGCGCACCGGCGGGCCGGTCGGCCATCCGGTGGACCGCATCAACGACATCCCGGTGCTGCGGCTGCGCGACCGGCTGCTGCCGCTGGTTTCCCTGCGCCGGCTGCTGCACCTGGATGGATCGGACGACGACGCGGCGAGCCAACTCGTGGTGATCACCCAGGTCGGCACCTACATCTACGGGCTGCTGGTGGACCAGGTGTTCGACACCGAGGAGATCGTGGTGAAGCCGGTGGCGCCGATCCTGCGCGACATCGATGTCTATTCCGGCAACACCATCCTCGGCGACGGGTCGGTGGTGCTGATCTTGGATCCCAACGGCATCGCGGCCACTACCGGCGACCTGTCGGTAGTGGAGACGGTCCGGTCGCCGGCCGACGCCGATGGCATCGCCATCGACGATGGGGACAGTGCCGCCCTGCTGCTGTTCCGTGCCGGTACCCGGACCCCAAAAGCCGTCCCGCTCGTCCTGGTGGCCCGCCTGGAGGAGATCGCCGAAAGCACCATCGAGGTCACCAACGGCCGCTATGTGGTGCAGTACCACGACCGCCTGATGCCGCTGATCTCGCTCGATCCGTCGTTCGTGCCCGGTTCGGAAGCCGGCGAAGACCGCCGCCGGCCGGTGGTGGTGTTCGCTGACGGCGCCCATGCCATGGGGCTGATCGTCGACGACATCGTCGACATCGTGGAGGAGCCCGTCCATGTGGAGCCGACGGGCAGCGGCCCCGGCATCCTCGGCAGCGCCATCATCTGCGGCCGCACCACCGAAGTGATCGATGCCGGCTACTTCCTTACCCAGGCCAATCCCGACTGGTTCCATGCAGACGGCGAAGCCCAAGCCGCCTTGCCGCGCGAGCGCGTGCTGCTGGTGGACGACAGCGCCTTCTTCCGCAGCATGCTGACGCCGATCCTGGCGGTCTCCGGGTTCACCGTCACCGCGGTGGACGATCCCGCCAAGGCGCTGCGCCTATGCCAGCAGGGCGAGCAGTTCGACGTCATCATCAGCGATATCGAAATGCCCGGAATGGATGGGTTCGAATTTGCCGCGGCCTTGCGCAACCGTGACTGTCCCTGGCGCCACCTGCCGGTGATCGCGCTGTCGTCCCACGCCACGCCGACCGACCTGGACCGTGGCCGGCGGGCTGGCTTCACCGATTATGTCGCCAAATCCGACCGCCATGCGCTGCAGGCCGCATTGGCTGAGTTTCGAGGTGCCGCATGAACTACACCGCCAGCGCGCCAGCCGTCCGGCGCCATCCTGCCCGCGGCGGCGAGCCGCCCGATCACGCCGCGGAGTTCGTCACCATGACGGTGGCAGACCAGGCGTTCGGCATTCTGGTGGGTCAGGTGCACGACGTGCTCAGCCCGCAGCGCCTGACCCGCATTCCCCTGGCGCCGCCGGAAGTGGCGGGATCGCTCAATCTGCGCGGGCGCATCGTGACGGCCATCGACATGCGCCGGCGCCTCGGCCTGGAACCCAGTCCCGCCGCAGCCCACCAGATGAGCATCGTGGTGGACCACGCCGGCGAGCCCTATAGCCTGCTGGTGGACGCGGTCGGCGACGTCATTCGCCTGCCGCTCGCCGGCCTGGAACCCAACCCGGCAACCCTGAGCCGACGGTGGCGCGACGTGTCTGCCGGCATCTATCGGCTCGACCAGGCGTTACTAGTGGTGTTGGATGTCGCAAACCTGCTGAACATCTCAACGCGGGTCGCCGCTTAATGCGCATGGCCCTTGTCAAACCCAACCCTCGAAGCCGGGAACACGGCGACGGCAAAGGTGTAATCGGCGTAGCCATGGAAGCAACGGTGTCATGAAACGGTGCCTGGTGGTCGATGATTCGCGCGTCGTTCGGAAGGTGGCGCGCAAGATCCTGGAAAACCTGAACTTCGAGTGCGAAGAGGCCGAAGACGGGCAGCAGGCGATGACGGCGTGCCAACGCTTGATGCCCGACGCGGTGCTGCTCGACTGGAACATGCCGGTGATGAACGGCATCGAGTTCCTGAGGCGGCTGCGCAAGATGAACGGCGGCACTGCCCCCAAGGTGGTGTTCTGCACGACGGAGAACGACTTGGCGCACATCCAGGAAGCGATCAGCTCCGGCGCCGACGAGTACATCATGAAGCCGTTCGACAGCGATATCGTCCACACCAAGCTCATGCAGGTTGGGTTGATCGATGAATGATGCGGCGCGCCGTCGCCCGGCGCCGGAGGCCCCCGCGGCCGGTGCGTCCGTCGATGGCCGGCCGTTCGCGATCATGGTGGTGGAGGACGCCGCGGCGGTGCGCGGCATGATCATCGCCATGCTGGAAAGCGATCCGATGCTGCGCGTGGTGTCTGCGGTCGGCGACGGGGCCGCCGCGGTGGCGGCGATCACCCGCCAGACCGTCGACGTCGTGGTTCTCGACATCGAAATGCCGGTGATGGACGGGCTGACCGCCCTGCCGCTGCTGCTGCGCGCGTCGCCGGGAACCCGCATCATCGTCACCTCGGCCCTGACCGCGCGCAACGCCGCCATCGGCCTGCGCGCCATGGTGATGGGGGCTGCCGACTTCGTCAGCAAGCCCAACGCCGGCCGCGGCCTGCACTCCGCGGAGGACTATCGCCGCGAGCTGATCGCCAAGGTGAAGGCGCTCGCCGCCGGGGCGCGCGACCAGGCCCCCGGACGCGGCGGATGGCCCGGCCGCGCGGACTGGGCGGCCGCTCCAGCCGCCTGCCGGACGCGGCCGCTGCCCAGCGGGTTCCGTCCGGACGTCGTGGCGATCGGCAGTTCCACCGGCGGCCCCCAGGCGCTGTTCCAGGTAATCGGCGGGCTGGCGGGCAAGGTCGGCCTGCCGATCCTCGTTACCCAGCACATGCCGGCGGCGTTCACCCGGGTGCTCGCCGAGCAGTTGTCGCGCCAGTGCGCCGTCGACGCCGCCGAACCCAGGGACGGCGACGCGGTGGTGCCGGGCCGGGTGCACGTGGCGCCGGGCGGCCTGCACATGGTGGTGGAGCGGGGCACCGAAGGTGTGCCGACCATCCGGCTTTCCGAGGCGCCGCCGGAGAACTTCTGCCGGCCCTCCGTCGACGTGATGCTGCGCAGCGTGGCCGCCACTTACGGTTCGCGCGTGCTGGCCGTGATCCTCACCGGCATGGGCCGCGACGGGCTCACGGGGTGCGAGCGGACGGTGGCCGCAGGCGGTGCCGTGCTGGCGCAAAATCACGCCACCAGCGTGGTCTGGGGCATGCCGGGTGCAGTCTCGACAGCCGGACTAAGCAGTGACATTCTGCCGCTGGAAGAAATCGCCCCGGCCATTCACCGGCTGGTCCTCAATAGAGCCGCCTGATCGGAGCCTTTGGAGCGCAGTATATGCGGCCTGACGATTTCAACCTCTTCCAGAGCTTGTTGAAGCAGCGCTCCGGTTTGGTGATCACATCGGACAAGGCCTACCTGTTGGAAAGCCGTTTGATGCCGGTGGCGCGCAAGTGGCAACTGCGCGGTTTGGAAGATCTCGCGACGGCGTGCCGCGGCCGGCGGGACGAGCGCCTGTTGCGCGATATCACCGAGGCGATGACCACCAGCGAAACCTCGTTCTTCCGCGGGCTCAAGCCGTTCGAGATGCTGCGCGCGACCGTGCTGCCGGCGCTGCGCCAGGCGCGGTCGGGCAAGCGGGAACTGCGCATCTGGTCGGCCGCCTGCTCCAGCGGCCAGGAGCCCTACTCCCTCGCCATGATGCTGCGCGAGGCCGAACCGCAGTGGCGGGATTGGCGGATCGAAATCCTCGGCACCGACATCTCCTCCGACATCCTGGCGCGCGCCCGCTCCGGCACCTACACCCAATTCGAGGTGCAGCGCGGCCTGCCGATCACCCTGCTGATCAAGTATTTCGACAAGGCCGGCGACAAATGGGTGCTGAAGCCGGAGATCCGCTCCATGGTCGCCTTCCGTGACCAGAACCTGCTGGCCAATCTGGCGCCGCTCGGCCATTTCGACCTGATCTTGTGCCGCCACGTGCTGGTCTATTTCGACCAGCCGACGCGGGCCTTGGTGCTGGACAAGCTGGCCAAGCTGCTGCCCGACGACGGTGTACTGCTGCTGGGCGACGTGGAAACGGCGAGCGGGTTGACCGACAAGCTGCGCCCCATCGACGGGCTGCGCGGCGCCTTCCAGCCGACCCGCGGTGCCGCCCATCCGCGCCAGACGCCGCCCGCCACCCATCCCGCCGCCGCCGTGCGGTAGCGCCTGTTCCGGCCGGTCGGCGCCGGTTCGCGCTGCCGCGCCGCTGGCGCCATTGGCTGGGCGTCCGGGGGCCGGCACCGCACCGCTGGCCACCGGCGGCCGAAGCCGACCGGGGCTCAGTCCTTGTCGAGGATCTCCCGCACCCGCTTGGCCAGCGCCTCGCGGCGGTAGGGCTTGGTGATCAGGGCGCCGGCAAAGCGCTCGGAATCCAGCCGTGTCGCCGCCGCTTCGGTGTAGCCCGAGGCAAACAGGATCTTCACCGCCGGGCGCTCCAGATGCACCTGGTCGGCCAAGTCGACGCCGTTCATGCCGCCCGGCATCACTACGTCGCTGAACAGCAGGTCGATATTGGGGGTCTCGCGCAGCAGTTTCAGGGCTGCCGGTCCGTTCTCTGCCGCCAGCACGCGGTAGCCGAGATCGCTGAGCAGCTCCACCGCCACGTCGCGCACGGCGGGATCGTCTTCGGTTACCAGAATGGTCTCGCGGCCGCCCACCGGCTCTGCCACCTCCACCCGGCGGAGCTGCGTCGACTCGCCCTTGGCCTTGCTGCGGGGCAGGTAGAGCTTCACCGTGGTGCCGTGGCCGACCTCGCTGTAGATCTGGATGTGGCCGCCGGTCTGCTTGATGAAGCCGTAGACCATGCTGAGCCCCAGCCCGGTGCCGCGGCCCTTCGGTTTGGTGGTGAAGAACGGCTGGAATACCTGGTCGAGCTGATGGCGGGGGATGCCGCAGCCGGTGTCGGACACCGCCACCATCACATAGTCGCCGGGCACCACCTCCGAGTTGTGGCCGCAGTAGCGATGGTCGAGCCGGGCGTTGGCGGTCTCGATGGTCAGCTTGCCGCCGTCCGGCATGGCATCGCGGGCATTGATCGCCAGGTTGAGGATGGTCGATTCGAGCTGGGTGACGTCGGTGGTGCACGGCCACAGGCCCTCGGCAGCCACCGACTCCAGTTCGATCTCCTCGCCGAGCGTGCGGCCGAGCAGGGCATGCATGGTCGCCACCAGTTCGTTGGCGTCCACCGCCCGGATCTCCAGCGGCTGCTGGCGGGAGTAGGCGAGCAAGCGCTTGGTCAGCTCAGCTCCCCGCCCGGCCGCGTCGATGGCCGCACGGATGCGCGGACGGGCCGCTGCATCCTCCGACAGGGTGCGGGTGGCGAGCTGGAGGTTGCCGATCACGACCGCCAGCAGGTTGTTGAAATCGTGGGCGATGCCGCCGGTGAGCTGGCCCATGGCGTCCATTCTCTGGGCATGGCGAAGCTGCTCTTCGGTGCGGCGGCGGTCGGTGAGGTCGACGATCTGCGAGACGAAATGGATCGGCGTGCCGTCCAATGCGCGCACCAGGGACACGCTGAGGAGAGCCCAGAGCGTGTGCCCCTCCTTGTGGATGTAGCGCTTTTCCATCTGGTAGGAGCGGATCTCCCCGTCCAGCATCCGCTTGACGTAGTCGAGGTCGAGTTCCAGGTCGTCGGAGTGGGTGAGCGACTGGAAGTCGGTCTGCAGCAGTTCGTCTTCGCTGTAGCCAAGCAATTCGCAGAGGGCGCTGTTCACCGCCAGCAGGCGGCCGTCCGGGGCCACCAGCGCCATGCCGCTGGGAGAGGTTTCGAAGGCGCCGCGGAAGCGCTGCTCGCTCTCCTCGATGCGGTGGCGGTATTCGATGCGCTCGGTCAGGTCGGTTAGCGAGACCACGGCGCCAAGGGTGACGCCGTCTGCCGTGAGCATCGGCTGGCCGCTGGCCAGCACGCCGCGGCGGCCGCCGCCGGGCGGCATGATCGCAATCTCGGTGGCGCGGAGGCGCTGGCCGGCCAGGGCGCGCAGCAGCGGCCATTCGGCACCTGCCAGCCGTTGACTGCTTGGGGCCCCCGGCAGGCCCGGCTGATCGTCGATTGGCTGCAGCGACAGCGGCCCGGTGGGCAGGCGAAGCAGATCGCGTGCGGCGGAGTTGAGCAGCGTGATCCGGCCGTCGGCATCGCAGGCGAGGATGCCGTCCTGCACATTTTCCAGAACGGCGTTGAGGAACTGCCGGTTGGCTTCCAACTCGCGGCGCGCGTTCACCTTGTCGGTCACCAGCTCGGTCATCACGATGATGCCGCCGATGTTGCCGCCTGCAGTGCGCCACGGACGCATTTCCCAGCTCACCCATTCCGTGCCGCCATCGCACTGGCGTTGCACGGTGTCTTCCTCGCCGGTCTGGATCTCACCCGCCAGGGCACGGGCGTGGCAGTCCCGCCACCGCTGCGGCAGGTCGGGGAACACGTCGTAGTGCCGGCGGCCGAGCAGCGACGGCTCGGTAATGCCATGGTCGGTCACCCAGCGGCGGCTATGCATGAGATAGCGCATCTCGGTATCGAACATGGCGATTGCCGCCGGCGCGAACTCGATGAAGATACGAAGCTGGTGTTCGGCCACCTCGCGGAACTGGCGTTCCACCACCCGGGCTTCCTGCTCGGCACGGCCGGCGGTAGCCGCCAGGCTCAACTCGAACTGGTCGACCACCATGGCCGCCAAGTCCCTGAGCGGCTCCAACCTCTCGGCCGTCAAGTCAGGGCGCAGTCGCAGGTCGACCAGGCACAGGGTGCCGAGCTTGTAGCCCTCCGGATTGATCAGCGGTGCCCCGGCATAGAAGCGGATGTGCGGTTCGCCCGCCACCAGCGGGTTATCGCGCGTTCGCGCATCCGTGCTGGCGTCGGCGATGATGAACAGGTCGTCCTGCAAGATCGCGTGGGCGCAGAACGACAGCTCGCGCGGCGTTTCCGCCACGTCCAGGCCGCGGCGCGACTTGAACCACTGGCGCCCTTCGTCGATCAGCGACACCACGCAGACCGGGACCTGGAACACCTGCTGGGCGATGCGGGTGATGCGGTCGAACTTCTCCTCCGGCCCGGTGTCGAGCACGGCATAGCGCCGCAGCACCGCCAGCCGCCTGTCTTCGTCGCGCGGCAAGGCTGCGCCGAGGAGCACCTCGTCGGTGGCGCACCCCGCTCGGTCGGCGGGGGCGCCCGCGTCTGGGTAGGATGGATCCTCAGGCACCCGGCACTCCCGTTTCGACCCACCCGCGGACGGCCGCTTTGCCCGCCCTATCGGCGCTTCAGCTACGCATCCGCCACGGCCGGCAGCCCCTACCGGCCGCGGATCCCTCCGCAGGCTGGCCGGCGCGGCCTTTGCCACCATACGAACGCATAGGGGTAAGGCAGGACCGTTAATGGACTGTTGCCGAGCGGCGAAGATACCAGCAACAAGACGTCGCATCGCACCGCCGGCAGCGAAATCCGAGCGCTTGGCCGGCAGCACAACCGTGTGGCCGCGATTCCTACCGCTTGCGATAGCGCCGGGGTGCCGTCTTGGTGCCGCCGGGGTCCTTGGGGCGGCCGCGGCGGGGCCGGCCCGACGCCTCGCCGCCGGATTCCACATTGGCGCGGTGGGTGCCGCCGCGCAGCCTGACCGGCAGGATGCCGCCGGCGGTGGACGGGTCCAGTTCCAGCTCCTGCGCCTCCAGCCGCTTGATTTCGTCGCGCAGGCGCGCCGCGTCCTCGAACTCCAGGTCGGCGGCGGCGGCCCGCATGCGCGCTTCCAGCTCCGCGATCACCTCGCGCAGGCTCTTGCCGGCGACCTCGACGAAACCGGCCTCGCCGGTGTCCACGGTCACCCGGTCGCCGCGCTCGTAGACGCTCTGCAAGATGTCGCCGATGGCCTTCTTGATCGACGCCGGCGTGATGCCGTGGGCCTCGTTGTAAGCCGCCTGCTTGGCGCGGCGCCGGTTGGTCTCGTCGATGGCGTAACGCAGGCTGGCGGTGATGGTGTCGGCGTAGAGCAGCGCCTTGCCTTCGATGTTGCGCGCGGCCCGGCCGATGGTCTGGATCAGCGAGGTCTTGGACCGGAGATAGCCTTCCTTGTCGGCATCGAGGATGGCCACCAGCCCGCATTCGGGGATGTCGAGGCCCTCGCGCAGCAGGTTGATCCCCACCAGCACGTCGAAGGCGCCGAGGCGCAGGTCGCGGATGATCTCGATGCGCTCCAGCGTCTCCACGTCGGAGTGGATGTAGCGCACGCGGATGCCGGATTCCGACATGTACTCCGTCAGCGCTTCGGCCATCTTCTTGGTCAAGGTGGTTACCAGCACGCGGAAGCCGGCGGCGATCACCCGGCGGCATTCGGCCATCACGTCGTCCACCTGGTGTTCGGTGGGCCGCACGATCACCTCCGGGTCGATCAGCCCGGTGGGCCGCACCACCTGTTCGGCGAACACCCCGCCCGTACGTTCCAGCTCCCAGTTGCCGGGGGTAGCCGACACGTACACCGTCTGCGGCCGCATCTCCTGCCATTCCTCGAACTTCAGCGGCCGGTTGTCGATGCACGACGGCAGGCGGAAGCCGTAGTCCGCCAGGGTCGACTTGCGCATGTAGTCGCCGCGGTACATGCCGCCGATCTGCGGCACCATGACGTGGCTTTCGTCGCAGAACAGCAGCGCGTTTTCCGGCAGGTATTCAAAGAAGGTCGGCGGCGGCTCGCCCGGCCGGCGGCCCGTGAGATAGCGCGAATAGTTCTCGATGCCGGCGCAACTGCCGGTGGCTTCGATCATCTCCAGGTCGAACTGGGTGCGCTGCTCCAGCCGCTGGGCTTCCAGAAGCTTGCCCTCCTCGGTCATCTCCTGCAGCCGGTCCTTCAGGTCGGCGCGAATCTGCTTCACCGCCTGGTTGAGCGTCGGCTTGGGCGTGACGTAGTGGCTGTTGGCGAAGACGCGGATGCGCTCCAGTGCGGCCGTCTTCTCGCCCGTCAATGGGTCGAACTCGTGGATCGCCTCCACCTCGTCGCCGAACAGGCCGATGCGCCAGGCGCGGTCTTCGGCGTGGGCCGGAAACACCTCCAGCGTATCCCCGCGCACCCGGAAGGTGCCGCGCCCGAAGGCCACGTCGTTGCGCTTGTATTGCAGCTCCACCAGCCGGGCGAGCAGCGTCTGGCGCGGGGCGTGGTCGCCCACCGCCACCGGCAGCGCCATGCCGGAATAGCTCTCCACATCGCCGATGCCGTAGATGCAGGAGACCGATGCCACCACGATCACGTCCTCGCGCTCCAGCATGGCGCGGGTGGCGGCGTGGCGCATGCGGTCGATCTGCTCGTTGATGGAGCTTTCCTTGGCGATGTAGGTGTCCGAGCGCGGCACGTAGGCTTCCGGCTGGTAGTAGTCGTAGTAGCTAACGAAGTACTCCACCGCGTTGTCGGGGAAGAAGCTCTTGAACTCGCCGTAGAGCTGGGCCGCCAGCGTTTTGTTGGGCGCGAGGATCAGCGCCGGGCGCTGCAGGCGCTCGATGACATGGGCCATGGTGAAGGTCTTGCCCGAGCCGGTGACGCCGAGCAGCACCTGGTCGCGCTCGCCCCTCTCGATGCCCCGGCACAGATCGTCGATCGCCTGGGGCTGGTCGCCCGCCGGCTGAAAGTCCGACACCACCTTGAAGGGCCGCCCCTTCTCCTTGGGCGGCAGGGCGGGTCGGTAGGTGCTGACCAGCGCGGTCTCGGCCATGGCGGCTCCCCCAGTTCGGCTTTCGGCACGGCGCCACCCCGGTTCGGGGGCGTACCGCCGAATACGAACATATAGGGATCAGACCCCCGATGGCCATCGCCCGGAACACGCCCGCCGTGCGACCGTCGCAGCCGGCAGATGCGCGGGTCTGGCACCTCGACAGCGGTGGCCCGATGGCCGATGGTGCGCGCCATGTTGATCGACGCCATCAGCCACATCACCGCCGCCTACGGGCTTGTCCGCATCGATGCCCGGGCCGTCACCGGGCCCGGCCGCCAGGGCCTGGCCGGGGTAATCCTGATCCCGCTGAGCCTGGCCGAGCCGGTGGTGCGGGGCTTGCGCAGCACGGTGGAGCGGGCCGAAGCGACGCGCCGCCAGATCGATCCCGCCGCCGTGGCCGCAGCCGTGGCCGCTTCTGCCAGCGGCAGCTTGGCGCAGCCCGCCGCGTCGGGCGAGCTGGGCCGCGCCGGGCCCGCGCTGGCGGATCCCGCCGACCAGCCGCCGCCGCCCAACGACCGCACCATGCTGGTGGAGGAGATCAAGTCGCTGTCGCTGTCGGGCGGGATCTACCGCATCGACTGCTACGCCCGCGGCGGCGACGGCAAGCCGCGGCTGTCGGGTGCCTTACACATCCCCGAAGAGCGGATGGCCGGCATCCTCACCGCACTTGAGACGATGCTGGCCAAGCTCACCAGCCGCTCGCCCGGCGGCACCACCAACTTGGCCACCGTCGAAACGGTGGGCTCCGCGTAACCTCCTGTCGCCGCCGTCCGAGCCAGGGCCGCGCCCCGATCCGAAAGCCCCCGCTGCATTTCCAGAAGTGTCGCCTGGGGCGGATCACTTCGATATCATGCGGCCCAAATAGCCGAGGAGGGGCGGAAACACATGGCCACAGTCGATCTGCGCGCGCTTGTCGGGCGCTTCAACGATGTCTGCCGGCGCGCCTTGGAAGGGGCCGCCGGCCTGACCCTGTCGCGCACCCACTACAACATCGAAATCGAGCATGTTCTCCTGAAGCTCCTGGAAGCGTCGAATACCGACCTCACCAAGATCCTTCAGCAGTTCGAGATCGAGCCGGGCCGGCTGGCCGCCGACCTGACGCGGACGCTGGACAAGCTGAAGACCGGCAATTCGCGGCCGCCCGCCCTGTCGCCCCATGTGGTGCAGCTTGCCCGCGAAGCCTGGGTGCTGGCCTCGCTGCAATACAATGCCGGGCGCGTGCGCTCGGGCCACATCCTGCTGGCCCTGCTGCTCGACGACGACCTGGCGCGGATGGCGCGGGAAAGCTCCGCCCAGTTCGCGCGCATCCCGCCGGAAGCCTTGAAGAAGTCGCTGGTGGAAATCTGCGCGGGCAGTGCCGAGGATGTCGGCACCCCGTCGCTGGATGCCGGCCCGGCGACTGCGGCGGGCCCCGGTGCCGCACCCGGCGGCCCCATGGGGGCGGGCGTCGGCGAGGGCCTGTCGAAATACACCATCGACCTCACGGCGCGCGCCAAGGCCGGCAAGATCGACCCCGTGCTGGGTCGCGACGGCGAGATCCGCCAGATCGTCGATATCCTGACGCGGCGGCGCCAGAACAACCCGATCCTCACCGGCGAGGCTGGCGTCGGCAAGACCGCGGTGGTGGAGGGCTTCGCGCTCAGGATCGCCGCGGGCGACGTGCCGCCGGCCCTGAAGGACGTCACCCTGCGCACGCTCGACCTCGGCCTGTTGCAGGCCGGGGCCGGCATGAAGGGCGAGTTCGAGAACCGCCTGAAGCAGGTGATCGAGGAGGTGAACGCCTCGCCCAAGCCGATCATCCTCTTCATCGACGAGGCGCACACGCTGATCGGCGCCGGCGGCCAGGCCGGCCAGGGCGATGCCGCCAACCTGCTGAAGCCGGCCCTGGCGCGCGGCGAGCTGCGCACCATCGCGGCCACCACCTGGGCGGAATACAAGAAGTATTTCGAGCGCGACGCGGCGCTGACCCGCCGCTTCCAGACCGTGAAGGTGGACGAACCGACCGAGCCGGTGGCCGTCGCCATGATGCGCGGGCTGGTCTCCACGCTTGAGAAGCACCACGGCGTGCGCATTCTGGACGAGGCGGTGGTGGAGTCCGTGCGCCTGTCGCACCGCTACATTTCCGGCCGCCAGCTCCCCGACAAGTCGGTCAGCCTGCTCGACACCGCGTGCGCGCGCGTGACCATGAGCCAGTCGGCCACCCCGGCGGAGATCGAGGACCGCACGCGGCGCATCGAACAGCTCGACACCGCCAAGGGCATCATGGAGCGCGAGGCGGCGACCAGCGGCGCCCATGCCGATGCCATCGCGGCCAACATCGAAGAGCGCGCCCAGGTGGCCGCAGAGCTGGCCGCGCTGGAAGCGCAGTGGGACAAGGAAAAGGAGCTGATCGGCCAGATCCGCGAGATCCGCGAGAAGCTGGAAGCTGCCCACGGCAGTGCCGAAGCCGCCGTGGCCGCCGGTGCGGAAGCCGAAGGAACCGCGGCCGGCGCCACCCCGCCACCGCAGGCCGAGCCTGCGGAGTTGGAAGCCTGGCGGGCCGACCTGGCGCGCCTCAATGCCGAACTCCGGGGCGTGCAGGGCAAGACCCCGCTGGTGAGTGCGGTGGTGGACGGCCAGGCGGTGGCCGCCGTGGTCGCCACCTGGACCGGCATTCCGGTCGGCCGCATGGTGTCCGACGAGATCAAGACCATCCTCAACCTGAAGGGGGCGATGATGGAGCGGATCGTCGGGCAGGATCACGCGCTCGACGCCATCGCCCAGGCCATGCGCACCAGCCGCGCCCAGCTCACCGACCCCAACAAGCCCATCGGCGTGTTCCTGATGGTCGGTACCTCCGGCGTCGGCAAGACCGAAACCGCGCTCACCCTGGCCGAGCTGCTGTATGGCGGCGAGCAGAACATGACCACCTTGAACATGTCGGAGTTCAAGGAGGAGCATAAGGTCTCCCTGCTCATGGGATCGCCGCCCGGCTATGTGGGCTACGGCGAAGGCGGCGTGTTGACGGAGGCGGTGCGCCGCAAGCCCTACTCCGTCGTCCTGCTGGACGAGATGGAGAAGGCCCATCCCGGCGTGCAGGACATCTTCTACCAGGTGTTCGACAAGGGGCAGATGCGCGATGGCGAAGGCCGCGACATCGACTTCAAGAACACCGTCATCATCATGACCTCCAACGCCGGCACCGACACCATCGCAGCATTGTGCGCCGACCCGGAGACCATGCCGGACGCCACCGGCCTTGCGGAATCCCTGCGTCCGGAACTGCTGAAGACCTTCAAGCCGGCCTTCCTCGGCCGCTGCACCCTGGTGCCCTACTTCCCGCTGGGCCCCGAGGTGCTGAAGGGCATCACCCGCCTGCAGCTCGGCCGCATCCGCACCCGCGTCGCCACCGCCTACAAGACCAGCTTCGGTTGGGACGATGCGGTGGTGGAGACCATCGTGGAGCGCTGCACGGAATCGGAAAGCGGCGCCCGCAACATCCAGACCATCCTCAACCGCACCTTGCTGCCGGAGCTCAGCGGCATCGTGCTGTCGCGAATGGCGGAGGGTCTGGCCGTGTCGAACATGCATGTCGGCATCGCCGAGGGTGGCGGATTCACGTATCGGTGTGGCGACGAGGAGGCGGCGGCGTGATTGCGTCGCATGGATAACCCTGAGGCTGTCCAAATTTGACCATACTCGAACAACACACTCCCAACCGTCAGACGGGGGTCTGAGCGGCCGGTGAACTTGCCGGCGGGTGCACGTCACCCGGTAGCGGGCCTGGGCCTGACCCCGCCTACGGTCATACACGAGGAGGAAGAAGACATGCCCATCTACATCAAGATCGAAGGGATCGACGGCGACGTCACCCAAGCCAAGTACAAGGGCTGGATCGATGCCGAATCCCTGCAGTGGGGTGTTGGCCGCGCCGTGATGACGCCGGTCGGCTCGACCATGAACCGCGAAGCCAGCGCGCCGACGCTTTCGGAGCTGACCTTCACGAAGACCATGGACCGCTCGACGGCGCTGATCTTGCAGGAGACCTGCTCCGGCGAGTCCGGCAAGAAGGTGACGGTGGAGATGATGACCACCGCCAACCCGCCCAAGACCTACATGAAGTACGAGCTGGAAGACGCGCTGCTCAGCGGCTACTCGTGCTCCGGTGCGTCGGGCGGCGGCCGTCCGTCGGAGAGCATCTCGCTCAACTTCACCAAGATCACCACGACCTACACGGTGTCGGACGAGAAGGGCAACGACCTGACCAGCCTGACCGCCCACTTCGACGTCACCGAAGGCAAGGCGGGCTGATCCGTCTACCCGCGTTCAGCCATCGGTCTCGCCGGCGCCGCGATGCGCCGGCGGGCCGGTGGCGAGACACGGCGCCGACACCCTTGGGTCATCCGGCCGCACTATGGCAAGCTGCGCGGGCGGATCTCGTTCGAACGGTGTCTTCCCATGGGGTGGGAGTCCTGCGGCACGACGAACGGGCGTTGCCCGGTGACGCATAGAGACCCGCGGTGAGGCGGGTCGGCGTCGCCAGATGTCTGTGAATTGAGCCCCAGGTCTTCGCCCCATGGTCCGCGCACCCAAACAAGCCGAACGCTTCATGACCGTCGAGACCCCGCTGGGTCCCGACGTGCTTATCGCCACCGGACTGGAGGGCGAGGAATCGTTCTCCCGCATGTTCCGCTTCCGGCTGGAAATGCTGTCGCCGGATCAGAACATCGATCCCAATTCGATTCTGCGTAAGGCCGTCACCGTTTCGGTCGAGTGCGAGCGCGACCGCCGGCGCTATTTCCACGGCATTGTCCGCACCTTCTCGGCCGGCGGCATCCTGCAGTCGCGGCTGCGCCGCTATACCGCAGAGGTGGTGCCCACCTTGTGGCTGCTCACCCGCAACACCGATTGCCGGGTGTTCCAGGACAAGACCGCGGTGGAGATCATCGAACAGATCTTCTCCGATCGCGGCCTCACCGACTACGAAACCAGCAAGATCAGCGGCAGCTACCGCTCGCGCACCTACTGCGTGCAGTACCGGGAAACGGATTTCGACTTCGTATCCCGGCTGATGGAAGAAGAAGGCATCTTCTATTACTTCCGCCATGAACAGGGCCGGCACGTGCTGGTGCTGTGCGACAACGCGCGCTCGTACGAGTCCATCGGCGATTCCACCGTCTACCTGTCGAAGGGGCGCAGCGGCTTCGAGCGGATTTCCACATGGGCGCGCAACCATGCGGTGCCCACCGGCGGCGTGGTCACGCGTGACTACAACCCGATGGAACCCACCGCCAACATGGAGTCCAACCAGCCCACCACCAACGGCAGCGCCGACCGGGCGCTCAAGCTGTACGACTATCCGGGCCTCTACGAGGCCAAGGGCGACGGCGACGGGCTGGCCAGCATCCGCATCGAGGAGGAGGAGGCCGCCACCGAACGCGTGGTCGGCCGCGGCGAAGTGCGCACCTTCTCTCCCGGCGGCACCTTTTCCGTCGAGGGCGTGTCCGGCGAGGAAGGCAAGACCTACGCGCTGAGCTGGGTGTTCCACCGCATCGTCGACAACACCCAGATCGTCGGCCAGCTCGCCGCCCCCGGCTACATGAACGACTTCGTCTGCCTGCCGGCGAGCACGGTGTTCCGGCCGCCGCGGGTCACGCCCAAGGCGGTGGTGAAGGGCCTGCAGACGGCGGTGGTGGTCGGCCCTTCGGGCAGCGAGATCCACACCGATGCCCACGGCCGTATCAAGGTACAGTTCTTCTGGGACCGTTACGGCGGCAACGACGAGAATTCCTCGTGCTGGATCCGCGTGGCGCAGAGCTGGGCCGGGCCGCAATGGGGCGCCCAGTTCATCCCGCGCATGGGCCACGAGGTGGTGGTGGCCTTCCTGGAAGGCGATCCCGACCGGCCGCTGGTGATCGGCAGTGTCTACAACGGCCGCCACGACCCGCCGTTCGAGTTGCCCGGCAACAAGACCCAGTCGGGCGTACGTTCGCGCAGCTCGCTCGGCGGTGGACTGTCCAACTGCAACGAGTTCCGCTTCGAAGACAAGATGGGCGAGGAACTGGTGTTCCTCCATGCCGAAAAGGATTCGAAGTACGAGGTCGAGAACGACGAAGACATCTATATCGGCAACAAGCGCACCGAGGTCGTCGACAAGGGTGATGAGAAGGTCACCCTCAACATGGGCAGTCACACCACCACGATTAAGATGGGTGACGAGACCCGCGACATCACGATGGGCAAGCGCACCACCACCATCAACGGCAACGACAGCCTGACGGTGAAGACGGGCAACATCTCCACCAAGGCGAACCTCGGCAACATCGATATCGACGCGACGCTGGGCAAGATTTCGCTGACGGCCATGCAGTCGATCGAGATGAAGGTGGGCATGAACACCCTCAAGGTCGACCAGACGGGCGTGACCATCAACGGCATGATGGTCAAGATCTCCGGCCAGGCGATGACCCAGGTGTCGTCCACCGGCATGACCACGCTGTCGTCGTCCGGCATGACGACGGTGTCCGGCACGATGACCACGGTGAGCGGCAGCGGCATGCTGACCCTGACCGGCGGCATGCTGATGATCGGCTAGGTGTCGGCAGCGGCGGCGCGGCGGCAGGCAGACCATGTGCAGCGGAGAGGCGCGATGACGGACCAGACGGCAGTCAAGCCGATCCCCACTCCCCCGCCCCCCGCGGGCGCCGGTCCGCCGCCACCCACGGCGGAAAACCAGCCGGCGGTGGAGGTGGGCGCGCTCGCCAAGCTGGGCGGCCGCAAGATGTCCGATATCGAGGACAACACGCCGCTCAGCGAAGCGGCCCAACCGTTCCTGAAGCAGGACCTCACCGCCCGCGACATGATCGTGGAACTGGTCAAGGCCAAGCTTTGGGTGGATGCCTGCGCCACCCTGGCCCATGCCATCCCCAAGCGCGAAGGGGCGTGGTGGGCCGCGGTGGTCGCCCGCCGCTTCCTGCCGGCGGACCCCGACCGCAAGGTGGTGCTGACGCTGGAGGCGGCCGAAGCCTGGGTGCGCAAGCCGTCGGAGGAAAACCGCCAGCTCGCTCTCGCCCGCGGCGGGGCCATCCGCACCACCGGTGCACCGGCCGCCTGGGCAGCGGTGGCGGCGGGGTGGAGCACCGGATCGATGGCGCCCAAGGCGGAGGTGGACATCCCCGCGGAGCCGTGGATGACCGGCACCGCAGTGTTCGCCGCGATCATGCATGCCGCCGGCGCCGTACCGGAAGCGTTCTTCCCGCGGCTGCACGCCGCCCTGGTGTGCGGGCTGGACATCGCCGACGGCGGCAACGGCCGGCCGCAAGCCCGCGACGGTGCTGCCGGCGACGGCGGCGACGACTAGGTCAGAAAGGGGAAGGCACCATGCAACCGGCTGCCTGCGTGGGGTTCATGCATGTTTGCCCGATGGTCACGCCGGCCGTGCCGCCGATCCCCCATGTGGGCGGCCCCATCCTGCCGCCCGGCGGGATCCCGATTCTCGTAGGGGGGATGCCGCTTGCCCGGATGGGCGACATGTGCACCTGCGTCGGCCCGCCGGACGTGATCGCCATGGGCAATTTCAAGGCACTGATCCGCGGCCAGCCGGCGGCCCGCATGGGCGACATGACCGCCCATGGCGGGGTGATCGTCATGGGCAACCCGAAGGTCATGCTGTAGGGCCGATCGGCGGGTCCATGGACTGACCGAAAATGGGGTTCCTTGCGGCGGCAAGCCGCAATACCGTAACGAACGGTGCCCCTTGCACGAGGACGGAGCCGAAGTCCAAGCCAATGCGCGTGCTGTTAACCCTTTCGTCCGCGGACGGCCGGCCGGCGGGTGCCAATGCCCAGCGGGTGGTCGACGGCACCACGGTGACGGTGGGCCGCGGCCCCATGAACGATTGGGTGCTGGAGGACCCGCAGCGCTACCTGTCGAAGAACCATTGCGTGATCGAGTTCGACGGCAGCGGCTACCGGCTGGTCGACACCTCCACCAACGGCACCTACGTCAACAACGCCGATACGCCGGTGGGCAAGGGTAGCAGCGTGCCCCTGTCGATGGGCGACCGGATCCGCCTCGGCTCCTACGAGATTTCCCTCAGCCCGGCCGACCATATGGCGGCCCCGCTGCCCGCCGACGATCCGCTGGGCGACCTGCCGCCGCCCATGGACGATCCCTTCGGCGCCGACCCGTTCGATCCCAACGCCGCCTCGCTGGCACCGGGCGCGGCGGCGCCGGGCGGCCGCAGCGGCCGCGGCCGCCAGTTCGAGTCCATGGACGACCCCCTGGGCCACGACGAGAGCGCCCGCGACGATCCCTATGGCGTCGGCGTCGGTGCGGCCTCGCGCGAGCGGCCGGGCGGGGCGGACGATCCCTTCTCGCCGCCGGCACCGGGCACCCAGCGGCGCGGCCCCGATCCCTTCGGCATCGATGCCCCCGGCCCGCCCACGGGGGCGCCACGGGGCGCTGCCGACCTCGGCGACGATCCCTTCGGCCCCGCCCCCGGCGACGACTTCGGGCGCAGCCGCGGCCGTGGCCGCGGCGACGATTTCGGGCACGGTCCAAGCGACGAATTCGGACACGATCCGCAGAGCGGCGGCCCCGCGCCGGGCGGTCGCGGCATTCCCGCCGATTTCGACTTTCTGGGGGAGGACGAGGGCTTCGATCCGGGTGCCCCCACCCAGGACGACCACTTGCCGTCCGAACGCGCCGCCTTCGTCGCCCCCGATCCGCTGCGCCGGCGCGACACCGCCAAGGGCGGTGCCCTGCCCGCCGACTGGGACATCGAAGACCTGATGGGGCCCGGCCCCTCCGCCGGACCCGGCCGGGCAGCACCGGGCCCCGCCCCGCGTCCCTCGTCGCGCCCTTCGCCTGCGGGCAGCGACGACGACCTGCCCTTCGAGATCGGCCCGGCCAAGGTCTCGGCGCGCAGCGAGCGCATCACACCCGGTCCGCGCGCCCAACCGCGCGAGCAGGTCCCGCCCGAGCCGTTCGACGAACCGCCGCCGCGCGCCCGCGACGTGCCGTCGGCGAGGCCGACGCCGGCCCCGCCGCCACCGCGCCAGCGGTCGCAGCCCATGCCGGGCGGCAGCGATGCGTGGTCCAACTTTCTGGCCGGTGCCGGGATCGATGCGGCCGACCTGTCGCCGGAGGAGGCGGCTGCGCTCGCCGGCCGATTCGGGGCTGCCTTCCGCGCCGCCCTGCAAGGACTGGTCGAGATCCTCCAAGTGCGCGCCTCGCTGAAGGAACAGTTCCAGGTGCCCGAGCGCACCATGATTCGGGCCGACGACAACAACCCGCTGAAGTTCGTGGTGGATGCCGACCAGGCCCTGGAGCAGCTCGTGCGGCCGCGCCGCGGCTTCCTGGAAGCCGACGCGGCGGTGGAGAACGGCTTCAAGGACATCAAGGCGCACCTGCTGGCCGAAGCGGCCGGATTGCAGGTGGCACTGTCCAACCTGATCGCGCGGTTCGACCCGGAAACCCTGCGGGAGCGGCTCGAAGGGACGTCGATGTGGGACAGCCTGATGCCGGCCGGCCGCCGCGCAAAGTACTGGGACGTGTTCGTCGAAACCTACGGCGAGATCGCGCGCGAGGCGGAAGACGATTTCAACGGCCTGCTCGGGCGCGAATTCGCCCGTGCCTACGACGAGCAGATCCGCAAGCTCTAGGCAAGACGCAGCCGGTCCCACCCAGCCGCCGCCGATTCGGGGATGGCCGGTCCGCAACTGGGAGACCCCACATGGCCCCCCATTCCCACAGTGTCCGCGCAGCACTCTGCGCCCCCTTCGCCGCCCTGGCCCTGGCGTTCGCCGCCCCCGCCGCAGCACTGCCGCCGGAGGCCGAGCCCTGGTGTGCGGAGCATGCAGCACCCTGCGCGCTGCTCACCGATGCCTGGGATGTGGCGGACCAGATCCCACCGGGCGTGCAGGCACTCCATGCCTGGCGCGACCTCGGCACCGCCTTTGCCGCCCTCGGCGTCCCCGACGCGGCAGCGGCCGCCTTCGCCAACGCGCAGGCGCAGGCCGACGCGGTGGAGGACCCCGAGGACCGGGTCGATGCCCGGATGGTGGTGCTGCGCGCCCAGGCTGCCGCCGGCTTGACGGAGACGGCCCGCCAGTCGGTCGCCGATGCGCTGGCCTTCGCCGAGACGATCTCGCGCAACACCGACCGCATCGGCGCCCGCGAAGCCATCGTCGCGGCGGCGGCCGACGCGGGGCTGTGGACCGAGGCCCTGGGGATCGCGCGGGCGGAAGAAAACCCCCGCCGCCTCCTGCAAAGGCTCCTGACGGTGGCCGATGCGATGGCCCGCGCGGACGAGGCTGCCGACGCCGTGGCGCTGGCCGAGGAGGTCGCGGCCCACGAGGACGCACGCCCGCAGGACGTGCTGGAAGCCGCCGCCGTCGCCGCTCGGGCCGGCGCCTCGGAGCCGGCGCAAGCGATCCTCGACCAGGTGCCCCCCGCCGAGCGTACGACCGCGGGGCTGATCGCGATTGCCGAAGCCTACGACGCCGCCGGCGACGGCGCGCAGGCCGTCCGAATGCTGGACGAAGCACTGGATGACGCCCGAAACCTCGCGGTGGCGCAGGACCGCGACGATGCGGAGCGCACCCAGGCGGCGCTGCGCGCCAGCGCCATGATGCGCGTCGCCCTCGCCCAGGCGGAGCTGGGGCAGGTGCACCGGGCGCGGGACACCTTTGCCGAAGCCCTCGCCATAGCCCCCGTCTATTCGGCGGAGGAACTGGGCACGGACATCGCGGCCCAGGACTACCAGGCGCTCGCCGGCATCAACCAGGCCCGCGCCGGGCTGCTGGCCGATGCCCTGGCCTCGATTGCCCGGGCCACCAGCGGTCGCGGCCTGGAATTGGCCGTATCGCTGGCCCAGCAGGCCGGCGTGTCGCCCGAGGATTGGGTCGAATCGGCCGATGCGGTGGCGGCCATCGAGTTCCCCGGCTTCCGCGCGCATGCACTGTCGGCCATCGTCGCGGCCCTTGCGCAGACCGGACGGGCCGATGACATCGCCGCGACTGCCGATGCGGCCCTGGCCGCTGCCCTGGAGGTGCCCGATCCCTGGATGCGGGACTTCGCCATCGGCGATGTGGCGGCGGCCCTCGCCATGGCCGGACAATGGGACGCGGCCTTGGCGCTTGTGGCGGCGCATGCCGACCGTCCGGACGGCCCGCGCGCCAGCATCGGCGAGGCGATGGCGGCTGCCGGCCTGTTCGACGAGGCCCAGGCGCTGGCCGCCGCGCTCGACAGCGAGGTGCTGCGCGCCCGCGTGCTTAGGGCGGTGGTGCGCACTCTTGCCCAAGCTGCGGTGGCCGCCGGAGGCCAATAGCGTCCGCTTGGCCCATCTTCCGGCGCATTCGGCGGCAATCCTGGCAAAACAGGGCATTGCCCGGCATGTCCATGGGCTGCAATTCTCGTCGAGCCGTGTAGACTGCTGGCTTGGCTATCTTGGGGAGGAGGGGACTGATGACGGCTTTTGCTTCGGCGATCCTGCGTTCGGGGGCTTCGGCCCGGCGCGGCCTCGGGTTCATGGCTGCGGCGTTCGCAGCGTTGCTGGCCCTGTCGGCGTGCCAGACAGCACCGCCGCCGCCGCCGGCTCCGACGGTGGTGAACGTGTCGCTGGCGGCTGATGCCTCGATCAACCCCGATCACGGTCTGCCATCCCCGGTGCTGGTGCGCGTCTACGAACTGACCTCGGCGTCGGAATTCCAGCAGGCCGATTTCTTCCAGCTTCTGGAGCGCGACCAGGAAACCCTGGGTGCGGCCATGGCCGGGCGTGAGGAGGTGACCCTGAGCCCCGGCGGGTCCAGCAGCATGACGCTGAACTTCGGGCCGGAATCCCGCTATGTCGGCGTGCTCGTGGCCTTCCGCGACATCGACAACGCGCTGTGGCGGGCCGTCACGGCGGTGCCGCAGAATGCCACCACGGCCGTGGCGGTTTCGCTGAGTGGGCTGACCGTGCAGATCGGCGGCGCCGGGGTGGGCCCGGCCAGCTAAGCCCAGATGTCCGTCAGCAACGGTCCGATCCTCCATGTCCTGGGATAACAAGGTCGTCTGGTCGGAGGGCATGTTCCTCCGCACCCAGCACTTCCAGCAGGCCGACCGCCACACCGAATGGCAAGTGCGCAGCGCCCTGGCGGCGGCGCGCGCCCATCCCTGGGGGGTGACCGATCTCCAGATCAACCGGGAGATGCTGGCTGCCGGCAAGTTCGCCATCAGCCGCGCCGCCGGCATGTTCGAGGACGGCACGGCGTTCACCCTGCCCGACGGGGCCGACCACCCGGCCCCGCTCGACCTGGCGGATTCGGTGCGCAACTGCACGGTCTACCTGGGCCTGCCGGTGCGCCAGCCGGGCGGCGTGGAGGTGGAGCTGGACGACACCGTCCAGACCCCCGCCCGCTACCGTGCCGCCGACTACGATGCCGCGGACTCCGTCGCCCGGTCGGACCAGCACGCCACCTTGCAGGTGGGCCGGCTGCGCCTGCGCCTGCTGTTGGAGACCGAGGAGCGCGACGGCTACACCTGCATCGGCCTTGCCCGCATCATCGAGGTGCGGTCCGACAAGAACGTGGTGCTCGACGAAGGTTTCATCCCGCCCTGTCTCACCTGCACCGCCGCCCCGGTGCTGTCGGGCTTCGTGGCGGAGCTGCAGGGGCTGATCCACCATCGGGCCGAGGCGGTTGCCGCCCGCGTTACCGACAGCGGCACCAAGGGTGCTGCCGAAATCGCCGACTTCCTGCTCTTGCAGGCGGTCAACCGGTATGAGCCGCTGCTGACCCACCTGATCTCCTCGCCCATGGTGCACCCGGAAGATTTCTACCGGCTGGCCGTGCAGATGGCGGGCGAGCTGGACACCTTCACCGTGGCCAACCGGCGGCCGCCCACCTTCCCGCCCTACCGCCACGACGACCTGCAGCGCAGCTTCCGCCCGGTGATGGCCGAACTGCGCCATTCGCTGAGCGCCGTCATCGACCCCACCGCGGTGCCGATCCCGCTGCAGGAGCGCCGCTACGGCGTGCGCGTGGCGGTGATCTCCGACCGCAGCCTGCTCACCACCGCAACCTTCGTGCTGGTGGTGAAGGCCGACATGCAGATGGACGCGATCCGCCGCCTGTTCCCCACCCAGACCACCATCGGTCCGGTGGAAAAGATCCGCGACCTCGTCAACTCCGCACTCGCCGGGATCCGCACCCGCCCCCTCCAGGTGGCCCCGCGGCAGTTGCCATACACACCCAACGCGACGTATTTCGAGTTGGAACGAAACAGTCCCTTCTGGAAGGAATTGACCCAGTCGGGCGGCATGGCCCTGCACGTGGCAGGCGACTTCCCGCAGCTCGAAATGGAGCTGTGGGCGATCAAGGGATAGCGGGCCATGAGCTCCGACGATCCGTTCGCCGAGCCTGGAGACCTGGAACCGACCGTCGTCGGGGGCCGGCGGGTGGCCGGCGGCGACCGCCAGCAGGCGCCCGAGCCACCGCAGCAACAGCGCCGCCAGCGCGCACCGGAGCCGTCCTACGATGCACCGCCCGCGGGCGGCTATCCCCCCGCCGCCAGCGGCGCCATCGACACCTCAACGCCGTTGGTGCGCACCGGCATCAACCCGTTGGTGAGCGTCGCATCGCCGCTGCTCGGTCTCGCGGTGCGCATCCGCAACCGCGCCCAGCATCGCGACGTGGCTGCGCTGCGCGAGCGCGTGGTGGCGGAGATCAAGGCGTTCGAAAGCCGCGCGTCCGCCGTCGGCGTCAGCCCACAGGAAATCCGCGCCGGCCGCTACGCGCTGTGCGCCACCATCGACGATCTGGTGCTCAACACGCCCTGGGGCAGCCGCAGCGTGTGGGCACGCCAGAGCATGGTAACCACGTTCTACCAGGAAACCTGGGGCGGCGAGCGCTTCTACGAGATCTTGAACCGGCTGGGCCAGAACCCGGGGCGCAACCTGCCGCTCCTGGAGCTCATGTATCTTTGCATGACGCTGGGCTTCGAAGGCCAGTACCGGGTGATGAACCGCGGCACCGCCCGCCACGCGGAAATCCGCGACGGGCTCTACCGCATGATCCGGCGCCACCGCGGCGAGTTCGAGCGCGACCTGTCGCCCCGGTGGCGCGGCGCGGAAACCGGCCACCGGCCGCTTGCCTCCTACATCCCCATCTGGGTGCTTGCCGTCGCCACCGCCGGCCTGCTGGCGCTGATCTACGCGCTCTTCATGTTCTGGCTGGGGCGCAGCAGCGACGACGTCTACTACGCGCTCAACGAGTTGCCGCCCAACGGCCCGGTGGTGCTGGCCCGCGTCGCCACCCCGCCGCCGCCGCCCGCACCGACGCCCGAACAGGTCCAAGAGGTCGCCAGCCTGTCGGAATTCCTGGCACCGGAGATCGAACAGGGCCTGGTGGAAGTGGAGGATACCCGCGACGGTACCCTGGTGCGCCTGGTGAGTGCGGCCATGTTCGCGCCGGCCAGCGACGTGCTGACCGAGCAGTACCGCCCCACCGTCCTTCGTGTCGCCTACGCGCTTCAGGAGCGGGGCAGCGACCTGCAGATCCTCGGGCATTCCGACAGCGATCCCATCCACACCTTCCAGTTCCCGTCGAACTACGAACTGTCGCTCGCCCGCGCCGAAGCGGTGCGCGAGGTGATCGCCCCGATCGTCGGCGACGCCGTGGCCATCACCGTGGAAGGGCTGGCCGATACCCAGCCGCTGGTTCCCAACGACACGGCGGCCAACAAGGCGCGCAACCGGCGCGTCGAAATCCTGGTCCTGGATTAGGGCGTGTGGAGAGCTGATATGCGCGCGGTCTTCCGGGTTCTGATTTCGGGCTGGTTCCTCTCGCTGATCGGCGTGATCATCCTTAGCCTGCTGGTCTGGTTCCTCGGCCCGCTGATTGCCTTCGCCGACTTCGCGCCGCTGGAAAGCGCGCTCAGCCGGGTGCTGGTGATCATCGTCTTCTTCTTCATCTGGGTGATCGCGCTGCTCATCGGCATGCTGCGGCGCCGCCGTGCCAACGCCAAGATGGCGCGGGACCTGGAGGAGACGGCGACGGGCGGATCGGAGCCCGATGCCGCCGGCGAAGAGGTGGCGGTGCTGCGCGGCCGCCTGCGCGAAGCCCTGGCGCTGTTGAAGAAGACCAAGCTGGGCGGCGGCAAGCGCGGCCGCCAGTATCTCTACCAGCTCCCCTGGTACCTGATCATCGGCCCGCCGGGCGCCGGCAAGACCACCGCCATCGAGGAATCCGGCCTGCGCTTCCCGCTGGACGAGCAGATGGGCGGCCGCCGCAAGATCAAGGGCGTGGGCGGCACCCGCAACTGCGACTGGTGGTTCACCGACGACGCGGTGATGATCGACACCGCCGGGCGCTACACCACCCAGGACAGCGAGAGCGCCGTCGACCAGGGGGCCTGGCTCGGCTTCCTCGACATGCTGCGCAAGCACCGCCGCCGCCAGCCCATCAACGGCGTGCTGGTGGCCATCTCCATCTCCGACCTGATGATGCTGCCGGAAGCCGAGCGGCGCGAACACGCGCGCAAGATCCGCTCGCGCCTGCGCGAGCTGGACGAGCGGCTCGCCATCCGTTTCCCGGTCTATGTGCTGTTCACCAAGATGGACCTGGTGGCCGGCTTCGTGGAGTTCTTCGAGGATCTGGGCAAGCAGGACCGGCGCGAGCAGGTGTGGGGCCACACCTTCCCCCTGGAGGAGACCAAGGACAGCACGTCGGCGGTCGAGCAGTTCCCCCGCGCCTTCGACGGGCTGGTGACGCGGCTCAACGACCGGGTGATCGAGCGCCTGCACCAGGAAGCCGATCCCCAGCGGCGCAGCCTCGTCTACAGCTTCCCCCAGCAGGTGGCCTCGCTGCGCGACAGCGTGACCGATTTCCTGAGCGAGATCTTCCTGATCACCCGCTACGAACGCCCGCTCCTGCTGCGCGGCGTCTACTTCACCAGCGGCACCCAGGAAGGCAACCCGATCGACCGGCTGGTCGGCGCCATGGCCGCCACCTTCGGCATCGGCCGCCAGGCCGTCAGCGGCTTCAGCGGCGCCGGGCGCAGCTATTTCCTCACCCGGCTGTTGCGCCAGGTGATCTTTCCCGAAGCCAGTGTCGTCGGCCGCAACCACAAGCTGGAACGCCGCCGCCGCCGCCTGCAATGGGCAGCCTGGGCCACCTGTGGCGTGGTGTTGCTGGCCATGACCGCGCTGTGGACCACCAGCTATTTCCGCAACACCTCGCTGATCGAGGACGCCGAGCGCCGGGTGGCGCTCTATAACAGCCAGGTCGCCGACCTCGACCTGACGGAGGTGTCCGACCCCGACCTGCGGCCGGTGCTGCCGCCGCTGGCGACGCTGCGCAGCATGCCCGGCGGCTATGCCGATCGCGATGCCTCGGTGCCGTGGCTGTCCGGCTTCGGGCTCTACCAGGGCCACAAGATCGGCTCGCAGGCCACCTACGCCTACCGCGAGGCGCTGTCGGACCTGTTCCTGCCGCGCCTGCTGCTGGGCCTGGAGGAGGACCTGGCGGAGACGCTGCATGCCGCGGAATCCGGCCGCAGCGACGATCCGGAGGTGCAGGAGGAGCTTTACTCCACGCTGCGCGTCTACCTGATGCTGGGCGGCCAGGGCGACCTCGACGACGACGTGGTGCGCAGCTTCATGACAACGGCCTGGACCCGGCAATACGCCGGCCTCGGCGATGTGGAGACGCGCGGCAACCTGATCGCCCATCTCGACGCCATGCTCGACCTCAGGCGCATGGGCGAGGTGCCGCTGAACGGCGAGTTGATCCAGCGCGCCCGGACGGTGCTGGCGGAGGTGCCGCTGGCGGTGCGCGCCTTCAGCGTCATCCGCAACACCGCCGAAGCACGGGCGCTGACGCCGTGGCGTCCCATCGATGCCGGCGGGCCGGCGACGGCTTCGGTGTTCTACCGCGCCTCCGGCGACCCGCTGACCGCGGGCATCGACGGCCTCTACACCCGCACCGGCTTCTATGACTACTTCGTGCCCACCATGATCGAGACCGCCGGCGCGGTGGCATCGGAAAGCTGGGTGCTGGGCCAGGAGGAGCGGGCCGACCTGTCCGAACAGCAGTTGGCGCTGCTGGAACGCGACGTCATGCAGCTTTACCTCGACCAGTACGTCACCCAGTGGGAGCGCATGCTGGCCGACCTTCGCATCCGCCAGTTCAACGGCATCAACGATGCGGTGGGCACGCTGAATACGCTGACCGGCCCGAATTCCCCCCTGCGCAACCTGCTCACTTCGGCATCGGAGCAGACCCAGCTTTCGGTGCTGCCGCCGGAACTGGCCACGCCGGAAGGCGCCGTGGAGGGCGTGGTCTCGGGCAACAGCCTCTATGCGCTGCGGAATTTCGCGGAATACCAGGCACGCCGCCGCCTCAGCTACAACGTCGCCACCATCGGCGGGGTCGTGCTGGGCGGTGCCGTGGACGGTGGCAACCTGGGCGGCGCCCTGCTCGGCGGCGGCGAGGAGCCGGAACCGCTGGGCTCCTACGTCGATCGCCGCTTCCAGCCGCTGCACGAGTTCGTGTCGGACGCCAACGGCGTTTCCCAGCTCGAAGACCTGATCGACAACCTGGCGTCGCTGCGCGTCGACCTCAACCGGGTCGCCGATGCCGCCCAGTTCAGCGGCGGCTCGGTGGGCGAACTGATCGGCACCGCCGGCAGCGGCGGGGCCGGCGGGGCCATCGCCAACCTGCAGCTCGATGCCGGCCAGATGCCGGCTCCTCTCGGCGGCTGGATGGACCAGGTGGCCAGCGGCGCCAACACCGCCCTGATCGGCGGTGCCTCCAACGCCATCGCCGATGCCTGGAACGCCGACGTGGCGGAACTGTGCGTGCGCGCCACCGCCGGCCGCTACCCGTTTGCCCGCGGCTCCAGCAACGATGTGTCGCTGGCCGATTTCGCCGCCCTGTTCGCCCCCGGCGGCCGCATCGACACCTTCTTCAACGCCAATCTGGCGCGCGTGGTGGATACCACCGGGCGGACCTGGACCTTCCGCTCCGTCGACGGTGTCGATCTCGGCATCTCCAGCGCCGTGCTCGCCCAGTTCCAGGCGGCCCACGACATCGGCGAGGCGTTCTGGCCGGGCGGCGGCGGCGGCACCCCCAACGTGCAGTTCTCCGTCGCTCTGGAGCAGCTCAGCCAGACGGCCACCGGCGTCAACCTGACGGTGGGCGACACCACCTTGCAGTTCGCCCATGGCCGCTCGCCGGAGCGCAACGCCACCTGGCCGGGATCGGCCAACCTGGCCCGTGTCGCCTTCTTCCCGGAGATCGCCGGCGGCAGCGCCATCACGCGCGAAGGGGCGTGGGCGTTCTTCCGGCTGCTCGACACCGCGTCGATCTCCGGCGCCGGAGCCTCGGACCGCTTCAACGTCACCTTCTCCGCCGGGGGCCGCCAGGCCACCTTCCGCCTGCAAGCGGGCAGCGTGCGCAATCCGTTCAATCTGCCGGCTCTGCGCGGCTTCAGTTGCCCGTCCCTGTGATGCGGCGCGCGGCCAACCAACAGCCGGCGCCGCCGCCGGAACTCGGCTTCTACGGGAAGCTGCCGTCGCGCGGCGACTTCGTCTCCCGCGCCCTGCCGCGCCGCTTCATCGACCCGTGGGACCGCTGGCTGCAGCGGGTGATGGAGGCGGCCGACCCGCAACTCTGGCCCCATGCGGAAGATTTCGAGCGGCGCATCGCCGGCTGCCGCTTCGCGCTGATGGCCGGCGTGTGCGGCCCGGAAGCCCTGACCGGCCTGCTGGTGCCGAGCTTCGACCGGGTGGGCCGGCGCTTTCCCCTGACGGTGGCGGTGGCACTGCCCGCCGTGACCGCGCTGGCCGGCCTGCCGGCCGCATTGGCGGCGTGGTTTTCGGCGCTCGACAGCCTGGTGGCCGCGTGCATGACCGAACAGATGGATTTCGACGACTTCCAGGAGGAGCTGGCGGATTTCGACACGCCGGCCCTGCCCCCGGGCAGTCCCGCCCACGGCCCGGGCGAAGGCATCGCCGCCAATGTGCCGGCCGGCCAGCCGGTGGCGGCAGGTTTCGCACCGCTTCTCGACAGCCTGCTCTTGGACGGCCGGGCGAGTCCCTATAGCCTTTGGTGGTCGCACCCGACCGAACACGATGCCGGTCGCGTCTTGCTGGCCCAGGGCCTGCCCGCACCGGCCCGTGTCGCGGAGATCTTGACTTGGCAGTCCCCACCATGACCTGCAATTCTGCCTCGGATGTTAACCGACCCCCCCGGCCCGGCCGGACCAGGGGGACACGGCCGCAGGCCGAGGCGTGAGGACGATCGGCCGTGGCGGGAAGACTCCTGATCGACTCCGCAGCCCTCTCAGATGTCGGCACGCGCCGGCGGCTTAACGAGGACGCCTATCTGGCGCGCCCCGATCTCGGGCTGTTCGCGGTGGCCGACGGAATGGGCGGCCACGATGCCGGCGACCAGGCGTCCAACGCCGTGGTGACGGCGCTGGATTCGATGCAGGGGCCCATGGGGGCCGGCCAGCTCATCGCCGCGGTGCGCGCCCACCTCCACCAGGTGCACGCCGACTTGCAGGCGGAAGCCGAGCGCCGCGGCTCCAAGCGGGGCATCGGCAGCACCGTCGTGGTGCTGATGGTGAACGGCGGCCACTACTGCGCGCTGTGGGCCGGCGACAGCCGCATCTACCTGGCGCGCGGTGGCGACCTGCTGCAGCTCACCGAAGACCACAGCTATGTGCAGGAACTGGTCAACCAGGGGGTGCTCAGCCCCCAGGATGCCGAGCACCACCCGCAGAGCAACGTCATCACCCGTGCCGTCGGCGTCGACACCGAACTCAGGCTCGACAAGGTGACCAACCGGGTACTGCCGGGCGACGTGTTCCTTTTGTGCTCAGACGGGCTGACCCGCGAGGTGACGGCCGAAGAGATCCGCATGGAGCTGATGTCCGGCGACCCCAACCGGGCCGTGCGCAACCTGATCGACCTGGCGCTCGATCGCGGGGCGTCGGACAACGTGACCGCGGTGGCGGTGCGACTGGCCGAAGCTGCGGCCGATTCCCCGAGCGGGCAGGACGAAGAGGACACCAATCCGCCGCCCGGCGAGATGGTGTATGGCCGGCGGGCTCGCCCGGCGCCGCGCCCGCGCTCCCACGACCGCCCGCGGCCATTCATCTAAGGCGGCGTCTGGGCGCCCTGGCGCCTCGCCAGGGACGGCATGGAAACGGGCATGGACGTGCCGCCGACAAGTACCTCGCCAGATGTCGTGACTGGCCACCGGCCGATCTGAAAATAAATAGGACGCGTCGGACGACACCGGGCGCGCGCCACCTTCATCTGAAGGACTTGAACGATGCGACAGGCAGTGTTGGGCCAAGGTCTGCAAGTCGGCGCTGTCGGCCTCGGCTGCATGGGCATGTCCGATTTCTACGGCGACAGCGACAGGGCCGGCAATCTGCGGGTGCTCGACCGGGCGCTGGAGCTGGGCTGCTCGTTCTGGGACACCTCGGACATCTACGGTCCCTTCACCAACGAGGAGCTGGTCGGCGCTGCGCTGAAGGGCCGGCGCGACCGGGTGGTGCTGGCCACCAAGTTCGGGGTGATCCGCGATCCCAGGCTGTCCGACCGCGGTATCGACGGGCGGCCCGCCTATGTGAAGTCGGCCTGCGAGGCGTCCCTGCGCCGGCTCGGCACGGATCACATCGACCTCTATTACCAGCACCGGGTCGACCCGCTGACGCCCATTGAGGAGACCGTCGGCGCCCTGGCGCAGCTCGTCGCGGAGGGCAAGGTGCGCCACATCGGCCTTTCGGAGGCCGACGCGGCGACGATCGAGCGTGCCCATGGCGTACACCCGATCACCGCGCTGCAGACCGAGCTGTCGCTGTGGTCGCGCGATGTCGAGGCGGAGATCCTGCCCACCGTCACCCGGTTGGGCATCGGCTTCGTCGCCTATAGCCCGCTGGGCCGCGGCTTCCTCACCGGGGCGATCGCCTCGCCCGGCGACCTGCAGGCGGGGGATTGGCGGCGCACCAACCCCCGGTTCGCCCCCGAGGCCATGGCGGCCAACCGCAAGATCGTCGAGGGCATCCAGGCGATCGCCAGCGAGAAGGGCGTGGCGCCGGGACAGATCGCGCTGGCCTGGGTGCTGGCGAAGGGTCCCAACGTCGCCGCCATCCCCGGCACCCGGCACATCGGCTACCTGGAGCAGAACTGTGCGGCGGCCGAGGTCACGCTCAGCCCGCGCGAGACCGCAGACCTCGACGCCCTGTCGGCCATCCAGGTGGTCGGCGCGCGGTATTAGGGCGCAGGTTGTCGGCCGGCCTGATTGGGCAGAGGTGTAGCGGGCGCGCTCAGTGGGCGCCCGCCGCCTCGCCGCCTTCGCTCCCCGCGTCCCCGGCGACGTTCCCGGCCACGTCGCGGGCGTTCATCTGCAGGTAGCGCAGGATCAGCCGGTACTGTTCGGGCGTGACCGTGGTGCGGTCGCGCATGGCCTGCATCTGGCCCACCCACTGGTTGGCCATGAACTGGTCTGGCGGATGCACCGTGTGGCACACCGAGCAGGCGGCCCGGTAGGTTTCCCCGGCATAGGCCCACAGCTCGTCGATCTCCGCGGTCAGCAGGGCGCGTGGCAGCCAGCCTTCCAGCGAGATTTCCGTCCAGGTCTGGCCGGTCAGCGCCAGCGTCTGGCTTTCGCCCGTCTGCAACGCCTGCTGGGCCGGCGGCTGCAACGAGGCGGTGAGGATGCGGTGGCCGGCGAGCGCGTACATCACCCGCTCCGCTCCCTGCTGCTGCCAGCCGTCGAGCCGCACATGCACCGCGTCGCCTTCGGTGCCAAGAACGCTGACGAGGCTGCCGGGGAACACCTGGGCATCGGCGGCACCGCTGCCCGCGGCCAGGCTGAAGCTGGCGGTTTCCAGCACCGCCATGGTGTCGGCCAGCGGGCCCTCGCCACCGCCGCTCAGCTCTGCCATGCGGGCCGCTTCTTCCTCTGCGGCCGCCGCCTCCATGTCCGGCAGGGCGTGCACCAGCCCGCGGTGGCAGGTGATGCAGTTGCCGCCGTGCTCCTCGGCCAAGGGCTCCATGGCGGTGCGCGCTTCCGGCCGCTGGGCGGCGAAGTCGAACGCGTCGGGCACGTGGCAGCTCCGGCATTCGCGGCTGTTGGAGGTCTCCATGTCGTGCCAGACCTGGCGGGCGAGGCGCAGGCGGTTCTCTTCGAACAGCTCCGGCGTGGCGATGGTGCCATCGAAATGGCGGTAGAGCTCTTCCAGCGCGTGGGCGTGGTCGAGCACCGAAGGCCAGAATTCGTTCGGCACATGGCAGTCGGCACACCCCGCGCGCACCCCGGATGCGCTGCGGAAATGCACGCTGTCATGGTATTCATCGACCACCGGCGCCAATTCATGGCAACTGGTGCAGTATTCGTTGGACTCTGTATAGGCCAGCAGGGCCGATCCACCGGCCCAGAAGAGGCTACCCACGGCAAAGACTGCTAGCGGCACGACGAACAGCACGAAAAACCACGTCGACCGCCAGAAGCCGCGGCGGCGCCGGTCTGACTTATCGGACACGGGAAAACACCTCGTCGCTGCGGAAGGGGCGGCCGGGCGATGGGGTATTCATTTCACAGCGACCCATCGGAGAGCACATCAGGCATAGAGCGCGCTTAGTATTCTATAGGATCGCAATCGCCGAATTGATCCACGTCAAACAGCAAGTCCAAAATTTAGCGTAAGATTTCTAACTAGTCCGGTGGGGCGGCCGGCGCAGGAAGTTAGGTTAATCTTCTAGCTTTCTTGGAGAACAGGCGGAGCCCTACTCCACTATTCGAAGTTGGTGCATTAGTCTTGGCTAGCATGAGTAGAGATTTACCATCTCATATTGCAATTTCACGTGCATACGCGGCTCTCTACGAGGTCGCGGCACGCTTGTTCCTATGCGAGATGGACGACCCCGCATTCGCCCGTTGTGCCGAAGGCGGCGCCCATGCCGTGCTGGAACGGCTGGCCGGCGACCCGGCCTTTGCCCAGCCGGCCGCAGCCCTGCTCCAGCGTTTTCGCGCACCGTGGGACCGTCCGGCGCGCCTTGCCCTGGCGGCCCAGTATGGCCGCCTCTTCCACGGGGCCGGCGGCCGCAGTGCAGTACCGCCCAGCCAGTCCGCCTTCCTCGATGACGCCAGCCACGGCACGGCCTGGCGCGCCATGACCGATCTGCTGGCTGAAAGCGGCGCCGCGCTGCCCCCGGGATGGAGCGAACCGGCGGACCACATCGCCATCCAGCTTTCGCTTGCCGCCCACCTCCACCGCGCCCAGGCCGACGCCGTCGCGGCGGGCGATGCGGGCGCGGCCGACGCCGCCGGCGAGCGGCTCGACCGGTTGCGCTCCAACCATCTGGCCGCCTGGGGCCCGCAGTTCTGCGCCCGCGTGGCCGAGGCCGACCGGGACGGCTTCTACCGGGCGGCGGCTGAGTTCGTCGCCCGCCTTCTGGACCTGGATACCGACGCCGCGGACGAGAACGGCGAACAGAAGACCACCATGCCCCGACCCCCTTCAGTGAAACCGCAAGACTTGAGGGAACGACCATGAGCCGGCTTGATCACCACTCCCCCTTCCTGCCGCTATCGCGGCGCAGCTTCCTCAAGGCCGGCACCATCGCCGGGCTCAGCACCGTGGCATTGCCGCCGGGGCTGGCGCAGGCGACCGTGCGCGGGCCGATCCTGGACATGACGGAGGCCCAGAGCGGATCGCACTGGGGGCCGTTCGTCGGCCGCGTCGAAGGCGGCCGCCTGGTCCAGGCCATCCCCAATCCGGAAGACCCGTTCCCGGCCTCGCTGACCCAGGCGCTGCCGGACCTCGTCTACTCCCCGGCGCGCATCAAGTACCCCATGGTGCGCGAGAGCTACCTGCGCGACGGACCGGGCGCCAACACCGCCGAACGCGGTGCCGGCAATTTCGTGCGCGTGAGTTGGGATGAGGCGCTGGACCTGGTGTCGGGGGAACTCACCCGCGTCATCGACACCTACGGCAACGCCAGCCTCTACACCGGCTCCTACGGCTGGAAGAGCGTCGGCCGGCTGCACAACTGCCAGACCCTGCTGCAGCGCCTGGCCAACCTGCTGGGCGGCTCCACCATCGGCACCGGCGACTTCTCCACCGGTGCGTCCCAGGTGATCATGCCCCACGTCATGGGCACGCTGGAGGTCTACGAACAGCAGACGGCCTGGCCGGTGGTGATCGAGAGCAGCGAGCTTGTGGTGATCTGGGGGGCCGATCCCGCCAACACCAACAAGATCGACTGGATCATGTGCGACCATGGCGGCATGGACGGCTTGCGCGCGCTGAAGGACAGCGGCAAGCCGGTGATCTGCATCGATCCGGTGCGCTCGCAGACCGCCGTGTTCCTCGATGCCGAATGGATCGCGCCACGGCCGCAGACCGACCTCGCCCTGATGCTCGGCATCGCCTATGTGCTGCAGGACGAAGGCTTGGCCGACCAGGGCTTCCTCGATGACTACACCGTCGGCTACGACCGCTTCCTGCCCTACCTGACCGGCGAGGCGGACGGCGTGGCGAAGGACCCGGCCTGGGCGTCGGAAATCTGCGGCGTACCGGCGGAAACCATCGCCGACCTCGCCCACCGCTTCGCCGCCGGCCGCACCATGCTGATGAGCGGCTGGTCGATGCAGCGCGCCCACCATGGCGAGCAGGTGCACTGGATGCTGGTGACGCTGGCCTCCATGCTCGGCCAGATCGGCCTGCCGGGCGGCGGCTTCGGCCTCAGCTACCACTACTCCAACGGCGGCGCGCCCACCTGCCGTTCGCCGGTGCTGCCCGGCATCACGGCGTCTGGCGGCGGCACCGCCGGTGCGGCGTGGCTTGCCACGGGCGGCGTCGCCTCGGTGCCGGTGGCCCGCGTCAACGACATGCTGCTGAACCCCGGCGAGACCATCCAGTTCAACGGGCAGGCCATCACCTATCCGGACATCAAGATGCTGTACTGGGTGGGCGGCAACCCGATGGCCCACCACCAGGAGCGCAACCGCGCGGTGGAAGCCTGGCAGCGCCCGGAGACCATCGTGGTGCACGACTTCGTGTGGACCGCCACGGCGCGCCACGCGGACATCGTGCTGCCGGCGACCACCAGCTTCGAGCGCGACGACATCGAGCAGGGCGGCAGCTACACCAACCGCTTCATGGTCGGCATGCACAAGCTGGTCGAGCCGATGTACGAGTCCAAGAGCGACTTCGACATCTTCCGGGCCCTGGCCGGGCGCCTCGGCCACGGCGACGTCTACGACGAGGGCAAGAGCGATCTGGACTGGGTGCGCGGCTTCTATGAAGACGCCCTGGGCCAGGCCGGCAACCTCGGCGTCGACATGCCGTCGTTCGACGAGTTCTGGGACAGCCAGAGCCTGCTGGTGTTCGAACCCACCGACCAGTCGCGCAGCTTTGTGCGCTACTCGGACTACCGCGCCGACCCGCTGTTCAACCCGCTGGGCACGCCGTCGGGCAAGATCGAGATCTACTCCACCACCATCGAAGGCTTCGGCTACGACGATTGCCCGCCGCATCCGACCTGGCTGGAGCCGGTTGAGCGCCTGGGCGGTGCCGGCAACGACACCTATCCGCTGCACGTCACCACCGCCCACCCCGACGACCGGCTGCACAGCCAGCTCGCCGCCACGTGGCTGCGCAACCGCTACACGGTGCAGGACCGCGAGCCGGTGTGGATCCATCCCGATACGGCGGCGGCCCGCGGCATCGCGGACGGCGACGTGGTGCGGGTGTTCAACGGCCGCGGCCAGATCCTGGCCGGTGCGGTGATCACCGACCGGGTGCTGCCCGATGTGCTGCGCCTGTCGGAAGGCGGCTGGTACGACCCGCTGGAAGGCGGCGTGCCGGGCACCTTGGACAAGTACGGCGACGTCAACGTGCTGTCGATCGACATCCCCACCAGCCAGTTGGCCCAGGGCAACTGCGGCCACACCATCCTGGCGGAGGTGGAGAAGTACGAAGGCGAGCTGCCGCGCGTCACCGTGTTCGAAGCGCCGGCCGGCGGCTGATCGCGCGTCCCCTCGGCGATCGGCGGAAAGGGGGGCTTCGGCCCCCCTTTCTGCGTTTTTCAGTTTCCTCCTCAGTCAGTACCGAAGGAATCAGCCGACTATGGACATTGACCCTTGACGATGTCGATTTTTCGGACCACTTTGTAGGTCTAAAAAATCGACATGGCTGACGTTCAATGGCTCAACCTGAAACAAAGATCATCAACACTCCCAAACATGTTCGAGAGCGTGTTGAGGAACTAGGGCTGGATTTGGACCTTCTCCTGGAGGTTAGGAGCATTGCCGTCTATGAGGCAAGGAAAGTGACTCCATTTCATTGTGCCAACGCCTCAGGAACTTACGCCTACCATGAAGGTGTCTGGGCATTGCGTGATCGGTTTGTTGGAGAGAATTGGAGAGTTGAGCGCCCAGACCAGATCGAAGTTATCACGCACCGTAAAACTGGAATGCGTGTCGGGTTTCAAAATGTTGACCTCGCGTGCGATGAAAACAATCTGCCGAAACCGCGAACCGCCAAAGGTGCTGGAGCTGAACGTGCGGCACAGCTAAATCTTTTCTCTCATCTTCCACATACTGCAAAAACGCAGTCCGGACCGATATCAATACTATACTATCTAATGGTTGATGAGATGGGTCGCGCTGAACTAACCCCCCCGATTGTTGAAGACCACACATTCAAGGGCGCCATTGAGCGGATTTTCATTGACGAACAGCCGCTCAATGACGATCTTTCCCTACTCGATGACATAAGCGATAGCGCCAACGACTTCGACCCCGAGGTATATCGCAAGCGTTAGGTTAGTGAATGTTCAACGGCGATCGCCTTAGTCTTGCGCGTAGTCGACGCAAGCTGACAGCCAAGGCATTGGCCGAGACGTGTGGTATTACTGCAGACACGATATCTCGACTCGAATCTGGCAAGACAAATACCCCGGATGAAGCAACGATAAAGAAGATCAGCGATGCACTGAAATACCCTACTGACTTCTTTTATAGATCGGCGCCTGAGAAGATTGACACTGCTGCCGTTAGTTTTCGAAGCTTCTCGAAGATGAGCGCTCGAGAGCGTGACGCAGCTATCGCGGCCGGGTGTCTAGGAATAGAACTCGGAGCTTGGTTGGAAGAGAGGTTTCAGCTACCTCGACCTAATCTTCTGGATCTTAGTCGCGAGACAGGGCCAGAGTTTGCGGCGGCGCAAATCAGACAGCACTGGGACTTGGGACAAAAGCCTATTGGGAATCTGCTGGGGCTTTTGGAGGCAAATGGAATTCGAATATTCTCTCTTGCGGAGAACACTGCATCAGTTAATGCCTTCTCTTTTTGGAAAGACGGGAAACCATATATCTTTCTCAACAACTTTAAGACGGCCGAAAGTAGCATATTTGACTCTGCTCATGAATTAGGACACTTAGTTCTACACAAACACGGAGATCCGAAAGAGAATCGCGAAGCAGAACGCGAAGCTGATAGATTTGCAGCATCTTTCTTGATGCCTAGAGAGGACGTTAGAGCAAGAGTACCTCATCGAGTTGATCTACGAGTTCTAATAAAGGCCAAACTGCGTTGGCGGGTGTCGGCCATGGCTATGGCTCACAGAATTCACGAGATCAATCTGATATCAGATTGGCAGTACAAATCCCTATGCATTGAATTGTCAAAGAGAGGATATCGGAAAGCAGAGTATATTGGAATTGAAAGAGAAGAATCAACTGTCTTGAAGAAGATACTCTCTGCCCTTTGGCTGGAGAGAATAACAAAGAACTATATTGCAGACGACTTGGATATACCTCTTGATGAACTGGAGAGTCTGTTTACTGGCTTAGTTTCTGTAAATAAGACAAAACAAGAATTGTCCAGAACCAATCTTAAAGTTGTTCAATAGCAACTACTTTAGATTCTATCGCGGCAGCGCCTATATTTACAAAATTTGGGGCATTGTTCAAAAGTTCCAATGTGAAGGATGCGGATGTGTCCAAAGCGGTTGTTCTCGGCGGGTACGGCACGATCGGCTCGGCCTGCATGCGCGCCTTGATGGCGGCCGGGTATGCCGTGGCCGGCGCGGGACGGTCGGCGTGGGCGGCCCGCCGCGTCGTCCCGGAGGCCGATTGGGTGATCCGCGACATCGCCGCCGTCGGGTAATCATCTCCCCGCCATGACCGTTCTCAACACCCGCATCTCGTGCGCCGATCACACCTGGAACCCGGTGTTCGGCTGCACCCATGTCTCGCCCGGCTGCGACCACTGCTACGCCGAAGCCATCGCCAAGCGCTTCCATGGCGGCTTCCACGTCCGCCTGATGCCCCACCGCCTCGGCGATGTGCGCCGCTTCAAGCCGGTGACGGAGCTGGGCCAGCGCCGCGCGCCGCTGGTGTTCGTCAACTCCATGTCGGACCTCTACCACCGCGAGGTGCCCGACGCGTATCTCGACCAGGTGTTCCAGCACATCGCCGCGCGCCCCGACGTGGTGTTCCAGGTCTTGACGAAACGCCCCCGTCGCCTGCTGGCGGACGGGCGCCGCCGCTGGGGCGACCGCGGCGTGCCGGCCAATCTGTGGCTGGGGGTGACGGTGGAGGATCGCCGGCTCGCCCGCCGCGTCGACCTGCTGCGATCCTTGAAGCAGGCGGCCGGGCCGTTCACCGCGTTCGTCTGCGCCGAACCGCTGCTGTCGGCCTTCGACGGCATCTCGCTCGCCGCCATCGACTGGCTGATCTGCGGCGGCGAGACCGGCCCCGGCGCCCGCCGGCTCGATCCCGCCTGGGCCGATCAGGCGGTGGCGGCGGCCGCCGCCGCATCCGTGCCGGTGTGGTTTCGCCAATGGGGCCGCTGGCCGCATCACCCCCACTGGGCGGACGCGCGCGGCCGCACCGTGGCCGACAAGAAGGCCGACCTGATCGCCCGCGGGCTGGAGCTGTCGCCCACCGACCAGGGCGGGGCGACGCTGCTGGGCCGGCTGTGGCGCGACCGTCCGCCCGTGCCCGCCGTGTAGTCGCGGAAAACGTTTCGCCTGTGGCGGATGCGGCGCCAGCCGGCTCGGTGCCTCCAGACCCTCAAACACCCTAATCGGGTGCCCGCGGATCCAGCGAGGCGGCTGCCGGCGTGGTGCGACCGATGGCGGCGGGCTGGAACACCTCCCGCCCCTCCATCGCCGGGGCGGGCCGCCGCGCCATGCGGAACAGCGTGAAGCCGATCAGGCTGGCATGGCCCAGCGCCATCACCAGGAACAAGGTGTGCGGCGTCGTTACCGCCATGGCGGCAGATGCCAGCAGCGGCCCGGTGGAGGCTCCCAGCCCCCACAGCAGCAGCATACCGCCACTGGCCTCCACAAAGCCGTCGCGGTCCACATGGTCGTTCATGTGGGCGACCAGCACGCCGTAGAGCGGATAGGCCGACAGCCCGAAGCCCACGGCCAGGCCGATCCACAGCGGCTCGACGCCGAGGCCGAGCGCTGCGGCCGCGTCGGACACCCAGCCGCCATCGCTGGCCCACATCGTCAGCGCCATGCAGGTGCCGGCGGTTGCGAAGGTGATGACCACCCAGCGCCGGTCCATGCGGTCGGACGCCGCCCCGGCCGGCCATTGCGCCAGGCTGCCGCCGAGCATGGCCGCACTGATGAAGATGGCCGCCAGGACCGGGGAAAACCCGATGCTGAGCACGAACACCACGCCGAGCGTGTTGAACGACCCGTTGACCACACCCACCAGAAAGGCGCCGACGATGGCCACCGGCGAGCGGCGATAGAGCCGGCCAAGCCGCAAGGTGACGCGGCTGGGCGGCCGCGGTGCGGTGGTGGTGGTCAGTCCCACCGGGATCAAGGCGGTGCAGACCAGAGAACACGCCAGCGCGAACAGCGCAAACCCGCTGGGTTCACCCAGTGCCACCATGAGCTGGCCGGTCAGCACGCTGCCGGAGTTCACCAGCATGTAGGCGCTGAACACGCGGCCGCGGGTGGCGTTGGTGCTCTGCTCGTTCAACCAGCTTTCCGTCACCATCAGCAGCCCGGCCAGCGCCACTCCGAAGCAGAAGCGCAGCAGCAGCCACGGCAGCGGGTGCATCAGAATGGCGAACAGCAGCGCGCAGTTGGCCCCCAGTGCGGCCAGCACGGCAAAGGCGCGGATATGCCCGACCCGGCGGATGAGGTAGGGGCAGACCAGGCAGCCGACGACGAACCCGCCGGCATAGAAAGTGCCGAGCAGGCCCAGATAGACGGTGGGGAACTGCTCCAGGGAGCCGCGCACGGGCAGAATCACGCCCAAAAGGCCGTTGCCGAGGTTGAGGATCAGGGCACTCAGAAAGACGGCGACTAGCGAGGTCAAATAGGCCATGCGGGTGCCGGCTCGGCGCTTTCGGTGGATCGAGATCCAGATTTACGTCGCGACGACACCGAACACCAGATAGGCGACGTAGGCGCCGAGCAGTCCTGCGCCCTCGATCCGCGACACCCGCCAGCCGGTGCGCACCACCACCACCAGCGCCACGGTGGCCGCCAGCATCACCCAGACATCGACGTTGAGAATGTCCTGCGGCACCGGAACCGGGCTGACCACGCCGGTCGCTCCCAGGATGCCGAGGATGTTGAAGACGTTGCTGCCGAGGATGTTGCCCAGGGCCACATCGGACTGGCGGCGGATGGCGGCGACGACGGAGGTGACCAGTTCCGGCAGCGACGTGCCCACCGCCACCACCGTCAGGCCGATCAGTGTTTCCGACACCTCCAGCAGCCGGGCCAGCGCCACCGCCGCATCCACCAGCAGGCCGGACCCGAACACCAGGGCGACCAGGCCCGCCACCAGCAACGCCAGGGCGACCGACAGACGGCCGGGCGGGGTGGGCGCCAGTTCGGCCTCCTCCTCCAACACGGTGGCGGCCGGGCTGTGATTGCCCCTTTCGGAGCGGTAGGTGAGGTAGACATAGGCGGCCAAGCCAACCAGCATGGCGGCTCCGGCGAGCCGGTCCACCACGCCCAGCAGCATCAGCGCGATGCCGATGACGGTGACCGCCATCACCACTGCCCCGTCGCGCCGGAACGCTGCCGGGGTGGCCACCACCGGCCGCAGCAAGGCGGCAATGCCCAGCACCAGCAGGATGTTGCAGATGTTGGATCCGACCACGTTGCCGATGGAGATCCCAGGGGCGCCGGCGAGGGCCGCCTGAAGGCTGGTCATCAGCTCCGGCAGCGAAGTGCCGAAGCCCACCAGGGTTAGGCCGATGAGAAGTGCCGAAACATTGAGCCGGTGGGCGATCGCCACGGCGCCGCGAACCACCAGGTCGCCGCCAACCAGCATCAGGAGGAACCCGACCACACCCAATGCCAGCGCCATGGCGGAGCGAACCTTCCGTGGGAACGGCGGCCCGGTGCCGTCGTGGTCGCCGGCATATGGGGAGGCGGCCGGCCGGCCACCTATGCGCCGAACGCTGATCTGCTCGGCGCCAACTGCATAAATACGGAGGCCGGCACCGGCACCCCGGTTGCCGGCAATCGGATGCGCGGCCCATGCCGGTTCCGGCACCCTGGCCGCCCCAAAAAAAAGGGGGGAAGCGGCCGTTGCCGCCTCCCCCGCTCAGGGCGTCCCCCAGATTTGGTCCCGGGTATTGCGTCCGGGTGTCGTCCCCAGTTCCGCCCAGGTGTATCCCTGGGTTCGGGCGTTGGGAGCCGGCCCCGCGACCGGCCCCCAATCCCTGCCTAGAACTGCGCGCTCTCGGTGCTCTCGGCCAAAGCGGTGGTCGAGGACTTGCCGGCGGCAGCCGCTTCGGCGACCGCGTCGAAGTAGCCCACACCCACTTCGCGCTGGTGCTTGGTGGCGGTGTAGCCGTCCTTCTCGGCTGCGAACTCGGCCTGCTGCAGCTCCGAATAGGCCGCCATCTGGCGTTCCTTGTAGCCCTTGGCGAGCTGGAAGGTGGTGAAGTTCAGGCTGTGGAAGCCGGCCAGCGTGATGAACTGGTACTTGAAGCCCATGGCCCCCAGCTCGCGCTGGAACTTGGCGATGGTGGCGTCGTCCAGCTTGGCCTTCCAGTTGAAGCTCGGCGAGCAGTTGTAGGCGCACATCTGGTTGGGGAATTCCTTGCGCACCCCTTCGATGAAGGTCCGTGCGGCCTCCAGGTCCGGCGTGGAGGTTTCCATCCACAGCAGGTCGGCGTAGGGGGCGAAGGCCTTGCCGCGCTCGATGCAATATTCCAGCCGGTTCTCCGGCTTGATCACATGGAAGCCTTCCTCGGTGCGCGAGGTGCGGTCGATGAAGGGATGGTCGCGCTCGTCGACGTCGCTGGTGATCAGCTTGGCACTTTCGGCGTCGGTGCGGGCAACCAGAACGGTCGGCACGTCCATCACGTCGGCGGCCAGGCGCGCGGCGTTGAGCGTGCGGATGAAGGTCCGGATCGGCACCAGCACCTTGCCGCCCAGGTGGCCGCACTTCTTCTCAGACGCGAGCTGGTCTTCGAAGTGCACGCCCGCGGCACCGGCTTCGATCATCGCCTTCATCAGCTCAAAGGCGTTGAGGGCGCCGCCGAACCCGGCTTCGGCGTCGGCCACGATGGGGGCCAGCCAATAGCGCTGGGCGCCGCCTTCGGCATGCTCGATCTGGTCGGCGCGGATCAGCGCCTGGTTGATCTTCTTCACCACCGCCGGCACCGAGTTGGCGGGGTACAGGCTCTGGTCGGGATACATCTCGCCGGCCAGGTTGGCGTCGGCGGCGACCTGCCAGCCCGACAGATAGATGGACTCCAGCCCGGCGCGGACCATCTGCATGGCCTGGTTGCCGGTGGTGGCGCCGAGCGCATTCACGAAGTCGCGCTTGTGCAGCAGTTCCCACAGGCGCTGGGCACCCAGCTTGGCCACCGTGTGCTCGATGCGGAAGCTGCCGCGCAGCTTGTCGACGTCGGCTTGGGTGTAGTCGCGGCGAACGCCGGCGAAACGCTTCGTCTTGTAATCTTCGTCAATGACCGGGGTGCCGATGTCGAGCGGTGCCATGGGGATCTCCTTGGGTGCCACGTTGCGTGGTCACTGTGGTTGCCTGGGTGGCGGTTTGCCTGGGGCGGCGCATCCCGGCGAGGGTGATCGGGCGGGGGCGCCAGGGTCTCAGGCCGGTTTGCGTCTGCGCGGAGCATGTTTACACACGGCACATTTGTCAACACAGAAATCCTAGTTGCTCGCAGGCGCAGCATGGAATCAGCCATAGACGGGCACGAAATAGACGAATATTTGCCAAACTATATAATTATATTGCGAAACTTGACACTGGCCTCCGCGATCTGTAATGTCTGAAAAGTTTACCGCGGGAGCACGACACATGGCCAGCAAGGCCCTGATGGGCGCCAAGATCCGGCGGCTGCGCCGGGCTAGTGGGCTGACCCAGGCGCGCATGGCCGAGCGTCTGAACATCTCGCCCAGCTACCTCAACCTGATTGAGAACAACCAGCGCGCCATCACTGTCGACCTGTTGCTGCGCATCGGCCAGGCCTTCGAGGTGGACCTGCAATCCTTCGCCGAGGACGACACCACGCGCATGATCGGCGCGCTGTGCGACGCCTTCGCCGACCCCACGCTGACCGACCATGCGGTGGAGCGCCAGGACCTGATCGACCTGGTGGAGGCCAGCCCGGCCGCCGGGCAGGCGGTGCTTGCCCTTTACAATTCCTACAAGGCGCTGCGCAACGAGAACCGGGTGCTCTCCGACCAGCGGGTCTCCGATGCCAGCGACGGCGTGGCAACTCCGGCCGTGGACCAGGTGCGCGACTACCTGCAGGCCGCCGGCAATTACGTGCCCGAACTGGAAGCGGCGGCCGAAGCGGACTGGTCGGCCGGCGAGCTGGACCAGTCGGACCTCTATAACGGTCTGGTCGCCTTCCTCGACCGCGAGCAGGGCCTGCGCGTACGCATCGTACCGGTGGACGTGATGGGCGATTTCCGCCGCCGCTACGACCGCCACGGCCGGCGCATTCTCTTGTCGGAGATGCTGGACGGCTCCAGCCGCTGCTTCCACCTGGCGGTGCAGACGGCCCTGATCCGCCACCGCGGCCTGCTCGACGAGTTGGTGGCGCGTGCCGCACTCGACGGCGACCAGGCGCGCGCGCTCTTGCGCCTGGCCTTCGCCAACTACTACGGCGGCGCGGTCCTCATGCCGTACGACCGGCTTTACCGGGCGGCGGAGGCGGTGCGCTACGACCTGGAAATCCTGCGGCGGCGCTTCCGCGTCGGCCTGGAAGCGCTCGGCCACCGGCTTACCACCCTGCAGCGGCCGGGGGCGAGCGGCATCCCCTTCTTCCTGCTGCGCCTGGACCAGGCCGGCAACATCTCCAAGCGCTTCAGCGCCGGCGCCGACCACTTCCCGCGGCTCGGCGGGTCCTGCCCGCGCTGGATCGCGCATGAGGCGCTGTGGCAGCCGGGGCGCATCCTCACCCAGGTGGTGGAACTGCCCGACGGCCAGCGCTACTTCACGCTCGCCACGGCCATCGGCCGGCCGGGGGCGGGCTTCCGCCGTTCCGGGCCGCGCCAGATCCTGGCGCTCGGCTGCGACATCGCGCACGCCGCCCAGCTCGTCTACGCCGACGGCATCGCGGTGCATGCCGACGAGGTGGCCGAGCCCATCGGCCCCACCTGCCGGCTGTGCGAACGGTCGGACTGCGTGATGCGCGCCTATGCGCCGTCCGGCGTGGATCTCGACATCAACGAGAGCCTGCGCCCCGGCGTGCCCTACGCGCTGGCGACGAGTTAGGCCGGGCCGGGCCGGGCCGGGCCAGTCAGTCGATGATCTCGGTCGCCACCCGGTAGTCGACGAGTTCCTGTTCGACGAGGAAGTAGACGTCCTGCGGCGGCGTCGTCAGCGTGTGCACATGCACCGCCGGATCTACGCCCATGCGCGCGGTGTAGTCGATGACCTCGCCCTGCAGGGCCTGCACGTCGATCAGCGCCAGGCGCGTCGGCAGCACCGTGCCCTCATCGACGAAGGCCTGGTGCAGGCCCACCCAGGCGTGGCGCGACACGATGCGCTCGACGCCGGCAAACAGGATGATCGGGCAGGCGGACATGCAGGCCGCTTCCGCCGTCACCGTTGTGTCGAGGCCGCGCTGGCGCACGATCTCGCCGATGCGCAGGGCTTCCACCAGGCGCCCGCCCGGCGAATGCAGCGCGACCGCTGCGATGGGCGTATCGGCTTCCACGGTGTCCAGGGCACGTTCGAACCGGTCGCTGTCACCGGCCCCGATGGAACCGCTCAGCAGCATGACGGTGCCGTGCTCCGGGACCTCCAGCACTTCGAAGTCGAGGCTGCCCATCTCGCGGGGCAGCGGGATCGGGGCCGCCGGCATGGGGCCGGGGCGCACCGGCACGGTGCGCGGCGTGAAGCGGCGCTGCTGGTCGCCCGGTGCGACGGGCCGGGTCTCCTCAGGTGCAATCGGCCGCGGATCGGCCAACAGGCCGTCGCCTTGGAAATCGGCCGCCAGCAGCAGGCCGGCGACGCCGATCTGCAGCAGGAACACGCCCTGGAGCACCCGCTTGACCGGCGGCAACAGAGCGAGGGCGCGAAACGGCGGGGCCGCCGCCACGCTCAGTCGACCGCCCGCGGCCGCGGCACATCCACCGGCCGGTGGGACGCATCGTCGCCGGCGCGCGCTTCGGCCGGCGCCACGGCCGGCGTTGCGGCGGGCTCGCTCGCGGCCGGCGGCGGCGGCACATCGGCCTCGCGCATGCCGGCGAGCGTGCGCTCGATGCGGCGCATGGCGACCATGGCGGACTCCAGGTCCGACAGGGTCATGAACTGCTCGGCCCCCACCGCGCGGCGCTCGCGCCGGATGGCCGACTGGGTGACCGCCAGGATGAACACCAGCACGCCCGGCAGCAGGTCGATGGCGATGGCGCCGGCCCAGGAGGGCGCGAAGTCGCTGGCATAGCGGATCACCGCTTCGGCGGTGGAGATGGGGGCGTAGGTGATCTCCGCCGGGCTCGGGCGGTCGATCACCTCCTGGGCCGCTTCGGCGAGGCCGCGGGCGCGCTGGTCGATGGCGTTGAGCACCGACTGGATGGTGGTGGATTGGGCGGTGCGCACGCTGGCGCTGCCACCGTCCAGTTCCGGCAGCACCACGGCTGCGCGCAGGTCTTCCGCCGCGCGCTGCACCAAGGGAGCCACGGAGAGTTGGCGCAGCGAGGCGAGGGTGCCGGCCAGCCGCACCGACTGTTCGGCGAAGGCCACCGAGCGCAGCTCGATCGGCCCCTGTTCGGCGATCAGCTCGCGCATGCGGTTCAAGATCTCGTTGCCGCGATCGAAGGCCATGTCGATCGGCTCGGTCTGGGCGGCGATCTGGTCTTCCAGCGCTTCAAGCTCGTCGGTCTTCTGGCGCAACAGTCGGTAGACGGCCCCCTGCCCGCCGATACCGGACAATCCGCCGTCGCGTTCCTGTTCGGACAGATCCTCGAAGCTCGCCCGCGCGCGGGCGACGTCGCGCTCCAGGGCCTGGGCGGAGGTGGCGTTGGCGTGCACGCCCTCAAGGGCTGCCTGGTAGTTCTGCACGGTGATGGCCAGGTGCTGTTCCACCGCTGCGGAGCCGGCAAGGGCTGCCGCATTCAGCCAGCTCGACATGGCGACGATGGCCGCCGCACCGATCAGCGTGGCGACGAACAGGCCGATCCGACCGGAGGACGAGCCCATCGCCGGCAGCAGGCGCAGGACGTAAGACCAGAAGACGAAGATCGCCACGGAGACCGCCACCGAATAGGCGATGGCGGCAAGGAAGCTGAGCGCGCCGGTGCGTTCCAACAGGCCGGTGACGCCGAGATAGGTGTAGATGCCCGAGGCCACGGCGAGCACGCCCAGGGCCAACGGCGTGATGGTATCGAGCCACGCCACATGGCCGCGCAGCTCGTTGGCCGTGCGCAGGTCCTGCGATGTCGGCGGCTGGCCGTCGGGTGTGGGCATGGGGCGTCCGCTGCGGTTCGGGCTTTGGGGCGTTTCACGGTTTGGCGGTCCCGGCCCGCCAAAGGCGAAAAGGCGCCCCTGCGCATCGGGCCATAGCGAACGGATGTGACCGTGTCGGGGCAGCCTGCCCCACGGCGGGCTACGCCGCGTCCTCTTGGGCGCGGATATCGTAGTGGGCCGACCTGGCGTCGAAGCGCGCCAGCACCTGCCTGGCGGCGGCCGGCACATAGGCGGTCTCGTAGTCTTCGCCGGCAAACGCCCGCACGGCGTCCAGCGTGTCGAACCACATCACCGTGACGAACTCCACCTCGCCCGGCCTGGCACCGGCGCCGTCGTCACCGGCCGGCAGGTCGCGGCGGAACAGCTCGATATGCCGAAAGCCGGCCACGCGCTTGGCCAGGATGCCGGGGAAGATCTCCGTCTTCAGCAGGGTTTCGTAGCGGTCGGCGTTATCCGGCGCCGTCCAGCCGTGCCACACGCGCGCGATCATCGCAGGGTCCCCCATTGGCTTGATCCGGCTTCGGGATAGCACGGACCGCCGGGGCAGGTGCTTGCCAACTCCACCCCCCAGACCGATCTGTTTGGCATGAAATGCTAAAATTCGACCGAAATCAGGTGGATCATGCCAAAACCCGAACTGGACGCCACGGACCTGCGGATCCTGGCGGCGTTGCAGGAGGACGGCCGGCTCACCAATGTGGAGCTGGCCGAGCGCGTCCACCTGTCGGCCTCACCCTGCCTCAGGCGCACCCGCCAGTTGGAGGCCGCAGGCGTGATCCGCGCCTACCGGGCGGAGCTGGAGCGCGCCAAGGTGGGCCTTGGGCTGACGGTGTTCGTGGAAATCCGCGTGGCCCACCACTCCCGCCAAAACGCCGCCGAGCTGGGCGATGCGCTGGCCGCCCTTCCCGGCGTGGTGGCTTGCCACATGGTGTCCGGCGTGGCCGATTTCCTGGCGGAGATCGTGGTGCCCGATCTGGCGGCCTACGAACAGCTCCTCACCGAACGGCTGCTCACCTTGCCCATGGTGGCCGACGTGCGCTCCAACGTGGCCCTGCGCACGGTCAAGGCCCACGGTCCGCTGCCGCTGCCGCCGGCCCCGTAGCGCCGTCGCAAGCTGCTGCAGACGGCTGGCCGGCTGTCAGGGTGCCGCCGGCTCGGCGGACGGCAGGGTGAAGAAGGTGGTGTCCATCACCTCCGCCAGGATCTGCGGTTCGGATTGGACAAACTCCAGGGCGGAAAAGAAGCGGCTGCGCGCCACCGCCACGATATAGCGGGGCACCCCGGCGCGGTCGGCCATGGGCAGCCGGCAGATGTCCACGGTGAACTTGCGCCCCGACGAGTAGGTGTCGGTCAGCGTGACGATCTGGCCGCAGGGCTCGTCGAGCACGAAGTTCAGATGGGCGCTGACCTCTTCGCCCTTCTTGTAGTTGTGGACATCGAAAATGTTCTTGCCCGTGGGGTCGAAGCCGATGCGGTCGACGATGCCGGTACCCACCAGGCGCAGATGGATCATGTCCGGGCTCTCGCGCTCCATGATCGACATGTCGCCGAGGAGCTGGGGGATCCCCGTCGGGTCGAGCTGGTCACGCCGCGGCAGCGCGCCGGTGGGCGCCAGCGACCGCCAATGCTCCATCCAGATGCGGCCGAGGGTCGACGCCCGGTCCAGGGCCGCCTCGAAGGTGGCCGTCGTCGCAAGTTCCGTGCTCCCCGATCGCGCCATGCCTCGAATCATCGGTTGCGCTGCTTTCGTCTGGCCTGCCCCGGTGTCCGCACTGCCGGGCTGCTGGGCCAGCATAGTGGCAAAGGTCGCGGCGGCACACCACAGGGTTGGCCATCGCCGCACAACGCGCGAATCCCCGGTGCCGTCCCTTGGTCTGCAAGGGGTCGGGCCGACGGCAAGTCCGGTCACGCTGGGTCGGGCACGGTCCCCGGTAATGCGAAGAACACGGTCTCCTGCACGTCTGTCTCCACCGGGGATTGCGGCCGCACCGACCACAGGAACGGACTGTCCGCCGTCCCCACGATGAAGCGTGGCGCGCCGTCCCGGTCGGCCATGGGCAGCCGGCACAGATCGATCGCAAGGCGCTGGCCGGAGGTGTCGGTGTCCACCAACCGGACGATCTGCCCGCAAGGCCGGTCGAGCACGAAGTTCAGATGGGCGCGCAGCACCTGACGCTGCGTCTGAATGTGAACTTCAAGGATGTTCTTGCCGGTGGTGTCGGTGCCCATGCGCGCAACGATGCCGCTGCCCACCAGGCGCAGCCAGAGGGTGTCGGAGTTTTCGCGCTCGGTGATCGACATGCTGGGGAGAATGCGCAGCAGCGCCGATGGGTCGAGCTGGTCGCGCCGCGGCAGCACACCAGGCGGGGCAAGCGATCGCCAGTAGCTCATCCAGGCTCGTGCGGTGTCGGAGACCCCGGCGAGCGCCTCGTCGAAGGTCGCCGTAAGCTTGAAATCCGCTCCACTTGCCTGTGGCATGATCCGTCCGGCCGCTAGGGGCATCCGTCATCCTCCCCGACTCGCCGGCAATAATGGCAAAGCCTGGCCCCATGGGCCACCGCCTGGCACCGCACCAGCGGCACCGGCACCCCGGCAAATTGCCACATACTCACAGCGATTCCGCGCATTGCCGACTTCGAGCCTGATCCGATCCGATGGCATCGCTCCGCGATCCGTCAGGCCGGAACATGGCCGCGATATTAATAGATTGGAGCATGGTCCGGCCCGCCGCACAGCCGGGCGACGCGGCGGCGCAGCTCCGGCACCACCTCTTCGCCAAACCACGGATTGCGCTTCAGCCAGGCGGTGTTGCGCCAGCTTGGATGGGGCAGCGCCAGGACGCGCGGCAGATGCTCGCGGAAGGCGCGCACCGTCTCCGTCATGCTACGCCGGCGGGCCGTTCCCAGATAGTGCGCCTGGGCGTAGGAGCCGACCAGCAGGGTCAACTCGATCGCCGGCATCAGCGCCAAGAGCCGGGGGTGCCACAGGGGCGCGCATTCCGGACGCGGCGGCTTGTCGCCACCCGCCGCGTCCTGGCCGGGATAGCAGAACCCCATGGGCACGATGGCAACACGGGCGACGTCGTAGAAACGGTCGCGGTCGAGACCCATCCAGTCGCGCAGCCGGTCGCCGCTGGGGTCATTCCAGGGGATGCCGGTGGCGTGCACCCGCGTCCCGGGCGCCTGGCCGACGATGAGCAGGCGAGCAGTGGGCGACACGCGCAGCACCGGGCGTGGCCCCAGGGGCAAATGCGCCGCACAGTGGGTGCACGCGGCCGCCTCCGCGGCAACCGCCGCCAGCGCGTCGGCGTCCCCGGTCAAGCGGCGGACCTAGGATGAGACCTGGGCCAGCAGCTCACCCACGAAGGCGGGCACAATCTCCGTCGCCGGGCCGTGCTGGTGGCGCTCGAACAAATCGGAGCCTTCCGACGGCTCCAGGTTCAGCTCCACCGACTGGGCGCCGAACAGGCGCGCCTCGCGCACGAAACCGGCGGCCGGATACACGTGCCCGGAGGTGCCGATGGACACGAACAGGGCACAGCGTTCCAGCGCCTCGCCGATGCGCTCCATCTCCAGCGGAATTTCGCCGAACCACACCACATGGGGGCGCAGGCCGCCGGGCTGTCCGGTGTCCGGGCAGGGCGTCTCCACCGTCAGGTCCTCGCGCCACTCCAGCACCCGGTGGGTGTGCAGCGAGCGCACCTTGAGCAGTTCGCCATGCATGTGGATGAGGTTGCGGCTGCCGGCCCGTTCGTGCAGGTCGTCGATGTTCTGCGTCACCACCAGCACCTCGCCCGGCCACTTGTCCTCCAGCTCCGCCAACGCCAGGTGGGCGGTGTTGGGCTGGATGTCGGGATCGGCGAGCGCCCGCCGCCGGGCATTGTAGAAGGCGTGCACCAACTCCGGATTGCGCGCGAAGCCCGCGGGAGTGGCCACCTCCTCCAGCGAATGGCGCGCCCAGATGCCGTCGGGGTCGCGGAAGGTGTCGAGGCCCGATTCCTTGGAAATCCCCGCACCGGTGAGGATGACGATCCGATCGCCCGGTTTGATCTGCATGCTTGCGCCCGCCCCCCGTGATCGCGGTACATCCGCCCTTGGCAAAATCGTAGCCGAGGGATGCGGCCCATGACCACCCGAGTTCTGTTCGTGTGCAGTGGCAATATATGCCGCTCGCCCACCGCCGAGGCGGTGATGCGCCAGCGCGCCGCCGACGCCGGGCTGGACGTGATCGCCGACAGCGCCGGGTTCGAGGCTTACCATGTGGGCGATCCTCCCGATCCGCGGGCCCAGGCCGAAGCGCTCAGGCGCGGCTACGACCTGTCCGGCCAGTCGGCGCGGCGCCTGATCGCCGACGATTTCGAGGACTTCGACCTGCTCTTGGGCATGGATCGCGGCCACGTCGCCGGCATCCTTCGCCTCGCCAAGCGTAGCGGCAGCGATGGGTCCGGCAAGGTCCACCTGTTCCTGGACTTCACCGACGACCTGCGCGGCCACGACGTACCCGACCCCTACTATGGCGGCGACCACGATTTCCAAACGGTGCTGGACCTGGTGGAACGCGGGGTCGATGCCCTGATCGCCCATCTCTCCGCTGCGCCGGCGCAGTGACCGCCGGGCGAGGAACCGCCCCCGTGAGCGATGCTGCAGACGACCTCGCCCGGCGCGCAGCCGCGGCCTTGGGGGTGCGGGTCGTCGGCGTGGAGCTGCTGGAGGGCGGATCCACCGGCACCGTGGCCCGCTGCGACCTGGCCGACGGCAGCCGCATCGTGGCCAAGTGCCACGGCGGCAGCGGCGCACCCCCGGCGGCTGAAGCGGCCCAGCTTGCACTGATCGCCGCCACCGGGGCGTTTCCCGTGCCGGCGGTGCTCCATGCCGGCGACGGCCTGCTGGTGCTCGACTGGATCGAGACCGACGATCCGCGCCGGCCCTGGACACCCGCGATCGCGGCGGATGCCGGCGCCCGGCTCGCCCATCTCCACCGCACCAGCGGCCCGGCTTGCGGCTTTACCGACCAGACCTGGATCGGCCGCGTCGCCCAGCCCAACCCGTGGACGCGCCGCTGGTCGGTGTTCTTCGCCCGCCAGCGTCTTCTACCGCTGATCGACGCCTGCCGGGCTGCCGGGCGCCTGTCCGCCGATCTGGCCGGCCGCCTCGCCGCCTTCGCCGCACGGTTGCCGGACGACGTCGCCGAACCGGTCCGGCCGGTGTTGCTGCACGGCGATCTGTGGCCGGGCAATCTGCTGGTGCGCGGCGGCCGCGTCGTCGGCCTGGTGGACCCGGCGCTGCACTACGGCCACCCGGCCCTCGATCTCGCCACCCCCGGCGCCTATGGCGCGGTACCGCCGGCGTTCGCCGATGCCTACCGGGCGGAGGGCGGGACCTGGCCGGACGAGAGGGTGCTGGCGCTCCATCGCCTCTGGCCACTCCTCGTCAACCTGCTGTATTGGGACGCCGGGCTGGCGGACCGGGTGGCCGAAGCCCTCGCCGCCGCCGCCGCGGCGTCAGCATCGCCGCACCGGGTTTGAGAACGGGATACCAGGCAGCATGGCGCAGCACCGCTTCGCCCATACGCGGGAGGATTGGCGGCGCCTGCGCCCGGTGAGCCAGCGGGTGAAGACCGCGGTGCGCGACGCCGTCGACGCCTGGTATTGCCGGCGGCCGCCGCCCGATGCGGCCCAGCTCGACGCCGTTCGCCGCGCCATCGCCGGGCGGCCTGCCGCCATCACCGTGGCCTTCAACACCCCCTGGGTGATCGACCTGCAGGCGCGCCTGGCCGCCCGCTTCCTGCCCGACGCCGCCTATGTGGTGGGCGACAACTCCTCCAATCCCCTGTTGGCGGAGGAGATCCGGCGGCTGTGCGAGGCCACCGGCGGCCACTATGTGCGCCTGCCGCCCAACCCGTCGCGGGCCCCCAGCCGCTCCCACGGCTTTGCGCTCAACTGGCTCTACCGCAACCTTGTGGCTCCGGCCGCTCCCACCGTCGCCGCCTTCATCGACCACGATCTCTTCCCCATCGAGCCCATCGACCTTGTAGCCAAGCTCGCCGGCCAACCCTTCACCGGGCTCGCCAAGGCGCACCGCTTCGGCGACCGCCGCCTCCTCTCCGGCGAGGTGCCCTGGTATCTGTGGGCCGGCTACGTGGTGATCGACGTGGCCAAGGTGGCCGCACTGAAACCCGACTTCCGCCAGGACTGGTTCACCGGCATGGACACCGGCGGCATGATGTGGCGGCGCATCTACCGCCGCTTCGACCGCGCGGGCCTGCGCCTGGTGGAGACCGCCCAGCAGATGAAGCAGTATGTGCCGGTGGCCACGGGCACGCTGGTCTACAGCGAGTTCGACGGCTGGCTGCACACCGGCAATGCGTCCGAGCACATGCCCGAACCGATGCAGCGCCGCGCCCTGCTGGTGGATGTGATCTGCCGGCGGGCCGGCTTCGACGACCTGCGTGCCGACCTGGAACCCCATCCGCCCCAATCCTGAGGAATCGCCATGCGACTGAGAAAGATGCTGCCGCGCAAGGTTCGCAAGGTCCTCAAGGACATCGAGGTCTCCGGCGACAAGGAAAGCCTGCCGCAGCACCCCGGTCCCCACTACCGCAAGGTGCTGCGCGCGCTGTTCGAGACCGGGCGCTACGACACCTATCTGGAGATCGGCACGTCCACCGGCGGCACCCTGGTGCAGGCCACCGGCCGCGTGATCGCCATCGACCCGGCCTTCGGCATGAAGCGCAACGTGATGCCCGGCAAGTCGGTGCTGCACGCCTTCCAGACCACGTCGGATGCCTTCTTCGAGACCGAGGATCCCATCGCCTTGATGAAGGGATCGACGATGGACCTGGCCTTTCTCGACGGCATGCACCTGTTTGAGTTCCTGCTGCGCGACTTCATCAACACCGAGAAGGTGTGCGCGCCGGGCTCGCTGATCCTCATGCACGACTGCCTGCCGCTCAACCGGTTGATGGCGCAGCGCCAGATGTCCGGCGGGGAGCCGCGCGTCGACCGCTACTACGGCTGGTGGACGGGCGATGTGTGGAAGATCCTGCCGATCCTGGCCGAACACCGGCCCGACCTGAAGGTGGCCTGCCTGGATGCTCCGCCGACCGGGCTGGTGGCGATCAGCGGGCTCGACCCCACCTCCACCGTGCTGCAGGAGCGCTACGAGGAGATCGTCGCCCGCTACACCGACGAAGCCCTGGATACGCCGGGGGTCGCCCAGCTCCACGCGCGCTTCCGGGCGCGCCCGGCGGGCGAGGCGCTGGCCGATCTCGGCCACCCCATCGGCGCCTGCTGACTGCCGTCACCAGGTCTGCCGGCGGGCGGCACAGCGTGGTCCCCGGCGGTCCCGATCAGCGGCCGCCGGTCACGTCCACCAGGGCGCCGGTGACGTAGGACGCCTCGTCGGACACCAGCCACAAGGCCACCGCCGCCACCTCTTCGGCGGTGCCGCTGCGGCCGATGGGCAGGCCCGGCCCCATGCGCGCGCAGCGCCCCGGTTCGCCGCCGAGCGCGTGGATCTCCGTCTCGATGATGCCGGGACGTACGGCGTTCACACGTACACCCACCCCGGCGACTTCGCGGGCAAGGCCGATGGTCATGCTGTCCATCGCCCCTTTGGTGGCGGCGTAGTCGATGTATTCGTTGGGCGAGCCGATGCGCGACGCCGCCGACGACATGTTGACGATGGCCCCGCCGGCGCCGCCGCGTTCGGTGGACATGCGGCGCACCGCCTCGCGCGCCACCATGAAGGCGCCGAATACGTTGACCGCCAGCACGCGCTGGATGCGCTCGCCGGACATGTCTTCCAGGCGCGACTGCAGGGCGACGATGCCGGCGTTGTTGATGACGGCGTCGAGCCGGCCGAACTTGCGGTCCACCGCGTCGTAGAGCGCCATCACCTGGGCTTCTTCGGCCACATCGGCCTGGATGGCCGCGGCATGGCGGCCGCAGGCCCGCACCTCCGCGCACACCGCGTCCGCCGCCTCGGCGTTGCCGGCGTAGTTCACCGCCACGTCCCAGCCGCGGGCGGCGGCGAGCCGCGCACAGGCGGCGCCGATGCCGCGGCTGGCGCCGGTGATCAGCATGGTCTTGCTCATGGGCACCTCCGCTCGCTCGGGCCGGGGGGATGGCTATCGCGCTTTCCGATCATTCTGCACCGGCCCTCATCCCCGCTCGGGCATTCAAGCCATTGTAAGATATTGGCTGGCCGGGCGGAAATGCGGGCCGGAACCGAGTCAACATGGCACCAAAGCGCCCTACACGCGGCGCACCAGCACCAAGAGCGCCGTCAGCAGCACCACCGCCCCCGCCTGGTGGGCCGCCGCCAGCGCCACCGGTACCACCTCCAGCAGCGTGAAGATGCCGAGGCAGACCTGCACGATGGCCGCGGCACCGACCGCCAGCGCCGGCCCCCCGGTGCGCGGGTCGGCCAGGCAGCGCCAGCCTGCCGCGAGCGCCGCCAGCATGGTTATGGCGCCGAGCCAGCGGTGGATGAACTGCACCATCCCGCGCGTCTCCACCGCGTTGAGCACGGCGGGGTCCAGCGCAAAGGCTTCCGGCGGCACGATGGCGCCGTTCATCAGCGGCCAGGTGTTGTACATCATCCCGGCATCGAGCCCGGCGGTGAACGCTCCCCAGACGATGGTCACGGCGAGCAGCCCCAGCGTGACCCAGACGAGCCGGCGCACGCCCGGCCGCGCCACCAGGGGGCGGGTCCGCCCGGCCACCACGTCGCGCAGGTCCAGGGCCGTCCACACCAGGACGCCGTAAATCACCAGGGCCACGGCCAGATGGGCGGCGAGGCGGTAGTGGCTGACCGAGGGCCGGTCGATCAGCCCGCTCTTCACCATGAACCAGCCGAGCAGCCCCTGCAGCGCACCCAGGGCCAGCAGCACCAGAAGGCGGCGGTGGAAGCCCTGGGGAATGGCGCCGCGCAGCCAGAAGACCAGCAGCGGCAGGGCGTAGACCACGCCGATCAGGCGGCCCCACAGCCGATGCAGCCATTCCCAGAAGAAGATCTGCTGGAATTCCGCCAGCGTCATGCCGTGGTGGACCGCCCGGTATTCCGGGGTCTCGCGGTAGAGGTCGAAGACGCGCTGCCATTCCGCATCGCTCAAGGGCGGCAGGGCGCCGATCAGCGGGCGCCACTCCACCATGGAGAGCCCGCTTTCGGTGAGCCGGGTGATGGCGCCGATCACCGTCATGGCAAACACCATGAAGGCGGTAAACAGCAGCCACATGGCCATGGCACCGGGGCGCTGGGCGGTGTCGGCGTGGCGATCGGCGAGCGTGGTCATGGGCGTGGTCCGTGCGGCGGGCGCGACACCGGCTTGTAGCACATGTGCCGCCGGCTGCGTGCCCCCGCGGGGGCGGCGCAGACCCGCGCGACCCGCACAGCGCACCCCGCTTCCGCCCCACCCCGTCCGGCGCTTACACCTCGACGACAGAATGTTGACATGGCACGCGGTCATTCACGACAGTCGGCGGCCGACGGACGACACTGAGGGCAAGATCCATGCTTCTGCGAACCGCTCTGATCGGCCTTGCGGCCCTAGCCCTCACCGCCTGTCAGTCGACGCCGGCGGAGCAGGCCGTCCTGCAGACGGACGCCCAGGCCGAACCCCAGGCGACAACGCTGCCGCCGCGGCTGACCGTCCTGCCCGACAGCGCCGTCCCCCTCACCATCGCCGACGCAGAGGCCGCTTTGTCCGGCCATCTGGTCGACGGCACCACAGCGCGCGGAAGCTACTACATCACCCGCTACAACCCGGACGGCACGGGAACGGTCGTCCTGGAAGACGGCGAGGCCTATCCCATCTTCTGGCGCATCGACGGCGGCCTGTTCTGCACGACCTACGCCACGGAAGAATGCGGCTCCGTCTATCTGGTGGACGGCTGGTACGTCATCGCCGCGAACGGCACCGTGCTGGCCCACCAGCGCGTGATCGACGGCGCCACCTTGCCGGACTGGGCGCTTGCCGGACTGAACTAGCAGGCTGTTGAAAAACTCAGGTGGCTCGCGACATGTGGCGGCTTTCGCGTCCGACGAGGCGCACCGAGCGTGATGGTGCACGACGCACCATGAGCGAAGGCCGCGGCGGATCTTGACTTCCGTGCGGTTCCAGACCGCAGTGATCCCACCGGATCCACTGCAAAAGGCAAGCATCATGGGGGGCAGACTCAGTCTGGTTGGTGCCGCAGCGCTGGCCCTGGCCGCCTGTCAAACCACCACGGGCGAAGCGGGCGGCGCGCCGACCCGGCTGGCCACCGTTCCCGAAACCGCAACGGCGATCGCCGCGGCGGATGCGGCGGCAGCGCTCGCCGGCCATGCGTTCGAGGGGGTGGGCCCCGACGGTACGCCCTATTTCGGCCGCTACGAGCCCGACGGAACCGGCACCCTCTACTGGCCCGACGGCGAAACCTACCCGGTTGGCTGGCGCATCGACGGCGACCTGTTCTGCGAAAGCTACCAGACCGAGGAGTGCGGCAGCACCTTCCGGGTGGACGACTGGTACGTCTCGGCAGCCGACGGCACCGTGATCTCCCAGCAGCGGCCCGTCGCGGCGTCGGCCCTGCCGGAGTGGGCTGCGGCCGCCGCGGAACCCTAGCCGCGCCCGGAAGGGCGGGCTGAGATGCCGAGGACCCGCCAGATGGCCGACACCACCGACATCGCCACCGCGCTCGCCCGCTGGTTTGCCGCCGTCGACCGCCGCGACTGGGCGGCGGCCCGCACCCTGATGGCGAGCCCATTCCACCTGGACTATTCCAGCTTCGGCGCCGGGCCGGCATCCGATCTCGATCCGGCCGACGTGCTGGCCGGCTGGCGCACCCTGCTGCCCGGCTTCGACGCCACCCACCACCAGATCGGCAACCTGGACATCGCGGCTGCGGGCGAGACCGCCACGGTCGCCTGCTACGTCACGGCCACCCACCGGATCGCCGAAGCGGCGGGCGGCCAGGTGTGGACCGTGGTGGGCAGCTACACGATCCCGATGGTGCACACCGATGCCGGCTGGGTGCTGGCCGGCTGCACGTTTCACTTCAAGTACCAGGACGGGAACACCGACCTGCCGGCCCGGGCGCGCGAGCGGGTCGCACAGCGGCAATAGCCCGCCGTCCGCCCCTACCCCACCGCCGCGGCGATGGCCTTGCCCAGGTCCTGGGTGGACGCCTTGCCGCCCATGTCCGGCGTGCGGGTACCGCCGTCCGCCAGCACCGCTTCGATGGCGCCCATCACCGCCGCCGCGGCGTCGGGCTGGCCCAGGTGCTCCAGCATCATGGCGCCCGACCAGATCTGGCCGATGGGGTTGGCGATGTTCTGCCCGGCGATGTCCGGCGCCGACCCGTGCACCGGCTCGAACATGCTGGGGGCGGTGCGCGCCGGGTTGATGTTGGCCGACGGCGCGATGGCGATGGTGCCGGTGCAGGCCGGCCCCAGGTCCGACAGGATGTCGCCGAACAGGTTGGAGGCCACCACCACGTCGAACCAGTCGGGATGGCGCACGAAATGGGCGGCCAGGATATCGATGTGGAACTGGTTCCAGGCGATGTCCTGGTACTCCGCGGCGATGGCGGAAACCCGCCGGTCCCAATACGGCATGGTGTGGATGATGCCGTTGGACTTGGTGGCCGAGGTGAGCTGCTTGCGCGGGCGCGAGCGGGCGAGATCGAAGGCATAGCGCACGATGCGGTCGACCCCGGTGCGGGTGAACACGGTCTCCTGCACCACCATCTCCCGCTCGGTGCCGGGGAACAGGTGGCCGCCGATCTGGGAATACTCGCCCTCGGAGTTCTCCCGCACGATCATGAAGTCGATGTCGCCGGGCACCCGGCCGGCCAGCGGGCAGGGCACGCCGTCGAACAGCCGCACCGGGCGCAGGCTGACATACTGGTCGAATTCGCGGCGGATGGGGATGAGCAGGCCCCACAGCGACACATGGTCGGGCACGCCGGGAAAGCCCACCGCCCCCAGGTAGATGGCGTCGTAGCCGCGCAACTGCTCGATGCCGTCGGGCGGCATCATCCGGCCGGTGGTGCGGTAGGTCTCGCAGCTCCAGTCGAAATGGTCCCACTGGAAGCTGAAGCCGAAGCGCGCCGCCGCGGCATCGAGCGCGCGGATGCCTTCGGGCATCACTTCGGTGCCGATGCCGTCGCCCGGAATCACCGCGACGCGATAGGTGGCCATGGCGTCGTCTCCCCCCACAGTTGGTTTGCCGCCGGTTGGCCCGGCCGATTGTTTTGTTTCGAGACACTGTGGCGCGCTTGCGCTTGTCCTCCAACTCCCCTTAGGAGAAGGACAGTCATCATCGGGAGCCCCACCATGGCATTCCTCGCCCAATCGCTCGACCGTGTGAAGCCGTCGCCGACCATCGCGGTCACCACCAAGGCGGCCGAGCTGAAGGCTGCCGGCCGCGACGTCATCGGTCTCGGCGCCGGCGAACCGGACTTCGACACGCCGGACACCATCAAGGCCGCCGCCATCGCCGCCATCCAGGCCGGCCAGACCAAGTACACTCCGGTGGACGGCACCCCGGCGCTGAAGGATGCCATCGTCGCCAAGTTCAAGCGCGAGAACGGGCTCGACTACACGCGCGACCAGATCACCGTGGGCACCGGCGGCAAGCAGGTGATCTATAACGCCATGGTCGCCACGCTGGACCCCGGCGACGAGGTGATCATCCCGGCCCCCTACTGGGTGAGCTATCCGGACATGGTGCTGCTGGCCGGCGGCGAACCGGTGATCGTCGACTGCCCGTCGCAGGCCGGCTTCAAGCTGCAGCCCGAGGAGCTGGAAAAGGCGATCACGCCGAAGACCAAGTGGATCATCCTCAACAGCCCGTCCAACCCCACCGGGGCCGCCTACAGCCGCGATGACATGAAGGCCGTTACCGACGTGCTGATGCGCCACCCCCAGGTGCATGTGCTGACCGACGACATGTACGAGCACCTGGTCTACGACGGCTTCGAGTTCGTCACCCCGGCCCAGGTGGAGCCGGGCCTCTACGAGCGCACGCTCACCATGAACGGCGTCTCCAAGGCCTATGCCATGACCGGCTGGCGCATCGGCTACGCCGGCGGGCCGAAGGCGCTGATCAAGGCCATCGCCAAGGTGCAGAGCCAGAGCACGTCCAACCCGTGCTCGATCAGCCAGGCGGCGGCGGTGGAGGCGCTCAACGGCCCCCAGGACTTCATCCCGGAACGGGCCGCCATCTTCAAGCAACGCCGCGACCTGGTGGTGGAAATGCTGAATGCGGCGGACGGCATCACCTGCGCGGTGCCGGAAGGCGCCTTCTACGTCTATCCCTCCTGTGCCGGTGCCATCGGCAAGACCACGCCCGACGGCAAGGTGCTGGCGACCGACGAGGACTTCGTCACCTACCTGCTGGAAAGCGAAGGCGTAGCGGTGGTGCAAGGGGCGGCCTTCGGACTGTCGCCCTTCTTCCGCATCTCCTATGCCACCTCGACGGAGGCGCTGAAGGAAGCCTGCACCCGTATCCAGCGGGCCTGTGCCGCGCTGACATAAGCGCACCATCGGGGTTCGCCCCATCCTCGCCACGCTGGTCTGGTTTGCTGTCGGCTGAGCCGATGTGGCGGACCGGACCAGCGAGTGAGGAGGCAGACCATGGCGGCGGAACTCAGGCGGAGCATTGGCGGCTGGCGCGGGCTTGGCCTTTGGCTGGCGCTGGCCGGCGGGCTCGGGCTGGCGATGGCGAGCGGGCCGGCGGTGGCCCAGCCGGTGCTGGAGCCGGCGGAGGTGCGCACCCAGGCAGGCGCCATCCTCGATCACCTCGGCATCGCCTGGCGCGAACTGGAGGTGGTGGAGACCGAGCGCGGCACCGTCGTACGCGTGCTCGACCCCGCCTTCACCGTCGGCGAGCCGCCCCTTCGGGTGGAGTTGGCCGACATCACGGTGGAGATGACCGCCCTGGAGGACAACACCGTCCGCTTCAAGGTCACCACCGGTACGCCGCTGGCGGAAACCTTCACCGCCGACGGCCGCCGCGATACCAGCCTGACGACCGGCCGCATGCAGGTACAGGGCCTGTGGGCGCTGCAGGCGCGGCGCATCTTCGAACTGCACGCCGAGCTGGAGCACCTGGAGCTGGCCAGCACCGATGGCCTGTCGCACTTCACCGTCGATCGCGTGGCCGTCGACCTGGAAACCCCGGTCACCGCACCGGGCCGCCTGTGGGCCGCGCTGGCGATCGGACCGATGGAATTCCAGGTCGCTGGCATGGTCATGTTCGCCACCGAGGCCATGGAGCTTCGCATGGCGGCCGAGGGGTACGACCCCAGCATCGACATCAATTTCCGGCGCGACTACGGGACCTCGCCGCTCGGCCTGCCTGCCGGGCCGCTGGGGACGGACGCGGCCATTCGTGCCCTGATGGGCAGGATCTGCGGCGACCTGGCGCACATCGCCGACACTGTGGAGTTCGGCTTCCGCGTCGACGGCGTGTCCGGCGGCGACCTCGGCCCCGTGCCGGCGGGCTCCGTCGCCGGGACACTGACGATGGACGGCCTGCGTGAGCCGGCAACGGCGATCCGCGTGACCTTCGAAGGCCACGACATGGACTTCGCCGCGCTGGCCGATCCGCCGCCGCCGGAGGCGCTGCCCTACATCGCGCGAACGGCCAGTTTCTCCGCCGCGTGGACCGATGCACCGGTCGGCTCCATCCTCACCAGCGCCGCCAGCACGCTCACCAACGGGCCGCAGGAGATGGACGCGGCCGGCGGCGTCATGGCCATGCAGGTGTTGTGGCTGCTCGCCCGCAGCGATCTCCACGTGGTGCTGGATGACCTGACCTATGTTGCCGATGGGTTCCGCGCCGCGGCATCCGGCGAAGGCCGTATCGATCCCCTGTCGGCATTCGGCTCGGTGTGGTCCGCCGAACTGGAATTGGCGGGGCTCGACGGGCTGATGGCCATCGCCCAAGGGTCCGGCGCGCCGGCCGAGGTGCAGGCGATGTTGCGTGTGCTGGCGGACGTGGGCCAGCCGGCCGAACCGGGCCCAGATGGGCTGCCGGTGCTGGACTACTCCCTCTACGGCAACGCCAACGGCTCCATGGGGATCAACGGCAACGACCTGCGCCCATTGCTGGGGCTGGGCCGACCCTAGGCTGCGGCAGCCATCGCGTGGACGGCGGCGCGGGCGGCCGTTAAGACTCAGCCCGTCCGCCCCGCCGACCGCGAGCTGCCGTGCAGCGGCTGCACACAACAACCGGCAGGTGTACCGCGAAGACCGGATCCGCGTTGTCCGTGCGCCATGGAATCGCAACAGTGTCGACGATATCTCAATCCTTTGGCCGCGACTGTCAGGAAGCGGTCTGAAAACGCGGTCGAGCACCCCTGCATGCAGACGAGTTGTACACAGCACCGCGAATCTGAAGCAGCGCCGGTATGTCAAGGATAAATCCGTGCTGCATGGCACCCCTGGGACAAAATTGATTTGAAAAAGTATAGGCTTTCAGTGGGTTATTGGGTCGCCCAAAAAACAGGCAACGTGTCCCCGCCCGCTGGAATCCCTGGCCGGCGGCGCTTGTCCCTCAACTTGTCGACAGAGTTATCCACAGGAATCGTGGATATCACCGAACCGTCATATTTTCTCGCCACTTACGCTGCCACGGAATGGTTAATGGAGGGCCGGTGAGCGAGGACCGTCCCGACTCGGCACCCTCGCCGGACGGCCGGCGTGTGCGGCGCAGCATCACCGACGGGGTCGCGGTGATCGAGTCGCACCTGCGCACGCTGCCCAACGCGCCCGGCGTTTACCGCATGCTCGGCCCGGACGGCCAGGCGCTCTATGTCGGCAAGGCGCGTTCGCTGAAAAAGCGCGTCGCTGCCTATGTGCAGACCGGCCGCCACCCCGCCCGCCTGCTGCGCATGATCGCCGAGACCGCGGAGATGGAGTTCGTGGTGACGCGCTCGGAGGTCGAGGCGCTGCTGCTGGAATCCAACCTCATCAAGCGCCTGAAGCCGCGCTACAATGTGCTGCTGCGCGACGACAAGACCTTCCCGCAGATCCTGATCGCCGAGGACCACCCGTTTCCCCGCATCACCAAGCATCGCGGCGCGGAGACCAAGCCCGGGAAGTATTTCGGCCCCTTCGCCTCGGCCGGGGCCGTCAACCGCACCATCACCGCGCTGCAACGCGCCTTCCTCCTGCGCAACTGTTCCGATGGCGTGTTCGCCCAGCGCACGCGGCCCTGCCTGCAATACCAGATCAAGCGCTGCACGGCGCCGTGCGTCGGCTATGTGGACGAAGCCCAGTATGGCGAGCAGGTGGGCCAGGCGGCGGCCTTCCTTGCCGGGCGCTCCACCGAGGTGCAGGAGCGCTTCGCTGCGGCCATGACCGAAGCGGCCGAACAGCTTGAGTTCGAAACGGCGGCACGCTGGCGCGACCGGGTGCGCGCACTGGCCGCCATCCATGCCCACCAGGACATCAACGTGCAGGGCATCGGCGATGCCGACGCCTTGGCGGTGCACCAGGCGGGCGGGCAGAGCTGCGTGCAGGTCTATTTCTTCCGCGGCGGCCGCAACTACGGCACGCGCGCCTACTTCCCCAGCCACGACAAGGAGGCCGGGGCTGCGGAGGTGCTGGCCGCCTTCGCCGCCCAGTTCTACGACGACAAGCCGCCGCCGCCGCTGATCTTGCTGTCGGAACCGGTGGAGGAGGCCGAGCTGCTGGCCGAAGCCCTGGGCGTGAAGGCCGCACGCAAGGTGACGCTCGCCGTGCCCCAGCGCGGCGACAAGCGGGCGCTGATCGACCACGCGCTCAACAACGCGCGCGAGGCATTGGGCCGGCGGCTGGCGGAGCGCACCGCCCAGGGCAAGCTGCTGGCCGGCGTGGCGGCGGCCTTCGGGCTCAGCGAAGCGCCGCAGCGGGTGGAGGTCTACGACAACTCCCACATCTCCGGCACGAACGCCGGCGGCGCCATGATCGTCGCCGGGCCGGAAGGGTTCGTGAAGTCCGCCTACCGCAAGTTCACCATCAAGGGGAAGGTCGCCCCCGGTGACGACTACGCCATGATGCGCGAGGTGCTGACGCGGCGGTTCACCCGGGCGCTGAAGGAGGATCCAGACCGGGCGAACGGCACCTGGCCCGACCTGGTGCTGGTGGACGGCGGCAAGGGCCAGCTCGGCGTCGCCACCGAGGTCATGGCCGATCTCGGCATCGCCGATGTGGCGGTCGTGGGCATCGCCAAGGGGCCCGACCGCGATGCCGGGCGCGAGCGCTTCTTCCTGCCGGGCGAGGCGCCCAAGAGCTTCGAGCCCAAGGACCCGGTGCTCTATTTTCTGCAGCGGCTGCGCGACGAGGCCCACCGCTTTGCCATCGGCGCCCACCGCGCCAAGCGCACCAAGCAGATCGGGGCCACGCCCATCGACGACATTCCCGGCATCGGGCCCAGGCGCAAGAAGGCGCTGCTGCACCATTTCGGCTCGGCCAAGGCGGTGAGTGCGGCCAGCGTGGAGGATTTGCAGGCCGTCGACGGCATCAGCCGCACCGTGGCCGAAGCCATCCACGCGCATTTCCGGACGCATGGGTAGGGCGCAAACATAGAGTGTTGGGAACAATTGATGAGCGAGGAATGGCTGGAATCCCTTAGATCTCTGAGAAACAGACTCCCAAACAAGCAGGAGTTTGAATTCTTAAAGCGTGAACTAGGGAATGCCGACAGTGACCGGACTGTAGCGTTAATTGCTGGAGCGATTTTAGAAGTGGGATTGAGAAATTTTTTAGAATCAAAAAGAGACCTATTTGATAGTGCGCTGAGGAAAAAATTGTTCCCACCGAAAGCCCGTTCTCCGCGATTCGCAGAGTTAATTTCGACGGCGGGTGATTATGGATTTATTGATAGCCATATACAAGATGATTGCGACTGCATACGAGAGATACGGAATACATTTGCCCATTCCATTGTTTCTATTTCGTTTAAAACAGAAGAAATACGTGTCGCGTGCAAGAGACTTACCAAACCGTATCCAGATAAAGTATATCAAGACATTGATTCTGAAAGACTTAGATATCTTACATGCATTGGTGTGATTGGTTGGCACCTTGAGCGTGGCACAAATTTGCCAAACACGAAGTATCCGCTTACCTATTCGTTGACTTAACTGAGTATCCGTCCAAACACCCCTCCCCCTACAGCTCCGGCAAGGCATTGCAGGGCGAAGCCGAGGGCGGAGTTGGCGCCGGAAATCGGCATGATCCCCACGGCCAACGGCATCAGCAGCAGGGCCGCCGCCACCCCGGCCGCGCCCGCCAGCGGATAGGCGATGGGTGCGAAGCCCACCAGCAGCCGCTTGCCCAGCGCTGCCACCGGCAGGGCGAGCCCCAGGGCGACGCACAGCACCGCGCCATAGGCCGGCCCCAGCCCGGCGATGTCGTGCAGCGTGGCGCTGAGCCGCACCCCCAGCGGCATCGGCGCCCCCAGGCCCTGCAAGCCGGCCAGCACCATCTGCGTCTGCGCCGTCACCGCCAGCACGGTGGCGACCACGAGCGCGCCGAGGAACGCCGCCGAGACGCGTGCCATCCGCTTCATCGCTGCCCCGCTCCCGCTTCTGTGTCCCCGTCACATGGCCGCGAGGCGCCGGCTAGACCAGCCCCGCGGCATTGACAGGCCCGCTCCAGGCACCGATGTGGCTGGCGGACACTCCCGGAAGGATAGCCCATGCCGCTTTCTGCCCGCTCCTGCCGCGCCGCCTTGGCCGCCCTTGCCCTGGCCACCGCGCTCCTGCTGCTGCCCCACGCGGCGCTCGCCCAGAGCAGCGAGGGTCCGGCGCTTGCCTCCCCGCCGCCGGGCGAGATCGCGCGCGAAGCGGTGCGGGTGGAGACCGTCGCCAGCGGGCTGGAGCATCCCTGGTCGCTCGCCGTCCTGCCCGATGGCGACCTGCTGGTGACCGAACGGCCGGGCCGCCTGCGCCGCATCCACGATGGCGCTGTGTCGGCTCCCATCGCCGGCGTGCCGGCGGTGTGGGTGGACCGCCAGGCCGGCCTGTTCGACGTGGTGCTCGACCCCGATTTTACCGCGACCCGGTTGCTCTACCTGTCCTACGCCCACGGCAGCGGCGGCGCCAACACGCTCAGGGTCGCCCGTGCGCGGCTTGCCGGGGACGCCCTGGACGACCTGGAGGTGATCTTCGAAGCCCAGCCCTACCGGGCCACCTCCGCCCACTACGGCGGCCGCCTGGCCTTCCTGCCGGACGGCACGCTGCTCGTTTCCAACGGCGAGGGCTACGCCTACCGCGAAGAAGCCCAGCGCCTCGACAGCCATTTCGGCACCATCGTCCGCCTCTTCCCCGATGGCGGCATGCCGCAGGACAACCCCTTTTTCGGCCACGAGCACGTGCAGCCCTTCGTCTACACCTACGGCCACCGCAACGTGCAGGGCCTCGCCTGGGACCCGGTGACCGGCGGCCCCATCGCCCACGAGCACGGCCCGCGCGGCGGCGACGAGATCAACCTGCTGACGCCGGGTGCGAACTACGGCTGGCCGCTCGCCACCTATGGGATCGACTATTCCGGCGCCCTCATCTCGCCCTACCAGACCTATCCCGGCACCGTGCAGCCGGTGCTCTACTGGGCGCCCTCCATCGCCCCGTCCGGTCTCGCGGTCTACCAAGGCGATCTCTTTGCCGGATGGGACGGCGACCTGCTGGTGGGCGCACTGGCCGGCCAGCACCTGCGCCGGGTGATCCGCGACGACAGTGGCGTCATCACCGGGCAGACGGCCCTGCTCGCCGATCTCGGCCAGCGCATCCGCGATGTGCGGGTGGCACCCGACGGGTCCGTCTACGTGCTCACCGATGCAGCCGACGGTGCGGTGCTGCGGTTGACGCCACAGTGATCGGCCGATAGTTGCGGACCATGTTGCCAATCGCGGTTCCGTGTTAAGGAGAACGGGCACCGGGTGCGGCCAATGGTCCGGCTCCCACCTTCCAATCGCCGACGGATGCCCCGTATGGCCATGTCTCGCGACCACACCCGCGTGCTGATCTACAGCCACGATACCTTTGGGCTGGGTCATTTGCGCCGCTGCCGCGCCATTGCCCACCATTTGGTGGAAAGCCGGCCCAACGCTTCGGTGCTGATCCTGTCGGGCTCGCCCATCATCGGCAGCTTCGATTTCCGCAGCCGCGTGGACTTCGTGCGCATCCCCGGCATCATCAAACTGCGCAACGGCGACTACGTGCCGCTCAACCTGCACATCAACACCGACGACACGCTGGCCATGCGGGCGTCGATCATCGAGCACACGGCCGACATCTTCGATCCCGACCTCTTCCTGGTGGACAAGGAGCCGCTCGGCCTGCGCGGCGAGGTGCGGTCGACCCTGGAGATGCTGCACGCCCGCGGCACGCCCACGGTGCTTGGCCTCCGCGACGTCATGGACGAGCCGGCCTCGCTCGCCCCGGAATGGGAACGCAAGAACGTGATGCCGGCACTGGAACAGATCTACGACCAGATCTGGGTCTACGGCACGCGCGACATCTGCGATCCCCTGCACGGCCTCGCCATCCCCCGCAAAGTCCGCCAGAAGATCAACTACACCGGCTACCTGCGCCGCTCCATCACCACCGCCTGGAACCCCATCGACCCGTTCGACCGGCCCTTCATCCTGGTCACCACCGGCGGCGGCGGCGACGGCGAGGTGCTGGTGGACTGGGTGCTGAGGGTCTACGAGGACCACGGCAGCCCCGGCCACCCCGCGCTGATCGTCACCGGGCCATTCATGCAGAGCGAGCTGCAGGCGGACTTCGCCCAGCGTGCCGCCGACCTGCCCGACGTGGAGCTGATCACCTTCGATGCCCACCTGGAAAACCTGATGGACCGCGCCGTCGGCGTGGTCGCCATGGGCGGCTACAACACCTTCTGCGAAATCCTGTCGTTCGATAAGCCGGCCCTCCTGGTGCCCCGCGTTGAACCGCGGCTGGAGCAGATGATCCGCGCCTCGCGGGCTGAGGAGTTGGGGCTGGTGCGCATGCTGCCGATGCCGTCCGGCGACCCCGATGTGCCGCGCATGGCCCAGGCGCTGGCCGACCTGCCGTCCGCCGCGCGCCCGTCCGATGCCATGCCGCCCCAGTTCCTCGACGGGTTGCACGCCATCGACCGGCTGGCCGCCGGACTGATCGACCAAGTCGGCCCCGTCCGCGCCGTCGGCACCTAGCCGCCCGGCACCTGCGGCCGCCTGCGATGACTCTCGACGCCACGGTTCCGCAATCCGCCCCGCAGGCTGCTCCGCCCACGGCCGGGCGAATCGCCGTGGTGGTGAAGGGCTATCCGCGCCTGTCGGAAACCTTCATCGCCCAGGAGCTGCTGGGCTTGCAGCAGGCGGGGCTCGACTTCGCCATCGTGTCGCTGCGCCACCCCACCGATCCGGCCATCCACGACCTCCACCGGGAAATCACCGCCCCGGTGATCTACCTGCCCGAATACCTGCACCAGGAACCGCTGAGGGTGCTGCGCGGGCTCGGCTGGGCGGTCGCCCGGTCGCACCGGTTTGCCCGCCTGCTGGGGATCTTCCTGCGCGACCTGCGCCGCGATGCCACGCGCAACCGGGTGCGGCGGCTGGGCCAGGCCTGCGTGCTGGCGCGCGAGATGCCGGCGGACTTCACCTGGATCTATAGCCACTTCCTGCACACCCCCGGCAGCGTGGCGCGCTACGCCGCGGTGCTGCGCGCCCTGCCCTGGAGTGCGTCGGCCCACGCCAAGGACATCTGGACCACGCCCCATTGGGAGCTGGCCGAGAAGCTCGGCGCGGCGCGCTGGGTGGCCACCTGCACCGGCGTCAACCAGCGCCACCTCGCCCGCCTGTCGCCGCGGCCCGACGACGTGCACCTGGTCTATCACGGCCTCGACTTCCGGCGCTTTCCCCCCGCCCCCCGGCGACCGCCGCGCGATGGCCGCGACCCTGCCGACCCGGTGCGCCTGATCAGCGTCGGCCGGGCGGTGGAGAAGAAGGGCTATCCGGTGCTGCTGGACGCCCTGAAGCAGCTTCCCGACGACCTCAACTGGCGGTTCGACCACTATGGCGGCGGCAGCCTGCGTACCGAGCTGCAGGCCGCCGGCGGCCGTCTGGGCGAGCGCGTGCACTGGCACGGGGCGCAGCCGCGCTCCGCCATCATCGCCGCCCTGGCCGCGGCCGACCTGTTCGTCCTCACCCCCATCATCGCGGCCGATGGCGACCGCGACGGCATCCCCAACGTGTTGATGGAGGCGATGGCGCTGGGGCTCGCCTGCGTCACCACACGCGTCTCGGCCATTCCGGAATTGGTGGCGGACGGCGAGACCGGCCTGCTGGTGGCGCCCGACGATGCCGAAGCGGTGGCGGGGGCACTCGCGTCGCTGATCACCCATCCCGCCGACCGGGCGGAGATGGGCGCGGCCGGCGCGGTGCGGGTGCGCGAGGCGTTCGAATTCCGGGTGTGGCTGCCGCGGCTGCTCGACCTCTTGGCCGACCGCCGGGCCGAGGCGCGTTCCCGCCCATGAGGGTCGCCGTCTACGCCCCCATGAAGCCGCCCGATCACCCGGTGCCGTCGGGCGACCGGCGCATGGCCCGGCTGATCTTGGCGGCGCTGGAGCGCGGCGGCCACCGGCCGGTGGTGGCCAGCCGCCTGCGCATCTGGGACGACGGCCGGGTGGAGGGCCGCCAGCGCCGCCTGCGCGATGCCGCGTGGCGCGTCGCCGACCAGCTTGCGGCCCGCTGGGCGACGGCGGACGACCGGCCGCGGGCGTGGATCACCTACCACAACTACCACAAGGCGCCGGACTGGATCGGCCCGCGCGTCGCCGACGCGTTGGCCATGCCCTATGTCGTCGTCGAAGCCTCGCATGCCGAAAAGCAGCGCAGCGGCCCGTGGGCGCTGGGGCTGGAGGGGGCGGAGGCGGCGATCCGCCGGGCCGACCGGCTGCTGGCGCTGACCGCAGAGGACGCCGACGGTCTGGAAGCCCTGGCGCCGGGCCGGGTGGAGCGGCTGGCCCCCTTCCTCGACACCGCCCAGTTTGCCGCCGCCGCGACCGAACGCGACGCCTGGCGCCGCCACTGGTGGGGAGCGGAGGGCGGACCGCCCCGCCTGCTCGCCGTCGCCATGATGCGGCCGGGCGACAAGGAAGCCTCCTACGCCCTGCTGGCCGAAGCCCTGGCCGAGCTACAGGACCGCCCCTGGCGGCTCGCCGTGGTCGGCGACGGGCCGGCGCGCGGCCCCGTGCTCATGCGCTTCCCCCCCGGCCGCGTGGACTGGCTGGGGGCGATGGCGCCGGACGACCTGCCCGGCCTCTACGCCGCCGCAGACCTGTTCGTCTGGCCTGCCGTCAACGAAGCCTTCGGCATGGTGCTGATGGAAGCCCAGGCGGCCGGCCTGCCGGTGGTGGCCGGGGCAGAACGCGGCGTCCCCCAGGTGGTCGACCACGGGCGCAGCGGCCTGCTGGTGGCGCCGCGCGACCCGGCCGCCTTCGCCGCCGCGGTGGCCGGCCTGCTGGACGACCCGCACCGCCGCGCCACGCTCGCCGCCGAAGCCCTGGCGTCGGCCCCGCAGCGCTTCGGCCTCGACCGTGCGGCCGCCCAGTTGAGCGGCGTGCTGGAGGCGCTATGTCGCGCCTGATCGTGCTGCGCCATGCCGCCACCGCCTGGACGCCGGAACACCGGCTGCAGGGCCGGCGCGACCTGCCGCTCTCCTCCGACGGCCGGGCGGAAGCGGCCGCCTGGGCCATCGCGCCTGTGCTCACCGACTGGGCGGTGGGCGAGGTGGATTGGACCGTCAGCCCGCTTGCCCGTGCCGTCATGACGGCCGTGCTGATGGGCAGCGAGCCGGTGCCGGATCCGGCCTGGATCGAACAGGACTACGGCGCCTGGGAGGGCCGCTGCCTGGCCAGCCTGCGCGCCGTCGATCCCGCCGGCATGGCGGCGATCGAAGCCCAGGGGCTCGACTACCGGCCGCCCGGCGGCGAAAGCCCGCGCGAGGTGATGGCGCGGCTTGCGCCCTGGCTGGCGGCGCGGGCGGGCCAGGGCGATACCACCGTCGTCGTCACCCACAAGGGCGTGCTGCGCGCCCTGCTGGCGCTCGCCACCGGCTGGACCATGGCGGGACCGCCGCCGGTGCGCCTGGTCGACGGCTGCGCCCATGTGGTGGAGCTGGATGCCGCCGGCCTCCCGTCCCTCCTGGCCGCCAATCTCTCCCTGGCGGCGGGGGGAACGGCGTGAGGGTCCTGTTCTGGGTGCAGCACCTGCTGGGCATCGGCCACGCCCGCCGCGCCTCGCTGATCGCCGAAGCCCTGGTGGCGGCCGGGGCCGAAGTGGCGGTGGCCCAGGGCGGCCACCCGGTGGCCTCGGCCCGCTTCCGCGGGGCGGACGTGGTGCAGCTTCCGCCCCTGCGCAGCGCCGATGCCGCCTTCTCCGCGCTGATCGATAGCGCCGGCCGGCCGGCCGGCGAGGCCCTGTGGGCGGAGCGCACCGAGCGGCTGGCGGCAATGGCCCGGCGCGTGCGGCCGGACATCGTGCTGCTGGAAACCTTCCCCTTCGGCCGCCGCGCCTTCCGGGCGGAGCTGGCACCGCTGCTGGACGGGCTGACCGCCGGCCGCGAGCGGCCGCTGGTGGCCTCCTCGCTGCGCGATATCCTGGTGCGCCACGATGCCAAGAAGGACGCCTGGATCACCCGCCACGCGCGGCGCTGGTGCGACCTGGTGCTGGTCCACGGCGACCCCCGGCTGCTGCCCCTGGAAGCGAGCTTTCCGCCGGCGGTCGAGCTGGCCGAACGCATCCGCTACACCGGCTATGTGGTGCCGCCGCGCGCCGCCGCTGCAGTGCCGGGTGCGGACGGCACAGACGAGGTGGTGGTCTCCGTCGGCGGCGGGGCGGTGGGGGCGGGCGTGCTCCGGGCCGCCGTCGCCGCCCGGCCGCTCAGCCGCATGGCAGCCGACGCGCGCTGGCGCCTGCTGCTGGGTCCCGACCTGGCGGACGCCGAGCGGGCCGCCTTGATGGCTGCCGCCCATCCTGGCCTGGTGCCCGACCTGGTGGTGGAGCCGGCCCGGCCGGACTTCCCGGAACTTCTGACACGCTGCCGCCTGTCGGTCAGCCAGGCCGGCTACAACACCGTGATGGACGTGATCGCCGCCGGTTGCCGGGCCGTGCTGGTGCCCTTCGCGCACGGCCGGGAAACCGAGCAGACCGACCGGGCGACCCTTCTGGCCGACCGCGGACACGTTCGCGTGACCGCCGAAGCCGGCTTGACGCCCGAGCGCCTGGCCGCCGCCATCGATGCCGCGCTCAGCGGACCGCCGCCGCCGCCGCTCGACCTCGCCACCGACGGGGCAGAGGCCACCGCGCGCATCCTGCTGGAGGCCGCCGGGCGACGCCGAGGGGTGTCGGACGACCCGGCTTCCGGCCTATAGTGCGCCGGCCCGTTTTGTCCGCTGGTCTGGCGGGCGATTGACCGCCGCCGCCAACCGCCACATCGTCTGCCCATGCTCCCCCCGCCCCACCACGCTTCCTTTCCCCGGCTTGCCGCAGCGTTGGATGCGGCAGCCCGGCCGGTAGCGTTCTGGTGGCGCGACGACGATGCCGGCACCGCCTCGCCGGCCCTCGACCGGCTGCTTGCGGTGGCGCGCGATGCCGCGGCCCCGCTCACCCTGGCGGTGATCCCGGCGCGCGCCGAAGCGAGCTTGGCCGACGCCCTGGCCGCGGCCGATGCGGCGGGACCGCCGGTCGCCGTCGCCCAGCACGGCTACGACCACGGCAACACCGCGGCGGAGGGCCGCAACGTGGAGCTGTCCGACGACGCCGACCCGGCCTGGCTCGACGGCCGCATGGCCGAAGGCTGGGCGCATCTCTCGGCCCTGTTCGGCCCGCGGCTGCTGCCGGTGATGGTGCCGCCGTGGAACCGGGCCGACCGCGGGGCGCTGGCGCGGCTGCCGGCATTGGGCTTCCGGGCGGTGTCCGGGCTCGCCGCCTCGCCGGTGGAGACCGACCTGCCGTGCGTCGACGTCGATATCGACGTGATGGACTGGGACAGCCACACCAGCCGTGGGCTCGCCGCCATCGACGCCCAGGCCGAAGCGGGGGTGGTTCGCAGCCTTGCCGACGCCGCCGGTTTTCCGGTGGGCCTGATGACCCACCACCTGGTGCACGACGCCGACGTGTGGGCGCACGTGGCCGCGTTCGTCGGCTTCGTCTCCGGCCACCCCAAGGCCCGCTGGGAGAGCCTGGGCGAAGCGCTGGCGGCGGCGCATGCGGCGCCCGAGCGAGTTTCGGCATGACCGCGGCGACCCTGCGCTATCCCACCGGCAGCCTGCTGGCCGACTATGGCCGCGGTGCGCTGGGCCTCGGCCTCAGCACCGCGGTGCTGCTGCTGGTGGATGCGGTGCCCCTGGTATTCTGGACCTTCGCGCTGTTCGGCGCGGTTTCCGCCTGGTTCCTCGGCCGCACGCTGCTGCGCCAGCTTTCGGCGTTCGGCTACGACGAAAGCGCCGTGTGGCAGACGGGGCCGCTCGCCCGGCGCATCGCCTGGGAGGAGCTGTCCGCGCTCCGGCTCAAGTTCTTCTCCACCCGGCGCGACCGTTCGGCCGGCTGGATGCACCTGACGCTCGGCGGCGGCCGTACCACCTTGCGTGTGGAGTCCGCCCTCGACGGCTTCGAGGACCTGGTGGCCCGCGCCTTCGAGGCCGCCAAGGCGCGCGACCTGGCGCTGAGCGATGCCACGCTCGCCAACCTGATGGCGCTGGGCATTGAGCCGCACCCGGAGGAAGACAGCCTGGCCGTGCGCTGGGGCGTCACCGGCGGTGCGCTGCACGACCCGCGGGCGGGTACCGGAGGATGAGCGCCACCCGCAACCCGCTGTTGCGCGTGCGCGACCTGCATGTGGACTTCCAGGTCATGGGTGGGCAGGTGCAGGCGGTGAAGGGAGTTTCCTTCCGCATCAAGCCCGGCTCCACCGTGGCCCTGGTGGGCGAAAGCGGCTCCGGCAAGTCGGTGATCGCCCAGTCGATCATGGGCATCCTGCCGAAGAACGGCCGCATCACCGAAGGCGAGATCCTGTTCGCCGACCCCAAGCGGCCGGGTACGCGCATCGACCTTGCCAAGCTGTCGCCCGACGGCCACGAGTACCGCAAGCTGCGCGGCGGCCGCATCTCCATGATCTTCCAGGAGCCCATGACCTCGCTGTCGCCGCTCTACACGGTGGGCAACCAGGTCACCGAAGCCTTGGAGCTGCACCGCAAGGTGTCCGGCCGCGAGGCCCGCCGGCTGTCCGAAGAGATGCTGGGCCTGGTCGGTTTTCCCGATCCGCGGCGGGCCATGCGCACCTACCCGTTCGAGCTGTCGGGCGGCCTGCGCCAGCGGGCCATGATCGCCATGGCGCTGGTGTGCCGCCCGGCCCTGCTGATCGCCGACGAACCGACGACGGCGCTGGACGTCACCATCCAGGCGCAGATCCTCAAGCTGATCGGCGACCTCCAGGCCGAACTCCACATGGCCGTGTTGATCATCACCCACGACCTGGGGGTGGTGGCCAATGTGGCCGAGGAGGTGGTGGTGCTCTACCACGGCCAGGTGATGGAGGCGGGCGCACTGCGCGACATCTACGAACAGCCCCAGCACGCCTATCTGCAGGCGCTGCTGGCGGCGGTGCCGCGCTTCGGCATGCACCCCGACGAGCGGCTGGTGCCGATCCGCGCCATCAAGCCGGATGGCGGCGGCATGATGGCCGAGCACGCCGCCCAGGCCCAGCCCGCAGGCGGCGCCACCCCGCTGCTGGAAGCCGGCAGCCTGAGCAAGGCGTTTGCCATCCGCAAGTCGGGCCTGGTCGGCCAGCGGCGGTCCCGCGTCCTCGCCGTCGACGACGTCAGCTTCCAGCTTCGCCGCGGCGAATGCCTGGGCCTGGTGGGCGAGAGCGGCTGCGGCAAGACCACGCTGTCGAAAATCCTGATGCGTGCCATGACGCCGGACAGCGGGTGGGTGCTGTTCAACGACCATGGCCGCCTGGTCGACGTGCTGTCGCTGAAGGGGGCGGAGCTGAAGGCATTCCGCCAGCGCATGCAGTTCGTCTTCCAGGACCCGTTCAGCTCGCTCAACCCGCGCATGACGGTCCGCGACATCATCACCGAGCCGCTGGTGATCCACGAGATCGGCGACTCCGGCACGCGGGCGGCCCTCGCCAAGGAACTGATGAGCCTGGTGGGGCTCGACACCCGCCACCTGCAGCGCTACCCGCACAGCTTTTCCGGCGGCCAGCGCCAGCGCATCGGCATTGCCCGCGCACTCGCGCTCAGGCCCGATATCCTGATCTGCGACGAGCCGGTGTCGGCGCTGGACGTGTCGATCCAGGCCCAGGTGCTGAACCTGCTGAAGGACCTGCAGGCCAAGCTCAACCTCACCTATCTCTTCATCAGCCACAACCTGGCGGTGGTGAACTACATCGCCGACCGCATCATGGTGATGTGCCGCGGCCGCATCGTGGAGGTGGCACCCAGTGCGGAGCTGTTCGCCGATCCCATCCACCCTTATACCCGCGCACTGCTGTCGGCGGTGCCCGATCCCAACCCCGACCTGCCGCTCGACTTCGAGGCGCTGATGGGCGGCCGCGCGTCGGACCCCGCCGCCTGGCCCCGGCCCTTCACCATCGATGCCGAACACGATCCACCCCTGGTGGACCTGGGCGACGGCCATCTGGTGCGCGCCGATGTGCCCGCCCCCGCCCCGCAGCCGAGCCTGGAGAAGGTGCCGTGAGATCGCCCGTCCGCCGTTATCCGCCGCTGGCCGGCCTGCTTTTCGCCCTGGTGCTGGTGGCCGTCGCCCCCGCTGCCGCGCAGATGGCCTACACCGACCCCGTGAGCCTGGCCCCCATGGTGCGGTCCGGCGAGCTGCCCCCCATCGACCAGCGACTGCCGGCGCACCCGCGGGTGATCACCTTCGATGCCGACTATGACGAGCCGGGCGTCTCCGGCGGGTCGATCACCTGGTTCGCCCAGCGGGCCCGCGACATCCGCATCATGACCGTCTACGGCTACGCCCGCCTGGTGGGCTACAACCGCGACTTCGCGCTGGAGCCGGACATCCTGGAGTCCCTCGACGTGGAGGACGAGCGGGTGTTCACGCTGCACCTGCGCGCCGGCCACCGCTGGTCCGACGGTGCCCCCTTTACGGCCGACGACTTCCGCTTCTGGTGGGAGGACGTGGCCACCAACACGGATCTCAGTCCCTACGGCGTTCCGGCGCAGCTCCTGGTCGACGGGTCGCCGCCGGTGGTGACCATCCTCGACGACACCACGGTCCGCTACGCCTGGACCTCGCCCAATCCCGGCTTCCTGCCGGCCTTGGCGGGTGCCCGGCCGCTCTACATCTACGCCCCGGCCCACTACCTCAGCCAGTTCCATGCCGCCTACGCCGATCCCGACGAACTGGCGGCCCTGGTGGCGGCATCGGGCCAGCGCGACTGGGTGGCCCTGTTCATCCGCCGCGGCGACCTCTACGACGCCGACAATGTGGAGCTGCCGACCCTGCAGCCCTGGGTGAACACCACGCCGCCGCCTTCCCAGCGCTTCATCTTCGAGCGCAACGCCTACTTCCACCGGGTGGACGAGACGGGCACGCAGCTTCCCTATCTCGACCGCGTCTATGTCGGCGTGGTCGATGCCGCACTGATCCCGGCGCGCGCCGGTGCCGGCGACAGCGACTTGCAGGCGCGCGGACTGGGCTTCGAGGACGTACCGTTCCTGCAGGCGGCGTCCCAGCGCATGGGTTTCAACCTCTACCTGTGGACCACTGCCTACGGTTCGGAAATCGCGCTCTACCCCAACTTCAACGCCGCCGATCCGGTGTGGCGCGCCCTGATGCGCGACCGCCGCTTCCGCCAGGCGCTGTCGCTGGCGATCGACCGGGCGTCCTTGAACCGCGTCGTCTTCTACGGGCTCGGTACCCCCGGCAACAACACGGCCTTGGCCGACTCCCCCGTGTTCGACGCCGGCCGGCTGACCTTGAACGCCACCTTCGACCCCGACCGCGCCAACGCACTGCTGGACGAGATCGGGCTCAGCGAACGCGGCAGCGACGGCATCCGCCTGCTGCCCGACGGGCGGCCCATGCAGCTCGTCGTGGAGACCTCCGGCGAGCGCAGCCAGGAGATCGACGCGCTGGAGCTGATCGAGGACGACTGGGAAGCCATCGGCGTCGACCTCTATACCGCGTCGTCCCAGCGCGACGTGTTCCGCACCCGTGTCTTCACCGGCGAGGCGGTGATGTCGGTGTGGTACGGCTTCGACAACGCCCTGTTCACCGCCACCACCATGCCCAACGAATTGGCGCCGGTGGACCAGAACTGGCTGCAATACCCAAGATGGGGCCAGTACGTGCAGACCGACGGCGCCGCCGGGGAGCCCGCCGACATGCCGTTTGCCGAGGAGCTGATGCAGCTCTACGAGGACTGGCGCAATACCACCGACCCCGAAGAGCGCCTCGCCATCACCGGGCGCATGCTCGACATCCACGCCGCGGAGGTGACCTCCATCGGCACGGTGCAGGGTGTGCTGCAGCCCGTCGTCGTCAACCAGCACCTGCACAACCTGCCGGAAATCGGCATCTATAGCTGGGATCCGGGCGCCCAGTTCGGCCTCTACCGGCCGGACACCTTCTGGCTGGACCCGCAATAGGGCCGGGCGCACCCCCGGCCCATCCGGAGGCGGAGAGACGCGATGCTGGCATATGTCGCCCGGCGGATTCTGGTGATGATCCCGACGCTGTTCGCCATCAGCGTGATCAGCTTCGTCATCATCCAGCTTCCGCCCGGCGACTTCCTCACCACCATGGTCAACGAACAGACCAGCCGCGGCGAGGGCGTGGACCTGGCCCGCGTGCAGTACCTGCGCGAGCTCTACGGCCTCGACCGGCCGTTCGCCGAACAATACCTCATGTGGATCGGCGGCGTGCTCCAGGGCGATTTCGGCTACAGCTTCGAATACCGCCTGCCGGTGTCCGAAGTGATCGGCGACAGCGTGATGCTGACCATCGTCGTCACCCTGGCGACGACGCTGTTCATCTGGGCGGTGGCCTTTCCCATCGGCATCTATTCCGCCACCCACCAGTACAGTTGGGGCGACTACGGGTTGACCTTCCTGGGGTTCCTGGGGCTCGCCACGCCGAACTTCCTGCTCGCCCTGGTGCTGATCTACTTCGCCAACGTGCATTTCGGCACGTCCATCGGCGGCCTGATGGACGATCGCTTCATCGACCAGCCCATGAGCCTGGCCAAGGCGCTGTCGATCCTCGAACACCTGTGGATCCCGGTGATCGTGATCGGCACGTCAGGCACCGCGGCGATGATCCGCCGGCTGCGCGCCAACCTCCTGGATGAGCTGCAAAAGCAGTACTACGTGACGGCCATCGCCAAGGGCCTGTCGCGGCGGCGCGCGCTCATCAAGTACCCGCTGCGCGCCGCCCTCAATCCCTTCATCGCCGATATCGGCAGCCTGCTGCCGGAGCTGCTGTCGGGCGCCACCATCGTCGCCGTGGTGCTCAGCCTGCCCACCACCGGCCCCATCCTGGTGCATGCCCTGGAAAGCCAGGACATGTACCTGGCCGGCTCCTTCGTGCTGCTGCTGGCGGTGATGACGGTGATCGGCGTGCTCGTCTCCGACCTCCTGCTGGCGGTGCTGGATCCGCGCATCCGGCTGGGCGGGAGGGCCGGCCGATGATGCCGCCGCGCCGCCGCGACCACCTGGAGCACTACGTCAACCGCGCCCCGTGGGACCCCTATCACACCGAACCGCTGACGGCGAAGCAGGAAGCCTACTACCTGGCCTCGCAGTGGCGGATCATGTGGTGGAAGCTCAGGCGCCACAAGCTGGCCATGGTGTCCGGCGCGGTGCTGGCGTTCTTCTACCTGTCGGTGCTGTGTGTGGAGGTGATCGCCCCCTACCACCAGGACACCCGCCACGACGCGCAGATCTACACCCCGCCCCAGCAGCTCCGCTTCTTCCACAACGGGGAGTTCATCGGCCCGTTCGTCTACGGCACCAGAACGGAGTTCGACCTGCAGCAGCGCGAGCTGGTGACCACGCTGGACATCGACAACCCGCAGCAGGTGCGCTTCTTCTGCTCCGGCGATTCCTACCGGTTCTGGGGCGTGATCCCCATGGACGTACACCTGTTCTGCCCGGCCGAAGGGGGGACCTTGTTCCTCCTGGGCACCGACCAGCTCGGCCGCGATGTGCTGAGCCGCATGATCTATGCCGGCCGGGTGTCGCTCACCATCGGTTTGGTGGGGGTGACCATCAGCTTCTCGCTGGGGCTGCTGATGGGCGGGCTCGCCGGCTACTACGGCGGCTGGGTCGACAACGTCATCAACCGCATCATCGAAATCTTCCAGAGCTTCCCCCAGCTCCCCCTGTGGATGGCCCTGTCGGCCGCCCTGCCGCCCACCTGGAGCCCGCTGCTCATCTATTTCGGCATCACCATCATCCTCGGCCTGGTGGACTGGACGGGCCTGGCCCGCGCGGTGCGCTCCAAGCTGCTGTCGCTGCGGGAGGAGGATTTCGCCACCGCCGCCCAGCTCATGGGCGCTTCGCCCGGCCGGGTGATCCGCCGCCACCTGCTGCCCAGCTTCGCCAGCCACCTGATCGCGTCTGCCACCTTGTCGATCCCGGCGATGATCCTGGGGGAGACGGCGCTCAGCTACCTCGGCCTCGGGCTGAGTGCGCCGGTGGTCAGCCTCGGCGTGCTGCTGAACGACGCCCAGGACATCAACGTGGTGGCCATCTACCCGTGGCTGATGGCGCCGGTGATCCCGGTGATCGTGATCGTGCTGGCCTTCCAGTTCTTCGGCGACGGGCTGCGCGACGCGGCCGATCCCTACAAATAGGGCTGGCGGCTGCCGGGAAGCCCGGCCGGCCGGAGATGGCCCACGCTCAGGCCAGCACCACCAGATCGATCGGGTCGACGAGGCCGGACACCTCCACGCCGTCCAGCCGCCGCGGCTGGGCCGTACGCGTATAGCCCTGGGAGACGGCGAGCGCGTACGCCTCGGCCGTGGTGAGGGCGGCCGATCCCACCGGCTTGTTGTGCTTCTCCAACTTGGCGGCCAGGTTCACCGCGGCACCGATGACGGTGTATTCCAGGCGTTCCTCGTCGCCCACGGCGCCCATGGCGACTCGCCCGGTGGCGACCGCGCCGTTGACGGCCAGGCGCTCCCCCGCCGCGGCGTCCGGCCGCCAGTCGGCGAACGCGGCGATCACGGCATCCAGCGCCCGCAGCCCGTCCGCCGCCGGGGCGGCATCGTCGGCTCCGGCCACGAAGGTGGCCATCACGCCGTCGCCGAGGAACTTGTCCACAGCCCCGCCGTGGCTGCGCACGATGGGCACCACGCGGCGGTGGTAGTCGCCGAGAATGGCCATGATGGCGTCGCCCGCCAGCCGGTCGGCCAGCGTGGAAAAGCCGCGGATGTCGACCATCAGGATGGCGGCGTTGCGCAGCGTGCCGTCGCCCGCGGCGATCTGCCGGTCGGCTCCGGTGATGGCGCGCGCCGCCGCCGGGTCGAAGAAGCGGCTCAGCTCTTCGGCCGCCAGGCCCTCGCGCACCGCGGCCACCAGCATCGCCCGGGCGCGCCGCAACACCAGCGCCAGGATGCCGGTAACCATGAGGATGGAGATGATCTTGTCCATCTCCGCCCCCAGGAGGATGCGGTTGCCGGTCATGTAGGCCACGTAGTCGCGGGTGATCGGCTCTGCCGACGCCAGCACGGCGTAGACCACCATCACCGCCCAGCCGGCCGCGGCCACCAGCCCGGCGACGATGACGTAGCGGGCATCGAAGCGTAGCGCCCTGAGCGTGATGAAGATGAACAGGTAGAGCACCGTCGGCGCCTTCAGATAGAAGGGGGCCGGCTGGTGGTACTGGATGTGGAACGACCAGATGAGGCCCAGCAGCAGGCCCATGTCGACCACGATGGAGAGATAGAGCAGCCAGGGCGGCGTCGCCCTGAGATGCGCCAGGATCAACCGCAGCACGGTGAAGGCGAAGTAGCCTGCCAGCGCCAGCGGCACCGGCTGCAGCATGGTGCGGTCGTTGTCCGCTGCCGGCGGGGTGACCGCGTAGAGGATGGCGAAGGTCGCCAGCACGGCGAACTGCACCCAGCCGATGAGGATCTCGCTCAGGGCTTCGCGCTGGGCGATGGCGGCCTGCACCCGCTCCGGCAGATGCGCCTCCGACCGCTCCGTCACGGCGCCACCACCTTTTGCAGCCACAGGCTGCCGACCGGGGCGGCCGCATCGCGCGGCAGCCCGCCCACCACCGAGGCCGCCAGCACATCGGCCATGCGGGTCGCCACATGGTGGCTGGAGAACAGCACGCGGTAGCCGCCGCCGGTGATCAGAGGCACCACCAGGCACTGCTCGTTGTAGCCGCGCCAGTGCCAGGCTTCGGGATGGTCGTCGGGCAGGTGGATGTCGTGGATGTGCACCAGCACGCCCGCCGGCAGATCCGGCAGCACGCGGTTCAGCAGCACGTCCACGTCGCTGCCCGGCACGGCGATGTGGCTGGAATCGACGAACAGCACCGAGCCGGGTCCGAGGGCCGCGAACACCGCGGGGTCCGCCCGCTGCACCGGAGCCGCCACATGGTCCACGGGCAGCCCGGCGATGCCGGCGCGCGGCTGGGGATCGATGGCCACCTGGCGGGCCGGCATGCCGCCGTCGGCGATGGCGCGGGCAAGAAAGCGGGTGGAGTGGCCCGAGCCCACCTCCACCACCAGGGGCGGGCGGTGGCGCCGCACCATGCCGTAGGCGGCGGCGGCATCGAGCGTGGGGAACCAGCCCTGGGTCCAGCGCGGGGCCGGCGGCGGATCGCCGCCGATCGCCAGCAGGTCGTCGCGCAGACCGTCGAGATAGGCCAGGTGCTCGGCCAACGCCGGCTCCGCCGCCCGGAAAGCGCGCTCCACAGCCGGGTAGTGCATGGGCCTGAGGGCGGCCCCGGCATTGCGGTCGGGCGCGAAATGGCCATGGGCGGCCAGCCCCAACACGGTCGGCACGCCGAGGCGCGCCCGCCGCCAGCGCTGCCGTAGCCGGCTCACCCTGGTGCCAGCCGTTGCGTCATGCGGTGAGCACCGTCCCCTCGCGGGCGAATACGGTACCCGGCCGCTGCGCCTGGGCCGCCGCCTCTTCCTGGCGCAGAAAGCCGTCGGAATGGTTGGGGTCGTGGTGGAACGGCACCACGGTCCGCACCCCGGCGAGGTCGGCGATGCGCAGCGCCTCGGACCAGGTGGAATGCCCCCAGCCGGTGAAGCGGGGGTATTCCTGGTCGGTGAACATGGCGTCGTAGACCATGATGTCGGCACCCTCCACCAGCTCCGCGATGGCCTCGTCGGTGCGGCCGGGCACGTGCTCGGTGTCGGTGATGACGCAGATGCTGCGCCCGCCGTAGTCGATGCGGTAGCCGCAGGCGCCGTTGGGATGGTTCAGCCGGCAGGTGCGGATGCCCACCCCGCCGTCCAGATCGAAGCGCTCGCCGGCCTTGAAGTCGTGGTAGGCGCAGCCCTTGAACACCTTGAGCGGCACCGGAAACAGGGGCGCCATCATCTGGTCCGTCAGCACTTTGCAGACCGCCCGCTTTTCGTCCAGGTGGCCGGCGTAGAAGTTGACGTCGAAGCGGTCCATATAGGCCGGTCCGAAGAACGGAATGCCGGCGATGTGGTCCCAGTGGAAGTGCGTCAGGTAGATATCCACCTGCTCGCCCTCTGAGGTCTTGGCGATGTGCTGGCCGAGCGCGCGCAAGCCGGTGCCGCCGTCGACGATCACACGGCGCTTTCCGGCGATGATTTCCAGGCAAGTCGTATTGCCGCCGAATTCCACCGTGTCGGGACCCGGTGCGGCGATGGAGCCGCGGGTTCCCCAAAACCTGATGCTGAGATCTCCGGCCTGATCGGGCATCCTCACCTTTCTCGGCTGGCCCGTGGCGGAAGCCACTTCCGATCGCAGGTCTGTCGGTGTGGCGTCCACTGTGCCACGGCCTGTGGGACGGTGCCAGCCGCCACGGCCGGGGGCGGCCCGCGCGACTGGCAGGAAGGCCACACCGTGGCAGTCCGGCAACGCCGGATCAGTGAGCCCGGTCACAGCCGATGTGCTGGCCGCCGTCCCCGCCGTCCCCGCCCGTCCGGACTGCCCGACCGGGCCGCCCGTCCGGCCTGCCCGACCGGACTGCCCGTCAGGGCACCAGGCGGTAGCCGCCGGGCTCGGTCACCAGGATGCAGGCGTTGCCGGGATCGCGCTCGATCTTCTGGCGCAGGCGGTAGACATGGGTTTCCAGCGTGTGGGTGGTGACGCCGGCATTGTAGCCCCACACCTCGCCCAGCAGGGTGTCGCGGCCCACCACCTTGGAGCCGATGCGGTAGAGGTATTTGAGGATCGCCGTCTCCTTTTCCGTCAGCCGCACCTTCTTGTTGGTGGCCTTGTCCAGCAGCAGCTTGGCCGACGGCTGGAAGGTGTAGGGGCCGATGGTGAAGACGGCGTCCTCGCTCTGCTCGAACTGGCGGAGCTGGGCGCGGATGCGGGCCAGCAGCACGCCCAGGCGGAACGGCTTGGTGATATAGTCGTTGGCGCCGCTGTCCAGCCCGAGGATGGTGTCGGCGTCGCTGTCCACACCGGTGAGCATGACGATGGGGCTGCGCACGCCGGCCTTGCGCATCAGCTTGCACAGGTCGCGCCCGTCCATGTCGGGCAGGCCGATGTCGAGCAGAATGCAGTCGAAATAGACGGATTTGACGCCGTCGAGCGCGGCTGCCGCGGTGGCGGCGTGCTCGACAGTAAACTCCTCGTGCAGTTCGAGCTGTTCGGCCAGCGACACCCTGAGGTCGTCGTCATCGTCGACCAGCAGAACCTTCTTCTTCGCGCTCACCTCGTGCCGTCCTTTCCGCCGCTCCGGCTCCTCGCCCAGCGGACGGGTGCCGGGGTAAGACCTGATGCGCGTATGGTTGTCGGTACCTGCGGCCGCTTATATGGGATAGGTGCAGGGTGAGACAACGTGCACCACAGGACGGAGCCGACGTGTCCGGAGCCAGGCAAACCTCGTCCCCACCGGGATCGGAGATCTCGGAACCCACCCGCCGGCGCATGGTCGACCGGGCGGTGGCCGAGCTGCGCCGCGGCGACGCCGTGATGATGCGGCCCGACCGCGGGCCGGCGCTGCTGATCCATGCCGCCGAGCTGGCCGACCGTACCACCATGGACCGGATCGCCCGGCTGACCGGCCATCGGCCCATGCTGATCGTCACCGGCCAGCGGGCGGTGAGCCTGGGCATCTGGTCCGATCCTACCGGTGTGGCGGTGGTGGCCGGCGGGGCCGACGAGGATCCCGAAGCCATCCTCGACCTGGTGGATCCGGCGCGCGTGCTCACCACCCACCACCGCGCCCGCCCGGTGCCGGCAGAGCTTCTGTCGGGGGCGTTGGCCGCCTGCCGGCTGCTCAAGCTGGCGCGCCTGCTGCCGGCCGTGCTGGCCTCGCCGGTGGAACGGCCCGTGCCGGCCGAACGCATCGCCGGCCAGGCCGACCTGTTTTCGGTGTCTGCCCAGGCGGTGGATGCCTACGACGCCATGGTGGCCGAGGACCTGCGCATCGTCAGCGAGGCGCGGGTGCCGCTGAAGGACGTCGAGGATGCCCGCCTGTTCGCCTTCCGCCCAGCCGACGGCGGCCGCGAGCACCTGGCCATCGTGGTGGGCGAGCCGAGCGACCCAGCGCTGGTGCGCCTGCATTCGGAGTGCTTTACCGGCGACCTGCTGGGCTCGCTCAGGTGCGACTGCGGCGACCAGTTGCGCGGCGCCATCGCGGAGATGGCGCGCGCCGGCGCCGGCGTGCTGCTCTACCTGTCGCAGGAAGGCCGCGGCATCGGGTTGGCCAACAAGCTGCGCGCCTACGCGCTGCAGGACCAGGAGTTCGACACCGTCGATGCCAACGAGATGCTGGGCTATGACGCCGACGAGCGGGTCTACCGCCCGGCCGCCCGCATGCTCGGCCTGCTGGGCATCCACCGGGTGCGGCTGATGACCAACAATCCCGAAAAGGTGCGCGACCTGGTGCGCCACGGCATCGAGGTGACCGAGCGGGTGCCGCACGTGTTTTCGTCCAACGGTCATAACGAGTTCTACCTGCGCACCAAGCGCGAGCGGTCCGGCCATCTGCTGTAGGCGGCTGGACGCGGTCCCATCAGTCGCCCGCGTCGTCGCCGCGGCCATGGCGGGCATCCCAGGTGTCGATCCAGGCGCGCAGGTCGTCCATGGGCATGGCGCGGGCATAGAACCAACCCTGGCCGACATGCGCCCCAAGCCCCGCGAAATAGGCCACCTGCTGCTCGGTCTCCACCCCCTCCACCACCACGCCCAGGTCGAGCGCGCTGGCCATGCCGAGGATCTGCGGCACGATGCTGGCGCGCAGCGACCCCGTACCCACGGTGTCGGTGAAACTTTTGTCGACCTTGAGGACGTCGATGGGCATGCACTGGAGATGGGCGAGATTCGAAAAGCCGATACCGAAATCGTCGACGGCGACCTGGTGGCCGGCTGCCCGCGCGGCGTTCAGCGTCGCCTTGAGCTGGGGATCGTTGCAGGCGGCCCGCTCGGTCAGTTCCAGGGTGACCTGGGAGGCAGGCACGCCCGCCACCTCCAATTGCGTATCCAGGAGGTCCACCTGGCTGCGATTGCCAAGGTCCGCGGCGGCGAAATTGATGGAGACGTGCAGCTCGGGCCGCTCCATCAGCAGGGCTGCGGTGTCGCGCACCACGTGGCGAATGACCAGCGCGGTGATTTCGGAAACGAAGCCGTTCTGTTCGGCCACCGCGACGAAATGGTCCGGGCGATGGCGCACCCCGTTTTCGTCGGTCCAGCGCACCAGCGCCTCCATGCCGACCACGCGATGGTTGTTGAAATCGACCTGCGGCTGGTACTCCACATGTAGTCGGTCGTTGCGGATGGCCCGGCGCAACTGGCTGGGCAGCGAACGGTCGTGGCGGACCAGCAGGAAGCCGACGATGAACGCGCTGGCGCCGACCAGGCCACCCATGCCGCCGAACGCCTTCACCAGCAGGTCGCCGCGGGCCTCAGCGTCCGCCACCGTCTGCACCGCAGCGACGCAGACGTTGGACGCCTCGCTACAGCGTACGGCCGTGAGGTAGTCCGACAGGTCGTAGGCGTCGGTGCCATCGCCCAGCAGGTAATGGACATCGAACGGCAGGGATTCCGCCGCGGCGCGCAACACCGTGCCGCGGGCTGGGTCGATCAGGAGGAAGGACAGGGTGATGCCGGGGCTGTCGTTCTCGGTGAGGATGCGGGAATCGATCACCGCGTTGACGTTGCCCAGTTCCAGGACGAGGCCGTCGACGTCGTCGCTGAGCAGCAGATGGGCGTCGACGTACCAGCGCACCCCGCGCGGATCGACATAGTCGGGCTCGCCCTCGTCGATCGGGTTGGCCAGCCGGCCGGCACTGGTGGCGCAGATCACACGGTCCCCGGCCAGCCGCCCGATATCGGCCACCACCGGGGTGGCAAAGGCCATACGGCGGAGGTTGAACAGCTCGTCGTCGCTGCACCGGCCCAGGCGTTCGCCGTTGGCCTCGACGAGCAGGCTGAACACCATCTCATAGTGCTCGTTGACGCGCTCCGCCAGGCTTGCCGCCACCGCCGCAACCCGCTGCTGGGAGGACTCGAGCACCAGCCGCTCGCTGATGAAGCGGCCGCCCAGGCCCCCCGCCGCCACACAGGCCAGCAGCGTCAGTCCCATGGCGGCTTCGCGGCCGAGGCGCCGGATCCAGCGCACCGCAACGTCGTGGATCGCCGCCGAACTCACGTCCACTTGCGTCACGTATTCTTTGACCTTTCTCTACGGCATTCGCGTGATAATACGAATATCTCCCATCGTCGTTAACCGAGCGTTACCATTTTCATAGGTTAGATTCATTCAGGTATGATTTCTTGACGAATCATCATGAACAGACGGCAGGCCGTCCCGCGGCAAGGCACCGCCGGCGGACGGGTGAGTGGGATCGCCCGATCAGTCGGACGCGGCGCCTGCGGCGTTCATTGCCGCAGGGGTCTGTTCCTTGTGTTCCCAGGTGTCTAGCCAGGTCCGGAACGCCGCGGCGGGCATGGCCGGCGCAAACAGCCAGCCCTGGCCGAAGCGGATGCCGCGTTCGGCGAAATAGGCGACCTGGGGCTCCGTCTCCAACCCCTCCACCACGATGCCCAGGTCCAGGGTCCCGGCCATGTCGAGGATCTGGGGCACGATGCTGGCGCGCACCGAGCCGGTGCCGACGGTGTCGGTGAAGCTCTTGTCGATCTTCAGGTAGTCCACCGGCATGGTCTGCAGGTAGCCGAGATTGGAGTAGCCGACGCCGAAGTCGTCGATCGCCACCTTGTGGCCGGCCTCCTGTGCCGCCGCCAGGGTGGCACGCACGCGCGGATCGTTGCCGGCGGCACGCTCCGTCAGCTCGATGCCGAACTGCCGCGCCGGTACGCCGGCCAGCGCGGACGCGCGCTGCAGCCGGTCCACCAGGCGCCCATCGGTCAGGTCGGCCGCGGCGAAGTTGATGGACACCGACATGTCCGGGCGTTCGGCCAGCAGCTCGGCCATGTCCTCCACCACATGGCGGATCACCAGATCGGTCAGGCTGGAGATGAAGCCGTGCCGCTCGGCAATGGCAATGAACTCATCGGGGCGGTGGCGCACGCCATCGCTGTCGACCCAGCGCACCAGGGCCTCCGCACCGATCACCCGGCGGTCCCGGAAGTTGACCTGCGGCTGGTATTCCACGTGCAGCCGGTCGTGCTTGATGGCGCGGCGCAGCCGGTTTGGCAGGGCGCGGTCACGCCGCAGCGCCAGCAGCGTCGACAGGGAGATGCCCGCCCCGACGACCCCGCCCGTAACCGTGAACACATCGATCATGCCGCCATCCCAGGCGACGATGTCGTCGACCGACCGCAGGCCGATGACGCAGATGATCGACGAGATGTGACAGTGCATTGCACCCACATAGCCGGGGAACACCTCCCCCTCGACCGCGCCGCTTACACTGTTGGCGCGGAAGCGGGCCACCACCTCCGCCGGGTCCAGGGGGAGCTCGGCACCGCTCGCCCGAATCACCGCCTGGTCGTTGGGATCGACGGCAACGATGGTGTATTGGGTGCCCTCCGCGTCGGAATAGTTCAGCACCCGCGGGTCGAGCACGGCGTTGGCGGTCCCCAGTTCCAGGATGAGGCCGCGCACGCGGTCGGAAATCGCCAGGTCGACGTCGGTGAACCAGCGCATGCCGGTAGGGCTGACATAGGTCGGCTCGACCTCGTCGATCGGCGCGTCGAGGCGGCCGATCCCGGTGGTACAGATCAAACGGTGGTTGTCGAGCCGCCCCATGTCGGCAACCACGGGGGACTCGAACACGAAGCGGCGCAGCGCCAGCAGGTCTTCGTCGCTGCAGCGGCCCCGCGCGTCGCTGTTGGCCTCGATCAGCAGGCGGCGGACTTCGGCATATTGCTGCTCGGTGTGGCTGGCATAGGCGATGGTGTATCCGAGGATGCGGTCTTCGGCATTTTCGATCGCCAGGGCAAAGCCGATCGACCTGCCGAGGATCGCACCGCCGGCGGTGCACAGAACGAACGCAAGGATGCCTCGCCAATTGCGCCGCAACTGCCCCACAGAACGATCCAACGCCCGCCTGGCGATATTTGGATCGTTGCTAGCGTTGGCCGCCAAAGACACGTCCTCCTACTGCCAATGACCTTCGAGTCGGCAGAATTCAGCCGATGGTGATATTCGTCGCCGGTTAAGACCTGGTAACTTTGCGCACAAAATTGCGCGGTTCCACTGGATTTCTCCACCCTGCGGCGATGATGCCGTGCCGCCGGACCGCAGCAGAAGTGCCTCAGCCTGCGGTGCGAGCGAAGTGCTTGCTGAGTGCCAGCCCCTGGCGCTGGTAGTGCGAGCCGATGCCGGAGCCGTAGAGGATATCCGGCACCGCCGTCAGCCGCTCGTAGACCAGGCGGCCCACCGTCTGGCCCTGGTCGACGACGAAGGGCACCTCGTGGGAGCGCACCTCCAAGACCGCGCGGGAACCTTCTCCGTCGCTCTTGGGATCGCCGAATCCGGGATCGAAGAAACCGGCATAGTGCACCCGGAACTCGCCGATCAGGGTGTCGTAGGCCACCATTTCCGCCGCGTGGGTTTCCGGCACCTTCACCCGCTCACGCGACGCCAGGATGTAGAAGTCGTCGGGGTCGAGCACCAGGCCGCCGCCGTCCCCGGCGTAGAGCGGCTCCCAGAAATCGGCCATGCGGTAGTGCCCGACCCGGGCCAGGTCGATCAGCCCGGCATGCTTGCGCGCGCGGTAGCCGATCACCGTGCCCGGCCCGTCGCCCTGCACGTCCACCGTCACCGGCAAGCCGTTGTCGATGTCGATGTCGGCGGGAGCGGGGTCGACCAGGCGGATCGTGTCGTGCAGCGCCTTCAGCTCGGCATCCGACGTGCGGCGCGGCCCGGCGCGCAGGCGGAGCTGCACCAGCCGGTCGCCCCGGCGCGCCAGCACGCTGAAGGAGCGCGGTGCTACCTCCGCATAGAGCGGGCCTGTGTAGCCGGCACGGATGCGATCGAAGGCGAGCCCGCGGTCGGTGATGACGCGGGCGAACACGTCGAGCCGGCCGGTGGAGCTTTTCGGGTTGGCGATGGCCGTCATTGCGGGCGGCAGCGCCAGCCGCTCCAGCAGCGGCACGATGTAGACGCAGCCGCGTTCCAGCACCGCTCCCTCGCGGAGGTCCAGCGCGTGCATCCGCATGGCATCGAGGCGTGCCGCCACGTCATGGCCGGCACCCGGCAGGAAGCTGGCGCGCACACGGTAGGCCACCGCCCCCAGGCGCAGGTCGATGCTGGACGGCTGCACCTGGTCTCCGGTCAACGGCAGGTCGGCCGACACCACGCCGGCCTCCAGGCTGGCCCGCAGGTCCTGGGCCGCCAGCAGCCCGTTCGCCGTGCCGGCACCGGTCATCGCCCTTTATGCCCTGTCGCTGCGCCCATCGCCGCAACCATGCGCCATTCCCCCGCCGGCAGCCCCCGGTCCTGCGTCCATCGGTCCTGACCGCCCGTCCTGCCAGAGGCGGCCGCCCGCTGTCCAGGTGTGGACGGCTCTCCCGGCCGCACCGGCGGTCGGCCGTTTCTGCCACACCTTGGGCCCGACAGACAGTCGTCACGTCGCCCCGACACGGGGTTCACTTGGCCCGCCGGGGGTGTGACACTCCCCGCCTCCGTCGCGTCCGCATTGGCCGCGGCCACGCAAAACTTTGAGTTGATAATCTGTGGATTGATCGACAGCGCATCGGCATACTGGGCCGCTGCGCGGGACCATGGTCCGCGCACACCGGCCCGCGATACGGGCGAAGCCACGAGAAGGAACAGGCGCATGGAAATCGAGAAGGTTGGCATCATCGGAACCGGCACCATGGGCCTGGGGATGGCCCATGTCATCGCCAAGGCCGGCATTCCGGTCGTTGCCGTCAAGGCCACGCCGGGATCGACCGACCGGGCCCAACAATCCCTCGCCGGCGACCTGGGCAAGCTCGTGGAGCGCGGCAAGATGCCGGCGGAAACCCGCGACGAGATCCTCTCGCGGATCACGCTGACCACGAGCGAAAGCGATGTCGCCGGCTGCAGCCTGGTGATCGAAAGCGTGAAGGAGGACCTGGAGATCAAGAGCGCGCTGTTCAAGCGCCTGGAAGGCATCGTCGACGCCGAATGCCTGCTCACCACCAACACCTCCACCCTGTCGGTCACCGCCATGATGAGCGTGTGCAAGGAGCGCGGGCGCGTCGCCGGCCTGCACTTCTTCAATCCCGCGCCGGTGATGTCGCTGGTGGAGGTGATCCACGCCTTCGAGACCTCCAACCACACGGTGCGCAAGCTGATCAACTTCTGCACGGAGATCGGCAAGGAGCCGGTGCTGGTACAGGACACCACGGGCTTCATCGTCAACCGGCTGCTCACCCCCTACATCCTCGACGCGGTGCGCATGCTGGAACGCGGCACCGGCACCATCGACGCCATCGACCGCGCCATGATGACCGGTGCGGGCTACCCCATGGGGCCGTTTGCGCTGGCCGACTACATTGGCCTCGACGTGGTCTACGCCATGGCGTCAAATATCTACGATGATGTCCGCCAGCAGTATTGCTCGCCCCCCCACACGTTGCAGCGTCTGGTCCAACTGGGATATCTGGGGCGCAAGACGAGCAAGGGGTTCTACAGCTATGCCACCAAGCCGCCGACACCCAACCCGCAGCTCCGCCACCCGGTGGCGTAGGGACGGCGCGCGCCGCATCCTTGGCCAGGGCCGCACGTCCGGTGCGGCCCCCGGGGTTCGGTGCTGATCGTGCGCCGGCGCTGGCCGGCGGTCCGCATCCGGTCCGCCGGTCGCTCCCTGGCCGGCGGCGCGCTGTTGCTGCTGGCCGCCTGTTCCTCCTCGCCACCTCCGGTGGCTTCCACACCGGCCCTGCCCGGCACCCAGGCCAACGCGCTGCAACTCGGGGAGGCTTGCCCCGACACCGTGGCGGCGGTGGCCCAGCCGGCCTCGGGCCTGGAACCGGCGACACTGGAAATCGTCGCTCCGGGCGACTGGGCGGTCGCCCAGGCGGTGGCGCGCGGCTACCCCAACGATGCCGCCGCCGCGGCGAGGGTGCGGGCGGGCATCGACGCGCAGATCGACTGCGTCGTCCACCTGCTCCTGAACAGCGGGGCCGTTACCGACGTCCGCCTGGTGCGCTACTCCCTGACCGCGCGTGAGCCCACGCCGGGCGTGCCCCAGGTGGTGGTGTCGCCAGTGGTGCTGCGCGAGACGCTGGACCTGGCCTGGCGCTTCCGCGACAGCACCGGCGAGGTGCCGCTGCTGTTCCAGGCCGAGGGCAGCTACCTGCCGGGGCCCTCGGAAGGCCGTGCCCTGGTGGACCATTTCTCCCGGCTGATGGACGGCTGGCGGCCACCCGATTTCGGCGCGCCGTCCGAGCACCTCGCCTATTGCGATCTCGGCAACCCCTGCGCGCCGGTGTGGGAGACGACCTACTAGGCTGCGATCTGCGAAACCGGCCCGCCTGGAGAGGTGACCATGGCCGACGACCTGTCCCTCGACGACTGCATCAACCGGGTGTGCCCGTGGTCGGGCAAGCCGGTGCAGGCCGACAGCCTGACCACCTACCAGGGCCGCGTGGTGGGGTTCTGCAATCCCGGCTGCCGCGACACGTTCCGCCAAGCCGTGGACATGTTCGAGACCTGCCTGGCGGCGACTGCCGGCCCGCCCTGAGCGGCGCGCTCCGGTCTCCTGCCCCCCCTCGCAACGGCAAACGCCCCGCCGGCCGGTGGGCCAGGCGGGGCGTTGTCCGGTCACGCGGGGCGCCTATCAAGGCCCCCGCCGCGAGCCGCCTACTGCGGCAGCTCGGTGATGATCAGGTTGGCCGGGGCGAAGTCGCCCTGATAGGAGCCGACCCAGATGTCGTACTGGCCGGACATCGGCGCGTCGAAGGTGACGCCCGGGTTCAGGCCCTGGTAGTCGTCGTTGCAATGCCAGCTCGCGTCCGGCGCATTGATCACCAGCGTGGTGTCGCTATCGCTCTCAACGCGGATCTGCAGCGGGAAGGAGCCGGAGGTGTAGTTCAGCCGGAAGTCCGGGGCATTGGCGATCATGCCGATGCAGCCGCTACCGATGGCCGTGGAGGCATCGATGCTGCCGCTGGAGGTCACCTGGGTGACGTTGGGATCGGGCAGGAAGCCGGACGTCAGGTCGACGGAGCCGAAGGTCGGATCGAGCGACCAATCCTGGGCCGCGGCAGGACCCGCAACCAGAGCGCCGGCTAGGGCGAGACCAAGACACACAGACCGTGTACGCATCGGGTAGTCCTCCTTTTGGGCACCAACCGGTCGCACGCGCCGGTGGCCCATGTGAACGCAAGCTAGGATCGGTTCTGGAAGATCCTCAGGCGAACCTCTCGACCCTTCGCGGACGGTTTATTCGCCTGCAAACGTGGTAGCAGGTCGGCCCAATCAAGGCAATTTGCAGACGAGGTCCGTAACCTTCCGCCGCCGTGGCCCGCGCCTTTGCCCGCGCGGCGCTGCCTGGGGGCAGGCGCGGAGCGGTGCCGAAGCGGCGGCCGGGCCGATCGCCCGCACCGCCCCGGCCACGTCCCTGTTAGCGGGGGACCTCGGTGATGATCAGGCTGGCCGGCGCGTAGTCGCCCCGGTAGGAGCCCACCCAGATATCGTACTGCCCGGACTGGGGGTTGGTGAAGGTAACCGCCGGGTTCAGGCCCTGGTAGTCGTCGTTGCAGTACCACGAGGCATTGGGGGCATTGACCACCAGCGTGGTGTCGCTGCCGCTCTCCACGCGGAACTGCAGCGGGTAGGAGCCGGCGGTGTAGTTGAGGCGGTAGTCGGGCGCATTGGCCACCATGCCACGGCAGCCGCCGCCGATGCTCTGCGAGGCGTCGATCGGGCCGCTGGAGGTCACCTGCGCGACGTAGGGATCCGGCAGGAAGCCCGACGTCAGGTTGACGGTGCCGTAGGTCGGCTGCAGCGACCAGTTCTGGGCGGTGGCGGGGACGGCGGCCAGAAGGCTGGCCACGGCCAGGACACCGGCGGCCACGCGGCCAAAGGCTGGATTGGGATGACGCATTGGGAATTCCCCTCCTGAAGAGGACGGCGCGGGCCCCTGGGGCAGCGCCGCCCGGTTGGATTGCGCCGGGCTCGGCATTCGCCGATCCGGCCGGTCCTTCCCGTGCCCTCTCCCGATGGCATCTTTGGCAACATAACGTGACCTGAAGCGGGCCAATCAAGGCAATTCGCTGACCCCTGCCCAAGCCGCCCCGCCCCGCGCAGGGGCCGGAGCCGCACCCGGCGGTGCGGTCCCCTGCCTGCCGCCGCGATCACTCCGGCTCGGGTCAGCCTTCGATCAGGCGCGACCACCAGCCCTTCTTGGGCTTTTCCGGCGCCCGGTTGATGGACCGCACGCCGTCATGGTTGGACTCATCGTCGGCGAGCCCCGCCGCGGCCTCTTCCTCCAGAGGCTCGTCCGGCTCGAAGTCGCCGTCGCCCGCGGGTGCCGGGGCCCTTTCGCCGTCCGTGGCTGCCTCCACAGTCGTGTCCGTGGCTGCGTCCACAGCCTCGGTCGCCTCTTCCGCCTCTGCCACCTCTGCCGCTTCTGCCGCTTCTGCCGCCTGGTCGACGGGTTCAGCGGCCTCCAGCGCATCTGCCTGGCTGTCGCCGGCCTCGGCGGCAGCCTCCTCCGCCACCGCTGCGGGCTCCTCGGCCGCCCCTCCGACGACGGTCTCCACCTTGGGTGGCTCGGCCGGCTGGGCCGGCGGCTCGGTGACCATCTTGTCCGCCGCGATCCCGTCAACCTCTCCGGGTGACGCCTCGGCCGCGGGTTCCGGCTCGCCGGCGCTGGCCGCGGGGCGCCGGCGCGGTCGCCGCGGGCGCTTCGGCGGTGCCGCTTCGGCCGCCTCGCCGGGCGGTGGGAACACCTCCATCTCGGGGCTTTCCGTCGCCTGGTCGGGTGCGTCCGCCAGCGGATCGTCCGCCGCCGTCGCGGCTGCGGGCTTGCGCCGGGTGCGCGGCCGGCGCGCCGGCTTCCTCGCCGAATCCTCGGGCGTCGCGTCGGCGTCGGCGGTCTCGGCCATCGCCTGGGTGGTCGCGGCCTGGCTGGATGAGTCGGCGGCGACACTCTCCCCCAGGGTGGCCTCCACCACGGCGTCGCTCATGGGGAATTCGATCGGAGCGTCGTCGTCCCCGTCCGCCTCGGAGGAGTCGAAGGAGTCGCCGCCCAGGTCGTCGGCGTCCTCCGACACGGTCTCGCCGGCCCCGTCGACGCGCTGGGCGCTGCGCCGGCGGCCGCCACGCTTGCCGCGCCGCCGCCGCTTCTTCTGGCGATCCTCGCTGTCTTCGCTACGCGATGCTGCGTCTTCGCTACGCGATGCTGCGTCTTCGCCCGCGGCCGCGTCGGCCTCGCCGGCTTCCTCCACATCGGCCGCATCGACGGCCACACCCTCGTCCTCACGCCGCCCCGGCCTGCGGCGGCGGCGGCCGCGGCGCCGGCTGGCCTCGTCGTCCGCATCCTGGGTGGTCGTTTCGACCTCGCTGGGCACTTCGGCCACCGGCTCCGGCAGGTCGCCCCCGTCGATCCGGGCCTTGATGCGCTCCAGCCGGAAATCCGGCCGGCGCAGCCCGTCATCGCGGGAGATGTGGACGGCCAGGCCGTAGCGCTCCTCCATTTCGCCGAGCGCGTGGCGCTTCTGGTTCAAGAGATAGAGCGCCACGTCGGTCGGCATGTGCAGCGTCAACTCGCTGGAACGCCGCCGCAGGCCCTCCTCCTCGATGGCGCGCAGCACGTGCAGGGCGGACGAGCCGACGGAGCGGACGATGCCGGTGCCGCCGCACGCGCCGCACTGCTCGAAATGCATCTCCAGGAAGCTCGGCCGCAGCCGTTGGCGCGACAGCTCCAAGAGGCCGAAGGGGCTGATCCGGCCGATCTGGATCCGCGCCCGGTCCTGCTTCATCGCATCCTTCAGGCGACGCTCCACCGCGGCGATGTGGCGGTCGTCCTCCATGTCGATGAAGTCGATGACGATCAGGCCGGCCAGGTCGCGCAGGCGAAGCTGGCGCGCCGCCTCGTCGGCCGCTTCCAGGTTGGTGCGGTAGGCCGTCTCTTCGATGTTGCGTTCGCGCGTCGAGCGGCCGGAGTTGACGTCGATGGCGACCAGCGCCTCGGTGGGATTGATGACGAGGTAGCCGCCCGACTTCAGGTTCGACACTGGCTGGTGCAGCAGATCGATCTGGCCTTCCACCTGGTAGCGGTGGAACAGCGGGATCTCCTCCTTGTACTGCTGCACCTTCCGCGCGTGCGAGGGCATCAGCATCTTCATGAAGTCCTTGGCGACCCGGTAGCCTTCCGTCCCGGCCACCAGCACCTCGTCGATCTCCTTGGTGTAGAGATCGCGGATGGCGCGCTTGATGAGATCGCCTTCGGCATGGATCAGGCACGGCGCGGTCGACGACAGGGTCTGTTCGCGGATGGTGTCCCAAAGCCGCATCAGGTAGTCGAAGTCGCGCTTGATCTCGGTCTTGGTGCGCTCCAGCCCGGCGGTGCGCAGGATCACCGCCATGCCCTCCGGCACCTCCAGGTCGCCGAGGATCTCCTTCATCTTCTTGCGGTCGCGCGGGTTGGCGATCTTGCGGCTGACGCCGCCGCCGCGCGGCGTGTTGGGCATCAGCACGCAGTAGCGGCCGGCCAGAGACAGGTAGGTCGTCAGAGCTGCACCCTTGGTGCCGCGCTCCTCCTTGTTCACCTGCACCAGCAGGATCTGGCGGCGCTTGATGACCTCCTGGATGCGGTAGGAGCGCTGGTTGCGGCGCGGCCGCCGCTGGGGTGCCTCTTCCTCGATATCGGTGTCGTCGCCGCCGACGGTTTCGATGCCGGCGGTGCTGGCCCGCGCTGCGGCCCTCTCGTCGTCGACATCGGCCGCCACGTCGCGCGCCTCGTCGCCGGACCCGTTGCCGGGCTCGCCGTCCTCGTCCCGGCCGTTCTCCTGGCCTTCAGCACCTTCGGATTCGCCGGCTGCTTCGCCCGGCTCCTCGCCCGCGTCGGCCACCGCCTCGGCTTCGGTCCGCTCGCCCATCTCGGCGTCCGATTCGGCCACCGCATCGTCGGGCTCGCTGTCCAACGCCAGTTCGTCGCTGATGCGGTCGTCGTCCTCGCCGAAGTCGTCGGCTTCGGTGCGATCGGCCACCGGGATTCGGTAGTAATCCGGATGGATTTCCGAGAACGCCAGGAACCCGTGCCGGTTGCCGCCGTATTCGACGAAGGCCGCCTGCAAAGACGGCTCCACACGGGTTACTTTTGCGAGATAGATATTGCCCTTTAACTGGGCTTTTGCGGTAGTCTCAAAGTCGAATTCTTCAAGACGGCTCCCGTCGACGACCGCTACCCGGGTTTCTTCCGGATAGGTGGCGTCGATCAGCATACGCTGCACCATAGGATCTTCCCTGTGGACTCGTGCCCCAGGCGCCGTGCGACCGCCGGCACCGGGAACGCGTCCAACGCTGAGGGGGCCGGCCAGACCGCACCCGGCGACGAGGACGGCGCTGAACAGCAGGCCAGTCCCCGGCGGGTGGGCTCACCGTGCCCGGTACCGATACATGCGGCACCGAGCGGCCCCGGTTTCCATCATCTCTGCCATGCCCACGGAAGATCGCATTGCCCGCGGCGTCTGCGGCCGGGCCCGGAACCAGAGGCGCCGGGCCGTGCCTCGCGAGCACCATCGGGCATGCCGAAAAGCCGAATGGGTCGGCATGGCATGTCGCGCCGTTACGATAGCCACCTGTCGTGCACCAAACAATATGCAACGCGCCGCGGCGCCCATTGCGCCTGAAAAAACATCGCACGCAACATGATGATTCACCGATACATGTGTGATATTCCAATAGGAAATACATCGTGGCCAGCGGTGCCGGGCAGCCGTGAACGGGTGGGCCCGGCGTTGCCGTTGGTGCATGGCCGCGGCGCGGTCACGGCACGGGATGCAGCGGCCTCCGCACGGCCGGCCGCGTGGGACACGGCGATCGGAGGGTCGACGGGCATGATGGGCAGATCCCCACCGGCAGCCGCTCGCGGAGCCGCCTTGTGGCACCGCGGGCTGGCCGTGGTGGCTTGCCTGATGGTCGCCCTGGGGCTCACGGCCCCGCCGCCCGTTTGCGCCCAGCCCGCACTCACCTTCGGCTACGCCACGGCTGCTGCCCGCCCGGTCTTCCAGAACCTGCGCCTCGGCGAGCATCCGGACCGCACCCGCCTGGTGGCGGAGATGTCGAGCCGGGTGGAATTCTCCCTGAGCCTGCTGGCCAACCCCTACCGCCTGATCATCGACCTGCCGGCGGTGGATTGGCAGGGGCCGCCACTGGCCACGCTCGGCGGCGTCGGCCTGGTGGAGGAGATCGAACGGACGCCCGATGCCCTCGGCGTCACCCGCCTGGTGGTCCGCCTGGCCGGCCCGGCCCGCGTACGCGATGCCTTCTTTCTCGGCCAGACGGCGGCCATCCCCTATCGCCTGGTCGTCGACCTGGAACCGGTGCCGGCGGATGCCTTTCAGGTTGCTTCCCTGACGCCGGAGGACGCCGACGAGGCGCCCGGCGAGGTCACGGTGCCGCTGCCGGCGGCGGCCGGAGGCCCCGCCGGTGGGCTCGCGGCGCGGCCGATGGTGGTGATCGATCCCGGCCATGGCGGCGTCGACCCGGGAGCCATCGGTGCGGACGGCACGCTGGAGCGCGAGGTAACGCTGGCGGTGGCCCTTCAGCTCCGCGACCTGTTGCAGGCAGGGGGGCGCTACGAGGTGATGCTGACGCGCGCGACCGACGACGACTATGTCGGCCTGCGCGAACGGGTCCGCCGCTCGCGCGCCGCCGGCGCCGATCTGTTCGTGTCGATCCATGCCGATGCCAATCCCAGCCGCAGCGTACGCGGCGCCTCCATCTACACCCTGTCGGACACGGCCAGCGACCGCGAGGCGGCCATGCTGGCGGCCCGCGAGAACCGCGCCGATGCCCTCGCGTCCGTGGAACTGCGGGCCGACGACGACGTTATGACTGGCATCCTGATCGATCTGGTGCAGCGGCGGACCCACACCCACTCCAACGCGATGGCGGAGTTCCTGGTGAACCGGATGGCGGCGGTGGCGCCGCTGCTGGTCAACACCCACCGGGAGGCCGGGTTCGCCGTGCTGACCGCGCCGGACGTGCCCTCGGTGCTGATCGAGCTGGGCCACCTGTCGAACCCGCTGGATGAGGACATGCTGACCGACCCGATCCACCAGGCCCTGCTGGCCGATGCCCTGCGCCGTGGCGTCGACGACTATTTCGACTGGCGCGCCATGGTCGACGGGCAATGACGACCCGGCGGGGCGGCAACGCCCGGCGCGCCGCAGTTCCGCCGGCTTCGGCGGGTTTGGTGTAGATCGGACGCTCGATCTACGACGACGAAGGAGCTGGCGCAGCGCCGCCATGGCACGCTTTTTCACCTGGGTTCTGTCTTCCCTGGCGCTGCTCACGGTGGCCGTGGCGGTCGCCGTGATCGCCATCGTGCTGCACTACTCCGCCTCGCTGCCCGACCACACCCAGCTCGCCAACTACGAACCGCGGGTGACATCCCGCCTCTACACCTCCGACGGCCAACTGCTCGCCCAGTTCGCCACGGAGAACCGGCTCTACGTGCCGATCGACGCCATTCCCGAGCATGTGGCCCAGGCGTTCGTCTCGGCGGAAGACCAGCACTTCTACGAACACAGCGGCATCGACATCCTCGGCATCGCCCGGGCGGCCTGGAACAACCTGATGAACCTGGGCACCGGCCAGCGCCCGGAAGGGGCGTCGACCATCACCCAGCAGGTGGTGCGCAACCTTTTCCTCTCCAACGAGCCGTCCTACCACCGCAAGCTCCAGGAGATCCTGCTGGCGCTGCGTCTGGAAGACACGCTGACGAAGCGCCAGATCCTGGAGCTGTACCTGAACGAGATCTATCTCGGGCGGAACTCCTTCGGCGTGGCGGCGGCGGCCCTCAACTACTTCAACTGCTCGCTGCCGGAGTTGACGCTCTCCCAGGCGGCCTTCCTGGCGGGGCTGCCCAAGGCGCCCAACAACTACCAGCCCGATCGCAACTACGAAGCCGCCATCGCCCGGCGCAACTACGTGCTGCGCCGCATGCTGGAGGACGGCGCCATCACCCAGGCCGAAGCCGACGCCGCCATGGCGGAGCCGCTGGTGCTGGCAGAACGCGAGCGGCCGTTCACCTTCGACGCCGACTACTTCGCCGAGGAGGTGCGCCGCCAGCTCCAGACCGTCTACGGCGACGACGCGCTCTACGGCGGCGGCCTGGCGGTGCGCTCCACCCTCGACCCCACCTATCAGGGCCTGGCCGAGACGGCCCTGCGCGACGGCCTCATCGCCTACGACCGGCGCCACGGCTGGCGCGGGCCGGTAGACCGGCTGGAGACCTTCGACGACTGGCCGGGCCAGCTTTCCGCCCGGGAGGTGCCGGCCGGCGCCGGTGACTGGCGGCTGGCCGCGGTGCTGGAGGTGGGCGACCGGGTGGCCGCCATCGGCCTGGCCGACGGCAGCCGCGGCGAGATCCCGTTCGACGAGGTGAGCTGGGCGCGGCCCTGGCTGGAAAACCAGCAGGTCGGCGCTGCCCCGCAGCGCGTGGGCGACGTTCTGGAACTGGGCGACGTGGTCCTGGTCTCCGCCCTCGACGGCGTTGCGGCCCCCGCCCCCGCCACCGCCACCGCCACCGCCAGCGCGGCGGCGGCAGAGACGGCGGCAGAGGCGGTCGCCGAGGCCCCGCCGGCCCATTATCGGCTGGAGCAGATCCCCGAAATCCAGGGGGCGCTGGTCGTCATGGACCCGCACACCGGCCGCGTGCTCGCCATGGCCGGCGGCTACGACTACGACATGAGCGAGTTCAACCGCGCCACCCAGGCGGTGCGCCAGCCCGGCAGCGCCTTCAAGCCGTTCGTCTACCTGGCGGCCCTGGAAGCCGGCTACACGCCGTCGACCATCGTTCTCGACTCCCCCATCTCCGTCGACATCGACGACGGCCGCCAGTGGTCGCCGGACAACTACGGCCACGACTTCCTCGGCCCGCAGCCGTTGAGGATCGGCCTGGAGCGCTCGCGCAACATCATGACGGTGCGGCTGATCTTGTCGGTCGGGCTGGAGCGGGTGCGCGAGATTGCCCAGCGCTTCGGCATCTACGACGACATGCCGCTGCTCTATTCCATGGCGCTGGGGGCGGGCGAGACGACGCCGCTCCACCTGACGGCCGCCTATGCCATGCTGGCCAATGGCGGGCTCGCCATCGAACCCACCCTGATCGACCGCATCCAGGACCGCACCGGGCGCACCATCTATCGCCACGACGAACGGCCGTGCAGCGGCTGCGTGGCACCGTCGTGGCACGGCGAGGCCGCACCGGCGCTCACCGATACGCGACGGCGCATCGCCGATCCGGTGTCGGTCTTCCAGGTGGTGTCGATGCTGGAAGGCGTCGTCCAGCGCGGCACCGCCACCCGGCTGCAAAGCCTGGGCTTCCCGGTGGCGGGCAAGACCGGCACCACCAACGATGCCCACGACGCCTGGTTCGTCGGCTTCACGCCCGACCTGGTGGCCGGCGTGTTCGTCGGTTTCGACCAGCCGCGCACGCTCGGCCACGAAACCGGCAGCTCGGCCGCGGCCCCCATCTTCGGGGAGTTCATGGCGGCCGCCATGGAGGGCCGCGAGGTGCCGCCCTTCCGCATTCCGCCCAATGTGCGGCTGGTGCAGATCAACCCCTATACCGGCCAGCCGGCCAGCGACGGCACCACCATCTGGGAAGCCTTCCGCCCGGGCACCGAGCCGACCCGCCAGACGCTGGAGGACTGGAGCGATCCTCTGCTGTTCGGCGATATCCCGTTCAATGCCATCCCGTTCGGCGATATCGACCTGAGCCCGACCGAGACGATCGGCACCGACGACGGGCTCGATGGCTCGATCAACCGGGTGCGCATCGGCGGGCCAACCACACCCGGATCGAACCTGGGCACCGGCGGCCTCTACTGAACCGTCGGCAGCCACCCGACACACGCTACCGGCGACCTGTGCCGACGCGCCTGTACGACGCGCCTGTACGACGCCCGGCGAGACGCTGATTTGCGTGGGAATACCTGCAAAAATGCGATCAAATTGCCCGCTAATGAGATATTTTTATATCCAACCATTTTTTGAATCGGCGTATGGCGATAAATACCTCGGGTAAATGGACGCGGCAAATCGTCCTCGGACATACTGCCGTCTAGTCAATGCTGCGCAATGTGCCGGAGAACTCATTCGACTAGAGATGTCGTGTAAGTCGCAAATGCGGCGAAGCAGCGATCGTCATTGACATTTCGAACTACATTGCCGTGGTGTGATCTATGGATGTTTTGATTTGCCAGGGCGAACAACTGTGTTTAGTATCTAGCCGGAGATGTGGGGGGACGCTGGATTGTCCGGACGTCGCCTGGTTCCAGCCGCTACGTTCGTACTGTGTCCGATCCGTTTGACGCTTCTTCCCTGCCGCTGGTCGCTGACCTGCCGCCGACCGATCGCGCGGACTGCGTGCGCCTGATCGGGGCGTGGCGGGACCTGTCCAGCCGCGAGAACGTGCTGCCGGCACGCTCGGCCTTCCGGCCGGAGACCGTGGTCAGCCTGCTGCCGCGTATCTCCATCCTGGAGCGGGTGGGCTCCGGCTCGCTGGTGCTGCGTCTGGTCGGCGAAGACATCAAGATGCAGGGCCATGCCGTCAATGTCGGCACCGATCTTCTGCAGGTCTCGCTGCCGTCGCTGGCCCGGTTCTTCGCAGACACCTACGAGCGCGGCTTTGGCCATCCCTGCGGGCTGAGCATGCTGATGGACAAGGTGCTGGTGACCGGCGGGTGGACGCGCGTGCACATGCTGGCCGTACCGTTCCGCGCCAGCGCCGAGCCCACACCCCACTACCTGGTGGCCTGCTGCCACGAGGTGACGCGGCACTACCTGTTGGACGCCGCCAAGATCACCCAGCACATGCCGATCGCCGCGCGCTGGCTCGATCTCGGCTACGGCGTGCCCGGCGACCTGGCCGACCAGACCTTCGAGCGGCCGCGCACCTGATTTCGCCCGCATGCGACCGGTGGCACTGACCGGAAGCGCTACCGCATCTCCTGTTCTGTCTGCACCGGCCCGCACCCCCGCCCGGTCGCCCAACTCATTGTAGAATATTGGGTGGCCGGGTGGGCGCGGGCCGGGACCGACTGAAATGGCGGCGGATACTGCCCTACCCCGAAGTGCCGATCAGGCTGGCGGCGGCGGCCCGCGCCTGTTCGGTGACCTTGGCGCCCGACAGCATGCGGGCGATTTCCTCCTGCCGCGCGCCGTCCTCCAGCCGCACCACCGTCGTCAGCACGCGTTCCAGCACCTCGTCCTTCTGCACCCGCAGGTGATGGGTGGCCCGGGCTGCCACCTGCGGACTGTGGGTGACCACCAGCACCTGCACATGGGCGGCCAGCGCTGCCAGCCGCTGGCCCACGGCATCGGCCACCGCTCCGCTGATGCCGCTGTCCACCTCGTCGAGCACCAGGGTCGGCACGTCGCCGGCGCGCGCCAGCACCACCTTAAGGGCCAGCATGAAGCGGGCCAGCTCGCCGCCCGAGGCGATGCGGTTGAGCGGCCCCGGTGCCGCACCCGGGTTGGTGGCCACGGTGAAGGTCACGCGGTCGCGGCCCTGCGGCCCCCAGTCCGCTTGCGGCAGGTCGGCGAGATCGGTGACGAAGCGGGCCTTGTCCAGCTTCAGCGGTCCCAACTCGCGGGCGATCGCCTGGTCCAGCTCCGCCGCGGCGATGCGCCGTGCGGCGGTGAGTGCGACCGCGGCGGCCTCGTAGTCGCGGCGCGTCTGGGCGGCCTCGCGCACCAGCCGGTCGATGCGGTGGCCGGTGTCCTCGATCAGCGCCAGGCGCTCGGCCATGCCGCTGCGCAGCTCCGCCAACTCGTCCACCGCCACGCCGTGCTTGCGGGCCAGTGCCCGAAGCGCAAACAGCCGCTCTTCCAGCCGTTCCAGCTCACCGGGGTCGAGGTCCAGGTCGGCGGCGGCCCGCTGGAGCTGCTCCATCCCGTCTTCGGTTTCCGCCACCGCGCGGTCGAGCGCGTCGAGCACATGGGCCAGCCGGTCGCCAGCACTGTCGGCGATGCGGGCCAGCGCTCGCTGGGCCTGGCCGAGCGCCCGTGCCGCCCCGGCATCGCCGCCGAGCGCATCCTGGGCGGCTTCGATGGCGGCCACCAGCTTCTCGCGGTTCATCAGCATGGCGCGCAGATCGGCAAGCCGCGCATCCTCCCCCGGCTGCGGCGCCAGAGCGTCAAGCTCGTGCACCGCGTGGCGCAGGAATTCCTCCTCGCTGCGGGCGCGCTCGGCCGCTTGCCGGGCCTCCGACAGGGCCAGTTCCGCCGCCTGCCATGTGGCCCAAATGCTGCTGCAGGCAGCCAGCAGCGAAGCGTGCCCGGCATGGGCATCGAGCAGGCCGCGGTGGGTTGCCGGGTTGAGCAGGCCGTGGGTGTCGAACTGGCCGTGCACCTCCACCAGCGTCTGGCCGACCTGCCTGAGCAGGCCGATCGACACCGGCTGGTCGTTGACATGGGCACGGCTGCGGCCGTCGCGGCTCAAGGTGCGGCGCAGGACGAGCGGCGGTTCGGCCGCCATCTCCTGGTCGGCCAGCAGGGCGAAAACACGGTGGTTGGCCGGCAGGTCGAACTCGGCGGTCACCATCGCCTGGGCATCCGCCGCCCCCACCAGCAGGGCATCGGCCCGCGTGCCGAGCGCCAGGCCCAGGGCATCCAGGAGGATCGACTTGCCCGAGCCCGTCTCACCGGTCAGCGCGCACAGCCCGGCGGCGAAGTCCAGGGACAGGCTTTCGATCAGGACGACGTTGCGGATGGTCAGCCCGGCCAGCATGGTGGCCGGCGTCAGAACAGCCAGTCCATGGCCCGCTCGACGAAGCCGGCATCGTTCTCCACCGGGCGGATGCCTTCGTCGACCAGCAGGGCGTAGCTATCCAGATACCACTCGCTGCCGGGGTAGTTGTAGCCCAGCACCGCGGCCGCCGCCTGGGCCTGGTCGCGCAGGCCCAGCGCCACATAGGCTTCCACCAGGCGGTGCAGGGCTTCCGGCACGTGGGTGGTGGTCTGGTAGTCCTGGATCACCGTGTTGAAGCGGTTGATGGCGGCCTGGTAGTAGCTCTGGCGCAGGTACCAGCGGCCGATGGTCATGTTCTGGCCGGCGAGCTGGTCGAGCGTCAGGTCGCGCTTCAGGCGGGCGTCGCGGGCGTAGTCGGTATCGGGGAACAGGGTGACCACCTCGTCCAGCGCATCCAGCGCCCGGCGCGTCATCTCCTGGTCGCGCTCCACGTCGGAGATCTGCTCGTAGTAGCTGAGCGCCCTGAGGTAGTAGGCGTAGTCCACCTCCTCGTTGCCCGGGTGCAGGCGGATGAAGCGGTTGAGCGCCAGGATCGCCTGGTCGTAGTCCAGGTCCAGGTAGTGGGCGTAGGCGGCCATCAACTGGGCGCGCGTGGCCCAGGGCGAATAGGGGTGCTGGCGCTCCACCTCGTCGAACAGGGTGGCGGCCTCTGTGAACTCTTCGTTCTCCAGCGTCTGGGCGGCTTCCAGATAGATCACGTCGGCCGGCCGCTCGACGAACACCTCGGGATCCGTCTCGTCGCTGGAACAGGCGGCCAGCGCGCCGACCGACGCCGCCACCGCGGCGATCCGCAGCCATTCCGCCAAACCAACGCTCCGTCGCATCGCCGTCCTGCCGTCCTGTCGTCCTGAAGACCGGTGGGCCGAAGACCCATGGGGCACGGGCCCGCGGGCCGCAGACCCGCATGGGCCGTTCGCGCACCGGTATATCACGCCATCGCGCAGCCTGCGCAAGCGCGCACCGGCCACCCCCCGAGCACCGATATCGGCTGAGGATCTAGGCGAAACGAAGGTGGCCGCCGGCCTGCAGGCCCGAACGGTAGCCGGCCATCCAGTCTGCGGGCGCGAGCGGCGTGTCGAACACCCAGGCGGTGTCGTCCTCGAACAGGGCGCGCAGCAGCGCGTTGTTCACCGCATGGCCCGAGCGCCAGCCGTGGAAATGCCCGATGATCGGCATGCCGGCCAGGTAGAGATCGCCGATGGCGTCCAACAGCTTGTGGCGCACCAGCTCGTCCTCGTAGCGCAAGCCGCCGTCGTTCATCACCCGCCGACCGTCCATGACGATGGCGTTGTCCAGCGTGCCGCCGAGCGCGAAGCCGCGGCGGCGCAGCTCGTCGACCTCGGCGAGGAAGCCGAAGGTGCGCGCCCGCGCCACCTCCTCGCGGAAGGCTTCGGCATCGAGCCGCACGGTGCCTTCCTGGCGGGCCATCGACTGGCCGGGAAAATCCAGCTCCATGGAATACGAGCTGCCGAGTGCCGGCGACAGGCTGGCGCCGCGCGTCTCGTCGCCCACGCTGATCGGACGCAACACCCGGATGGCCCGCCGGCTGCCCGGCTGGGCCACCGTGCCGATGCCGTCGATGAGGCGCACGAAGGGGTCGGCCGAGCCGTCCATGGCCGGCACTTCAGGGCCGTCCAGTTCGATCACGGCGTTGTCGACGCCGCAGCCCCGCAGGGCCGCCATCAGGTGCTCCACGGTCGCCACCGAGGCGCCCTTGGCGTTGTCGAGCACCGTGCACAAGGTGGTGTCGGTCACCCGGTCCCACAGGGCCGGGATCACCGCCTGGTGCTGCGCCAGGTCGGCGCGCACAAACACGATGCCGCTGTTCAGTTCGCCCGGCAGCAGCCGCATCCGGACCGACTTGCCCGAATGCAGGCCCACGCCCGAACACGCCACCGGGGCGTTGAGCGTGCGCTGTGCCATATCCAGCCGTTCGAACATGCTGATTCGTCCATCCATGGGTGGTCGATGCTCCCGCACATGCGTTGGTACAGGCTCAGCCGGCGCCGGCCCGAATCACTCTTTGTTTCGGACTGTGTCGACCGGGCACCTTTGGCACCGCGACCGCATCGCACGTTCCCTCCGCGCCGCGCCGGGTACTGCGACCGCTGGGCAACGGTCGCAGTACCCGGTTTCGCGAGCGAGACCGGCAGAGGGGGAACCCTGCCGTCAGTTGGCCTGGCGACGCAGGAACGCCGGGATGTTCAGCGCCTCGTCGTCATGGGGCGGCAGGGCGGGCCGGGCCACCGGATCGGTGGCGGCGAGCCGCGACTGCTGCGGGGCCGGGTCACGCGGCTGTGCTGCCGCAGCCTTGGCCTGGGCCGCCGGCGGCTGGGTGCGCGGTTCGGCCTGCTCTTCGCCGCGCTGGCGCGAGACGCTGTGGGTCACCCGCTGCAGCAGGCTGCGGTCGTCCCGCTGGCCGGGGGTACCGCCCAGGTTGGGAATGCCGAAGATACCGCTGCGGCCGTGCGGGTTGCCCTGCGGACGTGCCGGCTGGGCCGGTTCCGGCGGGATGAAGGTGTCCTGCCGGCGTTCCGCCTGGGGCGGCTGGGTGGCCGGACGGGCGGCCACCGCCGGCTCCGCGTGGGGCTGGGGCCGCACCTGGGCCTGGGGCCGCACCTGGGCCTGGGGCCGCGGCTGGGGCTGCGGCTGAACCGGCGCCTGCACCGGAGCTTCGGCGAACACCGTCTGCTCGTCCTGGAACTCCGCGGTGGCGACCTCCTGGTGGTGCTGGGCCGCCGGCTGGGGCGCGGCCTGCTCCTTCACCGGCATCGTCCGCGGCTGGTCGGCCGGGGGCGTCGTCACCAGCCGGGGCCGCCCCATCAGGGCGTCTTCGACATCGATGCCGGTGGCCACAACAGAAACACGGACCTTGCCCTCCATGCTCTCGTCGAAGGTCGATCCGAAGATGATGTTGGCGTCGGGGTCGACCTCGTCGCGGATGCGGTTGGCCGCCTCGTCGACCTCGTACAAGGTCATGTCCGGCCCGCCGGTGATGTTGATGAGCACGCCGCGCGCGCCCTTCATCGACACGTCGTCGAGCAGCGGATTGCTGATCGCCGCTTCCGCAGCGCTGATGGAGCGGCGTTCGCCTTCGGCCTCGCCGGTGCCCATCATGGCCTTGCCCATCTCACCCATGACGGCGCGGATGTCCGCGAAGTCGAGGTTGATGAGGCCCGGCATCACCATCAGGTCGGTCACCCCGCGCACGCCGGAGTGCAGCACGTCATCGGCCATCTTGAAGGCGTCCGCGAAGGTCGTCTTCTCGTTGGCGATGCGGAACAGGTTCTGGTTGGGGATGACGATCAGGGTGTCGACATACTGCTGCAGTTCCTTCAGCCCCGCTTCGGCGACGCGCATGCGGTGCGCACCTTCGAAGTGGAAGGGCTTGGTCACCACGCCGACCGTCAGCATGTCCATCTCGCGGGCGACCCGCGCGATCACCGGGCTGGCGCCGGTGCCCGTACCGCCGCCCATGCCGGCGGTGATGAACACCATGTGCGAGCCCTCCAGGGCCTGCACCAGCTCGTCGATGGCATCCTCCGCGGCATGCTTGCCCACATCGGGGCTGGCGCCGGCACCGAGGCCCTGGGTGATGCCGACGCCGAGGCGCAGCTTGCGCTCGGCATTGGATCCCCGCAGCGCCTGGGCGTCGGTGTTGCACACCAGGAAGTCCACGCCTTCCAGGTTGGAGCGGATCATGTTGTTGACGGCATTGCCGCCGGCGCCACCGACGCCCACGACCGTGATGCGCGGCGTCAACTGGCCTTCGGAATCCGGTACGCTGATATTGATCATATTGGGTTTCCCTCTGTTCGCTCTCGTCGCTCGCTCGTCGTTACGCAGGTCTTCTTGGCTACGCGTTGGTTTCGGATGGTCCGCGGCCGGCCTCAGAAGTAGTCCCTCAGCCATTCGCCGATCCGGCCCAGGAGCCCACTGGCCGGCTCGTCTTGGATGTCGTCCACCAGGCCGCGTTCCTCGACATGGCGGTCGGCATAGGCGAGAAGCCCGATGGCTGCCGCGAAGGCGGGGCCGCCGGTCGCCGCCGCCAGGCCCGGCAGCCCGGCGGGGCGGCTCAGCCGCACCTGCTTGTCGAGAACCCGGGCCGCCAGCTCGCGCATGCCCTGGAGCTGGCTGGTGCCGCCGGTGAGCACGAAGCGGCGGCCGGCGATGCGGTCGAAGCCGCTCGCCTCCAGCCGGCCGCGCACCAGCTCGAAGATCTCTTCCACCCGCGGTTCGATGATCCCGGTGAGCAAGCTCTTGGGCACCTGGCTCACCTGCGAGGGCTCGCTCTCGCCCACCTGGGGCACGTCGATCATCTCGCGATCGTCGGCGGGGCTGCCGATGGCGTTGCCGTGCAGCGTCTTCATGCGCTCCGCGGCGTGCAGCGGCGTCGTCAGGCCGCGTGCCACGTCGACGGTGATGTGGCTGCCGCCCACCGGCACCACGTCGCAGAACACCAGCTTGCCTTCGTAGAAGACGCTGACGCCGGTGGTGCCGCCGCCGAGGTCGACGCAGCACGACCCGAGCTGCATCTCGTCTTCCACCAGCGAGGCCAGGGCCGCGGCGTAGGGCGCTACGGCGAAGGCTTCGATCTCCAGGTGGCAGTTGTGGATGCAGGTGGCGAGGTTGCGCATGGCCCCGGTCTGGGCGGTGACCAGGTGGAGGTCGACGCCCAGGCGCTCGGCGAACATGCCGGTGGGATCGGCGGCCCCGCGGCTGCCGTCCACCGCGTAGCCGATGGGCACGGCGTGCACGATGGTGCTGTCCGGCGCCAGGCGGCTCAACGTCTGGTGGCGCAGCGCGTGGCGCACGTCGGATTCGCCGATCTGGTGGCCCGGCACCGCCACCTCGTTGACCAGGGTCTGCGAGGCGGGGAAGCCGCCGGCCATCGACACCAGCACGCGGTCGATCTGCTCGCCGGCCATCTTTTCGGCCGCCGCCACCGCTTCGCCGATGGCGCCGGTGGCCGCTTCCATGTCGATCACGGCGCCATTGCGCAGGCCGCGGCTCGCCTGGTGGCCGATGCCGATGATCTTGGGCGCGCCGCCCTCGCCGACACGGGTTACGAAGCACACGATCTTGGTGGTGCCCACGTCGACCGCCGCGAGGATGTCGCCGCGCGGCCGATGGCGAATGCGTTTGGGTCCCGCGTAGCCCATGGTCAGCCTACGTCCTTGCTATGGTCGCTCCGGCCCATCAGGTGTCTTCCTCGGGCAGGTGGCGGCGCTCGATGGCGTTGGGAGTGGCCTGGATGACCATGCGGTCGTCCAGCCTCAGATCGATCGCCAGGATGTCCCGGTCGATCACCCGATCGTGCTCTTCGATGTCGGCCAAGCGGGTCAGCGCGCGGCGGATTCCGGCTTCCGGGAGGCGTACGCGTACACCGTTGTCCATCTGCAGGTCCCAGCGGCGGCCCCCCACCCGGATGGACGCGGCGACGCGCCCACCGATGGTCGGCACGGCGCGCAGGTGGCGCAGCAGCTCGCCGGCATAGCGCGGGGCGTCCTGGCCCACCACCAGCGGCAGGGCGGACCATTGGCCGAGGTTGTCCGTCGCCAGCACGACGCCGTCCTCGGCGATCAGGTGGAGGCGGTGGTCGAGCTGCCACAGGGCCAGCGGCCGGCGCTCGGTGAGCTGTACGTGGATGGCGTCGGGCAGGCGGCGTTCCACCCGCGCGGTGGCCACCCAGGGGATTTCCAGCAGGCGCAAGCGGGCGGCTTCGGGATCGAAAGTGAGGATGGGATCGCCGCGCACCACGCCGACGGCCCGCTCCAGGTCGTCGCGGCTGGTCTGCTGCCAGCCGGCCACCATCACCTCCTCCACCCTGAGGCCGAGGGCGGCGGTGGTGTCCACCAGGCCGTCCACCGCGGCGGTATAGCGGGCTTCCGCCCAGCCGCTCGTCCACGCCACGGCGACCGCGCCGATGGCCCCCGCCACCAGCAATGCCAGCAGCGCCGGCCGCGCCGAGCCGCGCATCCGCCGCCACCAGCCAGCGCGCCGCGCCGGCACCTGGCTGCGCCGCCGCTGGGGAGCTTCGGCGGCCGGCCGGCGGCGCCGTGCGGTTTCGCGGGGGGGCGCGCTCAATGTCGACATTGCGCCTCCTCCACCAGCCAGCGGCAAAGCTCGCCGAAGCCGATGCCCAGATGGGCGGCCTGCTCGGGCACCAGCGAGATCGGCGTAAAGCCCGGCTGGGTGTTCACCTCCAGGAAGTGCACGCCGTCGACGCCGTCGCGGTCGTCCCAGCGGAAGTCGCTGCGCGAGATCCCCGCACAGCCCAGCGTGGTGTGGGCGAGCAGCGCCCAGTCCATCACCCGCTCAAGGATCTCCGCCGGCACGTCGGCCGGCAGCACATGGGTGGCGTGGCCGGCCACGTATTTGGCGTCGTAGTCGAAGAAGCCGTGGTCGTAGCGCACCTCGGTCACGGCGAGCGCGCGGTCGCCCATGACGCCGACGGTCAGCTCCTTGCCGGGGATGTAGCGCTCCACCAGCACGCGGCCGTCCTTGCCGGCCAGTTCCGGCACGCCGACGGCGTTGGAGCCTTCCAGCACCAGATGGACGCCGACCGAGGAGCCCTCGTCCGCCGGCTTCACCACGTAGGGCGGCTCCATCGGATGGCGCACCGCCGCCTCGGCCGCCGGCACCACCTTGCCGTCGGGCACCCGCATGCCGACCGACGACATCACCGCCTTGGTCAGCGGCTTGTCCATGGCGATGGCCGATGCGACCACGCCGGAGTGGGTGTAGGGCACGCCCATCAGCTCCAGCGCGCCCTGAATCACGCCGTCCTCGCCGCCGCGGCCGTGGAGCGCGTTGAACACCACGTCGGGAGCCGGCGTCAGGGCCGCCAGCAATGCGGCCAGATCGGGCCTGTCCATATCGATCTCGGTGACCCGGAAACCGCCGGCGCGCAACGCTTGCGCGCAGGCCGCCCCGGACACCAGGCTGACCCTGCGTTCCGACGACCAGCCGCCCATCAGGACGGCGACGTGAAGGGGATCAACCATCGATTTCCCCCTTCGAGTCGGCTGCAACGCCAATGCGGCGGATCTCCCAGCGCAGCTCGATGCCCGACATCTCGCGCACGCGGCGGCGCACCTCCTCGCCCAGCGCTTCCAGCTCGGCGGCGGTGGCGTCGCCGGTGTTGATGAGGAAATTGGTGTGCTGCTCGGACACCTGGGCACCGCCGAGCCTGAGGCCGCGGCAGCCCGCCCGGTCGATCAACGCCCAGGCCTTCTCGCCCGGCGGGTTGGCGAAGGTGGATCCGCCGGTACGCGAACGGATCGGCTGGGTGGCCCCGCGCGCCTCGGTGATCTGCACGATGCGGGCGCCGATCTCCTCCCGCTGGCCGGGCTCGGCACGGAACAGGGCCGCCGTCACCACCTCGCCGTCGACCAGGTCGGAATGGCGGTAGGAAAGGCCGAGCTGGGCGGTGCTGCGGCGGGACACCTGCCCGGCGCGGTCCACCACCTCCGCCCACTCCAGCACCTGCACCACCTCGCCGCCGTAGGCGCCGGCGTTCATGCGCACGGCCCCGCCGATGGTGCCGGGGATGCCGGCGAGGAACTCCAGGCCGGCCAGCCCGGCGTCGCGCGCCACCTTGGCGACGTTGACGTCGAGCGCTGCCGCGCCCGCCGTCACCCGGCCGGCGGCAGCATCGGGCACGATGTCGGCAATGCCGCGGCCCAGGCGGATCACCACGCCCGGTACGCCGCCGTCGCGCACCAGCAGGTTGGAGGCAACGCCGATGACCGTAACCGGCACATCGGCCGGACAGCCGGCGAGGAACGCCGCCAGATCCTCCCGGTCGGCCGGGCGGAACAGCACTTCCGCCGGCCCGCCGACGCGAAACCAGGTGGTCTTGCCGAGGGGAGCATCGGCCGTCAGCCGGCCGCGCACCGCCGGCAGCCGCGCCAGCAGCCCGTCACCGGGGGAAAGGGAGACCGCGGCCATCGTCACCGCCCCCTCCCCGCCGTTCCGGTGGTACCGGCAGTCCCGCCGCGCTTGGCCGACAAGGCGGCGAGTTGGCCAGGCAGGCTCTGCGCCCATTGGGTGATGGAGCCGGCACCGAGGCACACCACGATGTCACCCGGCTTGGCGAACTGGGCCACCAGGCGGGGCAGCAGGGCCGGTTCGGCCAGCGGCATCACCAGGCGGTGGCCGCGGTTGCGCAGGCCCTCCACCAGGCCGTCGCGCGTCACCCCTTCGATGGGCGCCTCGCCGGCTGCGTAGACATCGGCGACGATCACCGCATCGGCGTCGTTGAAGCAGGTGCAGAACTCTTCGAAGAGGTCGCGCAGGCGGGTGTAGCGGTGGGGCTGCACCACGGCGATCACCCGGTTGCTGGCGCCGACGCGGGTGCGCGCGGCCTTCAGCACCGCGGCGATTTCCACCGGGTGATGGCCGTAGTCGTCGATCACGGCCACGCCGTCGGCGATGCCGGTCTGGGTGAAGCGCCGCTTGACGCCGCGGAAGCGCGCCAGGGTGTCCCGCAAGGTGGCGGGATCGAGGCCCATTTCGGTGGCCACGGCGATGGCGGCCAGCGTGTTCTGGACGTTGTGGTTGCCCAGCATGGGCACCACCAGCCGGTCGAGGTGCTCGGTCTCGCCCCCGGGCCGGCGGGTGATCACCACATCGAAGCTGGAGCCGTCGGCCGAGCCCTCCACGTTGATCGCCCGCACATCGGCCTGGGGGCTGAAGCCGTAGGTGACGATGCGGCGATCCAGCACGCGCGGGATCATCGCCTGCACCTCCGGATGGTCGATGCACATGGTGGCGAAGCCGTAGAAGGGCGTGTTGGTGACGAACTGCTCGAAGGCGGCGCGCAGCTTGTCGAAGCTGCCGTAGTGGTCGAGGTGCTCGGGATCGATGTTGGTCACCACCGCGATGGTGGCGGGCAGGCGGGTGAAGGTGCCGTCGCTCTCGTCGGCTTCCACCACCATCCAGTCGCCGGCGCCGAGGCGCGCATTGGTGCCGTAGGCGTTGATGATGCCGCCGTTGATCACGGTGGGATCGATGCCGGCCCCGTCCAGCAAGGCTGCGATCAGCGAGGTCGTCGTCGTCTTGCCGTGGGTGCCGGCCACCGCGATGGACCATTTCAGGCGCATCAGCTCGGCCAGCATCTCCGCCCGCCGCACCACGGGAATGAAGGCGGCGCGCGCGGCCATCACCTCGGGGTTGTTGTTCTTCACCGCGGTGGACACCACCACCACGGCCGCACCGGCCACGTTGGCGGCCTGGTGGCCCACCACCACGTCGATGCCGATGTCGCGCAGGCGGCGCACATTGCCGCCGTCCGAAATGTCCGAGCCGCGCACCGCGTAGCCGAGATTGTGCAGGATCTCGGCGATCCCGCTCATGCCGATGCCGCCGATGCCGACGAAATGCAGCGTGCCGATGTCGAGCGGCATCTCCCTCATTCGGCCGCCTCCCGTGCCAGGTCCTCGCCGTGGGCAGACGCACCGTTGCCGTTGCGCCCGGCAATGCGCAGCACCAGGTCGGCGAGTGCCGCCGCGGCATCGCCCGGCGCCAGGCTGCGCGCCGCCTCCGCCGCCCGGGCCAGCAGTTCCGGCCGATCGATCAGGCGTTCGATGCGGTGGGCGAGGGCGCCGGCATCCAGCGTCGCCTGGGGCAGCATCCAGCCGCCGCCCGCCGCTTCCATGGCGGCGGCATTGGCACTTTGGTGGTCGTCCATGGCGTGGGGGAACGGCACCAGGATGGCCGGACGGCCGGCAGCCGCCAGCTCCGCCACCGTGGAGGCGCCGGACCGGCAGATCACCAGATGCGCCGTGGCCAGCCGCACCGGCATGTCGGTGAAGAAGTCCAGCACCTCGGCCTCGACGTTGGCGTTGGCGAGCGCCCGGCGGGTCTGATCCAGCAGTTCGCGGCGGCTCTGTTGGCTGACCTTGAGGCGTGACCGCACGCTGTCGGGCAACTGGGCAAGGGCGGCCGGCACGAGTTCGCTGAACACCTTGGCGCCCTGGCTGCCGCCGGTGACCAGCAGGCGCACCGGCTGGCCGGGCTCGGGCGGCACATAGGGTGTGCCGGCGAGGGCGGCGATGGGCCGGCGCACCGGGTTGCCGGTCATCACCACCACGCGCGGATCCGCACCGGACAGGCGCTGCAGCTCCGGGAACGCCGTGGCGATGGCGGTGGCCTTCTTGGCGAACAGCCGGTTGGCGCGGCCCAGCACCGCGTTCTGCTCGTGCAGCACCAGGGGCAGCCTGAGGCGCGACGCGGCAAACACAGTGGGCACCGAGGGGTAGCCGCCGAAGCCGACCACCGCGGCGGGATTGAGTGCCCGCAGGATGGCACGGGCCTCGCCGTAGCCCAGCAGCATGTCGACCGCCGCGCGGGCCTTGCGCACCACCCCCCCCACTGGCGCCCCGGCGCGCACGCGATAGACGCGGACATCGGCCAGGTCGCCGCCGAAGGCCTGGCCGCGCCGGTCGGTCAGCAGCACCACGCGGACGCCGCGGCCCACCAGTTCGCGGGCCAGCGCCTCGGCGGGGAACATGTGGCCGCCGGTGCCCCCGGCGGCCAGCACCACCGGACACTCGTCGGCGATGCGCGCGCTGCCGGTCATGCCAGGCCTCCGTGGTCGGGTCCTTTGCGGGTGAGCGCCAGCAGCATCCCGGTGGCGAACGCGGTCGCCAGCAGCGAGGAGCCGCCGTAGCTGATGAAGGGCAGCGTCATGCCCTTTGTGGGGATGAGGTGGAGGGTGGAGCCCATGTTGATCAGCGCCTGGGCGGCGATCATGGTCACCAGCCCGGCCCCGGCCAGCACCACGAACAGGTCGCGGCTGTGGGCCAGGCGGGCGCAGGCGCGCAGCACCACGAAGCCGAACAGCGCCACCATCAGCAGGCACCACAGCAGCCCGAATTCCTCGCCGGCGACGGCGAAGATGAAGTCGGCATGGGCATCGGGCAGCGCCCGCTTGATCACGCCTTCGCCGGGGCCGACGCCGAACAGCCCGCCGGCCTGGAACGCCTCCAGCGAGCGTTCGATCTGGTAGTTGTCGCCGGCGGTGGGATCGAGGAAGCGGTCGATGCGGCTCGACACATGGTCGAACGCAAAATAGGAGCCGACGCCGCCGAACACCGCCAGGGCCACCAGCGCCACCACCAAGAGCATGGGCAGGCCGGCCAGGAAAAACTGCACGCCCCAGATGATGAACAGCACCACCACCATGCCGAGGTCGGGCTGCAGCAGCAGCAGGGCGGTGGAGAGGAGCCACAGCACCGTCGCCATCAGGTTGCCGGGAAAATCGTTGCGGGCGTAACGGGTGGCGAACAGCCAGGCGGCGATCACCGCAAAGGCAGGCTTGAGGAACTCCGAAGGCTGCAACGACAGGCCGGGCAGCGAGATCCAGCGGGTGGCGCCCTTGATCTCCGTTCCCACCACCAGGGTGGCGGCCACCCCGAGAAGGCTGAGGACCAGCATCACCAGGCCGGCGCGGCGGATCATCTGCACCGACATCAGCGAACTGGCCACCAGGATGGCAATGGCCGGCACCAACATGGTGAGGTGGCGCTGGACGAAGTGGAATTCGCCGAGCCCCAGGCGATGGGCGACGGGCGGGCTGGCGGCGGCCACCAGGATGGCGCCGAGCACGATCAACAGGCCGACGGCACCGAGGCTCCAGCGGTCGACGGTCCACCACCAGCGGCCGATCACCGTGGGATCCGTGCGGGCTACACCGATCATGGGGCGCCTCCTGCCGCAGCCGTGCCACCGCCACCTTGGTCTGCAAGGCCGCGCACCAGCTCCGCGAAGGCGGCACCGCGGGCCTCGAAATTGGCGAACTGGTCGAACGAGGCGCAGGCGGGCGACAGCAGCACCGTCGCACCCGGCTGGGCGTCGGCGCGGGCCTGCCCGGCCGCCGCGGCGACGGCACGGTCCAGCGTGCCGCAGCGCACCACCGGCACCTTGCCGGCCAGTTCTTCGGCCATGGCCGCTTCGGCCTCGCCGATCAGGAAGGCCGCGGCGACGCGGTCCAGCTCCTGGTGGATCGGCCCCAGCCCGCCCGGCTTCGGCTTGCCGCCGGCGATCCAGTAGATCGGCCGGTAGCAGGCGAGTGCCCGCACCGCGGCGTCGGGGTTGGTGGCCTTGCTATCGTTGACGAAGGCGATGCCGCCGATCTCCGCCACCCGCTCCTGGCGGTGGGGCAGCCCGGGAAAGCTCTTGATGGCCGCGACGATGGCCTCGGTCGCCACCCCTGCGGAGCGGGCCGCGGCATAGGCGGCGGCGGCATTCTGCCAATTGTGCACGCCCGGCAGGGCGGTCGCTTCGGCGAGGTCCAGCACCTCGGTCCAGGCGCCGTCGAGCGCGTCCACCAGGACGCCTTCGACCACCCAGACACCCTGCTTCAGGGCGGTGTCGACGCTCACCGGCACGGCGTGGCCGGGATGCTGCACGGTCTCGTAGTAGTAGACCGCACTCGCCCAATCGTCGTCGATGCCGACGATGGAGGTGCCGCCGTTGGCCAGCGCCTCGAAGATCCGGGTCTTGGCCGTCACATAGGCCATCATGCCGGGATAGCGGTCGAGGTGGTCGGGCGAGATGTTGAGCAGCACGGCCACCGACCAGCGCGGCCGCGCCACGGTTTCGAGCTGGTAGGAGCTCAGCTCCAGCACGTACCAGCCGTCGGCCCCCATGGGCTCCAGGCCAAGCGCCGGCGGACCCAGATTGCCGCCCACCGCCACCGGCACGCCGGCTTCCGCCAGGATGTGGCCCACCAAGGCCGTGGTGGTGGACTTGCCGTTGGTGCCGGTGATGCCCAGATAGCGCGCCTCGGGCCGGGCTTCGGCCAACAGGTCGATATCGATCTCGATGGGGGTGCCGGCCTCGGCCAGGCGCGCCACCACGGGGTGCGGTACCGGGTGGCTGCGCGGCACGCCGGGCGACAGCACCAGCCGGTCGATCCCAGTAATCGCGGTGGCGGGATCGGCCAGGTCGGCGATGTCCGCGCCCAGGTCGGCCGCCTTCTGGCGCGGGCCTTCCTTGTCGTCCCAGGCCAGCGCCGTGGCACCGCCGCCGACCAGCGCTTCCACGGTCGCCAGCCCGGACTTGCCGAGGCCCAGCACCGCCACCGTCCGTCCCCTGAGGTGGGTGAGGTCGATCATGGCCGTCACCTCAGCTTCAAGGTGCTGAGGCCGATCAGCGCCAGGATGACGGCGATGATCCAGAAGCGGATGACGATGGTGGGCTCCGCCCACCCCTTCTTTTCGAAGTGGTGGTGCAGCGGCGCCATGCGGAACACCCGCTTGCCGGTGAGCTTGTAGGACAGCACCTGGACGATCACCGAGATCGTCTCCAGCACGAACAGCCCGCCGACGATGGCCAGCACCAGCTCGTGCTTGGTGACCACGGCGATGGCGCCCAGTGCACCCCCCATGGAGAGCGAGCCGGTGTCGCCCATGAACACCATGGCCGGCGGTGCGTTGAACCACAGGAACCCCAGCCCGCCGCCGATCAGCGCCCCGCAGAACACCGACAGCTCGCCGGAGCCCGGCACGTGGTGGATCTGCAGGTAGTCGGCAAAGATGATGTTGCCGGCGACGTAGCTGATGAAGCCGAAGCAGGCGGCGGCGATCATCACCGGCACGATGGCCAGGCCGTCGAGCCCGTCGGTCAGGTTGACGGCGTTGGACGCACCGACGATGACGAACACGCCGAAGGGCAGGATCGCCAGTCCCAGCGGCACCAGCAGGTCCTTGACGAAAGGAATGGCGAGCCCGCCGGCCAGCGGTTCCGGCGTCACCGCCATGAAGCAGATCACACCGAGTGCGGCGATGCCGGTCTGGCCCGCCAGCTTCACCTTGCCCGGCAGGCCGCGGGTGTTGCGCTTGGTGAGCTTCAGGTAGTCGTCGGCCAGCCCCACCGTGCCAAAGCCGACGGTGACCAGCAGCACGATCCACACATAGGCGTTGGACAAGTCGGCCCACAGCAGGACGGCGAAGGCGATGCCCATGAGGATCATCAACCCGCCCATGGTGGGCGTGCCGCGCTTGGCGAAATGCGCCTCCGGCCCATCCTCGCGGATCGGCTGGCCGGCGCCCTGCTTGGCGCGCAGCCAGCGGATCAGCCTGGGCCCCATGGCAAAGGCGATCACCAGCCCGGTCAGCAGCGCCCCTGCGGTGCGGAACGTGATGTAGTTGAACAGGTTGAAGAAGATGACGTCTTCGCCGAGCGGGGCCAGGAGCCACTGGAACATGCCGCGCCTCCCTAGCCGTCGTTCGCCGCACGGGCCGACCGCACCGCATCGAAGGACGATCTGCACGACGCCGCCTTGGAGCTGCCGCCGCCGGCAGCCTGGGAGGTGTCGAGGGCGTAGAGCGCCTCCACGATGGGTTTCATACGGCTGCCCAGCGAGCCCTTGACCAGGACCACGTCGCCCGCCGCCACGTCGTCCAGCACGGCTTGGGTGAGCGCGCCGGAGTCCCCAGCCCAGGTGCCGCGCACCGCCTCGGGCAGGGCGTCGTAGAGGTGGCGGCACAGCCGCCCGCAGGCGTGCACCCGGTCGACCTTGGCCGCATCCACTGCCGCGGCCAGGTCGGCATGCAGCCGCGGCGCATCTTCGCCCAGCTCCAGCATGTCGCCCAGTACCAGCACCCGCCGCCCACCCTTGCCGACCGGGCTCGACGCCAGCACCGACAGTGCTGCGCGTACCGCCGCGGGACTGGCGTTGTAGCTCTCGTCGATCACCAGGAAGGCGGTCCCGTCCGCCCGCACCACCTTGCGCCGCGCCCCGCGGCCGGCCGGTGCGCGCAAGGTGGAGAGCATGCGCGCCGCCTGGGTGATGTCGCCGCCCACCGCGCGCACCGCCAGGAGCACCGCCAGGGAGTTCATCACCCAATGCTGTCCCGGCACCGACAGCGAATAGGAGATCACCTCGCCGCGGATCGCCGCATGCACGGCCGAGCACGTGGCGTGGACGGAAGCGTCCAGCAGCCGCGCATCGCAGCTTTGGTGGCGCCCGAAGGTCCAGATGCGCCCGATCCCGGCGGTACGGGCATGGGCCAGCAGGCGGGCAAACTGGCTGTCCTCGCGGTTGAGCACGGCGGTACCGGAGGGCTCCATGCCCTCGAAGATCTCCGCCTTGGCGTCGGCGATGCCGCCGATGTCGCGGAAGTTCTCCAGATGCGCGTCGGTCACCGTGGTGATCACCGCCACGTGGGGGGCGGCGAGACGCGACAGCGGCCGGATCTCGCCCGCGTGGTTCATGCCCATCTCCACCACCGCGTAGAGGGTGGCGGCGGGCATGCGGGCGAGCGTCAGGGGCACGCCGATGTGGTTGTTGAGGTTGCCGATGGTGGCGAAGGTCGGCCCTTGGGTCGCCAGTGCCTGGGCCAGCATCTCCTTGGTGCCGGTCTTGCCGACGGAGCCGGTGACGCCGATCACCTGGGCGGCACTGCGCAGGCGGGCGTAGCGGCCAAGGGCCGTCAGCCCCGCCAGCGTGTCGGGCACCTCCAGAAGCGGCGCATCGGCGGCCAGCCCGGCCGGCCGGCGCTTGACCATGGCCGCGGCGGCACCTGCCTTGAGGGCCTTGGCGACATAGTCGTGACCGTCGTGGTTGGGGCCGCAGAGGGCGACGAACAGGTCGCCCGCGGCCACCGCGCGGCTGTCGATGGACACATGGCTGGCCGACCAGGAGCCGAAGACGGTGCCGTCGGTGGCGGCAGCGGCTTCCTGGGAGGTCCACAGGGGAGTCGGTGCGGGTGCGGCGATCACGACCGATGCCTCCGGCCCGTCACCTCCGCCATGGCGCGGCGGGCTTCCACCACGTCGTCGAACGGGCGGATCTCCTTGCCGACCTGCTGGCCCTGCTCGTGGCCCTTGCCGGCGATCACCAGGATGTCGCCCTCGTGCAGCTCGGCGATCGCGGTACGGATGGCCTGGGCGCGGTCGCCCACCTCCTCCGCCCCAGGGGCGGCGGCGAGGATCGCGGCCCGGATCGCCGCCGCGTCCTCGCTGCGCGGATTGTCGTCGGTGACGATGGCGAGATCGGCAAGACGGCTCGCCACCTCCCCCATCATCGGACGCTTGCCGCGATCGCGGTCACCGCCGCAGCCGAACACCACCACCAGGCGGTGGTGCACGTGCGGCCGCATGGAGGCGAGCACGGTCTCCAGGGCGTCCGGCGTGTGGGCATAGTCGACGAACACCGGCGCGCCGGAGGGATGGGTGGCGGCCAGTTCCAGACGGCCGGCCACGCCCGTCAGGCTCTCCAGGGCCGCCACCGCAGAGCCAGGCTCAACGGTGTCCGACGCCAGCGCGATGCCGAGCGCGCAGCAGGCATTCTGCGCCTGGAACAGGCCGACCAGCGGCAACCGCACCTGGTAGGCGCGCCCGAACACCTTGAGGTGCAGGCGCATCCCGTCGAGCTGCGGCGTGGTGGAGACGAGTTGCACCTCGCGGCCGGCGAGGCCGTAGCGGATGACCCTTTGGCCGCGCGCTCCAGCCAGGCCCACCAGCTCGTCGGCCTGGCGGGCATCGGCGTTGATCACCGCCGCCCCGTCCGGCGCCAGCACGGTTTCGAACAGGCGGCGCTTGGCCGCCCAGTAGGCGTCCAGGCTGCCGTGGTAGTCCAGGTGGTCGCGCGACAGGTTGGTGAAGGCAGCCACCCGCACCTGGACGCCGTCCAGCCGGTGCTGGTCGAGCCCGTGGGAGGAGGCTTCCAGGGCGGCATGGGTGACGCCGGTGTCCACCAGGTCGGCGAGGGCCGCGTGCAGCACCATCGGGTCGGGCGTGGTCAGCGTGCCGGCCTGGGCGAGGCCCGGCGCGGTCAACCCCAGGGTGCCCAGGCTGGCGGCGGAAAAGCCTTCGGCCTGCCAGATCTGGCGGGCGAACTGGGCGGTCGAGGTCTTGCCGTTGGTGCCGGTGATGGCCGCGACCACGTCCGGCTGGCGGCCAAAGAAGGCGGCGGCCAGGCGGGCGTAGCGGCTACGCGGCTCGACATCCTCGATCAGGTCCACGCCTTCGGCGCCCGGCGGCAGCTCGGTGCCCGGCCGCGCCAGCACGATGGCGGCACCGCGGGCCACCGCCTCGCCGATGAAGGCATGGCCGTCCACCGTGCGGCCTTCCAGGGCAGCGAACAGCCAACCCGGCTTGACGGCACGGGAGTCCGCGGTCAGTCCCGCCAGCCCCGCCACCAGGTGCGCATCGTCACCGCCGCCCGGCACCCCGGCAAATGGCCGAGCGGCGAGGCCGTTGGGCGGAGTATCGCGGGTTGCCGCCATCATTGCGTTGCCGCCGCAAGCTGGTGGCCGTTGTCGTAACCGGGAACGGCCAGAGCCTCGCGGATTTCCGGGGCGTCCTCGTCCACCGGCGCGATGCCGTAGAGCGGACCCATGCGTTCGATCACCTGGCGCACCGCCGGAGCCGCCACCCAGCCGCCGGTCGCATACCCGTAGGTCTGCTCGTTGCCATGGGGCTCATCGAGCATGATGAACACGACATAACGGGGGTCGTTCATGGGAAAGGCTGCGACGAAGGAGGAAATCAGGGCGTGGCTGTTGTAGCCGCCGCCCGACGGCTTCTCCGCCGTGCCGGTCTTGCCGCCGACCAGATAGCCTTCGGCGTCGGCATTGCGGCCGGTGCCGTCGGTGACCACCAGGCGCAGCAGGCGGCGCATCAGGTCCGACGTCGTTTCGCTGATCACCCGCTCGTCGCCGGCCAGCGAGGTCGGATCGCGCGGCACCAGGGTCGCCGGGTGGCGGATGCCGCCGTTGACCACGGTGCTTACGGCGCTGACGAGCTGCACCGGGCTCACTGCCAGGCCGTGGCCGAAGGAGATCGTCATGGTGTTGATCTCGCGCCACGGCTCGGGCACCAGCGGCGCACCCACTTCGGGCAGCTCCAGGGGAGCCGGCTCCAACAGGCCGAGCGCGCGCAAGTAAGCCTGCTGGCGCGCGGTACCGACGGCCAGCGCCATGCGCACCGAGCCGATGTTGGAGGAATAGCGGAAGATCTCCGGCACCGTCAGCCAGCGTGCCTGGGCGTGGAAATCGTTGATGGTGAAGCGGCCAACCTGGATCGGATGGGTGGCATCGAAGGTGCCGGCGATGGTGGTGGCGCCGCTGTCCAGCGCCATCGCCGTGGTGAAGATCTTGAAGGTCGAGCCCATCTCGTAGATGCCCAGCGTCGCCCGGTTGAACAGGGCGTCGGCATCGGCATCGGCGATCTCGTCGGGGTCATAGTCGGGCAGCGAGGCGAGTGCCAGCAGTTCGCCCGTGCGGACGTCCATCACCACGCCGGCACCGCCGATGGCGCGGAACTCGTCGATGGCCTGGGCCAGCTCCTGGCGCAGGATTTCCTGCAGGCGCACATCGATGGTCAGCCGCACCGGGGCGCCGCTCATCAGGTCCTCGTCCATCGAGCTCTCGATACCGGCGATGCCGTGGCCGTCGATGTCGGTGGCACCCAGCACATGGGCCATCAGCGAGCCCAGGGGATAGATGCGCCGCTGCTCCGTGCCGAAGTCGAGGCCGGGGATGCCGAGCCGGTTGATGCGCTCCTGCTGGGAGGGCGTGAGGCGGCGGTGCACCCAGACGAAGCGGCGGTCGGTGGCGAGCAGCCGGCGCGCCCGCTCCTGGTTGAGATCGGGGATGATCGGCGCCAGCAGGTCGACCACCTGGTCGGCGTCGCCGATCAGGCTGGCATCGGCAAACAGCGAGGCGATGGGCACGCTGGTGGCCAGGACGACGCCGTTGCGGTCGAGGATGTCGGCGCGCTGGCCCAGCACCTCTCCCCCGGCCATCACCACGCCGGGCGTGCCGCCGGCGGTCTGCATCGCCATCACGTCGACCAGGCGGGCGGCCACCACCAGGAAGCCGACGGTGAACATGAAGGCCACCAGCAGCAGGCGCGTGCGCCCGGTTTCCAGCGCATTGGCCATGCGCACGGATTGGGGCAGGCGACTGTCGGCGCGGACGCCGCCGTACAAGGCGATGTCGCTCATCGGCGGACCCTCAGCATCAGCGGCGCACCATCGGACGGGGCATCGGTCGCCACCGGCGCCGGCCCAGCCGGTACCGGCGCGCGGGTAACGACAACGGCCGGAGCCTGGGCCGGCTGGCGCGCCATGGGCGGCGGCAGGACGGCCGGGCGTTGCGGCGGCAGAACGGCGGGGGCGGGCGCAGCGGGGGCCACCGGCTGTGGCACGGGCGCTGCGGCCGCAACCGGTGCTGCCGCAGCCGGTGCCACTGCAGCCGGTGCCACTGCAGCCGGCGCCACGGCAATTGGCTCGGCCGGCGCACGGCCGGCGATGCCGGCGAACATCAAGGGGGGCTCTTCCGGCGGCCGGCGCATGGGCAGCGGCATCGCCTGGTAGCCGGCAGGCGCGCCGAGCACCGCCACGGTGACCGGACTGCCCGACCATGCCACGGTGAAGGGCGGCGCTTCCTCCTGCGCGGCGGACGCGCGCGGGCTGTCCGGCAACGGCATGGGGATGGTTTCCACCGAACCGATGATCTGGCCGCCGCGGATCGGCGCCAGGTCCAGCTCCGCCTCCTCGGCCAGCTCCTCCAGCCATTCCGGCCGGTTGAGGTAGGCCCATTCGGCGCGCAGCACGCGGATGGAATCGCGCTCCTCGGCGATGTCGCCATTGAGCCCGCCCAGCTCGCGCTGCAGGTCCTGCACCTCCTGGCTGATGTAGAAGAGGGCCGCACTGACCACCGCCAGCGGCAGCAGCAGCAAGAGCCAACCGGTCCGGATCATGCCGCCACCTCCGCCGACCAGGCCGGGGCATCGGTGCGGATGGCCGCGCGCAGGCGGGCGGACCGCGCCCGCGGGTTGGCCGCCAGTTCCTCGGCATCCGGCGTCACCGGACGGCGGCCGACCAGGCGGAAGCTGGGCTGGCGCCGGGATGCCGGATCGGCGAGGGGCTGGTGGCGCGAGGGGGCCGCTTCTGAGCCGCTGCGGGCGACGAGGAAGCGCTTGACCGTGCGGTCCTCCAGGCTGTGGAAGGCGATCACCGCCAGCCGGCCGCCCGGCTTCAGCAGGCGTTCGGCGGCATCGAGCCCGCGGTCCAGCTCGCCCAGTTCGTCGTTCACCGCCATACGCAGCGCCTGGAAGGTGCGGGTGGCGGGATGGATGCCGTCGTGCACCGGCGGTACGGCCGCGCGCACCGCCTCGGCCAGCTCCGCGGTGCGGGTGAACGGCCGGCGGGCAACCAGCGTGCGGGCGATGCGGCGGGCAAAGCGGTCTTCGCCCAGGTCGCGGATGAGAGCGGCCAGATCGGCTTCGCCGAGCGCATTCACCAGATCGGCGGCACTCGGCCCATCCGATCCCATGCGCATGTCGAGCGGCCCGTCCGCCCGGAAGGAAAAGCCGCGCGCCGGGTCGTCGAGCTGCGGGGAGGAAACGCCGAGGTCGAAGGCGACGCCGTCGGCGGGCATCCCGACCAGGCGGTCGAGTTCGCCGAAGCGGCCGTGCCGCACCTCAAGGCGGCCGGGAAACCGGACCGCCATCGCCTGGGCGGCGGCGACGGCCTGGGGATCGCGGTCGACCGCCACCACCCGGCAGGCGGCCGCGGCGAGGAAGGCTTCGGTGTGGCCGCCGCGCCCGAAGGTGGCGTCCACCACCAGGTCGCCGTCGGCCGGCGCCACCGCCGCCAGCAGGGCCGCGCGCAGCACGGAGATGTGGCCGCTGCCGCTCATGCCGGCTCTCCGCGGCGCGGCAGCGCCTTCAGCGTCACCCGCTTGCCGCCCTTGCGGCGTTCGTCGGTCCGCCGCTTCAGCTCGTCGGGGTTCCAGATCTTGAACCGGCGGCCCATGCCGGCGAATTCCGCGGTGTCGGTGATGTCGGCGTAGTCGCGCAGGGCGGCCGGCAGGATCATCCGGCCTTCGTCGTCGAAGCGCACTTCGTGGATGGCGGTGAAGACGTCGAATTCCGCGTCGTCGCGCTCGTCGGTGCCGTGGTCGAGATGCTCGATGCTGGCCGCCAGCTCTTCCAGATAGGCCGGCGTCAGGCCCTCGATGGCGGGCTCGCCCTGGGACTCGCGGAGGTAGATGAACTGACCGCCGCTCTCGCCCTGGATGACCGCACGGAAGCTGGCGGGAACGCTGACGCGACCCTTCTTGTCGACCTTGAAGATGTGCCGTGAGGTGAATAGCCGGCCCATCTGCCCCTCGCCAACGGCGCGATCGCGTGCCTGTGCCGCAACCTCCCGCGCTCTCGTTCGGTGGGGACGCACGCCGCCCACCAGCCGGTGTTCTCCGGATGTTTACGGGATATCATGGGACTTCATGGGTTTCAATTGGAAACCGGGCCACTCGATTGGTCTGGCAAGAAAATCGCCGCCAAACTTCAGGCGACATGTGAACCTCGCGAGCCCGAGACTCAGTTATCACACCAATTCACAGAGTTATCCACAATATCTTGATTCCGAATCAGGTTCGTTTCTGGTCTGTTCTAGAGTCTGCTGCGACAATACGACCAGAGTGCCGCGTGGTCAGACCAGACGATAGCGCCGCCGTGGCCCCCGACGGGAGCATCCGGCATGGGAAATCATGGGCCAAACCCGGCGTGTTTGCCAGTGCGGACTGGGCGCGGATGGGACGTCGCTACGGGACATCGCCACGGGACATCGCCACGGGACATCGATACGGGACATCGATACGCGACCGTCGCTACGGCGCGGCGCGGCGCAGTACGCCCCTCGGTCGCGGAAAGCCGGGCCAGACGATCTGTAAGCCGGGTTTTGTCCCCGTCCGTCGCCGGCCGGGGGATGACCATTCATCTGGGACGTCCGTTGCCGGACGCCTCGCGCGACCAACCCGGGCGGCGGCCGGAAACCGCCGTGGACCATACGGTCCGTCCGCCCCTATTCGGTCTTGCTCCCGGTGGGGTTTACCGTGCCGCTCCCGTTGCCGGGCGCGCGGTGCGCTCTTACCGCACCCTTTCACCCTTGCCCGGCCGGAGCCGGGCGGTTTGCTTTCTGTGGCACTGTCCCTGGGGTCGCCCCCGCCGGGCGTTACCCGGCACCGTGTTTCCGTGGAGCCCGGACTTTCCTCCCCCGGCCGGAGCCGAAGGCGGCCATCCGATCGTCTGGCCCAAGTGCCAGTCTAGAGAGTTCGGCCTGTCGACGGTATCGAAACCCGCCCTGCCATGGGATGGCATGGGATGTGGGCATGGGATGGCATGGGACACCGGTTCGGGATCGTATGGGACGGCGGGGTCCGAAATCGCGGGAATGGACCTAACTGCCGGGCCTTTCCGCCAGGCGCGGCCGGCGCAGCACGATGATGCCGACCCCGGTGATGGTGAGCAGCGCTCCCGCCAGCAGCGTCAGCGAGAACGGCTCGCCCAGCAGCACCACGCCGAAGATCACGCCGAACACCGGCACCAGCAGGGTGAAGGCCATCATCTGGTTCACCCCGTAGCGGCCGAGCATGCGGTACCAGATGCCGTAGGCGAGGATCACCACCATCACCGCCTGGTAGACGATGACGCCGATCACCGTCCAGGAGATGCCGGTGAGCGCCTGCCACTGCCCGTCCTCCAGCGCCAGCGAGGCGGCAAGCTGCATGGGCACCGCGAACATGGCCATCCAGCCGTTGATGGTGAAGCCGTCGAGCCCGCCGAGCCGCGTCATCTGCACGTTGGCCACCGCCCACACCATGGCCGCCAGCACGATCACGCCGATGGCCCATACCTCCGACCCGCCGGACGGCGCACCGGCCAGCAGCGCCACGCCGCCGATCGCCACCACCATGCCCAGGACGCGCCGCCAACCCGGCGGGTCCTTGAACAGGATCGCCGACAGGATCGCCGCGAACGGCACCTGGGACTGGATGGCCACCGCCGCGACGGACGCGTCGACCGCGTTGAGGGCGGAGAACATCAAGGAGAAGTGCAGCGTGCCCAGCGTCATGGCGAGCACGAACAGCGGCACGAAGCGGCCCCGCGGCAGCCGCACGAAGGGCACCAGGAGGGCCGCCACCAGGGCGAAGCGCAGCGTCACCAGGAAGATCGGCGGCATCACCGCCACGCCCACCTTGGCGATGACGAAGTTGAGCCCCCAGGTTACCGCCACCAGCAGGGTCAGCAGCAGATCGATCGGCTTCATGGGGTGCGGCGATGGGCCAGGGGAGCGCAATGCATCGCCCGAAATCTATCGCGCTCCCGGTGGCGGCGAATAGCAAGCGCCCCGCAGCACAGCCATGCCGGCCCGCGCACCGGCCGGGCGCGAGGGCCGGGCGCGAGGGCCGGGCGCGACGGCCGGGCGCGACGGTCAGGCGCGGCGGCCGTCTGGGTCTTGGGTGGGAGGAGCTACCGGCCCAGCTTGCGGCGCAGTGCGTCGAGGATCGATTGCTTGGCCGCCTGGGCGTCGCGCAGCTCGGCGTAGGCGTCTTCTTCCCGCGCCACGGCTTCGCGCGGCGGTTCGATGCCCTCGGTGTCGAACGGGACCATGGCCTGCACCGCCGCCATGTAGCGGGTTTGCGCTTCCATCTCGTGGCGGATCGCCGCCTCAAGCTTGTCCTTCAGGCTCTGCGCCATGGCGTCCCCTCCCGCGCACCACACCAGACGCCGTTTGTGCCGGGTGTCAGTGGTTGCGCGCAAGCCCGCGCCGCGGAGGGGCTGCTGCGGGGCGGTCGACGGGACCGGGCGCGGCTTCGGCCAGGCCGTCGCCGTAGGGGCCGTCGCCGTAGGGGCCGTCCCCCTCTTCCCCACGCTCATCCGCGGGGCCGAACAGCTCGCGCAGCATGCCTTCGCGGTTGTTCAGCACGCGCCGGGTGATGCGCACATGGTCGAGCGCATCGAAGGCGGTTTCCGCCACGCCGGCATCGGCGATCTCCAGGAGCTGGGCGTGGGGATAGGCCATCAGGATGGGCGCGTGGGTGGCGATGATCACCTGCACCTCGCCCGACCGGCGCCACGCCTCCAGCAACTCCAGGAAGCGGAGCTGCTGCATCGGCGACAGCGCACTGTCCGGCTCGTCCAACAGCAGCAGGCCGCGGCCTTTGAAGCGGTTCTTGAACAGCGCCATGAAGCTTTCGCCGTGGGAGACGGTGCGCAGGGAACGGCCGCCATAGGGCGCATACACCTTCTCGCCGTCACCGTCGGGGTCATGCGCCATGCCGTCCAGCGCGCGCGCCAGGTTGAAGAAGCTTTCCGCACGCAAGAAGAAGCCGCGCCCCACCCGCGGCCGCCAGGAAAACACCAGCAGATGGTCGATCACGGTACCCGGCCGCTTGCCCTCCCGCGTGGCGAAGGCGTGGTTGCGGTCGCCGCCTTCGGGGTGGAAGCCGCAATCGGCGGCGATGGCTTCCAGCAGGGTGGACTTGCCCGTGCCGTTCTCCCCCACCAGCAGGGTGACCGGCCGGGTGAAGGCGATGTCGACCTTCTGTCCGGCGAAGATCTGGGCGTTGAAGGGAAAGCTGTCCCAGTCCGGCGCTGCCCCTTCGCGCACCGTGATGCTGCGCAGGAAGGGCGGCGCGAACACCGCCCGCCGGCGCTGGGAATTCCAGGCTCGCCGCTAGCTCACATGCTTCATGTTGGGAAAATCCATGGTGCTCGCGCGACGCTGGCAACCGGGTGCGCCCTAACCTCTACCATATATTCCTGATTTGTTCTATGCGTTGCCGGCATTTTCCACTTCCCGATCGGCAGTGGCGGGCCATCTATGGGAGCTTGCAGACGAAAGGCGTGCCATGCCCGAAGCCAAGCTGATCTACGACGCCGCGCGCGAGCGGCTCCACGGCACCATCGACGGGGCGGCGGTGGATCTGCGCGCCGTTTCCGGCGGCCATCGCGGGGCGGTGGACCCGGCGCGCTGGCAATCCGGTCCGGAAAGCTGGGACCGCGCGCGTGTGGGCGGGCCGACGCCGGCCGGCCACTACACCATCTATTGGCTGGGCGACTACACCTCGCCCACCGGCAAGCGCTTCGGGCTGTGCTGCTTCCTCCACCCCGATCCCGAGACCAAGGCGTGGATCGATGCCGCCGGGCGCACCTGGAACGACTTCCTGCTGCACAAGCCGGGGGCGGTGGGCAGCGAGGGCTGCATCATCCCCTGGCCGATGGCGAGCTACGAGGCGCTGATCGTGCGCCTGGCCGGCGAGGTGGACCAACCGGTGGGCACGCTGGAGGTGGTGTAGGCCCGCCTACTCCGCCCGCAGGGCGCGCAGTTCGGCTTCCGACACCTGGAAGCCCAGCAGCACCTGGTAGGTGGGGCCCAGCGCGCGGCGCTCCAGCGGGATCGTTTGCACCAGCTCTTCGGTCACCCGGCCCACCGCGGCGTCGCTCTCGATCTCCACGGCGGTGGCGAACACCTCCTTCGCCAGGATGCGCTCGCTCTGGTCGACGATGGCGACGAAATACTCGAACGCCACCGGCTCGCCGGTGTAGCGCGGCCCGCGGACGGCGTCGAAATCCACCTGCAGGATCACCCGCACACTGCCCTCGTCGTAGCTGCAGCCGCCGGTGAAGTTGCCCACCGACAGCTCGGCCACCAGTTGCGAGGGATCGCGCACCGCCCCGGCATAGCGGCGGATCTCCGACACGTCGGCGACCACCGACACATCGGGGCAGGTGAACACCTCGTCGCGCGTGATCACCTCGATCTGGCTTTCCGTGGGCGGCGGACCGGTGTCGTCGCCACCGCAGGCCGACAGCGCCAGCACCGCGGCGCCGGCCAGCAGCCGGGCGGCCGCGCGGGGCATCAGCGGGCGGGAAGCGAAAGCGCCGGTCGGAACGAACTGCAGCATCGGGTCGATCTCCTGGGGAGGGACGCCCGACACTAGGCAAGGCCGGGGCCGGCCACAAGCGCCGGGTCGACCGGCCCCGGCCCCGGTGCTACCGATGGCGCCATCGCCCACCGCGCGTGCACAGTGCTCATGGACCTTGCAGACCGCCCGCCCCGCGCCGCCCCTCCCGCCCGCACGACCGACGGCGAGGCCGCCGCATTGGCCGAGGTGGCGCGGCGCTACGCCACGGCGATCACGCCGGCCCTGGCCGACCTGATCGACCCGGCCGATCCCGCCGACCCCATCGCGCGGCAGTTCCTCCCCGACCCGCGGGAGCTGGCCGAAACGCCGAACGAGCGGGCCGATCCCATCGGCGATGCCGCCCACAGCCCGCTGCCCGGCCTCATCCACCGCTACGCCGACCGGGTGCTGTTGACGCTGCACCACGCCTGCCCGGTCTACTGCCGCTTCTGCTTCCGGCGTACCCGCGTCGGCCCCGGCGGGGCGGCACTGGACGCCGCCGGGTTGGACGCGGCCCTCGCCTATATCGAAGGCCATCCGGAGATCTGGGAGGTCATCCTGTCGGGCGGCGACCCGCTGCTGGTGAGCCCCCGGCGGCTCGATCACGTGCTGGGCCGGCTCGACGCCATCGCCCATGTCGGCGTGGTGCGCCTGCACAGCCGCGTGCCGGTGGCCGATCCCGGCCGGGTGACGGCGGGCCTGGTGGCGGCCCTGCGCCGGGCCGACACGGCGGTGTGGATGTCCGTCCACACCAACCATCCGCGCGAGCTGACCGACGCCGCCGCCGCCGCCCTCGCCCGCCTGGTGGACGCCGGGGTGCCGGTGGTCTCCCAGACCGTGCTGCTGCGGGGCGTCAACGACGATCCCGCCGTGCTGGAGGCGCTGTTCCGCCGGCTGGTGCGCCTGCGCGTCAAGCCCTACTACCTGCACCACCCCGATGCCGCTCCCGGCACTGCGCATTTCCGCCTGTCGCTGGGCGAAGGCCAGGCCATCGCCGGAGCCTTGCGCGGCCGCCTCTCCGGCCTTTGCCAGCCGACCTATGTGCTCGACATCCCCGGCGGCCACGGCAAGGTGCCGGTGGGGCCGTGCTACGCCCGGCCGGACCGTGGCGGCACCGGCTGGACCGTCGCCGACCCCGCGGGCGGCCTCCACGACTACCGCGACGACATCGGGACGCCCCAGCGCGATTGACCGGCGGGCGCAAGCGGTGTCATCCAGAGATCGCCCGCGCCCCACTGTTCCGTCACCATTGCCCCGCGCCAGCCAGACCCGTCGCCCATGGCCGTCTACACAGAAGTCACCGATGAGGAGGTGTCCGCGTTCGTCGCCGAGTACGACATCGGCGCCGTGGTCGCCTGCAAGGGCATCGCGGAGGGCGTGGAGAACTCCAACTACCTGCTGGTCACCACGGGCGGCCGCTTCATCCTGACGCTCTACGAAAAGCGCGTGGCGGAGGGGGACCTGCCCTTCTTCGTCGCCCTGATGGAGCACCTGGCGTCCAACGGCATCCGCTGCCCCTTGCCCATCTCCGCCCGCGACGGGCAGACGTTGCGCCGCCTGGCCGGCCGTCCGGCCGCCATCGTGACCTTTCTCGACGGTATGTGGCCGCGGCGCATCCAGCCCGTCCATTGCCACGAGCTGGGCCACGGGCTGGCGGCCATGCACCTGGCCGGCAGGGATTTTTCCATGGTGCGGGCGAACGACCTGTCGGTGGCCGGCTGGCGGCCCTTGTTCGAAGCCTGCGGCGACGGTGCCGACAGCGTCTCCCCCGGCCTTGGGGCAGCCCTGGCGGCGGAGCTGGACGTCCTGGAGGCGGCCTGGCCCCGCGACCTGCCGGCCGGTGTGATCCACGCCGACCTGTTCCCCGACAACGTGTTCTTCCGCGACTCCGAGCTGTCGGGGCTGATCGACTTCTACTTCGCCTGCACCGACCTGTTGGCCTACGACATCGCGGTGTGCCTCAACGCCTGGTGCTTCGAGACCGACGGCGCCTTCAACATCACCAAGGCCCGGGCACTGCTGTCGGCCTACACTGCGGCCCGGCCGGTCTCCGCCGCAGAGCTGGCCGTCCTGCCGATGCTGGCGCGGGGGGCGGCGATCCGCTTTCTCCTCACCCGCCTTTACGACTGGCTGAACGTGCCCGACGGCGCCCTGGTGCGGCCCAAGGACCCGCTGGAATACTGGAAGAAGCTGCGCTTCCACCAGCAGGTCTCCACGGTGGCCGCCTACGGGCTCGACCCGTGAGCCTGAGCCGGGTGGAGATCTTCACCGACGGTGCGTGCAGCGGCAATCCCGGCCCCGGCGGCTGGGGCGCGGTGCTGCGCTACGGCGCTGCGGAAAAGGAGCTTTGCGGCGGCGAGCCCAACACCACCAACAACCGCATGGAGCTGATGGCGGTGATCGCCGCCCTGGAGGCGATGAAGCGCCCGGTGACCGCGGTGGTCACCACCGACAGCCGCTACGTCCAGCAGGGGATCAGCCAGTGGCTGGCGGGCTGGAAGGCGCGGGGCTGGAAGACCGCCGACAAGAAGCCGGTGAAGAACCAGGACCTGTGGCAGCGCCTGGACGAAGCGGCGGCCCGCCATCGGGTGGACTGGCGCTGGGTGAAGGGCCATGCCGGCCATCCGGAAAACGAACGGGCCGATGCGCTGGCCCGCCAGGGCCTGCGGGCAGCCGCACAGGCGGACATGGAGTGAAGCCGCGGGGCCGCCCCGGCTACGCGATGATGTCGGGCAGGATCTGGCTGCGCAGGCGGGCGATCTGGTCCTTCAGCAGGAGCTTGCGCTTCTTCAGACGCTGGAGCTGGAGCTGGTTGCTGATCGGGTCGTCGGACATCCGGGCGATCACATCGTCCAGGTCCCGGTGCTCGATCATCAGCGTCGCCAGTTTCTCTCGCAGCCCAATCGCGTCGTCCATCGGGTCCTCTCGGTGCTGGGAGCGGTCTATTACACCCTTGCGACTTCGGAAAGAACCGATTGATGACCAGTTGAAGCATCCTGCGGTTGTCGGCAGACTGCGAAACGCCACGTGTCCTAACCAAATCCTGCGCCGCCTGCCGCGGCCCTCAATCAAAACGGAGCCTCGACCATGACAAACGGCATGCGCATCGGAATCCTAACCAGTGGGGGCGATTGCGCCGGCCTGAACGCTGTGCTTCGGGCCGCCGTTCACCGGGCATCGCGGGTCGGTTACACCATCCTGGGGATCAAGGAAGGCACGGCCGGGCTGCTCACTCGGCCGCTGCAATACGAAGTCCTCACGCCGGACCAGTTCGACGGATCGATGATCCGCGCCGGCGGCACCATCCTCGGCACCACCAATAAGGGCGATCCGTTCGCTTTCCCCATGCCCGACGGCACCACCCGCGACCGCTCGATGGAAATCATCGGCGGCTTCCGCGAGCTGGGCATCGAAGCGCTGATCGGTATCGGCGGCGACGGTAGCTTCCGCATCCTGAAGAAGCTGTGCGACCTGGGCGGCATCAACCTGGTGGGCGTGCCCAAGACCATCGACAACGACGTCAGTCTGACGGAGGTGGCGATCGGCTTCGACACCGCCGTGCAGGTGGCGACGGAAGCGCTGGACCGCCTGCAGCCCACCGCCGCCAGCCACCACCGCGTGATGGTGCTGGAGGTGATGGGCCGCGACGCCGGCCACATCGCGCTGAATGCCGGCATCGCCGGCGGGGCCGACGTGATCCTGGTGCCCGAGATCCCGGCCGACCTGCAGAAGGTGGCCGACAAGATCGAACAGGTGCGCAAGGGCGGCCGCAACTTCGCCCTGGTCGTGGTGTCCGAAGCGGTACGGGATGCCAGCGGCGACACCATCATGAAGAAGTTCGCCGACGGCGAGATCCGGCTGGGCGGCATCGGCCACTTCGTCGGCGACCAGATCGCCAAGATGACGGGGGCGGAAACCCGCGTGACGGTTCTGGGCCACGTGCAGCGCGGCTCCATGCCGAGCTGGCGGGACCGCATGATCGCCGCGGCCTTCGGCAGCCATGCCGTCGACCTGATCAAGGAAGGCAAGTTCGGCCACATGGTGGCGTGGTCGAACCGCCAGGTGATCGATGTGCCCATCGAGGACGCGATCAAGAACTACCACAGCGTGGAATTGGACGACACGCTGATAGTCACCGCCCGCGAGCTGGGCATCTGCCTCGGCGACTGACGAGCATCTGTCGGGGAAGTGGCCGCGGAGCGGCCGGCCTGAACCACGGTTCGATCGGGCGCGTTTGCGTCCCGATCGAGCCGTGCCCTCCGTAGCTGAGGATGCGAGCCGGCCGTCCGCGTCGACCGCAAGCGCAATCTCGCGGCGCGGTCGCGCAGGACGGACGGTCGAAAGCCCCTTCGGCCTGGCCTGATACTCACGAACCTCGGCGGGGGAGCGGACGTCTCGGCGGGGCGTTCCGGTACGGCCTGTCGCGGCCGCGGGGCGCCCCGGCCGTGGCCCACGAAAACCGCGTCTTATGTACGGTGCCGCTGAAGAAAGCAACCCTGTTTCTGGAAATCCGTGATAGCCTTCCCACATTGGTCATATCGTCACCCAGATGGGAGGAACGCAGAATGGCAATGTCGGAACGTCTCGCCTCGCTTCAGGTCAAGCATGCTCAGCTGGAGCGGGAACTGGATGAGGAATTCCAGCGTCCGATGCCGAACACCGAGACGGTGGCTCGCCTGAAACGGGCCAAGCTGCGTTTGAAGGACGAAATGGCCCAAATGTCCGCCTGACCGAGCGGACGACGAACTGCAGGCACGGAGGCGCGACCCCAGGGGGCCGCGCCTTTCGCGTGTTCGGGCCTGGGCCCATGCTGGGCGGCGTCCGGGCGGCGTCGCCGGCAAAGGATGCGTTGGCGCCGTGACCGGCGATAGAGGGTCGGACCGGACCGCGCCGAAGGCGGATGCCCGTCAGCGATCCACCGTGAAGTCGACGAACTCCGGCTGGGGATCCTCGTGCTCCGGCTCGAAGAGCGAGTGCTCGTCGGTCGCCGGCGCCCCTTCGCCTTCAATGCCCTCGATGGCCCCCTCCTCGATGGCCCCGATGGCCTCCTCTTCGCCCTCGCCCGGCTTGCGCGCCGCCTGGGCCTTCTCCAGCGCTTCGTCCAGGTCGATCTGCTTGCACAGGCCCAGCATCACCGGGTGGCGCGGCTTGATGTTGGGGCTGTTCCAATGGGTGCGGTCGCGCACCGCCGCGATGGTCGGCTTGGTGGTGCCGATCAGGCGGCCGACGGCGGCATCGGTCAGCTCCGGGTGGTTGCGCAGCAGCCAGGCGATGGCGTCGGGCTTGTCCGCCCGCTTGGTCACCGGCGTGTAGCGCGGCCCCTTGGTGCGGATTGCCGGCTGCGGGATGGTCTGCTCGGCGAAGTCCAGGTGCGCCTCGGGGTCGCCCTGGCAGCGCTCGATCTCCGCCTTGGTGAGCTGGCCGTTGGCGATGGGGTCGAGCCCGACCATGCCCGCCGCCACTTCGCCGTCGGCAATCGCCGCGATCTCCAGCTCGTGCAGGCCGCAGAAGGCGGCGATCTGTTCGAAGGTGAGTGCCGTGTTCTCGACCAGCCAAACGGCCGTAGCCTTCGGCATCAGCGGCTGCCGCTGGATCATCTTCCCTCCGTGTCGGGTCTCGTGCCCGGGTGCGGGGCCACTGCAACCGGCGCGCCGCCACCCTTTCCTATGTTCACTCAGTTTCTTGTCATATAGCGCGGCCCTGCGCCGGCGGCAAACCGCATGGTTGCGTGGCCCGACCGACGACCGCATGGTGCTGGCCCGCCCGTTGCCGACCGGCACCGCTCGCACCGGCGGCTGCTCAAGAGGACGCCGATGATCGAGGAAGAGCCACGCCCCCTGCCGCAGCGCCCGCGCCCGCTCGACAACCTGTCGATCGAGGAGCTGGAGGAGTACATCGCCGAGCTGAAGGGAGAGATTGCGCGGGCCGAACAGATGATCGCCGCCAAGCGCAATTTCCGCGGTGCCGCCGACGCCGTGTTCAAGTTCTGACGCCGGCACCCATCGGCCGACAACGGCGCCGAAGCCGCCGCCGATCTGCTATAACACCGCCACGTTGCGGGGCCGCCCAGCGGTCGCCCGAAGAAACCCAGGAGGATCGCCATGCTGCGCGGCAGAACTGCCATCATCACCGGATCGACCAGCGGCATCGGTCTCGGCGTCGCGCGCCGACTGGCCGGTGCGGGCGCCGACATCGTGCTCAACGGCTTCGGCGACGCCGACGAGATCGAAGCCCTGCGCGCCGACATCGCCAACACCCACGGCGTGCGCGCCACCTATCACGGGGCCGACATGTCGAAGCCGGCGGAAATCGCCGCGCTGATCGCCCATGCCAAGGCCGAGCACGGGCGCCTCGACATCCTGGTCAACAACGCCGGCATCCAGTTCGTCGCACCGGTGGAGGAGTTCCCGCCGGAGCGCTGGGACGCGGTGATCGCCATCAACCTGTCGGCCAGCTTCCACACCACCCGCCTCGCCGTGCCGCTGATGCGTGCCCAGGGCTGGGGCCGCATCATCAACATCGCCTCCGCCCACGGCCTCGTCGCCTCGGTCAACAAGGTGGCCTATGTGTCGGCCAAGCACGGGCTGGTGGGGATGACCAAGGTGGTGGCGCTGGAAACCGCCGGGTCGGGCATCACCGTCAACGCCATCTGCCCCGGCTGGGTGCTGACGCCGCTGGTGCAAAAGCAGGTGGACGCGCTGGCCGAAAGCAAGGGCCTCAACGACGCGGAGGCGCGCGAGGCGCTGCTCGGCGAAAAGCAGCCGTCGAAGAAGTTCGTCTCGCCCGAACAGCTCGGCGGGCTGGCGGTGTTCCTGTGCAGCGAGGATGCCGCCCAGGTGACCGGCACCACCCATTCCATGGACGGCGGCTGGGTGGCGCAGTAGCGCCGGAGGCACCCGACCCTAGCGGACCAACGCGAGGCCGCCGCTGCCGGGGCGCGGCGGCGGCATCCGCAGATCGTTGTCCAGCCGGGCGATGCGCACATAGACCGAGAGGCTGCGGCCCAAGAGGTCGCGCACCTTGGGCGGCAGGTTCGGGTCCTCGTGCCAGTAGGTTTCCTCGCACACGTCCTGGCCGCCTAGCCGGCGTTCGTCGGCCAACGCCCAGTCCGCCGGATATTCGCCGGCCGCCACCGCCTTGTGGGTGAGCAGCCAGGCCATGGCATGGGTGAGCCGGCAGGTGACCCGCATGGTTTCCTGGCTCACCAGCAACCGCGCCTCGCTCGGCATGCCCACCACGTCGCTACGCTCGCGCTGCAGGAAATAGTTGCGCGCCTCCATCAGCAATCCCAGCACCTCGTCATAGAGCCGGCCGACGAAGCCGATCTGCGCCACCCGCCCATCGGCGGTTGCGCCATGGGTGTAGGCGTGGGGATGGGCGTGGGGATGGGAGGGCGGTGGCGTCATGGCGGTTCATGTTGCGTCGGGGAGGCACGCAGGCGGGCACAGAGTAGGCGATTACGCGGATAAGTCGATCCCTGCGGACAATGTTTCCGCACCCGAAAGGGTCCAGGCCGACCCGGACGTGAGGAGCGTTCGGCGCTACTTGGACAAGGCGTCCCACCGCACGCCGTAGGTTTTCGCCAGCCAGTGCTCGCGGCTGAGCACCGGTTCGTCGTGGCGGATCACCATGCCGCCGCGGATCACCGTGATCCGGTGGCAGGACTGGACATAGGCCTGATACATCGTTTCCGCCTGGGCGACGGTGTTGGGCATCGTCGCCAGTTCGATGGCATTGAGCGATTGCTCCGTCACCTTGATGGCGCCGTTGAGGATCTGGTCCTCCACCCACATCTTGAAGGCGGCCTTGGCGATCACCACAGCGGCGGTGCCGAGCCCAACCGTCCCGGTGACGCCGACGATGGTGGACAGGTTGGTCACCCCTTCGATGCCGCGGCCCATGTTCTTCGCCCGGCGCAGCCGCATCATCGCCCGCTCGCCTTCCGCCACCTTCATGGCCTGGGCGGACTTGTTGGCGGCGTTCAGTTCCTCGATCGCCTGGGCCGAGCTCTTGCCGGCCTTCACGGTCTTCGTCACCGCTCCGGCCGGCGGCGGATGCGTCTCCACCCACTTGGCGATGCGCTTTTCCACCATCTTCTCGAATTCCTCGGTCCCGTGGGCGCCTTTGCGGCCACCGGCCTTGTGGAAGTCGTCCCAGCACTCCTGGGTGAATTTCTTAAGTTGTGCCTCCCATTCTTCGTACGTCATACGTCCAGCCTCCTGCTCAGCAAGCCAGATGTGAAGCGGGCCGGCTTGTCCCGCTCGGGCGCAGCTACGCTGGCCGCCCCCCTCTGATGGCCGGGCGGCGGCCCGCCCTCGACGCGCTGCGGCAAGAGCGGTTAGATAGCATTCTTAAGTTAATATTCGCCCTTGTGGCAACGCCAAGGCAGCGGCGCGTTCACTGCGAGGCAACGTCGGTCGCGGGGGGCCGTTGGCGCGCTGACCGGCAACGGTCTGGTGGGCGATCTCCGGGTGCAGGAGGGGGTCTTGAACGGCCATCGGGCGACGCCCAAATGAGGGATGTCGGGACGCCAGTCCGGGTTCCGACCTCGTGTCCGACGGGATCTGCCCATGTTGGGAGACCCGCATCTGGTATCGCTTCTCATGGAGGATCACCATGCGTACCTTCGACCTGACCCCCCTGTTCCGCTCCACCGTCGGCTTCGACCGCATGTCGCGGTTGCTGGACTCCGCGCTCAATCTCGACGACAGCGCGCTCGCCTATCCGCCCTACAACATCGAAAAGCGCGGTGATGACGAGTACCGCATCACCATGGCGGTCGCCGGCTTCTCGGAGGGCGACATCGAGATCACCCAGCACGAGAACACGCTGATCGTGAAGGGCCGCCTGCAGACGCCGGAAGAGGGCGGCACGTTCCTCTATCGCGGCATCGCCGGGCGCGCCTTCGAGCGGCGGTTCCAGCTTGCCGACTACATCCGCGTCGGCACCGCCAGCCTGGTGAACGGGCTGTTGCACATCGACATGGTGCGCGAGGTGCCGGAGGCCCTGAAGCCCCGGACCATCGCCATCCAGACCGAGGCGGCCGCAACCGCCCCGAAGATCGAGCAGAAGGCGGCGTAGCCTGACCTAGTGTTCCGATTCCGAAGTTCGCAAGATCTGACAACCAGATCCCGAGCGAACTAGGGAATCATAGGGACACTAGCCAACTCGAGACTCCAGTGTGGCTTTCGGATCAGAAGTTCGTTCCCGGTCTGGCGTCTTGATCGCACGAACTTCTGATCCACCACACGAGCCGGCGGCCGGCATACCAGCCGGGCGCCCGGCGGGATGCTTTACGGCGGCGCCCCCCTTGTGGGGCGCCGTTTTCTGTTGGTTCACTCGGCAGGTGCAGGTTGGCGTCCGCGTTGCCGGCTGCCGCCTGTCGCAAGTGCCCTGCCCGCTTCCAGCTTGCCGTAACCAGCCCGCAGTGACCCAGCCCCCGGACTCGCCCGCTCCTCCCACGCCTGCCGACGATCCCGCCGCCCGCAGGGGCGGGGTACGGGCGCTGCGCCAGGGTGTGGTCGACGCGCTGGGCGCCCCGGCGCTGCTGCTGTTCGCCAGCTATCTCGGGTTCGGCTCGCTGGTCCATGGGGCGGAGCTGTCGCTGTTCGCCGGCATCGCGTCGACCATTGCCACCTTCGCGCTGCCCGGCCAGATCGTGGCGGTGGAGCTGTACGCCACCGGCGCCACGCTGACCGGTATCGCGCTGGCCGTAGCGCTTACCAATGTGCGGCTGCTGCCGATGACGCTGGCCCTGTTGCCCCGCTTCGGCAAGGCGCCGCGCTGGCAGCTCTACGCCCTTGCCCACGTAATCGCGGTGACCGGCTGGGTGCAGGCGATGACGGTGCTCCACCGCATGCCGATGGCCGACCGGGTACCCTACTACGCCGGCTTCGCTGCGGTGCTGATGAGCTCCACGCTGGCCGGCACCGTCTTCGGCTTCCTCGCGTCGGATGTCGTGCCGGCCGCCCTCTCGCTTGGCCTCATCATGGTCAACCCCATCTATTTCCTGCTGATGCTGAGCCGCAACCTGGCGGTGCCGGCCCATGCCTGGGCCATGGGCTTCGGCGTGGTGCTGGGGCCGAGCCTGCATCTGCTGAGCCCCGACTGGGGGCTGCTCGCCACCGGGCTGATCGCCGGCACGGCCGGGTTCGTGATCGGCCGCAGACCGTTACGGAACCGGAATGGATGAGCCCTTCGCCTGGCTGACCATCGCCGTCGCCGCCGTCGTCACCTACATGTGGCGCGGCCTGGGGGTGGCTCTGGCCGGCCGCGTGGCGCCGGACAGCAAGGTGCTGGAGTGGGTGACCTGCGTCGCCTACGCGCTGCTGGCGGGGCTGGTGGCGCGCATGATCCTGGTGCCGGTGGGTCCGCTGGCCGAGGTCGCCCTGTGGATGCGCCTGGCGGCCATCGCCGCCTGCGTCGGCTGCTATCTGGCGTTCGGCCGCCGGCTGCTGCCCGGCGTGCTGGCGGGCGCTGTCACACTGGCCGGTTTGGCCGCAATCTTCGGGTTGTGAAAGTCCTCCGGGGCTTTCAGCGCCCGGTAGACCTGCTATGAAGTTTGGTCACAGAATACTGGCGCGACCGGCATTTGCATGACCGATCCTAATCCACCCGACACCGAAGCCGTCTCGGCCCGCTACCACGGTCTCGACACCTGGGAGTCGACGGACGTGCTGCAGGCCATGTGGGAAGGCCAGGCCGCCGCCATTGCGGCCCTGCGCCCGGCGCTGCCGGCATTGGCGCGGGCGGGCGAGGCCATGGCAGCTCGCCTCGCCGCCAACCGCCACGGCCGCTTCGTCTATGCCGGAGCAGGCACTTCGGCCCGGCTCGGCGTGCAGGACGGGGTGGAACTGGTGCCCACCTTCCACTGGCCGCCCGAGCGCTTGGCCTATCTGGTGGCCGGGGGCGCACCGGCGCTGACCCGGGCGATCGAAGGGGCCGAGGACGACGGCGAAGCCGCGGCGCGCGCGGTGGCCGATGCCCGCATCGGTGCCGACGACGTGCTGGTGGGCCTGGCGGCCAGCGGCAGCACGCGGTTCACCGTCAGGGCGCTGTCGGCCGGTGCTGCCGCCGGGGCGCTGACCGTCGCCATCGCCAACGTGCCCGACGCACCGCTGCTCGAAGCCGCGCACCATGCCATCGTGCTTGAAACGGGGGCGGAAGTGATCGCCGGCTCCACCCGCATGAAGGCCGGCACCGCCCAGCGGGCGGCCCTTACGCTGCTGTCCTCGCTGGTCATGGTGCGGCTCAATCGCGTGCACGACAACCTGATGGTCGATGTGGAAGCCACCAACGCCAAGCTGGTGGCGCGGGCCGAACGGCTGGTGCGCCGGCTTACCGGCTGCGACCTGGCGGCCGCCCGGGCGGCGCTGGAAGCCTCCCAGGGCCGGGTGAAGGCCGCGGTCCTGGTGGTCGATGGTGCCGATCCGGAGGGAGCCGAGCAGCTTCTGGCCGACACCGCCGGCTCGCTGCGCCGGGCCAGGACAGCGCTCAGCGAGATTTAGGGCGCCACAGACCCGCTCGCGCCCTCAGGCGTGGCCGGCATCGCCCGACAGCATGGACGGGGTGACGCCGAGCTGGGCGATCGCCCGCTCCCATTTGGTCGACAGGTCGGCATCGAACAGCAGCGGCTCCGGCGCCGGCGCGTTCAGCCAGCCATTGGACTGGATCTCACTGTCGAGCTGGCCCGGCCCCCAGCCGGCGTAACCCAGCGCCATCAGATAGTGCTGCGGGCCGTCGCCGGACGCGATGGCGCGCAGGATGTCCACCGTGGCCGTGAGGCAGATGTTGGCGTGCACCGGAATGGTGCCCTCGCGGATGAAATCGTCGGTGTGGAGCACGAAACCGCGCCCGGTCTCCACCGGCCCCCCCAGCAGCACTTGCATGCCCTCCAGGTCGACCTCCGGCGTGATCTCAAGCTGGTCCAGAAGCTCGCCCAGCGACAGCGACGGCATTTGGCGATTGACCACGAGGCCCATGGCGCCGTTGGCATTGTGGACGCACAGATAGATCACGGTACGTGCGAACCGCGGGTCCGGCATGGCCGGCATGGCGATCAGCAACTGGCCGGACAGGCTGGCTTGATCTTCAGGCATCGCAGTCTTCCCGTCGTCCCGCCCCTGGGGCGTGGCAGTCACTCGGCCGGTTGCCGCCGGTCGGCCGCGCCCCTGCTTGTCCACTTGGGCGGCGACCGTCGTCCGGTCAAGCGGTCCCGGCCAGGTTCTCCCCGAAAGCCTAGGGAGCTTGCGGCCGCATGGCGATGGACAAATCGTGACATGCGCCACACCGCCCCAGCACTATATTGAGCCTGACACTGGGACCGAGCCATGGCAGGACAATGACCAAACGGCGCGCTGCACGCCCCGGACGGCACTGGATTTCCACAGCGATCGGCGCGGGCTTCGCTGCCCTGGCGGTGCTGTGCGCGGCCGCCCTGCCGGCGGCGGCGGCCACCGGTGCGTGGGGACGCGTGGAAGTGGCGCCGGACGCGGTGGTGGAAGTGCGTCTCATCGCGTCGGTCGATGCCGTCGGCGATCTTGCCGCCATTCCCGCCGGGCTCCAGGTGCGCCTGCCGGAGCACTGGAAGACCTATTGGCGCGCGCCGGGCGATGCCGGCTACCCCCCCGATCTCGACCTCGCCGCCTCGGTCAACCTGGCCGGCCAGACCCTGCAGTTCCCCGCCCCCCACCGCTTCACCGTGCTCGACATCGACACCATCGGCTACGAGGGCGAGGTGGTGTTTCCCCTCACGCTGGAGCCTGAGACCGTCGGCAACAGCCTGCTGGCGCGCGGCGAGGTCAACCTGCTGGTGTGCAGCGAGATCTGCGTGCCCGCCCGCGTGCCGCTGTCGCTGGTGCTGCCGCAAGGTCCGGCCGACGCCGATGCCGACGCAGCCCACCTGATCGACCGCTTCGCCGACCAGGTGCCCACCGCCGATGCCGCGCGCGCCGGCTTTGCCGTGGTGGGCGTGGCCGGCAACGCCGACGGCCTGCACGTGGTGCTGGCCAGCACCGTGCCGCTCGACGCGCCGGACCTGTTCGTGGAGGCGCCGCAGGGCTGGGCCTTCGCGCCCCCCGTCGTCCACGATCTCGGCAACGGGCGGATGGCGCTCAACCTGGCCGTCACCCAGCGGCCCATCGATCCCGACCGCACGCTGACCGGCGCTCCGGTAACCCTGACCGTGGTGGACGGGCCGCGCGCGCTGGAGTTTTCCGGCACCGTCGCCCGGCCGACTGACTTGGCCCCGAGCGATGCGGTCATCACCGATCCGGCCGCCGGCGCAGCCGCCGCAGACCCGGCGGACAGCCCCTCTTGGCTCGGGCTGCTGGGCATCGCCCTCTTCGGCGGGCTGATCTTGAACCTGATGCCGTGCGTCCTGCCGGTGCTGTCGATCAAGCTGTTCTCGGTGATCGGCCACGGCGGCCGCACCCCCGCCGCCGTGCGCGCCGGGTTCCTCGCCAGTGCCGCCGGCGTTATCGCTTCCTTCTGGGTCCTGGCGTTGGGGCTGATCGCATTGCAGGCCGCCGGTGCCGGCGTCGGCTGGGGCATCCAGTTCCAGCAACCGGCCTTCCTGGCGGCCATGGTGGTGGTGCTGGCGGCCTTCGCGTGCAACCTGCTCGGCCTTTATGAGATCCGCCTGCCCGGCGCCCTCGGCGACCGGGCCGGCCGCATGGGCGATGGTCACGATGGCCTGGCCGGCCCCTTCCTCACCGGCGCCTTCGCCACCGTGCTGGCGACTCCATGTTCCGCCCCCTTCGTGGGCACCGCGGTCGCTTTCGCCCTGTCGCGCGGACCGCTGGAGATCCTGGCGATCTTCACCGCCCTGGCGGTGGGCCTCGCCGCCCCCTACCTGCTGGTGGCTGCGTTCCCACACCTGGCCGCCCGCCTGCCGCGGCCCGGCCGCTGGATGGTGTGGGTGAAGCTGGTGATGGCCGTCGCCCTCGCCGCCACCGCCGCCTGGCTGTTGTCGATCCTGGCGGTGCAGACGAGCCCGCTGATCGTCGCCGCCGTGGCCGGCCTGTCTTTGCTGCTGGGTGCGGCCCTGTGGTTGCGCGGCCACAGCGGCCCGCGCCTGCGCCCGGCCGGTACGCTGGCGGCCCTCGCCCTGGCGGCGGCCGCCATCGCCGTGCCGGAAGCCCACGACCCCGGCGACGCCGACGGCCCCTCGCGGCTGGCCGATCTTCCCACCGGCTGGCAGCGTTTCCAGCCGGAGACCATCGCGGCCCAGGTGGCGGCCGGCCGCACCGTCTTCGTCGACCTCACCGCAGACTGGTGCCTGACCTGCCAGGTGAACAAGGCGCTGGTGCTGGACGACAGGGCCGTGGCCGATCGTCTCGCAGGCGAAACGATTACCGCCATGCGCGGCGACTGGACGCGGCCGGACCCGGAGATTGCCCGTTTCCTGGCCGACCACGGCCGGTACGGTATCCCGTTCAACGGCGTCTGGGGTCCCGGTGCACCGGACGGCATCCTGCTGCCCGAACTCTTGACGGTGGACGATGTGCTGGCGGCCCTCGACGCCGCCTCCACCGCCGCCACCCAGCAGGCCGGCCTCAGCCGCCCGGCCAGTCCTTGATCGGGACCTGACCTGGCCCTTGACCTGGCGGCCGGCGCGCCGCACCTCTGCCCCACACCAGCCAAACCCGGCCGATGCCCGGACGGGACCGCACCAACGAAACCGAGGAGACACTTCAAGATGGCCATCCAGGTAGGCGACAAGATCCCGTCGGTCACGCTGAAGCATTTGACCGACGAAGGCATGCAGGAGATCACCACCGACGAGGTGTTCGGCGGCAAGACGGTGGTGCTGTTCGCCGTCCCCGGCGCGTTCACGCCCACCTGCGCCTTCAAGCACCTGCCCGGCTATATCGAGCAGGCCGACGCCATCAAGGCCAAGGGTGTCGATTCCATCGTCTGCCTGGCGGTCAACGACCCCTTCGTGATGAAGGAGTGGGGCAAGGCTTCGGATGCCGGCGACAAGGTGCTGCTGCTGCCGGACGGCAACGGCGACCTCACCCGCGCCATCGGCATGGAGATGGACGGCACCGGCTACGGCCTCGGCCATCGCGCCAAGCGCTTCGCCGCCGTGGTGAAGGACGGCACGGTGACCCACCTGGCCGAGGAACCGGCCGGCGGGGTGACGGTGTCCGGAGCTGCGGCGATCCTGGACGTTCTCTAGCCGCGGCACACGCCGCCCCAAGACCTGAGGTTCGCAGCCGGCAGGTTGTGTTGAGTATGACTGTCACTGCCGCGCTGTGGTACATCTTGGGCAAATTGTCGTCGGAGGGCGGCCGCGCACGTAGTCAGGTCGCGGCCGTTCCCGCGCGGCGGCCGGTCCGCAGGGCCGGTAGGAGTCGGCAGGCAACCCGCCGTCCGGCGCCTCTCTGGAGCGGTTTGCACCGCTCTTTAGGCGGTTCCGGCCCACACCCGCGCACGGCCACCCAATAGTCTACAATAGCTTGGGTGGCCGGGCGGAGGTGTGGGCCGGCGCGGCTTGAATTCACCGTGGTCTGGGATCCAGGAACTGCGCCATGCCCACCGAAGTCCGGCAGATCATCTTCACCTCCGAAGAACTGTTCAACGCGCTCAGGATCTTCCGGGAACGCCGCCGTACGCCGATGCCGAACGCACCGGTGGACCGGGTGGCCGTGCTGGCCGATCCCGACATCCGAACGGTGATCCTGTTCGGAGCGGACGAGACGGGCGTGCGGCCGGAGTCGGTGGAAATCAGCTCAGACGAGATGGCGACGTCGCTGATTCTCTACTGCATCGACCACAAGATTCCGCTGCCGGTGACTGCCAGCAAGCACCTGCAGGTGTTCGGCGGCAGCGTCGGCCTGGTAATCCACAAGAGCGCCGACGCCTCCGCCTCGGCCCACCCGATCCTTTAGGGCGTTTCAAGTTTTAACGGCACCGGCCCTCTCCCCCACCCGGTGACCCAATCGCCTGCAATGGCTTGGGCGGCCGGATGGGGGAGGGGGCTGGGACCGGGTCCGCCAAGGGCGAAAAGGCTCCAGGCTCAGGAGCCCGCTTCCCCCGACAGCCGGTCGAGGATCGGGCAGTCGGGCCGGGTGTCGCCCTGGCAGGCGTCCACCAGCTCCACCAGCACCTGCCGCAACTCCTGCAATTCGGCCAGCTTGTCGTCGATCTGGGCCACCCGGTCGAGCGCCAGGCGGCGCACATCGGCACTGGCGCGGCCGTGATCTTCATAGAGCGACAGCAGCGCCCGGCATGCCTCGATGGAAAAGCCGAGCCCGCGGGCGCGCCTGAGGAAGGCCAGCTTGTGCACCTCCGTCTCGCCGTAGACCCGGTAGCCGTTGGCGCCGCGGGCCGGTCGCACCAGCCCGGCCTCGTCGTAGTAGCGCACGGTCTTCACCGGCAGCCCGGCGCGCGCCGCCGCATCGCCGATGGTGAGACCGCCGCCGCTCACAGCCGTACCGCCCTCAGCCGCAGCGCATTGCCGATCACCGAAACCGACGACAGGCTCATGGCCGCCGCCGCGATCATCGGGCTGAGCAGCAGGCCGAACACCGGGTACAGCGCACCGGCGGCGATGGGCACCGCCAGCACGTTGTAGAGGAAGGCCAACAGCAGGTTCTGGCGCATGTTGGCGACGACGCCGCGGGCCAGCCGGCGGGCCCGCAACAGCGCACCGGGTTCGCTGGCCATCAGGGTGATGCCGGCACTTTCGATGGCGACATCCGCACCGCTTCCCATGGCGATGCCGACATCGGCGGCGGCCAGCGCCGGCGCGTCGTTCACGCCGTCGCCGGCAAAGGCGACAATGCGGCCCTGGGCGCGCAGGGTCTCCACGATCTCCAGCTTGCCATCGGGCAGCACGCCCGCCTCCACCCGGGCGATGCCGAGCTGGCGCGCCACCGCGCCGGCCGACGCCGGGTGGTCGCCCGACACCATCACCAGCTCCAGCCCATCGGCCGCCAGCGCCGCCAGCGCCTCGGCGGCACCGGGCTTGATGGGATCGGCCACCGCCAGGATGCCGGCAGCTCGGCCATTCACGGCCACCAGCAGCACCGTCTCGCCGCGGCCGCGGCGGGCGGCCAGGCCGGCTTCACTGGCAGCGACACCGGCGATCCCCAGCTCCGCGAACAGCCGTTCGTTGCCGATGGCGACGCCATGGCCGTCCACCGTGCCCGACACGCCCCGCCCGGTGGTCGCCGCGAATCCGGTCGGCTCCGCCAGCGGCAGGTCCCGCTGCCGGGCCGCCGCGACCACGGCATCGGCCACCGGATGCTCGCTGGCCAGCTCCACGCTGGCGGCCAGGCGCAACAGCTCGTCTTCGCCCAGATCGGCGTCGGGCGCCGTCGCCACCGCCACCAGGGCGGGGCGGCCTTCGGTCACCGTGCCGGTCTTGTCGATCGCCAGGGTGTCGGCGTGGGCGAAGCGTTCCAGCGCCGCCGCGGAGCGCACCAGCACCCCCGCCTGGGCACCGCGCCCGGTGCCCACCATCACCGACATGGGCGTGGCCAGCCCCAACGCGCAGGGGCAGGCGATGATCAGCACCGACACCGCGGCCACCACCGCATGGGCCAGTACCGGCTGCGGCCCGAACACGAGCCAGGCGGCGAAGGCGATGAGGGCCGCCGCCACCACTGCCGGCACGAACACGCCGGCCACGCGGTCCGCCAGCGTCTGCATGGGCGCCTGGGAGCGCTGGGCCTCGGTGACCAGCTTGACGATGCGGGCCAGCGTGGTGTCGCCGCCGACGCGCTCCACCTGCATGATCAGGCTGCCGGAGCTGACCAGGGTACCGCCGGTAACGGCGTCGCCCGCCGCCTTGTCCAGCGGCATGGGCTCGCCCGTCAGCATGGATTCATCGATGCTCGCCTCGCCCTCCTCGACCGTACCGTCCAGCGGCACCGTTTCGCCCGGCCGCACGCGCACGCGGTCGCCGGCCGCAATCTGGTCGATGGCCACGTCGTGCTCGCTGCCGTCGGCATCGATGCGCCGGGCGGTCTTGGGTGTCAGGCGCAGCAGCGCACGCACGGCTGCACCGGTGCGGTGGCGCGCCCTGGCCTCCAGCATCTGGCCCACCAGCACCAGGGTAAGGATCACGCCCGCCGCCTCGAAATAGACGCCGACCGCGCCGTCCGGCCCGCGCAGGCTCGCTGGCATCACTCCCGGCAGCACGGTGGCCACGACGCTGTAGAGCACGGCCGCCGCGACGCCGAGGCCGATCAGCGTCCACATGTTGCGCGCACCGCGGCGGAACGCGTCGGCCGAGCGGCGCAGGATGACGCTGGCCGGGCCAATCAGGATGGGAGCCAGCAGCACCAGCTCCGCGGCGTTGAGAAGCTGGCCGGAAATGCCGGCGAACAGGTCCGGCACCAGGTGGCGGCCCATCGCCAGCGCCACCAGCGGCACCAGCCAGGCCGCAGCCACCAGGCTGCGCCGGCGCATGTCCAGATAGTCGGCAGAGGGGCCGTCGTCCGCCGAAACCTCCTTGGGCTCCAGGGCCATGCCGCAGAGCGGGCAGTCGCCGGGGCCCACCTGCTCGATCTCCGGGTGCATCGGGCAGGTGTAGACGGCATCCGCCGGAGCCGCGGCGGCGGGCTTGCGCGCACTGCCGGCGAGCCAGCCTGCGGGATCGGCGGCGAACTTGCTGCGGCAGCCGTTGCAGCAGAAGCGGTAGGTGGTGCCGGCGTGGGTGTGGCTGATGGGCGCGTCGGCCGCCACCGTCATGCCGCACACCGGGTCTTTCACCGTGGCCGGTGCCGCGGCAGCACCGGCCGGGGCGCTGGCTCCGGCGATCTGCACCAACGGATCGGCCGCAGCCAGGTACTTGGCGGGGTCGGCGGCGAACTTGCCGCGGCAGCCGTTGCAGCAGAAGCGGTAGGTGGTGCCGGCGTGCGCGTGGCTGATGGGCGCGTCGGCCGCCACCGTCATGCCGCACACGGGATCGGTGACGGTGGCGCCGGCGCCATGGGTGTGCGCCGCCGCGGCGGAGCCGCCGCAGCAGGCGTGGCCGGACCCGGCCTTGGAGCCGGCGGCGGTGTGGGGTGTCTCGCTCATACGCCCAATGGTGGGGCTTCCCGTAACGGGAAGGTCAAGGGCCCGCGCGCGGCAGGGCCGACCATTGGCTGTGGCCGGCGGCAATCAGCGTCGGTCAGTAGGCGCGCTGGCGGCGGCGGATGGCGGCCTGCAGCTCCGAGGCCTCCACGGCATCGCGCAGCGTGCTCACGCCCGCGGCCTTGAGCAGGCCGAACAGGTTGATCAACACGTCGGCGGTGGCCACGGCATCGCCCAGAGCGGTATGGCGATCCGCCTCCTCGATGGTGATGCCGAAGCGTTCGGCCAGCGAATCCAGGGTGAGCGGCTGGTCTGCCCCGAACACATGGGCGGCCAGCAGCACCGTGTCGATCACCGGCTGGGCGGCCAGGGTGGCGCCGGCCGCCTCCTGGGCCACGAAGCTCATGTCGAACGCCGCGTTGTGGGCCACCAGAACCGCGCCATCGGCAAAGGCGGTAAAGCGCGTCAGCACCCGTTCCACCGAGTCGGCACCGGCCACCATGGCATCGGTGATGCCGTGGATGCGGGTGGAGGCCGAGGGGATGTGGCGGCCGGGATTGACCAGCGCCTGGAACACCTCGCCGCGCAGCCGCCGCCCGTTGACCACGCGCACCCCGGCGAGCGAGACGACCCGGTCGCCGCGCGAGGGCTCCAAACCGGTGGTCTCGCAGTCGAACACCACATAGGAGAGGTCGTCGAGCGGCCGGTCGTCGATCCGCGCGTGGGGTACCCGCGCCGTCAGGTCGAAATCGTAGAACTCCGGCCGCGCTTCCAGGTCCGCGCGCACGGTCGCCGGCGCTTCGGACTGGGTGACAGGGACGCGCACCCGCACCGTGCCGTCCTGACCGGTGATCGGCCACAGATTGGTCTTGTGGCGAAACAGGATGTCGCGCCCGGTTATGCCGCCGACGGTGGCGGTGGCGGTGGCCGTGGCCCCCAGCGGCTCATCCAGCCAAGCGTCCAGGTCGCGCATGGTGACCACCGTGCCGGCATCGGGCACCAGGTCGATGTGGTGGCCGAGGTCGCCGCCGGCGGCGCCCACCAGGCGCACCCCACGGGGTGGATCGTGCTCGGCCAGCCGCAGCGCCAGGTGGTCGAGCAGATCGGTCAGCGAGCCAGGGTCGCAGCGGATCCAGAAGGATTCGGCCTCCACCGTGCAATCGACCCCTGCCTCTTCGCGCACGCGGTCGGCGATCTGCTCCAGGAACAAGGGCGCAAAGACTTCGCCCATGGGCCAGGCGCTGGCCAGCAGGTCGCTGGAAGCCCGTTCCATGCGGTCGAGGATCTCCGTCAGGTGCTGGCGTTCGTCCGCGAAGGCTTGGCGCGCGGTGGCGGACAGCTCGGCGTCGCCGCTGGCGTGGTCCTGCGCCTGCACCAGCAGCTCGCCCACCAGGAATACGCTGGCGATACGCTGACGGATTTCCTCCGTCGCCCGGTGCAGGTGGCGGTCGCGCTGGATGCCGGCGGACAATTCCGCCGTCACGTCCTCCAGCGCAATCGCGTAGCCGATGGGTTCGCGGCCGCCGTCGGTCAGGGTCAGCGATACCCGGCCCTTGATGGTGGTTTCGCCATCCGCACCGGTGCCGACGAAGATGGAATAGGCCCGGTTGCCGGCGGCCAGCGCACCATCGCGGCCGAAGCGGGCGCGCACGCGGCTCAGCGCCTGGCTGATCGGGCGGCCGTCGATCAGGCTGAAGAGCGAGCGGCCGAGCCCGATCTCGCCGGTGACGTGGAGGATCTCCAGCGCCTTGCGGTTGTAGAGCAGGATCTCGTGGTTGAGGTTGCAGATCACCACGCCCTGGTCGAGGTCCTGCAGCACCGCCTCAAGCCGGCGGGTGCGGATGGTGGCGGTGTTGGTGGCCACCGCCACGGCGTGGTCCATCTGGGCGCGGGCGGCGATCAGGGCATCGATGGCTTCGCGCACCGCCGGATTGAGCGGCCCCAGATAGCGCGCAAAGCGGGCCGGCGGGGCGGTGGCGCCGCTGGAGGCGGCATGGACTACGGTGCGCAGGCTGGCGGCGGCGGCCTGGACGGCACGCGCGACGTGCTCGTCGAACTTCATCCAGACCCAGGCGATGGAGCCCACCACGACCAAGCTGGAGACTAGGCCGAATAGGACATGGGTCGCCCCCACGGGGCGCCCTTCGGCGATGCGCACACCGGCGAGAACCCAACTTGCCGTGTCAACGACCACGACGACGACCGCGAGCAGCGCAAAGAACAAGAAGACGCGCAGCCGCAGCGACCAGCTCTCGGGAGACCGCATCATCGTAGACGTCAGCCGCTACCCTAGCCGGGCAGCAGTCGACTCAAGGTGGCGTCCAGCTCTGCCATCAAGAACGGTTTCGACAGGTAGGCGTCGGCCCCGAGCGCGCAGTATTTCTCGCCCTCCCTGGGGCGCGACCGCGTTCCCACCATCACCACCTTGGGCGACCCGCCGTTGTACCGTGATCGCAACGTCTCCAGAACGGCGCAGGCTTCGCGTTCCGGCCCCTGCCCGTCGAGCAACACGATGTCGGGCGGGGTGTCGTCCATCACGGCCATGGCGGAGCCCACATCCCCAGTGGCGGTGACTCCATGACCGCGGCGTTCCAGCAGCCGGGTCAAGAACGTCCGAGTGGTTGGCTCGGATTCCACCAACACGATAGAATGACGACTCATGGGATTCGTTTCCTCTGCGATCGTCTTGTTGCGACCGCTTCATACTTTCGCCTCTTAGTATGTGCCGAAAACCCTCCGTTCGCTAGACTTTTATGGTCATGGCCTAGCTGTCGGCCGAATGGTTACCGCAGGCGGCCTGCAACAAGGGGTGGTCCGGCGGCAATTCGAACCACGCGGCACCGATGGGCCGGCCATCGGCGTCGAACTCCGGGTCGCCCTCGGGCAGGTCGGCGCGGGCGCCGCGGGCGCAGTCGAAGAACTGCAGCACGTAGCGCGAGTCGTGGTAGCGCTGCATGAGGATGACCTCGGCCCGCACCATATCGGGGTGCTCCGGGTCGGGCTCGGGGTTGGCCAGCGCCTGGATGCGGCTGATCGGGACGGAGATCAGCGTCCACGGCTTCAGCCAGCTCGTATCGCCGAAACGGCCGGTGACCACCACCTCAGGCGGCAGGCCCGCTTCCACCGAGCGGTGCCAGATGTAGTCCATCTGGATGGTGAAAACCAACATGGCGGCACCGGCGGCCGCCGGCATCAGCCAGCGCGGCAGCCGCCTGCGGAAGAGCAGGCGGTTGGCGATGAAGACGAGGCTGGCGATGCCCAGGCCGAGCGCCACGGTGCCGACAAAGGTGAGCAGCATGGCTAGCTCACCACCGCCGCGCGGCCCTCAAGGGCCGACTGGAAGGTTTTGATCACGCTGAATGCATCCTTCAGGTGGTTGCGCTCCAGGGCCGACAGCGACGACGGCGCCAGGAAGTTCGTCGGCTTCTCGCCGTTGCGGATCTGCTCGGCCTGGTGTTCCAGGCGGATGCGGGCGATCAGGTCGTACACCGCAATCAGGTCGTCGGCCCCCGATTCGCTGAGGCTGCCGGCAGCCTTGGCGGCCTCCAGCCGGTCGCGGGTGTTGACCTCCTCCAGCCCGGCATCGAGCGCGTAAACCCGCGCCAGGTCGACGATCGGCACCAGGCCGTTCAGCTTCAGGTCCAGGGTGTTCTTGTGCTCGCCGGAGCGGATCAGGGTGAAGCCGCGGAACAGGCTGAGGGGCGGCACGTGCTTCAGGCTGTTGGCCACCATATGGGCGCGGAAGATGCTGTTCTTCGCTGCCTGGTCCAGGGTCTCGCGCTTGATGCCGTCGAACAGCGAGACGGTGCCGACGATGGGCCGGAGGTCGAACATCACCGATGCCAGCATCTGCGCCATCGGGTCCGGCTTGTCGATCCACTTGCGGAAGTAGCGCCGCCAGGTGGACACCGGCTGACGCCACCGCGGGTTGGTCGCCATCATGTCGCCGGGGCAGTAGATGTAGCCGCTGGCGTTGAGCCCGTCGGAAACGCGGCGGGCCAGCGCTTCGAAATAGGGCCCGTGGGCGACCGGATCGTAGCGGTCGTCGAGGATCAGCACGTTGTCCTGGTCGGACACGCCGGTCTGCTCCTGGCGACCCTGGGAGCCACAGGCGAGCCACAGATAGGGGATCGGCGGCGGCCCCAAATCCTGCTCCGCCAGGGCGGTCAGGCGGCGGGTCACCGCATCGGTAACGCTGGTCACCAGCAGGCCCAGCGGCTGCGGTTCCAGCCCGCTGATGACGAGCTGTGCCAGCACCTTCGGCATGCGTGCCACCACCTTGGCCAGCCCCGCCGCGTCGGCCTGGCGGCCGATTTCGGTGAGGGTGCCGGCGATCGACAGAGTCTCCCGGCGCACCAGATTGGTGCGGGTGACGATGCCGACCACCCGGTCGCCGTCGATGATCGGCATGTGGCCGATCTTCTCTTCGCTCATGCGCAGGGCCGCATCCAGCAGGCTGGCATCCGGCCCCATGCTGAGGGGATCGCGCGTCATCACCGCGTGCACCGGCGTATCGCCCGACAAGCCTTCGGCCAGCACCCGCGCGGTCAGGTCGCCCGTGGTCACCATGCCGAGCAGCCGGTTCTCGGCATCGGCCACCAGGACGCAGGAAATCCAATGCTGGCGCATGGTGCGCGCGGCGTCGGCCACCGTGGCATCGGGCGCAACGGCGATCACACCGGTGGTCATCACGTCGCGGATGCGGGTGGACAGCAGGGCGGCGGAGGGATCGATGCTGGGGGTTTCCGCCCGCTGCTGGGAGACCCGGGTGCGGTCGAAGAAGGCATCGAAATTGGGATAGGCGGCCAGCAGCTCCTCGAAGCAGCCGCGCGGGATGCGCACGACATCGGCGGTCTCGCGCACCACCGCATCGTCCACCGCCAGCCCGTCGCGCATCAGCCCGCGGGCGCCGATGGTGTCGCCGGTGGCATAGCGGAACACCACCTCGCCCGTTTCGGCCACCAGATCGACGAGGCCGCTGCCCAGGACGCACAGATCGGCGATCGCCCCGTCGCGGGCATAGAGCAGCGTCCCAGCTTGCACCCGCTCCACCGCGCAGACGTCGCGCAGCCTCTCCACCTCCTGAAGCGGCAGGCCGTCGTAGGGAGCGTGTTGAACGAAGAAACTCACAAGGTCGATCATGCGGGTCCCTGGGGTTGGGGCCTGGCAGCGGCTTCTCCGGAAAATCCGCGTCACCCGTCTCACCGTCCGGCCGGGTGCCCCCGGGCGACGGTCGACCCGTCCGGGTTGCGGACAGGTTATGCCACGATTGTCGCGGCCGTCGGCGTGTAAATGTTGGCTCGCTCAAGAGAACGGCGGACGCGCAAACGCCGCCGCGAAGATCGCGGCGGCGCTGCAAGGGGTCCCCGGCGGGAGGGAACGGCGGTCACCGCCCCTCGCCGCCGGAGAGGACGCACTCAGTGGTCGACGGCACCTCCGGCACCCCGCGGGATGCGGACGCTTTCGACCAGATCCTGGATCTCCGCCGGCGGAGCCGCGGTCATCTTCGACACCACGATGGCGACGATGAAGTTGATGGCCGCACCGACCGAACCGATGGACAGCGGCGAGATGCCGAAGACCCAGTATTCGGCGGTGTCAGGCGCCATGTTGGTCTCGGGCAGGAAGAACCAGCCCTTGTACCAGAAGATGTAGATGACGGTGAAGCCGAGGCCCGCCAGCATGCCCAAGGTCGCCCCGACGTCGTTGATGCGCTTGGAGAAGATCCCCATCATCAACGCCGGGAAGATCGAGGACGCCGCCAGACCGAAGGCCAGGGCCACGGTTTGCGCGGCGAAGCCGGGCGGGTTGAGGCCCAGATAGGCTGCCAGGCAGACCGCGCCGGCCATGGCGATACGCGCCGCGATCAGCTCGCCCGCCTCCGACAGGTCACGCATCAACCAACCCTTCAGCAGGTCGTGGCTGAAGGCACTTGCGATCGCCAGCAGCAGACCGGCCGCCGTGGACAAAGCGGCGGCGAGACCGCCGGCCGCCACCAGGGCCACCACCCAACCGGGCAGGGAGGCGATTTCCGGGTTGGCCAGCACCAGGATGTCGGCGTTCACGGTGAGCTCGTTGCCGGCCCAGCCGTAGGACTCCGCCGTCGCGGTGAAGTTGGCGTTGTTGGAGTTGTAGTACTGGATGCGGCCGTCTTCGTTCAGATCGTTGAACTGCAGCAGGCCGGTGACTTCCCAGTTGCGCATCCAGTCCGGGCGATCGTCGTAGGCGATGTTGCCTTCCGGCGAGCCGACTTCGCCCACCTGGATGGTGTCGATCAGGTTGAGGCGGGCCATCGCCCCCACCGCCGGCGCGGTCAGGTAGAGCAGCGAGATGAACACCAGCGCCCAGCCGGCCGACCAACGGGCATCAGCCACCCGCGGCACCGTGAAGAAGCGGATGATCACGTGCGGCAGGCCGGCCGTACCGATCATCAGCGACAGGGTGAACAGCACCATGTTGAAGGTGTTGGCGTAGTGCTCGGTATACGCATTGAACCCAAGATCGGTGACGAGTTCGTCGAGACGCATGAGCAGCGGCTCGCCCGACGCGGTGTGGTCGGAGAACAGGCCCAGCGACGGGATCGGGTTACCGGTGAGCGAGATGGAGATGAAGATCGCCGGGATCGAGTAGGCGATGATCAGCACCACGTACTGGGCGACCTGGGTGTACGTGATGCCCTTCATGCCGCCCAACACGGCGTAGACGAACACCACCGCCGCGCCGATCAGCAGGCCGGTGACGCTGTCCACCTGAAGGAACCGCGCGAAGGTCACGCCGACGCCGGTCATCTGCCCGATGACGTAGGTCACCGACATGACGATCAGGCACAGCACCGCGACGATGCGGGCACCCTGGGAATAGAAGCGCTCGCCGATGAACTCCGGCACCGTGAACTTGCCGAACTTGCGCAGGTACGGGGCCAGCAGCATGGCCAGCAGCACATACCCGCCGGTCCAGCCCATCAGGAAGGTCGAGTTGTCGTAGCCGGTGAACGCGATCAGACCGGCCATGGAGATGAACGACGCAGCCGACATCCAGTCCGCACCGGTCGCCATGCCGTTGAGCACCGGATGGACGCCGCGGCCCGCCGCATAGAATTCACCGGTGGTTGCCGCCCGCGACCAAATCGCGATGCCGATGTACAACGCGAAGGTCGCGCCAACGACAATGTAAATGAGGGTTTGTGTATCCATTGTTCTGCCGTGCCTCCCTGATCCGCCTTACTGCTCGTCGACGTTGTAGTGACGATCAATCGTGTTCATGCGGATGGCGTAGAAGAAGATCAGCACCAGGAAGACCAGCATCGAACCCTGCTGGGCGAACCAGAAGCCCAGGTCCGTGCCGCCGATGGCGACGCCGCTGAGCATGGGGCGCAACACGATGCCGAAGCCGAAGGAACACAGCGCCCACACGATCAAGCAGCCAACCACCAACCGGAGATTGGCGCGCCAATAGGCCTTTCCGTTTTCGCTTGGTTCACTCATGATTTGGTTTCCTCCTGAAGGTCCCAGCGTTCTTGACTTGATCGGATTCGTCTTGGGGGTGAGACCGGCCCCAGGCCACCTTGCGGTTCCAAACCTGCAGACCGGATCCCGTTAATTCCCTCGGCGGACTGAGCGTACCCACCCAGGAATGGTCACTGCGCCGACCGTCAGATCCCGGTGCAATCAACCCGGATTTCCACTTCTTGTAGACCCTGAACGATCCGAGTTTGCAGTTCATGCCCGATTTTTGCCGTACTTGCTAGCCGTTTTCTGCGGCCTGGCCTGGAATAACGGCTCACGGAGGGAATTATGCCCCCGTGGCGTCTTCGGCCCGTACGCGCAAATTCCGGTTGCGTTGACCCGCCATCTACCCGCGCACCCGCGGACCCGCCGCCTCAGGGGAAAAGCACCCCCGGCAACCATGTCCCGATAATCGGGAAAAGGTACACCAGACCTATGCCGCAAACGTTGAGCAGCACGAAGGGAATCGCGCCTTTGTAAATGTCCAGCGTGCGCACCTCTCGGGGGGCGGCACCGCGCAGGTAGAACAGCGAGAAGCCGAAGGGCGGCGTCATGAAGCTGGTCTGCAAGTTGATGGCAATCATCACGGCCAGCCACACCGGGTCGATTCCCATAATGAGCAAAGTCGGGATCACCAGCGGCAACACGATGATGGAGATCTCGACGAAGTCGAGGAAGAACCCCATCACAAAGATTACCGCCATGACGAAGAACAGCGCGGCCGCCTCGCCGCCCGGCAGGGTGCCGAGGAACGCCTCCACGCGGTCCGCCCCGCCGAGTTCGTGGAACACCAGGCTGAACAGGCTGGCGCCGATGAGCATGGCGAAGATCATGCAGGTGACGGTCAACGTCCCGTCCACCACGGCGGTGAGGATACCGGCGCGGGCGACGCGCACCAGGGCAACGCCGATCGCCGCCACCAGCACCAGCGTCAGCACGCCGGCCGCCAGGATGGCCATCTGGTCGTCCGGGGCGATCTCCTGGCGCGCCACCCGCAGATCGAAGCTGGCCGACAGGACGAGCAGGCCGATCACCGCCAGCCCGCCCAGCCCGATCGGCCAGGCCCGCCGCAGCGGCCCTTGCCTGGCCGCCGCCAGCATCAGTGCGCCGACGGCGCCGACGCTGGCCGCCTCCGTCGGCGTCGCCACCCCGCCGAGGATCGAGCCCAGCACCGCCACGATCAGCAGCAGCGGCGGCGTCAACATCATCAGCGTGCGCTTCAGGTCGATAGGGTCTGCCGAGTCGCGCATGGCCGGCGCCGCCTCCGGCTTCAGGGCAGCCAGCACCAGCACGAAGGCGATGTAGAGGCCCACCAGCATCAGCCCCGGCACCAGGGCCGCGGCGAACACCTGGCCGACGCTGATGGTGTCCACCGAGAACCGGCCCATCTCGTACTGCGCCTGCTGGTAGCCCGACGACATCACGTCGGCGAGGATGATCAGCATGGTGGATGGCGGGATGATCTGGCCCAGAGTGCCGGCGGAGATCACCACGCCGGACGCCAGCGGCTTGCCGTAACCGGCGCGCATCATGGTGGGCAGCGCGATCAGCGCCATCGTCACCACGGTGGCGCCGACGATGCCGGTGGAAGCCGCCAGCAGCATGCCCACCAGGGTCACCGAGACGCCCAGCCCGCCGCGCAGGCCGCCGAACAGCCGGCCCATATCTTCCAGCAGTTCCTCGGCGATGCGCGAACGCTCCAGCAGCATCCCCATGGTGACGAACAGCGGGATCGCCAGCAGCACCTGGTTGGTGAGGATGGCAAACACCCGCTGGGAGAGGAAGCGCAAGCCATCCAGGCCCATCTGGCCGGTGGCCGCCCCCAGGAGCGCGAAGCCCACCGCCAGACCGGCCAGCGTGAACACCACCGGGTAGCCCAGCAGGATGGCCGCGGCGAGGGCCGCGAACATGAGGATGTCGAGGTTCTCGGCGATCAGGCTCACGGCCGGGCGAGCCCGGCTGCGGCGCGCAGGGCCATGGCCAGGCCCTGGATGAGGATGAGGGCCGCGAACACCGGCGGCAGGCTCTTCAGCAGGAAGGACGCCGGAATGCCGCCCACCGAGATCGGCCCTTCCAGGATCGACCAGGCGTTGATGGCCGAGGGCAGGGTGTACCAGATCAGCGCCAAGCAGGTGGGCATCAAGAGAAAAAGCGTCCCTAACAGGTCAACCCAGGCGCGGCCGCGCGGGCTCGCCTCGCCATAGAAGATGTCGACCCGTACGTGCCCGTCGTGCAGCAGCGTATAGCCTGCACCGAGCATGAACAAAAACGCATGCAGATAGAGAATACTCTCCTGCACGAAGATCTCGCTGGTGCCGAAGACGTAGCGCATCACCACCGCGCCGAACTGGATCAGCATCACCCCGAGCACGGCCCAGCGCACGGTGCGACCGACCCAGCGGTTGAGCACATCCACCCGGTCGGCCCACAGGGTGCCGCCCGGGGCAGGCGTGCCGGGTTCGGCGTCGGCGGCGGATACGGCGTCGCGGCTCATCGGCATCTCGCGGCGGCGGGGAAGGGTGTACGTGCGTGCCGGCCCGGCGCAGACCGGCGCGCACGTACGGCCGGGCTCAGCTCGGGTAGGTGTAGTCCAGGAGGCGGGCGTTCATCACACCGCCGTCGGCATACTGCATGTAGTTCACCATGCTGGTGCGGTAGGCGAGGAAGCTCTCCACGATGCGCACCACCAGCTCGTCTTCGTTCTCGCGCAGTTCGCTCATCAGCTCGCCGGCGGCGTTGCCGACGGCCAGCTCGATCTCTTCGGGCACCTGGCGAAGCTGCACCCCGTGATCGGCGATGAGCTGCGGCAGGGCGCGGGCATGGTTGGTGTTGTATTCCGTCAGCACCTGGTCGTAGAGCGACTGGCAGGCGTAGCGCACCGCCTGCTTCAGGTCGTCCGGCAACTCGGCGTAGACGTTGGCGTTGATGGCGCATTCCTCAGCCGAGGAGGGCTCGCCCGCACCCGGCCAATAGTAATAGGACGCCACCTGGTAGAAGCCGAGGGCGGAGTCGGTCCACGGACCGATGAACTCCCCGGCGTCCAGCGTACCGGACTGCAGCGCCTGGAACATGTCGCCGCCACCCATGGCCTGCACCGCCACGCCCAGGCGGGTCAGCACCTCCGAATTGAGGCCGGTGGTGCGGAAGCGCAGGCCGCGCAGGTCGTCCAGCGAGGTCAGCTCGTTGCGGAACCAGCCGAACATCTGCGGCCCGGAATTGCCGCACAGGAAGGGCTTCAGGCCGAAGCGGGCGTACATCTCGTCATAGAGCGCCTGGCCGCCACCGTGGTTCATCCAGCCCGACTGCTCCGGCGCCGTCAGCCCATAGGGTTGGGAGCCGAACAGAAGGATGCCGATGGAGCGCGACCCCCAGTAGGCGGGCACGGAGTGATAGAGCTCCGCCGTCCCCTCCGACACCGCATCGAACACGCCGTTGCCCGGCACCAGTTCGCCGGCCGCCGCCACTTCCACTTCGATGCGGCCGCCCGACAGCGCGGTGATGCGCTCCGCCAGCGTGTTGGCCGCCACGCCGGGTCCGGGCAGGTTGCGCGGCCAGCTCGTGACCATGGTCCAGTGCCGGACATCCTGGGCGATCGCCGGAGCCGGGAAGCTGGATGCCGCGGCGCCGGCGACGGCCAGCCCGGCGGCACCGCCGGTGGTCAGAAACTTGCGTCGGTTCATCGGGGACCTCCTGTGAGATGGGCGCCTGGCGAACCGGCGGCGGCCCGGTGGTCGGCCCTGGCCGCGGTCCGCCGCCCGGCGAGGACTGCCGGGTGCGGGCGGATGGCGCAGCGGTGGGAAGTGCCGCGCATTGGGAGTAGAACGACGGGCGGCGCTCTGCCGCAAGCGCATTTTGCCACCGCGGCCCGCGGCATCCACCCTCGGCGCTAGTGCCTCTGTCCTGTCCTGCCCCTGCCCTGCCCCTGCGCCTGCCCTGCCCCTGCGCCTGCCCCTGCCCCTGCCCCATCACGTTGCGCCTGGAGGACCCGCCGCCATGGACCCCCTTCTTCTCACCGGCCGGACGCTTCGATTGGACGACGTGGTGGCGGTGGCGCGGGCCGGCCGGCCCGTCCGCCTGACCCCGGAGGCCGCGGCGGCGGTGGAGCGATGCCACGCCCTGCTCGGCCGCATGATCGCCGACGGTACGCCGATCTACGGCGTGACCACCGGGTTCGGCGCGCTGGACGGCGCCGCCGTGCCGCCGGAGGCCAACCGCGCCCAGCAGCACAACCTGTTGCGCAGCCACGCCGCCGGCACCGGCCCCGCCATGGCGGACGACGCGGTGCGCGCCATGCTGCTGTTGCGCGCCAACGTGCTGGCCACCGGCATGACCGGTGTCGCCCCGCAAACGCTGGACGCCCTGCTCGCCATGCTGGCGGCCGACCTGCTGCCGGTGGTGCCGGAACGCGGCTCGGTGGGGGCTTGCGGCGACCTGGCGCCGCTGGCCCACCTGGTGCTGCCGCTGATCGGCGAAGGCCGCGCCAAGCTGGGCGGCCGCATCCTTCCGGGCGGCGAGGCCCTGGCGGCGGCCGGCATCGACCGCCCGGCAGTGGAGGGGCGCGACGGCATCGCGCTGATCAACGGCACCGAACAGACCACCGCCATCGGCTGCCTGGCGGTGGCCGATGCGCTGGCGCTGGTGGGGCTGTCGGAAGCCGTCGCGGCGCTGACGCTGGAAGCGGTGGGGGCAGTGGACGACGCCTTCGATGCGCGCACGGCGTTGGCGAAGCCGCATCCGGGCCAGATCGCCACCTCCGCAGCGCTGCGCCACTGGACGGCCGGCAGCACGTCGGTCCGTCCGCCGCGGCCCTCGCGCCTGCGCGATGCGCTCAGCCTGCGCTGCATCCCGCAGGTGCTGGGGGCGGTGCGCGACGGGCTGGCGGAAGCGGTACGGGTGCTGACCATCGAGATCAACGCCGCCAACGACAATCCGCTGTTCGATGTGGACGAGGGCTGGGTGACCTCCAATTCCGGCAACTTCCACGGCCAGGCCGCCGCCCAGGTGCTGGACGGGGTGACCACTTCCGTCACCTCGCTGGCGGTGATCGCCGAACGCCGCTGCGCCCGCCTGGTCGATGCCAACCACAATGGCGGGCTGCCGGCCTTCCTCATCCACCCCGAGGCACGGCCGGGGGAGAACAGCGGCTTCATGATCGCCCAGTACACGGCGGCATCCCTGGTGGCGGAGCTGCGCAGCCAGGCCGTACCCGCCTCCATCCAGTCCGTCCCCACCTGTGCCAACACCGAAGACCATGTGCCCATGGCCCCCTTGGCCGCCCGCCGGGCCGCTCAGGCGGTGGCCCTGGCGCGCGAGGTGGTGGCGGTGGAAGCGCTCTTGGCGGCCCAGGCAATGGACCTGCGCGGCCTCACCCCGGCGCCGGCGCTCAGGCCGTTGATGGCGGCGATCCGCAACGCGGTGCCGACGATGGTGACCGACCGGGTGATGGCCGACGACATCGCAGCGGTGGCGGCGGTGCTCGGCGCGGCGGACACGGCGCGACTGGCCCAACCCGGCTGAGGCAGGCCCATGCGGCGCATCTATCTGGCGGGACCGGACGTCTTCCTGCCCGACCCGCAGGCCCAGGCGGCGGCCAGGAAGGCGCTGTGCGCGCGCTACGGGTTTGCCGGCGTGTTCCCGCTGGATGGCGGCGTCGACCTCGCCGGCCTTGTGCCGGTCGCAGCCGGGCTGGCGATCGCGCGGGCCAACGAAGAACTGATGCGCGGCTGCGACCTGATGATCGCCAACGCCACGCCCTTCCGCGGCCCCAGCCTGGATGCCGGCACCGCCTACGAAATGGGGTTCATGCGGGCGCTGGGGAAACCCGTGCTGGCCTACGCCAATGTGGTAGGTAGCTACGCCGACCGGGTGGCGGCTCTAAGCGGCCGGCCGTTGGCGCACAACGTCGCCGGCCATCTGGTGGACGACCGGGGCATGGCGGTGGAGGCGTTCGACATGGCCGACAACCTGATGGTGGTCGGCGCCGTCGCCGCCTCCGGGGGCGAGCTGGTGCTGGCCGGTGTGCCGGCAGGCGCCGAACACACCGACCTCACCGCCTTCGAGCACTGCCTGGAGCAGGCCGCTCGGCTGGTCCCCTAAGCGGTCAGCGCCCGTACAGCGCCGTCAGCGAGGCGTGGTCGAGCGAGGTGGTGTGAGCCATGAAGCCGACCACCGCGCTTGAGGCCGTCTCGTCCAGCGGCAGGCTTTCCTGCGGCATGGCGTAGACGGTGAAGATGTAATGGTGCGGGTCGTCGCCTTCCGGCGGGCAGGCGCCCCCGAAGGCGTTGACGCTGTAATCGTTGCGCGCTTCCACCATGCCGTCGGGCAGCGGCACGCCGTCCGTCCCCACGCCGGTCGGCAGGGAGGTGACGGCGGCGGGAATGTTGAACGCCGCCCAGTGCCAGAAGCCGGAGCCGGTGGGCGCGTCGGGGTCGTAGGCCATGACGATGTAGCTGTTGGTGCCGGCCGGTGCGCCGGACCACGACAGGGCGGGCGACAGGTTGCCGCCGGAACAGCCGAAGCCGTCGAACTCCTGGTCAGCACTCATGGTCTCGCCCTCGGCGATGTCGGTGGAGGTGAGCGTCATCTCCGCCAGGGCCGAGGTGGAGGCGAAGCAAAGCGCAGCGGCGGTCAGCGCGCGCGGCAGCAGGGCGAAGGACGGGGTCGGCATGGGATGTCTCCTTATGTTGGTTGCCCCCAGTCTACCCGTCCCGCCGGATCGGTTCGAAGAAATTGAGTGGGCCGCGCGCGGGTCCGCAGGGCGAAGGTGCCCGCCCCGATCGCCTGTTACGCCCCGCGCCCGGCGGTGCGCGTCTGCGCGTCGCCCTGCGGCCGGGTGTCCGCGTCCAGTGTCCGCAGCAGGCGCGCCATCTCCCGGAAGCCGGGGGCGCGGGGCGAGCCCTGGCGCCAGCCGAGCCCGATGGAACGCCCCGAGGCATCGCCGAACAACGGCCGCGCGCACGGCGATGCCCTGACGGATGGTAGTCTAAAAATACCGGACGGTTGCGTACTTCTATCCCTCGCAACTCTACCAATTCGGGTGAATCCAGAGGGGCAAGCAACGTTGGCAAATAATCTGCTGCTCACCGCAAAAAAATTATTATTATCCTGGGCGCATCCAACAGGAAAAATGATACCATGCGGCGATTAAGGCTCATGTCTCCCCTTGGGCTTTACCCAAAAAAGTCAGTAAGTACGACTGATGGAAAACTAATTGTCACCGAATCAGCGGTGTGGTCCATTATTCCAATCGATCAGCCCGAAGTGCACGGACTGACGCCAGAGCATTTCTCCGAACTAGACGATCTCGCGCTCGAAGAGATTCGTTTTTTTGTTTCGTTAGCTCTTGCAGGGACTGCCAAGCATCGCATGATTTATAACTACCCCTTCTTCCTCCATACTGACATTGACGATGATTACTTGACTAATAATCGCTGCCTAACTATGCTTCTAGAGAGTATCTCGGAAACATCAAAACTTGACATTTCTAGCTTAGCGCTGCCCCCAATATGTGGGGGACCAAATTATAAATTTCAGGATTTCTCCCCGGATGTAAATATTATTGACTCTGTGGCCGCGACGACATCACTCCAAGATCATTTGGTCCTAAGAGGGCTTAATGCACTTTTAAAAGCAGATATGCTTTGGCAACATAGGGCCTTTGGTGAAGTTGCAATAATCTATCTTTTCATAGCTCTTGACGCATCTTTCCAAATCATACTTCGGCACCTACGCGCACAAGGGACGAAAGATCCCTCGGCAATTGATGCTGGAAAATACATCGAAAATGCTTTTGGGCAAGACTACACGCTTAGTCCGTATTTTTCCGATTACTATGAAACAAGAATTCGCTCAATCCATCCGCAAAACCGATTTGGAATCTACCCTTTCGCACCCCTGTTAGCGGATGATTATTATGATCTCCGCGAGCAATTGAATGTCATTTTTTTATTTTTACTGACTGAAAAGACGTGGCTGGAAGACTGGCTCAGTTGACCTCCATATCTTGTGGTCATGATGTCATTGTGTACGTCAGGCCCCGCGGTGCGCGTCGCCCTGCGGCCGGGTGTCCGCGTCCAGTGTCCGCAGCAGGCGCGCCATCTCCCGGAAGCCGGGGGCGCGGGGCGAGCCCTGGCGCCAGCCGAGCCCGATGGAACGCCCCGAGGCATCGCCGAACAGCGGCCGTACCACCACGTCGGTGCCGGCGAGGATGCCGGCATCCACCGCCACCTTGGGCAGCAGCGTCGCCCCCAGCCCGTTGGCCACCATCTGCACCAGGGTGTGCAGGCTGGTGCCTTCGAAGGCCCTGCGGTCGGGCCGCGGCGGCAGCCGGCAGGCGGCGAGCGCGTGGTCGCGCAGGCAATGCCCTTCGGCCAGCAGCAGCAGCGGCGCATCCGCCAGGCTGGCGGAGTCGATCACCGACAGCGCGGCGATGGGATGATCGCGCCGGCACGCCACCAGGAACGGGTCGGGCGTGATCTCCTCGGTCTCCAGCCCCGCGGCTTCGTAGGGCAAGGCCAGCAACACCACGTCCAGCGCCCCGTCGGCGAGCCGGCCGACCAGGCGGTCGGACACATCCTCGGTGAGGAACAGCTTGAGGTCCGGCCGTGCGGCCCGCAGTTGCGGCAGGATGCGCGGCAGCAGGAAGGGGCTGATGGTGGGAATGACGCCGAGCTGCAGCGGCCCGCCCAAGGGGTCGTGCCCGGCCTGGGCGGCGGCCACCAGGTCATCGACCTTGCCGAGGATGGAGCGTGCGCGGGCCACGAGGTCGCGGCCGATGGGCGTAAGCCCGATGGTGCGGTGGTCGCGCTCCAGCACCACGGTCCCGAGCACGTCCTCCAACTCGCGGATGCCCGCACTCAGCGTCGACTGGGTGACGCTGCACTGCTCGGCCGCGCGGCCGAAATGCCCCTGCTCGGCGACGGCGACCAGATACTGCAATTGTCGAACGGAAGGACGGCGCGCCATCGAATTCTTCGATCAAAGTGTCCGGAAATCTGCGTTGGATCCCTAGGAAATGGGGGGCCATGTTTCCCAGCGTCAAGGTTGTCAACAAATGCAAGGTTCCTGCCCCCTCCGCCCGGGTCATTCCGCACTGTCTGGCCAGATATCTTCCCATGTCGGCCAATGGATTGAATGTAATCGTCCATCCTGGAACGGTCCTTTGGAAGTTATTGCGCGATCGTCAGGGCGGATCGACGCCGGAGGACTTCGCAGGATCCGCGGGAGAGCAATGAATGACGGATACACCCAGGAAGCGCGGCAGCGGTTCCACCATGACCACCGGCGCCCCGGCGCCAAGCGACCGCAACTCGCTGACCGTCGGTCCCGATGGCCCGATCCTGCTCCACGACGTGCACTTCCTGGAGCAGATGGCCCACTTCAACCGGGAAAAGGTGATCGAGCGGCAGCCCCACGCCAAGGGCTCCGGCGCCTTCGGCGTGTTCGAGACCACCGAGGACGTTTCGGCCTACACCAAGGCCGCCCTGTTCCAGCCGGGTGCCAAGACCGAGATGCTGGCGCGCTTTTCCACCGTCGCCGGTGAGATGGGCAGCCCCGACACCTGGCGCGACGTGCGCGGCTTCTCGCTGAAGTTCTACACCAGCGAAGGCAACTACGACCTGGTGGGCAACAACACGCCGGTGTTCTTCATCCGCGACACCATGAAGTTTCCGCACTTCATCCGCTCGCAGAAGCGCCTGCCCGACAGCGGTCTGCGCGACAACACCATGCAGTGGGACTTCTGGACGCTGAACCCGGAATCCGCCCACCAGGTCACCTATCTGATGGGCGACCGCGGCCTGCCGAAGAGCTGGCGCAACATGAACGGCTACAGCTCCCACACCTATATGTGGGTCAATGCCGCCGGCGAGAAGTTCTGGGTGAAGTACCACTTCAAGACCGACCAGGGCGTGCAGAACTTCACCAACGAGGAAGCCGCCAAGGTCGCCGGGGCCGATGCCGACTATCACCGCCGCGACCTGTTCGAGGCGATCAACCGGGGCGACTTCCCGAGCTGGACGCTGAAGGTCCAGATCATGGCGTACGAGGAGGCCAAGACCTACAAGATCAACCCGTTCGACCTGACCAAGATCTGGCCGCACGAGGACTACCCGCTGATCACCGTCGGCAAGATGACCTTGAACCGGAACCCGGAAAACCACTTTGCCCAGGTCGAGCAGGCGGCGTTTTCCCCCGGCAACCTGGTGCCGGGCATCGGCCTGTCGCCGGACAAGATGCTGCTGGGCCGCGCCTTCGCCTACAACGACGCCCAGCGCAACCGCATCGGCGCCAACTTCCATCAGCTCCCGGTCAATCAGCCCAAGGTGCCGGTGAACACCTACATGATGGACGGGCCCATGACCTACCACCACACGGGCAACCAGCCGGTCTATGCGCCCAATTCCATGGGCCGTACCTGGGCCGACGAGGTGGGCGAGGCCGACGAGAGCTGGGAGATGGACGGCGCCATGGTGCGCCAGGCCTACACGCTGCGCGCCGAGGACGACGACTTCACCCAGGCCGGCCGGCTGGTGCGCGAGGTGTTCGACGATGCCGCCCGCGACCGCCTGGTGGAAACCCTGACCGGTGCCTTGGCCGGGGTGAAGCCGCCGGTGCTGCAGCGCGCGTTCGAGTACTGGAAGGCCATCGACCCGACCATCGGCGCGCGGGTCGAAGAGGCGGTGATGGCCGGCTCGCCCGGAAAGCAGATCCCCGGTGCCGGCAACGCGCGGGTCGACGAATCGGCGGTCGCCAACCCGGAAACGTAGCGGCATCCGGACAACCGACCGATCTGAGGATCGACTGCGAGGGGGCGGGTTCGGCAACGGACCCGCCCTTTTTCAGTGCGGGTGCGGCTCGTCCCTGGGGGCAGGTTTGATGTCCAGCAGCAGCGTGCCGTCGAGGCAGTCGAGCGCGCCCACCGTCAGCACGTTGCCGTCGATTGAGAGCAGCGGGACGCGCGAGACTGCGATGGGGTTGGGGCGGTGGGGCGAGCGCATGGCGAACACCCCGCGGGTAATGCCGTCGTGCGGGCGGGTGCTGATCAGAAGGTCGCGCGGCGCCCGGTCGAACCAGTAGAGCACGTCGATCTCGCCGCTCGTCTCGCCCATGCGCTGCGTCAGCCCCAGCAGCCCGGGCAGGTATGCCTCCAGCAGCTCGATGCGGGCCGGCGGCCCCTCCGGGTCCGGCCATTTGGGGCACTCGGCGAGCGTCCGGTAGGGCGTGCGGATGCGCCCGATGGGGGTGAGCCGGATGTCGTCGGACATGGCGTTCTCCTGACTGGCCGGCGCCCGGCCCGCCCATCGCCGCAGCCGGACAGCCCGCGCCCGGCCCCTCCGTGACCCGCGGCCGGCCGACCCGCTGCCCGCCTTCAATAGCGGATGCAGATCTTGCCGAAATGCTGGCCGCTGGCCAGGTGGTCGAGCGCCTGGGGCAGCTCCTCGAAGGCAAAGGTGCAGTCCACCACCGGCTGCAGCTTCGCCAGCTCGATGGCCCGCGCCATGGCCACGAAGTCCTCGCGGCTACCCACCGTGACGCCCTGCATGCGCACATGGCGGGTGACCACCAGCCCGAGCCGCGCATCCATGGTGCCGCCGGCCAGCACGCCGATCATGCTGATGGTGCCGCCGGGGCGGATCGCCCGCAGCGACTCCGGCAAGGTGCCCTGGCCGCCCACCTCCACGATGTGGTCGACGCCGCCGGCAACGATCTCGCGCGTGCGCTTCCCCCAGGCCGGCGTTTCCCGATAGTTGATCACCGCGTCCGCCCCCAGCTCGCGGGCGCGCGCCAGCTTGGCATCGCTGGACGAGGTGACGATCACGAACGCCCCCAGCAGCTTGGCGAACTGGAGTGCGAACAGCGACACCCCGCCGGTGCCCTGCACCAGCACCGTGTCGCCCGGCTTCACCCGGCCTTCCGTCACCAGCGCCCGCCACGCCGTCACCCCGGCGGTGGGCAGGGTGGCGGCTTCCTCGTCGCTGAGATGGGCCGGCACGGCGGCGACGCCCGCGGCGTTCAGCACCATGTATTCCGCCATGGTGCCGTCCAGCTCCACGCCGAGGCTCCGCGACAGCCGCTCTTCGGTGGGCTCGCCGGACTGCCAGCTCTGGAACAGCATGGGGCAGAGGCGCTCGCCGACAGCGATGCCGGCCACGCCCTCGCCGATCTCGTCGGCCACGCCGACGCCGTCGCCCAGCAGGATCAGCGGCAGGGCCTTCATGCGCGAGCCGTAGCCGCGCACCGGCACCACATTGTCGCGGTAGTTGAGTGCACCGGCGCGCATCTTCAGGCGCACCTGGCCGGGGCCGGCGTGGGGATCGGGCCGGGTGGAGAGCCGCACATTGTCCCGCGACCAGTCGTCCTCGACTTGAAAGACCTTCATGGCGGCCTCCGGTTCGGTTGGCAGATCACATGGCGGCCGACTCTAGCGTGCCCCACCTTTGGTGGAAATGCTTCCCGCTCTGGGGCCAATCGACAGTCGTAAATTGTGCGGCTTTTTGGTGGACCGGACGGAAATGTCCAGGCCGCCGCCGTCATTTGGTCGCCCGAGGCGTGCATCCCTGCCTCCCGGCTTCGGACATCCTTTCTGCGCTGCACAAATACTAAACTGTCGCACGGTGTCTTCCAGCGCTGCGCAAGCCCTTTCCGCGGCCGCGGCATTCTCCAATTGTCGCAAACCCGCCATCGGGTTAATCGATCAGACCATGCGGAAATTTGTGTTGGAACCATTCGCAGCCAAGGGACATTTTGCACTGCGTAAGTCGACTAAACTTCTTAAACCACACACAGGATGATGGCCATGCTCACAGTGGGTCAAACCTTCCCCGCGTTCGATCTCACCGCAGTCGTCTCCACCGACCCGAGGACCGCCTTCGCCCAGGTCACCGATCAGTCGGAGGCGGGGAAGTGGAAGATCGTGTTCTTCTGGCCGAAGGACTTCACCTTCGTCTGCCCGACCGAGATCGCCGCCTTCGGCGCGCTGAACGAGGAATTCGTCGACCGCGATGCCGTCGTCTACGGCGTCAGCACCGACAGCGAGTATGTGCACCTGGCCTGGCGCAACAACCACGCCGACCTGAAGGACCTGCCCTTCGCCATGCTCAGCGACATCAAGCGCGAGCTGTCGGCCGCCTGCGGCGTCCTCGACGCCACCGCCGGTGTGGCGCTCCGGGCCACCTTCATCGTCGATCCCGAGGGCATCATCCGCTTCGTTTCGGTGAACGATCTCAATGTCGGCCGCAACCCGCAGGAAGTGCTGCGCACACTGGACGCGCTGCAGACCGACGAGCTGTGCCCGTGCAACTGGCAGAAGGGCGACGACGTCCTGCAGGCCGCCTGACCCCTCCTGCCCTCCTCCTGACGTTCTCCCCCGAGACCGCGTGCCGGCTGGGGCCGCACTGGCTCCGCCGGCACGCCCCCGCCCCTGGAAGTGGAGTGCCGCGCCATGTCCATCGATGCCCTGAAGAAGGCCCTGCCCGACTACGCCAAGGACATCCGCCTCAACCTGTCGAGCCTGGCCGCCGAGCCGACGCTCACTGCCCAGCAGCGCGCCGGCTGCTTCGTGGCCACGGCCCTGGCCGTCGGCAACGCCTTTGCGATCCGCGAGCTGGTGGATGCCTTCGCCGGCGACCTCAGCCCCGAGGCGCTGACCGGGGCCAAGGCGGCGGCCGCCATCATGGCCATGAACAACGTCTACTACCGCACCACCCACATGCTGGCGAACACCGAGTACACGCAGTTCCAGTCCAAGCTGCGTATGAACATCCTGGCCAATCCGGGGGTGGACAAGACGGATTTCGAGCTGTGGTCGCTGGCGGTGTCGGCGGTCAATGGCTGCGGCATGTGCCTGGATGCCCATGAGCGCAAGCTGCGCGCCGCCGGCATGTCTGCGGAATCGGTACAGACGGCCTTCCGCATCGCCGCCGTGGTGCACGCGGTGGGGGCGGTGCTGGACGGCGAAGCCGCCCTGGCCGACACGCAGGTCGCCGCCGCGGCTTAGGGTCCGTACTCAATTACCCCATGAGCCACGGCGGCTGACGGCGTTCGGTCCCACAAGGCGCTGAGCGCGCCGCGGTGCCTGTTCACCGCAAGGGCTCGGCAACGCCGTGGGGCGGGACGCCGCCAGCCGTCCGGAGGATTTGGCAGAAATCGGCCAGGACTGCGTCGCTCGTCGTCGAATATGCGTGGGCATGTCCATCCTCCTCACTCCTAGTCCTGTCCGATTTCTGCACAAACCATGGCCATGCGGTAATTGAGTCCGGACCCTAGTACGCCGCCCGGCAATCCCGTCTGCGGGGGAACGACGGCCCGCTGCGGCGGGCCGCTCCCGCTCCGGCCGCACCTACCCTCCGCGCGGGGCCGCCACCATGATGGGCAGGTCCAGACGGACATAGAGCTGGTAGAGGTGGCGGAACATCGGCTGCGGCTGGCCGGTGAACTGCGGCGACGGAATCACCATCCGCACCGCGTGGCGATCGCCCACCGCCACCACCTCGATCTGCCAACCGCCCAAGAGCGGGCCGGCGAACGGCTGGTTGGTGGCCAGCGAGCGGCCCTCCGCCCACAGGGTTTGCAGATCCGCCGCCGCGCGTTCGGCGTCCGCCGCGCTGTCGTAGACCAGCACCAGCGCGCCGGCATCGCCGACCGGCAGGCTAAGATCGGCCAGCAGCATCAGCTCATAAGGGGCACGCGGATCCACCGTGCCACCCAACCGGTCGATCGCCTCCCGCCGCGCCGCTTGCGTCGCGTCGTCGGGCAGGATGGCGTCGGCCATCTCCTCGGCCGTGAAGCTGCGGGCCGTCATCACCGCCTGCACCACCAGCCCCTGCCCCTCCAGAGCGTCGAGGGCGGCCGAGACCGCGGGCTCATCGCCCAGGGCCGGGTGCGTGCCGGACCGCACGTCGAGCATGGCCTCCATCATCGGCCAGGTGCGGGCCGTGGCGATACGGTCGTCCAGGAGGGCGACGCGGATGGCCACGGGAATGTCCGGCAGCAGCGGGTTGGACCGGAAGACCGTGTTGAGTTCGAAGGCCATCTCGCCATCGGCCAGCACCCAGTAGACCGGCACGCCATCGGGATCCGCCCGGGCAAAGCCGGCCACCTCCAAGGCCGCGGCGGGGCCGGCCGCGGCCATGGCCCCGGCGTCGAGCGCAAAGACCCGGCCTTCCGCCGGCATGCGGCCGAAGCTGACCAGCCCGGAGAGCGCCGACCAGGGCAGGCCCGCCACCGCCAGGAGCTGCTCATCCTCGAAATCGGTCGCCACGCCGGCGCTGAACACGTCCTGCGGCAGGGTGACCAGCCGCCCCACCACGCCGGGATGGATCGGCAGGAAGGTCTGGAGGTCGCAGTAATAGACCTCGCCGCCCTGCCACAGGTCGATGTCGGCCGGCACGCTGGCCAGCAGGTCGGCGAAGCGGTCGGCTTCCGCCCTGGCCGGCATCGCCGCAGCCGCCACGCCCGCCAGCGCCAGACCGGCAAGGGCGGCGAGGCTGCGGCCCTTGGGGCGGGCCGCCCGATTGTCCAGCTTCCCCATGACCATCCTTTCCGTACCGTGCTGCCCCGTGCGCACGCAGACCCACAAGGCCGTACCTGACGCTGCGGCAGCCTCCCCCGGCATCTTGGCGACGGTGGGGCGTGGGCGAGTCGGCTCAGTAGGTGGTCCAGATCACCGGCAGGTCGTTGGCGAAGAGGAGGTTCTGGAGATACCCGTAGAGGGAATAGACGGTGTCCCCCACCAGCGGCGACGGGGCCGACAGCATGGCCACATGCAGGCCCACCGCCGCCGCCCACCGGCCTTCGCCGGCGCGGCCCTGTTGCCGGCGGCGCGACCCGGTTGCCGGCGGCGCGATCCGGCTTTCGGCCGCAACCGCCGCCCTACCGGATGGCCCACACCACCGGCAGGTCCCCTCGATTGAGAAGGTTCAGGAAATAGCCGAACTGGGACCGCACTCCGGGCGGATCCCCCGGCAGCAGCCCGTCCACCTCACGGGGTGGGGCGGCCAGAACGGCAACGAACAGCCCGTTCGCCGGCATCACGGACACCGTCCACCCCGCGGTCAGCGGTTCCGCCAGCGGCCGGTCATCGGTCAGGCGCGTAACGTCGGCGAAAATCCTGTCCAGCGCCGACGCCGCGTCTTCGGCCATCGCCTGGCTGCGATAGACCAGGGTCAGCACGGCCAATGGAGCCGGCGCGCCCCCCGCCGGGGAGTCGAATTCCGCCAGCGCCAGCAGGGTATAGGGCGGCACCCGCGGAATGGCATCGAGCCGCTGCTGCATTTCCCGCGCCGCCGCCATCGGATCGGCCGTGCCAATGGCACTGCCCAGCGGATTCGGCTGCGGGCTGTGGGTGGCCGTCAACACGGCCTCGGTCACCGGCCCCACCTCGGCCAGTGCTGCCACCAGCGCCGCCACATCGTCGCGGTCGGCCAGCGACGGCAGGGTGCCGGCGTTGACCGCCAGCAACTGGTCTGCCGTCGCCCAGAACCGCGCCTGGCCGATGCGGTCGCCCATCAGGACGACGCGGGAGGACATGGGCAGCGGTCCGATGAAGGGGTTGGCCGGGTTTTGGCGGGTCATCTCGATGGCCCCGTCCTCCAGCCACCAGTACACGGGAACGCCGTCCCGCTCCGCCGCCTGAAAGCCCGCTGCGGTCAGCACCTCGCCCAGCTCCGGCCGGTCGAGAGCACCCGGCACCACGCCGTAGAGATAGCCGTGGGCGGGCGGCACACCGTAGCTGACGATGGCGGTGAAGGCCGACCAGGGCAGACCCGATTGTGCTGCGAACGCCGCGTCCTCGAACCGGGCGAACATACCGGCCTGGCTGAGCGGCGAATCGCCGAGGCTGGCGCGCTGCAGATCGGCGCGATCGGTGAAGTCGAAGGCGGTCAGGTCGATATAGGTGACCATGGCGCCATCGGTCAGCGGCACCGTTGCCGGCAGGCTCGACAGCATCTGGCCAAACCCCTGCGCCCGCGCCGGACCGGCGGCCCCCAGGGCCAGGGTCGCGGCCAAAGTCGCGGCCAGGGTCGCGGCCAGGGTCGCGGCCACCGTCGGCGTCCCCAATGCCCATCGCCAGCGCCCACTCCCCCGGCGCCGACGCTGCGTCGATCCGCTTTCTGCAGTGTCCACGGCCGCCCCCCTCGTTCGTGGCCCGGGACAAGCCCGATGGGACAGAGACTACGGTCGATCGGCTTGCGGAAAAACCCTTCCGCGTGCCTGTGGGCCAATAAGAACGGCCCGCCCCACCCGGCTTGCCCCTAGTGCGGGCGGAAGACCGGGCGACGGCGGGCCGATGGCGGCCGTTGCCGGACGGCGGGCGCGTCAGCCGAGGGCGGCCAGCATATCCTTGGTCACCAGCGTGACGCCGCCGGTGGTGCGGTGGAAGCGCTTGGCGTCTTCCTCCGGGTTCTCGCCGATCACCATGCCATCGGGGATCCGGCAGTCCTCGCCGATCACCGCCTTCTTGATGCGGCAATGCCGGCCGATATTGCAGTCCGGCAGGATCACCGACTCCTCCACATCGCAATAGCTGTTCACCCGCACATTGTTGAACAGCAGCGACTTGCGGACGATCGACCCCGACACCACGCAGCCGGCGGAGACGACGCTGTCGATGGCAGCGCCGCGGCGCTTCTCGTCGTCGAACACGAACTTGGCCGACGGCCGCTGTTCCTGCAGCGTCCAGATGGGCCAGTGGTCGTCATAGAGGTTCAGTTCCGGGGTCACCCGCACGAGGTCCAGATTGGCTTCCCAATAGGCATCCAAGGTACCGACATCGCGCCAGTAGGGCGGCAGCTTGGGGTCGGTGCGGATGGCGCTGCGCCCCAGGTCGTGGGCCAGCACGCGCTGCTCGGAGATGATGCGCGGGATGATGTCCTTGCCGAAGTCGTGCATGCTGCCGCCCACCTCCTGGTCGCGGCGCAGCTCGGAAATCAGGTAGTCGGCATCGAACAGGTAGATGCCCATGCTGGCATAGGCCTTGTCGGGGCGGCCCGGCACGCCCGGCGGATCGGCCGGCTTTTCCAGGAATTCGGTGATGGTGCGGTCGTCGTTGACGCCGACCACGCCGAAGGCGGTGGCCTGCTCGCGCGGCACCTCCACGCACGCCACCGTGGCCTTGACGCCGGATTCCAGGTGGTCGCTCAGCATCTGGCCGTAGTTCTGCTTGTAGACGTGGTCACCGGCGAGCACGAGGATGTAGCGCGGCGCGTGCGCTTCGATGATCTGCAGGTTCTGGAACACCGCATCGGCGGTGCCGCGGTACCAGCTTTCCGCCGCCGTCTGCTGCTGGGCCGGCCACAGCTCCACGAACTCGTTCAGCGTCCCCGGCAGGAAGCCCCAGCCGCGCTGCACATGATGCAGCAGCGTGTGGGCCTTGTACTGGGTGAGCACGCTGATTCGCCGGATACCGGAATTGACGCAGTTGGACAGCGGGAAGTCGACGATGCGGAACTTGCCGCCGAACGGCACCGCCGGTTTGGCTTCGTGGTCCGTAAGGTTCACCAAGCGTGTGCCGCGCCCCCCTGCCAGAACAAGGGCCAGCGTGCCCTGGAGGGCCTGGGCAAGCTTGTAGGCATCGGCCGTGGCAATCATCGAGGGACCCCTGTTGTCGAGAGCGGGTTGCGACCGGCGAACCGCCGGACCGTCCCGGCGGCGCCCCAAGGACATGGTGACGCTTGCGGCCATGACCACCGGCCCCAGAGCGTCGTGAGCGTAGGCACAACGGGCCGAACCCACCGCCCGCAACTGGGCAATGGCACCGCCCGGCGGGCCCGCGAAACTGCCGGCCCGCCGCGACCCTGACGACGGCCGGAAACTACCACCTATGTGAACAGTCGTCCAGGCGCCTGCAACTCTTGCGCCGTCTGGCCCCGCGCGCCGGCATCCGGCGAGTCCCTGGCGAGTCCCTGGCGAGGCCCCGGGGAGTCCCCGGCGCCGTCACGCCGCAGATTCCTGCATCGCAGGCCCACGCGCCCCTGGTCATGCAGCCCTTCTCACATCTAGAGTGAGAAAAAAACGACGTTCATCTGCGGGGGAAGCGTCAATGAGTGCCACTTTCGAGTCTGGCCAGTCCGATCGCATGATCGCACAAGGCGTCGATGACGAGCCGCCGGCTGGCAATCAAAGATTGTTACAGGGCTGGCAGAAGTGGGCGCTGTACTGGTTCGGCGCCATCTTTGTCGCATATCACATTCTCAATCTGAATGTGCTGGGCATCGAAACCTGGGCGTTCCGGATCAGCCATATCGCCGGCGGCCTGGTGCTGGGTTTCCTGCTGATTTCGGCCTGGACGCTTGAGGAAGGCCGTTTCGTCAAACCCGCGGGCATCGTGCAGATCCTCGCCGGGGTGGTCGGCGGGTTTGCCGGCATCTGGGCGCTGGCGATCGCAGTGATGGCGGTGGTGTCGCGCATCACCGGGCCGGAGGTGCCGGACTGGGCCTTCGGTAACGTCGACGTCAGCGGCATCGTCGGCATCGGCTCGGCCCTCTCGCATTTCGGCTTCGCCTGTTTCGTCGCCACCGTGGTCGGCATCGGCGCGTCGTGGGCGTGGAAGGATTGCGGCCGCGGCATCCATTGGGCCGACGTGGTGCTGGCCGCCGTCTCGCTGGCCGTGGGCGCCTACTTCATCCTGGCGCTCTACGACCAGCCGATCTACCAGAACCGCTTCAACGTCTTTCCCACCAATGCCGACTTCTGGGCCGGCCTGACGGTCGTCTTCCTGATCCTTGAGCTGACGCGGCGGGTGGCCGGCCTGGCGCTGGTGATCATCTCCTCGGTCTTCGTCGCCTACGTGTTCGCAGCACCCTACCTGCCGGGCATCCTGGCGGCGCGCGAACGCACGCCGGACCGGGTGTTCGCGTTCCTGTTCTCCGATGCCGGCATCCTCGGCCCGCCGATCGCGGTGTCGTCCACCTACATCATCCTGTTCATCACCTTCGCGGCGTTCCTGCAGGCCTCCAAGGTGGGGGACTACTTCGTCAACTTCGCCTTCGCCGCGGCCGGCCGGGCGCGCGGCGGGCCGGCCAAGGTGGCGGTGTTCGCCTCGGCGCTGATGGGCATGATCAACGGCACCAGTGCCGGCAACGTGGTGGCCACGGGCAGCCTGACCATCCCCTTGATGAAGCGCGTGGGCTACCGCCCGAAGATGGCCGCCTCGGTGGAGGCTGCGGCGTCCACCGGCGGGCAGATCATGCCGCCGATCATGGGTGCCGGCGCCTTCATCATGGCGGAGATCACCGGCATTCCCTACACCGAGCTGGTGATCTGCGCGATCATCCCGGCGGTGCTGTACTTCGTGTCGGTCTACTTCATGGTCGACTTCGAAGCGCTGAAGACGGGCATGCGCGGGATGCGCGCCGACGAACTGCCGATCCTGCGGCGGCTGGCCAAGCAGATCTATCTGTTCATCCCGGTGATCATCCTGATCACCACGCTGTTCTTCGGCTATTCGGTGATCCGCGCCGGCACCTTGTCGATGATCGCGGCGGTGGTGGTGAGCTGGCTGACGCCCCAGGCTTTCCGGCTGTTCGGCCTGCAGATCATCGTGATCTGCCTGGTCGGACTGGCGGCCCTGGCGTGCGCCCGCATGGAGATCGTTCCGGAATTCGCCGCCCAGTTCGACCTGGCGACCTTCGATGTCAGCACGACCGGCTACATCATCCTTGCCGTCGCCGTGGTCGTCGCCTCGGTGATCGCCTGCCTGAGGTTCCCGCGCTGGTTCCCGATCATGGACTACTACCGGTCGGTGGGCCTGTTCGTCTACGAGGCGATCTTCCTCAGATGGATCGCCCGCGGTGCGCGCTCCAACGACCAGGTGAGCGACTCCCTGTCCCTGCCGCGCGAGCTTCCGCCGACCGCCATGGGCTGGCGGCGCCTGACCGATGCCCTCGATCTGGCCGCCAAGATGTCGATCCAGATGATCGCGGTGTGCGCCGCCGCCGGCATCATCGTCGGCGTCATCAGCCTGACCGGCATCGGTGCGAAGTTCTCCAGCCTGCTGCTGAGCGTCGCCGACCAGAGCGAGCTGCTGGCGCTGTTCTTCGCCATGTTCATCGCCATGCTCCTGGGCATGGGCATGCCCACCACCGCGGCCTACGCGGTGGCGGCATCGGTGGTGGCGCCGGGCCTGGTGCGCATCATCCTGCCCGGCTTCACCGACTACTACGGCGAGGCGGAGGGCGAGGTCATCGCCATGCTGGTGGCCCACTTCTTCGTGTTCTACTTCGCGGTGATCTCCGCGATCACGCCACCGGTGGCGCTGGCCGCCTATGCCGGGGCGGCGATCGCCGGATCCAACCCGATGAGCACCTCGGTCACCTCCTTCAAGCTGGGCCTGGCGGCCTTCATCGTGCCGTTCATGTTCTTCTACAGCCGCGAGATCCTGATGGTCGGCGAGTGGTACGACATCGTGCGGGTGGTCATCACCGGCACGGTGGGGGTCTACTTCATGGCTGCGGCGGTGCAGGGCTGGTTCATCGGACGGGTCAACATCCTGTTCCGGCTGATCCTGCTGACAGCGGCGCTGCTGATGATCTCCGGCGGCCTGTTGACCGACGGCATCGGCGTGGCGGTTGCCGCCGCGGTCTGGGCCTACCAGATGAAGTTCGCCAACCGGCAGCCGATCGCCGTTTAGACGGGCGGCTTGCCGGCGCCCTCGGGCCGGGCGCGCTGCGTCCGGCCTGGGGAGGCCGTCCCGGACATCCGGTCCCGGCGATCCCGCGAGGATGTGAGATGACACCGCTGTTGCCCAGAGCCGGCAGCTATGATGCCTGCCGTGCCGCTTTCCGCTGGCCCCGGCCCGAGCGGTTCAACATCGCCCAGGCGGCCTGCACCCGCCACGCCGATGGCAGCGGCCGCCCCGCCCTGATCGCCGTGGACGCCGGCGGCAAGACCGACATCGTGACCTTCGATGCGCTGGACGCCTGGTCCAACCGGCTGGGCCACGCGCTTGCCCACCTCGGGGTCAGCCGCGGCGACCGCGTGGGCATCCTGCTCAGCCAGTCGGCGGAATGCGCGCTCGCCCATATGGCGGTCTACAAGATCGCCGCCATCGCGCTACCCCTGTTCACCCTGTTCGGCGAGGAGGCTCTGGCCCACCGGCTGTCGGACAGCGGCGCTTCGGTGCTGGTGACCGACCGCGCCAATTGGCCCAAGGTGGCCGCCCTGGCGCCCAGTCTGCCGGCTCTGCGCACCGTGCTGCTGACCGACCCGGAGGGCACGCCGCCCACCGGCACGGTGGCCTTCTGGCCGACCCTGGAGGCGGCGTCCGACCGCGCCATCGCCGCCGACACCGGCCCCGACGACCCGGCGGTGATCATCTACACCTCGGGCACCACCGGCTCGCCCAAGGGGGCGGTGCACGGTCACCGGGTGCTGCTCGGCCACCTGCCGGGCGTGGAGATGCCCCACCGCTTCTTCCCTGAGCCCGGCGACCGCTTCTGGACGCCGGCGGACTGGGCGTGGATCGGCGGCCTGCTCGATGTGCTGCTGCCGTCGCTCTACTACGGCGTTCCCGTGGTCGCCCACCGCATGGCCAAGTTCGACGTGGATACCACGGTGCGGCTGATCGCCAGGACAGGCGTACGCAACATCTTCTTCCCGCCGACGGCCCTGAAGCTGTTGCGCCAGGCAGATCCATCGCCGATCCCCGGCCTGCGCTCCATCGGCTCCGGTGGCGAGACGCTGGGGGCGGAGCTGCTGGGCTGGGGGCGCGACACCTTCGGGCTGACCATCAACGAGTTCTACGGCCAGACCGAGTGCAACCTGATCGTCGCCAACAACGCCGACCTGTTCCCGGTGCGCCCCGGCGCCATGGGCCGCCCGGTGCCGGGCCACGAGGTGGTGGTGCTGGGCGAGGACGGGAAGCCGGCGCCGGCCGGTGAGATCGGCCAGGTGGCGGTGCGCCGGCCCGACCCGGTGATGTTCCTCAGATACTGGAACAACCCCGAGGCAACCGCGGCCAAGTTCGTCGGCGACTGGATGGTGACGGGCGACACCGCCCAGGCCGACGACGACGGCTACCTGTGGTTCGTCGGCCGCGACGACGACGTGATCACGTCCGCCGGCTACCGCATCGGCCCCGGCGAAATCGAGGACTGCCTGATGCGCCACCCCGCCGTGGCGCTGGCTGCCGCCGTCGGCGTACCCGATCCGGTGCGTACGGAGGTGGTGAAGGCGGTGGTGGTGCTGCGTCCCGGCGTCGCCCGCACCGACGATCTGAAGCGCGAGATCCAGGCCTTCGTGAAGACCCGACTCGCCGCCCACGAGTACCCGCGCATCGTCGAGTTCGTCGACGAACTGCCGATGACCACCACCGGCAAGATCATCCGCCGCGCGCTCAGGGAGGCGGGCAGCACCTAAGCCGCGTTGCCTTTGGCGGTCGCTTCGGCCTCTATCGTTCCCGCGGGCACCAAACTGCCCCAATCGTGGCCCATGCGATGGCATGGGAGGGCAGGGTCCGCCCATCCGGCCGATCCGCCGGGGGGCGGTAGCGTATGGGTACGATGACCATGGACCGAGGCCGACTGCTCTTGCGCCACCTGCGCCGCGCCTGGCGCGCCATCGCCGAGCCCTATGCCGGGATGGATGCGCTGCCGACCCTGCAGGCCCAGTTCGAGCAGGTGGAAGCGGCGGGGGTCCGCCTCGCCCACTGGTTCCGCGCCATCTCCATGCTGATTGCCTGCACCTGGATCCTGGCGCGCGCGCCGATCTTGTCGGCCCTCTACTACATCACCATCGCCGCGGTCCTGGTGGCCTCAAGCTACGCCCAGTCTGTGCTGGCGCGCAGCGGGGCGCGCCGCCACGTGCTTGCCCGCTACGGCCTCATCCTCTTCGATGCCGCGCTGATCACCGCGGCCGTGCTGCTGCCCAACCCGACCGTGCCCTACGACTGGCCCATCGCCATGCAGCTCCGGCTGGGCAATTACGAGTTCCTTTTGATGTTCCTGCTGCTGGCGGGGCTCACCTTCTCGCCGGCCACGGTGCTGGCCACCGGCGCCTCGCTGGGCGTGTGCTGGTCGATCGGCATGACGCTGATCTTGATGAGGGCCGACGTGTTCACGGTGTCGCTGGATGCGCTCTACACCATCAACAACGTCGATTCGGTGCTGGAGCTGATGCTCAACCGCCACTACGTCAGCGCCGTTGTGTGGGCCCAGCAGATCGTCATCCTCACCATCCTCACCGGCATCCTGGCGGCCATCGCCGTGCGCTCGCGCCGGCTCGCCAGCCGCGAAGTGCGGCTCGCCTACGAACGCGCCAACCTGTTCCGCTATTTCTCGCCCAACCTGGCGCGCACGCTGGCCACCGCCGGGGAAGCCATCGCCCATCCCAAGCAGCACTCCGCGGCGGTGCTGTTCGTCGACCTGGTGGGGTTCACGCGGATGTGCGAGCAGCTTGCGCCGGACGACTCCATGACCCTGCTGCAGAGCTACTACCGGCGCTCCGCCCAGGCAGTGTTCGAACACCAGGGCACGCTTAACAAGTATATCGGCGACGCGGTGATGGCGACCTTCGGCATCTTCGAGCAAGACCCGCAGCCGGCCAGCCGGGCGCTCGCCTGCGCTTACGAGCTGCTGGACGAGATGCGGCGCTGGACCGAAAAGCGCCAGGCGGCCGGGCGCTCGGCCATTCTCGTGGGTGTGGGCATCCACTATGGCGAGGTGCTGGTGGGCGACGCCGGCGACGACCAGTGCCGCGAGTTCGCCGTGCTCGGCAGCACCGTCAACATCGCCGCCCGGGTGGAGCGGGAAACGCGCCGCCTGCACCGCGCGCTGATCGTGTCGGACGCCCTGGCCGCGGCCGTGGCGGCCGAAAGCGGTACGCTTCCAGACGGACTCGACGACCTGGGCCGGCACCCGCTGCGCGGCCTCGACGATCCGGTGCGCCTATGGGGCGGCCCCCCTCTCTCGCCCGGTTGTTAAGCACCCGCAGACGCGCCATACCATGAGCCATGGTTGCCGTTCCGTGGCCGGCCCGTCATTGCCGCCGGCGCACCTATGAAATCTTGGAGGTGTGCGACCCGAAGGACCGCACCTCCCGGCTGGTCAACGCCGTGCTGATGGTGGTGATCCTCGCCGCCATCCTGGAAATCGTGCTGTCCAGCGTGGCGGAGCTGCAGGATGCCTACGCCACCCCGTTCGCCGTGGTGGAAACGGCGACGGTGCTGATCTTCACCGTGGAATACCTGGCCCGCCTGTGGGCCAGCCGCGAGCGCGGGCCGGTGTGGCGCTATGTGCTGACGCCGCTGGCGGTGATCGACGTGCTGGCGATCCTGCCCTTCTACGTTTCCCTGGTGTTCGGGGCCGACCTGCGCCTGCTGAAGGTGCTGCGGCTGCTCCGGATCCTCAAGCTCACCCGCTACTTCGCCCCCCTGAAGATGCTGGGCGACGCCATCAAGGCCGAGGCGCGGGCGCTCACCGCCGCGCTGTTCGTGCTGGGCGTGCTGATCTTGATCGCCGCCAGCCTGATGTACTGGGCGGAGCGCTCGGTCCAGCCGGACTCCTTCGGCTCGATCCCCCAGGCCATGTGGTGGTCGGTGGTGACGCTGACCACCGTCGGCTATGGCGACGTGACCCCTGTCAGCCTGCCGGGCCGCGTGCTCGGCGTACTCATCATGGTGCTCGGCATCGGCGTCGTGGCCTTGCCCGCCGGCATGCTCGCCTCGCGCTTTTCCGCCGAGCTGCAGAAGCGCCGCGACCGCCTGGAGCAGGCGGTGGAGGAAGCCGCCATGGCAGGGCCCCTCGATGCCGAGGCGCGGGCCCGGCTGGCCCAGCAGGGGCTCGACATGGGGTTGTCGGCGGCCGACAGCGGCGAGATCCTGGCCCCGGAGCCGCCCGACCTGCGGCCCACAGACCCGCCGGAGACCCTGCACTGCCCCCATTGCGGCGGTGCGCTCCACCTCACCGGCACCCCACCCATCGCAGACCCCGAGAGGCTTCCATGACTTGGCTCGACCGACCGATCAACCGGCGCACCGTCAGCGATCTCGGCGAAGCGCTCGCAGCTGGCGAGACCACGGCGGAAGCCCTGCTCGACGAAGCCGAAGCGGCCATCGCCGACCCGGCAAAGCCCGGCAACACCGCCTTCATCGCCACCACGCCGACGGCCGCGCGTGCCGCCGCCCGTGCCGCCGACATTCAGCGGGCGGCCGGGTGGACGGCCTCGCCGCTCGCCGGGCTGCCGATTTCGGTGAAGGACCTGCTGGACATGACCGGCGAGGTGACGCGCGCCGGCTCCGCCCTGATGGCGGGCAACGCACCGGCGGCGGCGGATGCGCTGGCCGTCGCCCGCCTGCGCCAGGCGGGGGCGGTGGTGGTGGGCCGCACCAACATGACGGAGTTCGCCTTCTCCGGCCTCGGCCTCAACCCGCACTACGGCACACCCGGCAACCCGGCCGACCGGGCCCGCGTGCCCGGCGGATCGTCCGCCGGGGCCGGCGTGTCGGTGGTGGACGGCATGGCTACCGTGGCCATCGGCACCGATACCGGCGGGTCGGTGCGTATTCCGTCCGCGTTCACCGGCCTGGTGGGCTTCAAAACCAGCCACGGCCGCATCCCGCTGGACGGCTGCTTCCCCCTGGCGCCGTCGCTGGACACCATCGGCCCGCTCGCCCCCAGCGTTGCCTGCTGCGCCGTCGTCGATGCCATCATGGCGGGCGAGCCGGTCAGGCCCCTGCGGCCGCGGGCGCGCGAGGGGCTGCGGCTGGCGGTGGCCGAGGGGGTCGCCCAGGAGGATCTCGACGACACCGTCGCCCGCGCCTTCGCCCGCGCCATCGACCGGCTGAGCCAGGCGGGCGCACGCTGCGAGCCCGTCGTCCTGCCGGAATTCGACGAGGCCGTGGCGGCCAACCGGCTGGGCGGCCTGGTGGTGCCGGAAGCCTACAACACCCATGCCGCCCGCCTGGACAGCTACCGCGACCGCATCGATCCGCGCGTGCTGGCGCGCATCCAGCGCGGCGCCGGCATCACCGCCCACGACCTCCTGGAGATCCAGCGGCTGCGCACCGCCGTCATCGCCGGGTTCACCGCGCGGCTGCGCGGCTTCGACGGCGTGCTGCTGCCCACCGTGCCGGTGGTGGCGCCGGAGATCGCCCCCCTGGAGGCGAGCGACGACGTCTACGGCCGCACAAACGCGCTGGTGCTGCGCAACACCTCCATCGGCAACTTCCTCAACGTCTGCGCCGTCTCTCTGCCCTGCCACGCCGGCGGCGAGCTGCCCGTGGGCCTGCAGATCATGGCGCCCTGGGGCAGCGACCGGGCGCTTCTGGATGTGGCGGCGGCGGTGGAGGCGGTGGTGTGCAACCGTGACGCATGAGCCGCACGGGACCGGCTTCGGCACCTGTTTCGGCACTTGGAGGTGCCGGCCCCGGTCCTGTAGGCTTAACGAATTCTGAAGGTTTCACCTCGACACTCGGCCGGAAGTCAGGACCAGGCCCACCGGTGGGGGCGTCGCGGCGAAGGTCCGGGAAAGCCTCAGGCGCGGCCAAGGCCGGCTGGGGCGTGCCAATCGCAGGCGGCCGATCGGAGACCCGAATGAGCGGCTACAGTGCCTACCAGAAATCCCAGCGCGTCACCATGGAGCCCATCCAGGTGGAGGCCGACGTGCTCGGCCGCATCACGCGCGAGATCGAGTCGCTGCGCGGCGAATCGGGGCCGGAGCTGGTGAAGTGCCTGTACCGCAACGTGCAGCTCTGGAACGCGTTTGCCGCGGACTGCCTGTCGCCCGACAACAAGCTGACCGACCAGTTGAAGGCGTCCATCGTGTCGCTGTCGATCTGGGTGGAGAAGCACACCCATCTCGTTTCCAAGGGCAAGGCCACGCCCGATGCGCTGATCGACGTCAACCGGTCGGTGATCGCCGGGCTGTTCCAGGCCCAGAAGGCGCAAGGCCGCGGCTCGCCGCCGCCACCACCCGGCGCCTCCCACGAGCACCACATCAGCTCGTCGGCCTGATCCGGTCAGGCTGTCGCAAGCAGGCGCTCGCTCAGCCCGCCTCGTCCAGCCAGCAATCGATCAGCCAGCGCGCCACGCTGTGGCCGGCCGGCAGGAAAAAATCGCCCTCGCCCGGCCGCCGGTGGCGGATCGACTGGAGGAATGCGCGCTCGTACCAGTCGGCGTCCTCCAGCTCCGCATCGTTGCGGGCAATGTCGGTGGTGGCCGCATCCGCCCGGTAGGCCAGCATCAGGCTCTGGGGAAATGGCCAGGGCTGGCTGGCCTGGTAGCGGATATCCGCCAGCGTGACGCCGGCTTCCTCCCGCACCTCGCGGCGGATGCAGCTTTCCAGGCTTTCCCCCGGCTCCACGAAGCCGGCCAGCACCGAATGCATGCCCTTGGGCCATACCTTCTGGCGGCCCAGCAGGGCGCGCTCGCCATGGGTGACGAGCACGATCACCGCCGGGTCGAGCCGCGGAAACACCTGCACCCCGCATGTCTCGTCGGAACAGCGCCGGCTGGTGCCCGCCTCCACCGGCAGGGTCGGCCGGCCGCAGGCACCGCAGAAGCGCGCCTGGCGGTGGAACCACCACAGCGCGCGCGCCTGGGCGGCCAAGGCGCCGTCGCCGCGGGGCAGCAGCCAGCCCATCTCGCGCAGGTCCATCAGGCGGCCGCGCGCGGTGATGCGCGGATCGCTGCGGGGATCGTCGATGTGCTGAAGATCGGCGACGAAATGCGCCACGCCGTCCACCAGGCCCAGCAGGTGCGGCGGCTCCGCGGCCCCCTGCCACCAGTCGTCGGTGGCGGACGCATAGGCCAGATAGGGCGCTGCCGGCGGACCGGCCACCAGCACCCGGCTGCCGCGCACCGGCACCATGCGCGTGGCCGGATCGGCCAGGCGATCGGCGATCCAGGCGGCATCGGTGCGGCGTTCGGAAACCCGGTCGAGGGCCGGGTGCAGATAGCAGAGATCGGGCGTCATGGTGCGACCATAGCGGGTGACCGGGGCGGTGTCCCCCCGGGCAAGCGGGGCCCCGGCCGGGGATCCGCCATGCCCGATCGCGCGACCGTGCAACGATGCCCCTTGCGCACAGGGGGACGGAGCATGATATGCCATCGTCGGGAGGCTGGCGCGGGCGGGTCCCTCGCCAACCCGGTCAGGTCCGGAAGGAAGCAGCCGTAACGAGTTTCGGCTCGGGTCGTTGCCAGTCTCCTGCTCTATCCCCCGGCACTCCGGCGCATTAGCAGTTTGTCAACGAAGCCGCGTCTATCGTGGAGTTGAACAACTGCGTCGCGCGGAAGGGCGCCATGCTCTACGGCCTCGGCGGGCTCTCGGCCCAGAACCTCTACCTGCTGGTCAACACCGACGATGTGTACCAGCGCCAGCTCAACATCTATAAGCGCCAGCCGGTGGTTGAGCGCGCGCTCGATAAGTTCACCGAGAAGGTCTACTCGGTGGAGACCGTCGACGAGTTGCTGAACGACTACGAATCCCGCCAGTTCCTCACCCAGGCCTACAACATCGAAGGCGACCTGGCGAATTCCGTCGCCTTCCTGAAGCGCATCCTCACCGACGACCTGAGCGGCGAGGACTCGCTGGCCTACCGCATGAACGACCAGCGCTTCTTGAAGATGGCCACCGACCTGCGGCTCGACCGCGGCCTGGAAACCATCCGCGACCCGGTCTACCTCGCCAAGATCCGCACCCAGTACCAGGAAATCGGTCTGGAACGCGAGATGGGCGACCAGAACCTGGCGGTGCGCGAGGCCATGTACTTCAAGCGCTCCATCGGCGAGGTGGAGAACGCCTACCAGATCCTGGCCGACAACGCCCTGCGCGCGGTGGTGTTCGGGGTGCTGGAGATCCCGGCGGAGGTCGCCTACCAGGACATCGACAAGCAGGCCAAGATCATCACCGACCGGATCGACCTGGCGGACCTGAAGGATCCCGACTTCGTGGAGAACTGGGTCAACCGCTACCTGCTGGCCGAAGACATGGAGAATCCGCTCCAGACCACCGGCATCGCGGCCACCATCCAGCCGCTCTATTTCAACGAGAGCGGCAAGTACGAGCCGACCATCTACACCCTCGACGTCAACCTGCTGATCTGAAGCCCGGCAGGTGCCGCTCCGGCCGGCGCAGGGCGTCCCCAGGCGCCCCATGTCCCGGTGCGGGCGCCGCGCCCGACCGATGGCATCTCCAGACGATCTTGACGACCAAGCCCGGGCCGGCAGCCGGTTCGCAAACGAACACGGCCTGCGGAGAGCGTCTCCGCAGGCCGGCATCGGGGTTTGCACTCACCCAGCACGGCCCACCGGCACATGGCCGGCCGGCCGGACTTGCTTTACGCGGCGACGGTCATCGCCTCGACGCTCTTGTTCACCTGGTCGACGGTGGCCGTCAGGCGCTTGTTCAGCGGCTCCATGGCCTCGTTGGCGACCTTCATGCTGAATTCCGAAAGCTTGTTGGTCTCGACCATGAAGTTGTCGGCCAGCTTGCTGGCGTAGTTGGTCTGCAGGTCGACGACCTCGTTCAGGCTCTTGGCCTGCATCACTTCGCGGGTGGTCGCCATGGTCATCTCGTAGACCAGCTTCTGGAAGGCGAACAGGGCCTTGGAATAGGCGTCCACGCCCTTGCAGGCAATCGTGTAGGCCGTGGTCATCGCGTCTGCATTGGCCGATGCGAAGGCGACATAGTCGTCATAGTTCTTGAACAACATCTGGGTGGACTCCTGCGGGATTTGGGGGGACACGCCGAAGGGTTTGAGCTGGGCCAGCACGGCGAGGACGCCCGAAGAGGCCGGGGCCGCTGCGGGTTGGGGCACCGTCGGCACCACAGTTTCGGGGACCGGAACCTGGGTGGCCGTCGCGACCGGCAGCGGCACCACCACCGCAACCGGCTTGACGGTCTCGGCAGCGGCTTCAACCGGGGCCGCAGCCTCGGGCGCAGGGGCCTTGGGCGCTGCCCGGCGCGCTGCCTTCGGCGCGGCCGCCGTGGCGGCCGGGCGCTTGGCGGCTTTCGGCTTCGCCGCAGCGACCGTCGCTTCGGCATCCGCCGAACGGGCCGTGGTGGCGCGGGGCTTGCGGCGCGGAACGGAATTCTCGGATGTCGGCATGATCAGGTCCTCCTGGCTATGGTGCTGTCGGAGGGACCGAGCCGGCCGACATCAACCGCCATGTTGCACTGCAACATAGCTTTGATATGACATCGCACCTGTCCGTGTCAAATCATTTTTGTGCAGCGCAGCATAAACGCCGTGGAGGCTGCGCCGCCGCCGGCTGCGGCACGCCAAAATCGAACGGTGGAGCGGCATTTGATCGGTTAGAGTCCGCTCAGCCCGTCCTCGCCGACCGTTACGGTGAAGCACAGGGCAGAACGCGTGCCGCCTTCTTCGGCGCCGCCGCGGCACACCGACGGCGAGATCTCCTGCGCCGTCTGGGGCGTCACGAAGGGCAGACCGGTGGCGTCGTGGCGGGCGATCAGGGCCGGGAAGGCAAGCCCGTCGTAATCGGCCGATCCGTCGCGGAAGGCGGTGGTGCGCATCTGCCCGTCCAGGCAGCTCGTCACCAGCCAATAGAAACGGTCGCTGCGCAGCGTCAGTCCCACCGGCGGCGGGCCGAAGGCGCCATCATTGGCGAGGGCGGCGCGGAGCTGGGCGTACTGGTCAGCGGTCAGCCGCGACTGCGCCTGCACCGGAGCCCCCAGCGACAGGGCCTGGCCGACATCGAAGCTGCCCACCGCCAAGCCGCGGTCGACCCGCTGGTCGAGCACCGCGCCGCCGTCGGGCAGGCCGACCAGGTCGTAAGCGCGGGTGCGGTCCCCGCCGGCATTGTAGACGATGCGCAGGCGGTCGGGCTGGCCGGCCGCACAGGCGGCACGGACGTCTGCGGCGCCGAGATAGCTGAGCCAGGTGAGCCGCTGTTCCGGCAAGCTGCTGGGCGGCCCCTGGTAGGTGCAGGCGGCCAGCAGGGCCGCGGCCCCGGCCGCCATCGCCGCGGACTTCGCCGCCATCCGCCCCACCCTGCGAATTCGCCTTGGCATTGCCCCTCCTGCACCCTGGTGTCTCGGCCCGTCGCCATCGGCCGGCCGGTGATGGTTCGGCGATGCGCTAGCGTGCCGGCATGGCGCAACTGTGGCGGCCTGCCGCGGCGCTGTCCGATAACTTTAACCAGCACCAAAACTTCTGGTCGCAAAGTTCTGAAAAATATTGCAATAACCGCCTCGCGGCGAGCACCTAGCAGTGGACAGAGGGGCGCCCCGTACGTACCCTTGGCACACGACGTTCTGCAGGTAGGGTACCCCGATGAGGCTGCGGTTTCTGGCGGTGACGGTGCTGCTGGTGGTGGTGGTGCCCCAGATGGCCTGGGCCAACCCCAGATATGCCGGCCTGGTGATCGACGCCGTGTCGGGTGAGGTGTTCTACGAGGACAGTGCCGACGCGCCGCGCTACCCCGCCTCGCTGACCAAGATGATGACCCTCTACATGGTGTTCCAGGAGCTCGACGCCGGGCGCCTGACCTTGGGGACGACCATCACCTTCTCGCGCCATGCCGACGCCCAACCGGCAAGCGACCTGGGGCTGCCGGCCGGCGCCACCTTGACGGTGGAGCAGGCGATCTACGCGCTGGTGACCCGTTCGGCCAACGACGTGGCGGCCGCGGTGGGCGAGCATATCGGCGGTACGGAATCCCAGTTCGCCGCCATGATGACCGCCGAAGCCCACCGCATCGGCATGACGTCGACCACCTTCCGCAACGCCTCGGGCCTGCCCGATGCGGGACAGGTGACGACGGCGCGCGACATGGCCCGGCTGGCCCAGGCGCTGCTGGTCCGCTACCCCCACTACTACCATTACTTCGGCACCCGCGAGTGGACCTTCCGCGGCGTCACCTACACCAACCACAACCGCCTGCTCGGCCAGTACCCCGGCATGGACGGCTTCAAGACCGGCTATATCCGCGCCTCGGGCTTCAACCTGGTGGCGTCCGCCCGGCGTGGCGAACTCAGGGTGATCGGCGTCGTCTTCGGCGGCCGCACCACCGCCTCGCGCAACGCCCATATGGTGGACCTGCTGGACCGGGCGTTCGACAGCGCACGCGGCCAGTACCTGGTGGCCAACGGCAGCTTCCCCTTCTCGCCGCCGGTGCCGGACCGCAACCCGCGCCAGCCGGGTGCGCCGATCCAGGTGGCGGCGCTGGAGGTGGGTGGCGACCTGGACGATCTGTCGGTCGTGCTCGACGGCGTTGCGGCCCCCTTCGACCCGCCGCTGCCGGGCCTCCGCCCCGTCGTTGCCGGCGGCGGTCCCGTTCAGGTGGCCGCAGTGCCTCCGGTGGCGCTGGGACCGCCGGCGGGCGGCGGCGACTTGCCGGCGGACGCGGCGGCGGCGGCCATCGGCCCCCTCACAGAGCCCGGCGGCCGCGCGGCCTTCGTCCTGACCCCGCCGACGACGGCGATCGAAACGTCCGGTCCGGTGCCCCCGGTGATGCCGCAGGCCGCAGCGGACACCCGCGGCGCCTGGGGCGTGCAGGTGGGCACGTTCGAACAGGAAGCGAGCGGGCTGGCCCGCCTGCAGGAGGTGATGGCCGCCAATCCCCGGCTGCTCGGCATCGGTTTTCCCAACATCGTGCGGGCGGAAACGGAATCGGGCGTGCTCTACCGAGCGCGCATCTACGGCATCAGTTACGAGTCCGCGGCGTCGGCCTGCGCGGTCCTCAGCCGCCAGGGCACCACCTGCCTCACCCTGGCGCCGCAGTAGCAGTAGACGGCCCACCGGCGCGGACGGGGCGCGATCACACCACCCGGTCGGCCAGCACCGCCCCGCGCGCGGCCATGACGTAGAGCCCCAGATGGTGGGTCGGCAGCTGCGGATGCGCCGCGGTGGCGGGCAGGCCCATCCCCTCCGCCGTACCGCGCGGCAGGTCGTAGGTGGCACAGGCCGGCGCCAGCACGGCGACCTCCGCCAGTGGGGGCATCAGGCCGTGGTTGCGGGCGGACAGCAGCGTCAGCACCAGGTCCATCACGCAGATATCGGTGCAGATGCCGACCACCAGCACCGCCGCCAGCCGGTTCTCGTTCACCCAGTCCACCAGGGCGTTGGAGCCGTCCGCCCGGATGGCGCCGACGAAGCCGTTGATGCAGTCCTTGCGGATCTGCGTGGTGTGGGCGTCGCCGTCCAGCCAGGCCAGCGCCGGCACCAGGTTCTCTTCGCCGGTGCCGCGCTCGCAATGGGGCGGATAGGGCGGTTCCGGCACGCCCGGCTCATGCGTGTCGAGGAAGGCCAGGATCGGCCGGCCTTCCGAGGTGAAGCGGCGGGCCAGCCGGTCGGTCTCGTCCACCATGGCGTCCACCTGGGCGTTGGGTACCGGCGGCGCCAGGTTGCCGGCCCCCACCGTTGCGAAGCCGTTGACCTCGTCGACGATGATCAGGCCGGTGGCCTGGGCGGCCGGGTCGAAGGCCACGGTGGCGATGGGCAGGGCACGGCGCAGATCGTCGAGCAGGCGGCTCTCGGTCGCGGTGTCGGGCATGGCACGGATCCCCGGTGGAGCGAGGGGCGGGCGGCAGGCCGCCCCATCCTTCCCATGTGGCGCGCGCCCGCCCCGGCGTCCAGCGCAGATCGCCCCACATCGAGGTGACGCTGCGGCGGGGCACGGGATATACAACCGCGATGTCCTTGTCCCTCCGTCAGACCCTGCGGGCCGGCCTGCGCGACCTGCAAGCCGCCACGGTGTTCCTCACCCGCCTGCCGGTGCCCTGGCCAACGGACGCGCCGGCCGACCAGATCGCCCGTGCCGCCGCCCAGTTCCCCGCGGTGGGTGCGGCGCTGGGCGCGGCCGCCGGGCTGTTCGGCTGGGGGCTGGCCGGGCTCGGCGCCCCGCTCTGGCTCGCTGCCGGCCTCGCCATCGCCGCCCTGGTGGCGGCGACCGGCGGCCTGCACGAGGACGGGCTCGCCGACCTGGCCGACGGGCTCGGCGGCGGCACATCGCGGGAGGCCAAGTTGGCGATCATGCGCGACAGCCGGGTCGGCACCTATGGCGCCCTGGCGCTGGCGTTCTCCCTCCTGCTGCGCACCGCTGCCGTGGCACCGCTGGTGGCGTCCGCCGCCGGTATCGTCGTCTTGGCGATGGCCGCCGCCGCTTCCCGTGCTGCCATGACAGCCGTGTTCTGGGCGGTGGAGCCGGCGCGTGCCGACGGGCTGGCTGCCGCCAACCGTCCGTGCCGGGTGCGCGCCATCGTGGCCGGCGCCTGGGCTTTCGCCATCGCGCTGGTGCTTGGACCGGCGCTGCTCGGCCCCGCCGTGGGAGCGGCGACTGCCGCCGCCGTCCTCATCCTGGCCGGCCTGGCTGCCGTCGCGGTTGCCCTGCTGGCGCGGCGGGCGCTCGGCGGACACACTGGCGACGTGCTGGGGGCGGTGCAGCAGGCGGCCGAAATCGCCGCCCTGGCCGGGGCTGCCACCGTGATCGGAGGACTGGCGTAATGTGTCGCGAGGTTCGCTGGTGGTGGGTGCGCCACGCGCCGGTGATCAATCCCACCGGCGCCATCTATGGCCAGCTCGACCGCCAGGCCGACCTGTCGGATGACGCCGCCTTCACCACCCTCGCCCGGCGCCTGCCCAAGGGGGCCGCCTGGTGCGTCACGCCGCTGTCGCGCACCCAGGACACCGCTGCCCGCCTGATCGCCGAGGGCATCGCCACCCATGGCGCGCCGGCGGTGGAGCCCGCCTTCCTGGAGCAGAGCTTTGGCAACTGGCAGGGCCGCGCCCATGCCGACGTGGCGCCGCAGGGCCACCTCGCCTGGCTTGCTCCCGCCGCCTACCGCCCACCGGGCGGCGAGAGTTTTGCCGAGGTTTGCGCGCGCGTTTCCCCACGCCTGGAGGCCATGGCCGCCGCCGCTCCGGCCGCCGACATCGTGGTGGTGGCCCATGGCGGGACCATCCGGGCGGTGCTGGGCCACTGCCTGGGGCTCGACCCGGAAACCGCCTTGCGCTTCCGCATCGCCACGCTGTCGCTGACCCGCATCACCTATCTGGCTCCCAGGACCGGTGATGCGGTGTGGCTGGTCGAGGCGGTGAACAGCTAGATCACGTGGACTCAGAGCGGAACTGCTCTCGCACCGCCTGGACTCTCGGCCGGCGAAATTCATCCCGGCGGGTCCGCACACGTTCCGGCGGGCGGCAAAAGGCGGGCATCAGGTTGAGGGAAATTTACGCTGCGACGGGTCCCTGGCGATTGACTTGAAAGTCTGCCGCCGCTGACCTGGAATTCCTCGCCAGGTCATGATATAGCCGCATTCGTGCTGATCGAATACTATAACTGGTATACTTTGGAAAGGGTGAACCCATGGTCATGACTCGGCGCCAGGTGGTGCTGGCCGGTGCTGCGGCCGGTCTCATCGGACCGTCCGTCCCGGTGGCCCATGCCCTGACCTTCGAGGAGGAAACCGTCGAGCGGGCGCGGCTGACCGTGCTGGAACTGGTCGGCGACCCCGATTTCCAGATCCTGCCGTCGACGTTGCAGCGGGCGCGCGGCGTGCTGATCTTCCCGGAGCTCTACCGCGGCGGCTTCCTGGTGGGCGGCGAAGGCGGTATCGGCGTGTTCCTGGTGCGCCGCACCGATGGAAGCTGGGGCTACCCGGCCTTCTACCTGATGGCCGGTGCCTCCTTCGGGCTGCAGATCGGCGGCCAGATCTCCGAGCTGATCTTGGTGGTGATGACCGATCGCGGTATCGAAGCCATCCTCAGCCGCTACGCCACGCTGGGGGCCGACGCCAATGTGGCGGTGATCGCCGTCGGTGCCGGGGTGGAAGCCCGCACCGGCATGGACCTGGATGCCGACATGTACGCATTTGCGCGCAACCAGGGCCTGTTCGCCGGCCTCACCCTGGAAGGCCAGGTGATCACGCCGCAGGAATCGCGCAACGCCGCCTATTACGGCTCCGGCGCCAGCGAGCGGGACATCCTGGCGGGCCGGCGGGTCAACATGGCAGCCGACCCGCTGCGCGCCGCCCTGCCCTGAGGCGTTTCAAGTTTTGGCGGCACCGGCCCTCTCCTCCACCCGGCCACCCAATAGGTTACAATGGCTTGGGTTGCCAAGGGACGCCCGCAGGGTATCCCTCGGCAACGGGTGGGGGTGAGGGCCGGAACCGATTCCGCCAAAGGCGAAAAGGCTCTCGTATCCCGATTCCGGGGCTCGCCAGATCTCAAACCCAGGTCCCAAGCGAACTTCGGACTCAAAGGGACACGAGTAACTTTATGAGTCTAGTGTGGGTGGTGGATCAGACGTTCGTTCGATTCTGCCCTGGCGGCCTGATCGAACGAACGTCTGATCCACCACCCTAGGTTCCGCGGGGCCTGCTAGAACCTCCGGCCGAAGGCCGCCGGATCGGCGTTGGCGATGGGCTTGCCTTCGGCGATCAGGGCGGCTTTCACTGCTTCCGCGGCAGCGCGGGCCGAGTCCTCGTTGAACGCGACCACCGTGAACCCTTGTTCGATCATGGCCTGCAGCATCTCCTTGACGGCGCCGCCACCATCGCCGGAAACGGCCACCGTATCCTCCGCCGGCTGCGGCGTCGCGGCCGGCTTGGCCGGTGCGCGCTCGATCGTCGGCGGCTGGGTCGGGAACGGGGATTGGCCAATGGGTGATACCGTCATGGTCGCTCTCCAGTCTTCACGCCTGCATCTCGGGGCGGCCGTCCGCCCGCGGCGATCGGCCCTCGCGCATCCCTCAGCAACCGACATGCCAACTTGCCATCCCCCGGCAGCCCTGGCCTTCGGCCCGGCGTGCATCGGACAAGCCCGAGCGGGGGGCAGGATTGGGGCCGGCAGAATGTGCCGGCCGGGCAGCCGCGACCCTCTCCGGGGGCCGGCATGACGGTCGCCAACCGGCGCATCGCCGACCTCTTGGCGGAACCCTGGCGCGGCCGCCATGCCGCCCCGCTGCTGGCCACCGCCGGCGGCCGGCCGGTCTGTCTCTACCGCTTTCCCGATGGGCCGACGCGGCGCCTGGTGATCGCCGGCGTGCACGGCTCGGAGCGTTCCGGCGTGGAGGTGGCCGAGCGCCTGATCGGGCTGCTGAAGGAAACCCCGTGTCCGGGCACCGACACCCTGGTGATCCCCGACCTGTTCCCCGACAACACCGCCATCGGCCTGCGCGAGGGCGACACCCCCACCAACCGCAATTTTCCGCCGCTCGGCCGGCTGCTCGACGGCGGCGGGTGCGATGCCCTGGGGCGGGGAGTGCTGGCGGAAAACCGGGCGTTGCTGGCAGTGATCGCGGCCTTCCGGCCGGACCGCATCGCGTCGGTCCACGCCACCGTGTTCCCCGAGCGCGCCGGCATTTTTGCCGATCCCCATAGGGATGCCGAGGGCCGCACCGACTCGGTGGCGACCGCCGCCGACGCCGCCCTGGCGCTCGACCTCGCCCGCCATGCCGCAGCCCGCGGAGCGCGCGTGCCCGGCAACACGCTGAACGGGGCCGACACCAGCCTGTGGAGCGGCGACGTGGCCGATGGCGTGTCGCTGGGAAGCTGGGCGCCGTGCCCGGTGCGCGGCCCCGGCGGGCGGCCCAGCATCGGCGTGATCACCGTGGAGATCGACGGGCTGGAGCGCTCCGGCGATGCCGACGCCCTGCCCGACCGCTCGCGTGAGCTGGGTGCCTTCGCCCATGCGCTCGCCGAACGCTTCCTGCCGCTACCCCCGCTGCCGGTGATGGAGTAGGGGCGCCCCTCAACCTCCTTTGCTCCCGGCACCGCCGCCTTGCACCGTCGCACCACCCGCGGGAAGGTCGGCGGGTCTGAGACCAGTACGGTTTTCACCGCGCCAGCGTCGGTTCCGGCCCGCACCGCCACCCGGCCACCCAATATCTTACAATGGGTTGGGCGGCCGGGCGGGGGTGCGGGCTGGTGCTGCCTGAAGCGAAAAGGCCCCAGGAGGCCCCATGCCCCGCGACCTCTACCTTGCCCCAGTGCCCGATCCCGCCGGTGGCCCCGGCAGTTTCCGCCATGTCTACGTGTTGGCGCGGCTGGACGGCACCATCACCCGGCTTACCCTGCCCGTCGACCTCGTGGTGGAATGGGCCGACGACCAGGGGCTGGCCGGGGCCGCCGACCTGCTGGCAGGGATCGGCCGGCCGCGCGGACCCTTCGCCGGGCTGGCGGTAGACCGGCCGCGGCTGATGGGCGTGGTCAACGTGACGCCGGACAGCTTTTCCGACGGCGGCGACCTGGCGACGGCCGACGCCGCCATCGCCCACGGGCTGGCGTTGCGCGATGCGGGGGCCGACATTCTGGATGTCGGCGGGGAGTCCACCCGGCCGGGGGCCGAGCCCGTTCCGATCGAGGAGGAACTGGCCCGTGTGCTGCCGGTGGTCGCGGGGCTGGCTGCGGCCGGCGCCTGCGTCTCCATCGACACCCGCAACGCCGCGGTGATGGAGGCCGCACTGGACGCCGGGGCGCGCATCGTCAACGACGTTACGGCACTCACCGGCGATGCGCGGGCGCTGGCGGTGGTGGCTCAGCGGCGCTGCCCGGTGGTGCTGATGCACATGTTGGGGGAGCCGCGCACCATGCAGGCCGACCCGCGCTACGGCCATGTCACCTGCGACGTGTTCGATTTCCTGGCCGAGCGCGTAGCGGCGTGCCGGGCGGCCGGACTGACGGCCGACGACATCGCCGTCGATCCCGGCATCGGCTTCGGCAAGACGGTGGCGCACAACGCCACCTTGCTGCGCGACGCCGGTTTCTTCCTCAGCCTCGGCGGGCCGGTGCTCTACGGCGTCTCGCGCAAAGCCTTCATCGCCAGGCTGAGCCGTGGCGAGGCGCCGAAGCAGCGGGTGGCCGGCTCCATCGCCGCCGGCCTGGCCGCGGTGGCGCGCGGCGCCCACATGCTGCGCGTCCACGACGTGGCCGAGACGGCACAAGCCCTAGCAGTATGGTCGGCTATTGCGGCATCCGAGCCGGCCGATCCAAGCTGAGCGGCCGCGTCAGTGCGGCTGCTTGACCTGTTGCGGGAATCCGCCATTGTTGGGGCCATGAGCGCCCATGCATCGCAATCGGAGTGGCTGTTCGACGCCATCCTCCACCCCAACCAGAGCCTAAGCCGGCGCGGCTTCGCCATCTTCATGGCGGTGCTGGGCCTGTTCAGCTTCGCCCTCGGGATGTTCTTCCTGTCGCGCGGTGCCTGGCCGATCTTCGGCTTCTACGGCCTGGAAGTGCTGGTGATCTATGTGGCCATCAAGGTCAACCGGCGACGGGCCGCCCTGATCTACGAGAAAGTCCGCCTCAACGACGCGGCCCTGCTGGTGGAGCGGGGCAACCTGCGCGGCCAGCGGGAGACCCACAGCTTCCAGCCCTTCTGGGTGCGCGTGCAGGTGGACCCGCCGCACTCGCGCACCGGCGAGGTGGTGATCACCAGCCACGGTCGGCGGGTGGGCGTGGGCGCTTTCCTGTCGTGCGGCGAACGGGTGGACTTCGCCCGTGCGCTCACCGCAGCACTGGAATTCCAGCGCCACCCGGTGGGCCTGTTCCGCTCCGCTCCCGCCGAATAGCGGCCTGCCGCGGGGCGGCGCCATCGACGATTTGTCCCAAAAGGACCGGCCGGAGGTTTGACGCCGACCCATCGCCGCACCATTTGCCGGCCATGGCCGATACGCTGACACTCCCCTCCGCCACCACCTGGTCCGCCGCCTCCGTGCTCGCCTGGCTGATCGGCGAGGGCCGCCTGATCGCCCAGCCGGTCGCCTTCGGCACCGCCTTCGGGCACGAGATGCTGGATGCCGGGGCGCCGGTGTGGCGCATCCGCCTGGGCCAACGCATCCTCGACCCGCTGATCGGCGCGGAAGGCGTGGTGTGGCGGCGCGAGCACGGGATCGCGGAGCACACCACGGTCCCCCACGGCTACCGCGACACGCCGATGTACGAAGGCAGCCCCGGCCAGTACGTCATCGAAACCCAGCGGCCCTACCGCCAGCGCCTGGACGACCTGGACCCTGAGCGCCACCACACGCTGCTGTTCGAGCTGGCGGCGGAGGGCGGCACCGACTATCTGTGCCTGCCCGCGGTACTGACCGACGGGGCCGTGCAGATCGTGGCGTACGCCACCGACCGGCCGGGCGGCTTCACCGACCACGACCTGGCGCGCTTCGAAGAGGTGAACCGCCTGCTCGTGCCCATCCTGGAAGTCTCCACCGTGCGGCTCACCATGAAGCGGCTGCTGGAGACCTATCTCGGACGCGGCATCGCCCACCAGGTACTGGCCGGCGCCTTCCGCCGCGGCGACATCCAGTTCATCAAGGCGGCCGTCATGTATGCCGACCTGCGCGGCTATACCGAGCTGACGAGCCGACTGGAGCCGCCGGAGGTGCTCGATGCCCTCAGCGACTTCTTCGGGGCGGTGGTGGAGGCCGTGGAGGGGGCCGACGGGGAGGTGCTGAAGTTCATGGGCGACGCGGTGCTGGCGCTGTTCCCGGCACCGCCGGAAGCCGGTGCGGAAGCAGCGTGCGCCGCCGCCGCCGACGCCATGACCGCGGCCCTGGAAAAGATGGCCGACGTGAACGCCCGGCGGGCGGAGGCCGGACGGGAAGCCCTGCGGTTCGGGCTGACGCTCGACCTGGGCTATGTGGCCTACGGCAATGTGGGCGGGCCGGACCGGCTGGATTTCACCGCCATCGGCAGTGCCGTCAACAAGGTCAGCCGGCTGCAGGAGCTGTGCAAGACGCTGGACGAGCCGGTGCTGATGTCGCGCCTCGTCGCCGATCGCTGCGGCCTGCCGGTGGAGCCCTGCGGGACCTTCCCGCTGCGCGGCCTGAGCGCGCCGGTGGAGGTGTTTCGCCCGGCGCGTGCGCCCGCTGCGGCGTAGGCGGGGCCGGGCTCAGGCCACGGCCTTGGCGATCAGCACGCCGCCGAGCACGACCAGCAGCACCAGCACGATGCGGCGGAACACCTCCGGCGCCAGGCGGCGGCGCAGCCTTGCCCCCAGCCAGGTGCCGAGGAACACCGGCACCAGCCCGGCGGCGGAGACCGCCAGCGTGTCGCCGGTCAGCAGCCCGATCCGCCACAGGCCCACGGCCATGGCAAGGCTCGACAGGCTGAAGGAGATGTTGATGGCCTGCACGAAGCGGTCGGGATCGAGCCTCAGCGCCAGCAGGTAGGGCAGCACCGGCATCACCTGGGAACCGGTGAGCCCGTTCACCGTGCCGGTGGCAAGCCCGACCAGCGGCGCCAGCCGCCGCGCCGTCTTTGGCGCCAGCGGCGGGCCGACGCTGCGGCGGGCGAGCATCCAGACGCCGTAGACCGCCAGCACCACGCCCAGGCAGGCCCCGGCGGTGGGGCCGTCCAGCCAGGTCAGCAGCACCAGCCCGCAGGCGATACCGGGCACGGCCCCGGCGTAGAGCGGCCAGAAGCGGCGCACCGTCTCGCGGAAATGCCCCGCACCGACCATGACGATGACGTTGCTGGTGAGCGAGGGCACGATCATCAACGGCAGGGCCGCGGGCAGCCCCAGCACCAGCGCCAGGGGGGCGACCGCGGTGGTGGAGAAGCCGAGCCCCGTGGTGCCCTTTACCAGGGCGGCAAGGAGGAAGGCGCCCAGCACCACGGCGAGGGTTTCAGCGGGCATGGCGGGGACCGGGGGTCATGTGGTGTGGCGAGCGTGCTGCCGGGTGGGAGGCCACAGGAGTCACGCCCGGCCCTGCCCTGCGCCGATCTCCAGCAGGCGGTCGACGAAGCTTTCCGCATCGAACGCCACCCGGCCGTCGATCTTGACCAGCGGCTCGGTCGCCGCCACCGAAAGCAGTTCGTCCTTGACGGAGTCCATGCGGTCGCCGGTCGGCGTCATCCAGCCGGCCAGCCCGCGGTGGTCCGTCAAGTGCAGCCGGGCCAGCGCCCAGAAGCGGAACTCGATCGCCATCACCACTTCGCCGACATTGGGGTGGCCCGGGCGTCGGAGCGCCTCGAAGTGCTGGAGCAGGCGGATCGTACGGGTCGCCATGGACCGGCGGTCTTCGGGCGGCAGGCTGTTGACGATGCTGAGGGCTTCGATCATGTCGTCGCCGGACAGGGCGACCTTGTTGGCACGATCGAGAACGCTCATCGCCTGTGCTCCCGAGCCGACATCTCAGAGACCAGAACGCTTGTGCGCAGTGTTGGTTCGAGTCCGGCCCACCCGGCCGCCCAATCGTCGGCCTTGGCGTGGAGAGCCGGGTGGAGGCGCGGGACGGCGCGGCGATCCCATGGTCATGGCGCGACCAGGGCGGACACGCCTTCGGCCTTGGCGGCTGCCAACAGCGAGCGGTCGAGGCTCGCCAGCGCCAGGGCGCGGCGCTGGGCCAGTTCCAGATAGGCGGCGTCGTAGACGCTGAGCCGGTGGGCTCTGGCCAGGCGAACGACGCCCGCCCGGTCGGGCGCGGTATCGAGTTCGACCCCGAGCCCTGCCAGCAGGTCCATAAACGCATCGGCCGCAGCGGGGAAGAGCAAGCCGCGCCGTTCCTTCATCACCAGGGCGTTGTGGACTTCGTACCACCACAGCATGGGGGCGTGGAGCGCCTCGTCGCGGACCCGGTGGAGCAGGGGCAGCGCCAGCTCCGTTTCCGCAGCCCACGCGACCGCGACCGAGGCATCCAATACGATCGCCACTAGCTGCGCCGGCCCTCCTCGATGAGTGCCTTGATGGCAGCGGCGTCGAGTTTCGGGAGTCGGCCGGCGTGCTCCGCGCGAAAGGCCAGAATGCCGTCCACAGCTTGCTGGCGCCGGGCCGCGGCGTCGGCTTCGGGCACGATGCGGGCAATGCGGGCGCCGCGGTGGGTTACGCCGATGGTTTCGCCGGCCCGCACGGCGTCGAGCACCGCGCCCAAATGGGTGCGCAGCTCGCTGGCGGGAATGTCGCGCGTCGCGGCCATGGCTCACTCCATGCATCGATGCATGCATGATAGCATGGAGGACGATCTACGGCAGTCCGCTCGCCAGCCCCTCCGCCATCTGGAAGTCTTCCGGGCGGTTGGCGTTGAAGAACGGGTCGTGGGGAGCGACGGAGAACTCCGCTGCCGCCAGGCCGTGCCGGGCGGTCCACAGGTCCACCTTGCGCAGGCCGTCGTTCACCAGGGCCGTACGCAGATCCTCGCGCAGTGAAACCGGCCACAGCCCCACCACCGGATGGTCGCGGCCGCCCGACCGGGCGCAGGCCAGCGGCACCCCGGCAGCCTGGCGGGCAGCCTGGAGGCGGGCGACCAGGTCGGCCGGCAGGAAGGGTGCGTCGCAGGGGAAGGTGGCCAGCCAGGCGGCCCCTAGCCCGGCCGCCCAATCGAGCCCCGCCAGCACGCCGGCCAACGGGCCGACGAACCCGTCCACCGGGTCCGCCAGCACCGGCAGGTCCCATTGGGCGAAGCGGGCGGGGTCGCCATTGGCGTTGAGCGCCAGGGCGGACACCTGGGGGCGGGCGCGCGCGATCACCCAGTCCAGCACCGGCCGGCCGGCCAGCGGGCGCAGGGCCTTGTCGCCGCCGCCCATGCGACGGGCAAGCCCGCCCGCCAGGATGACGCCGACGATCTGCGGTTCGCTCACGCTTCGGTTCCTGTCGGGTTCGATTGGCATTTTCGGCCTGCGGCCAAGACGGTTCCAGCCCGCACCCCCGCCGGGCCACCCAATCCAGTATGCTTTCGGGGGTGGCCGGGTGGAGGCGCGGGACGGAACAGCTCAAACTCAAACGTCATCGTCACGTGCGGACTTGCGGTGGTGGCGGTGGTGCTCCTCGTCCACCGCCGACAGGTCGGCGTCGTAGACGAGGCGTTCGGCGCCCGACAGCACCACGAAGCGCCGTCCCTTGGCGCGGCCCACCAGCGTCAGCCCGGCGCGGCGGGCCAGCTCCACCCCCCAGGCGGTAAACCCGGAGCGCGAGATCAGGATGGGAATGCCCATCTGCACCGTCTTGATCACCATCTCGCTGGTCAGCCGGCCGGTGGTGTAGAAGATCTTGTCGGCGGGCTCCACGCCGTGCACCCGCATGTAGCCGGCCACCTTGTCCACGGCGTTGTGGCGGCCGACATCCTCCATATAGACGAGCGGCCGGTCCTCACAGCACAGCACGCAGCCGTGGATGGCGCCGGCGGTGAGGTAGAGGCTGGGCAGGGCGTTGATGGTGCGCACCAGGGCGTAGAGCCAAGAGGTGCGCAGGCGTGCTTCGGCCGGCAGGCGGATCGTCTCGAACTTCTCCATCACGTCGCCGAACACCGTACCCTGGGCGCAGCCGCTGGTCAGCGTCTTCTTGCGCAGCTTGTCCTCGAAATCCGTTTCCCGTTCGGTGCGCACCACCACCGTTTCGGTATCGTCGTCGTACTCCACGCCGAGCACCCGGTCCTCGGGCCCCAGCATGTTCTGGTTCAGCAGGTAGCCGAGGGCGAGATAGTCCGGGTGATCGCCGATGGTCATCATGGTGACGATCTCGCGGGAATTGAGGAACAGCGTCAGCGGCCGCTCCATGGTCACCGCCACCTCGATCGCGGCGCCGGTGTGATCGCGCCCGGCCACAAGGCGGGTGAGGCGCGGGTCTTCGGGATCGGGCACCACCCAGGGGGCGGGCTCGCCCTCGCCGGGGTGGATGTCGTCAGCCGGGCTCACAGCGCTCCCATGGCCCACAGCGCCAGCGCCACGGCCACGGCGGCCGTCACCGCCGCCGCCAGCATGCGGCCGCCGGGATCGGCCAGCGTCGGCCGCTCCACCACCTTGCCGGTGCCTGCGGCACGCGGCCACACCGGCGCGCGGGCATCGCTCAGCTCGTCCTGGGTGCTCAGGCGCACCCGCCAGGCGACGTTGCCGACGCCGGGGTCGGGCGGTTGGTGGCTGCTCTTGGCCGAGCGGTGGCGCAGGGTCCGGGCCTGCGGCGCCGGCTTGCCCCCGACGATCAGCCAGATCAGCCCGAGGAGGCCGAGCAGGATGCCGCCCAGCGCCATGCCCACGGGTATCGGGTAAAGCGCCAGGGGATCGTCCAGGCGCACCGCCGATGTGTTGAGCGGGTTGATCAGCACCGCCAGCGGCTGGTCCTCCGGCACGATCCATTGGGCCAGGGGACCGGCATCGAGAACCGCGGTGAACTGTCCGTTGGGTCCGATCACCACCACCTGCTCGCCGGTGGGAAGGGGAGCAGGAAGGGGAACGGGAGGGGGTGCGGGGGCGGCCGGTTCCGCGCCCGTGTCCTCGGGCTTTTCCTCGCGGATGTCGGCCGCGCCGGGCGCCGGCACAGGTCCGGCCGCATGGCGGTAGGCGGTGCCGCGGTCGTAGTAGGCGAGGGTTTCGTCCACCTCGGAGATCCGCATGCCGGCCGCCACGAACAGTCCCAGGCCCAGCACCAACAGAATGAGGCCCTTTGCCCGCCGTCCCATCGAGATTCGTCCTTCCCGCGATCGTGCCGCTCCGCCCGCTGCCGGCGGAGGGCCGATGGAGTCTATGCGCAAGCCTGCCACCCGTCACGAGCCGCGTGCCGGGTGACGGGGCAGACAGCGTCCCCATCAGCACCTATATTGAGAGCGTGTTTTCAATGCGGCCAAAGAAGCCGCGGTGATGGCCGGCCCGTGGTTCGGTGCGGCTTGACCCGAGAACGCTGTAGGGGAAAGGCCCATGTCTGTGATGGACCGCGCCACCGCGGCGCCGGCAACCGGAAGCTCGCGATCGCTGATCGACCCGTTCGGTCGCGCCATCACCTATCTGCGCGTTTCGGTGACCGACCGCTGCGATTTCCGCTGTGTGTACTGCATGGCGGAGAACATGACCTTCCTGCCCAAGGCCGACCTGCTGACGCTGGAGGAGCTGGACCGGCTGTGCAGCACCTTCGTCCGCATGGGCGTACGCAAGCTCCGGCTGACCGGCGGCGAACCGCTGGTGCGCCGCGGCATCATGGGGCTGTTCGCCGCCCTGTCGCGCCACCTGAAGACGGGTGCCCTGGACGAGTTGACCGTCACCACCAACGCCAGCCAGCTCGCCAAGCATGCCGAGGAGCTGGCCGGCTACGGCGTGAAGCGGGTGAACGTGTCGCTGGATACGCTCGACCGCGACAAGTTCGTGGCCATCACCCGCTGGGGCAAATACGACCAGGTGATGGACGGCATCCGCGCCGCCAAGGCCGCCGGCATGCGGGTGAAGATCAACACCGTCGCCTTGAAGGGCGTGAACGACGACGAGGTGGACCACCTGATCGAATGGTGCGGGGCGGAGGGCCACGACCTCACCTTCATCGAAGTGATGCCCATGGGCGACATCGGCGGCGAGCGGCGGCTCGACCAGTATCTGCCGCTGACTTCCCTGCGCCGGGACATCGAGCAGCGCTGGACGCTGACCGACCTGAACGTCACCACCGGCGGCCCGGCGCGCTATGCCGGGATTGCGGAAACCGGCGGGCGGCTGGGCTTCATCACCCCGCTCACCCACAATTTCTGCGAAGGCTGTAACCGCGTGCGCATCACCTGCACCGGCACGCTCTACATGTGCCTGGGCCAGGACGATGCGGCCGACCTGCGCGCACCCTTGCGCGCCAATCCCGACGACGACGCGCCGCTGGAAGCGGCCATCCTCGGCGCCGTGGCGCGCAAGCCCAAGGGCCATGATTTCGTGATCGACCGCGACAACACCGGCCCCGCCGTCTCCCGCCACATGAGCGTGACGGGGGGGTAGCACCGCCGGGGGCCGCTGGCCGAAAGCCACTTCCACCTTCAGAGCGGTGCGCCAAACGACAGGGCGCTCGACGCACCACCCAGGATGTCGTCGGCACACTGCCAGCCGGTCACGAGCGGCCTTGGAGCCAGCCAGCCTGTCGCGGTGGCCCGAAGTCGGCTCGTGTGGTGGATCAGAAATTCGTTCGATCAAGTTGCCAGGGCAGAAACGAACGCCTGACCCGAAAACCACAATCTATTCATATCGTTACGAGTGCCTCTTTAATTCCGAAGGTCGCACGAGACCTGGTTTTGAGACCTTGCGAACTTCGGAATCGGGACACTGGTGCCCATGAGTTTCCAAGATGACCTTTGTGATCCATAGGGCGGCACAGAGGGATTTGATGCGGCCTGGTTCGGCGATGATGGCGCGCCAGGCATCGCAGCACGCTTCGATGATGGCCTCGGTATCCGGCAGGAAGCGCAGCGACAGGAAGCGTTCGCGCAGATAGAGCCAGACGCGTTCCACCGGGTTGAGTTCGGGGCTGTCGGGCGGCAGCGGCTCGGCTCAGCCCGTCCACCGCGTTCGCGATGGCGTACCTGCGAGCCACCGCACGGCCGTCGCCTTCCCGACGCGCCGGCCGGCGCAACTCGTCTTGGGGAAAGGTCATCCCAGATCTTAAGACTGGCACCCATCGCATCCCCCAAATCTTGGTGGATTGGTCGCCAACCATGGATCGCCACTCTCCGGAATCCCCGGGTCACCTCACCTACTCGGCGGATTGAAGTGGCGATACGCATTGATCGGCTCGACAACCGGCACATCGCCCGCCTCAATCTCGGCGATTGCTTCGCCCATGCCCTGGCGATGGAGACGGGGCTGCCGTTGCTGTTCAAGGGCAATGATTTCGCGCTCACCGACGTCACGTCGGCCCTCTGAGGGGCCGGCGGACAGAGGGCATGCCAAACAAAAGGGGCGCCGGATGGGGCGCCCCTTCATGTTTCCGCCAGGCGGCTCGGGCTACGAGCCCGGCTGCGGTTCGGGGTGGATGCCGCCGCGGCTGCCCCCGGTGGGCACCGACGACCGCGCGCCGGACTTGCGCGGCGGCGGCGGCGGAGCCGGATCTTCCGGTTCGTTGCGCACGATGGGATCGCCGCGCATCAGCGCCTGGATATCCTCGTAGTCCAGGGTCTCGTACTCCAGGAGCGCCTGGGCGATCTTCTCCAGCTCGTCGCGGTGGCTGGTCAGCGTCTTCTTGGCCCGCGCATAGGCTTCGTCGACGAACCGCCGGATCTCCTGGTCGACCATATTGGCCGTGGCGTCGGACATGTTCTGCTGGCGCGCCACCGAATGGCCGAGGAACACCTCCTCTTCCGGGGCGGCGTATTGCAGCATGCCGAGCTTCTCGCTCATGCCCCACTGGGTGACCATGGAGCGGGAGAGCTGGGTCGCCATGCGGATGTCGCCGGACGCGCCGGAGGTGATCTTGTCCGCCCCGAACACCAGCTCCTCGGCGATGCGCCCACCCATGGCCACCGTCAGGTCGGCCATGGCCTTGTCGCGGCGCAGCGAAAGCCGGTCGGTTTCCGGCAGCCGCATCACCATGCCGAGCGCACGCCCGCGCGGGATGATGGTGGCCTTGTGGATGGGGTCGGACGCCGGCTCGTGCAGCGCCACCACGGCGTGGCCCGCCTCGTGGTAGGCCGTCAGCTTCTTTTCCTCATCGGTCATGACCATGGAGCGGCGCTCCGTGCCCATCATGACCTTGTCCTTGGCTTCCTCGAACTCCTGCTGGCCGACCACGCGGCGACCCTTGCGGGCGGCCATCAGGGCGGCTTCGTTCACCAGGTTGGCGAGGTCGGCACCGGAGAAGCCAGGCGTGCCGCGGGCGATGATGCGGGCATCCACGTCCGGCGCCAGCGGCACCTTGCGCATATGCACCTTGAGGATCTTCTCGCGGCCGAGAATGTCGGGGTTGGGCACCACCACCTGGCGGTCGAAGCGGCCGGGGCGCAGCAGCGCGGGGTCCAGCACGTCGGGCCGGTTGGTGGCGGCGATCAGGATCACGCCCTCGTTGGCCTCGAACCCGTCCATCTCCACCAGGAGCTGGTTCAAGGTCTGCTCGCGCTCGTCGTTGCCGCCGCCGAGGCCCGCGCCGCGGTGACGGCCCACGGCGTCGATCTCGTCGATGAAGATGATGCAGGGCGCGTTCTTCTTGCCCTGCTCGAACATGTCGCGCACGCGGCTGGCGCCGACGCCGACGAACATCTCCACGAAGTCCGACCCGGAGATGGTGAAGAACGGCACGTTCGCCTCGCCGGCCACGGCGCGGGCAATCAGCGTCTTACCGGTGCCGGGTGGGCCGACGAGCAGGCAGCCCTTGGGGATCTTGCCGCCGAGGCGCTGGAACTTCTGCGGGTCCTTCAAGAACTCCACGATCTCTTCCAGCTCGGTCTTGGCTTCGTCCACGCCGGCCACGTCGTCGAAGGTCACGCGGCCGGTGCGTTCCGTCAGCATGCGCGCGCGCGACTTGCCGAAGCCCATGGCGCGGCCGCCGCCGCCCTGCATCTGGCGCATGAAGAAGATCCAGATGCCGATCAAGAGCAGCATGGGCAGCCAGCTCAGCAGAATGCTGAGGATGCCCGGCATGCCGCTTTCATCGGGCTGGGCGGTCACCCGCACGCCGGCATCGGTCAGCCGGGTGACGAGGGCCGGATCGTCGGGCGCGTAGGTCTGGAAGGCGCGGCCGTTGTCCAGGCCGGTGGCGGTGTAGTGCCCGGTGATGGTGTGACCTTCGATGGTCACGTCGGACACCCGGTTATCGTCCACCGCCGCCAGGAAATCGCTGTAGGCCACCGTGGAGCCCGTGCCGCTGCCGGTTCCGCTCTGGAACAGGTTGAAAAGGGCCACCAGCAGCAGCGCGATGATGATCCACAGTGCGAGGTTCTTACCGAAACTGTTCAATGTTCCCGTTCCTTCGCGCGGCGGCACCGATCCGCCAGCCGATCCGACATGTTAGGCTGCGGCGACGATTTAACGATGCACGGCATTGAGTGCAAAATCACGCCTGACAAAGAGGAAAGCGCAAGGAAGTGCCGGTCCACTTTCGAGCATTTCCGACGCTGTCAGGCGCGATTTTGCCTCAACCCCACGGGGCCGGGCGACAATGCGCCATCTCGTCGTCGCTCGTCCTTGAATATGCCTCAGCATGTCCTGCGTCCTCGCTTCTAGACCTGGCGCATTGTCGCCGCGGTGCCGCGCCTCGCTAGATCGTCACCGCAGCCTAGTACATAGGAGGCTCGGAGGGCCAAACAACATCGAATGGCGGTGCGACCAATGGTGTTCTGGGGGCGAAGCTTGCCCCGAACCGGGCAACGCCGTCCAGATTCACATGCCCCTCCGCCAGCTCCGGAGCCGCGATCAGGCTTCGGCCCTGCCACAGCGCCGGCCAGCCAGCCGAAATCTCCGCCGGCAGGGCCGACAGACGCGGCCGGCCGCGGCCCAGCGGAGCCACCGTCGCGTCCCCGCCGGCCCAGGCGTCGAGGCCGTTCAACAGGAAGCGGCCGTCCCACACCGTCGGCGGCGTGCAAAACGCCGGCGCCAGCCGCGCCCGGATGGCCTCGGGCTCGCGGGCGATGCGGTGGCGGCCGTCCGGCAACCGCCGCAACACGCAGCCGCCCAGGGTGGCCACCGCCGGCGGGCGCGTGGCAAGCGCGTGGGCCAGGCGGTCGAGCCGGCTGCCACGGGGCGGATAGGCAAGCCCGCCGATGGCGCGCAGCAGGGCGGCCACCGCGGCCCTTCCCTCCGCCGGGCTGGCTGCGGCAACGAGTGCTGCAAGATCGGCCAGCGCGTAGCCTTCCGCGGCCACCGCCACGTGGCGCGCCAACAGGTCGGCCAGCCGCGCTTCGTGGGCGTTGCGTGCCCGCCGGGTCGCGACGATGCCCCTGGGCGGAGCTACCCTGCCCTCCAAGCGCAGGCGGGCGCGAGCAAATCGCGGGTCGCGGTTGGCGGGATCCTCGATCCAGTCCACACCTGCGGCCCGGCACGTCGCCATCAGGTCCGACCGGCGCATCGCCAGCAGCGGGCGCAACAGCCGCACCCAGTGCAGCTCGACGATGGGGGCCATGCCGGCCAGCCCGTCGGGGCCGCTCGCCCGGTCCGTGCGCAGGCGGATGGTTTCGGCCTGGTCCTGGGCGGTATGGCCCACCAGCAGGTGGAGAATGCCGGCCTCCGCCGCGGCCCGTTCCAGGGCGTCGTAGCGGGCGGAGCGGGCGGCCGCCTGCAGCCCGGTCGCCCGGTCGATGTGGACGCCCAGCACCTGGTGGGCGATGCCGCGGCCGGCGAGCAAGCTGCCGACCCGGCGCGCTTCGTCCGCGGAGCCGTCGCGCAGCCCATGGTCCACTGTCAGGGCCAACACGTCGCCGCCGCGTGCCGCTGCCCAGCGCACGGCCAGCAGCGTCAGGGCGAGACTGTCGGAACCGCCGGAAACGGCGACGGCCACCCGCGGTGGCGCTTCGAAGGGACCGAGTGCCGCCATGGCGGCCGCAAAGCGCGTGTCGGTGATGGCCCGGCCGGTGGCCGGTCCCGCCTGGCCGCCGGCGGCCGGCTTGGTCCCGCCGTCGATGGTGCCGATCCCCTAGGGGCAGGCCAGCCGCAACCGCTCCTGTTCGGCCCGACGCTGAATGGCCAGCGCGGCATTGGGGAACTCGCGGTTGAGCTGGTCGAAGGTCAGGCACGCATCGGTGCGCTGGCCGAGCTGGGCCAGCGACATGCCCAGCTTCAGGAGGCTGTCGACGGCCGAGGCGCCACCGGGAAAGGCCGAATAGCCGCGGGCGTAAGCCCCTGCGGCTTCCTCGAACCGGCCGCGCACATAGTAGGTCTCGCCCAGCCAGTAGTGGGCGTTGGAGGCCAGCGGGTGGGACGGATACTGGGCGAGGAAGTTGGCCAGCGCCACTTCCGCACCGTCGTAGTCGGCCCGCTGCAAGAGCGCGAAGGCATTGTTGTAGGTGGCGAGTGCGGGGTCGTTGGGCAGTGCCGCGGTCTGGCCGATGGCGCTGGCGCCGCCGCTGCCGGGCGTGAGCTGCAGGGTGCCGAGCACGCCGGTCGACGGATCGACCCGGACATTGCCGTCCAGCCCCGACTGGCCGCCCGTGAGGGCACCGGACTGGCCGTCGATCACATTGATGGGCTGGCCGCCGGCCCCGCCGGGAACGGCCGGCTGCGGCAGCTCGCCGCCCGTGGTGGCGCCGCCGGTGGTGGCATAGGGATCGCCGCCTTCCAGCTCCACCAAACGGAACTCGATGTCGTTGAGCGCGCGGTCCAGGCGGTCGCGCGACTGGTCGACGGAGTGCTGGAGCTGCTCCACCAGGCCGGTCAACTGCTGCAGCCGGGCCTCAAGCTGGGTGACCCGCACCTCCAGTTCGGCGGCATAGGTCTGCTGCACGGGAACGATGGCGGGGTTTGCCAGATCGGCCAGATCCGGACGGCCGAGCGAGGTGGCGAGCTGGGCGACCTGCATCTCGGCGGCGTCGAGGCGCTGGCCGAGTGCGGCGGCTTCGCCGTCGGACAGGCCCTGGGCGGCGGCAGGTGCCGCGGCCGTCAGGCAAAGGGCTACGGCAAAGGCGCGGAACGATGAGCGATGCATGCTCCCCCTTCCTCCATTGGCGCTGCGGGGATTTTGGGGGGCAAGGTGGACAGCCAAGCCGGCGGAATTGTGACGGCGGCGCCGTCCGGCCTCGGCCGGGCAGCGCCGCTCATCACATCAGACCGGGCAGGCGGGCGACGTCAGGACGTCGGGGCGCCGCTCAGGATCACCGTCACGGCCCGCCGGTTCTGCGCCCAGGCAGCTTCGTTGCTGCCCAGCACGGCCGGGCGTTCCTTGCCGTAGCTGATGGTGGAGATGCGCGAGTCGGCGATGCCCAGCGCCACCAGGTAGTTGCGCGCCGCCGTCGCGCGACGGTCGCCCAGCGCCAGGTTGTAGGCGCGGGTGCCGCGCTCGTCGGCGTGGCCTTCCACCTGCACGGTGACGCTCGGGTACTGCTGCAGCCACGCGGCCTGGGCTTCCAGGGTCGCGCGCGCTTCGGGGGTCAGGTCATAGCGGTCGAAGCCGAAGAACACCCGGTCGCCGACGACCTGCACGAACTCTTCCACCGAGCCCGGCGCCGGACCCGTGGTGGCCGGTGCGACGATGCCTGCGGTGGGGCTCGTCTCGGTCTGCTCGCTGGCGCAGCCGGCAAGCGCGAAGACGGCGACGATCAAGGAGACGGCAATGGCACGCATGTGTGTCGTTCCTCATAAGAAATGAGACCGGTCTTGACGCTCCGGTCCGGCTGATCGGAAGGGCGGCACCGGACCCGGTCAGCCACACGTTCCGGTCACAGTCGGCCGACGCACGCACACCATGTCCGGCTCCGCGGCGGCCGCCGCGTAAACCACGTGCAACGTCAACGCGGCGGACGATACTGTGCCGGTTTCAGGGATTCAAGGGCGACCACGCGGGATCCGACCCGTCCTGCGGCGTCGGCACATCCCAAGTGGTGCGCCCGGACACGTCGACGCCGCGCAGCCGGGCACCGCCGCCACCGCTGGCGAAATACACCAGGTAGCGGCCGTTGGGCGCCCAGGTGGGGCCTTCGAGCTGATAGCCTTCCTGCAGCATGCGTTCGCCGGTGCCGTCCGGCCGCATCACGCCGATGCCCCAGCTACCGCCGCCGACGCGGGTGAACGCGATAAGATCGCCGCGCGGCGACCACACCGGTTCGGCATAGCGGCCCTCACCGTAGGAGATGCGGTCGATGCCGCCGCCGTCCGCGCTCATGACGTAGAGCTGCTGGGAGCCGCCGCGGTCGCTTTCGAAGACGATGCGCGTGCCGTCCTCGTTGTAGCAGGGCGAGGTATCGATGCCGGTGCTGCTGGTGATCCGCCGCGAGGTGCGCGTGCGCAGGTCCATAACATGAAGATCGGTGGTGCCGCCCTGGCTCAGGCTCATCACCACCCGGTTGCCATCCGGCGAGAAGCGCGGCGCGAAGGTCATGCCGGGGAAGTTGCCCAGTACTTCGCGGCGCCCGGTATCGATGTTGTAGAGAAACACGCGCGGCTGGTTGCCGTTGTAGTCCAGGTAGGTGATTTCCTGGGTCGAGGGCGAGAAGCGCGGCGTCAGCACCAGGTTGGCGCCGTCGGTCAGGTGGCGGTGGTTGGCGCCGTCCTGGTCCATGATGGCCAGGCGCTTCACCCGCTGGGTCGCCGGCCCCGACTCGGAGATGTAGACGATGCGGCTGTCGAAATAGCCGGGTTCGCCGGTGACCGAGGTGAAGATGGCATCGGAGATGATGTGCGCCACCCGGCGGAAGTTGTCCGGTGCGGTGAAGTAGGCCAGGCCGGCAAGCTGGGTTTCCGCCACCGTGTCCCACAGCCGGAATTCCGCGCGCAGCCGCCCGTCCGCCTGGGGAGAGACGGAGCCGGCCACCACCGCATCGGCGTCGATCACCCGCCAGTCGGCAAAGCGCGGCGACTGCACCAGCGACTCGGGGTCCTGGATGAAGGCGTTGGGGTTGACCGCGCGGAACAGCCCGGAGCGCTCCAGGTTGGCGGTGATGATCTGGGCGATCTCCGCCCCGCGCGCATCGCCGCCGGCAAAGGGCGGAATGGCGATGGGCAGCGGCTCGAAGGTGCCCTGGGTAATGTCGATCTGAAGCTGCGCCTGCTGAACCTGGGCCTGTGCACCGCGGCTGAGGACCGCTGGGGCCATGGCGAAGGCGGCAGCGCCGAGGCCGCCGGCCATCAGGCTGCGGCGGCTGAGCGCCGTGGCACCTCCGAATCCGCGGATATAGTCGGCATAGTCACGGGCGATGGGACGGCGGCTGCGCATGGCGTTTCCCCGAAACTGGCGGCGGCATGCCGTCAGTCTAGTTGCGGTGATGGCAGGACTTTGGCGGCGGTTGAACGCCGCGGCAAGACGCTCGTTGCGAGCCGGCCGCATCTCGCCTGCCCCGTCGGTTTCGGGGCATAGAACGCGCCAGACCGGCCGGCGTTCCCGCCGCCGGGCACGGCCCGTCGCGCGTGAGTCGGCCGCCGCGGCCCCCGCGATCGCCGCACCGGGTGGGAGTGGGACGGTCCCGCCCCATATGTCACAAGATCAGACGTGCGGCGCGACTGCGGAGGGGGCGATGACGGGCATACCCACCTGGTTGACGATTGCGGGGCTGGCGGCCGCCCTCATCATCGTGCTGCGCGGCAGCCGCGGGCGCCTGGCAGCGGCGCGCGGGCGCTGGCCCCTGTTCATCGCCGGTTGGCTGGCGATCGTCCTCGTGCTGGTGCTGGTCTACCAGTATGTCTGGCATCCGGCCCATATGTGACCGTCGGCGCCGCTCCTCGCAAAGCGCCGCCAGCCACGGGCTGGACGGCGGCTAGCTGAGCGCCTTTTCCAGCTCCGGAACCGCGGTGAACAGGTCGGCCACCAGGCCGTAGTCGGCCACCTGGAAGATCGGCGCCTCTTCGTCCTTGTTGATGGCGACGATCACCTTGCTGTCCTTCATGCCCGCCAGATGCTGGATGGCCCCGGAAATGCCGATGGCGACGTAGAGGTTGGGCGCCACCACCTTGCCGGTCTGCCCCACCTGGTAGTCGTTGGGCGCGTAGCCGGCATCGACCGCCGCGCGCGAGGCGCCGACCGCCGCCCCCAGCTTTTCCGCCAGGCGCTCGATCATGGCGAAGTTCTCCTGCGAAGCCAGACCGCGGCCGCCCGACACCACCACGTCGGCAGTGGTGAGCTCCGGCCGGTCGGACTTGGTGAGGTCCTGGCCGGCAAAGCGGCTGAGACCCGCCGACCCGGTCGCCGGCACCGGCTCCACCGGGGCCGAGCCGCCCTCCGTCGCCACCGCGTCGAAGGCGGTCTGGCGGATGGTGAGCAGCTTGATCGGCTCGCTGGACTGCACCGTGGCGATGGCGTTGCCGGCGTAGATCGGCCGGGTGAAGGTGTCCGGCGCGTCGATGCCGGAAATATCGGACAGCATCTGCAGGTCCATCAGCGCGGACACCCGCGGCAGCAGGTTCTTCCCGAAGGTCGAGGCCGGCGCCAGCACATGGCCGTAGGCCTTGGCCAGATCGGCCACCAGCGGCGCCAGGTCTTCCGCCACCTGGTGTTCGTAGGCGGCATCGTCGGCCAGCCGCACCCGGTCCACGCCGGGGATCGCCGCCGCCGCGGAAGCCGCCGCCTGGCAGCCGCTGCCGGCCACCAGCACGTCGATCGGCCCGCCCAGCACCTGGGCTGCCGCCAATGTGTTCAGAGTCGCCGGCCGCAAGGTCGCGTTGTCGTGCTCGGCAATCACCAGAACGGCCATCGAATCCTCCGCGTGTTCCATCTTCGCTTGGCGCCACGGATTAGCCGAGTGGCGCCGCCAAGCCAAGCCTCAAGGCCGGGTAGCGGGGTCGTCACCGGGGCTTGGCTCGGCTGCGGCGGCCTCGCCCCCGTCCTCCGCCGGGGCATAGCGCAGCGCCAGCGGGATCTGCGCCAGCCCGAAGGCCAACGTCATGGGAAAGATGCCGAACAGCTTGAAGCCCGCCCAGAATTCCGTGGAGGAGTTGCGCCAGACGATCTCGTTGACGATGGCGAGGAAGACGAAGAACGCCGCCCAGCGCAGCGACAGGATGCGCCAGCCCTGGTCCGTCAGGTGCATCACCCCGCCGATGACGATCTTCAGGATGTCCTGGCGCAGCGCCAGCCCCACCAGGATCGCCCCGGCGAACAGCAGGTTCACCACCGTCGGCTTGATCTTGATGAACAGCTCGTCGTCGAGCGCCAGGGTGAGCCCGCCGAACAGCACCACGAAGGCGGCGGAGATCAGCGGCATCAGCGGCACCCGCTTCTCCACCCGCCAGGACAGGCCGACGGCGATCACCGCCGCCGCCATGAACAGTGCGGTCGCCACCATGATGCCGGAGGTCTGGTTGGCGACGAAGAACACCGCCAGCGGGCCGATCTCGAAGGCCATGCGGCGCCACGGCGGGGCGGCTTCAGCGGCAGGGGTGGGGAAAGCGGGCTCGGGCATGGCGTCAAACTTGGGGGTGGCGTCGGGGCCGGGCAATGGGCAGGCCGGCTCAATAGCATCCGCCGCCGGCCGCGGTCACCCCACCGACGCACGGGACATTTGCGCACGCACGCCCATATCAGTCGCGGACAGCCCGCAAGAGCGGCATCGGAGGCAGACCATGGTGTCGATCGGCGAACGTGCGGCCTACGTCCTCAGCCAGGCCGGCCGGGTGGGCTGGTACTACGGCCAATATATGGTGTCCGCCCGACTGTCGCGCGCTTCCCTGCCGCCGCCGGCGGTCAGCCGGCCCGGCCCCGGCCGCACCGTCCTGCTGCGCGAGATCGCCCGCCTGATGCGCCGCGACCTGCGCAACGTGGCCGACGGCGTCTATCCGCTGCCCCACGACGTGATCCCGCAACCCGTCGCCCGCCTGCGCGAAACGGCCGACTATTTCCGCGACCTGCCGCAGGTGAACGCCCGCCGCCGCGACCGCCGGGCCGCGGAGGTGAGCGATGGCGCGGCCGGCACCACCGCCGGCCTGCCCGCCTACTACCTGCGCAATTTCCACTACCAATCCGGCGGCTACCTGACGGACGACAGCGCCAAGCGCTACGACCACCAGGTGGAGATCCTGTTCGGCGGGTCGGCCGATGCCATGCGCCGCCAGGCCCTGGTGCCGCTGGCCGAGTTCCTCGCCACGCGGCGGCAGAGCCGCACCCGCCTGCTCGACGTCGCCACCGGCACCGCGCGCTTCCTGACCTTCGTGCTCGCTGCCTTCCCGCGGCTGCAGGTGACGGGGCTCGACCTGTCGGCCGCCTACCTGCGCCAGGCCCGGCGCACCGTGGCGCGCTTCGGCCGGGTGGGGCTGGTGCAGGCGCCGGCCGAAGCGCTGCCGCTGGCCGACGCCAGCCAGGACGTGATCACCGCCATCTACCTGTTCCACGAGCTGCCGCGCGCGGTGCGCCAAGCGGTGGCCGCAGAGATGGCGCGGGTGCTGACACCCGGCGGCCGGGTGATCCTGGTGGACAGCCTGCAGATGGGCGACCGCTCGGACTTCGACGGCCTTCTGGAATACTTCCCCCAGGCGTTCCACGAGCCCTACTACAGCGACTATGCGCGCCAGGATCTGGAGGCCTTGTTCGCCGGCTGCGGCCTGCGGCTGGGCTGGACCGACCTGGCCTTCCTCTCGAAGGTCATGGTATTCGAAAAGCCGTAGACGGACGGATGCTTCTACAAATCCCGGCTAATGCGCGAATAACTAGCCAATTCGTCTATTTGTGCGCGTGATGACTTTGTAACAAGATTGACATAGAAACATGCGCTGCCGGATGGTCGGCCCGGCAACGAGCGAGAGGGGTGCAGCACATTGGACATGACGACTCCGGCCCCTGGTGTCGCCTGCACGCCCAACGCCGCACCGTCCGATCCCTCCCCGGCTTCGCCTGCCGGTCCGCCGCGCACCCGCAGCGGGGCCATTGCCTGGCAGCGGCTGCCGGCGGCTCCCGGTGAGATCGAGATCAGCCTGGCCGGTGCCAGCGCCGTGCTGGACGAACTGTGGGACGGCCCCGACCTCGCCCGCCATGCCCGCTCCGCCGGCCGCCGCCAGCGCCTGGAAAGCACCTATCACGACCTGCCGGACGGGGTGCTGAAGGGGCGCATGGCCACCTTGCGCCTGCGCCGGGTGGGACGGCGCTGCATTCAGACCTTGAAATCGGGCCATCCGGCCGATCCCGTGCGCCGCGGCGAATGGGAGGCCGAAGTGCCCGGCTTTGCCTACGATCTCGACGCCTTCGCCGATCCCGCCGCGCGGGACGTGCTGGCCGGGGTGGACCCCGACGCGCTCCAGCCGGTCCTCTCCACTCGCGTCGTCCGCCGGGTGAAGGTGCTGGAAATCCCCGACGATCCCGCCACCGGCGACGGGGCCGCGGTGATCGAAGCCGCCCTCGACCAGGGCATCATCGAAGCCGGCGGGGCGAGCGAGCCGATCTCCGAGATCGAGCTGGAGCTGAAACGCGGCGACCCTGCGGCCCTGTTCACGCTGGCCCTCGCCCTGGTGGCGGCAGGTCCGCTCAGGGTGGAAACCCTGTCGAAGGCGGCGCGCGGCTGGGCCCTGGCGGACGACGCGCCGCCCGCCTGGAGCAAGGCGGAGAAGACGGCGGTGCGGGCCAAGGCCAGCGTCGGCGAGGCGTTCGCCGTGATCCTGGTGGACTGCGTGCGCCACTGGGTGGCCAACCAGGCCGCCGCGGCCGACGGCCGCCACCCCGAAGGCGTGCACCAGATGCGCGTGGCGCTGCGCCGCCTGCGCTCGACCGTCCAGGTGTTCCGCGGCGTGCTCGCGCCCGAGCGCTTTGCGACCCTGGCCGCAGACGCCAAGTGGCTGGCCGACGAGCTGGGCGATGCCCGCGACTGGGACGTGTTCGACGAGGAACTGCTGGCACCCGTGCGGGCCGGGTTGGGCGACGATGCAGACCTGGCGCAGCTCTCCCGCCATGTGGAGCGCTTCCGCAGCGCCGGGGGCGAGCGCGCGCGCGCCGCCATCGCCTCGGGCCGTGCTGCCCGTTTGCTGGTGGAGCTGTGGCACTGGATCGAGCAGGCCGGCTGGCGCGCCGAAGCCGATGGCGAGCAGCGCGCCGTCCTCGACGGCCGCATCGTCGGCTTTGCCGACCGCCTGCTGGATGCCGCCCACCGCCGCGCCATGAAGGCCGGCAAGGGCTTCAGGACCCTGTCGCCGGCCGGCCGCCACAAGGTGCGCATCCGCATGAAGCGGCTGCGCTACCTCAGCGAGTTCTTCGCCGAGCTCTATCCTGCCAAGCGCGCCAAGGGCTACCTGAGGGCCATGGAAACGCTGCAGGAGGCCCTCGGCCACCTCAACGACGTCGCGGTCGCCCAGACCCGGCTGGCCGAACTGGCCGCCGCCGACCCGGCCACGGCGCGCGCCGCCGGGCTGGTGCTGGGCTGGCACGGCCGCGGTGCCGCCGACGTCGATAGCGACCTGGTGAAGAGCTGGCAGCAGTTCGCCGAAACCTCGCCCTTCTGGCATACCGACCGGTAGGCAGTCTGGCATCTCGCCCCTCTGGCCACGCCCCAAAGGACCGGCCAATCGTCTACACTGGCGGCAATGGGCGGGAGGAGATCGGGCGGGAGGAGATCGGGCGGCCGGCCTGCCGGCCGGCACCGGCCACGACACGCGCGACGGGGGGCCAACGGCCATGCGGATCATCCTGGTTGCCAACACCAAGGGCGGATGCGGCAAGACCAGCATCGCCACCAACCTGGCCGCTGCGTTCGCCCAGGCGGGCCTCGCCACGGTGCTGGCCGATGTCGACCGCCAGCGCAGCGCGCTGGACTGGGCCGCCCGGCGCCCGGCGGACCGCCCCAGGGTCGCCGCCATCGACTGGGTGAAGACCGTCGGCAAGCCGCCCAAGGCCACCGATTGCCTGGTGATCGACAGCCCGGCGGCGATGCGCAAGAGCCAGATGGAAGATCTGGTGCGGCTGGCCGATGCCGTCGTGCTGCCGGTGCTGCCCTCGGTGTTCGACGAGACCGCCACCCGCGCCTTCCTCGACAAGCTCGAAGAACTCAAGCCCATCCGCAAGGAGCGGACCCAGGTGGCCGTGGTGGGCAACCGCATGCGGGCACGCTCCCGCGCCGCCGACCGGCTGGACCATTTCCTCGCCGGCATCGGCCAGCGGGTGGTGACCCGCATGCGCGACAGCGCGCTCTATGCCGAGGTGGCGGCGGCCGGCCTCGGCCTCTACGACCTGCCGACCCGGCGCGCCGCGGTGCCCAAGGCCGACTGGCAGCCGCTGATGGACTGGCTGGAACACACCGCCTGAGCACCGCGCTCCCCTGGACCGTGCCGCCGTGACGGCATGACGGCACCGGCCCTACTTCGCAGGGTGCGTCCTGCCAGCCAGCTCCAGGGTCGCCCACACGCCGCGGAGGCGGCGGCGGACCAGGCGCAGCCCCGCCTGCCGGTAGGCGGCCAGTACGCGGGCCTGCTGGTGGGCCATGATGCCCGACAGGATGGCGGTTCCCCCCGGCGCCAGGGCAGCGGCCAGGTCGCTTGCCATGGCCGACAGCGGTCCCGCCAGGATGTTGGCGACGATCAGGTCGAACGGAGCCGCCCGCCGCACCGCCGGTGTCGCGAAGCCGTCCCCGGCGACCAGGCGGATGCGCCGGTCGAGCCGGTTGTCGGCCAGATTGCTGCGTGCCACCGCCACCGACTTGGCGTCGATGTCCACGCCCAGGCAGGCGGCACCCGGCCACAGCCGGGAGATGCCCATGGCGAGGATGGCCGTGCCGGTGCCCATGTCGAGCGCACGGGTGACCTGCCGCCGCTTCGCCAGATCCTCAAGGGCGGCGAGGCAGCCGGCGGTGGTGGGATGCTCGCCGGTGCCGAAGGCCAGGTTGGCGTCGATCTGCAAGGCGATCTTGCCCGGCGGCGGGGCGGCATGGGAGCCGTGGACGACGAAGCGGCCCAGCACCACCGGGGGAAAGGCGCGGCGCGAGGCTTCCGCCCAGTCGCGCCCGGCCACCCGTTCGATTTGCAGCGGCGGCGGCGCGATGCCGGCGGCGGCGGCGGCCACCGCCACGCGGGCAGCGAGGGCGGCCTCGTCCGGCGGCGTGTCGGACCAGGCTTCCACGCGGTGGGGCCCGTTGTCCTCCAGCTCCAGCACCGAAACCGCGATGCCGTCGGGATCGAGGGCCGCTTCCATGGCCGCGGCGGCGGCGGCCGGAACGGTGACCGCGACGTGCCAGGCGTCGGGGGTCAGCGGATCGCTGGCAGGCGCGGCAGTCAGCGGATCTGGCGGCGCCACCGGTCGACCACGTTGGCCACGAAATCGCGGTCGGGCTGATCGTCCGACCAGCTCTGGGCGAAGCTGGCACCGCCGCGCGACGGCCGGCTCTCCTCGGGGAGCTGGTCGAACACCAGGCGCATCGGCACCGCCACGCCTTCGCCCACCACCACCGCCTGGGCGTTGCCCAGCGACGGCAGGAACTCCAGCAGGCCGTGGCCGCTTTCCGGCATGGCGCTGCGCACGAAGTCCTGGTCGTGCTGGTTGGACAGGCGCATGGCAAAGATGGTGTTGCACTGGCTGAGCATGCCGGCCGCGAGTTCCGACGGGCGCTGGGAAACGACGCACAGGGAAACGCCGTATTTGCGGCCTTCCTTGGCAATGCGCGACAGCTCCCGCTTGGTGGGCTCGAAGCCGCGGCTGGTGTCCAGCGGTGCGTAGCGGTGGGCTTCCTCGCACACCAGCAGGATCGGCACCGAGCGCTCCGCCCACAAGGCGAAGTCGAAGGCCATGCGCGACAAGAGCGAGACAAGCACGTTGAGGGTTTCCGACGGCAGGCCCGACAGGTCGATGATGGTCACCGGCTTGTCGCCCACCGGGATGCGCAACATGCGCGCCAGGATGCTCGTCATATTGTCGCGCAACGACAAGGCACTGGGGAACATGAAGGCGTAGCGCCGGTCGGTCTGCAGCGCGTTCAGCCGCCCTTTGATGCGCAGATAGGGGGCGGAGTCCTGCGGCTTGTCGAGCCGACCCATGGCTTCGTCCAGCAGCCGGTGAACGTCGCCCAGGCGGTAGGGCACCGGCGTGTCGACGGTGATGAAGTCGGTGCCCGGGGAGTCGCCGGCGTAGGAGCGCTTGGCCGCCAGCACGATGTCGTAGAGGATCGCCGACTCCGCCTCGTGCTCCGCCATGTCGCCGAACTGCAGGATGCCCACGAGCTCCTCGAAGTTCAGCAGCCAGTAGGGCAAGTCCATGTTGGACGCGTCCAGCAGCTCCGCCCGGCCCTGGAAGGCGCTGGCGTATTCGCTGTGGGGGTCGAGGAGGATGACGTGACCGTTGGGATGGTTGTTGAGGATGGCGTTCAATATCAACGCCACCGCGCACGACTTGCCCGAACCGGTGGTGCCGAGCACGGCGAAATGCTTGCCCAGCAGGTCGTCGGTCAGGATGTTCGCCGGCAGCCGCGGGTCCTGGTGGATGGAGCCGATGCGCACCGACTGGCGGTCGTCGCGCATGTAGATGCCGGTCAGATCGGTGCGGGTGGCGGTGGCGACGCTGGCGCCCAGGGCGGGGAACACCGAGACGCCGCGGTGGAAGCGCGGCGTGCTGTCCCGCCCCAGTGGGATCTCGCCCACCAGTTCCAGCTCCACGATCTTCAACTCGACCGACGGGTCGTTGCCCGGGATCGGGATGGAAAGCCCGCTGACCAGGCCGAACACGGTGGAGACCTGGGTGCGCATGCGCAGCATGGCACCGATCTGCACCTCCGAGCTCTCGTCGGCGGCGACCGCCGCCTCGGGGGTCAGCAAGATGACCACCTGGGACCCGGAGACGGCGACGACGCGGCCCACGACCACGCTGTCGACCTCGCTTGCCAGGTGGCCTCCTAGGGCCCCGCCGGAAGGCGGGTTAGACTGATCAAAACTAATCATTGCTCAAACGTCCATGCTGGCGCGTTCGTCGGCACCCACCGTCGATCCGCTGTCATGCCCTTCACCCCCGGACGCCACCACCCGATGGGCGGGAAGGACGATCGTGACGGTGGTCCCCTTGCCGAGCTCGCTGGCAATGTCCAGCGTGCCGCCGTGGGCCTCCACCAGGGCCTTCGTCAGGGGCAGGCCGAGCCCCGTGCCCTGGAAGCGGCGGGCCTGTTCGCCCTCCACCTGCCAGAACGGAATCATCACCTTCGACAAATGCTCCGACGCGATGCCGATGCCGCTGTCCACGACCTTCAATTCAAGCTCGCCGGCCTCCGTCAGCCGGCCCTCGATGGTCACGGCGCCGCCGTTGGGCGTGAACTTGATGGCGTTGGAAATGACGTTGATGAGGATCTGCTTGACCTTGCGCTCGTCCACCAGCAGGCGGGTGTCGCGCGGCAGGTCGGCGGTCACCACCAGCCCCTGCTCTTCGGCCCGCTCCTTGGAGATGATGAGGCAGGCGTCCACCAGTTCGCCCAGCACCGCCTCGCGCTCGTAGAGCACCAGGCGGCCGGCATCGATCTTCGACAGATCCAGGATGTCGTTGATCAGACCCAGCAGGTGGGTGCCGGAGGTGTGGATGTATTCGGCGTATTCGATGAAGCGGCTGCGGTCGCTGGGATCGTTCAGCCCGCAGCGGATAATGTCGGAAAACCCGATGATGGCGTTCAGCGGCGTGCGCAATTCGTGGCTCATGTTGGCCAGGAACTCGGTCTTCGCACGGTCCGCCGTCTGGGCCTGCAGCAGGGCCTTGCGCGCCAGATCCGCGGCCTGGTCGCTTTCCTGCTTGGCGGCCATCAGGGCCATCTGAGCGCGATTGCGCTCGACGATCTCGCCGAGCTGACTGGCATAGCGCATCATTAACTGACCGCGCCCGCGCTCGTGCTTGAACTGCCCAAAAATGGTCAAGGATCGTCCGCCCCCCGTGGCCGTGGCGGCGGTCCGCAACGGCGCGAACCGGCAACGTGCCAGTCATTCCTTACCAAAGAACCAATGAGCCTGCCCAGAGCCCTATGGCGGCGACACGAGCGCGCATGCCTTGCCCAGCGAGTCACCGGCCAGATCACGCGACTGTCAAGAGATGTTGGTTTACCCGACCCGCGGCCTCGACCATTTCTCAGAGACCACGAACGGAGGTATGGCCATGTGGATCAAGCGCCGTAAGGACTGGGAGCTGCCGGAGAGCGCTGCCACGCCCGAGCACGTCTACTTGAACCGCCGCCGCTTCATGCAGATCGCCGGCGGCGGTGCGGTGATCGGTGCCGGCGCCCTGGTGCTGCCGCAGCGCATGCAGGCACAGACGGAAACGCCGCCCGACCCCACCGCCGAGCTCTATCCCGCAGCGCCCAACCCGGAATTTGCCGAGGCCGGGCGCGCGCTGACGGATGAGGAGGTCGCGACCACCTACAATAACTTCTATGAGTTCGGCTCACACAAGCAGATCTGGCGGGCCGCCCAGGCGCTGCCCACCCGGCCGTGGACGGTGACCTTCGACGGCATGGTGGAAGAGGAGCGCACCGTCGACATCGACACGCTGATCCGCGCCATGCCGCTGGAGGAGCGGGTCTACCGCCACCGCTGCGTGGAAGCCTGGGCGATGACGGTGCCGTGGAGCGGTTTTCCCATGGCTGCACTGGTGGACTACGCCCGCCCGCTGTCCTCCGCCCGCTACGTGCGCATGCAGACCTTCGAGGACGCCGAGGTGGCGCCGGGCCAGGAGCAGTTCTGGTATCCCTGGCCCTATACCGAAGGACTCACCATCGCCGAGGCCACCAACGAAGTCGCCTTCATGGTCACCGGGCTTTACGGCCGGCCGGTGCCGCGGCAGAACGGCGCGCCTCTCCGGCTGGCGGTGCCGTGGAAGTACGGCTTCAAGTCGGCCAAGTCGATCGTGCGCTTCACCTTCACCGACCAGCAGCCGCTGAGCTTCTGGGAAAACCTGGCGGGCAACGAGTACGGCTTCTGGGCCAACGTCAACCCTGAGGTGCCGCACCCGCGCTGGAGCCAGGCGACCGAACGGCTGATCGGCACCAACGACGAGGTGCCGACGCAGATCTTCAACGGCTACGGCGAGCAGGTCGCCCACCTCTATCCCGACCTCAGCGACGAACGCTATTTCCACTGAGCGGGCCCGCGGCTGGCGGCACCCCCAAGCCCGCGCCCCGCATCGACAATCCGGGCCGCAGCCGGCATAGTTCCCGCCATGCGATGGGCGGTGGTGGCAGCGGTCCTGGCGGCGGTTCTGGCGACGCTCGGCGGGCCGTTCGCCGCGGCCACCGAGCCGGCGGGCACGGAGGACGGCGCCGTGGACCCGGCGGCGGCGATCGCTGCCTATACCCGCGCCATCTCCCGCACTCCCGGCCCCCCCGAACGGCTTGCCGCGCTCTTTCAAAGCCGCTGCCAGATGCAGGTGCTGACCGGCGCCTACGAGGCAGCGCTTGCCGACTGCGACCGGGCGATCGAACTCGACCCCGCGCTGGCCGTGGCCTATGCCAGCCGCGGCGAGGCCGCACTGGGCGCCGGCCGGCTGCTCCAGGCTTCGGAGGATTTCGCCGCCGCCATCGCGCTCGATCGCGACCTGGCGCCGCTGCAGGCGGTGCGCGGGCGCGTGCTGGTGCGCCTGGAGCGCTGGGAGGAAGCGGCCGCGGCCCTGACCGACGCGCTGGCGCACAATCCTGCGGCCGTGGACCTCTACGCGCTGCGCGGATCGGTCTGGCTGGAACTGGATGACCCGGCGGCCGCGCTGATCGACTTCGGCAGCTACCTGCGCGGCGGCGGGGATGCGGTGGCGGGCCACCTCGGCCGGGCGCGGGCCCAGCGCGCACTCGGCAACCCCGGCAGCGCCATGGCGGAGGTCGAACAGGTGCTGGCGGCCGCGCCCGACCGGCTCGACGCGTTGGTGCTGCTGATCGATGCAGCCGCGGAGGCCGGGCGCCTGTCCGCCGCCATCGCCGCGGTCGAACACGCCCTCGCCCTGGCCCCGGACAATCCGGCCCTGCTGCGCCGCGCCGCCGGCTTCTATCTGGAGGACGGCCGGCCGGCCGACGCGCTCGCCATGCTCGACCGCCTGGTGGCGCTGGGCGCGGACGATGCCGATGTGCTCAGGGCGCGCGCCGGGCTGGCGGCCGCGAACGGCGACCTGGATGCCGCCGCCGCCGATCTGCAGCGCCTCGCCGACAGCGGCACCGCCACCTCGGACGACCGGCTGCAACTGGCCCTGCTGCTCGCCCGCGGGCCGGACGCCGAAGCCGCCCTCGCGGTGCTCTCCGGCCTCATCGCCGACCGCCCGGACCTCGCCGATGCGCTGGTGCTGCGCGGCACCCTGCTGCGCACGCTCGGCCGTGGTGCTGCGGCGGAAGCCGACCTGAGCACCGCCCTCGCCCTCGACCCAACGGCGGCCGAGGTGCAGGTGCAGCGTGGCCTGCTGCGCCTGGAAAGCGGCGATGCGGCGGGCGCACTGGCGGATTTCGAGACCGTCGTGGCGGCCGCGCCCGAGCGGCGCGATGCCCAGCGCGGCTGGGCCGCCGCCCTGGTGACCCTGGGCCGCCCCGGCGAGGCGGTGGCGGCCTACGACACGCTGATCGCGGCCACGGCTGCCGCCGGCGACCCCGTGCCGCCCGCGCTCTACCACGACCGCGGGGTGGCGCGCCGCCTGGCCGCCGATTTTGCCGGCGCCCTGGCGGATTTCGACCGGGTGATCGCCGCCGAGCCGGAGCGCGTGCCGGCCCACATCAACCGGGCGCGCGCCCTCTTGGGCCTGGGCGAGATCGCGGCGGCGGAGGCGGCCCTGGACACCGCGTTGGATCTCGATGGCGCCGACGCCGAAGCGCTGGCGCTGCGCGGCATGGTGCGGCGCATCGCCGGACGGCTCGACGCCAGCCTCGCCGATCTCGACCGGGCCGTGGACCTCGATCCGGCCTCGGCCTTTGCGCGCGAGCAGCGGGCGCTGGCCCGCACGCTGAACGGCGATATGGAGGGTGCACTGGCGGACCTGCGGGCCGCCTGGGCCGACGTTGAGGCGCTGACCCGCCGCCAGGAAGATTGGCTGGCCGCCGGCACCTTCGCCGGACCGGCCGACGGGCGCTGGACGCCGGACACCGAAGCCGCCGCCCGCCGCTGGCTCGCCGCCGCCACCGGCACCGCACCGACTGAAGACGCGCAATAGGGGTGACTCCGTCGCTCGCCGCCCGGTGCGACGGCGTCCGTGCGCTGGGTTGCCGGCTTCAAAGGAGCGGCAGCGAACTGCCGCGCCAGTCGCCGACAAAACTCAGATGGGCGCGGCGGCGGTCACTGCCGGGCTCGGCGATCAGATCGACCGTGGCGTGGCGCGCCGGCAGCAGCGGCCCCAGCCGGTCGGGCCATTCCACCAGCACGATGCCGTCGGCCACCGCATCCTCGAACCCCAGCTCCAGCACCTCCGCCGGGTCACCCAGGCGGTAAAGGTCGAAGTGCCACAGCGTGCCGGCCGGCAGGTCGTAGGTCTGCACCAGGGTGAAGGTGGGGCTGGGCACCTCCGCCGGTCCGCCGAGGGCTGCCTGGATGCCGGCACGCGCCAGCGTCGTCTTGCCGGTGCCGAGCCCGCCCGCCAGCAGCAACACGTCGCCGGGCCGGAGTGCCGGCACCAGCCGGGCGCCGAGCGCACAGGTGGCCGCCTCGTCGGCCAGCAGCAGATCCGCGGACCCGGTCATGCCGCCGCCGCGCCTACCGCCGGCCTGGATCGTCTGCTACATGCGCAGGATCGGTGCCCGCCCCGGCCGGGTGCCGCGCCCCGCCAGACTGCGAGAGAACGGCGCATGACAGCATACTTCACCGATGTGGCGATCATCGGAGCCGGACCGGTCGGACTGTTTGCGGTGTTCCAGTGCGGCATGCTGCGCATGCGGTGCCATGTCATCGATGCCCTCGATGCGGTGGGCGGCCAGTGCACGGCCCTCTATCCGGAAAAGCCGATCTACGACATTCCGGGCTTTGCCGCCATCGATGCCGCCCAACTGATCGACCGTCTGATGGAACAGGCCGCCCCCTTCGAACCGGTCTACCATCTGGGCCAGCCGGTCATCGACCTTGCGTGTGAAGACGACGGTGCCATCTGGCGGCTGGAAACTTCCGCCGGCACAGTCATCCGCGCCAAGGCGGTGATGATCGCCGGCGGTGTCGGCGCCTTCGGCCCCAACCGGCCGCCGTTGAAGGGGCTGGCGGACTACGAAGGCCGCAGCGTGTTCTACGCCGTGCAGCGCAAGGCGGAGCTTGCGGGCAAGCGCGTGGTCATCGCCGGCGGCGGCGACAGCGCCGTGGACTGGGCGGTGGCGCTGGCCGATATCGCCCGCCACGTCTACCTGGTGCACCGCCGGCCCAAGTTCCGCGCCGCCCCGGAGTCCGTGGCGCGCGCCGAAGCGCTGGCCGCCGAGGGCCGCATCGAGATGGTGATCCCCTACCAGCTCGCCGGGCTCGACGGCGCGGACGGGCGGTTGGCCGGCGTCAGCGTGGCCACGCTCGACGGTGAGACGCGGCGGCTGGACGCCGACGTTCTGCTCGCCTTCTTCGGGCTGTCGATGGATCTCGGCCCGATACACGACTGGGGCATCGACCTGGAGAAGTCTCACATTCGGATCGCCCCCGCGACCTGCCAGACCAACCTGAGGGGCGTCTACGCCATCGGCGACATCGCCACCTATCCGGGCAAATTGAAACTCATCCTCACCGGATTTTCCGAGGCGGCCATGGCCGCCCACGCCGCCTTCCCGCGGGTCTATCCCGACGAGATTCTGCATTTCGAACACTCGACCACCACTGGAATTCCCGCCGGTGCGTGAGCTGCCCCATCGGCAACGACACACTGTTGGCATTTGCCTCGAAGGCGGGCATGGTCTAACACCTTAGGAATGGAGAACCGGGACAACCGGTCGACCCATAGGGAGGACCAAGAACTTCCGACCGATCAGCACGGTACGGTGCGACTGGTCCGGGGTTTGATCTGGCAGCCAAGCCGGGCAGCCCGTGGACAGACGCGTCCGCACACTCAAGACCGAGTCCGGCGGGCCCGGAAGGGCGTGGCGGCGGGTGTCATCTGCAAACAATGCGAGCAAGACGATAGGGGGACCCGAATGACCATGATTTCCTGGCGTAAGAGCTTGACCACCGCTGTGGCCGTGGCCGCCGTGGCCGTCGTCGGCGCCACGTCGCTGGCCGGCAGTGCCGCAGCACAGGACGAGCGGATCCGCTGGCGTGTGCCGGGCGCGTTCCCGACCTCGCTGCCGGCCCTTGGCGACAATCTCGTCTGGGTGGCCGACCAACTCAATGCCGCCAGCGGCGGCGCCATCGAATTCCGCGTCGCCGAGCCGGGCGAGCTGGTGCCGGCGCTGGAGCTGACCGAGGCCATCGGTTCCGGCCAGATCGACGCGGGCTACAACTGGATCGGCTACGACCAGGGCCGCATCCCCTCCTCGCCGCTGTTTGCCGCCGTGCCGTTCGGCATGGAGCCGTGGGAGTACAGCGCCTGGTGGTACTATGGCGGCGGCCGTGAGCTGGCCGAAGACATCTACGGTGCCCAGGGTGTACATCCGATCTTCTGCGGCATCACCGGGCCGGAAACCGCCGGCTGGTTCCGCGAGCCGATCAACAGCCTGGAAGACTTCCAGGGCCTGCGCATCCGCTTCGCCGGCCTCGGCGGCCGCGTGCTGCAGGCGCTGGGCGCCAACGTGACCATGCTGCCGGGCGGCGAGCTGTTCCAGGCGCTGGAGCGCAACGTCATCGACGCCACGGAGTTCTCGCTGCCGATCGTCGACCAGCGGCTCGGCTTCGACCGGGTGGCCACCTACAACTACTTCCCCGGTTGGCACCAGCCGTTCGCGGCCTTCCACCTGGAGGTCAACAACGACGTCTGGGCCGGCCTGTCGGACCAGCAGCGCGCCATGCTCGACACCGGCTGCATGGCCGGCGTGCTGCGCAACCTGTCCTACGGCGAAGCCATCCAGGGCGAAGTGATCCAGGGCTTCATCGCGGGCGGCGTCACCGCCACCCGGCTGAACGAGGACATTCTGCGCGAGCTCTATGCTGTGTCGCAGGAAGTGCTGGCCGAGGAAGCCGCCAACGATGCGGACTTCGCCCGGGTGTACGAGAGCCAGGAAGAGTTCCGCCGGAACTATGCCTATTGGCGGACGCTGGCCTACCTGCCGCGCGACTTCTACGGCGATCCCACCGCCCAGACCGAACAGGGCGCGGAGCAGTAGGCCGCACCTGGCCCAGGCCGTGACCACCGCCGGGGACCTGCACCACGGGTCCCCGGCACCCCGTTCCGCTTAAGCAGCCTCGCGCCGACGCCGTCCCCCGGATCCATCGCCAGGTACGGCTCGCGTGCTTTGGGGCGAGGTGTGAGCCATGTCCGACCAGACCGCCACCATCAGCGCGACCGACGTGGAGTTTGCCGGGGGCCTGCCCCACACGCGGATTTCCACGGTGCTCGACCCCATCGTCCGCAAGATCGGCGAATGGGTGTCGTGGCTGTGGGTCGTGCTCGTCTGCGTCATCGTCGTCAACGTGGTGCTGCGCTACGTGTTCGGCGAAGGCCGGGTGGAGCTGGAAGAAATCCAGTGGCACTTCTATTCGGTCGGCTTCCTGTTCGGCCTCAGCTACTGCTTCGTCTTCGATGGGCATGTGCGGGTCGACATCTTCCATGCGCATTTCCCGCCGCGGCTGCGGGCGTGGATCGAGTTCTTCGGCCTGATCCTGTTTCTCGGGCCGTTCATCGGCATCATCATCGTCTACGCCATTCCGTTCGTTGAGCGTGCCTACGACATCGGCGAGATTTCCGACGCCCCGGGCGGTCTGCCCTATCGCTGGCTGGTCAAGGCCGTCCTGCCCGCCAGCTTCGCCGTGCTGGGGCTGGCCGCGGTGTCGTACTTCACGCGGGTGACCGCCTACCTGTTCCGCTTCCCGGAATCGATCCGGCTGGCCGGTGCGCCGGAGCTGGGCACGCTCGGCGGCCTCGTCGCCTTCCTCGCGCTGGCCGGCCTGATCGCCCTGGAATGCGTGCTGATCTGGCTGGCCGCGTTCGACTCCTACCTCGGCTACGCCGCCTACCTGGCCGCCGCCATGGTGGCGGTGTTCCTCTACAGCCAGGGCGGTGCGCGGCCCATCCCCTTCCGCCACGGCGACCGCGAAGGCTGGCGGCTGTCGCCCGCCGCCATCGTCATGGTGCTGCTGATCGTCTACACGGCCTTCGGCATCGGCCGTGCGGCGGTGCACGCCGGCCTCTACGAGCTGGTGAGCGACGGCATCCTCTACGTCCTCAGCTACATCTTCGTGGAGCTGAGCACGGGCCTGGCGACCGTGATCCCGGTGAACTACAACGAGATGCTCGCGATCTTCATGTTCGCGCTGTTCTTGATGCTGCTGTTCACCGGCTATCCCATCGCCTGGCTGATCGGCGGTATCGCCGTTGTCTTCACGGCAATCACGGTGACGTCGGACACCCACCTGCTCGACACCGTCACCGCCCACTTCCCCGACTACTGGGACGGCGAGCTGAGTTGGCGCAACGCCTCGCTGGTGGTCAGCGGCACCTGGGACCAGATGCGCAACTCGGTGCTGGTGGCGCTGCCGATGTTCATCTTCATGGGCCTGATGCTCGACCGCTCGGGCATTGCCGAAAAGCTGATGGACAACTTCGTCCAGCTCTTCGGCGGCATCCGCGGCGGCTATGCCGTGACCATCACCTTGATCGGCGTGCTGCTGGCGGCGTCGACCGGCATCATCGGCGCCTCGGTGGTGCTGCTCACCCTGCTCGGCCTGCCGGTGATGCTGAAGAACCACTACAACAAGGAACTGGCGGTGGGCACCGTGGCCGCGGTGGGCACGCTGGGCATCCTCATCCCGCCGTCGATCATGCTGGTGCTGATGGCCGACCGCCTGGCCATGAGCGTCGGCGACCTGTTCATGGGCGCGATGTTCCCCGGCCTGCTGCTGGGCGGGCTCTACATCGCCTACATCCTCATCCTGTCGTTCGTGAACCCGCACATCGCCCCGGCACCCAAGGACCGCTCGCCGATCACCTTGAAGCTGGTGGTGAACGTGTTCCTGGCCGTGCTGCCGCCGGCCGCCCTGATCCTGGCGGTGCTGGGCACCATCTTCTTCGGCGTGGCGACGCCGACGGAAGCGTCGGGCGTCGGTGCTGCCGGCGCCACCCTGCTGGCGGTGGTCAACCGCCGCCTGACGCTGCGCACCTTGGTCGACGTGGCGCGCGAGACCACCAAGACCACCGCCTTCATCTTCGCCATCGTGGTGGGCGCGGTCGCCTTTGCCCTGGTGCTGCGCTTCCTCGGCGGCGACGAGCTGATCGAGCGCGCCCTGCTCGGCCTCGACCTGGGGGCGCTCGGCACCATCATGGTGATCCTCGGCGTGGTGTTCCTCTTGGGCTTCGTGCTCGACTGGATCCAGATCATCCTGATCGTGCTGACGCTGGTGCAGCCGATCGTGGTGCGCCTGGCGCCCGATCTCGGCTTCGAGAGCACCGACATGGCGCTGATCTGGTTCACCGTGCTGTTCGCGGTGGTGTTGCAGACCTCCTTCCTCACGCCACCGGTGGGCTTCGCGCTGTTCTACGTGAAGGGGGTGGCGCCGCCGGAGATCACGGTGCGGCATATCTACGCTGGGGTGGTGCCGTACATCCTGCTGCAGCTCCTGGGCGTGGCCCTGATCTTCCTGTTCCCGGGAATCGTCACCTATCTGCCCAGGCTTGCTTACGGCACCGGGTAACCTATGGTTAGTGGACCGGGTGTATGCTCTGTGGAGTGACCCCGGTCACAGCATGATCCCGGGCTTCGGCCCATATATGGGATCGTGAGTGCTCCTGAAGTCCCGACTCCGCCCTGTCGCAGCGCGCGACAGGGCATTTTTCTTGTGAACACTCTGTTGCGGTGGCCGCGCGCCCGTTAGAGCCTTCTTGCCTTTGGCGGACTCGGTCCTAGCCCACTCCCCCGCCCCGCCCCCCTCTTCGCCGCCCGCACCCATGCCAGCGTGCCCGCGAGCCGAGCCGATGGGTCGCTTCGTCGGTTCGGCGGCATCAGGTGTGACGGAGCGCACAGCGGGCCGGATCGGGGGGGATTAGGGTGACGCCATCCTGTTAACCCTCATCGACTTCGCCCCGGCAAGCCCCTCCGCCGGGGCTTTTTTTGTCCGGAGTCCAGGCCGGACGTGCCGGCCGGCGCAGACTGAAAGGGACATGGCCTACAGGACGTCGAGCAGGTAGACGGCGTCGTCGACGTCCTTGCGCGGCGGTTCCGAACACGCCCAGGTGTTCCAGCCGAGCTGCGGGCGCACCTCGCCGCCCAGAGCCAGGTTCGGCACCTGGTCGCGGCGCAGGATCACCTGGGCCTCGCAGCTCACCGCCGGCCCCAGATAGAGCCGGATGAGGTGGGCCAGCCGCTTCAGGTCGCCGCCGCCCGGCATGAAGCGGATGAACTGCTTATAGGTCAGCGGGCCGATCACCACCCGCAGGCCCGACTGCACGTCCCACACGCGGCTGCCGGCCACCGCATCGATCCCCAGCCGGCAATAGCGGCCCTGGGGCAGTGCGGTGTTGGGCATGCGGCTCTGCTCGCTGGCCTCCAGCTCGATCCAGTGGCCGCGGAACTGCACCACCCGCACCGAGCGCTCGAAATAGTCCGTCAACAGTGCCTGCAGCCCGATCGCCGATTTCGGCGCATGGGACATCAGGCCGGAATAGTAGAGCAGCGCTTCGTCGGCGACGGTGGGGCGGCCGTCGGCACCCGGCGCCAGGCGGCCGCGCAGATGGTCGGTGCCGAAGCCCGTGATGGCGTAGATGAACTGGCTGACCGGATCCTCGCCGCCGGCGCCGTGGCGCTCGTAGGCCTGGGGCAGGCGGTACTTCTCCCAGCCGCGCACCATCAGCGACAGCATGCGGTGGTTGATCATGTCCAGGAAGTCGCGCAGCGCGAAGCTGCGGCCGCGCAGATCGGCGATCAGCGTTTCGGTGTAGTGGCGCGGCATCGCCCCCATGATGCCGGTGAGCCCGAGCACGTTGACGGTCATCTCCGGCGGGCCGGGCGGGCGGCTGTCCGGCGGGCGCTCGGGGTCCACCTTCGGCGTGTTGAGCCCGTCCACCTGGGCCGCCGGGAAGGCCATGGAGTAGGTGCCGCGCAGCCGCACGGATTCGCGCGCCGGATCGCCATCGCCGCCCACCGGGGCACGGCCCTGGAAGCGCGGATCGCGGGCGGTGGCACGGCCCTCCGCTTCCAGCAGGCGCACCGCCGGAACGAAGTCGAACGCCCAGGGGGTCTCGAACAGATGGTCGCGCGGCGTGATCGGCATGGTGCGGCGAGCCTAGTGTGTTTTGGCTTCAAGAGGAATCGCTTCCGGCATCGGCTGGACCGTAACGGAACGAGCGCCTATGACCGGACAAGCGCTGGTTGAAGGGGCACGGGCATGGATGCGGGGACGCTGCTGCTGATCGGGGGCAGCCTGATCGGCGGAGGGATCGTGGCCGGGCTGATCGCCGGCCTGCTCGGGGTCGGCGGCGGTATCGTCATCGTCCCCGTCCTCTACTGGCTGTCGCCGGTCCTGCACGTGGACCCGGAGGTGGCGCTGCACTGCGCGGTGGCGACGTCGCTGGCCGTCATCATCCCCACCTCCATTTCCTCCATGCGCGCCCATCACCGGCGCGGCAGCGTCGACATGGGCCTGGTCCGCGTGTGGGCGCCCGGCGTGGCCTTGGGGGCGGCCACCGGCGGCGTCATCGCCGGCTTCCTCGATGCCTCGGCACTGGCCGGCGTGTTCGGCGTGGTGGCTCTGGTGGTGGCCATCAACATGGCGCTGCCCAAGACCATCGTGGTGGCCGAAAGCCTGCCCGCCTCGCGCGCCGCCAACTACGCCATGGCCGGCACCATCGGCTTCATCTCCTCGCTCATGGGGATCGGCGGCGGCACCATGTCGGTGCCCACCCTCAGCCTGTTCGGCACGCCGATCCACCGGGCGGTGGGCACGGCGGCCGTGTTCGGCCTGGTGATCGCCGCCCCCGGCGTGATCGGCTACCTGTGGAACGGCTGGGGGGTGGAGGGCCGGCCGCCGCTCAGCTTCGGCTATGTCAGCCTGCCGGCGGCCGCGGTGCTGGGCGTGGCCACGGTGTTCTTCGCACCCGTCGGCGCCCACCTGGCGCACACGCTCAACCGGCTATGGCTGAAGCGCTGCTTTGCCATCTTCCTGGCGATCACCGCCTACCGCATGCTGACCTGAGCCCGCCGCCAACAGCCTGAAGCCCCGAGCCCCTATCTGGCGAACACCCGCATCTGCAGGCTGCCGACGGTCAGCGTGGCGGCCGGGTCGAGCGGCCCATCGGTGGCGCCGGGCGTCACCTCCGCCAGGCCGTCGAGCGCCCCCTCCGGCACGTCGAGCGCCGCCAGGTCCACCGATTCCGGCCCGTCGGTTCCGGGATTGACCAGCGACAGCACCGCCCCGGGTGCCGCCTCGGTGCCTTCGCGCAGCAGCGCCACCACCGCGGCGTCCTCCGCACTCACCCGGCGCTGCGGGCCTTCCACGTTGAGCGCCGGCACCCGCGCCTTCACGGCGTTGACTGCCTTCAGGAAGCTCGACAGGTCGAAGCGCGGCCGCCGCTCCAGGCCTGCCCACTGCTCCGGCCGGCTCTTCACCACATGCAGCGAGTCGCCAGCACCGTATTCGTAGCCGATGGGCATCATGACGCCGCTGGAGAACACCGCGGCGAACAGGTAGCGCAGCCGATAGGTGCGCTCCACCTCCACCAGGTCGGCGCCATCGCCCAGGTCGTTGACCAGGCGCGGCGTATCGTGGCTTTCGGGAAAGGCGATGGACGGCGCGATGTGGCGGAAGTCCTCATACTGCTCCAGCAGCCACGGCGCCTTGAAGTCCCACCATTTGGAACTGTTGAACAGGTAGTCGAAGCCGGCATCGGCCAGATCCTCCACCTGCTCCACGGTGCAACCCAGCGTCTCCGCGGCGAAGACGGCGTGCGGGGCGGCGGCGCGCGCCACCTCGATCAGCGGGCGCCACACCTGGGCCGGCACCTGGTAGGCGGCATCGCAGCGGAAACCGGCGATCCCCTGGTCCAGGTAGCCTTGCACCAGAGCACTCCAATAGGCGATCTGCTCGGTGCGCAGCTCCTCCTTGGCGTAGTCGATCTCCGCCAGGTCGCCCCAGATGGTGACGTTCTGCGGGTCGTCGGGATCGACGGCGCGGGGTGAATAGAGCTCGCCCTTCTCGTCGCGCCGGTACCAATGGGGAGCGCTCTGCGTCAGCAGCGCATCCTTGGCGGTGTGGTTGATGACGAGGTCGGCCATCACCTTCAGCCCGTGCTCGCGGGCGGCCCAGGTGAAGCCGGCGATGAGGTCGGCCGCCGGCTTGTGGGAGTCGCCCTGCAGGACCGGATGCAGGCGCGCGAAATCCTTGATGGCGTAAAGCGAGCCCGAAAAGCCCGGCAGGTGGAACGGGTTCAGATAGATCCAGTCGAACCCCAGATCGGCAATGCGCGGCAGATGCGCCGACCAGGTCTCCACCGGGCCGGCAAGAAGCGGAAACAGGTTGTACATGCGGGGGGCTTGGATCACCGGTTTTTCCCTGCGTTGCGGTCCAGAATAGCTGCGGGCGGGCGCCGTCAGTCGGAGTGCGGCGGCGGGTCGTGGTCAGGCGGGACGGGGCCGGGCGGGACGGGGCCAGGCGGGACGGGGCCGGGCGGGACGGGGCCAGGCGGGACCTGGATGAATGCGTCGCCCGTCTCCTCCGGCGGGCGCACCACATAGGGCGGCTGGCGGCGCGTCGTGGTCTCGCGGATCAGCTCGGCCACCAGCCCGGTGCAGAAGAACTGCACCCCCACCACCACCAGCAGCAGCCCGAAGATGAGCAGCGGGCGCGTGCCGATGGGACCGTAGCCCAGCAGCCACAGCACCGCCAGGTAGGCGAGGATCAGCCCGCCCAGGGCGCCCGCCGCGGTGCCCAGATAGCCGAAGAGGTGCAGCGGCCGGGCGCGGTAGCGTGTCAGCAGCACCACCGTCAGCAGGTCGAAGAACCCCTTGAACAGGCGCGACACGCCATACTTGGAGCGGCCGTGCCGGCGGGGATGGTGCTGCACGGCCAGTTCGCCCACCCGGAAGCCCTGCCAGTGCAGGATCACCGGGATGAAGCGGTGCAGCTCGCCATAGAGGTTGAGGTGCTCCAGCGTGCGTGCCCGGTAGCCCTTGAAGCCGCAGTTGAAATCGTTGAGCTGCACGCCGGAGACGCGGCGGGTGACCCAGTTGAACAATTTGGACGGCAGGGTCTTGTCGAGCGGGTCGTTGCGCACCTTCTTCCAGCCGCTCACCACATCCGCACCGGCCTTCAGCATGGCGACGAAGCGGGGGATTTCCGCCGGGTCGTCCTGCAGATCGGCGTCCATGGTGACGACGTAGCGTCCCTGCGCCGCATCGAACCCGGCGGTGAGGGCTGCGGCCTTGCCGAAGTTGCGCTGGAGCGTCAGCACCCGCACGCCGGGCGCAGCGGCGGCGAGGCCGGCCAGCACCTGCGGCGTGGCATCGCTGCTGCCGTCGTCGATGAAGACCAGCTCCCACGTCCAGGGCGTCGCCGCCAGCACCTCGGCGATCCGCCGGGCCAGTTCCGCAACGCTGCCCTCCTCGTTGAGCACCGGCACCACCACCGACACGTCGACTGCCGGCGCCGATGCTGCGGGCACAGCGCCGGGGGGTGACGGCAAGCCGGTGACGGGAGTGGAGTCGGCCATGGAGAGCTACCCCTTGGGGTGGTTGCGGCCGTCGCACCCGCGGTGGTGTGGGGTAACCGGGTCCGCAACCGGTGCCAGCGGCATAGCCGCTCGTTTGCTGCGACGCAAGGAATGCGGAGCCGTCCGTCAGGGATGGAGGGCAGCGACCAGGGCATCCAGGCCGTCGGTCAGGGCCGCCGGACCGGGCTGCAGGATGAGCGGCGACTTGATCTCCACGATGCGTCCGGTGGCCACCGCCGGGATCGCCTGCCAGCCGGGCCGGGCGGCGATCTTTTCCGCGCGCACCTTCTTGCCGCACCACGATGCCAGGATCACGTCGGGGGCAGCCGCCACCACCTCTTCGGGCGGCACGATGCGCTCGCGCGCTGCGGCGGCGTCGCGGCGGTCGGCGCAGACATCGATGCCGCCGGCCACCTCGATCAGTTCCGACACCCAGCCGATGCCGCAGATCAAGGGCTCATCCCATTCCTCGAAGAACACCTTGGGGCGCGGCCCGCCGGACCACTTGGCGCGGATCTCCGCCAGCCGGTGATCGAGGGAGGCGGCGAGCGCGTCGGCCCGCTCCACCACCCCCACCAGGGCGCCCAGCGTACGGATCATCGCCAGGATGCCGGCGATGTCGCGCTGGTTGAAGGCATACACCTCCAGGCCGGCACGCATCAGTCCGGCGACGATGTCCGCCTGCATGTCGGAAAAGGCCAGCACCAGGTCGGGATCGAGGTCGAGGACCTTGGGGATGTCGGCCGAGGTGAAGGCGGAAATCCGCGGCTTTTCCTTGCGCACCTGGGGCGGGCGCACGGCGTAGCCGCTGACCCCGACGATGCGGTCCTGCTCGCCCAGCAGGTAGAGCGTTTCCACCGTCTCTTCGGTGAGGCAGACGATGCGGCGGGGCGGAAAGTGGCGCATGTCTCCACTTTACCGCCAACCGGTTGATTTAGGCGACATGCACCGTGCCGTCCGCGGCCATGTCCAGATGCGCCAGCGGCGGCGGCGGCCCCACCAGCGGCAGGGCGTATTCCAGGAAGGCGGGCGCCACATCGGCCCTTTCGGCCGCCAGAAACTCCTCCGGCATCAGCCGCTTCTTGCCCGCCACGCGGTCGAGCGGCACCAGGCCGGTGGACAGGCTCGCTCCGTCTGCCCGGATGGTGACCGCACCGCTATGGCCGGCGGCCGCTGCTTCGGCCGCCGCGGTGCCGACGCGCCGGGCAGCGTCCACATCCACCGGGCTGCGGCATTCGGCATAGGCGCGCTGGACGAAGCCGAGGGTATCGGCGCGCACGCGGCCGATGATGCCGCTGGCCAGCAGGTGGCCGCGCAGGGCTTCGCCAAGCGCGCTGGTGGTGAGCTGAACGTTGCCGTGGGCGTCGCATTCCAGCTCGCCGCCGGCCTGTTCCACCAGGGCCTGCACCGCCGGCTTGCCGTCCGCCCCGGCAATCCCTTCGGAGACCGCGACGACGCAGCGGCCGAGGCGGGCGGCCACCGCCCGCACATCGTCGGCAAAGCGGTCGGCCGCGAACGGCCGCTCGGGCACATAGACCAGGTGGGGGCCATCGTCGGCGCCACGCCGCCATAGGGCGGCGGCCGCGGTCAGCCAGCCGGCATGGCGGCCCATGACGACACCCACATAGATGCCGGGCATCGCCCACATGTCCATGTCGAGCCCGGCGAAGGCGTTGGCGACGAAGCGCGCGGCGGACGGCCAGCCGGGCGACAGGTCGCTGTCCACCAGGTCGTTGTCGATGGTCTTGGGTACGTGTACGCACGCCAGCGTCCGCCCCGCCGCTGCGGCACTGGCGGCCAGCAGGGCCAGGGTCCGGGCGGTGTCGTTGCCGCCGATATAGAGCATGGCGTCGAGCCCGCGCCGGTCGAGCGTGGCGGCGACGCGTTCCAGATAGGCCGCATCCGGCTTGTCGCGGGTGGAGCCTAGGGCCGAGCAGGCGGTGGCCGCGACGGCGTCCAGTGCGGCGGCGTCCAGCGCCGTCAGGTCGACCAGGCGATCCTCGGCCAGCCCGCGGATGCCGTTGCGGGCTCCCAGCACGGTTTTGGCCCCCAGCGCACGGGCGCGGCGCACCGCTGCGGCCAGACTCTCGTTGATGACGGCGGTCGGGCCGCCGCCCTGGGCGATGACCATACGCATGGCATCTGCCTTCGGATCGGGTGGGGGATAGGTCCGGCGGGACGGCCGCCCGCCCCGATGGAGCGGACGGGCGGCCGCGGGGTCGGCTATTGGGCGGCGTCGCGGGTGGCGGTGCGCGGTGCCAGGGTGCGGGAGGCATAGCGCTTGGCCATGTCTTCCAGCGGCACCGGCTTGATCTTGGCGGCCTGGCCGGCGGTGCCGAAGGCTTCCAGCCGGCTGTAGCAGACCTCCTCGATCGCCGCGATCGAGGGCTTCAGGTAGCTGCGCGGGTCGAACTCCGCCTTTTTCTCGCTCAGCACCTTGCGGATCTGTCCGGTCATGGCGAGCCGCAGGTCGGTGTCGATGTTGACCTTGCGGACACCGTACTTGATGCCCTGCTGGATCTCCTCCACCGGCACGCCCCAGGTCGGCGGGATGCTGCCGCCATGGGCGTTGATGATTTCCAGCAGGTCCTGGGGAACCGAGCTGGAACCGTGCATCACCATGTGCAGGCCGGGCATCCGTTCGTTGATGGCGGCGATCACCTCCATGGCGAGGATGGCGCCGTCCGGCTTGCGGGTGAACTTGTAGGCCCCGTGGCTGGTGCCGATGGCCACCGCCAGGGCATCCACCTCGGTCTTCAGCACGAACTCCATGGCCTGGTCGGGATCGGTGAGAAGCTGGTCGTGGCCCAGCGTGCCCTCGAACCCGTGGCCATCCTCCTTGTCGCCCTGGCCGGTCTCCAGCGACCCCAGGCAGCCCAGCTCGCCCTCCACCGAGACGCCGACCATGTGGGCCATGTGCACCACCTCCGACGTCACGGCGACATTGTAGTCGTAGTCCGCCGGGGTCTTGCCGTCGGCCTTCAGCGAGCCGTCCATCATCACCGAGGTGAAGCCGTTGGCGATGGCCGACAGGCAGGTGGCTGGCTCGTTGCCGTGGTCCTGGTGCATGCAGATCGGCACACCGGGGTAGCTCTCGACCGCCCCGGCGATGATGTGGCGCAACATGATGTCGCCGGCATAGGACCGGGCCCCGCGGCTCGCCTGGAGGATCACCGGCGCCTCGGCGCGCTTGGCGGCGCGCATGATGCCCTGGACGATCTCCATGTTGTTCACGTTGAACGCGGGAACCCCATAGCCATGCTCGGCTGCGTGGTCGAGCAACTGACGCAAGCTAACGAGCGGCATGTCATACACTCCCTCTGGCGGCGGCGGGATCGGACGCGGCCCGGGTTAGCCGCGCGCGATCACCGCCTGGGCACGATCGGCCACCGCGTCCGCGGTGATGCCGAAGTGTTGGTAGAGCGCCGGCCCCGGAGCCGACGCGCCGAAGCCGGTCATCCCGACCACATCGGCTTCGCGGGCCACATAGCGGGTCCAGCCGAACGGGCTGGCGGCTTCCACGGCGACGCGCGGGGCGGTGCCCAGCACGGCCGTCCGGTAGGCGTCGTCCTGGTCCTCGAACAGCTCCCAGCACGGCATGGAGACGACGGCGGCGGCAATGCCGCGTTCGGCCAGCTTGGCCTTGGCGGCCAACGCGATCTCCACTTCCGAGCCGGTGGCAAGGATGGTGACGGCGCGGTCCCCTGCGGCCTCGGCCAGCACATAGGCGCCGCGGGCCGACAGGTTGTCGCCGTAGGGGCCGCTGCGCACCGTGGGCAGGTTCTGGCGGCTCAACACCAGCACCGAGGGCCGGCCGCCATCGGCCAGGGCCACGGCCCAGCATTCCGCGGTTTCCACCGCATCGGCCGGGCGCATCAGCAACAGGTTTGGCATGGCGCGCAGGCTGGCCAAGTGTTCGATGGGCTGGTGGGTCGGTCCGTCCTCGCCCTGGCCAATGGAATCGTGGGTCATCACGTAGACGACGCCAAGCCCCATCAGGGCCGACAGGCGGATGGCCGGCCGCGCATAGTCGGTGAAGCACAGGAAGGTGCCGCCGTAGCCGATGAAGCCGCCGTGCAGCGTAATCCCGTTGAGCGCCGCCGCCATGCCGTGTTCGCGCACCCCGAAATGCAGGTAGCGGCCGCCGAAATCGTCGGCGTCGATCACCTGGGCGGCGGAGACCTTGGTGAGGTTGGAGCCGGTGAGGTCGGCCGAGCCGCCGACGAGCTGCGGCACCACCGGCGCAAAGGCGCCGATGGCTTCCTGGCTGGCCTTGCGGGTCGCCCATTTGGGCGCGTCCTGCAGCACCTTGGCGCAGAAGGCATCGAGCGTCGGCGCCAGCTCCGCCGCCGTGGGGCGGGCATGGCAGGCCGCCCAGGCCGTCTGCGTCGCCTCGGGTGCCGCGGCGAACCGCGTGTCCCAGGCTTCCCGCACCGCGCGGCCGCGCGCACCGAAACCGCGCCAGGCGGCGAGGATAGGGTCCGGCACCTCGAAGGGCGGATAGGGCCAGCCCAGCTCCTCGCGGGTGGCGGCGATCTCGTCGGCCCCCAGGGGCGCACCGTGGACGCCGGCGGTGCCGGCCTTGTTGGGCGCGCCGAAGCCAATGGTGGTGCGGCAACTGATGAGGCTTGGCCGCGGATTGGCCTGGGCGGCGGTGATGGCGGCGGCGATGGCGTCGGGGTCGTGGCCGTCGATCGCCATGGTATGCCAGCCGCTCGCCTGGGCGCGCATCATGGCGTCGTCCGACGAGGTCAGGCTGGTGTCGCCATCGATGGAGATGTGGTTGTCGTCGTAAAGGCAGATCAGCTTGCCCAGCTTCAGGTGGCCGGCGAGGCTCAGCGCCTCCTGGCTGATGCCTTCCATCAGGCAGCCGTCGCCCAGCAGCACATAGGTGTGGTGGTCCACCAGGTCGGCCCCGAAGCGGGCGGCCAGCATGCGCTCCGCCAGAGCCATGCCGACGGCCGTGGCAATGCCCTGGCCGAGCGGCCCGGTGGTCGTCTCCACCCCCTCGGTGTGGCCGTATTCCGGATGGCCTGCGGTGACCGAGCCGAGCTGCCGGAAATTCTTCACCTCGTCCAGCGTCATGCCCGGATAGCCGGTGAGGTAGAGCAGGCTGTAGAGCAGCATGGAGCCGTGGCCGTTGGAGACCACGAGACGGTCGCGGTCGGCCCAGCGCGGCTGCGCGGGGTCGAACTTGAGAAACCGGCTCGCCAGCACCACGGCGATGTCGGCCATGCCCATGGGCATGCCGGGGTGGCCGGACTTGGCCCGCTCCACCGCGTCCATGGAAAGCGCGCGGATCGCGTTGGCCAGGTCGTTGTGGGCGACCTCGCCGGTCCTGGCATCCATCATCGAGGGCATCGGATCCTCATTTGGTTGCGTCGCCGGTACGCTGCCGCCCGGCCCTTCCGCTCACCGCTCTTCCAGCCGGGGGCGGATCGCGGCACTCATCGCCGTCAGAATGAGACAACACGAAGTGGCCCCCGCGTCCAGCACCCCGCGCGAGCGTTCGCCCAATCGCGCGGCCCGGCCGATCTTGGCGACCATGTCCTTGGTGCTGTCGCGGCCGGCTTCGGCGGCCCGGTCGAGCGCGTCCAGCGCCGCCGCGAACCCGGCCCCGCCGGTGACCGAAGCGGCGAAGGCTTCGGCGGCCGGCACCAAGGTATCCATCAACGTCTTGTCGCCCGGCTGAGCGGTGCCCAGCGCCTGGATGGCACCGATGGCCGCGGCCAGCATGTCGCGAAAGACCTCCACATCCACCCAATCGGCATCGCCCACGGTGGAGGCCATGTCCATGAACATGTTGCCGTAGAGCGGACCCATGGAGCCGCCGATCTCGCTCACCAGCACGAAGCCCAGCGTGTCCATGGCCTCGGCAAAGCTCGCCTGGCCGCCGGCAAGCTGCTTGCCGACCATGGCGAAGCCCTTGGCCATGTTGATGCCGTGGTCGCCGTCGCCGATCTGGCCGTCGATCTCCGACAAATAGTCCCGATTGGCGACGATCACGTCGATCACCGCCTGCACGATGCCCTGGCCGCCGGCATTGGCGAACGCCTGCATGGCTCAGCTCCCCTTGGCGAACTGGCGGAAGCCGTAGGCGTCGCAGTCCATATCGACCAGCTCCTTCAACTCGTCGTCCAGCTTCATGACGGTGAGGGTCAGGCCCATCATCTCCAACGAGGTGAAGTAGTTGCCGACATAGGAGCGGTGGATGGAAATGCCCTTTTCGGCCAGCAGCTCGTCGACCTTGTTGTAGACCACGAACAGCTCGTTGATCGGCGTGGCACCGAGGCCGGAGAGCAGCACCACCACCTCGTCGCCCGCCGCAAACGGCAGGTCCGGCAGCACGGTTTCCACCATCACCTCGGCCATCTCGTCGGCCGTCTTCAGGTCGGTGACTTCGATGCCCGGTTCGCCGTGGTGGCCGATGCCCAGCTCCATCTTGCCGGGCTCGATGGCGAAGTTGGCGTGGCCCACCGCCGGGATGGTGCACGGCGTCAGCCCGATGCCGATGGAGCGGCAGTTGTCGATGGCCTTCTGGGCGGCGGCGATCACCGCGTCCAGGTCCGCCCCGGTGGCCGCCTTGGCCCCGCCGACCTTCCACATGAGGATTTCGCCGGCCACGCCGCGGCGCTTGTCGCGCTCGGAAGCCGGAGCCGACGGCACGTCGTCGTTGGCCACCACCGTCTTCACCGCGATGCCCTCGCGGTCCACCATCTTGGCGGCCATCTTCACGTTCATGTTGTCGCCGGCGTAGTTGCCGTAGAGCACGGCCACGCCCTTGCCGGCGTTGCACGCCTTGATGGCGTCGGCGAACGCCTTGGCGGTGGGCGAGGAGAAGATCTCGCCGATGGCCACGGCATCCACCAGGTTGCGCCCGACATAGCCGAGGAAGGCCGGTTCGTGGCCCGAGCCGCCGCCGGTGACGATGCCCACCTTGCCGGCCTTCGGCGCGCCGTTGGCGACGAGCACGCGGGCGTTGTCGGGCAGCAGGTGCACCTGGTCCTTGTGCGCCTTGGCCCAGCCCTTGACGGTGTCTTCCACCAGTTCGTCGGGGTTGTTGATGATGCGCTGCATTGGTCTCTCCCGTTGCTGCCGCCGGCCGCTGCTGCGGTCGGTTCGGCGCCGGCGCCGTTTCTGGCCGCCCTATTGGATGGTGAAGCCGCCGTCGATGATCAGGTTCTCGCCGGTGATCATCTTGGCCGCGTCGCTCACCAGGAACAGCACGGCCGCGGCGATCTCGTTGGGATAGGCGAAGCGCCCCACCGGGATCTTCTTCTTCATCTCTTCGCCCACCGCGCCGGCCCACGCCTTGCGGCCCAGCTCGGTCAGCACCACGGTCGGCCCCACCGAATTGACGGTGATGCCGTACTTGGCCCACTCCACGGCAAGCACCTTGGTCATGCCGATCACGGCGAACTTGGACGAGCAGTAGGCGATGTGCTTGTCGATGGCGATTTCGCCGGCCTGGCTGGCGATGTTGACGATCTTGCCGCCACCCTCGGCGATCATCAGGCGGCCCACCGCCTGGGCCACCAGGAACACGCCCTTCAGATTGACGGCCATGGTCTTGTCCCAGGCCTCTTCCGACAGGGTCTCCGCGGCGTCCAGGTGCACCACGCCGGCATTGTTCACCAGGATGTCGACGCGCCCGGCCTTGGCCTGGGCTGCCGCCACCGCGGCGTCGACGGCGGCCTTGGAGGTGACGTCACACTTGAAGGGGGTGACCTTGTCGGCGCCCAGGTCTCCCGGCAGCGCTTCCACGGCGTCGCTCACGTCGAAGGCGAGCACATGGGCGCCCTTGGCGACGAAGGTTTCGGTGATGGCCCGGCCGATCCCGGCGGCCGCCCCGGTCACCAGGGCGGTCTTGCCGGCCAGCGAGAAGGTCAGGTCGAGGATGGGGGCGTCGTCGTCGGCCATGGCGCGTCGTTTCCTTCAAACACGCGCACCGTCGCGGAAGGCGGTGGCGGGGCCGGCCGGCCGCAAGGAAGGCGGCACCGGCCCGGAACAGGGAGGGCCCGGCCGGGTCCGGACGCGCCGCTGAGGACGCGCCCGGCCGGCCGAGCCGGCCAGTGGTCCGACTCCGCCATTTGCATCCTTTGCCGATCCGCCTGGAGCAAATGTCGGAGTCATGAGGACTACTACCAACTTATTGTTTTCAGTGGATCTTTTGGGTCTGACGTTGACAAGAGGCCATGCGGCTGGAGGGATGCCAACGTCAAATCCGATCCACTGGGCACTTACTGGCGGGCGTCCAGCAGTTCGCCGACGATGTCCTGGGTGACGGGAGTCCAGGGCACGTTGTATTCGGCGTCGGTGCCGCCATTCCACGGCATCTCGTCGCCGTAGTTGTACCAGGCGTCGCCCTCCTGCCAGATCGGCGACATGGGCTCGTAGCCTTCGCCGAGCACATGGCGGAGCGCCAGGTCCACGGCCCCCTGGGCCTGGGCATTGGCGTCCTGCAGGATGGAGACCATGGTGCCGTCCTGCACCGCCACCAGGGCATCGGTGATGCCGTCGATGCCGGCAATCGAGTAGTCGCCGACGTCCAGCCCGGCCTGGGTGATGGCCTCGATGGCGCCCAGCGCCATTTCGTCGTTCTGGCCGATCACGCCGTCGATGTCGCCCTGGTAGGAGGTCAGCCAGTTCTCCATCAGCGTCAGGGCTTCGGCGCGCGACCAGTTGGCGGTCTGCATTTCCAGAAGCTCGACATTGGGGCACTCGGCCAGCGCCTGCTCGTTGCCGGCGCGGCGGTCGATCTGGGCCGACTGGCCGATCGGGCCTTCGATGATGACGACGCGGCCACCGGCCTCGCAGAAGTCGGCCATCACCGCTTCGGCTTCCATGCGGCCGGCCAGCACGTCGTTGGACCCGACGTACTGGTACATGCCCTCTTCCACCACCTGGGGCACGTAGTCGGTGTTGATGCGGGTGTTCGAGCCGATCACCGGGATGCCGGCGTCATAGGCCATCTGCACCGCGGTGGCGCCGGCCTCCACGTCGATCGGCACGAAGATGATGGCGTCGTAGCCTTCGGTAATCATGGTCTCGAACTGGTTTTGCTGCACCAGCGCGTCGTAGTTGCCGTCGAAGATGGTGAGTTCGACCGTGCCGTCCTGCACCGCGGGATGGCTCTCCGCACCGGCGGCCCAGAGCTGCATGAATTCCGCCCGCAGGCCGTAGAGCGCTGCCCCGATGCGGATGGGATCGTCCTGCGCCAAGGCAGCCGTGCCGGAGCCGACGGCCATCATGGCGGCCAAGGAGACACTGGTGATGAGGCTCTTCATGGGTCCTTGTCCTTTCCCCATTTGGTGGCCCGCTGCCAATCGGGCCGGTTTGTGGTTGCGATGCCGCCCGAGCCTTGGGGGGTCGTTGGGCATCCGCGAGCTGCAGGGCGGCCGAGGCGGGGCCAGCGGTCTGCCGCCGGCCCGGGGACCTAGCCGCCTTGCCGACGCGACGGGTCGAGCAGGACTGCGAAGACGATGATCCCGCCCTTGATGATCAACTGGTAGTAGGCTTGCACGCCCTCCAACTGCAGGATGTTGTTGACCACGCCGATGATCAGCGCGCCCACGAGGGTTCCGAACAGGGTGCCGACGCCGCCCGCCAGGCTGGTGCCGCCGATCACCACCGCGGCGATGGCGTCCAGCTCGTAGGCCTGGCCTGCCTGCACCAGGGCCGAGCCGGTGCGCGCGGCCAGCAGCATGCCGCCCAGGGCCGCCAGCACGCCGCTGATGATGTAGACCGACAGGATGATGCCGCGGGTGTTGATGCCCGACGTCTTGGCACTCTTCTCGTTGCCGCCGACGGCGTAGACGTAGCGGCCATAGCGCGTCCGGGTGAGCGCCACCCAGCCCACCAGGAAGACCGCCGCCAGGATGATCACCGGCGAGGGCAGGCCGAACAGTTCGCCGGTACCGATCCAGCGATACTCCGGCGACAGGGCCGGCACCGGCATGCCGTCGGTGAACACCTGGGTGGCGCCGCGCGCGGCCGACAGCATGCCGAGCGTGACGACGAAGGCCGGCACCGAGAAATAGGCCACCAGCACGCCGTTGATGGCCCCCGCCAGCAGCCCCGCCAGCAGGCCGAGCCCAAGGGCGAAGCCCACCCAGTGGGGACCGGCGCCGATGTTCAGCCCGAACACGTCGGTGATCATCATCTGGGTGGAGATCGTGGCGAAGCTGGCCGAGACCACGCCGGCCAGCGCCACCAGCGAGCCGACCGAAAGGTCGATGCCCTTCGTCAGGATCACGAAGGTCATGCCGATGGCCAGGATGCCGTTGATCGACGACTGGCGCAGCACGTTGATCAGGTTGCCTTCGCTGAAGAAGTTGTCGTTCCACAGCGACGCCGCCATGCACAGCACCAGAAAGGCGATGAAGATCCCGAAGCGGCGGGCATAGGCGGTGAGCAAAGCGTGATCCATAGCGCGTGCCAATCTCAGTGGTCCGGAGCGGTCGGGGCGGCCCGGTCAGGCCGCCAGATGCATGACCGATTCCTGGGTTGCCTGGTCGCGGGTGAGCGTGCCGGCCATGTGGCCGTCGCGGAAGACCACGATCCGGTCGGCCATGCCCAGCACCTCGGGCAGTTCCGACGACACCATGACCACCGCCTTGCCCTCGCGGGCGAAGTTGGACATGAAGCGGTACATCTCGCGCTTGGAGCCCACGTCGATGCCGCGCGTGGGTTCGTCCAGCAGCAGGATGTCCGGGTTGGTGAGCAGCCAGCGGCCCAGCACCACCTTCTGCTGGTTGCCGCCCGACAGGTTGCGCACGAGCTGGCGCAGCGACGGCGTGCGGATGCTGAAATAGTCCACCATCCGCCGCACGTTCTGCGCCTCGCGGCGGCGCGGCACGAAGCCGAGCCGCGTGATCTGCTTCAGCGAGGCGATGGAGATGTTGTCGTTGACCGAGCTGGAGAGCACCAGCCCGCTCTCCTTGCGGTCCTCCGTCACCAGCGCCATCCCCAGCGCCATGGCTGCACTGGGCGAAGCGATGGACACCCGCTCGCCCTTCACACGGATTTCGCCGCGGTCGGCCGGCGCGATGCCGAACAGGCATTCGAAGAACTCGCTGCGCCCGGAGCCCATCAGCCCGAAGATGCCGAGGATCTCCCCGGCATGCACCGCAAGCGACACGTCCTGGAAATGCCCGGTTCGGGTGAGCCCGCCCACCTCCAGCATGCGCGTGGTGCCGGGCGTGTTCTCCTTGACGAACTCGTCCTTCAGTTCGCCGCCGAGGATGAGGCGGATCAGGTGGCGCCGGTCGATGTCCTTGATCGCCCCGGTCTCCACGAAGCCGCCGTCGCGGAACACGGTGTAGCTGTCGGCGATCTGGAAGATTTCCGACAGCCGGTGGCTGACATAGATGACGCCCTTGCCCTCCGCGGTGAGCAGCCGGATGGTCTCGAACAGCCGTTCGGCCTCCGCCTCGCCGATGGCCGAGGTGGGCTCGTCCATGATGATCACGTCGGCCTTGTGGCTGAGCGCCTTGGCGATCTCCACGAGCTGGCGTTCCGCCAGGCTCAGGTCGCGCAGCTTGGCGGTGGGCTGGATGGGAAAGTTCAGCCGCCCCAGCACCGCCGCGGCATCGGCGTTCATGGCGCGGAAATCGATGAAGGGGCCGCGCCGCGGTTCGCGGCCCAGGTAGATGTTTTCCGCCACCGTCATGTCCAGCACCGAGCTCAGCTCCTGCTGGATCACCGACATGCCGGCGCGCATGGCCTGGCGCGGCGAGGAGAACCGCACCTCCTGGCCGCGCAGCTTGATGGAGCCGGTGTCGCGGTGGGTGAAGCCCATGAGGATCGACACGAAGGTCGACTTGCCGGCCCCGTTGCCGCCGCACAGCGCGTGCACCGAACCGGGACGCAGGCGGAACTGAACGTTGGAGAGGGCCTGCACGCCGGGGAAGCGTTTGGAAACGGAGTCGACTTCCAGAAGCCACTTTTCCAGCAAGGTGCGATCCCCCGTGCCTGGCCCCGTTGGGAAACTGCCGGTCATGCGGGGCCGGCGGGGCCTTGAGCAATTGCCCAAGCCTCGCCCAAATGCTCGCTGCTGTCAACCCCGCCGATGCACGAGTTGTGGGCAACATTCCACAATCCTGGCATCGCGAACTGCACCGCCAAGGCGTTAAGCGCGCAAGGCGACCTCCCTAAGGGTGTGGTGCGGCGCAAAAAACTGTCGGAATCTTATGAATCTTGCGGCTGCCCAGGGCCGGCGGCCGCTCCGGGCGTTGACAGCCCACACCCCGGCGCGCAGACTGCGCATACGATCAGGGTGTGATCGTTTTCTCACTCGTTCGATGCGCGCGCGGCCCGGCCGGCGGGCATCTGGGCGGGCGAAGAGGGCGATGCTGCCCGCTGCGGTCCGGCCCCGCCCCCGTGCCCCGGTCCGCCAATCGCCATCGGGAGGACCCACCATGTCCATCGGCATCGGCTGTGACGAAGCCGCCTTCGAACTCAAGGAAGTCGTCAAGGCCCACCTGCAGGCGCTCGGCCAGGAGGTGGAGGACTACGGCGTCCACAACACCGATCCGGTGCTGTACCCGGATATCGCCGCCACCGTGGCCAAGGCGGTGGCCGCCGGCAGGCACGCCCGCGCCGTGCTCATCTGCGGCACCGGCATCGGCATGTCGATCACCGCCAACAAGGTGCCCGGCGTGCGCGCCGCCCAGGCCCACGACACCTATTCCGCGGAACGTGCGCGAAAGAGCAACGACGCGCAGATCCTGTGCATGGGCGCACGCGTGGTCGGTCCTGAGCTGGCCAAGTCCATCGTCACGGCCTGGCTGAATTCCGAGTTCCAAGGCGGCGGATCGACCGCTAAGGTGGAGCGCATCAAGGCTTACGAGCGCGAATTCATGGGCACCGGCAGCTAGAGCCTGTTCGCCTTTGGCGGAATCGGTCCCGGCCCTCTCCCCCAACCGGCCGCCCAAGCCATTGTAAACTATTGGGTAGCCGGGTGGGGGAGAGGGCTGGTGCCGTCAAACAACGAAATGCTCTAGAGCAGCCGACGTCGGGCCCATCGGCGCGCAGGTGATCGACCATGGCCGCCGACACGCCCGCCGATCTCGACATCCTCACCAAGATCGCCGTCGCCTACTATGCCGACGGGGTGACCCAGGAGGCGATTTCCACCCAGTTCGGCCTGTCGCGCGCCAAGGTCGGCCGCCTGCTCAAGCGCGCACGCGAAGACGGGGTGGTGGAGGTGACCATCCGCCACCACCCGACGCTGCACCGCGACCTGGAACACGAGCTGTGCCAGCGCTTCGGGCTGACCCGGGTGCTCATCGGCGTCGACCACCAGGATGTGGACGTGCAGCGCGGCCTGCTGGCCGGCCAGGTGTTCGCCTATCTGGAACGCAACCTGCGCGACGGCCTGGTGATGACCGCCGGCATGGGGCGCAACGTCGCCGCCATCGCCGACCACAACGCCACCCCCGCCCAGCGCGACTGCCTGTTCGTCTGCGCCATCGGCGGGGCGCTCAGGGCCGGCGAACCGCTCAACGCCGATCACATCTGCCGGCGCTTTGCCCAGAAGTTCGGCGGCCGCAGCGAAACCCTGTACGCGCCGGCCTATGTGGAGCGGCCGGAACTGCGCGACGCCTTCATGGCCAACCAGACGCTGCGCGAAACCCTGGACAAGGCGCGCCGCGCCGATATCGCGCTGGTCGGCATCGGCAACCTGTCGGAAGACTCCAACATGGTGCGCATGGGCTGGTTCGCACCGGAGGAGATCGCCGCCGCGCGGCTGGCCGGCACCGCCGGCGACCTGATGGGCTACGACTTCTTCAATCTCGACGGCCGCATCGCCGACAACGGCCTGCAGGGCCGGGTGATCGGCCTGTCCATCGACGACCTCAAGCACATCCCCATGGTGATCGCGATCGCCAGCGAGAACAGCAAGCCGCTGGCCATCCTGGGGGCCTTGCGCACCGGCGTCATCAATGTGCTGGCGACTTCTCTTGCCAACGTGCACAGCGTGCTGGCGCTGGACGACACCACCAAGCAGATCCGCGCGCAGCGGGCGGAATGAGCTTGTCTGCCCTTCTTACTTGAGTCCACCTGTCCGCAGGCAATTCCTGCAGCACGCCGGCGCGCCGGCGTGATAGGGTCCGGCGCAGTTCTCGGCCGGTTACGGCCGCGTTTGGCGGTGCGGAGACGCGCGGATGCACATCATCGTCGCCATGGTGGCGGTCGTCGTCGGCCTGATCTTTGCGCTCAACTACATCTCCCGCAATGCCGGCGAAACCGCCGACAACGTCCGCACCCTGGCCAACCTGCCCCGGCGGCTGCGCTGGCAGGCCCGCCAGCGCCAGCTCAGCCTGCGCACGCTCGACGACCCGCGGGAAGCGGCGGTGACGCTGCTGCTGGGGGTGGCGCGGGCGACCGGCGAGGTGTCGTCGGCGCAAAAGCAGATCATCACCGGGTTTGCCGAACGGGAATTCCAGGCCACCCGCACCGACGCCCAGGACATGGTCCTGCTGGCCGGGTTCATGCTGCGCGATACCTATGACGTCGGCGAAGAGCTGCGGGCGATCCTGGCGCCGATCTTGGCCAAGGTCGGGGTGGAAGAACGGCAGGAACTCTCGGCCGCGGTCCACCGCATCGCCAAGGCCGACGGGCCACCGGATCCGAAGGTGGCGGACCTCCTCGCCGCCATCGACCAGCGCTTGCTGCCATCGGTGGCTGCGGACGAGACGTGATCCGGCCGGCCACGCCATGGCTCCGCCGGAACACTGGATCGGCCGCCGCTCACATATCAGCCGCCCCTTGCCCCTCGCTGCGCCCGGCGCTATACAGCGCGGCTTGTCCGGACGGCTCGGCCGGGGCCGGGAGGTGGGCGTGTGCGCCAGTCCTCCCAATCGCCCCCAAAGGGCATGCCGACCGTCCTTCGCCCACCCGCCGCCAGCGGCAGGTGCGGCTCCCCATTCGGAAAGGATGCGAAATGCCCAAGATGAAGACCAAGAGCTCAGCCAAGAAGCGATTCCGGCTGACCGCCACCGGCCAGGTCCGGTTCAACAGCGCCAACCGCCGCCACCGCCTGATCTCCAAGCGCAAGCAGGCCAAGGAACGCAACCAGGGCACCAAGATCATGGCCCATGGCGACGCCGTGAAGGTGCGCCGCCAGATGCTGCCGAACGGCTGAGGAGGCCAGGACCATGGCACGTGTGAAGCGGGGCACCACCACCCACGCCCGCCACAAGAAGGTGACCGACGCCGCCAAGGGCTATCGCGGCCGTCGCAAGAACACCTTCCGCGCCGCCAACCAGGCGGTCGAAAAGTCGCTGCAATACGCCTATCGCGACCGGCGCAACCGCAAGCGCGACTTCCGCAGCCTGTGGATCCAGCGCATCAACGCCGGAGCGCGGCTGCACGACCTGACCTATTCGCTGTTCATGCACGGGCTGAAGCTGTCGGGCGTGGACATCGACCGCAAGGTGCTGTCGGACATCGCGGTGCGTGAGCCCGACGTGTTCGGCGAACTGGCCGCCCAGGCCCGCGCAGCGCTCGACCACGCCGAACGCACCCGCGCGGTTCCCGCAGCGGGTTAAGCGCATGCCCCGGTGACGGGGTTCGCTGCCGGGCCTCCGCGGCACATCGCCGGCGGAGCGCCCGACATCGCCTTTCTCCCCCTCGCACCGGGCAAGGCCATGGCGCTGCGGGCGTGGCTTGAAGCACCCCATAGGGGCCGGTTCATGGCCCGCTCCCTGCCGGAAGGCGCCTGAGCGGCGCACGCCACCGGCCACCGCCGTCCCATGGACGGCGGCGGGTCGCGCCACCGTGCGTCAGTGGAGGCGTTGGGCCACCGCCCCGGCTTTCCGCCGCCGCGCCGCCGAGACCCGGCCACGGGGCGGTCAGGACTCCCGGGAGCCAGCCGGCGCACGGAAGGTGATGGCGGCATTGGCGGCGTAGTTCACCACCAGGGCCACGCCGGACGCGACGGCCAGGGCCACCTCCGGCGGTGCCCGCTCGACCGTTTCCAGGATCGCCACATAGACCGCGGCGTTCACCGCCAGTCCGATGGCGTTGACCACCAGAAAGGTCAGCCACTGGCCCAGCCGGTTGCTGCCCTTCGCCCGCCCGTCTGTGCGAAAGGTGTAGCTGCGGTGGAGCGCCCAGGCGACGCTGGCCGCCACCACATACGACAGCGCCCGCCCGCCATAGGGGTCCAGCCCGGCCAGCCGTGTGGCGGCCGCCAGCACCGCCAGATCCACCAGGAAGGCAAACCCGCCGACCGCAACGAAGCGCGCGCCCTGGCGGGCATGCACCTCCCACCGGTCCGGACCGTCAGGCCGCCGGGCCATCGGATGGCGCACCGGGGGGCCGGGGGGCGGCCGGGCTCGCCCGCTCCCGCCAGGCCACGGCCAGGAAGTGCAGGCGCTTCATCTCCATGCGCCCACGGTTGATGCTGTCCAGGATCAGCCCGCAGGCCATGCTGACCACCGAGACCAGCACCATGCCGGTGGCCAGGATGGCGGTGGGAAAGCGCGGCACCAGCCCGGTTTCCATGAAGGTGGCGACGATGGGCACGGCCAGGATGATCGCCGTGGCGGCCAGCACCGCGGCAGACACAAAGAAGAAGGGGATCGGCCGGCCATCGCGCAGCAGCGTGAAGATCGTCCAGGCGATGCGCAGCCCGTCGCGCACCGTGTGCAGCTTGCTGGACGAGTCCGTGGGGCGCGCCCGGTAGTCGGTGTCCATCTCCGCGATGGCCAGCCGCAGTTCCAGCGCGTGCACGGTCATCTCCGTTTCCACGTCGAAGCCCTTGGACATGGCGGGGAAGGATTTGACGAAGCGACGGCTGAACACCCGGTAGCCCGACAATACGTCGGTGACGCCGTCGCCGAAGATGTAGCGGATGGTGCCGGAAATCGCCCGGTTGCCGAAGCGGTGGCCGGTGCGGTAGGCGACGTCCGACGTGGCGACCCGCCGGCCGACGACCATGTCCAGCCCCTCCGACCAGAGCCGCGCGATCATGGCGGGTGCCGCGTCGGCACTGTAGGTCGCGTCGCCGTCCACCAGCACGTAGATGTCGGCGTCCACGTCGGCGAACATGCGCCGGATCACATTGCCCTTGCCGCGCCGGGGTTCGCTGCGCACTTCGGCACCGGCGGCGCGTGCTGTGTCGGCCGTCCCGTCGGTCGAGGCGTTGTCGTACACATGGATGGCGGCACCGGGCAGGCTGGCGCGGAACGCGTCGACCACCGCGGCGATGGTGGCCGCTTCGTTGAGGCACGGAACCATCACCGCCACCCGCGGCGGTGCGGCCTGGGGCTCGCCGCGCGCCCCTGTCCCAGGATCCGCAGGAAGGTCCGGCCGGAGATCGCTCCGGCGTTCGGCCCGGGCGCCGGCGGCAGGCTCAGTCCGCAAGGTCGCGCTCGCCCCTATGCTCTCTTCGCCCCGGCGCGCGCCCGCAGCAGCATCCCACTGCCAGGATCACCACGGGCAGGGCGCCGATGTAGTAGCGGAAGTGGAACCCCTCCAGGGTGCCGGAGGCAACGTACCAGGAATAGATGAACAGGGCGTGGATGGCGAATTCCGCCGCCAGCGCCAGGCACCCCGCGGCGAACAGCGCCACCAGCGGCCGGTTGCCGGCGTGGCCGGCCCGTCCGGCGGCGACCACCGGGGCTGCCGCCACCAGGCCGAACGCCAGCCACGCGACATCCGCCGGGACAACCGGATGGGGTTCGAAGGCGCTGTGGGCGAGGCCGCCCAGCATCATTCCGAGAAAGGCGTAGAAGTTGGGGTCCGTCACCGCATCCAGCACGAAGCCCAGCGTCACGGCAGGCGACAGATCGTGGCCGGTGGGAACCAGGATCGGCGCCACCGACCCGTAGCGGGCGAGCCACACCAGATAGGGCGCGGCCGACAGCGCCGCCACCACTGCGGCGACCGGCAGGTGCAGGGCGAGGCCGATCCTGGGCCGGCCAGCCCAGGCGAAGGCCAGGACGAACACGGGGAACAGTGCCAGCACCGCCGTTAGCTTGGTCCAGCCGGCGACGACCACCGCGGCCGCCGCCACGGCGTACCACAGGCGCGGCCGGTCCGCCGTCCTCACGAAGCTCCACACCAGCAGCGCACCGGCCAGAAAGCCCAGCGTGTCGTTGGTGATGAGCCCACCCAGCAGGTGGGCCAGCGGCATGGCGACGGACAGCAGCGCGACCGCCACGAAGGCGACGCGCCCGCAGCCGGTCCTGACCGCGGCATCGATCACCATCGCAAAGGCGGCAACGTGCAGCACGGCCCCGGCGAGACGCAGCGCGGTCACGCCGCCGCCCAGCATCCGATCCACGGCTCCCATCGCCAGGTAATAGAGGGCCGGGTGGTTGAGGTAGTTGGCGGCGCCCTCGGGCCCGCGGATGCCCGTCAGGTCTGGAAACAGGGTGCCGTGGGCGAAGGCGTAGCGCAGGTAGACCAGGTGCTGCGCTTCATCGAACGGCGCCGGAAAGGGCCGCCCCAGTGCGGTGGACAGGGCAAACGCCGCAGCGACGGCCAGGCAGGTCCACGCCAGCAGGGGCCACGGCCGCCGCACCGCCGCCGCACCGGCCCGCTGTGGGCGGGCGGCCCCGGTTATGCCGTCGCGGTTCGCCCCCGGGCCGAAGGTGCGGTTTGGCAGGGCGCGGACTTGCCCGATCCGTGCGAGATCCAAGAACGGCATGGCGGCGGCACGCTGGCTACGGAAGCCGGCCCGGACGGAACGGGTCGCGTTGCCGGCTCCGCTGGACCGTCGGCTGGTGATCGGCAGGTGGCACCCGCAACCCTAGAGCCGGCACGCACAAATTGAAAGCCCCCAGCTCCACCCGCATTGTAGAGTGGCAGGACCGCTTGGCCCGCGTTCGCCACGATGACCTATTGGGAGCGGTCGAGTTCGACCGAGCAGTAGTCTGCGAGGGCGTAGAGGATGGCCTGGGCGGCAAACCGTACGTCTTCGCCGGCATCCTCGGGCACCGAAGCCACCTCGGCCCGGATGCCCTCCAGCAGGTCGTCTTGATTGAGGAAGGTACGGGCGACGCAGCGATGCACCCACCACAGCATCGCATCGCCCTGCCTGGACCGCACCAGGTATCCCGAGAGCGTACCGGCGACGAAGGCGTCCGCCCGCGGGTCCTGCGCATCAAGAGCCGCCACCAGGTCTTCGCCCCTGAGCCAGTAGGTACGGTCGAACGGATCGTCCTGGGCGGCGGTCGGGCCGGCCAGGACACAGACCATCGTCGCAACCAGCGCATGGCGCACCATGGGGTCCCTCCTCGTCGGTTGCATTGCCTCGGGAGCGAACCGTAACGGCCGGCCAAGGCCCTGTACACCCGCCGGCCGCGCCGCCATCGCAGCCATCCGCTGCCAAAGGGATGATTTCGCCGGCGCCATGGGATACATCGGGGCCAGCACCACCCGGCCTGGGATACGGGAATGAACGCGACCATGGACGACCTCGACCGGCTGCGCGGCGAACTCCTCGCCTCCGTCGATCAAGCCGACAGCCCCGATGCGCTGGAGCAGGTGCGCGTCACCGCACTTGGCAAGAAGGGCCGCATCACCGCGCTGATGAAGACGCTGGGCGGGCTCGACCCCGACGCGCGGCGCGACATGGGCCAGCGCATGAACGCGGTGAAGGACGAGATCGCCGCAGCGCTGACCGCGCGCAAATCGGTGCTGGACGACGCCGCCCTGACCGCCCGGCTGGCCGCCGAACGCGTCGACGTCACGCTGCCGGTACGCCCGGAAAAGCCGGGCCGCATCCACCCCACCAGCCAGACCATGGACGAGATGATCGCCATCTTTGCCGAGATGGGCTTCGAGGTGGCCGAAGGCCCCGACATCGAGGACGACTGGCACAACTTCACGGCCCTCAACATCCCGCCGGAACACCCTGCCCGGCAGATGCACGACACCTTCTACCTGCCCGACCACGACGGCGCGCCTATGGTGCTGCGCACCCACACCTCCCCTGTGCAGGTGCGTACCATGGTGCAGCAGAAGCTGCCCATCCGCATCGTCGCCCCCGGCCGCACCTACCGGTCGGACTACGACATGACGCACACGCCCATGTTCCACCAGATCGAAGGGCTGGTGATCGACGAGAGTACCCATATGGGCCACCTGAAGGGCTGCCTGGTGGAATTCTGCCGCGCCTATTTCGATATCGACGACTTGCCGCTGCGCTTCCGCCCCAGCTTCTTCCCCTTCACCGAGCCGTCGGCGGAGGTCGATATCGGCTGCTCGCGCAAGGGCGGCGAGCTCAAGCTCGGCAACTACGGCGACTGGCTGGAGATCCTCGGCTGCGGCATGGTGCATCCGCGCGTACTGGAGATGTGCGGCATCGATTCCAGCCGCTACCAGGGCTTTGCCTTCGGCATGGGGATCGAACGGCCGGCCATGCTGAAATACGGCATCCCCGATCTGCGGACCTTCTTCGAAGCAGACCTGCGCTGGCTGAAGCACTACGGCTTCGTGCCCTTGGCGGTGCCCAGCCCGGCCTTCGGACTGAACGGATAGCCGGCCGGGTCGGTGCAGACATTGCCTGGCCGTGTCGACCGGATCAGGCGGCGGTCCTGCGGGGTTGGCAGTGGATGCCGCCGGGCTCAGCGAAGTCGAAACGGAATCCAGCCACTTGAAATGGGGCCAGCGCAAGCTTTCGCCGGCCACCGTGCCGTCTCCGCATTGTAAATTTACCGGCTGCCGAGTAGTCCTTGCGCCGCGATGGTGGCAGGTCCGGCCCGCCGCCGCCCGTGGGCGAGAAGGCTTGCTGCGGGCCGCTTCTGCGCCGCGGAGGGGCTGGTTCCGGGTTCGGCATGGGCGACCGACTCTGGCCGCATGGCCGCCACCACGGCCGGCAAGGCCCTGTTCGGTGTTTATCTTAACACGCCGCCTGAAGGTCTTTCTGGAAAGTCACCACCCGCAAAAGAATTTACTCTATTTTAATTTCCCGATTGGAAGGTCGCGCTGTATACTGCAGCGTGACCGGCGCGATTTTCGTGGATTTGACCAAGCTAGAAAGGACCGGGTGATGAAGACCACTCTGCTCGCATGCGTTTTGGCTGCCGTGTCGTTCGGCACGGCGCAGGCCCAGGGGGTGACGATCGAGCGCCCGCCGACGGACACCACGGCCTGGGACGGCCCCTATTTCGGCCTCCAGTTCAGCGGCGTCTTCGGCAATGCGCCGACGGTGATCCCCGCTGCCGGGGCAAACTTTCATGTCGATACCAGCGGGATCGGCATCGGCGCGTTCGCCGGCTACAACTATCTCGTCGACCGCATGGTGTTCGGTGCCGAGGCGGACGGCAACTGGCTGACCACCGAAGGCGACCAGGCCACCGGCGTCGGCACCCAGCGCTACGAACTCGACCAGGATTGGGATGCGTCGCTGCGCCTGCGGGCCGGCTACATCGTCACCGATGACCTGATGTTCTACGGGACCGGCGGTCTCGCGGTAACGCAGCTCGAAGCGAACTATGTGCCGTCCGTGGGCGGCACCGATTCCGACCTCGCCTGGGGTTGGACCGCCGGCGCGGGCGCCGAATACTCCTTCGGTGTGGTGACCGCTCGCCTGCAGTACCGGTACAGCTACTACGGCAACAGCACCTTCAACCTGGGCGGGACGAACTCCGACGTCGACTACGGCACGCACAGCGTGACCGGCGCCATCGCCATCCCGTTGAGCACGGTTCTCGGCATGTGAGGCTGGCCGCCCGGTCCGCCTTCGGACCATTGACGACACCCGCGTCCCGCCACGCGCCGCACCGGTCCGCGGCGACGGTCGGTGGTCCGGATGGTTCGTTGAATTGACGGAAGGGGGAGAGCTTGCTCTCCCCCTTCTGCGCTCTGGGGGGCCGAGCCGCTGCAATGCGGTGCCGAGACCGGGAGGAACGCAGCACCATGGCCATCCGCCGCATCGTTCCCGTTTTCGCCGCCGACGACCTGACGCACCTTGCCACCTTCTACCGCGACGTGCTGGGGCTGGAGGTGGCGATGGACCACGGCTGGATCGTCACCCTGGCCCCCGGCGTGGAGGCCGCCGCGGCCATGGTCCCGCAGCTCAGCTTCGCCAGCGAGGGCGGCTCGGGCGCCCCGGTGCCCGGGCAGCGGGAGCGGACATCGTCTACGGCCCGGCCGTGGAGCCCTGGGGCGTCACTCGCTTCTTCCTGCGCGATCCTGGCGGCCGCCTGGTCAACATATTGGCGCACACAGCGGGATGAACGGCAGCACCGGCCCCTGGGGCGCGGCCGGCCCCTGCGGCGGCACGGCCTAACCCTCCACCGCCGCAGCGGCATCATAGGCGTGGCGGGCGGCGGCGATATCCGGCTGGCTCGCCTGCGCCCAGGCGATCAGGGCGTTCAGCGGCTCCAGCAGCGACTCCCCCAACCCGGTCAGCCGGTATTCCACGCTGGGCGGTTTGGTGGGGAAGACCTCGCGGGAGATCAGGCCGTCGCGCTCCAGATCGCGCAACGTCTGCGCCAGCATGCGCTTGGAGATGTCCGGGATCTCCCGGCGCAGGGCGCTGAAGCGGCGCGGTCCCGCCGCCAGGGCGATCACGATCAGCGTCGTCCACTTGTCACCCAGGCGGTCCAGCACACCCCGCACCGGGCACAGGGCGGGGTCGAAGTCCGACCCGCTCCAGCCCTGGAAGCACGCCGTCAGTCCTTCCTGGGCTGTGCGGAGGTTATCGCCGGGTAACCTGGTGACCAAAATCTCCCTCCTTACGCACGCACCATTGGTCTCTTATTTAGACCTGGTCTGATTTCTAGACCAGGGAGAAACCCATGACCGCTTCCCAGACGATCGCCGTAACGGGCGCAACCGGGCAACTCGGCAGGCTGGTGATCGCCGCCCTGCTGGCGCGCACGCCCACCCCCCGCATCATCGCCTTGGCGCGCAATCCGGCGGCTGCCCAGGATCTGGCGGAGCGCGGCGTGGCGGTGCGCGCGGCCGACTACGAGGACTCCGCCGCGGTCGCCGCTGCCCTTAGCGGGGTCGACAAGGTCCTGCTGATTTCCTCCAGCGCGGTCGGCCGGCGGGCCGCCCACCACCGCAGCGTCATCGATGCGGCCGCGGCGGCGGGCGTGACCCTGCTCGCCTACACCAGCATCTTGCATGCCGACACCAACCCCATGGTGTTGGCGAGCGAACACCGCGAGACCGAGGCTCAGCTTCTCGCCTCGGGCGTGCCCCACGTGCTGCTGCGCAATGGCTGGTACACGGAGAACTTCACCGCTTCGGCGTGGCCCGCGATCGCCCACGGGGCCGTTCTCGGATCATCGGGCGACGGGCGCATCTCGTCGGCCGCACGTGCCGACTTCGCGGCCGCCGCCGCGGCGGTGCTGACGAGCGGGGAGGACCAGGCGGGCCGCTGCTATGAGCTGGCGGGCGACAGCGCCTACACGCTCGGCGACTATGCCGCCGAACTCGCCCGCCAGTCGGGCAAGCCGGTCGTCTACCGGGACCTGCCGGAAGCCGACTTCGCCGCCGCCCTGGAAGGCATGGGCCTGCCGCCGGCACTGGCAAAGGCCCTGGCGGACAGCAGCGCGCACACCAAGGCAGGTGCCCTGTTCGACGACGGCGGGGACCTGCGCCGCCTGATCGGCCGCCCCACCACGCCCATGGCCGAAACCGTAGCGGCGGCCCTGGCGGCGGCAGGCTGACCACGCCGGCAGACCCTACCCCGCACCTCCCAAGGGCCAGATCAGCGGCACCACCAGCACCGTCACCAGGCCGGCCAGGACGTTCATCGGCACGCCGACCTTGACGAAGTCTAAGAAGCGGTAGCCGCCGGCGTTGTAGACGAGCGTGTTGGTCTGATAGCCGATGGGCGTGGCGAAGCTGGCCGAGGCGCCGAACATCACGACAATGACGAAGGGCCGCGGGTCCAGACCCGCCGCCGTGGCGATGCCGATGGCAATCGGCGTCATCAGCACCGCCACGGCATTGTTGGTCACCGCCTCGGTCAGCACCGACGTCAGCGCATAGACCAGGAGCAGCATCACCAGGGGCGAGGTGCCGGCGATCAGCGGCGCCAGCAGCTCCACCAGCAGGGCCAGCGCGCCGGTGTCGTCCATCGCTGCCCCAAGCATCAGCATGGAGACGATGAGCAGCAGCAGGCGGCCGTCCATGGCCCGCACCAGCTCGTCGGACGCGATGCACCCCGTCACCACCACCACGGCCACACCGATCAGCGCCAGGAGCAGGATCGGCGCCACCTCCAGTGCCGCCAGCCCCACCACCGCCAGCATCACGGCCACGGCGATGGGGGCCTTGGCGCGGCGGACAGCCCGCGCCTGGCTCGGCTGGATGTTGGTGAGTGCGGCGTCTTCGGCGAGGCGCGCAATGTCCTCCGCCGCGCCGTCCAGCAGCAGGGTGTCGCCCACCGACAGGGGTACGGAATCCGGCCGCCGGTCGATGAAGGTGCCTTCGCGGTGCAGCCCCAGCATGTAGACGCCGTAGCGGCGGCGCCAGCGCAGCTCCGCCTGGGTGCGGCCAAGCACCCGCGCAGTCGGCCCGACCAGCACCTCCACCACCTGGCTACGGCGTGCCCTGGCTGGTTCCAGTCCCGGCAGCACGGCAGCGCGCACGGCCCCTTCACGGAAACCCAGCAGCTCCACATCGCGCAGCCGCAGCACCACGGTGTCGCCCGCCTGCAAGCGCAACTCGGCCAGCGAATGGCGCAGCGAGATGTCGCCGCGCACCACGTCCACCACCTGGCCGGCGGCCCGCGTCAGCGCCTCGATGCGCTTTACCGTGGCGCCGACCAGCGAAGACTCGGTGGGAATGAACAGCTCGGCCAGCCACGACCGCTCCTCGCGGTCCCCAACCGAGATGGTCGGCGGCCGGCGGTCCGGCAACAGGTGGCGACCCACCAGGCCAAGGAAAAGTGCCCCGGCCAGCGCCAGCACCAGGCCCAGCGGCGCGATCTCGAACAACGAGAAGGGCTCAAGCCCCGCCGCCCGGGCCACACCGTCCACCAACAGGTTGGTGGAGGTTCCCACCAGCGTGCAGGTGCCGCCGAGGATCACCATGAAGGACAGCGGCATCAGCAGGTGGGAGGCCGGCACCCGCACGTCGCGCGCCAGGCCGATGGCGACCGGGATCAGCACGATCACCACCGGCGTGTTGTTGACGAAGGCGGACGCCGACGCGGCGACGCAGAAGAACAGCAGCACCGCCACCGGCGGGTGGCTGAGGGCAAGACCGTGCAGGCGGTCGGCAAGTGCTGTGAGCGCGCCGGTGCGCGCCAACGCCGCGCTCAGCACGAACATGGCGCCGATGGTGGCGGGAGCCGGATTGGCGATGGCCGCGAGCACGTCGTCGGTGTCGATCAGGCCCAGGGCCAGCGCCACCGCAGCACCGCAGAAGGCGGTGATCTCCGCCGGCATCACCTCCAGCACGAAGAACGCGAAGACGGCGGCAATCAATCCCAGCGCCACCACGGGTTCGACATCGGCGGGAAGGTCGATCACCGCGCCCGCCCTTTGCTGCGCGGGCAACGGGGGCGCCCGCACGGCGGATGGCCGGCGGCCGGGAACGTGCAGACAGGCAACCAGAGGAGCGGCGGAACCGGGTCGTCCATCCTGTTCGCGGCGGGGCACACCAATCGAGGTCGCCGGACCAGGCGTCCGGCTTCGTGCACGAGCTTGCGCGTACGCCGAGGGTCCCGCAACGCTCTCGCGGGCCCGTTCACCGCATGGCTGTCACGGCCGCGGAGCGCCCCCCGGCAGCGAAGACGGACTGGCGGGTCTAATCCAACCCCTGCCGCAGCAGCGGCACGCCGATGCCCGGCGCGCGGCGTTCGTGCAGCACCTCGCGGCGGAAGGCGAACAGCTCCGCCGGGCGCCCGCCGGTGCCGGCCACGCGCCGCCCCGTCGGCTCCACCAGCCGGTTGGCCACCAGCAGGCGGCGAAAGTTCTGCTTGTGCAGGCGCACGCCCGACAGGGCTTCCACCACCTGCTGCAGGCGGAACAGCGTGAAGGCTTCCGGCAGCAACTCGAACACCAGCGGGCGGTATTTCAGCTTGCCGCGCAGGCGGCCCATGGCGGTGGCAAGGATGCGCCGGTGGTCGAGCGCCATGCCGGCACCGGGCAGCGCATCCGCCTTGTCGGCGCAGGGGCGCCCTTCCACCTGGGCGTCGCGCCGGGCTTCGGCCACCAGCCCGCATTCATAGAGCAGCTCGTGGCGCTCCAGCACCCGTTCGCCGTCCCAGCCGGGGTCGTCGAGATCGAAGGTCTGGAACACCCGTTCGGCCCGCCGGGCGCGTACGCCGGGATCGTTTGTCGCCTCCACCCAGCCGGTCAGCGCCGGCCGGATGATCTGGTCGAGCACCAGGGGCCGGCGGTCGCGCCAGTCCTCCCAGGGCAGGAACTCATACCAGTCGCGCCATTGCGCCTCGCCGCTGCCCGACAGCGGCTGGTCGCGCACCAGGGCCAGGTAGCTGACGGAGACGACGCGGGGGCCGCCGGCGATTTCGCGCGGGTCGCGGTAGCGGTCGCCGAAGGTATAGAGCTGCTCCACATAGCCCAGCTCCAGGCCGGTCTGGGCGCTCACCCATTCGCGCAGACCCAGTTCCAGCGTGCGGTGGCGGTCCGGCGTGAACGGACCGAACGGCAGCGCCGGCGCGCCGTCGCTGGCCGCGTCGGCCGCCGCCCGCCCGGAGCCCGCCGCCATGGCATGGCCCGGCCGCCGCACCACCAGGACGCGCGGGACTTCCCCGGTCACCGAGACGATCACGGCATTCAGCCCGATCATGGTTTCGGCGGGCATCGCGACCCTCTGATCTGGCCTGCGGCCGATCGCCCCCAGGCATCCTACCCCCGTGGCCGCAGGGGCCCCGACGGCGATGGCGTGCGAACGCCCGCCGACGGGACCGCCTGCGTTCGGCTGGTGGCCTGACCCTGACATCTGCATCCGTTGCCGATCAGCCGGGAGCAGAGTCCGGAGCCACGCGGACCACTACGAACTTATTGTTTCCAGCGGATCTTCTGGATCTGGCGACTGCAGCAAACGATGCGGCAGGTGGGATGCAAACGCCCAATCCGATCCACTAGGCTACCGTTGGCGCGGCCGCCGCCGTGGCGGCTGCCCTGCGTTTGACGAACCTACGATCGCAATAGCCGCATTCCACATAGTCGTGGGCGCCGAAGCTGTAGTAGGTCATGGGGTGGCCGAGCGCCCCTCCGCCGCCGTCGCATCCGACCGTCTCCACGTCGTCGTCGACAATGGTGATCTCGGGAGGGTCGATTGCCATGATTGGGGCTCCGCACCGGGGTTGGCAACGGTCCACGAATGTCGGCGGCTGTGCGACTGCCGAGACCCCGGACCGATCATGTGTGGCCGAACCATAGCCACGTCACGCAATCAGGCAATATATCTTGTCGTTGGCGGAGCGGTCCCGCGGCAACTTTTCGGGCCGCCGATCCGTCTCGCCTTGGGAGAGTGTGCGTATGGATACCCGAACCGGGGCGGTCGCCGACGCGGCCGCGCAGCAATCTGCCGCCCGCAGCCCACAGACGCCGCCCGATCTGGCCGTGACCGTCGCCGGGCTGGACAAGACCTATCGTGCCCAGGGCAAGGCGCCGGCCAAGCGGGCGCTGAAGGCGATCGACCTGGACATACCGCGCGGCTGCCTGTTTGGCCTGCTGGGGCCGAATGGAGCCGGCAAATCCACCCTCATCAACATCCTGGCGGGCCTGGTGTTGAAGACCGGCGGCACGGCTGCCGTGTGGGGCTGCGACATCGACAGCAACCCGCGCCAGGCGCGCGCGGCGATCGGCGTGGTGCCGCAGGAAATCAACATCGACCCCTTCTTCACGCCCTACGAAATGCTGGATCTGCAAGCCGGGCTCTACGGCGTGCCCAAGCGCGAGCGCATCACCATGGAGTTGCTCGAGGCCGTCGGCTTGGCCGACAAGGCCGGGGCCTATGCGCGCACGCTGTCGGGCGGCATGCGCCGGCGCCTGATGGTGGCCAAGGCCATGGTGCACTCGCCGCCGGTGCTGGTGCTGGACGAGCCCACCGCAGGCGTCGACGTGGAGTTGCGCCAGCAGCTTTGGGCGCAGGTGCGCGCCTTGAATGCGGCCGGCACCACGGTGCTGCTGACCACCCACTACCTGGAGGAAGCCCAGGAGCTGTGCGACCGCGTCGCCATCATCAACCACGGCGAGGTGGTGGCCAACGACACCACGCGCAACCTGTTGCGCCGGCTCGACAGCAAGTCGCTGACCGTCTACCTGGCGGTGCCGCTGGAGCGGCCGCCGGAGGGCGTGGAGGGCTTCCACATGGAGCTGGTCGACCCCGAGACCCTGTGCGTGCGCTACCAGCCCAGCATCACCAGGCTCGGCGACCTGCTGTCGGCCCTGGGGGCCGCGGGCGTGGCCATCCGCGACCTCTCCACCGAGGAAGCGGACCTGGAGGACATCTTCCTGCAGCTCACGCGCCGCAACGGGTAGGGTTTGCCGGGCGCCGGCAGCCGGTCGGAATCGTGGAATCGGCGCCGGGCGCGGCGCGTAGCAGCATGCTGTGGTGCAGAAAGACCGCCGCTAATGCGACTCAGACCGCGCTGGGAGCGCCGTCCGGCAGATAAACGCCCGCACTAAACCGATTGCTGGGTAGAGACAGGACTTGCACGCCAATTTCGCGTCGCTGGCCGGCCAATATATCCGAATATGATTCGACTGAGGGGGACCTTCGCGCAACAAGCCGGCCCGCCACCGGTCGTCTTGACCGGCCCCCGTCTCGCATGCGGGAGAGGATCTGTGCGGCTGGCTCAGCGCGGGCCCAAGTCTGGAGCCCGGGCGCGATCAAGCGCCTTTGCCGCCGGCCCCAAGGCAAAGGGCAGGGACGAGGCCGCCGGCTCACCGCCGGAGTGCAGGCAGCCTGCCCGGCCGGGCAGATCCCGGCGGGTCCCTGAGGCCGGCCGCGTCGGCCGGATCGGAAGCGGACTATTCGCCCGGCGCTTCGGCGGCCGGCATGTCGCCCGCGGCCCCGTTGGCGGCCGGCGTGCGGCGCGGGCGCGGGGCCCGGCGGCGGCGCGGCCGTTCCTCAGCGTCGCTCGGCTGGTCCATCGACTCGCCCAGTTCCAGGGTCGGCTGGCGGTCGAGATCGCCGTCGCTCACGCCATCGTCCTGGCGGGGATCGCGCCCGAAAGCTTCCACCGGTTGCTCGTGGTCGCGCTGATCCCGGCTGCTGCGCACCTCGATGGCGTCGGCATCGTCGTCGTTCGAGGCCCCGTTGCCGTTGCCCGACGACGACCGGCGCATGTCGCCCTGATAGCTGTCGAGATCGTCGTGGTCGCGCCCGTTGGACCGGGGCAGGTCGTCCTGGCCGGCATCCGGCGAACGGCTGCCATTGGCTTCGTTCTGCTGCGACTGGGCGTAGGCTTCGTTATAGGTCGTGATGATGCGGTGATAGTGCTCGGCGTGCTGGTAGTAGTTTTCCGATTTCACCCGATCACCGGACGAATAGGCGTCGCGCGCGAGCGTCAGGTATTTTTCGTAGACCTGGTAGGCGTTCCCGCGAATCCGCACCTCAGGACCGTTGCTGTCGAAGGTCTGATTCCGGTTGGGTAAATTCGAACGGCGGTTGTGGCCACCGTTGTTGTTGTTGTTGTTGTTCCGATTGCGGGACCGGCGCGGATTCTGGCCCTGTCTCATGGCACTCACCGTATCTCTCTTTTCAATTCACGTCTCGCTTGCCGCAAGACAAGCACACATTCAGCCGGTGCCGGGGCCACGGCACACTCCCCACCAAATCTTATTTTTGTCGCGGATCTGCGGCTGACGGTCCTTACGCCCATTCGGCGTGACCTGTGATTGCCCGCTGTCCGCATCATTCAACGATTACGCTCTTCCCGTTCGCGCAATCGCGGCACCCCTATTCTAAACCGAAGCGCTAAACCCGACCCTAATGTGGCTTGGCCCTTTCCACCAAGCTCTTTTTTCCGTGGCGCACCACGAGGGCCCGGTTTCGCCCCGCCAGATCGGCCCGGATCGCCGCCAAGGCCAGTCCCGCGGAATTAACGATTTCCGCCACGGCGTCGGCCTGATCGCTGCCGATCTCCAGCACCGCACACCCGTCGGGACGCATCAGCCGGGGCAGATCCGCCACGATGGACCGGTAGGCGGCCAAGCCGTCCGGTCCGCCGTCGAGCGCGTCCGCCGGGTCGAACCCCCGCACCGCCCAGTCCAGCCCAGCCAGCGCATCGCGCCGGATGTAGGGTGGGTTCGCCAGCACCAGATCGGCGGCGCCGGCGGCGAGGGCCGTTGCCCAATCGCCCACCAAGAAACCCGCCTGAGCCTCAAGATGCAAGCGAAACGCGTTTTGGCCAGCGATTCGCACCGCACCCGGCGCCCGATCGATGCCGAGTCCGTAAGCGTTGGGCCGCTCGGACAGCACCGCCAGCAGCAGGCAGCCGGTGCCCGTGCCCAGATCCACCACCGTCAGCCGCCGGTCCGCCCGGTCCGCCGTGGCCTCCAGGGCGGCCTCCACCACCGTCTCGCTGTCCGGCCGCGGGTCGAGCGTGTCGGGGCCGAGGGCGAAGTCGAGGCCCCAGAACTCCCGCCGGCCGAGGATGCGCGACACCGGTTCGCCGGCAATGCGGCGCGCGACGAGGCCGTCGACAACGTCCTGGGCTGCCGGATCCACCGGCCGGTCACGCTGGGTGATCAGGGCCAGCCGGTCGAGCTTGAGGGCAGCCGCCACCAGCAGCCGCGCCTCGCGGGCCGGCTCGTCCCCCTCGCCCAGACCGGCCGCCGCGAGCCGGCGCACGGCATGTGCCACCACGGCCGCCAGCGCCACCGGTCCGCCGGGCGGCATCACTCCATGGCGGCCAGCCGGGCCGCCTGGTCTTCGGCGATCAGGGGATCGATCACCTCGTCGAGCGCTTCCCCGGCGATCACCCGGTCGAGCTTGTAGAGCGTCAGGCCGATGCGGTGGTCGGTCACCCGGCCCTGGGGGAAGTTGTAGGTGCGGATGCGTTCGGACCGGTCGCCCGAGCCTACCTGGCTGCGCCGGTCCGCCGCGCGTTCTGCCGCCAGCGCCTCGCGCTGCTGCTCGTAGAGGCGCGCGCGCAGGATCTTCATGGCTTTGGCGCGGTTCTTGTGCTGCGACTTCTCATCCTGTTGGGACACCACGATGCCGGTGGGCAGGTGGGTGATGCGCACGGCACTTTCGGTCTTGTTGACGTGCTGGCCGCCGGCACCCGACGCGCGGAACACGTCGACCCGCAGGTCCTTGTCGTCGACCTGCACGTCCACCTCTTCGGCTTCCGGCAGCACCGCCACGGTGGCGGCCGAGGTGTGGATGCGGCCCTGGGCTTCGGTTTCCGGCACCCGCTGCACGCGGTGGACGCCCGATTCGAACTTCAGCCGCTCGAACACGTTGCGCCCGGACACCTCCGCCGTCGCCTCGCGGATGCCGCCGATGCCGGTTTCACTGGCGTTCAGAAGCTCGAAGCGCCAGCCGCGCAGCGCGGCGTATTTCTGGTACATGGCCAGGAGGTCGGCGGCGAACAGGGCGGCCTCGTCGCCGCCGGTGCCGGCGCGCACCTCCAAGATGGCATTGCGGGCATCGGCTTCGTCGCGCGGCAGCAGCAGGATCTGCACCTCGTGCTCGCACGCCTCCAGGCGCTGGCCGAGTTCGTGGATTTCCTCGCGCGCCAGCGTGCGCATCTCCGGGTCACCCTCGGGATCGTCGGCCAGCATCTCCAGGTCGGCGACCTCGCGGCGCAGGCTCTCGACCTCCGCCAGCTTGGCAGCCACCGGCTCCAATTCCGCATACTCCTTCGACAGCACGGCCATCTGCTCGGGCTCCAAGGGTCCCGAGGCCAGGGTGTCGCGCAGTTCGGCATGCCGGCGCAGCACGCGGGCAAAGCTGTCTTCGAGGCTCACGTCGATCCACGATCGCTGGAGGGGACCACCAGGGCCCGGTTCGTCCGCACCGTGCGAACCGCAACACTGGCTACGCACAGGCCAAGTGCCTGTGCCGGCCGCGAGTCCGGGTGCCGACGTTGTCTGCATGTAGCATCGCTGCGCCGGAACGCAAGGTTGCCGCGGCGTTTGCACCGGTCGGAGCGGCACTGTGCAGCCTTCGGGTGGCCCTCAGGACGCCGACAGAGCATCCGCCAGGCACGGCAAGCTCAAGTCGAGGCGGTGGTCGATGCCGCCGTGGCTGCCCTCGAACTCCTCGAAGGTATGGGCGATGCCCGCCCCCTCCAGGAGACCGTGCAGCCGGCGCGCGCCATAGAGCAGATTGTACTCGTCGTCGCGCCCGCAATCGATCCACAGGGCCTTCAGCGAGGCCAGCGCCTCCAGCCGCTGCGGCGCCATTTCCAGCGGGTCCCAGGCCCGCCATTTGGCCCAGCGCTCCTCGTCGAGCGTACAGGTCTGCGGATCCACCGGCAGGCGTACACCGAAGGGCCCGGCGGGGTCGGGGTCGTAGGTGACGGCCATGCCGAGCACCATCAAAACGCCGACGTCGCTGCGCCGCGGCCGCGGTGCCGCCTCGAAGGTCGCCATGAACGACGCCACGGAGAAGTCGTGCTTGGCAAGCACCCTCAAGGTCGCCGGCATCTCCGGGAGGTAGCACAGCTCGAACCCCATATCGCCGGCATGGCAGGCGGCAGCCGCCCACACCTCGGGCCGGCGCATGGCGTTCACCAGCGCGCCGTAGCCGCCCGAGGACTTGCCGAACAGCCCACGGCGGCCCGGCCCGCCGCAGCCCAGGGCCGCTTCCACCGCCGGCAGGATTTCCGTCGCCAGGGCGGTCTCCCACCGGCCCATCACCGGGCTGTCGATATACTGGTTGCCGCCCAACCGGGTGAAGGCATCGGGGCAGGCCACCACGCAGGGCCGCAACGCCCCCTCGGCGATCAGCCGGTCGAGCCGGGCCGGCAGGTTTTCCTCGAAGCTGCGCCAGGAGGTGGCAGCGAGCCCGCTGGAGGTGTACGCGGCCAGGTGCACCAGGAGCGGCAGGCCGGCGCCGCTGTGGCCCGCCGGCACGTACACGTCGACCGCGCGCTGCCAGGGATCCTCCAGCGGATTGCCGCGCAGCGACGGGCAATCGACGGTCAGCCGCTCGACGCGGCCGCAGGGAAGCGTGTGGTCGGGGCGCATGGCGGCTCCTGGCCGGTTGCGGGTCTCGGGCAGCTTGGGCGGACGTCACCGATGGTGAAGACGCTGGGGCGGACGGGTGGCCCATGGCAGCGGCCCGCGCGGCTGCCGTCAACCGAGTTTGCGGTCTGCCCGGCTGCGCGCGATGGCGATGCCGACGCCGGCGGCCTCGGCGATGATCTGCGGCTTGGCGACGCCGACGCGCACCCACTCCACCCGGCGATCGGCCAGCACGGCTTCGGCCACCCGTTCCGCCAGGGTTTCCAGAAGCGCGATGTGGCCCGCCGCACAGATCGCCTTCACCTCCGCCACCACGTCGGCATAGGACACGGTGTCGGCGATGTTTTCGCTGGTGAGCGGCGGCGTCACGGCAACCACCAGGTCGATGTCGAAGCGCACCGGCTGGGGGGCCAGGTGCTCGTGCGGCAGGATGCCGACGGAGACCGGCAGCACCAGCCCGTCGACGAACACATGGAGCTGGTCGGCCCGCAGGCCGGGGATCGGCGTACCGGCCATGGCTATTCCAGCGTGCCGCCGGTGGACTCGGGCCCCTCGGCCTCGCGGTAGGCCATCAGGTGGCCACCGCCGTTCACCGCCAGCATCTGGCCGGTTACCGTTGGGGCGGCGAGGAAGTAGCACACCGCCTGCAGCAGGTCGTCCGGAGTCGGGCCGATCTTCAGCGGCGTGCGCACGTGCTCGGCCTCGAACTCCTCCTGGGTCTGGCCGCCGCTGGGCAGGGTCAGGCCGGGGCCGATGCCGTTCACCCGCACCCGCGGGCGCAGCGCCATGGCGAGCATGCGCGTCGCCTCCCAAAGTGCCAGCTTGCTGATGGTGTAGCTGAAATAGCCGGGGGTCGGCCGCAGCACCTGGTGGTCGAGCATGTTGACGATGGCGGCACGCCCGCCTTCCGGCACCTGGGCGTAGAACGCCTGGGCGAGGAACACCGGGGCGGCCAGGTTGATGTCCAGATGGAAGGCCCAGGTCTCGCGCGTCATGCTGGCGGCGGTGTCGCGCTCGAACACCGAGGCGTTGTTGACCAGCGCCGTCAACGGCCCCAGCGCGGCGTTGGCCTTTGGGATGATCTCAGCCACCGCCTGCGCATCGCCCAGGTCGCCGCCGATGGTGGCGGCGCGGCGTCCCTTGGCGCGGATCCGTTCGGCCACCTCTTCGGCCGGGCCGGCGGAGCTGTTGTAGTGCACCGCCACGTCCCAGCCGTCGTCGGCGAGGCCGAGTGCCAAGGTGCGGCCCACCCGTTTGCCGCCGCCGGTCACCAGCACGGTGCCAGGCCCCGAAGCCGCTGTGGCCACGCTCAGTCTCCTCCCGTGCGGGCAGCGGCGGGCACTGCCCCTAGGTCCGCCAGTGCCGCCGGCACCCAGTGCGCCCGGCCGTTTTCGGTGAGCGCCAGGAAGCCGTCCAGGCTGTCCACCCGGCCGTCCTTGTGCCACACGGCGAACAACCGATTGAGCGCCCGGTTGGCGGCAAACTCCTCGATCGCCGCGCTGCGCACCGCGGGCGTGAGGTCGAGCGCGCCGCCCTCCAGCAGCTCCAGGATGGCGGCATAGCCCACCTCCGCCACCCGGGCGGTGTCGGCCGATTGGGTGATGGAGCCCGCGGTCTTGATGTAGCGGTAGAGCGGCCGCGGGCTCGCCATGTAGGGCTGCGCCCGGCAGCCGAGTTCCAGGTTGAACAGCACGTCGGCGGCGAAGGGCACGGCGGTCCAGCCCGCCCCCGCCAGCTCGCGGCGCAACACCGGGAAGAAGGGCACGCGGGGGCCGAGCACGCGTTCGGGCGTCATCTCGAAGGGCGGGCCGGCCGGATCCAGCTCCGGGAACGGCGTGCGCACCGGGCGCCCGGTCTCGTCCAGCACCTGGGTGGCGTCGGTCGCGGCCCCATGGGCCAGCGCCAGGGGCGCCAGCACCGCCAACCGTTCGGGTGCGAACGCGTCGTCGGCGTCCAGATTGGCGATCAGCGCCCCGCGCGCCACCGCCACCGCGGCATTGCGTGCCCGGCCTTCGCCCGTACCGACGCCGCCGGTCGTCACCTGGCGCAGCCGGGCATCGCGCAGGCCGGCCGCGGCCAGCACCGCCAGGTAGTCCACACCGTCGTCGGACGCGATCACCACCTCCAGGTCGGCGAGGTTCTGGGCGAGCACACTGGCCACCGCGCGCGCGATGGTGGCTTCGGCCCGGTAGGCCGGCACGATGACGGAGACCAGCGGCATCGCCCCCTCACCCACCATAGGCGACCGACAGGTTGAACAGCTCGGCCACCGCCTCGAAATTGCCGATGCCCATCAGGTTGAGCAGCGGCACCGGCTGGGCCGGCGCCAGGGTGAGGGTGAGCGGTGCCGGCGCCTGATAGTCCGCCAGCAGGGCGGACAGCGCTGCGAAGGCGGCGGCACCGTGGGGGGCGGCGGTGCCCGCCGGCATCAGGACCGCCTGCAGCCCCTGGGTGACGGCGGCGGCCTGCTGGTCGACCGTGCGCCCGTCCGCCGCCGCCGAGGCGGCCAGCTGGCGGGCGATCATGCCGTCGTCGCTGTAGACGATGGTCACCTCGTCCACCTGTGTCCCCAGGAAGGCCATGGGCGGCGTGAACAGCGGGTCGTCCGGCAGGTTCATCAGGCGGCCGCGCAGCTCGATGACGCCGGCTCCGGCGGCGGTGATGCGCAGGGGGTCGAGGATGGTCAGCGGCCCGGTGCGCCGGTAGTCCAGCCGCACATCCAGGCTTTCGGCATCGAAACCGATCAGCGCCAGCGGGTTGCCGCCGGGCGCCAGCGGGCCGGCGGCCGGCGCCAGCCCCACCAGGTCGACCGACAGATGGGCGGGCGGGCGGCCGGCCTCCCAGGCGTCCAGATCGATGCTGTGGAAGAGCACGCGCTCCACCGTCACCGGGGCGGCACCGGGCTGCGGCGTGAAGGCGACACCCTCCAGCAGCACCCCGCCGTCGCCGAGGGCGGCGATGGTCTGGTAGCTGAGGATCGCCGCCCCGCCGCGGCTCGCCAGGATCTCCTGGAAGCGGTCGACGGTGGCGGTCTGGGCGGCAGCCGGCGCCGTGCCCAGGCAAAACGCCGCCAGCAGCAAAGCCGCCGCCGCCCGCCGCGCCAGCCCGTTTGCCATGGCTTAGCCGGCCTTGGCGGCGTTCAGCACCGCCGCCACGTGGCCGGGCACCTTCACTTTGCGCCATGCCGCCAGCAGCGTGCCGTCCTCGCCGATCAGGAAGGTGGACCGGTCGATCCCCATATAGGTCCGGCCGTACATGGATTTCTCCACCCAGCTCCCGTAGGCCTCCACCACGCTGCCCGCCGTGTCGGACGCCAGCGTGACCTCAAGGCCGTACTTGTCGCGGAACGCCTCCAGCTTCGCCACCGGGTCCTTGGAGACGCCGATCACGATCGCGTTGGCTTCGGCAAAGGCGTCGGCCGCCTCGGTAAAGCCCACGGCTTCCTTGGTGCAGCCCGAGGTGTCGGCCTTGGGATAGAAGTAGAGCACCACCTTGCGGCCCCTGAGCCGGGCCAGGCTGACGCTGCCGCCGCCGGTGGTGGGCAGGGTGAAATCGGGGGCCGGTTGGCCGGGTTCGACGGGCATGGGCGACGGCTCCTGACGCAAGGGTGTCTGCGATAGACAGGATTGGCGGCAAACATAGGGCGACGGCGCTCGTGAGCCCAGGGCCTGTTGAGGTCGATGTGCTGGCTCTCAACAGGCCCTAACCCGTTTCCGGCGACGGCAGCCCGACGATCTCCCGGAAATGCCGGTGGGCGCGGGCGGCCAGTGCCGCCAGCCGCTCCTCCAGGGCCGCGCGGTCGAGCGGCGGGTCGACCTCCGGGAAGACGCAGCGCGACAGCCCGTCGAGCAAAGGCTTGGTGGCCGCTGCGGGATCGAACGCGCCGTCATGGGTCAGCCGGATGAACGCCTGCACCCGCTGCCAGATGGTGAGGCATTGGCGCAGGTCCTCGGCAACCTCGGGCACCAGGTGGCCGGCTTCCGCCAGCGCTTCCAGGGCCGCCGCGGTGTTGCCCTCCCGCACCGGCCGCTCGGTGGCGGCGGAGCGGAGCTGCAGGTACTGGGCGATGAACTCGATCTCCACCATGCCGCCGCGAATGAACTTCACGTTCCACGGGTCGTCGGACCCCTGGGCACGGTCGATGCGGCCGCGCATGTCGGCCACGTCGGCGCGCAGCCGTTCGGGATCGCGCGGTTTGGCGATGGCGTCGGCGATCACCTGGCCGATGCGGCCCGCCAGGTCCGCCGAACCGTGGATCACGCGGGCGCGGGTGAGCGCCTGGTGCTCCCACGTCCAGGCGTCCTCGGCCTGGTACTTGGCGAAAGCCGGCAGGCTGGTGGCGAGCGGCCCCGCCTTGCCCGACGGGCGCAGCCGCATGTCCACCTCGAACAGCGTGCCGTGGGCGGTCTGCGCGGTGATGGCGGAGATCAGGCGCTGGATCAGCCGCTGGTAGTAGAGCGGGGCGGCGAGCGGCTTGGCGCCGTCGCTTTCGGCCAGCGGCTCGGCGGGCGGGTCGTAGATCATGATGAGGTCGAGGTCCGACCGCACCGACATCTCGCGGCTGCCCAGCTTGCCCATGGCGACGATGGCGAGCCGGCGGCCGCCGAAGCCGCCGTGGCGTTCCTCGAAGGCCGCCTGCACGCGGTCGGCGAGCGCGTCCAGCGCCACCTGGGCGACGTCGCTGAGGAAGCGGGCGCCGTCGTCGGCAGGATCCGACAGGCCGAGCAGCATCTGGATGCCGGCGCGGAAGCGCTGGTCGTTGGTCCAGCGGCGCAGGCCGTCCAGCATGTCCTCGTAGTCGGCGTTGGGATCGAGGCGTTCGGTGAGGTCGGCGGCCAGGGCGTCGAGGTCCGGCAGTGCCTCGAAGAAGTCCGGGTCGAGCACGGCGTCGAGCTGGGCCGGGCTGAGCGCCAGGTGGTTGGCCAGCCGTTCGGATGTGCCGAGGATGGTGGCCACCAGGTCGAGCAGCCGCGGGTTGGCGGCGAACATGGAGAAGAGCTGCACGCCCGCCGGCAGCCGGCTCAAGAACTCGTCCATGCGGCGCCATGCCATGTCCGGCGAGGCGGTGCGGCCGAAGGCGGTGGCCAGCGTCGGCAGCAGATCCTGCAGCAGGCTGCGGGCGCGCGGGCTGCGGGTGGCGCGGTAGCGGCCGCTCAGCCAAACGCGCGCCAGGCTCATGGCCCCCTCGGGGTTCTGGAAGCCGAGATCGGCCAGGGTGGCGGCGGTGGCGGTATCGTCGCCGCTGTCGGGCGGCCCCATCAGCCCGCCCAGCGCGTCGGGCTCGCCGCCGCCCAACCGATCCTCGAACAGGCCGGAGTAGATCTCCTCCACCGTGCCCAGCACGGCCCGCACATGGCGGCGGAACGCGTCGGCATCGGCAAAACCCAAGAAGCGGGCCAGCCGCCCGATCTCCTGCGCCGATGCCGGCAGGGCGGTCACCTGGTGGTCGTCGACCATCTGGAGGCGGTGCTCGATGCGCCGCAGCTCCCAGTAGGCATCGGTCAGCCGGCGGCACACATCGGCGGGCAGCTTGCCCGCCTCCGCCATGGCCGCCAGCGCGTCCACCGTGCGCGGCGTGCGGAGCTGGGGCATGCGGCCGCCGAAGATGAGCTGCTGGGTCTGGGCGAAGAACTCGATCTCGCGGATGCCGCCGCGCCCCACCTTGATGTCGTGTCCGTCCACCGCCACGACCCGGTGGCCGCGGTGGCGCTGGATCTGGCGCTTGATGGCGTGGATGTCGTCCAAGGCCGCAAAGTCGAGGTCGCGGCGCCACACGAAGCGGCGCAGGAAGGCGGCGAAGGCCGCACCCGCTTCCGGGTCGCCGGCCACCGGCCGCGCCTTGATCATGGCGGCGCGTTCCCAGGTCTGGGCCATGCTGCCGTAGTAGGTTTCCGCCGCGGCGACGCTGACCGCCAGGGGAGTCGCCGCCGGATCGGGACGGAGGCGCAGGTCTGTGCGGAACACATAGCCAAATGCTGTGCGTTCCTCCATGATGGTCACCAGATCTCGGGTCAATCGCAGGAAGGTCCGGGGTATCTGGTCGCAGTCGGCTGCGGCGACGCGCGCCTTGTCGAACAGCACGACAATGTCGATGTCGCTGGAGTAGTTGAGTTCGCCAGCCCCCAGCTTGCCCATGGCCAGGACAATCAGCCCAGACCCGTGCTCCGGCTCCTCCGGGTTGTCCAACGTCAACCAGCCGCGACCCGCCGCGACCCGCAGGAGATGCCGGCAGGCCAGCCGCAGTGCCGTTTCCGCGATCTCCGTCAGCGCCCGGCAGCAGGCCGAAAGGGTCCACAGCCCGCCGATATCCGCCAGCGCCGTCACCAGGGCCGTGCGTCGCTTCATGCGCCTCAGCCCGCGCATCACCGCCTCCCGGTCGACGGGACCTGAGAGGGCGGCGACGGTGGCGTCGATTTCCGCCCGGAACTGCGCGTCCGGCCCGGCGCCCAGAAAGCCGCGCACGATGTCCGGATGGTCGAGCACCAGGCGCGTCAGGTGGGGGCTGCCGCCGAACGCCGCCGCCAGCATCCCATGGCCGGGCTCGCCCGGCGTCGCCACGGCACGTGCGAAGGCCGCCAGTTCGGCGTCCGGCTGGACCGCCGCGCGGTCTTCCCAATGGCTCCAGCCAAGGGCCGCACTGTCCGCATCGGCCGGGGCCGGCCAGTGAGCGGTATCGATCATATGGGTTCCGGGGCGCGCATCGACGGTGACGATCCGCATGGTCGGCGCGCCGAGGAGCCGGGTCAACGGTCCGACGCGGGCGTACCGCCGCCGCCTGCGCGGCGCCCATGGCCACAGCGGCTGGCGGCCGGTGTCGGTGCGCTGGCGGTGTGGCTGATCGCCCAGGCGTTCACCGGGCTGACCCTCGCCACCACCCTGGTCGCCGCCTGGGTCGCCACCCATCCGGTGCCGGTGGACGTGCTGCTGCCGGACATCCAGTCGCTGCTGCCGCCCCCCTACACGCTGAACGCCGAGGCGGTGGAGGTGCGGCTGTCGGGCTGGCCGAACCCGGTGCAGGTGGTCGCCCACGGCGTCGAGGTGGGGCGCAGCACCGATATGGTGGCCATCGCCCGGGTGCCGGAGCTGCGGCTCAACCTGGAGCTGGCCGGGCTGCTGGCCGGCGAGGTGCGGCCGACCGGGCTGGCGCTGGTGGCCCCGCGGCTGCTGGTCACCCGCGAGGCCGACGGCCGCGTGGTCGCCGGGCTGCGGCTGGATGACGATACCGACGACGCGGCCATCACGGCGCCGCCGCCGCAGTCGGGGGCGGAGCTGCCCGACCGCCTGACCCTGCCGGCGCTGACCGACCCCATGTCCATGGCCGCCGCCACCGACGGCCCCTTCGCCCGGCTCCGCGTGGTGGAGATCCGCGATGCCACGGTGCTGTACTTCGATCGCGGCCACGAGATCGGCTGGCGCATCCCCGACCTGTCGGCGGTGGTGCGGCGCAGCAGCGGCGGCATCACCGGGGCGCTGGCCTTTTCCCTGCCCGATGCCGGACCGGACGCCCGCGTGGCGGCGACCCTGATGCAGACATTGGACGGGGCGGTGCGCCTGACCGCCGATGCCAGCGGCGTCGTGCCGTCGAGCCTGGCGCCCATCGATCCGGTTCTGGCCTCGCTGGCGGCCCTGAAGTCGCCGGTGTCGGTCGGCATCGACCTTCAGCTCACCCGCGATCTGCTGCCGCTCACCGCCGACTTGTCGGCGAGCGGGCAGTCCGTGCTGCTGGATGCGCCGGATCTCTACGACCGGCCGGTGCTGATGGCCTCCCTCGATGCCGAGGTCGCGGTCGACTTCACCAGCAACACGCTGGAGGTGACGGAAGCGCGGATGGACCTGGGCGGACCGCGAATCGATGCAGGGGCGGTCCTGTCGTGGGATGCGGAGACCATCCGCATGGTGGCCGACGCGACGCTCACCGACATGCCCATGGCCGAGCTGCCCCACTGGTGGCCGCCGGCGCTCAACGCGCCGACGCGGGACTGGGTCGCCGAGCGCATGCGCGACGGCATGGTGGTGGCCGCCAGCCTCGGCGTCGCCACCGAAGCCTCCACCCAGGACCCGCTCGACGTGACCGTCACCAGCGTAGATGCCAGCCTGATCTACGACGACCTGTCGGTGGACTACCTGCCCGACCTGCCGCCGGTGACCGGCATCGCCGGCCAGGCCACCTTCGACGGGGCCAACCTGACTTTCCAGATCGCCGAAGCCCATGTGCTGGACATGCCCGTGGACGGCGGCGTGGTGGACATCTTCGGCTTCGACACGCCGCCGGAGCACATCACCATCGATTTGGCGTTCGCCGGGCCGGTCAGCACCGCCCTTTCGGTGATCGACCGGGAACCGCTGGGCTACGCCCGCGCGCTGGGGCTGACGCCGCAGTCCGTCGCCGGGACCGCCGATGGCGAACTCAGCTTCGATTTCCCGCTGCGCGACCGGCTGGCCATGGACGAGGTCAACGTCATCGTCGCCGCCGCCATCGCCAACGGCAGCGTGCAGAACATCTTCGAGGGCCTGGCGGCCGACAACCTGGACGGCGCGCTCAGGGTGGACCGCGACGGGCTCACCTACGACGGGCTGGCGACGCTCGCCGGCAACCGCCTGCAGGCCCGCTGGACCGAGGCGTTCGCCGACTACGCGCCGGTGCGCCGTACGGTGAACCTGGCCGGATCGGTGCGCACGGCCAGCATCGCCCACCTGCTGCCGGCGGTGGCCGAACGGGTGGATGGGCCGGTCGCCGTCTCGCTGGCGGTGGCGGACACCGGCCGCGGCCCGCTGACCATCGATCTCACCGCCGACCTGGCCGCGGCCCAAGTGGTGCTGCCCGTAGCCGACATCGACAAGCCGGCAGGCCAGCCGGGCGATGCCAGCGGCCGCATTTCCCGGCTGGCGGACGGGAGCTGGCGGCTCGAACCCTTCGCCCTTTCGCTGCCCGGCGTGGCGGCGGACGGAGCCTTGGTGCTGGACGGTGCCGGCGATTTCCTGCGGGCGGATCTCACCCACCTCACCTATGCGGGCCAAACCGCCATGGTGCAGATCGCCCGCCAGACCACCGGCTACACCGTGGGCCTGGTGGCCGACCGCATCGACCTGTCGGACCGCTTGGAGGACCTGACCGCCGACAGCGCGGCCGATGCCGGCGGCCAGGCGGCCGCTGCGTCCCCCGGTCCGCCCATCTGGCTCACGGCGCGCATCGGCGCACTCGACCTCGGCGGCACCCGGCCGCTGGAGAACGTGCAAGCCACCATCAGCTTGGTCGGGCCCGACGAGGTGCGGGCGCTCGACCTGGACGCCACCACCGGCACCGCCCCCCTGGTGGTGCGCTACGGCCCCATGGGCGACGGGCGCGACCAGCTCAGCGTCCAGGCCGACGATGCTGCCGCCGCCTTCGCGGCGCTCGACATGCTGCACGCGGTGTCCGGCGGCCGCCTGCTGCTCACCGCCGTCAACGCCGGGGGCACCTGGAATGGGCGGGCCCGTGTCGAGCAGCTCTGGCTCACCCAGGCGCCGGTGCTGGCGCGCCTGCTGGCCAACGGTCCGCTGCTCGACCTGAGCAGCCAGTTGCAGGCCGAGGGTTTGCTGTTCGACGTGCTGGAAACGCCCTTCACCATGGCCAATGGGCAGATCTACCTCGGCGACCTGCGGGCCAGCGGCGGTGCGCTGGGCGTCACCGCCGAAGGGACGATCGACCGGGCTTCGGAGAGCGTCGACATAACCGGCACCATCGTGCCCTTCGCGGGCGTGAACCAGGTGCTGGGCAATATCCCGGTGCTGGGCACCATCCTGACGGGCGGCGACGACCAGGGCGTGCTGGCACTGACCTTCGCGGTGCGCGGACCCATCGACGATCCGGCGGTCAGCGTCAATCCGCTGTCGGCACTCGCCCCCGGCATCGTCCGCCGCATCCTGTTCGAAGGCGGCAGCGAGGACGACAGCCCGGCGGTGTCGGAGATGGACCGGCGGCAGAGGTGAGGAGGCCACGGCCGGCCCGGCATTGCCGCAGCCCGGCGCGATCCCGTACTCTCCGCGGAGCGGCGAGCGAACCGCGCGAGATTCATATATTCACTGGTGTCCCTCTTGAGTCCGAAGTTCGCGCGGGACCTGGTTCTGAGATCTTGCGAACTTCGGGATCGGAACACGAGGGGTGCGATGGCGGGCACGTCTGGCTGCCGGCATGGCCGGGCCGACGGCGGGGGAACACCCGCCAAGCGTGGCGTCGCGCAGGTATTTGGCCTCGACGGTCTTAAAATCCGTCACATTTCGGCCGTCCCCTCGGTGCGACCATGACCTGACGACCCCTGCCAAGCTGCCGATCGACATGTCTCCATGCGCCTGATCGCCCTGACCCTCGCCGCCGCCGCCTGCAGTGCGGCCCTCGCTCCCCGGCCGGCCCCGGCGCAAATGCTGCTGGGCCAGATTTCCGATTGCTTCCGCCTTGCCGGGTTCCCCGCCGACCCCAACCTGCCGGAGGGGGTGGACGGCGTGCCGATCACGGCCATCGAGGCCGATGCCGCCATCTCCGCCTGTGCCCAGGCGCTGGAGCTGGTGGCGCCGGACCACCCCTCCTTCGCGCAGATCCAGTACCAGCTCGGCCGGGCGCTGCACGCCGCCGGCCGCGGGGCGGAGGCAGCCGAGGCGTATGAGGATGCCGCGGAAGCCGGCTACGTGCTCGGCTACAACAATCTCGGCTTCCTCTACCAATTCGGCGCACCGGACCTGCCGGCCGAGCCGGAGCGCGCGCTCTCCTACTTCCAGCAGGCCGCCGACGCTGGATCGGCCGCCGGCCTCTACAACCTGGCGATCGCCTACCGCAATGGTGTGGGGACGCCGGAGAACGGCCCGCGGGCGCTGGAGCTGTTCCGCCAGGCCGGCGAGGCCGGGATCATGGACGCCTATCGCGACATGGCGCTGCTGATGGAAAGCGGCTCGGGCACCTTGTCGGCCGATCCCAGCGGAGCCGCCACCGTGTGGCGCGAGGCCGCCGCCGCCGGCGATGCCCAGTCGGCCTTCAACCTCGCCCAGCGCATCCGCGACGGCTGGGCCCTGGCCACCGCACCGGGGGAGATGCTGGCGCTCTACCGCCAGGCCGCCGACGGCGGAGTGGTGCAGGCGGCACTCGACCTGTCGGCGATCCTGGCCAACGCCAACTCCGCGGATTTCGCGCCGGAAGAAGCGCTGGACTATGCCTATCTGGCGCTTGACCTGAACCGGGATGCCGATCCCGGCATCGGCAGTGCCTGGCCGGTGTTCCGCAATCTGGCCGCACGCCGGATCATCACCTTGATCGACCAGCAGGACCTACGGCCGCGCGACGCCGCGGAACTGGACACGCTGCGCGCCGACTACGGTGCCGATCCGGAGACCGTGTCGCTGACCATCGACTGCGAATTCATCGGTCCCCAGACCATCGACATCTATCTGTGGGACTGGGACCGCGACGAGCCGCCGCCGATCGCCCAGCTCGACTGGCTGCGGGCGAGCGGGACCTGCCAGGTACCCGATGTGCTCTATGATGGGGTGCACGAGGTCTACGACACGGCACAGGCCAATCAGGCTTCGTTCGTGGAGACGATGCTGAACGTGATCAACGGCGTCGATCCGAATGCCACCGGACCGACTGGGCCGACCGGGCCGACCGACCAGCCGACGCCCGACACCGGCGGCCTCGATCCCATGCCGCCGGAGCTGGCGTCGAGCGGAACCGACCTGCCGCTGCGCCCCAACATGATGTTCGCCACCTACTCCACCGAGCTGCTGGATGCCTCGGGTGGGTCGCCGCCGCGCCGCGACGCCGCCCAGCCGACGGGCGACCGCTGGGGCGTGACCACCGGCGGCACGCGGGCGAGCGTACTGGGCAACACCTCCGACAACCGCAGCATCGCCATGACGGTGGACTGCGACCCGGACGACGGTTGGGGCTTCGTGGTGCGCTTCTTCATGACCGAGGTGATGAACGAAGCCCCGTTCCACTTCGTCGTCTCGGTGGTGGATGTCGCCAGCGGGAGCATCGTCGGCACCATGGAGGTGACGCCGGATACGGCGTCGGACGAGATCTTGCGGGTGCTCGACGGGGCGGAGGCGCTGGCCCTGCTGCGCATGGTGCAGGAAGCCTCCAGCGGCTTCGCGGTGGGCTTCTCCATCGAGGTCCAGGCGCTGTTCACCACCAACGGCAGCCGCCAGGCGATCGCCAACGTGATGGCGGCTTGCGGGTATTAGCGAGACTGTCGCCGCTCTTGGGTTGGTTCCAACCCTCATGCCGCCCGGCAACCCGATATTCTACGATGGCTTGGGCGGCCGGGTGGGGTGTGGGCTGGTGCAGATCGAACCAAGAATGCTCCCACGAGGCTGTCGCGCCCCCGCCCGGCAGCCGCCACGTGTCCGGGTCGGGCACTCGATGGCGCCGCCAGGGACAGGCCCGAAAGGTCACCCATCCTCCGCCATCTGCGGTGGCTGGACCCTGGAGATCGATCCCGCGATCCTGCTGGCCGCACCTCGCCTCGCTTGCGCCTTTCGCCCGAAGGCCTGCCTCCGTCGCTGTGGGCAGCGCCCCAGCGTGAGCGAGAACCGCGTGCCGACTTGGCAGGCGCTATGTTGCGGTTGGGACCGACGTCTCCGGTCGCTTGGATAGCCGGTTGGACGGGACGTCTTGCCGTGCCTGCGGCCGTCCGGGAAACAGTCGGTAACCGCCGCCGAAGTCGGCTATGGCCCCCACCCCTCAACAGACGACGTGCCACAGCAAGATAATCAATTGATCATAAAGAAAAATCTGCCATCAAACAAATTTGAAATGACAGATATTGAAATCTGTCATCTGCCAATCCAATCTTTCTCCATCGCAGCAGCGCCCGATGGAGGCTGGCCATGATGACGCGTACCCTTGGCCGCGGCGGTCCCGCGGTGTCCGCCCTCGGCCTCGGCTGTATGGGCATGTCCGACTTCTACGGCCCCGCCGACCGGGCCGAGAGCATCGCCACCATCCAGGCCGCCTTGGATGCCGGCATCACCCTGCTCGACACCGGCGACTTCTACGGCATGGGCCACAACGAACTGCTGCTCGCCGATGCGCTCAAGGGGCGGCGCGACAAGGCCTTCATCCAGGTGAAGTTCGGCGCCCAGCGCGACCCGGCGCGCAACTTCATCGGCTTCGACCTGCGCCCCCAGGCGATCAAGACCTGGCTCGCCTACAGCCTGGTGCGGCTGGGCACCGACTATATCGACCTCTACCAGCCGGCCCGCGTCGACCCCGCCGTGCCCTTCGAGGACGTGATCGGTACGCTGGCCGACCTGAAGCAAGCCGGCTACATCCGCCATATCGGGGTGTCGGAGGTGGGAGCGGACACGCTGCGCCGCGCCCACGCCGTGCATCCCATCAGCGAACTGCAGATCGAATACTCGCTGCTCACCCGCGGCATCGAAAAGGCGATCCTGCCGGCCGCGCGCGAACTGGGCGTGGCCATCACCGCCTACGGCGTGCTGTCGCGCGGGCTGATCGGCGGGACCTGGTCGAAGGGGCAGAGCGGCCACGCCCAGGATTATCGCGCCCACCTGCCCCGCTTCAGCGGCGACAATCTCAGCCACAACCAGGCCATGGTGGACGCCCTGGCCGCCATCGCCGTCGACAAGGGGGTGACGGTGGCCCAGCTCGCCATCGCTTGGGTGGCGAACCGGGGCGACGACATCATCCCGCTCGTCGGTGCCCGCAAGCGTGGCCACCTGGCCGATGCCATCGCCGCCATGGAGGTGGAGTTGACGGCCGACGACCTTGCCCGGATCGAGACCGCCGTGCCGACCGACGCCGCCGGCGACCGCTACCCGGCCCCGCAAATGGCCATGCTGGACAGCGAACGGAGTTGATCGCGCGCGCCATGACCGACACCAGCCTGACCCCGGACCGCATCCTCGACACCACTGAGCAGGTGTTGCGGCGCTTCGGCCCGGAGAAGGCGACGGTGGTGGACGTGGCCCGGGCGCTCGATGTCAGCCACGGCAGCATCTACCGCCACTTCCCCAGCAAGGCGGCCCTGCGCGATGCGGTGGCGGAGCGCTGGCTGCACCGGGTGGCGTCGCCCCTGCAGGCCATCGCCGCGGCCGACGGGCTGGCCGATGCCAGGCTGCGGCGCTGGCTGGAGGCGCTGATCGCGCTGAAGCGGCAGAAAGTGCGCGGCGACCCGGAGATGTTCGCCACCTACGTCGCCCTCGCCCACGATTCGCAAGGTGCCGTGGAGCGCCACGTGGCGGAGCTGCTGGGCCAGATCAAGGCGATCGTGGATGCCGGCTGTGCCGACGGGGTGTTCCTGGTGGCCGATGCCGCGGCGGCCGCCCGTGCCGTGTTCCAGGCAACCGCGCGCTTCCACCACCCGGCCCATGCGGCGGAGTGGAACGACCCCGACATCGACCGCGACTTCGAGGCCGTCTGGCACCTGGTCCTCGCTGGGCTCAAGGGCGGTGCGGGCTGAGCTGTGCTATCCTGGCCCCTGCGGCATCCCATTGCGGCAGGAGGACGCCATGGCAGGCTTGGCCAGAGCGTGGCGGGTCGGCCTTGGGCCGGCTGCGGCCCTCGCCCTCGCCCTGCTGTGGACCGCCGCCGGAGCGCAGGATAGCCTGACCCTGGCGGGATTGACGCGGGAAGGCTTCATGGCCCGGATGGCGGACCAGGGCGAGCGGGACGACACGGCCGGCCGGCGCTGGGATCTGGCCGAAGCACTGATCGAAAACGGCAGCCTGTCGGGCGAGGCGGCGACGGCGGCCTTCCTGGAAACTCCGCGCCACGTGTTCGCGCGCGAGCCGCAGCCCGGCCGCGCCTATGCCGACGTGCCCCTGCCCATCGGCTACGGGCAGACCATCTCCGCCCCCCATATGGTGGCGCGCATGACGTCCGCACTGGCGGTGGGGCCGACCGATCGGGTGCTGGAGATCGGCACCGGGTCGGGCTATCAGGCGGCCGTGCTCGCCCACCTCACACCCCATGTCTACACCGTGGAGATCGTCGAGCCCCTGGCGGCGGAAACGGAGCAGGTGTTCGCCGGGCTGGAGGGGGCGGACTATGCCGCCATCCACCGGCGCACCGGCGACGGCTACTACGGCTGGCCGGAAGAAGCGCCGTTCGACCGCATCATCGTCACCGCCGCGGTGGACCACATTCCGCCGCCACTCATCGAACAGCTCGCGGTGGGCGGGCGCATGCTGATTCCGGTGGGTCCACCCGATGCCCAGGTGCTGCTGGAGGTGACCAAGGTGGCGGACGCCGACGGCACCGTGCGGGTGGAACGCCGCGACGTCTACGATGGCCGCGCGCTGGTGCGCTTCGTACCGCTCACCCGCGCCGACGGCACGCCGTGGTCGCGGTAGGCGGGGCGCTGCCCAGGTGCCCTGGTCCGCCCTTGCCTCCCTGCACGCCACCCCCACTTAGGGGGGTATCTCTTGAAATTTCAATGAGATGCCGACTCCGCGGGCATGACGAAGCCGGGCGGGCACGAGAAAGCGCAAAGCCACTGGCCCTCCGCCCCCTGCTGGAAATCCCCGCCCCCTCATGCGTCCTTGGCCGCTTTCAGCACCGTTTCGATGATCTTGCGGGCGAACAGGTGGGCGTGGCCTCCCGTGCGGCCGGTGATCAGGTCGCCGTCCACCACCACGTCCTCGTCCACGAACTCCGCCCCGTAGGCGATGGCGTCGCCGTGCAGGTTGGGGTGGCAGGTGAGCTTGCGGCCACGGATCATCTCCGTCGCCGGGGCGCACAGCCACAGCCCGTGGCAGATGATGCCCTTGATGACCTTGGGCTTGGCGAAGGCACGCTTCAGAAACGCCGTGGCCGGCGGCAGCTTGGTCAGGTCGTCGGGGTAGCGCAGCCGGTCCGACACGATGCCGGAGGGCACGATCACCGCGGCATAGGTGTCCAGTGCCGCATCGTCGATGTCCTCGAAGCTTTCGCTGCACTCGAAGGGCGCGTGGTATTCATGGCCCTTGAAGGTGATCGACGGCTGGCCCCACAGGCGGGTCATGAAGTGGGCGTCGAAGCCTTCTTCCAGGAAGCGGTAGTGGTAGTACCAGATCTCGTGTTCGTAGAAGTCGCTCTCGATCAGGATGGCGATCTTCGGCGCGGTCATGGCGCAACCCTTTCAAACAGCATGGGGCGGTTGATCGGCTGGTGCTCATCCTCCGCCTCGCGGACTTCGTCGAGCAGGGCCGCCTGGTCCGACGCCGCCTCTTCCCGCTTGGTTTCGGACTCCTCGATGGCCTCGGCGTCCTTGGCCATCCAGTCGATGCCCTCCACCGCGTCGGCCAGGCCGCGCAGCGCCGTGACGAGGCCGAACAGGATGAGGCCGTGATAGGTCTCCAGCATGCTTTCGAAGTCGGTGAACAGGTCCTCCAACAGGTCGGACACGCCGCTGATCAGCAGGCCGACGCCGGTCAGCATGCTGATGGCCGGGTGCCGGGCGATCGGCGCCAGCCAGCGCAGGAACGCGCTGGCGATCACGACGCGGAGCTTGCGGCCCTGCCTGCGTGCCATTCTTCAAGTCCCTCCCGTCTGGGGGCCGCGGTTGCGCCTGGCGTGGACGCGAACGGCGGCCCGTAGCGTCACAGCAGTTCGATTTCCTCGTCGAATTCCGACATGCCGATGGCCGCGGCCACCGCCTCGCCGGCATTGCGCACGCAGATACGGAAGTCCGAGCCCGCCTTCTGCTTGCGGAAGACGAAATAGCGCAGGCCCTCGCTGCACAGGCTGTCGAGGCCCTCGGCATCGATGTCGAGCGCCCGCGCGCCCTGGGCGATGGCGGAGCCGACCGCCTCGTCCAGGTACTTCACGTCATGCGGCGTCATGGTGCCGATCAGCGCCAGCTTGGCGGTATCGCCGTCCACCGACAGCAGGTCGGCGGAGAAGCGGACCGCACTCGGCGTCAGGCGCACCCGCACCTTGATGTCGCCGTGGCCCTGGGGCAGCCGAACGGTCAGTGCGTCGGCATCGAAATCGGCATAGACCACGCCGTCGATCCACACGTCGGTGATGCGTACCGCCCCCACCGGCAGGATATCCGGCTGCACGCGCAACAGGCCGTCCTTGAAGCCGCCGGGCTTGGGCTTGAAGAAGAAGTCCATGGGCTCCTGGCGGATCAACAGGTTGGTGTAGACCGACGCCAGGTAGGCCAGCTCGAACGAGTGGTAGCCGGCCATGGAATGGCTGCCCTTGCCGCGCTCGGTGCCCAGCGCATAGGGCTCGCCGTTAGACAGCACGTTGAAGTAGACGCCGCCGGAATCGGTATCGAGGAAGAAGGCGTTGTAGAAGGCAGTGCCTTCGCGGGCGAAGCGCAGGTAGTCGTCCTCCTTCAGCACGCCGTGCAGGATCAGGTAGGCGAGGATCCCCTGCTCCTGCTGCCACCACGCCTTGCGGTCGTGCCAGGCGTAGCGGTGGAATTTCTGGCCCTCATCCAGCACCCGCTCCACCACGTCGTACCAGCCGCCGCGCTGGCGGTCGCAGCCATGGTCGGGGATGGTGGCGGCGATCTTCTGGGCCAGGTCCTTGTAGGTGTCCTTGGCGCGCAGGCTGTGCATGCGCATCAGGTTCCAGGCGATCTTCAGGTTGTGGCCGACCACCGCGCGGTTCTGCTGCCAGCCCCAGGCCTGATCCTTCGACCAGTCGTCGTGGAAGCGCTCGTTGACGAAGGGGCTGTTGTCGTAGTCCGGGAAGTGCTTGCAGATGGTGTCGAAGGTGTATTCCAGGAAATCGGCGTACTGCTCCTCACCGGTGGCGAGCCACAGGTTGATCAGGTAGGCCGGCGCGTGGTCGCCCACCGAGTTCCAGTTCTTGCGCGCCCGGTTGTGGCCGAGGCTTTCGGTGTGGGCGCTGAGCTGGATCGGGTCGATGTGGCTGTAGAAGCCGCCGTTCGGCCCCTGGTCCTTGTAGAACCGGTTGAAGAGGTTGATGGTGCGCCGCGCATCCTCGTAGATCGCCGGGTCGCCGGTGACGCGGTAGGTCTGCACCGGTCCGGCCAGCGCATAGATCTGCTCGTAGCAGGGCAGCGCGTCGTAGTCGTCGCCGAACTCCGACGCCAGGATCTTCTGCTCGCCGCCGTCATCCTTCACGTCGATGGCGTGGTACCAGTAGCAGATGTCCTCGCCGGCATCCGAAAAGCGCATGTGCTTGCGCAGGTACTCGGTGCCCCGCTCGGCGGCTTCCAGGTAGCGGTCGTTGCCGGTCAAGAGGAAGGCCGAGGCGAAGCCGTAGACGAGGCGGGAGATGGTGTCGGTTTCCTGGCGGCCGGACTTCTGGCGCTGGCCGGTCATGGTCAGCGCGGTGCGGTAGCCGCGGTAGTCGATGTCGTCGTCGCCGAACTCCGCTTCCACGTAGAAGGTGGCGAGCTGGTCGATCTGGTGCACCCACCAGTCCGGCCGCTCGAACTCGTACGCACTCTCCGTGCGGCCGGCGAACACCAGGTGCTTGGCGTCGAACTGCACGCTGCCGCCCGGCCCGTCGGGATAGAAGACGCCATAGGCGAACACGAAGCGGCCGGGCACCAGCATCTCGCGCATCTGGTCCGACGCGTTCTTGAAGCCTTCGCCGAGGTTGCGGATCACCTCGGCATAGGTGTTGGGGGTGAGCCCCACCTCGTAGGGCCGGCCGTCGCTGGTTTCCAGCGTGAAGCTGTCGGCCGCCTGGTCGTATCCCGTCACGTACCCGGCCACCAGGTCGGAAAACGTGAAATCCAATGCGTTCATCCCCTGTCCCCTTCTTCGTGATGCCGAACTGCGGCTCCCCGACCGCGCGCGGCTATTTGGAAATCAGCACGACGACGCTGCGGCCGCCGACGGTGTAGTGGCTGCCCGAATGGGGCTCTTCGGAGCCCTCGGGGCGGATGTCGTCGGGTGCGTCCCGTGCGGTGTCGACGGCGCGGACCCACTGCCGCCCGTTGGCGTCGGGCACCGCCATGGCCAGCGGTTCCCAGTACATGTTGGCCATCACGTGGATGTCCGCCTCGCCGGCGAAGCCGCCGAGGGTGAAGCCGATCACCCGGGCGGCCCCGTCGTCCCAATTGGGCTGGCCGAGTTCGGTGCCGTGCCAGGCGATGTCGGCGAGCCCGCGCTCGTTCACCCGGCCGGTGAAGTAGCGCGAACGGTGCACCGCCGGATGGCTGCGGCGGAACGCGATCATGTGCTTCCAGAAGCGCAACAGGTCGGCGTTCTTTTCCACCAGCTCCCAGTCGAACCAGCCCATGGGGTTGTCCTGGCAATAGGTGTTGTTGTTGCCGGCCTGGGTGCGGCGCACCTCGTCGCCCATCACCATCATCGGCACGCCCTGGGAGACCAGCAGCAGGGCCGCGAAGTTGCGGATCTGCTGGGCGCGCAGGCGCTCGATGCCGGCGTCGTCGGTGGCACCCTCCCAACCGCAGTTCCACGACAGATTGTCGTCGATGCCGTCGCGGTTGCCCTCGCCGTTGGCGTCGTTGTGCTTGCCGTCGTAGGAGACCAGGTCGTTCAGCGTGAAGCCGTCGTGGGCGGTGATGAAGTTGACGGAGTTGACCGGCTGGTGGCCGCTCCACTGGTAGAGGTCGGCACTGCCGGAAATTCGGCTGGCCACGGCCCCGGTGAGCCCCGGATCGCCCTTGACGAAGCGGCGCAGGTCGTCGCGGTAACGGCCGTTCCATTCGCCCCAGCGGAAGCCGGGGAAGTGGCCGATCTGGTAGAGCCCGGCGGCATCCCACGCTTCGGCGACCACCTTGGTGTCTGCCAAAGCCTCGTCCAGCTCGATGTTCCACAGCACCGGCGGGTATTCCATGGGTGCCCCGTCCGGCCCGCGTGACAGCACCGAGCCCTCGTCGAAGCGGAAGCCGTCCACATGCATGTCTTCCACCCAGAACTTCAGGCAGTCGACGATCAGCTTGGAGCCGATCGGGTGGTTGCAGTTGAAGGTGTTGCCGCAGCCGGTGTAGTCGTAATAGTATTGCTTGTCGTTCTGCACCAAGTAATAATAGACGCTGTTGTCAAAGCCCTTGAAGGTGAACACTGGGCCCATGTGGTTGCCTTCATCGGTGTGATTGAAGACAACATCGAGGATCACTTCGATGCCGGCGGCATGCAGGGCCTTCACCATGTCGCGGAATTCGTCGAGATGGGCGCCCATGGCGGCGCGTTCGCAATACCCCGGGTGGGGCGCGAAGTACGCCATGGTGGAGTAGCCCCAGTAGTTGGTGAGCCGGCGGCCGTCGACGATGCGCGCCTCGCTGTCGTCGAACTGGAAGACCGGCAGCAACTCAACGGCGGTAACGCCGAGGTCTTGCAAGTAGGGGATCTTTTCGATCACCCCGCGGAAGCTGCCCGGTGCCGCCACGCCGGAGGAGGGGGAACGGGTGAACCCGCCCACATGCATTTCGTAGATGATGGTCTCGTTGATCGGCCGCTTCAGCGGCTGGTCGCCCGCCCAGTCGTAGGCATAGGGGTCGACCACGACGGAGCGCATGGAGGTCGCCACGTTGTCGCCGTGCCCGCAGGCATCGCCGCGCTTCCACAGGGCCGTGCTGTTGGCGAACGCGTAGGGGTCGATCAACACCTTGGTGCTGTCGAAGCGGTGGCCGTTCTCCGGCTGCCAGGGGCCGTCCACCCGGTAGGCGTAGTGCAGCCCCGGCGTCGCCCCCACCACGAACACGTGCCAGAAGTGGAAGGTGCGGTTGGCCTCCGCCGACAGCGCGATCACCTGGCTGGGCGCAGCGGCGTCCGGGCCGTCGAACAGCAGCAGCTCCACGCCCGTGGCGTATTGCGAGAAGACGGAGAAGTTGACGCCGTCCTTGGCCACCGTCGCCCCCAGCGGATGGGCGCTGCCCGGCTGGGTGGCAAACGGCATGGTGTTGGCGGCTGTCTTGGCGGGGCGCTTCATCGGCTTTGCTCCGTCACACGTTTCTTGAGGCACGTCGCGTCACTGGCCGCAGCGCACGCCGACCAGGCCCGGGTGCACGTCGGCCTCCAGCACCACGTCCAGCAGGAATGGGCCGTCGTGGGCGAGGGCGGCGTCCACCGCCGGGGCGATCTGGTCTGCGCTTTCCACCCGTGCTGCGGCCACGCCGAAGGACCGCGCCATCTGGGCGAAGTCGAGCACCGGGGTGGAGAGGTCGAAGGACAGCGGGAAGGGCCGGCCGGCGATGGCGCGCTCGCTCCAGAACTGGCTGATGTTGGCCTGGAGCAGCCGGTAGGAGCGGTTGTTGCAGACCACGTACTTGACCGGCAGGGCGTGGCGCACCGCCGACCATAGGGCCTGGATCACATACATCGCCCCGCCGTCGCCGGAGACGGCGAGCACCGTCTTGCCGGGAGCGGCGGCCTGCAGGCCGAGCCCGCCGGCCAGGCCGGTGCCCAGCGAGCCGCCGCGCGTCTGGAAGAAACGGCCGGGTGTGGAGGGCTGCAAGAAGCCCGTCAGCGCCGGGCTGTTGGTCAACGCTTCGTCGAACACCAGGGCGTCGGCCGGCAGCCGTGCCGCCAGCTCGGCGGCCACCTGGGCGAAGGTGAGGCCCCCCCCGCCACTGCCGGCAGCCGTGGCGCGCACCTGCGCCTGGGCCTTTTCCTTGGCCGCCGCCGCATCGGCCAGGCGCTCGCCGGCCGCAGAGCGGGCATCGGCCGTCAGCCGCACCTCCAGCCGCGCCGCCAGCGCCTCCAAGGCCACCTTGGGGTCGGCCAGCAGGCCGATGTCCACCGGGTGGTTCTTGGCGATGGCGTCGGTGTCCAGGTCGATATGGATGGTGGTGGCACCGGGCGCGTAGATGCTGCCCAGTTCCGGGAACACCTCCGGCACCATGTAGGTGCCGACCACCAGGTTGACGTCGCCCGAGGCGGTGATGGGCAGGCTGTGGCTGCCGAACATGTGGCCCGTTTGGCCGCGCCACAGGGGATGGGCGTAGCCGAGATTGACCTCGCCGCTGTCGACGCCCCAGACATCGGCCCCCAGCAGCTCCGCCACCCGCGCCAGCGCCTGCTGGGCGCCGGAGCGGGCGATCCCGTCGCCGACATAGAGCGTTGGCCGCTTGGCCGCCGCCAGCGCCACCGCCGCCTGGTCCAAGAGCGCGGGGTCGGGCAGCGCGCGGGTGTTGGGCAGGCTGGTCGGCACCACCGGTTCCACCGCCACCGCGTCCAGCACGTCTTGCGGCAGGCAAACGTAGACCGGGCCGCACGGCGGCGTCAGCGCCACCTTGATCGCGCGGCGCAGCACGCGCAGCAGCGACGCGGGGTCCTGCACCATGGTCGCCCACTTGGTCACCGGCCGCGCCATGCCCACCAGGTCGGCCGCCATCTGGGCGTCCATGGCCTGGTAGCGGATGCCGGCATCGCCGCCGAACACCAGGATCGGGCTGTGGCCGCGATGGGCCTGGTAGAGTGCCCCGATGGCGTTGCCGAGGCCGGGGCTGGAGTGGATCTGCGCCACCGCCAGCCCGCCGGTGGCCCGTGCATAGGCATCGGCGGCGTAGATCGCCACACTCTCCTGCAAGGTGAGCACGTAGCTGAGCGCCGGCCGGTCCATCATGGCGTCCAGCAGCCCCTGCTCCACCGTGCCGGGGTTGCCGAAGATGTGCGTCACCCCATCGGCGATGAGCTGGTCGAGCACGGCGTAGTGCCCGGTCTCTGCCCCCGTCTGACCCATGGTCGGCCCCTCCCCCCGGTCCGGCCGGCTACCAGCCGGACCGCTTGAGGTCGTGCTTCAGCACGTCCACGAAGCGGTCGCCGAATTCGTGGCTGCACTGCAGCGAGCGGGCGGTGATGAAGGGGTAGTCGACGATCACCGAGGTGGGCTTGCCGAAGTTGCCGTGGTACTGGCCCTCCGGTCCCACCGCGTCCGACAGCAGGTATTCCAGGCAGTAGGGCGGCGGGCCGATGTTGAGGTCGGTGCCCACGAAGCCGGTGCCGTCGTGGTAGTCGTATTCGATGCAGTGGCCGGTCACGTGCTTGCCGTGGATGATCGCCCGGCGCTCGTTGAAGTCGCGGGCGAACACCAGGGTGGCAACGCCGTAGCAGATGGCGCCGATCGGCTTGCCGGCGGCGTGGAAGCCCAAGATCAGGTCGTGGACCCGCTGGTTGTTGACCACGTCGATGATCGGCCCGCTGCCGCCCACCAGCAGCACGGAATCGTATGCCGCCACCGCCTTCTTTTGCGCTGCGATGCGGGCGAGGTAGTAGGCTTCCAGCTTCCTCAGGAAGTCCGGCGCCGAGTAGTAGGGCCGCTCCGGGAACAGGCTCGACAGGTTGAGCGTGGACTCCAGCGCGTCGGTCGCCTCGAACGCGTCCACCATCGCCTTGTCTTCCGGCGTGGTCACGCACACGCCCAGCGGCGGATCGCGATAGGTGGTGTCGCGGCTGGGCGGCAGGCAGGGTGCGCGCGTGCCCTTGGGCGTCACGAAGTCGAAGGCGTAGCCGGCGGCTTGTAGCTTGCGCAGCGGCCCCACCAGCTCGATGCCCCAGTAGCCGAACTCCGACATCACGGCAAGGATGCGCCTGGTCGCCATGGCTGTGCCCTTCTTTCTCGATTGTTGTCGCGGCCCCGCACCAGTGCTTGGGCCGCCGCCGTTGCCTTCAGTCCCGCGCGTCGGGCCCGATCACCCAGTGCTCGCGGGTCAGCATGAAGAAGACCTGCTTGGGATCGACCAAGGCCGCGTCGTCCGGCAGCAGCAGGCGCCGGTCCGGCCCCGACAGCACGGTTTCGGCCGCGTCCACGCTGTCGAACCAGTAGTGGCCGACGCCGTCGAAGCGCGCTTCGCCGACCGCGTAGAGGCCGTCGCGGGTGAACGCCATGTCGCAGCGCCGCACCGCCGCCAGCTTGCCCGCCGCCGCCGCCAGCCCCGCGCGATGGCGGGTGCGGTAGTCGGCCACCGTGATCCCCATGGCGCGGCGGTAGAGCACCAGCAGCTTGACGCCGTCCGCCGGCGGTTCGGCCCCGGCAAACCCGTCGGCCACGGTGGCGGTGTCGCAGTCGAGCCCCAGCGTGTTCCAGAAGGCCGCCCAGTTGGGTTCGTCGCGGCGGGCGCCGTCGATGAACTCCGGCGACTGCATCGAGGCGAGCTGCTCTTCCTCATTGCGCAGCCAGATCTCCGCCACGCCGTTCCAGATCGGCTTGGGATCGAGGCTGAAGGCGACGCGGGTGTCGATCTTGTACTTCTTGATCTGCTTGATCTTGCTGGCGAAGTTCACCGCATGGACGTTGAGCCAGTAATCCTGGAACTCAGCTTCCGTCATGCCCGGCTTGGGACTGGCAAAGATGTGCTGGTGGATCATTGGCCCAGTACCTCCACCAGCTTGGCGCCGAAGGCGACGCAGCTTTCCACCGACAGGGCGGTGACGAAGGGCGGATCGTAGGCGAGGCAGGGTTTGTTGCGGTTGGCCGTCTCGTCGGAGATGACGGTGCCGTCCGGCCCCACCGCGTCCTCGGTGATGTGCTGCAAGGGGAACAGGAAGCCGGTGGTGCGCAGCTTCATGTCCGGGTTGTCGCGGGTGGCGCGCACCACGTCGTAGATCACGTCCACCGTGAAGTCCCAGGCGTGGGGATGGGCGGTGACGGTCTTGCCGTGGATGACGGACTTGTTGGCGTTGTCGGGATCGCGGGCGAACACCAGGCAGCCCACGGCGTAGCATAGTGCTCCCACCGTCTTGCCGGTCTTCACCGCCCGCACCACCAGGTCGTGGATGTGGATGTTGCCGGCCATGTCCACCGCGGCACCGGGGCCGCCCACCAGCACCAGGTGGTCGTAATCGTCCATATCGGCGTCGGCGACCTTGAGGTCGGTGTCCCACTCGCCGGTATCGAGGATCTCGTTGACCCGGGCCAGCAGCGCCGGCGGGTTCATCGGGATGTTCAGCATGGGGTCGATGAAGTCGGGATCCATGCTGGCGTGGAACGGCAAGGGCGTCTTGCCGAGGAAGGTCGCCAGCGTCAGCTCATGGCCGGCGGCCTTCAGGGCATCCCACGGCGCCTGCAGCTCCTCCGCCCAGAGGCCGTAGTTGGACGCGATAACCAGTATCTTGCTCATGCCATGCTCCCCCCCTGTGCGAGATCCCGCGCCGGTTGCTCCCGGGTCAGGCGGCCACCGCCCGACGTGCCGCCCCGCCAAGCTTGCTGACGGTTTCGTCGAGGCCCCACTTGGCCAGGTTGATCAGATCCTCGTTGGGCAGGAACGACAGCAGCGTCGCCGCCAGGCGATCCTTGCCGGCCTGGTCCAGGGCGCCGTCGCCGGTTTTCATGTCGGGCAGGCGGTTCGGCCCCAAGGGTGCGGTCTTGCCCTGGGCGTTGAGCAGGAAGCCCAGCGTTTCCAAATACATATGAATATAGGCGCGGGTCCAATGGATCATCTCGTGGCCACAGGGCACGCCATGGCCAGGGTAGAAGCGAGTACCGTAGGGATGGCGGTGGGCGAGCCGGTCCAGCGCCTCAAGCCAGGTTTCCGCGTGCCCGTCCTTCATGAAGACGTGCATGTTGTTGTAGATCAGGTCCCCGGGAAACACGTGCTGGGTGCCGTCGACCGGGTCGATGCAAGTCCACGTTCCGTCGCTGTCGCTTTCCGCCGCCCCGTAGTCGGCGAGCGCGAAGGTGATACCGTCGAAGGCAATGGATGCACCGTCGTCCAGCACCTTGTCGGGGATCCGCACGGACTTGGGGAAATCGTCCCCGAAGGCCGTGGCCATGCCGGCCCGCTCGGTGGCCTCGCGCTCGCGCATCTGCGCCACCGCACCGGCGCGCGCATAGATCGGCACATCGGCGCCGTCGAGGATCTCCGCGATGCCGGTGTAGTGGTCGGGGTGCCCATGGGTCAGCAGGGCGGCGCGCACGGGCTTGCCGATCTTGGCGATGTGCCGGCGCACCTCGGCGGCAAAGCTGCAGGCGACGGCGCCGTCCACCAGCACCAGCCCCTCGGCGGTTTCCACTAGGAAGACGTTGACGATGAGATCGAGCGCATCCGACGTATGCCGGTGGATGATCGGCGAGACAGCGGCCATGGGCGGCGTCCTTCCCTCTCAGTCGAGCTTGTAGCTTCTCCAAACGTCCTCAGCGAAGCCGAGGTAGTCCCTGAGGGCTTCCACCAGCTCCACCTCCGCACCCGCCAGGCTCGGCAGGGCGGCGATGCGGTTGAGCCCGGCGGCGTCCACCACGTCGACGAAGATCAGCGCGCGCTGCTGGCCGGCCACCCGGTAGACCGCAAGGATGCGCGGCTCCTGCAGCGTGCCCAGCTCGCCCACCAGGCGCGGCCACACCTCGTCCATGCGGTGGGAACGCGGGTCCCAGGCGACCTGGAGGAGGTGCAGCAGCCGCGGAGTGTCGGCCATCTCCGCCCGGCGCTTTTCCAGGTAGGGGTAGACGTCGATGCAGAAGCCTTCTTCCAGCGGCCACACCTGCTCGAACACCAGGTGTTCGCGCATCGGCAGCACGCCCTCCGCGTAGCGGTCGAAATCCTCCACCGTGCGCGTGTTGCCGACGGAGATCACGTACTGCTCCGCGCAGGGCTTGTAGAGGTGGGGGATGAAGCCTGCCTTGATGCTTTCCACCGCGGCCTTGGCTTCCTGACCTTCCAGCTTCCAGAGCTGGTTGAAGTCCATGCCGTCGAGCTTCCAGCGCATGCGGCTGAAGTAGAGCATCGGCCGGTTCCCTAGCTGGTGGCGGTGCGGTCGCGGATCAGCGCGACGATGTCGTGGTCCTCGGCGAAGGCATCGCGGGCCAGGTCCAGCGGCGTCTTGCCGTCGTGACCCAGGAGGTCCAGCCGTGCCCCCGCCACCACCAGCACCCGCGCGCACTCATGGAAGCCGTGCCACAGGGCGTCGTGCAGCGGCGTGTAGCCGTTCGACGGCCCCTGGAAATCGAGATCGACGCCCGTCTGGCGCGCCAGCAGGGCCGTCACCTCCACGTGTCCGTTGTAGGTGGCCTTGTGCAGCGGCACGGCGCCGAAGGTCGGCTCCGTCGCGTTGACGTCGGCCCCGGCCGCCAGCAGCACCTCGGCGATCTCCACATGGCCTTCGCGGCAGGCGATCAGCAGCGGCGTATGGTCGTCATTGAAGCCGTTGAGGATGGGCGACCGCTGGTCGACGGGCACACCCTGGGCCAGCAGCGCTTTGACCGTGTCCAGGTCGGCGGCGATCACCGCCGCCATCAGCTTCTGGTCCACCACCGCCGCCTTGTCGGCCGCTTCCCGCTTTTCCACTAGGGCGCAGGACTGCTTCAGCCGCTCTTCGTGGGGCTGGTGCAGGCTGAGCGCGTAGTTCATGTGGTCGAGCAGGCTGAAGCCGTAATGGGTGGTCACGTGCAGCCCGGCCCCGTGATCCACCAGGTAGCCGACGATATCCGGCCGCTTGAACCAGATCGCCTCGATCAGCGGGGTATGGCCGGTGGAGGTGGCGGGCTCGTCCACCGGCACGCCGGCGTCCACCAGCAGCTTCGTGCAGGCGAGGGAGCCGGCCTGGGCCGCCTTGTGGATGGCCGAGGCACCGGCGCGGCTGTCCTTGGCGAAGGGATCGGCGCCGTGCTCCAGCAGCAGGGCCGCCAGGCCGTCGAGGCCGCAGCCGCAGGCCACCATCAACGCGGTGAGGCCGTTGCCGGGATCGCGGGCGTTGGGATCGGCACCGACGCGCAGGCACTCCCGCACGGTGGCATCGTCGCCCGCCCACAAGGCGTCGACCAGGGCGATGTCGAGGGCGCTGCGGAAGGCGGCGATCTGGGGCGACGGATCGAAATAGGACTGCCAATGGTGGATCAGCCCGTCCTCGCCGAAGGTGAAATGCACCGCCGTCTCGATGGCGTAGTCGTGGCCGGACGCCTTGTGGCGTTCCCTCGCCCCCACCAGCGCCCAGCCGTTCAGCCCGTCGCCGCCGAAGGCGCGCAGTTCCACCGACAGGGTCTCCACCAGGCGCTCGCGGGCGGCGAAGGTGGCGGCCACATCGGCCTTGCCGCGGGCGGTGCCGGGCGTCGGCAGGATCGAGTCCGGCCGGTAGTAGATGGGCGAGGTGAAGGTCACGTCCTCGGCCAGTCCGGCCATCACCGCAGCGCCGTCGCCCGACATCATGGCGTCGAGCCAGTGCTTCAGGCGGTCGCGCACGTCGAACGAAGCGGCCATGGTGCGCCCTCCCCTACGCCGAAGGCGGGTTGTCGCCGCGGATGGCCCTGAGAATCGGGGATGGGTCTGTGTAGGATTTCCAGCGGACGATGCGGCCGTTGCGGATGGTCATCCACTGCACGAACTCGATCTCGAAGGTCTGGCCGGTGGCGCGCACGCGGGAGATCTCGTGCACCCGGCCGGCCGCCTGGTCGCCCTCGCAGACCAGCGTCAGCAGCTCTTCGTGCATCGGTTCACAGGTCTCGATGAACACCTTGAACGACGCGACGGTGGCATCGAACCCCTCGAAGGTGCCGATCCACGGCATCGCATCGTTATAGCCGGGCACTACGGAATAGTTGATGAACTCGATGTTCGGATCGAGACACGCCATCATTGTCTCGACATCGCCCGTGGACTGGGCATGAAACCATTTCAACGCAACTTCACGCGTTTGCTCGGCGAGAGAACTGGCACCGGCGTTCAATTGCGAATCCTGCATGGTGTCGGCGTCCCGTGCTTGTCGTTGCAAGGCTTCTGGTTGGGTGCCGCTCGTGTCGCCGCACGCCCGTAGGAATCGGGCGCAACTGGTTAAGATCAGATTAGCGCCGAAGCATCTTCGTCAGATTTGATCAACCAAATGGCGCAACGAGGCGATTTGTTGCGGCCAACGCTTTGCAAACGAAGCATCTGCTCCTGCCCCGGCCCGTCGCCCCGCAGCGCAAGCGCAAGCACAAGCGCAAACCTGCGGCGGAAAGCCCGGTGTCACACGGGAAAATGAGTTGAACCGGGCCGGCAAACCTGCCCCCATGGGCGCCGGGCGGGTCAAACCATCGAAACGGAGGGGCAGATGGCGAACACCGGACGCATCGTGTGGACCGAGCTGGCGACCCCGGATCCGGAGGCTGCAGCCGCCTTTTACGCCGCGGCCCTCGGGTGGACGCGCCGGACCATGCCCAGCCCCGCGGGCCAGGGCGAGTACCACCTCTACAGCAACGGCAACGGCGAAGTGGCGGGCATGCTGGCCATGGACGGCCCGCAATGGGAGGGCATCCCCTCCCACTGGCTGAGCTACGTCAGCGTGCCCGATGTGGATGCCGCGGTGGCCAAGGCGGTGGAAGCCGGCGGCCAGGTGCTGGCGCCGGCGTTCGACATTCCCACCATCGGCCGTATCGCCGTGCTGGCCGATCCCATGGGGGCGGCCCTGGGGCTGATCACGCCGATTCCGCCGACGCCGGAATAAGCGGTCCGCGGCCAGCCGGGCACCGCCGCTACCCACCCGCCATCGCGCAGTTTGCCGCGGCCGGCGATCACGATATCCTGCGCCGGCGCGCGCCTGTTCCCGCCCGGCGGTCGGCGCCGCCGCGACGGCGCGGGCAATGACCGGACCTGTGGCAAACGCCGCTGAAGACCTATCCACGTTTCTTCGGTGACCGGCCGTGCCCGGCGGGTCCGGCGCCGTGCACACGGGGTCGATCCTTGGACCGCAACATTTTCGGTTTCATCTGGCACTATTCCAAGCGCCAACAGATCCTGATCGCCCTGGCCACCATCGGGTCCTTCCCGTTCCTCTACTATTCGCTGGACCTGCCGGCCATCATCGTCGACGAGGCGATCGGCGGCGAACCGGGCGACTTCCCGGTGAGCCTGCTGGGTTTCGAGTTCGGGCAGATCACCTATCTGATGGTCCTGTCGGGCCTGTTCTTGTTCCTGGTCTGCCTGAACGGGGCCTTCAAATACTACATCAACGTCTATCGCGGCATCGTCGGTGAACGGCTGCTGCGGCGCCTGCGCCACGACCTCTATTTCCGCATCCTGCGCTTCCGCCTGCCGCATTTCCGCCGGGTGTCGCAGAACGAGATGATCCCCATCATCACCGGCGAGGTGGAGCCCATCGGCGGCTTCGGCGGCGATGCCTTCGCGCTGCCGGTGTTCCAGGGCGGCACGCTGCTGGTCTACCTGTTCTTCATCTTCGTGCAGGATTTCTTCCTGGGGCTGGCGGCCATCGCGCTCTACCCGGTGCAGGCCTGGGTGATCCCCAAGCTGCAGTACCATGTGAACCAGCTCGGCAAGCGCCGCGTGCGCACCATCCGCCAGGTGGCCGACCGCATCGGCGAAACCGCCAGCGGCATCCAGGACATCCACGCCCACGGCACCGCGCCGCGCCATCTGGCGGAAATCTCCCATCGCCTCGGCGGCCTCTACGACATTCGCCTGGAAATCTACCGGCGCAAGTTCTTCATCAAATTTCTCAACAACTTCCTCAATCAGCTCACGCCGTTCTTTTTCTATGCCATCGGCGGTTATTTCGTGATTGTCGGCGAGTTGAGCTTCGGTGCGCTGGTGGCGGTGCTGGCTGCCTACAAGGACCTGTCCGGACCATGGCGCGAGCTGCTGAATTACTATCAGCAGGTGGAAGACGTGCGGATCAAGTACGACCAGGTGGTCGAGCAATTCATGCCGGCCGACCTGCAGGACGCCGACCAGGTGATCGCCGACACCGACCTGGACGGCCCGCTGCCGCCCCGGATGTCGCTGGTCTCGGTGACCCTGACGGACGACTCCGGCCACGCGCTGCTCGACGCGGTGACGACGACCCTCGACCTCACCCGCACCACCGCGGTGCTGGGCGACGGCTCGTCGGGCCGCAGCGAGTTCATGCAGATCATCGCCCGCCTGCTGCTGCCCACCAGCGGCCGCGTCCGCCTGGGCGAGCACGACCTGGCGGACCTGGCCGAATCGATCACCGGGCGGCGCTTCGCCTATGTCGGGCCGGCGGGCATCGTGTTCACCGGTAGCTGGCGCGACAACCTCTATTATGCGCTGCAGCGCCGGCCGGCGACGCCGCAGGAGATCGACGAGGTGCTGCGCGCCGAACAGCAACGGCGCATCACCAACGCCCGGCTGACGGGCAACATGGAACTGGACTACGACGCCGACTGGATCGACTACGCCGCCGCCGGGGCCGCCGGACCGGCCGACCTGCAAGCCCGAGCGCTGGCGGTGGTGCAGCAGGTGGACCTTGGCCAGGACATCTTCCGCATGGGCCTAAACGGCACCATCGATGCGGCCACCAGTCCCGACCTGGCGGACAAGGTGCTGGAGGCGCGCCGCCGCATGCGCGCCCGCCTGGCCGATCCCACCCTGGCCGATCTCGTGGAGCTGTTCGACCGCAGCCGCTACAACGAAAGCGCTTCGGTGGCGGAAAACGTGATCTTCGGCACCCCCGTGGGGCCGGAATTCGCCGGCACCGATCTGGCCGGCCATCCCCACATGCGCCATGTGCTGGACGCTACGGGGCTGACGGAGGATTTCCTGAAGATCGGCCTCGCCGCCGCGTCGACCATCATCGAGCTGTTCGCCGACCTGCCGCCGGGCCACCCGTTCTTCGATCAGTACAGCTTCATCGCATCCGACGACCTGCCGAGCTACCAGCCGATCGTCGCCGCCGCCCAGCGCGACGGGGTGGACGCCTTGCCGGACGCCGCCAAGCGGCTGCTCATGTCGATCCCCTTCGCGCTGATCGTCAGCCGCCACCGCCTCGACCTGATCGGCCCGGAGTTGCAGGCCCGCCTGCTGGAAGCGCGCGACGTGTTCGCCCGCGACCTGCCGCCGGCCCTCAGCGCCTCGGTGTCGCTGTTCGATGCCGAGCGCTACACCGCCACCGCCACCATCCAGGACAACCTGCTGTTCGGGAAGGTGCGCTACGGCCGCTCCAACGCGTGGGACAAGGTGCAGGCTTTGATCATCTCCGTGGTGGAGGAATGCGAACTGCGCGAGCCCATCATGGCGGTCGGGCTCGACGACCCGGTGGGGATCGGCGGCGGCCGCCTCAACCCGCAGCAGCGCCAGAAGCTGTCGCTGGGCCGCGCGCTGATGAAGCGCCCGGAGGTGCTGATCCTCGACAACGCCACCTCGCTGCTCGACCGCTCGTCCCAGGAGAAGGTGCACGCCGCCGTGGACGCGGCGATGGCGGGCCGCGGGCTGATCTGGGCGCCGCACCGCGCGGACCTGGCGCGCAGCTTCGACCACGTGATCGTGCTCAAGGCCGGCCGCCTGGCGGGCGACGGCAAATTCACCGATCTGGAGGCCCGCGGCGTCCTCGCCGGGCTGCTGGAAGGCTGACCGTCGGCCCGACTCCGTATCCCCACCGAATTGGCCTTGGGTTTCGCCCGGCCAAGCGCTGTCGTGAGCTTGCCGTCACGCCGTCATGACGGCCCTCGGCTCAGGCGGGATTGCCCCGAAACCGAATGGGGCCGACCGTCGCGGGAACGGCCGGCCCCGACCCCGGGAGAGGGTACGGTTCCCGCGGTATCCAAGGGACCCGGACAGATATCCCTGGACCCCGCGGAAGGCGTTGCGCGGACAAGGCGACGCCTGGGGATAGGGTGTAAATGATAATCATTCGCAGAGTCAAGTATCGTTTGAGAGGGAAATTTCGCCCCCCGCCGCGCCGCCCTCTGCCGTCGCGTCTCCGCACCGCTGCGTCGCAACAAATGCGCAGCCAAGCCCTTGTTCTGCCATAGCCGCAGCGCAACATGCACATAAGCGCATTTGCGCGCGGACGACCGGCCCGCATGCCGGCAGCGCTCCGGCAGGCTCCTTGAGCAGACCCCCGGGCATCCGGGTCGGCGGTCGAGAGGAGGACGTGCCATGAACGTCGTCGAACTTCCTCGCCAAACCCCGGAAAGCGAACCCGTACGTCTGGCCATGGTCGACGAGGCCATGGATGTGGATCTGAAGGACCACACCGCCAACCCCGCCCCCCTGGGGCTGTTGGCCTTCGGCCTGACCACCGTGCTTTTGAACATGCACAACGCCGGCTGGTTCACCCTCGGCGCCATGATCCTCGGCATGGGCATCTTCTACGGCGGCCTCGCCCAGATCATCGCCGGCATCATGGAATGGCAGAAGGGCAACACCTTCGGCACCACCGCCTTCGTGTCCTACGGGTTCTTCTGGCTGTCGCTCACTGGCATCCTGGTGTTCCCGACGCTGGGGCTGGGCGACGCGCCGGGGGCGGTGGAGATGCCCGCCTACTTCATCATGTGGGGGCTGTTCACCGCCGCCCTGTTCGTCGGCACCCTGAAGATCAGCCGCGCCCTGCAGGCCGTGTTCGGGCTGCTGGCGGCGCTGTTCTTCCTGCTGGCGCTCAGAGACCTTACCGGCAGCGCGGTGATCGGCACCATCACCGGCTATGAGGGCATCGTGTGCGGTGCCTCGGCCATCTATGCCGGCCTCGCCCAGGTGCTGAACGAGGTCTATGGCCGCACCGTGCTGCCGCTGGGCGTGATCGCCAAGCCGGTCGCCAAGACCGTTGCGGCGACGGTGGACACCGCGACGGCCAAGGCCGCGTAACGCCGTATTGACCGCCAGTCCAGGCGGTACCGGCCTGCCGGGAGCTGGCCCGCATCACACCTGCGGCAGCTCCCGCGGGTCGGCCACCAGGCGTACCGCCAGGGCTGCATCGACGCCGCGGATTTCCGTCTCGCGCCGCTCGAAGCCATCGAACGGCAAGCCGGAGATGGCGGCCACGTGGTCCGACACCACCATCGCCACGCCCAGCGTCTTGCACAGGCCCTCCAGCCGGCTGGCGACGTTGACCGTGTCGCCGATGGCGGTGAGCTGCTTGGCCAGGCCATGGCCCATCTCGCCGACGATCACCGGGCCGGCATGGATGCCAATGCCCATACGCAGCGGCGCCGGCAAGTCGTTGGCCATGTCGCGGTTCAGCATGTCGAGGGCCGCGCCCATGGTGCGGGCGGCCGTCAGCGCCTGGCGGCAGGCTTCCTGGGGCGGATCGGTGAGCCCGAACAGCGCCATCACGCCGTCGCCGATGAACTTGTCGACACGCCCGCCGGCCTGCTCCACGGCCCCGCCCATGGCGGCGAAATAGCGGTTCAGCAGGTAGACCACATCGAACGGCAGGCGGCCGTCCGACAGTTGGGTGAAGCCGCGCAGGTCGGTGAACATCACCGCCAGCTCGCGCTCCTGGCCCGCCAGGTAGGCGGGCCGCCGGAACCCGGCCTCCGCGGTGACGGTGGCGGGCAGCAGCGGCACCACCTCCAACGACCGGGTGGGGCGGATCTGGCAGGCCAGCCGCACGTCCGGCGGGGCCGCAATGCGGGCGAGCACGCGACTTTCCTGGCTGTTGGGCGGCGGCAGGTGCTCCGCCCCTCCGGACACCCGCACCCGGCAGGTGGAACAGCGGCCGCGGCCGCCGCACACCGAAGCATGGGCGATGCCTTCGGTGCGGCTGATCTCCAGCACGCTGGCGCCCGGCTGGATCGGCACCTGGCGGCCGCCGGGGTAGCGCAGCATCGGCCGCTGGCTGCGCGCCACCAGCGCCTGGCGCACCGCGCGGGCCGCCACCGTGCCGATCACCAGCACGAGGAAGGCAATCTGGCCGGCCCGCTCGCCGTCCTCGGCAAACTCCGCCGCCGCGGCATCGTAGTGAATGTCCTGCATCAACTGGCGCACCCAGCCGGGCTGGCGGGCCAGCGCCGTCACCTCGATGCCGGTGGACACCACCCCGGCCAGCGCCAGGGCCGGCACCAGCACCGCGGCGGCCAGCAAGTAGGGCGCCGCCCGGCGGAACCACGGCTTCAGGCGCAGCCAGTAGTAGATGCCGATGGTGCCGTGCACCCAGGCGATCACCAGCAGCGCGATGCGCTGGATGCCGACCCACGGGTCGACCAGCCAGAACGACGCGTGCACGTAGGGATAGGTCGGCTCGACGCCGTAGAGGGTCTCGCTCACCGTGGTGCCCAGCGCGTGGCCCACCAGCAGTAGCGGGATGGCCAGGCCGAGCAGGAGCTGGTTCCATTCCAAGGCGGCCAGGCGCAGCGACCGGCGGATGTAGATCGCCCGCAGCGCGATGGCCACATGCACCACCGTCGCCGTGCCCAGGACCACCAGCCCCGGCCATTCGCCCCAGATGGCATGGTGCAGGTGGCGCGCCCATTCCTGGGCGGCGAGCGAAACGATGCCCGCCGCATGGTTCAGCAGGTGGCACGTAACGAATGCCAACAGCACCAGGCCGCTGCCGAGGCGCAGGCGGTCGATCGTGTGGGTCATTGCGGGTCCGCGGGTCTCCGGTCTATGCGTGCGGGGCCGCAACGCATCCTCGGGGGGGAGTGTGACACAGACCGCACCTGTTGCGACACACGGTGGCTTGAGCCGCCCCCACAGCCGGAGCGGCCGTCCGTGGCGCCGCTGATCGAAGCCAAGGGGCTCACCCGACGCTTCGGCCCGGTGCGCGCGGTAGACGGTGTGTCCTTCGCCGTGGCGGCGGGCGAGATCGTCGCCCTGCTCGGCCCCAACGGCGCCGGCAAGACCACCACCTTGCGCATGCTGGGGGGGCTGCTGGCACCGAGTGCGGGGCGGGTGCGCCTCGGCGGCCTCGACGTGGAAGCCCGCCCGGTGGCGGCGCTCGCCAAGCTGGGCTACCTGCCGGAAGGTGCTCCCCTCTACGGCGAGATGACGCCGCGCGGGCTGCTGCGCTTCGTTGCCCGCGCCCACGGGCTCACCGGCGCGCGCGGGGCCGACGCGCGCGACCGGGTGAGCGGCCGGCTCGACCTGGCGGCGCTGATCGACCGGCCGTGCGGCACACTCTCCAAGGGCGAACGGCGGCGGGTGGCGCTCGCCTGCGCGCTCCTGCCCGACCCGCCGGCCCTGGTGCTGGACGAGCCCACCGACGGTCTCGATCCCAACCAGAAGCGCCAGTTGCGCGCCAGCCTGCGCACCCTGGCACCCGGCCGGGCCATCCTGGTCTCCACCCACCTGTTGGAGGAGGTGGAGACGCTCGCCACCCGCGTGCTGGTGATGGCGGCGGGCCGGCTGGTTGTCGACATGCCGGCGGCCGACATGCTGGCGGCGGCCCCGGCCGGGCGGCTCGACCACCTGTTTGCCGAACTGACCCTCGGCGGGCGGCCGTGAGGGGCGTCCTCCGCCCGATCCGCCGCTGGCTCTGCGGGTTCGCCGCGGTGGGCTTGCGCGAACTCACCGCCTACGCCGCCAGCCCCGCCACCGCCGTGGTGCTGCTGGCCCACGCCGTGGGCTCGCTGGCCCTGGCGCTGGAGGTGGGCGACTGGCTGGAGCGCGGCACCGCCGACCTGGCCCCGCTGTTCGCCGCCCAGCCCTGGGTGCTGGCGGTGATCTGTCCGGCGCTGGCCATGCGCCTGTGGGCCGACGAGCGCCTGGGCGGCACCTGGGAGCTGCTGCGCAGCCTGCCGGTGCCGGCCACCGCCCTGGTGCTGGGCAAGCTCGCCGCCGCCTGGGCGGTGCTCACCGTCAGTCTGGCGCTCACCACGCCCTTGTGGTTGGCCGCCGCCTGGCTGGGCGATCCCGATCCCGGCATGGCGCTCGCCGGCTATCTCGGCGCCTGGCTGCTGGCCGGTGCCTATCTGGCCATCGGCGGCTTCGCCAGTGCGCTCGCCCGCAGCCCCGTCGTGGCCTTCGTGCTCGGAGCCGGCCTCGCCCTGGCGCTGACGGCGGCCGGGACCCTGCGGGCACTGGGGCTGGCCAGCGGGTCGCTGCCGCCCGATCTGGTGGATGCCGCCGCCGATCTCAGCCTCGCCGCAGCGGAGGAGAGCTTCGCCCGCGGCCTGGTGGAGCTGCGCGCCGGGCTGCTGCCGCTGATCTTGATCGTCCTCTTCGGCTACCTGACGCGACTGGCCATCGGTCCCAACGCGCCAGGCTCCGCCGGCCGGGTCGCCGCACCCCTGGCCGGGATCGCCGCGGCGACGCTCGCGGTGGCCCTGGGTCTGGCGTCGGCCGGGCTCACCCAGCGCTTCGACCTGACGCACGACGGGCGCCACGCCCTGGCACCGGAAACCCGTGATGTGCTGGCCAGCCTGGACGAGCCGGTGCGCCTCACGTTGACCTATTCCGAAGGCGTCGGCCGCGGCGTGCCGGCCGTCGCGCGTACCGCCCGGCGGGTGCGCGAGCTGCTGGACACCTACGAGGCGGCCTCCGCCGGCCGGCTCAGCGTGCGCGAGGTGCTGGCCGAACCCTTCGACGCTTCGGAAGACGCAGCGGTGGCGGACGGCCTGGTGCCGGCGGCGGGACCCGGCGGCCAGGCGCTGTTCCTCGGCCTGGTGGCGGCCAACAGCGTCGACGACGTGCGGGTGATGCCGTTGATCACGCCCGATCTCGCCGGCCACCTGGACTATGTCGTCACCCGCCGCCTGCGCGACCTCGCCTGGCCCGGCCGGCCGCGCATCGGCGTCGTCTCCACCCTGCCGCTGGCTGGCGACCCCGATATGGGCGGCGCGCCCTGGGCGATCTGGCAGGTGCTGGGTGCCTCCTACGACCTGGTGTCGCTCGACCCGGCGCAGTTTGACCGCGTCCCGGAGGGCCTGGATGGGCTGATGGTCGTCCACCCCGACGGGTTCTCCGCCACCGCCTGGGCCGCCCTCGACCAGGCGCTGATGGCGGGGCTGCCGGTGGTGCTGTACGTCGACCCATTTTCCGAGGCCGTGGCCTTGCGCCGGCCGTCCCAACGCCTGTTCGCGCCGGCTGCCAGCGGGCTCGGGCCGCTCGCCGCCAGCCTCGGCATCGACCTGGTGGCCCGCCAGGTGGTGGGCGATCCCGCCGCCGCGGTGGAGGTGGACCTGGGCCGGAACGGCCGCCACGATCCGGTGCGCTACCTGCCGTGGCTCGACCTCGGCGCCGCAGCGCTCGGCGGGCCGGCGCGGCTGGCGGCCGGCGTAGACACCCTCTCCGTCGCCAGCGCGGGACTGATCGAGGTGGCGCCGGACGCCACGCCCGACAATGCCCCCCTCGTCACCGCCGGTCCGCAGGCCGGCCCCATCGCGGTGCCGCGGATCGCCGTGGCACCGGACCCGCGCGCGCTGCTCGCCGGCCACACCCCCCAGGCGGCGCCCGCGGTGCTGGCAGTGCACCTCACCGGCCAGGCGGTGAGCGCCTTTCCCGAAGGTCCGCCCGGTGGCGATGCCGTGCCCGAAGACTGGCAGGCCGGCACCGACAGGCTCGACCTCACCGTGATCGCCGACACCGACCTGCTGGACGACCGCTTCTGGACCGTGCCCACCGAAGACGGCTGGACCCCCGTCACCGACAACGCCGCCTGGATCGCCAACGTGCTGGATGACCGGCTGGGGCTGGTCGACCTGTCGGGCCTCTACGCCCGCACCATCGGCGAGCGACCGTTCACCCGGCTTCAAAGCCTGCGCCAGGCCGCCGAGGCGGACTATCGGGACCGCGAGGCTGCCCTGTTGGCCGACTTGGCCGAAGCCGAGGACCAGCTTCGCCGCCTGTCGGCCGACCCCGACGCCGATCCGGCGACGCTGACCGACCATCTCGGCGAAACGCGCGCGGAGCTGCGCCGCCGCCTGGTGGAGACCCGCCAGGAGCTGCGGGCGGTGCGCCTGGCCTTGAACCGCGATCTCGACCGGGTGGAGCGCGGCGTGGCCGCTTCGGTGCTGGCCGCCCCGGTGGTCGCCGTCGCCCTGCTGGCCCTCCTGGCCATGGGAGCGCGCCGCTGGCGCCGGCTGCCGCCGATCGGGCGGAGGCGCGCATGACCGGGCCGCGCAGTGCCCTTGTGCTCGCCGTCCTGGCCGTGGCGGCCTGGGCCTGGCTCGTCACCGGCGGGCCGCAGGCGCGCGTGGCGGAGGCGACCGGCCCGCTGCTGCCCGGACTGGCCGGGCACCTGGACCAGGTGGCCACGGTGGCGGTGGCGCGCGGCGATGCCGCCTGGACCGTCCGGCGCGACGGCGAAGGCGGCTGGCAGATCGCCGAGTTCGGCGACTACCCGGCCGTCGCCGGCGCGGTCGACCGGCTGCTGGTGGAACTGGCGGCCCTCAATCGCCTCGGCCCCCGCACTGCCCGGCCGCAGCGCTACGCCCTGCTGGGCCTGGACGATCCCGGCCCCGGCAGCGACGCGGTGGGCGTGCGCCTGCTGGACGCGGCGGGCGAGCCCGTGGCGGATCTCGTGCTCGGCGACCGGCAGCGCACCGGCACCTGGGAGGGCACCCCCGGCCGCTATGTCCGCACCGGCGATGGCCGAACCTGGCTGACCGATGGCGGCGTCGTCCTGCCCGAAAGCCCGGTCGACTGGCTGGCCCAGCCCATCGCCGCCGTGGCGCCCACCCGCATCGCCCGGCTGGCGCTGACCGAAGCCGGCGAGCCGCCGCTGGTCTGGCGCCGCCCGCGGCCGGGCGCGGCGTTCGCGCTGGACACCGACGCCCCGGCCGACCGGCTGGTGGCGGCGATGCTCGATCCCGAGCGCCTGGCATCCCTGCTGGCGGACCTCCACATCACGGCCGCCCGGCCGGCGGCCGAGCTGGCGGAGGCCGCACCGCTCGGCACCCTGACGCTGGAGAGTTTCGACGGCCTGGGCGCGACAGCCACGGTTTACGGATCCGCCACAAGGCCGTGGGTGGTTCTCGACATCACGTTCGCGCCGCTGCCCGTTGCCCTCACCGCCGAAGGGCAAGCGCTGGGCCTGCATTCGCCCGCCGTCACCGGCCAGGAAGCGCTCCGTCTCCGGGCCGCCATCGCCGGGTTCGCCATCGCCCCGGCGCCCGGCACTCCCGGCCTCCCCGGCGAGTGGTCCGCCAGCGCCCCGCGGCCGGCCGATCCCTGGCGGTAGAAGGTTGCTCGGGTCGGTCTGCGCCGGCCTTCCCTGCCCCACCGCGAGCCGCTGGCCCGGCGCCGGCAAATCCGGCAAACTGTGGCGCAAACACACGCAAACGACGTGCCCCGGCCGCACTCCCCATCCGGGCGGCCGGCGGACGCCAGTGGAGGACCGGCCCATGCAGATGCCAGAACCCAACGCGGCGGTGTTGGCGCGACGCGCACAGATCGCGGCCGACCTGCGCAGCCTGCTGCCGGCGCCCGACATGGTGATCGCCGCAGAGGATGAACTGCGGGCCTACGAGACCGACGGGCTCAGCGCCTACCGGCAGATGCCGATGATCGTGGTGCTGCCGGAAACCACCCAACAGGTCTCCGCCATCATGCGCTACTGCCATATGAACGGCATCCGCTCGGTGGCGCGCGGTGCCGGCACCTCGCTGGCCGGCGGTGCCCTGCCGCTCGCCGATTCGGTGGTCATCGGCATTTCCAAGATGACCCGCGTGGTCGATGTGGACTTCGCCAACCGCACCGCCACCGTGCAACCCGGCGTGACCAACATGGCCATCACCACGGCCGTACAGCACGAGGGCTTCTTCTTCGCGCCGGACCCGTCGAGCCAGATCGCCTGCACCATCGCCGGCAACGTGGCGATGAATTCCGGCGGCGCCCACTGCCTGAAATACGGCGTCACCTCCAACAACCTGCTGGGCCTGGAGGTGGTGCTGCCGGACGGCGAGGTGGTGCGCCTGGGCGGCCCCAACCTGGACGGTGGCGGCTACGACCTGATGGGCCTGTTCACCGGCTCGGAAGGGACCTTGGGGATCGTCACGGAAATCACTGTGCGCATCCTGCACAGCCCCGAAGGTGCGCGGCCCATCCTCATGGGCTTCGACAGCAACGAAGCGGCCGGCGCCTGTGTGGATGCCATCATCTCGTCCGGCATCATCCCGGTGGCCCTGGAATTCATGGACAAGCCAGCGATCCACGCGGCGGAAGCCTACGTCCATGCCGGCTATCCCTTGGACGTGGAAGCCCTGCTGATCGTCGAGGTCGAGGGGTCGGACGAGGAGGTCGACCGCCTGCTCGGCTGGATCAAGGAAATCGCCCAGCGCCACAACCCAAGCTATCTGCGCATCTCCACCAGCGAGGCGGAAAGCCAGATCATCTGGAAGGGCCGCAAGTCCGCCTTCGGCGCGGTCGGCCGCATCTCGCCCGACTACTACTGCATGGACGGTACCATCCCCACCGGCCAGCTACCCGGCGTGCTGAAGCGCATCGGCGAGATCTGCGACGGCTACGGCTTCGAGGTGGCCAACATCTTCCATGCCGGGGACGGCAACCTGCACCCGCTGATCATGTACGACGCCAACAAGGCCGGCGACCTGGAAAAGGCGGAGAACTGCGGGGCCGACATCCTCAAGCTGTGCGTCGATGTGGGCGGCTGCCTCACCGGCGAGCACGGGGTGGGCGTGGAGAAGCGCGACCTCATGACCTACCAGTTCACCGAGACCGAGCTGGAACAGCAGCGCCGCGTGAAGGACGTGTTCGATCCCGCCTGGCTACTCAATCCCCACAAGATCTTCCCGCTGTCGGCCCGCGTCGGCCGGCTGGGGGCGGACGCCGCGCCCGCCGCGGCGGCGGAGTAGCCGGCCGTGGCCCCCGATGCCGCCGGCCGCCAGCCCCTGGCACCGGAGACGCCGGACGCGCTCGCCGACATCGTGCGCGCCGCCGCCGCGGATGGCACGCCGCTCGACCTCATGGGCTCCGGCACCCGCCGCGGGCTCGGCCGGCCGGTCGCCGGCAATGCCCGCACGGTGAGCCTGCGCGGGCTCATGGGCGTGCGCCAGTACAGCCCGACCGAGCTTTACATCACCGTGGGGGCCGGCACGCCGCTGGCGGAGGTGGCGGCCACCCTGGCGGAAAAGGGCCAGGGCCTGCTGTTCGAACCGCCGGACTTGCGCACGCTGCTGGGCAGTGCGGGCGAGCCCACCATCGGCGGGGCCGTCGCCACCGGCTTTGCCGGACCGGCGCGCATCGCCGGCGGCGGCATTCGCGACTCGCTGATCGGCGTGGAGATGGTGACGGGGCGGGCGGAAGCCATCCGCTCGGGCGGCCGCGTCATGAAGAACGTCACCGGCTACGACCTTACCAAGCTGACGGTGGGCAGCTTCGGCACGCTGGGGGCGCTGACCGAGGTCACCTTCAAGGTGCTGCCGACGCCGCGGCGCATGGCCACGCTGGCGGTGCGCGGGCTCGGCGACGGCGACGCGCGGGCGCTGATGTCCCTGGCGCTCGCCAGCCCCTACGAGGTGACGGGGGCGGCCCACCTGCCGGCCGCCATCGCGGCGCGCTCTGAGGTGGCGGCGCTGACGGACGGGGCGGCCACGCTGCTGCGGCTGGGCGGGTTTGCCGAGTCGATCGACTATCGGGTGGGCGAGCTGACCGACCATCTGGAAACCGCAGCCCAGATCGACGTGCTGGACGACGACGCCAGCGCCGCCGCCTGGGCGGAGGTACGGGACGTACGGGCCCTGGCCGGGCCGCCGGACCGGGCCGTCTGGCGCATCTCCGTCAAGCCCACGGCGGGTCCGGAGGTGGTGGCGCGCCTCGCCGACCTGCTGCCCGACGTGCTGTACGACTGGGGCGGCGGGCTCGTCTGGCTGTCGCTGGAAGCCGGCGAGGACGCTGCGGCGTCGGTGGTGCGCGGGGCGGCCGAAGCGGCCGGCGGTACGGCCATGCTGGTGCGCGCGCCCGATGGCGTACGTGCCGCCATCCCCTTCCAGGCGCCGCCCACGGGCGCCCTCGCCACCGTGATCGCCCGGCTGAAATCGGCCTTCGATCCGGCGGGCGTGCTCAACCCCGGCCGGCTTTATCCCGAGACGTGAGGCTCCCCGCCATGCCCGCTTTGCTGCTGCGGCCCACCCTGGCGGCTCTTGCCGCCCTGGCCCTGGCCGGCTGCGAGCTGCTGCCGCCGCGGCCGATCAGCGTGGCGGAGACCGAAGTGGTGAGCGTGACCGGGTTCGACCGCGGCCGTGCCGCAGCCCTGGTGGCCGACGCCGATGCCGCAGCGGCCCGCGGCGATACCGCCACCGCCCTGGCCGGCTACCGCGAAGCCGGGCTCGCCTGGCCGGAGTCCGAGGACGCCTGGCTCGGTCTGCGCACCGCATCCGATGCGCTGGGCGACGCGGACGAGCACGCCGCGGCGGAATTCATGCTGCGCCGGGTGCGGCTCTACGACGGCGCCTCGCTGGTGGTGCAGCGGGAGGTCAACCGCGCGCTTCGGATCTATGTGGGCGACGGCGGCGACGCCGATTCGCCGCAAACCCGCGTCTATGCCCAGGCGCTGGCGGACTACTACTCCGCCCGGCTGGAAGCGGCCGGCACCTACCAGCCGCTCGACCCCTACCTCAATGTCGAGGACCGCGAATGGCCGGCGGTGATCGGCACGGGTCTGGCGGTGGGGATTTATGGCGGCGTGCTGGGAGCGTCGACGGCCAACCAGTAGATTATCTTTGGAGTCGGTGCCGTCCTGCTCCCCCACCCGACCACCCAAGCCATTGTAAACTATTGGGCGGTCGGGTGGGGGAGCGGGACGGCGAAGACTGCTCACAACAATCTCTACCGCCCGTTGCGGCGGTTCCACCAGAACAGGGCCGGGGCCAGCGCGTGGTCGTACCACAGGCGCGCCAGGTGATAGATGCCGGGCGTCGAGATCACCCGCGCCTTCCAGCCCTGGCCGGGGATCGCCCGCCACAGGGTGATCGCCGCGTCCACGCCGATCTGCATGTTGCCGTCGGCATCGAGCACGTGCAGGCGCTTCTTCACCGGGTCGAGCTCCAGCCCCAGGGGGGCGAGCACGCTCGGGTCCTCCGCCACGTCGATCCACGCCATGCCGTCCGCCCCCTTGGCTTCGGCCTCGCGGCGCGTCTGGGCGATGCCGGCGCGGCACACCGGGCAGGCGCCGTTGTAGTAGGTGACGGTCTCACACGTTTTTTCCATGGCCTGACTGTGGTGCCGGCGAGGGCCTTCGGCAACCGTGCGGCTGCAGGTTCGGCGCGAAATCACCGCGAAACGCCCCTCGTCGGCGCCGCATCGGCGCGCTACACCCATGGGTGGGCTGATTCGCGTCCGGCCCGCTCGGGTGGCCCGGCGGGGAAAAGCCGGTCCGGCTCGATTGCAAAGTGCCCCGGCATGTCCCTCGTCCGCGCCATGGCCACCGTCGGTGGCCTTACCCTGGTCAGCCGCGTCGCCGGCTTCGTGCGCGACATCCTCACCGCCGGCATCCTGGGTGCGGGGCCGATCGCCGATGCCTTCTTCGTAGCGCTCAAGCTGCCCAACCTGTTCCGCCGGCTGTTCGCCGAGGGGGCGTTCAGCGTCTCCTTCGTGCCGCTCTATTCCGCCGAGCTGGAAACCAACGGCGCCCGCAGCGCCGACCGGTTCGCGGAGAACGCGCTCGCCTGGATGATCGCGGTGCTGGTGCCGCTGACGGTGGTGGCGATGGCCGCCATGCCCTGGATCGTGCCGGTGATCGCGCCCGGCTTCGCCGAAGACCCGGTGCGCTACGGCGCCGCCGTCACCTTCACCCGCATCACCTTCCCCTATTTGCTGCTGATGGCCCTGGTGGCGCTGCTGGGCGGCGTGCTCAACGCGCGCGACCGTTTCGCCCCCTTCGCCAGCGCGCCGGTGCTGTTCAACCTGACGCTGATCGCCGCATTGCTCGTGGTCGCTCCCGTGCTGGAGACGGCCGGGCATGCGCTGAGCTACGCCGTTGCCGTCTCCGGAGGGGTGCAGCTCGTGTGGATGGCCTACTGGGCCCAGCGTGCCGGCGTGCGCCTGCATCTCCGCCTGCCCCGCCCCACCCCGCGCTTCGGGCTGCTGCTGCGCAAGATGGGGCCGGGCGCGCTGGGCGCCGGGGTCATGCAGATCAACCTGTTCTTCGACACCCTGCTGGCCTCGCTGCTGCCCACCGGAGCGATCAGCTACCTCTACTACGCCGACCGGCTTTACCAGTTGCCCCTGGGGGTGATCGGCATCGCCATCGGCACGGCCCTGCTGCCGCTGATGTCGCGCCAGATCGCCGCGGAGGCCGCCGGCACCGGGCCCGAAGCGGCACTGGCCACCCAGAACCGGGCGCTGGAGTACGGCGTGCTGCTGGCGCTGCCGGCCGGCTTCGCGCTGATGGCGGTGCCGGGGCCGATCCTCACCGTATTGTTCGAACGCGGCGCCTTCGATGCCGCGACAACGGTGCAGACGGCCGCGGCACTCGCCGCCTACGCGCTGGGCATTCCCGCCTATATCCTGGTGAAGGTGCTGTCGACGGCGTTCTTCGCCCGCCAGGACACCGCGACCCCGGTGCGCATCGCCATTGCCTGCACCCTGCTCAACATCGCGCTCAGCTTCGCGCTGATCTGGGTGATCGCGCATATGGGGATCGCGCTGGCCACGGCGGTGTCGGCCTGGGTGAACGTGGCGCTGCTGGTGCGTGCGCAGATCCGCCAGGGCACCTGGCGCCCCGACCGGCGTCTGCGCCACCGCTTCCCGCGCTTGCTGGTGGCCGCCGTCGCCATGGGCCTGGCGGTGACGCTGCTGGCCCGCCTGCTGGCACCGGCCTTCGACGGCGGGCTGGCGCTCCAGGTGGCGGGGCTGGCGGCCCTGGTGGCGGTGGGCACTGCCGTCTATGGCGGGCTGGCACTGGCGCTCGGCGGCGCGGTGGCCGCCGATATCAAGGCGCTGGGACGGCGGGCCCTGGGCCGGCGCCGCTGAAGCGGCCCCTACTCCGCCGTCGTCAGGTCCAGGTCGAGCCTGAGGGTGAGGCAGAAGGCGCCGCCGCCGGACCGCCGGAAGGCATCCAGCGCCACCACGTGCACGCGGTAGCCGCGGGCGGCGAGCCGCGCCTCAAGCCCCTTGCTGCACGCCCCGGCAACGATGTCGCGGCCCAGGTTGACGGCGTTCACCCCCAGCTTCTCGGCATCTTCCGGTCCGGCGGCGATCAGGCGGTCGGGATCGCCCGCCAGCTCCGCGATGGTGTGCCGGCCGGCGTCGGTGAAAGCTGCCGGGTAGTAGAGGATGTCGCCGCCGGTGAGCGGGCAGAAGCAGGTGTCCAGGTGGTAGAACGCCTCGGTCGCCAGCTCCAGGGGCACCACGCGCTGGCCGAACTGGCCGGCCAGGGCATCGGCCGCCTGCCGGTCCGAGCGCGGACCGAACCCGGCCCAGAACAGTTTTCGCGCGCGGTCCCAGATGCAGTCGCCGGCCCCCTCCTGCGACAGCCCGGCGGGAAGCTGGGACACCGCCGACAAGGTGCCGTCCCCGGCCAGCCCGGCGAAGCTGCGGGCAAACGCCGGCTCCTCGCCCTGGCGCTCGGGGTAGCGGAAGCGCGCCGGCACCGCCACGCCCTCGAACACCACCGCGGCGTTGGCGGTGAACACCATGTCCGGCAGGCCGGGCACCGGTTCCGCCAGCACGATCTCCGCCCCCAGCCCTTCGAAGGTGGCGCGCAGGGCCTGCCATTCGCGCCGCGACTCCGCGGCCAGGTCGCTGGCATGGGGCCGCCAGTCGTCGGGGTGCATCCACGGGTTGATGGCGTAGGCCACTTCGTAGTGGTCGGGCGGACACATGAGAATTCGCGCGGACATGGCGGAGGTCTGTCGTTGTGGCGGCGGCACCCCGGCGCGGCAGGCACCGGGGCGCACCACCCTGGAGCGGGCCTAGCCGCCGCGCAACCCCATGTCCCAGAACCCCACCTCCAGCCGGCTGGCGGTGACGAAACTGGCTGCCAGTTCCGCCCAGCGCGGCGACGTCCAGGGCTCCGGGCCGATGCGCCGGCGGCACACCGCCTCCATCAGCGCTTCGTGGGCCGCCCCGACCTGGCGGAACTCCTCGCTGGCGTAGGTGGAGATCCACTCCGCATAGGGATGACCGGCCGGCGGCCCACCGGTTTCCGCCGCCAGGCGGCGGCCGATCTCGCCATAGCCCAGCACGCAGGGCGCCTGGGCGACCAGCATGTCCAAGAGGTCGCCGCGATGGCCGAGGTCCAGCACATAGCGGGTGTAGCTGAGGTTTTCGGGCTCCTCCGGCGTGGTCGCCAGGTCCGCCTCGCTCAGCCCCGCCCGCGCGCAGGTCTGGATATGGAGCTGCATCTCGAACTCCGACAGCGCGTGCACCGTGCCGGCGAGCTGGCGGATTTCCGCGATGCGGTCGGTCTTGTGCACGCCCAGTGCGCAGGCGCGGATGAAGTGGATGAGGAAGATGTAATCCTGGCGCAGGTAGTGGAGGAAGTTGGCCCGCGGCAGGCTGCCGTCGCCCAGGGCGCGCACGAAGGCGTGCTCCACATAGGCCCGCCAGGTTTCCGGATCGGTGGCGCGCAGCCGCGCGTAAAGCTCGGTCATCGGGATCTCCAGAGTGTGTGCAAGTGGTGGGTGGGGCCGTGGCCGTGGCCGACCGTAAGCGCCCCGGATGCGGCGATGGCGTCCGCCACATAGGTTTTGGCGGCACGGGCGGCCGCCGTCAGGTCGTCGCCGAGCGCCAGGCGGGCGGCCAGGGCAGACGACAGGGTGCAGCCGGTGCCGTGGGTGTTGGCGGTGGGGTGGCGCCGCCCGTCGAGCCACGCCACGCCATCGGCCGTGGCCAGGCAGTCGGCACTGTCGGCCCCGTCGAGATGCCCGCCCTTCAGCAGCACCGCCTTGGCCCCCAGGTCCAGCAGGCGCCGGGCCGCCGCGGCCATCTCCGCCTTGCCCGGTGCCGCGGCATCGCCCAACAGAGCGGCGGCTTCCGGCAGGTTGGGGGTGACGACGTCGGCCAGCGGCAGCAAGCGGGTGGCGATCACCGCCACCGCGTCGGGGTCGAGCAGCGGCTCGCCGCCGCGCGCCACCATGACGGGATCGAGCACCAGGCGGGGCGGCAGCCGGCGCTCCAGCATCTCGGCCACCGCGGCACCGATCTCGGCATTAAAGATCATGCCGATCTTCACGGCATCCACGCGCACGTCGTCGAAGATCGCCTCGACCTGGGCGATCACGAAGTCGACCGGCACGGGGATCACGCCGCGCACGCCCAAGGTGTTCTGGGCGGTGAGCGAGGTCATCGCCGCCATGCCGTAGACGCCGAGGGCGGAGAAGGTCTTCAGGTCGGCCTGGATGCCGGCGCCGCCCGAGGGGTCGGACCCGGCGATGGACAGCACGTTGCGGATCATCGCAGCGTCTCCTTTGCGGTGTTGGCGGCCGTGGCGGCACGGTGGGATCGGACGGCACGGGCGAAGGCGGCCGCTGCGGCGGTGGGATCGGCGGCGGCGCAGATGGCGGTAACCACCGCCAGCCCCACCGCCCCCGCACCCAGCACGCCGGCGGTATCGACCAGTCCCAGCCCGCCGATCGCCACCACCGGCAGCGGGCTTTGCGCGCAGATCGCCGCCAAGCCGGCGAGGCCCAGCGGCGGCGCGTGATCGGGCTTGGTGGCCGTCGCGTAGACCGGACTGGCGCCCACGTAGTCGACGATGGCGGGGTCGACGGCGGCCAGTTGGCCGGGTTGCTCTATGGAGACGCCGAGGATGGCGCGGGGGCCGAGGACGGCACGCGCCGCGGCGGGGTCGCCGTCGCCCTGGCCCATATGCAGGCCATCGGCGCCCACCGCCCGCGCCACCTCCAGCCGGTCGTTGACGATCAGCGGCACGCCGCTGCCGGCCAGAACCGCCTTCAGCGCCCGGGCGGTCTCCATGAGGGCGGCGGCATCGGCCTGCTTGTCGCGCAGTTGCACGCAGGTGGCCCCGCCGGCCACCGCCTGGCGCACCGTCTCCACCACGCCGCGGGGCCGGCACGCGTGCGGATCGGTGACGAGGTAGACCGACAGGTCGGCCACCCGGCGGGTCATGCCGGCGAAATCCTGGCCGCTGCCGCCAGGCTGGGCCCATCGAGGCCGGCGAGTGCGTCGAGGAAGGCCACGCGGAAGCTGCCGGGGCCGCCGGCCGCCGCTGCCGCCCGCTCTCCCGCCACGCCGACGAAAGCCAGCGCCGCCGCCGTGGCTGCCAGCGCCTCACCCGGTGCCCCGCCGACGAAGGCCGCCACCAGGGCCGACAGCGCGCAGCCCAGCGCCGTTACCTTGGACATCATGGGATGGCCGTTGGCGATGTGCAGCGCGGCACCACCGTCGGTCACGTAGTCGCGGGCGCCGGTGACGGCGACGATGCAGCCCTGGGCGGCCGCCAGATCGCGGGCTGCCGCTTCGGCCCGGTCCACCGGGTCGGCACTGTCCGGCCCGCGGCCCTGCCCGCCGGTCCCGGCAAGGGCCAGGATTTCCGAAGCGTTGCCGCGCAACACCGTGGGAGTGAGAGCAAGCAGGCTATGGGCGGTGGTGCGGCGATAGGCGGTGGCCCCGGCCGCCACCGGGTCCAGCACCCAGGGCCGGCCGGCCGCCGCTGCCGCCCCCGCCGCCGCCGCCATGGCGCGCACCCAGGGCGGCGACAGGGTGCCGATGTTCACCACCAGGGCATCGGCGATGCCGGCGAACTCGGCTGCCTCGTCCTCGGCATGCACCATGGCCGGCACGGCGCCGGCGGCCAGCAGCGCGTTGGCCGACAGGTCCATGGCGACATAGTTGGTGATGGCGTGCACCAGCGGCGGCTGCCGGCGCAGGTTGGCCAGATGTATCGCGGGGTCTGCCATCTCTCCTCCGTCGCGGCGGAGGAGGAGAACTCAGGGGTCGGCGGGAGCCGCACCGTGAGCGACTCCCTCCGCCAGCATGACCTGGTTCAGGTTCAAAGGGTCCTTCTCAGCTCCGTGCGGTGGCACGGCGCGCCCCTGTCTCTCGGTCTGATAGGTTAAGCACGATCGGGCCGGCGGTGTCACCCGCCGATTTGCAGCCGCCGGCCCGCCGCCAGCATCGGCCGCCAGCATCGGCCGCCAGGATCGGTCGCCAACCGGGACCGGCCGCCGGGGCCGGCCCGGACCTTCGGGCCGCTACCCGTCGATATCGACGATCAGGCGTCCCCGTACCTTGCCGGCCATGATGTCGTGGGCTGCCGCCACCACGTCGTCGAAGGCGATGGTCTTGGACAACGCGTCCAGCTTGGCGGTGTCGAGGGTCTCCGCCAGCATCTCCCAGGCGTCCAGCCGGTCGGGTTTGGCCACATAGACCGAATCGACGCCGGCCAGCGTGACGTTGCGCAGGATGAACGGCGCCACCGTCGCCGGCAGGTCGAGCCCCTGGGCCAGCCCGCAGGCCGCCACCACGCCGCCGTAGCGGGTGCGCGACAGCACGTTGGCCAGGGTATGGCTGCCCACGGCGTCCACCGCGCCCGCCCAGCTTTCCTTGCCCAGCGGCCGGGCCTTTTCCGACAGCTCCGCCCGGTCGATGATGTCCGACGCTCCCAAGCCCTTCAGGTAGTCGGCTTCCGACACCCGGCCGGTCGACGCGATCACGGTGTAGCCCTTGGCCGCCAGCAGCACGATGGCGATGGAACCGACGCCGCCGGCCGCCCCCGTCACCAGCACCGGCCCGGCTTCGGGCATCAGGCCGAAGCGTTCCAGGGCCAGCACGCAGCGGGCCGCGGTGTAGCCGGCGGTGCCGATGGCCATGGCCTGGTCGAGCGTGAAGGCGCTGGGCAGCGGCACCAGCCAGCCGCCGGGGACCCGCGCCATGCCGGCATAGCCGCCGTAATGGGTTTCGCAGCACCCCCAGCCGTTGAGGATCACCTTGTCGCCGGGCGCCCAGTCCGGACTGGTGGAGGCCGTCACCTCGCCGGCGAAATCGGCGCCCGGGATCATCGGCCAGCGGCGCACCACCGGCCCCTTGCCGGTGATCGCCAGGCCGTCCTTGAAGTTCACGGTGGAGGCCGCCACCCGCACCGTGACGTCGCCTTCCATCAGGTCGGCCTCGGTCAGCTCGACGAAATCGGCGGACTGGCCGGCATCGGTCTTGGACAGCATCAGCGCACGGAACGGCATGGCTTCCTCCCCTCGGTGCCGGCGCGCGGGACTTGCAGCACTGCGGCACCTGGCGTTTGGTGAACGTCGCGGCGCCAAGGCTTGCGCTCGCAAAGGTGGCTGTCAACCGACTTGCCGGCTGGCCCGCCGCGTCGCCATCGGGATCGCCATGGATGCCATCGTCGAGTTCGCTCCCGCCAAGCTGAACCTCTACCTGCACATCACCGGGCGGCGGGCGGACGGCTACCATCTGGTGGACAGCCTGATCGCCTTTGCCGGGGTGGGCGACAGCGTGGCGGTGGCGGCCTCGGCCGATGGTCCGGCGCTGGCGGTCGACGGGCCACGCGCGGCCGAGGTGCCGGAGGGACCGGACAACCTGGTGCTGCGCGCCGCCGTCGCCCTGGCGGCACGGCTCGGCCGGCCGGCCCATGTGCATGTGGCGCTCACCAAGCGCTTGCCGGTGGCGTCTGGCATCGGCGGCGGGTCGGCCGATGCCGCAGCGGTGCTGCGGGCATTGGGCCGGCTGTGGGGGGCGAGCGCCGCAGACCTGGCGGCGGTGGCACCCGGCCTCGGGGCCGACGTGCCGGTGTGCCTGGCCGGCCGCCGCCATGCGGTGACCGGGATCGGCGAAGTGCTGGGACCGGCACCCGCCCTGCCATCCGCCGGGCTGGTCCTGGCGAACCCCGGCGTGCCGCTGGAAACCCCGCCGGTGTTCAAGGCGCGCACCGGCCCGTTCTCCGCCGCCGACCCGCTGACGGACCCGCCGGCCGACGCCGCCGCCCTGGCAAAAGCCCTGGAGCGCCGGGGCAACGACCTGACGGCGGCCGCATGCCGCCTGTGCCCCGCCGTCGCCGAGGCGTTGGAGGCGCTGGCCGCCGATCGGCACTGCCTGCTGGCCCGCATGTCCGGCAGCGGCGCCACCTGCTTCGGGATCTATGCCGATGCCACCGTCGCCGCCGCAGCGGCCGCCCGCCTCCGCGCCCGCCACGCCGATTGGTGGGTGGCCGAGGCGCCCCTGCTGGGCTGAGCGGAGCCGGGACCGCCCCCGCCGCAAGCCAATCGGCGCTACGGGTTCGCGGCGCGCAGGGCGTCGAGCAGGCGCTGGCTCGGCTCCCCCGTCTCCGGCAGGCCGCGGGCGGTCTGGAATTCCGCGATCGCCGCTTCGGTGCGGCTGCCCATCAACCCGTCCACCGGGCCGGGGTCGTAGTTAAGATCGGTGAGGAGCCGCTGGATGTCGCGGATCTCGTCGCGCGACAGGTCATCGTCGGCGTTCTCGTCGGCCGCCGCACCGGCGGTGGCGGTGTCTTCCGCTGCCGGCGCCTCGGCCGCGGTCTCGTCGGCCGCGACCTCGTCCTCTGCCGCGATCTCCTCGGTTGCCGCTTCCTCCGCCGCCGGCTCTGCGGCGGCATCTTCGGCCACGGTTTCTTCGGCCACGGTGGTCTGTTCGTCGGCCAGGTTGACCGACGACGCGGCCGCCGCATCCTCCGCCCCGTCGCCCGGCGCGGCGTCCACCGGCACCGCCGCCACCGGCCCCACGGGCACGGCGGTCGGCTCCGGCTCCAGGGGCACGCCCAGCCGCTCCAGGGCGTCCAACGCCTGGGGCTCGCCGGCCACCGCCGCCACGCGGAACCAGGCCGCAGCACTGGCCAGGTCCGGCGCGCCATCCACCCCCATCTCGAAGATGCGGCCGAGATAGTAGGCACCGCGGGCATTGCCGTTGGCGTAGGCGGTGGAAAACCAGGTCGCCGCCTCCACCGGGTCGCGCTGCACCCCCTGACCGTTGAGATAGGCAAGGCCGAGCGCGTTCTGGGCGTGGCTGTGGTTGGCCGCGGCGGCTTGGCGGAACAGCGCCAGGGCCCGCGGCATGTCGCGCATCAGCCCATCGCCGCGCTGCAGCAGCACGCCCAGATTGTAGGTGGCGTTGACCACACCGTTGTCGGATGCCTGCTCGTACCAGTAGGCGGCGCGCGGCAGGTCGGGCGGGTCGGCATTGAGCGCGTACCAGCTCGCCAGGTCGTGCTGGGCCATGCCGTCGCCGGCTTCCGCCGCGGCGGCGAGGTCGCGCACCTCCTGGGATACGTCGTCCGGCAGGGCGGCATAGTTGGGAGTCGGCGGTTCGGGCGCCACCTCCGGCACCGCATCCTCAGGCAGCGTGCCGGCCACCGGCCCATCGGCCACCGCCACATGGTCGGGCGTCGGGCTGGCCGCGGGCGGCGGTCCGTCCAGCGGCGCGGCCGGTTCGTCCACCGGTGCGGCGGCGACCGGCTGCTCCTGGCCGCCCGGTGCGTCCGCCAGATCGGTGTCTTCCACCGGCGCGGAGAGACGGCCGCTGCCGCCGGGCTGGCTGAACACCCACCAGGCACCGCCGCTGAACAGCCCGAGCGCCACCACCACCACCAGCCAGGGCACGAGCGAGCGGCGACCGCCGCTATCCTCGTCCGCGTCCTCGTCCGCGTCCTCGTCATCTGCGGCCACGCGCTCCGGCAGGCCGGCATGGACGCTCAGCTCCGGCCGATTGGATGCCAGCTCGCTGTCGCTGCCCAGCATGCTCGGAAGCAGCGAGCCAACGCGTTGCAGATCGGCCTCCACGCGGTCGAGCCGACGGCTGACGCGGTCCAGTGCCGCCAGCATGTCGGCATGGGACGCCCCCGGGTCCGGCGGCGTGCGATCCGCCCGGCCGGGGTGGGCATCAGGGCGCTCGGGCCGCGTCTCGCGGACCACGGGATCGGTACGGTCGGTCGACATGCCGTGCCACGCACTCCGCTTGGACTCTGGCTGGGACTTTCAGATGTAAGTGCTTGCCCGGCCGCCTGGCAACGGTTTCCCAAGACGCCTCTCGAAGATCCCCGGCAGGGCCCGGCGGGGGTCGGATTTCGGCGCCGATGCGGCGATCCGTCGGCGTTGCACCGGTGCCCCGGCACGGCTATCGTCCGCTCCCCGCAGCGAGGTGGAACCGGCCCCTTGCCGCCATGGGTTGGGGCGTAGCCAAGTGGTAAGGCAGCGGTTTTTGGTACCGCCATGCGCAGGTTCGAATCCTGCCGCCCCAGCCAGTCCGCCGGTCGCAGGACCATCGGGCGCGCGTGCGCCGGGGGGCGGCCAGGCGGCGGCGGAGCGACGCGGTACGCGTGAAGGGCCTTGCAACCGGTTTCGGACGTCCTATAACTAAGCGTGTGTCCGGTATAGAGCCATCAGGCTTCATGCAATCGGGTGGACTGCGGTCCGCCCTTTTTGTTTTGGGGTCATGGAACCGGGCGCGAGTCGCGGGGCCGCTGCCCCGGACCCAGGGACAGCAACGGCACGGCATGACCGAGCAGACGGAGCCAGGCAGTCGATCGCGGCTGCCCGATACGCCACGGATGGAGCGGGTGCGGGCAATCATCGAACCCTCGCTGGACGCCATGGGCTACGAGGTGGTGCGCCTGCACGAAACGGGCGGTCAGCGCCCGGTCGTCCAGGTGATGGCCGAACGGCAGGACGGTGCCGCCATGACGGTGGACGACTGTGCCGCCATCAGCCGCTCGGTGTCGGCCCTGCTGGACGTGGAAGACCCTATCCCGACCGCCTATACGCTGGAGGTGTCGTCGCCGGGGATCGACCGGCCGCTGACCCGGTTTGGCGATTTTGCGCGCTTTGCCGGCTTCGATGCGCGCATCGAGCTGACACGGCCGCACGACGGGCGCCGCCGCTTCAAGGGCCGCCTGGTGGGCGCCTCCAACGGAGCGGTGCGGCTGGAAGCCGACGGGGCCGTCCTGGACCTGCCGTTCGCCGCCATCCAGCGCGCCCGGCTGATCTTGACCGACGCGCTGATCGCCGCCAGCGGGACGACACACGAAGAGACGACTGACGAAGGTGAGGACGCACGGTGAGCGAGCTGTTGCAGGTGGCCGATGTGGTGGCCCGCGAAAAGGGGATCGAGCGCGACGAGGTGCTCGCCGCCATGGAGCAGGCGATCCAGAAGGCCGCGCGGTCCAAGTACGGCCTGGAGCATGACATCCGCGCCCATATCGACCGGCGCTCGGGCGAGATCGACCTGAAGCGCTTCCGCGAGGTGGTGGACGAGGTGGAGGACGAGACGGTCCAGGTGCCGGTCGCCTACGCCCAGCGCAAGAACCCCAGCCTGAAAGCCGGCGACTTCCTGACCGACCAGTTGCCGCCCATCGATTTTGGCCGCATCGCCGCCCAGACCGCCAAGCAGGTGATCGTCCAGAAGGTCCGCGAAGCCGAGCGCAAGCGCCAGTTCGAGGAGTACAAGGACCGCGTCGGCGAGATCGTCAACGGCCTGGTCAAGCGTGTGGACTACGGCAACGTGCTGGTGGACCTGGGCCGGGCGGAAGGCATCCTGCGCCGTGACGAGCTGCTGCCGCGCGAGCACTACAAGGTCAACGACCGGGTGCGCTGCTACATCTACGACGTGCGCGAGGAAACCAAGGGGCCGCAGATCTTCCTGTCACGCACCCACCCGCAGTTCATGGCCAAGCTGTTCTCCATGGAAGTGCCGGAAATCTACGACGGCATCATCGAGGTGAAGGCCGTCGCGCGCGACCCCGGCAGCCGGGCCAAGATCGCCGTGCTCAGCCGCGACAGCTCGATCGACCCCGTGGGTGCGTGCGTGGGCATGCGCGGCAGCCGCGTGCAGGCCGTGGTGGGCGAGCTGCAGGGCGAAAAGATCGACATCATCCCGTGGTCGCCGGAACCCGCCACCTTCATCGTCAATGCCTTGGCACCGGCGGAAGTCTCCAAGGTGGTGCTGGACGACGACAACCGCCGCATCGAGGTCGTGGTGCCCGACGAGCAGTTGTCGCTGGCCATCGGGCGGCGCGGCCAGAACGTGCGACTCGCCTCCATGCTGACGGGCTGGGATATCGACATCCTGACCGAAGCGGAGGAGAGCGAGCGGCGGACCGAGGAGTTCAATTCGCGCAGCCAGCTCTTCATGGATGCGCTGGACGTGGACGACGTGATCGCCCACCTGCTGGTCACCGAAGGCTTCACCGATGTGGAGGAAGTGGCCTTCGTGCCGCTGGACGAGCTGACCGACATCCAGGGCTTCAGCCCGGAAATCGCCGAAGAACTGCAACAACGCGCCCAGCAATACCTGGCCAACCTGGAAGCCGAAGCGATCGCCCACTACACGGCCCTCGGCGTGGCGCCGGAAATCGCCGAGATCGAGGATCTTTCGGCCGTGATGGTGGCGAAGCTGGGCGATGCCGGCATCATGACCATGGACGACCTGGGCGATCTCGCCAGCGACGAGTTGATGGAGATGCTCGGCGCCGATGCCCTGACGCCGGACCAGGCCAACGCCGTCATCATGGCCGCCCGCGCCTCCTGGTTTGAGGACGCGCCGCAGGACGAACCCGCCGACGCCGCAGAAGCGGACGCCGACGCGGTCGCCCAGCGATGACCGGCACCATGCGGGCTCGGGGGCGCAGCCGATGGCGGATGGCCGACACACAGACGCGATCACGGACGCGGCGGATGCCGCCGGCGGCCCCGATCGCCGTTGTCTGGTCACCCGCAGCGTCCGGCCCAAGGCGGAGCTGATCCGCTTCGTCGTCGGTCCGGACGGCGCGGTGGTCCCGGATCTGGCCGAACGGCTGCCCGGCCGCGGGCTCTGGTTGACCGCCGACCGGGCAGTGTTGGAGCGGGCGCTGGCGCGCAACGCCTTCGCCAAGGCGGCCCGCCGCCTCGTCACCGTCGATAGCGATCTACCTGATCGGCTGATTCACATGTTGACCGCGCGCTGCGGCGATGCGATGGGCTTGGCGCGCCGCGCTGGCCAGGCGGTGGCCGGGTTCGAGAAGGTTCGGGCCTGGACCAACGCCGGCAGGGCGGCGGTGTACGTACTGGCACGCGAGGCTACGGCCAACGCGCGCGACAAGGCGGCCGGGCTGGCACGCGGCCATCCCTTGGTCGATTGCCTGCCGGCGGCCACGATCGGTGCCGCCTTCGGGCGCGAGGATGCGGTGCATGCGGCCCTTGCCGACGGCGGCCTTGCCCGCCGCCTGCAGACGGACGCATTCAGATTGGCGGGGCTGTTGGGGTTGTCCACAACCGCCCAGGCGACGACAATGGGGCCGCAACGTGGCGACGGTCGCCCGGCGCTGGTAAAACCCATGTGATCTACACGACGACGGACGGAATGACGGAAACCAAAGACCAGCCTCGGAAGACCACCCTCAGCCTCGGCAACACCGGCAAGCTGAGCATTGGCAAAGGTGGCGACGCCGCCCAGGTGCGCCAGAGCTTTTCCCATGGCCGGTCGAAGACCGTGCAGGTGGAGGTAAAGCGCAAACGCCATTTCGACCAGGGTCACGTGGGCCATGCCGCGGACGGCGGCGAGGCTGCGCGCCGGGCCGCGGAAGGGCCGGCCAGTTCCGAAGGGCAGCGGGGCGGGCGCGCCAAGGGCGGCCAGCGGGCGCTCACCCAATCGGAGCGGGAGGCCCGCGAACGCGCCCTGCGCGGCATGCTGGACGCCGCCGCAGCCCGCAAGGCCGACGGCATCGTGGTGGAAGACGAGCCGCTCCCCCTCATCGAAGCCCTGGTCGACGACGGTGCGCCGGTCGTCGAGCCGGAAGAGGAGCCGGCCCGGCCGCTGACGCCGGAAGATCTGCGTGCCCGCGAAATGGCGGAGATGAAGCGGATCGAGGACGACGAGCGCAGGCGGGTCGACGCCGAGCGCGCACGCCTCGACGAAGAAGCGCGCACCCGCCAGGAAGAAGACGAACGCCAGCAGGCCGCCAAGCGCGCTGAGCAGGACTCCGAAGCCGCCCGCAGGGCCGTGGCCGACCGGGCCGGGCGTGCCGCCGCCGCCAAGGTGTCCGACCAGCCGGACATGACGCCGGAGGACGACAACGCCAACCGTCGCGGCCGCGGTGGTCCGCGCCTTGCGGAAGCCCCGCGCAAGCCGGCCACGACCCGCTCGAAGACCGAGCCGCGCCGCCGCACCGGCAAGATGACCGTGGTTCAGGCGCTGGACAGCGAGGGGCAGGAGCGCACGCGCAGCCTGGCGTCCGTCCGCCGGGCGCGGGAACGCGAACGCCGCGCCCTGATGAACCGGGCGGCGCAGGAAAAGATCGTGCGCGACGTGGTGGTGCCGGAAACCATCACCGTGCAGGAGCTGGCCAACCGCATGGCCGAGCGCGGCGCCGACGTGATCAAAAGCCTGATGCGGATGGGCGTGATGGCCTCCATCACCCAGACCATCGATGCAGACACCGCCGAACTGGTGGCCACCGAATTCGGCCACCGGGTGAAGCGCGTGTCGGAAAGCGACGTGATGATCGGTTTCGGCGGCGAACAGGACCGGCCGGAGGACGAAGTGGCGCGACCGCCCGTGGTGACCGTCATGGGCCATGTCGACCACGGCAAGACGTCGCTGCTCGATGCGCTGCGCTCCACCGACGTGGTCTCGGGCGAGGCCGGCGGCATCACCCAGCATATCGGCGCCTACCAGGTGAAGCTGGAGAGCGGCCAGCGCATCACCTTCATCGACACTCCCGGCCACGCCGCCTTTACCGAGATGCGGGCGCGCGGGGCCAAGACCACCGACGTGGTGGTGCTGGTGGTGGCGGCCGACGACGGCGTGATGCCCCAGACCATCGAGGCGATCCGCCACGCCAAGGCGGCGGGTGTGCCCATCGTCGTGGCCATCAACAAGTGCGACCTGCCCGACGCCAACCCCGACCGGGTGCGCCAGGAGCTGCTCCAGTACGACATCGTGGTGGAGGAGATGGGCGGCGAGGTGCAGACCATCGAGGTCTCCGCCAAGGCGCGCATGGGGCTGGATACGCTGACTGAGGCGATCTTGCTGCAGGCGGAAATCCTGGAGCTGACGGCCAACCCAGACCGCACCGCCGAAGGCGTGGTGGTGGAGGCCAAGCTGGACCGCGGCCGCGGCTCCGTCGCCACCATCCTGGTGCAGCGCGGCACCCTGCGCGTCGGCGACATCTTCGTGTCGGGCTCCGAATGGGGCCGTGTGCGCGCACTGCTCAACGAGCGCGGCGAAACGGTGGAGGAAGCCGGGCCCTCCAGCCCGGTGGAGGTGCTGGGCTTCAACGGCACGCCCTTGGCCGGCGACGATTTCGTGGTGGTGGAAAACGAAGGCCGTGCCCGCGAGGTGGCGGAATTCCGCGAACGCATGAAGCGCGAAGCCACCCAGGTGGCACAGCGCCGCGGCACGCTGGAACAGCTCTTCGCCGAAGCCCAGGCGGGCGTCGGGGTGAAGACGCTGCCGCTGGTGATCAAGGGCGATGTGCAGGGCTCGGTGGAGGCGATCTCCGCCGCCCTGACCAAGCTGGCCGAGGACAACGACGAGGTGAACGTCGACGTGCTGCATTCCGGCGTCGGCGCCATCACCGAAAGCGACGTCACGCTGGCCAATGCCTCCGGTGCCGCGGTGATCGGCTTCAACGTGCGCGCCAACCCGCAGGCCCGCGAGCTGGCCAAGCGCGACGGCACGGAGATCCGCTACTACAACGTCATCTACGACGTGATCGACGATGTGCGGAATGCGCTCACCGGCATGCTGGCGCCGGTGCGCCGCGAAACCCACATCGGCAATGCCGAGATCCGCGAGGTGTTCAACATCACCAAGGTCGGCAAGGTGGCCGGCTGCTTCATCACCGAAGGCGTGGTGAAGCGCGGGGCGGGCGTGCGCCTGCTGCGCGACAACGTGGTGGTGCACGAGGGCACCTTGAAGACCCTGAAGCGCTTCAAGGACGAGGTGCGCGAGGTGGTCGAGGGCTTCGAATGCGGCATGGCGTTCGAGAACTACGACAACATCCAGGCGGGCGACGTCATCGAGTGCTACCAGGTGGAAGAAGTGGCACAGAAGCTGTGATCGGCTGACCGATAGCGGACCTCAGATTCGTTCGGGTCCGGAAGCCACAACCGATTGCCGGATCTGAGAGACAGCAGGGGGCGGGTTGCAAACAGCAACCCGCCCTTTTTCAGTCGGCACATCGCGTACGGCAGATGGCGAGCTTTGATTGTAGTCAAGCCGCCCTATGCGGTTCCGCCCTATGCAGTTCCGCCCGATCCGTTCGCCCCGTCGCCGTCAGCCTTTTCAGGGGGTGCGATCTGCGCGGTGTTTCTGGCACCAAGCTGTCGCGTCCGTCCGGAAAGGCCGTCCAATGCGGCATCAAGCGCATCGGCGAACTGGGGGAAATCGCGCTTCAAATGGTGGCCTTCGACCACTCCGTGTTCCATAGCAGCACGGAGGATCTCCAGGCTTTCCCGGAAATCAGCATCGCGCCGATCAAGGCGTTTCTTGATGACCGATTGCAGTGCCGCCTTGTCGGAATTCGGACGCATCAGTTCTGCCAATAGGGCCGAGTCGTCGTGAACCAGTTTTTGGTAGTAGTTTCTTTCTATGTCCCTGATCTCATGCTCGGCTTCTATATGTGCCCTTGTTAGGCTGGAGGCGGATAGGCGGCGCAGCTCCTCCGCTTCCTTGCCATCCACTTGAATTTCGATTGTCATATGGTCAATACGAATAACTGCATTTTCGACGCCTATTTCAGCAAAAGCTTTCAATTCGTTACGTAAACTTTCCAGCTTGTCGTCTAGCTTTCCGTCCGCCGCGATCTTGGTAATCTTCTTACCGATCTCCAGCGAGAAATGATCGCGGACATCGGTGATGCCGAGTTCCACGGCCCTGGCCGGGTCCGTGACCGACGCTTTGTATTCGATGTCCACTTTCGCGTAGATGCCCGTGTCCTTCAGTTGAACGCGGCGGCTGTCTCGAATTGTATGCATGGAGACATCCACCAAATAATAGGTGGGCGACGGGCCAAGCAGCAGTTCGGAGACGGGGTTGTTGCGGCTAAACACGATGAAAGCCGCCACTCCAGAGAGGAGCAGGGCTGAGACGATCAGCCCGGCCACGACGTCAAACAGCATGACCAAGATGATCGTGACCACGCCGGCTGGGATATAGGCCTTCGGCGCTGCCAGTTTTCTGGCGCGATCAATGGGCGATTGCTGAACCGAGGACTCGGTGCGAAATGTCCCACCGAGGCTAGAGACGATGCGTCGACCCGGGCCGGCAGTTGGAACGCAATCATAGTGCGGCCCAATCGGATTGTAGGTTTCCTCTGGCATCACATCGCTCCGTGTGCAGCAGTTCCACAATGGTCAGCGAAAGTCATCACCGAATAAATGTTCGATTCGCGCTCTGTCATCATTTGTTGCAGCAGTCGCAATCAGGCAATGATAGAGGCGCCGCAGTGGATTGTCTGACTGCAGCAGGTACGGGTCTCGTTCGTAGCTGTCGACAGCACTCAGCCAATTGCGCAGGATGGTCCTCGCAACATCGCGGGCAGGAAACTGCCCCAGGCGGTGGCGCTGAAGCGCGTAGTTCAACAGTCCCGCGACGCTGTTGGCCGCCCGGTCCGTGGCAATCAGCGATTGCAGGGAGAGCCTGCCCCTGATCCGCCCCTCGAGTTTCAGCGGCAGGCTGCCGATCGCGGCCAGACATAAGGCGAGGGGGTAGGGATTCTGTACATCGACCGATGCCGTCGCCTCGCTGCGGACCCAGCTATCCAGAGATTCGATCAGCCCCGGCAGGTCGAACAGGCTCGCGTCGCCGCTGTTGGTGTGTTCGCTCATAAGTTGGCGCAACGATGCACTGGCGGTGTCGAAGAGTTTCTGATCGAACCGGTCGCCTCGTTGGCGGGAAATGATGCGAAGGATATCGAGGGCCAAGCCGGGGACTCTGGTCCCAGTAAACCCGCAGGCCAGCCGTATAGCTGCCGCCCGCTGGCTTTCCGTTCCGCCCTGCGCCCAGTTGCGGACCATCTGCTGGATCGTCTTGGAAATCGCCGGTTCATTGGACGCCACGTTCAGGGCAATGTCGGCGACGGTTTGCTGGTTGTGGGACTGGCTTACCAACCACTTGTTCAGGCAAATGCCAAACAAATCCAGAAACTGCCCCTGGGCCAGTGTGCCCAGCGCGAATCCAAGTCGTGATCGTCCCTCGGCAGTGGCCGAATCGCAAATAACGCGCCACCATTCGACCAGGACATTACGGCGATAGCTGAATTCGTTCCAGGCGAATGACTGCAAATGAACTGCCCTTACCGGGTCACGAAAGCGGACTGTCTTTTGTTTAACGCCAAATATAGGATGATCTTTTTCGCAGATTTCGCATTCTAGCAAGGCGAGCAGCGGATTGAGCCGGCGCGGGAATGTGGGCTCAAGTTGCGTCCGATCGTCGTCGATTTCGCTTTCGCTGAGGCGCCGGGCTAGGTCCTGGGCGAGTGTTTCGATGTCGGAAAGGGTCGCCCCTTCGTAGAGCGCTACAGCCGAAGCATATGAAAAAGCATGGATCAGTCCGACTGGACCGAGACGGGATTCGATTTCCGTGAACCAGGCTTCGATCTTGTCCCGCGGGTCAATCTCCGGGACATCCACCACCTCGATCTGTGCCGCGCGGTCGCGCCGAAGCACTTTGCGGCAGAGGTGAAGAAATTTGTCGGACCTCTCGTCGAGGGCAATGTCGTTGATCTCATCAAAAAAGTAGGTCTGTATCCTGCTGATGACGCTGCGGATTGCAAGGGAGGTAGGGCGTTCACCAATGACGATTGGGATCAGTTTATCCGTGTCGCGGGCGTAAGATATTTCTTCTAATACATAATCACGATTTCCGGAATCAGTATTCTCAGTGATGATGGCGACTATACGACAGGAATGCTTAAGCCGATCAACGGTGATTTTGTCCCAATCGTTTTCTTCTATGCTTGGGCTCCACCACGTCCTGATCTTCCGGGCGCGTAGACGATCAATGATCGGCGCTAGTTCGATGGCGTCTTTCGAGCTATGACTTACAAATATATAGGGGTGTTCGCTTGACATTTGCGGCACAACTGAATCCATGATGCGTGAGGCATGTCCAATTATTGGTATGTCGCCAATTGGACGACGGGATAGGGGATTGCGCGAGATTGCCACAACAATCCACCGAGGGCGGATTCGAGGGGCTCGAGTTTGGTGTCATCAATTGAAATGTCTACATGATAATCGCAAAAACACAGGCATGAGACAACAATAGGTATGTCTCCGTCGGCCGCTCTCGGCAGCGCGGGCAAGCCATCGTGTGTTGACAGTCCTGCCAGGGAGCCCACTGCAATCAGGTGGGCGGCAGATACCGCAGGTCGGTTGGCCCGAAGGCGGACGCTGCCGTGCCTAATGGCGCCCAGGGTGACAGGCGACCGGTGGCCACCTCACCTCCCCCACCCAGTCCCGCACGGTTTGGACCGAGCGCAGGCGGGCGGAGTCGGCGTGGGTAAGCAGCCACAGCTCGCGGGTCGGCGGGTCGGGCAGGTCGCCGAGCGGTCCGGCGCGGAGTCCGGCGCGGAGTCCGGCGAGGTCGACCGCGCGCAGCCGGCCATCGGCCGCTCCCACGCACACCGGCAGCAGCGCCTGGCCGATGCCGTGGGCAATGGCCTCCAACGCCGTTTCCGCATCGCGCACGCGCAGGCCGCTCACCGCCACCTCCCGGCTCGCTCGCAGCCTGGCCAACCAGCGCGCCTGGGGCAGGTACGCCATGGCGTCGTCGTAGTTGATCCAGGGCAGCGGCCCGTCCGCGGCCCCCCGCGCGCAGAACACACCGTAGGCGAGCGTGCCGAGGCGCCGCGCGGTCACCCGCAACCCGCCCAGGGACGGGCGCGCCATGCGGAGCGCCAGGTCGGCTTCCCGGCGCGCCAAATCCAGGTCGCGCGCCTCGGGCAGGATTTCCACCGTCAGCTCGGGATGGGCCGCCAGCAACGGCGGCAGGGCCGGCACCAGCACGCGGTTGGCGATCAGCGGCACGGCGGTGATGCGCACGGTGCCGCGCAGCCGGCCCGCCTGGCGGCCCAGCAGGTCCTCGATCTCCGCGGCGTGGCCTTCCATCATCTCCGCCCGGGCGACGACGTCTGCGCCGACCGGGGTGGGCGTCAGCGTGCCGTCGGCCGACCGCGCGACCAACTCGCAGCCGAGGTCGCGCTCCAGGGCCTTCAGGCGGCGCGACACGGTGGTGTCGTCCACACCCAGCGCGCGCGCCGCCTGGGCGATGCGGCCCGTACGGGCCAACGCCAGGAGAACGCGCAGGCCAGACCAGTCCTCAAGCTGCATTTTTGCAGAATGGGGCGGCCGCATCTCGCCTTCAACGGCGATCTTGCAGCAGCGACAAAGACGGCCACCCCCTCACCCACGGAGGTCGCCATGAAATACGCCGTGCTGTTCGAAGACGACCCGTCCGCCGGTCCAGGCATCCGCGCCGCCCACATGGCCCGGCACCTGGCCTTCCTGGAGGCCCATGCCGAGCGGGTACGCGCCGCCGGCCCGCTCGCCAAACCCGATGGGCAGGCCGCCGGTGGCTTGTGGATCGTCGAGGCCGAGGACGCCGAGGCCGTGCGCGGCCTGGTGGAAGCCGACCCGTTCTGGCCCACCGGGCTCCGGCGGTCGGTGCAGATCCTCGCCTGGACCCAGGTGTTCGCCGACGGGCGGCGGCAGGTCGGCCCTCGATAGCCCGCCAGGATGGCCGACCGGCAGCCCAATATTCACCACAATGGCGGGTCTTGCTGGGGCGAGAAACAACGCGTGGTGCGACCCATGATCGACCGTTCGGCCGCGACACCTCCGTCGCTGAAGGGCCTCGGCCGGCTGGCTGCCGGATGCGCCGTGGCACTGGCGCTGGCCGCCTGCCAGGTCCAACCCAACACCTTGGGGCCCGGCAACGCCCAGGCCACGAACGCTGCCGCCGGCCACGAGTACGGGATTCCACCCGGCCATTATCCGCCGTCCGGCATGTGCCGGGTGTGGTATCCGGGCCGCCCGCCGGGCCAGCAGCCGCCGGTCACCACCTGCGCCGTGGTGGTGCCGCCGGGCGCCATCCTGGTGCGCGGTTAAATCCCGGAGTTGCCGCGATGCCCATAACCGGCCGGTCAGAGAGATCCCACCGGCCACTGGGGAGCGCTGCGGCACGGGCCGCGGGAAAGGGCCTGGCCCTGCTGGCGCTGGCCGCCGGTCCGCTGGCGTTCGCGGCTTCTGCCGAGGAGCCAGCCGAGCCCGCGGCCCAGGACGTCCGTGTCATCGCCTTCCAGTGCGAGGGCGGCTTGGACGTCACTGTGGCGTTCGACACCGCCACCTGGCCGCCGATGGCCACACTGGTCCTGCCAGACTCCCAGATGCCGCTCTACCCGCAGATCCGCGCCTCCGGGTCGCTCTACCAGAACGGCGACGTGGCCCTGGAGTCTCACCACGGCACCAACACGTTGACCTATGGCGGGACGGAGCGGAGCTGCGTGGAAGCGCCCCCCGGCACCGCCGCCGCTGCGGCGCCGCCGCGTGCCGCAGCCCCTTCGGGCGTCTGGCAAGCACCGATGCAGCTCACCGAGGGCGAAGGCGGCATGGAGGCCATTGCCAGCGTGACCCAGGACGACGTGTCCTTGGTGCTCACCTGCGCACCCGGGTTCGAGACCGTCGCGCTCGCCCTCTTCGGTCCGGACTGGTTTGCCGAACGCGCGCGCCAGGTGGGCGAAGAGCCGGGGGTCAATACCATGATGGGGGTGGATGGCGAGCCCCTGGGCATGTACCAGAGCAGCTATGCCGCCATGGATGACGGGGTCTACATCCAGGGCGATGCGGATGGCCACGGGCTGCGGCCGGACGGACCGGAAATCGCTGCCCTCATGGCCGGCCGGGTGGCCACCCTCTCCGTCGCCAGCGCCTATGGCGAGCGCTTCAGCTTGAACGGTGCCGCGAACGCTATCTGCCGCGCCTTCCACCTGTGCGGCCTGGCCCAGAGCGATTGCGCCGCCCGCGACCTTTAGCAGGCCGCCGTCCATGCGCTGCCGCATCGAATACCACGCCAGGCCGACCTCCTCGCCGCTCACCTACTGGGTCCACGGCACCGGCGGGCAGGTGCCGCCGCCGTCCGCCACACCGCCCCATATGCCGCCGCCGGCGATCCCCGGCAAAGGCTGGCCGCTGTTCATCGTGGAGCATCGCGGGGAGCGGCTGTGGTTCGCCTCCATCGCCGAGCTGGACCACGCCGTCGCCGTGCTCGGCGCCCGCCACATGCCGCGCAGCACCGATCTCGCGGGCTTCGGCCACGGTGCCAACCGGCACTGGTTGAGCCGTCTGCCCGCCGCCTGGAAACCGTGGAAGGTGCGCACGCTGCTGGTGCGTGAGTTGGCGCGGCTGCGCGACCGGGTGGGCGACTGAGCTGGAGCGCCGTCGCGCGGCGTCGCCTCGGATCCGGCCCACATCCCGCGCGGCACCCGAAAGTCTCCAACGATCCCGGTGGCCGGGACGGGGTGCGGGGCAGGGTGCGGGGCGGGCACACACGGACCGAAAGCGGCGTCAGCTCCCGGCGAATGGCCGCTGGTCGGGTTTCAGGGTCTCCAGGGCGTAGCGCAGGTTGGAGATGGAATGCTGGCTCAGCAGGTAGTTGCCCGCCGCCAGCAGCCCGGCACTCGCCGCCACCACACCTTCGATACAGTCGGGCACATAGTTCATGCTGCTCACCGACACCGACACGGTGCGCCCCAGGGTGGCACCGTACTTGCTTACCACGTCGCCGGCCGCGTTGACGTTGCGGATGTCGCCGTGGTCGGTCTGCCGCGTCACCCCGCCCATGCCGGCCACTCCGGGGCCGTTGAAGGAGTAGGCGAGCTTGCCCTGGTGGGCACCCACGAATTTGGCCAGGGCGCCGCCCAGCGAATGGCCGCACAGCCCGATGATGTGGCTGTCGTCGCCCGCCTGCACGGCGGCCGTGCCGTAGGACGCCAGTGCCAGCACGAATTGCGGTGTCAGTTGGCGCACGCCGATGCCGATATCGGCCACCAGGTCGCCCCACTGGGTGGGGTTGGTGCCGCGGAAGGACAGTACGTGGTTGCCGGTGCGCTTGTAGCGGTAGAGCGAGCAGGCGAACCCCGTGGTCATGTCCGAGGTGCGCCACACCCGCGTCCAGTCGGCCTGGGTGACCATGCGAAGCGTTTCTTCGTCCTCGTAGGCATCTTGCGCCAGCATGGCGTAATCAACACAATCCATGGCTCCAGCTCCCTCCTCCGACAACTCCCAACAGTTGTGACAATTAACCGGGAACACGGCAATCTAGTGGCACTGTGTCCGCAGCGTCCTGCACGATCCGGTCAGCCCTCGGCCTCGTGGGGCACGCTACCGGCCGCCTCGGCGAACGGGCGCAGATGCGCCGGCAGGCTCTGCAGGCGCTTGCGCAGGCCGGTGATGGAGTGCTGCGCCACCAGATAGGCGGTCAACACCAGCCAGCCGCCGGCCACCGCCGCCGGCCCCTGGGCACGCACCGGCAGGGGGCGCAGGGCCTGCACCGGAATGGTGACGGTGCGCCCCAGGCGCTTGCCGTAGCGGCCCACCACGTCGCCGGCGGAATTAACGTTGCGGATGTCGCCCGCCGCCGTCTCCGCTGCGATGCCGTCGATGCCGCCGATCCCCGGCGCATTGAAGGAATAGACCAGCTTGTCGTAGTGCACGCCCACATACTGGGCGAGCGCGCCGCCGAGGGAATGCCCGCACACACCGACGATGGCCTCGTCACCGCCCACCAGGATCGCCGCCTCGCCATAGGCCGCCAATGCCATGGTGAACTGGGGCGTCATGCGGCGCAGGCCGATGCCGATATCGGCCACCAGCGCCCCCCAGGTGTCGGCCCTGGTGCCGCGGAAGGCGAGCACCCGCTCGCCGCCCTCCGTATGCCGGTAGAGGGCACAGGCAAAGCCGCTGCGCCGGTCCACCTTCTGCCAGTCGCGCACCCAGCCGGCGGCCTCCAGCGGTGCGCGCACCCGCTTGGCGTCGTAAGCGGCTTCGGCCAGCAAGGCGTAGTCGGCACAGTCCATGGGAGCCAATCGGAGGGTGGGACGGCTGCAGTCTACCGACGAACGGGGCCGGCAAAAGGCGGTTGTTGGAGGCGGCCCCTACCTGGCCTAACGTGATCCGTCACCCCGATCCGAGTTCCCCCATGACCACCGGCACACACGAACACGACGACGACCCGCGCAACCGGGACATCCTCATCTCCGTCAACGGCGAGCTGCTGGCGCGCGAGCGCGCCGTGGTCTCGGTATTCGACAGCGGCTTCATCCTCGGCGACGGCGTGTGGGAAGGCATCCGCCTGCACAACGGCAAGCTCGCCTTCATCGACGACCATATGGACCGGCTCTACGAAGGCGCCAAGGCGATCGACCTGGACATCGGCATGCCGCCCGCAGCACTGGCCGAGGAAATCCTCAAGACCACGCGGGCCAACGGCATGCAAAGCGGCGTGCACATCCGCCTGATGGTCACCCGCGGCGTCAAGTCCACCCCCTACCAGGACCCGCGGATGACGGTGACGGGGCCGACCATCGTCATCATCCCGGAATACAAGGCGCCCAAGCCGGCGGTCGCCGAGCGCGGCATCCGCCTTTACACCGTCTATGTGCGGCGCGGCCGGCCGGACGTGCAGGACCCCAAGTGGAACAGCCACTCCAAGCTCAACTGCATCGCCGCCTGCATCCAGGCCACCAAGGCCGGGGCGGACGAAGCGCTGATGCTCGACCCCGACGGGTTCGTCGCCACCTGCAACTCCACCCACTTCTTCATCGTCCGCAAGGGCGAGGTGTGGACCAGCACCGGCGACTACTGCCTCCTCGGCATCACCCGCGGCCATGTGCTGGAGCTGGCGCGCCGCCTGGGAATGCCGGCCCATGAGAAGCGGTTTTCGCTGACCCAGGTCTACGGAGCCGACGAAGCCTTCGTCACCGGCACCTTCGCCGGGCTGGTACCGGTGACGGAGGTGGACGGACGGGTGATCGGCAGCGGCGCCGGCGGCCCCATCACCCGGCGGCTCACCGCGGCCTATGCCGCGCTGCTGGAGGAGGCGTGCCCAGCGTGACCGACCAGACCTCCGCCGTGCCGCCGACCGCCGTGTCGCCGACCGCCGTGCGCATCGCCATGTGGTCGGGCCCGCGCAACATCTCCACCGCCCTGATGCGCGCCTGGGAAAACCGGCCAGACACCGCAGTGGTCGACGAGCCCTTCTATGCCCACTACCTGGTCCAGACCGGGCTCGACCACCCCGGCCGGGCGGACGTGATCGCCAGCCAGCCGACCGACTGGCGGGCGGTGGTGGCCGACCTCACCGGCCCGGTGCCGGGCGGCCGCGCCATCTACTACCAGAAGCACATGGCCCACCACCTGCTGCCCGACATGGGGCGCGACTGGCTGGCCGGGGTGACCAACTGCTTTCTGGTGCGCGATCCGGTGCGCGTACTGACCAGCTACGCCAAGGTGCGCGGCGAGCCGACGCTGGCCGATACCGGGCTGCCGCAACAGCTTGAGATGTTCCGGCGGGTGCAGGCGGAAACCGGGCGGACGCCGCCGGTGATCGACGCCGATGCGGTGCTGGCCGACCCGGCGGCGGCGCTGACCCGCCTGTGCGCCGCCGTCGGCGTCGCCTTCGATCCGTGCATGCTGGCCTGGCCGGCCGGTCCGCGGGCCACCGACGGGGTGTGGGCGCCCCACTGGTATGCCGGCGTGATCGCCTCGACCGGCTTCGCCGCACCGCCCACCGACACGCCGGACCTGCCGGCCCGCCTGCGCCCCTTGGCCGAGGACTGCGCCGGCTACTATGCGGAGCTGCGCGCTGCCGGATGAACATGGCGGCCGAGCGTGGCCGCTAGGGTCCGGTTCGGGCCGCCGGCTGAGTTCTCTTTTGCAGCGCAGCATGGGGTGGGGTAAACTGCACCAGCTTTGCTTGTAGGGAGGCTACCCATGCCGCCGATACTCGTGAGCCTGCGCGAGGATCACCGCAACCTCAAGCGGTTGCTGGCGATCCTGGACGCGGAGATCGCCGTGTTCGAGCGTGCCGAGACCCCGGACTACGACGTGGTCACCGAGATTCTCGACTACACCCGTGAGCATATGGACCGGTTCCACCACCCCGCGGAGGATCTGGTCTACGCGCGGCTGCAGAAGCGCCACCCCGAAGCCAGCGGCACCACCCACGACCTCCTGGAAGATCACGTGCGGCTGGAGGAGCAGACCCAGCATTTCGCCGAGGTCATGCACGCGATTGCCGACGGCACGGAGATGTCGCGCGCCCGCGTGCTGGAAGCCGCCAAGGCCTACCTGGCCGCCCAGAGCCGGCATGTTGAGGTGGAGGAAACCTGGGTGTTCCCCGATGCCGAGCGCTACCTCACCGAAGAGGACTGGGCGGAGATCGAGCAGGAAGCCGTGAGCAGCCCAGATCCGTTGTTCGGCGATCACCAGGGTGCCGGGTTCGACAAGCTGCGCGTGCTGCTGGGCTGAGCGGGGTTCAGGCTGCGGGCTGGCAACGGCCGGCCGAGGGGCAATTGCCGCCGGGCGGGCGGTGCCCGCCGGGATGGCCGATCAAACGCGATCCAAGACCACACCGGAATTGGGGCTGTCATTGACCTGCATCACAGATGGTGCAGGACGTGGGGTCTAGCCTCGTCATGGTTCCGACACACCCGGTGAGGAACCCCGCGCGCACCGGTCCAAGGGTGCCCGCCAAACCCCAGGCCCAAGCCGATAAGGAGGGTGCAGCCATGCTTGATGATCCCCATGACCTCGCCAGCGAGCTTCCCGAATACCAGGATGTCATTCGGAAGCTCGCACAGGATGACGCGGTGTTCCGGGACCTCTTGTCCTCCTACAATTCCCTCGACGTGGCGATCCAGGATATCGAACTGTCCGGCACCCCGGTGGCCGACATCACCGCCGAGGATCTGAAGAAGCAGCGCCTCTGGCTGAAGGACCGATTGTTCAACCGTCTCGCGGCCACGGCCGCGTAGCCACGCGCCGGCGGCCCCGAGGGCTGCGGCGAGGAGATTTGACGGACGATCGGGACCGGCTGCGGCGTCCCCAGGACGACCCGGCAACTGCCTAGAGCCTTTTCGCCTTTGGCGGAATCGGTTCCGGCCCTCTGCCCCACCCGGCCACCCAATATTTTACAATGGCTTGGGTGGCCGGGTGGGGCAGAGGGCCGGTGTCGTAAAAAATCTGAGACGCTCTAGAAGTGGTGCAGTTCCAACAGGAGGCAGCCGGTCCTGGATGAAAACGGCCCGTGGGGCGTACCCGGCGGCCGGCAGGCGTAGGTGTGTTGCCCGTAGCTGGTTTCCGCCCGCGTCTCGGGGTCGATCACCACCAAATCCCCCGACACCACATAGACCTCTTCCCAGAACTCATGGACCACCCGGCGGTCGAGCAGCACGCCCGGCTTGAACTCCACCAGCCGCGTGCGGCTGCCGGTGCCCGCCGCTTCGTCGAAATCGTCGGCCAGCGTCTGGTAGGCGATGCCGTTCGGGTAGCCGGGCACCGGCGTCCACTCACCGTCGAAGTCGACGGTGAAGAACTCCCGGTGGAGTTTGGGCGGCTTGGGCGCGGCGTCGGGCATCGACAGGTCCTCTGGTGGGGCAGGAGCGTTCGGGGGCCGGAGTGTGCGCGATCAGCTCACCGCCGGCAGGGTTTCGATGGTGTAGCTGTGGGCGAGGCTGCGGCCGTCCGCCGGGTCGCGCAGCTCCATCTTGAAGGCAACTGCCGGGCGCACCCCGCCGATGGCGCCGAGCGTGCCGCAGAACATCAGGCTGCCCGCCGTGAGCCGCCCCGGCAGGCCGGGCGCGCGATGGGGCGAGCCGGCGATCAGTTCGGCGAGTGGGCGGATCGCCGCCACCGTGCCGTCCTGGTAGAGCGTCCAATCGGCCCCCGGCGCTTCGCGGATCCACGACCGCAGCTCCAGCTCGTCCAGCCGCGCGGCCACCCGGTCGAACCGCCAGAAGGCCGACGCCACCGGCTTGGCGCAGATCTGCTTGGCGGCAGCCACCGAATGGGTTTCCAGCGCCCGGTCGGTGTGGTCGGAGCCGAGGCCCAGCAGCAACTCCGCCCCGGTGTCCAGCAGCACCGGTTCCACCTCGCCGCTGGTTTCGGCGCCTAAAGTCTCGATGCGGTCGGCCTGGGTGACCATGGACGCCGCCACCCGGTAGTAGACCGGCACCGAGGAGGGCGGCGGCACACCGATCGCCGCCAACTCCTCGATATGGTGGCGCACCTTGGCGGGATCGCGCCCGGTCCACCCGGCCACGACGCAGCGCGCCAGCTTGTGGGTGCCGCGTGCGCCGCCGTCCACGATCACGGTGAGCTGTGGGTCGTACATGGGAAGGCTTACTCCAGGTTCGGCAGAAACAGGGCGACGTCGGGCACTGCCACCAGCAGTGCCACCATGGCCGCCATCACCAGCACGTAGGGGGCAGCACCGATCATCACCTCGCCGAGCCGGCCGGACCGCCGCGCCCCCTGGACGACATAGAGGTTGAGGCCCACCGGCGGGGTGATCAGCGCCATTTCGATCAGCACGATCAGCAGCACGCCGAACCACACCTTGTCGAAGGCGAGCCCCTCGATCAGCGGCACCACGATGGGGATGGTGATGACCATCAGCGACAGGGTCTCGATGAAGAAGCCCAGCACCACGTACATGGCGATGATCACCAGCAGGGTCGGCAGGGCGTCGAGCCCGAGATCGCCGAGGAAGCCCGAGAGCGCGCGGCTCAGCCCGGCGGTCCCCAGCACGTAGTTCAGCGCCGAGGCGGCGAAGATGACGAACAGGATCATCGCGGTGATGCGGATGGTGCCGAGCAGGGCGCCGACCATCATGGTGAGCGTCACCGCCCGGTTGGCCGCGGCGATCAGCAAGGCTACCGCCACGCCCAGGCTGGCCGCTTCCGTCGGCGTCGCCCAGCCGGCATAGATCGAGCCGATGATCATGGCGAACAGGAAGGCGATGGGCAGCAGGTCGGCCAGGCTGGCGATGCGCTCCTGCCAGCTCGCCGCGCGCGAAGGACCGCCGAGTTCGGGCTTCGCGGCGCAGATCGCCGCCGTCACCGCCATGAAGCCGGCGGCCATCACCAGCCCCGGCACCAGGCCGGCGAGGAACAGGCTGGGGATCGAGGTCTGGGTGAGAAAGCCGTAGATGATCAGGTTGATCGAGGGCGGGATGAGGATGCCCAGCGTGCCGCCCGCCGCGATGGCGCCGGAAAACAGCCGCGGGTCGTAGTGCAGGCGCTGGGCCTGCGGCATGGCCACGGTGGCCACCGTCGCCGCCGTCGCCACCGAGGAGCCGCTGGTGGCGGAAAACAGCGTCGCGGTGCCGATATTGGCGTGGATCAGCCCGCCCGGCAGCCAGGAGAACCAGGCGTCCAGCGCCCTGTAGGTCCTCTCCGCGATGCCGGCGCGTACCAGGATCTCGCCCAGCAGCACGAACATGGGGATGGCGACCAGGAGGAAGCTGTCGGACGCCGTCCACAGCACGTTGCCCAACCCGCGCATCAGCGGCAGCGGGGTGAAGAACGTGTCGATGCCGAAGGCCAGCAGGAACAGCACCGTCGCCACCGGCAGCGACAAGAACAGCAGCACGAACAGGGCGGCGGTGGTGGTGCCGATCATGATGGGCCCGCCCGGGGCTCGACCGCCTGGGGTGCGGGTTCCCCGTCACCCTCGCCGGTGCGGATGCCGGCAAAGCCGTCCACCTGGGAAATAGAGCCGCTCGCCAAAGCCACCGCCGCGCAGGCGGTGAGCACGCAGGCCACCAGCGCAAACCAGGCCCAGCCGGCCACCCACAGCGATTGCGGGATCCACAGCGGCGTTTGCATGGGCGTGTTGGCGTGCGAGCCCTGGGCCAGCGAGCGCTCCAGCACCGGCCAGGCGAGAATGGCGATGGCCACCGCCACCGCCGCGGTGGTGGCCAGCGCCAGGGTGTCCAGCACCGCCCGCGGCGTCGCCGCCAGGCGGGCGGAGATCAGGTCGATGCGCACATGCGCCTGTTCGGCCAGCGCATAGGCGAACGACCAGGTGGCGACCAGCGCCAGCATGTAGCCGGACAGCTCGTCCACACCGCCGAGCGAGGTTCCGGCCAGCTTGCGCAGGCCGATCTCCACCACCACCATGGCGACCGAGGCGAGCAGCAGCACACCGCCCACCAGGGCGACGGCGCGGGCGGCGCGGCGCACCAGGCCGACGATCCGGGCGACGCCCGCGACCTCCGCCATCGCCATCGCCATCGCCGCCGCGCTCCGCTTTGTTGCCGCCGCGCCTATTCGACCGGCACGGTGACGCCGACCACGGCCCCGACGCTGTCGTTCCACCGGGCTGCCCAGTCGGCCCCGGCGCGCTCCGCCCAGTCGGGCAGCACGGTGTCCTCCAATGCGGCGCGGGCCAGCTCGCGGTCGGCATCGCTGGCTTCCACCAGGATCATGCTGGCCGGCTCGCCGGAGGTGCATTCGCCGCTGCCGGTGAGGCAGTTGAGGTCGTTCTCCAGGGACGAGGTGGCCTCGTCCCAGGCCGGCGCCTCGAAGTCGCTGGCGATGAGATCGGTGAGGAAGGTCTGGGTGGCTTCCGGCAGGGCGTTCCAGGCGTCCATGTTCATGGCCGTCACCACCGCGTCCCAGCCGCCCAGCGGCAGCGGCATCACATGGGTGGCGCTTTCGTACCAGCCGGCGCTGTAGCCGGAGCCCGACCCGGTGATGGCGCAGTCGATCACGCCGCGCTCCAGGGCCGCCGGCACCTCGGAGAAGGCGAGCGTGATGCCTTCCGCCCCCAGGGCTTCCAGGAGCTGGGCGGTCATGCGGCCCGATGCGCGCACCCGCAGGTCCTGCAGGTCGCCGAGTCCGCCCGAAATGTCGGCGTTGCAGAACACGATCTGCGGCGGATAGGGCGCGATCGCCAGCAGGTGGGAATTGAAGCGGTCGGCCATGATGTCGGCGACCATGGGCCGGGCGGCATCCACCATGGCGCGCGCACCGTCGGCATCGGTGGCCACCAGCGGCACGTCGAGCCCTTCCAGCTCCGGCGCGTCGGCCACCGTATAGTCAGCCACCGTGGCGCCGATATCGAACACCCCGTCCGACAACAGGCGGAACACGTCGCCGCCGCCCACGCCCATCTGGTCGAAGGTGGTCAGCTCCACGGTGATGGCGCCGCCCGACGCTTCCGGCACGGTCTCCGTCCAGAACGGCACCTCGTAGAGGCGGTGCAGCGGCAGGCCGGACCAGGTGCCGACGACGGTCAGCGTCACCGGCTCCAGGTCCTGGGCGGCGGCCGGCAGGGCGGCGGTACCGGCCAGTGCGGTGGCGGCGAGAAGGCAAGCGATGTGGCGAGTCATGGTCCTGGTCTCCCTGCGAAGTGCTTTTGCGGTCGAAGGTAGGGCCCGGCGGACGGGGCGATCCGCCGTCCGGGCATCAGAGGTCGGCGTCCGGGGTGCTGGGCCGGTCGGTCACCAGCATGTGCCCCGGATCGTGGGTGATGGCGAGCGGCGGTGCGGCGGCTTCCAAGGCGGCCTGGGGCGTCACGCCGCAGGCCCAGAACACCGGAATGTCGCCGGCATGCAGCGTCGGCGGGTCGCCGTAGTCCGGAATGTCCAGGTTGACGATGCCGATGGCCGCCGGATTGCCCATGTGCACCGGCGCGCCATGGGCCTTGGGAAAGCGGGCGGAGATGACGATGGCGCGGATGGCGTCGGCCGGCGCGAAGGGCCGCATGGAGACGACCAGCGGGCCGGAAAAGGGCCCGCGCGCCGCGGTGGAAATGCCGGTGCGGTACATGGAGACGTTGCGCCCCACCACGCGGTGGCGAACCTCGATCCCCGCCTCGGCCACCGCCTCCTCGAAGGAAAACGAGCAGCCGAGCACGAAGGCCACCAGGTCGTCGGTCCACAGGGTGCGGATGTCGGTCACCCGGTCGACCAGCCTGCCGTGGCGCCACACGCGGTAGCCCGGCAGGTCGGTGCGCAGGTCGATGTCCTGGCCGAGGTCCGGGCAGGTGGGATCGCCGGGCGCGCCGACATGCAGGAGCGGGCACGGCTTGGGGTTGGCGACGCAGAACTGCAGGAAGGCGGCGGCCATGTCGCTGGGCAGGATCACCAGGTTGCCCTGGTGCATGCCCGGCGCGTGGCCGCTGGTCGGCCGGTCGAAGGTGCCGGCGCGGGCGCGGGCGCGCAACTCGCGGGCGCTCAGGGGCCGGGTGTCGACGGAGGCAACCGTGTCCATACCCCCAAGTAAAGCGCGACGGCCGGCGTTTCGCCAGTCCCCGAGAAGGTGTATTGGCGGTGGGGTTTCCCGCCTGTTGCGTTTTGCCTCAGCGGGCGTGGCCTCAGCCGGGGCCCCGCGGCGGGCCTACTCCCCGCCGCACATTTCCGGGCGCAGGCGGTAGAGGCGGTAGGTTTCGTTCTCCGCATCGGCGTCGAGGCGCATGAAGGCGTCTGGATCGTCCTCGCTCTCCATGGGCTCGCCGCAGCTCGACAGGGCGAAGCTGTGGTTGAGCAGCAGCAGGCTGTCGCCGCCCGCTTCGGCCGCCAGTTCGAAGCCGCCGCCGTCGCACCACACATAGCAGGTGGCGTTGGCCGCACCGGGGTCCTGGTGGCAGCCGCCGTCGGTGAGCCACTGGGTGTAGGGATCGTCGACCGTGACCGCGCGCACCTGGAAATTCACCTGGTTGAACTCGGCCGGATAGTCGAGCATGAGGATCATCTGCTGGATGTGCTGGCCGGGATGGGCCTGCAGATGGCTCTGGGTGTAGGCGCGGCCCCAGCAGGTGCGTTCACCCCTGTCGGGCAGTGTCTGTGCCATTGCAGAACCACTTGCCGCCATCGCCAGCCCCATCAGGGCCAAAGCCATCCTGTGCATGCTGCCGCCTCCCCCTTTTCGCCCTTGGCGAGATTCGGTCCCGGCCCGCTTCCCCGCCCGGCCACCCAGGCCATTGTAAACTATCGGGTGGTCGGGCGGGGAAGCGGGCGGTCCAGATCTTGAACCGCCTAACGTCCAATCTAGCCCGGCCGGTGGCCGCACCCTATCGATTTGCGGGCGCGTCGGGCGGTCTGGATCGGTTCCGGCCCACACTCCCGCCCGGCCGCTCAGCCGCCGTTGGTCGCCTTGCGTGCCGCCCGGCGGGCCTTCTCCCCGCTCATCACCCGGCGGAACTTGGCGGCCCAGCCTTCGCGCTCCGTCTGCGGTGCGCGGGTCATCGCCATGGCGTCGGCCGCCACCGGCCGGGCGATGGTGCTGCCGGCCCCCACCATGGCGCGGTCGCCCACGGTGACCGGAGCCACCAACGCGGTGTTGGAGCCGATGAAGGCATCCTCGCCCACCACCGTCCGGTATTTCAGGAAGCCGTCGTAGTTGCAGGTGATGGTGCCGGCGCCGATGTTGGCGCGTGCGCCGATATCGGCATCGCCGATGTAGCTGAGGTGGCTGACCTTCGCACCGGCCCCCACCTCGGCGTTCTTCACCTCCACGAAGTTGCCGACCTTGGCTCCCGCCGCCAGGTGCGCCCCCGGACGCAGCCGCGCGAAGGGGCCGACCGACACGTCGGCGTCCACCGCGGCCCCCTCCAGGTGGCTGAAGGAGAGCACATGGGCGCGGTCGCCCAGCGCCACGCCGGGGCCGATCACCACCATGGGCTCGATCACCACGTCGCGGCCGTAGGTCGTATCGGCCGACAAATAGGTGGTGGCGGGATCGACCAGGGTAACGCCGGCCGCCAGGGCAGCGGTGCGCAGCCGCTCCTGATGGTGGCGGCCCACCAGGGCCAGGTCGGCGCGGGTGTTGACGCCCAGCGCTTCCACCGCGTCGCCCTCCACCACCGCACAGCCCCAGCCGCGGGCGCGGGCCGCCGCCACGGTGTCGGTGAGGTAGAACTCGCCCTGGGCGTTGCCGTCGTCCAAGGCATCCAGCAGCTCGGGCAGGCGGGCGGCATCGAAGGCCATGAAGCCGCCGTTGCACAAGGTGAGGGCGCGCTCGGCCTCGCCGGCATCGGCGAACTCGACGATGCGCTCAAGCCGGCTGGCCGTATCCACCACCAGGCGGCCGTAGCGGCCCGGATCGTCCGGCCGCATGCCGAACACGGCGACCGCGGTGTCGGCATCGATGCAGCCGGCCAGGCGGGCAAGCGTGCCGGCGGTGACCAGCGGCGTGTCGCCGAACACCACCACCACGGTGCCGTCGAACCCCTCCAGATGGGCCGCCGCCCGGCGCACCGCATCGCCGGTGCCGCGGCGGTCGGGCTGCACGGCGATGGCATGGCCGGGCGCCAGGCCCGGCAGCTCTGCCATGTCCGGCGACACCACCACCACCGTCCGCTGCGGCACCAGTTCCCCCACCGCCGCCAGCACGTGGCCCAGCAGGGTCTGCCCGGCCAGCCGGTGCAGCACCTTCGGTGTGTCGGACACCATGCGGGTGCCCTTGCCGGCCGCCAGCACCACACAGGCCGTTGCGCGTCGGTCCGCCATATCGCCCCCAGTCTTGCGCCCCATCGGGATTCATCGGTGCCACTGCTGCCACAGCCGCGGGGCCAAAAAAAGGGACCTGTGGCGGTGCCGCGGCCGCGCGGCCGCGCCGGCCGCAATGCAGCGTCTTTACGAATTGAACAATAAACTCTGCGACAATCCCTTTTCAAAGGATGCCGCCGGCACTAGTTTAGTGTTGCGGTGCATCATAAACTGAGACATCGAACCGAACGCCGGATCCACAGAACCATACCGGCGTCGACCCGAGGGACGGAGCGCCCCTGGCAATCCTTGCGAGGGGTTTTGGACATGACACAGCAGATGACACGTGCGGACAGGGCCGGAGTTCTGATGCCGGCCGCCGAAGAACGGCGCTCCGAGCTGGACCTGGAGGCCGGCAACGCCAGCCCCGAGGAACGGCGCGCACTGTTCCGCGAAGCCTTCCAGCTCGCCACCCTGGGCGGCCGGACCTTCCGCGAAGAGCGCCTGGCCAAGGCGGCCCGCCAGTTGCGCGATCCGGAGGACTGATCGCCGCGCCCGGCGCTGGCCTTCCATCGGCCGCTGCGCTGCCGGCACGCTCCTGCGGCGGGCCGCAGCGGCATTGATCGCCGCAGGGCTCGGCTGCTACCCAGCCGCCAGACGGCTCTCAACACGGCGGTTGCGCATGCCCAGCCTGCAGGCGGTGGTCTTCGACCTTGACGGAACCCTCATCGACACGGTGCCGGGCATCACCCGCGCGCTGAACGTGGTGCTGGCGTCGGCCGGTCAGCCGGCGCTCAGCCAGTCCGAGGTGACGGGCATGATCGGCGATGGCGTGGAAATGCTGATGCGCCGGGCGCTGGAGGCGCGCGGCCTGCCCGCCGCAACCGATGCGCTGCATCGCCATGCCGCCCGGCTTAGCGAACTGATGGAAGAAGAGCCGCCGGCGCCCGAAAACCTGTTCCCCGGCGTGCTGGACGTGCTGCGCCGGCTCGACGACGACGGCGTGGTGCTCGGCGTCTGCACCAACAAGCCGGAGGTCCCGGCCCGCGTCGCCCTGCGCGCCTGCGGGCTCGACGGGCTGATCGGGGCGGTGGTGGGCGGCGATACCCTGGCCACCCGCAAGCCGGCGCCCGATCCGCTGCTGGCGACCATCGCGTCCTTGGGTGCGGTGCCGGGGCGGGCCGTCATGGTGGGCGACAACCACAACGATGTGGCCACCGCGCGGGCGGCCGGCGTGCCGGTGGTGGCGGTGACCTACGGCTATGCCCACGGCCCCGCTGCCGAGCTGGCGGCCGATGTGCTGATCGACCGGTTCGCCGACCTGCCCGGGGCCCTCGCCCGCATCGAAGCCCACCTGCCGCAGTAGCGCGCCGCTGGTGGCGCCACGGCCGGTCCAGTTCGGCCGGGAGACCTGAGCGGGGCGCAGGGCGATGCGGCTTGACAGCGGCGGGCCGGGAGGACTACCTCCAGGGCCTTCGGGCGCGTAGCTCAGCGGGAGAGCATCGTCTTCACACGGCGGGGGTCGCTGGTTCAATCCCAGCCGCGCCCACCACCCGCCACCCGTGTCTCTCCCGGCGCGATGCGGCCCTTCCCCGATCAACCCATGGGCCAGCGCCCGCTTCCGCGGCGCCGATGCGGCGTGCCCGCCTGTGTCGCCGGGTAGCTTACCGCACGGCGGCGGACGCCGGCTGGACCTGGTGCACCAGTGCCAGGGTCTGGTCGGCCGGCACGGCTTCGCTGAACAGATAGCCCTGGGCCTCGCTGCAGCCCTCGTCCAGGAGGAAGGCCAACTGCTCGGCCGTTTCCACGCCCTCGGCCGTGGTCACCATGCCGAGGCTGCGCCCCAGGCTGAGGACAGCCCGCACGATCGACGCATCGTCGGGGTTGTCCTTCACCCCCTGCACGAAGGACTGGTCGATCTTGATCTTGTCGAACGGAAAGCGCCTCAGATAGCTCAGGCTGGAATACCCGGTGCCGAAATCGTCCATGGAGATGTGCACGCCGTAGCTCTTGATCTTGCGCAGGATGGCAAGGATCGCGTCGGTGTCGTGCATCAGGATGCTTTCGGTGATCTCCAGCTCCAGCCGGTCCGCCGCCAGCCCGGACTCCGTCAGGGCAGAGGCCACCAGTTCCGCCAGGTTACCTTGCTGGAACTGGGCGGCCGACAGGTTGACCGACACCCGCAGGTGGCCCGGCCAGGCCATCGCCCGCTTGCAGGAATGGCGCAGCACCCAGTCGCCGATCGGCAGGATCAGGCTGCTTTCCTCGGCGATCGGCACGAACAGCAACGGGTCCACCGCCCCGCGCTCGGGATGCTGCCAGCGCAGCAGCGCTTCGAAGCCGATGACCTCGCGCTCCGGCAGATCGTAGATCGGCTGGAAATGCACGCGCAGCTCGTCGCGCTTCAGGGCAAGGCGCAAGTCGCGCTCCAGCAGCATGCGCTCGTGCAGCCGCTCGTCCATCTCCGGCTCGAAGAAGTGGAAGCAGTCCCGCCCGTCCTCCTTGGCGCGGTAGAGCGCCATGTCGGCGGCGCGCAGCATTTCCGCCGCGTCGGTCGCCTCGTCCAGGTGGGAGACGCTGATGCCGATGCTGACGCCGATGGCCGCGGTCTGCCCGTCGATCTCGAACGGCTCGCGGCCGACATCGATCAGCCGGCGGGCGAGCACGGCGGCATTTTCCGGCTGGCCGATGTCCGGCAGCATCACCGCGAACTCGTCGCCGCCCAGGCGGGCCAGCGTGTCCATGTCGCGCAGCACATCGTCGAACCGCTTGGTCACCTGGCGCAGCAGCTCGTCGCCCGTGGCATGGCCGAAGAGGTCGTTGACCTGCTTGAAGCGGTCGAGGTCCAGGCACATCACGGCGACCATGCTTTCCGCGCGGCGGGCGCGGGCCAGCTCCTTCACCAGGTGGTCGCCGAAGCTTACGCGGTTGGGCAAGCCGGTAAGTGCATCGTGGTAGGCCATGTGGTGGATTTCGCCCTCGGCCTCCATCCGCCGGCGCCACTGGTGCTTGAATTCCTGGATGCGCCGGACCGCGAACACCGCCACGGCGACCGACAGAATGAGCGAGACGGTGAGGATCTCGTCCAGCTCGTATTCTTCGTGGTCTTCGGCAAAGTGCATCAGTTCTTCGAGGAGATCGAAGTACCCCGAAATCAGGAACGCAACCAAGGACACCGCCGAGATGACGGCGAGGTCGATGGCTGCCGCTCTTGTGCCCAAGAACTTCACCAGGCGATCTCCACGCCCCGGATCCTGCGCGTCGGGCCGACTGGCCTCGATGTCATGGCCTGCCATTGCACCAAATTTAAGTTGCATTCAATGGCACAGGATAGCCGGCACCCGTTAATCGGATCCTAACGATGAGGTCGCAAGCGCGGCGCCGGGGCGGGCCGGCCCTGTCACGGGCAGCGGACGGCGTCCTCCAGCAGCACGTAGCGCCATTCGGTGGTCCGTTCCTGCCACTGGGGCGGCCAGGACCACGAGAAGGTACCGCCATGCCAAGGGACGACGGCCTCTTCGGTGATGGCATCGGCCTCATCGGGGGCGAGGCCGAGGGCGTCGAGCACCCGTGCCCGGGCGATCTCCGGCCCCCAGTCGCTCATGTCCCAGATGCCGAGGCATTGCCCCGCCGGCGCGCGCGGCGGCAGCTCGGGCCGGCGGGCCACCAGCACCCGGCTGCCGGGGAAGTGCACCGCCAGGTTGCCCGCCGTGGTGCCGGCGCCGGTGACGATGGTGCCGCCGCCGAAGCCGGCCTCGCGCAAGGCGTCCGCCAAGCGGTCGTAAGGCACCAGTTCCGCGCAGCGTTGCGGGCAGAAGGGCGTCAGCTCCAGCAGCCGCAGCGCCAGGACCACGGCGGTCACGGCGCCGAGCCCGGCGGCGAAGCGCGGCACCGCCCCCGCCGGCGACCCAACGGCCAGCACCCGCACAGCGGCATGGATCGGCAGCGCGAACAGCAACGGCAGCATGTAGCGTTCGTTGAAGCTGGGCAGCCCCGCCGCCAGCACCCAGGCGAGCATCACCGCCAGTCCGGCGAGCAGCATGTCGCGCACCAGCCGGGCGAGCACCGGATCGATGCCCGCCGGCCGCCCGCCTTTGCGCGGATCGAATGCCCGCGGCGCGGCCACCGCCAGCACCAGCAGCAGCGGCCAGGCGAAGGCGAGAGACGAGGTGACCACGCCCGCGACGCCGGACAGGCGGGCGTCCAGTGGGCCGAGGCCACCGTCGCGAAGCTGGCTGACGGTCGAGTACCACTGGCCCAGCGTGCGCAGATGCACCGCCAGGATCGGGCTTGCCACCGCCAGGGCCATCGCCACGGTCGCCAACAGCCAGGGGCTCGCCAGGCGGCGGCGGACCGGTGCCTGGGCCAGCGCCGCCAGCACAAGGGCCGCCACCAGCAGCGGGAAGTTGTATTTGGCCATCATGCCGAAGCCCAGTGCCGCCCCCAGCGCCAGATAGTCCCGCGGCCGGCCGTGGCGCACCAGGCTGAGGGCGGCCAGCAGCGTCAACGCGGCGGCGCACACCACCTGGATGGAATGGTCGAGCGCGAAGTGCCCCAGCACCACCGGCGGGAAGGCGACCAGCGACCACGCCGCCAGGGCCGCCCAGCGGGCCTCGCCCAGCACCATGCGGGCAGACGCCAGAAGGGCGGCAAAGGCGCCCGTCAGCAGCAGGTAGTTGATCGCGAGCGTGGCCTGCGGGCCGGGGCCGACCAGCCGTGCCACGGCGATCAGCACCCAGGTGTAGAGCGGCGGGTCGTTGCCGGTGTAGGCGAGCGCCAGCACCTGCGCTTCGAAGTGGCGGGCCGCCCCGTCCTGCTCCAGCCCGTGGGAGAGCGCCACGCGCAACGCGTAGAACGCCGCGCAGTAAAGGGCGAACAGCAGGGTCTGGGGGCCGAGGCCGAGCCAGCCGACGCGGAGCGAGGCCGTGTCGGGCGGGGTCGCCACCGGGGCTGAAGGGTCGACTGCCGGCACCCGTTGCGTCCTCAGCGCCGGAACACCACCCCGGCGAGCCAGCCGGCGACCACCGCGATGACGATGGCGATGACGCCGTAGGCGGCGGCATGCACCTGGGCGAACCAGTAGATCTCCGCCCCCAGCCCGATCTTGGAGACCACCAGCGGCGAGGTCTGGGCGGTCAGCATGGTGCCGTCGCGGAACACATAGGCACTCACCTGGAACTGCCCGGTGGGCACGTTGGCGGGGAACGAGATGGTGGTACGGAACAGCCGGTCGCCGAGGAAGGCCACCTGGCCGATATCGACGCCAAAGACACCGCGGCGCTGCATGTCTTCGATCAGCGCCTGGCGGAATGCCTCCACGGTGTCCGGGTCGGCCTCCGTGCCGTCCTCCGGCTGGAGCTGCAGGTGCTCCAGGCCGATGCCGTGGCGCTCCAGCGCCGTCACCGAGGCGATCTCCTCGATCGGCCGGTTGGTGGCAACGCCGTAGAAGGTGGGAACATCGACGAAGGTGAGGCTCTCGCGGTTCACCCACACCCCGGCAATGGGCTCGGCCCGGCGCACCACCACCCGGCGCGGCGGCCCCATCACCACGATCACCACGTCCGACGCCTCGTCGAGCGCGCCGAAGGCCACCACTTCGGTACCGGTGAACGCGGTGGAGATGGCGATCAGGTGGTCGGACAGGTCGAACACCAGGGGCTGGGCGCGTGCCGGATCGATGCGGCCGGCCAGGACCGCCAGGACCGCCATCAAAGCCGCCGCCGCCTGCGCGAAGGTGGCCGCCCGCCCCGGCATCACGTCCCCACCACCATCACATGGTTGAGGATCTCGATCCCGAAGGGCGTGGGCGGGGTGGAGAACAGGTCGATCGCCAGCTTCACGCACACGCCGGCCACCAGCAGGGCCAGCAGCAGGCGCGACTGGTCGCTGGGCAGGCGGCCGCTGGCACGCGTGCCGAACTGGGCGCCCAGTACGCCGCCGGCCAAGAGCAGGATGGCCAGCAGGATATCCACCGTGTGGTTCTGGTAGGCGTGCAGGAAGGTGGCGATGCCGGTGGAAAAGATGATCTGGAAGAGCGAGGTGCCGGCCACCAGGGTGGCGGGCATGCCGAGCAGGTAGATCATCGCCGGCACCAGGAAGAAGCCGCCGCCGATGCCCATGATGGCCACCAGCACGCCGCCCAGAAAGCCGATGCCGAAGGGCAGCAGGGCCGAGACATAGAGCCGCGAGCGCGGAAACCGCATCTTCATCGGCAGGCCGTGCAGCAGGGTGTGGTTGTGCAGCTTGCCGCCGCCGCCCTTGCGGGCGCGCCGGCGCAGCATGGAGCGCAGGCTCTCCACCAGCATCAGCGAGGAGATCAGCCCGAGGAAGAAGACGTAGCTGAGGTTGATCACCAGATCGATCTGGCCGAGCCGCTGGAGCAGGCCGAACAGCAGCACGCCGCCGATGGTGCCGACGGTGCTGCCGCCCAGCATCACCAGGCCCAGCTTCACGTCCACGTTGCCGCGCCGCCAATGGGCCAGCACGCCCGACACCGAGGCGGCGACCAGTTGATTGGACTGGGTGCCCACCGCAACCGCAGGTGGTATGCCGATGAAGATCAGCAGCGGCGTCATCAGGAAGCCGCCGCCCACCCCGAACAGGCCGGACAGAAAGCCGACGGCGCAGCCCATGCCCAGGATCAGCAGGGCATGAACCGTCATCTCGGCGATCGGCAGGTATACGGTCATCGCTGAACCATACGGGGTGAACCGGCGCCGCGAATCGTCCGGACAGGTACGCCGCCGACCCCGACCATACCCGCGGATCCGCTCGAGATGCACGGATATTGCGAAAGATCCAGCGCCGAACTGTGACGATTTCGCCGCACTGCGGCACAGTCGCTACAGCGGCGCGGCGGCGGCTACGACCAAGGCGCGAGCGCAGCCTGGTTCAGGGCACCGGTTCAGGACACCTGGTCAGGAGAGGGCCGGATCGGCCGAGGCCGTGAGCACCGCCCACAACGACAAGGAGCGGCCGCCCGCCGGCGCCGGCGCGCTGCTGCCCGCCGTCTGCGCTGCCGCGGCGAAGGCGGGACCGGCCGCCGCCGGGAAGGCAACCGGGGCAAAGCCGCGGGGTGCCCCGCCGCTCGCCGGACCCTGGAAGAATCCGGACCGCACCGGGTTGTTGACGAAGAAGCTGGGGCCGCTGAGGAGGGGGGCTTCGGCCAGCACCGTGCTGCCGATCACCGGCAGCGGTTCGGACGGGCCGAACGCCTCGTCCACCCGCGCCATGTCGGTCTCCACCCGGGTGTCGAACAGGTCGTAGATCTCGCGCACCGTCAGCGCCCGCCCGTCGCGGTAGAAGGCGGGGCCGTTGGCGGCGGCGGCGGCTGGAAACAGGTGGGCGCCGATGGTCTGGGGATCGCTGCGTACGGCGGTGAGAAGGCGGGCCGCCCCATGGGCACCGAGGAAATGGCCGAGATAGAGCTCCGTGGCACCGATCGGCCCGCCCACCGTCCGCTCCAGATAGGTGCGGTTCTCCAGCGCGTACTCCGCCGCCATGTAGGCCGACAGGGCGGGGTCGTCGCGCAGGCCCAGGATCTGCTGGCGCATGGCGGGATCGGGCACGTCCATGGTGCCGTCCGGCCGCTCGACGATCTGCGCGGCGTAGGCCCCCAACCCGTAGGCGTCGCCGTGGTTGTGTACCATGGCGATCCAGGTGCTGTTGATGAACTGGTAGAGCCCGGTGGCATTGGAGGTGGCCGCCCGCGCATGCGGATTGAAGGCGCTCTCGGTGGCCGCCTTGGCCATCATGTAGCGGAAATCGATGCCGGTACGGGCACTGGCGTCGCGAACGGCGGACAGCACAGTGTCGGTCACCCGATAGGGTCCGAAGGTGTGCACCAGGGTCATCGGTCCGGGCTCCGGCAGCGGGGTCTCAGATGGGGTCGCCCCACCGGAAGCAAACCGGGTGCCAGCGCCTAACGCTTTGACCTTCAATGAGTTCCGGCCGTCGCGGAGCGCCGGCTGCCGGGCAGATCTTGCCGGTTGGGCAGGCTCTGCAGCGGCGCTTCCGCGGGTGCCGGCACCCTGCTACCGTGCCCCCATGATGCACGCCCACGAGAAGCGGTTCTTAGGGTTTCTGCTGCGCCACATGGCCTACGGCGCCAGCGGCGGCTTCGTGTTCGGCGCCCTGTTGCTGGCCCAGGATTTCGCCAACATCCGCACCATGGCCATGGGCACGGACACGCCGTTCCTGTGGTTCTTCATGCTGTTCTTCGGCCTGTTCATCACCTTCGGCGGGCTCGGCATCGGCGTCGGCGTGATGCTCATCCCCTACCGGCGCGACCTCAGGCGCTGAGACGAAGGACCGATCGGCCGGCTTTGGCGCTCACAGCGGCCGGCCGCGGACGCTGCGCGGCAGTTCGCCCATCAGCCCCATGGCGTGGCGCATGAACACCTTCTTCAACGGCGCGATCCGCCCCACCGCCGACAGTCCGGCGCCGCGCAATCCGCGCAGGGCCAGCGAACGGTTGGAAAACAGGCGGTTGAGCCCATCGGTGATGGCCACCAGCGAGACATTGTCGAACAGCCGCCAGCGCTCGTAGTCCTTCAGCACGTCCGGCCCGCCGACATCGAGGCCGAGGCGCGCCCGGTCCACCACCAGTTCCGCCAACGTGGCGATATCGCGGAAGCCCATGTTGAGCCCCTGGCCGGCGATGGGATGGATGGCGTGCGCCGCCTCGCTGATCAGCGCCAGGCGGGTGTCGGTGTAGCGCTTGGCGTGCAGCACCCCCAGAGGATAGGTCCAGCGCCCGCCCGAAAGCGCCACCCGGCCCAGGTGGTCGCCCACCCGCCATTGCAATTCGCGGCTGAAGGCGGCTTCGTCGAGGGCCACCATGGCCTTGGCGCGGTCCGGCCGTTCGGTCCACACGATGGAGCTGCGGTGGACGCCGTCCTCGCGGTCGATCATCGGCAGCACGGCGAACGGACCGCCCGGCATGAAATGCTCCAGCGCCACCCCGTTGTGGGGCCGCTCGTGGCTCATGCAGCAGGCGATGGCGGTCTGGTTGTAGCGCCAGCTCATCACCTCGATGCCGGCACTTCGGCGCACGGTGGAGCCGCGGCCGTCCGCCCCCACCACCAGCTCCGCGCGGATCTCCGTGCCGTCGGCGAGGCGTGCCGTGGCCGCCGCCGGGGTGCGCTCCAGGGTGTCGAGGGCGGCCGGCGCCAGCACCGTCACCGCCGGCAACTCGGCCAGGCGGTCGAGCTGGGCGCGGCGCAGAAGCTGGTTGTCGACGATGTGGCCGAAGGGCTCCTCGCCGACGTCGCGGTGGTCGTAGTCCATGGCCGCAGGGCTGGCGTGGTCGCTGATCTGGATGGACCAGATGGGCGAGGCGCGGTCGGCCACCTTCTGCCACACCCCGGCTGCCTCCAGCACCCGGCGCGAGCCCAGCGACACCGCGGTGGTGCGGCCGTCGGCCTTGGGGTCGAGCCGCTGGCCGGGTGGATCGCGGTCGATCAGCACGGTGGCGATGCCGACGCTGCCCAGGGCCGCGGCCAGGGTGGCACCGGCAAGGCCGGACCCGACGATCAAAACGGTGGTCTGCATGGCTCGGCACACCCTTGGGGTTGTGGTACCGGGGTGTCATAGCATCTTCGCCGACGCGATGGCATGCCCGGGCCGTGCGGCAGCCCACTCCTTGGGCGTCTGCGAAGTCCGGGGAGGTCCGGGGAGCTCCGGGGAGCTGCGGCGAGGTCCGGGGAAGCTGCGGGGAGGTCCGGGGAAGCTGCAGGGAGCTGCGGCGGCCCCGGTGGGCGCGACGGGGCCGATTTCGCGCATGGGTGGCGATGGCCACCGCCCTTTACCGCCGCGCCGAGCTGCCAACGGTTAAAAAACGCCTAAACTTTGTTCGCTGCACTGCACATGCCTAAAGTTTGTGCAGTTGCCGTGGGACCGGTTGCTGCCTGCGTGACCGGCTCACCGCCAAATAGTTGACTCGTCAGCATTTTCCCGCGGCGGGCAAAACCGGCACGGATCTTGAAGTCACGAGTCCACCGTGGCGCCGGAGCGTCGTTGTCTCAGGGCCGCCGCACCCGCGGCGCCAGCCGGTCACCCAGCCTCCGGATCGGGGTGACGTTTGTGTCGATGAGGGGACCTGAATGAAACTGGTGATGGCAATCATCAAACCATTCAAGCTCGACGAAGTGCGCGAATCCCTGACCGCGCTCGGGCTTCAGGGTTTGACCGTGACCGAGGTGAAGGGTTTCGGCCGCCAGAAGGGGCAGACCGAAATCTACCGCGGCGCGGAATATTCGGTGAGCTTCCTGCCCAAGGTGAAGGTCGAAGTGGCCGTGGTCGCCGATCAGGTGGAATCGGTGGTCGAGGCGATCCAGAAGGCCGCCAGCACCGGCCGGATCGGCGACGGCAAGATCTTCGTGATGGACATCGGTCGCGCCGTGCGGATCCGCACCGGCGAAACCGACGCGGATGCGCTCTGACGGCGCCCCCCGGAGCTTAGGAAAGGAAATCACTCCATGAAGCGTTACGCCTTGTTGACGCTGGGACTGGGGGCCGCCGCACTCGCCCTCATCGACCCGGCGCTGGCCCAGCAAGCGACCGACGCCGCCGCGGAAGCGGCCGACGCGGCCCCGGCGGTGGATGCCGCCGTCGACGCTGTGGCGGCCGGTGTTCCGTTGGAAACCCAATTCATCTTCAACACGCTGTCGTTCTTCATCCACGGCGCGCTCGTGATGTGGATGGCCGCCGGCTTCGCCATGCTGGAAAGCGGCCTGGTCCGCTCCAAGAACACCGCAACCATCTGCTTGAAGAACATCGCCCTCTATGCCGTGGCCGGCATCATGTACTACATCATCGGCTACGACCTGATGTACCAGGGCGTCGACGGCGGGTACATCGGCACCTTCTCGCTGTTCTGGTCGGGCGACGATACGTCCTTCCTGGAAGGCGCGTTCGAATCCGGCTCCTACGCCGCGACCTCGGACTGGTACTTCCAGATGGTGTTCGTGGCGACGGCCGCCTCCATCGTCTCCGGCACCGTGGCGGAACGCACCAAGGCCTGGTCGTTCATGCTGTTCACGGTGATCCTCACCTCCTTCATCTACCCGATCACCGGGTCGTGGCAGTGGGGCGGCGGCTGGCTGTCGGAGATGGGCTTCAGCGACTTCGCCGGCTCCACCCTGGTGCACTCCGTGGGCGGCTGGGCGGCCCTCGCCGGTGCCATCGTGGTCGGCGCGCGCAAGGGCAAGTTCAACGCCGACGGCTCGATCAACCCGATGCCAGGCTCCAACCTGCCGCTGGCGACCCTGGGCACCTTCATCCTGTGGCTCGGCTGGTTCGGGTTCAACGGCGGCTCGCAGCTCGCCCTGGGCTCCGCGGCCGATGCCATCGCCATCGCCAACATCTACGCCAACACCAACATGGCTGCGGCCGGTGGCGTGGTGGCCGCGATGATCGTGTGCCAGCTCTTCTACGGCAAGATCGACCTGACCATGGCCTTGAACGGCGCCATCGCCGGCTTGGTGTCCATCACCGCGGCGCCCGACAGCCCGACCATCGGCCAGGCCATCCTGATCGGCGGTGTCGGCGGCATCCTGGTGGTGTTCGCGGTGCCGTTGATCGACAAGCTGAAGATCGACGACGTGGTCGGCGCCATCTCCGCCCACCTGGTGTGCGGCATCTGGGGCACGCTGGCCGTTTCCCTCACCTACCAGACCGAATACGAGACCGAGGCCGGCGAAACGATTGCCCGCACCATGGGCGAGCAGTTCGCGGTGCAGGCCACCGGTGTCGTGTCGATCGGCGCCTTCACGCTGATCGCCTCGTTCATCGTCTGGTTCGTCATCAAGGCCATCTTCGGTGTACGCCCCGCCGAGGAAGACGAGGAACTGGGTCTCGACAAGGTCGAGCTCGGCCTCGAGGCCTATCCCGAGTTCGGTCAGGGATCGCAGCGGGTGTAAGCCCCGATCCCTGGCCACCGAGACCGGCTGTGTCCGGTGGCATGGTGCGGGTCCGGTTCGCCGGACCTGGCCTCTCCCCAAACTCGGCGGACGGTGGCGACACCGTCCGCCTTTCTTCTTTGCGTCATCCCGATGCCCGGCGTACAGGCCGGGCCAGTCTCCCGCTGTGCCTGCGAGCCGACCGCATGATCCCAGAGCGAAACCTCGACACCCTGATCGCCAGGATGGCGCCGGTGCTCGACCCCACCCCCTACATCTTCGTCGCCGTCGCCGATGACGCCGCCATCGACTGGGCCGCACTGGCCCCCGTCGCCATGGTGCGCGAGGCCGGAACCCTCAGCCTCATCGTCCCCCGCGAGGCCGCCAACGGCCTGATGGGCACCTTCCCCTGCCGGCGCATCACGCTGACGGTGAACTCCGCCCTCGACGCGGTGGGCTTCATCGCCGCCGTCGCCGCGGCCCTGGCCGAGGCGGGGATCAGCACCAACCCGGTGGCCGGCTTCCACCACGACCACCTGTTCGTGCCGGAAGCCGAGGCCGCCCGCGCACTCGACGTGCTGCAACGCCTGGCCGCCTCCTCCCAGCCCTGACGCGCCGCTGCCCCGGCGCTGCTGCCGCCACGGTTTCAAGGAAGCTTTAACAAGCCGGTAAAACCGATTGATTGCGTTGATAATGCCCTGCAGGAGAACATTGTCCTGACGGGACGGCTCCCGTATGATGGCGAGGGCAGTTTGCCCCCAAGCCCCGATGCGGAGCCGCCGTCATGCCGCGCGACACCCACCTGTCGCCCCATCCGTTCGACCGCCTGCGCGCGCTGCTCGCCGGCGTAGCACCGGGTGCCGAGCCGCTCGACTTGTCGATCGGCGAGCCCAAACACGCGGCTCCGGATTTCATCACCGCCGTCCTGGCCGCCAATGCCCGGGAGTGGACCCGCTATCCGCCCATTCTGGGCACCGAGGAATTCCGCGCCGCGGCCAAGGCGTGGCTCGACCGGCGCTTTGCCTTGCCGGCGGACCGGGTCGACGCCGACACCATGATCCTTCCCTTGTCGGGCAGCCGCGAGGGCCTGTTCCTGCTGGCCGGGCTGGCCGTGGCACGGCGGCCGCGGCCGGATCCCGTCGTCGCCTTCCCCGATCCGTTCTACGCCGTCTACGAGGGGGCGGCGGTGGCCGCGGGGGCAGAGCCCGTGGGCCTGGATGCCGGCGTGGCCGGATTGCCCGATCTGGATGCACTTGGGGCCGATACGGGCCTGTGTGGGCGCCTCTGCCTGCTCTATCTGTGCGCACCGTCCAATCCCCAGGGCGCGATCGCCGATATCGGCTACCTGCGCCGGGCAGTGGAATTGGCGCGCGCCCACGATTTCCTGCTGGTGGTCGACGAATGCTACGTCGACCTCTACGACGCCGAGGTGCCGGGCAGCGTCGCCCAGGTGACCGGCGACGGCTGGGCCAACGTGCTGGCCACCCACTCGCTGTCCAAGCGCTCCAACGTGGCCGGCCTGCGCGCCGGCTTCGCGGTGGGCGATCCCGCGTGGATCGAGGCGTTCCGGTCGCTGCGCCTCTACGGCTCGGCCGGCATGCCGGTGCCGGTGCAGGCGGTGACCGCGGCCCTCCTCAACGACGATGCCCACGCCGCCCACAACCGCGCCCTCTACCGCGCCAAGTTCGATATGCTGGACCGCGTCTTCGCCGGTCTGCCAGCCTACCGCCGGCCCGCAGCCGGCTTCTTCGTGTGGCTCGACGTCGGCGACGGCGAGGCGGCAACCCGGCGGCTGTGGGCGGAAGCGGGAGTGAAGGCCCTGCCCGGCCGCTACCTCTCCCAGCCGCGGCCCGACGGAACCAGCGCCGGCGACCCCTTCATCCGCCTCGCCCTGGTGCACGCCCTGGAGTTGCTGGAACCCGGCCTTGTGCGCCTGCGCCAGGTGCTCGACGGCGCGGCACCCGGACGGACCGATGGAGCGGCGGCATGAGTGTTTCCGACAGCCTGTCCGCCCGTCCCCGCAGCGGCGTTCCGGCCCGCCGGCCGGTGCTGCTGCCCGACAGTCTGCGCAGCTACCTGCGCGCGCGGGTACAGGAGGTCGCCGGGCTCTCCCTGGTTGCCCTCGGCGCGGCCCTGGTGGTGGCGCTGGCCAGCTACACCCCCACCGACCCGTCGTGGAATGTGGCGGAGATGGAGGGCCCGGTCGCCAACCTGCTGGGGCCCATCGGGTCCTATCCGGCCGACCTGCTGGTGCAGACCATCGGCGGAGCTGCCGTGGTGCTGGCCGTCGTTCCCCTGGTGTGGGGGGCGGGACTGCTGCGCCACCGGCCGCTCGGCCAGGTGTGGCTGCGCCTGCTCGGCCTCGCCCTGGCGACGCCGCTGCTGGCCGCCGGCCTCAATGCCGTCGCCGCCCCCGCCTCCTGGGACCTGCAAACCCACCTGGGCGGCGTCGTCGGCCCCATGCTGGTCGGCGCGATCGGCGAATCGGTGATGCTGGCGGGCGGGCCCACCAGCTACGGCTGGGTGCAGCCTGGCGCCCTGGTGCTGGGCGGACTGATGCTGCTGGTCGCCCTCGGTCTCACCCCTGCGGAATGGCTGCGCATCGGCCGGCGCACCTGGCGCTTCCTGAAATCCTGCTGGCGGACGCTGCGGCTGGCCTGGCGCTGGACCGTCTGGGGCTGGCAGGTGAGCGTTGGCCGCCTCGCCGCCCTGGCCTGGGAGCGCTGGCAGGCGCGCCGCCGGGGCAACCCCTTCGCCGAGGATGCCGCGTTCGAGCACCACGACCGGGCCGACCGGCACGACCAGCACCACCAGCGCCGCGAGCCGGTGTTTGCCGCCGGCGACCGGGCAGCCGCCCCGCCGACCGCCCCGCCCACCGCATCACCGGCGTCGCGGATGCCGCCGCGGCCCTCGCCGCTTTCCTCGGTCACCGTCACGCCGCCGGCCCCGCAGAAGACGGCCGACGTCCGCCAGGCCAGCCTCGCCCTGGGGGCCCCCGACGGCGATTACCTGCTGCCGCCCCTGGAACTGCTGCACCGGCCGGCCGGCAACGCCAGTACCGAGGAGATGGACGAGGAAGCGCTGCGCCACAACGCCGGGCTGCTGCACAGCGTGCTCGGCGATTTCGGCGTGCGCGGGGAGATCGTGCATGTCAGCCCCGGCCCCGTGGTCACGCTCTACGAGCTGGAACCGGCCCCGGGCACCAAGTCGAGCCGCGTCATCGGCCTGTCGGACGATGTGGCACGCTCCATGAGTGCGGTGTCGGTGCGCGTCGCCGTGGTGCCGGGGCGCAACGCCATCGGCATCGAGCTGCCCAACCCGGTGCGCGAGATCGTCTACCTGCGCGACCTGCTCTCCTCAGACCCCTACGGCAAGCATTCCGGCAAGCTGCCGCTGGTGCTGGGCAAGGATATCGGCGGCAACCCGATCCTGGCGGACCTGGCACGCATGCCCCACCTGCTGGTGGCCGGCACCACCGGGTCCGGCAAATCGGTCGCCATCAACGTGATGATCCTGTCGCTGCTCTACCGCATGAGCCCGGACAAGGTGCGGCTGATCCTGGTCGACCCGAAGATGCTCGAACTCTCCGTCTACGAAGGCATCCCGCACCTGCTGGCGCCGGTGGTGACCGACCCCAAGAAGGCGGTGGTGGCGCTGAAATGGGCGGTGCGGGAGATGGAGGACCGCTACCGCGCCATGTCGAAGCTCGGCGTGCGCAACATCGAGGGCTACAACCAGCGCCTGCGCGACGCCCGCGCCCGCGGCGAAACCCTGATGCGCAAGGTGCAGACGGGCTTCGACCCAGACACCGGCCGGCCGATCTACGAAGACCAGCCGCTCGACCTGACCGAGCTGCCCTATATCGTGGTGGTGGTCGACGAGATGGCCGACCTGATGCTGGTGGCCGGCAAGGACATCGAAGCCGCCATCCAGCGCCTGGCGCAGATGGCGCGGGCGGCCGGCATCCACCTGATCATGGCCACCCAGCGCCCCTCGGTCGACGTGATCACCGGCACCATCAAGGCCAACTTCCCCACCCGCATCAGCTTCCAGGTGACGAGCAAGATCGACAGCCGCACCATCCTTGGCGAAGGCGGGGCGGAAAACCTGCTGGGCCAGGGCGACATGCTGTACATGGCGGGCGGCGGCCGCATCACCCGCGTGCACGGGCCGTTCGTGCGCGACGAGGAGGTGGAGGAGGTGGTGCACTTCCTGAAGAGCCAGGGGGTGCCCGCCTACAACGACGCCATCCTGGAGGACGATTTCGAGCCGGGCGGCGACGCCGATGGCGGGCTCGACGGCGGCGATAGCGGCGACCAGCTCTACGATCAGGCGGTCGCCCTGGTGGCGCGGGAAGGCAAAGCGTCCACCAGCTTCATCCAGCGCCACCTGCAGATCGGCTACAACCGGGCCGCCCGCATCATCGAGAAGATGGAAACCGAAGGCGTGGTCAGCCAGGCCAACCATGTCGGCAAGCGCGAAGTGCTGGTGGGCCAGCGGTAGGCGTCAGCCTATGCGTTCGCGCACAGCTTCCAGGGCCGCTTGCATGCGTCCGGCCGCCGCGGCGTAGCGGGGCTTGGATTCCTGCAGCACGGCCATGGGGGCGCGCGACGGATGGCCGGCCTGGAAGGGCGGTGCCGGCGCGTATTCCAGCATGAGCTGGATCGACTGCGCGGTCTCGTCCCCCGCCACCTCGGCCGCCACCTTCAGCGCGAAGTCGATCCCCGCCGTCACCCCGCCGCCGGTGATCAGGTTGCCGTCCACCACCACCCGCGCGTCCTCGTAAATCGCCCCCACCTCTTCCAGCAGGTGGGTGTAGCCCCAATGGGTGGTCGCCCGGCGGCCGTAGAGCAGCCCCACAGCGCCCAGCAGGAACGCACCGGTGCACACCGAGGTAACGTAGTGGGCGCCACCCGCCTGATCGGCGATGAAATCGAGGATGCGCTGGTCGCCGATGGCATCGGCCACCCCGCCGCCGCCGGGCACGCACAGCAGGTCGGCTGCCGGCGCATCGTCCAGCCCGTGGCTCGGCAGGAGGGAGAAACCGCAATCGGTGGCCACCGCAGCACCGCCCGGCGAAGCCACCGCCACCTGGGTATCGGGCAACCGGGCAAACACCTGGGCCGGTGCCGTCAGGTCGAGCTGGGTAACGCCGGGAAAGGCCAGCAGCACCACTTGCAGCGTCATGGCTCTGCACCATCGGTCGCGGAGACGCGGAGACCGGCCGGGATGGCGCGGTCGCCGCGGTCTTCCCGGACGTGGGGCGCCTCGTCGCCATCGGCAATGGCGCCCTGTGGCAGGTCTGCCGTGAGTTCCGGGGCCTGGATACGCCGCGGCTGCACCGTGACGGCCGTGAGTTCGCCGATCTCCTCGCCGCCGCCCGCGGCACCCAGTTCGCGAAACTTCCTGGCACTCACCAGCACGCGGGTTTCCAGCGAGCCGACGGCGGCGTTGTAGTGGTCGGTGGCCCGGCCGAGCGAGCTGCCGAGCCGCGCCATGTGCCCGCCCAGCACGCCCAGGCGGTCGTAAAGCTCGCGCCCTAGCCCGCTGATCTTCTGGGCATTCTCGGCCAGCCGCTCCTGGCGCCAGCCGTAGTGAGCCGCCCGCAGCAGCGCGATCAGGGTGGTCGGCGTGGCCAGGATCACCTGGTTGTCCATGCCCGCTTCGATGAGTCCGGGGTCGTGCTCCAGTGCGGCGGAAAAGAAGCTCTCGCCGGGCAGGAACATCACGACGAATTCCGGCGTCTGGCCGTCGAACTGGGTCCAGTACTGCTTGCCGCCGAGCTGGCGCAGATGGGCACGCACCTGGCCGGCATGGCGCACCAGATGGCCCGCGCGCACCGCCTCGTCGTCGGCTTCCATGGCGTCGAGATAGGCATCCAGCGGGGTCTTGGCATCGACCACCAGGGTCTTGCCGCCGGGTAGATAGATGGTCATGTCCGGGCGCAGGCGGCGGCCCTCGTCGTCGGTCTGGCTCGGCTGTTCGGTGAAGTCGCAGTGGTCGAGCATGTTGGCCAGCTCGACCACCCGCTGGAGCTGGATTTCCCCCCAGCGGCCGCGCGCCTTGGGGCTGCGCAGGGCCTGCACCAGGTTGCGGGTTTCGCTGCGCAGCTCGCCCTGGGACTGCAGCAGCAGCCCCACCTGTTCGCGCAGGCCCGCATAGGCGCCTTCGCGCGCCAACTCCAGTTCGCGGATCTGGCCGTCCATCTTCTCCAGGCTGAGGCGCACCGGGTCCACCAGCCCGCCGATGGCCTTCTGGCGCTGGTCGAGATCGGCCGCCGCCCCCTCCTGCAACGCCTTCAGGCGCTCCTGGGCCAGGTGCAGGAAGCCTTCGTTGTTGGCGGCGAGCGCCTGGGCCGAAAGTGCCTTGAAGGTGTCGGCAAGCTGGGTGCGGGCTTCGTTCAACAGCGCCAGCTTCTCGCCGGCCGCCTGGCGCTCCTTCTCCAGGGCGGTGGCCAGTTCGGCCCGGCGCTGCTGTTCGGCAGAGAGGGCCGCCTGCAGATCGGCCGCCTGCGCCTCCAGCCCTGGCACCCGGCCGGCCACCGCTTCAGCGCCCGCCCGGGCCGCGTCGGCCGCCCGCAGCGCATCCTGGCCGGCGCGGATCTGGGCGTCGCGTTCACGCGCTTCGGCCTGCAACTCGGCGATGGCCAAGTCACGCCCCGCCAGGTCGGAGGCGAGCCGCGCCACTTCCCCCGCCGTGCCGGCCCTGGCACCCGCCCGGCCGAACAGCCAGCCGGCAACCGCCGCCACGACCCCGACGGCCAGCAGCACAGCCAGCCCGGCACCGGACATCAGGTTCAGGTCCATGGCATGCCCGTCGATGGAGGAATCCGCCTCTCAACCTCGGCGCCACATGAGAACACGTCAAGAACTTTCCGGGCTGCGGGCGCGCCGCGGCTGCCTTTCCTCTTGATTGCGCGCGCAGCCATGCGCACCTACCGGCTGATACATGCCCGGCATGTCCCCCAACCCGTGTTGATTCCCCCATGACCGATTCCCCCGCCTGGCACGGCACCACGGTGTTGGCCGTGCGCAAGGACAACTCCGTGGTGATCGCCGCAGACGGCCAGGTGACCGCCGGCAACACGGTGATGAAGGCCACGGCCCGCAAGGTGCGCACGCTCGCCAAGGGCAGCGTGATCGCCGGGTTCGCCGGCGCCACGGCGGACGCCTTCACCCTGTTCGAGCGCCTGGAAGCCAAGCTGGAGAACTACCCCAAGCAGCTCACCCGCGCCTGCGTGGAGCTGGCCAAGGACTGGCGGACCGACCGCTACCTGCGCCGGCTGGAAGCGATGATGGCGGTCGCCGACGCCGAGGTGTCGCTGCTGGTCACCGGCACCGGCGACGTGCTGGAGCCCGACGACGGGCTGATCGGCATCGGCTCGGGCGGTCCCTACGCGCTGGCGGCCGCACGCGCGCTCATTGACCAGCCGCTGGATGCCGAAGCCATCGCCCGCAAGGCCGTGGGCATCGCCGCCGATATCTGCATCTACACCAACACCAACATCGTGGTGGAGCGCCTCGGATGACCGAATTCAGCCCGCGCGAGATCGTTTCGGAACTCGACCGCTTCATCGTCGGCCAGCACGACGCCAAGCGTGCCGTGGCGATCGCGCTGCGCAACCGCTGGCGCCGCCAGCAGCTTCCCGAAGACCTGCGCGAAGAAGTGCTGCCCAAGAACATCTTGATGATCGGGCCCACCGGCGTCGGCAAGACGGAGATCGCCCGCCGCCTGGCACGCCTGGCCCAGGCGCCGTTCCTCAAGATCGAGGCGACCAAGTTCACCGAGGTGGGCTATGTCGGCCGCGATGTGGAGCAGATCGTCCGCGACCTGGTGGAAATCTCCATCACCATGACGCGCGAGCGGCTGCGCAAGGAAGTGCAGGCCAAGGCCGAGGTGAAGGCCGAGGAGCGCGTGCTCGATGCGCTGGTGGGCAGCAATGCCGGCGGCGAAACGCGCCAGAAGTTCCGCAAGATGCTGCGCGAGGGCGAGATCAACGACCGCGAGATCGAGTTGCAGGTGCAGGACACCTCCTCGCCCTTCGGCGCCATGGAGATCCCCGGCATGCCGGGCGCCCAGGTGGGCATGATGAACCTGAACGAGATGCTGTCGAAGGCGTTCGGCGGCGGCCGCACCAAGTCGCGCCGGATGACGGTGGGCGAAAGCTATCAGGTGCTGATCGCCGAAGAGAGCGACAAGCTGCTCGACCAGGAAAGGGTGGTGACCGACGCCATCACCGCGGTGGAGCAGAACGGCATCGTCTTCCTCGACGAGGTGGACAAGATCACCGCGCGGTCCGAACGCGTCGGCGGTGCCGATGTCTCCCGCGAGGGCGTGCAGCGCGACCTGCTGCCGCTGATCGAAGGCACGCAGGTGGCCACCAAGCACGGGCCCGTGCGCACCGACCACATCCTGTTCATCGCGTCCGGCGCCTTCCACCTCGCCAAGCCGTCCGACATGCTGCCGGAACTGCAGGGCCGACTGCCCATCCGGGTGGAGCTGCAGGCGCTCGACCGGTCCGACTTCCGGCGCATCCTGACGGAGCCGGAAGCCAGCCTGATCAAGCAGTACACCGCACTTTTGGGCACCGAGAGCGTGACCCTGGAGTTCGCCGACGACGCCATCGAGGAGCTGGCGCGGCTGGCGGCGGAGATCAACCAGACGGTGGAGAACATCGGCGCCCGGCGGCTGCACACGGTGATGGAAAAGCTGATGGACGAAATCAGCTTCACCGCTTCGGACCGTGCCGGCGAAACCGTGGTGATCGATGCCGATTACGTGCGCGTGCGGGTATCGGAACTGGCCAAGAACACGGACTTGAGCCGGTTCATTTTGTGATCGGCGGGCGATGCGCGCCTGAGACCGCCTCATGGAGCGAAGGTCAAGCAGTTCGGTTTGGCCCGAATTCCTGCGTCTGCATCCCGCCGCCATATATTGCACAAATGCGGGTTATGACAATTTATATTGAATCCCGATGTCAGCTCGGCCACATTAGATAAATGCTATATGGCTCTCCCGCACAACCCTGTAGCCATAGAAGCAGAGATGGTTCGCCTTGTGATGCGACGGCTGGTGTAGGAATTGCGCGTATGTTCGGATTTGGAAAGAGGCGCGAGCGGAAGTCCAAATTCTCGCCTGAAGAAATCTCCCGTGATTATAACTCTATGGTCATGGCCACGGCCATGACCGCATTCTTCACTGTATCGCAAGCCAGTGTCGTGAGCGGCATCAAGCAACCGGAATTCCGGTTCATGTTTGAGTTCATGCTCTCTGCGCATCGGCTGCCGATCAACAATAGCATTGTGACTGAAGCCGACAAAAGAATGATCGGCATGATGACCCAACACCTTAGTCAGCTCGAAGGCGTATCCCAAGAATCGAAGATCAGGACTGTCGGACACTTGGGTAAGCACTTACCTCTCGAAATGCGGCTGGGGATCGTCCACGGCTGTTTTCAGGTAGCGATTGCCGACGCGCAGATAACCGAGAAGGAGATAGAGCTGATTGTTCTGATCTCCAAGGAGCTTGGCCTAGGCTTGGACCAGTTCGAGTCGGTCGCGCAGAACTATGAACTCCCAGACATCTGACACCGGAAGCCACTGGTTGCGGCTTCGGCCGGATGGCGGAGTGTGAGCGCCCCGACCCTGGACCATGTGCCCGCGCTAAGCTGCCATCTCGCTGGGCTGAAGGACGACATGCGGGAGGTGAAGGGCGGGCTGGAACCGTCTGACTGGCGGTGCACGCCGTCCCAGCCCGCACCGGCTCCACCCCATTGCCCGAGGCACGGTTCCACCGGCCATCCCGCAGGGGGCGTTCCGCGGGGCGTCATGCGGGGCGTCATACTGCCGACTGTCCTGTGGCTGCCGACGCCCCCCAACGGCAGCGCCTCAGGCGTCGCGGCCGTGCTTTTGGATGTAGCGCTGCAGGACCACCCGCGGCCGTTCGATGACGTTTTCGAAGTGCCGTGCGAAGCATTGCTTCATGCCCCACACGTCGAAATACATCTGCGACAGGCAATCGGGGTCGGTGAAGGGGTTGCGGCCCTTGTAGGTGACGTCTTCCACCCGCCCGGCATGCGCCGTCTGGTTGCGGGTGGTATCGATCTCATGGATCGAGGCGAAATCCTCATAGGGCCATGACAGCAGAATCGGCCGGAGAATCCGGAACATCTCCATGAACCCCAGGCTGCTAATCATGGTGGAAAGTTCTTTTTCCATAAGGTCGTTATGGTTTCTATCGCTCGTCAAGAACAACTGATGGCGAAATGTATGATAGAGGATGCGGCGGAACTCGATTTCCGTTGCCGCGTGCAGATCGAAAATCAGATACCTGACGAGATGCTCGAACTCTTCGGACTCATCCGGAAGGTCGGTAATCCGCTCATAGAGTTCTTTTGCTGATTTAAAGTTAATAAGGTCGAGGTAACGATCTTCATTGCCCAGAACGCCACTCTCGTAATCCGTCATCCCATATAATTGCGCAAGAGCCATCATCTAGTTCCGTCTTACTCGCCAGCAGCGGAAGACCACGCCGAAGCGAGGGGCAGGAGACGCATTCCCAAGATAAACCTATATACCAAAAGACTAGCATCCACCCCTTGGCATTCAAATCACGAATGCCCGGGCCACGCCGACATGGCAGTGCAGGTGCCGCCTGTAACCGATGGCACCGACTATACCCGCTGCGGCAGCCAACCGCACGACTCATCTGATTCGTTGGGCTCCGCCCGCCGGTGAGCGGCGGTGCACCGGGTGCGGCAGCGCGCGGACAAGGCAGGGTTGCAGTCAGGTCAGCCGTAGCGGCGCAGGGACGCCCCGTGCAGCTTCAGCCACGCCTGGCCGGTCGCCATGTCGTCGGCCAGGGCTTCGCACAGACGCCAGAAGGCGGGCCCGTGGTGCATCTCCGCCAGATGCGCCACCTCGTGGGCGACCACATAGTCCTGCACCACCTCCGGGGCCAGCACGAGGCGCCAGCAGAAGGTGAGCCGGCCGGTGTGCGAGCAGCTCCCCCAGCGGGTGCGGGTGTCGCGCACCGAAACGCGCGCCGGTACGCGGGCGATCCGCGCGGCCTTCTCCATGGACAGGTCCGACAGGCGCCGGCGGGCTTCCGCCTTGAGGAAATCGGTGAGGCGCCGGCCCACGAACTCCACCGCCCCCGCAACCCGAAGCTCGCCCTTGGCCCATTCCACCGGCGGGCGGCCGGCCTGGGTGCCGACATGGCGCACCAGATGGGGCTGGCCCAGCAATGGCACTACGGCCCCGTCGGCCAGCGGCACGCGGTCGGGCACGCGGGCGCGCCGGTCGGCCAGCCAGTGGGCATAGCGGCGCACGAAGGAGGCGATGTCGCGCTCGCTCACCTGCGGCGGCGCACTCACCCAGGCGTCACCGGTCGCCTGGTCGACCCTGAGGGTCAACCGACGCGCCGTCGGGTGGCGTCGGACCGTCACGCTGGACAGGTCAACGTCGGCTTCGTCGCCCCGGTGGCAGGAGTACGGCGTCGTCATACCCTGAAAGTAGCGCAGCCCTGGAAATCGACCAACATCTTGTGTGTACGCACGCACGTTGCCGGATCGCAAGCCGTACTTGCTCTGCGCACCGTACCGTCACCGAATTGTCGCAAATCTGTCACATTAGCGTACGCATCGGTGTTAAAATGTTGGCATCCCTGTTCTTTGGGTTGCCCACCCGCTTGTCCACCGGCACCGCGGTCAGCCGCTCGCCGGGCCAGGGTGCCGGCGGCGGTACGGGCGGATCCCCAGGCCCCAGCCAGGCGGCCCAGTCTTTCGCATCGAGAATCACCGGCATCCGATCATGGATGTCCTCAAGCCCGCCATTGGCCGCGGTGGTGAGGATGGCGCAGCTCTCCAGCGGTGCGGCCCCTTTGGTCCAGATGGCCCACAATCCGGCAAAGGCGATCGGCCCGCCTGCGGGTGGGGCGATCAGGTAGGGCTGCTTGCCGCCGGCGCGGCGTTGCCATTCGAAATACCCGTCGGCCACCACCAGGCAGCGACGGTGCCGGTAGGCATCGCGGAAGGAGGGCTTGTCCGCCGCAGTCTCGGCGCGGGCGTTGATGAAGCCGGTGCCGCCGGACGGGATCTCGCGCGCCCAATGGGGCACCAGCCCCCAGCGCAGCCGGTCGAGCCGCCGCACCCCGGCCCGGTCGAGGCGCACCACCGCAACGGCCTCGGAGGGGGCGACGTTATAGTTCGGCTCCCAGTCGAAGTCCGGCTGTCCCACGCCGAAGGCTTCGCGGATGGCTTCCAGCGCAGAGGTGATGACGTAGCGGCCGCACATGGGAGGTTGCCTGACCTAGTCGGCGCCGGCCCACGCCCCCACCCGGCCGCCCAATAGGTGACAATGGCTCGGGCGGCCGGATGGGAGTGTGGGCCGGACCGGGATTACCACCACCGCCTAAACCAGCGCCCGCAGGGCTTCGCGCGCGTCGATGCGCCCGTCGTAAAGCGCGCGGCCGCAGATCACCCCGGCGATCCCGCAATGGCTTTCGTGCTTCAGCTCGCGCAGCTCCTTCACCGAGCGCACACCGCCCGACGCGATCACCGGGGTGGTGAGCGCGAAGGCCAGGTCGCAGGTCGCCTCGATGTTGAGCCCGCCCAAGGCGCCGTCGCGGTTGATGTCGGTGTAGATCACCGCGGCGACACCGCAGTCCTCGAACTTCAGCGCCAGGTCGAGCGCCTTCACCCGGCTGGTTTCCGCCCAGCCTTGCACCGCCACGAAGCCTTCGCGGGCGTCGATGCCGACGGCGATCTGACCGGGGAAGGCACGGCACGCCTCCTTCACCAGGTCGGGGTTGGAGAGGGCGGCGGTGCCCAGCACCACCCGCCGGATGCCGCGGCTGAGCCAGTGTTCGATCGTTGCCATGGTGCGGATGCCGCCGCCGAGCTGCACCGGCAGGTCGACCTCCGCCAGCACCCGTTCCACCGCTTCGGTATTGACCGGCCGGCCCTGCAGCGCGCCGTTCAGATCGACCACATGGATCCAGGAAAAGCCGAACTCCTGGAACACCCGCGCCTGATCGGCCGGGTCCTGGTTGAACACCGTGGCTTGGTCGAATTCCCCGCGGACCAGCCGGACGCAGACGCCGTCCTTCAGGTCAATGGCCGGATAGAGGATCATAGGATCTTGTAATAGTAGCGTCCCGCGACTTGCACACCATCCACCTTTGCATAGTAGGGGTTGGTGCCCCAGCAGACATAGCCAAGCGATTCGTAGAGATGGATGGCTGCCGACTGGGTGGCGCGGACATCGAGTTGCAGGGTTTCGAAACCGTCGTCGCGCGCCTCCACTTCCACCGCCTCCAGCAGCCGGCGGGCCATGCCGTGGCCGCGCGCCCACGGGGCCACGAAGCAGGTGGTTAGGTAGGCGGCACCGGCCCGCGCTTCGTTGTTGCCGGCCGGCCGGGAGAGCTGGGTGGACGCGGCGATCACCCCGTCCATGCGGCCGACATAGACGCTGCGGCCGGGCACCACCAGTGCCCCCTGCCAGTAGCGCTCCATGGCGGTGCGGTGGGGCGGACGCAGCCAGCCGAAACCGCCGCCGTCGGTGATGGCGGCGTCGGCGGCGTCGCACAGGTCGTGCAGGTCGGCACCGTGCAGCTCCAGCAGGCGCTCCACGGTGATAACCGGCGGCAGGTTGGAAGTGCGGGCAAAGGGCATTGGCGTGCAGACCCTATGGCGTCCAGCGAAGGAAGTTGGCGATCAGCCGCAGTCCCACCGCCTGGCTCTTTTCCGGATGGAACTGGGTGCCGACGATGGTGTCGCGGGCCACCGCGGCGGTGAGAGGGCCCAAATAGTCGACGCTGGCGATGCGCAACTCCGGGTCCTCCGGCAGCAGGTGGTAGCTGTGTACGAAGTAGACATGGTCGCCGGACGCGATGCCGTCGAGCACCGGATGGCCGGTGGTGTCGAGCGAGAGGTCCTGCCAGCCCATATGGGGCACGCGGCGGTCGGGTCCCGCCGGGATCGCCACCACCTCGCCGGGCACCCAGCCGAGGCCCTCGTGGTCGCCGTGCTCGCGGCCGACGCTGGCGAGAAGCTGCATGCCCACGCAGATGCCGAGGAAGGGGCGGCCACGGGTCTGCACCGCGTCGGTCATCGCGTCGACCATGCCGTCGATGGCGGTCAGCCCGGCCATGCAATCGGCAAACGCACCCACCCCCGGCAGCACGATGCGGTCGGCGGCCGCCACCGTGTCGGGATCGGCGGTGACGCGGGTTTCCATGGCCAGGCCATGGTCCGCTGCGGCGCGTTCGAACGCCTTGGCGGCGGAGCGCAGATTGCCCGATCCGTAGTCGATGATGGCGGTGAGCATGGTGTGACCCTGGTCTCGGCGGCGGCGCACGACGGCGCCCTCCAGTCGATACCATTGTGATGCCAGGGGCGCTAGGCGGGGGCTAGATCGTCTTTTGTTCAGTCTGCTCCGGCCCTCACCCCCGCCCGACCGCCCAAGCCATTGTAAACTATTGGGTGGCCGGGCGGAGGTGAGGGCCGGGACCGATTCAACAAGGCGCGAAAGCGCCCTGGGCAGGCGCTATTGCCCGTTGCGGGCGCGCCAGACCCAGGGCGCTTCGGAAGTGCCGGACCACATGCCCGCCCGGTCCATCTGCGCCCGCGCCTCCGCGGCATCGTAGCGGTGCGACAGGCCGCGCTGGGCGCGCGCCCAGCCGCGCATCACCATGATGCCGCCGAGATCGGCAGTGCCGCGGAAGCAGCGGCCCACCTCCTCGGTGTCGGAGCCGGCACCGTAGGACCAGCAGGTGATGGGATCGCTGCCGAGCAGGCGCGTCAGCATCTCGCGTGCGGTGGCGCCGCAATCGTATTCCCGGTGGCGCGCGGTCCAGCAGGTCTGCCCCAGCTCCGGCGCATCGATGCCGTAAAGCGCCAGCTCCGCCCCGTTGATGCGGATACGGTCGCCGGACAGTGCGGTGGCGTGGCCGTCGATCCGCTCGGGGTCCGGCGCGGTCATCTGGGCCGCGGCGATGCCTTGCGGCAGCACCGCCAAGGCCAGCGCAACGAGGAGGAGGCGGAGAACAGGTGCCATGGCGCGACCATGGCACCGCGCCGGTAACCGCGCGGTTAAGAGCGGTCCGCCAGCAGGCGGGCGAGGCGGTAGACCAGTTCCAGGGCGTCGCGCGGGCTGAGATCGTCGGGATTGACCGCCGCCAGCGCCTGCTCCACGGCCGAGGGCGGTGCCGATGTCCGGGCCGCTTCGGCCGCGCGTGCCGCACTGAACAGCGGCAGGTCGTCGATCATGCGGGCCAGGCTGCGGCCTTCGCTGCCCCGCTCCAGGCTCTCCAGCACCTCTTCGGCGCGCGCCACCACCGCCGGCGGCAACCCCGCCAGCCGCGCCACATGCACGCCGTAGGAGCGGTCGGCGGTGCCGGCGATCACCTCGTGCAGGAAGACGATGTCGCCGCGCCACTCGCGCACCCGCATGGCCCGGCAGGCCAGCGCCGGCAGCCGCGCCGACAGGGCCGTCAGCTCGTGGTAGTGGGTGGCGAACAGGGCGCGGCAGCGGTTCACCTCGTGCAGGTGCTCCACGCAGGCCCAGGCGATGGAGAGCCCGTCGAAGGTGGCGGTGCCGCGGCCGATCTCGTCCAGGATCACCAGCGAACGCTCGCTGGCCTGGTTCAGGATGGTGGCGGTTTCCACCATCTCCACCATGAAGGTGGAGCGCCCGCGCGCCAGGTCGTCGGCGGCGCCGACGCGGCTGAACAGCCGGTCGACTATGCCGATGCGGGCGGCTGCCGCCGGCACGTAGCTGCCCATCTGGGCGATCAGGGCGATCAGCGCGTTCTGGCGCAGGAAGGTGGACTTGCCGGCCATGTTGGGGCCGGTGAGCAGCCACAGCCGCCGGCTTGCCGAGAGGTCGCAGTCGTTGGCCACGAAGGGCGCGGCACCGGCCGACCGGAGGGCCGATTCCACCACCGGGTGGCGGCCGCCGGTCACCTCGAAGCTGGCATCGTCGGTCACCACCGGGCGGCACCAGGCGCGGTCCACCGCCAGGTCGGCCAGGCCGGCCGCCACATCGAGCAGCGACAGGGCGGCAGCGGCGGCGGCGGCAGCGTCGCCATCGCCCGTCACCTGGGCCACCAGCTCGGCAAACAGCTCCAGTTCCAGCGCCAGCGCGCGATCGCCGGCTTCGGCCATGTGCCGCTCCAGCTCTGCCAGTTCCACCGTGCCGAAGCGCACCGAGCTGGCCAGCGTCTGGCGGTGCACGAAGGTGTCGCCGTGGGGGGCCGCCGCCAGCTTGTCGGCATGGGCGGGCGTCACCTCCACATGGAAGCCCAGCACGTTGTTGTGCTTCACCTTGAGGCTGGCGATGCCGGTGTCGGCGGCGTAGCGCGCCTGCAGGGCCGCGACCATGCGGCGGCCTTCGTCGCGCAGCGCCCGCTGTTCGTCGAGTGCCGGCGCGAAGCCAGCAGCGATGAAGCCGCCGTCGCGCGCCGCCAGCGGCAGCTCGGCCGCCAGGGCCGCCGCCAGCCGGTCGACCAGCCGCGCATGGTCGCCGAGATCGCCGTGGGCCTGGGCCACCAGCCCGGGCGGCGGCGCCAGGCTGGGGCGTGCCAGCAGCCCCGACACCCGCTGGGCGACGGTGAGCCCGTCGCGCACCGCGGCCAGGTCGCGCGGGCCGCCGCGCCCCAGCGTCAGGCGCGAGAGCGCGCGCTCCAGGTCGGGCGCGGCGCGCAGCACCGAGCGCAGGTCGCCGCGCAAGCCTTCGTCGCCGGCCAGGAACTGCACGGCATCGAGCCGCCGGTCGATGGCCGCGGGGTCGGTGAGCGGGGCCGACAGCCAAGCCGCCAGGCGGCGTGCTCCGGCACCGGTAACGGTGCGGTCGATGGTGGCGAGCAGGCTGCCGGCGCGCTCGCCGGCAAGCGTGCGCGTCAGCTCCAGGTTGCGCCGCGTGGCGGTGTCGACCTCCAGGATGGCGCCGTCGGCCAGCCGGCGGGGCGGGGCCAGGCGCGGCATGCGGCCCTTCTGGGTGAGGTCGATATAGTCCACCAGGGCACCGAGGGCCGCCACCTCCGCGCGGCTGAAGGCACCGAACCCCGCCAGCGTGGCGACGCCGAACAGTGCTTCCACCCGCGCCGCCCCGGCATCGGCATCGAAGCGGGGATGGGGCAGCAGGGTCATGCGCGCGCGCCAGTCCTCCGCCAGCTCCGCATCGCCGAGGCTGTCGGCCAGGCGGTCGGAGACCAGAAGCTCGGCCGGCGCCAGCCGCGCCAAGGCGGACGCCAGGCCCGGCCGTCCCACCGCTTCGGCCACCAGATCGCCGGTGGAGATGTCGACGGCCGCCAAGCCCAGCAGACCCGCCACCTCCGCCACCGCGGCCAGGTAGTTGTGGGCGCGGGCGTCCAGCAGGGTGTCCTCGGTCATGGTGCCGGGGGTGGCGACGCGGATCACCTCGCGGCGCACGATGGCCTTGCCGCCGCCGCGCTTGCGGGCCTCCGCGGGGTCCTCCATCTGCTCGCAGATGGCCACCCGGTGACCCTGGCGGATCAGCCGCTGCAGATAGCCTTCATGGCTGTGCGCCGGCACGCCGGCCATGGGGATGTCGACACCGTCGGCCTGGCCGCGTTTGGTGAGCGCGATGTCCAGCGCCGCGGCCGCCACCTTCGCGTCCTCGAAGAACATCTCGTAGAAGTCGCCCATGCGGAAGAACAGCAGGCAGTCCGGATGGGCCGCCTTGGCCTCCCGGTACTGGCGCAGCATGGGCGAGTCTGCGGCGGTCGCGTTCGACATGCCGCGATGTAGCGGCACAGCCGGCGCTCTGTCATCCCTCCCCGACCGAGGTGGGGGTGCGATCGGGCACGCGCATGTTCACCAGCGCCACGCCGAGGGCCGCCACCACCATGCCGGCCACGGCCAGCCAGCCGAAGGTCTCGCCGAACAGCAGCCAGGCGACCACGCCGGTGCACGGCGGCACCAGGTAGAACAGGCTGGCCACGCTGGCCGCCGCTCCCCGCCGGATCAGCACCATCAGCAGGCCGATGGCGCCGATGGAGAGCACCACCACCAGCCAGCCCAGCGCGACGATCAGCTCCGGCGACCAGACGACACGGTTCTCCTCCACCAGCAGGGCAAGCGTGCCGGTGACCAGGAGGGCGGCCCCGTACTGGGCGACCGCACTCCACCGCCAGTCGCCGGTGCCGCCGTACTTCTTCTGGTAGAGGGTACCGGCGGTGATGGAGCACAGGCCGATCAGCGTCAGCCCCAGGGCCGGCAGGCCGAAGCCGTCGAACACCTGGCCGCCGCCGGGCGCCAGCTTCTCGCCCAGCACCATGGCGACGCCGGCGAGCCCCAGGGCGAGGCCCAGCCATTGCCGGGTCGACACCCGTTCGCCCAGCAACGGGCCGACCACGGCCCCCGTGAGCAGCGGCTGCAGGCCGACGATGAGGGCCGCCAGGGCCGCCGGCATGCCGCGGTCGATGGCCGCGAACACGCCCCCCAGATAGCCGCTGTGCAGCAGCACCCCGGTGATCGCCTCGTGGCGCAGCGACACCCGTTTCGGCCAGGGCGGCCGCGCCCAGGCGAGCAGCAGGGCGAAGATGGCGATCACCGCGATGAAACGCAGCGCCAGGAAGGTCATCGGCTCGGTGAAGGGCAGGCCCAGGCGCGCGCCGATAAACCCGGTCGACCACAGAAGGACGAACGCCGCGGGGATCAGGGCTTGCGGGCTTGGCAGCATGGAACGGACTCGGCCGGTGGATGGAGAAATCGCCGCAGCTTAGCGGCAGTGCCGCCGTTCCCCCATGGCGGCCGCTGCCCGCATGGCTGCCGTGCGCCCCATCGCTCCACGACGGTTGCCGCGGAATTCATCGCGATAGTTGAACTGCCGTCTTCAGGTAACTCCCAGTTAACGCCTGGAAAGTTAAGCTCAACTGTACCGTCGGATGCGCGGAGCCCGCGGCGAGCATGATTTCTACCACCTTGTGTCTTTCGGCGACATTGGAGGCGTCGGGCGCCATCCGGTCCCTGCGCGGTTCGTGGGCCGCCGGGCTGCGCGATCTGCTGTCCGAACGCCGGGAGGCCAACACCGGTAGGGTGGGATCCGCCGCGTCCCACCCCGTGGCCGCTTTGCTCAAGTCCGCGATGACGCTGGGCTTTGCGCTGCAGGACGCGCCGACGCCGCCGTCCGTGGCGGACGAGGCCGAGCGCGTCGCCCTGGTACCGCCCGCCCAGAGCATGCACCAGCTCCCCGACGGTGCCCTGATGACCCTGACGCTGGACGCGCAGGACGACGGCACGCTGCGCCTGATGGTGAGCGTGGCCCACCCGCCGGCGATCGGTCCGGTGGACCTCACCGTCTTCCTGGCGCCGTTGCTGGATGCGGTCCCATCCGCCGTCAGCATCAAGAACGCCGAGCGCCGCTACCTCTACGTCAATCCGGCCTGGGAGCGCTTCTACGGCGCCTCCCGCCAGGAGATCATCGGCAGCCGATTCGAGGAAATGCTGGCGCGCAACGTGACCAGGGAGAGTTTCGTTCCCCTCAGCGACGACGTGCGCCTGCGCGACGCCGAGGTGCTGGCCCGCGGCGTCTCCCTGCTCGACCGCGAGGAGGTCGGCATCGATGCCGAAGGCCGGGCGCGGGTGTGGATCAACAGCCGCATCCCGTTGGCCGAGCACGTGCTGGGGACCGCCGCCCTCCTGTCCATCACCCACGACGTGACGGTGATGCGCGAAGCCGAAGCGACGCTGGAAGCCGCCCGCCGCCATGCGGAGGAAGCCAACCGGGCGAAGTCGGAATTCATCTCCATCGTCACCCACGAGCTGCGTACGCCGCTCAACGCCGTTGTCGGCTTCGCCGAAGTCTGCCTCGGCATGACCGACGATGCGCAGATGCTGGACTACCTGAGGATCATCGAAAGCTCCGGCAAAAGCCTCGCCCAGCTCATCGACGACCTGCTCGACATGTCGCGCATCGAAAGCGGCCGCTTTGCGCTGGAAGACGGTCCGGTGGACGTGGCATCGGAAATCCGCGCGGTGGTGCGGCTGATGGAGCCGTCGGCCTCGCAAAAGGCGCTGACGCTCGGTTTCCAGGTGGACGAGTCCGTGCCCGCGCGCCTGCGCGGCGATCGCAAACGGCTCTCCCAGATCCTCATGAACCTCCTGGGCAATGCCATGAAGTTCACCAGCACCGGTGCCATCACGGTGTCGGCGCGGCTCGACGGCGACACCCTCCGAGTGCAGGTGAAGGACACCGGCGACGGCATCGCGCCGGTCGATCAGGCCCGCATCTTCGAGCCGTTCACGCAAGCCAGCAACGGCGAGTCGCGGCGGTCCGCCGGCCTCGGCCTCGGGCTGGCCATCTGCAAGCGCCTGGTGGAGCAGATGCAGGGCGAGATCGGCGTGCTCAGCACACCGGGCTCCGGCAGCACCTTCTGGTTCGAGATCCCGGTCGACCTGCGGGAAAGCCGGCCGGTGCGCATCGGTGAGACGGCGGCCGGCCAGCTTGCCGCCCCCGTCATCGCCAGCTTCGGCGCGGATTAGAGCATTTCTGATCGAGCTGCGCCGGCCTGCGCTCTACCGCGGCTCGCGCAACAGCCAGGTGTAGGGCCCGTCGCCACCGGAACCGGTCACCCCCAGCACCCGCCAGCGCCCGGAGGTCGAAGCGAGCAGGTGGATCACCGCGGGCTCTCCGTCGCCCTCCACGGTGACATCGGCAACGGTGCGGCCATGGTCCAGAAAGCGGAACTGCGGCGGGAACACGGGCGTCGGGTTCGCCGGCAGCGGCACCGGCCGAAGCCCGGTTTCCGCGGCGTAACGGAAGACGGCCTCCATCAGCGGGAACGGCTCCGCGATCGAAGTCGGCACGCCCGGCCGCGTGGTCTCCTCGCTGACATGGGTGAACACCTCGCGCATCATCCGCATCGTCCCCTCGCGGTCTTCAGCGCCCGTCCCTTCGCCCAACAGCGTCCCCAGATCCATCGCCATCACCAGGCTGCGCCAAGCGAATTCGCGCGCGCCGGGATCGAGCAGGAAGTAGACCGCCAGGCCGTCATAGCCTTCCACCGCCGCGATGAACGCCGGGACGACGGTCTGGGGGGCGGAGATGTCGAGGCCCAGGCGGGCGTAGATGTCGGGATGGGTGGGGATGCCGATCACCGCCGTCGTCGGCGCGGCGGCCGGTGCTTCCGTCGCCGTTTCGGCCACCCGGCGGAAGGTCAGGGTATCGCCGTCCTCGAAACTCTCGGCCACGCGATTGTCCGGCTCGGTGATGGTGAGACGGCCGGGCCCGTCCACACGCACCAGCGACACCATCTGCTCGCCGTCGATGGTGAATAAGAGCTGGGCCGGCTGCATCGCGGTATCGAGGCGCCAGCGCAGCGGGTGCACGCGGTCACCTTCCTGCCCGCTGCCGCTGCCGTCCGGCCGCAGCTCAAGGGTGATGGTGTCCGACCCCAGGTTGGCTTCCCAGACGCCGTAGAGATCGGCTGGTTCCTGGGCCGCCGCGCTTCCTGCGGCGACGATGGCGAGGCTGGCCAGGGCGGCCAGGGCGTGTCTCCACCGCATCTGCGTCCTCCTCGGCTGGTGCGTGCCGCGCCAGTGTACAAACTTGGGGAGGGTTCGTCCCCAAAGTGCGGCCACCTATCGCGGCTCGGACCGCAGCCAGGTCACCGCCCCATCGCCCGTGCCCCGGGTGACGCCGAGCACGCGCCAGTGACCGCGAACCGACCGCATCAGGTGGATCACCGCGTCCTCGCCCTCGCCGGTGACAAGCACATCGCCGAGCTGTTCGCCGTCCTCTCCCGCGCGGAACTGCGTCCCCCCGGCGATCTGCGGATGGCCCGGCAGCGGCACGATCGAGCCGCCCTGCCGCGCCACCAGGCGAAACAACGCGTCGGCCATGGAGAAGACATCGAGCACGAGGTATCCGTTGCTGCCGTCGATGCTCTCCTCGGCGTTCAGCTCCGCCAGGTCATCGAACATCTGCACCATCTCCTCGCTGGCGACCTCGCGGCCGAGCAGCGGCGCCAGGTTGAGCCGCCGCCAGGCATCGGCGATCGCCAAGCGCGACTGCGGGTCGAGCAGGACATACACCTCCAGACCATCAGCGGCCTCGACCGCCGCGAGGAAGGCGGCCGCCGCCGACTGCGGGGTCGAGAGATCGAGGCCCAGCCGTTCGTAGATGGTCTGCCGCCCCGGTCCGGTCGCCCCGTCCTGGGCGGCCGCCGTCCCCGCCATCCACACTGCGCACAGCGCGATGGCCACAAGCTTGCGCATCCTGCTGATCCTCCCTCTGCCGTGCCCCTGCCGTGCCCCTGCCGTGCCCCCTGCCGTGCCCCTGGCATACCTCGGCCGCTGGCCCACCGATAGGCATCGATGTGGCCTGGGGATGGCAGGCCGGCAATTGCACTAGGCAATCGGGGCTTCGCCATGCAACTCTCAGAACCCGGTCCAAAGGTTGCCGAACCCTTCGCGTTCCAACCGTTTTGATTGTGACACCGAGCGCGTCCAACGCCATGTCCAGCCGCATCAGCCAGGCCGCCATCCTGGTCGGCGAAGTGACCACCGGCCGGCCGGAAGCCCTGCCGCACCCGCTCACCGACATCGCCAACCGTGCCCTCATCGATCACCTGCTGGACCGCCTGTGGGCGAGCGGCATCGCGCGCGTGCTGGTGGCCCCGGTGGGGCCGGACGGCGATCTCACAGACTATCTGGTGGCGCGCGAAGACCCGCGCCTGCTGGTGCGCGACCGCGACGCCACAGCGCCGCTCGCCGACCTGCTGGCCGGCTGGGCCGACGGGCCGCTGCTGGCGGTGTCCTCGCAGTCCCTGTGGCTCGACGGTCCCACCGGCGTGCTGGAACGCATGGCGGCGGAATGGCGTCCGGACGCCATGGACGTGCTGGTGCTGGCCGTCGCCGTCGCCAAGGCGTTCGGCGGGACCGGCCTGGGCGACCTGACCCTCGACCCGCTGGGCCGGGTGACCGGGCTCACCGGCGGCGATCTGGCGCCCTATTACAACACCGGCGTGCACATCGTGGACCCGGCGGCCCTGGGCGGTGCGCGCAGCCTCAACGGCGTACTGCGCGGCGCCCTCGCCCGCCAACGCCTCTACGGCCTGGTGCATGACGGCGCCTGGTTCCATGTCGGGACCGAAAGCGATCTGGCCAACACCCGTGCCATGCTGGCCGAGCCGGAAGTGCGCTGGGTTATTTCATGACGGGCGCCGACACCGCGTCGGCCCCCCGCATTTTCACCGTCCCCGCCGGCCGGCCGCTGGCCGATGCCGTCGCCGCCGAGGTGCTGGGTCCCCGCCTGGCAGCGGTCGCCGCCGACCGCCTGCTCCTGCTGCTGCCCACGCGGCGCGCCTGCCTGGCCATGCGCGAGGCCCTGTTGCGCCAGTCCGGCGGCCGGCCGCTGCTGGCCCCGCGCATCCTGCCCATCGGCGATCTCGACCCCGACGGCGACGGGCTGGACGGCGATCTCGGCTGGGCCGAGGCCGGTTTGCCGGACCTGCCGCCGGCCATCGCCCCCCTGCGCCGCCAGTTGCTGCTCGCCGCCCAGATCCGCGCCCGCAAGGATCTGCCGGTGAGTGCCGCCCAGGCGCTCAAGCTGGCAGCCGCTCTCGCCCGGCTGATCGACCTCGCCCACACCGAGCGGGTGGGGTTCGACCGGCTGGCCGAGCTGGTGCCCGACCGGCTGGCCGACCACTGGCAGCGCACGCTGGATTTCCTCGCCATCGTCACCGAGACCTGGCCGCAGATCTTGAAGGCCGAAGCCGCGCTCGACCCCGCCGATCGGCGTGACCGCATGCTGGCAGCCCTCGCCAGGGCCTGGGGCGAGCGGCCGCCGGAGGTACCGGTGTGGGTGGTGGGGTCCACCGGCTCGATCCCCGCCACGGCGGAGCTGATGGCGGCGGTTGCCCGCCTGCCCCAGGGCCGCGTCGTGCTGCCGGGGCTCGATCGCGAGCTCGACGACGAGAGCTGGCAGGGGCTCGACGACAGCCACCCCCAGGCGGGCCTGAAGCGCCTGCTGGAGACGCTTCGGATCGCCCGCGCCGACGTGGCCGACTGGCCGTTGCCGCCGCGCCCGCGCGACCTGCCGCCGCCGCCCGACCGCAGCCGGCTGATCCGCGAGGCCATGCGGCCGCCGGCCACCACCGATGCCTGGCGCGACATCGCCGGCATCTCCAAGCACGACCTGGCGGGCCTGACGCGGCTGGACTGCGCCACCGACCGGGAGGAGGCTGCCGCCATCGCCGTCGCCATGCGCCAGGTGCTGGACGACAAGGGCCGCACCTGTGCCCTCATCACCGCCGACCGCACACTCGCCCGCCGGGTGGAAGCCGCTCTGGGCGCCTGGCGGATCGAGGTGGACGACAGTGCCGGCCGGCCGCTCGGCCGCACCGGCGTCGGCAGCTTCCTGCGCCTGGTGGCCGATGCGGCGGCGGCGCGGGTGAGCCCGGTCGCCCTGCTGGCCTTGCTCAAGCACCCGTTGTGCGGCGTCTTGCAGGGCCGGGCAGACCTGGCGCGGCGCGTGCGCCGGCTCGACGTCGCCCTGCGCGGCCCCCGCCCGGCCCCCGGCTTCGACGGGCTGCGCCGCGCCGTTCTGGAAGCCGGAGCGAACGGTCAGGCGGACCGTGAGGTCGTCGACCTCCTCTACCGGCTGGACCTCGGCCTACGTCCCCTCACCGAGGCCCTGGCCGGCGGTGCCGCCCCGGCGGCGGACCTGGTGAGGGCGCATCTCAAGGCGGCGGAATGGCTGGCGGGCGACGACCAGCAGCCCGGTCACGAACGGCTGTGGCGGGGCGACGATGGCGAGCAGGCGGCCCGCCTGTTTGCCGAACTGCTGGAGGCGGCGGACGGCCTGCCGCCCCAGGCCCCGGCGGACTATCCCCTGTGGGTGGCCGAGCTGCTGGCCCAGGAGATGGTGCGCCCCAGCCACGGCGCCCATCCGCGCCTCTTCCTCTGGGGCACGCTGGAAGCCCGCCTGCAATCGGCCGATCTGGTGATCCTGGGCGGGCTCAACGAAGGCACCTGGCCCGCCGATCCCCCCGTCGACCCCTGGATGTCGCGCCCCATGCGCGCCGGCTTCGGGCTGTCGCCGCCCGACCGGCGGGTGGGTCTCGCCGCCCACGACTTCACCCAGGCCCTGGCCAGCCGCCGGGTGCTGCTGACGCGGGCGGAGCGGGTGGCCGGCACGCCCACCGTGGCGTCGCACTGGCTGCTTCGGCTCGATGCCGTGCTGGCCCGCTGCGGGCTCCTCTGGGACCGCGCCACCGAGCTGCGCGACTGGGCCGCCGCCCTGGAAACGCCGGCCGGCAGCACCGCCCGTGCGGCACCCGCCCCGTGCCCGCCGCAGGCCGCCCGCCCGCGGCGCTTGCGCGTGACGGAGATCGGCGACCTGCTGGCCGATCCCTACCGCATCTACGCCAGGCATGTGCTGGACCTGCGGCCGCTCGACCCGCTGGACGCCGACCCCGGTGCCGCCGAGCGCGGCAACGCCGTCCACGATGCGCTCGCCTGGTTCCTCCAGCAGCAGATCGACCCGCGCGCGCCCGATGCGCTGGAGCGCCTGCTGGTGCTGGGCCGCCGTGCCTTCGGCCGCTCACTCGACGACCCCCGCGTCGCCGCCCTGTGGTGGCCGCGCTTCTCCGCCGTGGCCGCGTGGGTCATCGCCCGCCAGGCCGAGCGCAGCGGCCGCGCGGTGCCGCTGGCGGCGGAGGTGGCCGGCGCGGCGCTGGTGGGGCGGCCACCGGGAGCCGACGGGGCGGACCGCGGCCTCACGCTGGTCTGCCGGGTCGACCGCATCGACCGGCTGGCCGATGGCACCCTGGAGATCATCGACTACAAGACCGGCACGGTGCCCTCCGGCAAGCAGATCGCGTTTGGCTTCCAGCCCCAGTTGCCGCTGGAAGCCGCATTGGCGCTGCGCGGCGCGTTCGCGGGCGTGCCGGTGCCCGATGCCCCGCCGCGGCTCGCCTATTGGCGGCTTGCCGGCGGCGATCCGGCGGGCGAGGAGATCGTCCGCAAGGAACTGGCGGACCCGGGCGCCGCAGCGGCCGCCTGGGCCGGCATGGCGGATCTGGTCGCTCGGTTCGACCGGGCAGACATGCCCTATCGCGCCCGGCCCACCCCGGACTTCGTGCCCAAGGGCACCGACTACGACCATCTGGAACGGGTGACGGAGTGGAGTGCCGGCGGCGGCGACGGGGAGACCGGCCCATGACCTCCGTCCCCGCCGCGCTGGAAACCCCGCAGGTCACCCAGAACAAGGCATCGGACCCCGAGCGCTCGGCCTGGGTGTCCGCGTCTGCCGGCACCGGCAAGACCCGCGTGCTGACCGACCGGGTGCTGCGCCTGCTGCTGGGCGGCACGCCGCCCGACCGGCTGCTCTGCATCACCTTCACCAAGGCGGCGGCGGCGGAGATGGCCAAGCGCGTCCACGCCACGCTGGCCAACTGGGCGATCTGGCGGGAAGACAAGCTGGACGGCCATTTGGCGGAACTGGGCGAACGGCCGAACGAGGCTCTGCGCCGCCGCGCCCGCCGCCTGTTCGCCCAGGTGCTGGATGCGCCGGCCGGCCTGCCGATCCAGACCGTCCATGCCTTCTGCCAGTCGGTGCTCAGGCGCTTTCCCCTGGAAGCCGGCGTCTCCCCCCAGTTCGAGTTGATCGAGGACCGGGTGGCCGACGAGCGCATCCGCCAGGCCCGCGACCGGGTGCTGGCGACGACCGACCCGGACCTGCGCGCCGCGGTCGACCTGCTCGCCCGCCTGGTGGACGAGGGCCGCTTCGGTGACCTGGTGGACCTGGTGATCGCCAAGCGGGCACGGCTGGCACGTATGTTCGCCGGCCTGGCACCGGGCGAAGAGTTGCGTGCACGGGTGGCCGCCCAGGCGGGCGCGGATCCCGCAGCCGACCGGGAGACCGTGCTGGCCGCCGCCTGTGCCGAGACCGCCTTCGACGGTGCGGCCCTGCGCCGGGCGGCGGCGGCGCTGGACGCGGGCGGCAAGGAAGACAGGGGCAAGGTGCCCGCCCTGACCGCCTTCCTCGCCGCCGCTGCCGCCGACCGTCCCGCCCTGTTCGCTGCCTACGCCCTGGTGTTCTTGAAGCAGGACGGCACGCCGCGCGCCCGCCAGGCCAGCAAATCGGCGGAAGACAAGGCCCCCGGCACCGTCGCAGCGATGGAGGCCGAAGCCCTGCGGCTGGAGGCGGTGCGCGGCCGGCTGCTCACCATCGCCACCGTGGAGCGGACGACGGCACTGCTCACCTTCGCGCGTGCCCTGCTCGCCGCCTACGAGGCCGACAAGCAGCGCCAAGGGGCGCTGGACTACACCGACCTGGTGCTGCGCACCGCCGACCTGCTGGACCGCCCCGGCATGGCCGACTGGGTGCTGTTCAAGCTGGACGGCGGCATCGACCATGTGCTGGTGGACGAAGCCCAGGACACCAACACCGACCAATGGCGCGTCATCACCGCGCTGACGGCGGAGTTCGTGGCCGGCGAAGGGGCCCGCTCGGACGACACGCGCCGGACTGTCTTCGCCGTGGGCGACGAGAAGCAGTCGATCTTCAGCTTCCAGGGGGCCGATCCCCGCACCTTCGATGCCGTGCACCGCCACCTGGCGGCCCGCCTGGAGGGCGGACCGGCGCCGCTGGCGGCCATCCCCATGCATGTCTCCTTCCGCTCCGTCCAGGCGGTGCTGGACTGGGTGGATGCGGTGTTCGCCGAGCCCGAGGCGCGGGCGGGCGTGGTGGTCGACCCGATGACCGAGGTGCGCCACGTCGCCCACCGCCGCGGCCAGGCCGGGTTGGTGGAGCTGTGGGAGCCCATCGGACCGGCGGAGACGGATGAACGGGCACCGTGGGAAGCCCCGGTCGACCAGCGCCTCAATGCCAGCCCCAGCGCGCGGCTGGCCGGGCGCATCGCCGAAACGGTGCGCGGCTGGCTCGACCGCCACGAGGTGTTGGAAAGCCAGGGCCGGCCGATCGGAGCCGGCGACGTGCTGGTGCTGGTGCGCACCCGCGATGCCTTCTTTGCCGAGCTGGTGCGGGCGCTGAAGGACCGGGCGGTCCCGGTGGCCGGGGTCGACCGTATGCAGATCCCCGACCAGCTTGCCGCCCAGGATCTGGCGGCAGCGGCCGCGGCGGCCCTGCTGCCCGACGACGACCTGACCCTGGCGGCCGTGCTCAAGGGGCCGTTCGTCGGCTTCGACGAGGAAGCGCTGTTCGCCGTCGCCCATGGCCGCGATGGCCGCTCGCTCTGGCAGGCGCTCAACGCCCGGGCCGATGCCGGCAACGCGGCGTGTGGTGCTGCGGTGGACTGGCTACGCCGGCTGCGCCGGCAGGTCGGCCGTTCGGCCCCCCACGAGTTGGTCTCCGCCCTGCTCACCCGGCCCTGCCCGGCCGATGCCGGCTGCGGCCGGCGGGCGCTGCTGGCGCGCCTCGGCCCCGATGCGGCGGACGCCATCGACGAGGTGCTGACCCTGGCGCTCGATTACGAGCGCACCGCCGCCCCCAGCGTGCAGGGCTTCGTCCACTGGCTGGCGGCCAGCGACACCGAGGTGAAGCGCGAGCTGGAAACGGGCGACCGCGGCCAGGTCCGCATCATGACCGTGCACGCCGCCAAGGGGCTGCAGGCCCCCATCGTCATCCTGGCGGGCGCTTTGCAGAAGCCGGAGCGTACGGACCCGGTGCAATGGCCCGGCGATCCTGGCGCCCCGCCCTTGTGGGCGCCACGGGCGGATCTGCGCGACCCCGCATCGGCCAGCCTGGCGCTGGCGGCCGCCGAATGGCGCGACGCGGAGTATCGCCGCCTGCTGTACGTCGCCCTCACCCGGGCGGAAGACCGCCTGTACGTGTGCGGCCACCGCGGCCCCAAGGCGCCGCCCGAGCGCAACTGGCATGCCCTGTGCGCCGCCGGGCTCGACCGGCTCGCCGGGGTGGAAGCTCTGACGGCGCCCGACGGGCTGGCGGTACGCCGCTACATCTGCACCCAGCACACGCCCGTCGCGCCGCAGGAGGTGGCGGCGGCAGCGCTGGGCGTGGCGCCGCCCGAGTGGCTCTTCCGCCTGCCCGGCCCGGAACCGGAGCCGCCGCGGCCGCTGGCGCCCTCGCGGCCGGAGGAGGGCGACCCGCCGGTGCGCTCGCCCTTGGACGAGGCCGGTCCCGGCCGGCGCTTCCGCCGCGGCCTGCTGGTCCACGCCCTGCTGCAACGCCTGCCCGACCTGGCGGCGGACCGCCGCACCGCCTGGGCGCGGCGCTACCTCGCCCGCACCGCCCCCGACTGGCCGGTGCCCGAGGCGTTGGTGGACGAGGCGCTCGGCGTACTCGCCCACCCCGGCCTCGCGCCCGCATTCGGGCCGGGCAGCCGGGCGGAGGTGCCCATCGTCGGCGTGGTCGGCGGCCAGGCGGTGGCCGGCCAGGTGGACCGGCTGGCCGTGCTCGACGACCGCGTGATCGTGTTCGACTACAAGACCAACCGGCCGCCGCCGGCCTCCGAAGCGGACACCGCGCCCGCCTATCTGCGGCAGATGGCCATCTACCGCGCGGCTCTCCGGGCCATCTATCCCGGGCGCAAGGTGCTGTGCGCGCTGGTGTGGACGGACGGTGCGCGCGTGATGCAACTCTCCGATGCCGCCCTTGATCGATGGGCGCCAGCTTGACCCGGCACCGGCACGCTCCCTAATCTTTGCTTCAGAAAACAGGCAGCACGGCGGGCGAGCCCCGGACGACGGTTGAGATCCGGGGACCGTCCGCACGTGCTGGACCAGGAAGGGGCCACCATGTCGACACCCAAAGCCGTATCCGATGCCAGCTTCGAGACCGACGTCCTCAATGCCAGCCAGCCGGTGCTGGTGGACTTCTGGGCGGAGTGGTGCGGTCCCTGCAAGGCGATCGCCCCGGCACTGCACGATCTCGCCGCCGACAAGGTCGGGGCGCTGACCGTCGCCAAGGTCAATATCGACGACAATCCGGTCACCCCGTCGCGCTACGGCGTGCGCGGCATTCCGACGCTGCTGCTGTTCAAGGACGGCGTGGTGGCCGCCCAGAAGATCGGCGCCCTGCCCAAGAGCGAGCTCTACAAGTGGGTTGAGTCGAACCTGTAGCGGCTTCTCGCCCGGCGCTGCCCGTTCAGCCTTCCAGCATCCGGCGCAGCAGCTCCAGGTCTTCTGCGAAGCTGGCGTCGGTCGCGCTCAGCTCGTCGATCCTGCGCACCGCATGCATCACCGTGGTGTGGTCGCGGCCGCCGAACTTGCGGCCGATTTCCGGCAGCGAGCGGGGCGTGAGCTGCTTGGCCAGCCACATGGCCACTTGCCGCGGCCGGGCCACCGCGCGGGCGCGGCGGGCGGAATGCATGTCGCTGACCTTGATGTGGAAGTGGCCCGCCACCGCCTTCTGGATCTCGTCGATGGTGACGCGACGGTCGCTGGCACGCAGCACGTCGGCCAGCAGTTCCTGGGTGGAGTCCAGCGTGATCGGCCGCCCCACCAGCTCGGCATGGGCGGCCAGCCGGTTCAGCGCCCCTTCCAGTTCGCGCACATTGGCGCTGAGGCGGTGGGCGAGGAATTCCAGCACCTTGTCCGGTGCCTGCACCGGCAGCTTCTCGGCCTTCGCGTGGAGGATGCCGAGCCTGAGTTCGTAATTGGTGGGATGAATATCGGCCACCAGCCCCCAGCCGAGGCGCGACTTCAACCGGTCCTCGATGTCGAGCTGGGTGGGCGACTTGTCCGCCGACACCACCACCTGCCGGTTTTCGTCCACCAGCGCGTTGAAGGTGTGGAAGAACTCCTCCTGGGTGGCTTCCTTGCCGCTGATGAACTGCACGTCGTCGATCATCAGCACGTCGACGGAGCGGAACATCTGCTTGAAGTTCATGGTGTCCTTGAACCGCAGGGCGCGGATGAACTGGTACATGAACTTCTCGGCCGACAGGTAGAGCACCCGCCGGTCCGGCCGCGCCCGGCGCAGGTGCCAGGCGATCGCGTGCATCAGGTGGGTCTTGCCCAGCCCGACGCCGCCGTAGAGGAACAGCGGGTTGAACGACACCGCCTGGCCCTCGGCCACCCGGCGGGCGGCGGCATGGGCGAATTCGTTGGGCTTGCCCACCACGAAGGCTTCGAAGGTGAAGCGGGGATCGAGCGGCCCCTGGATCAGGCTGAGGGTGTCGACGTCGTCCGGCGGTCCGCCGCTGTCCGGCGCCGCCCCGTTGGCGCCCGTGTGGCCCGCCCCCTCCGGCGGCCGGGCGATGGCGGCGGAGCGCGAGACCGTCATGCCGTCCATGTCGAGGGCCGCGCGCCGGCGCACCGGTCCGGCGGCATCGGACGAGGCAACATCCAATGGGCCGGCCTCGAACGCCGCGGCATCCGGCGCCACCACGATCTCCACCGAGCGGATGGCGCCATTTTCCATGGCCCACAACAGCATCAACTTATCGCGGTAGTGGTTGGCCACCCAGTCGCGCATGAAATTGGACGGTGCGGCGATGCGAACCTCGCCGTCCTCGACCGAGTCCAGGGTCAGCGGGCGGACCCAGCTACGGAAGGACGCCTCACCGACTTCCTCGCGCAAGCGGTCGCGTACGTGTTGCCATTGCCGGCCGATCTCATCGTCCAAAGACACGCTTGCCCTCCGTACATACGTACGGCCTTGTCAGACCTGATCTTTGCGGAAGTCGCGGGCTGGAGTGGGCGCGCCCGCGCGGTCAACATGGTCCGGAAGGGCTGCTATAGGGCGTGCAACAATTCCGTATCAATCGATGTTCTGCCTGCGGGAGCCGGGCTGCCGCTCCGGGTCGCCCAAATCAAAATGCCAAGATCATATGGCACTAAAGAAGATCTCATGCTCGCCCCCGTCCCCTGCAGCCTGGGCTACCGATTAAGTGCCGAAGCCCTATGTCAAGCAAATCATTACAACGCGCTTCTTGTTTTTCTTGTTGTGGTATTTACCTCAAGTCTCGCGCGTTTAGGAAAGTCATTGTGAGCTTTCTGCGGAGCAGTAAATCAGCTACCGCCGTCCGCCTTCTGGTACCTTAGTCAGAGGGCTGACTTGTGGCAACCGCCCTGATGGGGGGCGCCCAAAAAAGCAAAGATCGTTCCCGCGACCCGGATCCGCGCGCGAATAGGCGCACTCTCAGGTCGTGAAACCGGCGGAAATGCTGCATTTTTGGTACAGTTCCGTGACGCCAGGCGGCGGTCAGCGGAGCCACCGGACGGTCCTGCCGGCCGGCAAAGCGAGTGCTTCCGAGCACCCATCAGGTGCCCGGCGAACTCACGTACACTCGTACGATAGGCCCCTCAGCGGGGCTGCGGCGTCACGACGCAGAAAGGCCGCGTACGCGCTTGCTGAGGCGGGAGATCTTGCGCGCAACGGTGTTGCGATGCAGCACACCCTTGCTCACGCCCCGCTGGAGTTCCGGCTGCGCCGCCTTCAGGGCCGCCGATGCCGCCGAGGCGTCGCCGCCCTGAATGGCCAACTCGACCTTCTTTACGTAGGTGCGGATGCGCGACAGCCGCGCATGATTGACCGTGGCGCGGAACGCGTTGCGGCGGATGCGCTTCTCCGCGGACTTATGGTTCGCCATACCGCCCCCTGCGGACTGACCGTGATCTCTAGGAAGCGGGGGAGATACTGCCCAACCCCCCATCCGTCAAGGCTTTTCGGCGCAAGCTGGAGACCCCGCGCGGGGCCGCCCTGCATCGGCTGCACCCCGCGACGCCCCATTCACAAGACGCCCGGCACCGGGCGGTATCGCGCGGCCAAAGTTCCGGTTCCCAAGTTCGCAAGATCTCAAAACCAGATCCGGAGCGAACTTCGGACTAACCGGAACACTGGCAACTAAACACTGGCAATCAAATGACTCGCGTGCGGTCTTCCGCTCAGACGTTCGCTTTTGCCCTGGTGTGCTGATCGACCGAACGCCTGACCCGCCCCACCAGCGCATTTTCCGATCGGGTCTGCTCCAGCCCCCACCCCGGCCCGTTGCCGAGCAAGCCTCGCGTCGGCTTGGGACGCCCCTGCGGGCGTCCCTCGGCAACCCCAAGCCGTTGCAGACGATTGGGGGGCCGGGCGGAGGTGCGGGCCGGAACCGACTCAGTAGCGGTGGAAACCGCCCTAGCGGTTCTTGAAGTCGGGCTGGCGCTTCTCGGCGAAGGCGGCCATGCCTTCCTTCTGGTCCTCGGTGGCGAAGGTGGCATGGAACAGCCGCCGCTCGAACAGCACGCCTTCGGCCAGCGTGGTCTCGTAGGCGCGGTTCACCGCTTCCTTGGCCATCAGCACCATCGGCCGCGACATGTCGGCGATGCGGTTGGCGACCTTCAGCGCCTCGTCCACCAGGTCGGCGGTGGGCACCACGCGGCTCACCAGGCCCGACCGTTCGGCCTCCGCGGCGTCCATCATGCGGCCCGTCAGGCACATTTCCATGGCCTTGGACTTGCCGACGAAGCGGGTGAGCCGCTGGGTGCCGCCGGAGCCGGGGATGGTGCCGATGGTGATTTCCGGCTGGCCGAAGCGGGCGTTCTCCGCGGCGATGATGAAGTCGCACATCATGGCGAACTCGCAGCCGCCGCCCAGCGCATAGCCGGCCACCGCGGCGATCACCGGCTTGCGGATGCTCGACAGGGTCTGCCAGCTCAAGATGAAGTTGTCGCCGAAGGCCTCGGTGAAGGTCTTGTCGGCCATCTCCTTGATGTCGGCCCCCGCGGCAAACGCCTTCTCCGAGCCGGTGAGCACGATGCAGCCCACTTCGTCGTCGGCGTCGTAGCCCAGCAGCGCCTGGCTCAGCTCGTCGATCAGGGCTGCGTTGAGCGCGTTGAGCGCCTTCGGGCGGTTGAGCGTGATCAGGGCGACGGCCCCGCGCTTTTCCGCGATCAGGTTTTCGTAGGGCATGGTCAGAGGGCCTCCCGTCTGCGTTGCCGGCCTATTGGTGCAACCGCGCGTCTATTGCCCCAGCTTTGTTGCGGTGCGCAATAGCCTAGGCTGCGCGCCACGCTGAGAGCCGTTTTCGGCACTGTGGCCGCGGCGCGCACCACCCGTCCGGCCGGGCGATCTTCTACCCTGCCTTGAAAGCCGGCGCCGCGGCAGGCGGCCGACGCGGCTTTCTCAGCGCTGGCGGGCGGTACAATAGAACGTGCTGCGGCCGGCTTGCTGGATGCGCCGGATGCCGCCCGTGCGCGCCACATCGCAGGTACAGCCGGGGCAGCGCTCGCCCTCGCGGCCGTAGACCGCCCAGGCATGCTGGAAATAGCCCAGCTCGCCGCTCGCCTGCACATAGTCGCGCAGGCTGGAGCCGCCGGCGGCGATGGCCTCGGCCAGCACCGCCCGGATGGCCGCCACCAGGCGCTCCGCCCGCCGGCCCACCACCGTCGCCGCCAGCCGGCGGGGCGACAGGCGGGCGCGGAACAGCGCTTCGCAGGCATAGATGTTGCCGATTCCGGCCACCGTGCGCTGGTCCAGCAGGGCCGCCTTGATGGGCGTGATGCGCCCGGCCAGGGCCGCCGCCAGCACATCGGCCGTAAAGCCGGGATCGAGCGGTTCCGGGCCCATGCGGGCGAGCAGCGGGTGGGCCGCCTCCGCGGCGGCGGGGAACAGGTCCATGGTGCCGAAGCGCCTGGCGTCGGCGTAGGTCACCCGCACGCCGCCATCGGTGTCCACCGCCACATGATCGTGGGCGCCGGGCGGCCGGGCATCGGCCGGCCCCACCGTCATGGAGCCGGACATGCCGAGATGCACCAGCCACACCTGGCCGTCGTCCAGGTCGATCAGCATGTATTTGCCCCGCCGCCGCAAAGTCCGCACGGTGCGGCCGGTGAGCCGCTCGGCAAAGGCGGGGGGCAGGGGCGCGCGCAGGTCCGGCCGGCGCTGCACCACGCGCACCAGCCGGCGGCCCAGAAGCACGCGCTCCAGGCCGCGGCGCACCGTCTCCACTTCCGGCAGTTCCGGCATGGCTCCTCACACGTCGCCCGCGATCTAGCAAACCCGCGTCCCCGGGACTATCGTCCGGCCCGGGTACGAAGAGGACCGCCAGCATGACAGAGCGCAATCGCGAAGCCGAATGGTTCGGCGACCGGCATGTCGACCCGACGGAAAAGCCGGGCCTGGTGCGCGACGTGTTCGACCGGGTGGCCGCGCGCTACGACCTGATGAACGACGTCATGTCGGGCGGCATCCACCGGCTGTGGAAGGACCATTTCGTGGCCTCCATGCGGCCGCGGCCGGGCCAGCTTCTGCTCGACGTGGCCGGCGGCACCGGCGACATCGCCAGGCGCTTCCTGAAGCGCGCCGGCACCGACGCCGAGGGCCGCGGCGCCCGCGCCATCCTGTGCGACCTGACGCCGGCCATGGTGCGCGTCGGCCGCGACCGCTCCATCGATGCCAGCATGGTCGGCGGCCTCAGCTACGCGGTGGGGGATGCCGAGAAACTGCCCATCGCCGACCGCTCCGTCGACCGCGTGACCATCGCCTTCGGCCTGCGCAACGTGGCGCGCATCGACGACGCGCTGGCGGAAGCCCACCGGGTGCTGAAGCCGGGCGGCCTGTTCTACTGCCTGGAATTCAGCCGCGTGCGGTCCGCCGCGCTGCGCCGGCTCTACGATCTCTATTCCTTCCGGGTGATCCCGGAGATCGGCCGCGCGGTGGCCCAGGACCGCGACGCCTATGCCTATCTGGTTGAGAGCATCCGCAAGTTCCCCGCCCAGGAGGAGCTGGCGAGCCGCATGGAAGCGGCGGGGCTGAAGCGGGTGCGCTGGGAGAACCTGTCGGCCGGTATCGCCGCCATCCACTGGGGCTGGCGGATCTAGGCTGTTCAGTCGGTTCCAGCCCTCACCCCCACCCGGCCCCCCAATATTTTACAGAGGCTTGGGTAGCCGGGTGGCGGTGAGGGCTGGCGCGGTCAACGCTCTCGCGCGGCGTCCAACACCTCCAGCGCATGGGTGACCTCGTCGGCCTCGTAGCGGTGGCCGCCGGGGTGCAGGCACAGCTCCATCAACCGGCCTGCGGGGTTGATCCAGCGGGTGCAGTCGAGATCGCCGGCCGTCTCGCTGCCGTCTTCGGTGAAGTCGCCGGCCGCCAGGAACAGGGCGAAGGCGTCGGCCAGGTCGCCCTGGCGGGTCTCGGCGATGGCGCGGCCGGCCATCGGCACCACGGGATCGTCGGTACCGTGGATGTGCACCAGGTTGACCGGCGCGCTGGGGCAGCTTTCCGGCACCGGCGCCCAGAAGGTGCCGGAGATGGGAACGAACCCGGCGAACAGGTCGCCGCTGAAGCAGGCGAGCGTCCACGTCACCATGCCGCCGGCGGAAAATCCGGCCATGAACACCCGGTCGGGGTCGATGCCGAAGCGCTCCACGGCATCGGCGACGACGGCTGCGAAATAGGCCGGCTCGTCGACCGCGGGGCTGGTGCTGTGGGAGGGCGCATTGGCGATCGACCAGTCGTGTTCCGCCGCTTGCGGCGCGATCAGCGCCAGGCCGAGGTCGGAAATCGCCCGGCCCAGCCGCGCGTTGCCCATGACGCCGGCCGCCGTGCCGCGATAGCCGTGGGCGAACACCACGGCCCCGATGGGCGTGCCCGCCGCGGCCCCTTCCGGCAGGCGGATGCGATAGATGCGGTCGCCCACGGCGCAGTCGCTGGCGGGCCCGCAGGCGAGCGCCGGGGCGGCCGCGAGGGCGAGGACCAGCGCCAGGGCGGCGCGGCGAAGGGCGGTAGCGCAGAAGGGCATCGGCGACGTCCCGGCTCGGTGAGCCCCCACCATAGACCGCCGCCCATTCCTTAGAGCACGCACGATTTCGCGAGGACGGGCCGGTGCCCCGCTACGCCGCCAGCGCCAGCACCAGGCAGACGGCGGCCAGCACCAGCCCGGCGCGCAGGGTCAGCTCCAGGCCGGCGCGGATGTCCGCCGCCGTCGCCTCGGCCCGGCCGGTGCCCATCCAGGCATCGGCCACCAGTTCGCCGTGGTAGCGCCGCGGTCCCGCCAGCCGCACCCCCAGCACGCCGGCCATGGCGGCTTCCGGCCAGCCGGCATTGACCGAGCGGTGCTGGCCGGCATCGCGCCACGCCGCCCGCAAGGCCATGAACGCGCGGCGCGGCCGGTCCAGGGCGGCGGCGGCGAACAGGGCCGCCGCCAGGCGTGCCGGCAGCCAGTTGGCGCCATCGTCGATGCGCGCGGCCACCCGGCCGAACAGCAGGTGGCGCGGCGTGCGGTGGCCGATCTGGCTGTCCAGCGTGTTGATCGCCTTGTAGGCGAACAGGCCCGGCAGGCCGAGCACGAGATACCAAAAGGCCGGCGCCACCACGCCATCGGAAAAATTCTCCGCCAGGCTTTCCAGGCCGGCGCGGGCGACGCCGGGCCCGTCCAGGCTGTCGGGATCGCGGCCGACGATGTGGGCGACGGCGCGGCGCCCGTCTGCCAGGCCGCGGTCGAGCCCGTCGGCCACCGCGGCCACGTGGTCGTAGAGGCTGCGGAAGGCCAGCAGCACCGCCACCACCGCCAGCTCCAGCAGCCAGCCCAGGGGCAGGTGTGCGAAAGCGATCGTCAGCAGCGTTCCCAGGCCCGCCGCCGCAACGATGGCCGCAAGGGCCGCGGCCGCTCCCAGCGCCAGGCGCCGGCCGGGCGCATCGGTGTCGCGGTTGAGCCGCCTGTCGGCAAAGGCGATGGCGCGGCCCAGCCAAGTGACCGGATGGCCGATGCGGCCCCAGGCCCAGGCGGGTTCGCCCAGCACGCCATCGAGGCTGAGCGCCAGCAGCAGCAAGGCGGCGTGGGAGACGGGCGGATCGAAGAGGAACATCGGCACCGAAGGAGACAGGATCGAGACTGATCTCCGATCCCACGGGCGTTGTAAACCATGTCTGACTCGCCGCACGCTCAGGCGAACTGGCGTCCGGACTCGCCTCGCGGCATCAGATTCTCATATACTGCCAAGAACGAACAATGCCCCGAACGAGGATGAATCCAATGGGCGTGAAGGGCCAGCACGTCGCCCCGCGCGGGGGAAAATGGAGTGTCCGCAAGGCAGGCGCATCCCGTGCGAGCGGCGTCTACGAGACACAAGAAGAAGCAATTGAGCACGGGCGGGAGATCGCCCGCAACCAGCGCACCGAACTGTACATCCACGGCAAGGACGGCAGAATTCGCCAGAGAGACTCCTATGGAACCGACCGGTTCCCGCCTAAGGGATAGTTGCGTGCGGGCGTGACATTCGAAACAAGCATATTCATCAATTGCCCATTCGACGAAGACTACGAACCCATACTCCAGGCGCTTCTGTTCTGTGCTGTGTATGCGGGATTGACGCCGCGTTTGGCGAAGGAAAGAAGTGATTCCGGGGAATACCGCCTGGATAAGATTATTGAACTGATCGAGTCGTCCAAGCTCTCCGTCCATGACTTGAGCCGCTGCCAAGCCGGCGCGGTCGGGGAACACTACCGACTGAACATGCCGTTCGAACTGGGCATCGACTATGCCTATCGCCGCTTTGCCAAAGGCGAACATGGCAGCAAGAAAATCCTGATCCTGGAAGAGCATCCATTCCGCTATCGCGCCGCATTGTCGGACATCGCCGGCTTGGATATCAAGGATCACAACGGCGATTATCAAAAGGCAGTCAAACAATTGCGCAATTGGCTGGCTTTGAACTGCGGGCTACGACTTCCGGGGCCAAGCAGGATTCTCGATGCCTATGACGATTTCCAGGAATGGAACTGGAAACGTCTGCGAGCCGAAAGTTGGTCCGATCCGGACATCCGGGAGCGCCAGACGAACGAACTCCTCGCCGATATGCAAGCTTGGATGGCTGCTGGGCAGCCACTCTGAAGGCTGGACCCGGCGGCCGTCCCGCTCACCCGAACCAGTCGATGGCCTGGCCGTGGGGCTGGGTCCAGGCGACCGGGCGGCCGTCGACGGCCAGGAGAAAGCTGTTGGGGTGCGGGGCCGGCGGCGCACTGTCGGCCCAGCCGGGAAACACCTCGCGCCACTCGTTGCAGATCCACACCGCGCGCGAGCGTGCCACGGTGTCGGCGAAGCGCTGGCGTGCCTGACCGTCGCGCACATAGGCCAGAACGGCGGTGTGAAAGACCACCAGGGTCGCTTCGGCCGGCGCCTGGGCGGCCAGCGACTCCAGATCGGTCAGCAGATCGCCCCGGATCACCCGCGGCGGATCGCGCCGGGCGAAGGCGATGGCGGCGCGCAGGCGCTCCGCCCGTGCGTCCTGGCCTGGCCACACCAGGGTTTCCAGCCACGCCATGTCATCGTGCGAGCCCACGTCCAATGGATTGAGGTCCAGCCCCGCGCGCCACACCACCTGGGGCAGTGCCGCCGGCACCGGTGTGGCGGCATTGGCTGCGCAGTCGAACACCGGTGCATCGGCGGTCGGCGGCGCCAACAGCGTGCCGCCATAGCGATAGCCGTAGCGGTCGGGCAGCAGGCACAGCCCGGCCGACGCCCCCACTTCCAGCAGCGCCAGCGGTCCCGGCAGCCGCGCCAGCGCCGGCAGCAGGACGGCACAGCGCCCCGGCTCGTTGGTCTGGGTGGTGCGGGCGCGCATGACCGCGGCGATGGCGGCACCGTGCCGGGCGACGGCTTGTCGCAATGCGGCCCCGTCCGCCGGCACCCCCGCCACCCAGCGCACCGCGGCCAGGAACAGGTTCGGCTGGCGCCGCTCCTCCGGCTGGGCCGCCAGGAAGGCAAGCAGGGCATCGTCGTCGGCCACGGCGCCTGCCAGGTCCACGTAGAGCCTGCAACGACCGTCGGCTTCCGCCGCAAACCGGCGGTAGCGGTCCGCGGTCACGGCGTGGATCCCGGCATCGGTGCCGCTGCGGACCCTGCTGTCCGGCCCCGGCATTAGGCGATCGAATCGAGAGTTGCCGCCGTCCCCTGCCACTGCCATTGCGCGTATATCCTACCCCTCTGGACAACGTGCGGGTGATCGGCGAAGACACCGCCACCCCCTCCTCCCATCTGGCCGGACGCCGCGAAACAGTCCAGATTGGGGGGCGATTCGGGACCACCGAGGAGAGACCGATGTCCAGCACCAAGGCCCCCGCCGCCAAGGTGGCAGCGAAGCCGGATGCATCCGCCGCAGCGCCCGACGCCGCCCCTCCGGAGGCTCCCCAGGCCGCAGCGACCGCCACGCCCCAGCCTGCCGCCGTCCCGGCGAAGCCAGCGCCGTCTGCAGCCCCGGCCGCCGCACCGCCCATGGCCGAGCAGCCGGCCTCCCCGGCCCCCAAGGCTCCCGCCGCCGCCCCCAAGGCCAAGCCGGCCGCCGCGCCGGCCGGCCGCAGCACGCTCAGCCAGGAAAGCGAGGCGCGGCTGCGCCATCTCGCCCCCTTCCGCTTCGTCATCGAAGCCGTGACGCCGGAGATCGACGGCGGCCGCTTCCCCATCAAGCGCGAGGTGGGCGACGCCATCACCGTTCAAGCCGACATCGTCGCCGATGGCCACGCCAAGGTGGCCGCTTGCATCCGCTACCGCCACGAGCACGAGGGAAGCTGGCACGAGGCGGCCATGACCTTCATGGACAATGACCGCTGGGGCGGCAGCTTCAAGGTCGAGCGGCTGGGCCGCTACCGCTACACCATCGATGCCTGGGTCGATCCCTACCAGTCGCTGCTCACCGACATGGTGAAAAAGGCCAATGTGGGCCAGCCCATCGACGTGGAACTGCTGGAACTGCGTCAGCTCATCGATGATGCGCGGGACAGCGCGCGCGGCACCGACCACAAGTCGCTGATGGCATTGACCGACCAGCTCGACGCCGCCGGCGGCAACCCCGGCGCGTTGTTCGACCTGGTCTCCGCCCAGTCCGTGCAGACCATGATGCGGCGGGTCGGGCTGCGCGCCGGGCTCACCCAGTACCAGCACGAACTCGCCTGCATCGTCGACCGCGAGCGCGCCCGCTTCGGCACCTGGTACGAGATGTTCTGGCGCTCCCAAGGCACCAACCCCATGCGCGGCGCCACGGTGGACGAGTGCATCGGCCGCCTGGACTACATCAAGGGCATGGGCTTCGACGTCGTCTATATCGTCCCCCACCACCCCATCGGCGTCACCAACCGCAAGGGCCGCAACAACTCCCTGACGGCGGGACCGGGCGACCCCGGCAGCCCCTACGCCATCGGGTCGGACGCCGGCGGGCACATGGCGGTGAACCCCGAATGGGGCACGCTGGCCGACTTCGACCGCTTCGTCAAAGCGGTGAACCGCCAGGGCATGGAGGTGGCCATCGACTTCGCCATCCAGTGCTCGCCCGACCACCCGTGGATCAAGCAGCATCCCGACTGGTTCAAGTGGCGGCCGGACGGCACCATCCGCTATGCGGAAAACCCGCCGAAGAAGTACGAGGACATCGTCAACGTCGAGTTCTACGAGCACGACGGCACCACGCCGAAGACCGACCTGTGGATCGAGCTGCGCGACATCGTGCAGTTCTGGATCGACCACGGCGTCAAGATCTTCCGGGTGGACAACCCCCACACCAAGGCGTTGCCGTTCTGGGAGTGGCTGATCCACGACATCCAGGACCGCCATCCCGAGGCGATCTTCCTGGCGGAAGCCTTCACCCGGCCCAAGCTGATGAAGGCGTTGGCCAAGCTGGGCTTCACCCAGTCGTACAGCTACTTCACCTGGCGGACGACCAAGTGGGACCTCAGGATGTACCTGGAGGAGCTGACCCAGTCGGACGCCAAGGAGTACATGCGCGCCAACTTCTTCGCCAACACGCCGGACATCCTGCCGCTGCACCTGCAGACCGGCGGACGCCCCGCCTTCCTGCAGCGCGCGGTGCTGGCGGCCACGCTCAACAGCACCTACGGCATCTACAACGGCTTCGAGCTGTGCGAGGCGGAAGCCGTGCCGGGCAAGGAAGAATACTTCAATTCCGAGAAGTACCAGTACAAGGTCTGGGACTGGGACCGTCCCGGCAATATTCGTGAATGGATTACCCGCCTCAACATGATCCGCCACACCAATCCAGCCCTCCAGGAATATGAAAATCTGGAGTTCTATTCCAGCGACGACGACAACGTTCTGGTCTACGGCAAGATCACGGCGGATCGCTCGAACTTCGTGATGTGCGCCGTAAATCTCGACCCGCACCGGCCGCACGAAGCGCATTTCGAGCTGCCCCTGTGGAAGCTCAACCTGCCGGACTGGGCCACCGTGACGGTGGAGGAGCTGATCGGCGGTTACAGCTTCGAGTGGACCGGCAAGCACCAGCACGTGTGGATCGACAACAATCACCCGGCGTTCATCTGGCGGATCGAGCCGAAGTGACCAGCCTTGCGTGGCGAATGCTTGCCAGCAGAAGCCAGATATGAGAGCAGTTAGCCAACAATGTTGCCACGGACTGCGAACTGAGGAGTAAGCGCAATGGCGGATCGTTCGTCTCCTTCCCGCCGGGTGGCGGTCCTGGCGGCGGCGCTGGCCGCGGCGGCGACGCTGGCCGGCTGCAACTTCTACGACTACGGCGACCATCGCCGCGTGCACGACCTGTATCCGGACTACACCGACCCGCCGTCGCGCACGATCCTGGACCTGGCGCCGGCCAGCCAGCCGGACGTCGTGCAGTAACGGGTCGTCCGGCCTGTCCGTCCCGCCGCTCGCACCCGGGCGGCGGCAGGCGGACACGAAGAATTGCATCGGGTCAAACTTGACCTTGATCGCGCGGGGCGGGTGACTGAAACCCGTGGAGTATCCTGTCCGCGGGGAAATTTCATGTTGTTGCCGCTTTACCAGGTCGATGCCTTCGCCGATCGCCCCTTTGCCGGCAACCCGGCGGCGGTTTGCCTGCTCGCCCAGTGGTTGCCCGATGGCGTGCTGCATTCCATCGCGGCGGAAAACAACCTGTCGGAAACCGCCTTTCTGGTGCCGGCCGTGCCCGGCAGCACCAGCCCGCCCACCTGGCAGATCCGCTGGTTCACCCCCACCACGGAGGTGGCGCTGTGCGGCCATGCCACGCTGGCCAGCGCCTTCGTGCTGTTCGATGCGCTGGGCGTGAGCAGCGACCGCATCGTCTTCCAGACCCGCCAGTCCGGCCCGCTCACCGTCAGCCGGGACGGCAGCAAGCTGGAGATGGACTTTCCCGCCTGGCCGCGCACCGAACGGCCGGCCGACCCGGCGGTGTCTTCGGCCCTCGGCGCGGAGCCGGAAGTCCTCTTCCACGGCACCGATTGGATGGCGGTGTTCGCCACGCGGGCGGAGGTGGCGGGCCTGGCACCGGACATGGCGGGCCTCGCCCGGCTGCCCACCCGCGGGGTGATCTGCACCGCCCCCGCCGACCCGGACCTGGACGGCAACGCCCACTTCGTCAGCCGCATGTTCGCACCGGCTTCCGGCATTCCTGAGGATCCGGTCACCGGCTCGGCCCACTGCATGTTGACGCCCTACTGGAGCCGGCGGCTGGAACGCCCGTCGCTGGTGGGTCGTCAGATCTCGCCGCGCGGCGGCCGCATCGGCTGCCGCATGGGCCGCGATCGGGTCTACCTGTCCGGCACCTGCGCGCTCTACCTCACCGGCACCATCCGGGTGTAGGACGGAACCCGACGACGGGACGTGAGGGGAGGCCGACCGATGGACATGGGGCTCTATTTCGAGGACTTCACGGTGGGCCGGCGATTTGGCACCCGCGGCGTAACGCTGACGGAGAGCATGATCGTCGACTACGCGCTCACCTACGATCCCCAGCCCTTCCACATCGACAAGGTGGAAGCCGAAACGACGCTCTATGGCGGCATCATCGCCTCGGGCTTCCAGGTGATGGCGTTGACCTTCCGCATGTTCCACCAGACCGGCGCATTTGCCGCCTGCAGCCTGGGCGGCTACGGCATCGACGAATTGCGCTGGATGCTGCCGACGCGGCCCGGCGACACCCTCAGGGTCGAGGTGGAGGTGGTGGAGCAGATCGCCTCGCGCTCACGGCCCGACCGCGGCACCGTGCGCATGCTCTACCGCACCCGCAACCAGAAGGGCGAAACGGTGCAGAGCTGCATCGGCAACCACATCCTGGCGCGCCGCCCCGCGGTGGCCGAAGCCGCGGACTGATCCACCGGCGCCGGCCGCACGCCGCAGATCGCCGGCCTGCCGCCTTCCTTGACGGGGCTCTACATGGCTTGCGGAGCGGTTGTGCCGGGGTGCACCACCGCGCCGGCGGCGGCGTCCGGCACGCTTTCCTTCACCAGCGTCGGCGGGAACTCCACGGCGAACTGCGAGCCGCGGCCGGGGATGCTGTCCACCGTCAGCCGTGCCCCCAGCAGGGCCGTCAGCTTGGCGACGATGGTGAGCCCCAGCCCCACCCCGTGGGTGAACCGCCGCTGGGTGGACGGCCGCATGAAGTCGTCGCCACCCTGGACGAACGGCTCGGTCAGCCGGGAAAGCTGGGAGGCCGGGATGCCGCGGCCGTCGTCGGCCACCCACAGCCGCCCGCCGCCCTCGCCGGTCGGGGCCAGCCAGCCCAACTCGATGGTGCAATCGGGACCGGCATGCTTGATGGCATTGCCCACCAGATTGTCGATGATCTGGCCGAGGGCGCGCCGGTCCGTGCGCAGGTACCGCCCGCTGCCCACCACCGCCACCTTCAGCCCCCGGCGGTGCTGCTCGGCCAGGATCGGCATGAAGCGATGGCGTGCCATGTCCAGTACGTCCGGCACATCCAGCCACTCCAGCGTCACCCTCTGCTGGCCGCTCTCGATCAGCGAGAGATCGAGGATGTCGCCGATCATCTCGTTCAGCACGTTGCCGCATTGCAGGATATCGCCGAGATATTCCCGGCACTTGGACGAGCAGGAGCATGCGTTGGGCGACGCCAGGACGAGTTCGGAAAACCCGATGATGGAATTGAGCGGCGTGCGCAGGTCGTGGCTCATGTTCCACAGGAACTCGGACTTCGCCTGGTTGGCCGACTTGGCCGACGACAGGGCGATCCGCAGGGCCGCGGTGCGCCTGCGCACCACCCGCTTCAGGTAGGCAACGGCCAGCACGCCGCCGAGGGCGACGACCAACAGTGCTGCGGTGACCCAGAAGATCCACGACGGAATGCCGGTGCCGCTGGGAATGGGATGGAGGTTCCACCGGCGCAGGGCGTCGTAGTAGGCCGATTGGGGATCGGCGACGAGAAATGCCAGTGTGGCATCCATCGCCGCGACCAGGGTTGGCTCGACCTGCGGCGAGAAGGCCACATATTGCGGGGAGGATTGCAGGATGATCCCCGTGTCCACGAGCCCGTGGGGCCCGGCCACGGCGCTCCCGTAGTCGGCGTACATCACGCCGGCATCGGCGCTCCCGTTGGCAACGGCATCGAGCAACTCGTCGAGTGTCGGCTCCAGAATGACCTGGGGGGCCACATCGTGGATCAGGAAGACGCGCAACATTTCGGGGAACTGGACGCTGCCGTCCAGCACCGCCACCCGCTGGCCGTCGAGCTGATCGATCCTGCGCACCTGGGACTCCGACGGCACATAGATCGTCGACCACGACTGCAACAGCGGCTGCGCGCCGAACACGTAGCGCAATTCGCGCTCCGGCGTACGCCTCAGGCCGGGCAACACGTCGATCTCGCCCGCGGCCAGCATGTCGAGGCACTCGGAAAACTCACAGTGAATGTAGGTCAAGTGCCAGTCGTCACGCGGCGTAATGGCCGCCAAAACTTCAGAGAAGAAATCGAATGGCCCGGTCGGCGCCCCTCCGGCATCCCACCCCGGCCCCCAGAAACAGCCGATGCGCAATGCCCGGTTGGCCTGGGCATGGCCACTCAGAATGGCTACGACGAGCACCAGCACCGCCGCTGTGGCTGCCCCCCGGCCCCCCCGCAATTCGGCTGCCACACGGCCATGCAAGTCTTGCGCGACCATGACCCCACCACCACAATCGCTCAATGTTTCGGAATTCGATTCCGGGCTGTAACAATACTGACATGATCGGCTTCGCCCAATGGTGAATACGTCCGCGTGGCGAGAATGTCGCGGGCACCATTGCGAATGATCCGCAGCAACACTTCGGTGCAGCAGGCGGTGGGGCTTGCAGCGCCTAGAGCACGGTCCGATCAGACGCGTTCGCGTCTGGCCGGACGTCGTGCTCTAGATAATTGAGATTGCGAGCACTGATCCGGCCTGATGGATCGCGAAGCGATGCCATCGGATCGGATCATGCTCCAGTGTCAAAGCGGCTTGGGAGGCTGCGAGGCTGCGGCCCCGTTAACGCCCGGTCCAACGGCCGGCGGTGCCTGATCGGCCGACGCCCGGAGCCGACGTTGCGACGCCATGGAGCGCGCCCTGGCGCCGTCCTCCGCTGCCGGCCGTTCGGCGACCTGGGCTGCGGGAAACTCGATGGTGAAGGTGGCACCCTGGCCGGCGCTGCTGCTGATCCGGAGCTGGCCGTTCTGCAGCTTGGCCAGCTTGGCGACGATACTGAGGCCGAGCCCGACGCCCTGGGTGAGGCGGCGTTTGGTGTAGGGCCGGGAGAAGTCTTCCCCACCCTGAACGAAGGGCTCGGTGACGCTGGCGAGCTGGCCTTCGGGGATGCCGCACCCATCGTCGGCGACGAAGAGGCGGCCGGGTGCGCCGGGGTCCGCGTCCCACCCAAGGTCGATGGTGCAGTTGGGGCCGGCATGCTTCATCGCGTTGCCCACCAGATTGTCGATGATCTGGCCGATGGCGCGCCGATCCGCCTTCAGCCATCTGGCGCCACCCCGCAGCGTCATCCGCAGTTGCCGGTCGCCCGCATGCATGAGCAGGGGAGCGAACCGCTCACGCGCCTTGCCGATGACCTCCACCATGTCGAGCCACTCCAGCGTCACCGTGTAGTGCCCGCTCTCGATCTTCGACAGATCGAGGATGTCGCCGATCATGTCGCTCAGGGTTTGGCCGCAGGAGAGGATGTCTTCCACATATTCCCGGTATTTCCGGTTGGCCAGATCGCCGTAGGTGCGGGTGAGGATCAGTTCGGAGAACCCGATGATGGAATTGAGCGGCGTGCGCAGGTCGTGGCTCATGTTCCACAGGAACTCGGACTTCGCGTTGCTCGCCGCCTCCGCCCGGTCCAGGGCCGAGCGCAGGGCGGCGGTGCGCACCCGCACCACCTGCTTCAGGTAGGCCGTGGCTGCCAGGCCGGCGATTGCCAGGGCGAGCAGCGACGTGATCGCCCACACCGCCCAGGGCGGCAGCCCGCTCGCCGCCCCGGACACGTCCACCCAGTGCCGCATGGCATCGTAGTAGGCGGAATCGGGATCGGCCTTGAGCAGCACCAGCGAGGTGTCCAGCGCCTCCACCAAGGTCGCACTGGCGTGCGGCGACACGGCGAAATAGAGCGAGGTCGGCTGCAGCACGATCTCGGTGGCCACCAGACCGTAGGTTTCGGCGTGCAGGGCGCCGAAGTAGTTGTTCACCACCCCGGCATCCGCCTGCCCGGCTGCCACCGCCGCCAGCACACCCTCCATGCTCGACACCGTCACCATCCGCGGCGTGACGTGGTGACGGAGCACGAAGCGCAGCAGGGCCGCCTGCTGCACGCTGCCCTCCAGCACCGCCACATGCGCCCCGTCGAGCTGGGCGATGGTGGCGATCTCGCTGTCCGCCGGCACATAGACGTTGGACCAGGAGTTCAGCGCGGGCTGGGTGTTGAAGATGAACAGCGCCTCGCGCTCGGGCGTCCGCGCCACGTCGGGCAGCACATCGATGCTGCCGTCCTGCAGCATGGTCAGGCAGTCGGCCCAGGCGCAGGAGACGTAGACGAGCTGCCAGGCGTTGTCGGCGGCGATCGCTGCGAGCAGTTCCGGGAAGAAGCCGGAGGGCTGGCCGGCCTCGTCAAGGAAGATCTTGGGTTCGTTCTGGTAGATGCCGATGCGCACGGTCTGTGTCGCCGCCGCGGACCCCGATGCACCCAGCCAGACCCCCAGAAGGAGAGCCTGCAGCACCGCAAGACGCCGCACATGTCCCCCGCCGGTCCCGCGATTGCTCCGGCACAGCCGCATTCCTGCCGCCACCTTCCTGGCCGGGGACCGCCGCGCCCCGCCGACGATTTGCCCGCAGACCACCGAGGTCCCCCGGCGAGTCCGGGCATCATTCACATCCACTAGAGATGCGTTCGCAAATGTCAATTTGTAGAAGAATATTCGGCGCGCGCGCGGCTGCCAACGCCGTTCGGCGCCGGAGATAAGTATGTCGCAGGGACGCGGCCCGTCCCGCTCTACCCGAACGGGGCGAGCCCGGAGGCGCGGCCGTCAGCTTTCGGCGGAGGTGCCGGGGGCCAGGAAGGCAGGATCCACGGGCACCTGCAGCGCGTTGACCAGCGCGTTCGTCTGGTTGGCCATGCCGACCACCGCCAGAAGCTCGGCATACATCTCCGGCGTCATGCCCGAGCGGCGCGCCGCGGCGGCGTGGGAATGGGCGCAGTAGCTGCACCCGTTGGTGGCGCTGACGGCGATATAGATCATTTCCTTGGTCAGCGGGTCCAAGGCCCCCGGCGCCATGATCTGCTTCAGGCCCTCCCACACCCGCTTCAGCGTCGCCGGGTCGTGGGCCAGTGCCTTCCAGAAATTGTTCACGTCGGGAACGTTGCGGGTGGCCTTGATGTCGTCGAACACCGCCTGGGCCGCCGGCGAGGCGGCGTCGCGGTCAAGCAGCGGAACGGTTGCCATGGCAGGCTCCTGGCCGTAGGGCCGACGATAGGGCCCAAAAACGGGACGGCCCGCCCGCACCCCGGCGATGGGCCGGAGCGGCGGGCGGGCGCGCAGGTGGTCGGGGCGACACCGCCGCCCCCGCGGCTCAGGTCTGGAGCTGGCCGCCGTTGACGCTGAGGGTCTGGCCGGTGATGAAGCCCGACTCATCCTTGGCCAGGTAAGACACCGCGCTGGCGATGTCGTCGGGCTGGCCGATGCGGCCGACGGGGATCTTCTTCACCTCGCCGTCCAGGATCTCCTTGGGCATGGCACCGGTCATTTCCGTCAGGATGAAGCCCGGGGCGACGCAGTTGCAGGTGATGCCCTTGCCCGCCAGCTCCATGGCGATGGAGCGGGTGAAGCCGATCATGCCGGCCTTGGCGGCGGAGTAGTTGGACTGGCCGAACTGGCCGCGCTGGCCGTTCATCGAGGAGATGTTGATGATGCGGCCCCAGCTACGGTTGCGCATGCCCGGAGAGATGGCGCGGCAGGTGTTGAACACACCGAACAGGTTGACGCGCAGCACCGCTTCCCACTGGGCCACGGGGTCCATCTTGAACATCTGGCCGTCGCGGGTGATGCCGGCATTGTTGACCAGGATGTCGATGGGGCCGACTTCGGCTTCGATCTTGGCGACACCGGCTTCCACCGAAGCATAGTCGGCGACGTTGATCTCAAAACCCGGAATGCCGGTCTCGGCCTCGAACGCCTTGAGCTGGTCGGCGACGACGTCGCAGGCCACGGCAGTCAGACCATCCGCCTTGAGACGCTTGGCGATCGCTGCGCCGATGCCTCGGGTGCCGCCGGTGACGAGTGCTACACGGGACATGTTGAGCTCCTTCTCGGGTGTCTGGTTCTTGCGGCGCGGACCACCCACCCCCGCTGTGAGCAGGCCGGTACCGCTGCCGGGTCTTTCGCGTCTCGCGAGTGGTCCCAGGACCGAAGAAGGCCGCCATGCGGCGGCCTTCGACGGATCCGGAGGGGATCAGAGGCGCTCGACGCACATGGCGATGCCTTGGCCACCGCCGATGCACAAGGTGGCCAAGCCCTTCTTGAGGTCACGCTTTTGCAGCTCGTACAACAGCGTGGTCAGGATGCGGGCACCGCTGGCACCGACCGGGTGGCCGAGGGCGATGGCGCCGCCATTGACGTTGACCTTGGCAGTATCCCAGCCCAGCTCCTTGTTGACCGAGATGGCCTGGGCAGCGAACGCTTCGTTGGCTTCAATCAGGTCCAGGTCCTCATGGGTCCAGCCGGCCTTGGCCAGCGCCTTGCGGCTGGCGGGGATGGGGCCGGTGCCCATGATCGCCGGGTCGACGCCTGCGGTGGCCCAGGAAACGATGCGCGCCAACGGCGTGATGCCGCGCTTCTCGGCCTCGTCCAGCGTCATCACCACGGTCACCGCGGCGCCGTCGTTGATGCCCGACGCGTTGCCCGCCGTCACCGTGCCTTCCTTGGAGAAGGCCGGGCGCAGCTTCGCCAACTGCTCCATGGTGGTTGCCGGCTTGGGATGCTCGTCGGTGTCCACCACCATGTCGCCCTTGCGGGTCTTCAGGGTCACCGGGACGATCTCGTCCTTGAAGCGGCCGGCGCTCATGGCGGCGCCCGCCTTCTGCTGGGACGCCAGCGCGAACTCGTCCTGTTCCTGGCGGGTGATCTGCCAGCGCCCGGCGATGTTCTCCGCCGTGTTGCCCATGTGGTAGTTGTGGAACGGATCGACCAGCGCGTCGCGCAGCATGCTGTCGAGGAACTCCACCGGCCCCATCTTGGTGCCGTTGCGCATATGCGCCGTGTGCGGCGCCTGGCTCATGCTTTCCTGGCCGCCGGCCACGACGATATCGCACTCGCCCAGCTTGATCGCCTGGAAGGCCTGGGCCACCGCGCGCAGCCCCGAACCGCAGAGCTGGTTCAGACCGTAGGCGGTCGACTTGTCCGGAATGCCGGCATTGATGCACGCCTGGCGCGCCGGATTGCCGCCGGCCCCCGCCGTGAGGATCTGGCCGAGGATCACTTCGTCGACGTCCTCAGGCGCAACGCCGGACCGGGCGAGAACTTCCCTGATGGCAATTTCGCCGAGCTTGTGGGCCGGCAGGCCGCTCAGAACGCCGTTGAACGTGCCCACCGGCGTGCGAACCGCACTGGCGATAACCACTTCGGTCATGTTGCAGTCTCCCTAGAGGGTTGATTGTTCGTGGTCCGGCGGGCGTAAGGGCGACCGAACGTCGGCCGTCTAGACCGGGCCTTGAGGTCTTGCATTGATATGGCGCAACCAGATTGCATCTGTACCGATTCCGCCAAGCTGGCGATACCTAGGCAGACGCAGTCCCGGCGCACCTTTCCATTCCAAGATTGGCACCTCGCCCATCGCGAAGCAACCCCTGGTAGCGGCGGGCGATCCAATCGGGGCCGAGTAGACCGCGCGCCACCGCAAGAACCGGGCTGCGCGTGGGCCCGCAGGTCGGCCATCGTCGGCCCATTGCTGCGCCCCTCCGGCAGAGATCGCCATGGTCCCATCCCCCGCCAACCGCCCCATGGGTGCGCTCGACTGGGCCACCCTGATCGCCCTGTCGCTGCTGTGGGGCGGCTCGTTCTTCTTCAACCAGGTCGCGGTGGCCGACATCCCGGTGTTCAGCGTCGTCGTCGGCCGGGTGGCGCTGGCCGCGGCCATCCTCCATGCGGTCGTCCGCCTGGCCGGCCTGGCAATGCCGACGGACCCCAAGATCTGGCTGGCGTTCCTCGGCATGGGTCTGTTCAACAACGCCATCCCCTTCAGCCTGATCGTCTGGGGGCAGACGCAGATCGGCTCCGGCCTCGCCTCCATCCTCAACGCCACGACGCCACTCTTCACCGTGCTGGTGGCCCACCGTTTCACCGCCGACGAGAAGATCACGCCGGCCCGCCTGGCGGGCGTGCTGGTGGGTCTGATCGGGGTGGCGGTGATGCTGGGGATCGACGCGCTCGGCACCCTCGGCGCGTCGCTGGCGGCCCAGCTCGCCTGCCTGGCCGCAGCCCTGTCCTACGCGGCTGCCGGCGTGTTCGGCCGGCGCTTCCGTACCCTCGGAGTGTCGCCCCTGGCGACGGCGACCGGCCAGGTCACCGCATCCTCCGTCCTGCTGGCGCCGGTGATGCTGGCGGTGGACCGGCCCTGGCAAATGGACCTGCCGGGCGGCGAGGCGCTGGGCGCCTTGGTGGGACTGGCCGCCCTGTCGACCGCCCTCGCCTACATCCTCTACTTCCGCCTGCTGGCCAATGCCGGCGCCACCAACCTGTTGCTGGTGACCTTCCTCATTCCCGTCAGCGCCATAGCGCTCGGCGTGCTGGTGCTGGGCGAGCGGCTCTCCGCGGTGCACCTCGCCGGCATGGCGCTGATCGGCCTGGGCCTGGCGCTGATCGACGGCAGGCTGGTGCGGCTCGCCGCCCGGCACCTGCCGGGGCCGGCCGGCCCCGCACCCCGCGCTTGACGGTCAGCCGGAGCCATGCGCGGAGGCGCCAATTGTGCCGGTCGAATTCAGCACCCCGGCGCAGGGCTCGGCATCGCGCCGGCTTCTGTGCGTTCTCTGCTCCAACCCGCCCCACCCGGCCACCCGGCCACCCAAGCCATTGTAAACCATTGGGTGGCCAGGCGGGGGTGCGGGCCAGGACCGACTCAACAGCGATGCGAACCGCTCAGGCGGCGGGCTGGCGGTCCAGCCAGTCGGCGATGGGCACCCACACGTCGGCGGGGGCGGCGGAGCCCACCATCATGCCGATATGGCCCAGCGGCGGCTGCAGCACATCGGCTCCCGGCGTCGCCGCGGCGAGCGCGCGCGAGCTGGGCGGCGGCACGATGCGGTCGCGCGAGGGGATGAGGTGCAGGCTGGGGCAGGCGATCTTCGCCGGGTCCACCACCTCGCCGGCGATCTTCCACGCCCCGGTGGCCGGCGTGTTGGCGCGGTACCAGCCGTCCAGCGCTTCGGCCGCCACCTTGGCGACCAACGGGATGCCGTCGTTCAGCCAGTCCTCCAGGGCCACGAAGGCGTGGGCCTGGGGGCTGTAGAGATCGCCCTCGGCGAAGGCGCGGAACTTGCGCGCCGCGGTCAGCGGATCGAAGGCGAGGAACAGCGTCTGCAGCACGTCCACCGGCAGCTCGCCCTGGCTGTGGATCCAGGAGATAAGCTGCTCGGACTGGGCGGCCTGGGCGTGCGCGGCGGAGTCCGCCTCGGCGTGGAAGTCCCACGGGGTCGCCAGGAAGATCAGTCCGGACACCGCATCGGCCCGGCGCTGGCCGAGGGCCGCGATCAGGGTGCCGCCCATGCAGTAGCCGATCACCGGCAGCGCGGCAGCCCCGGTGTGCGCCCGCGCGGCCTCCAGCGCCCGATCGAGGCGGCCGGCCACGTAGTCGGTCATGTCGAAGTCGCGCTCGATGGGGCCGGGCGCGTCCCAGTCCACCAGCAGCGGGCGCACGCCGCGTTCCGCCGCCAGCCAGCGCAGGAAGCTGCGAGTCTCCGACAAGTCCATCACATAGGCGCGGTTGACCAGCGACGGCACCACCAGGAGCGGCGGCCCGCCGGCGGGTCGGTAGTCCACCAGGCGCGTCGTCCCCTCCCGCCACACGGTGGGAGGATCGGGCAGGTCGCGGCGGCCGGGGTGGTGGCGGTAGCGCAGGATGCCGGCAGCCATGCGCTCCAGGCGGTGGGCGATTTCGTGGCCGAGCGCTGCCGCCACCTCGGCCGGCGGATGGGCGAACAGCTCAGCCGTCAGCTTGGCCAGGCGCGGGTTCAGCGGCCGGGGCGGCGGTGGCGTCTGCCCGTTCGAGCCGGGCGAGGCGGTCCTCAAGAGCGCGGATCCGGCGATCGAGCTCGTCCAGGCGAGCCAGGCCATCGCCAGATGCGCCGGCAGCGGCCGCGGCCCCAGCCGCCGCAGCGGCGGCGGGCTCATGCGCAGCCCCCGATGGTCCATCTCCCGGCGGCCCGTTTTCCCGCGGTCCGGTGCCCGGCGGATGGGGTGGCTGGGCGGCCGCCATGGTATTGCCGAGCCCCGACAGGAAGGGCGCCAATGCCGCCTGCTGTTCGCCGATCAGAGTCTGGAAGCGGGCCAAGGCTTCCGCGGTTGCAGGGTCCGTCGCCATGGCTGCCCACTGGTCCTGCCACAAGTCCAGGTAGCGTTTCGCCAAATCCGACAGGTCGGAGGGATCGGCCAATTTCGGCTCCTCTGCTGAGCGATTGCGGGGCGCGGGAATGCCGTGCTGTGCGGCGCGGCAGTGCGGCTTCAACCTCCGTCACCCGGACTTTCCTTGACAAATGGTGTCGCATGGAGGGACCAATTGGATCGTCCAGAGTGCGGAGCAAAACACATCATGGCCACTGAGAAGCCTACTCAGGCGGTGCCGGTCACGATCAAGAAATACGCGAATCGCCGTCTCTACAACACGTCGACCAGCAGCTACGTGACCTTGGACCATCTGAGCCACATGGTCAAAGAGGGCGTTGAGTTCGCCGTCTTCGACGCCAAATCCGGTGAGAACATCACCCGGTCGGTGCTGACTCAGATCATCGTGGAGGAGGAAAATAAGGGCCAAAACATGCTACCAATTGGCTTCTTGCGCCAACTAATCAGCATGTACGGCGATAGCATGCAATGGATGGTGCCTAACTACCTAGAATATAGCATGCAGGCATTTGCCAAGAACCAAGAGAAGATGCGCCATTATTTCCAGCAGACGATGGCAGGCATGTTTCCTTTTGGTACGCTTGAGGAGATGAGCAAGCAGCAACTGGCAATGGCGGAACGGGCGATGAAGATGTTCTCGCCGTTCCCGGAGAACCCCGTGCAATCCGCCACCGAGCGGCTGGCCAGCGGCGAGAGGGGACCGGCCGACGTGGACGCCCCGACGAGCTTCGCCGCCGCCGCCGAAGCCCAGGTGGAATTGCTGCAGGCCCGCCTGGAGCAGCTCCAGGGCGAGTTGGCTGCCGTCAACAGGGCCAAGAAGGCCAAGGCCGACGCCACGGAGCCCGAGAAGGGCTAGTCCTGCGGCGCCGCAACGGCGCCTGTATGCCGATCCGACCGACCAATGACCGGGTGTCGATGGCTGCCCGGATCGTAGTTTTGCGTGCCCCTACACCAACAGCACCGCGCCCAGCGCCAGGGTGCCCAGCGCCAGCGCCCAGCCGATCGCCGACAGCAGCCCGTCATGGGCGGTCACCCCCAGGCTGAGCACGATCAACGCGAAGCTCGGCGCCGTCACCCCCCAGGGCACGATCGCCATCGGGTACATCATCGCCGCCATCACCACGCAGACCAGAGCGGTAACGTGGGTCCACGGCGGTTTCACCAGCGCGCGCCAACGCGAGGCCAGCAGGCGATCGACCCGCCGGACCGCCGGGCGCACCTTGTCCATCGCCGTCTTCACCGCCTCGCTGCCGATGCGCAGGCGCAGCAGGAACCCCGGTATCCAGGGGGAACCGCGCTGCAGCAGCATCTGCCCGGCAATCAGGATGATCACCGTGCCGGTGACGATGGAGACGCCGGGGATCGAGCCGATCACCGGGGCGAAGGCGATCAACGCGAACACCAAGATCAGCGGCCCGAAGGCGCGCCGGCCGATGGCGTCCATGACGTCGTCGACGGAGACCGTGTCGCCGTCTTCCGCCGCCTCGCGGATACGGTCGGTCACCTCCTCAAGGGACAGTGCATCGGCGTCGTACGTGCCGGACATGGTGGGGTTCCGCTGTGCTGTGCGCCAAACGAACGTCGACCGCCCCGCAGCGGAGCGGGGCGAACCGGCGGTCACGACCTGAGAAGTCCCCCGAGCGTGGTTTTGTTCCCGGGCGCGCGCCGTCAGCCGGCGGGTTGGAGACCCGCGGCGTCACCGGCCGCGGGTCCGCAAGGGTGATGGGGCAACGGCGGGAAACGGCCGAGCCCTCAAGGCCGGTTCGCCCAGCCGCGGCGCAGGCTGTCCACATCGGCCCGCGACAGGCCCATGTCCTTGAGCAGCCGGTCGTCCATCTGGCTCAGCGAACGGACGGCCCGGCGGCGCTCCTGCCAGGCGAACATGCGGTCCACCAGACGCGTCAGCAAGCCGGTGCCCGCCAGCACGGCCGGCGCCCGGTTCAGGGCCGTGGACGCCGCGCCGCAGGGCTCGCCCCCACTGGGGTATTGGATGATGTGTGCCATGGGATGTCTCCGTTTTTCCGTGTGCCGCCCCGGCGGTGCGCCAACCGTCCGGGGTTTGCCTGGGGAGACTGTCGAATCCCGGCATTGATAAGACAATCGAATAGTTGTTATATGACATTTCAGGATCGCTGATGCATACGGACCGGGCCGGTGCCCGGCGGCGCCCCCAATGGCATGAGGACGCACACCATGCCTGCCTCGCTCGACCCCGATCTGCTGCGCACCTTCGTCGCATTCGCCGACACCGGCAGCTTCACCCGCGCCTCGGTGCTGGTGAACCGCACCCAGTCGGCCGTCAGCATGCAGATGCGCCGGCTGGAGGAACTGGTGGGCCAGCCGCTGTTCGAGAAATCGGGGCGCAGCGTCAGCCTGTCGGCCGAGGGCACCGCACTGGTCACCTACGCGCGGCGTATCCTGCGGCTCAACGACGAGGCCCTGGCACGCTTCAGCGATGCCCCGCCGCTCACCGGCACCGTGCGTGTCGGCACGCCCGACGACTACGCGCTGGGCCTGCTGCCGATGCTGCTGGGCCGTTTCGTCGATCTCTATCCGACGGTGCACCTGGAGGTGCGCTGCGACCGCACGGTGGTCCTGCGCGACCTGCTCGACCGCGGCGAGATGGACATCGCCATCCTGTCGGGCGAGCCCGGCGAGGACGCCTCCGCCTCCGGGGTCCTGCTGGCCCACGAACCGGTGGTGTGGGTGACCTCCGAAACCCACCTGGCCCACGAGATGGCGCCGCTGCCGCTGGCCGCCTTCATGCCGCCCTGCCGCATCCGCTCTGCAGCGCTGGAGGCCATGGAGCAGGTGGGGCGGGACTGCCGCGTCGCCTTCTCCAGCCATTCCACCATGGGCATCACCGCGGCCGTGCGCGCCGGGTTGGCCGTCGCGGCCTTGTGCGAAAGCTCGCTGTGGCCGGGCCTGCGCAAGCTGGGCGAGGCCGAAGGGTTCCCTGCCTTGCCGTCGATCCCGGTGATGCTGTGCCGCTCCATGCGCCAGGACAACCCGGCGGCGGCCCGCCTGGCCGAACACATCCTCTCCCATTCCGCCACCTCCCTGGCGGCGTAGCGCCGGGCGCTCCCCGCGAGGCCCCCGCGATGATCGTTTCGGCCAGCTACCGCACCGACATTCCGGCCTTCTACACGGCCTGGTTCCTGCAACGGCTGGCTGCCGGCGCGGTACCGGTGACCAATCCCTATGGCGGGCGGCCCACGGTGGTGCCGCTCACCGGCCCGGAGGTGGACGGCTACGTCTTCTGGACGCGCAACCCAGCCCCCTTCGCGCCGGCCCTGGAGGCCCTGGCGGCGCTGGGCCTGCCCTTCGTCGTCCACCTCACCGTCACCGGCTATCCCCGCGCGCTCGACCGCTCGGTGATCGCCGCCGATCGGGCGGTCGGGGCCGCACGGGCACTCGCCCGCCGCTATGGCCCGCGCGCGGTGGTGTGGCGCTACGATCCGGTGATCTGGAGCGACGTCACGCCGCCCGGCTGGCACCGCCGCCAGATGGCAGCCCTCGCCGCCGCCCTCGCGGGCACGGTGGACGAGGTGTGCCTGTCGGCCACCACCATCTACCGCAAGACCCGCCGCAACCTGGACCGGGCCGCCGCCCGCCACGGTTTTGCCTGGCGCGATCCGGCGGACGACGAGAAGCGCGCGCTGCTCACCGATCTCGGCAGCCTTGCGCTGGACGCGGGGCTGAAGCCCACCCTGTGCAGCCAGCCGGAGCTGCTGGCGGCACCGCTGGAGGCTGCCGCCTGCGTCGATCCCGACCGGCTGTCGGATGTCGCCGGGCGGCCCATCGCGGCCCGGCGCAAGGGCAACCGGCCCGGTTGCCTGTGTGCGGAAAGCCGGGATATCGGCGCCTACGACACCTGCCCCCACGGCTGCGTCTACTGCTATGCGGTCAGCGACCGGGCGCGCGCGCGCGCCCGCCACCGCGTCCACGATCCCGCCGTGGCGGACCTGGCCGGGCCGCCCACCCTGGCCGCGCCGGCGCACCGGCCTACCTCCCTATCCAAGACCATTTGATTGATCCCCGCTTCGTTTCGCCGACACTTGCTCAAAGCAGCGCCATTTCGGCGCCCATCCGACAGACCGCATTGGACCGCATGACAGACAGAGCTGCTTTCGGGCACCGCCGTCCGGCGTCCGCTGTTTCGCGCCGCCGGGCGGCGCGGCCGGACTAGCCGCGCATGGATGCCCACGACCCCCACGCCGCGGCTGGCCACGGCGACCACACCGTGGCGGCCACCTCCGCCGATCCCGTCCACCAGGCGGCACCGCCCTCGCTGGTGGTCTCGCTCGTGCTGACCTTGCTGGTCGCCTTCGGCCCGCTGTCCACCGATCTCTATCTGCCGGCCCTGCCCACCATCTCCACGATCTTCCAGGTGGACTCCGGGTCGGCCCAGCTCACCCTCAGCATCTTCCTGCTGGGCTTCGCCACCGGGATGCTGGCCTACGGCCCGCTCAGCGACCGCTTCGGCCGCAGGCCGCTGATCCTCGGCGGGATCGTCGTCTTCGTGGTGGCCTCGGTCGGTTGCGCGCTCGCCGACAGCCTCGACAGTCTCATCGTCTGGCGCTTCTTCCAGGCGATCGGCGCCTGCTGCGGGCCGGTGCTCGGCCGCGCCACGGTGCGCGACATCTGCGCCCCGGAAGATGCCGCCCGGGTGATGGCCTATATGGGCCTCGCCATGGGGGTCGCCCCGGCCGCCGGCCCGGTGCTGGGCGGCATGCTGACGGAGGCGTTCGGCTGGCGCTCCACCTTCGTCGTGCTCACCGTCTTCGGGCTCGCCGTGGGGGCGGCGGTGGTGGTCCTGCTGGGGGAGACCAACCGCTACAAGAACCCCGAGGCAACGCGCCTCGACCGGCTGATCGCCAACTACTGGGTGCTGCTGCGCCACCGCGTCTTCGTCGGCTACGCCCTGGTGCAGGCGGCCGGGTATTCGGGGATCTTCGCCTATATCAGCGCCTCGTCCTTCGTGCTGATCGACGGCGTCGGGCTGTCGCCGCTGGCCTTCGGCCTGTGCTTCGGGGCGGTGGTGCTGGGCTTCATGCTGGGCACCTTCCTCAGCGGCCGGACGGTCAAGCGGGTCGGGCTCGACCGGCTGATGCGCATCGGCACCAGCCTGTCCCTCGCCATGGCGGTGATCTTGTCGGTGCTGGCGTTCACCCTGCCGCCGTCGGTGCCGGCGGTGGTCGGCCCCATGGCCGGGTTCATGGTGGGCATCGGGCTGACCCTGCCCAACGCCATGGCGGGCGCGCTCGGCCCGTTTCCCTACATGGCCGGGTCCGCCTCGGCCCTCATGGGCTTCGGCCAGATGGGCCTGGCGGCCCTGATCGGCTTCCTGGTCGGCCAGGCAACCGACGGCACCGCCCACGCGCTCGGCGTGGCCCTGGTGGCCATGTCGGCGATCGCGGCGGCCGCCCACGGGCTGGTGGTGTCGCGGGCGAGGCCGGCGGCCGGGCACTGAGCGGAAGGCTCCCATGCCCGGCCGGGCACTGCACGGCCCGGCGCGAACGCATAGAGTTCAGAGGGTGAGCCCCCTGCCCCCCTCTTCGCCACCGCCTGCGCTGGCCTCGCCGCCGGCCGACCCGGCCTTTGCCGGGCAAGCCGCCGGGGAGCGCGCACCTCCGGCCGGCCGCGGCCTCGATGCGGCGGCACGGGCCGCAGTCTGGCAGCGCCTGCCGGCCAACACGCGAGGTGCGGCGTGGGTGCTGCTGGCCGCCGCCGGCTTCTCCACCATGGCCGCCCTGGTGAAGGACCTGGGGCAAGCCCTGCCGAGCCTGCAGATCGCCTTCTTCCGCTGCGCCGTCGGCCTCGCCGTGGTCGCCCCCCTGGTGATGCGGGTGGTGGTCCGGGCCGGACCGGAGGTGCTGAAGAGCCGCGCCTGGAAGCTGCATCTCGCCCGCGCGCTGGTGGGCATCACCGCCATCGGCTGCGGCTTCTACGCCTTCACCCACCTGCCCCTGGCGACCGCCACGGCAATCACCTTCACGACACCGCTGTTCATGGTGGTGCTGGCGGTGCTGGTGCTGCGCGAGATCGTGCGCTGGCAGCGCTGGACGGCGACGATGGTCGGTTTCGTCGGGGTACTGGTGATGGTGCGGCCGGGTGCGGGTACGCTGGACCCGGCGGTGCTGGTGGCGCTGATGCAGGCTTTGGCGGTCGCCACCGCCTTGGTGCTGGTGAAGAAGCTGCCGCAAGCGGAATCCTCGCTGACCATCATGGCCTATTTCACCGTGCTGTCGACCGCGGCGGCGGCGGTTCCCGCGGCCGTGGTGTGGCAGCCGATGGAGGCCCACCACTGGCTGCTGGCGCTCGCCATCGGCCTGTTCGGCGTGGGCAGCCAATGGGCGCTGATCATGGGCTATCGGGTGGGCGAGGCGTCCGCCGTGGCGCCGTTCGACTACACGAAGCTGCTGTTTGCCGGACTGCTCGGGATCGCGCTGTTCGGCGAGGTGCCCGACGAGTGGACCCTGGTCGGAGCCGCCATCATCGTCGCCGCCACGGTCTATATCGCCCGGCGCGAAGCCGGCAAGGACGCGCCCGCCGTGCCCGGCCCCGACCACTGAGCGGAAGGCTCCCATGCCCGGCCGGCCACTGCACCGCCCGGTGGCGGCGCATAGACTTCATGGGGTGAGTCTCCGATCCCCCGCCCCACCGCAACCGCCGCTGCCCCCTGCCCAGGCTGACCCTGCCCAGGCTGACCCTGCCCAGGCCGACCCTGCCCTTGCCGGCGAGCCGGCGGCCGCCGCCCTACCGCCGCCCCGTGCCACGGTCGCATCGTTGGCCGAAGCCTGGCGGCGCCTGCCGGCCAACACCCGCGGGGCCGCCTGGATCCTGGTGGCGGCTGCCGGTTTTTCCACCATGGCCGCCCTGGTGAAGATCCTCGGCCAAGACCTGCCGAGCCTGCAGATCGCCTTCTTCCGCTGCTGGGTGGGCTTGGCCCTGGTGACGCCGCTGATCGTGCGCGCCGGCCCGCGCGTACTGATGAGCCGCTCGTGGAAGCTGCACGTGGGCCGCGCGCTCGTCGGCATCGTCGCCATCGGCTGCGGCTTCTACGCCTTCACCCACCTGCCGTTGGCCACCGCCACGGCGATCACCTTCACCAAGCCGTTGTTCATGATCGTGCTGGCGGTGCTGCTCTTGGGCGAGGTGGTGCGCTGGCGGCGCTGGACGGCGACGGTGGCGGGCTTCATCGGCGTGCTGGTGATGGTGCGGCCGGGCGCCGGCACGCTGGACCCGGCGATCCTGGTCTCGCTCACCCAGGCGCTGTGCATCGCCATCGCCGTGGTGCTGGTGAAGAAGGTGCCGCCGACGGAGTCGAACCTCACCATCCTCGCCTATTTCGGCATCCTGTCGACCACCCTGATGGGCATCCCGGCGGCCATCGTCTGGCAGCCCATGACGGCGGCCCAGTGGGGGCTGGGGATCGCCGTCGGACTGTTCGGGGTGTCGAGCCAGTGGGCCATCATCAACGGCTACCGCACCGGCGAGGCCACCGCCGTGGCGCCGTTCGACTATACCCGCCTGCTGTTCGCCGGCCTCTTCGGCATGGTGCTGTTCGGCGAGATGCCCGATGCGTGGACAGTGGCCGGGGCCGCCATCATCATCGCCGCCACGGTCTATATCGCCCGCCGGGAAGCACGCATCGGCACCCCCGCCAAGGCCGTCCCCGCCGACTGACGGGTCTACGTTCCGGGCGAACCGGTTCCACAGGCCGGCCACGATCGGCCGGCACGCGCCCCGGCGCTGCCACACTCCCCCCGGACATCTCGCAAACGGTCTTCACGCCACGGCCCGATCGGGGAGCGGCAGCACCCGGCCGGCATATCGAGGGAGGGACACGGGATGGCGCGCTACAAGGACGAGGCGGTGATTGCCGCCTTCCAACCCTATCTCCAGCCGGACGAGCGGCTGATCAACCACGCCTACGGCGTCAAGCAGCCCCACATCCTGGTGATCGCCGGACTGGTTGCGCTGGCGATCCTGCCGGGCGTGCTCGCCGCAACGCTGATGACCAAGTACTACCTGGTGGGGCTGACCGACCGGCGGGTCATCGTCCTGAAGCTGAAGGTGACGGGCCGCACGCCGCAGGTGAAGGAGGTGACGGACTATCGGCTTGCCGACCTGCCGCCGGTGACGGCCAAGAGCGGCAAGCTGTTCACCCACATTGCGATTGCCGACGACGAGACGCCCTTCAAGGCCAAGTTCCACCGCTTGGGCATGAAGGAGAACCGCCGCCATTCCCAGGAAATGGCAGCCGCCCTGACCGGCGACCGGTCCCTGCTGGTGGCCGCCGCCTGAAGGTCCGGCACCGCCGGGCCAAGACCGCAAAGGGGACGGTTGGCCCTACCGCGGCCTGAGCGTCGGGAAGGCGATGACGTCGCGGATCGACGGGCTGTCGGTCAACAGCATGGTCAGCCGGTCGACCCCCATGCCCATGCCGCCGGTGGGCGGCAGCCCGTAGCCGAGTGCGGTCACGTAATCCATGTCCATCATCATGCCCTCCTCGTCGCCGGCGGCGCGGGCGGCCACCTGGGCCTGGAAGCGGGCATACTGGTCGAGCGGGTCGGTGAGCTCGGAGAACGCGTTGGCCACCTCCCAGCCGTTGACGTAGGTCTCGAACCGCTCGGTCAGCCGCGGGTCCGAGCGATCGGCCTTGGCGAGCGGCGAGATCTCGCGGGGGAAGCCGGTCACGTGGATTGGCTGGATCAGCGTGTCCTCCACCTTGTCGCCGAACACCGCTTCGATGGTCTGGCCCCAGTTGGCCTTCACCGGCACCTCCACGCCGAGGTCGCGGGCCGCCGTGCGGGCCGCTTCCGCCCCCTCGATGGCGCCGAAGTCAACGCCCGTGGCCTTGGCCACCAGCTCGATCATGGTCATCCGCGGATAGGGGCCGGCGAGTTCGATCTCCCGGCCGCCATAGGTCACGCGGGTGCCGCCGGTGGCCGACTTGGCCGCACGCGACAGCAGGGCTTCCACCACCTCCATCATGTCGGTCCAGTCCGCATAGGCCTGGTACATCTCCAGCATGGTGAATTCGGGGTTGTGGCGCGGCGAGATGCCTTCGTTGCGGAAGCAGCGGCCGATCTCGAACACCCGGTCCGACAGCCCGCCGACGATCAGCCGCTTCAGGTAGAGTTCCGGTGCGATGCGCAGGAACATGTCCAGGTCGAGCGTGTTGTGGTGGGTGACGAAGGGCCGGGCCGCCGCACCGCCCTGCAGCGTCTGCAGCATCGGCGTTTCCACCTCCAGGAAGCCGCGCTCCAGCAGCTCCGTGCGGATGGCGGAGATGATGCGGCTGCGCCCGCGCAGGGTTTCCCGCGAGGCGTCGTTCATGATGAGGTCGAGGTAGCGCTGGCGGTAGCGCGCTTCCTGGTCGGTCAGCCCGTGGTACTTTTCCGGCAGCGGCAGCAGCGCCTTGGCGAGCACGGTGAGCGCGCGGGCGTTGATGGTGAGCTCACCCCGCTTGGTGCGGCGGACCACGCCTTCCACCCCCAGCATGTCGCCCAGGTCGAGCTGGCCCAGCAGCGCCAGGGCCGCGTCATCCAGGAAATCCTTGTGGCTGAAGACCTGGATCTTGCCGGTGGTGTCGTAGAGGTCGATGAACATGCCGGAATTGCGCAAGGCCCGGATGCGCCCGGCCACCCGCACCACGTCCTCCGTCACCGTGTCGTCGGCAAGCTCGGCATAGCGCGCCTGCAGGGCATCGGCCTTGGCGGTGGCGTCGAAGCGGTAGGGATAGGGGTCCACCCCGGCGGCCGCCAGGGCCGCGCGCTTGTCCAGCCGCGGCTGCGTCAGCGGGTTGTCGCGGAACTCCTCGGGGATCGGCAGATCGGGCTCGGACATGGCGGGGTCTATCGTGGCTAGGACAGAGTGAGATCGGGCTGCGCCGGCCCACGCCCCTCCCGGCCACCCAATCCAGTGAAAACGACTGGGTGGCCGGGAGGGAGTGCGGGCCGGAACCGAATGACCAGCGGTGCACACCGCTCTTGCGGGAGCGGGGCCGTTCCTAAGCGTTCGGGCGGCAAATGGAAAGCCGCCTGTGGCATGACGCCCCCGCGCTCAACGGTGGCCGGCGCGGCCGTTTGATGTCACCCTGGCGGTGCGGCTCCGACGGTTGCATCCCTTGCCGATCCGGCCGGGAGCATTTGTCGGGATCGGAACACGACGAACTTATTGTTTTTAGAGGATCTGTTGAAATTGACGTCTGCAATGGGCCTTGCGGCCCGTGGGATGCAAACGTCAAATTCGATCCACGCGCGGCGCAGGCCACGGCCGCCCCCGCCGCCCGAGACCGGGACAGCTTTGCCAGACTGATGACCGAAGACGACCGCCCGACCGAAACGCCCCCCGATATCGCCGCGGACATGGACGCCATCGAGCGTCTGCCGCTGTCGATCATTCCGCTGGAAACCAAGGCGCTCCGCCGGGCGACGCTGATCAAGAACATGGCGCTCGACGGCGTGGTGGAGATGTTCCAGGCCGAAGGCTCGGGCAGCGGCCAGCTCAAGCCGGCCCAGCTTCCCACGTTCTTCGGCTGGGCGGAGGGCAAGCGCCACCCCGACATGCTGACCCTGGAGCGTCTGGCCGAACTCAACAGCTACGACGTCTACAGCCTGCGCATCGAGCTGAGGCGGCTGGAAATTCCCCTCGACGAGGTCTCGGTGCTGAAGCTGTCGCCGGAGAAGGCGTCGGAGCTGACGCGCTACATGAAGACCTTCACCGAGCCGCTGATCCGCCAGGTCTACGGCGGCTCCCATGAGGAAATCCGCAGCTTCGACGACATCATCGCCATGTTCTCCCGCCCCAACAAGCAGGAGGCGCTGAAGAACCTGCGGATGATCGCCGACCGTTTGAAAGTCGAGCTGATCGACGTACCGCGCTTCCTGGAAGACTACGGCGACGTCTTCTTGTCACTGGCATACTTCAAGCAATACCTGGATAAGCTGGGGCCGCAGATCGACAGCTTCTTGTCAGCGGCAGGCAACCTGAAGAAGACGCACCAGTTGAAGACCGACCGCCGCTTCATGGCTTCGGTCGATCTGCTGGAAACCGAACTGGCGGCCATCCTGACGTCGATCACCGGTCGGTTCGACACCTTCAACCGCCGCACCGGCGATATGTGGCGCAACATCACCGCGGACTCCTTCCGCCGCGTGCGCAACCTCATCACCGCCCACCACATATCCGTCGGCGGCGTGCTGTGCGGACTGAGCGTCAAGATGAACGCCTGGCGCCAGCGTTTCGGCCACTATCCGGAAGGAGCCGCCCTGCTCAGCCGCGGCGACTTCATCATGGGGGAGATGCGCCAGGGCATCGAACGCATCCGCGCCATCGAGGCGTCCGCCCCCAAGATCCCCGACTACGGCTGAAATCCATCCCGGTTGGTTAACCTTAACAAATGACGCCGCTACCTGGATGGCGGAGGCGACACTGGCCATGGCACTGCCTGGACCAACGAAGCAGACGGATGGATTTGTATTTTTTTGATCGCCCTGGGGAAATTAGTGTATCGTTGCTTGTGACCCCCTCCGGTGTCTCCGATGGGATGCATCGGCCCGGCAAACCGGGCTTGCCGGTTGTCCCGTCGACCGGGGTGGAGCGTAGAGTTTGAGAGGAGCGGCCGAACACCGGGCGGATTGAGGAAAGGCGTTTCCCCGCGCACCGTTGGGCACGGAAGTAGGTTGGTGGAGGGCGCAGTGCGACCCTACGGCTTCATACCCTACCCAGACGAAGCTGGCTGCCGGTCCAGAAACCCTTGCCCATGGCATCTCCACCCCCAGGCGCCCGCAGGTCTTTCCCGGCCATCGCGTAACCGCAGCCCCCTCGGCGGACGGTCGTGTTCCGCCACGGTTTTCCAGCCATGAGCAGCGGTGCCGACATGTCCTCCAGATCGGGAGGACTGCGGCCATGACCTGCGCCGATGCCGGTTTGCCCTGGGTGGGGCGCGAGTTGGCCAACTCCGTCGACCTCTTGCTGGTGTGCGACGGCCCCACCGAGGACCTGAGCCAGCGGATCGAACAGGCGTTGCCCGACCTGACCGTGCGCCTGCAGGTGGTGGGCGCCGCTGACCTGGACCGTCCGATCCCCCCCAATACGGCCGCCATCGTGGCGCTGGAGAGCGTTGCCGCCACCGTTGCAGCGGTGGAGCGCCTGACCGCCCGGCCGACCGCGGGACCGGTGGTGGCCATCGCTCCGGCGGGCGACGGCGATCTCGCCGCCGTCGAACGGGCCGGCGCTGCGGAGGTGCTGATGCGCGCGGAGCTGGACAGCCGGGTCGGCTGCCGCCTGCTCGGCCGCGTGGTCGCCGATGCCCAGTGGATCGACCGGCTGGACGAATGGAAGGCCATCGCGCGGGAGGCGTCCCAGCGCTTCGATGAACTGCTGGATCGCCATGCCGACGGCATCCTGGTGATCGATCCCACGGGCCTTTGCCTCTACGCCAATGCCGCCGCCCGCTCGCTGCTGGCGGCAGGCGACGGCGACGGCGTCGGCGACCTGGCCGGGCGGGTGGTGGGCATACCGCTGGCCGGCGACGACACGCTGGTCGATGCCCCACGGGCGGACGGATCGTTGCGGGCGCTCTCCCTCAAAGTGACGGAGATGATGTGGAAGGGCCGGCCGGTGCGGCTGGCCGCCCTGCGCGACCTCACCGGATCGACGGCCGCCGAGGCGCAGGCCCGCCAGGCGGAAGCGCGTCTGGCCGCGGTGCTCAACACCATGGCGGAGGGCCTGATCGTGGCCGACGGCAGCGGCACCATCCGCGCCGTCAATCCGGCCACCGAACGCATGACCGGCTTCGCCGCGGCGGACTTGATCGGCGGCCCGGTCGAGCGCCTGCTCGCCCGCGGGCTTGCGCCCGAAGATGCCGGCGGCGGCGGCGGCACGGCGACGGGCGGCCATCCTGCCTGGCAGGAGGCGGACCTGCAGTGCAAGACCGGCGCGGTGGTGCCGGTGCAGGTGGCGACCGCGGCCATTGCCGAGCCGGGTGCTGCGGCCGGCAGCCCGCAGAGCCGTACGTGCGTCGCCGTGCTGTACGACGTACGCGACCGCAAGCAGGCCGAGGCCAGCATCCTTGCCGCCAAGGCCCAGGCCGACGTGGCCAACCGGACCAAGTCCGAGTTCCTCGCCAACATGAGCCACGAGCTGCGCACGCCGCTGAACGCCATCATCGGCTTCGCCGAGCTGGTCCGCGACCAGGCCTTCGGGCCCGACGCGGCCCACCGCTATGCCGACTACGGCAAGATCATCTTCGACAGCGGCCAGCACCTGCTGCAGCTCATCAACGACGTGCTCGACATGTCGCGCATCGAAGCCGGCTCATACGCGCTCAACGAAAGCACCGTGCGCATCGGCCAGATGGTGCGGAACTGCTTCGTGATGGTCGGCATGCGCGCCCGCAGCGCAATGATTTCCTTGATCGACGACGTGCCCGACGACCTGCCGGAACTGCGCGCCGATGCCCGGGCGGTGAAGCGCGTGCTGCAGAACCTGCTGTCCAACGCCGTCAAGTTCACCCCGCCCGGCGGCCAGGTGACCGTCAGCGCCGGGGTGGAGGCCGACGGCTCGCTCAGGATCACCATCGGCGATACCGGCCCCGGCATCTCCGACGACGCCATTCCCCTGGTGATGACGCCGTTCGGCCGCTCCCAGCGCAACTCCGCGCGCATGCGCGGCGGCGCCGGGCTGGGCCTACCCATCAGCGCCAACCTGATGCAGATGCACGGCGGCCGGCTGCACATCGAAAGCACCCCCGGCGAGGGCACGAAGGTGCACTGCCACTTCCCTGCCGACCGCGTCAATCAGACGCTCTGGCGCCGCCCGTAGGTCTGCAATCCCCCGCACCGGACGGCCGGGGCTCACGTCCCGGCACTGCGGCCCTGGCGATGCGCCACCACCTTGCCCGCGGCGCGTCCGCCGGCTGCCCCGATGTGCCACAGGGGCGCCTTGATCCTCTGCCTGTATGCGCGGCCAGCAAGGGGGCCACCAAGGGCCGCCCAACAGCCGATCAGTACGTGTGGGGGAAAGGATCATGACCAATCTTCGCAGCTTGGCGCTGGCCGGGGTCGCCCTAGGGGCGGTGGCCGCCGGTCTGCCGGTTCCCATGGCATGGGCCCAGGAGGCCGGCGACCTGACGCTCAGCCGCGTCATGCTGTCCACCGGCGGGGTCGGCTATTTCGAGTTCGAGGCCCAGGTTACCGGCGATGCCGAGCTGACGCTGGATGTGCGGCTGGACCAGGTTGACGACGTGCTGAAGAGCCTGGTGGTGTACGACGACACCGGCGCCATCGGCACCGTCAGCCTGCCCGGCCGCGAGCCGCTGCGCGAGGTCTTCCGCGAACTGCCCTTCTCGCCCGACGCGCTGGCCGCCCCGGAGTCCCTGCTCAACGCGTTGCGCGGCGCCGAAGTCCGGGCCATCGGCGCGCGCGAGGTGGTCGGCCGTATCCTCTCCGTCACCGCGGAAGATTTGGTGCACCCCGCCACGGGGCTGTCATCGCGCCAGCACCGCGTCACCTTGATGACCGACGACGGCATGCGCCAGGTGATCCTGGAGGAGACCGATTCCCTCAGCTTCGTCGATCCCGACCTGCAGGCCCAGATCGCGGGCGCCCTGGAGGCACTCGCCCAGCACAACGAGCGCGACCGCCGCGAGTTGACCGTGCAAAGCTTCGGCGACGGCCAGCGCACCATCCGCGTCGCCTATGTGGTGGAAGTCCCGCTGTGGAAGAGCAGCTACCGCCTCACGCTGTCCGACGATCCGGCGGTGAACCTGGCCTCGCTGCAGGGCTGGGCGGTTCTGGAGAACCTGAGCGGCGATGACTGGGACGGCATCGAGCTGACCGTGGTGTCGGGCAACCCCGTCACCTTCACCCAGGCGCTCTACCAGGCCTACTACGTCGACCGGCCGGAGGTGCCGGTGGAGGTGTTCGGCCGGGTGATGCCGGGCGTCGACACCGGGGCCATTCCGCTGCCCGGCCAACAGCCCATGCCGGCGCCGGCACCGGCCGACTTTGCGGCACGGGCGCCGGTGGCCGAGAGCACCATGATCGGTGCCTTGGCGGGCGTTGCCCTCGGCGGCGGCTACATGGATGGCGAAGACCGCGCGATGGAGCAGGCCCAGATGGTCGCGGCGGAAAGCACCGAGGCGACCTCGCAGGTGATGTTCCGCTTCCCCACGCCGATCACGGTGGAGAACGGCCATAGCCTGCTGGTGCCGATGATCGCGCGGGAGGTGCCGGCCGAGCGACTCTCGCTCTACCAGCCGGAAACCCATGCGCTGCACCCGCTAAGCACGGTCCGGCTGGAGAACGACAGCGAAAGCGGCCTGCCGCCGGGCGTGCTCACCCTGTTCGAGCAGGCGGTGGCCGATGGCCGGGTGGCCTATGTGGGCGATGCCCAGATCGGCGCCTTCCCGGCCGGCGAAGACCGCCTGATCAGCTTTGCGGTGGACCAGCGGGTGCGGGTGGACCGGGAGTCCACCGGCGGCCAGACGATCACCGAAGGCAGCATTGTCGACGGTATCCTGCGCCTCACCCTGACCGATGAGCAGACCACCACCTACACCATCACCGGGGCCGCCCGCGAGGATCGGCTGGTGGCGCTGGAACACCCGCGCCAGGCGGGCTGGGACCTGGTGGTCGACCCGGCGCTCAGGGTGGAGGAGACGGAGAACCGCTACCGCATCTACCGCGATGTGCCGGCGGGCGAGGTGGTGGAGGTGCCGGTGACGCTGCGCCGGCCGCGCTTCGAGCGGGTGTCGCTGGTCGACATGTCCGACGGCCAGATCCAGTACTACACCGCGGCCGCCCGGCTGTCGGACTCCGTGCGCGCGGCCGTGGCCGAGCTGGCCACCTATCGGGCCGCCATCGTCGATGCGGAAACCGCGCTGCGCACGCTGGAGAACGAGCGGCGCGCCATTGTCGACGACCAGGCGCGGGTGCGCCGCAATCTCGACTCCGTGCCGCGGGACAGCGACCTCTACCAGCGCTACCTGCAGACGTTGAGCGAGCAGGAAGACCGGCTGGAGGTGCTGAACCAGGACATCGACACCGCCCAGACCGATGTCATCGCCGCCCGTCAGGCGCTGATCGACTACGCCCGCACCCTGACGCTGTAGGGCACGGCCGCCGACGACGCAACCGGCTCGCTCGCGCCGTTCGGACACCCCCGCGCCTCAGTGCATGGGGGACCGGACGGCGGGGAAACCGGATAACGGCAGAACCGGGCGGCAGAACCAGGTGGCAGAACCGGGCGGTAAAGCCAGGCGGCAAAACCAGGCGGTAAAGCCAGGCGGCAAAACCAGGCGCCAAAACCAGATGAAGGCGCCCCGCGGGGCCTATGGCCCCTGCCGGCGGCGGCGGGACGGACTTGAGACTAAGGAGCCGGCCGGGCTGCCGGCCTGAAGATCGGTGGTGTCCTCCACTGTGGGGCGCCACCGGGCCGGGGCGGACGGGGAGGGGGTCCGCCCCGGCCGCATCTGTCCGCCGGGCGGCACCCTTCGGTCGGCCGGGCCTCGCCCTATTTATCCGCCGGGCGGCACCCTTCCTGTTTGCCGGGCGGCGGCTGGCCCAATCCCCCGTTTGCTCAGGCCATGCCGCCGACTGCCGCCGACTGCCGCCGACCCGCTCGCGGAACACTGGCGAGCGCTCCTGGCCGGCACTGCAGGGCCGATCGGAATTCCGCCAAACGCCAAAACCCTTTAGGATCGCCGCCGGGGTCCCCGTAGCTCAGTCGGATAGAGCATCAGATTCCTAATCTGAGGGTCGCGTGTTCGAGTCACGCCGGGGACGCCAGCTTGGCGGCCGCGCCACCCCCCTCGCCGGTGCGGACGCCGATCAGCCGCCGCAGGCGGGCGGTGGGGTGCCTTCGGGTGCAGCGGGCAGCGGACCGCCCAGGTGGCACACCGCACAGCGGTCCATCAGCTCGAACGCCGGCCCCGAGCCGGCCAGCGAATAGTCGTAGCCGAACTCCTGGGAAATCAGGGTCAACTGGTGGCCGTACCGCAGCGCCGGAAACGCCCGCTCGTCCCAGCCCAGTTCGACCAGCAGCACGTTCTGGCCCGGCGGCCCGAACACCGCGGCATCGACGGGCGCAAACACCGTCTCCTCGTCGATATGCACGATCACCGGCATCACCCGGCCCTGCTGCAGCCGCTGGCCCGGTGCATCGATGCTGAAGGCCAGCCCGTCGCGGCCGACGCTGATGAACAGCTCCCGGCCGGCCTGATCGGTGGTCACGGCCGCACAGTAGGAGAATTCGCCGGCATCGGTGAACCAGGTGAAGGTTTCCCAGGCGCCGACCTGGCCGTGGTCGGTCATGCGGCCGGCCTCTGCGCCCGCCGGCACAAGGGCCAGCCACAGGCCGAGGAGGGGTGCAAAGCGCATCGGCGGTCCTCCGTCCATTGCCGGGGCGGGCAGCCCGCAGCCCCAGGGGCGGGCCGTCCGCCTCCACACACCCGGGTGGCCGCTTCTCAGCGGCGCCCGAAAGCCGAGATCTGCGCCTGCACGCCCATATTCACCAGAGTGTCGTAGCGCATGACGATGCGGTCGATGTTGCGGGTGCCGCCGCGCAGATCGATCCAGCGCGTGCATTCGCCGGCCGGGATCTCCGCACGCACGAGGGAATCCTGGTGCCCGCCATTGGCGAAGATCACGTCCAGGTCGCGGAAATGCACCGCCCGCTGGTCGACGCACAGGCGGACGGCGGCGTAGCGCTGCGCCCCGTCGGCCTCGATCACATCGGTTTCGCTGAGGTCGGCAACCATGCGCGAGCCGAGAAAATCCACCTGCTGGGCGGCTGCCGGCGCGACCGCCGCCAGGCCGAGCGCGCATCCGAAAATGGCCGGCACGAGCGATTTGGGCACCATCGTCTTGCCTCTTCCACACGCCCAGCCACGCCGGGCGGCCTTCCCGACTTCGGGACACGTCGTACGCGTGGTCGTTTGATAGGGGGCGGCCGGGATGACCGACCGCCACCCGCCTACCAGCCGCGGCGGCCGTACCCTCCAGGGTCCGCGAAGGCGCCGGTATCGCTGTCGGTCAAACCGGTGTAGCCGCCGCCACCGCCGCCCCGGCCATAGCCGGCAGGATCGGCGTAGCTGCCGCTGTCGGCATCGGTGATACCGGTGTAGACGCGGCCGCCGCTGCCGCCGCCGCCGCGGCCGTAGCCGGCGGGGTCGGCATAGGTGCCGGTGTCGGCGTCGGTGATGCCGGTATAGACACGTCCGCCGCTGCTGCCGCCGCCGCGGCCGTAGCCGGCGGGGTCGGCATAGGTGCCGGTGTCGGCGTCGGTGATGCCGGTATAGACACGTCCGCCGCTGCTGCCGCCACCGCGGCCATAGCCCGCCGCATCGGCATAGGGTCCGGAATCGGCGTCGGTCAGGCCGGTGTAGACCGCCCCGGTCCCGGTGACCGGACCGCGGCCGTAGCCGGCGGCGTCCGCATAGGGGCCGGAATCGGCATCGGTCAGGCCGGTATAGGCGCCGCTGCCGGTGCGGGCGACGGTCTGACAGCCGCCGAGCACAGCCGGAACACCGATGGCGCTCGCCACCAGCAGGCTACGGCGCGACAGCTTGGGCCGCGTCTGGATGTCGTCGTCGCGCAGCGTGCGCCGCTTGTTCGGGTGCTTGGTGTCGTCGCTATCGTCCAATGTCCCGTTCCTCCCGTTGGCATCTGACGCATGGTCTCCACGGCCGCATGGCCGCTCGTGCATCGACCGGCTCCTCACCGGGCCGCCGGCAGTATCGGGTCCCGCGCCTCCACCGCCGCTTGCGACACTATCGTGACATTGCGCCTGAGCCGGGTCCAGATCGTGGCGCAGCCGTGTCGCAGATGGTTTGCGCCGGCCTGTCGGGCGTCGCCAAGGCAGCGCCGCGTCCCATTGCCACGACATTGCCCCGGCGGAGCCATGGCGGGGCCGGGGACGCCCGGCATATTCCGCGCATCAATCTTGCTGCTGAGGGGAGATCGGCGCCATGTCCGCACTGCTCAACCGGACCACCGCACTCACTGCCGCCATCCTGGTGCTGGCCACCTGCGGCCCTGCGCCCGAGGGCGGCAACCGCACCACCGAGGACACCGACGAGGAGCAGTCGCTGCGTACCCAGGTGCCCGAGCCACCGGTGGCGATGGCCGAACTGAACGACGGAGTTGCCGGCGCCATCACCGGCGGCATCGTGGGCACGCGGACGATCATGGCGCCGGAACCGATGCCGATGCCGCCGCCGCCGCCGCAATACGATCCCAATAGCGAGCAGTACGAGGACGTGGACCTGAGCCCGGTGCACCTGGTGGCCGAGGAGCCGGTATCGACCTTCTCCTCCGATGTGGACACCGCCGCCTACGCCAATGTGCGGCGCTACCTCACCGACGGCCAGCGGCCGCCGCGCGACGCCGTGCGCATCGAGGAGATGATCAACTACTTCGACTACGGCTACGCCGGCCCCGAAGACACCGTTCCGCCCTTTGCCGCCACCGTGGCCGTGGCGCCGTCGCCGTGGAACGAAGACACCCAGATCCTGCACATCGGCATCCAGGGTTACGACATCGACCTCAGCGAACGGCCGCGCGCCAACCTGGTGTTCCTGGTGGACGTCTCGGGCTCCATGGAGGGGCCGGACCGGCTGGGCTTGCTGCAGCAGTCGCTGCGCCTGCTCGCCGAACAGCTCCAGGACGACGACACGGTCTCCATCGTCACCTATGCCGGCGGCGTGCGCGTTGTGCTGGAACCCACGCCCGGCAGCCAGCGAACCCGCATCCTTTCGGCCATCGACCAGTTGCAGTCGGGCGGGTCGACCGCCGGGGCGGCAGGCATCGAGCAGGCTTATGACCTGGCCCGCCGCACCTTCGACGACGGCGCCGTCAACCGCGTGATCCTCGGCACCGACGGCGATTTCAACGTCGGCATCTCCGATCCCAACCAGCTTGAGGACTACATCGCCCAGCAGCGGGAGACCGGCATCTACCTGTCGATCCTCGGTTTCGGCCGCGGCAACCTCAACGACCTCCTGATGCAGCGCCTCGCCCAGGCGGGCAACGGCAACGCCGCCTATATCGACGGGCTTCTGGAAGCACGCCGGGTGCTGGTGGACGAGATGTCGTCGACCCTGTTTCCCATCGCCGACGACCTGAAAATCCAGGTGGAATTCAATCCCGCCGTGGTCGCCGAGTACCGGCTGATCGGCTACGAGACCCGCGCGCTCAACCGCGAGGACTTCAACAACGACCAGGTCGATGCCGGCGATATCGGCAGCGGCCACTCCGTTACCGCCATCTACGAGATCGTGCCGGTGGACAGCCCGGCCCGCCTGGTGGACGACCTGCGCTACGGCGACTCCGGTACGGCCCCGGTGATCGAAAGCGACGGGGAACACTCCGGCGAATACGCCTTCCTGCGCATGCGCTACAAGCTGCCGGGCGAGGAGAGGAGCCGGCTGATCGAGCGGCCGATCACCGTGGCCGATGTCTACGAGACCATCGACGCCGCCCCGGAATCGACCCGCTTTGCCGCCGCCGTGGCCGCCTTCGGCCAGCTCCTGCGCGGCGACCCGTATCTCGGCAGCTTCGGCTTCGACGACGTCTATGCCCTCGCCCAGGGGGCACGCGGCGCCGACCCGTTCGGGCTGCGGGCGGAGTTCGTGCAGCTCGTGCGCACCGCAGAGGTCACCCAGCCCCAGGTCGGCCAGCGGTAGCGGCACGGGGGTCCTGCCCGCCCCGGCGGCGGGCAGGACCTATGGCTACGCCCCGGTCCTCAGGTTTCCGGCGGCACCTCCGCTTGGTCGCAGGTGGGCGGTGTCGGGCTGTTGGCCGCCAGGTCGGCCAGTTCCAGGAAGGTGGCGAGGGGCTCGTCGGGGAATACATCCGGCGCCAGCCCGGCTTCCTTGAAGATCGACGTATCGGCGTGGAAAATGGCGCTGAGGATGGTTTCCGCCACCAGCAGGCTACCCACGGCCCCCAGGGTCTGCGGTGCGGGATAGGCGCCCTGGCGCTCCAGTTCCGCTTCGCGCAGGAGGTAGTACCACAGCGGCGTGCGGAACCCGCCGCCATGCTCGGTGTCCAGCTCGAACAGGCGGTGATACGCGGGGTCGGGCTCGATTTCGTCCGGCGTCCGCGGGCCGGTGAGGAATTGCGGGTACTTGGTGGCATATGCCCGTGCCAGGTCCTCGCCGGCGCACAGGAACACGTCGTTGCTGCGCGCCAGATTGCGCCGCGGCAGGCTGTTCACCAGGTTGATGTCATCGGGAATGGCGCTTTCCGGCAGGTCGAACGCCACCTCGTTCACCTGGGTGCCGATCAGGTTGGACGGCGTGGCCATGAAGAACGGCCAGTCCACCAGACGGGTGGCATCGAGGTGCTTGCCGCCCTGCAGGTCTTTGCTGCCATCCGACAGGCTGTCGAACAGGCGGAAGCCGTGGGCGGGGTTCACCTGGTACTCGCTGCGCAACTGCGCATGGCCGAAGCGGAAGCCGATGCCGAATTCGTGGCTCATCTGGAACCGCAGCGTGCCCGCCGCATCCGGCACCTTCTGGATCAGCAGGGTGCCGGGATCGGTCTTCAGGCGGTGCCACACCTCCGCCACCACGTCGCGCCGGCACACCGCCGGCAGGTAGTCCGTCGCGACCATCTGCTGCCACTTCAGAATCGTCTTCTTCTTGCCGGCTGCGAAATCGCCGGCCTCGTGGCGGAAGTGGTTGTGCAGACGCTTCGCCAGGATGTGGATTTGCAGGATGATCTGGTTTTCATCATTGCGCTTGTCGCCGATCAGGGCCTTGTTGTCGGCATCGCGGCAGACATCGAAGCCGCTGCTGTCCGGCACCGGATCCAGGCAGAAATAGCCATCCTTCATGGGGATGAAACGGATCTTCTCCGGGTTCGTGTCGTCCACCCGCGGGCCGTAGACGCTGTCGAGATCGATGCTCGGCGAGGCGTCGTTGATGACGATCACGTCTTGCAGGTTGTCCGGCGGGGTTTCGCCCTTCACCACCTGCGGCCCCAGCAGGTTGGCGGCATTGGCCGTGAGGTCGTGGTCGATGAACTGGCCGAGGAAGGTGAACACGGCCGGCACCGCGCTGACGGTATTCACGTGGGAATACATCAGCCCCGGCCCGTCATAGGGCTTGGCCGATTCCGCGGACAGCGGCGGATTGATCGGGCTGCGCAGGTGCCGGTTGGGGTAGATCAGGTAGCTCACCAGCGGGGAATGCAGCCGGTAGGGCTGCGGCACCAGATTGTAGAAGAACCGCGTCTTCACCTGTTGGGCCGCGGCCACGCAATGGTCGATGATGCTGTGGCACTGCTCTTCGGACATACCGGCGGCATCGACGTACTGGATCATCGCCATCATGCGCCCGCGCATCATGTCCGCATCGCCCAGGCTGTAGACGCCGCCGTGCTTCATCAGTTCGAGAATGATGATGCCGATCGGCGGGACCGGCGCCGCCCTCGCGTTCTCGGCCGTCCCCTCAAGGGTGGCCGGCATCTTCCGGGTCATCCGGGCGAAGGCTTCCATCGCCCGCGTATGGGCGCGGTTCACATCGGCGTCGTGCTGAGTCAGTCCAGGCATGTCTTCCCTCCCTGGGTCGGACGCATTTCGCTGAGGCACGTCCGTCCGACGGCGCACGGGTCGGTGGGCGGCCCACCCTGGTTGGCGGCACCCCACACCCACCGCGGGCCCCTGGTGGCTCACGCGGCCACCGGGCGTCCGGCGCGAGCAAACGTGTGCTCGCCCGCTCGATCGACGAAAATTCCTCCGCCGTCTGTGGTAGCGCAATTCAAAGGTGATTAGGAGTCGAATCTTTTTATTAAAAAAGACCGACCCCTGCCGTTTGACGCGGAATTCTGAACATGGACCGCAGAGCGCCCGCACCTGGTTTGGCCGCCACTGGCCGGTGGTGGCCTTCCAGCAGCGGCGCAACAGGGGCGTCCGCTGCTGGCCTCGCGCCCCCAGCCGAGCCGTTTGCGACCCGCAGCGCCTACGGTTCCCTGCGGCCGGACGAGAGGGGAAGCGGCGCCAGCTCCTTCACCTCCTCGATCGCCACGTGGCTGGTGTAGGCGCCGACGCCGTTCTCCTCGCTGAACAGCCGCTGGGCGAGTGCGTGGTAGGCCGGCAAGGTCGCCGCGCGCACGCTCAGCAGGAAGTCGATCTCGCCGGCCACCACGGCACACGCGGTGACGGCGGGCTCGCCCAGCACCACCTGGCGGAACCGGGCAATGGCGTCGTCGGTCTTGCGCCTGAGGCTGACCCCCACCCAGACCAGCACCGGCAGGCCCACCGCGGCGGCGTCCAGCAGTGCCACCTGGCGGCGGATGATCTTCAATTCGCGCAGGCGCCGTACCCGGCCCAGGCAGGCAGGCGGCGACAGCCCCACCCGGTCGGCGAGCGCGGCGTTGGCGATGCCGGCATCGGTTTGCAGGATGTCGAGGATGCGCCGGTCGATGCCGTCCAGGGCGGCGGCGATGGTGCCGGGCGGGAGATCGGCTATGGGCGCGCCGCGTTTCTTGCGCATGAGGTCGTTCGTCCCGCCTAAGCCGAATCCGATTCCGTGTTTCGCCGAAAAACGAAATGGCACCAAGGGTCCGTTGACCCTACCGTTTCTCCACGGCGATTTCGCCTCCGGCGGACCGGATCCCGGCGCCAGGCCAGGCGAACGCCAACGGGAGGGACCGGACGATGACCGCGGGCGCAGACCACACCTCGACTGCCAATGCCCCCCTGACGCAGCACCTCATCCGCTACGGCATGGAGCTGCACCCCAAGCCCATCGCGGCGGCCAAGGGTGCGGTGCTGACGGATGTGGACGGCCGCGAGATCCTCGATTTCACCTCAGGCCAGATGTGCGCCACCATCGGCCACAACCATCCGCGCATCACCGCCGCCATCGCCAAGGCGTGCGACGAAGCGATCCACCTGTTCAGCGGCATGCTGAGCCCGCCGGTGCTGGCGCTGGCCAAGCGGCTGGCCGGGATGCTGCCGCCTTCGCTCGGCAAGGTGATGCTGCTCAACACCGGGGCGGAGGCCAACGAAGCCGCCATCAAGATGGCCAAGCTGGCGACCGGCGGGTTCGAGATCACCGGCTATGCCGGCGGTTGGGCCGGCATGACGTCGGGTGCCTTGTCGGTCAACTTCGCGGCGGGCCGCGCCGGCTACGGGCCGATGATGCCGGGCATCGCCGCCCTGCCCGCCCCCAACGCCTATCGCTGCCCGATCCGCCACTGCTGCGGCAAGTGCGACACCACCTGTGCGGATGTCGGCTTCGACATGCTGGACGCCACCACCACCGGGGCTCGCGCCGCACTGATCGCCGAGCCGGTGGAGAGCGTGGGCGGCATCATCGTGCCGCCGGACGGCTACTGGCAGAAGGTCAAGGCCAAGTGTGCCGAGCGCGGCATGCTGTTCATCTTCGACGAGGCGCAGACCGCCTTCGGCCGGCTGGGCCGCAATTTCGCCTTCGAGCATTTCGGCGTGGAGCCGGACATCCTGTCGCTGTCGAAGACGCTGGGGGGCGGCCTGCCGCTGTCGGCCGTCGCCACCTCGGCGGAGCTGGAGGCCGACCTCTACGACAAGCACTTCACCCATGTCACCTCGCACGTATCGGACCCGCTGCCGGCGGAGGTGGGCCTGGCGGTGCTGGCGGTGCTGGAGGAGGAAAACCTGAACGCCCGCGCCTTGGAGATGGGGGCGCGGCTGACCGCCGGCCTGACCGAACTGCAGGCGCGCTACGAGATCATCGGCGATGTGCGCGGCTTCGGCCTGCTGCAGGGCGTGGAGCTGGTGAAGGACCGCGAGACCAAGGAACCCGACCCGGCGCTCGGCAGTGCCATCACCCGGCGCTGTGCGGAGATGGGGCTGTCCATGAACATCGTCACGGTGGCGAGCCTGGGGGCAGTGTGGCGCATCGCCCCGCCGCTGACCATCACGGTGGCGGAACTGGACCGCGGCCTCGCCATCCTGGACGACGCCATCGCCGAGGTTCTGGCCGATCGCGGGAGCACCAGCCGCGAAGCGGCGGCAGTGCCGGCCTGAGCCGTCCGCCCCCCCTTGGCGTCGTCCCAGCGGCGGCGGGCACCCCTCTGACCTCGCGGAGACCCCCGCCTGCGCGGAGGTGGCGTGCAATGAGGGTGGGCGGGATGGCAACCCGCGCCCGCGCAGGCGCACCGGTTTTGCCGGCGGCAGGAGGGACGGGCCGGTGCCGGCCCGTCCGCCGCCCGCACTACCAGTATTTGCCGATCACCTTGCCGTAGGCCGCGCGTTCGAAGTCTTCTCCCTCCTCGCCGGCCTGGTCCTTGCCGTCCTGGTCGTCGCCCCAATGCACCATCTCGTGCAGGATGGTCGCTTCCATCAATTGCTTGGCCTCGACCTTCGCGAAGTCCTTTTCAAATCGCTTGGCCCAGTCGGTATCGACATAGACGATGTCGTCGCCTTTACCCGGACGATACTCTCCAAATGCGTTCGTCAGTGGTTCGACCTTGATGTTCGGGTCGGTTCCCCACGAAAGCGAGAGAACGGCCCAGAACTTGCCAAAATAGCGGCCCTGGAACTCGCTATATTTGAGAAACGCTGGCCACTTCTTTGTGTCTGATATGACTTTGGGCAGTTCGACCCGGAGGAAATTGCTCAGATTCGGGTAGAGAAATTGATTCCAGATACCCATGTAGACCACCGTCGCCTCCCCCTTTCCTGGATAGCCGTGGGCCTGGTCGGCAACCCGGACACATCACCACCACTGGAATCCGGCCGAGCCGCTCAATCGCGATCCAGCTTCGGCACTCATCGGTGGATGGCTGTGGCCCCGGTCACCGGTCAGAAGAAAATCCGCCCCGCCAGAGGCGATTGAGGCGGAGGATTTTGGCTTCTTTGTATTCGAACGGATTCCGCGCCGAGGCGGCGGTGCCACCGTGTGCTGGCGCCGCCCACCCCTGCGATCCCGCACGTCATGCCCGCGCCGCCGGGCATCGCAGCGGAAGCCGGAAAGATCTCCGCCTCCGCGGGGCCGACGAACAAGGGGGCCGGGGGTGACGGACCATGTCGGCAAAGGGAGGGAGACCCCCGCCGTCGCGGGGGTGACGGACGAGACGAGCGGGCGGCAGTCCTAGACGCGCCGCCCGTTGCCCCGCCCCCCCGTGGGCCTTGAGCCCGGGGGACCCGACCCTGTGGATCCTGAGCCCGTGGCTCTTGAGCCCGTGGCTCACATTTCGTAGGCGGCCGCCATGTCGGGGTCCTTGGACGCCACGATCTTCGCCAGGTCGACGATCACCTTGGCCTGCTTCCAGGTGGCGTCGTCCTGCATCTTGCCGTCGATCATCACCGCCCCGGTGCCGTCCGGCATCGCCGCCAGGATCTTCTTGGCGAACAGCACCTCCTTCGCGTCGGGGCTGAACACCTTCTTGGCGATGTCGATCTGCTTGGGATGCAGCGACCACGCACCGGCGCAGCCCAAGAGGAAGGCGTTGCGGAACTGCGCCTCGCAGGCGTCGTTGTCGGAAAAGTCGCCGAACGGCCCGTAGAACGCCTTCAGCCCGTTGGACACGCAGGCATCCACCATGCGCGCCACGGTGAAGTGCCAGAGGTCCTGCTGGAAGAGCGTGCGCGCGACGCCCTCGCCCTTGGGGTCTTCCAGCACGCCGTAGAAAGGATGGCCGCCGCCGACCCGCGTGGTCTTCATGCCGCGGGATGCCGCCAGGTCGGCCGGGCCCAGGCTCATGCCGTGCATGCGCGGGCTCGCCTTGGCGATCTCCGTCACGTTCTCCACGCCGAGTGCTGTTTCCAGGATGGCGTGGATCATGATCGGCTTGGTGACGCCGTGGCGCGCCTCAAGCTGGGCCAGCAACTGGTCGAGATAGTGGATGTCCCACGGCCCTTCCACCTTGGGCAGCATCATCACATCAAGCTTGTTGCCCACGTTGGCGACGATCTCGGTGATGTCATCGAGCACCCAGGGGCTGTTGAGGCAATTGACGCGCGTCCACAGGCCCGTCGAGCCGAAATCGGTCGCCTTCGCCACTTCGATGAAGCCGGCGCGGGCGGCTTCCTTGGCGTCGGCCGGGATGGCGTCCTCCAGGTTGCCCAGCAGCACGTCGACCTGCTTGGCCATGTCGGGGATCTTGGCGCGCAGCTTTTCGTTCTGCGGCGGGAAGAAGTGGATCATCCGCTCCAGGGCCACCGGCGGTTCCCGGTAGGGCTGCGGCGCCCCGATGGCGAGCGGCTCGAAGAACTTGCGCGGCAGCTTGGACATGACCTGTTCCTTTCCGGTGTTCGTACGGTCTTTGTGTCTGGTCAGGCGGGGCGGGCGCTGTGGGCACCCGTCGCTCGCCTCTTTACGGGGTAGCGTCCGCGGTGCCCTTGGCGGCGATGGCCTCGGCCTTGCGCACCACGGCCTCGGCCTGGCGGATGGACGCGATGTCGATCATCTTGCCGTCGAGCGTGACGGCACCGGCGCCCAGGCGATCGGCCTCCGCCATGGCGTCGAGGATGCGCTGGGCCTGATCCACATCGGCCAGCGAGGGGCTGTAGAGCCGATTGGCGAGGTCCACCTGGCTGGGGTGGATCACCATCTTGCCCTCGAAGCCGAGCACGCGGGCGCGCCTGGCTGCCGCGGTCCAGCCCTCGGGGTCCTTGATGTCGGCGAACGGCCCGTCGATGGGTCGCAGTCCGTGGGCGCGGGCAGCCGACACCAGGGTGGCCAGCGTGAAGTGCCACATGTCGCCCCAATGGGCCTGGCGGTCGGCATCGCCGGCCGCACCGGTGAGCACGTGGTAGTCCCCGTTGGGGCCGCCGATGCCGGTGATCTGGGCGCCGGACGAGGCGGCATAGTCGGCCGAGCCGAACAGGATCGCCTCGTTGCGCGGGCTGGCGGCGGCGATGGCATCGATGTTGCGCAGGCCGAGCGGCGTTTCCACCAGCAGCTCGATGCCGATACGCTTGTCGATCCGCTTGGCGGTTTCGATCTGGGTCAGCAGCATGTCGACGGCGTAGATATCGGCCGCAGTGCCCACCTTGGGGATCAGCATCAGGTCCAGCTTGGCGCCGGCCTGCTCCACCACGTCCACCACGTCGCGGTACATGTAGGGCGTGTCGAGCCCGTTGATGCGCACCGACACCGACTTGCCGGCGAAGTCGAGGTCGTTGAGCGCCTCGATCACGTAGCGGCGGGCACGCTCCTTCTGGTCGGGCGCCACGGCGTCCTCCAGATCGAAGAAGATCTGGTCGGCCTGGCTTTTCGGCGCCTTTTCGATGAAGCGGGTGTTGGAGCCGGGGACGGCCAGCACGCTGCGGGCGAGCCGGGTGGTCCGTTGGGGCACGGCGGTGAAGCTCATGGTGCGTTTCCCCCGTCAGAACCGGCGCGGCATCAGAACGGTGTAGTCGAAGTCCAGCACCACGGCCGGATCGTACTTGCCGTCCTCGCCCTTGTCGGGGAAGTCGGCACAGGCGCGATCCTTGGCGGCGATGGTGCGCAGGCGCAGCGCGCCGACGTCGTCGCGGCCGTCGAGCGTGATCTTCTCCACCACCTGGGTCCAGGCATAGACCGTATCGCCGGCGAAGATGGGCGCGACATGCCGTCCGCCGTTGATGGCGGCAATCCTGAAGGCGTTGGCCAACCCGTTGAAGCTCAGTGCGCGGGCCAGGCTGATGATGTGGCCGCCGTAGACTATCCGCTTACCGAAGCGCCCATCCTTTTCGGTATGCTGGTTAAAGTGCACCTTGGCGGTATTCTGATAGAGCCGCGTGGCGATCATGTGGTCGCTCTCCTCCACGGTCATGGCGTCAACATGGTCGATCTTTTCACCGGCTTCATAATCATCCCAGAAGTGGGGACTGCCCGCCAACCGTGCATCGTAGCCGGAGAGGTCGAGCCCCTCCGGCACGATCAAATCTCCGCCAGAAACGGATTTCGCCAGCTCCGGCACGACCGCCTCCCCCACTTCGGCGTTCGCATTGCCCTTGCGCACCATCACCCAGCGCACGTAGTCCAACACCACTTCACCGCGCTGGTTGGTGCCGACAGAGCGCACATAGACAGTGCCGGTCTTGCCGTTGGAGTTCTCCTTGAGTCCAATCACCTCCGAGACGGTGCTGAGTGTGTCACCGGGATAGACCGGCAGGCCGAACCGGCCCTGGGCATAGCCGAGATTGGCAATGGCATTGAGAGAGATATCCGGAACGGTTTTTCCGAACACCACATGGAACACCAGCATGTCGTCCACGGGTGCTTCCGGCAGGCCGACAGCCTGGGCGAAAGCACTGGAGGAGTGCGCTGCAAAACGGGTGCCGTACAAAGCCGTGTACAGGGAGCATCCCCCTGAGTGATAGTCCGTGGGGTGGCATGGATAATCTTCTGACCCAACTGAAAGTCTTCAAAAAAATTACCCGGGTTGGTTTTGTTTGCCATATTGCACTCTCTGTTTGTTTTAAAATGGTGCCGGACTATTTTCCGGATGTCAGGAAAGCCTGTGCCTCCTCCTTGCGTTCAAAAACATGGGGGGCAATATTGCGCTGTGAAAACGCCTGATCAAGCTTCATCCGCATAAAGGCACTGGTGGCGTAGCGGGTAATGTTTGACCAGTAGTGCTGCAGCATGTAGCGATCCATCTCTGCCAGATCATCCGCCACGTTCTCGTTGATGCGGAAGGTGTCATAGTTGACGAACACGCCCACCCGCTTGCCGATCTCCTTGCAGCGCTGTTCCAACAGGTCCCGCAAACTGACAATATCCGCCTTCACCCGCACATACATACCTTCAAAATTGAGAAACAGGATATTGCGCGTCGGATCGTAGCTGATCCGGTCGGCCAGATCCAGATTCAGCAGATCCGCCTCCAGGCCCATTGGCTCGTTCCGGAAGATCCGACTGTCCATCAGGACCGGATCGCGGACGATGGGGGTAAAATCCATGTGTGCAAGTATATCCTTTTCTATATCTACACCAGGGGCAACTTCGGTCAGAACCAGCCCTTTACGGCCCCGCTGAAATACACAGCGTTCGGTGATGAAATAGACAGGTTGACCTTTCTTTACCGCATAGTCACCGCTGAAGGTTACCTGATTGACCTTCTTGACAAACTTTCGGGCTCTCCCCTCCTGGAGAATCTGCAACCTGCCGTCGGAGACTGCCACCTCGAGCCCACCGGCAGTAAAGGTACCGGCAAAGACCATGCTGCGGGTATTCTGGCTGATGTTGATGAAGCCGCCGCAACCGATCAACCTGGGGCCGAACCGACTGACATTGACATTACCTTTTTCATCACACTCGGCCATGCCCAGGCACGCCATATCCAGGCCGCCGCCATCATAGAAATCGAACATCTGATTCTGGTCGAAAATAGCATCAGAGTTGACCCCGGCGCCGAAGTTGCCGCCGCTGGCCAATACGCCACCCACGGTGCCCGCTTCTGAAGTGAGGGTAATATACTGGCTTATCTTCTCTTCGTTGGCGACGGCTGCCACCCCTTCCGGAACGCCCACGCCAAGGTTGACTATACCGTTGGGGGGCAGTTCAAACGCGGCCCGGCGGGCAATCACCTTGCGTTCATCCAGCGGCATCGGCTCCAGCGAATCCAGCGGAACCCGGATCTCCTTGGAAAAAGCCGGGCTGTATTGACAGACATAGCTCTGCATATGGTTGTGCGGCTCAGCCACCACCACGCAGTCCACCAGCATGCCTGGGACTTTCACGTCACGTGGATTCAACGAGCCCTGTTCGGCAATACGCTCCACCTGGGCGATGACGATGCCATGACAGTTCTTGGCTGCCATCGCCTGGGCCAGGTTATCCAGCGTCAGAGACTCTTTCTCCATGGTTATATTGCCGGAGGGATCGGCGGTTGTGCCCCGGATGAAAGCCACATCCACGGTGCCGACGGTATAAAAGAGCCACTCTTCACCCTCCACTTCCACCAGCTTCACGATATCCTTGGTGGTCCCCTCATTGACCCGCCCGCCTTCCAGGCGCGGATCGACAAACGTATGCAAACCCACTTTGGAGAAAAAACCGGGCTTGCCCGAGGCCAGCGTGCGATAGAGCTGACAAATCACCCCCTGCGGCAGATTGTAGGCAAATACCTTATTGTCCAGCGCCAACTTGGCAACCTTGGGCATACGACCCCAGTTGCCGGACACCACCTTGCGCAGCATCCCTTCATGGCCCAGCCGGTTAAGCCCCCGCTCCTTGCCATCCGCCTGCCCCGCAGCGGCAAACAGGCGCAGATTCTTCGGATGCCCGGTCTCAAGGTAGCGCTTCTCCAATGCTTCCAGCAAAGCCTCGGGAATACCGCTCTGGACGAATCCATTGCAGCAGATGGTATTTTCATCATGTACCAGAGCGACAGCCTCTTCCGCGGTTACGATCTTCGATTTCTTCGGCCGGCCAGCCATGCGCGTTTCCCCCATAACGCAAGCGCCCCTTTTCGATCGCGCGAACGCCTAGCTGGCTGCCAGGTCGGCCGTCGCGGTCATGGCGGTTTTTCCGTCCGGTCCCTGGGCTTCCAGGGCCACCTGGCCCTGGCCGTCCGGCCCGGTTTGCTGGGTGCCGATCAGGCGGAACGGTCCCAGGTCGAACAGCGGGGCCTTGCCCCGGAAGCTGTAGCCGGCCACCGGCCGGTCGGCGTTGTCGCGCGCCAGGTGCAGCAGCAGCAAGGCGGTCAGTGGCCCATGCACCACCAGCCCCGGATAGCCTTCCTCGGCCATGGCGTAGGGCCGGTCGTAGTGGATGCGGTGGGCGTTGAAGGTGAGGGCGGAAAAGCGGAACAGCAGCCGCGGATCGGGCGTAACGGTGCGCGTCCAGGTACCGTCCGGGACCGCCGGCCAGCCGTCCAGCACCTGCGGCGCCGGCACCGCAGCGCCCGGCTCGCGGTAGACGATGTCCTGCTCTTCTTCGATGCACACCTGGCCGTCCTGGACCACCCGGTAGCGCACCGTGACGAAGGCAAGCCGGCCGCTGCCGCCGTGCTTTTCCGTCACGTTCACCACCTCGCCCTCGCGGGTGGCGGGGCTGCCGATCAACAGCGGGGCGGGGAAGCGTACGCGCGCGCCGGCGAACATGCGCCGCGGCAGGTCCACCGGCGGCATGAAGCCGCCCTTGGGCGGATGCCCGTCGGAGCCCAGGGCGGAGGTGGCCGCCCGCGGCAGGAAATAGAACCAGTGCCACAGCGGCGGCAGCGGATCGCCCACGCCCAGCGCATCGGTGGGCAGGTCCAAGGTGGCGGCAATCGCCTCCACCTGGGCCGCTGCGATCAGGTCTTCGCGCGTTTCGGCGGAGCCGATCCAGGCGCGATAGTCGGTAGCGTCGTCGGCCATCGCGCCCTCCTCACACCACGTCGATAGGGCCACCGACCACCCGGCGGTCGCGCAGTTCGCCGATCTGGCGGTCGCTGAAGCCGAGGTCGCCGCCCAGGATCTCGTCGGTGTGCTCGCCCAGGAGCGGGGCGCGCACCGGCACCCGGCGGGGCGACTGGCTGAACGACAGGGGCGAGCCCGGCACCAGGTAGCGGCCGATGCCCGGCTGGTCCAACTCGGAGAACATGGGGTTGGCGGTGGAGCACCGCGGGTCCTGCTCCACGAGCTGGGTGAAGGTCTGGTAGGGGCCCCAGCACACGCCGGTGCCGTCGAACGCCTCGCCGATCTGGGCCAGCGTGCGCGCTTCGCACCACGGCTTGAGGATCGCGGAGATGGCGTCGGACGCCTTGAAGCGATCGCCTTCCTTGCCGAAGTCGTAGGCCAGCAGCGCCTCCAGGGCGGTGAACTTGGGCTCCAGGCCGGTCGCCTTGCCCAGTTCGACCCACATCCGGTCCGTCACCACGACGATGTAGATACGCCGGCCGTCCAGCGTCTCGAAATCGCAGCCATAGGAGCCGTAAAGATAGTTGCCGTGGGCGCGGCGATCCTGGTGGTTGATCTGCACCTCCTGGATGTAGCCCAGGTTGCCGGCCATGGCGATGGCGATGTCCGCCAGCGCCACCTGCACGTGCTGGCCGATGCCGTTGAGCCGGCGGTAGCGTTCCGCCGCCACGATGGCCAGCGACAGGTGGATGCCGGCGATGGCATCCCAGGCCGGCAGCACGTGGTTCACCGGGTTCACCGGGGCGTTGCCATGGGGCATGCCGGTGACGAAGGGGAAGCCCACCGCACAGTTGACGGTGTAGTCCACCGCCGAGGTGCCGTCGGGGTTGCCCAGCAGGTTGACCACGATCACGTCGTCGCGCTTGGCCTTCAGGGCTTCGTAGCTCTGCCAGCCGCGCGACGGGAAATTGCTGAGATAGATGCCGTTGCCCTCGCCCTCCGCGCCGATCAGCGCGGTGACGATCTCGCGGCCTTCGGGCTGGCGGGTATCGACGGCGAGCGAGCGCTTGCCCTTGTTGAGCCCGGCCCAATAGAGGCTGCGGCCTTCCTGGGTGACCGGCCAGCGATGGGCATCGAGCCCGCCGGTCAGCGGATCGAAGCGGATCACGTCGGCCCCCAACTGGGCCAGCGTCATGCCGCCCAAGGGCGCCGCCACGAAGGCGGAGCCCTCGATGATGCGCAACCCATCCAGGATTCTATTCATCCGTCTCCCCGCATAAGTTGTTGGACTTATTGAAAAAAATGGCCTCGCAGAGCGTCAGCGCCACGGACCGGGCCTACAGTAACAACCAATCTCACTTTGATGCCATAGGGAACCGCGCGAGACCGCTCCGCAGCACACACCTCGCTTGCGAAGTGTATCATGGCCGCGGCGGGGAGGGGGCATTCCGGTACCGCGAAAGGCCCAGAGATGATCGAGATCGATCGCGACATCTGGCTGTGGGACGGGCCCAACGTCGATGTCTCCGGCGTCACCTATCCCACCCGCATGGTGGCGGTGCGCCTGTTCGCGCGCCCTCCCCACGCGGCACGCTTGCGCCGCCCGCGGGCCGGTCGACCACCCGGTCGGCCATATGCAACGTCAATGGCTACGATTTATACGCGACGGCGGATTGCCCAATACCCCTATTCGTGGTCAGGTCTTGCCCGCCACAGGGGGCTGCTGACACCGCCCGGCGCCGCTCGGTGCCTGCCGCGCCGGGCCGCCTCCGTCAAAGCCGCACAGCCATACGGGAGCATCATCCATGCCGAAGGTTCGGGCCGACAGTCTCGCGGCCAACGCTGCCTACGCAGACAGTTTCGGGGAGAAGGCGGACGCGATGTTTACCGACGAGATGGTGCACACGGCATTGCAGACCTGGTGCGACAACGTTGTCGCGGTTGGCAAGGTCCATGCCGAGGGCGGCGATGCCCGGACTTTCTCGGCAAAGGTTCTGAGCGACCACTACGACTATGACAACGGCAAAGTCCTATTCAAGCCAACCCTCGCCTATGGCACGCAAACATATCGGCCCACCAAGGAAGGCGCTCTCGCCTATTTTGTCGGCGGAGATCCAAACTTCCCGAATGACAAGGGCTTCAAACTCAAGCCTTGGGTGAAAGTTTGGTACAGTAAGCTGGATTACATCCTGCATGGCGATCTGGCGATCGTGCAATGCAATGTTCATTTCATAGGCGGAGACGATAGTCACCTCTTCGTCAACAAGAGCTTCGTGTTCAGGCAATGCGAAGACGGCAAGGTGCGGATCATCCTTCACCAATCTTCATTGCCCTATCAACCCTGACGCCCGGCCTGCCCCCGCGGGCCTGACCCCCGGCCTGCCCCCCGGCCTGCCCCCGCGGGCGGACGGCCCCCTCCCAAGCTGTTGATTGGCGCCGCCGACCGCCGGCGCGTATGCGGTGGCACCGACGCCGACCCTTTGCCGCCCGCGGCGCTGTTCGCCGCCGCGGTGTAGAGTCCCGCCATCGCCTGCTTGGGGACGCACCGCCATGGCCCGCGCTATCCGCTTCGCTGCCTTCGCCATCGTCCTGGCGGCCTGGGCCGCTGCGGCCGGGCGCCCCGCCCTCGCCCAGAGCGAAGCCGGCTCCGTGCCGACCACGGAGGAGGAACTCGCCCGCCTGTCGGACGCCGAGTTGCGGGCGTTGCTGCTGGAGCGTCTGGAGGCTCCGCAGGAGGCCGAGACCGGCACCTTCAACCCCGCCGATACGGCCTTTGCCCTGCAAGCGGCCTTGGCCGACTTGCGTGGCCGGCTGGGAGAGATCCTCGCCACCTACGACCAGCTTCCCGGCGCCCTGGGCCGCGCCGCCGCCAGCCTGGTCGACGGTGAGGATGGCCATTTCGGTCGCTTTGTCGGCCTGTTCGCCTTGGCCCTGGCCGTGGGGGCCGCCGCAGAGTTGCTGGTGGCCCGCCGCACCCGGACCATCGAGCCGGCACCGGCCGAACCGCCGGCCCTGGCTGCCCGGGTCAGCCACGCGATGGCCGCGGCGGCCGGGCATTTTCTGCTGGTGGCCCTGTTCGCCGGCATCGCCGCGTCCCTCTTCCTGGCACTGCACGACGGCCCCACCCGGGAACGCGTGACCTTCGCCTTCTACCTCGCCGCCATCGTGGTGCTGCGGGTGATCGGCGGGATTTCCCGCGCCTATGCCGCCCCCACGGCAGCGGAGTGGCGGATCCCCGCCTATGGCGACGGCGAGGCGCGGCGCGTCCATACCGGCGTACTGGCCACCATGGCCGTCGGCGCCTTCGGGTTCTTCACCTGCTCGGTGTTCGCCATCCTGGGGGTGCAGGGCGACGTGCACCTGCTCTTCCTCATGTCGGTCGGCACGGTGCTCACCCTCAGCCTTGCCGCCGCCGTCCTGGCGACCCGCAGGGCGCTCGCCCATGACTTGGGAGCCGATGGCGGCTGGGGGGAGATCGCCGCCGGCCCCACCCGCCGGCGCTTGGCCGGCACCTACCCCTGGGCTTTGGCGGTCGGCACGCTGCTGATCTGGTGCTGGCTGGTGGCCACCAGCCTGCTCGGCGGGCCGCCGCTGTTCGGCGCCGGGCTCGGGACCATCGGGTTGCTGCTGCTATGGCCGAGCCTGGATGCCGCCCTGGCGCGCGAGGCGTTGCGCACCGCCGCCACTTCGGGAGCGCTGACCCCGGCGGTGCTGACGGTGGCCCGCGTGGGGCTCGCCGTCGCGGTGGTGCTGCTGCTCGCCGTCGCCTGGCGCATCGACCTGATCGGCGAAGGCAGCGGGCTGTGGGCGGCCACCGTGCGCGGCGCCTTGGAGGTGGGCACCGTGGTGCTGGTGGCCTATGCCGGCTGGGCCGCACTCCGGCTGTGGATCGACCGGCGCATCGCCCAGGAGGACGCCCAGGCGGTGAGCGACGGCGTCGACCCGGCGGAGGCGGAGATCGGCGGCGTCGGCCTGTCGCGCATGCGCACGCTGCTGCCGCTGTTCAAGCGGGCCGGCCAGGCGGCCATCCTCCTGATTGCGGTGCTGGTGGCGCTGTCGTCCCTCGGCGTCGCCATCGCCCCGGTCCTGGCCGGCGCCGGGGTGGTGGGCATCGCCATCGGCTTCGGCTCCCAGACCCTGGTGCGCGACATCGTGTCGGGCGCCTTCTTCCTGATGGACGATGCCTTCCGGCTCGGCGAGTACATCGACCTCGGCAGCGTCCAAGGCTCGGTGGAAAAGATCAACGTTCGCTCGCTGCAGCTCCGCCATCACCGCGGCGCCCTGCACACCGTGCCGTTCGGCGAGATCACCACGCTCACCAACTACAGCCGCGACTGGGCGATCATGAAGCTGCGCTTCCGCGTGCCCTTCGACACCGACGTGGAAAAGATGCGCAAGGTGATGAAGCAGGTCGGCAAGGACCTGCTGACCAACCCGGAGATCGGCCAGGACTTCCTGCAACCGCTCAAGTCCCAGGGGGTGGTGGAGGTGGACGACTACGGGCTGATCGTCCGCACCAAATTCATGAGCAAGCCCGGCAAGCAGTTCCTCATCCGCCGCCACGCCTACGCCGCCATGCAGAAGGCGCTGGCGGAAAACGGCATCGCCTTCGCCAAGCCGGAGGTGCGGGTGTCGATCAACCAGCCCGGCTCGGCGCCGGACGAGGGACTGGCGGACGCCCTGGAACCGGCGGGGGCGGCGGCCCTGACGGCGGTCAACCGCGGCCGTGCCGCCCCCGAGTGAGGCGAAGGGGGCTTACGGCAGGCGCTGGGGCGGCAGCGGCGGCGGCAGCGGCGGGTCCTCGGGGATCGGCAGGCGCGGCGGCGGCGGCTCCAGCGGCTCTTCCGGTTCCGCCTCGTAGGCGCAGTGGTCGACCCACACGTCGTACACCGCGTGGTCCATGGCCGAGATCGACGGCGAGGAGGAGAACATCCAGCCGGAGAAGGCAAGCCGCTCGACCTGGCCCGGCGGCGTGTCGACGATCTCCAGGAAGGCCGCGTTCTCCGGCGCTTCTTCCGGGCGCGAACCGAAGCACGCCCGGACGGTGACGGAGAGCGTGCCGAAGGTCACGGTCTCGCCCACCGGCACGTCAAGCCGGGTCACCTGTGCGGTAATCTTGTCCAGCGCCCGCAGCAGCGCAAACGGCATCTCCACGGTCGGCTGGGTGGCGCCCGCAGCGGCGATACCGAGGCCGGCAGCGAGCACACCCGCCAGCAGTGACCGGGCAAGGACGGCGACGGGGCGGCTACGCATCAAAGTCGAACTCCGAAGGACAAAGGGCGGCACGGCACCCGATGCCACGGTAACAGATCACGAGAATGGCGACAGTTTGGCCCACCTGGGGCCGTTCACGGCGCCTGCCAAGGAGTCCGCCCGTGCCGTGTCCAGGGTCACTGGTCTTCCCGGCCGAGGCTCTCCAGGCTGAAAATGACCTGACCGAGAAGTTGTTCCAGACCCGGCGTCGATTGGGTGTAGGCGATCTCCCCGCCGGGCTCCAGCACCTCGTCGAAGCCGCCGCCGGGATCGATCTGCACGAACATGCCGCCGAGCAGACCTTCGCTGGCCACGGTGGCGCTGGCGTCGGAATACAGCGTGATCGACGGATCGATGCTCATTCGCACCACCGCCTGGTAGGTGTCTGGGTCGAGCGCGGTGTCGACCACGCTGCCCACGCGCACGCCGCTGATGCTGACGTCCGAACCGGGTGTGAGGCCGGCGATCTGGTCGAACCGCGCCTCCACCACATAGCCTTCCACCGCGCCCAGGTCGGCGCTGGTGTAGGCGAACACGAGGAACAGGGCGGCCACCACCAGCACGACCGCGCCCATCACGCTTTCAATGACGTTGTGGTGCATGGCGGCGTCGCGTCGCTGTGGCTGGGAAGATCGGAGAAGGGCGGCCCGTCAGGAGGGCACCCAGGGTTCGTAGTCGCCGGTCGCGCGGTCGCGCCGGCCGCCCATCAGGGTATGGCCCGGTGGGCGATAGGCATCGAGGGTGCCGGTGGCGTTGGCCTGGTGCGGCTTCTGCCAGCGGCGGCGCAACGGGTTGTCGTCCGCCGGCACCTGATCGGTCTGGAAGTGCAGCCAGGCATGCCATTCCGGCGGCACCCGGCTGGCTTCGGACTCGCCGCCGTTGAACACCACCCAGCGGCGCTTGCGGCGCAACGAGGGGTGCACCTTGCGGGCCTGGTAATAGACGTTGCCGTCGGCATCCTCGCCCATCCGTTCGCCGCGCAGCCGCGTCACGAACCTGAGATAGGCGCGCATGCTCCATTCGGTGACGTTGAAGCCCATCGGCCGGCCCTTCGCAGCGGTATCCCACATGGCACTGCCGCCGCTGACCCCCAGGGCATCCCGGGCGTTCCGTCGTCGTGAAGCCGGGAAGCAGGCGGGGGCCGCCCCGCCCGCCGGATGGCGGCCTGGGCTGGCGACAGCAAAATCAAACGCGCGGACTATGGCACCGGCCCCCACCGGCGTCCAGCCCGCCCCGTTGCCGGCGGCCCGACACCGGCCCGCAGCCGCCGGGGGCGCAGGGCCACCGGCGGATCCGGGGCCGGGCCAATCCCGACGTAACCTAGCCGTCGGTCTCGAAGTTCACCGGCAGGGACGACAGCGGGACCAGCTCCACCACGTAGGGTGCGGTAAGGATCTGGGCCGTGGTGGCACCGGCGGAGGGCTCCGTTTCCCGGTATTGCACGGTGATCTCGCCGGGCGATTCCAGCACGTCGGTGATGGCCACCTGGTAGCCCGCGGTCGGCCGCGCACCGAGGAACACCGCCACCGCCATCGCCTCGTCCGGCAGCGGCCCCGGCGGGTCCTCGCCGACGAGCTGCCACAGCAGGCGCCAGCCGCGCTCTTCGCGCGCCGTCACGAACAGGTCGTTGAAGGCGGCACTCTGCTGTCCCGACCAGGTGAACCGATCGTCGATCCGCGGCACCGGCCCGCTCAACGGTACGGCCTGGGCGACCTGGGGCGTATCGCCCATGGGCTCGGCCATCGCCGTGTCGCCGCTCTGCGAGCCGCTGCACGACGCCAGCACCAGCCAGGCGGTTGCAAGTGTCAGGGCGTGGATCGCCTGTCGCATCTGGTCCCTCCGGTGGATCATGGCAGTCTCGTTCTTGTTGGGTCCGCCCGGCCGGTCCCGCCCGGCCCGAGTGAATTAGCGCAGCCGATGCTCGGCAAACGATGCCAGCAAGCTAGCGCCGATCGGCAGGATCTCATCGTTAAAATCGTAGTGCGGGTTGTGCACCGAACATGCGTTGGGGCCGCCGGCCTGACCGACGAACACGTAGGCGCCGGGCCGCTCGTTCAGCATGTAGGAGAAGTCCTCGCCGCCCATCACCGGCTCCAGGTCGCGCTCCACCTTGCCGACGCCGACCACGCTTTGCGCCACGGCGGCGGCGACGTCGGCATATTCCGGCGGGTTCACGGTGGCGGGGTAGCCTTCGATGTAGTCGACCTCGGCGCGGCCGCCGAAACCGGTGGCGATGCCCTCGGCGATGCGGATCATGCCGTCGCGCACCCGGTCGCGCACCGCGGATTCGAAGGTGCGCACGGTGCCGCACAGGTCCACCTGGCCGGGGATCACGTTGAAGGCGGAGCCGGCATGGAACTGGGTGACGCTGACGACGGCGGACTTCACCGGGTCGGTGGTGCGGCTGACCAGCGACTGCCAGGCGGTGACGATCTGGGCGCCGATCACCACCGGATCGACCGTCATGTGCGGCATGGCGGCGTGGCCGCCGTGGCCGCGGATCACCGCGGTAAACGTATCGGTCGCCGCCATGGCCGGGCCGCTCTTGATGCCGATGGTGCCCACCGGAAGCTGCGGCCAGTTGTGCAGGGCGTAGACCTCGTCGCAGGCGAAGCGGTCGAACAACCCCTCTTCCACCATGATCTTGCCGCCGCCGCCGCCTTCCTCGCCCGGCTGGAAGATGAAGTGCACGGTGCCCTCGAAATTGCGGGTCTCCGCCAGGTAGCGGGCGGCCCCCAATAGCATGGTGGTGTGGCCGTCGTGGCCGCAGCCGTGGAAGCGGCCGGGATTGGTGCTCTGGTAGGGCAGGCCGGTCTGCTCGGTCATCGGCAGGGCGTCCATGTCGGCGCGCAGGCCGATGGCGCGGCCGTTGTCCGAACGCCCCTTGAGCACGCCCACCACGCCGGTCTTGGCGATGCCGGTGTGAACCTCGATACCCCACGACCGCAGCTTGTCGGCAACGATGCCGGCGGTGCGGACCTCCTCGAACGCGATTTCCGGGTGGGCGTGGATATCGTGGCGCCACTCGGCCATCTCGTCATGGAGGGCGGCAATGGAGTTGATCACGGGCATGGTGGGGTCCTGACTTGGGGCCTGAACTGGAAACGCGGCAATCCCGCACGCATCCGCGCATAGCGCCAAGCCACGCCGCGATGCAAGGGGCACAGCGCCGGCATGCGGCGGCAGCGGGACAGCAAGGCCGCCGTCACGGTGCCGGCAGCAGTGCGGGCGGCGGCAGATCCTTCAGCCTGGCCGACACCTCGTCGGCCTTGGGGCTGCTCTCCTGGGCGCCCAGGCGCGTGCAAGCCAGCCCCGCCGCCACCGAGGCGCGGTGCAGGGCCGACACCAGCGTGCCGCCGGCATCCAGCTCCACGGCGAAGGTCCCGCAGAAGGCGTCGCCGGCCCCGGTGGTGTCGACGGCATGGATGGGCAGCGCTCCCACCTGCCACACCTTGCCGCGCTGGGCGGCGATGGCGCCGCTGCGGCCGAGCGTGATCACGCAGGCGGCCCCCGAGGCATCGCTGATGGCGCGGGCCATCAAGTCGGGGGCGGCGTTGCTGTCCTGCCCCAGCAGGCGCTCCACCTCCGCCGCCTCGCCCTCGTTGACCACCAGGTAGTCGAGCGCCTTCAGGGCGGCGGCCGGGATCGCCCCGGCGGGTGCCAGGTTGAGGATGGAGGTGGCGCCGACGGCGCGGGCGCGTTCGATCAGCGCCCAGTTCTCCTTGGGCGGCACTTCCATCTGCATCAAGACCGTGGTGGCGCCCTGGCCGAGCACGGCTTCCGGCACCTCGCTGGCGGTGGCCAGCGCATTGGCGCCCGAGGCCACGGTGATCAGGTTCTCACCGCGGGAGTCCACACAGATGAAGGCGGTGCCGGTGGGCCGCCCGGTGCGGGTGATGGCGTGCACCGCCACCCCCTGCTCTTCCAGGTTCTTCAGGCAGATATCGCCGAACGGATCCTGGCCGATGGCGCCGTAAAGGTGCACCTCGACCTCCGATCCCGCCGCGGCGCGGGCGGCCGCCACCGCCTGGTTGGCGCCCTTGCCGCCGGGCTTGAGGACGTAGTTCTCGCAGATCACCGTCTCGCCCGGGTGCGGCAAGCGCGGCACAGGAGCCACCATGTCGACGTTCAGCGAACCGAACACGAGGATCATTTCTGGCTCCCGACTGCCCGGCCCGCCGGGCGGCGAAGCCGTACCTCAGTGGGACATCAGAACGGGTACGGTCATGTGTTGCAGCATGTGACGGGTAACACCGCCCAGAACCAGCTCGCGCAGCCGCGAGCGGCCGTAGCCGCCCATGACGATCAGGTCGATGGACAGGTCGACGGCGCGACTGAGGATGGCGTCGGCCGGAGTGATGTCCTCCACGTGCAGGTGGGCGGCTTCCGCCTCCACCCCATGGCGGGCCAGGTGCAAGGAGATGTCGGCGCAGGGCTCGTCGCCCAGCTCCGGTTCGGGATTGACCGCCATCACCGTGACATGGCTGGCGGCTTCCAGAAGGGGCATGGCGTCGGCCACGGCGCGGGCGCTTTCGCGCGTGCCGCTCCAGGCGACCATGATGCGTTCGCCGACGGTTTCCAGCTTGTAGGCGTAGGGCACCAGCAGCACCGGCCGGCCGCAGGCGAGGATCAGGTCGCCGGGATCGACGGTGTCGGGCCGCGCGCCTTCCGCCGGATCGAGCTGGCCGGCGATCACCAGGTCGGCGTAGCGCACCAGCACCTCCGCGGCGGTTTCCGCGTCGCCGCGCGCCACCCGCCAATCCGACCGGTCGTCGCGGCCTTCGCGGTGCACGATCTCGTTGAACAGCTTGTGGCCTTCCTCCGCACCCTCGGCGAGGAAGCGCTGCTGCATCTCCCGCACCTCGGCCTGCATCTGGGCCATGGCGTAGCCGGGAATATGGATCGGCGCCTTCACGTACAATCCGGTGAGGTGTGCATCGTGCTTGGCGGCCAGGGATGTGGCGTAGGTGATCCGGGTGGCGGCAGCTTTGGTGTTGTCGACCAGCACCAGCAGGTTCTTGAGCGCCATAGTCAGAGGTCCTCGATGTCCGATTGCCGTTCGGGCTTGGGTATACGAATCATCCCCACGCCCGAGGGCGTTTCCTTGGGCGGTCTGCCAAGTCTACGCTGACCGGCCAGCGGCGAGAAGATGCAGATTGGAAGAGTTTCCCTCCGCGCGCGAGCAGCCGTGCCGTCCCGCCACCCCCGATCCCGCGGTCCGCCATGCCCTCCCCCTCCGTCGCCGTACCGTTGGCCAGCCTCGCCGTCGCCCTTGAGCCGCCCTGGCTGGTGGTGCGCACGCATAGCCCCTGCACCATGGCGAGTTGGTCGCTCACCCGCCCCGGCCTGGTGACCGCCGACACCGTGGCGTGGCTGGAGGTGCGCGAGGAAGACCTGCCGGCCGGCCGCGATCCCGTGGTCCTGTTCGCCGAGGCCCTGGCGGCGCGCGGGCTGGCCGATGCGGTGGGGCTGATGACCAGCGCACCGGTCGCCGACCACGCGGTGGTGCGCCGGGTGTGCCGCGATGGCGGCGGCGCGGCGGTGGCCGTGGAGGTGGTGCTGACGCTCGGCCTCAACAACGCAGAACGGGTGGGCCGCCGTGTCCACACGGGTGCCGCTGCCGGCCCGCCGCCGCCCGGCACCATCAACCTCGTCTGCCACGTCTCCCGGCCGCTGACGCAGGCCGCCCTGCTGGAAACCCTGTCCGTCGCCACCCAGGCACGCACCGCTGCGGTGATGGCGCTCGGCCTGGCCCTGCCGCCGGACGGCGCCCTCGCCACCGGTACAGGGACCGACTGCATCGTCGTCGCCGCTCCCCTCGCTGCGGCGCACCGCCCGCCGCCCGCCGCCTACGCCGGCACCCACACGGCCATCGGCGAGGCGGTGGGGGCGGCGGTGATGGACGCGGTGGCGGAGGCCGCACCGGCCTGGCGCCGGCGCACGGGCTCGATCTGAGAGGCGGAGCGCGCATCAGGTAAAGGCGATGCCCCACCGTGCCGCGGCACTTGCCAAGCCGGGACAGGTTTCGTAGGGGATGGCCCTCCCATGGAACGGACTGGAGCGGAGCGGAGCGATGCAGCAAACCTGGCGCGCGGTGGCCCTGGCCATGGCGCTGGCGTGGTCGGGATCGGCGGCGGCCCAGCAGGGCCCGGTGGAGCGGATCATCGAACAGCTCGGCAGCTTCTCCGCCCTCCCCGATGCCTCCATCTGTGAAACGGTCGGCGACATCACGACCGAGCGCCAATTGATCCGGCTGCACACCGAACTGCTGTTGACGTCGCTCGCCTGCAGCGAAGCCTACGGGTTCGGCGAGGGCGAGCTGTTCGTGCTCTACCGCCAGTTCACCGCCGACCATGCGCGCGAGATCATCCACGCCCAGAACCGGATCGAGGCGGAGTTCGGCGGCGGGGTCGGCGGGGTGGTGGAGTTCGATGCCTTCCGCACGGCCCAGGCGAACGACGAAGCCCAGATGCTCAACGACATGGGGGCCGGCGCCTACTGCGCCATGCGGCATGCCCGCTTCGACAGCCTGACCGGCCCCAACGCCGTCAGCTTCGAGGGCTATGCCGAAGCCCTGGCCATGCGCGCCCGCTCCGCCGCGCCGCGCTGCTGAAGCCCCTTTTGCCCGTCACCCCCGCGCATGCGGGGGGCTCCGTTGAGGTCAGAGAGATGCCCGCCGCCGCGGGCATGACGTCTGGATTTGGCTGCCAGCAAGGCCATGGCGCCGAATGGGGCGTGGGCCGGCCGCTCAGTTGAGGTCGGCGCGCAGGCGCTGGCGCAGCTCGTCGATGGGCCGCCAGGCGCCGTGCTGCACCTCGTATTGCCAGAAGGTCCAGCCGTTGCACGACGGCGCCCCCATCAGCGCCGCACCCACCTGGTGGATCGACCCCATGTGGCGGCCCGCGGAACTTTCCGCGATCAGCGTGCCATCGGCCCGCACCCGGGCGGCGAACCGGCGCGAGGCGTCGCACAGCACGGAACCGGCGTTGAGCAGCCCGCGCTCCACCACCCAGCCGAAGGGGATGCGCGGCTCGGTGCGCTTGGCCGTCAGCGTCACCACCGAAGGGTCGGCCAGCGGCAGCACCGCGGCGATGCGCGCTTCGGCGGCGCGGGCATAGTCGGGGTCCTGCTCGATGCCGAGGAAACGGCGGCCGAGCCGGCGCGCCACCGCCCCGGTGGTGCCGGTGCCGAAGAACGGATCGAGGATGGTCTCGCCCGGCCGGGTGGAGGCCAGGATGACGCGGTAGAGCAGCGCTTCGGGCTTCTGGGTGGGGTGCAGCTTGCGCCCGCCCTCGTCCTTCAGCCGCTCCGGCCCGTTGCACAGGGGCAGCGTCCAGTCGCTGCGCATCTGCAGATCGTCGTTGAGGCGCTTCATGGCCTCGTAGTTGAAGGTGTAGCGGGCATCCTTGGAGCGCGCCGCCCAGATCAGCGTCTCGTGCGCGTTGGTGAAGCGCTTGCCGCGGAAGTTGGGCATCGGGTTGGTCTTGCGCCACACCACGTCGTTGAGGATCCAGAACCCCAGATCCTGCAGCGCCACGCCCAGGCGGAAGATGTTGTGGTAGGTGCCGATCACCCACACCGAGCCGTCGGGCTTCAGCACCCGGCGCACCTGGGCCAGCCAGGCGCGGGAAAAGGCATCGTAGGCGGCGAGGTCGTGGAACTGGTCCCAGCCGTCGTCCACCCCGTCCACCCGGCTGTTGTTGGGCCGGAGCAGCTCGCCCCTGAGCTGGAGGTTGTAGGGCGGATCGGCGAACACGCAGTCCACCGCGCCGTCCGGCAAAGCCGCCAGATGGCTAAGGCAGTCGCCCACCAGCACGCGGTCGGCGGCGGTCGGGCGCAAGGGCACGACGCGGGGTGTGGAGCGCATCGACATGGCGAAGCGCACCATGGGGCCGCCGGACTCGCGCCGTCAATATCAATGTGACTCAGAGTGTTATCGGGGCTTCTTCGTGTGACATCTCGACCATCGCCGCGATCGGCCTGAAACTCAGCCGATGGTGCGGCGTGGGGCCGAGGCGGGCCAGCCCCGCCAGGTGCTCCGCCGTGCCGTAGCCGACATTGCGGGCCCAGCCGTAGCCCGGATAGAGCGCTGCGAGCCGCAGCATTTCCGCGTCCCGCGCCACCTTTGCGAGGATCGAGGCGGCAGCGACGGACAGGCAGCGCTGGTCGCCCTTGACCACCGGTGTGATCGGGCAGGGCAGGCCCGGCGGGCGCCACCGGCCGTCCACCAGGGCATGGTCGGGGGGCTGCGGCAGGGCGGCGAGCGCCCGGCCCATGGCGAGCGCCAGGGCCGCCGACAGGCCGAGGGTGTCGATCTCCGCCACCGCCGCACTGCCCACGCCACTAGCGCAATGCTGCGCGATCAGGCCCGCCAGCTCGGTGCGGACGGCGGCGGAGAGGCGCTTGCTGTCGTCGATGCGTGCGGCGAGTGCGGCCGGCAGGCCACCCGGCGGCACCACCACCGCCGCGGCCACCAGCGGGCCGGCCAGCGGTCCCCGCCCCACCTCGTCCACCCCGGCGATGCGGCGGCCGGGGTGGCCGGCCGCAACCTCGTGGGCGAGGTCGGGGCGCGCCCGAACCGTCATGGTGCCGATGCGACCAGCCGCTGCTCGATCACCGCCAGGGCCGCCTCCACGCCCATCATGCAGGCGCCGCGGGGCCGTCCCGGCCGGTCGCTGGGCGACCAGCCATAGACGTCCAGGTGCACCCAGGGCACGGCCGGCTCCACGAAGCGGTCGAGGAACAGGGCCGCGGTGATGGCGCCCGCCAGCCCGCCTTCGCCGGTGTTGTTGATGTCCGCCACGCGGCTTTGCAGCAGCTTGGCGTAGGGCTGCCACAGGGGCAGCCGCCAGGTGGGATCGCCGGCCCCTTCGCCCGCCGCGGCGAAGGCTGCGGCCAGGTCGTCGTGGCGGGTGAACAGGGCCGGCAGGTCCGGCCCCAGGGCCACCCGGGCGGCCCCCGTCAGGGTGGCGTAGTCGATCACCAGCTCCGGGCCGTCCTCCATGGCCAGCGCCAGGGCATCGGCCAGCACCAGGCGGCCTTCGGCATCGGTGTTGCCCACCTCCACCGTCAGCCCCTTGCGCGAGGCCAGCACGTCGAGCGGCCGGAAGGCGGAGCCCGACACCGCGTTTTCCACCGCCGGGATCAGCACGCGCAGGCGCACCGGCAGCCCCAGCGCCATCACCATCTGGGCGAGCGCCAGGGCGTGGGCCGCACCCCCCATGTCCTTCTTCATCATCAGCATGCCCGATGCGGGCTTGAGGTCTAGCCCGCCGGTGTCGAAGCACACCCCCTTGCCGACCAGCGTCAGCTTGCGCGCCGCCGGATCGCCCCAGGTCAGGTCGATCAGGCGCGGTGGGGAGGCACTGGCGCGGCCCACCGCATGGATCAGCGGGTAGTTCGCCTCCAGCAGCGCCTCGCCCACGGTGAGCGCGATGGTGGCACCGAAGCGGCCGGCCACCTCCTCAGCGGCGGCCGCCAGGTCCGCCGGCCCCATGTCGTTGGCCGGCGTGTTGATGAGGTCGCGGCCGAGCCACAGCGCTTCGGCGATGGTGCGCACACGGCCGGCGTCGACCCCCGGCGGCATTTCCAGCAGTGCCGGGGCGCGGCTTGCCGTCTTGTAGCGGGTGAACTGGTAGGCCCCCTGCGCCCAGGCCAGCGCGGCCGTCGTGGCGAGGCCGGGCGCGGCCCCCTCCAACCGGTAAGTGCCGGCGGGCAGCGTGAGGGGCAGCCCGGCGAACGCGGCCGCCGCCGGATCGCCCCCCGCCACCACGCAGCCGCCGATACCGCCGTCGGCTCCCGGCCAGGTGGCGGATTGGCCCGCCTCGCCCCGGAAGCCGGCACCGGCGAGCCATTGCCGGCGGGCCTCGGGCTGGGCGGCGAGCCAGTCGGCCGCCGCACCGGCGGTGACGGCAACGAGGGGGATGGCGGCGTCGACGGTGGGGTCGACGAAGGGCAGCGACACCATGGCGGTCCTGTCAGGTCACGGGCACTCGCCGGCCAGGGCGCGTGCCGGGTCAGGTCCGGCGGCGCGCCCGGAGGAGAGAGGACGCAGGCTGCCCTAGCCCGATGCGGCGCGCAAGGCGGCCCGCCGGGTCGGTCCTACTCCTCCGGATCGGAGATTTCGCCGCCCTCCAGCATGCCGATTTCCCGGTAGTAGCGGGCGGCGCCGTCGTGCAGCGGGATGGCGATGCCGCGCAACGCATTCTCCACCAGGATGTCGCGGCCGCGGGCATGGCCGTTCTGCAGCAGGGTGTGGGTGGTGGGGTGCCAGAGCGCCTGGGTGATGCCGTAGATCAGCTCCTCGTCGACATCCACACTGGTGATCCAGGTGGCGCCGACGGCGATGGTGGGCACCGGCGGCACGCCTTCGTAAGCGCCCTCGGGGAACATGGCGGCGGTGAAGAAGGGCAGCTCCAGGCGCAGCCGCCAGGCGGTCTGGTCGGCGAACGGCAGCAGGCGCAGCTCCATGCGCCGGGCCAGGTCCTCCACCGCGAGCAGCGGCACACCGCCGACGAACATGTAGCCGTCCAGCTCGCCCGCCAGCATGGCGTCGCTGGCGCGTTCCGCCCCCATATAGGCGGGCTCGATGTCGGCTTCGCTGATGCCGTAGGCCCCCAGGATGGCGCGCGCGTCGATCAGCGTGCCCGACCCCTCGTCGCCCAGCGCCAGGCGCTTGCCGCGCAGGTCTTCGACGTCGCGAATGCCGCTGTCGGCCGCCACCACCACATGCACCAGCTCGTTGTAGAGATGGGCGATGGCCCGCAGGTTCTCTTGCGGACCGAGATCGGCGTACAGCCCGGTGCCGGTGTACGCCCAGAAGGCGATATCGGCCTGGCTGAGCCCGGATTCGATGCTGCCGCCGGCGACGCTGTTGACGTTCTCCACCGACCCCAGGCTGGCCTGGGCCACCGCGATCAGGCCCTCCACGCCGCAGCTTCCGCCCTGATCGCACGGCGGCGCGCCGAAGGGCCGCGACACCGCACTGGCGATCAACCCGCCGATGGGGAAGTACGTGCCGCCGGTGGTGCCTGTACCGATGCGGAAGAAGCGCAGGTCCTGGGCCGGTGCAGACCGCCCCGACCCGGCCAGCGCCAGAAGCCCGCACCCCGCAGCCAGGCTGCGTCCCAAGCCCCGTCTGGTGATCCTCAATGCCATGCGGGGAGCCCTTCCGCCGTTCGAAGACCGAACGTGTTCCTCGATCACGGTATCTTTATGACAGAGGCCCGTACGTTCGGGGAAGCGTCGGCGTGTCCCGGAGGCGAGCGAACAGGCGTATGGCGGCCCGATGCGTCAATGGGACGCCCCGAGAAGGGCCGCGGCGGCCAGTTCGCCGTTGGCCCGCGCCAGATCCAGGGCGGTGGCGCTGTCGGCCCGCTGTACGGAGGGGTCGGCACCGTGGGAGAGCAAGGTGGCCACCACATCCATATGGCCATGCGCCGCCGCCAGCATCAGCGGCGTGTCGCCGTCCGGCGATTGCGCAGCGTCGGGATCCATGCCGGCCTCGACAAGGAGGGCGACGACGTCCGCCTGCCCCAGGCCGGCGGCCAGGCCAAGGGCATCGAAGCCGGCCGCGGTGCGCGCCCGTGGATCGGCGCCGCGGCCCAGCAGCAGGCTTAGGCTGGTGGTGTTGCCGGCCGCCGCGGCAGCCATCAACGGGGTGAACCCGTCCTCGCGGCCCCGGTTGACGTCGGCCCCGCGGACAATCAGTTCCGCCACCGCCACCGGCGCCCGGCGCGATGACGAGGCGGCGGCCAGGATCAGCGGCGTCGTGCCGCCGCCGGTCGATTCGCCGACCCTGGCGCCGCGGTCGAGCAGAGTCGAAACGGCGTCGACATTGCCCAGCATGGCCGCCACCATCAGTGCGGAATACCCGTATCGCGCCTCACGCATATCAAGGTCGGCCCCGGCCGCCAGCAGCGGCAGCAGGGCGGTCCGGCGGTCGCGGGCGGCGGCATGCATGAGCGCGGTCCAGCCTTCCGCATCCACCGCGTCGAGGTCGGCATGGCTGGCCGACAGTGCCTCGATGACCTGGGGAAATCCGCCGCGGGCGGCCAGCATCAGCGCGGTGCGGCCGGTTTCCGGTTCGCCGGCATCCGGCTCCGCGCCGTGGGAAAGCGCCACTTCCACCATGTCCAAGCGGCCGACCCGGGCCGCTTCGATCAGCAATTCGGTGGCAATGGCGGTGCGCTGCACTGCCGCAGGGTCCGCAGGAGCCAGGACATTCGACAGCCCGGTGCAGCCCGCAAGCAGCAAGCCCCCCGCGATCACCGCTGCCAGCCTAGGGATCAAGTCCCTGATCTTTCGGCATATCCGCGACATAGAACCCCATGTATCGCCGCCGCCCCTCTCCCAGGTGATTTGAACATGCGCCTTGCTACCCGAGTCGGGAAGGGGGGCGCTTCCGCCGCATTGCGGAAGCGACCTGGAAACGGCATCTTAATATCCACAGTAATAGAAGGACTCGTCCGCTTGCCGAAGTCGGCAACGGGCGGGGGTCATGCGTTGTTCAACGCGCAAGATCGGAAATTGGGGGGAAGACTCCCCCGGCAAGGACTGTGGTGATGGCCAAGACACCTCTGGCGCGTCGCCTGGCGGTGGACCTGCGCTCGCTGCTTCGCGCCCGACTGGGAATGACATCCCTGGAATACGGACTGATCGGCGCGTTCGTCACTTCGGTGGCGGTGGGTGGCGTGGTTGTGGTGGGCAACCGGATCGAGTCGGCACTGAACGAAGCGGCCACCGACGCCCGCTACGTGGGCACCAGCCGCATCACGGTCTCCGCCAATCTGGACGGCGGCGGGTCCGATACCGAAACCGATGCCATCCAGCTCTCCGGCGGCAACGACACCTGGACGGGCACTGGCGCAAACGAGACGGTGTCGGCCGGGGCCGGCAACGACACCCTCGATGGCGCCGGCGGCGATGACGTGCTGGACGGCGAAGAGGGTATCGACACCGTCAGCTACGAAAGCGCCGCGGAGGGCGTGACCGTAGACCTCGGCGAGACCGGCGCCCAGGACACCGGCGGGGCCGGCGTCGACACGCTGGCCAACTTCGAGAACCTCACCGGTTCGGACTACGACGACACGCTCACCGGCAACGACGCCGACAACGTGATCGACGGGCTCGGCGGCGACGATTACCTGGACGGCGCAGCGGGCAGCGACATGCTGCTGGGCGGCGATGGCGACGACCAGCTCGTCGGCGGTGCGGGCAACGACACCCTCGACGGCGGCACCGGTGACGACGTCGCCTTCTACGCCGGCGGCATCTCCGACTACGCGTTCACCTACGACCCCGACACGGGCATTCTCACCGTCACCGACGCCAACCCGGCGAACGGCGACGAAGGCACCGATACGCTGACCGATATCGAGGACCTGGAGTTCGCCTCCGGGCGCGTCTCCATCGAGTCCATCATCGACTCCCTGTCGCCGATCAACGACCCGGTCAGCTACGACTTCTCCAGCACCGCCGACCTGTCCAACTGGACCAACGGCATCACCTGGAACGCGTGCGCGTACGTGCCGACCTGCAATTCCGACTACGAGAACATCCTCGGACCGTTCGACAACTCGCCCAGCTCCACCACCGGCACCTTCAGCCTCTCGGGCAATCAGACCACGGTGGTGGTCGAGATCGACATCCTGCGCGGCGATAGCTGGAACAACGACGAGTGGTTCCGGATGACCATCGACGGGGCGACCATCCTCAACTTCAACCAATGGACCTACTATTCGCGGCCCGACTACAGGGACGGCGACACCGTCGGCAACGTGGCGATCGAAGTGGTCAGCGCCACCGGGCCAAGCTCCCAGTTCGGCCACAACGGCGTGTCGGGCTTCTGGAACGACGACCTGGTGCGCTACCGCTTCACCATCACCACGTCGTCCGACACGCTGACGCTGGGCTTCGCCACCAACCTGAACGACAGCTCGGACTCGATGCCGATCGGCGAATGGTTCGGCATCGACAACCTGACGATCACCGAGCTCGACTGACCCCTACCGGCGCGTCGCCGGCTGCTCAATCGCAGTTGGCGACGCATTCGGTGATGCTGGAAACGCGGCCGCCGCAAGCCTGATAGGCGGCATCGTACTGGGCGGAACACACGCCCATGGGATCGCCGCACACGCCGAGGTCGACGAAGTCCTCCGGGTCGGGCTGGCGCGGCTCGTCGCAGCGCTGGTCGATGCGCCGATCAATCTGGAAATTGGACGTGATGAACCCGTCCCCCGGTGCACAGGGCGTTCCGGCTTGCGCCAGGCGCTGGCATTCCGCCTCGCGCTGGCGGTTCAGCAGTTCAATTTCGTGCAGCACCGAGTTGCGGCACTGGAAGTAGATCTGCTGGCTGAAGGCGTATTGCTGCTGGGCGGCGCGGATGCGCGGCTCCGCCGCCTGGCGCTGGATCGTCTCGCACGCCTGGAAGCGGGCGTTGGCCTCGCCGCTGCACGCCGCGAACACCGATTGCGCCTGGCTCACGCACTGCTGGCCCTCCGGCGTCGCCGGCGGATCGTAGACCGTGCGCTGCTGGTATTGCGGCGCGCAACTCGCCGCCAGCAGGGCGAGCCCGCAGGCTGCCCGGCCGGCCCGGGTTGCGATCGGTCGATGGCTCACCATGTCTTCCTCCCCCAGGGTTCGGACTCAATTACCGCATGGCCATGGTTTGTGCAGAAATCTGACAGGACTCTGACAGGACTAGGAGCGAGGAGGATGGACATGCCCACGCATATTCGACGACGGGCGACGCAGTCCCGGCCGATGTCTGCCAGATCCTCCGGACGGCTGGCGGGGCGATTGAGTACGGACCCTGGCAAATCCGCCCTCGGCCCCGCACGCCTGCCCTGAAAAACCGGCCAAGGTGTGGCGCCGAACCGGCGGGGTTCCGCGGCTCCGCGACGGGGGCGTTTGCTGCTTGAGGTGTAGACCCGACGGCTTGGAGTCTCGTCCCATGACCCGAATGTTGGCTGCCTGCCGGCGGCCCGTTTCCGCCTTTTCCCTGACGGCCTCGGACCACGCCATGCGCGCCATCGGCCGCAACGCCGCGGACACCGGCGACGCCATCGGCGCCGCGCTCACCTGATATCGCCGTCCCACCGGCGCGCCCATCATTTCCGGTGCCCGAGATCGCCGGCTTCATCTACAAATTCGAGAGGTGACCGGTGCAGGGCCGGCCCTCAGGGATCGCGAAGCCATGGTGCTGCGGTCGCCGGAGCCCTCCCCTGCAGGTCGAGGACGGCGGAAGTGCTATGGTCGGCGGACGACGCATTCTCCTGATCGTGTCCGGCGGCATTGCCGCCTACAAGTCGCTGGAGCTGATCCGCCGGCTGCGCGAGCACGGCGCTGCGGTGACCTGCGTGCTCACCGCCGCCGCCACCAAGTTCGTCACGCCCCTGTCGGTCGGCGCCCTGGCCGATGCGCCGCCGCTGCTCGACCTGTTCGATCCCCAGCAGGAACTGCAGATCGGCCACATCAAGCTGGCGCGCGCGGCCGACCTGGTGATCGTCGCCCCCGCCACCGCCGACATCCTGGCGCGCATGGCCCATGGACTGGCCGACGATCTGGCCACCACGGTGCTACTCGCCGCCACCGGTCCGATCCTGGTGGCCCCGGCGATGAACCCGGCCATGTGGGCGCATCCGGCCACCCAGGCCAACATGGCGGTGCTGCGGGGTCGCGGCGTGCATGTGATCGGCCCGGAAGAAGGCGCCATGGCCGAGGCCGAATGGGGTGTGGGACGCATGGCCGAGCCGCCGGACATCCTGGAGGAGGCATCGATCCTGCTGGCACGCGCCGCCCTGCCGTCGCTGGCCGGCCTCAGCGCGCTCGTCACCAGCGGGCCGACCCATGAGCCCATCGACCCGGTGCGCTACATCGCCAACCGCTCGTCGGGCCGCCAGGGCCATGCCATCGCCGCAGCCCTGGCCGAGGCCGGTGCCGCCGTGACCCTGGTGGCGGGGCCGACGCAGCTTGCCGACCCGCCGGGCGTGCAGACGGTCCATGTGGAATCCGCCCGGGAGATGCTGGCCGCCTGCCTCGCCGCCCAGCCGGTGGACATCGCCGTCTGCGCCGCCGCGGTGGCCGACTGGCGGGTGGCCGGTGCCGCCGACCAGAAGCTGAAGAAGGACGCCTCCGGTCCGCCCGCGCTGGTGCTCACCGAGAACCCCGACATCCTGGCCACACTGGCCGCATCCGGTCCCGGTCGCCCGGCCCTGGTGGTGGGCTTCGCCGCGGAAACCGTCGACGTGGTGGCCAACGCCACCGCCAAGCGCCGCCGCAAGGGCTGCGACTGGATCCTCGCCAACGACGTGGGCCCGTCGACCGGCACCTTCGGCGGCACCGACAATACCATCCACCTCGTCACCGCCGACGGCGTCGACACGTGGCCCCGGCTCTCCAAGGACGAGGTGGCGCGCCGCCTCGCCGTCGCCATCGCCGACCGGTTCGCCGGCACCGAGCCGGGCCCGCTTGAAGCCGGATCGCCGACGCCATGAGCGAGCCGGTTTCCCCCCTGGCGGTGCCGCTGCGCCGCCTGCCCCATGGTGCCGACCTGCCGCTGCCGGCGCCGGCCACCCCCGGTGCCGCGGCGGTGGATCTGCGTGCCGCCGTCAGCACCCCGCTGGTGCTGGCGCCGATGGCGCGCGCGCTGGTGCCGACCGGCATCGCGATCGCCTTGCCGGCGGGCTGGGAAGCGCAGATTCGGCCGCGTTCCGGCTTGGCGCTGTCGCATGGGCTGACGGTGTTGAACGCGCCGGGTACCATCGATGCCGATTATCGTGGTGAGATCGGCGTTATCCTGGTCAATCTAGGAGACCGGGACGTGACGATCGCGCGCGGCGACCGCATCGCCCAGTTGCTGGTGGCGGCGTGCCGGCCGATCGCCTGGCAGGACGACAACGAAAGCTGGCCGGAAACGGCGCGGGCCGCTGCGGGGTTCGGTTCGACCGGAACCCGCTAGGCGGGGCGGCGGGTCCGGCCAAGCGAAAACCGGGGAGGAGGAGCATATGGCGGGCACAGCCGACGACGCAGGCCGTCCACGGCAAGCCGCGTCCGGGTTCCTCCGGCGGCGGCCAACAACGGCTGCCGGCACTCGCGGGATCAAATAAAAAAGAGATCCTGGGGGTTGAAGAAAAAATGAAAACAACACAAAACACGTTGGGGAGGACGCGCCGATGTTTCGACCGACGCGGAAATTGTTGTTTGCTGTCGAGGCGGTGCTTGACATCGCCTATAACGGCGCGCAATTGCCGGTTCAGAGTAGTGAAATAACGAGAAGGCAGGGAATCCCGCGCCGATATTTGGAGCAGGTGCTTCAGCAACTGGTGCGCGAGCGGATCCTCTCTGGCGTGCGGGGACCGCGCGGCGGCTACCGGCTGGCCCGCGAGCGCCGCCGCGTGACCGTCGGCGAAATCGTCCGGGTGGTCACCATGATGGAGATGCCGGCGGAAACGGCCGACGGCGACGACGGTTCGTCGCTGGGCCGTGACATCGTGCGGCCGCTGTTCGGCGAGTTGCACGACCGGGTGATGGCCGAGCTCGACTCCATCACGCTCGACGACCTGTGCCGCCAGGCGCAGGCGGCCGGCATCGCCCGCGAGGACGACCCTCTCGAAGCCGACTACACCATCTGAGCTGCGGCCCTGCGCACCGGCCTGCTGCAGCGGCGGGCCGGTGCGTACGATTGCCGGGGCCGCCGCACCTTGTCGGCTTGGCGGGCCTGTACCATTTATGTGATAATGATATAAATAACGTCTTGGAGATGTGAAATGGACGGCTCCACCACCGAGGGCCGGGCGGAATTCCGCGGCCGCATCTACGATTCCATTCTCGACACCATCGGCGCGACCCCGCTGGTCCGCGTTCCCCGGCTGGCGAAGCAGCACGGCGTGGTGGCGGACATCGTCTGCAAGCTGGAATTCTTCAACCCGCTGTCCAGCGTCAAGGACCGCATCGGCCGCGCCATGATCGAAGCGCTGGAGGCCGACGGCAAGATCGGGCCGAATACCGTGCTGGTCGAACCCACGTCGGGCAACACCGGCATCGCACTCGCCTTCGTGGCGGCGGCCAAGGGCATCCGGCTGATCCTCACCATGCCGGAGAGCATGTCGGTGGAGCGGCGCAAGATGCTGCGCCTGCTGGGGGCCGAGTTGCACCTCACCGAAGCCGCCAAGGGCATGAAGGGGGCGATCGCACGGGCTGAGGAGATCGCCGCGGACCTGCCCGATGCCGTGATCCCCCAGCAGTTCCAGAACCCGGCCAATCCGGCGATCCACCGCGCCACCACCGCGGAGGAGATCTGGGCCGACACTGCCGGCAAGGCCGATATCCTGATCAGCGGCGTCGGCACCGGCGGCACGCTGACCGGCGTCTCCCAGGTCTTGAAGAGCCGCAAGCCCGGGTTCCGCACCGTCGCGGTGGAGCCGGAGGACAGCCCCGTGCTGTCCGGTGGCCAGCCCGGTCCCCACAAGATCCAGGGCATCGGCGCCGGCTTCGTGCCGGACATCCTGGACGCCAGCCTGATTGACGAGGTGATCCAGATCTCCAACGACCGGGCGTTCGAGACGGCGCGGGCAGCCGCCCGCCTGGAGGGGCTGCCCGCCGGCATCTCGTCCGGCGCCGCTTTGGCCGCCGCCTTCGAGATCGGCTCGCGCGACGAGAACGCCGGCAAGATGATCGTGGCCATCATCCCCTCGGTCGCGGAGCGCTACCTGTCGACCGCGCTGTTCGACGGCCTGGCCGACTGAGCCTCCGCCTTTTCGGGTCCATCGGCCCCGGCCCCTGCCCCCGTCCGGCCACCCGAACGTCCACAAGGGCTTGGGTGGCAGGGCGGGCTTGCACTCGCGAGTCCCGCTTGCAGAGTGTTTCGGTGTAGACTGATCGCCCAGGCAAACGGAGGCGGAGTGTCCATGCCGATCGAATTGGGCGATCCCGGAAGCGAAAATGGCGCCAGGGGCGGCGCTGTCCCGTCAGGCCACCCCGGCGTGCCGATGCCGGAACTGGGACCCGGCGTCGCCGGCAACGGCGGCCGCGAGCGCGTGTTCCTGGTGGTGGTCGACGACACCGCCGAGTGGCAATCGGCCCTGCGCTTCGCTTGCCGCCGGGCCGCCCATACCGGCGGCCGCCTCGCCCTTCTCGCCATCATCGAGCCGGTGGGCTTCCAGCACTGGATGGCGGTGGAAGAAAAGATGCGCGCGGAAATCCGCGAAGAGGTGGAGCGTCGCCTCAACAGCATCGCCGAACAGGTACAGGCGACGATCGGCCGCTACCCGATCATCCACATCCGCGAGGGCAAGCCCACCGAGGAGCTGATCGGGCTGATCGAAGAGGAGCCCAGCATCTCCGTCCTGGTGCTGGCCGCCCGCGGCGGCGGCGACGGCCCCGGCCCGCTGATCAGCTACGTCACCGGCAAGGGTATCGGCCGGATGCGGGTGCCGATGACCATCGTGCCGGCCACGCTGGCCGACGACGCCATCGACGCGCTGGCCTGACGCCCATATACCCAGCACGCGACATGGCCGCCCCTAACGGGAAGGTCTTGAAGCCGAGGCAATACCCGATCATTTTGCTGGGAAACGAGCGCAGCCCACCCGACGAGTGCTGACATGTTCATTCAGACCGAAGAAACCCCCAATCCGGCCAGCCTGAAGTTCCTGCCCGGGAAATCGGTGCTGGGCGGCGGCACCATGAATTTCACCGACGCCGAAGCGGCCGAAGTCTCGCCGCTCGCCGTCCGCCTGTTCCAGATCCCCGGCGTCACCAACGTGTTCTTCGGCACCGACTTCGTCACCGTCACCAAGGCGGCGGACAAGGACTGGTTCATGATGAAGCCGCCGATCCTCGGCGCCATCATGGAGCACTTCGTGTCCGGCGACCCGGTGGTGCGCGAAGGTGCTGCGGAGCCCGAGGCGGCGCCGACCGACGATGACGAGGTGGTCCTGCAGATCAAGGAGCTGCTGGATACCCGCGTGCGCCCGGCCGTCGCCATGGATGGCGGCGACATCGTCTTCGAGGGCTTCGAGAACGGCATCGTCTATCTGCAGATGCACGGTGCGTGTTCCGGCTGCCCCAGCTCCACCATGACGCTGAAGGCCGGCATCGAGAACATGCTGCGCCACTACATCCCCGAAGTGACCGAGGTGCGCCCGGTCCCGTGACCGCGGTACCGCCCGCATCGCCCCTGCTGGCACTCGACACCGCCGGAGCGGCCTGCATGGTGGCGGTGCTGGCCGAGGGCCGGGTGCTGGCCGGCGACCGGCAGGCCATGGCCACCGGCCATGCCGAGGTGCTGCCGGGCCAGATCGACGCCGTGCTGGCGGAAGCCGGCCTCCGCCCGTCCGATATCGCGCTGTTCGGCGCCACCGTCGGGCCCGGCAGCTTCACCGGCGTACGGATCGGCCTGGCCACCCTGGCCGGACTGGCGCTGGGAACCGGGCGGCCGATGGTCGGCATCACCCGATTCGCCCTCTACGCGGCCTGCCTGCCGGCCCCGGGAGCGCCTTCGCGCTCCGCCGCATCGGTCGCGGGCCACCCCCCGAGCCGGCCACCCGATAGTTTACAATGGCTTGGGCCGCCGAATGGGGAAGCGGGCCGGCGTGAACTGAACGGGGACTGTCCTGATACCGGCGATCTCGCCTGGGTGTGCCTGGACAGCCGGCGCGGCCCCCTGTTTCTTCAGCCCTTTCGGGCCGCGGCCGGTGCCTGGCAGGTCCATGGCGCACCGCAAGCGGTCTCGCCCGGCGACGCGGCGGCACGGGTGGCAGCCGGCGGCCCGGTGGCCGGCGATGCGGCGGTTCGGCTCACCTGCGGCGGCGTGGCGGCGGATCGTCTGGTCTTGGCGGAACCGACCCCGGCAGACCTGGCCCGGACGGTGGCCGCAGCCGCCGGCGCCGCCACCCTGCGCTGCCCCGCCCCCCTCTATCTGGCCGCCGCCGCGGTGACGCCGCCGCCATGACCGCAGACGATATCGCGATCGCCGCCGCCAAGCCTGCCCACGCCGCGGTGCTGGAGGCTCTCCAGGCCGCCTATCTCGACGGCCCCTGGGACGAGCCCGCCTGGTCGGACGCAGCCTGGGGGAGCCTGCTGGCCGATCCCACGGTGCATGTCGGCCTCGCCGTACCGGCCGGAGCCGACCCTGCACCGCTGGGTGCCTTCGCCTGGCGGCTGCTGGTCGACGAGGCGGAAGTGCTGACCCTCGGCGTCGTGCCGGCGGCGCGACGGCGCGGCCTCGGCGTGCGGCTTCTGGATTGGGGACTGGCGGCGGCGGCCGCCGCCGGTGCGACTCGCCTCCACCTGGAAGTGGCCGATCCCAACACCGCCGCCCGCGCGCTCTATGCCGCCCGCAGCTTTACGCTCGCCGGCCGGCGGCGGGGCTACTACCAGCGCAGCGAAAGGCCGGCCGATGCCCTGGTGATGGTGCGGCCCTTGCCGTAGCGCGGTTTCTCGCATTGTTGGCCCGTCGGCCCCGGCCCTCGCCCGCGGCCCCAGGCGGAATCCCCGCGGTGTCCGGTTTCAATTGCCGAGATTGCCATAGTGGACCATGTCGCGCTTGAGGATTACTGGGTCTATGGCGAGATCGGCACTATCCCGACACGCCTGTCAGGGAGAATTGCCATTTCATGTGGAAAAATCACTTCACCCCTATTGAAACCAATCGAACTGTATTCTAGATTTCGAGAAACCTTGGTTGGAGCCGATAATGACCATCGAAAAACCGTCAGACGACCTGCTCAACCTGACAGCCCAGATCGTCTCGGCGCATGTCGGTCGCAACACCGTCGAAGTGGAGGATCTGCCACGCGTCATCCAGCAGGTCTATTCAACTCTGACCGACCTGGGCAAGGAACCAAAGCCGGAACCGGAAAAGCTGGTCCCTGCGGTGCCGATCAAGAAGTCCGTGACTCCGGATTACATCGTGTGTCTGGAGGACGGCAAGCAGCTTAAGATGCTGAAACGGCACCTGAAAACAGCGTACAACATGACCCTCGAGGAATACCGGGAGCGCTGGGGCCTTTCACCTGAATATCCGATGGTCGCCCCGAACTATGCCTCCCAGCGCAGCAAGTTGGCGAAGCAGATCGGCCTCGGCACCAAGGCCCGGCGCAACGGTTAGAGCGCCGGAGCGCACGGCGGACGCATGTCTGACCGACCGCCGTGCTCAGGCTCCCCAGGTCAAGTCGGGAACGGCAAGGATAGGGTGCGTCGCTTGGCGGCGCGCCTTTCTTGTGCCGGCGACTCGTGGCGAATCGGTTCCGAGTCGGACCGCGGAGATGGTATAGGGATTCACCCGCGCTGCCCCGCCGGAGGGTCCGGCGGCCGGCGGCGGCCATCGCTTGTGATGCATCGCGGAGCCCATGTCTGATCATTTCGCCGAGACCGACCGACCGGCCTCCGTCCGCAGCGGCGACCTGGAGGTCCGGCTGGCCCACTCGGACGCCGAGATCGAAGCCGCCCAGCGCCTGCGCTTCCACATCTTCTACCGCGAGATGGCGGCCAAACCGTCGGCGGAGATGGCGGCGTCGGGCCGCGATTTCGATGCCTTCGACCCCTTTGCCGACCACCTGCTGGTGCTCGACCACGGGCGCGGCGAGGGTGCCGACGCCGTGGTGGCCACCTACCGCCTGCTGCGCCGGGTCAATGCCGCGCGCGCCGGCCAGTTCTACACCGCCGACGAGTACGATATCGCCCAGCTCCTCGCCCAGCCCGGCGAGATCCTGGAGCTCGGCCGCTCCTGCGTGTCGGCGGACTACCGCACCGGTGCGGTCATGCAGCTCCTGTGGCGCGGTATCGCCACCTACGTCTTCCACTACGACATCGGCATCATGTTCGGCTGCGCCAGCTTGCCCGGGGTGGACCCGGAGAAGCTGGCGATGCCGCTGTCCTACCTCCACCACAACCACCTGGCCCCGCCGGGCCTGCGCACCCGCGCGGTGGAGAGCCGCTACACGCCCATGGACCGGGTGCCGGCCGACCAGATCGACCGCAAGGCGGCCCTCAGCGGCCTCCCGCCCCTCATCAAGGGCTATCTGCGGCTGGGCGGCTATGTCGGTGACGGCGCCGTGGTCGACCCGCAGTTCCACACCACCGATGTCTGCATCATCGTCAAGACCGACCTGGTGACCCAGCGCTACTACAAGCACTACGAACGCCAGGACGCCGAGCGGCAGGACCCGCCCCCGCCGCTGCCGCCCTTCGGCGGCGGTTAGCGGAGCCTGGCGGCGTGAGCTCTCCCCTCCTCGCCCTCGTGCGGCTCATCGCCTACCTGGCGGTGACGTTCGCCTGCGTACCGGTGCAAGGCGTGCTGCTGCTGATGAAGTCGCCGGCGCGGGAAACCTTCCCGCGGGCCTACCACCGCATGTGCGCCTGGATCCTCGGCTTCCGCTTCGCGGTCAACGGCCATCCGGACGCGGCACACCCCTGCCTGTTCGTCTCCAACCACACCTCCTATCTCGACATTATCGTCCTGGGCGCCCTGATCGACGGTTGCTTCGTCGCCAAGACCGAGGTGTCCGGCTGGCCCTTCTTCGGGCCCCTGTCGAAGCTCCAGCGCACCGTCTATGTGGACCGCAAGCGGGCCAGTGCCGGCCGCCAGCGCGACAGCATCGTCGAGCGGCTCGGCGACGGCGGGCGGCTGATCTTGTTCCCCGAGGGCACCTCGTCGGATGGCAACCGCACGCTGCCCTTCCGCAGCGCGCTGTTCGCCGTGGCCAGCACGCCGGGTGCGGACGGCAGGCCGCTGACGGTGCAGCCCATATCGCTCGCCTGCACCCATCTGGACGGATGGCCGCTCGGCCGCAATCTGCGTTGGCTGTATTCGTGGTATGGGGATATGGACCTGCTGTCCCATATCTGGCGGGTCGCCGGCATCGGCTCGCTGACCATCACCGTCACCTTCCACGCCCCGGTCACCGTGGCGGAGTTCGGCTCGCGCAAGGCGCTGGCGAGCTATTGCGAGAACGTGGTGGCGGACGGCGTGGCCGCCGCCCTGTCGGGCCGGCCGATGCCCGAGCACCGGCACCGGCCGCAGGGCGCACCGGCCGACCACGGTGCCGCCCCCGGCGTTGCCTGAGCGGCCGATGTCGACAGCGATGAGAGGAGACGGCGGCGACGTGACCGCGCGGGAACCCAAACGCCTCTATCTGAAGACCTGGGGCTGCCAGATGAACGTCTACGACTCCGCGCGCATGGCGGATGTCCTGGCGCCGCTCGGCTATGCCCCCACCGATCGCCCCGACGATGCCGACTTGATGATCCTCAACACCTGCCACATCCGCGAGAAGGCGACGGAGAAGGTGTTCTCCGAGCTGGGGCGCCTGCGCGCCGCCCGTGCGCGGCCCGGCCGGCCCGATGCGATGATCGCGGTGGCGGGCTGTGTCGCCCAGGCGGAGGGCGAGGAGATTCTGGCCCGCGCCCCCTATGTCGACCTGGTGTTCGGCCCGCAGACCTATCACGAGCTGCCGGAGATGGTGGCCCGCGCCGAACGCGCCCGCGGGACCCCGGTGCTCAACACCGAATTCCCGGCCATCAGCAAGTTCGACCACCTGCCGGGCGAGCACGCCGCCACCGGCCCCACCGCCTTCCTGTCGGTACAGGAGGGCTGCGACAAATTCTGCACCTTCTGCGTTGTGCCCTATACCCGGGGGGCGGAGTTTTCCCGCCCGGTGGCGGACATCGTGGACGAGGCGCGGCGGCTGGCGGCGGCCGGGGCGCTGGAGATCACGCTGCTCGGCCAGAACGTCAACGCCTACCACGGGGCCGCCCCGGACGGTGGCACCTGGGGGCTCGGCCGGCTGCTGGCCGCATTGGCCGACGCGCTGCCCGAGCTGCCGCGGCTGCGCTACACCACCTCCCACCCGCGCGACGTGGATGGCGAGCTGATCGCCGCCCACCGCGACCTGCCCCAGCTCATGCCCTTCCTGCACCTGCCGGTGCAAAGCGGGTCCGACCGAATCCTCAAGGCGATGAACCGCCGCCATACCGCCGATGACTTCCGCCGCACGGTCGACGCGCTGCGCACCGCCCGGCCGGACCTGGCGCTGTCGTCGGACTTCATCGTCGGCTTCCCCGGCGAAACCGATGGGGATTTCGCCGCCACCTTGCGCCTGGTCACCGAGACCGGCTTCGCCCAGGCCTACAGCTTCGCCTACAGCGCGCGGCCGGGCACGCCCGCGGCCACCCTGCCGGGCCAGGTGGACGCCGCCGTGTCGTCCGCACGGCTGACGGCCCTGCAACAGCTTCTGGCGGCCCAGCAGACGGCCTTCAACCACGCCACCGTCGGCACCGTGCAGCCGGTACTGCTGGAAAAGCCCGGCCGCCACCCCGGCCAGGCGGCGGGGCGCACGCCCTACCTGCAGGCGGTGACGCTGGAGGCGTCCGACCGGCTGATCGGCCGCGTCGTCGACGTGCGCATCACAGAAGCGCGGGCCAACAGCCTGGCCGGCGAGGCGGTGACGGTGGACGGCGTGGTCGCCATCGCCCGCCCGCCCGATCGCCCCGCCGCCGGTGAAGCGGCATGACCGCCGACACCGTGACCGGCCACGTCCTGCGCTTCGACGACAACCGCCTGCTGCAGGAACTGGTGGGGCCCCACAACAGCCACCTCGCCCGCATGGACGCCCAGCTCGGCGTCACCACCGCCTTTCGCGGCAACCAGCTCACCGTTTCGGGCGAGGAGGCGGCGGTGGAGTTGGCCGACCGGGCGCTGCGCCGGCTGTGGCGCCGCCTGCAGCAGGGCCAGCCCCTCGGCCACCGCGAGGTGGACGCCGCTGTTCGCCTGGTGCGCGACGGCCCGGCGCGGGCCGAGCCCAGCCCGCAGGAAGCCATCCGCACCCGCTTCGGCGCCATCGAGGCGCAGTCGGCGGGCCAGCTCGACTTCATCCGCGCCATGGCCAGCCACTCGCTGGTGTTCGGGCTGGGGCCGGCCGGCACCGGCAAGACCTTCCTTGCCGCCGCCCAGGCGGTGTCGCTGCTCACCAACAATCCGGCGCGCGGCATCCGCCGCATCGTGCTGACCCGTCCGGCGGTGGAAGCCGGCGAGCGCCTGGGCTTCCTGCCCGGCGACCTGAAGGAGAAGGTGAACCCCTATCTCCGGCCCATCTACGATGCGCTCGACAAGCTGATGCCGGCCGACCAGCGCGACCGCTACCTGGCCAACGAAACCATCGAGGTGGCGCCGATCGCCTTCATGCGCGGCCGCACGCTGGACAACGCCTTCGTCATCGTCGACGAGGCCCAGAACATCACCATCATGCAGATGCGCATGTTGCTGACCCGGCTTGGCGAGAACGGCGTGATGGTGGTGAACGGCGATCCCACCCAGGTGGACCTGCCGCCGGGCACCCCCAGCGGGCTCTTGGATGCCGTGGGGCTCCTGGAAGGGCTGGAGGATATCGCCGTGGTGCGGTTGACCGATGGCGACGTGGTGCGCTCGGACCTGGTGGCCCGCGTGGTCCGTGCCTACGAGCGGCGCGAAGCGGCGCGGGCCGCGGCTGGCCGGGAGGGCAAGCCGTGAGCGCACCGGCGACGGCCGCGTCCGGCAACCACGGCATCGACATCGAGATCGGGGCCGGCGACTGGGAGGCTGCCGTGGCCGGGTCGGCCGGCCTCGACCTCATCGAGCGCGCGGCACGGCTGGCGCTCACCTCCGGCCTGGCGGCCACCGGTGGCGGCGGGGAGGGACCGGCGGAGGTCTCCATCCTGCTCACCGACGACGCCGAAGTGCGCACGCTCAACCGCGATTATCGCGGCGTCGACAAGCCCACCAACGTACTTTCCTTCGCGTTGGAGGACACTCCGGGGCCGCGCCCGCCCGGCGCGCCGCTGGTGCTGGGCGACATCGTGGTGGCGCTGGAGACCTGCCGGCGCGAGGCGGACGATAGCGGCCGCCCTTTCGGGCATCATCTTGCACACCTTGTGGTGCATGGCGTGCTACACTTGCTGGGTTTCGACCACAGCGACGATACCGACGCCGACCGCATGGAATCCCTGGAAACCGCCGTCCTCGGGCGGCTGGGCATCCCCGATCCCTACCGGCAGCCCTTGGGCGATGCCGGCGATCCAACTGCGGCCTCCTCTGCCAACGAACCGAACCATGGCTGACACCCATTCCGACAGTCGGGGGCCCCGCGCACAGGGCGGGGCCGATCTTTCCAGTTCATCGTCCCTCGGGGGGCTGTTCCGCGGCTGGCTGCGCTCGGCCCTCGGCAGCAAGCCGGAGAACAACTGGCGCGAGACCATCGAGGAACTGATCGAGGAGCGCGAGGACGACGGCGGCCGGCCGGACGAGCCCATCGCCGTGCACGAACGCCAGCTCATCGCCAACGTCCTCAACCTAAGGGAAACCACCGCCGCCGACCTGATGGTGCCGCGCGCCGACATCGTGGCGGTGGATATCGGCACCCCCTTGTCGGAGCTGCGGACGCTGCTGTCCAAGCGCGCCCACAGCCGCCTGCCGGTCTACCGCGAAACCTTGGACGACGTGGTGGGCTTCGTGCACATCAAGGACATCGTCGCCAAGGCCGATGCCGCAGACGCCGATGTCCACCTCTGCGACATGGTGCGCGACGTGCTGATCGTCGCTCCCTCCATGCCGGCGCTCGACCTGCTGCTGGAAATGCGCCAATCGCGCCAGCACCTGGCCCTGGTGGTCGACGAGTTCGGCGGCATCGACGGCCTCATCACCATCGAGGACGTGGTCGAGGTGATCGTCGGCGAAATCAAGGACGAGCACGACATCGATGCCACGCCGCATATCGAAGCCATGCCCGACGGCTCCTGGGTGGCCGATGCGCGCGTGCCGGTGGAAGAGTTCGAGGAAACGGTCGGCCCGATCCTGGACGACGAGGAACGCGAGGATATCGACACCCTGGGCGGGCTGGTGTTCACCCACGCCGGCCGGGTGCCGGTGCGCGGCGAGCTGATCACGCTGCCCGCCGGCCTGGAGCTGGAGGTGATCGACAGCGATCCGCGGCGGGTGAAGTCGCTGCGCATCCGCCGGGTGGAGCCCCACGCGCCCCCGCACGCCGCTGCCGGTGAGCGCTGAGAAAATGACGGCGGACATGATGGCGGAGAGCACGGCCGGAACGGGGCGGCTCGGCCGCCTCGCGGCCTCGGTCGCCACCCTGCGCGGCTGGCGGCGCTGGGGCTTTGCCTTTACGCTCGGCATGTTCGCGGTGGCCGCCCTGCCGCCGGTGTCCGCCGCCCCGGTGCTGTGGCTGGTGCTGCCGGCCATGGTCTGGCTGATCGACGGCACCACCACCAAGCGCGGCGCCTTCGCCGTGGGCTTCTGGTTCGGCTTCGGCCACTTCGTGCTGGGGCTCTATTGGATCTCCTTCGCGCTCGGCGTGGATATCGGGCGCTTCTTCTACATGCTGCCCCTCACCGTGTTCGGCCTGCCGTTCCTGCTGGCCCTGTTCTCCGGCCTCGGCACGCTGGCCGCCCGCCTCATCGCCTGGCGCGGGCTCGCCCGGCCACTGGCGCTGGCGGTCGGCTGGACCGCCGCGGAATGGCTGCGCGGCCATGCGCTCACCGGCTTTCCCTGGAACCTGATCGGCTATGCCTGGACGGACTGGACACCGGTGATCCAGCTCGCCTCGCTCATCGGCATCTACGGCGTCAGCCTCGTGACCGTGGCGGTGGCCGCCCTGCCCGCCACCCTGGCGGCCCCCCTGGGGAAGGGAGGCACCCGTCGCGGCGCTGCGGCCACCCTCGCCGGCCTGGCGGTGCTGGCGGCGGTGGCGGTATGGGGCTGGCAGCGCGTGCCGGACGGGCCCATGCCGGTGCACGAAGGCATCACCCTGCGCCTGGTGCAGCCCAACATCGACCAGTCCGACAAGTGGGACCCGGAGCTGTTCCACAGCCATTTCGCCCTGCAGCGGGAGATGAGCGTAGAGCCGGGGGCGGCCGGGGCGCCGCCGCCTACCGTGGTCATCTGGCCGGAAACCGCCATCCCCTACCGGGCGGACAGCGACCCCGCGGCCCGCCAGGCGATCGCCCAGGTGGCACCGGTGGGCGGGCTGGTGATCCTCGGCGCCCCGCGCCGCACCGGCCCCGACGATGCGCGGCAATACTGGAACGGCCTGGTGGCGGTGACTGCGGCGGCGGAGGTGGCGGGCACCTACGACAAGGCCCATCTGGTGCCGTTCGGCGAATACGTGCCGTTGCGCGACTGGCTGCCGTTCGACGCGGTGGCGAGCCGGGTCGACTATTCCGCCGGCCCCGGCCCGCACACGCTCGATCTGCCGGGGCTGCCGCCGGTGGGCCCGATGATCTGCTACGAGATCATCTTCCCCGGTGCGGTGACCGACCGGCAGCCGGGGGCGGAACGCCCGCAATGGCTGCTCAACCTCACCAACGACGCCTGGTACGGCATCAGCGCCGGCCCCCACCAGCATTTCGCCATCGCCAGCGTGCGCGCGGTGGAGGAGGGCCTGCCCCTGGTGCGGGTGGCCAACACCGGCATCAGCGGCATCGTCGATCCCTATGGCCGGGTGGTGGCGAGCCTGCCGCTGGGCGAGCGCGGCCTGATCGATGGCGCCTTGCCCCTGGCGCTCGACGCGCCGCCGCCCTATGCCCGCTATGGCGACCTGCCAATGGCGTTGCTGGGGGCCATCCTTGCGCTCGCGGCATGGCTGCTGGGAAGGCCCCGGCGGCGGCCGGCCTGAGGCCCGGCGCGGGCACCGAGGAGCAGCCATTAAGAGAAATATCTCGATGAGTTGCTAATATTCAGCGAAACCGCAAATACGTCGCACTTTACGACTCCGAACCGATTGATATATCTGGTGTCATTCGCGACGGTGCCCGCATCGGTTGACACTGACGAGCCCGCCGCGGCCTCGCCACCGAGGCGGGAACCCCGAATTCGCCCGCATGTGGGCGATCCATCGACCCGTTCGACGACCTGAAGGAGCCAGACAAGCGTGGCCCGCACACCCCCTCCCAATCGTCCCAAGCGCAAGGCCGGCCGGCCGCGTATCGGCAAGCCGCATCCCATCGATGTCCATGTCGGCGCCCGCGTGCGCCTGCGCCGCACCCTGCTCGGCATGAGCCAGGAGAAGCTGGGGGAGGCGATCGGCCTGACCTTCCAGCAGGTGCAGAAGTACGAGCGCGGCGCCAACCGCATCGGCGCCAGCCGGCTGTTCGACCTCAGCCGCATCCTCGACGTGCCGGTGTCGTTCTTCTTCGACGACGCGCCGGAGACCGACCTGGAGTCCTACCGCTACGAAGGCGTGGAGGAAGAACCCCAGCTCATCGAGCTCGACCCCATGGCCAAGAAGGAAACGCTGGACCTGGTGCGCGCCTACTACAAGGTGCCCGATCCGTCCGTGCGCAAGCGGCTGTTCGAGCTGACCAAGTCGCTCGCCAACGCCTACGGTGCCGAAGACGCCGAGAGCGGGGCGGAGGTGGTGGCCCTGCCCCACTGAGCGCTGGCGAGAACCGGCACCGGGCGGGTGAGGGCGACCATGCTCCGCCCGCCGCGGCCGGCCTTGCTCCATCGCTCGGGCGGGCCAATCGTCCGCAGCGATGGCGGCATCTCTCCTCAACGTGTACCGGCCCGTGTGACAGCGGCTTGACACGCCGTTGCAGGGGAAGCTACGCCACTTCGGCCCCACGATCCTCCCTCTGACAAGGATTCTCACCCGTGCGCCAGGGCGACTTCCTGTTCACCAGCGAATCGGTCTCCGAAGGTCATCCTGACAAGGTCAGCGACCGCATCTCCGACGCCGTCGTCGATCTGTTCCTCAAGGCCGATCCCCTGTCGCGCGTCGCGGTGGAAACCTTGTGCACCACCAACCGGGTGGTGATCGCCGGCGAGGTGCGGGGGCCAGACACCGTCACCTCCGAGGCGATCGAAGTGGCCGCCCGCAAGGCCATCCGCGAGATCGGTTACGAGCAGGATGGCTTCCACTGGCGCAACGCCGTGGTGGACGTGCACGTGCACGCCCAGTCGGTCGACATCGCCCAGGGCGTCGACGCCGCCGGCAACAAGGACGAAGGTGCCGGCGACCAGGGCATCATGTTCGGCTATGCCTGCAACGAAACGCCCGAGCTGATGCCGGCGCCGATCCTCTACGCCCACCAGATCCTGCGCCTGATGGCGGCCGCCCGGCATTCCGGCAAGGCGCCGCAGCTCGGCCCCGACGCCAAAAGCCAGGTGACCCTGAAATACGTGGACGGCAAACCGGTGGCCGCCACCTCCGTGGTGGTGTCGACCCAGCATGTCGATGGCCTCGACCAGCGCGAGATCCGCGAGATCGTGCGGCCGTTCGTGCTGGAGGTGCTGCCGGAAGGCTGGATGTGCCCGGAGGATGAGTTCTACGTGAACCCCACCGGCCGTTTCGTCATCGGCGGACCGGACGGCGACACCGGGCTCACCGGCCGCAAGATCATCGTCGACACCTATGGCGGGGCAGCACCGCATGGCGGCGGCGCCTTTTCCGGCAAGGATCCCACCAAGGTGGACCGCTCGGCCGCCTATGCCGCCCGCTATGTGGCGAAGAACGTGGTGGCGGCCGGACTGGCCGACCGCTGCACCATCCAGCTTGCCTATGCCATCGGCGTATCCAAGCCCCTGTCGGTCTATGTCGACACCGCCGGAACCGGGTTGGTGAACGAGGATGCGCTCGGCTCCGCGATCCAGGAGCTGGTGGACTTGAGCCCCCGCGGCATCCGCGAACGCCTGTCGCTGAGCCGGCCCATCTACGAGCAGACCGCGGCCTACGGCCATTTCGGCCGGCAGCCGGACGAAGCCGGCAGCTTCTCCTGGGAGCGCACCGACCTGGCAGGGGCCCTGCGGGCGCGCTTCACTTAGCGACGTCGAGCCTCCCCGGCTCGTTCCCCGCCTCGCACCGGCAGCCTTTTGCGTCATCCTCGCGCCGGCGAGGATCTCCTGAAGGTCGTTCGGACCCCCGCCTGCGCAGGGGTGACGATGAGGATTAGGGGCGCAGGACAACGCCCCGGTGCAGTGCGATGACGCAGGACGGCAAAGCATCCCCTCCGGGCGACAGCCTTCGCGAGTCAGATGGGGCCGGCGACCATCCCCGCCGGCTGCACGGCCGCAAGCGCGGGCGCAAGCTGCGCGCCGGTCTGGCGGACCTGGTGGAAACGCTGCTGCCGCGGCTGACCGTTGGTCTGCCGCAGCCGCCCCAGCGGCTGGACGTCGCCACCGCCTTCGACGGTCGTGATGTCAAGGACTTGTGGGTGGAGATCGGCTTCGGCGCCGGCGAGCACCTGGCCTGGCAGGCGCGTGCTCACCCCGAGGTGGCGCTGATCGGCTGCGAGCCCTTCGTCAACGGCATCGCCACCCTGCTGCGCGAGATCGACGCCGACGGCCTCGCCAACATCCGCATCTACCCCGATGACGGCCGCGACCTGCTGGACGCCCTGCCAGATGCCTCGGTGGGCCGGCTGTTCCTGCTGTTCTCCGATCCCTGGCCGAAACGGCGGCACTGGCAGCGCCGCGTCATCGGCCCGGCCACCCTGGCGACGCTGGCGCGGGTGATGCGGCCGGGAGCCGAGCTGCGCATCGCCAGCGACGACCCGCGGCTGCTGGACTGGACCTTGTGGCACCTGCGGCCCCATCCCGCCTTCTCCTGGACCGCCCGCACCGCGGCCGACTTCCTGGAGCGCCCGGCCGACTGGCCGCCGACGCGCTACGAACAGAAGCAGATCCGCGGCCGCCCGGCCTACCTTGCCTTCGTGCGGACGGGGTGAGCGGCACCGGCGCTTTCCCAACGTCGCGATCCGCAACGGCGCTTGCTCGATCGCCCGCCGCCCGCCGCCCGCCATCAGCCACGGTAGCGCAAGGCGTCCACCAGCAAGGAAAACGCCGGCAGCGCCTGCCGCCGGTTGGGATAGTAGAGGTGGTAGCCCTGCAGCGCGGGGCACCAGTCGGCCAGCACGTCGCGCAGCCGCCCGTCCTCAAGATAGGGCCTGGCCAGCCCCTCCGGCACGTAGGCGAGCCCCATGCCCTCCAGTGCCGCCTGCAGTACGGGGATGACGCTGTTGAAGGTGAGCTGGCCATCGACGCGGACAGTGAGCTCGCGCCCGTCCTTCTCGAACTCCCAGGCATAGAGGCCGCCCGCCGTGGTCAGGCGCAGATTGATGCAGCGGTGGTTGGTCAGCTCCTGCGGGGTGGCCGGCGGCGAGCGCCGGTCGAAATAGGCCGGTGTTCCCACCACACAGAATCGCCAGTCCGGGCCGATGCGAACGGCGATCATGTCCTTGGCGATCGACTCGCCGATGCGCACCCCGGCGTCGAACCGCTGCTCGACGATATTCGTCAGGCCATAGTCGATCGCCAGTTCCACCTTGATGTCGGGGTACTCGCGCAAGAACGGCACCAGCTTGGGCTGCAGCAGGGTTTCGATGACATAGTCGATGCAGCTTATCCGGATGGTCCCGGCCGGCTTGTCCCTTAGCGCGCTGAGGGCCGCGAGTTCCGCCTCGATCTCCTCAAGCCGCGGACCGGCCGTTGCGATCAGGCGCTGCCCGGCCTCCGTGGGCGCGACGCTGCGGGTGGTGCGCGACAGCAGCCTGATGCCCAGGCGGTCTTCCAGCCCCCGGATGGCGTGGCTGAGCGCCGAAGGGCTGACGCCCAGTCTGCCCGCCGCCTTGGTGAAGCTGCCGTCGCGCGCGACGGCGAGGAAGACCTGCAGGTCGCTCAGGTTCTGGGCCATTTGTGAATCGTATTCAAAAGTTCATGCGGTTTCCATCGCCTAGTCGCGGCGCGGCGTCCCACCCAGATTCGCTCCCAGACGCGGGCCCGGTCTTGCCGGGCCGAACGACACGGGATGGGTGGACCGATGGACATCATACGCGCAGGCGCAACGCCTTCGGCCAAGGGGCCGAGCGACTGGTTCACCGGAACCGTGCGCATCGACCCGCTGTTCAACCCCTTTGCGGCGGAGCGGGTGCAAGGCGCCAGCGTCACCTTCGAGCCGGGAGCCCGCACCGCCTGGCACACCCATCCGCTCGGCCAAACCCTGATCGTTTCGGCCGGCGTGGGGCGCGTGCAGCGCTGGGGCGGCCCGGTGGAGGAAATCCGCCCTGGCGACGTCGTCTGGTTTGCCCCCGGCGAAAAGCACTGGCACGGCGCATCGGCGACAACGGCGATGGCGCACATCGCCATCCAGGAGGTCGAGGACGGCCGGGTCGTCGACTGGATGGAGCCGGTCACCGACGCCCAATACGGCGGGTAGCGCCCCCCGCCCGCACTCATAACGCATTGAAAGGATATATAAATGCGCGCAACCGTCATGCATGGACCCGGCGACGTCCGGATCGAAAACGTGCCGGATTCGCAGATCCGGGAGCCGACCGACGCCATTATCCGCGTGACCAGCGCCTGCATCTGCGGCAGCGATCTCTGGCCCTACACCCTGATGACCGAGGGCGAGCCCGCCCAGCGCATGGGGCATGAGGCGATCGGCATCGTGGAAGAGATCGGCTCGGCAGTCGCCACGCTGAAGAAGGGCGATCTGGTGGTCATGCCGTTTGCCTTCTCGGACGGCACCTGCGTGTTCTGCCACGAACACCTGCACACGGCCTGCCAGCACGGCGGCTTCTTCGGCAACGGCGGCATGGAAGGCGCCCAGGCCGAGGCGCTGCGCATCCCCCAGGCGGACGGCACCTTGTTCGCATTGCCGGTCGGCCCGGACGACGCGCTGATGGCGTCCTTGCTGACGCTGTCGGACGTGATGGGCACGGGGCATCATGCCGCCGTGGTGGCGCGCGTCGGCCCCGGCAAGGCGGCGGCGGTCATCGGCGACGGTGCCGTCGGGCTGTGCGGCGTCATCGCCGCCAAGCGTCTGGGCGCCGAGCAGATCGTCATCATGGGGCGCCACGCCGACCGTCTGGCGCTGGCCCGCGATTTCGGCGCCACCGAGGTGGTGAGCGAGCGCGGAGAAGACGGGGTTGCGCGGGTTCTTGCCCTTACCGGCGGCCTTGGCGTGCATGCCGTGCTGGAATGCGTCGGCACCGATCAGGCCATGGATACGGCGGTGGGCATCGTGCGCCCCGGCGGCGCCATCGGCCGCGTCGGCGTGCCCCACTATGAGGCGGTGCCGTCGTCCCTGCCGCTGTTCTTCAAGAACGCCACCGTGGGCGGCGGGCCGGCGCCGGTGCGGGCCTATATCGAAGAGCTGCTGCCCGACGTGCTGGAGGGGCGGATCGAGCCCGGCCGCGTGTTCGACCGCACCGTGGGCCTCGACGGCGTGCCGGAGGGCTACCGGGCGATGAACGACCGCGAGTCCATCAAGGTGATGGTGAAGCCCTGAGGCTGGCTGGCTGCCGGCGCGCGCTGCACAGCAGCCGGCCCGGCCGCCAAGGCTCAGCGGCCGGCGAGATCCAGGATCCAACGCTCCAGCGCGGGCGTGTCGGCGATCTCGCCCGGCCACTGGGCATCCAGCGCCACCGGGTCGTCCGCCCGGCCGAGAAACGCCTTGGTGGAAAACACCAGCATGGCCCAGTTGGACGGCAGCGCCACCTGGCGGATCTCGCCATAGAGCCCGTGCGGCTGCACCGGCCAGCCGACGATCCGCGCACCGGGAAACGCGGCCAGCCAGTCCAGCGCCAGCAGAGCACTGCTAAAGACCCGCCCGTCCACCACCACGAACACCTGCCCCGGCGTGACGGCGGCGGGCTGCGGCCCGGCGGCCGGGGCCGGCCCCGCCCCCTCGATCGCCGCCAGGGGCTCACCAGCGGCCATTGCCGCGGCGAGACGGTCGGCCAGATCGCCGGCATAGGCGGCGGTGGCGGCGTCGCCCATGGCCTCTGCCCGCACTGCCATGGCGCGAAAATGCTCCAGATTGCCGGGGGAGGCGCGCAGCGCCGCGCGGTCGACCTGTCCGGCCATGGCGGAGCGCTGCATCCAGGCGAAGGTGGCCTCACCGAACAGGGCGCGTAGCGCCCGCTCCGCCAGGAAGGAACTGCCGCCGCCGTTGCCGCGCAGGTCGATCACCAGGATGTCGGACGGGCCGAAACGGCCGAGATCGGCGATCAACGCCTCCACCGCCGGCAGTTCTTCCGCCGAAGGATCGAATGTCGGCAGCGACACCCAGGCAGCCGACGGCGCGAAGATGCGCGCGGCGAAGGCCGGGCGCGCGCCGAACCCGGCCGCGTCGAGCGCGTTGCCCTGGGATCGCCAGGAAAACGGCTGCCAGACGAGCGGCAGCTCGGTCTCGCCGCCCGAGGGCAGGCGAAACCGGCAGGCGGCGGGCCGGAGCATGCCCGGCTGGCCCTGGTCCACCATCATCAGCGGCAGCCGGCCATACCAGTCGGCCGGTTCGCCGGCATTGCCCCAGAAGCGGAACACGTTGACGGCCGCCAGATCGGCGAGCGGCCGGCCGTCGCAGGCGAGCAGCTCCGCTCCCTCCGGCGGGGCGTCGCCGGCGGCCCCGCGCACCACCGCCCGGCCATCGCGCCAAGCGGTGACGAAGCCGGGCCACACGGTCTCCGGCCGCACGGGCACCGCCCAGTCGGCATGGCCGCGGTTGGCGATCACGCCCAGGTGCCGGTCGGGGAAGGTGTTGGCATAGGCGGAGAGGCTGAAGATGTAGGCGCTGACATCGTGGACGTCGGAGGTGTCGGGCAGCGGAGCCGCCAGCGCGGCCGCGAAGGCCGGATCGAAGCCGGGAGCGGCGCCCGGATGATCGGCCGCCAGCGTGTCGTGGATCGCCGCCAGGTCCTGGGCGGCGAGGGCCGTCCAGTCGGGCTCGACGGCCGCGGCGGGGAGGGCCGCCAGACACCAGGCGGCGGCCGCTGCAGGCAGGCGGCGGAACTGGAAACGCGGGAGGATCGACATCATGGGATCTGATCCGGCTGGCTGGTGGCGTGGGGACAGCGATCGGCTGGTCCACCCGCCACTATCCGCCCACGGCGCGGCCCCGTCGACGGGGCCTGCGTCGACGGGGCGGCCATGACGAGGCGATGGCCCGCCACCACACCGGACGGCAGGCGGGCGGGGCGCTTGTTGACGGAGAACACCAACCGTTTGGACCGGTGAGCGTCTGGACAGACCGCCGTCCCATCGGATCTGGTCAGGCTTGGATTTGGGAAAAGCCGAACGCCCCGGCGATGGACACCACCGAGGCGCTTGGTCGTTTCGTCCAGCCGTCGCGGAGGTCAGCTTGCGGGCGAGGCCTCCGGCACCAGTCCTTCCGGCGGGCGATGGCGGCGCTCGGCCATGAACTGGTCGAATTCCGCCTTGTCCTTGGCCTGGCGCAGACGGTCGAGGAAGTCCTTGAATTCCGCCTGCTCCTCCTCCAGCCGCTTCAGGGTTTCCAGCCGGTATTCGTCAAAGGCGGTGTTGCCGCTGCTCGACATGTGGCGACTGAAGCCGGCCCACCGCTCACGGCGGTCCCGGCGGCGGCCCTCGAAATGCCAGCGGCCCTCGCCGCTCTTCCATCCGCACCCCATGCGTCCACTCCATATCATGTAGCCCAGGAGTCCCAGACCGATTGGCCAGAACACGACGAAGCCGAGGACCACCGCAGCGATCCATGCGAGCTTTCCGTGGTCGTCCAACTTCGCTGCCAGTTCCATCGGAGCCTCGATGTTAATGTATTTAACATTCACATAGCTGGCGCTGATCGTGCGCCGTGTCAAGGGGTATATGGGGGTGGCGTGTTCGATTAGCGAGCGGGGCCCAAACCCAGGCCCTGCAGGTAGAGCAGGACCGCCGCCTCCAGCAGGTCCTCGGGCGGCATGGGCAGCTTGCGCCGCGCCATGTCGCCGCGGGCGAACAGCGAGGCGATGCCGTGGGCAACCGACCAGACATGCAGGGCGACCATCAGGGCCGGGGGGCGGCTGCCCGCCGGCAGCAGGGTGGAGATGGTTTCGGCCGCCTCCCGCAGCACGCCGAAGGCCTGGTCGCCGGCCCTGGTCAGCTCCGGGCTGGCATCGGGCGGGATCTGGCTTTCGAACATGGCGGCGTAGTAGGCCGGTTCGGCTCGCGCAAAGGCGAGGTAGGCGCGGCCGACCCGGTCGAACGCCGTCAGAGGATCCGGTGCGCCGGCGGCCCAGGCCGCCGCCAGGGCTTCTGCGAGCTGTTCGAAGCCGCGGGCCGCAACATCGGCCATCAGGTCGTCGCGGTCGCGGAAATGGCGATAGGGGGCGGCGGCACTGACGCCGGCGGAGCGCGCCGCCTCGGCAAAGGTGAAGCCCGCGGGCCCCTTTTCGCCGATCAGCTTGAGGGCTGCGGCGATCAGGGCTTCTCGCAGGTTGCCGTGGTGATAGCGGTCGCGCGGGTGGTTCTTGGACCAGGTCATGTGAACGGGTCTTACATCATCGCTTGCCGGAGGGCCATTCGACATTCGGCGGCTCCGTCGAGCGCGGGGCAAGGCCGGGCTGCACCATCCGTGGATGCGGCCCGGCCGTCGCTCACGCCTGCTGGTCGAGGCCGAATGCCGGATGGTGGACCAGCTCGCCGCGCGGCGCCGTGCCGTCGAACGGCAGGGCCAGCACCACCTCGGGCGGGCAGCCGGCCACAGTCAGGCCGGGGAAGGCCCGGAAGCCGAACCGGCCATAGTAGCCGGGGTCGCCCACCAGTGCTGCGCCCCGGCAGCTCGCCCGCCATCGGCGGAGCGCTTCTGCCATCAGGGCCGTGCCGATGCCCTGGCGGTGGCGCGACGGCAGAACGACCAGGGGACCGATCAGACCCCAGCCGTCCTGCGTGCCGATGCGGGCCGCCGACCCGGCCAGATAGCCGATCACCGCCCCCGCGTCCTCTGCCACCAGCGAAAGGGCGAGGGCGCCGTCGGCGCGCAGCTTCTCCACGATGCGCGCTTCGGTTCCCGTCGCTTCCGGGAGCAACCGCAGGGCTTGGGTGACGAGCCAGCCGATCGTGGCACTGTCACCGGGAGTTTCGTTGCGGATCAGCATGTCACACCCCCTGATCGTCGAGCGGCGCCCGGTGGAAGCGTCCGTCGCGGTGTGACAGGGAAGCTGGGGTGGGTGACCGGAGGCCGATCGGCCGCTGGCATCGCCATCGGTCGCAGACCGTTCGCTCCCCATCGGCAAGAGTCCTCCCCCTGGGGGCGGGACAAGGGCATTTTCTGATCGAGCTGCACCAGCCCGCACCCCCACTCCACCGCCCAATCAGCCTACTCTCGTCGGGCGGCCGGGCGGGGCGGTGTGCTGGAACCGATTCAATGGCGGTGAAACCCGCCCTAGCGGCGGCGGTGAGCCGGAACCCGTCGCCCTGCGCAAGCAAGCAGGGGCGACCAGAGGCCGGACCGTGCGGCGCACGGCGTGCAATTCGTGGGAAGATCATGGACGTCTCGCATGACAGACGTGAACATACGCCCCCGCGTGCTCATGCACCGGGCGGCTAGGACATCACGCGGCTCTCTGGAAGAGAGAGAGCCCTATCACACAAGCTCTGACATCGAGACTCCATGGGCCAGACGGCGACCACCGCCGCCGCCCGGACCACCACTGTAGAAACCACGCGCTCCTGGAACAATCCCGCAAATGACAGCGGCTCGCGGGGCAGCCCCCTACACCCTGATGATCGCTTGCCGGTGTACGGCGCGGAGCCCAAGCGACCGCCAACGGTCCGCAGAGGGCCGGCTCCTGGTTCGACGGTCGGATGCGGCTGGCGTCGGCTCCTGGCTGACGGCGCGGCTTCGTCCAGCGCGACGGACCTATCCCCGCCCCGGCTTGCCGGAACGGCGGTCGAGGGCGGCCCAGATGTCCGCGGGGGAGAGGCCGCAGTCGGCCCACATGACCAGCAGGTGGTAGAGCAGGTCGGCACTTTCCTCGGCCAGCTTGTCGCGGTCGCCGCGCATGGCTTCGATCACCGCTTCCACCGCCTCCTCGCCCACCTTCTGGGCGATTTTGGCCCGGCCGCGGCCGAACAGCTTGGCGGTATAGCTGGCCGACGGATCGGCGCCGCGGCGGCTTTCGATCACCCCGAACAGGCGGTCCAGCACCACGCCCGTCGGCGGGGCCGCGCGCACCGGCACGCCGGCCCGCGCCAGCGTCTCCTTGGCTTCGGCGATTGTGTAGGTACCGAAATGGAAGATGGAGGCGGCCAGCACCGCGGTGGCACCGCCCACCCGGATGCCGTCCACCAGGTGCTGCAGGGTGCCCACGCCGCCGGACGCGATCACCGGCACCGTCACGGCATCGGCGATGGCGCGGGTGAGTTCCAGGTCGAAGCCGGCCTGGGTGCCGTCACGGTCCATGGAGGTGAGCAGGATCTCGCCCGCCCCATTGCCGGCCATGCGGTGGGCCCAGTGCACGGCATCGATGCCGGTGGGGGTGCGGCCGCCATGGGTGAACACCTCCCAATGGTCGCCCACCCGCTTGGCGTCGATGGCCACGGTGATGCACTGGCAGCCGAACTTTTCCGCCCCGCGGGCCACGAACTCCGGGTTGCGCACGGCTTCGGTGTTGATGGAGACCTTGTCGGCCCCGGCCAGCAGCAGGCCGCGGATATCCTCCAGCGTGCGCACGCCGCCGCCCACCGTCAGCGGCATGAACACCGCCTCGGCGATGCCGCGCACCACGTCGTAGAGGATGCCGCGATGGTCCGACGAGGCGGTGATGTCGAGCACGCACAGCTCGTCGGCGCCGGCGCGGTCGTACACCTTGGCCTGCGCCACCGGGTCGCCGGCATCGATCAGGTCGACGAAGTTGACGCCCTTGACCACGCGCCCGTCCTTGATGTCGAGGCAGGGTATGACGCGGTTCTTCAGCATGGGAGCGGCCCCGGTTCGGTTGGCCCCCGCGGGCGCGGGCGGCAAGGCCCTTGGATACGGCACCCGCCCGGCCCGGCACAAGGGAGCGGGCCGTTGGGTGGGCCCCAGGCCGGGGACCTTCGGGTCTTCGTGCCCCGGCCCACTCCCACCCGTAAGTCCCATGGGTCCGACGCTGCGCACAAAGGCACCTCCGGCGGGCGCGGACGCCAGCCGAAGGAGCGAGGTTAGGGAGGGGACTTTCGCGTGCGGTTGCTACAGCGTTTGCTGATCGAGCTGCACCGGCCCGCACTCCACCCGGCCGCCTACCGACAGTATGCTGACTGGGCGGCCGGGTGGGGGTGCGGGCCGCTACCGATTCAGCGGCGGTGATGACCGCCCTACAGATCCGTACCGCTGAGGCGCCGGCACAGGTGGTCGAGCTGGTCGAGCGAGCGGTAGCGGATCACCAGCTCGCCCGACTGGCCGTCGGCACTCGCGCGGATGGCGACGCGCAGGCCCAGCACCTCGGCCAGCTCGGTCTCCAGCGCCATCGTGTCGGGATCCCTGGCCGGCCTGGCGCGCTCGGCCCTGTCGGCCTGGCGGTCGGCCTGGGCTTCGCGGGCGAGCCCCTCGGTCTGCCGCACATTGAGGCCGCGGCTGAGCACCACCTGGGCCGCTGCACTGGGGTCGGGCGTCGCCAGCAGCGCGCGGGCATGGCCGGCGCTGATGCGCCCGTCCTGCACCATGGCGCGCACGTCGGCCGGCAGGTCGAGCAGGCGCAGGGTGTTGGCGATGTGGCTGCGGCTCTTGCCGACGGCGCGGCCCAAGGTCTCCTGGGTGTAGGCGAACTCGCCGATCAGCCGGGAGTAGCCTTCGGCCTCTTCCACCGCCGTCAGATCCTGGCGCTGGACGTTTTCGATCAGCGCCGCCTGCAGCACGTCGAGATCGGTCATCTCGCGCACCAGCACCGGCACTTCGTGCAGGCCGGCGCGTTGGGCGGCCCGCCAGCGCCGCTCGCCGGCCACGATCTGGTAGGCCGGAGCCGGGCCCGCCGGGGTGTCCGCCGCCGGCGCCAGGGGCCGCACCAGCAATGGCTGCAGCACGCCGTTCTCGCGGATCGAGGCGACCAGGTTTTCCATCTCCTCGTCGTCGAACCGGCGGCGCGGCTGGAAGGGATTGGGCGTCAGGTGATCGATCGCCGCCGTGGCGGCATCGCTCCCCGCCGCACTGTCGGCATCCGCCCCGAACAGGGCATCGAGACCACGACCCAGGCTGCGCCGACGCGCCATTGCCACCCCCGTCACGCTGCCACACTCCGCTCACGGCGCAGCATCTCGCTGGCCAGATGGATATAGGCCTGGGAGCCGGCGCAATTGAGGTCGTAGAGCAGCACCGGCTTGCCGTGGGACGGCGCTTCGGACACCCGGATGTTGCGCGGGATCACTGTCTCGTAGACCTTGGAGCCGAGGAAGGCGCGGGCATCGGCCGCCACCATGTCGGAGAGATTGTTGCGGCGATCGAACATGGTGAGCACCACCCCCTGGATAGTCAACTTTGGGTTGAATTTCCTGCGCACCCGCTCCACCGTCCGCAGCAGGTGGCTGAGCCCTTCCAGCGCGTAGAACTCGCATTGCAGGGGCACCAACACCGCATCGGCCGCCACCAGGGCGTTCAGCGTGAGCAGGCCCAGTGCCGGCGGACAGTCGATCAGGATGAAGTCGAATACGCTGTCTTCCCGGCGCAGCGCATCGCGCAGGCGGTATTCGCGCCGCGGATCGCCCACCAGTTCGATCTCCGCCCCCGACAGGTCGACGGTGGCGGCGACGATGCTGAGGCCGGGCACGGTGGAGGCCTGCACCATGTCGTTGAGGGAGGCGCCGTCGAACAGCAGATCGTAGGTGCCCGACGCCCGGTGAACGCGGTCGAGCCCCAACCCGGTCGACGCGTTGCCCTGGGGGTCGAGGTCGATCACCAGGACCCGCTTGCCGATGGCCGCCAAGGCCGTGCCCAGATTGATGGCCGTGGTCGTCTTGCCGACCCCGCCCTTCTGGTTGGCGACGGCCAGGATGCGCCGGCCGGAGCGCAGGACGTCACGGGCGATGGTCGGCTCGGGCTGGATCGGGTTCGACACTTGGCAGCTCCATGAGGCGCAAAATGGTGGCGTCCGGGTGGGTGCGGCTGGGCCAGCGCTCGATCCGCACTCTGCTATCCCTAGGGAGGGTCGTCAATTCAGCCTCAAGATCTTGTCCCTTGAGGAAGAGACAAACCGTTCCAGGTCCGCCGAAACGGGCCGCCAGTTCAACCAGTCTGTCAAGCGGCGCCAGGGCCCGCGCGGTGATCACATCGGCGCGACTCGGGGGGACGGCCTCGATGCGGGCACAGCGCACGTCGACGGGAGCGCCGGTCTGGCGGGCGCATTCGGTGAGGAAGGCGGCCTTGCGCTGGTCGGACTCGATCAGCGTCACCTCCGGCACGCCGAGAAGCGCCAGGACCAGGCCGGGAAAGCCGGCGCCGGAGCCCAGATCCACGAGGGTCCGGGCACCCGGCGGCATGAGGGGGAGAAGCTGGGCGCTGTCGAGGAAATGGCGGCGCCACAGGTCGTCCAGCGTGGCCCGCCCCACCAGGTTGATACGGGTCTGCCAATGTCTGAGGAGTCGGGCGTAAGTCTCGAACCGGCCGAGTGTTTCACGTGAAACGCCGAGTTCGGCGGCGAACGCGTCGGGCGACAGCGGGGTCACGCCGAGGCGCGGCCTGCATCCCGCCGCACATGCCGCAGCAGCGCCACCAGGGCCGCCGGGGTGACGCCCGGCAGCCGCCCTGCCGCCCCCAAGGTCGCCGGGCGCACCCGGTCTAGAATGCCGGCCACTTCGGCCGACAGCCCGCCGATCTGCCGGAAATCGATGTCCGCGGCCAAGCGCAGCCCTTCGTCCCTGCGGAATGCCAGGATGTCCGCCTCTTGCCGCTCCAGATAGCCGGCATACCGCGCATCGATTTCGATCTGCTCGGCCGCTTCCCGCGGGACCGCGGCCAGATCCGGCCACACCTGGGCGAGCCGCGCCACGTCCACCCCTGGCAGCCGCAGCAGATCGAAGGCCGTGCGCACTTGGCCGTCCTGGTTCACCTCCAACCCGTGGCCGGCCGCCTGCGGCGGCGTCAGCGACAGCGTGCGCACCAGTTCGCGGGTTGCCGCCAGCACCGCCCGCTTGGCGATGAAGGCTGTGCGCCGCTCTTCGCCAACACAGCCCACCGCAATGCCCAGAGGCGTCAACCGTTGATCGGCATTGTCCGCGCGCAGCCGCAACCGGTATTCCGCCCGCGAGGTGAACATGCGGTAGGGTTCCGGCGCGCCGCGGGTGACGAGATCGTCGATCAGCACACCGATATAGGCATCGGCCCGGTCCACCGTCACCGGCTCGGCGGCGGAATCCGCACAGCGCCGCGCGGCATTGAGGCCCGCCATCACCCCCTGGGCCGCCGCCTCCTCGTATCCCGTGGTGCCGTTGATCTGGCCGGCGAGGAACAGGCCCGGCAACCGCCTGGTCTCCAGCCCCGGCGACAGCTCCCGCGGGTCCACATGGTCGTATTCGATGGCGTAGCCCGGCCGCAGGATGGCGGCCCGCTCCAGTCCGGGGATGCTTGCCACCACGGCCGCCTGCACATCCGCCGGTAGCGAGGTGGAGATGCCGTTGGGATAGACGGTGGAGTCGTCCAGCCCCTCCGGCTCCAGGAAGATCTGGTGGTGGGGCTTGTCGGCAAAGCGCACCACCTTGTCCTCGATCGACGGGCAGTAGCGCGGCCCCACTCCCTGGATCTGGCCGCTGTAGAGCGGCGCCCGGTCGAGGTTGGCGCGGATGGCGGCGTGAGTCGCCTCGGTCGTATGGGTCACATGGCACACCACCTGCGGCGTGGTGATGCGTTCGGTCAGGGTCGAGAACGGCTCCGGCGGATCGTCGCCCGGCTGCACCTCCAGCCCGGCCCAGTCGATGGTGCGGCCATCCAGCCGCGGCGGCGTGCCGGTTTTCAACCGCGCCAGCGCGAAGCCCAGCCGCGCCAGGGTGTCGGCCAGACCGATCGCCGGCGCCTCGCCCATCCGGCCGGCCGGCCACGTGTCCATGCCGATATGGACCATACCCTTCAGAAAGGTGCCGGTGGTGAGCACGACGGCTCCGGCGGCGATCTCCCGCCCGTCGCCCAGCACTACGCCGCAGCAGCGACCGCCGCGCACCCGCAGGTCCTCCACCGCGGCGTCCAGGATGGTCAGCCCCGGCTGGTCGTCCAGCAGCTCCCGCATGGCGGTCCGGTAAAGCGCCCGGTCGGCCTGGGCGCGGGGGCCACGCACCGCCGGCCCCTTGGAACGGTTGAGCACGCGGAACTGGATGCCCGCCCGGTCGATGGCACGCCCCATCAGCCCGTCCAGGGCATCGATCTCGCGCACCAGATGCCCCTTGCCGAGCCCGCCGATGGCGGGGTTGCACGACATGGCGCCAATGGTCTCGCGCTTGTGCGTGACCAGCAGGGTGGCCGCCCCCAGCCGCGCGGCTGCCGCCGCGGCTTCGCAGCCGGCGTGCCCGCCCCCCACGACGATGACGTCGATCCCATCCATGGCGCGGACTGTAGGAAGCGGCTTGGAGCAAGTCAAAACCCAACCCCACAAGATGGTGAGGCGGCACCGGCGCCCCGACACCGCCCCGACACCGCCCCCGGCCAACGGCCCCCTACTTGCCGATGCAGAATTCCGCGAACACCGCGTCCAGCAACTCTTCCACATCGATCCGCCCGGTGATGCGGCCAAGCGCCGTGGCCGCCACCCGCAGGTCTTCCGCCGCCAGTTCCGCCTCGGCGGTGGCGAGCGCCCGGGTAAGGGCCGCGCGCGTGTCCTCCAGGGCCGACCTGTGGCGCGTGCGCGTCGGTCCCAGCCCGGCCGCCAGCGCCGCCAGACCGCCCGCCCGCTCCGCCAGAACCGCCTCCAGCTCAGGCAGCCCGGCGCCGGTGAGGGCAGAGACCCACAGCACCGGCCCTTCCATCGCCGGCGGATCCGCCACTGCGCCGGGATCGGCCCTGAGATCGGCCCTGAGATCGGCCTTGTTCCACACCACCACGTCGGCCGCGGCCATCACCGCCGCCGTCGCCGCCGGCACCTCCGGCCACCCGGCCCCGTCCAGCACCACCAGCCGCAGATCGGCAGACCCGGCCCGTTCCAGGCTGCGTCGCATGCCTTCGGCCTCGATCTCGTCGCCGCCGTCCTCGCGCAGGCCCGCGGTGTCCCACAGCGCCACGGCCAGCCCGGCGAGGTCGAGATGCACCTCCACCACATCGCGGGTGGTACCGGCGATGTGCGAGACGATGGCTGCGGGCCGCCTCGCCAACCGATTGAGAAGGCTCGATTTTCCGGCGTTCGGCGGACCCAGGATGGCGACCGCCACACCGCTGCGCAGGCGCTCTGCAGCGCCGCCGTCGTCCAGATGGCTGGCGATCTCGTCCACCAGCGCCGCCACCTCAAATGCCACACCCGCAGCGATGCCCGGCGGCAGATCCTCGTCGGGGAAATCCAGGTCAGCCTCCAGATGCGCCAGGGCCGCCACCAGCCGCGCGCGCCAGCCATCGTAGCGCTCGCGCAGGGCGCCGCCCATCTGGCGCAGGGCCTGGCGGCGCTGCAGGGCGGTTTCGGCCGCCACCATGTCCGCCACCGCCTCGGCTTCCGTCAGGTCCATACGGCCGTTCAGCACGGCGCGGCGGGTGAACTCGCCCGGTTCCGCCGGCCGCAGGTCGGCCACACCGCCCAGCGCGTCCACCAGGGCGCCCACCACCGCGCGCCCGCCATGCACGTGGAATTCCGCGACATCCTCGCCGGTGGCACTGCCGGGCGCGGGGAACCACAGCACCAGGCCGCGGTCGATGGCATCGCTGGCCGGGCCGATCCGTCGCAGGGCCGCCCGCCGCGGCTCCGGCACGGGCGGCGCCAGCGCCGCGATGGCACGCCGCGCCGAACGGCCGCTCACCCGCACCACCGCCACGCCCGACGGCATCGCCCCGCTCGACACCGCGAAGATCGTATGGGAGGCGCCATCGCGCCCCGACTTGCCCGTCATCGCCAGTCCGGACCCTAGTGTCCCGCTTCCGAAGTTCGCACGGTCTCGAACCCAGGTTCCACGTGAGCTTCAGACTCGAAGGGATACTCGTAATTATATGATTTTAAAGTGATTTTTGGATCAGACGATCGTTTCCCGTCTGACGTCCGGAGCGAACGAACGTCCGATCCGCCACTCCCGCTACCCTTTGCTGTCGCCCGGCTTGCTGCCGCCCATGAGCTGGTTCCAGAAAAAGCGCTGCACCTGCTCCACGTTCTGCAGCCCCAACGGCAGCCAGGTCTTCATCAGGGTTTCCGGATCGATGGCCGACAGGTTGGCGCGCATGCGCTGCTCCAGCTCCGCCATCACCGCGCGCTGCAGGGGCTGCACATCGGGCAGGCCGAGGAAGACGCGCGCTTCCTCCGGCGTGCAGTCGACATTGATGGTGATCTGCATCGGCGTCCCTCTCCGATCGTCTCGGCCCGCTGCCGCCCGTGGCCTCTCGGTGCGCGCCCCTTGCCGGACCTATCGATCTGACCCGGAGAACTCAACGGAATCCAGTAAATTGTAGAGTTGCCAACGGTTTTCCGGCCCCTGACAGTGCCGCCGTGCGTGCGGCCGCCGCTTTACCGGCGGTGGACAAGCCGGCACGGGACGTCCAGGCTACCCTTAGCCCCTTTGCTGGACCCCTTCGCCGGGCCCGACGCCAGGCCCCATGTCGGGCCCCATGCCGAGCCCCATGCCGCGCACGCCCCACGCCGGCTCCCCCGATACGCGGACGCGCGCCCATGGCCAATCGCCTCGCCCAGGAAACCAGCCCCTATCTGCTGCAGCACGCCGATAACCCCGTGGACTGGATGGCCTGGGGACCGGCCGCCCTCGCCCGCGCGCAAGCGGAAAACAAGCCGATCCTGCTCTCGGTGGGCTACGCCGCCTGCCACTGGTGCCACGTGATGGCCCACGAGTGCTTTGAGAACCCGGACATCGCGGCCCTGATGAACGCCCGCTTCGTCAACATCAAGGTGGACCGCGAGGAACGCCCGGACATCGACACCATCTACCAGACGGCTCTTGCCATGATGGGCCAGCAGGGTGGCTGGCCGCTCACCATGTTCCTTACGCCCGACGGCAAGCCCTTCTGGGGTGGCACCTACTTTCCCCCGGTCGATGCCCATGGCCGGCCCGGTTTTCCTACTGTGCTGAAGGCCATCGCAGACACCTACGCCGGCGAGCCCGACCGCGTAGCCCACAATGTGAATGCCCTTGCCGGCGGCCTTGCCACCCTCTCGCAAAACCAGACCGGCGGGCCGTTCGAATTAAAAGTGCTGGACGACATCGCCCTGCGCTTTGCCCGCGAGTTCGATCTTACTCATGGCGGCATCGCCGGTGCGCCCAAGTTCCCACAGTGCCCCATCCTGGCGCTCCTGTGGCGCGCCTGGCGGCGCCGCGGGGAGAACCTGACGGGCCCGCGCGACTGCGTGCTGGTGACGCTGACCCGCATGTGCCAGGGCGGCATCTACGACCATCTGGGCGGCGGCTTCGCCCGCTACAGCACCGACGCGGCCTGGCTCGTCCCGCACTTCGAAAAGATGCTGTACGACAACGCCCAGCTTCTGGAGCTGCTCGCCCACGCCTGGCAGGACACGCGCGACCCGCTCTATGCCGCCCGGGCTGCGGAAACCGTCGACTGGCTCATCCGCGAGATGATTGCCGCCAACGGCGCCTTTGCCGCCACGCTGGACGCCGACAGCGAGGGCGAAGAGGGCAAGTTCTATGTCTGGACCGAAGCGGAGATCGACACCGCCCTGGCCGATGCCGGGCTGGCGGACCATGCGGCGGAGCTGAAGCGCGTCTACGGCGTTACCGCGGGCGGCAACTGGGAGGGCAAGACCATCCTCACCCGCGGCTTGGCGCCGGGGCTGGAAGATCCCGATACCGAGGCCCGGCTGGCCGAAGCCCGTGCCGCGCTGCTCGCCCGGCGGGCCCGGCGCGTGCGCCCCGGCTGGGACGACAAGGTGCTGGCCGACTGGAACGGGCTGATGATTGCCGCCCTCGCCCAGGCCGGATTGGCCTTCGACCGCCCCGACTGGGTGGGTCTCGCCCGCAGCGCTTTCGACGCGGTGCTCCGCGACCTGGTCGTCGACGGCCGCCTGCAGCATGCCTGGCGGCTCGGCCGCACCACCGCCGTGGGCCTGTTGGACGATCACGCCGCCATGGCGCGCGCCGCCTTGGCCCTGTTCGAAGCGACCGGCGACGCCGCCTGCCTAACCACGGCCCGCGACCTGGCGGCGGCGGCCAACCGCCACTTCTGGGACACCACGGACGGCGGCTATTTCTTCACCGCCGACGACGCCGAAGCGCTGATCGTGCGCACCAAGTCGGCGCACGACGCCGCCACGCCCAGCGGCAACGCCATGATGCTGGAGGTGCTGGCGCGGCTGTTCGTGCTCACCGGCGACTCGGCCTACGCCCGGCGGGCACAGGACCTGGCGACCGCCTTCGCCGGGGAGCTGGCGCGCAACTTCTTCCCGCTCGCCACCTACCTCAACGCCGTAGAGCTGATGGCGAGCGCCGTGATCGTGGTCGTGGTGGGCGACGGCCCGGCGGCCGAGGACCTGGCCCGCGCCGTGCTCGATCTCTCCCTGCCCAACCGGGTGTTCTTGCTGGTGCCCGACGCCGCCGCGTTGCCGCCCGGCCATCCCGCCGCGGGGAAAGGACCGGTCGACGGCCGCCCCGCCGCCTATCTGTGCCGCGGCATGACCTGCCAGCCGCCCATCACCGAGGCCGCAGCGCTGCGGGCCGCCCTTGCGCCGGAGGCGGAGCCGGCATAGGACGGATCCATGGCACAGTTCGTTGCGGCATCCCACGCAGGCCCGGGCAGCACGGTGGCCCGGCGGGTGGTGAATAGCCCCCTGGGGCCGCTCTCCCTCACGGTGGCAGGCGGTGCGGTGCGCACGCTCGTTTGGGGGGCCGCGGGGCCGGCCACCGGTGAGTCCGCCGTGGCGGACCGGGCGGCCGCCTGGCTTGCCGCCTATGTCGACCGCGCCATCCCGCTGCCCGACGACCTGCCGCTGGCCCCCAACGTCACCGCGTATCGCTGGCGCGTGCTGGAGGAAATGGCGCGCATCCCGCCGGGCGAAACCCTGTCCTATGGCGAGCTGGCCGACCGTGCCGGCGGCAGCGCCCGGTCGGTGGGCGGTGCCTGCTCCCACAATCCTATCCCCATCCTCATCCCCTGCCACCGGGTGCTGGCGGCCCATGGCCGGATCGGCATGTATTCCGGCGGCAGCGGGCTGCCAACCAAACGCTGGCTGCTCGCCCATGAAGGGGCCGACGTAGCCGGTGAGCGGCCCGGCGGGCCGGGGCCGGACCTGCTGGCCCGGCTCGGCCTCACCGGCTAGAGCTTTTTTGGAGATCCGACGATGACCAAAGCCATCCGCATCCATGAAACCGGCGGCCCCGAGGTTCTGCGCTGGGAAGACGTGGAGGTGGGCGATCCCGGCCCCGGCCAAATCCGCGTGCGCCACACCTTCGTCGGCCTCAACTACATCGACACCTACCACAGGAGCGGCCTCTACCCGGTGGAGCTGCCCAGCGGCATCGGCCTGGAAGCCGCCGGGGTGGTGGACAAGATCGGCCATGGCGTCAGCGACCTGAAGGTGGGCGACCGGGTGGCCTACGGCGTCGGCCCGCTGGGTGCCTATGCCGAGATGCGGGTGATGCCGGCCGACCGGGCGGTGGCACTGCCCGATGCCATCGACGACAAGACCGCCGCCGCCATGATGCTGCAGGGCATGACGGTGGAATACCTGCTGTGCCGCACCTATCCCGTCCAGCCCGGCCAGACCATCCTGTTCCACGCCGCGGCCGGCGGCGTCGGGCTGATCGCCTGCCAGTGGGCGCGCCATCTCGGCGTCACGGTGATCGGCACCGCGGGATCGGACGAAAAGGCCGAACAGGCCCGCGCCCACGGCGCCACGCACGTCATCAACTACCGCACGGAAAACTTCGTGGAGCGGGTGCGGGAACTCACCGGCGGCAAGGGCGTGCCCGTGGTCTATGACGGCGTCGGCAAGGACACCTGGGCGGGCTCGCTTGACTGCCTCAGCCCGCGCGGCATGATGGTCAGCTTCGGCAATGCGTCGGGTGCGGTGGGCCCGGTCGACCTGATCACGCTGTCGCAGAAGGGCTCGCTCTACGTCACCCGGCCGGTGCTGATGACCTATACGGCGAGCCGCGAGGACCTGGTGAACAGTGCCGCCGCCCTGTTCGAGGTGGTGGCCAACGGTGCGGTGAAAATCCCGGTCAACCAGGTCTATCCGCTGGCCGACGCCGCTGAGGCCCACCGCGACCTGCAGGCGCGCAAGACCACCGGCAGCACGGTGTTCTCGGTCGGCGGCTGAGGCCGCCATGGCGACAAGCGCACCGGAGTCGGTCGACCTGGCGGCCAAGCTCGCCAGCTTCACCGAGCACTGGTCGCCGAAGATCGTCGGCACCTTCAACGGCCACGACATCATGGTGGTCAAGGTGAAGGGCGAGTTCGTCTGGCATTCCCATGCCGACACCGACGATTTCTTCCTGGTGCTGGACGGCCGGCTGACCATCGAGACCGAGGCCGGCAACGTGGAGCTGGGGCCGGGCGAGCTGTTCGTGGTGCCCCAGGGGATGCAGCACCGGCCGGTGGCGGCCGAAGAGGCGCATATCCTGCTGATCGAACCCCACGGCACGCCCAACACCGGCGATCCCGCGACCGCGGCGGTCAAGGCGCGGATCTAGTGCATTTTCTGATCGAGCTGCCCCAGCCCACACTCCCATCCCCCCGCCCAACGACAGTATGCTGAATTGGGCGGCTGGGTGGGGGTGCGGCTGCAACCGATTCAATGGCGGTCAAAACCGCCCTAACCGATAACCGGCCGATCCCAAAAAAGGAAACCGCGGCCAGATCCTGGCCGCGGCTCCCGTACTGTCCGTGGTCCCGGCCCGCAGCGCCGAAGTGCTGCGGACCCGCCGGGCGGCCGATCAGGTGAACGGACGGATCACCATCTCCACGCGGCGGTTGGCCTGGCGGCCCTGCGGCGTGGCGTTGTCGGCCACCGGCCGGGTCTCGCCGTAGCCGACCGTGAAGATGCGCGCCGGCAGCACGCCCTGCTGGATCAGGTAGTTGCCGACGGCCCGCGCCCGTTCTTCGGAAAGCTGCTGGTTGAAGGCGGCATCGCCAGTGCTGTCGGTGTGGCCGGCCACCTCGATCAGCGTCTGCGGGTACTGGTTCAGCGTCGCCGCGATCTGGTTGAGCGTGCCGTAGAACTGCGGCGAAATCTGCGCCGAGCCCGTCTGGAAGGTCACGCCGCCCGGCATGTTCAGCAGCAGCACATCGCCCTGGCGCTGCACGTCCACCGGGGTGCCCTGCAGGTTCTGGCGCAGCGTGGCTTCCTGCTGGTCGAAGTAGTTGCCGATGGCGCCGCCCGCCAGTGCACCGATGCCAGCGCCGATGAGGGCGTTGCGGGTGTCATTGCCCCCGGCCAGCGTGCCCAGGGCCGCACCGCCCAGTGCGCCCAGGCCAGCTCCGGCCAGAGTGTTCTGTCCCGGGCTCTGGCACCCTTGGATCGCCAGGGCGGCGCACACCAAGGCGGCCGCAGTGGTGGTCTTCTTCATGGTCTCCCCCGTCTCGCTGTGAGGTGTGGAATGGGTCACTCAGGCGTCATTGGGCTTGGGAACCCCGTGGCCGTCAAGGCCACCGCGGCGCCCGCGTCCAAAGGCGGCGTACCGGATTGAACGCTGCGCAACCGTCAAGGTTCCTCTGCTACTCGCCTTGCTGAAGCAGCGCGCCCTGACGGCGCGCCGTGTGAAACGACACCAGGAACACACCGGCCCCCAGCGCCAGATAGGCGATATTCAGGCCGATTGCGGCGATGAGATGGCCCCACGCCATGCCGTGGCCGAACAGGACCGATCGCATGCCCTCGAACACATGGGCCGGCGGCAGGGCGTAGGCGAGCCACTGCAGTGCCGGCGGCAATACGTCGACGGGGTAGTAGATGGCGCTGATCGGCGCGAACAGGAAGACGATCAGCCAGGCCAGGCTTTCCGCCCCCAGCCCCAGCAGCAAGATCAGGGCGGTGATGATGAGGCCCATCCACCAGCCGGTGACGAGCAGGCAGGCGAAGAACCCCACCAGCGGGAAGCCGATGGAAAACACGTTCCAGCCGTAGAAGACGATGGCCAGAAGGCAGGCTGGGACGATGCCGATCAGCGTACGCACCAGGCTCATGGTCATCATCGCCACCAGCCACTCATGGGGACGCAGCGGGCTGACGAAGAGGTGGCCGAGGTTGCGGCTCCACAGCTCTTCCAGGAAGCACAGGGAAAAGCCGAGCTGGCCGCGGAACAGCACGTCCCACAGCAGAACGCCGGAGATCAGCACGCCGAAGGACTGGCTGACCCAGCTACTGTCGCCCACCAGGTTCAGCGTGATGAAGCCCCACAGCACCATCTGGATGGTCGGCCAGTAGGCCAGCTCAAGCAGACGCGGCCAGGAGCCCCGCAGCAGGAACCAGTAGCGCAGGATCACCGCGGAGATGCGGCGCAGCGGCGAACCCGGCGGCACCGGCGGGCCGGGCGCATGTTCCGGCAGAGCCGGCGTGGCCGGTGCGCGAGGCACAGCGCCAGCCGGCCCGTCTCCGCGGTCGGGGGTCATGCCGCCGCTCCACGGCGGGCGATGTCGAGGAACACCTCTTCCAGGGTGGTACGGCCGTAGCGTTCGATCAGTGCGGCCGGCGGCCCCTGGTCGACGATGCGGCCACGGCGCATCATCAGCACGTCGTCGCACATGCGCTCCACCTCCGCCATGTTGTGGCTGGCCAACAGCATCGTCGCCCCTGCCGCCGCACAGTAGCGTTCCAGGTAGGTGCGCACCCAGTCGGCCGTGTCGGGGTCGAGGGAGGCCGTGGGCTCGTCGAGCAGCAGCACCTCGGGCCGGTTGATCAGCGACTTCGCCAGCGCCACCCGCGTCTTCTGGCCGGCCGACAGCTTGCCGCTCATGCGCCCGGCCACGGCGGCGAGATCGAGGTCCTCGATCAGCTCGGCCACCCGGTCGGCAACCCGTGCAATGCCGTAGAGATGGGCGTAAATGGTCAGGTTTTCCCGCACGGTCAACCGATGCGGGAGCTCCACGTAGGGCGAGGAGAAGTTCATGCGGCCGAGCGCTGCGAAGCGGTGGCGCAACATGTCGATCCCCAGCACCTCGACGGCACCCGCCGTGGGCAGGAGCAAGCCGAGCAGAATGCTGATGGTGGTGGTCTTGCCGGCACCGTTGCCGCCCAGCAGGCCCACGGTCCGGCCGCGGCCGATGGTGAACGACACGGCATCGACCGCCCGCACCGTTCCGAACGTCTTGGTGAGGTCGCGCACGCGGATGGCCGGTGCGGCGCTTGGTGGCGGTGTCTCGGTCTCCATGTGCTGTAACATAGAGCCCTTTCCGGGATTTCGGAGCCAGTCCGACGCGGCGCATGCTCCTGGGTGCGCGAAACGACCACGGCCCGCGGCCGGCTTTGCCATGGCCGCCACAGGAGAGTGCCGCCCATGGCCGTGACGGAAGTCGCCCCCAGCGCGTTCGAATCGGCCATGCCCGAGCTGATGGGCCGCCTGCGCCGGCGCACGCTCATAAACATCCGCTGGATCGCCCTGGTGTGGCAGACGCTGACCATCCTGGTGGTGCGCTACTGGCTGACCTGCGAGTTGCCGGTACTGCCGTCCCTGGCGGTGATCGGCGCGTCGGTCGCCCTCAACGTGGCGGCGACCGCCCAGGGCCGGCCCAACTCCGCCCTGCCCGACCGCGAAGCCTCGCTGTTCCTAGCCTACGACATCTTCCAGCTCTCCGCCCTGCTGTTCCTCACGGGCGGCATCGCCAACCCCTTCGTGCTGCTGCTGCTGGCCCCGCAGATGGTGGCGTCGCTGGTGCTGTCGGGCCGGCGCACGGCGTTGCTGACGGGGATGACCGTGGTCTGCATCGCCGTGCTCACGGTGTGGCCCTACCCGCTGCCATGGCCGCAATCGGTACCGGCGGAATCCGCCGACCTCACCTACCGGGTGGGCGTGTGGGTGGCCATGACCTTGGCCACGGTGTTCGTCTCCGCCTATGTCTGGCGGGTGGCGGAGGAGGCCCGCAAGACCACCGCAGCCCTCGCGGAAACCCGCCTGGCGCTGGCTCGCGAGCAGCAGGTCTCGGCGGTCGGCGGGCTCGCCGCGGCGGCGGCCCACGAACTCGGCACGCCGCTCGGCACCATCGTGCTGGCCGCCACCGAACTGGCCGACGACCTGGCCGCGCGCTGCCCCGATGCCGGAGACCTGCACGCCGATGCCCGCCTGCTGGTCAACGAGGCGCGGCGCTGCCGGGACATCCTCGCCCGCCTGACCCGCGATCCCAGCCGCGACGTGGACGACTCCTTCGAACGGCTGACCCTGGCAACCCTGATCGAGACGGCGGCAAGGCCCTTTTCCCAGCCCGGCAAGGAGCTGCGCCTGGAGGTGGCAGCGCGCGATGCTTCGCGCCCGCCGCTGGCGCCGCGGCGGGCGGAAATGGTGCACGGGCTGGGAAATCTCCTGCAAAACGCGATCCAATTTGCGCGCACTTGCGTATCCGTGCGTGCGGAGTGGAGCAAAGAGGACGTGAGTATCGTGATCTTGGACGACGGCCCCGGCTACCCGCCCGGCATCATCCACCGCCTGGGCGAGCCGTACGTCTCCGGACGCTCCAATGGCAACGGGACCGGATCGGGCGAGCATATGGGCCTCGGCATTTTCATCGCCGTCGCCCTGCTCGGCCGCACGGGAGCGGAGGTCCGCTTTTCCAACGTACGTCGAGGGGGGGCTCATGTTATGGTGGAGTGGCCCCGCGAAAGATTCGAGGAACGGGTTTGATCGATGGATACGCATGGGCATATTGGCTTGGCGGAGCTGCCGCCGCGCGATGCGCCGAACAGCCTGCTGATCGTCGATGACGACACGGCGTTCCGTAACCGCCTGGCCCGGGCCATGGAAAAGCGCGGTTATGCGGTGATGGCCGCGGAGTCGGTGGCCGAGGCCCAGGCCATGATCCGCCAGTCGCCGCCGGCCTACGCGGTGCTCGACTTGCGCGTGGAGGACGGCAACGGGCTCGACCTGGTGCCGGCGATCCAGACCGCACGGGACGATGCCCGCATCGTCATGCTCACGGGCTACGGCAACATCGCCACCGCGGTGGCCGCCGTGAAGGCCGGGGCGGTGGACTACATCGCCAAGCCCGCCGACGCCGACCAGGTGGACGCCGCCCTGAAGGCGCGCGAAGGCCAAGCGCTGCCGCCGCCGCCCGATCACCCCATGTCGGCCGACCGGGTGCGCTGGGAGCACATCCAGCGGGTGTTCGAGCAGTGCGACCGCAACGTGTCGGAAACCGCCCGGCGCCTGCGCATGCACCGGCGCACCCTGCAGCGCATCTTGAACAAGCACGCACCGCGGCCGTAGCGCAGCTTCGCCTTCAGGCAAACGCGGCTCCGTCGTACGGCTCCGGCGGAGTGTCTCACGTGAAACGGTGTGGCCGGTGGGTCAGCCGCGGCGTGGCTCCTTGACCGTCGCCAGCAGCAGCCCACCCGCCACGACGAACACCAGGATGGTGGCCAGCCCCAGGCGCTGGGTGCCCGACAGGGCGGTGACCGCGCCGAACGCCACCGGTCCGAGGAACGCCACCGACTTGCCGGCGAAGGCGTAGAGCCCGAAGAACTCTGCCTCCTGGTCCGGCGGGGCCAGGCGCACCATCATGGTCCGGCTGGCCGCCTGGGCCGGCCCGAAGAAGATGCCGAGCCCCAGCGCCAGCGCGATGAACGTGGAGGACTCGCTGATCACCAGGATCGGCGCGCCGGTGGCGATCAGCCCCACCAGCGCAATCAGGATGGTGCGCTTCGGCCCCAGCCAGTCGTCCACCCAGGCAAACGCGATGGCCCCCAGCCCGGCGGTGACGTTGAGGCCGATGGCAAACAGGATGATCTCGTCGAACCCCATGTTGAAAGTGTCCGACGCATAGAGCCCGCCCACCGCGGTAATGGTGATGATGGCATCGCGGTAGAGGGCGGACGCGATCAGGTAGCGCACCAGGTTGCCGTGGCCGGGCAGGGACTTCAGCGTGCGCCACAGGTCCGCCAGCCCGCGGCGCACCGCGGCGGAAAGGCCGGTGCCGGTGGCCGGCTGGTCGGGCGTCCACAAGAACAGCGGCAGCGAGAACACGGTGAACCAGGCGGCCACCAAGAGCGCGGTGGCGCGCACGTTCTCCGCATTGTCCGTCGGCAGGCCGAACCAGGCGGGCGTGTCGCCCAGCCCCACCAGGCCGAGCAGGGCCACCGCCAGACAGGCGAGCCCGCCGGCATAACCCACCCCCCAGGCCCAGCCGCTCACCCGCCCGGTCATCCGGGGTGTCGCCACATCCGGCAGCATGGCGTTATAGAACACCACTCCCAGCTCCAGGCCGAGATTGGCGACGAACACCAGGCCCAGCACCAGCCAGATGGAGCCGGGATCGGGCGTGGCGAACCACAGCAGCGCCGTCGGTCCCACGGTGAGGGCGAGGAGCCCGGCGAGCCAGGGCTTGCGCCGGCCGGTGTGGTCGGCGATGGCGCCGAGTGCCGGGCTGAGCACGGCGATGGCGAGGCCCGACACGCCGATCATGGTGCTCCACATGGCGCTGCCCTGGGTCTGGTCGCCCACCACCCCGGCGGCGAAGTAGACCGCGAAGACGAAGGTGCCGATCACCGTGTTGACCGAGGAATTGGCCCAGTCGTAGAGGCACCAGCCGGCGATGCCGAGCGGGCCGGCGCCGCGGCGGGGGGTGGACGGGGCGGCGGGCATGGCGGGGTCTCGCGGGCAGGGGACGGGAGGCGCAGTGTGCGGCGTCTCGCCCGCTGGGAAAACTGCCCATGTGCGACGGCGGCGTCGGACGGGGACTTGCCGAAGCGCCGGCGCCGCGCATGTCCCGGATATGGCCCAACCGTCCGCCCGAGCCCTCATGTCGACGTTTCTGATCGCTCTCGCCGTCCTCGTCGCGGTGCCGGTGCTGGGCTATTTCGGCCTGGCCGTTGCGGTGGGCCGCGACGCGGTGTGGGAAACGCTGCTGGGGCCGGTCGGCCACCCGCCGGTGGATTTTTCAGACCCGCCGGAGGTCGTCACGCCGAACAGCCATCTCGTCTGCCCGGACGGCTGGTGCGACGGCCGCCAGGATGCCGAAAGCCCCGTGTTCCCGGTATCGATGGACGAGCTGCGCGCGGCGTGGCGGGCGGCGATGGCCGATCTGCCCCATGTCACCCCCCTGCCCGCACTGTCAGATGGCGACACCCAGTGGGCTTACGAGGCGCGCACGCCGCTGCTGCGCTTCCCCGACACCCTGACGGTGCGCTTCATCGCGCTCGACCCGGCGGACGGGCAGCCGCGCAGCACGCTGGCGGTGCTCAGCCGCTCGCACTATGGACACGGCGATGTCGGCGCCAACCGGGCGCGGGTAGAGCGGTTGTTTGCGGCGGTGGCGGCGAGACTGGCGGCCTACCCCTCCGCCTCCTCCTCCGTGCCATAGACCTTGGCGGCCAGGGCCGCTTGCAGGAAGGGGTCCAGGTCGCCGTCCAGCACAGCACCCGAGTTGCCCGTTTCCACGCCCGTACGCAGGTCCTTCACCATCTGGTAGGGCTGCAGCACGTAGGAGCGGATCTGGTGGCCCCAGGCGATGTCGGTCTTGGCGTCGGCCTCCGCCTGGGCGGCGTCCTCGCGCTTCTTCAGCTCCGCCTCGTAGAGCTTTGCGCGCAGCATGCCCATGGCGGTGGCGCGATTGCGGTGCTGGGAGCGGTCGTTCTGGCACTGCACCACGATGCCCGACGGCAGGTGGGTGATGCGCACCGCACTGTCGGTGCGGTTGACGTGCTGGCCGCCGGCACCGGACGCGCGATAGGTGTCCACGCGCAGGTCCTTGTCGTCGATGGTGATCTCGATGCTGTCGTCGATCACCGGCGAGATGCTGACCGACGCGAAGCTGGTGTGGCGGCGCGCCTGGCTGTCGAACGGGCTGATGCGCACCAGCCGGTGCACGCCGTTTTCCGTCTTCAGCCAGCCATAGGCGTTGTTGCCCTTGACCTCCAGGGTGGCGGACTTGATGCCCGCCTCTTCGCCGGGGTTCTCATCCAGCCAGTTCACCTTGTAGCCGTGGGCTTCCGCCCAGCGGGAATACATGCGCACCAGCATTTCCGCCCAATCCTGGGCTTCCGTCCCGCCGGCCCCGGCGTTGACTTCCAGGTAGCAGTCGTTGGCGTCGGCCTCGCCGGACAGCAGGCTTTCCAACTGGCGCGCCGCCGCATCGGTCTTCAGCGCGACCAGCAGGGCCTCCGCCTCGTCCACCACGCCGTCGTCGCCCTCGGCCTCGCCCAGCTCGATCAGCTCGACGGTGTCGTCCAGGTCGGTCTCCATGCGGCGGATGGAGGTGATGGCGTCATCCAGCCGCGTGCGCTCCCGCATCAGCGCCTGGGCGCGCTCCGGGTCGTTCCACAGATTGGGGTTCTCGGCGTGGGCGTTCAGCTCGTCCAGCCGGCGCAGGGCGGCATCCCAGTCAAAGAGACCTCCTCAGCAGTTCCAGCGACTGCTTGATGTCATCGACCAGGCCTTGCAGTTCGGCGCGCATCCGCGGGGGCTTCCTTCGGTTCGCAAACGGACCTCCGGAGATAGGCGGTTCGCTGCCTCGGGTAAAGGGGGCGGCGGCCGTGATCTCGCCCGCCGCCGCCCTCCACGGGGCTCAGCGGCCTTCGATGGACTGCCAGAACTCAGCCGAGCCGCCGCGCGTGTTGCCGTAAGGCCCGGTCACCGTGCGATCGACGTGCACGCCGCCGTCGGTGCGGTGCCAGTGGGTGTCGCGCACCCAGGCGTTGCCCTCGGGCCCGGTGACGACGGTGTTGCCGTGGCCGGCGCCGCCGCCATGTACGCCGACATGGTCGATGGTCGTGGTGCCGCCGCCGGGGCCGACGATGGCGGTGCTGCCGAAGCGCTGGCCGCCGCCGGCGGTCACGTCGCGGTCGATATGGACCGTGGCGCCGTTCTGGCCGGTGATCTCGCCCTGCCAGCCGCGCTCGCGCTGGGCGTAGCTGGGGACCGCGGTGGTGGCGATGAGGGCCGCCGCGGCGATGCCGAGAAGGATGCGGTTCATGGGGTGGTCCTCCGTGTGGGGGGATGGGGCACGCTGCCCGTTCCATCCCTCACACGCGCCGCCTCCGCTGTTCGGTCGCAGAAAGTTCTGTGACGCCCCGGCCGCCGCCGGCCACCTAGGGTCCGGACTCAATTACCCCATGAGCCACGGCGGCTGACGGCGTTCGGTCCCACAAGGCGCTGAGCGCGCCGCGGTGCCTGTTCACCGCAAGGGCTCGGCAACGCCGTGGGGCGGGACGCCGCCAGCCGTCCGGAGGATTTGGCAGAAATCGGCCAGGACTGCGTCGCTCGTCGTCGAATATGCGTGGGCATGTCCATCCTCCTCACTCCTAGTCCTGTCCGATTTCTGCACAAACCATGGCCATGCGGTAATTGAGTCCGGACCCTAGGGCCTTTCACCGCCATTCTCGTCGGTTCCAGCCCGCACCTCCACCCGGCCACCCAATATTTTACAATGGTTTGGGCGGTCGGGTGGGGGCGTGGGCCGGCGCAGAGTGAAAAAAGGTCCTCAGCGGATGCGCGCCAGCACTTCGGCCGCCAGCGCCCGGATCTCGTCCGACGCGCGGCTGCGGTGTCCCTCGGTGACGCTGCGCCCGGACATGAGTGCACTGGCCAGCGACACGCGGTTGCCGATGCGCGTTTCGGCCACCGGCACGCCCATGGCGCTAATCGTCTCCGTCAGCTCGTCGGCCAGCGAGGAGCGCGGCGGCACCCGGTTCATCACCACCAGCACCGGCACCTTTTCCTTGGCCGCCAGGTCCAGCGTCGGCTGGGTGGCCCACACGTCCATCGGGCTCGGCTGAACCGGCAGCAGCACCAGGCTGGCCTTGCTGATGGCGATCTTGGCTTCGGTTTCGGCGTGGGGCGGACTGTCGATCACCACCATGTCGTGGCGGCGCGACAGGCGGTCCACCTCCTGGGCGGTGCGCCAGCCCTGGATGCGGCTGTGGTCGATATCCTGCATGTGCTCGGCACGGATCTCGTGCCAACGCGTCAGGCTGCCCTGGGGGTCGATGTCCACCGTCGCCACCGTGCGCCCGGCCTGGCGGAAGGCCACGGCCAGGTGTGCGGCCAGCGTCGTCTTCCCCGCTCCGCCCTTCTGCTGGGCCACCGTTACCACCGCCATTCCAGATCCCCTTGCCGCTGCAACCCATGGTTTGCCCGCCACTCTGCCCAGGTGGTGCGCGCGGGACAAGCCATCACCCACCCTGGGGCCTTGATGCGGCGGGTTTCGTGCTACAGATCGGGACCAGCCTGCCGCAGCCGGAACCCGCCATGCCCGCCGCCGCCCCTTCGGAGATCCAAGCGCGCATCCTCAGCCCCGGTGCCGAGGGCATTGCCGTAGCGGCCCAGGCACTGGCGGCGGGCCGGCTGGTGGCGTTTCCCACCGAAACAGTCTACGGCCTGGGAGCGGACGCCACCAACGACCGGGCGATCGCCGAGCTTTACGCCGCCAAGGCGCGGCCGCGCTTCAACCCGCTGATCTGCCATCTGGCCGAGACGCAGGCCGCTTCCCTCCTCGGCCGCATGGACGACCGCGCCCACCAGCTCGCGGACGCCTTCTGGCCGGGGCCGCTGACGCTGGTGCTGCCGCGCACCGCCGATTGCCCGGTGGGCCGGCTCGCCACCGCCGGGCTCGACACCATCGCCGTGCGGGTGCCCGCCCACCCGGTGGCGCGCGCCCTGCTGGCCGCCGTCGGCCGGCCCATCGCGGCGCCCAGTGCCAACCGTTCGGGCACGGTCAGCGCCACCACGCCCAAACACGTGCTGGCCGATCTCGGCGACCGTATCGCCGTGGTGCTGGCGGCGGGCCGCGTGGAGATCGGCCTGGAAAGTACGGTGGTGGACCTGTCCGGCCCCACCGCCCGGTTGCTGCGGCCGGGGGCGGTCACGCGCGGGGAGATCGAACGCGCCATCGGCCGGCTGGCCGAGGCCGACGCCGTCCTGCGTTCGCCCGGGCAGATGTCCAGCCACTACGCGCCGTCGGTCCCGGTGCGCCTGAATGCCCGCCATGTGGCGGACGGCGAGGCGCTGCTGACCTTCGGGCCGGACCTGCGCAAGGGCCCGCATGTGCTCAACCTGTCGGAAGAGGGCGACCTGCACGAGGCGGCGGCCAACCTGTTCGCCCATCTGCGAGCGCTCGACCGGCCGGGGGTGGCCGCCATCGCCGTGGTGGAGATCCCCGAAACCGGGCTGGGCGAGGCCATCAACGACCGGCTGCGCCGCGCCGCCGCCCCCCGGGGCCCGGCATGAGCAGCGACGCGCGCAGCGACATCCCGACGGGCTCCTGGGTCGACCGCCACCTGCCGCCGCCGGCCCGGCCGTACGCCCGGCTGGCGCGGCTCGACCGGCCCATCGGCACGTGGCTGCTGCTGCTGCCCTGCTGGTGGGGCCTGGCGCTGGCGCCGCGCCCGGGCGGTTTCGGCTGGGTTGATCTCTACTATGCCGCGCTGTTCGCCATCGGCGCCGTGGTGATGCGCGGAGCCGGCTGCACCATCAACGACATCCTCGACCGCGACTTCGACGCCCGCGTCGCCCGTACGCGTACGCGCCCGCTGCCGGCCGGCGAGATCACCCTCAACGGTGCCGTCGCCTTCCTCGCCGCCCAGCTTCTGCTGGGGTTCCTCGTGCTCGTCCAATTCAACTGGACGGCGGTGGCCTGGGGCACCGCTTCGCTGGCTCTGGTGGTCACCTACCCGCTGATGAAGCGCATCACCTGGTGGCCCCAGGCGTTCCTCGGCCTCACCTTCAACTGGGGCATCTGGGTCGGCTGGGTGGCAACCAACGGCGGCGTCGGCTGGCCACCGCTGGTGCTGTACGCCGCCGGTGTGGCCTGGACCATCGGCTACGACACGCTCTACGCCCACCAGGACAAGGAGGACGACGCGCTGATCGGCGTGAAGTCCACGGCCCGGCTGTGGGGGGAGACCAGCCCGCGCTGGGTGGGCACGTTCTACGGGGTGGCGCTGGCCGGCATGGTCGCCGCGACGCTGCTGGCCGGCCAGCCCGAATGGGTGGCGGTGCTGGTGGCGCTGACCGGCTGGCACCTGGCCTGGCAGGTCGCCTTCTGGGAGATGGACGACCCCAAGGACTGCCTGGTGCGCTTCAAGTCCAACCGCGATTTCGGCCTGCTGGTGGCCCTGGCCCTGGTGATCGGCAGCGTGGTGTAGGGGGTCTTCTCATCAGGCGATCCCAGCCCGCTCCCCCGCCCGGGCACCCAAGCCATTGTAAACTATTGGGTGGCCGGGCGAGGGGGCGGGCTGGCGCCGTCACACATGAAACGCCTATTCGGCGTCCAGCACGAGGGCGAACAGGGCCTGGATCAAGGCCACGTCGTCGCTGAGGACGGGGCCGAAGGGGCGGTCGCCGTCCACCGTGTCGCCGTGGTCGAGTCCTTCCAGCACCACGTAGCGGGCGTGCGGCAGGATGGCGGACTCCACCGGCACGGCCCCGTCCCCCGGTGCCCCGCCCGCCTCCATCCACTGGCGCAAGAGGTCGAAGGGCGAGGTGGCGCGCCAATCGTCGCGATCGGTCAGCCGCGCGGCCACCGCCAGCACCGGCACCTCGGCCACCACTTCGGCGATCGCCCGGTCGTGCCGGGCCAGATCCGCCCGGCGTACCGGCGTGGTGAGGTCGACCAGGGACTGCGCCGATCCGCCCATCAGCTCCAGCAGGCCGAAGACGAAGCGCCGGCCGAGCGGATCGCCGGCCCACACATCGGCCAGCGGACTGCCGGAAAAGGGCGCCTGCAGGGCGATCCAGCAGCGCACCCGCGCGCGTTCCGCCGGGGCCAGGGCGATCAGCGCCGCCAGCACCTCCAGCCCGCCCTTGGAATGGCTGACGAAGCACACCGGCCGCCCGCTCTCCCGCACCAGGCGCACCAGCGCCGCGGCATTGGTGGCGACCGCCGCCTCGGTATCGGCCGCCGTGATCTCCGTTGCCAGGCCCTGGGCCTCCAGCCAGGCCCGCTGGTCGGTCATGTAGTCGCCGATGCCGATGGCGTTGGGGGCGCGCAGCAGGTCGTAGAAGTAGGACGGCACCATGACGAGGCGCACGCCCTCCAGCCGGTCCGCCACCGCGGCGAAGGCGGCTTGGGTGGCCGCGGGGTCGAGCCGGCCGTCGCCATCCCGCAAGGCCGCCAGCGCCGGCCCCACGTCGCGCGCCGAGGCCGGGTGCGCGTAGGCGGCCACCGGGGCGGGGCGGGTGATGGCGTAGCCGTAGCCCAGCAGCACGGCCACGCAGATCATCGCGGTGAGCGCCGTTACCAGGACGATGCGGCCCACCCAGGCGATCAACCGTCGCATCCTGACGCTCCCGTTGTGGATTGCCGGCCGGCGAGGCGCGAATATGGGGCAGACCACCCACCCAGGCAAAGGACCCGCCGGTGACGAGCAGCCCTGCCGATGCCCCTGCCGATGCCCCTGCCGATGCCCCTGCCGATCCCCCTGCCGAGATCCCGGCCGACCGGCTTTCCCTGGAGGACGCGGCGGCAGAGCATGCGGCCCTGGCGGCCGAGGTGGCCCGCCACAACCAGCGCTACTACCAGGAGGACGCCCCGGAGATCTCCGACGCCGCCTACGACGCCCTGTTCCGGAGGTTGCAGAGCCTGGAGGCGGCGTTCCCCGGCCTCGCCACGCCCGACAGCCCGACCCAGACGGTGGGGGCCGCCCCGGCGGACGCCTTCGGCAAGGTGCGCCACGCCGTCCCCATGCTGTCGCTCGCCAATGCGTTTTCCGCCGGCGACGTGGCGGAGTTCGTGGCCCGCATCCGCCGCTTCCTGTCGCTGGGCGACGAGGCGCCGCTGGTGTTCATCGCCGAGCCCAAGATCGACGGGCTCGCCGTCAGCCTGCGCTATGAGGGCCGCCGCTTCGCCCAGGGTGCGACCCGCGGCGACGGCACGGTGGGCGAGGACGTCACCGCCAACCTGCGCACCATCGCAAGCCTGCCGGAAACCCTGCCGGCCGACGCACCCGACCTGGTGGAGGTGCGCGGCGAGGTCTACATGGCGCGCAGCGATTTCGCCGCCCTCAACGCCCGCCAGGCGGACGCCGGCAAGCCGGTGTTCGCCAACCCGCGCAATGCCGCCGCCGGCAGCCTGCGCCAGCTCGACCCGAAGATCACGGCGGAGCGGCCCTTGCGCTTCTTCGCCTACGCCTGGGGCGAGGTGGCCGCCCCCCTGGGCGACACCATCGGGGCGGTGCGCGACCGCCTGATGTCGTGGGGCTTTGCCACCAACGAGCCGGCCGCGGCGTGCGCCTCCGTCGACGACCTGCTGGCCCACCACGAGCGGCTGCTCACCTTGCGCCCCGACCTCGATTTCGAGCTGGACGGCGTGGTCTACAAGGTCGACCGGCTGGACTACCAGCAGCGCCTCGGCATGGTCAGCCGGGCGCCGCGCTGGGCCATCGCCCACAAGTTCCCGGCCGAACAGGCGCGCACCCGCCTCACCGCCATCACCATCCAGGTGGGCCGCACCGGGGCGCTGACGCCGGTGGCCAACCTGGAGCCGGTGACGGTGGGCGGCGTGGTCGTCAGCCGTGCGACGCTGCACAACGAGGATGAGATCCGCCGCAAGGATGTGCGCGAGGGCGACCTGGTGGTGGTGCAGCGCGCCGGCGACGTGATCCCCCAGATCGTCGAGGTGATCGACGACGGCGGCCACGCCGAGCGCCCGGCCTTTCAGTTCCCCGACCGCTGCCCGGTGTGCGGCAGCGAGGCGGTGCGGCCCGAGGGCGAAGCCATCCGGCGCTGCACCGGCGGGCTGGTGTGCGAGGCCCAGGCGGTGGAGCGGCTCAGCCACTTCGTCAGCCGCGACGCCTTCGATATCGAGGGGCTGGGCGACAAGCAGGTACGCGCCTTCTACGCCGACGGGCGCATCCGCCGCCCGGCCGACATCTTCACCCTGGAACGCCGCGAGGCCGACCGGCTCGACAAGATCGTCAACCAGCCCGGCTGGGGGGAGAAGTCGGTCGCCAACCTGTTCCGCGCCATCGCAGAGCGGCGGGCGATGCCGCTCGACCGGGTGATCTACGCGCTCGGCATCCGCCAGGTGGGCCAGGCCACCGCCAAGCTGCTGGCCCGCCACTACGGCGATGTGGACACCTGGCGCGCCGCCATGGCGGACGCCGCCGACCGCGAGAGCGACGCCTACACCGACCTGGTGAACATCGACCAGATCGGCCCCTCGGTCGCCGCCGACCTCATCGCCTTCTTCCACGAGCCGCACAACACCCGGGCGCTGGACGAGCTTCTGACGGAGATCACCGCCCAGCCGGTGGCCGCGCCCGCCGCATCCAACAGTCCGCTCGCCGGCAAGACGGTGGTGTTCACCGGCACACTGGAGACCATGGGCCGGGCGGAAGCCAAGGCGCGGGCGGAAGCTTTGGGCGCCAAGGTGGCGGGTTCGGTGTCGAAGAAGACCGACTATGTGGTGGTGGGGGCCGATGCCGGCTCCAAGGCCGCCAAGGCGCAAGAGCTGGGGGTCGCCATCCTGTCGGAGGAAGACTGGCGCGAACTGGCGGGGATATAGGAATCTCTCGTCTTCGGCTGCGCCGGCCCACTCCCCCGCCCGGCCACCCAATATTCCATGATGGTTTGGGCGGCCGGGTGGGGGTGCGGGCGGTCCAGGCCGGAACCGATCCCGCCGAAGGCGAAACCACACTACGCCGTCAACTGGCGGCCGAACTGGTCTTCGAGCTGCTGGATGTGGAAGATCTTGGCGTAGACGCCATCGGCAGCGCTCAGCTCGGCGTGGGTGCCTTCCTCCACGATGCGGCCGTCCACCAGCACATAGACATAGTCGGCGAACTGGATCGCCGGCAGGCGGTGGGCGACGATGAGGATCGAGCGGTCGTGGGCGATCCGGCGGATCGCCTCGCGCACCTCGCGCTCGCTCTCGCCGTCCAGGGCGGAGGTCGGCTCGTCCAGCAGCAGCACCGGGGCGTCGCGGTAAAGCGCGCGGGCGAGCGCGATGCGCTGGCGCTGGCCGCCGGACAGCAGTTCGCCCTTCTCGCCGATGCGGCTGTCGAGCCCGTCCGGCAGGTCCGACACGAAGCTCCAGGCATTGGCTTCGCGCAGGCAGGCTTCCGCCCGCGCCCGGTCCGGTTCCGCCGCCCCGTAGGCGATGTTGCGCAGCACCGTGTCGTCGAGCAGCAGGGTTTCCTGGCTGACCAGTGCGATGGAGCGGCGCAGCTTGGCGAGCGGCGCCGCCGTCACCTCCACACCGTCGATGACGATCCGCCCGGCATCCAGGGGATAGAGCCGCGGGATCAGGTTGATCAGCGTGGTCTTGCCGCTGCCCGACGGCCCCACCAGGGCCACCGTGCGGCCCTTGGGCAGGGTCAGCGAGACGCCGCGCAGCACCGGCTGGCCCGGCACGTAGGAGAAGGTGACGTCGTCCACCTCCACCGAGCCGTCGAAACACTTGCCGTCGTCCGGCAGGTCGCCGTCGCGCGGTTCGGTCGCCATCTTGTTCAGGTCGCGGATGCGTTCGGCGGTGTAGAGGCCGGACACGAACTGCGGGATCGCGTTGGTCATCTTCTTCAGCGGCCGGTAGGCGAGGAACACCGCCGTCAGGAACGAGGCGATGTCGCCGAAGCGGAACTCGCCGATGATCTCCGCCCGGACGATGGCGAAGGTGAGCACCGCGGCGATGGCGAGCCCGCCCGCGATCTCGTTGATCGGCGTCATCACCGCCTTGCGGCGGGTAAGCTCGATGGTGGTGTCGCGGCGCGCGTCGACGGCCCGCCCCTGGCGCTCCGACTCGAAGGCGACCGCATCGAAGATCTTCACCAGGCGCAACGAGGTGAGCACGTTGGTGGTGAGCTGGGTGAGGCGGAAGCCCGCCTCCATGGCTTCGCCGGTGGCATGGCGCACGCGCCGGCTGGTCATCGCCACCGCGGCGATCAGCGGCGGAAAGCTGATCACCACGAAGAGGGAAAGCTGCCAGTCGCGCAGCAGCATCACCGCCAGCAGGAAGGCGAAGCTCAGCATGTCGCGCGACAGGCCGATCAGCAGCGTCGTCAGGTTGGAAATGGCGCGCGACGCCTCGTTGGTGGCGAACGCGATCATGGTGCCCGTCGGCATCTCCGCCGCCGCCTTCAGGTTGAGCGACAGGAAGTGGCGGTAGATGTCGCGCTGCAGGGCCGCGATGGTGTTCTGGTTGATGGTCTCGGTGAGGATCTGCGAGGCGTAGAGCGCAAAGCCGTTGACCGTCACCAGCATCAGTACGCCGATGGGGATCAGGTAGATGAAGAAGCCGTAGTCGGACTCCGTCAGCTCGTCGATGGCCGGCGCCACCAGCCACGCCAGCACCGCCATGGTGAGCGAGGAGACGGTGAGGCAGCCGAAGTTGAGGATCAGCCGGCGGCGTTCCGCCCGCATGTAGTTGGAAAAGCTCCAACGGTAGATGCGGTAGGCGGATGACAGCGCAGCGCGGAACTTGCCCAGCGAGCTCATCTTGCGGTCCGGACGGGAGGGGTCGGCAGCCATGGCGGCTCTATCTGGGCGCGGCTACGGGGCGGGCCGGCAGCACAGCCGCCCGCATCGGCGCCGGACGGTAGCGTGCCCACGGGCGGGGGTCCAGGCAGTTGGCTCATACCTGGCCCGCAGGTACCCGCCGCCTCTCCCCATCAGCCCAGTCCCAGGTCCTTCGGCCCGAAACCGTGGGGCAGCAGCGCCGACACCGTGGTCTCCAGCACTTCGGTCAAATCGGCGTTGGCGGCCAGCACGCGGATATCCCCTCCGGCCGCGTCGGCCGCTTCCTTCAGGAGCTGGCGGCAGCGCCCGCAAGGGGTGACGGGACCGCCGGCAATCAGCCCGCCGGAGGTATCCCGCCGGCCGCCGACCACGGCGATCGCCACCACCTGGAAGTCGCCCTCGGCAACGGCGCAGGCGAGCGCTGCGGCCTCTGCGCACAGGCTGAGGCCGTAAGACGCGTTCTCCATATTGGTGCCGGTGTGGATGCGGCCCGACCGCGTGCGCACCGCCGCGCCCACGGCAAACCCGGAATAGGGGGCATAGGCGTTGGCCGCGGCGGCCCTGGCCGCTGCCAGCAGATCGAGATCGTCCATCGCCTGTCCTCCGCCACTTCGATCGGCTGCCGCCGGTCCCGCCTGCGGCACGTATCGCGTTGCAATGAAACTTCTCTTTGGCAAACGCATTTACCAGTTTACCGGGCGCCACATCTCCGCAAAAATCCGCCGTGGCGCTGTTGATCGCCATCCTGCCTCTTGCCCACCCGCGTCCGCCGCGTGTTGTCTGCTGCGGGCGCCCGACGGCCCCAATCCCAGCTCGTCCGACGGGAGGTGGTATCATATTCGACGAAATGACCGGGTCCGACGGGCCCTGCCGTGCGCCCTACGCCATGATCGAATCGTGGCTGCGCGACACCCCGCCCGACCTGATGGAGGCCAAGCGCCGCAACGCCGAAGTGCTGTTCCGGCGGATCGGCATCACCTTTGCCGTCTACACCGAAGGCGGCGACCCCGAACGTCTCATCCCGTTCGACATCATCCCGCGGGTGCTGGACAGCGGCGAGTGGCAGTACCTGTCGCGCGGGCTGGAGCAGCGGGTGAAGGCGCTCAACGCCTTCCTGCGCGATGTCTACGGCGAGCGGGAGATCCTGCGGGCGGGAAAGATCCCGGCCGAACTGGTGCTGCACAACTCCATGTTCACGCCGGAGATGCAGGACCTGGCGGTCCCCGGCGGCGTGTTCACCCATGTCTGCGGCATCGACCTGGTGCGCGTGGGGCCGGAAGACTTCTACGTGCTGGAGGACAATTGCCGCACCCCGTCCGGCGTCTCCTACATGCTGGAGAACCGCGCGGTGATGATGCGGCTGTTCCCCGACCTGTTTAACCGCAACGTCATCCGGCCGGTCTCCCACTACCCCGACGAGTTGATGGACGCCCTGCAGTCCGTCTCCCCGCCCAATTGCGAGGGCGAGCCGACGGTGGCGGTGCTGACCCCAGGGGCCTTCAACAGCGCCTATTTCGAACACAGCTACCTCGCCGACGAGATGGGCGTGGAACTGGTGGAAGGCCCCGACCTGGTGGTCGACGACGCGATCGTCTACATGCGCACCACCGAGGGGCTGAAGCGGGTCGACGTGCTCTACCGCCGGGTCGACGACGATTTCCTCGACCCGCTGACCTTCCGGCCCGACAGCATGCTTGGGGTGCCCGGCATCATGCACGCGTACCGCGCCGGCAACATCACGCTGGCCAACGCCGTCGGTGCCGGCATCGCCGACGACAAGGCCGTCTACATGTACGTGCCGGAGTTCGTGCGCTTCTACCTGGGCGAGGAGCCGATCTTGAAGAACGTGCCCACCTGGGATTGCCGGCACAAGGACCAGCTATCCTATGTGCTCGACCACCTGGACGAGCTGGTGGTGAAGGAAGTCCACGGTTCCGGCGGCTACGGCATGCTGGTGGGGCCCAAGGCCAGCCGCGAGGAGCGCGAAACCTACCGCCAGATCCTGCTGGCCCGGCCGGAAGACCACATCGCCCAACCCACCCTGGCGCTGTCCACCTGCCCGACCTTCGTGGACGGCGGCATCGCTCCCCGCCATGTCGACCTCAGGCCCTTTGTGCTGATGGGCAAGGAGATCCGCATCGTACCGGGCGGGCTCACCCGGGTGGCGCTGCGCGAAGGGTCGCTGGTGGTCAACTCCAGCCAGGGCGGCGGCACCAAGGACACCTGGGTGGTCGGCACCGACGACCCCGCCCCCGGCGAAGGAGCGCGCGCATGATGCTGTCGCGCACCGCGGAGACGGTCTACTGGCTCGCCCGCTACATGGAGCGCATGGACTACGTGGCGCGGCTGCTGGAGGTCGGCCTGCGCATGGCCAGCATGTCGGCGGATTCGGGGCTCACCGAATGGGAGTCGGCCATCATCGCCGCCGGAGTGCAGCGCGCCTTCGGCAACAAGTACGGCGTTCCCACCCCGGACACGGTGGTGGACTACCTGGCCCGCGACACCGACAACCCGTCCTCCATCCTGTCCTGCCTCAACACCGCCCGCTCCAACGCCCGTGCGGTGCGCACCGCGCTGACCACCGACATGTGGGAGGCGATCAACGTCGCCTGGCTGGAGGCGCGCACCCTGGGCGACGAGGACTTCCGGGTCGACCGGCTGCCGGCCACGCTGGACTGGGTGAAGCGCGCCTCGCTGCTGTTCAACGGCGCCTACACCAACACCATGCTGCGCAGCGACGCCTACTGGTTCACCCGACTCGGCACCTATGTGGAGCGGGCCGACAACACCGCCCGCATCATGGACGTGAAGTACCATGTGCTGCTGCCCGGCCACGAGCAGGTGGGCGGGCTGGTGGACTACCACCAGTGGACGGCGATCTTGCGGTCGGTGTCGGCCCTGCGCGCCTACCACTGGGTCTACGACGGCCGGGTGCAGCCGTGGCGGGTGGCCGAGCTGCTGATCATCCGGCCGGAAATGCCGCGCAGCCTGCGCAGTTGCTACGACCAGATCATCACCTATCTGGATGAGCTGGGGCACCACTACGCCGGCCGCCAGGGCGAATGCCACCGGCTCGCCGGCGAGCTGCATGCCCGCCTGAAATACGGCCGCGTGGACGCCATCTTCCGGCACGGGCTGCACGAGTTCCTGACCGAGTACATTGACCAGACGACCAAGGTGGGGGATGAGATATCGGCTCTGTACTTTGCATGAGCCGCCCGGCCCCACGGCCACGGGTGGTCGGTGAGCAAGGGTGATCGCGTGCGCCTCAACATTCGGCATCGAACGGTCTACCGGTACGACCGACCGATCGCTTATGCGATCCAGACGCTACGGCTGACCCCCAGTCCGCACGATGGCCTGCATATTCTGAGCTGGCGGCTGCGCGGCGAAACCCGGCGGCCGCTCACCGCGTCCACCGACGGGTTCGGCAACGTGGTTCACTGCCACACGGTGAACCATCCCCACGACTCCTCCGCGGTGTTCGTGGAAGGCGAGGTGGAAACCCAGGACACCGCCGGCGTCGTGCGCAATGCGCCGGACCCGCTGCCGCCGCTCTACTTCCTGCAGCCGACCCCGCTAACGGGGGTGACGCCGCGCATCGACGCCTTCGCCCAGGAGGCGGTGGGCGGCATTTCCGCCCCGCTCGACCGGCTGCACCAGCTCATGGGCGCGGTGCGCGATGCGGTGGACTGGCAGCTCGGCCGCACGGCGGTACACACCGACGCCGACGAGGCCCTGGCCGAAGGGGCCGGCGTGTGCCAGGACCACGCCCACCTGTTCATCGCCGCCTGCCGCGCGCTCGGCACCCCGGCACGCTACGTCAGCGGCTATCTGTGGACCGGCAACCACAACGAAGAGTTCGAGGCCAACCACGCCTGGTCGGAAGCCTTCGTGCCGGGCCTCGGCTGGGTTGGCTTCGATCCCGCCAACCGCGTGTGCCCCAACGAATACTACGTGCGGTGCGCGGTGGGGCCGGACTATCGCGGGGCAGCGCCCGTACGCGGGCTGGTGCGCGGCGAGGCGGTGGAGGAGATGGAAGTGCAGGTGCGTGTCACCCAGGCGGCGGGTGCCCAGCAATGAAGCAGCCAGCCGTGTGCCGTCCGTCGCTGCCGGGAGCGCGCCGGTGACCTACTGCGTCGGCCTCGACCTCCAGGAAGGGCTGGTGCTGCTGTCCGATACCCGCACCAATGCCGGCGTCGACAACATCTCCACCTTCCCCAAGATGCATGTGTTCGCCGAACCGGGCGAACGCATGATCGCCCTGATGACCGCCGGCAACCTGGCGATCAGCCAGGCGGTGGTGAACCTGCTGTCGGAAGGCATCGAGGAGGAGCGCAGCGGCGAGCTGACGACCCTGATGCAGGTGCCCTCGATGTTCCGGGCGGCCCAGCTCGTCGGCCAGGCGGTACGCCAGGTCTGGCATGTGGACGGCGGTGCGCTGAAGGCCCAGGACATCAGCTTCGACGTCAGCGTGCTGCTGGCCGGCCAGATCGTCGGGCGCAACATGCGGCTGTTCCAGATCTACGCCGCCGGCAACTTCATCGAGGCGACGCCCGACACGCCGTTCCTGCAGATCGGCGAGCACAAATACGGCAAGCCGATCCTCGACCGGGCGGTGACCTACGAAACCTCGCTCTACGATGGGGTGAAGCTGGCGCTGATCAGCATGGACTCCACGCTGCGCTCAAACCTGACGGTGGGCCTGCCCATCGACCTTCTGGTCTACCGGCGCGACACGGTGGAGATCGAGCTGCAGAAGCGCATCGGCGAGGATGACCCCTATTTCAGGTTCCTGCGCGAAACCTGGGGCCAGTCGCTGCGCAACGCCCACAAGGCGATCCCGCCGCCGCCCTGGCACGACCAGCCCACCCAGACGACGTTCGATTGGTCGGTATAGGACGATCGCCGCGGATGGCAGGCGGCCACCGCCCGCCACTATTGCCCCGTTCTGCCCCCGTCCCCACCCGGCGAAGGCCGGCCCTCCCGGCGTGCCGGTGCGGCGCCCCCCTGCCCCCGCCGGACCCGATCGCCGGCCATGGCCACAGACGGCGGGTATGGGCCGGTCGCCCAAAATGCATACTCTGGCGGCAAACCGGACGGGCAGAGTGAGCTTGGTCAACGCCGGGACGACCTGACTGGCCTATGTCCAGTCGGTGTCTCGCAAACCACCGCCGCCAGGTGCCTCGCTCACCCCAAGAAACCGACACGGATGCCATGAGCACGACCCGCGATCTCAAGGCGTTGACGCCACCCGACATCGCCGCCAGGAAGGGCCAGACGCCGCTGGTCGCCCTGACCGCCTACACCACACCCATGGCGCAGCTCGTCGACGCGCACTGCGACATCGTCCTGGTCGGCGACAGCGTGGGCATGGTGGTGCACGGCCTGCCGTCCACCCTGCAGGTCACGTTGGACATGATGATCCTGCACGGCCGCGCGGTCCGCCGGGGCGTCGAGCGTGCCCTGCTGGTGGTGGACATGCCCTTCGGCTCCTTTGAGGAGAGCCCGCAGCAGGCGTTTCGATCTGCCGCCCGGATCATGACGGAAACCGAGGCCGGGGCCGTGAAGCTGGAGGGCGGCGAAACCATGGCCGAGACCATCGCCTTCCTCACCCGCCGCGGCATCCCGGTGATGGCGCATATCGGCCTCACGCCGCAGGCGGTGAACACGCTGGGGGGCTATCGCGTCCAGGGGCGCGGTGCGGACGCCGAGCGCATCCTCCGCGACGGCCGGGCGGTGGCCGAGGCCGGCGCCTTTTCCGTGGTGGTGGAAAAGGTGCCCGGTGTGCTGGCCGCCCGCCTGACGGCGGAGTGTCCCATTCCCACCATCGGCATCGGCGCATCGTCGGCCTGCGACGGGCAGATCCTGGTGATCGACGACATGCTGGGGGTGTTCACCGCGTTCAAACCCAAGTTCGTGAAGACCTACGCCGACCTGGCCACGATCGCCGACGGCGCCATCGCCGCCTACGCCGCGGAGGTGCGCGAACGCCGCTTCCCCGGCCCAGAGCACGCCTTCGGCGACGCCCGCGGGGCGCCGACCCCGGCCAACGGGGCGTAAAGCCCATGCAGACGGTCTCCACCGTTGCCGATCTGCGCCGGGCCGTGGGCGGCTGGCACCGGGCGGGCGAGCGCGTCGCCGTCGTGCCCACCATGGGTGCCTTGCATGAGGGCCATCTCAGCCTGGTACGCGCAGCCCTCGCCGCAACGCCCGCCGTGGTGGTGACGCTGTTCGTCAATCCCACGCAGTTCAACAGCGCCAGCGACCTTGTCGCCTATCCGCGCAACCAAGCCGCGGATGCGGCCATGCTGTCGGCCCTGGGCGTTCCCCTGCTCTATGCCCCGCCGGAAGCGGAGATGTACCCGGACGGGTTCGCCACCTCGATTACCGTCAGCGGCGTCAGCGAGGGCCTGTGCGGCGCCTTCCGGCCCGGCCATTTTTCCGGCGTCGCCACCGTGGTCACGAAGCTGTTGGTGCAAACCCTGGCGGACATTGCCTTTTTCGGCGAGAAGGACTTCCAGCAGCTGCACGTGATCCGGCGCCTGGTGCGCGACCTGGACCTGCCGGTGGAAATCGTCGGCTGCCCCATCGTGCGCGAGGCCGACGGGCTGGCGCTGTCCTCCCGCAATGCCCACCTGTCGCCGGCCGAACGCCGCATCGCCCCGCACCTGTCCGCCACGCTGTTCAAGGCGGCCGAGCGGATTGCCGAAGGCGCTCCGGTGGGCAGCCAGCTTGCCGCCGGGCGTGCCGCCCTTCTCGGTGCGGGGTTTCGCGACGTCGAGTACCTGGAGCTGCGCGCCGCCGAGGACCTGCAACCGTTGCCCCGGCTGGACCGGCCGGCGCGCCTGCTGGCGGCCGCCTGGCTCGGCCACACGCGGCTGATCGACAACGTCGCCGTGACGCCGAAGGTGGCGGCCGGCCGCTCCTGACGGGGTTTTCCCGTCAGCCGCGGGCCGGCTCGCGCCCGCCGCGCGTCAGCGAAAATCCCGGCGCCCAGGCCGCCCCGGCCCGGCGAGTGCCGGTGTCGGCTTGGCGCTCCACCACGCTGGCGTCGTCGCACTCCGCCAACCCGCCGGGACCCTGCGGCGCGGGCCGGCGCCCCAGTACGTGCATCGTGTGGTCGGCGAGGCCCGGCGGGCCGGGCAGGTTGTAACGCATCAGGGCATCGCGCATCGCATCCCCCACAGGCCGGGCGCAGGCGCCCACCCGCCGGGCGCTCCTCGGCGCCCGCCATAGCTTGAGAAAACTGAACATCATGGGCGCAGTTGACACCGGGAAATGGGGGAGCACAATCGCGATTACCTGAGCAATGATTTGAAGAAACCTCAAATATAGGAGGCGCCGATGCGGCGGCTTCCTTCGCTGCGCGGCCTGCAGGCTTTCGAGGCCGTGGCGCGCACCGGCACCCTCACGCGCGCGGCGGAGACGCTGGGCATCACGGTGAGTGCCGTCAGCCACCGCATCCGCGGGCTGGAGGACGAGCTCGGCGTGCCGCTGCTGACGCGCCAGTCGCGCGGCCTGGCGCTGACCGAAGCGGGCGCCCGCTACCGCGCCCCGGTGGAAGAGGCGTTCCGCCGGCTCGCCCAGGCCACCGCCGACCTGCTGGGCCCGGACCTGTCGCGGCCGCTCACCATCAGCCTCTATTCGGAGTTCGGGCTGCGCTGGCTGATGCCTCGCCTGCACCGCTTCCGCGCCGCCTATCCCGACATGGACTTTTCCATTCTCAGCGGCCCGCAACTGGCCGACCTGGTGGCCGGGGAGGCCGATCTGGCGGTGCGCTATGGCCGCGGGCAGTGGCCGGGGCTGGAGGTGGAGCCGCTGCTCATGTTCTCCGTCACGCCGCTGTGCGCGCCTTCGCTGAGGGTCGGGTTGGGGGCGCAGCCGACGGCCGAGGCGCTCGCCCGGCAAACGCTGCTGCGCGTCTATCACGACGATTGGGACATCTGGCTGGAGGCGGCGGGCGTGCCGCCCTTCCGCCCGGCGCGCGAGTTCTTCTTCGGCAACTACTCCATGGCCACCCAGGCGGCGATCAACGGCGAAGGGCTGCTGCTGGGATATTCCGAATATGCCGCCCCGGAGCTTTCCGCCGGCACCCTGGTGCAGCCCTTCGAGCCCATGGTGGTGACGGGCATGGGCTACCACCTGGTCTACCTGAAGGAGCGCCTCGCCGACCCCCGCGTGCGGGCCTTCCGCGACTGGGTGGTGGGGGAGGTGGAGGGGACGTAGAGACGCCGCCCGCGTCCGGCACCCATCCTTGCACGCCGGCATCGCCCACTGGGCCACAGGCCGTCATCCTCGCGGACGCCGACACTGCTTCTCGCCCCTCAATTTTCCACACAAAGCCGAGCGCTCCATCCACCCAGCGGTCATCCTCGCGTAGGCGAGGATCTCTTTGAATTTCAATGAGATGCCCGCCTCCGCGGGCATGACGATCTTATTGAGAAAGGAGATCCCTAGAAGGCACGAACGGCATCCTGCTCAATATGCCGGCGCAAGTCCGGTTTGGTGACAGGCGCGATCACCAGATCGACCGGTGCACCGACGATCGTTTGAAGCTGTGCCTTGAGATCTTCGATTTGGCCCACTTGTGCGAAGCCTTTGGCTCGGGCCGCAGGGTCCAGGTCCACGCACAGATCGACATCCGAGCGCGCATCGGCCGCGCCGCGCGCCAGCGAGCCGAAGATGTCGACATGGCGCACGCCGTCGCGGCGCAACGCCGCCTGATGGGCGCGCAGCACCTGCACAACCGTTTCCAACCGTGTGAGTTCGCCGACGCTCATGGCCCCACAGTGTGGAAATCGCGCACCGTCGCCAACAAAAAAGGGGGCCGGTTGCCCGGCCCCCTTTCGCAGTCCCCGACGGGATCCGCGGGGCTCGTGGCCCCGCGTCCCTGTAAGCGAGCGGTGGCCTACGCCACTTCCATCCCGTCGTCCTTCTTCAGCGACAGGTCCTCGCCGGTTTCCTGGTCGACGACCTTCATGGACAGCTTGACCTTGCCGCGGTCGTCCACGCCCAGGCACTTCACCTTCACCTGGTCGCCGACATTGACCACGTCGGTCACCTTGCCGACGCGCTTTTGCGCCAGTTCGGAGATGTGCACCAGCCCGTCGCGCGTGCCGAGGAAGTTGACGAAGGCGCCGAAATCCACCGTCTTCACCACCTTGCCGGTGTAGACGGTGCCGACTTCCGGCTCCGCCACGATGCCGCGGATCCAGTCCACCGCCGCCTGGCTGGCCTTGGTATCGGCCGCCGCCACCTTGATGGTGCCGTCATCGTCGATGTCGATCTTCGCCCCGGTGACCTCGCAGATCTCGCGGATCACCTTGCCGCCGGAGCCGATCACGTCGCGGATCTTCTCCTTGGGGATCGACATGGTGGTGATGCGCGGCGCGTGCTCGTTCACGTCGTCCCTGGCACCGGTGAGCGCCTTGGCCATCTCGCCCAGAATGTGCAGGCGGCCGTCGCGCGCCTGGTCGAGCGCCACGCTCATGATCTCCGGCGTCACGCTGGTGATCTTGATGTCCATCTGCAGCGAGGTGACGCCGACATCGGTGCCGGCCACCTTGAAGTCCATGTCGCCCAGGTGGTCCTCGTCGCCCATGATGTCGGACAACACGGCGAAGCGGTCGCCCTCCTTGATCAGGCCCATGGCGATGCCCGCCACCGGCCGCGACAGGGGCACGCCGGCATCCATCAGCGCCAGCGAGGTGCCGCACACCGTGGCCATGGAGGACGAGCCGTTCGACTCCGTGATCTCCGACACCACGCGGATGGTGTAGGGGAAGTCTTCCTTCGCCGGCAGCAGCGGCCGCACCGCCCGCCAGGCCAGCTTGCCGTGGCCGATTTCACGCCGCCCAGGGGAGCCCATGCGCCCCGTCTCGCCCACCGAATAGGGCGGGAAATTGTAGTGCAGCATGAAGTTTTCGCGGTACTCGCCTTCCAGTGCGTCGATGATCTGCTCGTCCTGGCCGGTGCCCAGCGTGGCATTCACCAGCGCCTGGGTTTCGCCGCGGGTGAACAGGGCCGAGCCGTGGGCGCGGCGCATGATGCCGACCTCCGCCACGATGGGGCGCACCGTCTTGGTGTCGCGGCCATCGATGCGGGCGCCGCCGTCGAGGATGGTGCCGCGCACGATGTCGCTTTCCATGCCCTTCAGCACGCTGTCGGCCACCGACAGCGCTTCGGCATCGTCGCCCAACGACGCCACCGCCTTCTCCTTGGCGGCGGAGACGGCCTGGTAGCGCTCCTGCTTGACGCGGATGCCGTAGGCCGCCGTCAGGTCGGCGACGGCCCCGGCATCGGCCAGGCGGGCGCGCACGGCGTCCTTGTCGACCGAGGCTTCCGGCGGGGTCCACGGGTCCTTGGCGGCCAGCTCCGCCAGCTCGATGATCGCCTTGATCACCGGCTGGAAGCCGGCATGGCCGAAGGTCACCGCCCCCAGCATGACCTCCTCGGTCAGCTCCTTGGCTTCCGATTCCACCATCATCACGCCGTCCAGCGTGCCGGCGACCACCAGGTCGAGCTTGGAGGTCTTGAGCTGGTCGGTGGTGGGGTTCAGTACGTATTCGCCGTCCACCTGGCCAACCCGGGCCGCCCCGATGGGGCCGAGGAACGGCAGACCGGAAATGGTCAGCGCCGCCGACGCACCGATCATCGCCACCACGTCCGGATCGTTCTCCAGGTCGTGGCTCAGCACGGTGCAGATTACCTGCGTCTCGTTGCGGTAGCTCTTGTGGAACAGCGGGCGGATCGGCCGGTCGATGAGGCGGGAGACCAGCGTCTCCTTCTCAGACGGGCGGCCTTCGCGCTTGAAAAAGCCGCCGGGGATCTTGCCGGCGGCGAAGGTCTTTTCCTGGTAGTTCACCGTGAGCGGGAAGAAATCGACATCGCGGCCCTTCTTCTCGCCGACGGCGGTGCACAGCACCGTCGTATCGCCGTAGGTGGCCATCACGGCCCCGTCGGCCTGGCGGGCGACCTTGCCGGTTTCCAACACCAGCGGGCGGCCGCCCCAGTCGATCTCTTTGCGGTAAATCTCGAACATCGTCCGTCCTTCCTTCCGACCGTCCGGCCGCGGATCGGCTGGACGGGTGGGCCCGGGCACCCTTGCCCGCTGTGGCCCTGCCAATGGGCCCGTGCATCGCCGCTTCTGGGTGGCACGGGGTCGTAAGTACGCCAACGCCGCCGGCCGGTTCGGCGCGGCGGCGGCGTAGGGTCAACGGCCCAAAAGGGTCGCCATCTTCGCCCGGGGTTTCCCCCGGCTGGTCGGGGGCGTCGCCGTCCGGAACGGCGGGCGCCGGTGGGCGCGGCGCAACGCCATCAACGGCGCAGGCCCAAGCGCTTCACCACGGTCTCGTAACGCGACACGTCCTTGCGCTTCATGTAGTCCAGCAGCCGGCGGCGGCGGCCGACCATCACCAGCAGGCCACGGCGCGAATGGAAGTCGCTCTTGTGGACCTTCAGGTGCTCGGTGAGGTTGGAGATCCGCTCCGACAGCACCGCCACCTGGATTTCCGGCGACCCGGTGTCGCCCTCGGCGGTGGCGTATTCGGAAATCAGTTCCTGCTTCCGCTCAGCGGTAATCGACATCGTCATGCATCCTGGGACTGGAGGTTGAGCACGCGCACCGGCTTGAGTTCCGCCCCTTCCAACCGGGCCAAGGCCACGGGGAGGAGGTTTACCCGCGCCAGGACAACGCCGCCGGTGCGGTCGTCTGGCGAGAGGCCGGCAAGCCGGTCCCGGTCCGAACGACGCAGCAGGGAGACGGGTTGACCCCGGCGCATCCGATGCGCTTCGGGTTCCGTCAGCGTCACCGCCGGGATGTCGTCCAGCGGTGCGTCGACAGGCAGCAGGGCGGAGCTTGCCTCCCCCCTCGCTACCAGCGCCTCTAATTGGTGGAGGCCGATAGCGTCGTCAAGCAAGAAAGGACCTACGCGGGTGCGGCACAGCGTTGACAGGTGGCCGACGGTGCCCAACGCAACCGCGATGTCGCGGGCCAGTGCCCGCATATAGGTACCCTTGCCGCAGTCCGCCTCCATCACCGCGTGGTCGCGGTCGGGCAGGTCGACCAGGCGCAGCGCGTGGATGGTGACGGTGCGCGCCGCCAGCACCACCTCCTCGCCCTCGCGCGCCAGGTCGTAGGCGCGCTCGCCCTGCACCTTGATGGCGGAATAGGCCGGCGGCACCTGGGAGATCTGCCCCAGGAAGCGGGGCAGCACGGCGGCGATGGCCTCAGGCTCGGGGCGCACCTCGCTGCGCGCAGTTTCCTTGCCCTCGGCGTCGTCGGTATCGGTGGCGATGCCCCAGCGCACCGTGAATCGGTAGGTTTTGGTGCGGTCCATGGCGAAGCTGACGGTCTTGGTCGCTTCGCCCAGGGCCAGCGGCAGCACGCCGGTGGCCATGGGATCGAGCGTGCCGGCATGGCCCGCCTTGGCGGCGTCCATCAGCCGGCGCACCCGGCCCACCACGTCGGTGGAGGTCATGTCGGCCGGCTTGTCGATCACCAGCCAGCCGTGGATCGGCTTGCCCCGCCGCTTACGCCCCACGGTCGTCCTCCCCGTCCTCGCCGCTGTCGTCGTCCTCGTGGTGGAGGTCGCGGACCACCTGGGGCGAGCGCAGAAGCTGCCCGATGCGGTCGGCCTCGTCGAAGGAGGTGTCGGCCTGGAACGACAGGGTGGGCGCGTATTTCAGCCTGAGGCCGCGGGACACCAGCGCGCGCAGGTGCGGAGCAGCGCGGCGCAGGGCGGCCACCGTTTCCCCCACATGGGCGCCGCCCAGCGGCACCACGAAGGCGGTGGCGTTGCGCAGGTCGGGGCTGATGCGCACCTCGCTGACGGTGATGGAGACGTCGATCAGCTCGGGGTCGTGCAGCTCGCCGCGAGCGAGGATCTCCGACAGGCTGTGGCGGATCTGCTCGCCGACGCGGAGCTGGCGCTGGCTCGGCTGGTGGCGGTCGTGGTGTTTCATGGTCGCTCTCTCGGGCCGGACCGCGGGTTTGAACCGCCGGGCCGGGCATGCGGTATCCGGTGCCGCCGAAGGGCGCGCAGAAACCAGATCGCCGGCCGGAAGTCAAGAGGCGGACGCGCAGCCTCCCACCCACCGTCCGCGTCGCCGTCTCAATGGCGAATGCGAGAACCGTGTCGTGTTTTCCTGGATTTCGTATACGGTCGCCGTATATTTATGGACTGTACTCACCGGCAGCGTGCTGTCGGTTCAAAGGCCGCGCGATGCCTCGGCAGGTGCGGCCTTTGCTGTATTCGGCGGACGGCGATGCGTGTCAGGGTCTATGTTGACGGGTTCAACCTGTACTACCGCGCCCTGCGCCGCACATCGTTCAAGTGGCTGGACCTGCTCAAGCTGTCCAGGCTACTCGTCGATTCATCCGATGAGATCGACTGTGTTCGTTACTTCACGGCCAGAATAAGTCCCCGCGCCGGCGACACCGACGCGCCCAAGCGTCAGCAAGCCTATCTCAGTGCCCTGGCGACGATCCCCGAGATCAAAGTCCACTACGGGCGCTTCCTTCCCAAGACCAAGTGGCGGCCGATCGCCCATCCCACCTGGGATCCGCATGTCTATGTCGAGGTCCATGACACCGAAGAAAAAGGCTCCGACGTCAACCTTGCCGCCCATCTCCTGAACGACGGCTGGCGCGACCGCTACGACGCTGCCGTCGTGATGTCCCAGGACACTGACCTGTGCGAGCCGCTGCGCATGGTCCGCGAGGATATGGGCAAGCCAGTGGGTCTTGTCTGTCTCGACGGCAGACAGCCCACCAAGCGACTGGCCGCCGTCTCGTCGTTCGTGCGGCATATTACGCCGGCACGGCTGGCGGCCTGCCAGTTGCCGAACCCGATCCTCGGTCGCCACGGCCGGCCGGTCCACAAGCCCGAGACCTGGTGACCGGCCCCAGCCGGCCGCACCTAAGACATCGCCGGCACGAAGCGGGGCGATTCGCCCTCGCGGATGCCGAACTGGTGGAGCATGAACCACTGCTGCAGGTTGGCGTGGATCACCGGCTCGAAATGCGCGTTGATCACCGCCGCCCCCTCCGCGATGTGGGCGCGCGTCAGCCGCTCGGGCCGCTGGCGCGAGAAATCGATGAGCGGCGCGCCGATCTCCACGTCGAAGCGCACGCCCGGCCGGCGCAGGCAGTAGCCGGGGATGATGCGCGCACCGGCCAGATGGGCCAGCACCTGCACCACCGCGATGTTGGCGGCGGGATCGAGCGGCCGGCCGAAGGCGGGCCCGTAGCAATAGTCCTCGATCGCCTCGTCCACCGCGAAGCCCACCACCCGGCCGGCGCGCAGGCGCTCCAGCAGCGGGCGCAGGCTGCGCAGGTCCGGCGGCAGGATTTCCGCGCCCTGGCGCTGGCGGGTGCGCTTGATCACCCAGTGGCGGAAGCGGTTGTCCGGCGGCTGGTAGGCAAACGACAGCGGCACGCCGTGGCGCGGCAGGAAGCCGTAGGCGAGCTCCCAGTTGCCCACGTGGGCGAACAGGGCGATGGCCGGCACGCCGTCGCGCAAGGCCCGCTGGAAGTGCTCCACGGCCCCGCCCTGGAGCCGCCCCTGGTCGTGCAGGCGCGACAGCAGCGCCGTTTCGGCAAAGGTGCGGCCGATATTCTCCCACATGTCGCCGAGCCAGGCGTCCTCGGCCTCCGGCGAAACCTCGGGCCGCAGGTGGCGCAATGCCGTGCGCGCCACCTCCGTGCCGTGGAGGTGCACCCTGGCCCCGGCGCGGCGGCCGAGCCGGCCGCCCAGGGCCGAGACGGCCTCGACCGGGCCGCGGCGCATCAGGCCGGAGCCGACGACGTCGCCCAGCCCGTCCAGCACATCGGCGATCCAGTAGCGCCGCCACCGCCTGGCCCGCTTGCCGCCGGCCACCAGGTCGCGCCAGCCGGGCGGAACCTCCTTCTGCCAGCGATAGGTACCGCGCCGACTGGGGGTCTCCGGCTTCGGGGTGTCGGGCGCCGGCGCCTCAGGCTGCGTCGCGCACATTCAGCAGCATCGGCAGGCCGCCCTTCGGCCGCAGGGTCAGCCGGCACTGCGGCTCCACCACGTGGCCCGGCGCCAGGGTGGGGCGGAAGCGCTGGGCCAGCGTCGCCAGGCACAAGATCGCCTCGGTCAGCCCGAACTGGGCGCCGGGACAGATGCGCGGGCCGACCGCGAAGGGCACGTAGACATTGGTGGGCGGCGGTCCGCTGAGAAACCGCTCCGGCTGGAAGGCGTTGGGCGCTTCCCAATAGATCTCGTGGCGGTGCAGCAGCCATGGGCACACCAGTGCCAGCCCGCCCTTCTTGGCCGGCTCGCGATGCACCGGCCGCGTCTCCTTCACCTGGCGCGCCAGGATCGGCACCGGCGGATAGAGCCGGAGCGTCTCCTGGATGATGGCCTTGGTGTAGGTGAGGCTGGCCACGTCGTCGAAGGTGGGTGGGCGGCCGCCCAGCACCCGCGCCAGTTCCTCGTGCAGCTTCTCTTCCGCCCAGCCGGCTTCAGACAGCAGGAACCACGCCCAGGTCAGCGTCGCGGCGGTGGTTTCGTGGCCGGCCATGAAGATGGTGGCAGCCTCGTTGATCAGTGCCTCGCGGTTCATGGCGGCAGAGGCATCGCCGTCGCCGGTCGCCATCAGGGCCAGCATGGACGCGCCATCGGCGCGCGGCGTGCCGAGGTCGTCGATCAACCGGTCGACCACCTTGCGCACCCGTTCCGCCGCCCGGCGCACCGCCTTGTTCTTGCGCACCGGCCAGCCTTCGTCCCAGCCGAAGAAGTAGCCGAGATTGGTCTGGTCGATATGCTCCTGGTAGGTGGTGAAGCCTTCGATGATCTCCCGCGCATCCTCCCGGCTGACGCCGCGACCGAACACGCATTTGCCGATGATGTCGGCGGTCAGTGCGGCCATCTCGCCCAGCATGTCGACCCGGCGCGGAGCCTCCAGGAGTTGCCAGCCGTCCGCCATGGCGCTGGCACTGTCCACCATGATGGCGGAGAAGGCGCGCAGGTGCTGGCGCTGCACCACCTTCGACACGATGGGCCGGCGCTGTTTCCAGGTTTCGCCATCGGAAATGAACAGTCCGTCGCCCAACAGGTATTCCAGGGCCCGGCGCATCTGCGGGCTCTTGCGCTCGAAATTGGCGTTGCCGGTGACCATCACCTCGCGCACGGCATCGGGGCTGTTGGCGATCACCACCTTGCGCCGGAGGATCCAGGTGGTCATCACCCGGTCGCGGAAGTCGCTGTCCGCCCAGATCGACAGGAAATCCCGCCGCATCCGCTTCAACAGGCTGATCGTGCCGGTCCCGGCGGGTCGCCGTTCGGGCATGGGCGGGGTGTAGGAGAAGGGGCACTTCTGCGTCACGGCGGCGGTGCCTTCGCGGGTCTCGATCGTGTGGCCGCACCCTAAGCATTCCGTTGGCGCGCGCCTAGGGTGCATACGCCTGCCGCACACGGGTTTGCCCCCGCAACGCTTGACGGCGAGGGCCGGGCTTGCCTATATCACCGGCTCGCGCCGCGGCAGGGCCGCCCGGCGCGCAGGTTTTTGCGTGCAAAGCGCAACACGGCAACTCCGAAAGACGGGGAACAGATCCATGGCGCGCCGCTGTGTGGTGACTGGCAAGGGTGTCCAGTCCGGCAACAATGTCAGCCATTCGCTGCGCCGGACGCGGCGTCGCTTCCTGCCCAATATGCAGACCTCGACGCTGTATTCCGACGCCCTGCAACAGGCGGTACGGGTGCGGGTGTCGACCCACGGCCTGCGCAGCATCGAGCATATGGGCGGGCTCGACACCTGGCTGGTGGCCACCAAGCCCGATGCGCTGCCGACCGATCTGCGCCGCGTGAAGAAGCGGGTGGAAGCGGCGCGCGCCGAACGGGCGGCCGCCGAAGCCTGATCCTTCCGGCTGACCCCGGCACGGCCAGATAGAGACGCGGCCGCAAGATACGCGGCCGGAAGATACGCGGCCTCTGCCGGCCGCAGCGCCGACCCGCGCCAGGAGCCAGTGTGAGCCTGCCGATTTCAGACATCGTCGCCGCGTTGAACGGCCTGCCGCCGGAAGCGCTGTGGCTGGCGATGCTGCTGCTGTGCTTCGGCGCCACCGTCGCCGCCGCCCGCTGGTTCGGTGAGGCCGGGCTGACCGCCTATGTGGTGGTGGCCGTACTGGGCGCCAACCTGCAGGTGCTGAAGCCCGTCCAGTTCTCCGTGTTCGCCGACCCCGTGGCACTGGGCACGGTGCTGTTCGCCTCCACCTACCTCGCCACCGACATGCTGGCGGAACTCTATGGCCGCGCGGCTGCGCGCCGCGCCGTCGCCATCGGCTTCGCCGCCATGGTGCTGTGGACCTTGATCCTCATCGTCACGCTCGGCTTCGCGCCGCTGACGCCGGACCAGGCGGGCGAGGGCCTGGCCTGGGCGCTGCCGGTGCAAGGCGCCATGGAAACCCTGTTCACGCCGGTGCCGGCCCTGCTGGTGGCCGGGCTGTCGGGCTACCTCCTCAGCCAGTACCACGACGTGTGGCTCTACGGCCTGATCCACCGGGCGACCGGCGGCCGCCACCTGTGGCTGCGCAACACCGGCTCCACCGCGGTGTCGGCGCTGATCGACACGGTGGTGTTCAGCGTGCTGGCCTGGGTGGTGCTGGCGCCGGAGCCCTTGGGCTGGCGGCCCCTGCTGTTCACCTACATCCTCGGCACCTGGGTGCTGCGCCTGGTGGTGGCGGCGCTCGACACGCCGTTTATCTACCTGGCGCGCTGGGCGCTGGCGCGGCGCGCGCCGGCCTATGCCTGAGGCCGCGGCGGCCCCGACCGGCGACAGCGGGTTCGGCTTCGAGATTCTCGCCCATGATTTCGCCAGCCGGGCGCGCTGCGGCCGCCTCGCCACCCCCCACGGGGCGATCGAGACGCCGGCCTTCATCTTCTGTGCCACCAAGGCGGCCATCAAGGGCCTGACGCCCGACCAGATGCGCGCCGCCGGCGCCCAGATCATCTTGTCCAACACCTATCACCTGATGGTGCAGCCGGGGGCGGACACGGTGGCGGCGCTGGGCGGCCTGCACCGGCTCACCGGCTGGGACGGCCCGATGCTGACCGATTCCGGCGGCTTCCAGATCTTCTCCATGGGCCACGGATCGGTGGCCGACGAGGTGAAGGGCCGCGGCCAGCGGTTTTCGCAAAGCTCGCTGATCAAGGTGTCCGAGGAGGGGGCCGTGTTCCGCTCCTACCTCGACGGCGCCAGGCTCACCCTCACTCCGGAAGGCGCCATCGCCATCCAGCGCAAGCTGGGCGCCGACCTGATCGTCCAGCTCGACGAGTGTACGCCCTTCCATGTGGACCGCACGTACACCGAAAAGAGCATGGCCATGAGCCACCGCTGGGGCGACCGCTGCCTCGCCGAATTCGCCCGCGGCGACGATGGCCGCCAGGCGCTCTACGGCATCGTTCAGGGCGGCGTCTATCCCGACCTGCGGGCCGAAAGCAGCGCCTACACGCGCGACCGGCCGTTCTTCGGCACCGCCATCGGCGGCTCCCTGGGTGCGGACAAGGACCAGATGCGCCAAGTCGTGGGCTGGTGCATGGACCATGTGCACCCCGCCCGGCCGGTGCACCTCTTGGGCATCGGCGGTATCGGCGACATCCTGGCCGGCGTCGCCATGGGCATCGACACCTTCGACTGCGTGCACCCCACCCGCGTCGCCCGCCACGGCTGGGCCCTGATGAAGGGCGCTGAGGGCGAACGGGTGAACCTGCGCAACGCCCGCTTCCGCACCCAGGCCGATCCGCTCGACCCCGATTGCCCGTGCCCCGCCTGCGCCCGCCCCGCCGGCTACCTGCACCACCTGGTGAAGGCCGGCGAGCCCCTGGCGCTCAGCCTGGTGACCGCCCACAACGTCACCACCATGACGCGCCTGATGGCCGAGATCCGCGCCGCCATCCCCTTGGGCCGCCTGGCCGAGGTGGCCGCCGCCTGGCTGGCCGGCGACGCGGAAGGCTGAGACGCACCGCCGCCTCTGGACCCATGGCGCCCGCACACCCATGATGCGGCCATGGCCAGCGCCCCGCCCCTGCTGCTCGACATCTTCCGCCCGGTGATCGACCGGGCGCTGGCGCTCGCCGCCCAGGTGGCCCGCGCCGCGCCCTCCGCCCAGCCGGCCGAACTGAACCGCGAGGTGTTCCAGGCCCTGCGCGCGGTGCGCGACGAAGCGCGGGCGGCCGGCAAGTCGGACGGACCGGTGCTCGCCGCCACCTTCGCCGTCGCCGCCTGGGTGGACGACATGCTGTCGGCCCACGCCAAGTGGTACGGCCAGACGCCGCGGCTGACCCAGGTGCTGTTCAAGACCGACGACGGCGTGGCCGGCACGGTGGAACGCCTGCGCGCCCTGCCCGATGCGGAAACCGACGCGCGCAGCGTCATCCTGCTGGTGATCGGGCTGGGCCTGTCGGAACGCCGGCCGGACCAGGCCGCCCGCCTGGAGGTGCTGCACCGCCAGGAGACCGAACGCCTGATCCGCGCGCTGGGGCTCCACGAAGCGGGGCTGACGCCGCAGCCGGGCCGCATGGCCGACCCGCAGCGCCTCGCCCCGCCGCGCCCCCCGCGCCGGCTGGCCGTGCCGGTGGGACTGGCGGTCCTGCTGCTGCTGGCCGCCTGGCCGGTGGTCGCCCTGGTGACCTCCGACGGCACCGAAACCGATGTGGCGGTGCTGGCCGAGGTGGACCCGCTGGCCGCCCTGATCGCCGAAGCCTACGACTGTGCCGAAGTGCATGCGCGGCTGGAGGACGGCCAGCTCGTGGTCAACGGGTTCGCCCAGTCGGAAGCCGACCGCGACGGCATCGCGTCCGCCGTGTCGGGCCTGCCCGACCTCAACCCCGACCGGGTGGAGATCGACGTGCTGCCCTGGCCCTTCTGCGAGGTGGCCGGCAACCTGTCGGCGCTGGCCTCGCCCGATGCGGCCGACGCGCCGGTGGTGGCGCTGAGTGGCGGCAGCGGCGTGCTGGCCCCCGGCGACAACCTGCTGGTGGATGTGTTCCTGGAGCCGCGGGACAGCGGCTACCTCTATGTCGACCTGATCGATCCCGACGGCCGCGTGGTCCACCTGCTGCCCGAACCGGCGCGACCCGACAATATCCTGGCCGGACAAACCGAGGTGACCATCGGCAACATCTCCTCCACGCCCGATGTGCTGCAGCGGGCCTGGACGGTGGCGGAACCGCCGGGCCGGCGGATGCTGCTGGCGCTGATTTCCCCGGTGCCGCTGTTCGCCGGCCTGCGCCCGCCGGAGGAATCGATCACCGAGTATCTGGAGGACATGTCGAGGGCACTGCGCGAGATCCCGCAGCTCGGCGGTGGCGACCACTTCCCCGTGGCCTACACGGTGTTCGACGTGGAGGGGTGAGCGGGCCGACACCCGCCCTGCACTTGGGGCTGGCCGTCGCCCGGTGTCCGACTACCTGTTTTCCATTGCCAAAGCCGATCCTTGCCGCACCGGACGTATATTATCCGGCCGATACCGCCGTTTTCGATACGTCGGCTGGCGTGATCCAGGGCGGCATCCGCCGCCATTGGTTCGGTTCCGGCAGTTGGGCCGGGGGCTTCCCGGCCCACCCCCGCCGCCCGGCCTCCCAATCGTTTACAATGGCGTGGGCGGCCAGGTGGGGGAGGGCGCTGGTGCAGCTTGAACCGAAAATGCTCTGGGACCAGGGTGCCCGGCCGATCATTGGGTAACTGCGCCCGAAACACCCGCGCCACGCACGCGCCGACCATTGCGCGGGGGATCATACGCGGCACCGCGCGCATCCACTCCCGAAGGAGACCCGTCCATGTCGGACATCGAGGACAAGGTTGTCGTCATCACCGGCGCCAGCAGCGGCATCGGCGAAGCCATCGCCGAGTTGCTGGCGGCGGACGGTGCCAAGCTGGTGCTGGGGGCGCGCCGGCCGGAACCGCTGCGCGCGGTGGCCGAGCGCATCGCAGCCGCCGGCGGCGATGTGGCATATGCCGCCACCGACGTGAAGCGGCGCGACGATGTGCAGGCGCTGGTCGACTTGGCGCTGCAGCGCCACGGCAAGCTGGACGTCATCGTCAACAATGCCGGCGCCATGCCGATATCGCCCATGGACGACCTGAGGGTCGAAGACTGGGAGCAGATGGTCGACGTCAACATCAAGGGCGTGCTCTACGGCATTGCTGCCGCCCTGCCGGTGTTCCGCCGCCAGGGGTTCGGACACATCGTCAACATGGCGTCCACGTCCGCCCACCGCATCGTGCCGACCATGGCGGTCTATGCCGGCACCAAATTCGCCGTGCGGGCGATTTCCGAAGGGCTGCGGCAGGAGGCCGGAGACAAGCTGCGCGTCACCGTGATTTCGCCCGGCTTCACCGTCACCAACTTCACCGACCATGTGACCAACCCGGAGGCGAAGGCCCACCTGACGCGGATGCGCGACACCGTCGCCATGCCGGCCGACGCGGTGGCCCACGCCGTCGCCTACGCCATCGCCCAGCCGCCGGGGGTGGATGTGGGGGAAATCGTCATCCGCTCAACAGCGGCGGGGTAGGGAGTTCTGCGTCGGCCGATCATCCTGATGCGACAAGAACTGCCACCAAGCTACTCGATGACCACGCGCGTGTTGTCAGGCAAATCTTGCCTGTCCAGTAGCAGCGCATAGACAGCCCGCATCATCTGCAGCACATCGCCCGACCACGGTCCCGCGCAGATTGCACCACCGCCAAGCCCCGCATCGATTTCGGCAATCTCGGGAGTCTCGCAGTTGAACTCAACCGACAGCAATTCATGCTCCTGCCCGCCAATCGGGTCGAGCAAAAGGTAATCTCTTCCCTCTGCCTGTCCGCGCAAGATATCACCAAGATATCGGGTCGCATCTTCGAAGGATCTTGGCGTTACTGAAATGTATATCACTTCACGGTCAGCTTCAACGGGCCGAATCCCAGTTACAAAATTATGTTCTTCGGGATTCAATTCTTCATCTGCAGCATGCAGTTCACTACCAATATGAACCAAGCGATCGTCTACTTGTTGAATAGCGAAGAGACCACCCTCTCCGATCATATTGTAATATTCGCATCTATGCCGATCGTCTATTTGCAAGGTAACTTCCTCGCCAGGCTCTCCAAGCCTCAATACATCGTTGCCGTTCGCAGCCATATTTGAATTGAAACACCAAACAGATGCCGGCGCAAAAGGAACTTTTCCTTCAGCTCCGGCGCGAAGCATGCCAGGCTGTGCCGTTAGTCCCCTGTTTCTGACCATCTCCTCAACAAGACTGACAAACCTCTGCCAGCTTCTTTGGTCTGTACCATCATTCACATAAGAAAGCATATATTGGCGGTACCTATTGAGGAAATTTGCCGCTGCACGCCGCCGCTGAACAGAATCGAAGTCGCTCGCATTATTAAATATCTCGCTCGCGGAATGTACTTCTCCTCTTGGTATAGCTAAGATATCTATCTCCTGCACAAATAACAACATCGCCAATTCGAGAGCAATTCCTCTTCTCCCGATCAATGCTACTTCATCCGGAGCCAGCACCCGGGTTAAATTTCTTTGAAAAATCTGCGTGTTGGTCGGGCTGAGATTGAGGGTGACTTGGTCATGGAAGTTCGCACTGGGGCTGAGCGTGAGGGTGGAGAAGGCAGCACCGTCCAGCAAGGTCAGGGGAAGACTGCCGCTCATGCCAGCTTCCACCGTCTGCACGACGCTGGAGTCCCCAATGGCAGCATAGGACGGCGGCAGATGATCGCGCGCGCGCGCAATGTTGTTGGCGATCATGTCGTTCAGAAAGGTGTCTACGGCGGCCCGGTAGGTGTCAGCGACTTCCGCCATGTTCTGGCTTGAATAAGAACAGCCACTGACGGCTAGAACACTCCCAGCAACCAGTGCAGCGGCTTGGCCTGCCCAGCGCAAAATCGGGCGAGTTTTGTCAGTCATTCTGGCTTTCTCCCGCTCCAATCTGTCTCCGGCCTACCGGTTGGAGAACAGCGAGTCGGAGCAAATAAGTTGTCTATATATCTATAATCTCTATTTCTTCCTTCGTCAATTCGTTTGCGCTCAAAGCGATTGGCTCCCTTTTTGGTCTCGTTAAACGGAATTGTCGCTGCCGGAATGATACCGATGAGCGGATGAGGTGACTCAGGGGATTCCCAGAGGGAGGCGCTTTGTGATTCCCTATCGATCCACCAGATGCGGGGGATGCGATGGGTTCGAGTCTCAAGATCCGGGGTGAGTTGTCCTCAGAAGAGCTGCGGGGTTTGGCCCGCCAGGAACGCGATGGTCATGCGGCGGCCCGCATGTACGCCATCGCCAACGCGCTGGATGGCCTGAGCCGGGCAGACGCCGCCCGCCTTGCCGGCATGGAGCGCCAAGCCCTGCGCGATGCGGTGGTGCGCTACAATGCCGAAGGCCTGGCCGGGCTGCACAATCGGCCCAAGGGCCGCCCACCTCGACGCCTGACCGAAGCCGAAGAAGCGGCCCTGGCGGCCGTCATCTTGCGCGGTCCCGATCCCGACCGCGACGGGGTGTGTGCCTGGACACGGGCCGACCTGTGCCGCTGGCTGGATGCGCACTTCGGCAAAAGCTTTCACCCCTCCAGCATGACGCAGGTGCTGCGCCGCATGGGCTTCTCGCGACAGAAGGCCCGGCCCGTTCACCCAAAGAGCAGCGCCAAGGCCCAGGCCCAGTTCCAAAAAAGGGGCTCCGCACGGCCCTGAGCCTTGCTGCGAAGGATCACCCCGGCAAACGCATCGAGCTGTGGTTCCAGGACGAAGCCCGCGTCGGCAACAAGGGGCGCGTCTGCCATCGCTGGTGGGTGAAGGGCCAACGCCCGCCGGGCCTGTGCCAGCGCGACTATCAGTGGGCCTACATCTTCCCCGCCATCCGGCCGGCCACCGGCGACGATGTCACCCTGGTGCTGCCCACCGTCAACGCCAAGGCCATGCAGGTCTTCCTGGAGACCGTCTCCGTGAGCCTGGCCCCGGATGTCCATGCCGTCATGGTGCTGGACGGTGCCGGCTGGCACGACGCCCGCGCCCTCACCCTGCCAGACAACATCACCCTGGTGCCGCTGCCGCCCTACAGCCCCGAACTCAACCCCGTAGAACGCGTCTGGCTCTATCTGCGCGAACGCTTCTTATCGCTGCGCTTCCTGCCCGACACCGAGGCCATCATCGAGGCGTGCTGCCAAGCCTGGTGCGCCATCATCGCAGAACCAAGCCGTATCAAATCCCTCTGTGCCTTCCCGTGGATCACAAAGGTCACCTCATAGACTCGTCGGTATGAGTTGAGCGGCCACAAATGCAATAGGGCGCAGAGGTCCCGCCCCTGCGCCCTATGGTCGAAGCATCGAGTAAGGCAGGCGGCTGACCCGCCCGCCGTTGAGAAACGTCACATCAAGGCTGCTTAAGCCGCCGCGGTCTTCGCCAGCGCCACTCCGGTCCGGATGATCAGGCCGAGCGGGGAGGCGGAGACGGAGACGGTGTCGCCATCGGCCACCTGGCCCTGCAGGATGCGCGTGGCCAGCGGGTTCTGCAGCTCGCGCTGGATCACCCGCTTCAAGGGCCGGGCGCCGTAGACCGGGTCGTAGCCCTGGTCGGCCAGCCACGCCTTGGCCCCCTCGTCCACCTTGAGATCCACCTTGCGGTCGGCCAACAGCCCGCGCAGATGGCCCAACTGGATGTCGACGATCGCCGTCATGTCCGACCGCGACAGCCGGTTGAACACGATCATCTCGTCGAGCCGGTTGATGAACTCAGGCCGGAAATGGGCCCGCACCGCCATCAGCACGCGTTCCTTGGCGATGGGGTCGATCTTGCCCTCGTCGTTCTCCACCGCGGCCACGGCCAGGTGCTCGCTGCCCAGGTTGGAGGTGAGGATGATCAGCGTGTTGCGGAAGTCCACGGTGCGGCCCTGGCCATCGGTCAGGCGGCCGTCGTCCAGCACCTGCAAGAGCACGTTGAAGACGTCGTGGTGGGCCTTCTCCACCTCGTCGAACAGCACGACCTGGTAGGGCCGCCGGCGCACGGCCTCGGTCAAGGCCCCGCCCTCGTCGTAGCCGACATAACCGGGCGGCGCCCCGATCAGCCGGCTGACCGAGTGCTTCTCCATGTATTCCGACATGTCGATGCGCACCATCGCCTGTTCGTCATCGAACAGGAAGGCAGCCAAAGCCTTGGTAAGCTCCGTCTTGCCGACACCGGTGGGGCCCAGGAAGAGGAAGCTGCCGATCGGCCGGTTGGGGTCCTGCAGCCCGGCGCGGGCCCGGCGCACGGCGTCCGACACCGCGACCAGGGCTTCGTCCTGGCCGACCACGCGGGCGCGCAACGCCTCTTCCATGCGCAAGAGCTTGTCGCGCTCGCCCTCCAGCATCTTGTCCACCGGAATGCCGGTCCAGCGGCTGACGACCTGGGCGATGTCCTGGTCCTTCACCTCTTCTTCCAGCATGCGGTGCTCACCGGCCGCCTGGGCGTCCGCCAACTGGGCTTCCAGTTGGGGAATGACGCCATAGGTCAGCTCGCCAGCCCGGCCCCAGTTGCCGGCGCGCTGGGCCTGCTCCAGCTCCACGCGCGCGTGGTCGAGCCGCTCCTTCAGCTTCTGGCCTTCCGACAGCTTGTCCTTTTCCGCCTGCCAGGCGGCGGTCAGCCCGGCGGCCTTCTCCTCCTGCTCGGCCAGCTCGGTTTCCAGGGCGGCCAGCCGGGCCTTGGACGCGCTGTCGTGCTCCTTCTTCAGGGCCTCGCGTTCGATCTTGAGCTGGATGATGCGGCGGTCGAGTTCGTCGATGGCTTCGGGCTTGCTGTCCACCACCATACGCAGGCGGGCGGCCGCCTCGTCCATCAGGTCGATGGCCTTGTCGGGCAGGAAGCGGTCGGTGATGTAGCGGTTGGAGAGCGTGGCCGCGGCGACGATGGCGCCGTCGGTGATGCGCACGCCGTGGTGCAGCTCGTACTTCTCTTTCAGGCCGCGCAGGATGGAGATGGTGTCGGCCACCGTCGGCTCGTCGACGAACACCGGCTGGAAGCGCCGCGCCAGGGCTGCGTCCTTCTCCACATGCTTTCTGTATTCGTCCAGCGTGGTGGCGCCGATGCAGTGGAGTTCGCCGCGGGCCAGCGCCGGCTTCAGCATGTTCGACGCGTCCATGGCGCCTTCCGCCTTGCCGGCGCCGACGAGCGTGTGCATCTCGTCGATGAACAAGATGACCTCGCCGGCCGCCGCGCCGATCTCCTCCAGCACGGCCTTCAGGCGCTCCTCGAACTCGCCGCGATACTTCGCACCCGCCACCAGGGCGCCGAGGTCGAGCGCCAGCAGGCGCTTCGTCTTCAGCCCCTCCGGCACGTCGCCGTTGACGATGCGCAGGGCCAGGCCCTCGGCAATCGCGGTCTTGCCGACGCCGGGTTCGCCGATCAGCACCGGATTGTTCTTGGTGCGGCGCGACAGCACCTGGATGGTGCGGCGGATTTCGTCATCGCGGCCGATGACGGGATCGAGCTTGCCGTCGCGCGCCACCTCCGTCAGGTCGCGGGCGTATTTCTTCAGCGCGTCATAGCCGCTTTCGGCACTGGCGCTGTCGGCGGTGCGGCCCTTGCGCACCTGCTCGATGGCCTGGTTCAGCGCCTGGGGGGTGACGCCGGCCTTCTTCAGGGCATCGGCGGTCGGCGTGCCCGACGCCATGGCCAGCGCCAGCAGCAGGCGCTCCACCGTGACGAAGCTGTCGCCGGCCTTCTGGGCCAGTGCCTGCGCCTGCTCGAACACCCGCGCCAACTCGCGCGTCATGTAGAGGTTGGAGGCACCGGCGCCGTCCACCTGGGGCAGCTTGGCCAGCGCGGCATCCACCGCCGCTTCGGCCTGTTTGGCGTTGCCGCCGGCCGCCTGCACCAGCCCGGCAGCGAACCCCTCGGGGTCGGCCAGCAGGGCCTTGGCCACGTGTTCCGGGGTGAACTGCTGGTGGCCGCGCCCCAGCGCCAGGGTCTGGGCGGCCTGGAGGAAGCCGCGGGCGCGTTCGGTATATTTCTCCAAATCCATCTCGATCTCCCGTTCGGACAATCGGGCCGCCGAAACAGCACCGGACCGCGAGGTCCCGATGCTTGCGCCCATCTTCGGATGCAGCGCCACGGCCTTTGGGTTTGCTGCAGATCATATCGGTGTGGCCGTGCGGCAACACAAGAGCCGCGCAGGGACGAATCCCGCGGGTTTTGCGCACGACCGGCCTGTGGACTATGGTCGGCCAAGGACCACCAAGGATCGGACGACACCATGGCCATGAAGGTCGCGTTTCTGGGGCTGGGCGTGATGGGCGCGCCCATGGCGGGACACCTGGCCAAGGGCGGGTACGACGTCACCGTCTACAACCGCACGGCCAGCAAGGCGGCGGCCTGGACCCAAACCCATCGCGGCCAGGCGGCCCCGACCCCGGCCGAAGCCGCCGCCGGTGCGGCCCTGGTGTTCATGTGCCTGGGCAACGACGACGACGTGCGCTCGGTCGTCTACGGCGAGACCGGCGCGCTGGCCGGGCTGGCGAAGGACGCCATCCTGGTCGACCACACCACCGCGTCGGCCGACCTGGCGCGCGAACTGGCGGCGGCCGTGGTGGAGAAGCAGGCCGGCTTCGTCGACGCCCCGGTGTCGGGCGGCCAGGCGGGGGCGGAGAACGGCGCCTTGACGGTGATGTGCGGCGGCACGCTGGAGCACTTCTCCAAGGCCGAGGCGGCGTTGCAGTGGTACGGTAAGTCGGTGCGGCTGATGGGGCCGGCGGGCGCCGGCCAGCTCACCAAGATGGTCAACCAGATCTGCATTGCCGGGCTGCTGCAGGGCCTGTCGGAAGGCATGCACTTCGCCGAGCAGGCGGGGCTCGACGGCGCCAAGGTGGTGGACGTGATCTCCAAGGGGGCCGCCCAGAGCTGGCAGATGGACAACCGTGCGAAGACCATGCTGGACGGCAAGTTCGACTTCGGCTTCGCGGTGGACTGGATGCGCAAGGATCTGGGCATCTGCCTTGCCGAAGCGCGGCGCTGCGGGGCAAAGCTGCCGGTGGCCGCCCTGGTCGACCAGTTCTATGCCCAGGTGCAGAGCCTGCGCGGCGGCCGCGTCGACACCTCCAGCCTGATCGAGGTGCTGCGGGACAAGTAGCGCACCGACCCCGTCACCCGACGCTCCGACCCCAATTGTAAGGACTGCTGCCCATGGCCTCGCTGCTGACCCCCGCAGAGCGTGCCCAGGTGCTGGCCAGCCTGGATGGCTGGACCGATGCCGAAGGCCGCGATGCCATCGTGAAGACCTTCATCTTCAAGGATTTCAGCGCCGCCTTCGCCTTCATGACGCGGGTGGCCATGATGGCGGAAAAGATGAACCACCACCCCGAATGGTTCAACGTCTACAACACCGTGGATGTGGTGCTGGCCACCCACGATGCCGGCGGCGTGACGGGGCTCGACGTCAAGCTGGCGAACTTCATGAACCTGATCACCCAGGACTAGCAGGCTGCACCGGCCCCCGCCCCCACCCGGCCACCCCATATTTTACAATGGCTTGGGCGGTCTCTTGGTGGGGGGGGTGGACTGGAACCGAACCAACACGGCGCGAGAGTGCTCTCGCCGGCAGGCGGTACGCCTACGGCTTGAAGCCCAGCGCCACCGGCCGGTTCACGTCGCCGCCCTCGAAGGCCACCCACACCACCGTGCCGGCCTGCACCTGACTGGTGCCGCCGCTGCCAAAAGCGGCACAGCGTTCCGCCCACAAGGTGGTGTTGCCGCCCAGCACCGGCACCTGGACCTGGATGCGCCCGCGCGCTTGGGGATCGGCCGAGCCGAGCGACACGCCGCGATAGAGCCCCGAAAGAACCATTCCCCCCTCCTGTCGTGACGGATCGCCGCCGCCCCGCACGGCGCGCCGGTGCTCTGCATCCGCTCGGCTTGTGTCAACTCCGTGGCCGACGCGCACGAATCTGGCGGGTGGGGAAGCCCCAGGCTAACGGCGTTGCGCCGGGGGCTGGACGCTTGCTTGGCCTGGAGCCTTAACCGATTGAGTCGGCAGGTAAAGTCTGTGGGTGCCGCGGTGCCGGCACGGCGGCATCCGCGACGCGCCGGACCTACCCATCCAGCCGGGCAAAGACCCAGATGCGGGACGGCGTCATCACCCGGTCGCCCTTCTCCGTCTTTTCGGAGATGGCGGCGTAGCCGGCGCGCAGCTCCGCCTCGATGGCGGCGACGGCGCCGGCCCGTTCGGGGTCGACGGCGATGATGCCGGCGCGGAAATCCTCGAAATCGCGGTGCAGGGTGGGGGCTTCGTAGTCGGTCTCCGCCTCCAGGCGCACCGGGGCCCGGGCGGGCAGGCGGGCGAGCTGGGCGATGGCGGCGGCGCGGATCTCCGTTTCGTCCTCCACGGCGCGCATCAGCTCGAAGCGCGGGCCCTCGGCCAGCGGCTCGCGCACCACCACATGGCCACCCGGCCTGGTGATGCGCACCGCTTCGTCGAGTGCTGCCGCCTGGGCCTCCACCGGCACATGGTGCAGGCTGTTGGCGTAGATCGTCATGTCGACGGCACCATCGGCCAGCGGCAGCGCTTCGCCCACCGCCGCCAGTCCGGCGACGCCGCGGCGGCGGGCCGCCGGCAGCAGATCGGCCTGGGGATCGACGGCGATCACGGTGAAGCGGCCCTCCCCGGCAATCTGCATCAGCCGTGCCGCCAGCGCTCCCGACCCGGCACCGATATCCACCGCCAGTCCGGCGAGCGGCACCAGGGACTTCATGACCTCGGTATGGGTGCGGACCGGCCGGGTCATTGTCGCCTCGCATAAAGTTGCCTGTGCGGCCCGCGTGCGGCGGCACCTGGACCCTGGATGTCGCAGGCTTGCCGCCCTATGTCCAGCCTGAGACCTGTTGGTTCGTGATCGCACCGGCCCGCTCTCTCTCACGATCCCAAAACAGAAGGCACGCCCCATGCCCGCAGACGCCGCGACAGACGCCCCCGCAGACACCGCCATCCAGCTCTATTCCTGGGCCACGCCCAACGGCTTCAAGGTGTCCATCCTGTTGGAGGAGCTGGGCCTGCCCTACCAGGCCCATCCGGTGGACATCGGCGCGGGCGACCAGTTCAAGCCGGCGTTCCTGGAGATCAGCCCCAACAACAAGATCCCCGCCATCGTCGACCCCGACGGGCCGGGCGGCCGCCCCTATTCGGTGTTCGAGAGCGGCGCCATCCTGCTCTACCTGGCGCACAAGACCGGCGCCTTCTGGCCGGAGGACCCGCGCAAGCTGTTCGACATGATGCAGTGGCTGATGTTCCAGATGGGCGGCGTCGGCCCCATGCTCGGCCAGGCCCACCACTTCCGCCAATACGCGCCGGAGCCGATCGACTACGCCATCAACCGCTACACCAACGAGGCCGGGCGGCTTTACGGCGTCATGGACAAGCGCCTTAGCCGCTGCCGCTTCCTGGCCGGCGAGGACTATTCGCTGGCCGATATCGCCACCTTCCCCTGGGTGCGCTCCATCGAACGCCAGGGCCACACGCTGGACGCGTTCCCCAACGTGAAGCGCTGGTTTGGCGAGATCGACCCGCGACCGGCGGTGCAGAAGGGCCTCACCGTGTTGACGGAATTCCGCAAGGAAGGCTTCGACCAGAAGGCCAAGGACCTGCTGTTCGGCAAGGGCCAGTACGAAAAGCGCTGAGGAGAACGCGTCCGCCCGGCGGCCGGCGCCTCCGCCGCGGAGCGCCGGACCTTCCGCGGTCACGCGCCGTCTGCTATGTTGCCTCAGTCAACATATTCGACGTGCGGGTCACCCATGGCCGACCAGACCCCCGGCGTGCCGGCCGAACGCATCGCCGCGGTACGCCGCTTCAACCGCTTTCACACCCGCATCCTGGGGGCGCTGAACGAAGGGCTGCTCGCCTCGCCCTTCACGCTCGCCCAGTCGCGCCTGTTGTTCGAGATCGCCCAGGAGGACGGCGTCGCCGCCGGTGAGCTGGCGCGCCGGCTGGAGATGGACCCCGGCTATGTCAGCCGCCTGATCGCCGGCTTCGAGGCCGACGGGCTGGTGGCCCGCGCACCCAGCGACAGCAATGCCAAGCGCCTGGCCCTCACCCTCACCGCAGCCGGGCGTGCCGCCTTCGCCAAGCTCGATGCCGCCTCGGCGAGGGAGGTGGCGGACCTGCTGGCGCCGCTGCCGGAACCCGACCAGCGCCGGCTGGTGGGGGCGATGGCGGTGATCGAGCGCCTGCTGGGCGGACCGCCGCCCGGCCCGGCCTTCGTGCTGCGCGACCCGGTGCCCGGCGACATGGGCTGGGTGGTGCACCGCCAGGCCGCCCTCTACACCGCCGAGTACGGCTGGGACGGCACCTTCGAAGCCCTGGTGTCGGAGATCGTCGCGCAGTTCATCACCCACCATGATCCGGCCCGTGAGCGCTGCTGGATTGCCGAGCGCGACGGCGCGGTGGTGGGCTCGGTGTTCTGCGTGCGCCAGGACGACGACGTGGCCAAGCTGCGCATGCTCTACGTGGAGGCGTCGGCCCGCGGGCTCGGGCTCGGCCGCCACCTGGTGGACGAATGCATCGGCTTCGCCCGCGCCAAGGGCTACCGCCGCCTCACCTTGTGGACCAATTCCATCCTCACGGCCGCCCGCCGCATTTATGAGACGGCCGGCTTCCGCCTGACTGCGGAGGAACCGCACCACAGTTTCGGCCACGACCTGGTGGGCCAGACCTGGGACCTGGAGCTGTGAGGGCGGCGATGGCCTGCGCCGCGCTGACCGGCCTGCAGGTGGGTGCTGCCATGGTGGCGAGCGGTGCCGCGGTCGTGGACACCGGGGCCGGCTGGCTGGGCTTCCTGCGCTACGCGGTGGCGCTGCTGGTGCTGGTGCCGCTGGTGCTGGCGCGGCGCGGTCCCGCCATTGCACGCGCCGACCTGCCGGGCCTGTGTCTGCTGGGCATCGGCCAGTTCGGCGTGCCCATCGCCTTGCTCAACCTGGCGGTGATCCTCACCGACCCCGCCCGCGTCGCGCTGGTGTTCGCCACGCTGCCCATCGTCACCCTGCTGATGGGCCGCCTGCTCGGCCGGCCGCCCCTGGGCACCACGGCGGTGGCCGGCATGGCGTTGACGATCGTCGGCGTGGCGGTGCTGGTGGGCATCGACGGGCTGACGGGCCGCCTGGCGCCGGACGACGCCTGGGGGTTGGCGGCAGCGGCGGCCGCCACCCTCTCCATCGCGCTGTGCTCCCAGCTCTACGGCCGCTACCTGCGCTGCTACGGGGTGGTACGGGTGAGCGCCCTGGCCATGGCATCGGCCCTGCTGCCGCTCGGTCTCCTGGCCGCGGTGGAGGGGGCGCCGGAGCCGGTGGCGGACTGGCCGCTCGACACCTGGGCGCTGATCGGCTTCGTCGGCCTGTCCAGCGGCATCGCCTATCTCGGCTGGCTTTTTGCGCTCGACCGGCTCGATCCGGCGCGGGTCACCGGCTATCTGGCGCTCAGCCCGATCACCGCGGCGGCGCTGTCCGTGGCGGTCCTGGGCACGCCCTTGACCGTCAGTCTGGTGCTTGCGGTGGGCTTTGTCGCCGCCGGCCTGGTGGTGCTGTCCCACCCCGCAGCCGGCAGGACGGCCCGACGGGTTCTGACGCAGCAAGACGCGGCCGCTCAGAACGCGCCGTGATCGCCCTCCGGCCGCCAGGCATCCGCCAGGTGGTGCAGCGCGCCGGTGCCGTCCACCGCGACCACGTCGAAGCGCAGCGGGCTCGCCGCCCGCTCCGGCGTTTCCGCCACATAGGTCAGCGCTCCGGTGACGATGCGGGCGCGCTGGCGGGCGCCCACCGCCGCCAGGGCATCGGCGCCGACCGCGCGGGCCTTCACCTCGACGAAGGCCACCACGCCGTCGGGATCGGCGGCGATCAGGTCCACTTCGCCGCCGCGCACCCGGTAGCGCCGGGCGAGGATGGTGTAGCCCTGGGCCTCCAGCAGCGCTGCCGCCCGCTCTTCCGCCGTCCGCCCGCGCCGGTCCGCCGCGCGCCGCCGTTCGGTGACCCGCCCGCTCACGGCCGTGCCGCCGCCAGGGCAAGGGCGCGCTGGTAGACGGTACGGCGGGGCAGCCCGGTGGCGGCGGCCACCAGGTCGGCGGCGTCGCGCACCGAGGCGTCGGCCAGGGCGGTCTTCAGCGCGGCATCCAGGTCGACCGCTTCGGCCGGTTTCGCCGGCGGCGGTCCCACCACCAGCGTCACCTCGCCCTTGGGCGGACCTTCGCGGGCATAGGCATCGGCCAGCTCGGCTGCCGTGCCGCGGCGCACCTCCTCAAACAGCTTGGTCAGCTCGCGCGTCACCGCCACCTCGCGGCCGGCATCGACCGCGGCGAGATCGGCCAGGCTGGCGGCCAGCCGCTTGGCACTTTCGAACACCACCAGGCTCGTCGGCAGGGCCGCCAGGTCCGCCCAGGCGGCCCGGCGGGCCTGCGGCTTGTTGGGCAGGAAGCCGGCGAAGAGGAACCGGTCGGTGGGCAGGCCGGCCGCCACCACCGCCGTCGTTACCGCACTGGCGCCGGGCACCACATGCACCGGATGGCCGGCTTCGCGGGCCGCGCGCACCAGCTTGTAGCCGGGATCGGACACCGCCGGCATCCCGGCGTCGGTCACCAGCGCCAGCGCCGCCCCTTCGGCCAGCCGTGCCAGCAGTCGCGGGCGCACTTCGGCGGCATTGTGGTCGTGGTAGGGAACCAGCGGCTTCGTCAGGCCATAATGGCTGAGAAGCCTAGCGGTGACCCGGGTGTCCTCGCAGGCGACGGCGTCGACACCGCCCAGCGTGGCCAGCGCGCGCAGGGTGATGTCGGCGAGATTGCCGATCGGCACGCCCACCACGTGCAGCCCCGGAGCGACTTGTTCGCCCTGGGGGGCGCCGGTAGTGTTTCGGCGGCTTGACATCACAGGCCCGCGCGGGTGGGGACGCCCGCGCTACGATCGAGGGAGAGCAGGAATGGCGCGTTTGGCGTGGATGGGTGACCGGGCATCGAAGGCACCCTGGGGTGGGGACACGGCGCGGCGCCGGCGTTCCGGGCTCGGCCGCATCGGCGGTGTCTTCTCGGTGCTGCTGCTGCTCGGCGTCACCGCGTGTGGGCAAACGGTACAGGAGAGGCAGGCATCGCCGCAACCGGCGGTCGCCCCCATCCGCACGGTCGCCCCCATCGCCGCCACCGGCTCGGCGCTGTCGATCACCGACCGGCTGGGCCGCCCGGTGAACCCCGATGCCATCCGCGTCGGCCTCCTGCTGCCGCTGTCGGGCGAGGCCGGCCAGCTCGGCCAGCAGATGCGCCAGGCCGCGGAAATGGCGGTGCTGGATATCGGCACGCCCAACTTCCAACTGCTGCCGCGCGACACCGGCGGCACCGTGGACGGCGCCCGCCGGGCCGCCCAGTCGGTGATCGACGATGGCGCGCAGCTCATCCTCGGCCCGCTGTTCAGCCAGAACGTGCGTGCCGTGGCGGAGGTGGCGCGGTCGCACAACGTCAACGTGGTGGCCTTCACCACCGATGAGACGGTGGCCGGCGACAACGCCCTGGTGATGGGTTTCGTGCCCGCCGCCCAGGTGGACCGGGTGGTGGAGTATACCGCCCGCCAGGGCATCAACCGCTTTGCCGTGCTGGCGCCCGACACGCCCTACGGCAACGCGGTGGCCGAAGCGACCCGCGACGCGGTGCGCGAGCGCGGCGGCAGCCTGGTCGACCAGGTGATGTACAACCCAAACGGCACGGAGTTCTCCGACGAAGTGGAGCGCCTGGCCGCGGCCGGCGGCATCCAGGCCGTCATGCTGCCCGACACCGGCTTGCGCCTGCGCACCGTGGCACCGTTGCTGCCCTACTACGGACTGCGCGACGCCCACATCATCGGCACCGGCCTGTGGGACGGCGGCAATGTGGGCGTGGAGCGGGCCATGCGCGGCGCCTGGTTCGCTTCGCCCCAACCCGACCTGCGGGCCGATTTCGAGCGCCGCTACGAGGCCAATTTCGGCGAAGCGCCGCCGCGCCTGGCCACCCTGCCCTATGACGCCGTGGCCATGGCGGCGGTGCTGTCGCAGATCCCCGAGCGGGCCAACTACTCCATGGCCTCCCTGGCCGACCCCGACGGCTTCGCCGGCATCGACGGCATCTTCCGCTTCGGCACCGACAATGTGGTTGAGCGTGGGCTGGCGGTGCTGGAAGTGACGGAGACCGGCGTGCGCGTGGTGGAAGCTGCGCCGCAGACCTTCGTCGGCATCGGCTTCTGAGGCTGAGGCCGGGACGATCGGGCGGAGCTACGGCTCCGCCCAGTCTTCCGGTTGTACAGCGAAGCCGAGCGCAGCCGGTCTATTCCGCCGCGGCCTCCGTCGACCGCTCGAACAGCACGTCGGGCGATTCGCCGAACACGCTGCCGTCGTCGTAGAAGATCGTCTCGTAGCAGGTGAACCGGTCGGCGCCCTGCCACTGGCAGTCATAGGTGCGGCGGGACAGCCGCACCGTCTCGCCGTCCTGGAAGCAGCCGCCGTCGCGCCGCGGCACCGTCATGGTGAAGGTTGGCGGCGGACCGTCCGCCATCTCCACGCTGCCCGTGCAGTAGCCGTAGCTGGCCGGCAGGCCGTCCGATGCCGGCTCGTCCCAGCGCAGCTCCATGTCCTTGCCGGTCCCGCCGCTGACGCATAACCGCATGACGAAGGTGGGGGTGTCGTTCACCCAGCATCCGTTCGCGGGCGCCTGGGCAGCGGCGGGGCTGCCCGCCGCTGCCCCGGCCAGCAGCATAGCTGCCACGAATTCGCACCGTCCCACCATTGGCGTGCCCATCTTGCGTCTGCCGCCGCGCTCAGTCGCGCACGCGCTGGGTGGCCGCCGTCCGCCGCTCCTTGAGGTCGTCGAGGAGCAGGGCCGCCTTCTTGGTCTGGGCGCGGATGTCGAGCACGGCGAAGATCAGGCCGAACAGGATGACCGAGCTGAGCAGGCCGAACACGCCGCCGATGACCATGCAGATGATGGGGTCGGGTGCGTCGACGCCGATGAGCTGGGCATAGACCGGCACGAAATCCGGACTGAGATACACGAAGCTGGCGATGTTCAGAAAGAACAGGATCCAGCAGATGATCTCCATCATGACGATCACGATGCCACGCATGAACGGTCTCCCTCCAAAACTCCGACGCCCCCCCGCGCGTGGGGCGCGGCCCGATTGGTCGGGTGGCGCAAAACCGTGGCGGTTTCAAGGAAAATGCGGCGTCCGCAAGGTGTCTGCGCGCCGCGGCACGGGCGGCGACGGTGCGCGGGCTTGGGCTGGGGCTCCGCCGCTGCTACCATATCTGGCTGTTGGCGTGACCGGAGCCCTAGCGTGGTGGATGAGACGTTCGTTCGATCAGGACGCCAGACTGGAAACGAACGTCTGATCCAAAAACCACACTAGAATCAAATAATTACTAGTGTCCCTTTGATTTCGAAGTTCGCTTGGGACCTGGGTTTGAGATCTGGCGAACTTCGGAATCGGGACACTAGATGTCGATCCGCTGCCTGCCGCCCACCGTGGTCAATCGCATCGCCGCGGGCGAGGTGATCGAGCGCCCGGCGGCCGCCGTGAAGGAGCTGGTGGAGAACGCCATCGATGCCGGGGCGGACCGTATCGACGTGGCGATCCGCGACGGCGGGCGCGCGGCCATCTCCGTCACCGACTCCGGCTGCGGCATGACGGCCGACGACCTGGTGCTGGCGGTGGAGCGCCATGCCACCTCCAAGCTGCCCGATGACGACCTTATGGCGGTGACCACGCTGGGCTTTCGCGGCGAGGCGCTGCCTTCCATCGGGGCCGTTTCGCGCCTTACCTTGACCAGCCGGGCGCGCGCCACCGCCGATGCCTGGTCGCTCACCGTCGATGCCGGCACCGTGTCCCCACCGCGCCCCGCTCCGCCGCTGGCCGGCACGCGGGTCGAGGTGGACGACCTGTTCCGCGCCACCCCGGCGCGCCTGAAATTCCTGAAGTCCACGCGGGCCGAAGCCGATGCGGTGGCCGATGCCGTCGCCCGCCTGGCCATGGCCCACCCTGAGATCGCGTTCTCGCTCACCGCCGACGGGCGCAGCGTGCTGAAGGTGCCGGCCGCCGGCCCGCTGGACACCGCCGAGGCGGCGCGGGCTGCCCGCCTGGCCGCGGTGATCGGCCGCGACTTCGCCGACAACATGGTGCCGGTGGCGGCCGAACGCGGCCCGGTGCGGCTTGCCGGCTGCATCGGCCTGCCCACCTTTTCCAAGCCCACCGGCCGCCAGCAATACCTGTTCGTCAACGGCCGGCCGGTGCGCGACAAGTTGCTGCTGGGCGCACTTCGGGCCGGCTACGCCGATGTGCTGGCCCAGGGCCGCCATCCGGTGGCCGCACTCTTCATCGCGCTGCCGTCGGCCGAGGTGGACGTGAACGTGCACCCGGCCAAGGCGGAGGTGCGCTTCCGCGACTCCGGGCTGGTGCGCGGCCTGGTGGTGGGAGCGTTGCGCCATGCCCTGGCGGCGGCCGGTCACCGCACCTCCACCAGCCTCGGCCTGGCCGCTCTCGGCAGCCTGCGCGCCGAAAGCCCGGCACTGCGGCCGGCCTGGGGCGGCTGGCGGCCAAGCACGCCGTCACCCGGCCTCGCCGACGCGATGGCCGCCTTCCAGGCACCCCACGGCGTTGCCGGCGATACGGCCCGGCTCGACACCGGCCCGCCCCAGGCGCGTGTGCATGGTCCCCCCGAGGACGGGACGGACGGCGCACCCGCGGCGCTCAAGGACTATCCCCTTGGTGCTGCGCGCGCCCAGCTCCACGGCACCTATATCGTCGCCCAGACGGCCCAGGGGCTGGTGCTGGTGGACCAGCACGCCGCCCATGAGCGCATCGTCTACGAGCGCATGAAGGCGGCCCTGGTGGACGGGGCGGTGAAGCGCCAGATGCTGCTGATCCCGGCCATCGTGGAGCTGGCCGATGCGGCGGTGGAAGCGCTGGCCGAGCGCGCCCCGGAGTTCGCCGAACTGGGGCTGGAGGTGGAGGCGTTCGGCCCCGGTGCGGTGGCGGTGCGGGCGGTGCCGGCGCTCTTGGGCGACACCGATATCGCCGGGCTGGTGCGCGACCTGGCGGACGACCTGGTGGAGCTGGGGGCCGGCGAGCGGCTGCGCGACCGCCTGGCCAAGGTGTGCGCCACGCTCGCCTGCCATGGCAGCGTGCGGGCGGGCCGCCTGCTCAGCATGGCGGAGATGAACGCACTCCTGCGCCAGATCGAACAGACGCCCAGTGCCGACGTGTGCAACCACGGCCGGCCCACCTGGATCGCACTCGGCCTCACCGACATCGAACGGCTGTTCGGCCGCAGTTAGCGCCGGCCCTGCTTCAAGCTGCACCGGCCCATGGCCGGGGCCGCCGGACCTACGGCATGTCCCAATCCGGGCGCATTTCGTCCTGGGCGTAGTGGACGCGGCCCCGCGTGGTCAGCACGAAGTGGTCGCCCACCGGTGTCGCCTCGTACCAGCGCACCGAGTTGTTCACCTGCATCTCGTAGCGAAACGGTTCGGCCTCGCCGGGATGGCTGAGCGCCCGCACCCCGTCGCCCACCGTCTCGTACTCCACGGCGAGCTGGGTGCAGGCCGTCATCGCCAGCACCGCAGCCCCGGCCAACAGCGCCTTCATCGTCGTCTTCATTCTGTTCGGGCCCCCAAAATGGCCGTCTCTCCCTCATATGGGGAGCCGCCGCCGGCACCCAAACAACCGGAATTTCTGCACGTCCCCCGTGCGACAGCAGCGCGCACCATCGCCCTCGGCGCGCCTCGCGGGATGCGAAAACCGCCGCATGTCGCGAGCCGCCTGAGGTCTTCACCAGCCTGCCAAGGCCCGTAAACGCCCGGATCCAGCCTTGTGGAGGTCGCAATCCCTTGCTGGGATGTGAAATGAGGCGGGGCCGCGGCTGGGCGGTGTCGAAGGGGGAGAGACGGGATGCTGAAGATCTGCTTGCTGGCGGCCGGGGGAGCCGCCGCTTTGGCCGGCGCGGTCACCGCCGCGGCCGGGGACGATGGCGATCCGCGCCAGGGCCAGGCGATGGTGCCCCAGGCGATCTACAACACCGACGACCGTACGCTGATCGGCGACGCGCCGGAAGACGCCCAGGTGCTGGCCCGCTCCGTGGTCGCCCTGGTGCCGACGACCGACCTGCAGCAGGTGGGCGACAGCTACAAGGTGTGGGGCCTCACCCACGGCGAGGACCTGGGCCTGTGCACCGGTGTGGCCTTTTCCGAGATCCAGGCGGCGGCCGATTGTTCGGGCGTGCTGATCGGCCCAGACCTGATGCTGACGGCCGGCCATTGCGTGCCCGACATGGTGCAGTGCCAAGCCTACAACTATGTGCTCGGCTTCGAAGTGACCGACCGCAATCCGGAAAACGTGGTGTCGGCCGACCAGGTCTACCGCTGTGCCGGGATCGCCCATGCCGGCGAGGACCGGCTGGACTTTACCGTGGTGCGGCTCGACCGGCCGGTGACCGACCGGCCGCCCATCGAGATCGAGAGCGGGCCGCTCGACACCGGGGCGCCGATTTCCATGATCGGCCATCCCAGCGGCTTGCCCCAGGTGCTGACCGACAACGCCCAGGTGCTGGCGGTGCGCCCCGACGCCTACCTCACCAACCTCGATGCCTTCGGCGGCAATTCCGGCTCGCCGGTGTTCAGTGCCGCCGGCCGGGTCGCCGGCATCCTGGTGAGCGGCCAGTCGGACTTCGAGGAAATCCAGGCGGCCGGGCGGCGCTGCACCAAGCCCGTCTACTACCACTGCGACGGACCGCGCTGCGACGGCGGCGGTGAGGTGGTGGTGCGGTCCGACCGCATCGGCCAGATGATCGGCCTGGCACCGGCCAACACCTCCGCCACCGACCGGCCGTAAGGGCGCCGACCATGACCGGATCGCGCCCGCCGGTGGATCTGGCGGTGGTCGGCGGCGGCTTCGCCGGCCTCGCCTGCGCCCGCTCCGCCGCCATGCTGGGCCTCAGCGTGGTTGTGATCGACGCCAAGCCGGAACCGGGGGCCAAGGTACGCACCACCGGCATCCTGGTGCGCGAGGTCATCGAGGATCTCGACCTGCCGGCGCGGCTGATGCGCCGGGTGCGCGGCGTGCGCCTCTACGGCGACGGGCCGGAGCCGCTGGAGCTGTGGGCGCCCGGCTACTATTTCGCCGCCACCGATACCGCCGGCCTGGTGCGCTGGCTGGCCGGCGAGGCGAGGCGCGCCGGCGCGGAGCTGTGGCAGTCGAGCCGCCTGGTGGGGCTGACGGAAACCGGCGCCGGTGTCGACCTGGAGATGGTCAGCCAGGGCGAACGGGTGGGGCTGTCGGCCCGCCTCGTGGTCGGAGCCGACGGGGCGCGGTCCACCGTCGCCCGGCTCGCCGGCCTCGGCCGCAACCGCCATTGGCTGACCGGCCTGGAGCTGGAATACCCCGTTGCGGCCGCCGGGGACGGCGGCGATGCCATCGACCGGCGTTTCCTCCATTGCCTGCTGAGTGCGGAGCACGCCCGCGGCTACATCGGCTGGGTGGTGCCCGGCGTCGGCGTGACCCAGGTGGGCGTCGCCGCAGCCCAGCCGGCACGGCCCCATCTGGCCGGCTTCCTCGGCCACCTCGCCGGCCGCCTCGGCCTCGACCCCGAGGAGCTCGCGCCCGAGCGCGCCATCGAACGGCGGGCGGGGCGGATTCCCGCCGGTGGCCGCGTCGGCCCCATCGGCACGCCGCGCGTGGTGTTGGCGGGCGATGCCGCCGGGCTGGTGAGCCCGCTCACCGGCGGCGGCATCCGCCTGGCATTGGCATCCGGCCGCCAGGCGGCCCTGGCGGCGGCCGATCACCTGATCGAAGGCGGGCCGAGCCCGGCCGCCCAGCTTGCCCGCACCTATCCCCGGCTGGCCGGGGGCCGGTTGTGGCTGCGCCGGCTGATCGAACGGCCGCTGGTGGTGCGCACGCTGGCACGTTCGCTGGACACGCCGCTGGTGCGCGCCGCCGCCCGGCGCATCTTCTTCCACCGCAGCCGCATCTGGCCGCTGTCGGATGGGGCGACGGCCCAGCCGCCCGGTGCGGTGCCGGAGCGGACAGGCGAGCAGCCGGCGCCGCGGTAGGATTCTTATTGAGTGCCGGCCCCGGCCCGCTCCCCCAGCCGGCCGCCCAACGACAGTGTTCGGAATTGGCCGGTCGGGCGGCAGAGTGGGCCAAAGTCGATTCCATCTGAATGCCAGCCTAAAACAGCGAGGGCTGGTCGGCGGTGGCCAGCGGCACGGCGAACAGGTCGTCGCGCAACGTCCAGTGCCGCTCGTTCAGCCCCAGGCGGGCACACGCGGTGCGATAGCGCCGGGCGAGCAGGTCGGCATAGGCACCGCTGCCGCGCATGCGCTTGCCGAAGGCCGCGTGGTTCAAGGCGCCGTCGCGGCACTGGCGGATGAGCGAGAGCACGCGGTCCGCCCGGTCCGGCACATGGGCGCGCAGCCACTCCTCGAACAGCCCGGCGATTTCCCCCGGCAGCCGCACCAGGATGGTGTTGGCGGCGGCCGCCCCGGCGGCACGCCCCGCCTCCAGGATGGCGTCGAGCTCGTGATCGGTGAGCCCGGGGATCATCGGCGAGGCGAGGATGGCCACCGGTACGCCGGCCGCGCTCAGCCGCGCGATGGCAGCCAGGCGCTTGTCCGGTGTCGGCGCCCGCGGTTCCAGGGCGCGGGCGAGCCGCCGGTCAAGCGTCGTCACCGACAGCGATACGCCGGCGAACCCGGCAGCGGCGGCCGGGCCGATCAAGTCGAGATCGCGCAGCACCAGGTCGGACTTGGTGACGATGGCAAACGGATGGCGGAAGCGGCACAGCACCTCGATCACCGCGCGGGTGAGCTTCAGGTCGCGTTCCACCGGCTGGTAGGGATCGGTGTTGGAGCCCAGCGCCAGGGTCGCGGGCCGGTAGCCGGGCTTGCGCAGGGCCGCTTCCAAGAGCGCCGCGGCCTGGGGCTTGTAGATCAGGCGCGATTCGAAATCGAGGCCGGGCGAGAGGCCGAGGAAGGCGTGGCTCGGCCGGGCAAAACAGTACACGCAGCCGTGCTCGCAGCCCCGGTAGGGGTTGATGGAGCGGTCGAATGGCACGTCCGGGCTGTCGTTGCGGGCGATGATAGCGCGCGTGGTGTCGGCCGTCAGCGTGGTGCGCAGGCGCGCCGGCGGCTCCGGGTCCGGCCAGTCCTGGTGCTCGGCCGGATGGTCCCGCCGCTCGGCTTCGAACCGGCCGGTCGGGTTGGAGCGGGCGCCGCGGCCGCTGCGGGCGGCTTCGGGATCGAGCCTCGCCATGGCTGAAGCGGCCTTCCGAACCTGGAAACGATGGCCGGCAATATGGAACCAATCGGGAACATTGGCAAGGTTCGCCGAGACCGCCGCCGCCGCGCCCCGCTTTGGCCCGATTGCCAAGCTCTCAATCTGCCAGAGGAATTGGACCCATGGCCTGGGGGGCAGCGATGGCTTTGCAGATCGTCGAGTTCAACAAGAGCGAGGTGGGCCTGGTGGTGCGCGGCAAGCGCGGACCGGAGCATCAGCCCTGGGCGTTCCAGACCCATGTGGACTGCATCTTCGCCAATGGCGCACCCGTCGGCTATTTCGGCAATTCGGAACTCTCGATTTCCGGCAGCGGCTCAAGCGGCATGGGCATGTCCGGCATCGTCTTCGACTATCCGCTCTTCTTGAAGCATCGCCGCCACTACGTGGACCTCAACGAGGCCAAGGCCCAGGGCCAGCAATCCACCGCCTTGCTCATCGAAGTCAGCATGAAGGAGGCGATGGATTTCGGGATGACCTGGCTGCGCATGAAGGCCAACCCCGACACCTTCAACATCGTCGGCCACAACTGCGCCAGCCACGCCTCGCTGGCCTTCATCTACAGCCGCATCCTCGACGGCGGCATCAACGGGCTGGACACGCCCAACAACCTCTACAACCAGATCCTGGAGCGGCGGAAACCCAATGTGCGGGAGATCGGCGGCTATCTCGGCTTCCGCGAAGCGGGCTTCGGCAAGTTCCAGATGCTGGTGGACGACAGCGCCGACATCACCGCCATCAAGCCGCCGGACAAGCCGGACGTGATCCGCATCCAACTGCCGCAGCGGTGAGCTTTCGCCTGGGGTGGAGCCGGCCCCGCCTCAATCCGCCGCGTCGAGCGTCGTCCACAGCGGGTCGGTGAGCTTGGCGAGGAAGGCGGCATGGGCCGCCAGCTCGTCGGGCGAAGCGGCGTGGGGCCGCGGCGGCCGCGCAGTGCGGCGCACGGCAGCGGCCGTGGTCTCGCCCGAGGCGTCCTCGCCGGCCAGCGCCAGATCCGGCTGGCGGCCGCCCAGCAGCTCCAGATACACCTCGGCCAGCAACTGGGCATCCAGCAGCGCCCCGTGCAGCGTGCGCTCGCTGGTATCGACGCCATAGCGGCGGCACAGCGCATCCAGGCTGGCGCCGGCCCCGGGGAACTTGCGCCGGGCGATGGCCAGCGTGTCCACCGCGCGGTCGCCGGCGATCGGCGGGCGGCCGATGCGGCGCAGCTCGGCGTTGAGGAACTTCATGTCGAAGGCGGCGTTGTGGATCACCAGCGGCGCTTCGGCGACAAAGGCCAGGAAGGTATCCGCCACGTCGGAGAAGCGCGGCTCGCGGGCCAGGCGGTCGGCCGTCAGTCCGTGCACGGCGGCGGCTTCTTCCGGCATGTCGCGCTCGGGGTTGAGGTACTGGTGATAGACCCGCCCCGTGGGCACGTGGTTCACCAGCTCCACGCAGCCGATCTCCACGATGCGGTGGCCGTGCTCGGGATCGAGCCCGGTGGTTTCGGTGTCGAGCGCGATCTCACGCATGGGCCGTCCCGGCGGTTTGCGGCGGCGGCCAATGGCGCGCCGGCCGGTCCTCCAACGCATTCAGGATGCGCCGGATGGCGCGGAACGTCACCCCCTTGCCCAACCCTGTGGGGATGACGAAATCCGCCCGGCGGCGCTTCTCCCCGTCGGCGAGCTGGCGCGACAGCACGGCGTCCAGCCGGTCTTCGGTCATGCCCGGGCGGGCGAGCATGCGCTGGCGCTGCACGCGGGCCGGGGCGGAGACCACCAGCACGGCATCGCACACCCGGTCGCGGCCGGCTTCGAACAGGAGCGGGATATCCAGCACCACCAGCGGCCGGCCGGCCAGCGCCTGGCGGCGCAGCCAGACATGGGTTTCGCCATGCACCAGCGGGTGCAGGATCGCTTCCAGCCGCGCCAGCGCGGCAGGATCGGCGAACACCCGCGGACCCAGCACGGTGCGGTCCACCCCACCGCCGGCAACACTGCCGGGAAAGGCTTCGGCGATGGCCGGCAGGGCCGCCCCGCCCGGCCCCATCAGCCGGTGCACCGTGGCGTCGGCGTCGTGCACCGGCACGCCCAGGCGGCGCAACATGGCGGCTGCGGTCGACTTGCCCATGGCGATGGACCCGGTGAGGCCGACGATCTTCACCGCGCCTCGTCCCCCAGAACCGCCGCGCGCAGATCGCCATCGACCACGGGATCGACACCGAACCAGGCACGGAAGCCGGGACGCGCCTGGTGCAGCAGCATGCCGATGCCGTCCACGATGGCAAGGCCGCGCACGGCGGCGTCCGCCAGCAGGGGCGTGATCAGCGGCGTATAGACGATGTCCGTCACCACCGCGTCGTCCGGCAGTCGCGAAACGTCCATCTCCAGGGCGTGGTGGCCTGCCATGCCGAGCGTGGTGCAGTTGACGAGCAGCCCGGCACCTTCCGTGGCTCCCACCCGGTCGTCCCAGTCCACCGCGGTGATGGCGGGTCCCAGGGCCACTTCCAGGGCGTCGGCGCGGGCGCGGGCGCGGTTGGCGATGCGGATGTCCCGGCAGCCGGCATCCATCAGGGCGACGGCGACGGCGCGCGCCGCACCGCCGGCCCCCAGCAGTACGGCCGGACGTGAGGGGATCCAGTGGTCGCAGCCCGCGCGCAGGTTTTCCAGGAACCCGAAGGCGTCGGTGTTGGTGCCTTCCAGCCGGCGGTCCGGCCCCACCACCACGGTGTTGACCGCACCGATGCGCTCGGCAACGGGGTCGAGCACGTCCAGCACCTTAAGGGCTGCTTCCTTGTGGGGAACGGTGATGTTGCAGCCGCGGAAGCCGAGCGCGCGGATGCCTTCCAGGGCGGCCTCCACGCAGTCCGGCGACACGGCCAGGGGCACATAGCTGCCGGCGATGCCGTAGCGATTCAGCCAATGGCCATGCAGCCGCGGCGACCGGGAATGGCTGATCGGCCACCCCATCACGCCCGCCACGGCCGTCGACGGCGGCCAGTGGATAGCGCCGCTCATATCTCCAGGGCGCCCTGCACCCTGAGGAAGTCGAGCAGCGGCAACAGCGGCAGCCCGAGCACGGTGAAGAAGTCGCCGTCGACGCGGCGGAACAGGTTCGCCCCCAGCCCTTCGAGCTGGTAGGCGCCGACCGAACGGCACACCTCTTCGCCGGCACGCGCCAGGTAGCGCTCGATGGCCGCGTCGTCGAGCTCGCGCATGGTCATGCGCACCTCGCCGGTGTGCTGCCAGATGCGGTTGCGGTCGCGCGATACCACCACGGCACTCACCAGCTTATGGGTGTGGCCCTGCAGCGCCCGCAGGGTCTCGGCCGCGCCCGTCAGGTCGAGGGGCTTGTCGAACAGGCGGTCGCCGCACTCCAGCACCTGGTCGGCACCGATCACCAGGGCACCGGGGTGGCGCATGGAGACTTGGCGGGCCTTCAGGTCGGCCAGCGCATCGGCGATCAGGCTGGCTGACGCGCCTTCCGCCCGCAGCGAAGCCTTCACATCGTCCTCGCCGATGCCGGCGGGATCGACGGTGACCGCGACACCGGCGCTTTCCAGCAGGCGCGCCCGCACCGCACTGGCGGACGCCAAGACGATTGGGATCATGTCATGTTCCTTGCGCGCCGGCGCTGGGCCAGCAGCCCCAGGATTTCCGCCGCCGTTTCTTCGATGGCGCGGCGGCTGACATCGATCACCGGCCAGCCGCGAGCATTGTAGAAGCGGCGCGCCTCCAGCACCTCGGCGCGCACCGCTTCGGGGTTCACATAGTCGGTGCCGACGGACTGGTTGAGCATGCGCATGCGGTTGCGCCGCACCTGCACGAGCTGGTCGGGGTCCTTGGTGACGCCGACGATCAGCGGCCGCGTCAGCTTCATCACCTCGGGCGGCAGCGGGCAGTTGGGCACGTAGGGAATGTTGGCGGCACTGTAGCCGCGATTGGCCAGGTAGAGGCAAGTCGGCGTCTTGGAGGTGCGCGACACCCCGACGATCACCACATCGGCCAGATGCAGGTCCCAGGTCGATTGCCCGTCGTCATGGGTCAGCGTGAAGTCCACCGCTTCCATGCGGCTGAAATAGGCGGCATCCAACGTGTACTGGCGGCCTGGCCGGCTCTGGCTGCGCAGGCCCAGATAGTTGCCCAGGGTGGCGATCACCGGATCGAGCACGGAAATGCACGGCACCCCCACCTCGCGGCAGAAATCGGTGAGGCGGCGGCGCAGGTGCTCGTCCACCAAGGTGAACACCACCACACCCGGATCCTGGCGGATACCGTCCAGCACCCAGTCGAGCTGGCGGTCGGTCCGCACCATGTTCCAGAAGTGCTCTTCGGCCTTCACCTGCTCGAACTGGGCGATGCAGGCCCGGACAACCGACTGGATGGTCTCACCCGTGGCATCGGACACAAGGTGCATATGAAAGCGCTTCGTGTCGGCCATCGTCGTGGGTGAATCCGTGGATAAGTGAGCGGTCAGCCGCGAAGAACCGGCCGCAACCGGCACCCCCAGGCACGATCGGGCCCGCTCGGTGCCGATTCGCCCCGTCGTTTTACCCATGTGGACGGCCGGGTTCAAACGCTGTTCACTGCGGGGAAATCAACACCAGGTATTGCGGGTATCCCCCGACCCCCCGCCGCCAAGCATCCCCTAACCCTTTTGCCCGCCGCACCGAACCCACTTGTCCACAGGTTTCCCGGACAGGTAAGACTGGCGGCATGGGACATGCGGGGGTTGCCGGTGGACAACTTGTATCCCCGCAATTCCTACCCATCCTTCACTACCACTACCTTCTTTCTAGATAGATTGTTTGATTGGGAACCCCGTGGCTGAGTCCTTGCCATCGGTCGCCCACCGGCCAAGCCGCCTGTTGGCAGTGCTGGAAGGCGAAGCGGCCAATCCGCCGCCCGTCTGGCTGATGCGCCAGGCTGGGCGATATCTTCCGGAATACCGGGAGGTGCGTGCCAAGGCCGGCAGCTTCCTTGATCTCTGCTTCACTCCAGCACTGGCGGCGGAAGTGACCGTGCAGCCGATCCGCCGGTTCGGCTTCGATGCCGCCATCCTGTTCTCCGACATCCTGACGGTGCCCTGGGCGCTCGATCGCGGTGTCCGTTTCGTGGCCGGTGAAGGTCCGCGCCTCGACCCCTTGGAGGGGTTCGCCAAGCTGCCGGAGATGAATGCCAAGGCGGTGGCGGAGCGCCTGTCAGCGGTTTACGAAGCCGCGACGCTGGCCCGCCTGGCCCTGACGGAGGACGTGCCGCTGATCGGCTTTGCCGGGGCGCCGTGGACCGTCGCCTGCTACATGGTGGAAGGCGGCGGCAGCCGGGATTTCGCCGCTGTGCGGCGGCAGGCCTTTGCCGATCCGAAGGGGTTTGCCGCCCTGATCGATGGGTTGGTGGCGGTAACGGTGGAACACCTCGGCCGCCAGGTGGAAGCGGGGGCGGCAGCGGTCCAGCTCTTCGACAGTTGGGCCGGCGTGCTGGCGCCATCGGCGTTTCGCCGCTGGGTGATCGAGCCGACACGCGCCATCGTGCGGGGGTTGCGCAAGCGCTGCGGCAAAGGGCTGCCGGTGATCGGCTTTCCCCGTGGCGGCGGCGTCCTGATTCCTGAGTATGTGGCGGCAACCGGCGTCGACGCCGTCGGCCTTGATACCGCCGTACCGGTCGACTGGGCGCGGATCGCAATCCCGGCAACCACGGCTGTTCAGGGCAACCTCGACCCCATGGCGTTGCTGGCCGGCGGCAAGGCCCTGGACGCGGAGGTGGACGCGATCCTCAATGGCTTTGCCGGCCGGCCCTTCGTGTTCAACCTGGGCCATGGCATCGTCCCGGAAACGCCGATCGCCCATGTGGAGGCGCTGGTGGCACGGGTGCGCCGTTCGGCCGCCGCCAGGTGAACCGCGCCAGTCTCGTCAACCCGACGTGCCTGGGCTAATCAGGCACCGGCCTATCGCCGCGGCCCGGAGGACACGCCATGGACTTCCTCAACGAGCACTACCTGACCTTGAAGGCGCTCCACGTGATTTCTGTGATCGCCTGGATGGCCGGGCTGTTCTACCTGCCGCGGCTGTTCGTCTATCACTGCTCGGCCCCGGTAGGCTCCGCCCAGTCGGAGACGTTCAAGGTGATGGAAGCGAAGCTGCTGCGCATCATCATGAACCCGGCGATGATCGCTTCCTGGCTGTTCGGGATCTTGATGCTGGTCGCCCAACCGGGCTGGCTGCACGACGGGTGGTTGCACGTGAAACTCTTGGCAGTGCTGCTGCTGACGGGGCTGCACATGGTGTTCGCCCGCTGGCGCCGCGCTTTCGCCCAAGACCGTAACACCCGGCCGGAACGATTCTATCGCATCGCCAATGAAGGGCCGACGGTGTTGCTGATCGTGATCGTTTTCATGGTCATTCTTAAGCCATTTTGACGTTTCACCCGTGTGAAACGCGGTTCCGCAACCTGACGGCCCATCTGCTAATCTGCCGACACCACCACAACGTCGGTTGACTTTTCCCGGCGTCGTGCCTTATCCGTGGAGGACTGCCGACTACTTTTTGGGCTGACGCACGACCGCCAGGCGGTCGCGCACGCTCCTACCCCGGCACTCCCCCTATCCCGAGTACTGGCCCTGCGCCACGGCCGCTGGCCGACGATCGTCCCCAGGACAACCCAATGCATCTTCAAGATTTGAAAATAAAATCCCCCGCCGAGCTCCTCGCCTATGCCGAGGACTTGGAAGTTGAAAATGCCAGCACCTTGCGCAAGCAAGACATGCTGTTTGCTATCCTAAAGAACCTCGCCGATAACGATATCGCGATTTTCGGATCCGGGGTGCTGGAAGTGCTGCCCGACGGGTTCGGCTTCCTGCGCTCGCCCGAATCCAACTATTTGCCGGGGCCGGACGACATTTATGTCTCGCCCAACCAGGTGCGCCGCTTCGGCATGCGCACCGGCGACACGGTGGAAGGCCAGATCCGCGCGCCCAAGGATGGCGAGCGGTATTTTGCCCTGACCAAGGTCAACACCATCAACCACGATGCGCCGGAAAACCTGCGCCATCGCATCAACTTCGACAACCTGACGCCGCTCTATCCCGACGAGCAGCTCCACATGGAAGTCGAAACCGAGGAAATCAAGAAGAACCCCCTGCCCCGCGTCATCGACCTGGTGGCCCCGCTGGGTAAGGGCCAGCGCGCGTTGATCGTGGCCCCGCCGCGCACCGGCAAGACGGTGATGCTGCAGAACATCGCCCACTCCATCGCGTCCAACCACCCCGAAGCCTTCCTCATCGTGTTGCTGATCGACGAGCGGCCGGAGGAAGTGACGGATATGCAGCGCTCGGTGAAGGGCGAGGTCATCTCGTCGACCTTCGATGAGCCTGCACAGCGCCATGTCCAGGTCGCCGAGATGGTGATCGAAAAGGCCAAGCGCCTGGTGGAACACAAGAAGGACGTGGTGATCCTGCTGGACTCCATCACCCGCCTGGCGCGCGCCTACAACACCGTGGTGCCGTCGTCGGGCAAGGTGCTGACCGGCGGTGTGGACGCCAACGCGCTGCAGCGCCCCAAGCGCTTTTTCGGTGCGGCCCGCAACATCGAGGAAGGCGGCAGCCTCTCCATCATCGCCACGGCGCTGATCGACACCGGCAGCCGCATGGACGAGGTGATCTTCGAGGAGTTCAAGGGGACGGGTAACTCCGAAATCGTGCTCGACCGCAAACTGGCCGACAAGCGCACCTTCCCGTCGATCGACATCGGCAAGTCCGGCACCCGCAAGGAAGAGCTGCTGGTCGACCGCAACACCCTGTCGAAGATGTGGATCCTGCGGCGCATCCTGATGCCCATGGGCACCACCGATGCCATGGAATTCCTGCTGGACAAGCTGAAGCACACCAAGTCGAACAACGACTTCTTCCAGAGCATGAACCAGTAGGCCGGCCCCGCGGCTGCTGCTGCGCAAACCCGGCGTCCACGCAACCTGGATTTGACGGGCAGCCGGGCGCCGATGGCGCCGGCGCGGCCGGGTTGGCCTGTGCGCATTGACCCCGCCGGGCCGCCGGACAAGTTTAGTATCCACCCGCCTTTTCTTGAGGACCCCATGGCACAATTCGGATTCGGCCAGGCCATGCGCCGCAGCGAGGACCCGCGCCTGCTGACCGGGCGCGGCCGCTATACCGACGACGTGCAGGCCGAGGGCCAAGCCTATCTGGTGCTGGTGCGCTCGCCGTTCGCCCATGCCGAGATCACCGGTCTCGACGTGTCGGCGGCGCGGCAGGCGGACGGCGTGCTGGACGTCATCACCGGGGCCGACCTGGAAGCCGCCGGCATCGGCACGGTGGGCTGCAAGACACCGGTGGAGAACCGCAACGGCAGCCCCTTCTTCTCGCCCGTCCGCCCGACCCTGGCGACTGCCCGCGTGCGCCATGTGGGCGACCCGGTGGCCGCCGTGGTGGCGACCTCGCCCGATCTGGCGCGCGATGCCGCAGAGCTGGTGGAGGTCGACTACGCGACGCTCGACGCCGCCACCGGCACGCGCGAGACGACGGAGCCCGGACGGCCCCAGGTGTGGGAGGACGCCCCCAACAACGTCGCCTTCGATTGGGAGCTGGGCGACCGCGCCGCCACCGATGCGGTGTTCGCCACAGCCGCCCGTACCGTCTCCATCAGCCTGGTGAACAACCGCATCGTTCCCAACCCCATGGAAGAACGCGCCTGTGCCGCCGACTTCGATCCGGCCACGGGCGTGCTCAGCGTGCATGTGTCGAGCCAGGGCGTGCACTCCATCCGCGATTCGCTGGCCGGCGATATCTTCAACGTGCCCAAGGACAAGGTGGTGGTGCGCACCGCCGACGTGGGCGGCGGCTTCGGCATGAAGCTGTTCATGTATCCCGAATACGTCGCCACCTGCTTTGCCGCCATGCGGCTGGGCCGGCCGGTGAAGTGGACCTCGGAGCGCACCGAAGCCTTCCTCAGCGACGATCACGGCCGCGACAATGTGGTGGAGGCCGAGCTGGCGCTGGATGGCGAGGCGCGGTTCCTGGCCTTGCGGGTGAAAACCTACGCGGCCATGGGCGCCTATCTGTCCAACTTCGCGCCCTTCGTCGCCACCATGGCCGGCAACCGCATGCTGGCCGGGCTCTACCGGTTCGACCAGGTCTACGTGAACGTCATCGGCACCTATACCCACACCACGCCGGTCGATGCCTATCGCGGCGCCGGGCGGCCGGAAGCCGCCTACCTGCTGGAGCGCCTGGTGGACAAGACGGCACGCGAACTGGGGCTGTCGCCGATGGAAATCCGCCGGCGCAACTTCATCCCGGCGGACGCCATGCCCTACACCACCGCCACCGGCCTGGTGTACGACAGCGGCGATTTTCAGCGGAACATGGACGACGCGGTGGCGCTGGCCGACTGGGACGGGTTCGCCGCCCGGCGCGCGGCGGCCGCCGCCCGCGGCAAGCTCGCCGGCATCGGCCTTGCCGCCTATGTGGAAGCCTGCGGCGGCGGCGGGCCGGAATGGGCCACCGTGCGGGTGGCACGCTCGGGCGACATCACCGTGCTCATCGGCACCCAGACCAACGGCCAGGGCCACGAGACCGCGTACAAGCAGCTCGTCGCCGAGCAGCTCGGCGTGGCACCGGACCGCGTCACCGTGGTGCAGGGCGATACCACGCTGATCGCCCGCGGGTCGGGCACCGGCGGCTCGCGCTCCATCCCCGTGGGCGGGGCCTCGGTCAATATCGCGGCACTGGCCGTGCAGAACCGCGCGAAGGTCCTGGCGGCGGACTACATGGAAGCCGCGGTGGCCGACATCCACTACCAGGACGGGCGCTTTGCCATCGTCGGCACCGACCGCTCGATGACGCTCGAAGACATCGCCCAGCGCAGCCCCACCGAGATGGCCATGGAGGAAGGCGGCAGCTTCAAGCCGCCCGCCGCCACCTTCCCCAACGGCGTCCATGTGGTGGAGGTCGAGGTGGACCCGGAGACCGGCGGCGTGGAGATCGTGCGCTACACCGTGGTCGACGATTTCGGCAAAGTGCTGAACCCGCTGATGCTGGCCGGCCAGGTCCACGGCGGCGTGGCCCAGGGTGTTGGCCAGGCGCTGCTGGAACACACGGTGTTCGACGGCGAGGGCCAGCTCCTCACCGGCTCGCTCATGGACTACGCCCTGCCGCGCGCCGACGTGCTGCCCTTCCTGACTTTCCGCTACAACGAGATCCCCTGCACCACCAACCCCTTGGGCGTGAAGGGGGCGGGCGAGGCCGGGGCCATCGGCGCGCCGCCGGCCATCATCAACGCGGTGGTCGACGCGCTGGCGCCCTTGGGGATCGAGCATATCGACATGCCGGCAACCCCCGCTGCGGTGTGGACGCTGATCCAGGCGGCACGCCCGGCGGTGGCCGCGCCATGAGCTACGATCCCGCCCATCTGCTGGAGGCCGTGGACCGCCTGGCCCTGGCCGCCGGCGGGGTCATCCTGCCGTTCTACAACGACGGCGGCCCTACCGCCGATGTCCTGGTCAAGTCCGACGGCAGCCCGGTGACCGCTGCCGACCACGCCGCCGAAGCGGTGATCGAGGCGGGTTTGGTCGAGCTGACCCCGGGCCTGCCCGTGGTGGCGGAAGAAGCGATGGCCGCCGGGCGGGCGCCGCAAATCGCCAGCGGACCGTTCTGGCTGGTCGACCCGTTGGACGGCACCAAGGAGTTCATCGCCCATCGCGGCACCTTCACCGTCAACATCGCCCTGGTGACCGAAGGGCGGCCGGTGCTGGGCGTGGTCTACGCCCCGGCGCTCGGCGAACGCTATCTCGGCGGCGAAGGGCTGGGCGCGTGGTTCGACGCCGGCGAGGGACGCCGGGCGATCACGGTACGCACGCCGCCGGAGGAGGGCGTGACGGTGGTGGCCAGCCGCAGCCACGGCAACCCGGAACGGCGCGCCGCCTTCCTGAAGCGCTTCCGCGTGGCGGCCGAAACCTCCATCGGCAGCTCGCTGAAGTTCTGCCTGGTGGCCAAGGGGGTGGCCGATGTCTACCCCCGCTTCGGGCCCACCTGCGAATGGGACACCGCAGCCGGGCACGCGGTGCTGACGGCGGCCGGCGGCCGGGTGGAAACCGACGAGGGGGCGCCGCTCACCTACGGCAAGCCGGGCTTCGGCAACCCACCCTTCGTCGCCTATGGCGCGGTGTGGTAGCGGGCCGGAGCAACGGCCACCCGCAGTCCATTGACAGCGCCGCCCGCCGATGGCTTAAGGCCCTATGCCCATTACCGTCGCGCATATCCACCGCTACCCGATCAAGGGGATGTCACGTCAGGCGCTGGAGCGCGTGGACCTCGCCCCCGGCGCCGGCTTGCCCGAAGACCGCCGCTTCGCCATCGCCCACGGGGCGTCCGAAGTCGATCCGGTCAACCCCACCTGGAAGTCCAAGCGGCATTTCCTGACGCTGATGGCCCACCAGCGGCTGGCCACCCTGGGCACCGCGTACGACGCCGATACCGGCACCGTGGTGATCACCCGCGACGGCAAGCCGGTGGCGCGCGGCCAGATCTCCACGCCGCTCGGCAAGGACCTGATCAACCAGTTCCTCGCCGCCTATCTGAAGGAGGAGAGCCTGGGCATGCCGCGCCTGGTGGAAGCGCCGGGCGTGGCCTTCACCGATGTGCCGGACCCGTACGTCTCCATCATCAACCTGGCGACGGTGCGTGACATCGAGCGGGTGACGCGCCAGCCGGTCGACCCGGTGCGCTTTCGCGGCAACTTGCTGATCGAAGGGGCTGCGGCCTGGGCGGAACAGGAGTGGGTGGGCCGCACCTTCACCGTCGGCGGCGTCAAGCTGCACGTGGCGGAGCCCATCGGGCGCTGTGCCGCCACCATGGTCAACCCGGCGACGGCCCAGCGCGACATCAACATGCTGAAGGTGCTGCTGTCGGGCTTCGGCCACACCAAGTGCGGCATCTACACCACGGTGATGGAGCCGGGCACCATCGCCGTCGGCGACGAGCTGGTGGGCCTCGACGATTAGGCGCGGCGGCGGCCTACCGGCCGCTGCCGATGGCGCCGGACTTGACGATCGGGCTGCGCGCGGCCGGGCCGATGCGCTTGGCTTCGGCTAGTACCTGGTCGATGAAGCGGCCCTGGAACAGGCTGACCCCCAAATCCCAGCCCAGGCGCATGGCATCTTCGGTGTCGCAGCGGCAGACGATCATGCGGCTCTGGCCGGTCTGCTCCACCCGCTGGCGCAGGTCAGACACCATGTCGGAGCGTACGCCGCTCACCAGGTCGGCCGACCAGTACATCTTGGTGAAATCGAAGCCCAGCCGCGCCCGGTCGATCATCGGCAGGGTGAGATGGGTGAGGCCGTCCAAGCAGATCTTGTAGCCGCGCTCGTGCAGGAAATCGCGGGCGAAGGCGAAGGCGCCCATGTCGTGGAACACGTCCACCTTCTGCAGCTCCACCACGATACGGCCGCGGGCACCCAGGGCCAGGGCGGCATCGAAGCGCTGGAACTCCTTCGACAGCACGGTGGAGATGTTGAGGTTGAGGCAGTAGGCCCGCTCGCTGTGCATGTTCTTGCTGACCTCGGCCAGCACGCGCTGGTCGAGTACCGTGGTGAGGTACTGGAAGAGCCACGGATTGGCCTGCAGCGAGATGTCCGGTACCACCGCGCGCTCCAGCTCCGCGATGGAGACGAACAGCTCCTCCATCACCGGCTGCGGCGGGTCGCGCCGGGTGACGGCGCAGATCATCTGGTTGCGCATCAGCGGCGACACGTCGGCGATGCGCAGCGCATCGGCCACGCGGGCCAGCGTCGCCGGGGTGAGCGGCGCCCGGTCGTCGATCGCGTCGGCCCCCTGGAACGCCTGGCGGCGCTTTTCGCGGTCGCGCCGGTGGGCTTCGGCCACCTCGAAGTTGCGGTAGACGCTGTCCACGAAACGGCGGCGGTCGCGCGGCAGGATGTACCAGGTGCAGAAGCCGCCGCCGGTCTGGTCGTCGTTGAACCGCGTCACCGGGTCTTCGCTGAACAGGTAGCGCAGCCGCAGCACCATGTCGTCGACCACTTCGGGCGAGACGTCACGGGCGGTCAGCACCATGTCCTGGTTGACGAGCTGGAACAGTTCACCTTCGAACTGTTTGGCCATGTCCTCGGCCACGCTGCGCGCCACGCGGATGTGGTGGTCGCGGCGGTTCTGGTTTTGCAGGCGCGACAGGTGGATCTGGATGACCACCCGCGGGTCCTCCGACTGGCGGATGCGCTCGGCATAGTCGACCAGCCGCTGCTCCTCGGAATTGAGCAAGGACCCCTTGGCGGACGGATCGGACGGGCTCGATGGCAGCACGGGACACCACGGGAACGAGTTAGCGAGGCCGGCAACGGTATGCTTAACCAAACCACGGTGAGTGTTAAGGAGCCCTGAATCTTTAAGAAGACTTGAGGCGCGGCAAGGCGCTGGGCGGGGGTGCGGGCGGGGGTGCGGGCAGGGGTGCGGGCGGGGGTGCGGGCGGGGGCAGCTTGCTAGATAGGCGCTTCGGGATCCTCCAGCCGCTGCAGGCGTTCGGCCGCCAGGGCCGCGAAGCGCAGCAGCAGCGCCTTGCGCCGGGCCGGGGCCAGCGGGTGCGGCGGCGGCGGGCGCACCTCCAGCGCTTCGTAGGCATCGGCCACCAGCACGCCGACATCCTCGGGCAGCAGGTCCTGGGGAAAGTCGGCGGCGACGGCGAAGCTCAGGGCGTCGCAATAGGGCCGGTACTCGTGCCATTTGCGGTCTGACAGGAAGTCCGCCCGGCTCGACTTGATTTCCACGATCAGCAGGCGGCCCGCCCCATCGATGGCCAGGATGTCGGCCCGCCGGCCGTTGCCGAGCACCACCTCCGACAGGCTGGCAGTGCCGCGCGCCAGCAAGTGGCGGCGCACGCCGCGCAGGATGGCCGCTGCCCCGGTGGGGGCGACGGTGGGTGCGACGCTCGGTGCGGCCGTGCCGGTCAGGGGGCCGGAGAGGCGCTCCTGTTCGTCATTTGTTTCCATAAAACGGACCTTACCGCGGCCGGCAGGCGGCGGCCAGGGGCAATCGCGCGGCCGAAAAAGCCGCTTCCCCTTGCGTCATCGCCTGATCTCGCCGCCGGATGATTGCCGGGAGATCTGTAAATCCCGCTGGTCTAAGGACGATCACATCCTGTATCCTCCGGCTCACATCCGATGCGAACGCGACGGGGCAAGATCATGAAGCGGGTATCACTTTCGCCGTACCGGGCGCTTCTCCGGGTTGGCATTCTGGCCGCGGTGGCGGCGACTGCCGTGGGCTGCGGCGAAGACTGGTATCCCGACAATCCGACCGGGGTGTTCGTGTCGTATTCGGAGCCGCGCTATCCCTGCCCCGGCGGCCTGCCGCCGCGCTCGCTGGGTCCCTGCGTCGCCCCGGCGCCGGCCGAGAACTAAGGGTCCCGCCGGCTACCCCCACGTTTTCATGCGTGATCGGTTCCGCGCCACGGCCCCGCTGTGGCGCGCTTCGGCATGGGTTCGGTGCGCGCTGGCACCCGCCCGGCCGCACCCCCGCCGGTAGGATCCTTCTATGGGCTGGCGTAGCCCGTCCGGGATGAGATGCGGCGTGTTCCCTAACCGGCAGCACTCCAGGCGTCGACCATGGCGCGGCTGAGCCGGAGCACCCGCCGGGTCTCCTCCCACTCCACCAGCGCCAACGCCTCGTCCCAGCCGGCCCAGCGCACCGCCGCGGCATCGTCCAGGGCGGCCGGCTCGCCCTCCAGCCACGCCGCCAGCACCTCCACCAGCGTGTAGTGGTATTCCACGTGGCCGGCATCGTCATGGTGGATGCTGTCCACCACAGTGATGATGCCGCGCGGTACCACGGTGAGGCCGGTTTCCTCCCGGACTTCGCGCACCGCCGTTTGGAACACCGTCTCGCCCAGGTCCTGGACGCCGCCGGGCAGGGTCCACTGGCCCAGGTTCGGCGGGTTGGCGCGCAAGATCAGCAGCACGTCCGCAGTGCCGCGCGCGACCACCACGCCGACCCCCACCCACGGCCGTTGGGGATAGGTGCGGGACATCTCGGTCTCCAAAATGCGCAAGGTCTGGTGCCGATTGTGCGACTCAGGCGTTAGATCACCAGGGGCTTTGAATAGCAGCCCTGTGCGAGGTCCGGGGCGAAATCACGCGATGAGACAGCCGAGGAAACTCAAGCGGTTGGCGCCATCACGCCGCGCGAAACTCAATATGGCTGTGCAATATCGTGATCAACCCGGATTAAGTGTATTGCAACCGAGCGCGACCTGCCCCATGTGTCCGCTAAGAGCTGGGCACCTTCGGAGCGTTCACAATTAAGGTTTCGCCCGGCGTTTGCCTCCTCCCCTCCTCGGCGTCGGGCGGGCCGGCCCGGATGGTGGAAACACCGTCCGGGACCGGTGGCAACCTGCCCGGGGGCGATATTAAGGGGACGCTAGATCGTTGACGGCGGCGGCCGTCCACCACTCCACATCCCCCAGATCGATAAAGTCGGCGCCGGCCGCGATGGCGTCCCGCACCGCCGCACCGTCGTTGAGGCCGGTGGCGACGCACGGTACGGCCATCACGTCTGCCCACCAGCCCACCAGCTCCAGGGTTTCGTCGAGTGCGCCGGGGCTGCCCAGCACCACCGCATCGGCACCGTCTTCGGCCGCCAGCATCGCGGCGTGGCGGCTGAGCCCGGCGGCACCCAGCACCATGGAGTCGCGGCCGACATGGCGGCGGGCCGCCGGAATCGGGGAGCGATCGGCCGAAGCCGGGATGGCGATGCACAGGCCGTCGGCCCCCGTGGCGGCGATCAGGGCGGCCAAGCGGTCGGCCGGGGCGCCGGCCAGGACCAGGGCGCAGCCACGATCCTGCACGGTGGGTGCGAGGGCTTCGATCAGGTGCTGACGCTCTCCGGGCGGCGTATCCGCCAGATCGAGCGCGACGCAGGCCAGGTCCACCCGGTCGAACAGACGCAACAAGGGCTCGCGGCGCGCCGTCGGCGACGCACCGGAGCCCTTGAGCGAAAGGTAGAACCGCCACGCCATGGGCGATGGCGCCCGGGCGGCCGGCGGGGCGGGCCCGCCGGCGCCTGGCGGGAGGTCCCTACTGGACCTTGCCGAGGAAGATGTCGATCAGCCCGCCCAGCAGCTTCATGGCCTCGTCGTACGGCCGCTGGAAGGAGTTGCGACCGATGATGAGACCGTTGCCGCCGCCGTCGCGGATGGCGCGGGCGTCGTCATAGACGGCGTCGGCCCCCTTGGCGGCACCGCCGGAGAAGATGACGATACGGCGGCCGCCCAGAGCCGACCGCATGATCTCCTTCACCCGGGCAGCCTGGGTGGAGATGTCGATCTTGCCGGCCTCGAACGCCTTCTTGCCTTCCGGCTGCTCGATGTGGTCGGACGGCAGCTTCACCTTGATGATGTGGGCGCCGCAGGTGGCGGCGATGTAGGCGGCATAGCCGTCGATATCCACCGCCGTTTCGCCCGCCTTCGACAGGTTGCCACCGCGCGGGTAGGACCAGATCACCGTCGGCAGACCCACCGCCTTGGCCTCGCGGCACATCTCGGAGATCTCTTCGTACATGGCGAACTGGGTGTCGGAGCCCGGATAGATGGTGAAGCCGATGGCCGAGCAGCCCAGCCGCACCGCGTCGTCCACCGTGGCGAAGACGGCCTGGTCCGGCGCTTCGTTGTTGCGGTAGACGCTGGTGGAGTGGTTGACCTTCAAGATCAGCGGGATTTCGCCGGGGAAGGCATCGGCACTGCATTCCAAAGCGCCCAGCGGAGCGGCGTAGGCGTTCAGCCCGGCATCGATGGCGAGCTGGTGGTGATACAGCGGGTCGTAGCCGGCCGGATTGACCGAAAAGCTGCGCGCCGGGCTGTGCTCCAGCCCCTGGTCCACAGGCAGGATGATCATCTTGCCGGTGCCGGCCAGCTTGCCGGACATCAGCATGCGGGCAATGTTGGCCTTGGTGCCGGGATTGTCGCTGCCGTAATTGGCCAGGATTCCCTTGACGGTGTCCGTCAGCCTCATGGTCGGTCTCCCTCTGAGAAATCGGCGTGTCCGGGGGGTGCCGGACGCCGTGCGCGCGTGCCACCTGGAATAGAGCAGCCCCGCTCGGATTGCAACGCGATGCCGCCCAGCCAGGCGGTTACCGCGGCCACCGGCCGGCGCCGCGGATCGAGCTTCAGACACGGTCCCAGCGCCCGGTAGAGCGTGGTGCCGTGGGCGCCGGCGAGGCCGCGGAGGGCGGCGATCTCCGGGCCCGTGTAGAGCACCGCCGGTATACCGGTGCGCAGGGCAGCCATGACCAGACCCGGCACCGCGCCGGCATCGTAGACCGGCCGGATGTCAGCACCCGGTACCGCTGCGGCGGCGCGCCGGCACACTGCGCGCCACCATCCGGGACCGACGGCCGGGCCGGCCGCCGGGATCAGGTGAACCGCCCGGCCGGCGCTGCGGGCCGCCTCGGCCGCCGCGCATGCGCCTGCCAGTCCGTCCACCGCCACCGCCCCGTCGAGCCGGTCGCCGTCGGGGTGCGGGGCGGCTGGCCCGCTCATGGGAGCCGCCCCGCGACGCTGGGTCTGCCGGTCAGCCGGCCGCCGCCATGGCGAGTGCGGTGTCCGCCATGCGGCAGGAGAAGCCCCACTCGTTGTCGTACCAGGTCATCACGCGCACGAAGGTCCCGTCGATCACCTTGCTTTCGTTGATGGCGAAGGTCGACGAGTTGCTGACGTGGTTGAAGTCGCCGGACACCAGCGGCTCATCGTACCAGCCCAGAATGCCGGTCAGCCCCGGGGTGGCTGCCGCGTCCTTAATGGCGGCACTGATCTCGTCCACCGAGGTGGCCTTCTTTGCCACGAACTTCAGGTCGACCAGCGAGACGTTGGGGGTGGGAACCCGCAGCGCCACGCCGTCCAGCTTGCCCTTCAGTTCCGGCAGCACCAGGCCCACGGCGCGCGCCGCACCGGTGGAGGTGGGGATGATGTTCATCGCGGCGGCACGGGCCCGGTGCAGGTCCTTGTGCATGGTGTCCACGATCCGCTGGTCGCCGGTGTAGCTGTGGATCGTGGTCATGAAGCCGTGCTCGATGCCAATGGCATTGTTCAGCACGAAGGCCACGGGTGCCAAGCAGTTGGTGGTGCACGACGCGTTGGAGACGATCTTGTGGTCGGCGGTCAGCTTGTCGGAATTCACGCCATAGACCACGGTGATGTCCTCACCCGTGGCGGGGGCGGAGATCAGCACCTTCTTGGCGCCGGCGGTCAGGTGCTTGCCGGCGTCGTCACGCTTGGTGAAGATGCCGGAGCACTCCATGGCGATGTCCACGCCCATGTCGCCCCAGGGAAGCTGGGCCGGGTCGCGCTGCTGCAGAACCTTCACGGTCTTGCCATTGATGACCAGGGCATCGCCGGTCTTGTCCACAGTGCCGGGCCAGCGGCCGTGCACGCTGTCGTACTTGAACAGGTGGGCGTTGGTGTTCAGGTCAGCCAAATCATTGATGGCGACGAGTTCCACGTCGTCACCGGCGCGCTCGAAGATCGCGCGGGCGACCAGCCGGCCGATGCGACCAAAACCGTTGATGGCGACTTTGATTGCCATGGTGTTCCTCCGTTGGCGGGATTATCTGCGGGGCGGTTCGCACGGCAGGCCGCGGCGGCGACCGGCCCGGTACGCGTCAAGCTACCAGACTGTAGGACAGGCTGGCCATGCGCGCACCGGTATAAAAGGATTGGTGTACGATTGGTACATGAATGCGCGCAGTCAGTGCATGCTGGCAGCTATACGCGGCCCATTTGTGCATGGCGCCGCCCCCGTCGTCGAGGCACGCATCCATGAGCCAATCCGCCGAAACCGCCTCCCCGGCCGGTGAGCACGGCTGGCTGGAGCATTTCCCCATCAGCTTCTTCGCGGTGGTGATGGGGCTGTCCGGCCTGGCGCTCGCCACGATGCGCCTGGAACACTGCCTGGAGGCAACGAACCACACCGCCGGGCTGGTGCTGACGCTGCTGGCGGCCAGCACCTTCGTGGTCATCGCCCTGGTCTACGGGGCCAAACTCGCCCGCCACGCCGATCAGGTGCGGTGGGAGTGGAACCACCCGGTGCGCATTTCCTTCTTCCCGGCCATTTCCATCGGCCTGGTGCTGGTGGGCACGGCGCTGTCGCGCTTCTGGGCGGATGGCGCCCTCGTGGTGTGGGGCATCGGCGTGGCGCTCCACCTGCTGGCGACGCTGACGGTGGTGGCCGCCTGGATCGGTCACCGGCCGTTCCAGCACCTGCACCTCAACCCCGCGTGGTTCATCCCGGCGGTGGGCAACGTGCTGGTGCCCATCGGCGGCATGCAGTTCGGCCTGGTGGAGCTGTCGTGGTTCTTCTTCTCCGTCGGCATCCTGTTCTGGCTGATCTTGCTGACCCTGGTGTTCAACCGCCTGGTCTTCCACGACCCGCTGCCCGAACGCCTGCTGCCGACCCTGGTGATCCTGATCGCGCCGCCGGCGGTGGGTTTCGTCTCCTGGGCGGCACTGACGGGCGGGCTCGATGCCTTCGGGCGCATTCTCTTCTACGCCGCGGTGATCTTCGCCCTGGTGGTGGCCACCCAGTTGCGCCGGCTGGCGCGGCTGCCCTTCACCATGTCGTGGTGGGCCTACTCGTTCCCGGTGGCGGCCTTCACCGTCGCCAGCTTCCGCTATGCCGAGCTGGCGGGGATCGACACGTTCTGCTGGGTCGGGATGGGTGCTTACGGCGTGCTGGTGGCGGTGATCGCCCTGCTTGCCGTGCACACCGTCGCCCGGCGGCACGAAATCTGCCGCCCCGAATAGCCGGAACAGACTGAAGGCCACGCCGGCTGCCGCCGTCATTTGCGCCTCTCGGTTGACGACGGCCGGCCCGCCTCCCTAGGGTTGGATGCGCAGTCACGGACGGCGCACCGGCCGACGGATCCAGAGGTGCCATGTCCCAGATCACCGACCAGCTTGTGCGCCTGAAGCGGGCCGTCGTGGCCCTGGACCAGGCGATCGCGGCGCGCGAGGCGGCCCACAGCGCGGCCCTGGAAGCGGCGCGCGCCGATGCCAGCGCCGTGGCGCTCCGGGTCGACCAGGCGATCGAGCGGCTCGAAGCCGTGTTGGAGAGCTAGAACCATGGCGCGGGTGGATGTGACGGTGGGCGGGCGCACCTATCCGGTGGCCTGCGACGATGGCCAGGAAGACCGGGTGCGCGGCATCGCCCAGTATGTGGACGAGCGGCTGGCCGATCTGCGCGCCGGGGTGGGCAACGCGTCGGAAACCCATCTCCTGGTGCTGACCTGCATCGTGCTGGGCGACGAGCTGTTCGAGAGCCGGCTCGCCCAGGCCGCGGCGGCCAACGGCACCGGCCCCGGCACCGGCACCGGCATCGGCGGCGGCGACGATCCGGCCGTGGCGGAAGCCCTGGCGGCACTGGCCGATGAAGTGGAGGCGCTTGTCGCCCGCGTCTCCGCACCATAAGTTATTGCCCGCGGGGCTGCGCGGTGCGTCAGGTCCCCATGTCCCCGGGGCCGATAGCTTCCCTAAGGGAGCTGCCTCTGGCGAGGCCGTGGCCTCGCTACGCGGCGCCCACCTGCAGTCGCAGGTCCCAGGAGGCACCACCGGACCAACGGCCGAGGCGGCTCCGCACAGGGTTTTCATGACCACGACGTCCCAGCTTGATGTGACGGCCGCAAAGACGGCGCTGCGCACCGCCGCGGCCGCCCGGCGGGCCGAAGCCCATGGCGACGATGCGGCCGGCAAGGCCGCCCGCCTCGCCCGCCACGCGCGCGCGCTGATCCCGGCGGACGACGGGTTGGTGGTCTCCGCCTACGCCGCCATGCGTGACGAGATCGACCCGCTGCCCCTGCTCGTCGAGCTGGCCGGGCGCGGCTGCCGCATCGCCCTGCCGGTGGTGACGGGGGCCGGCCAGCCGCTGGCCTTTCGTGCCTGGGCGCCGGGCGCTCCCCTGGTGGCCGCCCCCTTCGGCACGCGCGTGCCGCCGGAAACCGCCGAGGTGCTGGTGCCCGACGTGGTGCTGGCGCCGATGCTCGCCTTCGATCGCCGCGGCTTCCGCCTGGGCTATGGCGGCGGCTTTTACGACCGCACGCTGACGGGCCTGCGCGAGGCCAACGCCTTCCTGCTGGCCCTCGGCCTTGCCTACGCCGAACAGGAGCTGCCGCGGCTGCCCATCGAAGCCCACGACGCGCCGCTCGACGCCATCGTCACGCCGGACGGCGTGGTGCGCCCGGGCCCGGCCCCGCAAGATCGCCCGACGCCGCGCAAGGAGCCGCTATGAGGCTGCTGTTCCTGGGCGATGTGGTGGGCCGGCCGGGCCGCGTCGCGGTGCTCGAACACCTGCCCAACCTGCGCCGCCGGCTGGCGGTCGACTTTTGCGTGGTCAACGGCGAGAACTCGGCCGGCGGTTTCGGCATCACCGCCAAGATCGCCGAGGAGTTCTACGAGGCCGGGGCCGACTGCATCACCACCGGCAACCATGTGTGGGACCAGCGCGAGCTTCTGGGCACCATCGACAGCGATCCGAAAATGCTGCGCCCGGCCAACTTCCCGGCCGGCACACCGGGGCGCGGCGCCGCCTTGCTGGACGCCGGCGATGGCCGCCGCGTGCTGGTGGTGAACCTGATGGCGCGGCTGTTCATGGATCCCTTGGACGATCCCTTTGCCGGCATCGACGCCATCCTCGCCGACCTCGTCCTGCCGCGCGACGCCGATGCGGTGATCGTCGATTTCCACGGCGAAGCCTCCAGCGAGAAGATGGCCTTCGGCCACTATGTGGACGGGCGCGTGAGCCTGGTGGTGGGCACCCACACCCATGTGCCCACGGCCGACGCCATGGTGCTGGCGGGCGGGACCGCCTTCATCAGCGATGCCGGCATGTGCGGCGACTACGACAGCGTGATCGGCATGAAGAAGGAGCCGGCGATCCATCGCTTCGTGCGCAAGATCCCCGGCGAGCGGCTGACCCCGACCGAAGGGATCGCCACCGTGTGCGGCGTGTTGGTGGTGACCGACGATGCCACCGGGCTGGCCCGCTCCATCGCCCCCTTGCGGCTGGGCGGCCGCTTGCAGCCGGCCTGGCCGGAGGAGGCGGAGGAGCCGTAGCGCATCAAGGCGTCGCGGGGGTCGACATGACCCAGGCATCGAGCGCCTGGACGCGGGCGAACCAGGCCTGGAGGTGGGCGCAATCCGTCACCGGCAACTGGGCGGCCGCGGTGTGCATCAGGGTCGCGGCGATGGCGAAATCGGCCAGCGTCAGCCGGTCCTGGGCGATCCACTGGCGGTCCGCCAAGTGGCTGTCGAGCATCGCCGCCAAGGGCGGCAGCAGCGCCTCGCCGCGGGCGATCTCCTGCGGATCGGGCGGCCCCAGCCGCGGCGTCAGTTTTTTCGACACCCGTTCCTTGATGAGCAGGCCGGCCGTCGGGGCGAAGTGATAGGCCGACCAGAAGAGCCAGCGGTTCACGTCGGCCCGAGCGGCAATGTCCTTGGGGTAGATCTCCTGCCCAGGCGCCGTGTCCGCCAGGTACTGGATGATGGCGTAGGACTCCCACAGCACGAACGCGCCGTCGACCAGGGCGGGCACCTTGCCGTTGGGGTTGAGGCTGAGGAAGTCCGGCGTCTTGTGCTCGCCGTTCGCCAGGTCGACGGTGACGAACGCCACGTCGAGCCCGAGATGGCGTGCCACCAGCACCGCCCGCCGCGAGTTCGATGAGACCGGGTGGTAGTAGAGCCGCATCGTTCGTCCATCCTCGATCAAGAGATCCCAACCGGCTACCCGCCATCAGTTCGGTTCAAGCTGCACCAGCCCACTCCCCCGCCCGGCCACCCAAGCCATTGTAAACTATTGGGTGGCCGGGTGGGGGTGCGGGCTGGAACCGAACCAATGGCGGCGGATGCCGCCCCAGTGTGGCGCCGGACGCGTTCGGCGATCAATCGCCACCCCGGCACAACGTCTTTGCTCATGCGGGGAAGAGGCTGCCGTGCGCGGGCACCGGCCTTGCGGTATTGGCTTCGGTGCAGCGCCCGGCCTACACCGACCCGGACGCCCGCTGCCTGCCAGGACTAGCGACATGACCAAGTACTGCCTGACCGTGACCTGCGAATCCCGACGCGGCGTTGTCGCCGCCATCGCCGCCTATCTCGCCGAGCAGGGCTGCAACATCACCGACAGCGCGCAGTTCGACGATCCGGAGACCGGCAACTTCTTCATGCGGGTGAGCTTCGTTTCGGAAACCGGCGTGGGCGAGCCGGCACTGACGGACGGGTTTGGCGACACCGCCAAAGCCTTCGGCATGGACTTCGCCTTCCGCGACGAAAGCCAGCGCATGAAGGTCATCGTCATGGTCTCGCGCTTCGGCCATTGCCTGAACGACCTGCTCTACCGCTGGCGCATCGGCGCCCTGCCCATCGACATCGTGGCGGTGATCTCCAACCACATGGACTACCAGAAGCTGGTGGTGAACCACGACATCCCGTTCTTCCGCATCAAGGTCACGGCGGCGAACAAGGCGCAGGCCGAGGCCGAGCAGATGCGCATCGTGGAGGAAACCGGGGCCGAGCTGATCGTGCTGGCGCGCTACATGCAGGTGCTGTCGGACGAGATGTGCCGGGCCATGTCGGGCCGCATCATCAACATTCACCATTCCTTCCTGCCCAGCTTCAAGGGCGCCAACCCCTATAAGCAAGCCCACGAGCGCGGGGTGAAGCTGATCGGCGCCACCTCCCACTACGTGACCGCCGATCTCGACGAAGGCCCGATCATCGAGCAGGAGACGGTGCGGGTGACCCACGCCCAGAGCCCGGCCGACTACGTGGCGCTGGGCCGCGACGTGGAAAGCCAGGTGCTGGCCCGCGCCATCCACGCCCATATCCACCGCCGCGTGTTCCTCAATGGCTCCAAGACGGTGGTGTTTCCGGCATCTCCCGGCTCGTATGCGTCGGAACGCATGGGGTAGGGGATGGCGCCTGCTGCAGCGCCCCGCAAAGAGGGCTATTGCAGGCGGGCGGTGGCGATCTTGACGCTGGCCGCGCCGAAACCCAGCGCAAAAGCTCCTTCGAACCAGCGGCGTGCGCTCAGGTAGCGGCGCGTCATGCCGGGCGTGGAAAAGATCAGCGCGTAGCCGTGGAAGAGCAGGCAGTTCTGGATGGCGAGCGCGCAGATCACCAGGGCGAGCTGGCCGGTGGTGGCGTCCGCCGGCACACCGATGCTGTAGAGCGAACCGAAGAACAGCACGGCTTTCGGGTTGGTGAGGTGGAGCGCCAGCCCCTTGGAGACCAGCGCCCTCCGGCTGCCGCGGAAGAACCGCGGCTCGACCGCTTTGCGCGACAGGGCGGACTTCGCGGACTTGTAGGCGAGGTAGGCCAGATAGGCCGTGCCCAGGTAGCGCGCAGCCTCGAACATCCAGGCATGGGCCAGCATGACGGCGCTGAGCCCAAGGGCCGCGGCCACCGACCAGACCAGCGAGCCCAGCGTGATGCCGGAGGCCACCGCCAGGCCGCTGTGCCGGCCTTCGGCCATGGCGGTGCCGGCGATGGTCAGCGTTGCGGGGCCGGGGCTGCCGGCGGCCATCAGCCCGGCCAGCAGGATAAGGGGGAGGTGCAGCTCTGCGGTCACGGCCGATGCGCCTGTGCGGGGGGCATTCCTGCCACGACTATGTGGGCCGGCGGCGGCCGGTTCAACGGCCTTCGGCGACCGCACTGCAGACCCGGCGTCGGCACCCGCGGCCGGCCGGTCCCGGCACCGCGAAAGCGATGGTGCGATGGCCTTGCGGCTTTGTAGGGTGGCGGCGTTCGGCCCGGCCGACGGGGTGCGCCGACGCCCCTTCTGGGCCATCCTCCTTGAAGGACCGTCTTCGTGTCGCTCCACGCCCTGCTGCTGTTCATCCCGGTCTGCTTCGCTCTCAACATGACCTTCGGGCCAAGCAACCTGCTGTCCATGACCAACGGGGCGCGGGCGAGCATCGGCTTTGCCATGCTGGCGGGCATCGGCCGACTCATCGCCTACGGGCCGATGATGGCGGTGAGTGCCGCCGGGCTGGGGGTGCTGCTCGCCACCTCCGCGGTGGCCTTCCACGTGGTGAAGATCCTGGGGGCCGCCTACCTGATCTGGCTCGGCATCAAGCTGTTGCGCACGCCGCGCGCCACCGGGGTGGCCGCCCTGGCGATGCTGCGGCCCACCCGGGCGGCCGGCTTCCGCCAGGAATTTCTGGTGGCCATCAGCAACCCCAAGGCGATCGTGATCTTCACCGCGGTGCTGCCGCAGTTCCTCGACCCCGCCAACTACTGGCCGAGCTTCCTGGTGGTGGCCTCGGTGTTCCTGGTGCTGGAGACGGTGGCCCTGACGCTCTACGCCACCGCGGGCCGCTTCTTCGCCCGCGCCGCGGCGGGGCGGCTGCACTGGCTCAACCGCGCGTCGGGCGCCGGCATGGTGGCCTTCGGCGCCCTGCTGGCAATCGCCCCCCGGCCGGGGTGAGGGGTCGGCCGGGTCCCGAACCGAGGGTGGACGTCCGCTTTTCCAGCCGGCCAAAACCGCCCATATGATCGCTTGATTGGACGGACCGGCCCTGTGACGGTTCCGGAAAGGCGGCGGACGATGCCATCCGGCAATTCACCTCTGTCGCGCTGAAGGACCGCCGGGCATTTGCCGCCCATGTGCTGTTCAAGTACCGGCCACAGTAGGCGACACAGGTCTTCCCGGGTCCCGGGTCCCGATCCCCGGCTCCCGCCTCACCGCCAGCCGATATAGCCGGCGAAATCTAGCAGGGCCTGTTCCCAGAGCTGCAGCGTGTCCTCGATATTGGCGCGGGTGACGCCGCCTTCGATGTTGACGTTCATCGACAGGTAGATGCCGTGGTCGTCGGCGAAGGCCACGCCGAAGCGGCGCTGGCGGTTCCAGCCGGACAACTGCGTCGCGTCCACCTGGCCCGGCATGTCGAACCCGGCGGAAAAGCCGAAGCCGCCACAGGCCATGGGCTCGCCGCCGCGGCAGTCGTAGAGGAAGACGGAGAACGCGATACCGTCCAGCTCGGTCTGGATCAGCGGCGTGCCGGCGGCGGTATCGATCAGCCGCGCCTCGTAGCCGACCTCGCGCATGAGCGCCCGCAGCTCGCCGCCGGTGATGGTGGGGAAGACCTCGTCCATGCGGGTCTCCGCCTGTGCCGGCACAGGCGGCCATGCCGCCGTGGCTGCCCAGACGAAAGCGGCCAGAAGGCCCATCCACAAACGCCGACACCGCACCGGCGATTTCGGTGCTTGAGTGCGGAGCGCCGGTGCTCTATCCCATCGTGCCATACGCTTAAGCTTTGGCCGGCAGGAGCCGGCCCTCCCCGACGCCGAGGGCAAGACGGCTTCTATGTTCTCAAAGCTTCTGGGCTTTCTGTCCGCCGACATGGCCATTGACCTGGGCACGGCCAACACCCTGGTCTACGTCAAGGGCCAGGGCATCGTCCTCAATGAGCCTTCGGTTGTCGCCATTGCCACCGTGAAAGGCAAGAGGCAGGTGCTCGCCGTCGGCGACGAGGGCAAGCAGATGCTCGGCCGCACGCCGGGCAACATCCAGGCTATCCGCCCCCTGCGCGACGGCGTCATCGCCGATTTCGAGGTGGCGGAGGAGATGATCAAGCACTTCATCCGCAAGGTGCACAACCGGCGCAGCTTCGCCAGCCCGCAGGTGATCATCTGCGTGCCGTCGGGCTCCACGGCGGTGGAGCGCCGCGCCATCCAGGAATCGGCCGAGTCGGCTGGCGCCCGCAAGGTGCTGCTGATCGAAGAGCCCATGGCCGCGGCCATCGGCGCCGGCCTGCCGGTCACCGAGCCCACCGGCTCCATGGTGGTGGACATCGGCGGCGGCACCACCGAGGTGGCCGTGCTGTCGCTCGGCGGCATCGTCTATTCCCGCTCGGTGCGCGTCGGCGGCGACAAGATGGACGAGAGCATCATCGCCTATATCCGCCGCAACCATAACCTGCTGGTGGGCGAAGGGTCGGCGGAACGCATCAAGAAGGAAATCGGCTCCGCCTGCCCGCCCGACGACGGCGACGGCATGTCCATGGAGATCAAGGGCCGCGACCTGATGAACGGCGTGCCCAAGGAGTTGATCATCTCCGAACGCCAGGTGGCGGAAAGCCTGGCGGAGCCCGTGTCGGCCATCGTGGAGGCGGTGAAGGTGGCGCTGGAGCACACCGCTCCGGAACTGGCCGCGGACATCGTCGACAAGGGCATCGTCTTGACCGGCGGCGGTGCGCTGCTCGGCAATCTCGACCACGTGCTGCGCCGGGCCACCGGCCTGCCGGTGTCGATCGCCGACGATCCCTTGTCCTGCGTCGCCCTGGGGACCGGCCGCGCCTTGGAAGAGATCAAGGTTCTTAAGACCGTCCTGATCAATATGTACTGAATGTACTGACCCGTCCGTGTGATAAGCTTGAGGCGAATCACGGATTGATTTGGAAGTTCGGCCGACGACTGGGCATCGTCCGGCCGACGCGCCGTTCGGCAGAGGCCGACCGCCGCCCGAGGGAGGCTCGCCACGCGTCCGCCACCGCCCGTTTCCACCCGGCCGCGTCCGACCGCCCGCATCGCCGCCATGCGGGCGATGGCCCAGCGTTTCTCATTGCTGGTGCTGACGGTGGGTGCCATCGCGCTGATGATGCTGGGCAAGATCGACGCCGTGCTGGTGGACAACCTGCGCGCCCGCGTCACCGATGCGGTGGCGCCGATCCTCGATGCCGTCTCCCAGCCGGCCGCCACCGTGTCGAGCCTGGTGGACGAAGCGGAAAGCCTGGTGGACCTGCGCGAGGAAAACGCCCGGCTGCGCGCGGAAAACACCGCACTGGTCTATTTCCGCGATGCCGCCTACCGGCTGGAGGAAGAGAACGCCTCGCTGCGCGCGCTCACCAATTTCCAGCCGGCGGTGCCCCATTCCTTCATCAGCGCGCGCGTGATCGCCGACCAGTCGGGCAGCTTCGTGCGCAGCCTGGCCATCAACCTGGGCAGCCGCCACGGCATCGCCGACGGCCAGGCGGTGCTGGGCGCGCGCGGCCTGGTGGGCCGCATCGTGCAAACCGGCGAGCGCTCGGCCCGCGTGCTGCTGCTGACCGACCTGAACGCGCGGGTGCCGGTGGTGGTGTCGGACTCGCGCATCCGCGCGGTGCTGGGCGGCGACAACACCGAACGGCCGCGCCTGTTCCACCTGGTGGCCGACCACGACGTGCAGGTGGGCGACCGCATCACCACATCGGGCAACGGCGGCATGTTCCCGCCCGGCCTGCCGGTGGGGATGGTGGAATCGGTGCGCGATGGCGTGGTGCGCGTGCAGCTCTTCGAGGACCTGACGCGCCTGGAATACGTGCGCATCGTCGACTTCAGCGGCTTCATCGCCGACAGCACGATGCGGCCGGCCCCGCTGCCGCCGCGATGAGGCCGCGCGGCGCGCCGCGGCGGGAGCGCTAGGGACCGGACTCGATTGCCGCATGGCCATTGGTTTGCGCAGACGTCGGTCAGGACCAGGAGCGAAGAGGAAGGACATGCTGAGCATATTCGACGATGAGCGACGCAGACCTGGCCGACGTCTGCCAAATCCCCTGGACGGCGGCGGCGTCCTGCCCCACGGCGTTACCGGGTACCGGCGGTGGACAGGCACCGCGGCGCGCTCGGCGCCGTGTGGGACCGAACGCTGCCAGCCGCCATGGCTCATGGGGTAATTGAGTCCGGACCCTAGCCAGCCATGCTCGGCGAAAACACATGGCAGCGCCTGGACCGGGCGGCCCGCCACAGCACCCCCGGCATCGTCACGGTGGCGCTGACGCTGGCCGCCGTGGTGCCGATGCAGATGCCCCATTTCGGGCCCATCGCCCCGCTGGTGCCGCTGATGGCCATCTACTACTGGGCGATCCATCGGCCCGACCTGATGCCGTACACGCTGGTGTTCGCCGTGGGCCTGTTGCACGACACGCTCACCGGCGGGCCGCTGGGCGTGCATTCGCTGCTGTTCCTCGCCGTCCACGTGCCGCTCGCCCGGCGCCAGCGCCTGCTGGCCGGGCGCTCCTTCCTGGTGCTGTGGTGCGGCTTTCTGGTCGTCGCCACCGCTTTCGTCACCGTGGAATGGCTGGTCTATTCGCTATACTTCATGGACCTGATGCCGCTGGAGCAGACGGTGTTCCGCGCCCTTCTCACCGGAGCCGCCTATCCGCTGGTGGGCTGGACGCTGGGGGCCGTGCAGCGCGGCTTCCTCCGCTCGGTGTCGCTGTGGAGGTCCCATGGACCGTGACGTCGAACGCTTCCGGTGCCTGACCCGTCGCACCCTGGTACTGGGCGGCTTGCAGCTCGGCCTGTTCGGCGTGCTGGGCGCGCGCATGTACGTACTCCAGGTGTCCGAGCGCGAGCGCTACGCCATGCTGGCGGAGGAAAACCGCATCAATGTGCGGCTGATCGCGCCGTCGCGCGGCACCATCGTCGACCGCACCGGCGAGCCGCTGGCGGTGAACGACCAGAACTTCCGCGTCGTCATGGTGGCCGAGCAGAGCGGCGATGTGGACACCACACTGGCGCGGCTGTCGGACATCGTCGACCTGTCCGACGCCGATATCCGCCGGGTGCTGCGCGATGTGGAGCGGCGGCCGGCCTTCGTGCCGGTCAACGTGATCGACAACCTGAACTGGCGCCAGGTGTCGCGCCTGGAGGTCAACCAGCCGGAGCTGCCGGGTCTCTCCATCGAGGTCGGCGAGCTGCGCCGCTACCCCTATGTGGAGGCGACGGCGCATGTGCTGGGCTATGTCGGTGCGGTCTCGGAAAACGAGATGACCGGCGACCCGGTGCTGGCGCTGCCCGGCTTCCGCATCGGCAAGACCGGCATCGAGCGGGAATACGAGCACGAGCTGCGCGGCGAAGCCGGCACCAGCCAGGTGGAGGTGAACGCCGTCGGCCGCGTGATCCGCGAGCTTGCCCGCGACGAGGGGCTGCCCGGCGCACAGGTGCAGACCACGCTCGACATCGGTTTGCAGGACTACGCCCAGCGCCGCCTGGCCGGGGAGGAGAGCGCCTCCGCCGTGGTGATGGATATCCACACCGGCGAGATCTTCGCCATGGCGTCGCATCCCAGCTTCGATCCCAACCTGTTCACCACGGGCATCGATTCCGCCACCTGGGCGACGCTGCGCGACGATCCCCGCGGGCGGCTGAGCAACAAGACGGTGAACGGCCAGTACGCGCCCGGCTCCACCTTCAAGATGCTGGTGGCGCTGGCCGGCCTGGAAAGCGGCGTGATCGGGCCCAACGCCAGCGTCTACTGTCCGGGCTATCTCGACCTGGGCAACCACCGCTTCCACTGCTGGCGCCACTGGGGCCACGGCCGGCTCGGCCTCAACCAGGCGTTGGCCCAGAGCTGCGACGTGTTCTTCTACGACATCGCCCGGCGCATCGGCATCGACACCATCGCGGAGATGGCCAGCCGCTTCGGCATCGGCGCGCCCGTGGGTATCGATCTGCCCCACGAAAGCACCGGGCTGATGCCCAACCGTGCGTGGAAGGAACGCCAGTTCGACCGGCCGTGGCAGCAGGGCGAGACGCTGGTGGCCTCCATCGGCCAGGGCTACGTACTGGCGACACCGCTGCAGCTCTGCGTCATGGTCGCCCGCATGGTCAACGGCGGCCGGGCGGTGCGCCCGCACCTGGCCATGCGCGTCGGCGGGCCGGACGGTGCGCCGGTCGACCCTCCGGCGCCGGACCTGGGGATCGACCCGTTGTGGCTGGGTGAAGTCACCCGCGGCATGATCGCCGTGACGTCGGATCCCCGCGGCACCGCGCGCGGCGCCCAGATCCCCGAAGAGGGCATGCAGATGGGCGGCAAGACCGGCACCTCGCAGGTGCGCCGCATCACCATGGCGGAGCGGATGACCGGCATCATCCCCAACGACCAGCGGCCGTGGGACGACCGCGACCATGCGCTGTTCGTCGGCTTTGCGCCGGTGGACGCGCCGCGCTACGCCGTGGCGGTGGTGGTGGAGCACGGCGGCGGCGGCAGTGCGGTGGCGGCCCCCATCGCCCGCGACCTCCTGTGGGAAACCCAGCGCCGCGCGCCGGGCCGCCCGCTGACGCCCGAACAGACGGTGGCGACCCCCGGCCTGGGGCCGCCGACCGGGGAGGGCTAAGATCGTGAGCCTGCTCGACCGGCTGACCTATGTGGGCGACGAGGAAGGCCCTTCGTTCGGCGAAAAGCTGCTGTCCATCAACTGGATCCTGGTGCTGCTGCTGACCCTGTTGACGGGCGTCGGGCTCGCCATGCTGTATTCGGCGGCATCGGGGAGCTTCGAGCCTTGGGCCTCGCGCCAGGCGATCCGCTACGGCATCGGGCTGACCGTGCTGATCGTGGTGGCCCTGATCGACCTGCGTATCTGGATGCGCTTCGCCTACGCCATCTACGGGTTCACGTTCCTGATGCTGGTGGCGGTGGAAGCCATGGGCGTGGTCGGCATGGGGGCGCAGCGCTGGATCGACCTGGGGATCATCCAGCTGCAGCCCTCAGAACTGATGAAAATCGCCGTGGTGCTGGCGCTGGCGCGGTACTTCCATGGGCCGACGCTGGAGGAGGTGGGCCACCCGACGCGGCTGATCGTGCCCATCGCGCTTGTGATGCTGCCGGTGGGACTGGTGCTGCGCCAGCCCGATCTCGGCACCGCCATGATGCTGATGATGGTGGCCGGCGCCATCTTCTTCGTGGTCGGCGTGCGGCTGTGGAAGTTCCTGGTGGTGATCGGCCTCGGCGCCGCGGCCGTGCCGTTGGCCTGGACCCTGCTGCACGACTACCAGCGCGAACGCATCCTCACCTTCCTCGATCCCGAGCGCGACCCGCTGGGGGCCGGCTACCACATCCTGCAATCGCAGATCGCGCTGGGCTCCGGCGGGCTGTTCGGCAAGGGCTTTCTCCAGGGCACCCAGGCGCACCTGAATTTCCTGCCGGAACGCCAGACCGACTTCATCTTCACCATGCTGGCCGAAGAGTTCGGGCTGGTCGGCGGCGTGGCGCTGCTGTGCCTGTTTGTGATCGTCATCCTCTACGGCGTGATCATCGGCCTGCGCAGCCGTACGCATTTCGGGCGTATCCTCGCCATCGGCCTGTCCTTCAACCTGTTCCTGTACGTGTTCATCAATGTGGCCATGGTTATGGGCCTGATCCCGGTGGTCGGCGTGCCACTGCCGCTGATTTCCTACGGCGGCACGGTGATGCTGGCGACCATGGGGGCGTACGGGTTCATCATCTGCGTCTACGTACACCGGGACGTACGGGTGCCGCGCCGCGGCTTGCAGAGCGAGCTATAGCCGCCTCTCCGGCCAAGCGCCGCCGGTCCGCGGGCGGCCGCCGCCGCTGCATGGCGGCGCGGGGTCTCCCGGCCATTGCCGCTGCGGAATCGCCCATCCCGTGCGGTAACGCATGGCCAGGGGCCGGGCGTTGATGGTATTTCGCGCCTTAGTCGCGCCCGGCCGGCGGGCGTGTTCGCTGCGAGAGGCTCCGCCATGACCGAAACCCGCCCCACCGAGTTGTCTGCCTGGTCCGCCTTGACCGAGCACGCCGGCACCATCGCCGGTCGCCATATGCGCGAGCTGTTTGCCGAAGATCCCGGCCGCTTCGCCACCTTCTCGGTCGAAGTGGGCGGGATGCTGCTGGACTACTCCAAGAACCTGGCGACGACGGAAACCCGCCGCCTGCTGCTGCAACTCGCCGAGGAAACCGGCGTGGAGGCGTGGCGCGACCGCATGTTCGCCGGCGACATCATCAACGGTACGGAAGGCCGCGCGGTGCTGCACACCGCGCTGCGCAACCGCTCCAACCGGCCGATCCTGGTGGACGGCAAGGACGTGATGCCCGACGTGAACGCGGTGCTGGCGCAGATGCGCGGCTTCGTCGACCAGGTGCGCGACGGCACCTGGACCGGCCATACCGGCAAGCGCATCACCGACGTGGTGAACATCGGCATCGGCGGTTCGGACCTGGGGCCGGTGATGGTGGCGGAGTCCCTGCGGCCCTACCACCACCCGGAACTCACCGCCCATTTCGTGTCCAACGTGGACGGCACCCACATCGCCGAGGTGCTGAAGCGGGTGGACCCGGAAACCACCCTGTTCCTCATCGCGTCGAAGACCTTCACCACCCAGGAAACCCTGACCAACGCCCATTCCGCGCGCTCCTGGTTCCTCCAGAAGGGCGGCACCGAAGCGGCCATCGCCAAGCATTTCGCCGCCCTGTCGACCAACGAGAAGGCGGTGACGGCCTTCGGCATCGACCCCGCCAACATGTTCGGCTTCTGGGATTGGGTGGGCGGCCGCTATTCGGTGTGGTCGGCCATCGGCTTGCCGGTGGCGATCCTCATCGGCATGGACCGGTTCGAGGAATTCCTCGCCGGTGCCCACGCCATGGACGAGCATTTCCGCACGGCGCCGCTCGGCACCAACATGCCGGTGCTGATGGCCATGTTCGGCATCTGGTACCACAACTTCCTGGGCGCCTACGCCCACGCCGTGCTGCCCTACGACCAGTACCTGGCGCGCTTCCCCGCCTACCTGCAGCAGGCGGACATGGAGAGCAACGGCAAGTCGGTGTCGCGCGCCGGCCGCGCGGTCTCCTGGCACACCGGCCCGGTGCTGTTCGGCGAGCCCGGCACCAACGGCCAGCACGCCTTCTACCAGCTCATCCACCAGGGCACGCGGCTCATCACCTGCGATTTCATCGCCCCGGCGAAGACCCACAACCCCATCGGCGATCACCACCCCATCCTGTTGTCCAACGTGTTCGCCCAGACCGAAGCGCTGATGCGCGGCAAGACGGCCGCCGAAGCGCGGGCGGAGCTGGAGGCTTCCGGCATGTCGGGCGAAGCGCTGGACGCGCTGCTGCCCCACAAGGTGTTCGCCGGCAACAAGCCGACCAATACCATCCTGCTCGGCGAGGTGACGCCGGAAAGCCTGGGCATGCTGATCGCCCTCTACGAGCACAAGATCTTCGTCCAGGGCGTGGTGTGGGGCATCTACAGCTTCGACCAGTGGGGCGTGGAGCTGGGCAAGCAGCTCGCCAAGGCGATCTTGCCGGAGCTGTCGGGCGACGCCCCGGTGACCAGCCACGACAGCTCCACCAACGGGCTAATCGGCTGGTACAAGGCGAACAAGTAGCCGGGCGCCAACCTCACCGGCCGCTTCCCTCGCGAAGGCACGGATCTTTCGGGCGATCTGGAAACCCCGCCGCCGCGGGGGCGGCAGCCGGGACATGGGTGTACAGCAGGGCCGAGCGGTGACGCGAAGGCTTGACGCCTTCCGATTTTGAGAGAATATCTCAGATATGGAAGGCCAAGCCCTCGACACCTCCGCCATCGACCAGCAGATCGCGCGCCGCGTGAAAGCGCTGCGCAGCGAACGCGGCTGGTCGCTGGATGCCTTGGCGCAGCGCACCGGCGTCAGCCGAGCCACCCTGTCGCGCCTGGAAAACGCGGAGGTCAGCCCCACCGCCGCGGTTCTGGGCCGGCTCAGCACCGCCTTCGGGCTCACCCCGTCGCGCCTGATGTACCTGGCGGAGGGCGGCTTCTCTCCGGTGGTGCGCGACGCCGACCAGCCGGTATGGACCGACCCGGAGACCGGCTTCCGCCGCCGCCAGGTGTCCCCGCCTGCACCGGATCTGGCGGGTGAGGTGCTGGAGTGCACGCTGCCGCCGGGCACCCGCATCGCCTACACGCGGGCGCCGCGGCCCGGCCTGGAGCATCACCTGGTGATGCTGGAAGGCCGGCTCACCCACACCGCCGAGGGCCGCACCTGCGAGCTTGGGCCGGGCGACTGCCTGCGCTACCGGCTGTTCGAGTCCAGCCTGTTCCAGACGCCCGCCGATGTCGGCGCGCGCTACATCCTGTTCGTGGTTTAGGGAAAGGCCGCCATGGAAGGGGCACTGTCCGACCTGGTCGTATCGGAGGTGACGGCGGATGCGGTGGAGGAGCGCCTTGAGGACTTTGCCGCGCTGATGCACGCCTGCGTGCTCGGCGGTGCGTCCATCAACTTCGTGCTGCCCTTCAGCCGGGCCGACAGTGCCGCCTTCTGGCGGGCCAAGGTGTTGCCCTCGATGCGTAGCGGGCTGCGCCGCGTCTGGGCCGCGGAGGTGGCGGGGCAGGTTGCCGGATCGGTGCAGCTTTCGCTCGACACGCCGCCCAACCAGCCCCACCGGGCCGACGTCGCCAAGCTGCTGGTGCGTCCGGACTTTCGCCGCCGCGGCATTGCCCGGGCGCTGATGGCGGCCCTGGAATCCGCAGCGCTGGCCCTTGGGCGGCGGCTGATCACGCTGGACACCGCCACCGGCCACAGTGCCGAGCCGCTCTATCTCTCGCTGGGCTACCAGGTGCTGGGGATCATTCCCGACTACTGCCGCGACACCATCGAGGACCGGATGATCGCCGCCACCTTCCTGCACAAGGTGCTGTGACGAGCCGGCCTCAGGTGCGCGCGGCGCTGCGCTGGGGCAGCGGCGTCTCCGGCGCAAAATAGGGCAGCGACACGTAGACGGTGGTGCCCACGCCCACTTCGCTTTCGATCTCCAGCGTGCCGCCCAGGCGCTCTGCGGACAGCTTGGCGAGCGGCAGCCCCAGGCCGGTGCCTTCGAAGCGCCGGGTCATCTGGTCTTCGATCTGGCCGAACGGCGACAACACCGTGGGGATGTGCTCCGGTGCGATGCCGATCCCGGTATCGGACACGGAAAAATCAATGCGGGTCCCCCCGACCTTTTCCGCCCGGATGCTGATCTCGCCGCCCGTCGGCGTGAACTTGACGGCATTGGAGATGAGATTGCCGATGATCTGATCGAGCAGCCGCCGGTCCAGCCAGATCTCCAGCGGATCCGGGTCGATGTGGACTTCGATCTGCAGCGTCTGCGCCTCGATCTGCCGGTTCAGGATGCGCAGCCAGTCGGATACGCAGTCCTTCAGGTTGACGGTGCTGTTGCGGTCCTGCCAATGCCCGGCTTCGATCTTCGAGAGGTCGAGAATGTCGGAGATGTTGCGCAGCAGCTTTTCGCCGCTCTGGCGGATCAGCTCGACATATTCCTGGTATTTCACGTTCTCCACCGGGCCGTGGATGCCGCTGATCATCATGTCGGCGAAACCGAGAATGGCGTTGAGCGGCGTCCGCAGCTCGTGGCTCATCATGGCCAGGAAATCGCTCTTGGCCTGGTTGGCCCGTTCCGCCTGGATGCGCGCCGACTTGGCGCGTTCGTGCGCCTCGCTGATTTCGTTGGCGAAGCGCGTCAGGTCTTCGGCCTGCCGTTCGATGCGGACCGTCGCATCGATGAGCTGGATCTCGCGCCGTTTCAGCTCGGAGATGTCGGAATAGAAGGAAACGCAGCCACCTTCCGCGGTTTCCGCGTGGGTCACCAGCAGCCAGCGGCCGGTGGCGCGATCCTCGAACTCCGACAGCTCGAACGACGCGGCGGGGTCGTCGTCCACCGCCCCGCGGGTGGCATGGCAGATCGCCAGCACGCGGTCGGTCAGCTCGCGGTACTCCTCCGGCACGTCGCCCGCCGCCATGCCGACGTCGATCGGCGCGCCCGCCCGGCCGAACAGATCGGGGAAGGCGCGGTTGTGCATCACCAGGCGGCCGTTGGCATCCCACAGGGCGAACCCCTGGTCGATGTTCTCCACCGCCTCGCGGAACCGGCGGTTGGCGATGTTCCACTGCTTTTCCGCTTCGCGCCGGCTGGTGACGTCGTGGATGGTCAGCACCATCGCGCTGTTGCGGGGGCCGGGGACCATCGACACCGCCACCTGCACGTCGAGCGTGCGACCATTGCCGAGGTCGAGGCGGGCATCGTCGAACCCCGGATCGACGGCGAGATCGGCGGTCGCCGGCAGTCCCAAGGGGGAGGTCTGCCCGGTTTCCGGGCGCCACAGGTGGTCCATGATCTGGAAGTCGCTGGGCCGGCCGATGCGCTGCGCCCCCACCAGGTCCACCCCGGCCTCGTTGGCGCTGAGGATGCGGCCGTCGCGGTCGAGCACCAGGACAGCCTCGCTCAGGTGTTCGGTGATCTGGCGCATGAACACGTCCGCCGATCGCGCGAAGGCTTCGCCGCTGCGCGCCGTCAGGTAGTGGAACGCCAGGCTGTGGGCGAGCAGGGCCAGGACGAGGAGGGTGAGCAGGCTCGGGTCGATCAGCACGCCGTAGAAGAACGCCCCCAGGCTGGCCGCCCACAGGAGGACCAGCAGCGAGACGCTGGCGGCGACGATCACCGCCAAGCCGCGGCGGCGCACCTGGAATGCGACGAACAGGGCGGCAATCGCCAGAAGGCCCGCCGTTTCGGTGTCCACGGCCCAGGGCGGACGCGTCAGATAGGTGCCGTCGCGAAGGTTCTCGAACGCCTGCGCCATCACGTCGGTTTCGGTTGCCGGCTCGCGACGGGACGTTACCCAGATGCGGCCGACGCCGGCGGCCGACGAGCCGACCAGGACGGTGCGGCCGTCCAGCGATCCCGGCAGCACCGGGTCGTCCTGCAGCAGCATCAGCCAGGCCGGGATGGTGTGCGGCGCTTCGGCATCGCTGAAATGGATCCAGACGCTGCCGTTGGCGTCGGTCTCCACGCGGTCGTCGCCGACATCGACCGACAGCACCCGCCCCTGGTCATTGGTGCGCACGATGTAGCTTTGCGTGTCGAGGGAGGCACGCAGCAGCTCCAGGGCGAAGTTGGGGTAGTAGCCGCCGCCGGCATCCACCAGCAGGGGAATGCGGCGGGCGACGCCGTCCGGCTCCGGGGCCAGCAGCATGACGCCGAGCCCGTCGGGTGCCGGCTCCAGGTCCGCATGATTGCGCAGCAGGCCGGGAAAGACGAACAGGCCCGCCGGCTGTTCGCCCATCACGGCGAAGTGGCTGGCCAGCGGCTCGCGCGACCCGGGCCCGGCGACGTCGGCGCCATCGATCGACAGGCCGACCACGGAGGTGGTGGCCCGCAGCGCGCGGCCGAGATCCCCATCGGGCGTCAGGTTCGGGAATGCGGTGGCCAGCGGCGGTGGGCCCAGGGGCAGGTCCCAACCGCCGGACGCCGGCACAAGGGTGGTCTGCTGGACTTCGGGAAAGACCATCTGCAGCCCGATGACGGCGGCGCCGCGTTCGGCCAACCGGTCCACCAGGCGCGCGATCAGGTAGCGCGACCACGGCCAGGAGCCATTGCGCTCAAGGCTCTCCTCGTCGATGTCGACGACGATCACCGGGTCGGCCGGCTGCTCGCGCGGGACGGCCATCTGGAACCCGTCGAACACGGCCAGGCGGATCGCCTGGACCCAGTGCGGCGCATACAGCGCCAGCCCGACAAAGGTGCAGGCGATCACCGCCAGCGACACCAGGTGCGCCACGACGTGAGTCTGCCCTCCGGCGGTCGTATCGCCGGTCAGGTAGGTGTGCACCGCGCAGTTGTAGAGGTGAGTTGTCTCGGTATCGCGCATCAACGGTGCAGATGCTCGTCAAGCAAAGTCGCCGTGCATGGTTCTAACTCGGCACCGTTTGGAGTCACGGATGTCTTTCGGACGCATGGGGCTGCGACAGCCCATGGGGGACGTCTACGACTGTGGCGCAGACATGCTAACGAACCGTGACTTCGACCCGCCGATTGAGAGGTTCCGCCACTTCATCCGCCGTCGGCACGATGGGATCTTGTTCACCAGAAGATGACACAATGGTGACGACCGGTTGCGGCAGTTGGTCCGTGATGAGGGCACGCACCACGTCCGCCCGGCGGCGGGACAAGGTGGCGTTGAACGCCTCCGGGCCGACACGGTCGGTATGGCCGACAATGTCGATGCGGGGCGACTCCCGGCCGACGATCTCCTGCAGCAGGGCAGGCACCAGGTCCAGCGAGGCTGGCGTGAGGTCGTTGGTCCCTTCCTCGAAATAGAGGACGAACCGCTCCGGCGGGGTGGGCTCTGCGTCGATCGCCTCGCCGAACAGGGTTTCCATCACCTCGGCGGGGAGCACCCGCGGATCGGTGAGGGTGCCTGTGACGTCGCCGACCAGGGTGGCGGCGCCGGGCGTGTTCAGCACCACCGCGCCGGCGGAGGTGACCACTTCGACCGCCGACTGGCCGGCGCGGCCATCTTCCAGGATGGCGATGACATCGCCTTCCAGGATCTCCTCCAAACGCGCCATGGCGGCGAGGTAGCGGTTCTGGCAGGCGCCGATGTCGCGCGGCTGGAAGTTTTCTTCCTGCTCCTGCATCCAGCAGTCGAACGCCGCCTGCGCCGTGGCGGCTTCCGCCGGGGCGAAGATGCCGCCGCCGCGCAGCAGTGCGCTGATCAGCCGGAAGCGGCTGGCCGCGAGGTTCGCCACGGAGTCCGGGGGGATCTCCCGGTTGTCCAGCTCCTCCGGTTCGACCGCCTGGCCGTTGCTCAGCGCTTCGGCGCGCTCCAGGAAGCGGGCACCGTCGCGCCAGTCGACCTCCGCGATTTCGTCGTCCGCCAGGGCGATGTATTGGGCGAACAGCAGGGCGGAGAAGTCGTCGGCGGGCACCGGCAGGGCGCGGACCCTGGCAATGTCGTAACGCTCGGCGCACCCCGCCACGCCGACCGCCAGCGCCAGGCCCATGGCGAGACCGCCCGCGCGCCTGGCCAGGTGCGACATCCGGGCGCCGTGACTTCGGCCAGCCGTGTCCGACATCTCGTTGCTCTCCGGGCCGAACGTGCGGCCGGCCACAGCTCAGGGCCCCTCGACCGAGACGGCCAGGCGCGTGCCCCTGAGCCCGACCACGCCCCAGGGGACCTCAATGCGCACATTTTCCGGCGAGAGACGGCCGATATCCCCGGAGATGTATATCAAAGTTCCCTGAAGAACCCGAGCCAATATTGAATATCGCTGCTGTAAGGGCTCGAACTCGAAATCCTCCAGATGGAATTCGCTTTGCGGGCCCAGGGAGATCTGCGAGGCATCGGCAAGTATGACGCCGATGGTACCATCGGATCCGGTTTCGATGACATCGTCGCCCCGGATGCTTTGACCGACGTTGGCGACCACCTCGGTACCGTTTCTGATGATAGTCACACTCCCGGAACAATTACGCACGACGCCAACTTCCAGGTCTTGAGCGAACGAGACCTTTCCCGCGCAAAGCAGTGCCGCAGCAACAAGCGCCAGCCGCGCAATAGCCTGCTTCATGTTGGGCCGCCTCACCGGGTCTATCACCTCAAAATTGTAGGCCAAGGCGTAAATCTGGTCTACTTGTATGTCAGTGGCTGCGACGATGGCGCCGATGAACTCTTCGGTGGCCCCTGGTGTGTGGGGCGAACATGCTTAATAGGATGTTCACCGAGAAGCCCCGGCGGCGCTAGTGGTTCGACCCTGTCGGATGCGTCCCGCATCCGACAGCCAACTCGAACCACAACGTCTTGATTCTAGTGGTGCGCCTGCACGACGCCGGCGAAGCCGGCCGGCGCGGCACCGCCGGGACGATGCCGCAGGCCGGCCGGGTGCGTCCCGGCCTCGCCGCCTCAGTTCTTTTCCTTGTCCACCAGCTTGTTGGCGCCGATCCACGGCATCATGGCGCGCAGCTTCTCGCCCACCTTTTCGATGGGATGCTCGGCGGCCTTGCGCCGGGTCGCCTTGAAGGAGGTCTGGCCGACCTTGTTCTCCAGCATCCAGTCGCGGGTGAAGCGGCCGGACTGGATGTCGTCCAGCACGCGGCGCATCTCCGCCTTGGTCTCATCGGTGATGATGCGCGGGCCGGAGCGGTAGTCGCCGTACTCCGCGGTGTTGGAGATCGAGTAGCGCATGTTGGCGATGCCGCCTTCGTAGATCAGGTCGACGATCAGCTTCACTTCGTGCAGGCACTCGAAATAGGCCATCTCCGGCGCGTAGCCGGCTTCGGTCAGGGTTTCGAACCCGGCCATGATCAGCGAGGTCAATCCGCCGCACAGCACCACCTGCTCGCCGAACAGGTCGGTCTCGCACTCTTCCTTGAAGGTGGTTTCGATCACGCCGGCGCGGCCGCCGCCGATGGCGCACGCGTAGGAGAGGCCGAGATCCAGCGTCGCCCCGGTGGCATCCTGGTGGACGGCGACCAGGCAGGGCACGCCGCCGCCGCGCTGGTATTCCGACCGCACGGTGTGGCCGGGGCCCTTCGGCGCGACCATGAACACGTCCAGGTCGGGGCGCGGCTCGATCAGGTTGAAGTGGATGTTGAGACCGTGGGCAAACGCGATGGCCGCGTTGGTCTTCATGTGGGTGGCGAGCTGCTCGGCATAGAGGTCGCCCTGCAGTTCATCGGGCACCAGCACCATCACCACATCGGCCCAGGCCGCAGCGTCGCCCGGCGTCATCACCGTGAAGCCGGCGGCTTCCGCCTTCTTGGCCGAGGCCGAGCCCGGGCGCAGCGCCACGCGCACCTCCGGGCAGCCGCTGTCGCGCAGGTTGGCGGCGTGGGCGTGGCCCTGGCTGCCGTAGCCGACGATCACGATCTTCTTGGACTTGATCAGGTTCACATCGGCATCGCGATCGTAATAGACGCGCATGGTGACTGGTCCTCCTGGGAGCTTCCGTTCGGGGGCTTGTTTGGTTGCCTTGAGTGATAGCAGGTTTCGGCCGTACTCGCCGACCCGCCGGCGAGCCGCATCCAGCCCGCCGGACCGGGTGGCGAGACGCCTAGGCGGCCGCAGCCGGGGTCAGCAGGGTGACCGGCCCGCGCGCGATGGCGACAACACCGGTGCGCGACAGATCGGCCAGGCCCAACGGCCGCATCAGGCCGATGAAGGCGTCCAGCTTCTGCGAGGATCCGGTGACCTCGAAGGTGAAGCTGTCGGTGGTGCTGTCCACCACGCGGGCGCGGAAGATGTCGGCGATGCGCAAGCTCTCGATGCGGTGATCGCCGGTGCTCACCACCTTCACCAGGGCCAGCTCGCGTTCCACCGACGGGCCTTCGTCCGTCAGGTCGGTGACGCGGGCGACCGGCACCAGGCGGCCGAGCTGGTTCTTGATCTGCTCGATCACCATACGGGTGCCGGAGGTGACCAGCGTGATGCGCGAGCGATTGTTGTTCGGGTCCACCTCGGCGACCGTCAGGCTCTCGATATTGTAGCCGCGGCCAGAGAACAGGCCGATGACGCGCGCCAGCACGCCGGGCTCGTTGTCCACCAGCACGGCGATGGTATGGGTCTCGATGATTTCGTCGATCTTGGGCATGGCTGCATTCCCGGTCAGGCGCGGCCCCGCTGCAGAGAACGGGGCCGCTTGGGGATCATGGCGACAGGTGGCGGCGGGTCAGACCATGACCATGCCTTCTTCGGAAACCTCGCCCTGGTCGCCCGGGCCGAGCAGCATCTCGTTGTGCGCCGCCCCGCTGGGGATCATCGGGAAGCAGTTCTCGGTCTTGCACACCTGCATGTCGACGACCACCGGGCCGGGGGTCTCGATCATCTTCTTGATGACGTCGTCCACCTCGCCCTTCTTGGAGGCGCGCAGGCCGGTGATCCCGAAGGCTTCGGCCAACTTCACGAAGTCCGGCAACGCTTCGGAGTAGCTCTCCGAATAGCGCTCGCCGTGCAGCAGCTCCTGCCACTGGCGCACCATGCCCATCCACCGGTTGTTGAGGATGAACACCTTACAGTTCAGCCGGTACTGGGCCATGGTGCCCAGCTCCTGCAGCACCATCATGGTGGACGCTTCGCCGGCGACGTCGATCACCAGGGAGTCGGGGTGGGCGAGCTGCACGCCGATCGACGCCGGCAGGCCGTAGCCCATGGTGCCGAGACCGCCGGACGTCATCCAACGGTTGGGCTCGTCGAACGGGATGTACTGGGCCGCCCACATCTGGTGCTGGCCCACCTCGGTGGTGAAGTAGACGTCCTTGCCCGCCGTCAGCTCGGCCAGCCGCTTGATGGCGTATTGCGGCTTGATCACCGCGTCGTCGCCCTCGTCCTGGTGGAAGCGCAGCGACTTGCGCGCCCGCCACAGGCCGATCTGGGCCCACCAGTCGTTCAGCGCCACCTGGTCGGAGGTGAACTTGCGGCGGTTCCACACCTCGATCATCGCGTCGAGCACGCGCGCGCAGTCGCCGACGATGGGCACGTCCACATGGACGTTCTTGTTGATCGAGCTGCGGTCGATATCGACGTGGATCTTGAAGGAGTTGGGCGAGAAGGCGTCGAGCCGCCCGGTCACCCGGTCGTCGAAGCGCGCGCCGATGCACACCATCACGTCGCAGCCGTGCATCGCCATGTTGGCTTCGTAGGTGCCGTGCATCCCCAGCATGCCGAGGAACTGCTCGTCGTGGGCGGGATAGCCGCCCAGACCCATCAGGGTGTTCGTGATGGGAAAGCCGGTCATCCGCACGAACTTGGCCAGCAGCTCGGCGGCCCGCGGGCCGGAATTGATGATGCCGCCGCCGGTGTAGAAGATCGGCCGGCGAGCGCTGGCGATCACTTCGACGGCCTTTTCCACCACCTCCATGTCGGGGTCGACGCGCGGCCGGTAGGTCTTGTGCTCCACATGCTCCGGCGGCGTGTAGGGGCCGGTGCCGAACTGCACATCCTTCGGCAGGTCCACCACCACCGGGCCGGGCCGGCCGGTGCGCGCCACGTAGAACGCCTCGTGGATGGTGCGGGCCAGCCGCTTCACGTCCTTCACCAGGTAGTTGTGCTTGGTGCACGGCCGGGTGATGCCGGTGGTGTCGCATTCCTGGAAGGCGTCGTTGCCGATCAGGTGGGTCGGCACCTGGCCGGTCAGGCACACCAGCGGGATGGAGTCCATCAGGGCATCGGTCAGCCCGGTGACTGCGTTGGTGGCGCCGGGGCCGGAGGTCACCAGAACGGCACCCACCTTGCCGGTGGAGCGCGCATAGCCTTCCGCGGCGTGCACGGCACCCTGCTCGTGGCGCACCAGGATGTGGCGAATGTGGTTCTGGTTGAAGATGGCGTCGTAAATCGGCAGTACCGCGCCGCCGGGGTAGCCGAAAATGACCTCTACGCCCTGATCGGCCAGGGCCTTCAGGACGATTTCTGCTCCGGTCATCTTCTGCTCAGACATGGCTTAGGTTCCTGTTTAATTGGCTTTTGCCAAAGTTGCGTATCCGGGGCTCCACCCCCGGCTCGCCAAAGTCGCGCAGTGTTAGCGATGCTGCGCCGCAGGGTCAACGTCTAGCACGAATAATCTTTACAGTTCTTTGCCTATGACTTTCCGAATATTGCGTGTCGAGCATGGCTGCGATGTGCACCCGGCGCGGGTCCGCTATGACCTGGGTCCTGAGCCAGGTGGTCTGGCGCTTGGCGTAGCGCCGGGTCGCCTGCTGGGCAGCGGCGACGGCGGCCTGCAACGCCATTTCGCCGTGCAGATGGGCGATAAACTCGGGCACGCCCAGCGCCTTCATCACCGGCAGACCGGGATCGAGCCCGCGCGCGACCAGCCGCCGCACCTCCTCCAGCGCCCCGGCCGCCACCATGGCGAGCAGGCGGGCGTTGCAGGCGGCGTAGAGGTCCGCCCGCTCGGGCAGCACGATCACCCAGCTTGCCGCCGGGCCGGGCAGGGTGGGATCGGCCTGCCATTGGGCCAGCGAACGGCCGGTCGCCGTCACCACCTCCCAGGCGCGGATCAGGCGCTGGCGGTCGCGGGGGCGCAGGCGCTGGGCCATGACGGGGTCGCGGCGGACGAGGTCGGCGCGGAGCGCAGCCAGGCCCTCGGCCTCGATCATGGCGAGCGCTGCCGCCCGGACGGGCGCCGGGATCTCCGGCACCGGAGCGAGCCCGCCGGTGAGCGCCCGCAAGTAGAGCCCGGTGCCGCCCACCACGATGGGCACCAGTCCGGCCGCCTGGGCCTCGGCGATCTCCACCAGCGCCAGTTGGCGCCAGCGGGCGGCCGAACACGCTTCCGCCCCATCGATCACGCCGTAAAGGCGGTGGGGGGCGCGCGCTTCGGCCGCCGCATCGGGCCGGGCGGTGAGGATGGCAAGGTCGCGGTAGACCTGCATGCTGTCGGCATTGATCACCACGCCGCCCAGGTCCTCGGCCAAGTCGGCCGCCAGGGCCGATTTGCCGCTGGCGGTGGGACCGGCGACCACCACGACCTCGTTCGACGCCTCGGTCACCGTGTGGGTGGACACGGTTTCCCTCCGGTTCCATAAGCGCGGCGACCGCCCACACGCTGGCCCAAGGACCCCGCCATGCAGAGCGTGCTCACCCTCGTTGCCGACGCCGGCCGCCGGCCTCTGGAGGCCGGCCTGCTGGCCGACGTTGCCGCCGCCGTGGCGCGATCCGGTGCCACGGTGGGGGCGCCGCTGTGGCTGGCCGAGGCCCGCGCCTGCGACCTGCCGGTGACGGGGATGGCACCGGAAGCGGTGCAGGATGCCGCCGCCGCAGCGCTCGCCGATGCTCCGGTCGACCTGTTCGCCCAGGCGACCGGCGAGGGGCGGCGCAAGCGGGTGCTGCTGGCGGACATGGATGCCACGATGGTGCCCCTGGAGACCCTCGACGAGATGGCGGCCGAAGCCGGGCTGGCCGAGCGCGTGGTGCCGATCACCCGGCGCGCCATGGCCGGCGAGCTGGATTTTATGCAGGCCCTGGCCGAACGCCTGGCGCTGTTCGCCGGCCTGCCGGCGAGCCTGCTCGACACCGTGCTGGCGCGCACCACGCTTTCCCCCGGTGCCGCGGTGGCCGTGCGCACCATGCGCGCCCACGGCGCCTTCTGCCAACTGGTGTCGGGCGGCTTCACCCAGTTCACCGACCATGTGGTGGTCGCCGCCGGCTTCGACGCCGCGGAGTCCAACGTGCTGGAGGTGGCCGACGGCAAGCTCAGCGGCCGCGTGCTCGGCCCCATCGTCACCAAGGACCGCAAGCTGGCGCTGCTGCGCGAGCTGTGCACGCGCCTGGACGTGGCGGCCGCCGATGTGCTGGCGGTGGGCGACGGCGCCAACGACCTGCCGATGCTGACGGCCGCCGGCCTCGGCGTCGCCTATCGCGGCAAGCCGGCGGTGCGCGCGGCCTGCCGCGCCCGCATCGACCACACCGACCTGGACACCCTGCTGTTCTTCCAGGGGTACCGGGAGGCGGAGTTCTGGCAGGGGTAGGGGATCAGACCACCAGGGCCACAGCCTCCGCCGCCCCGGCGCGGTGGAGGGCCAGATCGAGGGTCGCCAGCGGGATGCCGAGCCGCTTTGCCAGTTCCAGATAGGCAGCATCGTAGACGCTGAGCGTGTGGGCCCTCGCCAGGCCGAGCAGGACGGCCTCGTCAGGTGCGCTATCGATCCGCGCGGGCAATGCGGTGACCAGCCTGAGACTGTCCGCCAGCCGTGCCGCATCGATGCGCCCACGCCGCTCGTTGACGATCAGCACATTGCGAAGCTCGTACCAGAACAGCGGCGGGACGACGAAGCCGCCGGTCTCGACCATGTCGAGCGCGCGGTCGGCCAGTTCGCTGCGCTCGTCCGGTAGGCACCAGCTTGCGGCGACCGAGCTGTCCAGCACCAGGAGCACTATCTGCGGCCTTCGTCGCGGGCAGACAGCAACTCCTCCACGGTGATGCCCGACGGCGGCAACTGGCGCCGCCATTCGCGCAAGGCCGCCACCGCTGTCCGCCGCCGCTCTTGCTCATCGTCGACCGACGGCACCAGGCGCGCGATGGGCTTGCCATGGCGCGTGATGATGATGGTCTCGCCGCGCTCCACATCGCTCAACAACTGCGCCAGGTGCGCCTTGGCGTCCGTGGCCTGGACCGTTTTCATGGGCTTCAACCGGTCAGATCAACCGGTTGGAAAATGGATGGCGCAGGGGCCTGCGTCAATCCTTCGGCGGGGTGGGGCAGCGGTCGGTGAGCCAGCGCGCCAGGGCGGCATCGAACTCGGCGGTCCGTTCGACGGCCGCCACCGCCGCGGGGTCGGTGACCACTTCGCCCTCCAGGTAGCCGGTGGCCAGCAGCATGTTGCGCCAGTCCCCCGCTGCGAACAGCCGGCGCTCCAGCGACTGGGCGATGGTGGCCCCCGCCGCCGCCACCCGGCCGAGCGCGCAGGCGGCGAGTGCGGTGCCGAGATGGGCGGGGCCGGCATGGTCGGGATCGTCCAGCAGGTCGCGGTAGGCGGCCAGCGCTTCGGCGTAGCGCCCGCGTGCAAACATCGCTTCGCCGAGCAGGGCGGAGACCTCCGGATCCCGCTCCGCGACGGCCAGGGCGGCCGCGAAGGCGTCCAGCGCAGCCGCCTCGTCGCCGCTCGCGGCCCGGGCAAGGCCGAGCTGGGCGAGGTGCGCGGCGTTGCCAGGATCGCCCGCTACCGCCATGTCCAGGTCCTCCACGGCGGCATCCACCTCGCCGGCCAGCAGCAGCGCGCGCCCGCGCAGCCCGTGCAGGTTGGCATCGCCGGGGGCGATCTGAAGCGCGCGGCTGAAGTGGGCCGCGGCCGGCCCGCCCTGGTTGCGGGCAAGCTCCCACAGCCCCAGGCGGCGCCACACCTCCGCCGAGGCCGGGTCGGCCTCCGCGGCGGCCGCAAGATCCTCTTCGGGGGGATGGTCGAAGGCGAGCAGCGGGCTCCCGGTCCGCGCCACGACGGCGGCCCGCCGCAGCAGGATGTCCGCCAGGGCCGGCCCGGCAAACGCGCCGGACGCGATCAGGTCGGTGCAGGCGGCCACGGCGGCACGGTCGGTTCCGCCCGGCCCAAAGCACGCCTGGCGCAGCGACTCCCCGTCTCCGGACTGTGCCCGGACCGCGGCCGGGAGCGTTGCCGCGAGCAGCCAAGCGGCGGCCACAAGGCCAATGCGCCAATGCCGGGGGAGTGCCATGGAGCGGTCCCGTGTCGTGACTGCAGGGGAAACTGTGCGGGGCCGCGGACCCTTGCGCAAGGCCGGGCGGCCGCACCCCAGACGCAAATCGGGGCGCCGCAGGGCGCCCCGATCGCTACGCGTCGGCCTTCGGGCGGGCGGTCAGTTGCCGGCGCGAAGGGAGGAGATGTCGAGGGCCACGAAGCTCACCTGGCCGCTGGAGTCCACCATCAGCAGGACGCTGTTGCGGCCGGCCGACAGCGCATCGTCGACCTGGGCCGAGACATCGTCCGGGGTGTCCACATGGTGCTGGTTGACCTCCAGGATCACGTCGCCCGGCGCCAGGCCCTGCTCTGCGGCACTGCCGCTGGCCACCTGGGTGATGACCACGCCCTCCACGGACGAGGACAGGCCGAAGCGCGACCGCAGGCTGTCGTCCAGCTCCGCCAGGCGCAGGCCCAGCTCGTCGATCTCGCCGGTATCGGTGGGCGGCGTCACGCTGGGGGTAGAGTCGTCCAGCAGGCCGGCCAGTTCCGCTTCCTCAAGCTCGCCCAACTCGATGGGCACGGTGATCAGCTCGCCCTGGCGCCACACTTCCACGTCCACGCTGGCGCCCACCGGGGTATCGGCAACCACTCGCGGCAGTTCGCGCATGGTCTCGATGGGTTCGCCGTTGAAGGTGACGATCACGTCGCCCGGCTGCAGGGCACTGCCGTCAGACGGGCCGCCGGCGGTGATGGAGGAGATCAGGGCGCCGGTGGCTTCCGGCATGCCCAGGCTTTCGGCGATCTCGTCGGTCACCGTCTGGATGCGCACGCCGAGCCAGCCGCGCCGCGTGCGGCCATACTCGATGAGCTGGCTCACCACCGGATCGGCCAGCGAGCTTGGGATGGCGAAGCCGACGCCGACCGAACGGCCGGTGGGCGAGAAAATGGCGGTGTTGATGCCGATCACCTCGCCGGCGGTGTTGAACATGGGACCGCCGGAGTTGCCGCGGTTGATCGAGGCATCGGTCTGCAGGAAATCGTCGTAGGGTCCGGCGTGGATATCGCGGGCGCGGGCGGAGATGATGCCCGCGGTGACCGAGCCGCCGAGGCCGAACGGGTTGCCGATGGCCAGCACCCAGTCGCCGACGCGCATGGCGTCGCTGTCGCCGAAGGCCACGTAGGGCAGCGGCTCGTCGGTGTCCACGTGCAGCACCGCCAAGTCGGTGCGCGGATCCACACCCACCACCGTCGCCGGCAGCTCGGTGTCGTCCTGCAAGATCACGGTGATCTCGTCGGCCCCGTCGACCACGTGGTTGTTGGTGACGATGTTGCCGTCGGGCGAAATGATGAACCCGGACCCCAGCGAGGTGGCCCGGCGTTCGGCCGGCGCCTGGCGGTCCATGAAGTCGTCGAAGAAGTCCTCGAAGGGCGAGCCCGGCGGGAACTGGGGCACTTCAGGTCCCGACACGCCGGCGATCGTCTGGGTGGAGGAGATGTTCACCACGGCCGGCAGCAGGGTTTCCACAAGATCGGCGAAGCCCGCGTGGTGGGCGGGGGGAACGATGTCACTGTTGATCGGCGCCTCGGACTGGGCGAAGCCGGGCGATGCGCCGATCAGCACTGCCACCATCAGCCCTGCGCCGAGAACCCGGCGCAGCGTGCGGGGAGTGTGGGGGTCTTCGGACGGTGTCATCAGGTTCATGGACGTCTCATCATCGGTGACGAAGAACAGAAACCATCAGGGGGTGGCTGGGCTTGGGTGCCGCCAGCCGCTGGCGGTGGTTTCGCAGGCTCTGGAAACGAACTGACACCGCCCCGGTCGATCGCTGTGTCGGCACGTGCCCCTGATGCCCCTGCGATGCCATACCATTATGGTCGGAATTTGTTGGGCCGCAGGCAGGCTTGCGGCCAATGACGCGGAGGGACAAACGCACCGCCGCGCAAGGGGGGCCGCTCCCCCACGATCCGGCCCTCACAACCCACCGGAGCCGCGCACGGCCCACACCACCAGCACGCCGATGGCAGCGGCCACCAGCCCGCTCAGCCTCAGCGACGCGGGCGAGACCACCAGCACCTGGGCGACGACGCGCTTCATGGCGGTGGGGGCGATGGCGTAGATCAGCCCTTCGATCACCAGCACCAGGCCGAGTGCCGCCCCCAGGTCCGTCATCGCCGCCGCTCCCTACCGAACCTGCCGGCCACCGGCCCTGTCCCTGTCCCTGTCCCTGGCCCTGTCCAGCTCAGTTGCTGGTCTCCGTGCCGTCAATGGGGTCCACCGGCACGTCGGGTGCCGGGGCGTTGTCCAGGGGCACGATCGGCTCGCTGAAGGACTCATCCTCGAACAGCTCGGCATTGGAGGAGGGGTCGATCAGCCGTTCCTCGTCGGCCCTCAGCCCGTCCAGCACGTCGGACAGCTCGGCATCGATGGCGGTTTCGGTGTCCTCGCCGACCAGCCCCTGCAGATCGCCCGGCACGCCCATGGCGTTGCGCAGCTCCTGGTCGATGGAGCCGACATCGGTGGGGATGACGGTGTCCGCGTCCGTCCCGTCGCCGGGCGTCTCGCCGTCGCCCATCGCACCGTCGCCCATCGCACCGTCGGCTTCCGGCGGCGTGCCGGCATCCGGCGTGATGCTCTCGGGCATCAGCCCGCCGCCTTCCGGCACCATGGGCAGGGTTTCCGACGGGATCAGCCGCCGCCGGATTTCCTCCTGCAGGCCCTCGTCCAAGGGGGCGGATTCAAGCTGGCTGCCGCTGCCGCCGCCCGACACCTGCTGGAAGAAGCGGAAGAAATCGCCGTCGGGCGACAGCACCAGCGAGGTGTCGCCGTTGGCCATGGCCGCCCGGTAGGCTTCCAGCGTGCGGTAGAAGCTGAAGAAGTTGGGGTCGAGCCCGTGGGCGGCCGCCAGGGTGGCGATGGCATTCTGGTCGCCCTCGCCGCGGATGATCTGCGACAGGCGCTGGGCGCGGGCAAGGAAGCCCACCCGCCAGCGGTCGGCAAAGGCGCGGAAGCGTTCCTCCAGGGCGCGGCCGGTGGCGCGGATTTCGCCGGCTTCGCGTTCGCGCTCGGAGCGCATGCGGGTAAAGATGCTTTCCCGCGTCTGGTCGGGCACATCGGCACGGCCGATGCGTACGTCGATGATGGTGATGCCGAGATCGCTTGCGCCTACCGCCTCCTCGCCATCGGCCAGTTCGCCCGGCAGGCCGCGGGCCACCACGTTCTGGATTTCCTGCATGATCTGGTTGCGCCGCTGGGAGCGCACGTCGACGATGTCCGACGACAGGAGGTCGGACTGCTCGTAGCGGGCGAGCACGTTGCGCAGTGCGGCGTTGAGAATGGTGGTCAGCCGATCCACCGCACTGCCTTCGGTGCGCACGCGCTGCAGGAACAAGAGCGGATCGGAAATGCGGTAGCGGATGAAGGCATCCACCACCAGGCGGCGCTGGTCGCGCAGCGTCACCTCTTCGGCCGGAGGGTCGACCTCCAGGATGCGCCGCTCGTAATAGACCACGTCGTCGATGAACGGGACCTTGAAGTGCAGGCCCGCTTCGTTGATCGGGTTGCCCTCATCGTCGAACCGGCCCGGCTGGTTGATCGGCTCGCGCTGCGGATTGCCGAAGCGCAGCACCAGGGCCTGCTGGGTTTCGCTGACGACGAAGAAGCTGTCGGACAGAAGGACGCCGGAGAGGACGACGACAACGCCAATGACTGCGAGGCGGATGCTCATGATGGGTGTCCTCGCCCTACTGGTTGCCGTTGGCCGGTGCCGTCGCGCCGTGGCGCGGCAGCAGCTCGTTAAGCGGCAGGTACTGCACGACGTCGCCGCCGGTGCCGCCGCCGTTGCCGCTGTCGATCATCACCACGTTGGCGTTGGACAGCACGTCCTGCAGTGTTTCCACATACATCCGCTGGGAGGTGACGCTGGGGTTCTGGCTGTAGGAGGAGAGCACGTAGAGGAAGCGCTGCGCCTGGCCTTCGGCCTCGTTGATCACGCGCTCCTGGTAGGCTTCGGCGTCCTGCAGCATGCGCGCGGCCTCGCCGCGGCTCTGCTCGCGCACCTCCGCGAAGTAGCGGCGGCCCTGGTTGACCTGGGTTTCGCGGTCGGCCTGGGCGCGGATCACGTCGTTGAAGGCGTCGATCACCTGGGGCGGCGGGCTCACGTTCAGAAGCTGCACCGAGGTGACGGAGATGCCGGACTCGTAGTCGCCCAGGATGCGGCGGATGCCGTCGCGCACGTCCTGCTCGATTTCCGCACGCGAGCGGGTCAGCGCCGATTGCAGGTCCGACTGGCCGATGATTTCGCGCATCACGCTTTCCGCCACCGCGCGCACCGTGTCTTCCTGGTTGCGCAGGCGGAACAGGTAGTTCTCGGCGTTGGAAATGCGCCAGCGCACGGTGAAGTCGATGTCGATGATGTTCTCGTCACCGGTCAGCATCAGGCTTTCCTGGGGCACGTCGCGCTGCACCACCGCGGTGGCGGCACCGCCGCTCGGCGAATTGCCGCGGATGAAGCCGATGTCGAGCAGGCGGTCCTGCTCGGTGTTGACGATCTCCACACTCTGGATCGGGCCGGGCAGGTGGTAATGCAGGCCGGAGCCGACGGTGCGGGTGAAGGCACCGAAGGTCATGATCACGCCCTGCTCGCCCGGCTGCACGCGGAACAGGCCGGTGGCCATCCAGATCGCCACCAGGGCCAATACGCCCAGGATGATCGCCCGCTTGCCGCCGATGCCGCCGGGAATGAGCTGACGCATGCGGTCCTGGCCCCGCCGGATCATGTCCTCAAAGCTGGGACCGGAGGGGCCGCCGCTATTGCCGGGACCCCGGCCGGGCGGACCGCCCCATGGGTTCTGGTCGTTGTTGCCGCCGGAGCCCCAGGGCCCACCGCCGTTGCCGCCTTGATTGGTCCACGGCATGGATTGCCATCCTCGTGATTGCTGCCTGAAGGGACGCTGCCAGGCGTGCTCGCCCGAACCTGCCGGGCGCGCACCCTAGCCGCAGCGCCCGCACCATGGCCATATGTGCCGCGACAGGTCTACGACACCCCTGTCATATTTTGCAAAGACAAGGAGCTTTCAACCATGGCCGATCCCACCCAGGAAGCCGTGCTCGGCGCCCTGCGCACCGTGATCGACCCGGAGCGCTGCCAGGACATCGTCACCCTTGGCATGGTCGGCGGCCTCACCATCCGCGACCGCCACGTGCTGTTCGCGCTGGACGTCGATCCCGAGCGCGGGCCGGCGCTGGAACCGTTGCGGGTGGAGGCGGAAGCGGCGGTGCGCAAGCTGCCGGACGTGCTGTCGGTGACCGCCATGCTGACGGCACACCGGCCGGCCGGCGGCGCGGCCCCGGCTGCCCCGTCGGCAACCCGGCCGGCCGCTCCGGCGCGCGCCAAGCCGGGCGGGCGCACGATCGAGCTGCCGGGGGTCGGCCACATTGTCGCGGTGGCGTCCGGCAAGGGCGGCGTCGGCAAATCCACCGTCGCGGCGAACCTGGCGGTGGGCCTGGTGCAGAACGGCCTGAAGGTCGGCCTGCTGGATGCCGACATCTACGGGCCGTCGATGCCGCGCATGATGGGGGTGGGCGGCAAGCCCACCACGCCCGACGGCAAGACGCTGGATCCCAAGCCGGCCCACGGCGTCCAGGTGATGTCCATCGGCTTCATGGTGGACGAGGAGACGCCGATGATCTGGCGCGGCCCCATGGTGCAGAGCGCCATCACCCAGATGCTGCGCGACGTCAATTGGGGCACCCTCGACGTGCTGCTGGTGGACATGCCGCCGGGCACCGGCGACGCCCAGCTCACGCTCGCCCAGTCGGTGCCGCTGTCGGGTGCGATCATCGTCTCCACGCCGCAGGACATCGCGCTGCTGGATGCGCGCAAGGGCCTCAACATGTTCCGCAAGGTGGAGGTGCCGGTGCTCGGCATCGTTGAGAACATGTCGTATTTCTGCTGCCCCAATTGCGGCCACCGCAGCGAGATCTTCGGCCATGGCGGCGCGCGGGCGGAAGCCGGGCGTCTCGACGTGCCCTTCCTGGGCGAGGTGCCGCTGGAGATTTCCGTACGCACCACCTCGGATACGGGCACGCCCGCCGCCGCCGCGGAACCGGCCGGCGCCATCGCCGGGGTGTTCCGCCAAATCGCCGCGACAGCTTGGCAATCGTTAACCGGGGAGGCCGCACCGCGCCGCACGGCACCGCGCATCGTCATGCAATAGGCGGCCGAACGGCGGCCCAAAAACCCCAACGAACGGTCTGGTTCTCGCCAACAGCTTGCCACAAAGCCTGGATAGTGGTGGGGTCAATCGGAACGTGAAAGTCCCGTGGCGGTCGGCATGTCCGGCCCCCGGCGGGCAGACGGGGTTAATTGCATGAAGGCTCGAATGGTTGCCGCGATGGCGCTGGCGATGGCCTTGACGGCCCCTGCGATGGCGCAATCGTCCGGAACGATCACGGTGCACAATGCCGGCAGCGTGCCGCTGTCGGACGTCCGCGTCTCGCCGGACTACGCCACGCGCTGGGGCTTCGACCAGCTCGGCGGGGCCACGCTGCTGCCCGGCGAGCAGATGGAGGTGGAGGTCGACCGCTCCGGCGGCGCCTGCTTCTTCGACGTGCAGGCCACCGACGTGGACGGCAACAGCCGCGAGTTCTGGGGCTTCAACGCCTGCAGCGAACGCACGCTGGATGTCCAGCGCGCGCTGGTGGTGGTCGAGATCGGCAAGCGGGGGTAGGCCCCCCGCACCGGTTGCGCCCGGGTGGAAACCTACCCGCGCGGGCGCCGCCGCCGGTCGCCCATTGGCGGAAAGGCCCTACACCTCCTCGTCCACCTTCTGCGGCGGTTCGCCCTTGGCGACGCCGACCATGGCCGGGCGCAAGAGGCGGCCGTGCAGCACGTAGCCCGCCTGCATCACCTGCACCACGGTGCCGGGGACGGCATCGGTGGTGGGAATCTCGTACATCGCCTGGTGGTAGTTGGGGTCGAACTTCTCCCCCGTCGGGTCGATGCGCACGATGCCGTGGCGCTCGAACAGCTTCAGCAGCTCCTGCTCCACCGCGGCGATGCCGGCGCGCATGTTGGCGAACACCGGATCGTCGGCCTTGTCGTCGGGCAGGGCGTCGACCGCGCGGGCCAGGTTGTCGGCCACCGTCAGGACGTCGCGGGCGAAGGACGACACGGCATACTTGGCGGTGTCCTCCTTGTCCTTCTGGGCGCGCCGGCGGGTGTTCTCCGCTTCCGCCATGGCACGTAACGCCCGATCCTTCAGGGTGGCGTTCTCCTCGGCCAGGCGGGCGATGAGGGCGGCCGGATCGTCGGCTGCGCCCTCTGCGGCTGCGTCCCCGGCAGGCCCGCGCGCGGCCGCGTCGGCCGCCTCGGCTGCCGCTTCCAGATCCAGCTCATCCGGCTCCGGCTCCGCCGCGGGGTCGCGGCCGGCTGGGTTTTCGGTGGTGCGCGTGCGGTTTTCCGTTTCGCTCATCACGTCGACTCGTTCTTGTTCCACAACAGGCGGCCCAGCACCTTGGCCGTATAGTCCACCATGGGCACGATGCGGGCGTAGTTCAAACGGCTCGGCCCGATCACCCCCACCGCACCGACGATTTCGTTCTGCCCGTCGGTATAGGGCGCGATGATCATCGAGCAACCGGCCACCGAGAACAGGCTGTTCTGGGCACCGATATAGATCTGCACGCCTTCGGCCTGCTGGGCGGCATCGAGCATGCGCAGCATGGCCTCTTTGGTCTCCAGCGTCTGGAAGAGCAGCCGGATGCGTTCCAGGTCCTCCACCGCGGTGACGTCGGAGAGCAGGCGCGACTGGCCGCGCACGATCAGCGTGCCGGTGGCGGTGCCCGACGCACCGTAGGTGGCGAGCCCCGCTTCCACCAGGGCGCTCGACAACTGATCGAGCTGGCTGCGCTGCTGGTCGATCTCCGCCAGCACTTCGGAGCGCGCTTCGCCGAGCGTGCGGCCGACCACGCGGGCGGCGAGGAAATTCGATGCGTGCACCAGGGTCGACTGGGTCAGCCCCAGCGGCACCTCGATCACCCGGTTCTCCACCAGCCCGTCGTCGGTCACCAGCACCACCAGCACACGGCCCGGCGCCAGGTTGACGAACTCGATGTGGCGCAGCGGCCGGTCGGTCTTCGGCGCCACCACCAGCCCGGCACAGCTCGACAGGCCCGACAACAGGGTGGTGGCGTCGTCCAGCACGTCGGAATAGCTGCGGCCGATGGCATGGCACTGGGCATCGATGCTGGCGCGCTCTTCCTCGGCGATGTCGCCCAGCTCCAAAAGCCCGTGGACGAACAGCGACAGCCCCGCCTCGGTGGGCAGCCGGCCGGCCGAAGTGTGGGGCGAGAACAAGAGCCCCATCTCCTCCAGATCAGCCATGACGTTGCGGATGGTGGCCGGCGACAAGGACATGCCGAGGCGCCGCGAAATGGTGCGCGAGCCCACGGGCTCGCCCGTTTCCACGTAGGCGTCCACGATATGGCGGAAGATCTCGCGCGAGCGCTGGTTCAGCTCGCCGATGGATTCTCCCGCGATCGGTTTCAAGGTGCCCAGGTTTACCATTGCGCGCGGTATTTGGGCGCCCACCGGTGTGGTGTCAACGTGGCAGTGGCTGCCATTCGGCCTGGAACTCGCGGTCTTCGAAGACGCGCGCCCGGCGTCGTCCTCAAGGCAGACCGGCGCTGGACACCGATACTCGCTTGATCAACACGGATACTCTAGGGTGCCGGCCACGCATTGGAAGAGAGGGGTCCAACATGCGCAGCATGGGTTCGGCGGGGGTGGCCGCCGCAATTCTGGTCGGCAGTTCGGCGGTGGCCTTCGGCCAGACGGCCGCAGTGCCGGAAGACCTGCGGGGGGTCTGGGCGACCGGCGCCTGCGAGGCGCCCGGCGAGGTGCTGATCTATACCGCCGGCGGCGCCATCTACCTGTCGATCGACGAGGACTTCGTGATCCTCTCGACCTACGTGAAGGTCGATTCCTTCGCCGACGGCTGGTTCGGCTTCCAGGAGTACGAGGATACGCCGGACGGCACCTACGACTTCTTCGCCCGGGTGGAGGGCGACACGCTGCACGAAGGCTGGCCGCTCAACGGCTCGCTGACCAGCCCCGACGAGCTGACCCCCACCGACGACCGCTATGTCTACGGCCGCTGCGATGCCTTGCCGCCCACCTATGCGCTGGCCTTCGGCGAGGGCATGGCCTTCACCGCCGCCATCGGCGATCTGGCGCCCACCTGCACCCTGGCAACCATGGACTTCTGCGTGCGCGGCTTCTTCGACCTGGCGGACGTGAGCGGCAACGGCGAGCTGTCCGCCGCGGAGTTCGGCCGGCTCCTGCGCATGTACGCCCAGCATGCCGCCCTGGTGGAAGGCATGTCGGTGCGGGACCTGCTTGCCCGCCAGGCGGGTGCCACCGTCGTCGGGGCGGTGGCGGGCCAGGCGCTGGTGCTGGCCTTCGACTACGATGCCTCGGGCCAGGTGTCGCTCGACGAACTGCTCGCCGGGCGCGATCCCGCGGCCTTGCCGGCGGCGATGCTGGCGACCCTCGACTGGCGCCAGGACCAGATCGACTTCCTGGAATCCTCCTATGCCCTGGGCGGCCTGCTGCGCGGCGTCGAAGACCTGTTCGACCACGCGCCGTAAGCCGAGACCGCGAAAGCCTGAGACCATGACCGATATCCAGCCGATCGCCCGCCCCTCGGGCCGGGCCGCCGACCAGGTGCGCGAGGTGCGCCTGGAAACCCATGTCAGCAAGTACGCCGAGGGCTCCTGCCTGGCCAAGTTCGGCGACACCCACGTGCTGTGCACCGCCAGCGTGGAAGACCGCGTGCCGGGCTGGATGAAGGGCGGCGGGCGCGGCTGGGTGACCGCCGAATACGGCATGCTGCCGAGGGCGACCGACCAGCGCACCGACCGCGAGGCGGCGCGTGGCAAGCAGACGGGCCGCACCCAGGAAATCCAGCGGCTGATCGGCCGCGCGCTGCGTGCCGTTACTGACATGGCCACCCTCGGCGAGTTGCAGATCCGCATCGACTGCGACGTGCTGCAGGCCGACGGCGGCACGCGTACGGCCGCCATCACCGGCGGCTATGTGGCGCTGGCCCTGGCGATCCGCCATCTGCGGGAGATCGGCGCGCTGAAGGCCGACCCGCTGAAGGAGCCGGTGGCGGCGATCTCCTGCGGTCTGTGGCGCGGCCTGCCGGTGCTGGATCTGGACTATGCGGAGGACTCCTCCGCCCAGGCCGACGCCAACTTCGTGCTCACCGCATCGGGCGGCATCGTGGAGGTGCAGGGCACGGCGGAACAGGACCCGTTCAGCCAGGTGCAGTTCCTCGACCTGCTGGCGCTCGCCCACAAGGGCACCCAGGAACTGGTCGCGGCCCAGCGCGCGGCCTTGGCGGGGTAGCCGCTACCCCGGCCGTTCGCCGTGTAGCGCCGCCAGGGTGATTTCGCGCACCGCCTCGGCGGTGACCGGGCCGGGGTTGAGGCCGTTGTCGGTTTCCACCGTGATGGCGGCGATGCGCTCCACATCGTCCTCGCCGATCCCCACCTCCGCCAGAGAGGTCGGCAGGCCGAGGTCGCCCAGCAGGTCGAAGATCGCCGCCCCCACGGTCTCCACCCCCATGGCGGCGGCGATGGCAGCCATGTCGGCGGCGGCGAAGCGGGCGTTGTAGGCGGCCACATGGGGCAGCACCAGGGCGTGCGACAGCCCGTGGGAAACGCCGAAGGAGCCGCCCAGCGTGTGCGCCAGCCCGTGCTGCAGGGCAAAGCCGCCGGTCAGCGCCGCACCTGCCAGCAACCCGCCATAGAGCAGGTCGCTGCGCGCGCCCAGGTCGCCGGGATCGGCCGCCACCCGGCGCACGGCATCGACGATCACCGCCGCCCCTTCGGCCGCGGCCAGCTTGTTGGCCGGACCGATGGTGGGCACGTAGACGGCGTCCACGCAGTGGGCGAGCGCGTTCAAGGCGCTGGCTGCACTCACCTCCACCGGCAGGCCGATCGACAGTTCCGGATCGTAGATCACGGTCGACGCGAGCATGTTGAGCGAGGTGTGCATGCGCTTCACGCCGGCGATGGTGATGCCGCAGAACCCGGTCATCTCCGAGCCGGAATAGGTGGTGGGCATGGCGATGATGGGCACCGGCAGCTCCAGCGCGATGCCCTTGCCGAGCCCGATGGAAGCACCGCCGCCGACACTCACCAGGCAGTCGGCCCCGGCCTCCCGTGCCGCTGCCTGGCCGCGGCGGGCGAGTTCGATGGGCACTTGGGAGACGGCTTCGGCCAACAGCCCGACCGAGCGGTCGCCCAGCCGGTCGGCCACCTCGCCGGCCATCATCCGCCGCCCCGGGGTTGAGACCACCAGGGCGCGCGTGGCGCCCAGGCGCTCCACCTCCGCAGCGATGCCGGCCGCCGCACCGCAGCCGAACACGATGCGCGACGGCGTGGCGTTGTAGACGTCGCCGGGCAGGGCGAAGTGGCGCTCGGTTCCCGCGGTGCGTGCCGCGGCCTCAAATGCTGCTGCGGTCATCGTCACCAATCCGCGATGGTGCCGTCGGCGAGGACGGCGCTCTGGGTGTGGAGGATCTCCGGCTCGAAGGGATGCTTGGCGGCTTCCGCCTCGTTCACCTCCACGCCGAGGCCGGGGGTGTCGGGTGCGGGCCAGGCGGAGCCCACCCGGCGCATGGGCACGCTGACCACGTCGTCGTACCAGGGCACGGCGCCCACCATCTCCTCCTGGATCACCACGTTCGGCGTGGAGATGGCGAAATGAAGGGCCGCCGCGCCGGCGATGGGTCCGTTGGGATTGTGGGGGGCAACGCCCATGAAGGCATGCTCGGCGGCGGCAGCGATGCGTTTGCCTTCCAGAAGCCCGCCGGTGTGGTTGAGATCGGGCTGGATGATGTTCACGGCCTTCTGGCGGAAGATCTCCTCGAACTCCTTGAAGCCGACCAGCCGCTCGCCGGTGGCGATGGGGCAGCGGGCGCGCTCGGTCACCATGCGCAGGGCCTGGGTGTCGCCCGGCTGCACCGGCTCCTCGCAGAACATGGGGTCGTAGGCGCTGAGCACGTCGATGAACTGCAGGGCGGCGGAGACCGAGGCCGGGCGGCCGTGGAAATCGATCATGATCTCCACGCCCTCGCCCACGGCATCGCGCAGCGCGGCCATCATGCGGTCGACATGGCGGCGTGCGGCGATGTCGACGGTAAAGCCGGAATAGGGGATGAAGACGACCTTGAGCGCGGTGTAGCCCATGTCCACCACGGCCTGCGCCTTTTCGCGCAACGGCGCGGGATCGAGGGTTTCGTAGACCGAGCGCATCTCCCCCAGGCCGAGATGGGTGTAGACGCGGATCTCCTCGCGCACCTTGCCGCCGAGCAGGCGCCACACCGGCAGCCCCAGGCTCTTGCCGAAGATGTCCCACAGCGCGTGCTCGATGCCGCTGATGGCGCTGACGCCGACGATGCCGAGCCGGTAGTAGCTGTGCTTGGTCAGCACGCGCAGGATCTGTTCGATGTCGCGGGGGTCGCGGCCGACGATGAGCGGTGCCAGATCCTCCACGGCCCCGGTGACGGCGCGGGTCTTCCAGTTCAGGCTCGCTTCGCCCCAGCCGTAGAGGCCGGCCTGGTCGGTCTCCACCTTCACGAAGGTCCAGTTGCGCATCTTGGCGTTCACCACCAGCGTCTTGACCGCGGTGATGCGGATGGGGTCTGCGGCGGCCATGCGGTTCCTTCCTTGGCGGTTCGTCAGGCCCGGCCCGGCCGGACCACGTTGTCGAGCGGCCGGCCCGTCGCCAGGGCCGCGATGTTGCGCGCGACGATGGCGTAGCGGCGCTCCCACATCTCCCGCGTGATGGCCGAGGAGTGGGGCGTGCAGACCACGTTGGGCAGGTCGTGGAAGGGATAGGTGCTGGGCGGCACGCTGTCGGCGGCGCCGGTTGGGTAGCGGTACCAGACGTCCAGACTGGCGCCGCGGATGCGCCCTTCGGCCAGTGCGGCGTAGAGGGCGGCCTCGTCCACCACCTCGGCGCGCGAAATGTTCACCAGCACCGCACCGGGCTGCATGCGCGCCAGTTCCGCCGCCCCCACCATGCCGCGGGTGGCGTCCAGCAGCGGGCAGGCGATCACCACGTAGTGGGCGCGCTCCAGCAGCTCACCCAGCGCCACCGCCTCGTCCACGGACCCGCCGGGGCCGGCGAGTGCGGGGTCGGCCGCCAGCACCCGCACGCCGAACGCCTTGGCGCGCACCGCGATGGCCCGGCCGATGCGCCCGAAGCCCACCAGCCCCACCGTCTTGCCGGCAAGTTCGCCGTGGGGCACGCGGGCGCGGTAGATCTCCGCCCAGCGGTCGGGCGCGAAGCTGGCGCGCAGTTCGTCCAGGCGGATTTCCCAGTTGAGCACGGAGGCCAGCACGAATTCCGCGATGGCGCCTTCGTGCTCGAACACGTTGCACACGGTGGTGGCGTCGCAGAGCGCGTCGAAGTCGATGCCGTCGAGCCCGGCGCCGGGCACATGTAGCAGGCGGAAGCTGGGGAGCGGCGCTCCGCCGCGCCTCAGGCGCAGCGACACCACCACGTCCTCGGCGGCGATTTCGCCGTCATGGTCGGCGGCCGACGCAGCCTCGCGGGGCAGCGCCACGATCTTGGCGTCCGCGAGCCCATGCTCGCCGAGCCCCGCCGCCAGGCGGTCGCGGTAGTTGGCAGCCTCGCCCACCATGAAGATCTTCATCGCCGTCACGTCCCTGTAGCGGCGCAAAGTCTACTGAGGCAAATTACGTCGATCTAATTATTTTTCGCGATTGTTTGAGAAAGCGAAGTTATCAGGTTCCATGCTGCGCCCGCTCACTCCAGCGCCGCCGCGGCGGCCGTCGCCAGGTCCAGGAACTGCCCGACCATGGGGGGCTGCGGCTCGCCCAGGCTGGCGGCCCCCAGGGTGAGGAACGGGCCGGGACCCGACAACTTGCGGAACACCGCCAGCGGCCGGTCGTAGTGCTGCACCTTCGACGCGATGAAGCCGACGCCCAGGTTGCAGGCGGCCATGGCGACGATGGACTGGGCCGGCGAGGCGTCGATGATCTGGCGCGGGCTGAAGCCCTGCTGGTGGCACAGGGAGATGATCTGGTCGTAGAGCCGCGGGCCGACGTCGCGCGGGAACAAGATGAAGGTTTCCTCCGCCAGGTCCTTCAGCGTCAGGATGCGCTTGCGGCTCAAGGGGTTGTCGGATGACATCACGACATCGAAGGGCAGCTCCGCCAGCGTGATGCAGGCCAACGACGGGTCGCTGAGCGGCGGGTGGCAGATGCCCACCTGGATGTCGCCGTCCTTCAAGGCCGCCTCCTGCTCCGCCGTCGTCAGGTGGGCGACGGTGAGCTGGGCGTGCGGCAGGGCGGCACGGAAGCGCGCAGCGATGTCCGGCAGCAGGATGAACAGGGCCGAGGCGGTGGCGCCCACGCGCAAATGGCCGACCACGCCGCGGTCGGTCTCCCGCGTCAGGTCGACGGCGCGGCCCATGGTGGCCAACACCTTGCGCGCCTCGGTGAGGAACACCGCTCCGGCGCGGGTCAGCGAGACATGGCGCTTGGAGCGGTGGACGAGCTGGACCTGGAGCAGGTCCTCCAGCCGCCGGATCTGCTGCGACAGGCCCGGCTGGCTGATGTGGCAGCGCTGCGAGGCGCGGCGGAAATGCAGCTCTTCGGCCAGCGCCACGAAGCATTCCAGGGCCCGCTTGTCCATCGCCGCCGCACCGCCTCGCCAAGAAGGTCTTGCGGTGATAGTGTTTGCTTCTCACAGGATCAAGAAAAATAATTAGACATTCTTTGTCGCGACCCTCTAGCGTCATCTTCGAAGACCGTCCACGGGGGACCCCGCTGCGCCGCTGCGCGGCCGGGCATCCGGCGCCCGCCGCTGCGGCCCGCCCCGCGGATGCATGAGGGTAAAAAAGACGACCGGCCGACCACAGCGAGGCGGGGTGCCCAATGCGCCCCAGGGGCGGCCAACCGGGTGGATGCGCAGTTTTGAGGAGGTGCACATGTTCCACAAATCGCTAGGCTTGACCGGGGTGGCGCTGATCGCCGGCCTCGGCTTCGGCGTTCCCGCGGCGGCCCAGGATCAACCGGCCGATTTCCCGCAGCGGCCGATCGACCTGATCGTCATGTACCCCGCCGGCGGGGCGGTGGACGTGACCGCGCGCACCTTCGCGCAGGTCGCCGAAGAGGAGCTGGGCATCGAGTTCCGCGTGGAAAACCGCGTGGGCGGCGCCGGCATGGTGGGCCACACCTACCTCGCCCATGACGCGGAGGCCGACGGCTACACCGTGGGCGTGATCGCCAACCCCTTCATGTTCACCGACATCCTGCTGCGCGACGGGCCGTTCACGGCCGACGACTTCGACCCCATCGTCACCGTCAGCTTCGATCCGGTGGTCTGGGTGGTGAACGCGGAGTCCGAGATCGGCGCCATGGGCTTCGATGAGATCATGGACTACGCCGCCGACCACACGCTGCAGGTGGGCATGAACCCCAACAGCATGTTCCTGTTCGTCAGCGAGTTCATCGAGCGGGCGCGCGGCGTGACCTTCGACTTCATCCCGTTCGACGGTGGCCGCGAGGGCGTGATCGCGCTGTTGGCCGGCGACGTCGACGCCACCGCCACCTTCTATACCGAGATCGAGCAGTATATCGAGAACGGCGACCTGGTGCCCGTCGCGGTGACCGGCGACAGCCGCCATCCCCTGCTGCCCGATACGCCCACCTTCAGCGAACTCGGCGTGGCCGCCGGCGGCCAGACCTGGGGGGCCACCCGCTTCTTCGCCCTGCCGGTGGGCGTGCCGGAAGACCGGCGGGCCTTTCTTGCCCAGGCGTTCCTCGACGTGCTGGAGTCCGACGCGTTGGCCGACGCCTTCGCCGAAGCGGGGCTGACCTTGACACCGGCCGATCTGGAGGCGACCCAGGCGAACTACGCCGAGACCTTCCAGGCCCTCCAGGACTTCCTGGAAGAAACCGGCCGGCTGTAAGCAACTGACGGAAGCGACGTCGGCGGCCGGTACCGCCGATCCCTGGCGATGTCCGGGATGATCGGTGGGGCCGGCCGGCCCGCGTCGGCGGGGTGTCCATGCGCCTGGTATTTGCCGGAATCCTGGTCGCCGTGCTGGCGGCGATCGTCTGGCAGTCGACGGAAATCCGCGGGTCCGCCGCGATCTACCCGATGGTGGTGAGCATCGGCGCGCTGGTGTGCAGCGTCGCCTTTCTGCTGGCCCGGCTGCTGGCCCCCGCGCCGCAGGCAGAGGGCCCCATGATCGGGCTGAAGCTGCCGGCCGGCAAAGGGCTGCGGCTGGCCGCGGTGGCGGCGGTGTGGCTGGCCTATGTGGTGGCCCTGCCCTATGCCGGCTTCATGGTGGCTTCGTGGCTCGCCCTGTTCGTGTCGCTGGCGATCACCCATGGCCGGCCGAGCCTGACCGAAGCTTTCGGTACCTTGGCCTTCGTGCTGGTGTTCGCCGTGCTGATCAAGGTCGTGCTGTACGTGCCGGTGCCCCAGGCCTGGCCGGACCACCAGCTCGACATGCTGCTCTACGACTGGCTGTGACGCGCGATGGGCACCGGGCCGGCTGGAAAAACCGCCCCTAGGGGCGTGGGAGGTGGAGCGTGTGGGAAGGCATAGCCACCGCGCTGTCGGCGCTCAGCCTCACCTTCGCCGTGCTCGGCGTGGTGCTGGGCGTGATCATCGGCGCCATTCCGGGGCTGACGGCCACCTTCGGCATCGCCCTCTTGATCCCGGTGACCTTCCTGATGGCGCCGGAGCACGGCATGATCATGCTGGCCGGCATCTATGCCGGCGCCATCTACGGCGGCAGCATCTCCGCCATCCTGCTCAACATCCCCGGCACGCCTGCCTCCATCGTCAGCGGCTGGGAAGGCCATGCGCTGGCCAGGCAGGGCAAGGCGCCGCTGGCGCTGGGCATCTCCGCCCTGGCGTCGGGCGTCGGCGGCATCATTTCGGCCATTGCGCTGATGTTCCTGACGCCGACGCTGGCGCAGTTGGCCCTCAGCTTCGGGGCGCCGGAATACGTGGCCCTGGTGGTGTTCAGCCTGGTGATCGCCGTGGTGATGCTGGAGACGCCGATCTTCGCCAACATCACCGGCGCCTTCCTCGGCCTCATCCTGGCCTCGGTGGGCGTCGACCCGGTGAACGGCACCGGGCGCTTCATCTTCGGCTTCTACCAGCTCTTTTCCGGGCTCAACGTGGTCGCGGTGCTGGTGGGCTTCTTCTGCCTGCCCCAGGCGATCGTGCTGGTGGCCGAGGCGATCACCGGCGTGGAGTCCGTGGCGGTGGGCCGAGTGGCGGCCACCAAGCCGCGCGAGGTGTTGTCGCAACTGGTGAAGGACCGCTGGCTCGCCCTGCGCGCCTCTGTGCTGGGCACCGGGCTCGGCATCCTGCCGGCGGTGGGACCGGAATCGACCCCGCTCATCGCCCACACCTTGGAACGCCGCCTGTCGAAGGAGCCGGAGAAGTTCGGCAAGGGATCGGAAAGCGGGCTGGTGGCGGCGGAAACCTCCATCAGCGCCAATGTGGGCGGCTCGCTGATCCCGCTGCTGGCGCTGGGCATTCCCGGCAGCGGGGCGGCGGCCGTGTTCATCGGCGCCTTGACGCTGCACGGGCTCCGGCCCGGCCCGCTGCTGTTCGTGGAGCGTCCGGAGGTGATGTACACCTTCTTCGCCGGCTTCCTGGCGGTGAACCTCCTGAAGACCGTGATCGGGCTGTACGGAGCGCGCTACCTCGCCCGGCTGTTGATCTTGCCGCGCGGCGTCATCGCGGCCTTCGTGATCTTCTTTTCCATCTTCGGCGCCTACGCGGTCGACACCAACCTGTTCAACATCTGGGTGATGTTCGCTTCGGCCTTCCTGGCCATCGGGCTGGGGGCGGTGGGCATTCCCATCCTGCCGGTGGTGCTGGCCTTCATCCTGGGCGGCGTGCTGGAGCGCAACATGGCGATCACCCTGGCGCGGTCGGACGGCTTCGCCTACTTCCTGGAACGCCCGCTGGCGCTGGGGATTTTCGCCGTCACCTTGATGATCGTCGTCCTCAGCACCTGGCGGCGCCTTGGCCGCCTGCGCAGGCACAAGGACGCGGCGAAGGCGTAGGACCCCGCCGATGCACGGTCTTGGACCTCCCCGGCGATCCAGGCGCACGCGATGGTCGGCGCCGCGCGGTTGCCCAACACGGAAAGCCGCACGTTCAGCCATGCGCAACCATTGACATCGTCAATGATGGGTGGGCGGAGGCCCACTGAATGCGGTGCAGCAATCTCAAAATGGCGGCCGATCTGCGTTCTCAGCATGATCAGAGTCAATGAATGCGATTGCCATCTCGGGGTAGGTTGGCGTCAAAATTGCCAACGCCGAGACAGCCACGGACCACGCTCGGGCGTTCGGATCGCACCGCCGGGAGGGCAATGCGGATGGCAAATTCCAGGGGTCAGGGCGGGACGATGCCCGCCGGGCCGACCAAATTCTCCCAAACCGGCGCCGGCGACGTGATGGGCACCGGGTTTCCCATTCTCGCGCGGTCGGACTTCTCCGAAACGACATTTCTGTTGGAAATCCATCACCCGATGATGGCGCGGGCGGCGCGGCCGGGGCAGTTCGTCATCGTCATGGTGGACGAACACGGCGAACGCATTCCGCTGACCATCGCCGACTTCGACCGCGAGAACGGCACCGTGACCCTGGTGGTGCAGGCGGTGGGCAAGTCCAGTCGCGAGATGCAGGCGCGCTGCCGCGTGGGCGAAACGCTCTTCGGCATGGTCGGGCCGATGGGCGTTCCCAGCGAGATCTCCCATGCGCGCAAGGTGATCTGCGTCGGTGGGGGGCTCGGCGTCGCGCCGATCTACCCGCAGGCGCGCGCCTTCAAGGAGGCCGGCGCCCATGTCATCGGCGTAGTGGGCTTCCGCAGTGCCAGCCTGGTCTTCTGGGAAGAGAAGTTCCGCGACGTCTGCGACGAGTTCGTCATCTGCACCGACGACGGCTCGGCCGGGATCAAGGGCCTGGTGACCGACGGGATCCAGGCGAAGATCGCCGAGCACGGGGATATCGACGAGGTCGTCGCGATCGGCCCGCCGGTGATGATGCGCGCCTGCGCCGAAGCGACGCGGCCCTATGGCATCAAGACGATGGTCAGCCTCAACCCGATCATGGTGGACGGCACCGGCATGTGCGGCGGCTGCCGGGTCCGGGTCGGTGGGCGGGTGAAGTTCGCCTGCGTCGACGGGCCGGACTTCGATGGCCACGCGGTGGATTTCGACGATCTGATGATGCGGCTGAAACGCTACCGGCCGCAGGAGCAGGAAGCGATGGAGCGTTGGTCGGAAAGCTGCCGGCGCCTCGCCATGGAGCCGGCCGGTGCCGCCGGGCGGGAGGCGACCTGACATGGCCCGCAAGACGATCCGCAACATCCCGCAGCAACGGGCCTTCATGCCGGTGCAGGACCCGGCGGAACGCGCGCGGAACTTCGAGGAAGTGGCGCTCGGCTTCGATGAAGCGAATGCGCTGCTGGAAAGCGAACGCTGCCTGATGTGCCCCGAGCCCGCCTGCGTGGCCGCCTGCCCGGTGAGCATCGACATCCCCGGCTTCATTGCCAAGATGATCGGCAAGGACTACCGCGGCGCCTATGACCTGATGACCGATTCGACGCTGCTGCCCGCGGTGTGCGGCCGGGTGTGCCCGCAGGAAGACCAGTGCGAGGGCGTCTGCGCGGTTGCCGTCAACGGCCTGGAGCCGGTCGCCATCGGGCGGCTTGAGCGCTGGCTCGGCGACAAGGCGATTGCCGAGCATTGGAAGAAGTCGAGCTATATCGAGCCGAACCGCTTCCGTATCGGGGTCGTCGGCTCCGGCCCCGCGAGCATGGCCTGTGCGGCCGATCTCGCCAAGGCCGGCTGCAGCGTCACCATCCACGAGGCATTGCACGCGCCGGGCGGAGTGCTGCGCTACGGCATCCCGGAATTCCGTCTGCCCAACAGCGTCGTCGATGCCGAGATCGCCAACCTCGAAGCCCTCGGGGTCGAGATCAAGTGCAACACCCTGGTCGGCCGGCTCTTCACCATCGAGCAGATGCTGGGCGAGATGGGGTTCGACGCGGTCTTCATCGGCGTCGGCGCCGGCACGCCGCGCTTCATGGACATCCCCGGCGAGAACCTCAACGGCGTGCTGTCGGCGAACGAGCTTCTCACCCGCTGCAACCTGATGCACGCGGGCGATTTCCCGAACTACGACACGCCGCTTGGGATCGGCCGGCGGGTGGCGGTGATCGGTGCCGGCAACACGGCGATGGACGCCATGCGCGTTTCCCTCAGGCTGGGGGCGGAGGAGGTCCACTGCGTCTATCGCCGGACCGATGCCGAATGCCCGGCACGGAAGGAGGAACTGCACCACGCCCAGGAGGAAGGTGTCGAGTTCCATTGGCTGACGGCCCCCGTCGAACTCGTGGGCGACGCCGACAACAATGTGCAGACGATCCGCTGCATCCGCATGGGACTGGGCGAACCGGACAGCTCCGGCCGGCGCCGGCCGGTGCCCATCGAGGGCAGCGAGTTCGATTTTGCCGCCGACACCGTCGTCTATGCCATCGGCACGGACCCCAACCCGATCCTCGGCCAGACCTCCAAGCTCAAACTCAACAAGTGGGGGTATATCGAGACCGACGCGGACCTCGCCACCTCGCTGGCGGGCGTCTACGCGGGCGGCGACATCGTCACCGGGGCGGCGACCGTGATCCTCGCCATGGGGGCCGGCCGCAAGGCCGCCCGCAGCATCCGGCGCTATCTCGGCATCCGCGACACCGCGGTGGTCTATGAGCCGGAGAAGACCGGCTTCGAGAACACGCTCTTCGGAATAGATCTCTGCGAAAAAAACTTCACGCATGTAAAGCTGATGTAGGGACTGTCAAAGCCCCCAGATGGCCGGACAACGCCAATGACTTCCACGGGTGCACACCACTATGCCGAGGCGGCCGAGCTGCGACGGGAGCCGGTCGAAGCGCGCGCGACGGGGCCGCGGACGCGTCCCACGCAGCTTGTCGAGGAACACATCGTCGAGATCGTCAGCGATTCCGGAGAGGGCGCGCAACGCTGCGGCCAGTCGCTGGCCGCCATCGCGGCGCGATCGGGACACGGGATCTGGACGGTGGAGATCATTCCGGCCGAAATCCAGCCGCCGCAGCGCTCGATCGCCGGCGCCAGCGGCAACCGCGTCCGCATGGCGTCCCACCGCGTTACCAATGTGGGCGACGAGGCGGACCTCGTGGTCGCCTTCAACGAACAGGTGCTCTTGAGCCGCCTCAACGCCGGCGAAGTGAAGCCGGGTGCCACCATCCTCATCGAGAAGTGCTGGGCTGCGGATCCCGATCCGCAGATCGCCGCGGCTTACCAGACCGTCTGTGCGGAGGTGCGGGCGGCCGGATACCGGCTCTACGAAGTGCCGATGGAGGCCGAGTGCCAGAAACTCGTGCCCGACCCAAGGCGCGGCAAGAACATGTTCGCGCTTGGCATGTTGTGCGCGATCTACAGCCTCGACGCCGCACTGGCGCGCGCCCAGGTGCGCGTCACCTTCGCCAAGAAGGACCGGAAGATCGTCGACGCCAACATCGAGCTGCTCGATGCCGGCCGCACCTGGGCGGAGGCCAACCTCGACCTGCGCTACCAAATCCCCGCACCGCCGGTGACCGAACCGCAGGTGGTGATGAACGGCAACGCCGCACTGGCGCTCGGGGTTGTCGCGTCCGGCATGGAAGTCTGCGCGATGTACCCGATCACGCCGGCGACCTCCGCCTCGCACTATCTCAGCGCCATTTTCGAGAAGGTCGGCTGCGTCGTTCACCAGGCGGAAGACGAAATCGCCGCCTGCACCTTTGCGATCGGCGCCTCCTATGCCGGCAAATGCGCGGTGACGATCACGTCGGGGCCGGGTCTGTCGCTGAAGCAGGAGGCCATCGGCCTGGCGGTGATGGCCGAGGTGCCGCTGGTCGTCATCGACGTGCAGCGCGGCGGTCCCAGCACCGGCCTTCCCACCAAGGTGGAACAGGGCGACCTGATGGCCGCCATCTACGGCGGTCATGGCGATGCGCCCAAGGTGGTGATGGCGGTTTCGACGATCGAGGACTGCTTCTACTCGGTGATCACGGCGCGCAAGATCGCCGAGACCTTCAACATGGTCGTGATGATCCTGTCCGATGCCGCGCTGTCCACCGCACAGCAGCCCTATCCGCGGCCCAAGTTCAACGCCGACTGGCTGGCCCCACCGTTCGACCAGAGTGCGGTGCCGGAAGACGCCCGCCCCTATGAGTGGGACGAACGAACCGGGATCATGACGCGCTTCATCCCGGGCCAGCGCAACGGGATGCACTGCCTGACCGGGCTTGCCCACGACCGCGACAGCCACGTGGCCTACGACCCGGAGATCAACGAAGAGGGTCTTCTCAACCGCAGCCGCAAGCTGGCGGCCCTGCAGACCACGTTGCGGCTGGCCCCCGTGTTCGGCGACGACGACGGCGACCTGCTGCTGATCGGCTGGGGCAGTACCAAAGGCGCCATCGAAGAAGCGGTGACCCGCCTGCGCGCCCAGGGCCACCGCGTGTCTTCGCTGCACCTGAAGTTCCTGCAGCCCATGGCGTCGGGCATCGACACGGTGATGCGCGGCTTCGGCAAGGTCATGACCATCGAGAACAACTGGAACGACCCGCCCGACGATCCGCTGATCTCCCCGGACAATCGCCGCTATTCGAGCCTCGCGACATTGCTGCGCGCCCGCTGGCTGGTGGATGTGGATTGCTGGGGCAAGGCGCGGGGACAGCCGCTGAAACCGGGCGCGATCGTGGACGCCGCATTGACCAAGCTGGGGCCTGTGGGGACACACCAATGACCGCTTCATTGAGCCAATGCCTGATGCAGATGGTGCGGACCGACTACACGATGGCCGACTACCAGAGCGAGATCGTGCCGCGCTGGTGCACCGGCTGCGGCGACAACGCGATCCTCGCGGCCATGCAGCGGCTGTGCCGCGACGAGCAGTTGCCGCCGGAAAAGACCGTCTGCGTTTCCGGCATCGGCTGCGCCTCGCGCCTGCCCCACTACATGAATGCCTACGGCTTCCACGGGATTCACGGCCGCGCCCTGCCGGTCGCCGAAGGCATCAAGATCCGCCGCCCCGACCTCCACGTCTTCGTCACCACCGGCGACGGCGACTGCTGCAGCATCGGTGCCGCGCACTGGCTGCACGCCGTGCGCTACAACATGAACATGACGCTGCTGCTGCACGACAACGAGGTCTACGGGCTGACGAAGAAGCAGGCGTCCCCCACCTCGCCGAAGGGGTTGAAGAGCAACACCACGCCGTTCGGCGCCACTTTGAACGCGCTCAACCCGCTCACCGTGACGCTCGGCATCACCAACGTGTCCTTCGTCGCCCAGGCCGTCGACTGGATACCGGACCTGCTCTACGAGATCCTGTCGAAGGCCTATCACCACAAGGGGTTCTCCTTCATCCGCATCCTCCAGCGCTGCCCGAACTTCATGGAGCACCGCTTCGACGACTACGTCCGCGACCCCGCGAGCACGCGCATCCTCACCCATGGGAACGGGCTGCGCCTGAAGCCGGAGCTGTCGCGCATCTACAAGAACCAGCAGACCCACGATCCGCTCGACCTGGCCGAAGCGCTGACCCTGGCGCGGCTGGACGCAGAGATCCCCGTGGGCATCCTCTACCACGACCCGTCGGTGCCCTGTTACGACGAGCTGCGCGCGGGCGAACGGCCGAGCACCCCGGCACTGGTGGAGACGGTGCTGAACGAGGAGTTCGACAAGGTCGGCATCTGGCCCGAGGCGACGGCCACCCCCGAGGTCGAGGCCTAGCACCGTGCCACACGACCAGATCGCACCGCACATCCCGCCCCAGCCAACCGGCGCCCCCTGTGCGGATGCCGCCCGCAATCCCTTACGGTCGGCGCTGTTTGCCCGCTACGAGCACCTCGAAAGCCTGCGGTATGACTATCCGTTGGTCCTGATCGAAGGCGACGAGCCCGCAAACCGGTTCATTCGGCCGCTCACCCGGATCATCGACGACGTGCTGAAGGCGGCCGCACCGCCGGAATCCGCCGGCGACGCGATCCGGCACCAGGTGCTCCGGCTGGAGGACATGATCCGCCAACGCATCGCCCGCGGCACGGACGGCCGGCTCAGCGAACTCTGGCAGTCGTGCGCCGCCGAACTGGTGCGCGAAAGCGGCGAAGAGCGGTTCGGCCCGATCGACAGCAATCTCGACAAGGCGCGCCACAGCCTGCGCGTCGACGGTCGGGTGATCGGGTGCGACGCGACCACCCCGGCCAAAGTCCTGACCCATACGTGGAGAGCCAAGCACCGGGCCAAGGCGCACCGGTTCCGCAAGAAGGTCGAAGGTCTGATCCTCCGGCTCAACGACATCCTGAGATCCGACCACATGAAGTCCGACGAGGCGCATGGAGCGGGTGCGCTGGCCTCCTCCATGGGGTCGAACGGCGACGGGACGATCGATTTCCAGGCGCTGTCGACGGTCTTGCACCGGGTGAGGCCCGAGGACAGGATCCCCGAAACCCGCGTCCGCCGGATCAAGAGCGCCCTGGAGGTGCTGCAACGCCAGGCGTTCTTCGGCCCGGGGCGCGCGTCGCAGTCCAGCCCGAACAAGGCGGCCCCCCACAGCTACGTATTCGATAGCTGTTCGGAAGCGCTCGACGCCCACCGCGATCGCCTGCCCGAAGTGCTGGCGTTTTCCAAGGCGCTGACGGTGGCCGAGCTGGAGGTCGAGAACAAGTACCGGCCGCACCTGCACGACCCGATCTTCGAACGCTTCGACGAAAGCGATCTGACCGCCGACCAGTTGGCGCTGCTGCCGTCGGCCCTGATCTGCCTGCGCGATGGCGTGAGCGAGACCGCGGAGATCGCACGCGCCTACGAAGCGCTCGCCAGCGGCCTGCCGATCACCGTGGTGATCCAGACCGACGACATCCTCGGCACCACCGCGCCCAAGCCGGCGCCCAATTCCTTCGGGGCCGGAACGGCGCGGCTGGCCGCGATGGCCATGGGGCTCAACAACGCCTTCGTGTTCCAGGCCTCCTGCGCCCACCTTTACCGGATGCACGAGGACCTGCTGCGCGGGATCCACTATGAGGGGCCGGCGCTGTTCAGCGTCTATTCGGGGGCGACACCGACCGTGCCGGGGGTGCCCGCGTACATCCTGGCGGCAGCGGCCACCGAATCGCGCGCCTTTCCGAGCTTTTCCTACGATCCCGCGGCGGGGCCGGATTGGGCCGCGCGGTTCGACCTGTCGCACAACCCGCAGGTGACGGCCGATTGGCCCGAACACCGGGTGGAGTTCGAGGATCGCCAGGGCCAGCGCGCGTTCGAAACCATCCGCTTCACCTTCGCCGACTTTGCCATCTGCGACACGCGGTACGCGCGGTTCGCGCATCCGCTTGCACACACGCAGTGGGGGGGCGGGATGCTTTCGGCATCCGACTGGCTTGCTCTGCCGGACGATTCGGGGAGGGTGCAGGGCCCCTACGTGCTCGGCGTGGATGACGACAACCGGTTGGTGCGCGTCGTGGTCGACGCGAAGATCACCGAGGCTGCGCGGCGCTGCAACGACGCCTGGCGCCGGCTGCAGGAGCTGGCTGGGATCAACAATTCCCACGCGCTGCGCCAGCTTGCCGACGCACGGCGCGACCGCGAGGCGGCGGCCCGTGCCGCAGCACCCACGGCACCCGTAGCCCCCGTGGCGCCACCGCAGAACGACGAGACTGCGGCGCCACCGCCAGCGCCGGCCGCCGCAGAGACCGCGCCGGACAAGGTGAGCGGCGACGCGCCCTGGATCGAGACCGCGCGCTGCTCGACCTGCAACGAGTGCGTCCAGATCAACAAGGAGATGTTCGCCTACAACGAAAACCGGCAGGCCTACATCGCCAATCCCGATGCCGGAACCTACCGGCAACTGGTGGAGGCGGCGGAAGGCTGCCAGGTGAGCATCATCCACCCCGGCAAGCCGCGCCATCCGGACGAGCCGAACTTGGCCGAATTGCTCGAACGGGCAGCGCCCTTCAATTGATCGGGCCACCTGATCGGGCCGACCGATCGGACCGATGGACGGTCCCTGGCATGACAGCACAGCAATACGCCGTCACACGCCGGGACCGAACATCCAGCAGGCGGTGGTACGCACACCGCCGACGAGGCTTGCCGATACTGCAGGGCACGGCGTCCTTGACGCCGGGCTCCGGCCCCTGAGGTCCTTCAAACGAACAGGAAGTCGTCCGTCGTCAGGTCGCCCACCAGCAGACCTTCGAAGAAGAGGCTGTCGTTCCCGGATGCGGAGAGCAGCACGCCGTTGGCCTCCTGGCCCAGTGCCGACGACACGTCGCCGAACGAGGCGAAGTCGGAGTGCCCGCTGAGGTCGACCCAATCGACGCCGGCATCAAAGTCGGTGATGTGATCCTGGCCGTCGCCATCGGCGAACACGAAGATGTCGGCGCCGGAACCGCCGGTCAGGGTGTCGTCACCAGTGCCGCCGATCAGCGTGTCCGCCCCGGCATCCCCGGCCAGCACATCGTTGCCGGCCCCGCCGTCGATCCGGTCGTTGCCGCCGGAGCCCGACAGGGTGTCGGTGCCCGCATTGCCGGACATCATGTCGTTGAGGGACCAGCCGGAGTAATAGTCGTTGTACTGGGTGCCCTCGTAGACGATGAAGAGGGTTCCCTGCGGATCCTCATAGAGGGACAGCGGCGTGATCGTGCCGTTGGAGAACTGCACCGTCTCGATATTGGTCAGCGCATCGGCACCGTCGTCGCCGTTGCCGGTGTTGTAGTCGGTCAGATACAGCGTCAGCGTCATGCTGCCGAAGTCCAGCCCGTAGCCGAACGCGTAGTCGAACAGGCTGCCGCCGTAGACCGCGGTGTCCTCGCCATCGCCGCCGTCGATGGTGTCGTCGCCGGGACCGCCGGTGAGCAGGTCGTTTCCGTCGTTGCCGGCGATCACATCGTCGCCCGTTCCGCCGTCGATCTCGTCGTTGCCGCCGGCTCCGGACAGGGTGTCGGCACCGCCATTGCCGGCGATCACCTCGTCGGCCGACGTGCCGGTATAGGTATCGTCGCCCTCGGTGCCGTCGAAGTCGCCGCCCGATGGCGGCGGATCGCCGCCACCGATGAGCGTCTGGGCGGCCACCGTACCGTCGGCAAACTGCAGGGTTTCGATGCCGGTCAGCGTATCGGTGCCCTCGTCGCCATCCGCCGCGTTGGCGTCGGTCACCGTGAAGGTGGCGAGACCGGCGTCGTAGGTGATGGCGTAGTCGACCTGGTTGCCCGAATAGACCGCCGTGTCGGTGCCTTCGCCGCCGTTGATCAGATCGTCGCCGGCGTTGCCCGTCAGCGTGTCCGACCCGCCAAGCCCGTTCAGCATGTCGCCGAGCCCGAGGCCATTTAGCGTGTCGTCCTGCTCGGTGCCGTCCGACCGCAGGTAGGCCGTACCGAACCCGTCGACATAGATGGAGTAGTTCGACATCGCGCCATCGGCGAATTCCAGCGTCTCCACATTGACCAGCGTGTCGACCCCGTCGTCGCCGTCGGCCGGGTTCATATCGGTGACCGTCGTCGTCACCGTCTGCGTGCCCAGGTTGATGTTCCACTGGAACGCATAGCCGGACTGGTTGCCGGTGAAGACGGCCACATCGTCACCTTCGCCACCGGTGATGGTGTCGTCGCCGGAGCCGCCAATGAGGAGATCGTCTCCGCCGTCACCGGAAATCAGGTCATTGCCCGCTCCGCCGTCGATCTCGTCAGCGCCGTCTCCGCCGGACAACGTGTCGGCGCCGCCATTGCCGAAGACCAGCTCATCGGAGGAAGAGCCGGCATAGGTGTCGTCCCCTTCGGTTCCGTTGAAGTCGATCGACAGGGCCCAATCGATGATCGGCTGCACATCGACGGTTCCATCCGCGAAAAGCAGGGTTTCGACGTCGGTCAGCGTGTCGGTGCCTTCGTCACCATCCGCCGCATTGATGTCGACAACCGACAGCGTGCCAAGACCCACGTCGTAGGTGATCACGTAGTCGGCCCGGTTGTAGAAATAGACCGCTGTGTCCTCGCCATCCCCGCCGTCGATCAAGTCGTCGCCGCCACACCCGATGATCGTGTCGTTGCCGGCGCCGCCGCTGAATTGGTCGGCGTCCGCCGATCCATACAGCCCATCGTCTCCTGCCGAGCCCTGGCCGACCAGAAGCAGCAGATCCGCCGTCGTCCAGACCGTTCCATCGTCGAAGATGGTCTCTTCGATCTCGTTTCCGGCATCGCCGCCGAGGGTGTTGCGGATGAAGATCTCGTCTGTGCTGCCCGAGAAGGTCAGCAGCAGATCGTTGCTTTCGGGCTCCGGTCTCCGCGCCGTGGTCTCGCTGGGCTGCCAGCCATGGATGACGAGTTGATCCACCTCGGGCGCACCGCCTTCGTCGCGGATCTCCATCCCGTCATCGCCGGCGGAGAAGACGTACACGTCCATCCCTTCGAGGCCTTGGAGCAGATCCTGGCCGGTGCCGCCTGAAAGGACGTCATTTCCCACGCCCCCGGCGAGGTAGTCGTCGCCGTCGCCGCCGGTGATGGTGTCGTCGCCAGGGCCGCCGCCGAGGTCGTCATTGCCTCCCAGCCCATCGATGACATCGTTGAAGGATGTACCGCCGTATGAATCATCGCCCTCGGTGCCAACATAGGGTGGGATCACCGATTGGACATCCAGCACGCCATCGGCGAACTGCAGCGTTTCGATGCCGATCAGCCGGTCGAACCCGTCGTCGCCGTCGGCGGTGTTCGTGTCGGTGACCGTCAACGCGTTGAGCCAGAAGTCGTAGGCCACGAGGTAGTCGGCCTGATTGCCGGAGTAGACGGCGATATCCGCTTCGTCCCCAGACTCTCGGATAATATAATAGTGGTCACCCACGATCAGGTCATTTCCGGCTCCGCCGATGAAGACATCGCTGCCTTCGAACCCGTTCATCTCGTCGGCCCCGGCGGTGCCGAGCAGCGTATCATTATTGGAACTCCCTGGCATCCATTGGGCGTTTATCTGTGTCTTGATATCCTGGAGTGCCCACGTGGTGCCGTCATCAAACGCGACCGTTTCGATCTTGTGGTATTCGTCATAGGGCATCGCAGAATAAAGCGTGTTGGCGACAACCACCCGGTCGTCGCTACCTGCGAACATCAGCAGAAGATCCGACATGGTCGGTGTAAGTCGACCGATCGCGACATCGCCTGGGGAATAGCCGTGGAGAACCAGCACATCACCTGAGCTGGACACGGCGCTTTGGCTGTCGTTGGCCTTATCCGCAACCGTGTCCCAGCCATCTCCCCGAGTAAAATTGTAGGTATCCGAGCCGTTCCCACCGATCAGCAGGTCGTTGCCGGTGCCGCCGGAAAGCTCGTCGTTGCCATCCCAGCCTTTCAGCTCGTCGTCGCCCTTGCCGCCGGACAGGTGGTCATCGCCAGCACCACCGTCGGCTTTGTCGTCGCCGTCCCCGCCGATCAACCAGTCCCGGCCGTCGCCCCCGATCAGCACGTCGCTGCCGGTACCCCCGTCCAGATAGTCGTCGCCACCATTGCCTTCGATCTGGTCATCACCATCGCCCCCGAAGACCACGTCCTTTTCTTCGGTTCCGGAGATCTGATCGCTCTGGGGCGTCGCCGCGGCTGTCCCTTCCAGATCAATACCAAGGTCGCCATTCTTGAAATCTTTAACTATGATATGATAGTTCGCCGCAAATTGTTCGCCAAAACCGCTATACATCTCAAATTCGCCAAGTAAGATGGCTACTCCAGAGCCCGTAATCGTCAGGCTTCCAGTTTCCACATTATAAATATAAGCTTCTCCGTTAGAGCCAATAAACTCCATCTCCGGGAGATCGTGAGCTGATGCATAGTTCGCTCTCTGACCGCCCGTCAGCGCAGTTCCGTCCGCCATGCGGATCTCGCCGGCACCATCACTGTCTATGATCGTCAGGTAGTGCTCGTCCGGTGCAAGCGCCGCAAAATAGTCGTTAACGACCTGCCCCCCACCTTGCCAATAATAATAATCAAAATCAGCTAACTCTTCCGGGAAGAAAAACTCCGACAATTGAAAGCCGGTCTGATAGACATCGTAGTCTTGGCCACCCATTAGAAGCGCGAAATTCCATTGGCCGTCATCACCGTTTTCATCGGCAACGACAATCGTGTCGTCACCAGGCCCGCCCACGACGGTGTCGCCATCGAATCTCAGGTCCGACGTCGTGCCGGCAAAAAGCCAGTCATCGCCATCGCCTCCATCAATGACATCGGCGCCAGCCCCACCGTAAATCATGTCATCACCAGGGCCGCCGATCAGGGTGTCATTGCCACCTTCGCCATCAATCTCGTCGTTGTCGTACTCCGTTTCCGGGTCAAGGTTCGTCAGTCCGTAAGCCTCCAGCCCGTCTGCCGGGGGCAGATCTTCGAATATGCTGGGATTTACGAGTGTCTCAGCGATCGACGGACCGCCTTCATAAGCCAAGGGTAACTCGTCTGGAATGCCACCCAACAACCAGTCCGGCGATTCCGGTGCCCAAATCCCCACTGGATTACTAGACCACGATAGAATCGACGCATTGGCCGCGCCGACGATCAGATCGTCGCCGCCTCCCCCATAAATTATATCATTTCCGATATTGCCATTGATGATGTCTAAGTCATCACCAACGCCCCCTTGTATGGTGTCCCGACCCAACCCACCGACAATAATATCCTCGCCCTCTCCCCCGTCTAGTACATTAACACCAGCAACCCCAATAATTGTATCGTTGCCACTATTTCCGATCAGCGCATTGTCATGTTCGTTTCCTACGATGATGTCATCGCCCGCGTTCCCTGCTGCATTTTCGATAACAACATTATATCCTTGCGGGTACTGTACTACTGTGTCATTGGCAATAGTATACCCACCGCGAATAATTGGCCCGACACTTGACTCAAATATTTGTGATAAAAAGCCCCCAGCGTAATATTCTGGATCGGTTAGATTAATTCGAATCTCTGGATGCATTTCTGTACGCCACGGCATACCGAAAATATGAGAGATCCAGGACTCCATCAAGTGATTATCATCTGTAGACAGTGTTGCATTATTGAGATTGATTAGGACATTGTACGAGCCGCTATAGGTAATTTCATCTGTGCCGCCAGTGTCCCAGATACAATAAAACGACTCTCCAATAGAAACCGTATCTCCATCAGTGACTAATGGTGCCGCCCCCGGGTCCGTTAGAACGTATGCATTGTCACCCGTATGGAAGTCGCTGCCTCCATAAATTATTTGAACGGCAGCAATATCAATTGCCATCGGGGTCACAGGATTGCCAATCATACTAGCGATAATTTGATCGAAGCCTGGGCCCTCATACGACATTACAGTAAATCTGTGGTTGTCCAGTTTCACATAGTCTCCTTCACCGGCATTGCTTCCAGGCAGCTGCTGGCTTCCTGCATAGGTATCGTGAGGGTGATCGAGGCCAAGCGCATGGCCTAGTTCATGTAGCGCCGTGGCGAGTGTTTCGCTTCCAGCACCGGTCTGTTCGGCATCACCGAAATATTCAGATGTAGTGTTGAGAAAGAAATAAGCTTCATAATCATTTTGCACTTGGGTTGTCGTATTCTCATTTCTATCAAATGGCATTTCAGATCCGCCGGACGGGCGTACAGGACCATCGACTTCGCGAAAGTCATCAATGCCACCTATTTTAATATCTGCCGCATCAAAGCTGCTACTCAACACGAAATCAATATTTATGACATTTGACCAAGCAGTCATTGCCGCGACAATTTGAATCCGCGCTTCATTCTCCTTTTGATCATCGACGTCGAGTGGATTGAACGTTCCCTCAAAATCGCCTAAGGCAGGAATCTGAAAAATTCCGCCAACATTTTCGTCAGTTTCGACAGTGCTTCGATCGTTCTCTGTGGCAAAAGCATACGACAGAGTAGTGCCCGCCCAAGCAGTGTTGGAAACAAGAACGCTGGTCAGAAGACTTTGGGCGACCTCTTGGTCTCGAATTCCCGCCATTTTCTTGCTCCCTCCAGATGAAGTTGCGGCTGCTTACTGTCGTCAGGGTGAGCACGCATCGGAAAGTCTGTCTAAAATAGCGCGGCGGCCCTGCCGAGTAATTGGCAAGTCAAAGCCTTGGCGGATTTCCGCATAGAAATAGTCGGCGCGCCTGCTGTCGCTAATCAAGCCGGCCCATCGCAAATTGTTTAACGGCTCCATAATAGTGATATAGCTTGGGCCTATAGTTTCTTGGACAATGACGCTAGACTCATCCAGCGGCGAGTACGATTCTCTAAGTTCCGCATCTGCGGTAATCAATGTATTGCCACGACTCCCAGCAGAGTCATCACCAACGAATAAATAGACGCGTGGATATGGCGATGGACACGTCGGATGTGTGATATGATCGTCGCATTGCATCGGGATTTGGCCAATTCGCCAGCGATCTATCGAAGGACTGACGAAGTAGCCAGTTGCGTTGAACTCCTCATACGCATTCAAAGACTGAAAAATCTGTTGGGCGTCGGGAGGGTAGGAAGCTGTAAAGAACTGTAAATGAGCTCTCGCGTATGGGTCAGGAATGTCGTCGATGTCTTCAGCCTGCACACACCAGAGTGATAGTGACAGGTGAGGATCATCGAGCGGAATTTCGACGGCAGCCGCCTGCCACTCTTCCAGGTCACGTTCTGTGGGTTGGGCCGACGATATCGAGGCGATAACCATGCAGATTGCGGGGATGCCTATGAAGACACGTTGAGCTTTTGATCCAGAGCCCATGTCATCCTCCCTCACGTGATGATGGGCCAAGCATTGGTACCGAGATTGCCGGATTGATGGCGCAGGGTGGTCGGTCTGCCGATAGCAATGGATTGGCGCTCAAACTGTCCTGCTCGCCTTCGTATTCGGCCAGAAGCAACGGCGCAGTGACGGTCCAAGCCGTCGAGGGAAGATCCAGGAAATCGTATGCGATGGCGTGGTATTCGCAGGTCGCGTCGTAGTCCAGGGCCGGAGGTGATGGTGGCGGCATCCGCGCACAGTCGAAAAAGGCCGTTATGTCGTTGCGGATGGTCTCGGCCTCTGGGAAGTACTCTCTGCCGAACGTTGCCTTGACGACGGCACCCTCGATCTCGAAGACCATCTGACAATCGGGGCTGGGCGCCGCGCGTTCGGCGTAGCAGAAGATGAAGGCGGACAACGGGCCGTCTTCATTCGGCCTGTGGAGTTCAGTCCCTTCCGCGGCGTTTCGCGGGGGCGCCCAAACAAACCGTCTGTGGTCATGGAATCGGCCGACCTCGACGAATGGGCCGTTACTGTCCCAGCGCACCTGCCACCGATGTTCCACAGGCGGCCATGGGAACGGCCCGGCGGTGACCAACCCCAGAACGCGTTGCCGCGGATGCCGCTGGAAAGCGCGGCCACGCGATCTCCGGGTCCCGGCCCCCTGAATCCCGGATGGGACCCCATCAACTGGATACTTGGACTGAGGTCGGTTGCCCCGTCTTGCCGCGTTGGATGCGTCAGGCCAGGCTCGATCCACCGTTCCGGACGCTTTGTCGTGTCGCTCCGTTGCCGCTCGGCTCGGCGATCTCATCCCACAACCATTGGCCGGCTGTGGCGGCGCCGACGAACTCGCGCTGCAGGTGGTCAAGGCACGATGGGGTGAGCAGGCTGCTGTGGGTGCAGGCTGCAATTCGTCCTGCAAGCGGCAGACATGGAGGAAGGGCTGCCGCAAGCTCAAGGGACCGATGGTACCGGGCAGTAGCCGCGCCGAGGGGAAAACCACCGCGGCCGGCTGCGACCGGGCTATGCCATTGCGCATCCCGGACGAGTTCGGGCGCGCGGCGACGCTGCGAACCTGGCCCTTTTGCCGGGCCGATGCGTCGGTCGCGATGGCGATGGGGCTTGGATCTGCTGGACACATTGTGCCTGATCCGTTTGTTCGCCCCTAGGCTGCCGCATTCCGGTATGGCACGGGTTGATTTGGGTCAAAGTGATATGGATTGCGCATTAAACGGGAGATTTGCTCTCATATTGAGGTTTATAAAAGTGTAATATTCCATATAGATAATCGTTTTGCCCGCGACTGGCTGATTTGCTGCACCCGTCTGTCATTTTGGCGAGGCGCAAATCTCGGCTATCTGCCGGTGCCGCGACGGATGCCGTCTGGGCGGCAGAATGTTAGTTAGATGTTGCTGCATCCTGAGAAAACATACTTGCAGATCATCATGGAAAAAGTTCGAGTTCAGTCCAGATTTACGTGGAAGCGCCGTAATATTTTGGCGCGCGCGATTCTGTAAAAGCAATTTTTGGGTTGTATTTCAACGTTCTTCCAGTCTGCGATGCGGTTCGGGGTTGAGGTTTGGATCAACTCCGGTTGTTGGGCCGGGAGTCCGGTTTCGGACCGTGTTTCCAACGTTTTCGAACGTTCGAGGTCGTCCGCGACCGGGTCGCAGGCGGCGGTCGGGTTCCCACGCTGTTGAGCAATCCGGTCCTCGATGCTGCGCTGCGGCACAGGAAGCCCGGTGCGGCGCTCCTCGAAGACATCCTTGGCGATGAGCCCATCGACATTGGCATCGGTCAACCGGTACAGGCGATCGCCGATCTGCTGTTGCTCCGCCCGCAGCGTCCGGAAGGCCGCCTCGCCATGGGGTTCGATCGGGCGGCGCACCTCCTGAAGCGGGGCGAAAAGGAGTGCGTCGTCCTCATCGCGCGGGCGACCCGTCTCGAACAGCTCGCGGACGCGGCTGTCGAGAAACTCCTCCCGGTAGCTGGCCGTCGGGCAGCCGGCCGTGCCGGATCGGTTGTCGGTGTGGCCCTCCTGCCGTTCGCCGACGCGGCCATAGCCACGGAGGGCCCGGCGGGGGAGCCGGAGATCGACTATCCGCTGCACGACCGCCACGTGCCGGTCACCGCCTGCGGGCGCATCTGCTTGCACCGCAAGATGACCACCATTTCCACCGTCATGGCCGGCCAGTTCCGCGGCATCATGGAAGCCGGCGACGGCATCTGGCTCGTCGGCTTCATGACCTCCGATCTGGGATAGATCGACCCGGAACGGGCGACCCTGCAAACCCGCGCCAGCCCGTTCGGCTCGCGGCTGTCACCCATGTCTTAGGAACAACCTGTCGCCCATGCCTCCGGGCTGGACAGCTATGTCTTTGAAATCGTTGGTAGCGGAGGAGGGACTCGAACCCCCGACACGCGGATTATGATTCCGCTGCTCTAACCAACTGAGCTACTCCGCCCCGGTGCGAGAGCCCATAACTGCGGTGCCGCGGTGGCCCTGTCAAGATCGCGGCGCGCGGTTCTGCCGGCCGGAGACAGCAAAGCCGGAGGACGTCCCGCGGCCACTTCGGGCATCCGCCGCCGCCAGCCCACGCCTACCCCAGCGCTGCGCTCACGCGGCCAAGGAGGTCGGACGACATCACCACGCGCACGCTGCCGGGGCGTAGCCGCAGGCGGCCGAGCATGGCGTCGGCCAGGGCCAGCGCCCAGATCACCTCCTGCACGGAATCCATGCCGGCGAGCTTCACCCCCACCTCGGTGCCGATCTCCAGCTCCAGGCGGCCACGCAGCACCTCCAGCGCCACCGCCATGGCGGCAAAGGCGCCGGGCCACGGCCGCATGCCGCCGAAGGGTTGCACGAAGGCGGCCCCCTCGATGGCGGCAAGCCGCGTCGCCTCGTCCAGCCGGGCAGCGGTGCGGTCGCCCTGCGGGTCCATCACCACGCAGAGCGGCCGGCCGCCCAGCCCGGCGGCGACGGCGCTGATCAGGGCCGTCGCCTGGGTGCGGTCGCCGGCGCGGAAGAGTGCCGCCGGGAAGTCCATGGAGCCTTCGTCGACGCCGTCGGCCGCCATCGCCGCCGCCCGGTCGCGCGCCCGGCGCACGCCGTCCAGCTCCATCGGGTCGATGCGCCCGACGACACGGCAGCCCGAGCCGGCAAGGCGCTGGACGAGCGCCGGCACGCTGCGGGAATCGGTGCTGACGGCGGCCAGCGTGCGGCCCGGCTGCAGGGCGTCGGCCACCACCTGGTCGAGGTCGTGGGGGGCGAGATCGTCGTCGGCCCTGAGCTCGCCCAGGGTGACCGCGTAGCGCAACCCGGCCGGGCGCACCGGCACGCGGCGCGCGGCCTCCAGCCGCGCCGCCAAGTGGTTGGGCACCTCCTCCAGGTCGCGGCGGATCATCGCCGGCCTCCGGGCACCGCGACCATCGCACCATCGCAAGGACCGGGTCGTGCGCCCCGGCCGTCCCCCCTAGCCTGGCCCACCATCGTTGCCTCGGGGAGACACCGCGATGCCGCCCACCCAACTTGCCCTGACCGTGCGGCGCCGCCGCGCCCGCTTCGCCGTTCGTCTGTCCACCTGGCCGCTGCGCCTGCTCGACGCTCTGTTGACCTGGCAGCAGCGGGCGGCCGAACGGCGCCACCTGGCTGCGCTGGACGACCGGCTGCTGAAGGACATGGGGCTGTCGCGCGCCGACGTGGCGCAGGAGCTGGAAAAGCCGGTGTGGCGGAGCTAGGTCCCTTTCCGTTCATTCTGCGCCAGCCCGCACCCCCGCCCGTTGCCGAGCAAGCCTCGCAGAGGCTTGGGACGCCCTGCGGGCGTCCCTCGGCAACCCCAAGCCATTGTAAAATATTGGGTGGTCGGGCGGGGGTGCGGGCTGGAACCGACTCACCAAAACACGAATGCGCACTGGACAGCCGCGCCGATCGGGCTGGCGCGGTGCCGCTCATGCCGGCGGCAGCCGGGCCAGTGCCGCATCTAGCACCGCATCCGCCTTGGCAAAGCAGAAGCGCACGCCGCCATGCCAGGGCTGTTCGGGATAAAAGGCGCTGAGCGGAATGGCCGCCACGCCGTGTTCGGCCGTCAACCGCTGGCAGAAGGCCACGTCCTCGTCCGGCGACACGTCGATGGCGCAGAAATAGGTGCCGGCGCACGGCAGCACGCGATAGCCGCGCGCCGCCAGCCCGGCGACGAAGCGGTCGCGGCGGCGCTGCATCTCGTCCGCTAGGCTGGTGAAGAACGCGGTTTCCTTGCCGAGCCCGTAGGCCACGCCGGCCTGCAGGTTGGGCGGCGTGGTGAACACGAGGAACTGATGGGCCTTGGCGATCAACCCGATCAGCCCGGCGGGCCCGGAGGCGTAGCCCACCTTCCAGCCGGTGAGCGAGAAGGTCTTGCCGGCGGACCCCACCCGCACCGTGCGCTGGCGCAGGCCCGGCAGCGTCATCAACGGCACATGGGGCCGGCCGTCGAAGGTGATGTGTTCGTACACCTCGTCGCACAGCACGGCGATGCCGGTGCCGTCCACCAGCCGGGCGATCTCCGCCAGTTCCTCGGGCGAAAACACCTTGGCCGTGGGGTTGTGGGGGGTGTTCAGGAGGATCAGCCGGGTGCGCGGGGTGACGGCGGCGCGCAGCTCGGCCACGTCGAACGACCAGTCGGGCGGCCGCAGGGTGACCAGCCGCGGCACGCCGCCGGCGCGGCGGATCATCGGCACATAGGCGTCGTAGCAGGGTTGGAACACCACCACCTCGTCGCCGCTGTTGAGCAGCGCCAGCAGAGCGGCGGCGAGAAGTTCCGTGGCGCCGCTGCCGACGATGGTCTGCGTCGCCCAGTCCACCTCCAGCCCGTAGAAGCGCTGGGCGTGGGCAGCGACGGCCTGGCGCAGCGCCGGCAGGCCCATCATCGGCGGGTACTGGTTCCAGCCGTCCATCAGGGCATCGGCGGCAGCGCGGCGCACATCCTCCGCCCCGGGGTCGTCGGGGAAGCCCTGGCCGAGATTGATGGCGCCATGGGCCTGGGCCAGCCGCGACATGGTCTCGAAGATGGTCGTGCCCTGGCCGGCGAACACCGGATGGGCGGCGGGAGACGGGGCGGCGTCGGGCATGGCGGGCGGCGGACTTTGAGGGAGGCCGCCAGCCTATGTCACAAGCCTGTGCGGGGGAAGGGGGCGGTGATCGACTTCGGCCCGATCGCCGTCAATGCACCGTTTGCTGCCGTGCCAAAACCGCGCGCTTCAAAAGCCGGAACATCCAGATGATGAAAAGGAACCCCGCAATAACGATACTGCCGATGGCCGCATAGCCCGGAACATTCATGTTGGCGTCCATGCCCAACAGCGGCGTTTCGGCGTGTCTGGCGCCAAGGAGGTACCGGAAGATGTTCGAGTGAAGCCAATGCAAGACCTGTCGGTCTCGCACACCCTCGAACAGCGTCAAGCCCATGCCGATCAGGATCGCAGCGGCGAGCAGCAGTGGCGACACAATCGCGCACACCAGCGGCCGCACCCATACGCCCAAGCGCCCCCGAGGGTGGTAGTACATCCAGACAGCGGCGCATAAGGGGATCTGGGTGGCCAGAAATATGGCCGCCAGCAAAGGCACGTTATCCATATTATTTGCGGACCAACTATAAATGATTGTCCATTTTGTTGCCCGATATATTAAATTATAATACCATAACATCTGTTCCAACTGCCAGGCGACAAAGGCCAGTAACACGAGAAAGAAGAAACCCTCGCCAGCCGAGCCGCCGGACGACCTTCCCCGCCAATTCAGCAGGCCCATTTCGTTGAACACGGAGCCGGTCACCACACCGGCCTGCCCCAGGTTGAAATCCTGCAAGTCCTTGTCCGTCGTCACCGAAACCCTCCACCGACGCTACGGCAGCGCAGACCTAAGGCAGCTAGTGTCCCGATTCCGAAGTTCGCAAGATCTCAAACCCTGGTCCCAAGCGAACTGCGGACTCAAAGGGACACTCGTAATTCTATGGTTCTAGTGTGGCTTTTGGTTCAGAAGTTCGCTTCCGGTCTGGCGTCCTAAGCGAACGAACTTCTGATCCACCACACTGGCAACGTGCAGAACACGCGCCGGTTGCCAAACCATAAGGCCCGAGGAAGCTTGCCTGCAAGACTATGCGGAGAGGTGAGCGGCCGCGGCTATCGGCTTACGGTCGCGGCTATCGGCTTACGGCGGCGGGGATCGGCTGGCGCGGCCCCAGGCGGCTCAGCTCGAAGGTCGGCGCGATGGGCGCACCGCCCTTGGTGTCGGCGGCCAGGGCCTGGATTTCCGCGATGCGTCCGCGCACCACCTCCAGCACCTCGCGGGGGACGGCGGTGATGCGGTCCATCATCTCGCGCCCCGCCGCCTCGTCGAGCCCGCCGAGCTGCACGATGCGCTGGATCTTGGCCCGGCACAGCTCGGGCACCGTCAGGTCCTGCAGGGTGACGCCGCCAGCGTTGGGGACAGCGGTGAGGATGGCGTAGACGTCGTTGGAGCCGAGGCTGAACAGGCAGCTCGTCAGCACGTCGGCATTGCCAGCAAAGGCGGCGGCATGGAACACGGTGTTGCCGTGCTCGCCCTGCTGCAACAACAGCGACAAGAGCGGGTTCGACGGTGCCGGCGACGACTTGTCCAGGGTCACCGGCTGGCGGCTGTATTCGCCGCGCACCAGCTTGTTGACGTGCAGTTCGTCGTTGATCAGCAGGGCCACCAGCTTGCGCAGGTGTCCGACATTGCCGACTTTCAGCGCCTTGAACAGCACGCCCTCGCCATTGGCGTCGCGGCGCAGCAGGCGGCGGCACAGCAGCGCCTGGCGGTAGGCCTTCTTCGATGTGACGTCGGGCGGCATCATCGCCAGCACGGCTTCTTCCACCTGCTGGCTGAGCAGGCGGATCACCCCGTCGAAGGTGGAGGTATCGGCGTAGGCCACCAGATTGAAGAACGGCACGCTGCCGGAGCGCGGGTCGACATAGTCGAAGATTTGGGCTGCCGCCTTGACCCGCTGGGGCTTTTCCGCCTTGGGGTCGAGCGCGTGGCGAACCACGGTGTTGCACAAGATCGCCCGGTTGTTGGCGGCATCCTCGCTGAGGATGTAGGAGACGATGGCGGTGTGCTCCTGGCCGTGCTTGGCGTATTCGGAAACCGCGCGGTCCACGTCGTCCATGGTCAGGCAGCCGGTCTCGATCAGGGCGTTGATCGATTTCCAGCGCGGCTTGGGCAGGATCATCTTGCCCAGCGGGCTCAGCCCCTGGTGGTTGGTGCGCCCGAAATCCACCTCCAGGTCCACCAGCTCACGCGCCAGGGTCAGCGTCTCGAACCCCTCGGCCGACTGGATGGCGGTGGCCAGATAGTGCCACACGCCGTTGCCCGCCTTGTCCTCGGCGTTCAGGTAGTCGAACAGCCAGGCCGGGTTGGTCTGCAGCCAGACGGCGCGGATCGCCAGGAACAGGGCATGGGCGGCGACGACGTCGCGGCGAGCGAGCTTGTGCTGCAGCAGCGTTTCGCCGTCGTTGCCGCGCGCGGCCATCAGCTTTTCGCCGTTGGCGCTGTGCTTGATCCAGTCTTCCAGGAATCGCTCAAGGCGCCCGGTGCGCTTGGCATAGCCGGCGGCGATCTCGCGATCCACATCTGTCAGGCTGGGTGTGCCCATCGCCTGGTCCATTTGCCGTTTCGGGAGTCTGGGCGGCGCCCCGTCCGCGGGCAAGCGGGCCCGCTGGGCGGGACGGCGACGCCGGTTCCCCAACCAGTCATGACACAGGCTGGTTAACGAAATAAGAACTGCGGCATGGCGCCCATGCGCCTCGCCCGTTCCTTGTGGCGGTTCAGGGGGTCGGTGCCCGCCGCTTGCGGTCGTGGCGGATCAGGCCGATTTCGTCGTACATCGCCGTCTCGGCCTTGCGGCGGGCGGCGGCCGCGCGCTCGTCGCGCTGTTTCTCCGCGGTCTCGTATTTCTTAAGCTCGCGGAACTCCGCCGCCAGCGCCTCGCGCGCCTTTTCGATGCGCGACGCCACCTCGGTGAGGGACTTGGCGAGGCGGCCGAGCTGCTGGTTGGCGCCCTTCACATAGGCGAGGTAGCCGGGGGGAAGCTGCTCGGCTTCGCTGGCCAGCGCGATCTCCCGGTCCAGTTCGGTGCGGCGGCGCACGCGTTCCGCCTCTAGCCCGTCGCGGTAGGTCTCCAGGTCGGCGAGCGCGCGCCGCTTTTCGTCGATGCGCCAGCGGTGCAGGCGGATCAGCGGCTGCAGGTCGGTCATGGCGCCGGCATCTCGATGGCTTCGGCCAGCTCGCGGTAGCCGGTCTCAAGGTCGGTGCGCTCGTTCTTGTCCTGGGAGAGCACCGCTTCGATGCGCGGATAGTATTTGATCGCTTCGTCCACCTTGGGGTCGCTGCCCTTGCGGTAGGCGCCCAGCCGGATCATCTCGGCCATGTCCTCGTAGGTGGCGAGAAGCTGGCGGGCACGCTTCACCAGCGCGTTCTCCACCACCGAGTTGCAGTCCGGCATGGTGCGCGACAGCGAGCGCAGCACATTCACCGCGGGATAGCGGCCGCGCTGGGCGATCGCCCGGTCGAGCACGATGTGGCCGTCGATGATGCCACGGACGGCGTCGGCAATGGGCTCGTTGTGGTCGTCGCCCTCCACCAGCACGGTGAAGAGGCCGGTGATGGCGCCACCGTTCTCCCCCGGCCCGGCGCGTTCGAGCAGCGCGGGCAGCTCGGAAAAGGTGGTGGGCGGATAGCCCTTGGAGGTGGGCGGCTCGCCCGCCGACAGCCCGATCTCCCGCTGCGACATGGCGAAGCGGGTGATGGAGTCCATCATGCACAGCACGTGGTTGCCGGCGTCGCGGAAGCTTTCGGCGATGGACATGGTGGTGTAGGCGGCCTGGCGGCGCATCAGCGGCGGCTCGTCCGACGTGGCCACCACCACGACGCTCCGCGCCAAGCCTTCCTCGCCCAGGTCGTCCTCCAGGAACTCCTGCACCTCGCGGCCGCGCTCGCCGATCAGGCCGATCACGTTGACGTCGGCCGACGTGAAGCGGGCCAGCATGGAGATGGTTACCGACTTGCCGACGCCGGAGCCCGCGAAGATGCCCATACGCTGGCCGCGGCAGCAGGTGACGAAGGTGTTGAGCGCGCGCACGCCGAGATCGACCTTGCCGGCCACCCGGTTGCGGCGGTGGGCGGGCGGCGGGCGGTTGCGCAGCGGCACGCCGACGCGGCCCTGGGGCAGCGGCCCCTTGTCGTCGATGGGTTCGCCCAGCGCGTTGACCACGCGGCCGAGCCAGCCGGCGGAGGGAAACACCATGGGCCGTGCCTCGGCCACCCAGGCACGGCAGCCGAGCCCGATGCCGTCCAGCGGGCCGAAGGGCATCAGCAGCGCACGGCCGCCGCGGAAGCCGACCACCTCTGCGGCGATGCGCCGCTGGTTGCGGCTTTCCACCAGGCAGCGGTCGCCCACCGACAAGCGGCGATTGACCCCGGCGACTTCCAGCATCAGCCCCATCACTGCGGCGACGCGCCCGAAAAAGCGCGTGACCTCGAAGCTCTCCAGCTCGTCGATCAGGCTGGCGATGGGCGCGCGGCTGGGATCGGTCATGGCGATGCCTGGCGGAGGCTAGCGGTTTTGGGGCGCGGCGGCGGCTCGGTCCGGTGGCGCGATGACGCCGCAAAGGTCCTCGCCAGACGCTGGCGCAACAACATTAACGGGCCGTAAAGGACGGCACGGGTGCCACTCCGCGGCCTGGCGAGGGCCCAGTCCGGGCCGCATCAGACATTCGCGTTAAACCTTCTGGCGATTCACACGCCATTAACCTTTACCCTTCTAAATCGTTAAGAAATAGCTCACCATAGTTCGGTGCGGCTCGACCGCGGGTCGCGTCGGTCGTTGCCCGGCACTCCTTGGCACAAGGGGGTGCGCGGCACTTCAAAGCAGGAAGGGTGATCGCGAGATGCGCGTGCTGCTTGTGGAAGACGATAGTGCAACGGCCAAGAGCATCGACTTGATGCTGCAGTCCGAAGGCTTCGTCGTGGACACCACCGATCTCGGCGAAGACGGGCTGGAGATCGGCAAGCTCTACGACTACGACATCATCCTCCTCGACCTGATGCTGCCGGATATCGATGGCTATGAGGTGCTGCGCCGCTTCCGCGCTGCGCGCGTCAACACGCCGATCTTGATCCTTTCGGGGCTCAGCGAGCAGGAGAACAAGATTCGCGGGCTCGGCACCGGGGCGGACGACTATCTAACCAAGCCGTTCGACAAGCGCGAGCTGATTGCCCGCATCCACGCCATCGTGCGGCGCTCCAAGGGCCATTCCGACAGCATTATTCGCACCGGCCGGTTGAGTGTTAACCTTGATACGCGGACGGTGGAGGTGGATTCCACGCCGTTGCACCTCACTGGAAAAGAATACGGGATTCTCGAACTGCTCAGTCTCCGCAAGGGAACGACACTAACGAAGGAGATGTTTCTTAACCATCTTTATGGCGGGATGGATGAGCCGGAGCTGAAAATTATCGATGTCTTTGTCTGTAAATTGCGGAAAAAGCTTGCGTCGGCGACCGGAGGGGATAACTATATCGAGACAGTTTGGGGCCGTGGATACGTCTTGCGTGACCCTTCGGAATCGGCGGCGGAGCCTCCGAAGCGGCAGAAGGCGGCAACGAGCGGCTAAACCTGCGGACAACGAGCTCGACACTCGGAACTGGCGGGGCCGCCCCTTTGGGGCGGCCTTTCCTTTTGCGCGGTCCCACAGCGGTCTCCTGCTCGATCGTCCTCCTCCATTTTCACGGCGCATCTTCACGGCGCATCTTCACGGCGCACCGTCTCGGTGCATCGTTCCGCCGCGGCATTAACCAAATGATGCTTCCAGGACGGTCCGCGGCGGGCCGGAGCCCGCATACCTGCGGCTGCCCCCGCCTTCGCCGGCATGGTCCGCGCACGGTCGCCAACCACGGGAAGGTTAATGGGGCAGGCCCGCAATGGGTTGACGTTCCGGCGATAGTTCGGCAACTAACAATCAAGAGGGCGGGGCGGAGTACGCTGAAAGGATGCGGGCTCCGGTGATGAGCGTTTTCGCGCTGTGTCGGCCCGGTCCCGGTCCGCGGAACCGCCCGTCACCCAAGGCTTTGTAAGGTGCTGGGTGGCGGGACGGGGTGCGGGCCGGCGCCGACGGAACGGACAGCGCCTTGGAGAGGGGGGAGGCGGCCCAATGTCGGCAATCATCCGATCGCGGGGCCGTGTCCCTGCCATGCTCACCGGCTTGGTTCTGCTCGGCCTCGTTGCCACCTCATCGCCGGCCGCGACGCAAGGGCTTGCCGCCAGCCAAGGCCGCGATGTCCTGGCGGGCGATGCCGCCTATCGGGCCATCGCCACGCTGGTGGTTGCCTACACCTGCGTTTCCGGTTTTCCCGACGAAGCGCTGGACCAGGGCGTGCCCATGTCGCGGCTGGCGGCGGCAGCCCTGGTGCTGGCCTGCGTCTATACCATCCACGACTGGATCAACGGCGGCGGCACGCTCGGCGACGGCGGCGATCTCGGCACCCTGTCCGGCCTGGAGCGGGAGTTCGGGCCGGAGATCGGGGTGCTCAGCCGCTATCCGCCGGTGCGCGGCACTCTCGGCAATCCGGAGGGAGGCATCGTCATCCAGCCGGAGCACCTGGCCGCCCTGCTGACCTTCGCCATCGACGACGCCGGGTCGCCGTTGACCTCGCTGCCGGTCATCGACACCCAGTCCGGCGACGTCTCCGCCTACATCCCCACCAACGTGATCTCGATCACCGATGGCCAGATCTATGTGGAGCCCGACCTCTCCGCCCAGGAGCCGGAGCCGCGCTACGTACGCCCACGCGTACGCCTGCTGTTCGATGCCGACTTCGCGACCCGCGATCGCGCGCCCGCCGGCGATGTGGCCGGCATTCCGCCCGGAACGGGCACGGTCTGGTATTCCTATCCCACCGACCGGGGGGCGCTGCTGGTGGGGCCGTTTCCCATCCGGGCCGGCGGCGATCTGCCGACCCCGGAATGGGCCGGCGGCCAGCTCGTGGATCAGATCGACGGGCCGAACCCCTTCGAGGTGCCCTACGGGCTCGACGGTGCCGGCGTGCCGGAACCGCAAACGGGGCAGCTCGACACGCCGGAGACAGAGATCCCCGGCACCGACACCGGCGGGCCCGGCGCGCCGGTCCTTGAGGATCGCCTGGGCCCGCGCGGCTATATCGACCTCAGCGGCAATCTGACCTTCCCCCTCAACGATCCCGGCCTCGACGACTTCAACCAGGGCTACCGGCGCGATGTCGGTGGTGGCGGGGAACTGGAGCTGGGCGCCCGCTGGCAGCTCACCCCCCGGCTGTCGGTCGACACCGGCCTGCGCATCTTCGGCAACACCACCACGCCGACCGAGCTGTTCAACACCAACGCGCCGGGCACCTTGCCCCTGGACGCGTCCGACCGGGTGATCGGTGCCGCGGTGGCCGGCGGGCTGAACTTCGAGTTCGTGGAGGCCTGGACGGTGCGCGGCGACCTCGGCGTCGGTGCCGCCGACCGCAACGTGCGCCTGCGCAACGCCGGCGCCACGGTGTTCGAAGGCGGCGGGCTGGTGCCGGTGGTGCAGGTGGGCGGCGGCCTGTTCCGCTCGATCGACGGCCTGCCGGTCGACCTGGAGATCGGCGTGTCGGGCCGCTACCAGTATGTGGGTTCGACCGACGGCGCCACGCTCGGCGGCACGCCGGTGGCGAGCCGCATCGATGCCCGGCACGACGCCCAGGTGCTGTTCCACCTGCGCACCCTGTTCCAGTTTGACTGAACGGGTGCACCGACGCACGGGGCCGGCGGGCACCTCACGGCGCCGGGACCACCGCCCCGCCGTCCACGGCCAGCGGGGTGCCGTCCGCCAGCCCGGCCAGCCGCGCCGTGTCCAGCCGCAGCACCGGCGGGTGCGGCCAGCCCATGGCGCGGGCCGCCAGCACGCCCACCGCCAGGATGGCGTCGGGCTCTGCCAGCAGAAGGGCGGCGGGTGCCGAGCCGGCATGGATCAGTTCCAGCATCACCGCACTGGAGGAGCTGGAGCCGCGGGTGCGATCGATCGCCAGCACCGTGCCGGCAATGCTGCGGCCGTGCCCGTCGCTGTCGGGATCGGTGATGCGCCCGCTGGCGGGATCGACGCCGCCCCAGAAGCTGATGGGCCGGGTGAGATGCAGCAGCGGCCCGCGGCCGGCACCGGCGATCAAGACCGTGCCCTGCCAGCCGGTCATCGCCAGATGCTCTCATCGCGGGTGAGGCGGCCGGCCACTGCCGTCTCCACGCAGTCGGCAAGGCTGCCGTAGACGGCGCGGTAGCCGGCATTGGGCAGGGCGTAGTGGGCGAACTTGGCACTGTCGGTCATCAGCACGCCCGCCGACTGGGGCAGCACATGGGTGACGACGACGCAGGTGTCGACCACCAGGGTCACCCCCTGTGCCGCCAGCGCCCGGTCCGCCCCTGTGGTCGCCAAATGCTCCAGCACGCGACGATTGGTGCAGGCGTAGAGCGGCAGGGACACGCTCCGTCCGGCAAGGGCCGCCACCAACAGATCGGCCTGGGCTTGCGACAGGTGCGGGCTGCCGATGGCGACGGCATCGACGCCGTCGCCGGCCGCAGCGCCCAGCCGGTCGCGGGCCTGGCGCAGCTCGCCGAGGCTCGGCCGCAAGGTGGCCTCGGGCGGCTGCCCCTGGGTGGCGGTGGCCAGGTCCGGGGCTTCCGGTGTCACGCCGACCACATGGAACAGGCCCACCGCACCGGTCGAGGCCATGGCGGCGCCCAGGGCCTTCAGCCGGTCTTCGGTCGTTGGCAGTCCGGTTCCGGCCCACTCCCCCGCCCGGCCACCCACGGCAGTATCCTGATCTGGGCGACCGGGTGGGGAAGCGGACCGGGGCAGCGCCCATGGGCCAAGCCCATCGGGCAGCACCAGCACCGGCACAAGATCGCCCACCTGCGCGCCGATCCACGCCCCCAGCACCGGCCAGGCGGTGTCCTCCGCCAGCAGGCGGGCCGGCACTTCGGCCAGGTCGATGGCGATACGGGCGCGGCGGTTGGCGGTGACGTGCAAGCCCACATGGGGGGCGCGGCCGCTGAGTGCCGCGCAGATATCCAGCAGGTCGCCGTAACGTTCGGTGCGGGCGCCCAAGACGGAGTTGGCGAAGGCCACCGCGTTGCTCTCCCCCCATGCCACATGGCGGCCGAAGCCGGGGCGGTGGCCCACCTGGTAGGGTGCGCAGGTCCAGGTGGCGGCACAGCCCAGCGCCTCGTACGCCTTGGCCTGCCTAAGCGCCATGGCGCGGCGGTGGCCCTGGGTGCGCACCACATCGGCGTGGATCAGGTCGAGCGCCCCCACGTTCAAGGTCGCCGGCACCGCCACCCGGCCGCCCAGCGCCACCAGGTGTTCGGCGAACAGCACGCCTGAATCGCCGTGGTAGAGGCAGCCGTCGATATGGGCGGAGTCGATCTCCACCAGCCGGTCGGCCCCCAGCATGACTGCTGCGTCCACCACCAAGCGGGCGGCGAGCCCGGTGGCGTCGCTGCGGGCGAGAAGGGCGGCTTCGGCGTCGGTCAGGTGCATGGAACTGCGCAGGCCAGGGCGGGAACCCCGTCAGCAAAGCCCAGGCGGCGGCCCGGCGTCCATGGCGCAAATCGTTGTCGCGAAGGACGCATTCGGACGGGCGGAGGAACGGCGGGTCCCGCCACGATGGCAGGCGGCGCCGGTGGCGCCTATGGACAGCCGCTGCCTGCGACGATACCCAACCAGCAAACCGGGGGCCGGCCCGCGCGCCGCCCAACCGCCCCCGCACCAACCACATCGGGGAAGAGGAAAAGAGCCATGCGGTCCCATGCCAAGGTTGTCGTGATCGGCGGCGGTGTCGTCGGCTGCTCGGTGCTCTACCATCTGACCAAGCTGGGTTGGACCGACGTGATGCTGGTGGAGCGCTCCGAGCTGACCTCGGGCTCCACCTGGCACGCCGCCGGCGGCTTCCACACGCTCAACGCCGACACCAACATGGCGGCGCTGCAGGGCTACACCATCCGGCTCTACCGCGAACTGGAGGAGATTTCCGGCCAGTCCTGCGGCCTGCACCATGTGGGCGGCATCACGCTGGCGGCCACGCCGGAACGGCTCGACATGCTGAAGGCCGAGCGCGCCAAGCACCGCTACATGGGCCTGGAAACGGAGATCATCGGGCCCGAGGACATCCGCAAGCTGTCGCCCATCACCAACACCGACGGCGTGCTCGGCGGCCTCTACGATCCGCTCGACGGCCACCTGGACCCGTCCGGCACCACCCATGCCTATGCCCGGGCCGCCCGCCAGGCCGGCGCAGAGATCGTGCTGCGCACCCCCGTCATCGAAACCAACCCGCGGCCCGACGGCACCTGGGACGTGGTGACCAAGGCCGGCACCATCCACGCCGAACACGTGGTGAATGCCGGCGGGCTGTGGGCGCGGGAGGTGGCCGCACTGGCCGGCGTCTACCTGCCGCTGCACGCCATGGAGCACCAGTACCTCGTCACCGAAGACGTGGCCGAGGTGTACGAGCGCGGCAGCGAGCTGCCCCACGTGATGGACCCCGAGGGCGAAAGCTACCTGCGCCAGGAAGGCCGCGGCCTGTGCATCGGCTTCTACGAGCACGATTGCGACCCCTGGGCGGTGGACGGCACGCCGCCGGAGTTCGGCCACGAGCTTCTGGAAACCAAGGTCGACCGCATCGCGCGGTCCGTGGAGTTCGCCTATCGCCGCTATCCGGTGCTGGAGCGCGCCGGGGTGAAGCAGATCATCAACGGCCCCTTCACCTTTGCACCCGACGGCAACCCGCTGGTGGGTCCGGTGCCGGGCCTGCGCAACTACTGGGCCGCGGTGGCCGTGATGGCCGGGTTCAGCCAGGGCGGCGGCGTCGGCCTGACGCTGGCGGAATGGATGGTGGAGGGCGAGCCCTCGCGCAACGCCTTTGCCATGGACGTGGCGCGCTACGGCAAGTGGATCACGCCGGCCTACACCCGGGCCAAGGTGACGGAGAACTACCAGCGCCGCTTTTCCATCAGCTACCCCAACGAGGAGCTGCCGGTGGCGCGGCCGTTCCAGACCACGCCGGCCTATCCCATCTGGAAGGAGCGCCGCGCGGTGTTCGGGGCGGCCTACGGCATGGAGGCGGTGAACTACTTCGCGCGCGAGGGCGAACCGCTCTACGAAATGCCGAGCTTCCGCCGCTCCAACGCCTTCGGGGCCGTGGCGGCGGAATGCCGGGCGGTGCGCGAGGCCGTGGGCATCAACGAGATCCACAACTTCGCCAAGTACCGCATCACCGGGCCGGGCGCGCGCGACTGGCTCGACCGTGTCTTTGCCGGGCGCATCCCCAAGCCGGGGCGCCTGTCCTTGAGCCCGCTGCTCAGCCCCAAGGGCCGGCTGGTGGGCGACTTCACCATCTCCTGCCTGGCCGAGGATAGCTTTCAGCTCACCGCCAGCTTCGGCAGCCAGGCCTATCACACCCGCTGGTTCGAAAAATTCCTGCCGGCCGACGGCGTGGCGTTCGAGAACGTGTCGACCCGGCGGCTCGGCTTCCAGATCGCCGGGCCCAATGCGCGCGAGCTGCTGGGCCGCGTCGCCCGCGGCGACGTCTCGGCCGCGGCGTTCAAGTTCATGGACGTGAAGCCGCTGGAGGTGGGGCTGAGCCGGGCGATCGTGCAGCGCGTCTCCTACACCGGCGACCTCGGCTACGAGATCTATGTGGATGCCGAGGAGCAGGTGGCGCTCTACCACCTGCTGGCCGAGGCGGGCGAGGACCTGGGCCTGCGCCCGTTCGGCATGCGCGCCATGATGAGCCTCAGGCTGGAGAAGTTCTTCGGCTCCTGGCTGCGCGAATTCAGCCCCGATTACACGGCCCTGGAAACCGGGCTCGACCGCTTCGTCGCCTACACCAAGGAGGCGGACTTCATCGGCAAGGAAGCGGCGCTGGCGGAAAAGGCGGCGGGGGCCGCGCGCAAGCTGTGCGCCTTCGTGGTGGAGGCCCGCGACGCCGATGTGGTGGCCTACGAACCGGTGTGGCTGGACGGCAAGGTGCAGGGCTTCTGCACCTCGGGCGGCTATGCCCACCATGTCGGCAAGTCGGTCGCCCTGGCGCTGATCCCCACGGAACGGGCGGTCGACGGCCTGGAGGTGGAGATCGAGATCCTCGGCGAACGCCACACCGCCCGCCTCGTCACGACCCCCCTGTTCGATGCCGATGGGGCCAGGATGCGGGGGTAGGGACTCTATTCTGGAGTGAGTCATGCATGACGCTTGACGTCACGCGTCATTTCGGAAAAGGTGATGCCACCGATGAGATCGCAATGCTTCATCGAGATGCGCGGCGGTGATCGCGACGGGCTTCATTGACCCCAGAGGCTTCCAGGGAGACTAAGAATGGATGCCATAACCAAACCAACTCTGAGGAAATGTTGGTATGATTCTGGGGTTCAGAGACAAAGATACAGAAGCGTTTGCCAATGGTCGGCGCGTGTCGAGATTTCAAGAGATCGAGAATAGCGCGAACCGGCGTCTGTCGGACTTAGAAGCGGCAAGGCATGTGAATGACCTGCGGACGAACCGTGGGAACCGACTTGAGGCTCTGAAAGGCAATCGCGAAGGCCAGTATTCCATTCGGATCAACGCAAAGTGGCGTGTCTGCTTTGTCTGGCCGGAGGGAGCACCCGGCCCCAGTGACGTGGAGATCGTCGACTATCACAGATGATGGGTTCACCATGTTTATGCGAGCTGTCCATCCCGGTGAGATCCTTGAAGAAAGTCTTGAGGAATCTGGCATCTCGCAAACGGAATTTGCCCGCCAGATCGGCGTGCCCCCCAATCGGATCAGCCAGATCATTGCCGGGAAACGGTCCATTTCCGGCGATACAGCACTGCGCTTGGCCCATTGGTTTGGCAGCACTCCGCAATACTGGATGAACTTGCAGGCGAATTTCGATCTGGTTCAGGCCGTGAAGCAGGGCGGCGAATCTATTGAAGATTTACCGACACGTGAATCTTGGGAACAGTCTGTCGATCATGCAGTCGGTCAATAGATAACTTTTTCTTTGGTGGTCATCTAACAATAGATCGGTGATTGAGTGGCAGTCACTCTTTCTGAAGTCCTTGCCAAGCTTCCCCCTGATCGCCGCGCGCGGATCGAGGCGGGTGCAGAGCGCCTGATGCAGGACTACCTGACCCTTCAGGAGCTGCGGAAGGCCAAGCAGCTTACGCAGACCCAGCTTGCGGAAACGCTGGGCATTCGCCAAGCCACGGTGGCGCAGATGGAAAAGCGCACCGACCTGCTGCTCTCTACCTTGCGCAGCTATGTGGAAGCCATGGGCGGCAAGCTCACCCTGTCGGTGGAGTTCCCCGGCCATCCCGCGGTACAGCTGACCGGCCTGGGCGATACCGAGGAGCCGGCGGCGGATCGCACCAAATAGCTCCGCATGCGCACCTCCCGCCTGATCCACACCGTGTCCTGCCATGCCGAAGGCGAGGTGGGGGATGTCATCGTCGGCGGAGTGGCGCCACCGCCGGGCGATACCCTGTGGGCGCAGCGCGCCTGGATCGCCGCCGACCAGGGTCTCCGCCGCTTCCTGCTCAACGAGCCGCGCGGCGGCGTTTTCCGCCACGTCAACCTGCTGGTGCCGCCCAGGCACCCGGACGCCCAGATGGGCTTCATCATCATGGAGCCGGAGGACACCCCGCCCATGTCCGGCTCCAATTCCATCTGCGTGGCCACCGTGCTGCTGGACACCGGCATCGTGCCGATGCAGGAGCCGGTCACCCGCATAGTGCTGGAAGCCCCCGGCGGGCTGGTGGCCGTGCGGGCGGATTGTGCGGCGGGCAAGGCCCGGGCCATCCATGTGGAAAACGTGCCGGCCTTCGTCGACCGGTTGGACCAGCCCCTGGAAGTCCCCGGCCTGCCGACGCTGACGGTGGACACGGCCTATGGCGGCGACGGCTTCGTGGTGGTGGACGCTGCCGCCCTCGGCCTGACGCTGGCAGAGCCGGAAGCCCGCGACCTGGCGGAGCTCGGCGTGCGCATCGTCGAGGCGGCCACCGGGCAGCTCGGCCTCCGGCACCCCGAACAGCCGGACCGTACCCACATCTCCTTCTGCCTGTTCGCCGGACCACTCGCGCGCAGCGACACCGGGCTGCGGGCCAAGTCGGTGGTGGCGATCCGGCCCGGCAAGATCGACCGTTCGCCCACCGGTACCGCGGTCAGCGCCCGCATGGCCATTCTCTATGCCCGCGGGCAGATGGCGGTGGGCGAGCGCCTCACCTGCACCTCCATCATCGGCTCGGAGTTCCAGGGCACCATCCTCGGCGAAACCCGGGTCGGCGATCGCCCGGCCATCCGGCCGGAAATCAGCGGCCGCGCCTGGATCACCGGCACCCACCAGCACATGCTGGACCCCGACGATCCGTGGCCGCAGGGCTACCGCCTCGCCGACACCTGGCCGATGACGCGCTGACACGTTGCCGGCCGGCCGAGGCCCCCGTGTCAGCCGCGCCGGCCTCCATCATCGCACCGCCCGAAACGGATGACGGCCCCGCAGGGGGGCCGCCTTGTCCGCAATCATCGGCCCCGGGGCCGATGGGTCGTCGCGACCGGACCGTCAGGACACCGTCAAGACACCATGGCGCGCAGCATCCAGGCGGTCTTGTCGTGCACCTGCATACGCTGGACCATCATGTCGCCGCTGGCGTCGTCGCCCGCCTGTTCGGCGGTCTGAAGAGCGGCCTTGGCGGTGCGGCTGACGGTCTCGTGGTCGGCCAGCAGCTCCTTCACCATGGCGGTGCTGGAGGGCACGCTCGTCTGCTCCTTGATCGCCGACAGCTCCAGCAACTGGGCGAAGCTGCCGGGGCAGGCCGCACCCAGCGCGCGCATGCGTTCGGCGATCTCGTCGGCGGCATCGCGCAGGTCGATATACTGCTCCTCGAACATGTTGTGCAGCGCATTGAACTGCGGGCCGGTGACGTTCCAGTGGAAGCCCTGCACCTTGATGTAGAGGGTGTAGGTGTCCGCCAGCACCTTGGCCAACGCATCGGCGGTCTGCTGGCGGGCTTCGGGGTCGAGGCCGATGTTCACCGTGTCGGTCATAGACGCTTCTCCTTGCAGTCATAAGCAACCGCGCCCGGCGATCTGCCCTGCCGGCGCCGGTCGCTTCCATTGTGAGCGGCATGTACACACGTGGCCGCGCCCACTGCCGCCGACAACCCCATCGGGCGAAACTCGTTCCTAGCGCATTTCCTGTTCAGTCTGCACCAGCCCACACCCCCGCCCGGCCACCCAATATTTTACAATGGTTTGGGCGGCCGGGCAGGGGTGTGGGCTGGAACCGACGAGAATGGCGGTGGAAACCGCCCCAGAGTTGTCAAATCTTCATATGTGGTGCGCGGCGGCAGCCCGCGCGGAGCCGCCGCCGCGGTGTTCTCCTACGACTTCTCCTACTGGGCGGCCGCCAGGGCAGCCTGGCGCTGTTCCACCACCTTGTCGGCCTCGCGCCCCGTCAGTTCCTGCAGGTGGCTGAAGCTGGCGAGGAAGCTGCCGACGCCGAGCGTGAGCGAGCGCAGCTCGATGATCAGGTCCTGCATTTCCGATTGCGGCATGTGGGCCTTCACCTCGTCCCAGCCGGACCAGCCGGGCCGCGCATCGAAACCCAGGATCTGGGCACGCCGGCCGCTGAGCAGGCGCTGGGCGCGGGCGGTATAGTCGCTCGGCACCTGCACCGTCACTTCCATGATCGGTTCCAGCAGCACCGGCTCGCATTTCGGCATGCCTTCCTGCATGGCCATGCGGGCGGCGGTGCGGAACGCCATGTCGGAACTGTCGACCGTATGGAACTGGCCGTCGGTCAGCGTCACCGCCACATCGACCACCGGGAAGCCCAGCGGCCCGCGATCCATGTAGTCGCGCACACCGGCTTCCACGCCGGGGATGTACTGCTTGGGGATCGCCCCGCCGACGATGGCGCTGGTGAAGGCGAAACCGGTGCCGCGATCCTGCGGGGCGATGTCCACATGCACGTCGCCGAACTGGCCGTGGCCGCCGGTCTGCCGCTTGAAGCGGGCGTGCTGGTGGGTGCCCTTGCGGATGGTTTCCTTGTAGGGGACCGACACCGGGCTGGTCACCACCGAGACGTTGAAGCGCCGCCGCAGCCGCTCGATCGCCAGGTTCACATGCACCTCGCCCTGGCCTTCCAGCACCAGCCCGCCGCGGTCGGGATCGTGGCCGAAGGCAAGGGCGGCGTCCTCGTCCAGCAGCTTCTGCACCGCCGCGGTCAGCTTCACCTCGTCGTTGCGGTTTTCCGCATGCACGGCGACGGCGAACAGCGGCGACGGCGGCTTCGGCCAACCTTCGAAGCGGCTGCGGTGGCCCCCCTTGATGAGATCGCCGGTGGCCACGGTGTCCATGCGGCCCAGCGCCACCACTTCGCCCGCTTCGGCACTGGGCACCTTGGTCGGCGCCAGCCCCTGGATGCGGAAGAGCCCGCTGAACTTCTCGCCGTCCACCGCGTGGCCGTCGCTGAGCTTGCCGTGCAGCACGCGGGTGTAGGAGAGCTTGCCGGTGTGGCTGGCGTGCAGCGTGCGGAACACCAACCCCGTCGCCTCGCTGCTGGAGATGCCCAGGCGCTCGGCCACGCGGGCGACGCCCGGCACCTCGTGGCGCAACGCCTTCAGCAGACGCCGCACGCCGCTGTCGGCCTCCGCCGCGCCGATCAGCACCGGCACGATCAGGTCGTCGGCCAAGTCCTTGGTGATCTGGTTGTAGATCTCCTCGCGGCCCGGCTGCACGTCTTCCAGGAGCTGCTCCAGCAGCGTGTCGTCGAAATCGGCCAGGTGCTCCAGCAGCTCCTGGCGGGCTTCCTGCTCGCGCGCCGTCACGCTGTCGGGGATCTGGATGAGGCTGGAGGCCTTGGCGCCCTCGTACTGGTAGGCGCGTTCGGACACCAGGTCGACATAGCCCTGGACCTGGTCGTGCTCGTCGCGGATCGGCACCTGGCGCAGCAGCAGCGGGCGCGAGGAGCATTCCTGGAACAGCGCGATCACGTCGCGCATGTGCACGCGCGCCGTGTCCAGCTTGTTGACGAAGATCATGTGGGGGATCTTGCGGTCGTCGAGGAAGCGCAGCAGCGGCATCAGCGCGATGGCGCGCTCCAGGTCGGGCTCGCACACCACGACGGCGGCGTCGGCCACCATCAGCGCCCCTTCGGTGTCCTGCCACAGCTCCACCGAGCCGGGGCAGTCCAGAAAGATCCAGGGCTCGCCCAGGAACTCCGTCTGCGCCACCGCCAGTTCCGTGCTCATCAGGCGCGCCTTGGACTCCTCCGAGCTGTCGCCCAGCGTCGTTCCGTCCTTGATGGTGCCCTTGCGGCCGGTTGCTCCGGTGATGTGGAGGATGCTCTCCAGGAGGCTCGTCTTGCCACCGCCTTGCGGCCCCACCAGGGCGATGCACCGGGGGCCTGCCGGATGGGTCATGTTTGGCTCTGTCATGGTCTCCCTCTCGCCGCCGCAGCCGCAACGGGGTGCCGGCGGACTACCCTTTTGCTTTCGCCCGTGCGTGGTCTGGGCCGCCGCAGCGATAGGCGGCAGCAACCCTGGACCGGCCGAACGTTACCGGTAAATGACATCGATCATATCGCCATCGCCGCCGATGCGACACCCGCGCCCGCGCCCCGGCAGCACTATTTCGGGGCCATGCGCAGGGCACCGTCGAGGCGGATCACCTCGCCGTTGATCAGCGGGTTCTCCACGATCTGCAGTACCATCCAGGCGTATTCCGTGGGTTTGCCGAGGCGCCGGGGGAACACCGTGGTGGCCTTCAGGCTCTCCTGTACCGCATCTGGCATGCCCAGCAGCATCGGCGTGGCCATCAGCCCCGGCGCGATCGACGCCACGCGCACGCCGAAGCGCGCCAGCTCGCGCGCCGCCGGCAGGGTGATCGAGGCGATGCCGCCCTTGGAGGCGGCGTAGGCGATCTGCCCCATCTGGCCCTCATAGGCGGCGATGGAGGCGGTGGTGACGATGACGCCGCGCTCGCCGTCCTCGTTGAGGGTGGGGGCGAACGCCATCTCCGCGGCCGCCAGGCGCAGCAGGTGGAAGGTGCCGGTGAGGTTGACGGCGATCACCTTGTCGAACACGTCGGCCGGCTCCGCCCCGCCGCGGCCGATCAGGCGGGCGGCAGGTGCGATGCCGGCGCAGGCCACGGCGATGCGCGCCGGGCCGTGGGCGGCCGAGGCCACCGCCATGGCAGCGGTCATGCTGTCGGCGTCGGACACGTCGCAGCCCACCGCGAGGCCCTGGATGTCGTCGGCGACGGCGCGGGCGGCCTCCTCGTCGCGGTCGAGCACGGCCACCTTGGCGCCGGCATCGCTGAGGGCGCGAGCGGTGGCGGCCCCCAGGCCGGAGGCGCCGCCGGTCACCACCGCGGCCAGTCCGTCGATCTCCATGGCGATCCCCCCATTTGCGTTTGGGGGAAGTGTAGCGGGTTTGCCGGCACCCGCGCAGCCTTGTGGCTGGGCGCAGTCAAACGCGAGGGCCGAGCCGGGCACCACCCTCAGGACGCGCCGTCGTCGACGCGGCTTTGGCTGCCGACAGCGTCTTGAACATAACATGAACATCTGCTAGTCCTTGCAACGTCGCGGCCGATGCGCCGCCGCTCGGGCGGCAGAGTTCGCCTCTCATCGCCTGTGACGTGGACCGGTCGGCGCGCGCCCGGCGCGCCGTTGTCCGGACGGATCGCAGGGCCACCAAGGAGCCAGCCTGTGCTTGGGCAATGGGCGGTCGACAGCTCGCCCCTGATCGGCGTGGTCATCGTGATCACCGGCCTGGTCATCGGGCGGCAATACGCCGACCACGGGCGCATCGTTTGGCCGCGGCTGGCGCGGATCATGGCGGTGGCCATCCTGGTCGGTGTCTGTGCGAACCTCGCAGTCCATGCCCTGCGCTATTGGCTCGGGTGGTGATCCGGGGGCGCGCCGTGCTCCCAACGGGTGGAAGTAGCGGGATGGAACGGCATGGCGAATGACCTTCTGCTCAACCTCCCGGCTCTGATCGGCGTGTTCGCCGTTGTTGCGGTCCTGGGCATCCGGCGCCAATACGCCAGCCATGGGCGGATCGTCTGGCCGCAACTGACGCGCCAGATGGTCCTTACCATGGCCTTCGGGCTGTGCGCCTACGGTACCGCGGCGCTCATCGGCCTTGTGCTGGGGTGGTGGGGGCCGGACGCCCCGCCCGCCCTTGAAGGCCGGGCGGTGGGCCTGCCGTCGCTCGGCCTGATGCTGGCGGTGATCGTCTGCCTGGTGATCGGCCAGCACTATGCCGACCACGGACGCATCGTCTGGCCGCGCCTGGCGTGGATCATGGCAGTCGCACTCCTGGCCGGTCTCTGCGTCAGCCTCGCGGTGCGAGCCCTGCCCTCGCTCTTCGGCTGGTGAGGGTGCGGCGCGGCGGTTGCACGACAGAAGCCGAGGCGGCATAGATCGCCGCCATGAAAGACGTTCCAAAGCCGTTCCTGGTGCTCGGGCTTGCCGCCATCGTGCCGATCTGGGCCTTGGGCCTCGCCGCCCTGCTGGTGGCCGAGGCGGACTGGGCGTGGGTGTTCCTGCAGTTCCAGACCGTGTTCGCCGCGGTGCTGTGCAGCGCGCTCGGGGCCGTCCACTGGGGGCTGGTGCTGGCGGGCCAGGCGCGCCGGCCGGGACCGCTGGACGGCCGCGCCAAGGGGATGCTGGTCTACGGCCTGATACCGGCGCTGCTGGGCTGGCTGGTGGTGGTGGGCGTACCGTTCTTCGGCCAGTGGTGGATGTGGCCGCTGCTGATGATCGCCCTGGTCTCCGGCACCTATCTGGCGGATATCCAGGCGCGCGACGCCGGGCTGCTGCCCGACTGGTATCTCGCCTTGCGCAAGATCGTCACCATCGGCGCGCAAACGGGGCTGGCGATCAGCCTCGGCGCCACGCTGTAGAGCGGCCATTCGCCATGACAGACACCGTCGCCGTCCGCCCCCTCAGCGAAGCCGACCGGGCCGAATGGCGCCGGCTGTGGACGGCCTATCTGGACTTCTACGGGACCACGGTGCCCGAGGAGGTCTACGCCACCACCTTCGCCCGCCTGCTCGCCGGCAATGCCGGCACGCCCAACGAGTACCGCGGGCTGATCGCCGAACGCGACGGCCGCGCCATCGGCATTGTCCACTACCTCTTCCACCGGCACTGCTGGCAGGTGGCCGACGTGTGCTACCTGCAAGACCTGTACGTGGACGAGGACGTCCGCGGCAGCGGCGCCGGCCGGGCGCTGATCGAGGGCGTGTACGCGGCCGCCGATGCCGCCGGCAACCCCTTCGTCTACTGGACCACCCAGCACTACAACGACACCGCGCGGAAGCTCTACGACCGCATCGGCACCGTGTCGCCGTTCATCAAGTACATGCGGTATTAGGGTCCGTACTCAATTAGGGATTCCGATTGTGCGGCGGATGTGATTCAAGCTTCCAAACGGTTGGAGGCTTGTATGGGCAGGACGCTGTTCTGGTTGAAGGACGAGGAATGGGCGCGGATCGAGCCGTATCTGCCGCGAGGCCGGCGCGGTGCGCACCGGGTGGATGATCGGCGGGTGATCTCCGGCATCGTCCATGTGCTGAAGATCGGGGCGCGGTGGCGCGATTGCCCGGCGGAGTACGGCCCCTACACGACGATCTACAACCGCTTCAATCGGTGGAGCAAACAGGGGGTGTGGGAGGACATCTTCTACGCCCTGACCGGCACCAGCCTGGCGGTCAGCACCACGGCGGTGGACTCCACCCATATCAAGGCGCACCGCTCGGCGGCGGGGGCAAAAGGGGGGACCTCGCCCACGCCATCGGCCGAACGCGCGGCGGACGGACGACCAAAGTTCATGCCGTAGCCGACGCCGTTGGCCGGCCCATCGCTTTCGTCGTCACCCCAGGACAGATCCACGATCTGGTTGGTGTGGCCGCCCTGCTGGACCGCATCCCCACGCCCGGCCAACTGATCGCCGACCGAGCCTATGATGCCCGGCGGTTCAGAGACTGGCTGGCTGAGCGTGGCTGCGAGGTCGTCATTCCCCCGAACCCGACCCGCAAGCATCCCCACAGCTACGATCGCATCGCCTACAGGCGGCGCAACACCATCGAACGCCTGTTCTGCCGGCTCAAGGATTTCAGAAGGATCGCAACGCGCTACGACAAACGCGCCGACACCTTCCTGTCCGCCGTATTCCTCGCAGCTACCTGCCTCTGGTGGCTCAATTGAGTCCCGACCCTAGGGCGCTTTCGCGTTCGTTGGATCCGGTTCCAGCCCGCATCCCCACCCGGCCACCCAAGTCATTGTAAAATATTGGGTGGCCGGGTGGGGGTGCGGGCAGGCGCAGAAGGACCGGAAATGCGCCGGGGCGGCTAACGCCGCCACCGACACCGTCCCGGCCGGCGCCATCAGGGATGCCCGCGGGTCTGCAGGCTGACCTCGCGGATGTCGGCCGCCAGCCGGGCCACCTCCTCCGCCTCGGTATCCCAGGCGAACATGAAGCGCGCCCCGCCGCCGATGAAGGTGTAGAAGCGCCAGCCGCGGGCGCGCAGCCCATCCAGAACCTCCGGCGGTGCTGCCAGGAAGACGGCGTTGGCCTCCACCGGAAACATCAGGCCGACGCCGGGCAGGTTGGCCACCTGATCGGCCAGCCGGGCGGCACACCCGTTGGCGTGCCGGGCGTTGTTCAGCCAGGCGCCGCTCGCCAGCATGCCGACCCAGGGGGCCGACAGGAACCGCATCTTCGAAGCAAGCTGGCCCGCCTGCTTGCAGCGGTAGTCGAAATCCTGCGCCAGCGCGGTGTTGAAGAAGATCACCGCTTCGCCGACGGCCATGCCGTTCTTGGTGCCGCCGAAGCACAGCACATCCACGCCGGCCCGCCACGAGATGTCGGCGGGCGCACAGCCCAGCGCGGCACAGGCATGGGCAAACCTGGCGCCGTCCATGTGCAGCTTCAGGTCCAGCTCGCGGCACACCTCGGCGATCGCCGCGACCTCCGCGGCGGAATAGATCAGCCCGGTTTCCGTCGGCTGGGTGAGCGTGACCACGCGGGGTTTGGGGAAGTGGATGTCGGACCGGCTGGTGGCCAGCGCGCGGATCGCCCCCGGCGTCAGCTTGCCGTCGCGCGACGCCACCAGCAGCAGTTTCGATCCGTTGGAGAAGAACTCCGGCGCGCCGCATTCGTCGGTCTCGATATGGGCCGACGCGGCACAGATGACGCTGTGGTAGCTCTGGCACAGGGCCGCCAGGGCCAGCGAGTTCGCCGCCGTTCCGTTGAAGACGAAAAAGACCTCGCAGTCGGTCTCGAACAGCCGGCGAAACGCGTCTGCGGCCTGCTGGGTGTAGTCGTCTTCGCCATAGGCCGTTGCCGATCCGCCGTTGGCGCGGATCATGGCGTCGAGCGCCTCCGGGCAGATCCCGGCGTAGTTGTCGCTGGCGAATTGCTGGGGGTGCGCGCTCACGTCATGATCCTTTCCTTGGCGGTCACCAAGCATCCGATCGACGTGCATGCGGCAGAGGGTCCCGTTTGTTGCCGGTCTGGCCGCATCCCCCCAATCACGGGGGCACCACCTTGCCCGGGAGCAGGTTGGTGTCGGACGTCGCCCGACTCTCGATGCTGAGGTATCGCTTAGGTGCCCGCGCGAACCCTGTCAAGCCGCGCACGGGCCCGCGTCGCGGCCGGGGCAAAGCTCGCTGGCGGCGTCCCGCCCCACGGCGTTGCCGAGCCCTTGCGGTGAACAGGCACCGCGGCGCGCTCGGCGCCTTGTGGAACCGAACGCCGTCAGCCGCCGTGGCTCATGGGGTAATTGAGTACGGACCCTAAGGCCGCTGGTTCGTCAGGCTTTCCATCAGCCGGTCGAAGGCATCGCGGTCCAGGCTGCGGTCGGTGGTTTCGACCGGGGCCGCCCCGCCGGACGCCGGGCGGGTGAGCGCCAGCGGCGCCCCGGCGGCAGGCCGTGCGTCCACCAGCTCCAGCGGTGCGATCAGGTCTTCCGGCGAAGGTTCGGGCAGCGGGCGCACCGGCAGGCCCTCATGGGCCGCCATCATCACGTCGTGCCAGATATGCGCCGGCAGGCCGCCGCCGGTCACCCGGTCCATCGGCGAGTTGTCGTCGTTGCCCACCCAGACGCCCACCACATAGTCCGCCGTGAAGCCGACGAACCAGGCGTCGCGATAGTCCTGGCTGGTGCCGGTCTTGCCCGCCGACGGACGGTCGATGGCAGCCGCCCGGCCGGTACCCTCGGTCATCACATGGGTCATCATCTGGGTCAGCTCCCAGGCGACCCGCGGCTCCACCGCGGCCCCGGCGCCGCTGCCCCGGCGGCGGTAGACCACCGAGCCGTCGCGCGCGCCGATCTCCTGGATGCCGTAGGGCCACACCGCCACGCCGTGGTTGCGGATGCCGGCGTAGGCGGCGGTCAGCTCCATCAACGTCACCTCGCCGCTGCCCAGCGCCAGCGACAGGTTGGGCTGCAACTCGGTGGTGATGCCGAGCCGCCGGGCCATGGCGATCACGCCGTCCACGCCCACCTGCTCGGTCAGCCGCACCGCCACGGTGTTGGCCGAGCGGGCGAGCGCCTGCTGGGCGGTGATCCAGCCGGCATAGTCGCCGGCGAAGTTCTGCGGCTGCCAATCGCCGTAGCGCACCGGCGCGTCCTGCACCATGTCGTCGGGCCTCAGCCCGTCGGCCAGCGCCGCCAGATAGACGAAGGGCTTGAAGGAGGAGCCCGGCTGGCGCTCGGCCTGGGTGGCGCGGTTGTACTGGCTGTCGGCATAGGCGCGGCCGCCCACCATGGCGGCAACCGCGCCGTCCGGCCGCAGCACCACCACCGCGGCCTGGCCGGCATGGCGCTCCGCCCCCTCGCCCGCCAGGTGTTCCGCCACAATGGCCTCCACCCGGCGCTGCAGGTCGGCGTCCAGCGTCGTTTCCACGCTCAAGTCCATGGGGTCGTAGCCGACGAACTGGGGCACCTGGTCGCTGATCCAGTCGGCGAAGTAGAGGGCGCCGTCGCCGGAGCTGGGCCGGTGCGGCGGCGTGGGCGGCAGGGCGGTCCCGGCCTCGCGCGCCCCGTCGCTGAGGAAGCCGGCTTCCACCATGGTGGCCAGCACGGTTTCCGCCCGCTCCAGGGCGAGGTCCGGGTTGGTGGCCGGCGAGTAGCGCGAGGGTGCCCGCAGCAGCCCCGCCAGGATGGCCGACTGCTGCAGGTTCACCTCCGTGGCCGGTACGCCGAAATAGGCATGCGCCGCGGCGTCCACGCCATAGGTGCCGGCGCCGAGATAGACCCGGTTCAGATAGGCCGACAGGATCTCGTCCTTGGTGTAGTTGACCTCCAGCCAGATCGCCAGCAGCGCCTCCTGGATCTTGCGGTGGAGCGTGCGATCGGGCGAGAGGAACAGGTTCTTGGCGAGCTGCTGGGTGATGGTGGAGCCGCCCTGCACCATGCGCCCGGCCGCGATGTTGGCCACCATGGCCCGCGCGATGCCCCGGAGGTCGATGCCGAAATGGCTGTAGAAGCGCCGGTCCTCGATGGCCAGAACGGCAGCGATCAGGCTGTCGGGCAGGTCGTTCACGCTCACCGTCTCGCCGGCCAGATCGCCGTAGCGGTGGATCACCGAACCGTCCGCGGCCACCAGGGTGATGGCCGGCCGGCGGTCGGGCGTGACCAGGCTGCGCACGTCGGGCATGCCCTGGGTGAACAGCACGACGATGCCGAGCACGCCCACCATGCCCCACAGGCCGAGCGACGTGAGGTAGCCGAGAGCCGGGAAGAACCGCCGCCGCCACCAGCTATGGCGCCGCGCTGCGCGCTTGCGCCGGCCGCCGGTTTGGTTCACATCGCGGGTCTTGCCGCTGCGCCGCGTCTGGGCGGCGGGGCCGCGGGTGCCGCTGCGGCTGCCGGGCCGGGTGCGTGCCGGGGCGCGCAGATCGCCGCCGCGCGCTCGCGGGGAGCCGCCCCTCACCTGTCGAGAATCGCCCATGGCGCCGTCGCCGCTCTCCGTGCCGTCCAACGTGGGACTCGTCCCATCGAATCGAGTAATATCAACATGTAGCAGAAAGCCGGTAAGAAAGCGTGTTAAGAATGCGGCGAGATGACGACGCCGACTTCGCGGCCTCCGCGGAGGGGGTGCGGCCGCGGCTGCGGAGGGCCGAACGGTGAGTGCCACGGGTGGCCGCACCGTGCTGGTGACCGGCGGTGCGGGGTATATCGGCAGCCACATCGTGTGGGCGCTCAGCGCGCGCGGCGACCGCCCGGTGGTGCTGGACGACCTCTCCACCGGGTCCGACCGCTTCCTGCCGCCGGGCGTGGTGCTGGTGCGCGGCGATGTCGGCGACCGGCTGCTGCTGGCCTCCGTGCTCAAGGGCTACCGCCCGGCCGCCGTGGTGCACATGGCCGCCAAGGTGGTGGTGCCCGACAGCGTGGCAGACCCGCTCGGCTACTACCAAACCAATGTCTGCAAGGCCCGTACGCTGATCGCCGCCTGCCGGGATGCGGGCATCGCCGCGCTGGTGTTCTCTTCCTCGGCTGCCGTCTACGGCATGCCGGACACCAGCCCGACGCCGGAAGACGCACCGACTTTGCCCATCAACCCCTACGGTGCGGGCAAGCTGATGGTGGAGTGGATGCTGCGCGACACCGCGGCGGCGGCGGGCGGCGACTTCCGCTACGCCGCCCTGCGCTACTTCAACGTCGCCGGCGCCGATCCGGCCGGCCGCACCGGCCAATCCAGTGCGGGGGCAACCCACCTGATCAAGGTGGCGTGCGAGGCCGCACTCGGCCGCCGCCCCGCCCTGCCGGTCTACGGCGCCGACTATGCCACGCCGGACGGCACCTGCGTACGCGACTACATCCACGTGAGCGACCTGGCCCAGGCCCATTTGCTGGTGCTCGACCACCTTGCCGGCGGCGGCGCCAGCCGGGTGTGGAATTGCGGCTACGGCCACGGCGCTTCGGTGCGCCAGGTGATCGCCGCGGTGGAGCGCGCCACCGGCCGGAAATTGCCGGTGACGGCCGCGCCGCGGCGGGCGGGCGATCCGCCCCACCTGGTGGCCGATGCCGCGCGGCTGCGCGCCGACCTCTCCTGGAGCCCGCGCCACGACGATCTCGACGCCATCGTGCGCTCGGCGCTGGCCTGGGAGACCCGCCTGCGAGAAGGGTCTTAGGCGGCGGCGATTTCCACCTTACAATCGCCACGCGGTTCCGGCAGAAGCGGCAGCCGACGATCTTGGGAGGGGGAGACACCACAATGGACGACGTTCGCGTTTCCGAATCCGGCCGGTTTTCCGGCCTGGACACGTTCGGGCTGGCCACGCTGACCGACCCGATCACGCCCGAAACGTTCCTGAAGGAGTATTTCGAGCAGAAGGTCCTGGTGGTGAACCGCAACCAGCCGGACTACTTCGCCAACCTGCTGTCGTTCGAGGACATCGACTGGGTGCTGACGACACTGCACCTGACCACCAACGACATCAGCATGACCGACGCGCGGCGCAAGATGTCGGCCGACGAATACGCCTTCGAAAGCGGCCTGGTCGACGCCGCCAAGGTCTCCGCCCTGTTCGCCGACGGGGCCACCATCATCATGCCCCACCTGCACATGCGCCTGCCCAAGCTGAGCGACGCCTGCCGGGCCATGGAGCGCGAGTTCGGCTACCGCTTCCAGACCAACATCTACCTGACGCCGCCGGGCGAGGCGCAGGGCTTCCACCCGCACTACGACAACCACGACGTGTTCGTGCTGCAGGTCTCCGGCTCCAAGTCCTGGAAGATCTACGACACGCCGGTGGAGCTGCCCCATCGCGGCCAGGGCTTCAACCCGGAAGCCTACAAGCTCGGCCCGGTGTCCCAGGAATTCGTGCTCAAGGCCGGCGACCTCACCTACATCCCGCGCGGCGTGGTGCACGATGCGGTGTCGACCGACGAAGCCTCGCTGCACATCACGCTGGGCGTGCTGTCGAAGACCTGGACCGACTTGCTGGTGGAGGCGGTGACGCTGGCCAGCATGCGCGATCCGGCCCTGCGCCGCTCGCTGCCCTATGGGCTGCTCCAGGGGGCCTATGACCGCCCGGCGGCGCGCGAAACCTATAAGGCGCTGCTCGCCCGCTGTGCGGACCTGGTCGATGCCGACGAGATGATGGAGCAGATGGCCGACGACATCGTGTCGACCCGCCACGGCTTGCTGTGGGGCCAGCTCAGCCAGGTCGCCCGGCTCGGCGAGCTGTCGCTGGACAGCACCGTAGGGCCGCGGCCCAACCTGATCTGCCGCACCGTGGAGAAGGGCGACTTCCTGTTCCTGGAAGCCTATGGCCAGGTGGTGGAATTCCCCGCCCATGTGCGCGCGGCAGTGGACTATGCGCTCAACCACAGCCGGTTCGCCGTGCGCGACCTGCCCGACGACCTGGACGACGATGGCAAGCTGGTGCTGGTGCGCCGGCTGATCCGCGAAGGGCTGCTCAGGTCGTTGTAGGCGCGACGGTCTTCGGTTTCGCCCCGCTCCCGCGTCGGCCACCCAAGTCAGTTTCGTGAATTGGGTGGCCGGACGGCGGAGGGGCTGGGCAGAATTCAGCCGCCACGGCGACGCGATGACTGGCGATTGGCGCTAGAGGATGCTTGCGTATGGGCGCAATGCCTTTACGGTTTTCGTAAGGGATTGCCTCATGAGAACGTCGAGATATTCATCGGCCGTCATGGCCGGATGGTTTAGGCGGCTTCGGCATTTTTGCGCCGCAATGACCGCGGCAGCCTTGTCAAGATCAAATTGATAACTGATGAAATCGTCTGGATGAATTGATTGAAGTTGATACTGATTTAGCGCCGATTGCGGAAAATCCTTGAGATTCAGCGTTACAATGGCATCGCATCTGCCGTGAATCGCCGCCGCAACGACATGGCGATCCTGTTTGTCCGGCAAGCTTATCGAGTCAATGAGGCCCTCATACCCCTCAACCAGGCAATCCAATACGGCTTGGTTCATGAGACGTTTGGTGTGCTCCAGCGATTCCCTGGAGAGATCAGGGCGTTGCCCAAGGAGAGACGATATCCATTCTTCATGGATAGTGTCCGTCCATTTCGCTCGAAACAGTTCAGCGCAGGCCAACTGAATCAATAAATCGCGTAGTGGAGCCGGATATAGGACGCAGGCGTCAAATATCACGGTGAATTTGGACATCAGTATCCGATATTCATCTCTTGCGCCTGGCGCGCGAGGTCGCGCATCGCACGCGCCGCCTTGTCCGCCTGTTCCCTCTTATATCTTTGGAGATCTGCGAAGAAGACTCTTCGATGAGTTCCCACCATATGGAATTTCATCTCGCCGCCTTCCAGTAATTTTATCAGGTATGGCCGCGATACATTTAGGAAATCTGCCGCTTCTTGCGTGGTCAGTTCGGCATGTATTGGAATGATTGTCACGGCGTTTCCGGACGCCATCTCCGCCAGTATATGGGAGAGAAGACTTTTCACTGCCTTCGGCAGAACCAGCTCCTGCCCGTCACTGAGACGCACGCGCAGGCCATTGTCGGCGCGCACGCTTGCCAAGATCCGACTGGACTCCGCAGCGAGCGCCGCGTCTTCCGGCGAGGGAATCTCCGCATCCTGCCGTTCCGATACGTCAGTCACAGGCTTAGTCCCTGAATTGCCGTGCGACTCGAAACTATGGCGCCTCTCCGAATCAGGCGCAATATTCGAAATAAACGAAACGCGGCAGAGCGACTTGCCCGATTGAGGCGTGGGCGCTGGAGGACCGCTACCCCGCCACTGCCGCCTTGAGGGGGCTGTCGGTGGCCACCTCGACGGGGCCGATCTTGCGGTCGTGCTTGAGGGCAGCGATGGCGGTCCGCGCCTTTGCCACCTCACCCAGGTCGATGGAGGCGGCCACCACGCCGGGCTCGGTGCCGCCATCGGCCAGCACGCGGCCCCACGGGTCGACGATCAGCGAATGGCCGTAGGTCTGGCGGCCCTGGTCGTGGGTGCCGGTCTGCGCCGGGGCCACCACGAAGCAGCCGGTCTCGATCGCCCGCGCGCGCAAAAGCGTGTGCCAGTGCGCCTCGCCGGTCTGCCGGGTGAAGGCGGCCGGCACCGTCAAGATCTCCGCCCCGGCCTGGGCCAGCGCCCGGTAGAGATAGGCAAAGCGCACATCGTAGCAGACCGACAGGCCGATGCGCGCCTGCGGGATATCCGCCACCACAGCCCGGCTGCCCGGCCGGTAGGTGGCGCTTTCGCGGTAGCTTTCGCCGTCCGGCAGGTCGACGTCGAACATGTGGATCTTGTCGTAGTGCGCCAGCACCGCTCCGCTGGGCCCGATGAGGAAGCTGCGCGCAGCCGCCCGCTCGCCGCCCTCCTCCGGCACCAGCACGGCCAGCGTGCCCACCAGCACCGGCACGCCGATTTCCGCCGCCAGGCTCTTGAAGGCGCCCAGTGCCGGGTGGGCGGTCTCCTCATACGCGGCTTCCAGGATGGCCGAGCGGCCCTGGCGCACCGCGGCCACATTCTCCGGCAGGCAGATGAACTCCGCCCCCGACGCGCGGGCGCGCCGCGCCAGATCGCAGGCGACGGCCAGGTTGTCGGCGATCTCGGTGCCGGAATTGACCTGGATGCAGGCGATGTGCAGGTAGCGGCCCATGGAGGGGTCCTTGGCGTTGTGCCGGCTCCGGTGCGGAACCGAGCTGGGAGCGGCGGAGCGCGTCTCAGGCCGCTGCAGACTTGTTGAGCAGCTCGTCCAGCTTGCCGGAGCGTTCCAGCGCCTGCAGGTCGTCGTTGCCGCCGATATGCACGTTGCCGATGAAGATCTGCGGCACCGTATGGCGGCCGCTCGCGCGTTCCTTCATCTCCACGCGCCGCCTGGGCTCCGCCATCACGTCGATCTCCTCGATCTCCACGCCCTTCTTCTTCAGCAGCCGCTTGGCCATGAAGCAGTAGGGGCAGAACGGGCTCGAATACATGGTCACGGTCGCCATCGGCTGGGTCCTTATCTCTACCCGACGTCACCCGGATCGGCACCGCTGAGCGCGGCGAGACGGCGTCTTGCTGATGCCGCCACATGGGAGGACGTCCAGACTACCGCAAGGGGCGCTGGCGGGCCACCCGTGCCAGTGTCACCACATCCACGCCCGCCGCGCCGGCTTTGGTGAGTGTCTGGGTCAGCGCATCCACCGTCGCCCCCGTGGTGAATACGTCGTCCACCAGCACCAGGCGCAGGCCGGCGATCCGCGCCAAGTAACGCCGCCGCACGCCAAAGGCTCCGCGCACATTGGCGCGGCGCTCGCCGGGGCTGAGGCCGCCCTGGCTGGGCGTGGCGCGCACCCGGCGCAGCAGATCGGGCAGGGCTGGTATGCCGGTCTCGCGGGAAAGGGCGGCTGCCAGCAGGGCCGACTGGTTGTAGCGCCGTGCGATCAGCCGGCGGCGGTGCAGCGGTACCGCCACCAGCAGGTCGGCGGTGGGCCACAGGTCGGCCCCGGCGCGCGCCATCCAGCGGCCGAAGGGCGGGCCCGCCAGCGTGCGGTCGGCATTCTTGAAGCGCAGGATCAGGTCGCGCGAGGCGTCGTCGTAGGCCAGCACCGCCCGCGCCCGGCCGAAGTGCGGCGGCTGGCGGCGGCACGCCTCGCACACGGTGCCGGGCGGTTCCGGCAGCTCGAAGGGCAGGCCGCAGCGCGCGCACCACGGCGGGGCGAGGAAGCCGATGGCAGACCAGCACTCAGCGCACAGGCTGCCCTGGCGGTCGACCAGCCCGCCGCAGTCCAGGCAGCGCGGCGGCAGCAGCGCATCCAGAAGGCGGCGCGGGGCGGCGGTCAGCGCGGTGCGAAGCACGTCCGGTTGCATGGGCCGATGGCGACGGCGGCGATCGTCGCTATATGCCAGGTATGAGCGAGCTTCACCACGCGGACGTCTTCGACCGGACCCTGCTGCGGCGCCACCGCAGCCGTGCGGCCCAGAGCGACTGGTACGCCCACGATTTCCTGGTGCGCCATGGCGCCGATCTTCTGGCCGACCGGCTGGACGACGTGCTGCGCGGCTTTGCCCGCGTGCTCGACCTGGGCTGCCACGGCGGCGAGATGGTGGGCCACCTGGCCGGCCGGCGCGGCATGGACTGGCTGGTGCTGGCTGACGGTACGCCGGCCATGGCGGCGCGTGCGCGCGGTCCCGATCCCGGCCATCCGGCGGTGGCGGCCGACGAGGAGTGGCTGCCCTTCGCCGAGGCCAGCTTCGACCTGGTGGTCTCCAACCTGTCGCTGCACTGGGTGAACGATTTGCCGGGAGCGTTGGTGCAGATCAACCGGGCGCTGAAACCCGATGGGCTGTTCCTCGCCACCCTGATCGGCGGGGAGACCCTGTGGGAGCTGCGCCAGGTGCTGGTGGAGGCCGAAGCGCGGGTGCTGGGCGGGGCGTCGCAGCGCCTGTCGCCCCTGGTGCAGTTGCGCGACGCTGCCGGGCTGCTGCAGCGCGCCGGCTTCGCCCTGCCGGTGGCCGACAGCCAGACGGTGACGGTGACCTATCCCAGCCTGTTCCGCCTGATCGCCGACCTGCGGGGCATGGGGCAGACGGCCGCCCACCGCCTGCGCGACCGCCGGGTGCTGCCGCGGCGCTTCTGGGTGGAGGCCGCGGCCCTTTACGGGGAGAAGTTCGGCACCGCCGAAGGCCGCATCACGGCGACCTTCGAGGTGATCTGTTTGGCCGGATGGGCACCCGCCACGGGCCAGCCCAAGCCGTTGCGGCCCGGTTCGGCCAGCCACAGCCTGGCCGCAGCTTTGGGCACCGACGAACGCGATGCCGGCGACAGCGTGGGGTAGCGGTGCCGCCGGCCTCCGCGGTCAGTCGTTGCGGTAGTCGCGCTCCGGCCGCGGCGCCCGCCACAGATCGCCCGACAGCGGGATGTTGGTCTGCCGCGAGGTCAAGGTGACCTCGGTGCGCTGGCCCTGGCCGTCCACCACCACCCAGCGCTCCAGCGCGCGCGGCTGGTCGGTGAGGTAGAGCGTCAGCGTGCCGGCGCCGGGATCGTCGGTCTGCACCACGGTGGCATAGACGCTGGCGCCGGAATGCCCGGCATCGACCACCGTCACGTCGTCATCGAGCCCGATCTGCTCGCGCACGAAGAAGTCGGCGAGCGACTGGCCCAGCGGGATGTCGCTGCGCTGGTCCAGTTCGCCGTCGTAGTAGCTGAGGAAGCTGCCGTCGGCGACGTAGAGGTAGGGCTCGTTGTCGTACTCGATGCGCATGTGGCCCGGCCGGTCGAGATAGAAGGTGCCGGTCCAGCGCGAGCCGTTGGGGTTCACCTGCACGAAGTCGGCCTGCAGGGTATCGATGCGGCGGATCTCGGCCAGGATCTCCTGCACCAGGATCCGCTGGGGGGTGTCCAGCGTCTCGGTCTGGGCGGTGGCGGGCAGGGCCGCGGCCACCCAGAGGACGGCGGAAAGGGCGATTTTGGCAACGTATCTCATGGCCTGGAAGATGGCGCCGGCTGGTGACGGGAATGGGGCGAACCGGGCGGCGGTTGGGGCACCGAGGCGGCAATCCGGCGGCCGCCGATCACGAAAGCTCGATCAGCCGCCACGGCGCTCCGGCAGCCGCGGGTGGCTCCACCCGGATCGGCAGGGCGTTGCCGATGGAGGGCGGGATGTCGCCGGTGCCCAGCACGATGCGCAGCACCCTCAGCGTGCCGGAATGGCCGACCACCAGCACCGGCCGGTCGCCCGGCAGGGCCGCCAGCGCCTGCATGATGCGCAGGTTGAAGTCGACCAGGCTTTCGCCGCCGTCGGCCGTGATCGAGCGGTCGGTCAGCAGCGCCAGGGGTTCGCCTTCCAGCACCCCCCAGTTGCGCTCCCACAGGCTGGCGTGGCGATGGACCGGCAGCTCCAGGCGGCGGGCCAGCGGCTCGGCCGTGGTGTAGGCGCGGCGGGCGGCACTGGCGTGGATGGTGCGGATGGCGTGGCTTTCCAGCACATCGGCTGCCGCCTCCGCCTGGGCGTGGCCGAGCTCCGTCAACTCCGGGTCTACGGACCCGGCGATGCGCCCGGCCCGGTTGTAGGAGCTCTCGCCGTGGCGCAGGTAGTAGAACGGCACCTGGAAGAAGGGGGCGGACTTCAGGGCATCGGCGGCCGCAACGGCCGCTTCGGCAGTGTCCGGGAGGGGGGCCTTGGCGGGCATCTGGTCCATGGGGCGGCGCACGGGTTCCGAATGACGCCCCAGACCTCGCACATGCGGCCGGCTTTGTCTCGTGACAAGTCGCCAGACGCGTCGGTGGAACCGGAAGGCGGCCGCGACCCCGCCCACCCTCCGGCTCCTGGTCCCAAGTCCTAACCGCAGCCGACCGGGGCGGGACGCCCCATGGGGCGGACGGGGCGGCGAACCGCCGGAGCGATCGGCGGCACCGCCTGCGCCGGCGCCGTGCGGCGGACCGGCCACTCCTGCGCGGCAGGTGAGGTAGACGCGGCAGGCCCAGCGGGTGCGGCGGGACCGGCGTCGGTCACCCGCGGCGCTGCGGCACGGCTGCGCTGCAGGTCGCCGAGTTCCAGGCGGACGCCGGGATGCACGGCATAGTGCTGCGCAAGCCCGGCGATCTCGCTGCGCGACACCCCGATGTCCTTCAGCATGCGGTCGCTGAGCCGGCCGAGCTGGTCCAGCACGGCGTGGCGCCGCACGGCGCGCCCGAGGGCCCGCACGGGCCACACCGCCAGGGTGCGCAGGCCGCGCCACGAAGCCGAGGCCGCGGCGGTCAGCGCCGCCGTGCGGGTCTCCAGGGCGGCCTGGATATGGGGGCCGTACTCGGGGCGGGTGAGGATCCAGGCATGTGCGATGCTCATCACGCGTCTCCTTCGCGATTGCCCGGGCCATCCGATCCATTAGAAAGTTTTTTCTGTAGACCGTCGGATCGGGGACCGGCGTGTCGTCTACCCCCATATTTCGGCCGATCCCCGCGCTGGACAAACGAGAAGTCATTGCCGCATAAGATAGATATGCTATCGTATAGGCATCATGGTCCGGCGCCTTCCTCCCCTTAACGGCCTGCGCGCCTTCGAAGCCGCGGCACGCCATCTCAGCTTCAAGACGGCAGCCGACGAGTTGAACGTCACCCCGGCCGCCATCAGCCAGCAGGTGCGCGCGCTGGAGGCCCATGTCGGCCGGCCGCTGTTCCGCCGGCTCACCCGCGCCCTGGAGCTGACCGAGGCCGGCCGCGCCGGCCTGCCCGCCCTGGGCGACGGCTTCGACAGGCTGGCCGAAGCGGCAGACGCCATGCGCGGCCCGGCCACCACCAACATCCTCACGGTGAGCGTCGCCCCCTCCTTCGGTGCCAAATGGCTGGTGCCGCGTCTGGAACGGTTCCACCGGGCGCATCCGGAAGTGGACGTGCGCATCGACGCCAGCGACGCGCTGGCCACCTTCAGCGACGGCATCGACGTCGCCTTGCGCTACGGGCGTGGCGCCTATCGCGGCCTCTTCACCGAGCTGCTGATGCCGGAGGCCGCCTTTCCGGTGTGCAGCCCGGCCTTGCTGGAGCGCGGTCCGCCCCTGCGCACGCCGGGCGACCTGCGCGCCCACACGCTGCTGCACGTGCAGTGGAAGATGGAGCAGGAGTCCGCCCCCACCTGGCGCATGTGGCTGCGCGCCGCCGGGATCGACGACATCGACACCGAGCGCGGCTTGCGCTTCGGAGCCGACAGCATGGCGGTGGAGGCGGCGGCAGAAGGCCACGGCGTCGCCCTGGCCAGCGGCGCCCTGGTGCTGGGCGACCTGAAGTCGGGGCGCCTGGTGCGGCCCTTCCCGCCGTCGGTCGCCGAGGCCACGGTGTTCGCCTACTACCTGGTCTGCCCCGGGGAGAACCTGAAGCTGCCCAAGGTCGCCGCCTTTCGGGCCTGGGTGCGCGAGGAGGCCGCCCAGTCCGGCGGCTGAACGCCGGTACGTCCGGTGCGGCCGAAAAGCATGCCACCGTAGTCCACGGATGCTTCCGGTCGGCCGGCCAATCCCATTATCATCAACCTGAGAGCCGATTGAGCGGCCTTGGAGGGGAGACAGGAATGATGTGGAAGGCAGCGGTCGCAGCAGGTGTCGCGACGGTGATGTGGACGTCGGCGGCCTCGGCCGTGTCGATGTCGATGAACTGGCTGGAGTTCGGCGACATCAGTACGCTCGACGAATGCCTCGACGAAGGCGAGCACGCGCTCAACCGCATGGGGCTTTCGGTGCTCACACGCACGGCGTCGGCCGCCTGGGCCGAAGCGGCGAACGCCGACGAGCTCTACACCGTGTATTGCATCGCCGACAGCCGGATCATCGTTGTCGTCGGGGCCGGGACCGATCTCGACAGCGTCGATGCCACCGTGGTCAGCATCCTCGACAGCTTCGGCGGCACTTCCGGCAAGAACTGACCGTACCGACACAATTCCCACCCTCTCGCCCTGAAGCCGCCGCATGGCGCAGGCTAGCTGGCGCTCGGGGGCAGCGTTGCGCCCCCGGCGACTGCGTGAAGACGGACCCGCAGCCGATGCGGGGGCAACCCGTTCGGCCGAGCGGTGTCCGACCAGCCCGGAGGGATAGAGTGCGCGCAACACTGGGGGGGGCCACCGTGGCTGCGGTGGTGTTGTGGAGTACGGCGGCATCGGCCGTCTCCATGTCGATGAACTGGCTTGATTTCGGCACGCTGGGATCGGTGGATGCCTGCATTGCCGCGGGCGAAGACGCCTTCGAACAGCTCGGGCTGCGGCTGCTGTCGCGCACCGACTCTGCGGCCTGGGCGGAATCGGTGCGGACCGACGAGCTCTACACTGTCTATTGCATCCAGGACCGCCAGATCATCGTGGTGGTCGGCGCCGGCGAGGACCTGGACATCATCGATGGCATGGTCACCCGGGTGCTCGAAACCATGGTCGGCGACGACGCCCCCAAATGACCGTGGCACCGGCACATCCTCCTGGGCCGCGGCCCGGCCGGCGGCCATGACCGGGCGGCCGCGCCTGGCACGGGGCGCCTTGGCCCTGGCGGCCCTGGCGGCCCTGCTGCTGCTGGGGGCGTGCGCCACCCGCTACCAGCCCATGGGGCCGGCCGTGTCGGCTCCCCGTTGGGCCGACGATGGCGAGGCGGTGATCGCGGCCGACGGCTACCGCCTGCCGGTGCGCCACTGGGATGCCGAGGGCGAACCCCGGGCGGTGCTGCTGGCCGTGCACGGCTTCAACGACTACTCCAACGCCTTCGAGGAGCCGGCGGACGCCTGGTCGGCCGACGGCATCACCACCTACGCCTTCGACCAGCGCGGCTTCGGCGCCACCGACCGGCCGGGCATCTGGCCGGACACCGAGACCATGGTGGCCGATCTCAACGCCGTCGCCGGCCTCGTCCGCGATCGCTATCCCGACCTGCCGCTGGTGGTGCTGGGGGAAAGCATGGGCGGCTCGGTGGTGCTGGTGGCCGCGGCATCCGATCGCCCGCCGCCGGCCGACCGCTACGTGCTGGTGGCACCCGGTGCGCTCGACCGCGATGCCCTGCCCGACCCCATGCTGGCCATGCTGTGGCTGGCGGAGAACGGGTTCGGCGGCATCACCTCGCGCGGTGAAGGCGTGGTCGGCCGCCCCACCGACGACCGCGAGACCCAGCGCGAGCTGTGGGAAGATCCGCTGGTCATCAAGGACACGCGTGCCGATGCGCTGGCCGGCCTCACCCGCTTGATCGACGCCGCCTACGATGCGGTGGAAGCGGTGCGGGTGCCGACGCTGGTGATGTACGGCGCCCACGAAAACGTGGTGCCGGTGCCGGGCCAGCGCCGCGTCGTGGAAGCGGTGCCCACCGGCACCGTGCGGCTGGCCGTCTATCCCAACGGCTACCACATGCTGCTGCGCGACGTGCTGCGCGGCATGCCGACGCGCGACATCGCCAGCTTCGTGCTGGACCCGGCGGCGCCGCTGCCCTCCGGCGCCGGCGTCGCCGATGCCGAGGCGGCGCTGGCGGAAATGGGGCTGGACGAGATTTGAGCCGAGATCTGGCTGCGGCGCCAGCCGCACCCGCGCGCATCGGCCTTGGCAATCCGCCGCCCCGGCGCTAGGGTGCCGCGCTCTTCAGCACCGTTCCTCCCCACGGCGGAACGGGGCCGGCCCACACCGCCGCCCGGTCACCCCAAGCACGCTGTCGTTGGGAGGCCGGGCGAGGGTGTGGGCTGGTGCCGCTGACGCAAAGACGTCCTGGACCCGTAGCTCAGTTGGATAGAGCGCTGGCCTCCGAAGCCAGAGGTCGTGAGTTCGAGTCTCGCCGGGTCCGCCACGTTTCGCCTTGTCCAGCCCGAACCCATGGGTGACGTTTTGTGCCGGAGCCACGGCTGACGCCGGGGAGACCGGGGAGCGCGTTTGTCCAGCCGCCCGCGGTCTACGGCCGGCAAGGGGGGCGGCCGCGACGGCGGTCCGGATGCCGGGCCGGGCTCTATCCCAGTCGTGCGCGGTGAAATTCGCGCTAACCCTCGCGGGCAATCCGGGCTAACTCTCGTGGAGGCGCCGGGCTCGGGATGTCCTGCGTCGAACGGTTCGGAAAGCGGACATGGGCATCGAGCTAGCTCCGGTGGATGTCTCCACGGTTCAGGAACGGGTCTACCAGAGCCTCCGCCTGGCTCTGCTGAAGGGCCAGTTCCTGCCGGGCGAGCCGGTCTCGATCCGCCGGCTGGCCGAGGCGTTCGGTACCAGCCCCATGCCGGTGCGCGAGGCGACAAAGCGGCTGGTGGCGGAAAAGGCGCTGGAGCAGTCCTCCGACCGGCTGCTGCGCGTCGCCTCCTATGTCGACAGCGTGCACGAGGAATACATCCGGATCCGCATCGAGGTTGAGGGCTTCGCGACGGAGAAAGCCTGTTCGTCGAAGGACCCGCGCCTGATCGACCGCCTGAAGGTCCACAACGACGCCATGCGGGCGGCACTGCGGTCGGCCGACCTGGAGGGCGCGCTGTCCGGCAACCAGTCCTTCCATTTCGAGATCTACAAGGCCGCCGCCTATCCCCAGCTTCTCGACATCATCTCCAGCCTGTGGCTGCGCACCGGGCCGATCCTCGCCATGCTGCGATCCGACACCGACCGGTTCTTCAAGATCTTCGACATCGGCTACAAGGTGCACAACGACGCCATCGACGCCATTGCCCGGCGCGACCGGGCGTCGGCCAGGCGGGCCATCGCGCTGGATATCCGCTCGGCCCATCTGTGGATCCACCGCTACTACAAATCGGAGTACGAGGCGGCCGCGGCGGCGGGCCTGTCGAAGCTACCCTGAGCGGGCTGGCACCGGGACGGCAAAGCGCGACAGCGCTCTAATCCGCAAGGCCGGGGCCGTAGCTCGTGAGCACGTCGATGGCATGCTGCGAAAACGCCTGCCCGCGGCCGTCGGCTCCCACCTGGACGACGATGGCGGTGGCGGTCGCCACACAGCGGCCGTCCTGGAACAGCGCCTGGTCCACCGTGGTCGAGCTGCGCCCGATCTTGCCGATGCGCGTGCCGACGTCGACGCGTCCGGGCCAGTTGATCTCCGCCAGGAAGTCGATGGTCAGCCGGGCGGTGACGAAGGTGCAGCCGGTATCGGCGAAGGGCCGGTCGGGGTCGTAGAACAGCTCGGTCCGCCCGGTATCGAGCAGCGTGGCGAACACCGCGTTGTTGACGTGGCCCTGCCGGTCGGTGTCGCGGTAGCGCAGCTTGTCGTAGGTGCGGTGGGGGAACCGGTCGAGCGTCGGCGGCTCGGGGCGCTGGGATTTGGCGGCTTCAGGCATCGGCGGGCTCCGCGGCGGGGACCATCTTAGGTAGCGCGGTTTTCACCGCATTGGGGCGGTTTCGGCCCGCACCCCCGCCCGGCCACCCAATATTCTCCAATGGGTTGGGCGTCCGGGCGGGGAGCGGGCGGTGCAGACTGAACGGGAAATGCTCTAACACGAGGGTGAGGTAGGCGGAGACCCGGCAGCAGGTGTGCGAGGCGCAAGCCAGAACTGCACCGGCCATTGGCACCGGCCATTGGCACCGGCTATCGGCACCGGGCCTCAGAAATCGACCTGGTCGCCGCCCTTCAGCGAGAGCATCTCGCGCGCCTCGTCGGGCGTCGCCACGGCCAGGCCCAGCCCCTCCAGCACCTGGCGGATGCGGGTGACCTGGGCAGCGTTGCTTTCGGCCAACTGGCCGGGGCCGATCCACAGCGAATCCTCCAGCCCCACCCGGACGTTGCCGCCCATGGCCGCGGCCATGGTGAGCACGGGGATCTGGTGGCGTCCGGCGCCCAGCACCGACCAGCGGTAGGCATCGCCGAACAGCCGGTCGGCGGTGCGGCGCATGTGGACGACGTCTTCGGGGTGGGTGCCGATGCCGCCCAGAATCCCGAACACCGACTGCACGAACAGCGGCGGCTTCACCAGCCCGCGGTCGAGGAAATGGGCGAGGTTGTAGAGGTGGCTGATGTCGTAGCACTCGAACTCGAAGCGGGTGCCGTTGTTTGAGCACGAGGTCAGGATGTATTCGATGTCCTTGAAGGTGTTGCGGAACACCACGTCCCGCGTCTTTTCCAGGTAGTCCGGTTCCCAGTCGTGCTTCCAGGTCTGGTAGCGGTTGAGCATGGGGAAGAGTGCAAAGTTCATCGACCCCATGTTGAGCGAGGCGACCTCCGGCTTGAAGCGCAGGGCCGGCTGCACCCGCTCCTCGGCCAGCATGGTCGGGCTGCCGCCGGTGGTCAGGTTCACCACCGCGTTGGTGGACTGCTTGATGCGCGGCAGGAAGGCGGCAAAGGCTTCGGGGGACTGGTTGGGCCGGCCATCCTCGGGGTTGCGCGCGTGCAGGTGGATGATGGCGGCACCCGCTTCGGCCGCCCCGATGGCCGCCTCGGCGATCTCGTTCGGCGTGATCGGCAGGTGCGGCGACATGGTCGGCGTATGGATACCGCCGGTGACGGCACACGTGATGATGACCTTGCGGGGGCTCTGGGCCATGGGACGCGTCTTTCTCCGGCTAGGACGGGCTGAGGTCACAGGGTTTCCACGTTGGCGCACACGCTGATCGCCTGGCCGGAGATGTTGGCCCCGGCCGGGGAGCACAGGAACAAGGCCATGGTGGCGATGTCCTCCGGCTCCACCATGCGGCGTAGCGAGCTGAGCTTGAGGTACTGGGCTTCCATGTCCTCGTACGATACGCCGGCCGCCGCCGCGCGGTCGCGGATCACGCGCTCGATGCGGGGGCCGCGCACCACGCCGGGCAGGATGGCGTTGACGCGAATGCCGTCCGGCCCCAGCTCCTTGGCCAGGCTGGCGGTGAACCCGACCACCCCCCATTTGGCCGCGGCGTAAGGCGTGCGCAGCGGGTAGCCGAGGCGGCCAGCCACCGACGACATGTTGATGATGGTCCCGTCGCCGCTGGCGCGCAGCATGGGCACGGCCAGGCGCACCACCTGGAACTGGCCCATCAGGTCGACTTCGAAGGTGCGGCGGATCTCGTCGACCGCGAGCTGGTCCACCGGGCCGGTGGGGCCGGCGACGCCGGCATTGTTGACCAGCACGTCGAGCCCGCCGAGGCGCGTCGTAACGTCCGCGAACAGCCGGTCGACCGCCGCGGGGTCGGACACGTCGGTCTCGCTGGTCAGCACGTCGGGATGGTCGGCAGCAAAGGCGGCGAGCGCCGCGGCATCGATGTCGCAGATCAGGACCCTGGCACCCGCTTCGAGGAACCCCTGGGCGATGACGGCACCGATGCCGGCGCCACCGGCGGTCACCAGCACGCGCAATTGGGGCCGTGGGCGCATCCGGTCCAACAGGGTCATCACTCGCGTCCTCGCTTCGCGCAGCCCACGGGTCGGGCCGCCTGTGCCGGGGGTGGCGCCGTCATGCGACCTCCAGCCAGGCGTGGCGGATTTCGGGGTTGTCGGCCAATTGCCCGGGCGTTCCGGTGAACACGATTTCGCCGTGGCCCATGACCATCACCTGGGCGGCGACCTTGAGCGCGATGGTCAGCTTCTGCTCCACCAGCACCACCGCGATGCCGCGCCGCCCGATGTCGAGGATCACTTCCATGACGACCTCGACGATCTGCGGCGCCAGGCCCTCCGTCGGCTCGTCGATCAGCAGCACCCGCGGGTTGCCGAGGAGCGAGCGGCAGATGGTGAGCATCTGCTGCTCGCCGCCCGACAGGTAGCCGGCGCGGATGGTGCTGCGCTCCTTCAGGCGCGGGAAGTAGGCGTACATCTCCTCGATGGTCCAGGCCGCGGTGCCGGCGGGCGGCTTCTGCAGGCCCATCACCAGGTTTTCCTCCACCGTCAGGTTGGGGAAGACGAGCCGTTCCTCCGGCACGAAGCCGATGCCGCAGCGGCAGATGTCGTAGGGGCGGCGGCCGGTGAGATCGCGCCCGTCGAGGCGGACGGAGCCGGCCGAGGGCCGCACCAGGCCCATGATCGCCTTCAAGGTGGTCGACCGGCCCGACCCGTTGCGCCCGAGCAGGGAGACGATGGTGGCGTCCGGCACCGCCAGGTCGACGCCGTGGAGGATGTGGCTCTTGCCGTAATGGGCGTGTAGGCCGCTGAGTTCCAGAAGGCTCATGGGGCCGCCTCCTCGCCCAGATAGGCCTGCTGCACCTCGCGGTTGGCGCTGATCGCGTGCGGCGTATCGGTGGCCAGGATCTCGCCGTAGACCAGCACCGACACGCGGTCGCACAGGCTGAACACGACGCTCATGTCGTGCTCCACCATGAGCAGCGTCTTGCCCCGGGTGACGTCTCTGATCAGGTCCACCGCACGCGCCGTTTCATCGCGCGACATGCCGGCGGTGGGCTCGTCCAGCAAGATCACGTCGGCCCCGGTGGTCAGGGTCATGCCGATTTCCAGCGCCCGCTGTTCGGAATAGGTGAGGTCGCCGGCCATGTCGTCGGCCCGCGCGTCCAGGCGCACCAGCGAGAGGATCTCGCGGGTTTCCTCGTTGATGCGGCGCAGGCGGGCGACCGGGCGGAACAGCCCGTAGCGGATGCCGTGGCGCGCCAGCATGCCGATGCGCAGGTTCTCGAACACGCTGAGGCGGTGGAAGATGTTGGTGATCTGGAACGAGCGCGCCAGGCCGCTGCGGTTGATGCGGTGGGGCGGCTGGCCGGCGATGGAGCGGCCCTTCAGGCGGATGTCGCCCTCCGTCAGCGGGAACAGGCCGGAGACCAGGTTGAACAGCGTGGACTTGCCGGCCCCGTTGGGGCCGATCACTGCATGGCGCTCCCCGGCCGGCACGTCGAGGGTGACGCCGCGGATCACCGACACCTGCCCGAAAGACTTGGTGACGCCGACGAACTGGAGGGCGGGAGTGGGTGCGTCCATGGCCGTCAGCTCCCCGCCCGGCTTGCCGCGGCGGCAGCGGCGGCAGCGGCGGTGGGGGCACTGCGGATGGCCTCCCACTCTTCGCCGATGGCACGGCGCGCGCGCGTCAGCACGTAGAGCCCGACGCCGAACAGCGCCAGCGGCAGCAGCCAGGTCAGCGGGCTGAGGGGATCCCACCCGGTGCCGAACGCCGCGAACGGCGGGAAGGCACCGCCGGCATCGCGGCGGGCGACGGCGTAGGGCTCGTCGAACAGCACGCTCAAGGTTTCGGTGAGGAACACCGCGGCAGCCGCCACCAACACGCCGCCCAGGCTGCCGAGCGCGTAGGGGCCGGCCAGCCGCGACCAGTCCAGCCGCTGCCAGTGGCGGGCGTGGTACTGCACCACACCGCCGATGCCGGTGGGCGCATACAGCATGACCAGGACGAAGATGAGGCCCTGGTACAGCAGCCAGGAGCGCGTGAGGTCGGAGATCAGGTAGGCGAACAGGGTGAAGACGGCAGCGCCCAGGAGCGGCCCGAAGAACACCGTGGAGCCGCCGACGAAGGCGTGCAGCACCACCTGGGCGGAGACGTGGGAGGAGAACAGGGAGTAGTTGGCCACCTCGTTGGACATCGCCTGCAGCGACCCGGCGATGCCGGAGAACATGGCGGAGATGGCGAACACGATCACCTTGGTGGCGTGCGCGTCGTAGCCGAGGAAGCGCACCCGCTGCTCGTTGTCGCGCAACGCCAGGGTGAGGCGGCCGAAGGGTGTGCGGGTGTAGGCCCAGAGCAGGCAGATGGAGACCACCACCCAGGCCAGCGCCAGGTAGTAGACCTCCAGCGTCGAGCCGAAGGTGACGCCCTGCCACGGCATGCGCATGGACGACAGCCCGGCCTCGCCGCCGAACAGGCCCTGCCAGCGCGGGGCGAGTGCGTGGAACAGCTCGGCGATCGCCAGCGTGACCAGCGCGAAGTAGACGCCGGAGCGCATGGTGGCGAAGAACCCGGCGATGGCGCCGACCACCAGCCCGCAGGCCGCCCCGGCCAACGGCAGCAAGGGGGTGGGGAAGCCGAATCCGTCCTCCACCACGCGCATCAGGTGCAGGGTGGCGAAGGCGCCGACGCCGAAATAGGCGGCGTGGCCGAAGGAGAGCAGGCCGGCCTGGCCCACCAGCAGGTTGAAGGCGAGCGCGAACAGGCTGGCGATCAGCACGTTCACCAGGGCGTTCTGCAGCCCGAGGTCGAGGAAGGGCGGCACGCCGGCGAGCAGCACCAGCACGGCGGCGATGAGGAGCGGCGTTCTCACGGGATCAGCACCCCCTCAGTTGCGGTCGCCCATCAGCCCGGCCGGACGCACCAGCAGGATGACGAGCATGAGGAGGAAGGGGATGGTGCCGCTGACGGACGAGAGAGTCATGGTGAAGAGGCCGCCCACCGACTCCGCCCAGTCGCCGAGGCCGACCAGGCCCAGCAGGCTCGCCAACGACCAGTCGAGCCCGATGGAGAAGGACGAGAACAGCCCGATCATCAGCGAAGCGACGAGCGAGCCTTTCAGCGAGCCCAGCCCGCCGACCACCACCACGACGAAGACGATGACGCCCAGCTCCAGCGCCATGTTCGGATTGGTGGGGAAATAGGCACCGGCGACCGCACCGGCCAGCCCGGCGAGCGCCGCACCCACCCCGAACACGCCCATGAACACCAGCGGGATGTTGTGGCCGAGGCTTTCGGCCATGCGCGGCAGGCGTTCGGCCGCCCGCACCACAATGCCAATGCGCGTGCGTGCCAACAGGACGAAGAGGGCGACGAACATGATTACGGCGACGGCGCCGATGAACAGCCGGTAGAACGGATAATCGGTGCCGAACACGGTGAAGGCGGCAAACTGCAGCTCGTCCGGCATGCGGTAGTTCACCGGGAAATCGCCGAAGAACAGCTTGATCAGCTCTTCGAAGATGAGCGCCAGGCCGAAGGTCAGCAGCAGCTCGTGGGCATGCCCGAAGGCGTGCACCCGGCGCAGCATGTAGCGTTCCACCAGGATGCCGACGGCGCCGACCAGCAGCGGTGCCACGATCAGGCCGACCCAGAAATCGACGAGCGCCGCCAGGGTGTACCCGACATAGGCACCCAGCATGTAGAAGGAGGCATGGGCGAAGTTGAGGATGCCCATCATGCCGAAGATCAGCGTCAGGCCGGCCGAGACCATGAACAGCAACAGGCCGTAGATCACGCCGTTCAGCGTGGAAATGATGATGAATTCCATCGCGGGGGTCTCCGGGCAGTCGGGCAACCCAGCCAGATCAAGCCGGCCGGGTTGCCTGGCCGCGAGGCCTCAGTCCGGGCGTTCCATCTCGCAGGAGTCCTGCACGGGATAGATGGCATCCTCGCCGGAAACCACACCCACGACTTCGAAGCCGAGATCGGTGTCGTCGACGGGATACGCGGCACCCCGGACCACATGGGACACCACCACCGGGCGGATCGTCTGGTGATCCTCGGCGCGTACCGTGATCGGCCCGACCGGGCTTTCGTAGACCACGGCCTCCAGCGCCAGGGCGATGGCGGAGACGTCGATGTCGCCGCCGCCGAAGTCGACCTGTTCAAGGGCCTCTGCCAACGCGCCCACCGCGAAGATGGTCGGCGGTTCCACGAAGATCGGATAGTGGCCGACCGCGTCGCGGTAGGCGTCGTTGAACTCCGCGGGACCGGCGTCGGGCACGTAGTTGTTGGCCAGGTAGTGGCCGATGGCGGTGTCGCCGGCATTGGCGATGTTGCCCGGCTGGTCGAGGAAGGTCGTGCCGAAGCGCACGTCCAGCCCGGCCTCGCTGGCCGCCCGCATCAACAGCAGCAGGTCGTTCGACCAGTTGCCGGTGATCACGGTATCGGGGTCGGCGGCGTTGATGCGCGCCACGTAGGGGGCAAAGTCCTGGATCGAATTGACGTCGTGCAGGACCGCCTCGACCACCTCGTAGCCGCCGGCTGCCGCAGCGTCCTCGATGGCCGTCTGCATGTCCTGGCCCCAGGAGTAGTTCTGGTTGATGGAGAACACCCGCGTGCCCAGCTCGCCCGCGGCGGCCATGGCGTTCACCAGGGCGTTCACCCGCATCGGCGCGGTGGTGGCATAGCGGAAGTGGTAGAAGTGGCACTGGTCGCCGGTCAGCGACATCGCCTCGGCCCCGAGGTTGATGTACATGACCTCGTCGCCGGGATTGCGGATATTGTGCCGGCGCACGTCTTCGGTGATCTGGCCGGCGACGGCCGAGGACGCCCCCTGGAAGACGATGTGGATGCCGTCCGCCACCGCCTGGCGGAACTCGTCCGCCGCGCCGGTGCTGCCGCCGGCATTGTCGTACTCGATGACCTCGATGGGCTCGCCGTTGAACCCGCCGGCCGCGTTGATGATGTCCACACCGTATTGCACGGCGGCGGAATAGAGCCGGCCGGTCGAGGTCTGCGAGCCAGACAGGCTCTCGATGATCCCGATTCTCAGGGGTTCGGCCTGGGCCGGCGCCGCCATGGCGACGGCGGTGGAGGCCAGCAGAAGTGCGGTGAGTCTTCTCATGACGGTATTCCTCCTGGTGTCCGATTCTGTTGTTGGGGGCATCGCCGGTCATGTGCCGGCTGCAGCCGCCCGGGTCGGATTGGGGTAGGCGCGGTGGCGGTCGATCACCTCCCTGGTGGGATGCGGTGGGTGGCCCGGCCGGCCCTGTGGGCGGAGCGCGGGCGGGGTCGCTGCCGGTGAGGCCGAGGGCTTGGCCTCAACCGGCCCGGCGCCGGGATTGACCCCGCGGCAGCGCACGGGCGCGCCGCAATGTCGGCTACCGGCAAGGCTGTTCGTCGGACCGAAGGGAAGCTGGGGTTGGTCGGCGCCGACCCGGCAGCGGACGCACGGCCGAAGGTTTGCCTTTCGTGACCGTTTTCAGCTCTCGGTGGAAGCGTGCCATAGGCCCCAGGCACGGTCAAGATCATTGATGCTTGATCTGTGATCTGTGATCACACTAAAGCGAAGCAATCATCCCGCGTCCTCCAAGGCAGGTCGGAGGTCCCTCCGCGATGATCGGGTCGCGCGGCAACTCGAACAGCGGCTGACCGATGGCGGGGACCCGACGCGCGCGGCGGAGCAGCACCCAAACGACGCGAAAAGCTCCTACGCTGGCGGCGGAGCGGCCGGCCGGAAGATGGCGCTGTCGTTCCACACATCCTGGCGGGTGATCAGGCCGCCCCGGATCTCGAAGCGGTCGATGAAGCGGATGCCCGAGAACGCCTCGCCGGTCATCCAAGTGCCGTAGAGCGTGCCGAAGCAGTAGACGATGGCGGTGCTGTCCCCGCCCTCCAGCACGTCCACCTGCTCGATGGTCTTGGCGACGGCGCGGTAGCGCTTTCCGGAGGACGCGAACAGCGCCTGGATATCGGCGTGGCGCACCCCACTGGGGAAAGTCATCACGATAGCGGGCGCCATCACCGCCTGGCAGGCGCCGGCATCACGGCGTTCCACGGCGGCGAGGAAGTCGCGCACCAGGGCTTCGGCGTCGGGCATCTCGGCCATCTCAGTCCTCCGTCTCCATCGCCGCGTCGCGCACCTTGTCGGACTTGAGCGACCGGCGCCCCGCGCGGCGCAGCGTCGGCAGCGCCACCACCACCATCAGCGCGACCGAGCAGGCGAGGAACGCCGCACTCACCGGCCGGTCGACGAACGTCCACAGATCGCCGCGGGAATAGAGGAGCGCGCGGCGGAAGTGCTGCTCCATCATCGGCCCCAGGATGAAGCCCATCAGCAGCGGGGCGGCCGGGTACTGGAAGATGTTCATGAAGTAGCCGGCGATGCCGAAGACGATCACCACCATCACGTCGAAGGGGTTGTTGTTGATGGAATAGACCCCGACGCAGATGAAGAAGAGGATCGCGGGAAACAGCAGGCGCTGTGGGATGGCCAGGATGCGCACCCACACCCCGATCAAGGGGATGTTGAGCACCAGCAGCATCAGGTTGCCGACCCAGAAGCTGACCACCAGCCCCCAGAACAGGTCGGGGTTGGTGGAGAAGAACTCCGGGCGCGGCACGATGCCGTGGATCATCATCGCCCCCAGCAGCACCGCCATGCCGGCGTCGCCCGGAATGCCCAGCGACAGCGTGGGGATGAAGGCGGCCTGGGTCGAGGCGTTGTTGGCGCTTTCCGGGGCGGAGATGCCCTCGATGGCGCCGCGGCCGAAGCGGCTCTTGTCGCGCGCCACGCGCTTTTCCAGGGCATAGGCCATGAAGGCCGCCATGGTCGGTCCGGCCCCCGGCAGGATGCCGACGAAGGAGCCGATGCCGGCGCCGCGCAGGATCGGCATCCAGGATTGCGACATGTCCTTGCGGGTGGGGATCAGGTCGCGGATGCGGACCTTCTCTAGGTTCTTGGTGTCGCGCCGGGGGGCGCCCGCGTTCTTCAAGATCTCCGCCACCCCGAACAGGCCCATGGCGATGGCCACCAGGTTAAGCCCGTCCTGCAACTCCAGGACGCCGAAGGTGAAGCGGATATGGCCGGAAGTCGGGTCCATCCCGACCATGCTGATCAGCAGGCCCGCCGCCACCGACACCAGGCCCTTGAAGGTGGAGCCCAGCGACATTGTGGAGGCGGCCACCAGCCCCAGCAGCATGATGGAGAAGTATTCCGCGGACGAGAACCGCAGGGCCACGCGCCCCAGCAGCGGCGCGAAGCTCATCAGCAGCACGATGGCAAAGCAGCCGCCGAGGAAGGACGCGATGGTGGTGATGAACAGCGCGATGCCGGCGCGGCCCTGCTTGGCCATGGGGTAGCCGTCGATGGCCGTAACCGCGGTGGTCGACGTGCCCGGCAGGTTGAGCAGGATGGACGCCGTGGAGCCGCCGTACTGCGCGCCGTAGAAGATGCCGGCCAGCATGATCAGGGCGCTCATCGGCTCCAGGTGGTAGGTGATGGGCAGCACCATGGACACCGCGGCCAAGGGCCCGATCCCCGGCAGCACGCCGATGAACATGCCGACGGTGACGCCGATGAAGCAGTAGAGCAGCGCCTCGCCGGTGATGGCGGTGTCGATGCCCAGCGCCAGTCCGCTGATCAGGTCCACGGGGGCCTACTCCCCGAAGGCCGACAAGGGGATGCCGAGCCCCTCGATGAACACGAGGTAGCCGGCCGCGCACAGGAAGACGACGAGGCCCAGCACGGTGCGCCAGGTGTTGCCCTCCTCCACCACGGCACAGCACACCACCAGGATGGCCGTGGCGGCGAAGAAGCCCAGCCGGTCGACCGTCAGCGCCCACAGAAGGATGCCGCCGAGGATCATGGCGAAGGGCTTGAGTGCGACGACGATCCGCGGGCGCTCGTCGGACCGGTCGAACAGGGCGATGGCGATGCCGAGTGCGGTGATGATGATGCCCAGCGCCATCGGCACGTAGCCCGGCCCCATGCGGGTAACCGTGCCCATGGGGAAGTCCGACGACAACCAGATGGTGGCCAGCCCGAAGGCGACGACGACGCCGGCGGCGACGGTTTCGGCAAGCGACGTGCGCGCTTTCATGGCCGGGTCTCCGCGGGTCCGGGCCACCTCGCCGCAGGCCACGCTCCGGCCAGCGAAGCACCGGCGCATTGCACGATGGTCTGTCCGGTGATGGCGCCGGCGTCGGCTCCCACCAGGAAGGCGACGGTGGCCGCCACCTCCTCGGCCGCGATCAGGCGGCCCAGCGGCGGCAGGCGCACCGGGCTTGCGGCGCGCGCCGGATCGCTAAGCTGCGGGGTGTCGGTGGCGCCGGGGGCCAGCACGTTGACGGTGATGCCGCGTCCCACATGTTCGGCCGCCAGCGAGCGTGCGAGCCCGTCCAGCGCCGCCTTGGAAGCCGCATAGTAGCCGCGCCCGGCCCGGCCCTGGGCGGCCCGGCTGGACAGGAAGACGATGCGCCCGCGCCCCACCGGCATGTGCACCAGCACGGCTGTGGCCAACCTGGCGGCAGCGGCCACATGCAGCGCCCACAGGTTGGCGCCGTGGCAGCGCTGGGTGTCCTCGTCGCGGTCGTCGCGCATCAGGCCGGCGGCGTGCACCAGCGCGTGGCACGTCTTGTCCTCCAGGCGCGCGGCGGCGACTTCCAGTTCCACCCGGTCGGCCAGGTCGGCCAGGATCTCGGTGAAGCCGGAGCGGCCGGCCAGCGGACCCGGCACACGGTCGAGCCCCGTCACCTGCCAGCCGTGCCCCAGCAGACGCACCGCGACGGCGCGGCCGATGCCCGACGAGGTGCCGGTGACGACGGCGCGCTGGATCTGGCTCGCCATGGTGCGTCAGGACCCCGCCGGCAGCTCGCGCCGCGGCAGGGTTTCCAGGTAGGCCGCCACCTCGTCGGTGGGGATCACGTCGGCATATTTGCAGTTGAGGTCGAACAGGTTCACCGCGTGGCTCGCCTGGAAGCGGTCGAAGGAGCACTCCTCGGGGATCACGACCTTGAAGTTGAAGGAATAGGCGTCCACCGCGGTGGCGCGCAGGCAGCCCGAGGTGGTGCAGCCCACCAGGATCAGCGTGTCCACGTCGAAGAAGTTCAGGTGGCTCATGAAGATGGTGCCGAAGAAGCAGGACGGCTTGCGCTTGCCGATGCGGATGTCCTGCGGCCGCGGCGCCAGCGGCTCCACCGTGCGGGTGGCGTGGGTGCCCTCCACCACCGTCTTTTCCGTGCCGCGATGGTTCTTGCCCACCTGCACGCCGCTGTCGATCAGGTCCGGGCGGCGCTCGCTCTCGGTATAGAAGATCGGCAGGTTCTTCTGCCGCGCCAGCTCCAGGAGCGGCACGATGCGCGCCACCGCCGCCCAGCCTTCGCGGCCGCAATGGGTGCGGTAGGTCTTCAGCCCGTCCAGGATGTCTTCGGGCTGGTCGCCGCAGAAATTGTACTGGGTGTCGATGATGAACAGGGCCGGGCGCGTGCCGAAACCGCCGCGCTTGCCGTAGCCCGCGGCGGCGAGAACCTGCTGGTCCCGTTCGGTGAGGAAGTCGTCCCAGATGCGTTTCATCGCGCGTCGGATCCCGTGGTTCCGGTTCTCAGTTGGCGGGACGGGTGGAGAGGTCGCCCCAGCGCGGCACGAAGCGGCCGCCGGGGGTATCGGCCACATCGGCCAGCACGGTACCGTCGGCGACGATGCGGCGGCCGCGGACCCAGGTGCCGGTGGGCCACCCTTTCAGCGTCCTGCCTTCGTAGGGCGAATAGTCGGAGAAGGACTCCAGCGTGGCCGGGTCCACCACGCGTTCGCAGTCGGGGTCCACCAGCACCAGGTCGGCGTCCATGCCCGGCGCGATGCGGCCCTTGTTCGGCACGTTGTACTGGCGGGCCACATTGGCGCTGGTAACGGCGGCGATGCGCTCGATGGGCACGCGGCGGCGGTGGTAGCCCTCGGTGATGAGGATGGGCAGCACCGTGGCGATACCGGGGAAACCGGCGGTGGCGGTCCAGATGTCCGGCCCCTTGGTGGCACGCTTGCGCGGCACATGGTCGGACCCCACCGTCTCGATGCGCCCGTCCGCCACCGCCTGCCACAGGGCATCGACGTCGCGCTGGCCGCGCACCGGCGGGTTCACCTTGCCCACCGGCGACGGCCAGTCGGTCGTCATGAACAGGTAATGGGTGCAGGTTTCCACATGCAGCGGGGCGGAGCGCGGCTTGGAGCGCAGGTAGTCAGTCACCTCCAGCCCTTCGCGGCTCGACAGGTGCACGATGTTGGCGCGGCATTCCGCCTTGTCGGCGAAGTAGCCGACGCGGAACACGTTCTCCGCTTCCAGGTAGTCCGGGCTCTGGTCGTCCCACGCCTTCAGGTCGTCGCGGCCGGCCGCCTTCACCGGCGGACGCAGGGCGCGGATCACCTCCACGTTCTCGCAATGGGCGCCGAGCACGCCGCCCTTGATGCGCGCCACCTGCTGCATGGTGGAGAACAGGAGCGCGTCGTCGATCTCCGTGAAGCCCTTCGCCGCCCCGGCCTCGCCCTTGTACATCAGGTAGAACTTGAACGAGTTCACGCCGAAGCTCTCGGCGCACTCCTTCAACGTCTCCACATGGAGCTGGCTGGTGAGCCCGTAGTGGAAGGCGAAGTCGATGCAGCTCTGGGCGTTGCCGCGGTCGCGCCACGGGCCGGTGGACTCCCGCAAGTCGGGCGAGCGGTGGAAGGTGAACGCCATGGTCACCCCGCCCAAGGCGGCCGAGCGGCTTTCGGTGCGGAAGTCGGTGTCGTTGGAGCCGAAGCCGAAATGGGTGTGCGGATCGATCAGCCCCGGCATGAGGAACTGTTCGGCGCAGTCGATCACCTCCGCCGCCGCCTCGGTTTCGCCCGGCGCCAGGAGGGCGGCGATGCGGCCGTCCTTCACGCCGACGGCGCCGGGAACCACCCCGTCGCCGGGGAACACGATGCGGGCGTTGTGCAGCAGGATATCAAGCAAGACATGCTCCGTGGCTCGGTGCCCGCGCGGCGCTGTGGTCGCGGAGGATGGCGTGGAAGACGCGGGGCAGCACCCCGCCGTCCGACAAGATGCGCCGTTCGGCATCGTTGAGGAGTTGCGGGCTGGCGGCAAAGACGGTGCGGCGCCCGTCGCAATGGTGGGCGGTCACGCTCACCCGCCCGCCCTCGGCGATGGCCGCGGCGGTGCCGGCCAGATCGTAGCTCTCGCTGCCATCGAGCCCCAGGCTGTCGGCCGAGGCATCGTCGTCGAAGGCCAGCGGCAGCACGCCCAGGCCGATCAGGTTGGAGCGGTGGATGCGCTCGAAGGACCCGGCGATCACCGCGCGCACTCCGAGCAAGGCCGTGCCCTTGGCGGCCCAGTCGCGGCTGCTGCCGGTGCCGTATTCGCACCCCGCCATGACGATCATCGGCACGCCGGCCTCGCGGTAGCGCCGGGCCGCTTCGAAGATCGACACCACCTCGCCGCTGGGGACATGCCGCGTCCAACCGCCTTCGCGGCCCGGCACCAGGCGGTTCTTGATGCGCAGATTGGCGAAGGTGGCGCGCGTCATCACATGGTGGTTGCCGCGCCGCGCCACGTAGCTGTTGAAGGCGTCACGCGGAATGCCCTGGGCCAGCAGGTAGCGGCCGGCTTCGCTGTCGGCCGGGATTTCGCCGCCGGGGGAGATGTGGTCGGTGGTCAGCGAATCCCCGAACAGCCCGAGCACGCGGGCGCCCACCAGATCGCGGGAGGAACAGGTGCCGGCCGTGGCGGCGGCCAGGAAGGGCGGCTCCACCAGGTAGTGGGATGCAGGATCCCAGGGGAACAGGGCCGGGCCGGCATCCGGTCGACCCCACGATGCGCCGTCGTCGGGGTCCGCATAGGCGCGGCGCAGGCGGTCGCCATCCTCGGCCACCGGCAGATGCTGGGCGATTTCCTGCTCGCTCGGCCAGAGATCGGACAGGTGGACGGCGCGCCCCTCTGCGGTGTGGGCCAGCGGCTCGGCCGTCAGGTCGATGTCCACCCGCCCGGCCAAGGCGAAGGCCACCACCAGCGGCGGCGACATGATGTAGTTGGCCCGTACCAGACGGTGGATGCGGCCTTCGAAATTGCGGTTGCCGGAGAGCACGGCGGCCGCCACCAGGCCGCCGGCTTCGATTTCTGCGGCGACCTCCGCACCCAGCGGGCCGGACTTGCCGCCGCAGGTGGTGCAGCCGTAGCCCACCACGTGGAAGCCCAGCCGCTCCAGGGGGGCGAGCAGCCCGGCTTCCTCCAGATATAAGGTGACGGCGCGGGAGCCTGGGGCCAAAGAGGTCTTCACATGGGCCGGCACCGTCAGTCCCAGGGCGGCGGCCTTCTGCGCCACCAGGCCGGCGGCCAGCATCACCCGCGGGTTGGAGGTGTTGGTGCACGACGTGATGGCGGCGATCGCCACGCTGCCGTGGCCGAGCCGGCCGGGTGCCGGGCGGAGCGCGGGATCGGCGACGGCGAACCCGTCCTCGGCCAGGGGGCGGGCGAGCCGGGCGGTGAAATCCGGGCGGAGGGCGGCGAGATCCAGCCGGTCTTGCGGGCGCTTCGGCCCGGCGACGGACGGCCGCACATCGGCCAGGTCGATGCGCACCACCCGGGGATAGGCCGGCGCAGCACTGCCGGGTGCGCGGAACAGCGTGTTGGCGCGGGCGTAGGCGTCGACCAGATGCGCCTTGGCCGGCGAGCGGGTATCCGCCACATAGGCCACGGTCCGCCGGTCGATGGGAAAGTAGCCGGCCGAGGCGCCGTATTCCGGGGCCATGTTGGCGAGCGTCGCGCGCTCGGGCACCGAGAGCGCCGCCGCCGCCGGGCCGAAGAACTCCACGAAGCACCCCACCACGTCCGCGGCGCGCAGCACCTGGGTGACGTGCAAGGCCAGGTCGGTTGTTGTGGAGCCGGCGGGCAGGCTGCCCACCAGCTCCACACCGGCGACGCCGGGCAGGGAGAACACGTAGTCCTGGCCCAGCATGGCGGCGACGGCGTCGATGCCGCCGACGCCCCAGCCGAGCACGCCCAGCCCATTCACCATGGGGGTATGGGAATCGCCGCCGATCACGAAATCGGGGTAGGCGAAGCCGTCTGCGCCGACGCGCACGACCTCGGCAATGTGCTCCAGGTTGATCTGGTGGATGATGCCGGAGCCGGGCGGGAACACCCGCACCGCGGCGAACGCCCCCTGGGCCCAGCGCAGGAAGCGGTAGCGTTCGGCGTTGCGCTCCAGTTCCACCGTCATGTTGTGGATGCAGGCATCGGGGGTGCCGGCGCGGTCCACCTGCAAGGAATGGTCGACGATCACGTCCACCGGCACGCGCGGGTCCACGGCCGCGGCATCGCCGCCGGCGCGGTGGATGGCATCGCGCAGGGCCGCCAGGTCCTGCAAGGCCGGCACGCCGCTGGAATCGGGCAGGATGACCCTAGGGACCGCCAGCGCCAGGCCGCGTCCGGCATGGTCTTCGAACGCTACGACGGCGGCGAGATCGGCCTCGGTGACGGTCGCCGTGGGGCGGGTGAGGCCCTGGCGCTCCAGGTTCTCCAGCAGCACGCGGAGGGCATAGGGAAGCTCTTCGACCGGCCGGGCGTGGCGGCGTGCGGCGGCGGCGATGTCCGCATACCGCTTGAAGCCGTCCCTGCTGTGTGCGCGGGCGCACGACCGGGTCACGTCACGCCGTCCTCCGAATGCCAACGCATGGGGCCGTTCTGAAGCCCACTCCCCAGTGTGTCTAGGTGGCGGCAAAACTGTCAACTCTTTTGAACCGGAGATCTCTCTTGGCCGGCAACCGGCAGCGAGCGTCTGAGATAGATGTTATGGAAATGAAGGCTATGCACTGATAAATAAAGATAATTCCGCACAGACGCACGCGACCGACAACACCCATCCTACCGCGGTCTGCAAAAACCGTTGACACCTTGCCCCATCAAACCAAAAGTGTTGACGGTTTGGCGAGGCATCGAGGCGGCATGGACAAGGCAGTTTCCCTCGGCGAGGACGTCTTTCAGCGCATGCTCGCGAAGATCGATGCCTGCGAACTGGCACCCGGCGAGATCATCAACGAAACCAGCCTGGCGCAGGAATTCGGCGTCAGCCGCGGCCCGGTGCGCGAGGCGGTGCGCCGCCTCCAGGGCATCCAGCTCGTCACCCGCGAACCTTATATGCGCGCCCGCGTCGTCACCCTGTCGCCGCGCGAGATGATCGAGCTGTTCGAGATGCGCGAGGCCATCGAAGGCTATGCCGCGCGCCTGGCCGCCCGCCGCATCAGCGAGCGTGAGCTGGACAAGCTGTTCGAGGACCTGGAAGCCGCGCGCAGCCGCAAAAACGCGCGGCCCGCCTTCGACCTGCACGCGCGCCTCGCCATGGCCAGCGGCAACACCCGCATCATCGATGCCCTGTGCGGCGACCTCTACCACCTGTTCCGCCTCTACCGCCGCCGCTCGGGCGACGAGGGCAACCGCCGCACCGATGCCTATCACGAGCACTGGCAGATCCTGCGGGCGCTGCAGATGCGCGACGAAGATCTGGCGGAATCCCTCATGCGCTCGCACATCAAGCGGGCGGCCGCCCACCTGTCGGCCCGGCTGGAAGCTGCCGGGGCCGACGGGGAACCCGCCACCGCATCCGGCCGGCCGGGTGCAGGCCGCCGGCACCGGAGCCTCGATGCTGCAGATGGTTGAAACGAAAGCGCGGGCCTACCGCGCGCTCCTGGCCGGCGACGACCTGGTCGTCTCCCCCGGCGTCTACGACGGCTACAGCGCCCGCCTGGTGGAGGCGGCCGGCTTCAAGACGGCGGCGACCAGCGGGGCCGCCATCTCCAACTCGCGCCTGGGCATCGCCGATATGGGGGTGATGGGCCTGGCGGAAAACGTGGACCAGTGCCGCAACATCGTCCGCGCGGTCTCCATCCCCGTCACCTGCGATGCCGATACCGGCTACGGCAACCCGGTCAACGTCCACCACACGGTGCGCGAGTTCGAAGATGCCGGGGCCGTCGGCATCAACATCGAAGACCAGGTCAGCCCCAAGCGCTGCGGCCACATGCCGGGCAAAGAGGTGGTGCCGGCTGCGGAGATGGTGAAGAAGATCGAAGCGGCGTGCCTGGCCCGCCGCGACGACGATTTCGTCATCGTCGCGCGCACCGATGCCCTGGCGATGGAAGGGATCGCGGGGGCGTGCAGCCGCATCGCCGCCTATGTGGCCGCCGGGGCCGACGTGATCTTCCCCGATGCGGTGAAGACCGAGGACGACATCGCCCGCATCGTCGAAGCGGCCGGCGTGCCGGTGTCCGTCAACATGGGCTTCGGCATCCGCTCGCGCCCGACGACGCCGCTGATCGCCCTGCCGCGCCTGCGCCAACTGGGCGTGCGCCGCGTCAGCCTGCCGCGCATGCTGCCTGCCGCCGCCATCAAGGCCATGGCGACGGCGCTGGAGCTGATGCGCGGCGTGATCGAAACCGGCGAGCCCATCGACCGGCCGGACCTCCTGGCCAGCATCGACGACATCATGGACCTGATGGGCTACGCCGAGGCGCGGGCGTTGGAAAAGCGCCTGCTGACCACCGAAGCCTTTGCCCAGAAATACAGCCCGCACGGCGGCGGGGGGGCATGATGCCGGGCGCTGCCGCATCCTCCCACGACGCCGTGGTGGACGTGCTGGTGATCGGCGCCGGCGGCTGCGGGCTCGTCGCGGCCTTGGCCGCCAACGACCTGGGGGCCGAGGTCGCGGTGGTGGAAAAGCAGGACCGGCCCATGGGCAACACGGTCTTGTCCAGCGGCTCCATTCCCGGCGCCGGCACCCGCTTCCAGCGCGCCGCCGGCATCGTCGACTCTCCGGACCTCTACATGGCCGATCTGGCGGCGGTGACCGGCCCGCACGAGGCCCTGCACCTCACCGAACGCCTGGCCGGCCACTCCGCCCGGCTGGTGGAGTGGCTGGTCGATCGCGCCGGCATCGAGCTGACGCTGATCGACACCTATAAGCATGTGGGCCACAGCGTGCACCGGCTGCACGCCCCGCCCGACCGCCGCGGCGAAACCCTGATGGCGGGCCTGCTGAAGGCGGCAGACGCGCGTGGCATCCCGGTGGCCTTCGGCAACCCGGCACGCGAACTGCTGGTGGAGGGTGGCCGCGTGGTGGGTGCGGTCACCGAAACCGCCCATGGCGAGACCGCGCGCATCGCCGCCGCCGCCGTGGTGCTGGCGGTCAACGGCTTTGCCGCGGCCCCCGACCTGCTGGCCGCCCACTGCCCGGTGGCCGCCGCCGCTCCCTATGCCGGCGCACCCGGCAGCCAGGGCGAAGCGTTGCGCTGGGGTGCTGCCCTCGGCGCCGGCTTCGGCAATCTCGGTGCCTACCAGGCCCACGCCTCCTTCGCCGATCCCCACGGCACGCTGGTCACCTGGACGGTGGTGGAGAAGGGCGGGATCGTGGTGGACGCCACCGGCACCCGCTTTGGCGACGAGACGCTCGGCTACTCCGCCTTCGCCGATGAGGAGCTGGCCCGCACCGGCCCCTTCTTCGTGATCTACGACGACCGCATCGCCGAGATGGTGGGCGCCGGCCAGCCCGATTTCGCCGAACTCGGCGCCCTCGGCGGCTTTGCCGCGGGAGACAGCGCCGAAGCGCTGGCCGCCAGGATCGGCGCCGATCCCGACCTGCTGGCCGACACCCTGGCGGAAACAGCCCTCGCTGCCGATGGCACGTTGGCCTGCCCGTTCGGACGCACCGCCTGGGGTGGCGGCCTCTCGCACACCCATTTGCGCGCCACCCGCATCGCCCCCGCCGTGTTGCACACCCAGGGCGGCCTGATGGTCGACCGCGAGGCCCGCGTGCTCACCGCCGGGGGCGAGCCGATTGCCGGCCTCTATGCCGGCGGCGGGGCCGCCGTCGGCATCAGCGGGCTTTCCGGCAGCCGCGGCTACGCTTCGGGCAACGGCCTGCTGGGTGCCCTGGGGCTCGGCCACATCGCCGGCACCGCCGCGGTACGCGACCGCCTGTCGGCCGCCGCGTGACGGCCGCGGGAGGGCGGCATGACGAAGGACCCGAAACTCCCAACCCGATCAGGAGAGGTACGATGACTCGCAAGTTCACCGCACTGATGATCGGCACGGCGCTGGCCCTCGGGGCGGCGTCGGCCGGTGCCCAGGACTATCCCGACCGTGCCATCACCATCGTGGTGCCCTACTCGCCCGGCGCCACCGACACGCTCGCCCGCACCTTGTCGGAGGGCCTGTCTGAGGAGTTGGGCCAGCCGGTGGTGGTGGAAAGCCGGCCGGGTGCCGGCGGCACGGTGGGCGCCGCGTCGGTCGCCAGCGCCGATCCCGACGGCTACACCCTGCTGTTCGCCGTCAGCTCGGTGCAGACGGTGGCGCCGCACCAGCGCGAGCTGCCCTACGGCTTCGACGACCTGGTGCCGGTGGCCCGCGTCGCCGTCGGCCCCAACGTCATCGCCGCGCGCACCGGTGCGCCCTTCGACACCATCGAAGGCATGGTGGAGTACGCCACGGCCCATCCGGGCGAGGTGAGCTACGGCAGTGCCGGCACCGGCGGGGCCACCCATATCGCGGCGGAAGCCATCGCGCGGGCGGCCGGGATCGAGCTGTTCCACATCCCCTTCGGCGGCGTGACCCCGGCGATCGCCGCGGCGGTGGCCGGCGACGTGGACCTGGTGCTGGGCTACGCGTCGGCGATCATGCCCCAGGCGGACGGCGGCAACCTGGTGCCGCTCGCCCAGTTGAGCGAGGAGCGGGCCTCCGTCGCCCCGGACCTGCCAACCTTGCGCGAGGTGGGCATCGACCTCGCCCTGCCGCCCAACATCGCAGTGTGGGCGCCGGCCGGCACGCCCGAGGAGGTTATCCAGGCCCTGTCGGACGCCTTCGCGGTGGCGGTGAACGCCGAGACCTTCCAGGCGTACGGACAAACCACGCTGACGGAGATCGATTACGCGCCGGCCGACGAGCTGGCGGAGATCCTGGCCGCGGAAGACGCCTTCTTCGCCGACCTGCTGGCCAATATCGACCTGTCGGAGTAGGCCGCGGACGTGACGACCGTGGCGTCGTGACGGCTTGACGGCACGGTGGGGTCTTCCTTCCGGCGACCGCACAGCACGGCCCGTTCGGGTTTCCCCCGGCGGGCCGTGCTTGCGGTGCTGCACTCTGCGCCGGCCGTTGGGCCGGGGGCTTCCCGGTCCAACGGCCGGCGCAAGCCGATAGAAGAAGGGCACCCCTCCCTACTCCATGCGGCGGCGGAACAGCCACGAGGCCGTGCCCAGCGTCGCCACGGCGATCAGCGCCAATGGTATGGTGTCGGCCAGGATCTCTTCGGGCGGCAGGTCCTTCAGGAACACGCCCCAGACGATTTCCAGGAAGTAGCGCAGCGGGTTGATCAGCGTGATCGGCTGCAGCCACTGCGGCATGTTGTCGATGGGGGTGGCCAGGCCCGACAGCAGCATGGCCGGCACCATGAACAGGAAGGCGCCGAGGATCGCCTGCTGCTGGGTGGCCGACAGGGCGGAAACGAACAGCCCGACGCCGATCACCGCCAGGAGGTAGAAGATCGCACTGCCATAAAGCAGGACCAGCGATCCCCTGAGCGGCACCCCGAACACGAACACGGCGGCCAGGATGTAGACGGTGATGTGCACGGTGCCGATCATCATCGGCGGGATCACCTTGCCGATGAGGATCTCGTGCGTCCTGAGCGGCGAGACCATGAGCTGGTCGAAGGTCCCCAGCTCGCGTTCCCGCGCGATCGACAGCCCGGTCACCACCAGCCCCACCAGCATGGCGATGGCGGCCACCAGGTTGGGCACCATGAACCACTGGTAGATGCGGTTGGGGTTGAACCAGGTGCGCGGCACCACCTGGAGGTCGGGGATGTTGGGGTTGGCCGGCGCCACCTCGCGCGCCAGGGTATCGACGATGCGGCTGAGGTAGCCGGCGACGATCTGGGCGGCGTTGGAGCGGCGGCCGTCCAGGATCACCTGCACCTCGGCCGGCCGGCCGGCGGCGATATCCCGGGAAAACTCCGGGCCGATCTGGATGGCGGCGATGGCGTCCTGGCGGTCGATGCCGGCTTGCAGGTCCTCCGGGCTGTCCACCGTCGCCACGGTGGCGAAGGTGGGGGCGCCGTCGATGCGGTGGATCAGCTCCACCCCCCAGCGCCCGGCATCGCGGTTCAGCACCAGCACGTCGACGTTGGTCACGTCCAGCGTCGCGGCGAAGGAGAAGACCACGAGCTGCATGATCGGCGGCAGGATCAGCACCAGGCGGCCGCGCGGGTCGCGCAGGATCGCCAGCAGTTCCTTGACGATCAGGGCCCGTAGGCGGGTGCGCCACATCTCAGGCGATCCGCTTGCGCATGTTGCGCGCCGCCAGCACGAACAGCACCGCACCGATCAGCAGCATCACCGCCATGTGCGGCAGGAACATCGCCCAGATGTCGCCGGCCAGGAACACGCTCTGCAGGCACGGGATCAGGTAGCGCGCCGGCACGATGAGCGTGAGGTATTGGATGATCTCCGGCATCGAGGAGATCTCGAACAGGAAGCCCGACAGCAGGAACGACGGCAGGAAGCCGGAAAACAGCGCGAGCTGGGAGGCAAGGAACTGGTTCTTGGTGGCCGCGGAAATCAGCAGGCCCTGGCCCAGGGCCGGCACCAGGAAGCAGGCCGACACGGCGTAGAGCGCCAGGACGGAGCCGCGGAACGGCACAGCGAACACGAACACCGCCGCCAGCACGCACACGGTCATGGAGGCGAGGCCGAGCAGGAAGTAGGGCAGGATCTTGCCGGCCAGCAGTTCGGCCGCCGTTACCGGCGTGGCCATCATCGCCTCCATGGTGCCGCGCTCCCATTCCCGCGCCACCACCAGGGCGGTCAGCAGCGTGCCCACCAGCGTCATCACGATGGCGATGGAACCGGGCACCAGGAAATTGCGGCTGGCGAGTTCCGGGTTGAACCAGAAGCGCTGCTCCACGGCGATGGCGGGCTGGCCGGCGAGGCCGCCGGTGACGTCCGTCATGCGCATCTGCGCCCAGCGGGACACCACGCCCTGGGCGTAGTTCTCCACGAAGCTGGCCGTGTTGGGTTCCGAGCCGTCGACGATCACCTGGATGGTCGGCGCGCCGCGGCCGGCTCCCTCGGCGGCGAACTGGGCAGGGATGACGACGATGCCGCGCACCTCCCCCAAGATCAGCCGGTCCTCGAACTGGCGGCGGTCGTGGCCCAGCTCCACCTCGAAATAGCGCGAAGCCTGGAAGCTGGCGGCGAGGTCGCGGATCACCGGGGTGGCCGCCTCCATCACGACGCCGATGCGCGTCCGCGTGGCATCCAGCGAAACGCCGTAGCCGAACAGGAACAAGAGGATCATCGGCAGCACCAGGGCGATCAGGATCGACGACGGATCGCGCACCACCTGGGTGCTTTCCTTCACCACCAGGGCGGCGAAGCGGCGCATGCGGCCGGTGGCCGGGCTGGGGGCGGCCGGGCTGGGGGCGGCCGGGCTCATGCCGCCGCCGCCTCTTCCGAGCGGCGCACCAGGGCCACGAAGGCATCCTCCATGGTGGGATCGGGGGCGTCGGCGGTGGCCACCGCGGCCTTCAACTCATCGGGTGAACCGAGTGCCACGGAGCGGCCGCGGTAGATCAGCGAGATGCGGTCGCAATATTCCGCCTCGTCCATGAAATGGGTGGTCACCAGCACGGTAACGCCCTTTTCCACCAGCCCGTTGATGTGGGACCAGAACTCCCGCCGGGTGATGGGGTCGACACCGGAGGTGGGCTCGTCGAGGAACAGGGCTTCCGGCTCGTGCAGCACCGCACAGGCCAGCGCCAGGCGCTGCTTCAGCCCCAACGGCAGGTCCTTGGCGGACATGCCGAGATGCGGGCCGAGGTCGAAGATCTCCACCATGAGCTGGCTGCGCTCGCGCCGCCGCCGCCGGCTGAGCCCGTAGACCCCGGCGAAGAAGGCGAGGTTCTGGGCGACGGAAAGATCGCCGTAGAGGGAGAACTTCTGGGCCATGTAGCCCAGCCGGTTGCGCGCCTTGGCCCCGGCATGGCGCAGGTCGAACCCCGCCACCCGGCCTTCGCCGGACGTGGGTTTCAGAAGCCCGCACAGCATCTTGAAGGTGGTGGACTTGCCGGCGCCGTTGGGGCCGAGCAGCCCGAAGATCTGGCCACGCGGGATGGCAAAGGTGATGTCGTCGGCCGCGGTGAAATCGCCAAAGCGCTTGGTGAGCCCGCGCGCCTCGATCACCGGTGCACCGTCGTCCGTGGGCAGGGGGGTGGCCGACTCCGCCAGGGCCGAACGGCCGCCGGGGCCGCCGCCCAGCAGGTCGACGAAGGCGTCCTCGAAGCGCGGTTCCGTCGGCGCGATGCGGTGGCCCTCGCCGGCGATGCGGCCGGCGAGTGCCGCTTCGTCCTCCGCCGGGGCCAGCACCAGCCGCACCGCCTCGCCCTGGACGACGCCGTCCACCACGCCGTCCTGCTCCAGGGCTGCGGCCAGCACCCGGCGGCGCTGCCCGCTGCCGCCGGCCAGCTTGAAGACGCGGCCGGCAACGCGGGCGGTGAGGTCCGCCGGTAGTCCTGCGAACAGCAGCTTGCCCTGGTTCAGCAGCAGCACCCGGTCGCAAGCTTCCGCTTCGTCCAGATAGGCGGTGGACCAGACGACGCCGATGCCGTCCCTGGTCAGCTCCTCCACCATGGCCCAGAGGTCGCGCCGCGAGATGGGGTCGACGCCGACGCTGGGCTCGTCCAGCAAGAGCAGCCGCGGCTTGCGCAACAGCGCGCAGGCGAGCCCCAGCTTCTGCTTCATGCCGCCGGACAGCCGGCCGGCGAGCCGCGCGGTGAAGCGCTTCAGGTCGGTGAAGGTGAGAAGCTGGTCGAACACGGCGGGGCGGTCCGGCTTGGGCAGGCCGCGCAGGTCGGCATAAAGCGTCAGGTTCTCCGCCACCGACAGGTCTTCGTAGAGGCCGAAGCGCTGGGGCATGTAGCCGATGGCGCCGTGGATGCGGGCAGCCTGCCGGCCGGTGTCGAAGCCCAGCACCTGCACGCTGCCGCCGTCGGGCCGCATCAGCCCGGTCATCAGGCGGATCAGCGTGGTCTTGCCGGCCCCGTCGGGGCCGACCAGCCCGGTGATCTCGCCGCCGCGAATCTGGCCGGACACCGCGTCGAGCGCGGGCGGGGCGGCGGTGCCGAAGCGCTTGGTCACCGCCTCCAGGCGCACCAGGTCCGGCGCCGCGGGCGTCGTCATGGGGAGGCGTCCGCCGGATCCGGGTCGGCGACCAGCACCGTCACCGGCATGCCCTGGCGCAGACCGCTGTCCGGCCGATCGACCACCACCCGCAGGCGATAGACCAGGTCGGCCCGCAGGTCGGCGGTTTCCACCGCCCGCGGGGTGAACTCCGCCACCGGCGAAATGAAGCCGATGCGCCCGGCATAGGGGCGGCCGGGTGCCGTGTCGGTCACCACCTCCACCGCCAGGCCGGGGTGGATGCGGCCGAGATCGGGCTCGGAGATGTACGCGCGCACCCATACGGGCGCTTCCAGCGACAGCACGTACACCGTCTCGCCGGCCGCCACCACGGCCCCCGGCTCGCGCACGCGCGACAGGACCATGCCGGTGGAGGGGGCGGCCAGCGCGGTGTCGTCGAGTGCCGTTCGCGCCGAGGCCAGATTGGCTTCCGCCAGCTCCAGCTCCGCGCGGGCGGCGGCGATTTCTTCCGGCCGCGTGCCCTCTTCCAGCAGGTTCAGGGCTTCTTCGGCCGAGGTGACGCGGGCCGCCGCCTGGTCGCGCGCCGCCTGGGCTTCGTCCAGGCTGGCCTGGGAGATGGTGGTGCCTTCGCGCAGCCGGCTCGCCCGCTGCAGCGCCTGTTCGGCGTTGTCGAGTGCCGCCCGCCGCTCCGCCACGGTGGCGCGCGCCTGGGCGATTTCCGCCTCGCGCGGGCCGGCGACGCGCTCGTCCAGCGTGGCGGTGCGGATGGCCACCTGGGCTTCCTGGGCGCGCAGGGTGTCCTCGTAGGGCCGGGCATCGAGGCTGGCCAGCACCTGGCCGTGGTCCACCCGGTCGCCTTCGTCCACCGCCATCTCGGCGATGCGCCCGCCGACCCGGAAGGCCAGCTCCACCTGGCGGATATCGACATTGCCGTAGAGGGTGAGGCGGCCGGTTTCGCCGTCGACCCACCCCAGGCGGGCCGGCAGATCGAAACGCCAGGCGGCCAGGCCGGCCGCGACGAGCACGATGGCCAGGATGGCGAGACGGCGCTTCATGGCACGACCTCCTGCGGCGTCAGCGTGGCCACCAGTTCGCGCACCAGCGACCGCACGGCGAGGGCCTCGCGCGGGCCGATCTCCGCCCACTCCATCCGGGCCAGCACGGTGGCACGGCCGGTGCGGAACAGGAGGATGCTGCCGAACAGCGCCAGGGTGCGCAGGCGCACATGCTCGCTGTCCGGCGCTTCGCCGAGGAGGGTGGCGACCAGGCGGCCGGCCACCTCCATCATCGGCTGCATGACGCCGCGCTGGATGCGCCGGAAGGCTTCGGTGGGGGCCATCTGCTCGCGGATGATGAAGCGTGCCCAGGCTTCCGACTCCCGGCTGATGAACAGCCCCGCGACGGTGTCCGCCAATTCGGCCAGCAACGCGCGGGCTTCGGCGACGCCGAGCCCGCCCGAGCGGTCGGCCTCGGCGATGCGGCTGCGCAGGCGCTCGCGCTTCGCCGCCACATGGGCGGAGATGAGCACCACCAGGTGTTCCGCCGCGGCGATGTAGAGCCCTTCCTTGCCGCCGAAATAGTAGGGGATGGCCTGCAGGTTGACGCCGGCCGCCTGGGCCAGGCGCCGCGTGGAGGTGCCGTCGTAGCCCTGGCGCCCGAACACGTCGATGGCGGCGGCCAGCAGCTTCTGGCGGGTGACGTCGCCGCGGTCCGTCGCCGCTTCGGCCGGCGGGAGTGGTGCGATCCGGGGGTCCATGCCCGCCGTGTATATCATACGATCGAATAAGTCAATCGATTGAATTGTGAGGGAGCCTGCAACGGACGGCCGGCGCCTACAGTGGACGGCCGGCGCCTACAGTGGACAGCCGGCGCCTACCGTGGACGGCCGGCGCCTGAATTGGACGGCCGGCACCTATAGCGGTCGGTCGGCGACGGAATCAGGGGGCCGGTGGGATCGCCCTTGACTCTCTACCGAACGGTAGGTAGACAAACGGACATCAACGATCTCTTGGGGGAGGTTCCCATGACCGCAGACCTGACCTGGCTTACCCTCACCGCCGTTCTCGTCGGCTTGATGTGGCTGCCCTATACGCTGGAGCGCATCCTGCGCCTCGGCTTGCTCGGGGCCACCGGCTACAATGCGGACAGCGGTGTCGCCGGCTTCCGGCAGGCAAGCGAAACACCGCCCGCCTGGGCGCGCCGCGCCTACGCCGCCCACGCCAACGTGACGGAAAGCTTCCCCGTATTCGTGGCCCTGGTGCTCACCGCCCACGTCGCCGGGCTGGCCGAAGGCACCGTCACCACGGCGGCTGCCGTCTACTTCTTCGCCCGCCTCGGCCATGCCGTGTGCTACTGGCTGGCGGTCCCGCTGCTGCGCACGCTGTCCTTCTTTGCCGGGCTCGGGGCCTTCATCGCGATGGCCATCGTGCTGCTGAGTGCGGCCTGAGGGCTTGCCGCCCCTGACGAACGTCCTGCCGTCGCGCCGGAATCGCCCCGGCACGGCGGCCGGGCTCGCGTGATCGATCCCATCGCCAGGAGGGTGGCATGACCGATTCCCAGCCCATCGCCGTGATCGGCGGCCTCGGCAGCGGGCTCAGCGCCCACCTGGCCGCCCGGCTGGCGGCGCGCGGCTACCGCGTGGCCGGCCTGTCGCGCCGCGGCACGCCGCCGCCGGCCGAGGCACCGGGGTGCCGCGCCTATGCCTGCGACCTCGCCGATGGGGCTGCCGTGGCCGACACCTTCGCCGCGATCCGTGCCGATCTGGGGGCCCCCAGCCTCTACATCCACAACGCCGCCCAGCGAGTGGTGGGCGATTTCCTGGACACGCGTCCGGAGGATTTCGAACGGCTGTGGCGCACCGCCTGCTTAGGCGCGGTGCACTGTGCGCAGCAGGTACTGCCGGCCATGCTGGAGGCGGGGCGCGGCACCCTGATCTTCACCGGCGCCACCGGCTCCCTGCGCGGCGGTGCCCGCTTCAGCGCTTTTGCCGCGTCGAAGTTCGCGGTGCGTGCGCTGGCCCAATCGCTCGCCCGCGCCTATGGCGCGCGCGGCATCCATGTGGTCCATACGGTGATCGACGGGGTGATCTGGAGCGACGGCGTGGCCGCCCGCCACGGCATGGCGCAGGAGGACTGCCTCGACCCCGGTGCCATCGCCGAAGCCTATCTGGCGCTGGTGGAGCAGCCGCCATCCTGCTGGACGCACGAGATCGACCTGCGCGTGGCGAAGGAGACCTTCTAGTGTCCGACAGCACCCTCAATATGGACTTCGACCACAGGGTGGCGATCGATGCCGATAGGCTGGAGTGGGCCCCCTCGCCGCTGCCCGGCGTCGACCGCCGGCGGCTGGAACGCGAGGCCGCCGAGCATGGCCGCGCCACCAGCATCGTACGCTACCAGCCGGGAGCATCGTTCTCCGAGCATCTGCATCCGGCGGGGGAGGAGTACCTGGTGCTCGATGGCACCTTCTCCGACGGCGATGGCGACTTTTCCGCCGGCTGGTACGTGCGCAACCCGCCGGGTTCGCGCCATGCCCCGTTCAGCCGCGGCGGCTGCACGCTGTTCGTCAAGCTCTGTCAGATGAAGCTGGGCGAACCGCGCGTGGCGGTGGATACCCGGTCGGGCCACTGGCGGCCGGGGCGCACCGCCGGCCACGAGGTGCTGGGGCTCTACGACGGCGCGTCCGAAACCGTGGTCCTGGAGCGCCTGGCGCCGGGTGGCGACCTGGGGGAAGAGGCCGGCCATGGCGGGCTGGAAATCCTGGTGCTGGACGGCGTGCTGACGGTCGACGGGGTGAACCGCGGCCGCCACACCTGGCTGCGGGTTCCGGCCGGCACGGCAGTGGCGCTCGCCAGCAACGGCGGAGCCAGGTGGTGGGCCAAGCGCGGCCATGTGCCGCGGCGGAGCTGACGGCCGTGTCCTTGCCCGACCGCCGCAACCAGATCCTCGATGCCGCCCAGGAGTTGATGCAGACGCGCGGCTATTCGGCCATGAGCTTCCAGGACATCGCGCTCAAGGTCGGCATCCGCAAGCCCAGCATCGTCCACCATTTCCCCTCCAAACACGCGCTGGGCGAAGCGGTGGTGCGCCGCTACCGGGAGACCTTTGCCGCGGTTCTGGCGGCGGTGGCAGCCGATCCCGCCAAATCGGCCTGGGATGCGTTGGAGACCTATTTCGGCCCGTATCTGGAATATGCCGGCACGCCGGACACCGTGTGCCTGTGCGGCGCGCTGGCCGGCGAGGCCATGGCCCTGCCGCCGGAGATGCGCCACGAGCTGGCGCTGTTCTTCGACGGCCATGAACGCTGGCTGGAGAGCATTTTGCGGCGCGGCGAGGGCGACGGCCAGTTCCGCCTCAGCGACCGGCCCGAGGCGATGGCGCGCTTCCTGTTCTGCGCGCTGCAAGGGGCCTTGCTGGCCAAGCGGGCGACGGGCGACCTGAAGCAGCTTACCGACGTGCTCGACACCATCCGCGCCGCCCTACGGCCCGGCGGGGTTGGGACCGCACCGGCCTCTCCTTAAGGAGAAAAAGCTTCGGCATAGGATCGGCGTCGGCGAATAATCCTGGCAGTATGGGCCAGAAACACTCCAGTAAACCGCTACGTCCCTGCCTTGCCTGGGCAATCTATTGAAATTCTGAGAACCGATCTCAAGAACTCTGGTGAAAGCAGCAGATCGGCCATCAATAACGGAATAACCGGGCCATCACGCAAATATAATAGTGAGACCCTCTCCGATTCTACTGAAAGTTCCGTCGACGTTCCAGTTGTGAGTGCCAGAGTGTGGCGCTATGCTGCGGCAGAATTGATCGGCAGTGACAAATCCTCCCGATGGATCATTTGGTCGAGAAAGTTGGTGGTCGGCGGTTTCTTGCAATCGCCGTAGCCGCCGTGGCATTGGCGGTTACCCTCGTGGTCTGGCGGGTGGAACGCGACCTGGAACAACAGGTCGTCAATGAAACGTTCGCCAGCCGGATCCAGCTCATCGAAGCCAGGATCGCCAGCCGCATGCTGGCGTATGAGCAGGTGTTGCGCGGCGGCGTGGCGGTGTTTTCCACCTTCCAGACGGTCACGCGGGACAATTGGCGCAGCTATGTCGCGGTTCTCGACCTCGACCGCGACTATCCGGGCATCCAGGGCGTCGGCTACGCCCAGCGGATCCGGCCGGAGGAGCGGGCAGCACACGTGGCTGCCGTGCGGGCCGAAGGCTTTCCCGACTACGATATCCGGCCGGAGGGCGACCGTGAGGAACTGACCTCCATCGTCTACCTGGAGCCGTTCGACGCGCGCAACCAGGCCGCCTTCGGCTACGACATGTTCTCCAACGACATCCGCCGCACGGCCATGGAGCGGGCGCGGGACACCGGGCTTGCGTCTGTGTCCGGGCGGGTGGAGCTGGTGCAGGAAATCACCACGGTCCGCCAGGCGGGCTTCCTTCTGTACCTGCCCGTCTATGCCAGGGAGAGTGATCCGCAGACGGTTGAAGAACGCCGGGCCGCATTGGCCGGCTACGTCTACAGCCCCTTCCGCGCCACCGACCTGATGCAGGGCATCCTCCAGCGCGAGTTCCCCGAGATCGCCCTGGAGGTGTTCGACGGGACGACGGCGGATGCGGCCGAGCTTCTCTACAGCGGCGTCGATGCCGACGCGCCACCGCCGGACCTCACGGAAATCACCACCATCGAGGTCGCCGGCCGGCCGTGGACCGTCGTCTTCAGTTCCACCCCCGCCTTCGTGGCGGAAACCCAATCCGCACTGTCGAAGGTTCTGCTGCTGGGCGGTCTGACCGTCACCATCCTCGTGTTCGGTACGGTGTGGACGTTGGCCAGCGCGCGCGGCCGGGCGGTCCGCCTGGCGGAAGCGATGGCACGCACCCGCGAAAGCATCGAAGCGAAGTTCCGCGACCTCTTCGCCTATGCGCCGGACGCCGTCGTCATGGTCGGTACGGACGGCACCATCCAGGACGCCAATCGGCAGGCCGAAGCGACCTTCGGCTACGCCCAGGACGAAATCGTCGGCCAGCCCGTGGAGATCCTGGTGCCGGAAACCCTGGGGCGGGACCATGTGGGGCTGCGCGATGCCTATTTGGCCACGCCGCAGCGCCGCACCATGGCCGCCGGCAACCTCGACCTGCGCGGCCGCCGCAAGGACGGCTCGACCTTCCGCGCCGATATCAGCCTGACGCCGCTGGCATCGGGCCGGGAAACGGTGATCGCCGCCACCGTGCGCGATCTCACCGACCGCATCGCCATGGAAAAGCAGCTCAACCAGGCCCAGAAGATGGAGGCGATCGGCCAGCTCACCGGCGGCATCGCCCACGACTTCAACAACCTGCTGAGTGTCATCGTCGGCAATCTGGATCTGGTGGAACCCCAGGTGCAGTCCGACCCGCGCGCCGCCAAGCGGCTGCAGGCAGCGCTCGACAGTGCCTTGCGCGGGGCGGAGCTGACGCGCCGGCTGCTCGCCTTCGCCCGCCAGCAGCCGCTGGAGCCCCAGGCCATCGACCTCAACCGGCGCCTGCCGGAGCTGGAGGCGATCCTCACCCGCATGCTGGGCGAGACCATCCAGATGAGCGTGGCGCCGGGGCGGCAGCTCTGGTGGTGCGTCGCCGACCCCTCGCAGGTGGACAACGCGCTGCTCAACCTGGCCATCAATGCCCGCGACGCCATGCCCAACGGTGGCAACCTGGTGATCGAGACCGCCAACATCACCATCGACGAGTCGGCCATTGCCAAGGAGCTGGAGGTTTCGCCCGGCGACTACGTGATGCTCGCCGTCACCGACACCGGCACCGGCATGTCGCCTGAGGTGCTGGAGCGCGCCACCGAGCCCTTCTTCACCACCAAGGAGGTGGGGCGCGGCAGCGGGCTTGGGCTGAGCATGGTGTTCGGCTTCGCCCAACAATCGGGCGGCTATCTGAAGATCTACAGCGAGCTTGGGCACGGCACGTCGGTGAAGATCTACCTGCCGCGCACGGCCGCTCCCGAAGGCGAAGCGACAGCGGCCGCTACCGAGACGGCGGCGGCGGTCGGCGGCGGCGAACGCGTCCTGCTGGTGGAGGACAACCCGGACCTCAGGGAGGCGGTGGGCGCCCAACTCATCGACCTCGGCTACCGCGTCGAAGCCGTCGGCCATGCCCAGGCGGCCCTGGACCACCTGGAGCGGGACAACGCCTTCGACCTGCTGTTCACCGATATCGTGATGCCGGGCGGCAAGAGCGGCTACGACCTGGCGCGCGAGGCGCGGCGGCGCTACCCCGATCTCAAGGTCCTCTTGACCAGCGGTTACGCCGCGACCGCCGCGGGCAATGGGCTGGAGAGCGAGTTCGGCGCCTCGGTGCTGTCCAAGCCCTACCGCATGGACGACCTGGCCCAGCGCATCCGCGCCGTGCTGTCGGGCGAGTAGGCAACATCCTTTTCCGACGTGGTCGGCCGGGTTAGGCTCGCGTAATCCGCGATCTTTCTGCCGAGCCTGCCCGCCATGGATGACGATGCCCAGCACCTCGACCGCACGCCCGGCACGCCGACGCTGATTGCCAAGCAATTCAGCCGCAAGGACGTGGAAAGCGGTCTCCGCTCCTCCCTCGGCAAGCTGCAGAAGGCCATTGCCCACGGCGTGCTGCTGTTCCCCACCGGCGGCGGAACCGTCGGCGGCCTGATCGACAACCTGCTGGAGATCCCGGCCGCGTTCGCCGAGGGCGAGGGGCCGGAAAGCCGCGCCTGGACGCTGGTGCACCGGGCTGCCGGCCAGGCGATCCTGGAGCTGGTGGCGCCGGTGGTGGAGATGCACCCGGAGATCCAGGGCGACTACGGCGAGGAGCTTGCGCGGCTTCCGGACATCGACCTGGACGACGCCGCCTTCGAGATCACGGTCGACTTCTTCGAGCGGCCGGCAGCCCTGCCCATGGCGGAGGCGATCCGGCGGACCTTCGAAGCCTGGCTGCCCAAGCTGGGGCTGGCGGAAGCGCAAGCCCGCACCGTCGCCGGCCGATTCGACAGCTACTGGGCCGCCGCCCTCCACGACGAATGGCGCCGGCACCCGGATGCCTATCAGTTGGTCTTGGAGGCGCTGCACAGCCCGTTCGCCGACGCCGCGCAGATGGAGCGCGACTGGGCGCGCTACCGGCGCTGGCTGATCGAACAGGTCGACCAGCCCGTCTTCGCCGAGCCCTTCAGCCTGCGGCAGATCTACGTACCGCTGCGGGCTTGGTACGAGGAGGCAGACGCCAAAAATCCCAAGGGCATCGTCCGCCGGTACTCCGACGAAGATAGAGCCGAGAACCGCAAGATCGTCGTCGACTTGCGCGAGCGGGTGCACGCCTGGTGGACATCCGCTGCTTCCCAGAGCGACGCGATCCTGCTGGTCAGCGGCGGGCCGGGCAGCGGCAAATCCTCCTTCGCCAGGATGTTTGCCGCCGAACTGTCACAGGATGATCCAAAGGCGCGCATCCTGTTTCTGCCGCTCCAGCGCATGTATTTGCGGGAACGCACGCTGACGGACGCGATGGGAGACATCCTCACCGCGACAGACCGCAGCAGTTGGGAGCATTTTCGCGACAATCCCGTCTCGGCCAAGGATTTTCCGGACACAGACCGGCGCACCCTGCTGATCTTCGACGGCTTGGACGAACTAACCAAGCCCGGCGACAAGGCCGACGAACAGACACGCGCCTTTATCGACGATCTGCGCCACTCATTGGACAGGTGGAACGAAGGGAAAATCCGCGTGCTGGCCCTGGTTACGGGGCGCACCCCCACGATCCAGGCCCATGCCGACAGCCTGAAGGTGACCTTGCAGCATCGCCTGAATGTTCTGCGCTTCCATGTGACTGATGAAGAGCAAGACAGCTACTTCGATCCGGAGAAGCGCCTCGCCCAGGACCAGCGGCAGACCTGGTGGAAATGCTACCATCGGCTCACCCGAGGGACCGACGACGGCCTGCCGGAAGCACTCGATCAGGACAAGTTCCAGGATCTCACGGCGGAACCCCTGCTGAACTACCTGGTCGCCGCCAGCGGGTTCCGCGGATCGGAGTCGGGTAACCGCAATGAGCTGTACGCAACCCTCTTCGAAGACGTGGCCCAGCGCCGCCACGCGCAAGAAACGGCAGAGCGTGAGAGAGCCGGGGACTCAACCGCTCTCGCGCCCTACCACGAATACAAAGATGACTTCGACCAGATCATGGAAGCCTTCGCCACGGCGGCGTGGCGCGGCGATGGGCGGACGGCCCATCTGAAAGATGTCCTCGATGCCTGCTCCCAGACCGTGAAGGAAAGGCTCGACGAGTTTCTGGCGGTCAAGGGCGGGCACCATCGGCTGATCGCGACCTTCTACATGCAGATGGACCGGTCCGGCCGCGAAGATGCCTTCGAGTTTACCCACAAGAGTTTGAGCGAATACCTGACGGCCCGGCGCCTGGTCCGGGAGATTGCGGCCATCCATCGCCGGCTACAAAGCAACGACGATCTCGATGATCGGCGGCTTGGCCTGGCGAAATGGTTCCGCCTGTGTGCGCGGCAGCCGCTTTCGTGGGAGATCGTCGCGTTCCTCAGGGATGAAGTCCGATTGTTGTATGCGGAGCAGAACGGCGCCGCAGAGATTGGTGCTTGGCAGTCGACCCTTGAGGGCCTTTTCAATCTGAACCTGACCGAGGGCATGCCGGCCGTGGAAAATGCACCATCGTATCGGTCGGCAGAGGCCCGCGCAGTGAATGCCGAGGAAGCTCTGTTGGCTGCAGCCAACGCCTGCGCGTTGGCGACTAAGACACTATGGTTGCCGGATTGGCGCGGTAATTTGTATGGGCTCGCATGCCTACTCAACCGTCTGCGGAGAAGTCGATATAGTTCTTACCGGCAGGTCTGCTATGCACTCCTTGGGCGAATGGATGTAGAAAGACAATGTCTTGCGCGAGATGATTTCTATGTCGCTGATCTCGCGTGCGCCAATCTCCGAGGCGCTGATTTGAGGAGCGCAATTTTCGTCGGCGCTAGCCTCCAGGATGGAATTCTAGAGTCCGCAAGTATGAGAAATGCTTTCCTAATAGGTGCAACTCTTGCAAATGCTGACCTTCGTCGTGCGGATTTGACGGATGCCCACTTGAAGACTGCGCAACTTGGCAAAGCAGATTTGAGGGGCGCGAGCCTAAAGGACGCGGACCTGGAGGACGCGGACCTGGAGGACGCGAATTTGGAGGATGCGAACCTGGAGGGCGCGAACCTGAAGGGCGCGCGCTTGAACGGCGCGAGACTGAAGGGCGCGAATCTTCAGGGCGTCAAGCTAACGAAGAAGCAGCGCGCGGAGGCGATCTTCGATTGAGGGCGCCTGGACCTGGCTCCCGGCTCCTGTCCTCCGTCCTCCGGTCAGACCACCTCCCGCACATCCGTCAGGCGGCCGGCGAACGCCGCGGCGGCGGCCATGGCGGGGCTGACCAGGTGGGTGCGTCCGCCGCGGCCCTGGCGGCCTTCGAAATTGCGGTTGGAGGTGGAGGCACAGCGCTCGCCCGGCTCCAGCCGGTCGGCGTTCATCGCCAGGCACATGGAGCAGCCCGGCTCGCGCCAGTCGAACCCGGCCTCGCGGAACAGCGTGTCCAGCCCCTCGCCTTCGGCCTGCTCCTTCACCAGGCCGGAGCCCGGCACGATCATGGCGTGCACGCTGCCGGCCACCTTGCGGCCGCGCTTCACCTGGGCCTCGCAGACGGCGGCGACCGCCCGCAGGTCTTCGATGCGGCCGTTGGTGCACGAGCCGATGAACACCTTGTCGAGCGGGATCTCCATCATCGGCGTGCCCGGCGTCAGCCCCATATATTCCAGCGAGCGGCGGGCCGCGGCCTGGCGGCCGGCATCGGCGAAGCTTTCGGGGTCGGGCACGGCACCGGTGATCGCCACGGTATCCTGCGGGCTGGTGCCCCAGGTGACGGTGGGCGGGATCTGCGGCCCGTCGAGCGTGACGTCCTTGTCGTAGGCCGCCCCGGCGTCGCTGGGCAGCGTGCGCCAATAGGCTTCCGCCAGCTCCCACTGGCCCGCCTTTGGCGCCATGGGGCGGCCCTTGATGTAGGCGAAGGTGGTCTCGTCGGGCGCGATCAGGCCGGCCCGGGCGCCGCCTTCGATCGACATGTTGCAGACGGTCATGCGCCCTTCCATGGACAGCGCCTGCACCGCCTCGCCGGCATATTCGATCACATGGCCGGTGCCGCCCGCCGTGCCGATGGTGCCGATGATGGCGAGGATCATGTCCTTCGCCGTCACGCCCAGCGCCAGGTCGCCCTTGACGGTGATGCGCATGTTCTTCGCCGGCTTCATCAGCAGCGTCTGGGTGGCGAGCACGTGCTCCACCTCAGAGGTGCCGATGCCGAAGGCCAGCGCCCCGAACGCGCCGTGGGTGGAGGTATGGCTGTCGCCGCACACGATGGTGGTGCCGGGCAGGGTGAAGCCCTGTTCCGGGCCGATGATGTGCACGATGCCCTGGCGGATATCCGCCATGTCGAAGATCTGCACGCCGAATTCCGCACAGTTGCGGCTGAGCGTTTCAATCTGGATGCGGCTGTCCTCGTCGGCGATGCCTTGGGCCCGGTTGGCCGTGGGCACGTTGTGGTCGGCCACTGCCAGGGTGGCATCGGGCCGGCGCACCTTCCGGCCGGCCATGCGCAGGCCCTCGAACGCCTGCGGACTGGTCACCTCGTGCACTAGGTGGCGGTCGATATAGAGGACGCAGGTGCCGTCCTCCTGGCGGTGGACGACGTGGGCATCCCAGATCTTGTCGAACAGCGTGCGCGGCATGGTGGTCGGTCTTGCGTGATGCGTTTCGGGGGCTGGGACGTTAGCCCGCCAGGCCGGCCGGCGGCAAGCCGCCCGCCGTCAATCCAGGTTCACCAGATAGTCGCGGATCACCTTCATCTCGTCCGACATGTCGACGAACGAGGTGTCGAGGTGGTCGATATGGCTCTTCACCAGACCGCAGGACATCAGGCCGTCGCCCTCCAGCGGCACCAGGACACGGCGAAAGAGGTAGGGCCGGCCGTCCGGCCGCTGGCGCGCGATCTCGACATAGTGGGGCAGCCGCTGCGTGCGCACCAGGTCGTAGCGCGCCAGGATCGGCCCGGCGATCTTGGGGGCGAAGGCGTCGCCCAGGCGCTTGCCGGTAAGCTCGAACTTCAGCGACTCCCGCACCGAATTGCCGGCGAGCCGCACCCGGTAGTCGTGGTGCTCGGCGTCGTAGTCCAGCAGCATGATGAATTCCAGGATCGGCTTCATCTCCGCCGGGTCGATCTCCGAGCGCAGGGGCGGCCGGCCGAGCGAACGGTAGAGACCGAGCCAGTAGTCGAAGAAGACCAGAAGCTGGCTTTCAGCGATGTCCGCGCGGAACGCGTCGAGGTCGACACGGGTGTGCGCCACCATCGGACTCCTCGGCCGCCGGACACCCCACCGGGACGCCACCCGCGGCGCACAGTTGGACCCACGGTTGATGTGTGCCGGACATGCGATGCCGACACCCTCATTTCAAGATAGAGCGCTTTTGGGGATTGCGGAGGCGTCCCGGTGCTGTGGCCCGGTGCTGTGGTCCCGGCCCCGCCGTCAGCCCAGGTCCACCAGATATTCCGACAGCGAGGTGCGCTTGCTGGCCATCTCTTCCAGGGAGGCGTCGATGTGGTCCACATGGGTCTGCACGCAGCCGCAGCCGATCATTGCGTCGCCGCCCAGCGGCAGCAGCAGGCGATGAAAGCGGTACGGCCGGCGCGTATCGACGGCGGTCACCAGCCGCATCAGGTGGGGCCGCCCGCTCAGCCGCACCGCGTCGTAGCGTTCCAGAAGCTCGCCGGCGAACGCGGGACCGCATACGTCCCTAATGTATTTGCCGGTGGGCTCCACCTTCAGCATTTCCCGCACAGAGCTGCCGGCCAGGCGCACATGGTAGTCCGCACGTTCGCCATCGTAGTCGATGATCAGCAGGTTCTGCAGGGCGGTCTTCATGTCCGCCGGGTCAAGTTCGCTCTGCGCCGGCAAGCGTCCCAGGTCGCGGCGCCGCGCCATCCAATGGTCGAACAGAACCGCAAGCTGAGTGCCCGCGATGTGGTTGCGGAGCGTCTCCACGTCGTTGACCTTGTAGTTCGGCATCGGCCGTCGGACCCTGCGCGTGGGGTGGACCGCTGGCCCGGTTCTCGGCCGGACCCGTGGGCAGCAACCGGCCGGATGGGCCGGATGGAACCAACACGATAGGAAGAGCGGCGGCCGCGTCGAGTGGACAATGGGTCGCCGCTTGTTGGCGGCCCGCCAAACTGGCCGCCCGTGGCGTTTCCCCGGCCGGGTAAAATGCGCTAGTGTCCCGATTCCGGAGTTCGCAAGATTTCAAAGCCAGGTCCCGGGCGAACTTCGGAATCTGAGGGACACTAGCAAACCTATGATTCTAGTGTGGTTCCCGGATCAGAAGTTCGGTCCAGGTGTAACATATTGAGCGAACGAACTTCTGATCCGCCACACTAGAGCGTATCCGCCTTCGGCGGGATCGGTTTCGGCCCGTTTTCCCGCCGCCCCCCGCAGCGACAGGACGGATCATGGCCGCCTATCAGTACGTGTATGTGATGAACGGCCTGACCAAGGCCTATCCCGGCGGCAAGAAGGTGCTGGAGAATATCCGGCTGTCCTTCCTGCCCGGTGCCAAGATCGGCGTGCTCGGCCCCAACGGGTCGGGCAAGTCGACGCTGATGCGCATCATGGCCGGCATCGATAGCGAATTCACCGGCGAAGCCTGGGCGGCCGAAGGGGCCAAGGTCGGCTACCTCTCCCAGGAACCGCAGCTCGATCCCGCCAAGACGGTGGCGGAAAACGTCATGCTCGGGCTGGGGGAGGTCCATGAGTGGATGACCCGCTTCAACGAGGTCAGCGCCGCCATGGCCGAGCCCGACGCGGACTTCGACGCCCTGCTCGCCGAGCAGGCGGAGTTGCAGGAGAAGATCGACGCCGCCGATGCCTGGGACCTCGACCGCACGGTGGAGATCGCCATGGATGCGCTGCGCTGCCCGCCCGGCGACAGCGACGTCACCATGCTGTCGGGGGGCGAGCGCCGCCGGGTGGCGCTGTGCCGGCTCTTGCTCTCCAAGCCCGACCTGCTGCTGCTCGACGAGCCCACCAACCACTTGGATGCCGAAAGCGTCGCCTGGCTGCAGCGCCACCTCTTCGATTATGCCGGCACCGTGGTGATGGTGACCCACGACCGCTACTTCCTCGACAACGTCACCGGCTGGATCCTGGAATTGGACCGCGGCCGCGGCATTCCCTACGAGGGCAACTACACCGAATATCTCGACAAGAAGAGGAAGCGGCTCGCCCAGGAAGCCAAGACCGAAGCCGCCCGCCAGCGCGAGCTGGACAGCGAGCTGGAGTGGATCCGCCAGGGTGCGCGCGGCCGCCAGGCCAAGCAGAAGGCGCGCATCAAGGCCTACGAAGATCTGCTGGCGGCCCACAAGGACCAGGCGCCGGGAACGGCCCAGATCCTCATCCCCACGCCCGACCGGCTGGGCGAGACCGTGATCAAGGCCGACGGCGTGGCCAAGGGCTTCGGCGATGCCCTGCTGATGGAAGACCTGACGTTCAACCTGCCGCGCGGCGGCATCGTCGGCGTCATCGGTCCCAACGGTGCCGGCAAATCCACGCTGTTCAAGATGATCACCGGCCAGGAGACGCCCGACCGCGGCGCCATCGTGGTGGGTGAGACGGTGACGCTGGGCTTCGTCGACCAGAGCCGCGACACGCTCGACGACAAGAAATCGGTGTGGGAGGAGATCGCCCAGGGCGAGGACGAGATCGATCTCGGCAACAAGCGCAAGATGGCGAGCCGCGCCTATGTCGGCGCCTTCAACTTCAAGGGCGGCGACCAGCAGAAGAAGGTGGGCGTGCTGTCGGGCGGCGAGCGCAACCGCGTCCACCTGGCGAAGATCCTGAAGTCGGGCGCCAACGTGATCCTGCTCGACGAGCCGACCAACGACCTCGACGTGGAAACCCTGCGGGCGCTGGAAGAAGCGCTGTTGGCGTTTCCCGGCTGTGCCGTGGTGATCAGCCACGACCGCTATTTCCTCGACCGCATCGCCACGCATATCCTGGCCTTCGAAGGCGAAAGCCAGGTGGTGTGGTTCGAAGGCAATTACGAGGACTACCACGCCGACCTGAAGCGCCGCCTCGGCGACGAGGCCGACCAGCCCCACCGCATCAAGTACAAGCCCCTGACGCGGTGAGCTGCCTGCGGGCGAGGAGGAACCGGACCAGAGAGGAGCGGGCCATGCGGGCCATCCGTGCCATCGCCATCGCTGCCGCCATGCTCGCCCTGTGGTGTGGGGCGCCCGCCATCGCCGGCGAGGTGGAGATGGACATCGCCACCGCCTGGCACGGCACGTTCACCTGGGACGGCGAGACCGAGCGCCAATATTACGAGGTCAACATCCTCGACGTCGGCGCACCGGACCGTGACGGCTGGGTCGACTTCTACGGCGTCGCGCGCAACTACACCTTCGGCAACACCCAACCCACCCATGTCGATTGGGAGGGGTTCATCGACCGGGCGGGGCGTTTGGAAATCTACGAGTCCCTGGCCGATCCAGACGCCGACCCGGCGGATTACGACACCGATGGCTACTACGTGGGCGAAGTCTCCGGCGACGGCTGCCGCATCACCGCGCGGTGGATGAACACGGCCGGTGGCGGCGACCCGGTGGCCGAGGGCAGTCTGGTGCTGCACGCACTCGATCTGCGGCACTGCCCCCCGCCTGCCTTCGCCGACTGACGGCTCGGCACCGCCCATCCGCTTGCGTTCTTCCGCAGCCCTGCCGAGGATGGCCCGATGATCTATGTGCTGCCCAATATCTTGCCGGAGGGCCTGATCGGGAAAATCCGCAAACTGGCGGAGGACGCGGAGTTCGTGGACGGCATGCGCACCGCGGGGATCGGCGTCGCCCACTCCAATCGCACCGAGGAGATGTCGGCGGACTCCGACGTGGTGCGGGAGATCAACCAGGAGGTGAAGGCCGGCCTGGCGCGCAACAACGACTTCCAGATCATCACGATTCCGCGCCAGCTCTCCAACTTCCTGGTCAGCCGCTACACGCCGGGCATGACCTACGGCGATCACACCGACAATGCGATCCTCGGCGGGCGCATGCGCTCGGACATGTCGATGACCATCTTCCTCAACGACCCCAAGGACTACGACGGCGGCGAGCTGGTCATGAACACCGACATCCGGCCGGAGCGCTACAAGCTGCCGCCGGGCCATGCGGTGATCTACCCCACCTATTTCCTCCACCGGGTGGCGCCGGTGACGCGCGGCACGCGGCTGGCGGTGGTGGGGTGGATCCAGTCGATGGTCCGCGATCCCTTCCGCCGGCAGATCCTCATCGACTTGGCGCTGTCGCTGAACTTCTTCCTGCAGCACACGCAAGAGAAGTTCGCCCACCCCGAATATGTCCGGCTCGACAAGGTCTACAACAACCTGAAGCGCCAGTGGGTGGAGATGTAGCGGACGGCGGGTCCGCCGGGGGGGCAAGCATGCGGTGGGTCTTGATTCTGACGGGACTGCTTGCCGTCGCCCGGCCGGCGGGGGCCACCTGCGATGGGTTCGTCGCCGAGGTCACGGAGTCCTTCAAGGAAGGCTACGAGGTGCGCCTGGAGGAGTCCGAGGAGTCCGCCCTGTGGCTGGCGCGCTTCCATGCCACCCTGCTTGGCCTCGCGGTGCGCCGGTCCGCCGATGGCCACCCGGCCATTCCCGCCTGCCTGGAAGCGCTGTTCATCCAGATGCAGAGCGGGCTGCCGGCGCCGGTGCGAACCGAGATGGCCGACGTCTACCGCAACGGCAGCGAGATGGCGGCCGACGACCCGGCCTTCTTCGCAGAGCATGTCGACATCCTGATCTCCATGGTGGCCCGCCAGGTCGGGGTCGAGCCCTGAGCGCTGCGGGCCGCACCGCCGGCCGGAAGGACCGAGACCCATGAAAGCCGTCTGGTACACCCGCACCGGAGCCGCCGAGGAGGTGCTGGACCTGGGGGAGATGCCGACCCCCACGCCCGGCGAAGGGGAGGTGCTGGTGCGGCTCGCCGCATCGGGCGTCAACCCGTCCGACGTCAAGCTGCGCGCCGGCAAGCGGGCCGGCGGCAGCGGCATGCCCTATCCCCGCATCGTGCCCCATTCCGACGGCGCCGGGGTGATCGAAGCGGTGGGACCGGGGGTCGACCCGGCGCGCCTGGGCCAGCGGGTTTGGGTGTGGAACGGCCAGTGGCAGCGCGCGTTCGGCACCGCCGCCGAAGCCATCGCCATCGCCGCCGACAAGGCGGTGCCGCTGCCGGACGGCGTGCCGTTCGCGGTCGGCGCCGGGCTCGGCATCCCCGCCATCACCGCTAGCCATTGCGTGCTCGGCGACGGGCCGGTGGAGGGCCAGACGGTGCTGGTGAGCGGCGGCGGCGGCGTGGTGGGCCGGCTCGCCGTGCAGTTCGCCAAGCTCGACGGCGCCATGGTGATCGCCACCGCCCGGCCGGGTGCCGCGGCGGACCGGGCCTGGAGTGCGGGCGCCGATGCGGTGCTGGACCACACCGCCCCCGATCTCGCCGAGCGCATCCTCGGCGCCAATGGCGGCCGCCCGGTCGACCGCATCGTGGAGGTGGAGTTCGGCGTCAACGCCGACACCGATGCCGCGGTGATCAAGCCCCGCGGGCGCATCGTCGCCTATGGCTCGGCCCTCGATCTCAGGCCGGAGATGCCGTTCTACCCCTTGATGTTCAAGGGCGTGAACCTGGAGCTGGCGCTGATGTACCTGCTCGATCCGTTCGAGCTGGAGGCCGCCATCGGCCGCGTCACCGCCGAGCTGGCGGCGGGCCGGCTCGACGTGGCGCTGCACGCCACCTATCCGCTGGCCGAGTGTGCCGCCGCCCACCGCGCGGTGGAGGACGCCAGCCGCAGCGGCGGGGTGATCGTGATGCTGGACGATTGAGCGCCGCGCACTCCGTGCCGCCGGGGTGGAGACGCAAAGAAAACACCTCACCCCCGCGCATGCCGGGTCTTTCTCCGGTCCAGCGCGGTGTCAGACTCTGACGACCTGAGATGCCCGCCGCCGCGGGCATGCCGACTTGATTGTTGATCCACTCAAACAAATCTGACCAATCCGGGTTCTAATCTTCGATCAGCCGGAGCTTCCAGTTTCGCTTGCAATGCTTCAATGGCTTTTCACGCTTGATCGCATCGGCATTTTCTTCGCAGCGCTCAACATGAACGAGACGATTGATACCGCCGAACCGATGAAGAGACTCATCGGTTCGGCTCTTGGGCGCGCCCGCCAACCCCTTCGCCGCCCGGGCGCGCCAGGCGAGCGCATGACTGCGTTCATGCGCTCGCCGGTATGAGATTATAGCGGCGCACGAACTGCAAGCCGTCCCCCCGACCGATGAGTGACCATGCGGGCAGCCAGGTCGGCGGTGACGCCGACATGGATCGTTCCGTTCGGCCGATTGGCGAGGATACAGACGTATCCGCCCACCTCGCCCCGCCCGTTACCCCGCCCGTTACCCCGCCCGTTACCCCGCCATGAGGCCGCGCAAGCGGCGGTTGGCGACGGCCAGCATGGACACGTCCACATGGTCGAGCGCCCTGAGCTCGGCGATGAGCTGGTCGATGCGCTCCACCGGCTGGGCGCGCTTCTGCAGCCAGGCTTCCGCCACGTCGTCCCACGGCGTGCCTGCGGCGGCCGACTGCACCACTCGCTGGGTGAGATCGGACTGCAGCGCGTAGAGATCGTCGATGATCGCCGCCACCGCCTGCTTCTGCCAGTGGTTGGCGGTCGGCATGCGCCCGGCACTGTCGCGCAGGAAGGCGAGGCCGAGCCGCCGGCCGATGTCGAAATACACCGGTGCCACCTCCGCCAGGCCGATGCCGCAGGTATCGGAGATGCGGATCAGGTCGAACCCGGCGGCCAGGATGTTCAGCGCGGACACCCGGTAGGCCAGGTCCTCCGGCACTTTGGCCTTGGTGAGGTTGCGCACCCGCTTGTCCAGCACCTGGCGGGCATCGTCGTAGAGGATGCTGTCGAGGTCGGCGATCAGCAGGTCGACGCCGGGCTTCAGGTGGGCCACCTGCTGGCCGACATTGAGGTTGTCGGTGCAGTAGCGCAGCACCCAGCCGGTGGCGCGTTCCACCAGGCGGCGGCTGAGCAGCAGCATGTGGGTCTGCACCGAGGCGTCGACCTGGGTGTCCAGCCCCTCGATGCGGCTCCACAGTCCGCGCAGGTCGAAGCTGTCGCGCACGATCAGATAGGCCCGCGCCACATCCGACGCACCCATGCCGGTCTTGTCGGACATCTCCGCCACGAAGGTGGGACCGACCCGGTTCACCATGGAGTTGGTGATGGAGGTGGCGATGATCTCCCGGCGCAGCGGGTGGGCGCCGACCGCGTCGTCGAAGTCCTTGTGCAGGCGGGCCGGGAAGTAGAGGTGCAGATCCTGCGCCAGTGCGGGATCGTCCGGCAGGCCGCCGGCCAGCAGCGTGTCGTAGAGCGTGATCTTGCCGTAGGACAGCAGCACGGCCTGTTCCGGCCGGGTGAGCCCTTCGCGGCGGCCGAGCCGTTCGGTCAATTCCTCGTCGTCGGGCAGGAACTCGATCGCCCGGTTGAGCTGGCCTGCCTTTTCCAGAGCGCGCATGAAGCGGGCCTGCTGGTCGAGCAGTTCGCCCGCCTCCGCCACCGCCAGGGTGAGCGCCTGGGTCTGCAGGTAGTTGTCGCGCAGCACCAAGGCGGCGACCTCCTCGGTCATGCCCTCCAGCACCTGGTTGCGCTGCTTGACCGTCATGTCCCCGGCACCGACGACGCTGTCCAGCAGGATCTTGATGTTGACCTCGTGGTCGGAGCAGTCGACGCCGCCGGAATTGTCGATGAAGTCGGTGTTGAGCCGGCAGCCGGCGCGCGCAGCATCGATGCGGCCGCTCTGGGTGAGCCCCAGGTTGGCGCCTTCGCCGATCACCCGGGCGCGCACCTGGCTGGCGTTGATCCTGAGTGCGTCGTTGGCCTTGTCGCCCACCTCGGCGTGGGTTTCGTCGTCGCCCTTCACATAGGTGCCGATGCCGCCGAACCACAGCAGGTCGACCTCGGCGCGCAGCAGGGCGGAGATCAACTCGTTGGGCGTCATCACTGAGCGCTCGATGCCGAAGGTGGCGCGCATTTCCGGCGTCAGCTTGATGGACTTGGCCCGGCGATCGAACACGGCACCGCCATCGGAGATCTTGGCGGTGTCGTACTGGTCCCACGAGCCGCGGGCGAGTTCGAACAGCCGCTTGCGTTCGGCGAAGCTCACCGCCGGATCGGGGTCGGGATCGATGAAGATGTGCAGGTGGTTGAAGGCCGCCTGCAGGCGAATCTGCTCGGACAGGATCATGCCGTTGCCGAACACGTCGCCCGACATGTCGCCGACACCGACGACGGTGAAGGGCTGGCTTTGGGTGTCGTGGCCGAACTCGCGGAAATGCCGCTTCACGCTCTCCCAGGCGCCGCGGGCGGTGATGCCCATCTTCTTGTGGTCGTAGCCGACCGAGCCGCCCGAGGCGAAGGCGTCGCCCAGCCAGAAGCCGTACTCGATGGAGATGCCGTTGGCGATGTCGGAGAAGGTGGCGGTTCCCTTGTCGGCGGCGACCACCAGATAGGGGTCGTCCTCGTCGCGCCGCACCACGTCGGGCGGCGGCTGCACGGCACCGCTCACCAGGTTGTCGGTGATGTCGAGCAGGCCGCGCATCATGGTCTGGTAGCAGGCGATGCCTTCGGCCTGCAGCGCCTCGCGGTCGCCCGGCTTGGGCGGCCGCTTCAGGACGAAGCCGCCCTTGGACCCCACCGGCACGATGACCGCGTTCTTCACCATCTGGGCCTTCATCAGGCCCAGGACCTCGGTGCGGAAATCCTCCCGCCGGTCCGACCAGCGGATGCCGCCGCGCGCCACCCGGCCGCCGCGCAGGTGCACGGCTTCCAGGCGCGGCGAGTAGACGAAGATCTCGCGCCACGGCCGCGGCAGCGGCAGGTCGTCGATCTGGCTGCTGTCCAGCTTCAGCGACAGGTAGGGCTTGCGCCGGCCCTCGGCGTCCGTCTGGTAGTAGTTGGTGCGCAGCGTCGCGGCCACCAGGCCGATGAAACGGCGCAGGTTGCGGTCGTCGCCCAGGTTGTCGACGGCGTCCATCACGTGGTTCAACTCCACGTGGATGCCGGCCACCCGGCTGTCGCGATTGGCCGACAGCGCGGGATCGAACTGGGCCTGGAACAGCCGCACCACCAGGCGCGCGACGTTGGGGTAGGCCGCCAGGGTCGCTTCCAGGGTTTCCTGGCTCACCTGCACCTGGGCCTGGCGCAAGAACTTGGCGTAGGCGCGCAGGATCACGACCTCCCAGCAGTCGAGCCCGGCGACCAGGATGAGGCCGTTGAAGCCGTCGTCCTCCACTTCGCCGCGCCACACCTGGTGGAAGCCGGTCTGGAACGGCACCCGCACATCGCCCAAGGGGATGGTGCTGCCGTCGCGGCTGATGGCGGAGAAGTCGTGAATCCAGATGGATTCGTCGAGGTCGTTGGGGCGCACCTCGGTAGGATTCTCCGCCACCACCTTCAGGCCCATGTGCTCCAGCATGGGCAGCACGTCCGACAGCATCACCGGCCGCGCCCGGTGGTAGAGCTTGAAGCGGACCTGCTGCTCGTGCTCCTCGATCGGGCGGTAGAGGTTGAGCCCGATCTCGCCGGTGGCGATCACCTGCTCGATCTTGTCGATGTCATAGACGGCGGCGGGGGCGATGGTGGCTTCCCGGTAGGCGGTGGGGAAGGCCAGGCGGTAGCGCCGGAACAGCGTGAGGCCGGACACCTCGCCCTTGGCCTCGATCAGGGCCGTTTCCAGGTGGTCCGACCAGTCGCGCGCGGCCGCCACGATCTGGGCTTCCACTTCGTGGGCGTCGTAGTCGGGGATGCGGCCCGGGGTGGTGCCGATCATGAAGTGGATGCGCGCGTGCACGCCGTCCGACACCAGCGCGTAGAAGGTGGCCAGCTTGCCGTCGAAGGCGCGCTCCAGGATCTGCTGGATGCGCTCGCGCAGGATGGTGTTGTAGCGGTCGCGCGGCAGGAAGACGAGGCAGCTCATCACCCGCTCGAAGGGGTCGCGGCGCACGAACAGCGCGGTGCGCTGGCGTTCCTGCAAATGCAGGATGCCCATGGCGATCTCGAACAGGTCGTCGTCGTCGATCTGGTAGAGCTCGTCGCGCGGGTAGGTTTCCAGGATGTGGTTCAGCGCCTTGGAGTTGTGGCCCACATTCTCGAAGTTGGCGCGCTCCAGCACCCGCGCCACCTTCTTGCGCAGGTAGGGGATCTGGCGCGGCGTGGCGTTGTAGGCGCTGGACGTGAAGAGCCCGACGAACACGTGCTCGCGCAGCACCACCGCGTTGTCGTCCATATGCTTGACGATGATGGAGTCGAGCGGCACCCGGCGATGAACGGTGCTGAGGCGGTTGGCTTTGGCGATCGCCAGCAGGTCGGGCTCGCGGATCGCCTGCTGCAGGGCCGGCGGCAGGCTTTCGTAGTCGCGGTGCAGACCGCCGAACAGGAAGGTATCGGCACCGCGCAGGATGCCGAGACCGGTGTCCCGCGGAACCTCGATGCGGCGGCCGCCGCCATCGCCTTCGAAGCGGTATTCGCGGTAGCCGAGGAAGGTGAAGTGGTTGTCGTCGAGCCAGCGCAGGAACTCCAAGATCTCCGCGCGCTCGTCGGCATCGTGCGGGCGCACGGCGGTTTCCGCCTCGGCGATCACCGCCAGCAACTTGACCCGCATGGCCGGGAAATCGGTGACGGCGGCGCGCACATCGGCCAGCACCTCGTCCACCTTAGCCTCGATGGCGTGCAACGCTTCGTGGGTGCCCTGCTCGTCCACCTGCAGGTGCATGAAGCTTTCCGGTGCCGCGTCGCCATTGCCCTCGGTGGCGTCGATCACGGCCGCCACACCGCCCTCGGCGTCGCGCCGCACGTGCAGCACCGGGTGGATCACCAGGTGCACCGTCAGCCCCAGTTCGTTAAGCGCCGACGTCACCGAGTCCACCAGGAACGGCATGTCGTCGTTGATCACCTCGACGACGGTGTGGCTGGTGTGCCAGCCGTGCTCGTCATATTGCGGGTTGTAGGCACGCACCTTGGCCTGGCCGGCCATCCGCCGGTTGCCGAAGGCCCACAGCGAGAGGCTGGCGCCGTAAAGGTCGTCGGCCGCCAGGGCGACCACGTCCTCCGGCGGCACATGGCGGTAGAACTGGCGCACGAACCGCGCCACCTGGTGGGCTTCCTCCCTGGCCAGGCGGTCATCGACGAACTTCACGACCTCGTCGATCATCTCGGATTTCTGCTGTTCGGCGCGCAGCGGCATGCCGTCCTCCCGGTGATTCGCTCGCCCTGTGATCGGGCGTTTGGGGGCGGGAGACTAGCCGATCCAGCCGCCCCGCCAAAGTCCGGACGCGACACACGGGCGGGAGGCGATGGAAATTCCCGGTTTGCAGCCACCGCCGGCGGTGGGGACGAGCGGCGGCGGTTGCCATCGCCACCATGGCCGTATCACCATGCATCGGCGAAGGGGTGCAGCGGGGGGATCGGCATGGTGGCAATCGCCGTGCCGCCCGAGTGCGCCGCACCGGCGGGCGTGTGCCGGCGCCGCCCTGGGGCATCGCCGCGATGTGACGAGATGACGCAATGGAGCCGAGGGCCTGAGCAGATGAGCGATTTCACCACTCGCCCGGAATTGCGCGGCACCTTCGGCATGGTCGCCTCCACCCATTGGCTCGCGTCCGCCGCCGGGATGGCGATGCTGGAGCGCGGCGGCAACGCCTTCGATGCCGCGGTGGCGGCCGGCTTCGTGCTGCAGGTGGTGGAACCGCATCTGAACGGTCCCGGCGGCGAGGTGCCGATCCTGCTGCACGATTCCGCACGCCGGCTCACCCGCGTGCTGTGCGGCCAGGGGGTGGCGCCCCAGGCGGCCACCATCGAGGCGTTCCGCGACCTGGGGCTCGACCGCATTCCCGGCAGCGGCCTGCTGGCCACGGTGGTGCCCGGCTGTTTCGATGCCTGGACGGTGCTGTTGCGCGACCACGGCACGCTCAGCCTGGCGGAGGTTCTGGAGCCCGCCATCGGCTATGCGGAAGGCGGCTACCCGGTGGTGGCCGGCATCACCGCGGCGGTCGGCTCGGTGGTCGACCTGTTCCGCGACCACTGGCCCAGCTCGGCGGCCGTCTACCTGCAGGGCGGGCGCGTCCCCCAGCCCGGCCAACTGGCGCGCAACCCGGCGATGGCCGCCACCTACAAGCGCCTGCTGGCCGACAGCCTGGTCGGCGGCAAGGGCCGGGAGGACGTGATCGACGCGGCCCGCCGGCAATGGTCGCAAGGCTTCGTGGCGGAGGAGATCGACCGCTTCTGCCGCACCCAGCAGGTGATGGATTCCAGCGGCCGGCCCCATGGCGGGCTTCTCACCGGCGACGACATGGTGGGCTGGCAGGCGACCTACGAGCAGCCGGCGACGCTGGACTATTTCGGCCTGCAGGTGTGCAAGACCGGACCCTGGGGGCAGGGGCCGGTGTTCCTGCAGCAGCTCGCCCTGCTCCAGGGCTTCGACCTGGGCGCGCTCGACCCGCTGGGCGATACCTTCATCCACATCGTGACGGAGGCGGCCAAGCTGGCCTTCGCCGACCGCGAAGCCTACTACGGCGACCCCGATTTCGTGGACGTGCCGCTCGACGTGCTGCTGAGCGCCGACTACGCCGCCCACCGCCGCGCCCTGATCGGCGACACCGCCAGCCTGGACCTGCGGCCGGGCCATGTGGACGGCAAGGACGCCTATATCGCCGAAGACCAGATCTCCGCCGACGAAGCGCTCCACCTGGGCGGCGGCGAACCCACCATGGCGACCGCGGCTCCGCCGTCGGTCCCCACCGCCGGGCCGCCCAGGGCGCCGGGCGACACCTGCCACCTGGACGTGGTGGACCGCTGGGGCAACATGGTGAGCGCCACGCCGTCCGGCGGCTGGCTGCAAAGCTCGCCGGTGATCCCGGAACTCGGCTTCTGCCTCAATTCCCGCGCCCAGATGTTCTGGCTGGACGAGCGCGCCCCTTCGGCCCTGGGGCCGGGGCGGCGGCCGCGCACCACGCTGACGCCGACCTTGGTGATGCGCGACGGGGCTGCGCATCTGGGGATGGGCACGCCCGGCGGCGATGCCCAGGACCAGTGGACGCTGATCTGCTTCCTGCGCCACGTCCACCACGGGATGAACCTGCAACAGGCCATCGACGCGCCCACCTTCAACACCCGCCACGTGCCGGCCAGCTTCTTTCCGCGCAGCCGCAGTCCCGGCCACCTGGCGGTGGAAACACGGCTGCCGCCGGCCACGCTTGCCGCCCTGGAGGCGCGCGGCCACCGCCTGGAACGGGCCGGCGACTGGGCGCTCGGCCGCCTCGCCGCGGTGGGCATCGAACGCCATGGGCGGGACCGGGTGTTGAAGGCCGGCGCCAACCCGCGTCTGATGCAGGGCTACGCGGTCGGCCGCTAAAGCACGTTGGGATAGGGCTGCACCGGCCCACACCCCCGCCCGGTCACCCAAGCCATTGTAGACTTATGGGCGGCCGGGTAGGGGTGCGGGCGGGAACCGAATGGACGGCGGGCGTACCGCCAACCCATCTCATTCACGCCAAATCGCCGCCGCATCTCAAACAGGTTCAGGTCCGCATATGGGGCGGTCAGCGACGGGGAGGGACGACGCGCGATGGACGACTGGGCTACCGGCTATGTGTCGGATGTGGAGTACGGGTCGGGCTACTACGTGGCCCAGGCACCGGAGATGGCCAATCTGGTCTGCCTGATCCGCGGCTACCTGCCGCGCGATCTGCAACGGGGCTACACCTTCTGCGAGCTGGGCTGCGGTTCCGGCTCGACCTTGTCGGTGCTGGCGGCGGGCGATGCGCGCGGGCGCTTCCTCGGCGTCGACTTCAACCCGGCCCACATCGCCGCGGGACTGGAGCTGGGCACCGAGGCGGGCCTCGACAACCTGATGCTGAGCGACGCCAGCTTCGGCGAACTGCTGGAAGCGCCGGACCAGATCCCCGATTTCGACATCGTCAGCCTGCACGGCGTCTATAGCTGGGTGGCGCCGGAGGTGAAGCGCCAGATCGTCGACTTCCTCGACAAGAAGCTGAAGCCGGGCGGCATGGTCTACATCAGCTACAACAGCCTGCCCGGCTGGCTGAACTGCATGCCGCTGCAACGCCTGCTGCGGGAATTCGGCCGCCGCCTGCCCGGCACCTCGATCGACCAGGCGCGCGGCGGCCTGGCGCTGCTGGAGCGGCTGTCCGACGTGAAGTCCGCCGCCGTCCAGGACGACAACCCGTTCCTCAACAACATCCGCAAGGCCTCGCAGATCCATCGCGGCAGCTACATCGCCCACGAGTACATGAACAGCCACTGGCAGCCGCTCTATTTCCGGGAGGTTGCCGAGGACCTGTCGGCGGCGCGGCTGAAGTATGTCGGCTCGGTCAACATCTACGACAACTACCCCGACATGTGCTTCTCCGAAGAGCAGCGCCAGGCCATCGACAGCATGCCCGATCCCATCATGCGGGAAACGGTGGCCGACTATTGCCAGGTGAAGCTGCTGCGCCGCGACGTTTTCGTGCGCGGGCCGCGCCGCGCGGAGAATGACGCGGTCCAGCGCATCCTCTCCGAGCAGTGGCTGGCCATGACCACCGATCCCGACAAGGTGTCGCTGACCGTCAAGCCACCGCGCGGCGAAGCCCAGCTCAACGCCGACAGCTACGGGCCGATGCTGGAGGCCCTGGCGGACGGACCGAAGCCGATCGGCCTGTTGTGCGAACTGTCGGCGAGCCGCGGCGGCAACCGGGTGGCCCCGGTGGAGGTGGCCGGCCTGTTCACCGCCACCGGCTGGGCCATGCCCATCGGGCCCAATCTGGGGACGCCCGATCCCCAGCGCGCCGGCCGCTACAATGCCGCGGTTGCCCGCCATGTCCGCGACGCCATGACCTTCGAACGCCTGGCCTTCGCGGCCCCCAGCTTCCGCGGCGGCATTCCCATCGACGGCTTCGACGCGCTGATGATGGCCGAATGGCTGGACAGCGCCCACGACCCCCAGGCCATCGCCGACCGTGTCTGGGCCATGGTGGAGGCGCGCGACGAGAACATCGTGAAGGACGGCCAGCCGATCACCGATCCGGACAAGCGCAACGCCCACCTCTTGGAGCGCGCCGACCGCTTCCTCAACGGCGTGCTGCGGCGGCTTTCCCTGGGTGGGGCCCTGTAGGGCGGCTTGCGCCGCCATTGGTTCGGTTCCGGCAGTTGGGCCGGGGGCTTCCCGGCCCAACCCCGCCACCCGGCCACCCGGCCACCCAACCCATTGTAAAATATGGGGTGGCCGGGTGGGAGAGCGGGCTGGTGCAGCTTGATTGGGAAATGCCCAAAGACCGACCGGAGGCGCTCAGTCGATGAGCGCCACGCCCAACCGGCGCGACAGCTCGCGGCGGATGGCGGCCACCACCATGGACACGCCGGACACTGACAGGTGCATGCCGTCGTTGGCGCGCCCGTGTTCCACGTAGTTGCCGTTGGCGTCCGCGGTGAGGTCCCACATGGACAGGTACGAGACCTCCGGGTCCGCGGCGACGGCGCGCTGGACGATCTCGTTGATGGCCGCCATGTCGGTGTGGAAGGTGTGGTTGCGGGCGGTCGGCATGCCCAGCCAGACGGTGGGGATGCCGCGGCTGGTCGCCGCCGCCATCAAGGCGCGGGCCCGCTCTTCGTACAGCGCCGCCCAGGCATCGGTGAAGCGGTCGTAGATCTGGCCGCCCTCGGTGATGGCCTGGCGGTCGTTCATGCCGATGGACACCACCACCGCGTCGACCGGTTGGCGGTCGAGCAGGGCCGGCAGCTCGGTCTGCCAGTTGAGGAAATCCTCGCGCACCAGCCCGCTTATGGCGCGGCCTTCGTTCACCACCGTCACCTGGGGGTAGGAGGCGAGCGCCTGGGTAAGGCCGATGCCGAGATCGTGGGCGATGGAGTCGCCGACCACCAGGATGGTCAGCGGCGGCGGCGGCGGCGGAATGTCGGGGCCCAGGCCGGGCTCGCGTTCCTGGGCGGCGGCGGGGCCGGCCACGATCAGCACGAAAAGCCAGGCGGCCGCCCAACGGCACCCGCGGATCGCCATACACTGCATACGTGCCGCCACCGGCATCTCCCTTACTCTGCCCCCATTCGAGGCCGCCACAATACGCACTCGCCGGCCGAGGAAAAGCCCGCCGGCATGCCGCGGGCGGGACTGCATGCCAGCGTCGCCCGGCCTCCTTGGTCTCGACCCCACCGGTTTGGAGGCGCACCATAGTCCTCCAGCACCGTCCGGGCTGCACCGCAGAAAGGAGGTTGCACGACATGAGCGCCCAGCACCCCGTCGTTTTCGTGACGCGCCGCTTGCCGGAAGCCGTGGAAGCGCGCCTGACGCGTGACTACACCCCCGTGCTCAACGCCGATGACACGCCCTTTGGATCCGCCGACCTGGTGGAACGGGTGGTCAATGCCGGGGCCGAAGCGGTGCTGTGCTGCCCGACCGACAAGATGACGGCCGATGTGATCGCGGGCATGCCCAACAAGGTGCGGGCACTCGCCACCTTCTCGGTGGGCTACGACCACATCGACCTGGAAGCCGCCAAGGCCCACGACCTGATTGTCACCAACACGCCCGACGTGCTGACCGACGCCACCGCCGACTGCGCCATGCTGCTGATCCTGGCTGCGGCCCGCCGCGCCTGGGCGGCCGAAAGCATGCTGCGCCGGGGCGACTGGAGCAATTGGGCACCCACCGGGCAGATCGGCATCCAGGTGACCGGCAAGCGGCTGGGCATCTTCGGCATGGGGCGGATCGGCCAGGCGCTCGCCAAGCGCGCCCGCGGCTTCGACATGGAGATCCACTACAGCGATCTGGCCCAGCTTCCCCCGGAACTGGAGGCCGGCGCCACCTTCCATGCCGACCCCGAAGACCTGCTCGGCGTCAGCGACGTTCTCAGCCTGCACTGCCCACTGACCGATGAAACACGCCACTTCCTCGATGCCCGGCGCATCGCCCTGATGATCGACGGAGCCATCGTGGTGAACACCGCGCGCGGCCCCATTGTCGACGACGAAGCGCTGATCGTGGCCCTGCGTACGGGCAAGCTGGCGGCGGCCGGCCTCGACGTGTTCGACGGTGAGCCCAAGGTGAACCCCGGCTACCTGGAGCTGGAGAACACCACCTTGTTCCCGCATATCGGCAGCGCCACGAAGGAGACGCGCGACGCCATGGGCTTCGTGGCGCTCGACAACCTGGATGCCGTGTTCGGCGGCCGCACCCCGCCCAATCGCGTGGTCTGAGCGGCGCGCGCCGCCATCGCCCCGCCATCGCCGCGGCCCGCACCTAGGCTGCACGCCCCGGCCGATCGCGCGGGTTGGGTGTCCGCCGGCCATGTGATAGAGCCTGCGCCACGCCCCCTTGCCGAGCCGCGACGCTGACGCACGCCCCGTGACCCTGTTCGCCCTGGTTCTCGCCCTGGCCGCCCTGGCCGCTTGGATCTACCTGCTGGTGGGCCGCGGTGGCTATTGGCATGCCGAGCTGCGCCTGCCGCCGGCACCGCATCCCCAGGCGGTGTGGCCGCCGGTGGTGGCGGTGGTGCCGGCGCGCAACGAAGCCGATGCCCTGCCGGAAACCCTGCCCGCCCTCTTGAACCAGAGCTATCTCGGCCGCTTCCGCGTGGTGGTGGCCAACGACCACAGCAGCGACGCCACCGCCGATGTGGTGCGCAATCTCGCCGCCGCCCCCGGCGGGCGCGATCCCGACCGGCTGGGGCTGGTCGACGTGCCGGCCCTGCCCGCCGGGTGGAGCGGCAAGGTGTGGGCGCTCGACCGCGGGCTGGCCAAGGCGCTCCAGGACGTGCCCAACGCGCGCTACGTCTGGTTCACCGACGCCGACATCGTGCATGCGCCGGACACCCTGTCGGCGCTGGTCTACAAGGCCGAGATCCAGGATCGCCAGCTCGTTTCGGTGATGGCGCGGCTGAAGAGCCGCGGCGTCTGGGCGGGCCTGCTGATCCCCGCCTTCGTCTACTTTTTCCAGAAGCTCTACCCGTTTGCCTGGGTGTCCGATCCGGCACGGCCGAAGATCGCCGGGGCCGCCGGCGGCTGCGTGCTGGTGCGCCGCGAAACCCTGGAAGCGGCGGGCGGCCTGGCGATGATCCGCGGCGCCCTGATCGACGACTGCGCGCTCGCCCGCGCGGTGCGGGATGCCGGCGGCAAGCTGTGGTTGGGGTTGAGCGAGACCACCGTGTCGCTCCGGCCCTACGGCACGCTGGCGGCGGTGTGGGACATGGTGGCGCGCACGGCCTTCACCGAGCTCGACCATTCGGTCTTCAAGCTGGTGGGCACGGTGGTGGGCATGCTGGTCCTCTACCTCGGGCCTCCCATCGCCTTCCTGGCGCTGATCTTCGGCGCGGGCTCGGCGGCGGCGCTGATCGGCCTGTGCGGCGGGCTCGCCTGGCTGGCCATGGCCATCACCTACCTGCCGACGCTGAAGCTCTACCGCCGGCCCGCAGTACAGGCCCTCACCCTGCCGCTGTGCGGGGCGCTCTATACCGCCATGACGGTGGATTCGGCGATCCGCCACTGGCGCGGCCGCGGCGGCGCCTGGAAGGGCCGGTTGCAGGCCGGCGGCGCGCCGTGAGCGCCATCGAGGCCCCATCGGGCAAGGGGGCGGCGGACGAAAACTTCCCCGTCGGCTCGGTGCTGCTGCCGAAGCGCCTGCGCCCCCATGTGGCGGTGTTCTACCGCTTCGCCCGCGCCGCCGACGACATCGCCGACAGCCCGGACCTGGGGCCGCAGGAGAAGGTCGCCCGGCTGGCCGCCTTCGATGCCGCGGTGGCCGAAGGGACTGGCGATCCGGCCGATGTGGGCAAGGCACTCGCCGTGCGCGCCAGCCTGCTGGCGACCGGCGTGCCGCTGACCCATGCCCGCGACCTGCTGGCCGCCTTCACCCAGGACGCCACCAAGACGCGCTACGCCGACTGGGCCGACCTGATGGCCTATTGCCGGTTCTCGGCCTCGCCGGTGGGGCGCTACCTGCTCGATCTCCACGGCGAGGACCCGGCGGGCTTCGCCGCCTCCGATCCGCTGTGCGATGCCTTGCAGGTGCTCAACCATTTGCAGGACCTGAAGGACGACCACGCGAGGCTCGACCGCGTCTACCTGCCGCAAGACTGGCTGGCGGAAGCCGGGGAAACCGTGGCGGGCTTGCAGGCTCCCGCGGCCAGTGCCGGGCTGCGCAGGGTGATCGACCGCTGCCTCGATGGCGTCGACGAATTGCTGGCGCGTGCCGCCGGCCTGCCGAAGCACCTGCAAAGCCGCCGGCTCGCCATGGAATCCGCCGTGATCCTGCGGCTTGCCCGCAAGCTCGCCCGCCGGCTGCGCCGCGGCGATCCCATCGCCGGGCGGGTGGCCTTGTCGAAGCTCGATTTCGCCGGGGCCGGAGCGGCCGGCATGCTGGCCGGATGGCTGAGGCGATGACGGTGGTGCCGCCCACTCCCTCCGCCATCGGCGAGGTCGCGGTCGCCCGCTCCTACGTCCATGCCCGCGCCGTCGTGCAAGGCTCCGGCAGCTCCTTCGCGCTCGGCATGCGCGCCCTGCCGGCCGCCCGGCGCCGGGCCATGTACGCCATCTACGCCTTCTGCCGCGAGGTCGACGACATCGCCGACGGCACCGCCGAACCGGACGCCAAGCTGGCCGCCCTCGACGACTGGCGGGAGGAGATCGACCGCGTGTTCGCCGGCCGCCCCACCGGCCCCCTCGGCCCCGCCCTGGCCGACACCGTCGCCCGCTTCGCACCGCCCAGGGACGCCTTCGCCGCCATGATCGACGGCATGGCCATGGACGCCGAAGCCGACATCGTGGCACCCGACTGGCCGGTGCTGGAGCTTTACTGTGCACGGGTGGCCGGAGCCGTGGGCCGCATGTCCATCCCGGTGTTCGGAGCGGCCGGGCCGCGCGCGGAAGCCTTCGCCGACACCCTGGGCCAGGCGTTGCAGCTCACCAACATCCTCCGCGACCTCAGCGAGGATGCCCAGCGCGGCCGCCTCTACCTGCCGCGCGAGGACCTGGAGGCGGCGGGCGTGCCCACGACGTCGGCAGTGGCCGCTCTTGCCCATCCGGCGCTGGGGACTGCCTGCCGCGCGGTGGCGGCGCGCGCTCGGGCGGCTTTCGTGTGGGCGGACGGGTTGCTGGCGGGGCGCGACCCCATTTCATCTCTCCCGCACCAGCCCGCACCTCCAGCCGGCCGCCCAATTCAGGATACCGCCGTGGGTGGCCGGGTGGGGGTGCCGGCCGGGACCGGCTTTGCCGAAGGCGGCAAGGCACTGGACCGGAAAAGCCTGCGCCCGGCGCTGCTGATGATGGGCATATACGACGAGATGCTGGCGCGCATGGTGGCGGCCGATGCCTGGCCGCGGCGGCCGCGGCTCTCCAAACCCGCCAAACTGTGGGCGGCCCTGCGCCTCGGCCTGTGGCGCCCGGTGCTGCCGCCCGTCGCGTGATGGCCCGTACCCATGTGATCGGCGCCGGCATGGCCGGACTGGGGGCCGCCGTGGCGCTGGCCCGGGCCGGCCGCGCGGTCACCCTGTGGGAAGCCGCCCCACGGGCGGGCGGGCGCTGCCGCTCCCACCACGACGCCATGCTCGGCTGCGTGATCGACAACGGCAACCACCTGGTGCTCAGCGGCAACCGGGCGGTGTCGGACCACCTGGCCACCATCGGGGCCGCGGACCGCCTGGTCGGCCCGGCCGAAGCCTGCGTGCCCTTCGTCGACATGGCGACCGGCCGGCGCTGGGCGGTGCGGCCCAACCGCGGACGTCTGCCCTGGTGGTTGGTGTCCGCCGCCCGCCGGCCGCCCGGCTTCGGCTGGGCCGATGTGGCGGCATCGGTCCGCCTGCTGCGGGCGGGAACCGAAGCGACGCTGGGCGAGCTGCTGCCAACGGGGCCGACGCGGGCCGGCTTCTGGGAGCCGCTGGTGCTGGCGGTAATGAACGCGCCCTTGGACGCGGCCGCCGCCCGCCCCATGGCCGCGGTGCTGCGCGAAACTTTTGCGCGCGGCGGAGCCGCCTGCCGGCCGCTGGTCGCCCGCGCCAGCTTGGCCGATACCTTCGTCGACCCGGCCTTGGCGTACCTCGGCGCCCACGGCGCGGAGGTCCGGCTCGGCCGCCGCATCCAGGGGCTGGAATGGCGCGGCGATGGAGACGTGGCCGCCCTCCGGCTCGACGGCGGCGAGGCGGTGGGCCTTGGTCCCGACGACCGTGCGATCCTTGCCGTACCGCCCTCGATCGCCCGCACCCTGCTGCCGGACTGCCCGGTGCCGGAGGGCGACAGCGCCATCGTCAACGTGCATTTCCGGCTGGAGCGTGCGGCCCCCGAACCGGTGCCGGGCGTTCCCCTGGTGGGCCTGGTGGGGGCTGCCGCCCACTGGGTGTTTCTGAGGGGCGACATCGCCAGCGTCACCGTCAGCGCCGCCGACGCCCTGGCCGAGGTCCCGGCCGACCGGATCGTCGCAGCCGTATGGCCGGAGGTGGCCGCCGCGCTGGGGCTCGACGCCGCCGTGGCACCGCCCGCCCGCGTCGTCAAGGAACGCCGCGCCACCTTCCGCCAGACCCCGGCCAACCAGGCGCTGCGCCCGCCGGCCGGCCGCTACGGCCATCGCCTGCTGCTGGCCGGCGACTGGACCGACACCGGCCTGCCGGCCACCATCGAGGGCAGCCTGCGCTCCGGCCGCCGGGCCGCCGATCTCGCACTGCAAAACGGATAGACCCCATGCGGGGCGGGCACTTGTCAGTGGCCATGCTGCATGATTACGCTTTGCATAAACATCGTAAACGTGCGGCTCGCCAAGTCTGCGAACCGCCATAGGATTAGTGCATGAGCGTGATGACGGGCCACAAGGTCGGGCGCGAGCGCCTCGACCAGTTGATCGCCAATGCCAGCGCCGGTTTGCTCGGCCGCCAGCAGGGCGACGGGCACTGGGTGTTCCCGCTGGAAGCCGACAGCACCATCCCCGCCGAATACGTGATGCTGCGCCACTATCTGGGCGATCCCGACCCGGCGCTGGAAGCACGCATCGCCAAGTACCTGCGCCGCCGCCGGACCGCTGAGGGCGGCTGGCCCCTCTACCACGACGGGGACTTCAACATCAGTGCGTCGGTCAAGGCGTACTACGCGCTGAAGCTGATCGGCGACGATCCCGACGCACCCCACATGGCCGAGGCGCGGGCCGCCATCCTGGCCCATGGCGGGGCGGCGCGGGCCAACGTGTTCACCCGCTTCACCCTCGCCCTGTTCGGCCAGGTGCCCTGGCGCGGCGTGCCGCTGATGCCGGTGGAGGTGATGCTGCTGCCGCGGTGGTTCCCCTTCCACATGTCCAAGGTGTCCTACTGGTCGCGCACGGTGATTGTGCCGCTGGTGATCCTGAACGCCTTGAAGCCGGTGGCGCGCAACCCGCGCGGCGTGGATATCCGCGAGCTGTTCACCGTGCCGCCGGAACGCGAGCGGCGTTTCATCACCAACCCCACGGGCTCAGTCGTCGGCGGCCTCTTCCTGGCGCTCGACAAGGTGCTGCACGTGCTGGAGCCGGCAGTGCCCAAGGGGATCCGCCGCCGCGCCATCGACCGCGCGGTGGCCTTCGCGCGCGAACGCATGAACGGCGACGAAGGGCTGGGCGGCATCTACCCGGCCATGGCCAACCTGGTGATGGCCTTCGATGCGCTGGGCTATCCGCGCGACCATCCGGAAGTGGCCAAGGCGCTGGCCGCCATCGAAAAGCTGGTGGTGTTCGGCGACGACGAGGACGGCGAGGTGTTCGTACAGCCCTGCCCGTCGCCGGTGTGGGACACCGGGCTGGCCATGCACGCGCTGCTCGACGCCGGGGTGGAAGCCGGCGACGCGCGCTTGCGCGCGGCTGCCAAATGGCTGCGCGACCGCCAGATCCTCGACCATGTGGGCGACTGGGCCCTGCGCCGGCCGGGGGTGCGGCCGGGCGGCTGGGCCTTCGAATACGACAACGACGACTATCCCGACGTGGACGATACCGCCCTGATCGGCATGGCGCTGCACCGGCTCGACGCCGAATCCAACAGCGAAGACAACAAGGAAGCCATCGCCCGGGCTGCGGAATGGGTGATCGGCATGCAGTCCAAGAACGGCGGCTGGGGCGCCTTCGATGCCGACAACACCCACAGCTACCTGAACCACATCCCGTTCGCCGACCACGGCGCCTTGCTGGACCCGCCGACCGCCGACGTGACGGCGCGCTGCCTGGGCTTCCTCACCCAGATCGGCCATGGCCGCGATCACCCTGCGGTGGCCCGCGCGCTCGACTATCTGCGCCGCGAGCAGGAGCCGGACGGCTCGTGGTTCGGCCGCTGGGGCACCAACTACGTCTATGGCACCTGGTCGGTGGTGACGGCGCTGAATGCGGCCGGCGAGGACATGCAGGCCGAACACATCCGCCGCGCGGTGGACTGGCTGAAGTCCCGCCAGCAGCCCGACGGCGGCTGGGGCGAGGACGGCGCCAGCTACTGGACCGAGCGCAAGGATGAGGTGAAGGCCAGCACGCCGTCGCAGACCGCCTGGGCGGTGCTGGCGCTGTTGGCGGCCGGCGAGGTGGACTCCGACGCGGTGACCCGCGGCATCGCCTTCCTGGAAGCCCATCCGCGCGAGGCGGACGGCGTGCGCTGGCAGGAGGACCTGTTCACCGCGGTCGGCTTTCCGCGCGTGTTCTACCTGCGCTACCACGGCTATGCATCCTACTTCCCGCTGTGGGCGGTGGGCCGCTACCGGAGCCTGATGGACAAGAACGACCGTCGCGTCGCCTGGGGGATCTGATCCCGGCGCCGGGGGGCCGGCGGCAAACCGGTCGAACGCCACGCGCTGACCGCCACCCAGAGCGTCATCCTCGCGAAGGCGCGGTTCTTTGCGATTTCAGGGAGATGCCCGCCTGCGCGGGGATGCCGGGGAAACCGAAGCGGTCAGACAGAGGCACGGGCCGGCGCGGCCACGACCAATACCGGGAAGGATCAACGCCATAGGCACCTTGCCCGACCCCCTGTGGGACTGGCCGGAGGGCCAGCCCCTGCGCATCGCCGCCATCACCGGCATGGTGGCGGAAGCCCGCTGCCTGCCGCCGGGCCTGCCGGCCGGCGTGTCGGGCGGCGATCCCGGCCGGGCCGAAGCGCTGGCCCGCGCCGCCGTCGCCGCCGGGGCGGAGATGCTGCTCTCCACCGGTCTGGCCGGCGGCCTCGATCCGGCCTTGCGCACGGGCGACGTGGTGGCGGGTACCTGGGTGACCGGACCCGGCGATATCGACGCCCCCTGTCCCGCTACGGTGCCGGTGCCCGGTGCGGTTGCCGCGGTGATCCTGGGCGTCGATGGCCCGGCCGCGACGGCGGCACAGAAGGCGGAGCTTTACGCACGCACCCAGGCCGCCGTGGTGGACATGGAGAGCCACCGGGTGGCGCGGGCGGCGGTCGAGGGCGACGTGCTGTTCGCCGTGTTGCGGGTGGTGCTGGACCCGGCCGATCTGGCGATCCCCCAAGCCGCCCTCTGCGGCCTCGGTCCGGAGGGGCGGACCCGGCCGGGGACGGTGCTGCGCGCGCTGGCCCGCCGGCCGGGCGAGTTGCCGGCGCTGGTCGGGCTGGCCTGGCGCACCCGCCGGGCGCTGGCGGTACTGCGGCGGTGCCTGGCCGGGGCCGCCGGCTTCGGCGCGTGAGTGGGGACTTCGGCCGCGATCAGGGCCAGGGCAGCGCGCCGCCGGTTTCCACATAGGCGGCCGCACCGTCGGCGGTTTCCTCCGCAAAGTGGTTGAAGGCCACCAGGGACTCCAGGTCGCCGCGGGGGAAGGGGAGGTCCGGTGCGATGGCGCCGAGGTCGGCCAGGTGGGCGAGAAAGCGCCGGCGCAGGGCCGCCACCGCCGCGTCGTCGATGGTGTCGGCCAGGTCGATGTTCTCGGTGATGCGCACCACCTCGCCCTCCAGGCGTTCCACCGCGCGCACCGTCGAGGTCACATCGACCACCTCAATCTGAAGTGGCCCCTGGGCGCTCCGCTCACGGATGGCTCGCGCCGTTTCGGCGAGGGTGATCAAGAACCGATCGAGCTCAGGCACGGCGCACTCAATCTGAAACAGCGAGAACCGCGGAAGAAAGCACTCTTTAATTCAGATGACCTGTCAAATCCACAACCGAATGCCACCGGCGGCGCCGAGGGTGCCGCGACCGGGCGCCCGGCCGGGACGTCGTTTCCAATGTGACCGAAGGGTGCTCCGGTTCGCGCCTGCAAGGGGGTACGGCCATTGACTCGGTCCCGGCCCGCACTCCCACCCGGCCGCCCAACGACAGTGTGCTGATTGGGCGGCCGGGTGGGGGTGCGGGCGGTGCAGCCCGAGCAAGAAAGCCTCAGCGGCCGGCGCGGGCCTGCGCCGGAGATGGGCTGTTGGCGGGCGGCTGGGCGGGTGTGTGCAGGTCCTTCACCGCACCGGCCACCAGATGGTCGAACATGAACTCGGCCGGCCGCTGGCGCTCCAGCGCGATTTCCGGCGCCATCGGCCCGGCCGTGCGCACGCCGCGCAGCTTCACCCAGGCGAGCTTCAGCGGGTTGGCTGCGGCATCGGCCGCCGCCGTCGGCTCATAGCCGCAATGGGCCATGCAGTTGGCGCATTTTTCGTAGTTGCCGGTGCCGTAGCTGTCCCAGTGGGTGCTGTCCATCAGCTCGGCATAGGTCTTCGCGTAGCCCTCGTTCAGCAGGTAGCAGGGGCGCTGCCAGCCGAAGATGTTGCGCGTCGGCATGCCCCAGGGGGTGCAGGTGTAGGTCTGGTTGCCGGCGAGGAAATCGAGATAGAGCGAAGAGTGGGTGAGCGGCCATTTGCGGCCCTTGCCCGCCGCCAGCACGCTGCGGAAAAGCTCCTTGGTGCGCCGCCGGTTGAGGAAGTGCTGCTGGTCGGGGGCGCGCTCGTAGGCGTAGCCGGGGGAGATGGTGACGCCGACCTTGGTCTCCCGGCAGAACTCCAGGAACGCGGCGATGCGTTCGGCCGGCATGCCTTCGAAGATGGTGGCGTTGACGTTGACCGTGAAACCCTTGGCCTTGGCCGCGGCGATCGCCTTCACCGCCTTGTCGAACACGCCCGTCTGGCAGACGGCGCGGTCGTGCTCCTCCTTCAGTCCGTCGAGATGGACGGAGAAGAACAGGTAGCGGCTGGGGGTGAACAGGTGGAGCTTCTTTTCCAGCAGGAGCGCGTTGGTGCACAGCGACACGTATTTCCTGCGCGCCACCAGGCCGGCGACGATGTCCCCGATCTCCTTGTGCAGCAGCGGCTCGCCGCCAGGGATGGCCACCATGGGGGCGCCGCATTCCTCGGCCGCCGCCAGGCAGTCGTCGACCGACAGCCGGCGGTTCAGGATGGCGTCGGGGTAGTCGATCTTGCCGCAGCCCGCACAGGCCAGGTTGCAGCGGAACAGCGGCTCCAGCATCAGCACCAGCGGGTAGCGCTTCCGGCCGCGCAGGCGCTGGCCGAGGATGTAGCTGGCGATTCGAGCCTGTTGGCGAAACGGCACGCCCAAGGGCCGCCTCCTTCACGCGTTGGGGCCGGCTCCGCAGGCCGGCAAGGGGAAACCGGTCACGCCGCCGGGCTGACTTCCCGCAGCTCCGACGGCAGACGGAAATGTACGTTCTCCTGCACGCCGGCCAGCCGCCCGACCTCGACCGTGCGCCAGGTGCGCAGCCGGTCGATCACCTCCTGCACCAGGTCTTCCGGGGCGGACGCTCCGGCGGTGATGCCGACCGTCGCCTTGCCGTCGAACCAGGCCGGATCCAGCGCGTCGGCATCGGCGATCAGGTAGCTTGGCTTGCCCAGGTCGGCGCCGATCTCGCGCAGGCGGTTGGAGTTGGACGAGTTGGCTGCCCCCACCACCAGGATCATGTCGACCTGCTGGGCCAGCTCGCGCACGGCGGTCTGGCGGTTCTGGGTGGCGTAGCAGATGTCCTTGGTGCTGGGCCCGGCGATGGCCGGGAAGCGCACCTTCAGCGCTTCGATGATCTCGCGGGTGTCGTCGACGCTGAGCGTGGTCTGGGTGACGTAGGCGAGGCGCTCGGGATCGCTGGGCTCCAGCGTCGCCACGTCCTTCACCGAGGACACCAGGTGCACCGGCCCGCTGATGCGGCCCATGGTGCCTTCCACCTCCGGGTGGCCGTGGTGGCCGATCAGCACCACGTCGTAGTCCTTGCGGGCGTAGCGCTGGCCTTCCTTGTGCACCTTGGCGACCAGGGGGCAGGTGGCGTCGATCACGTGCAGCGTGCGGCCTTGCGCATCGTCCACCACGCGCTGGGCAACGCCGTGGGCGCTGAAGATGGTGACCGCACCCGACGGCACCTCCTCCACCTCCTCCACGAACACGGCACCGCGCGCCCGCAGGGTTTCCACCACGCGCTGGTTGTGCACGATCTCGTGGCGCACATAGACCGGCGGCCCGTACTTCACCAGCGCGCGCTCCACGATGTCGATGGCGCGCTCCACGCCGGCGCAGAAGCCGCGTGGCTGGGCCAGGACGACCTTGAGCGGTAACCCCGACATGAACCCTACTCCCTCCGCGTGGTGGGGGCCGTCGCGACCGCGGGGCACCGCCCGCCGCCGCACCATGCCACCGGACGGCGGCATCGACTCCACCGGCCACTCATAAGGCGTTTTTGCCGATCGATCCAGGCCCTGAGCGCCGCTAAATCCGAGTCTTTTTGTCGGGTTTGCCGGCGCGCCGGGCATCCAGTTCCGCCATAAGGCAGGGCAGCACCACCAGGGTGGCCAGCAGCACTGCAATGATCGCAATGGTCAACAATTCGCCCATGCTCGACATGCCCCGGTGCGGCGACACCGCCAGGCTGCCGAACGAGGCAATGGTGGTGAGCGCGCTGAACAGCACGGCCCGCGGCGTGGCGGTGTCCACCACGCTGGTGCCGCCCGCGCGCACCTGGCGGCGCCGGGTCACCAGGTGGATGGAACTGGCGACGCCGAGGCCGAACAGCAGCGGCAGCACGATGACGTTGGCGAGGTTGAAGGACAAGCCCAGCACCACTGCCACCGCCAGCGTCCACAGGGCCGCGATGCCCAGGGGCAGCAGCGTCATCACGATATCGTCAAGGCGCCGCTGCACGGCGATCAGCACCACCAGGATGCCAAAGAGGGTGAGACCCGTGGCCTCGTAGAAGGCGCCGATCACGGTGTCGCTGGCGCGGCTCAGCACCACCGGCGGGCCGGTGGCATCGTCGGCCACCGCCAGCACGGCCGCGGCGAACTCGCGCATGGCCGACGACGCCGACACGTCGACGGCGGGCGTCGCCTCCACGCGGAACTGGCCGCCGGTGCCGATCCAGCGTTCGCGCAGCGAGGCCGGCAGGTCGTCGATCGACTGCGGCGGGTCCGGCTGGAGTGCCAACGCGAAGTCGCCGAGCCAGGCCGGCAGGGTGCCCACCAGGCGGTCGGACAGGCGCTCCAGGGCCGCCGGGTCGCCGGCGAAATGGGTCTGGAAGGCGGTCAGAGCATCGTCCAGCCGAGCGAAGGCGGCGGCCAGGTCCGGATCGTCGGGACGGGCGGCGGCAAGGGCGGCCTGCAGGTCGTCGATGGAGGTTGCCGACGGCGGATCGCCTGTGGGCGGCAGCAGCAGCGGCGTCAGGAAGAGCGCCATGGTGTCGATGATCTCCAGCCGCCGCTCCTGGTCTTCCGGCAGGAAGCTGGCGATGGAGAGCACGCGGCCCACCTCCGGCACTGCGCGCAGGCGCTCGGCGAGGGCCGCTGCGGCCTCCCGGTCGGCCACCAGCACCTGGGCGGAATAGGGCGAGGTGGCGGGGTCGCTCGCCAGGTCGCGGTAGGTGGAGACGGCTTCCAGGCCGGGATCCTGGAGGTTCAGCGGATTGACGTCGAAGCCGACGAAGGGCGCCAGAACCGCCGCCGCCACGGTGGTCGCCGCCGCCACCGCCAGGATGGGCCGGCCCGCGCCCACGGTCGCCCGGGCATAGAACGAGCCCGACAGCGGCCGCCGCTTGGCCGGCCGTACCGCCTTCAGTGCCGCCAGCAGGGCCGGCATCAGCGTCAGGTTGGCGACCAGCGCCACCGCCATGCCGCCGGCGGAGATCACGCCCAGTTCGGCCAGGCCGCGATAGGCGGTGGGCGCGAAGGAGAGGAAGCCGACCGCCGCGCACACGCTGGCCAGCGCCAGGGCCGGGCCGACGCCGGCCACGGCGTCCGCGATGGTGGGGGCGCGCGCCGCCCCTGCCTGCCCGTTAGCACCTGCCTCCGCCACCTCGCGGCAGCGCAGCGCGACATGGATGCCGAAATCCACCGCCAGGCCGACGAACAGCACGGCGAAGGCGACGGAGATCAGGTTGAGTGCCCCCACCGCCACGGTGGCGAAGCCGGCGGTCACCAGCAGCCCCACCACCAGGGTGGCGAGCACGGCGGCGATCAGCCGGGCGCTGCCCAGGCCCCACACCAGCAACAGCGCCACCAGGATGAAGGAAAGCACGCCCGCCAGCGCTGCCCCCTTGGACACGGTGGCCAGTTCCGCGGTCTTGAGCGCCGGCTCGCCGGTCAGCCGCACGGTGATGCCCTGTTCGGCCAGCCCCAGGTCGATGGCCGCTGCCCGCACTGCGGCGATGGCGTTGCGGGCCAGCGCCAGCGAGGCAGTGTCGACGGCGGGGTGGGCGAGAATGAAGGCGCGGGTGCGCACCAGCGAGGTGGCGTCGCCCGCCATCAGCCGCCGCCACGACATCTGGCCGGGCAAGCCGATGGTGACGGCCGCCACCTGTTCCGAAACGGTGTCGAAGAAGGCGGGCAGACCGCTGCCCACCGGCATGGCCGCGTCGCCGCCGGCCGCCTCGGCCGCCTCGATCAGCACGTCGAACAGCCCGCCCAGGGTGGGGTCGTCGGCCAGGCTGATCAGCAGCGGCTGGGCTTCGGCGATGCGGTCGGACATCGCCGTCAGCGTCTCGGTGTCCAGGTAGAGCAGGCCATTGCGGTGGAAGAACGGGTCCGCCGCGGGCACGGCGATGGCGCCGAACAGGTCGGTCTGGGGCTCCAGGCGCCCAGCGAGGGCCGCTGCCGCGGCGTCCGCCTCCTCCGGCGTCGGCGCGTCGATGACCACCAGCAGCACTTCGTCCAATGCCGGGAAGGCCTGGTTGAAGGCGATGCTATCGCGGCGGAACGGCACCTCGGGATCGATCATCTCCTCGGTGCCGGTATCGATGCCCAGCCGCGTCGCCGCCAGCCACACCGAGGCGGCGGCCAGCAGCACCCACAGCCCGATCACGATTGGGTGATGCCGGGCCATGGCTTCGGCCAGGCGCGGCAGCGACAGGGACGGCGAGGCGGGAGCGGCGGCCATGGGTGGGAGCTTCCGAATGCGGGCGGCGATGGCCTCGACACCTGGGCACGGCGTCGGGGACAACGTCAGGGTTCCGACACATTGTTGGCGGATCACCCGGGCGCCGCGCAACCGATCGCTGGCGGCAGCCCCACCTCACCGGTGGGCGCCCAGGGCGAGTCACCTGAGTTTTTCAACAGCCTGCTAGGGAGCCCACCGCCCGTGATCCGCCGCCTCGCCCGCACGCTGCTGGTCCCGCTGTTCCTTGCCGTCGCAACGGCCGCCGCCCCGGCGCAGACGCCGGACGACGGCCCGTCCGCCCCGGTGATCCGGCTCTCCGACACGCTCCTGGAGGCCATGCAGAACGCCGAGTCGCTGGGCTTCGACGGCCGGGTGGACCTGCTCGGCCCAGTGCTCAGCGACACCTTCGCCTTCGACCAGATGGCGCGCCTGGTGCTGGGGCCGGAAGCCTACGACGCGCTCGATGCCGAGACCCGCGCCCGCTACGTGGACGCCTTCACCCGTATGTCCGTCGCCGTGTTCGCCGGCCGCTTCGACGGCTATTCCGGCCAGCAGTTCCAGTATGGCGGCGAACAGGAAATCCGGCCGGGCCAGGTGCTGGTGACCACGGTGCTATCGGCCCCGGAACGCCGCTCGGTCAACATCGAATACCTGATGCGCCAGTTCGGCGGGCAATGGCGGGTGCTGGATGTGTTCCTCGACCGCCGGGTGAGCGAGGTGGCGCGCCAGCGCTCGGAGTTCGCCGCGGTCTACCGCCGTTCCGGCATCGAGGGGCTGCTCCAGGAGATCGAGGCCAACACCGCCCGCCAGCGGGACGGCAGCTAGAGTCCATCGCCCGTCTTCCCGGCATGGGCCAGCGCGTGGCGCACCACCTTCACCATCACCGTCGGCAGGGCAAGCTCGCCCAGCCGCTCGACCGGCGACCAGAAGCCGTCCGGCAGTGCCGTGGCCGCATGGGCGCGGGCGGCGGCCACCGTCAGCTCCAGGTGGAAATGCGTGAAGGTGTGGCGCACCTGGCCCGGCAGGGTGCGCCAGGCGGCGGCGACCGGTGGCGTCTCGGCCGGTCCGGCATGGGCCAGCCAGGGGCTCGACGGCACCTCCACCATGCCCCCCAAGAGGCCACGTTCCGGCCGGCGGCGCAGCCACACCGCACCGCTCGGGTCGGTCAGCCAGTAGGCGGTGCCGCGCCGCAGCGGCCTGTCCGGCTTCTCCGCCTTTGCCGGCAGCTCCGCGGCGATGCCCAGGCGGCGGGCCGCGCAGGCGTCGTGCCACGGGCACACCCCGCAGCGGGGCTGCCGGGGGGTGCACACGGTCGCTCCCAGATCCATCAGCGCCTGGGCGAGGTCGCCCGGCCGCCCGGTCCCGGCGAACGTTTGCGCGGCCGCACTGAGCGCCGGCTTGCCCGCCGGCAGCGGCTCTACCAGGGCGAACACGCGGGCCGTCACCCGCTCCACATTGCCGTCCACCGGCACCACCGGGTGGTCGAAGGCGATGGCGGCGACGGCGGCGGCGGTATAGGGGCCGATGCCCGGCAACTCTTGCAGACCCTCCGGCGTTTGGGGAAAGCGGCCGCCGCGCGCGGCCACCGCCCCGGCACAGCGGTGCAGGTTGCGGGCGCGCGCGTAGTAGCCGAGGCCCGCCCACTGGGTGAGCACCGCGTCGAGCGGGGCCGCCGCCAGGTCGGCCACCGTCGGCCAGCGCTGGGTGAAGCGGCGGAAATAGTCGGCCACCGCCGCCACGGTGGTCTGCTGCAGCATGATCTCGCTGATCCACACGTGGTAGGGATCGGCCCGGCGGCCCGGCTCCGCCCGCCACGGCAGGCGGCGGCGGTGCCGGTCGTACCAGGCCAGCAGGGCCGAACGGTCGGGCGGGGCAGTCGGGGCATTGGGTGGTATGGTCATCGCCGAAGGGTGGCCGGGGCCGCGCGCCGGGGGCAAGCCCCGATGCGACCGCCAGGTCGGTAGGGAGAACGGACACGCGCCATGGCACAGGCCCGCTCGCTCGGTAGCATCGTGGGGCCGATCGCCGGCAAGCTCGCCGGCGGCCGCCGCATGGCCATGGCCGAAGTGGCGGTGCGCTGGCGCGACATTGTGGGCGACGATCTGGCGGATCGCTGCATCATCGACAAATTTGTGCCGCAGCGGGCGGGTCAGAGTGACGGTGGCACGCTGACGCTGCGCACCCATCCCGCCGACGCGCTGGACGTCCAGCACGCCGGTGGGCTGATCGCCGAACGGGTGAACGCCTATCTCGGCCATCGTGCCGTGGGCCGCATCCGCCTGGTGCCGGGCCGGGTGCCGGGACAGCCGAAGCCGCCACGGCGGCCGCGGCCGCTCAGCCCAGCGGAGGAGGCGGAAATCGCCGCCGCGCTGGCCGACGTGCAGTCGCCGGACCTGCGCCAGGCACTGGCCGAGCTGGGCGCGGCCCTTTACCGTGCCGACGAGACGTGACGGGCGGGCCTGTCCGCCGCAACCGGAGCGATCCATGGCCGGGGACAGCCCGGCCCAGTCGAGGGAGAGACGACGATATGACGCTGACCCGCCGCACCTACCTGACGTCGACTGCGGCCTGCGCAGTGGTCCTCGCGGCAGCCGGCCCGCTGGGTTTGCGGTCCGCACTGGCCCAGGCATGGGATCCGGCGATCACCGACTTCGACGCCGTGATGGGCGATCCCGACGCGCCGGTGACGCTGATCGAGTACGCCTCGTTCACCTGCGGCCACTGTGCCAACTTCGCCACCGACACCTTCGATGAGTTGAAGACCCGGTTCATCGACACCGGGCAGCTCCGCTTCGTCTTCCGCGACTTCCCGCTGGACGGGCTGGCATTGCGCGCCGGCATGCTCGCCCGCTGCATCGAGGGTGTGGACTACTTCGCGGTGATCCACGAGCTGTTCGCCAGCCAGCGCCAATGGGCCACGGCCGAAGACCCGGTGGAGGCGCTGCAGCGCATCGGCCAGCTCGCCGGGCTGTCGGAAGAGGCGTTCCTCGCCTGCATGGACAACGACGACCTGGCCAACCAGATCATCCAGCTCCGGCTGGACGGCGAGCAGCAGTACAACGTGCGCGCCACGCCGACCTTCGTGCTCAACGGGCATGTGTTTTCCGGCGCGCTGCCGCTTGACGAGTTCGTCGAACGCATCGAGGAGCAGCTCCAGAGCTAGACCCGTCGTCGGCCGCCCCGTCGTCGGCCGCCCCGGCGTTGCGGCGCCGGGGGGGGCCGAGGGGCCGGGCGGCGGCTGCGGGCCGGTTTCGCCGGACCCTGAAACCGGCTAGCATCCGGGCCCTTCAACCCATCGCGTCGACGGACCCGCAACGCCCGTGCAGTTCACGGCCCTCCGCATCGCCGGCTTCAAGTCGTTCGTCGACGCCACCGAGGTGCCCATCGCACCCGGCATCACCGGCGTCGTCGGCCCCAACGGCTGCGGCAAGTCCAACCTGGTGGAAGCGCTCCGCTGGGTGATGGGCGAGGCGTCGGCCCGGCGCATGCGCGGCGGCGAGATGGACGACGTGATCTTCGGCGGCAGCACCGCCCGCCCGGCGCGCAACATCGCCGAGGTGACGCTGGTGCTGGACAATACCGGGCGCGACGCACCGGCCGCCTTCAACGCCGCCGATGCCTTGGAGGTATCGCGCCGCATCGAGCGGGAATCGGGGTCCGACTACCGGGTGAACGGCCGCTTGGTGCGCGCCCGCGACGTCCAGCTCCTGTTCCAGGACAGCAATTCCGGTTCCGGCTCGCCCGCCCTGGTGAGCCAGGGGCGCGTCGGCAGCCTGATTGCCGCAAGGCCGGCCGAACGCCGCCTGCTCCTGGAAGAAGCCGCCGGCATCCAGGGCCTGCACAGCCGCCGCCACGAAGCCGAGCTGCGGCTGCGCGCGGCGGAAAACAACCTCACCCGGCTCGACGACATCATCCAGGCGATGGAAACCCAGCTTGCCGGGCTGAAGAAGCAGGTGCGCCAGACGGTGCGCTACCGCAACCTGTCGGACCGCATCCGCACGCTGGAAGCCACCCTGCTGCTGATCGGCTGGACCGTGGCCGGCGCCCGGCTGCTCGCCGCCAACGATGCGTTTGCCCGCGCCGACGGCGAAGTGCAGGCAGCCGACCGCGCCGTGGTGCTGGCCGGCAAGGCGCAGGCGGCTGCGGCGGCTGGCCTGCCGGACCTGCGCGATGCGGCGGTGGCGGCCGGGGCGACGGTGCAGCGCCTCGCCCAGGCGGGCCATGAACTGGAGGCCGAAGCGCGCCGGGTGGCCGAAGCGGAGGCCGATCTGGTGCGCCAGCAGGGCCAGCTCGCCGCCGACCGGGCGCGCGAGGACACCCTGGCGGAAGATGCCGCCGCGGCGCTTGCCCGCCTGGAGGCGGAAGGCGAGGCATTGGCCGCAGCGGCATCGGGCGAAGGCCCGGCGCGCGAGGCGGCTTTGGCGGACCGCAACCGCGCCCAGGGCGAGGTGGAGGGGCTCGACCGCGAGGTGGCGCGGCTGACGGCCGAGCTGGCCGCCGAACGCACGCGGCGGGCGGCCCTCGCCGACCGGATGGCCCGCCTGACGCGCCGCCGTGACGAGGCGGACGCACGGTACGCCCAGGCGCTGCGGCAGGCCGAAGCCCTGCGTGCGGAGATCGCCGCAGGCACCGATCTTGCGGCCCTGGAAGCCGCCATTGCCGGCGAGGCCGCGGCCCTGGTCGACCTGGAGGCCGCAGCCGATGCGGCGGAAGCGGCCCTGGCCCTTGCCGACACCCGGCTCGCCGAAGCGTCCGACGCGCTGCGCCAGGCCGAAGCGCGAGCCAGCCGCCTGCGTGCGGAAGCCGATGGCCTGCGCGCGGCGACCGCCGTCCAGGCGTCGGAGGGCGCGGGCGGCACTCCGGTGATCGCCCAGCTCGGCGTGCCGCCGGGGCTGGAAGCGGCGTTGGGAGCTGCCCTGGGCGACACGCTGAATGCGCCGGCCGATCCCCGCGCCGCGGTGGGCTGGACCGGGCTGGGCGCCGCCCCGGCCGCGCTGCCGCCGCTGCCCGAAGGGGCCGAACCGCTGGCGGAGCAGGTCTCCGCTCCGCCGGAACTGGCGCGCCGGCTGGCCGCCCTCGGCGTGGTGGCGGATGCCGCGGTGGGCGACCGCCTGGCGGCCCATCTGGCGCCGGGCCAGGAACTGGTGGACCGCGAGGGCGGCGTGTGGCGCTGGGACGGCTTTCGTGCCCGCGCCGGCGCACCGTCGCCGGGGGCCCAGCGGCTCGCCCAGATGAACCGGCTGGCGGCCCTGGAGGCGGAGCTGGTGGAGGCACTGGCGGTGGCTGAAACCGTGGCGGCGGAGCGCGCGGCAGCCCGGGCGGCGCGTGACGGTGCGCGCGAAGCGGCGGCGTCGGCCCGCCAGCAGGTGCGCAACCGCCGGTCGGAGCTGGATACGAGACGCGCCGATGCCGCCCGGCTTGCCCGCCTGGATGCCGAGCGGTCCGCCCGCCTGGCTGCCGCCCAGGATCAGGCCGCCGGCCTGGAGGGCGACCGGGCTGCGATTGCCGGCGATCTGGCCGCCACCGAGGCCGAAGCGGCCGCCCTCGGCGACCTCGCCGAATTGGAGGCGGCCGGGGCCGCCGCCCGCCGCCAGCTCGCCGACCGCCGGGCGGCGCTCGCGGCGCGCCAGCAGGCGGTGGACGCGCTGGAACGCGAGGCCGCCCAGCGGGCCGCCCGCCGCACCACCATTGCCGAGGAGCTGACCCGCTGGGCGGAACGGGCCGCCAGTGCCAAGGAGCGCATCGCCGATCTCGACCGGCGCGCCGCCGCAGCGGCGGTGCGGGCCGAAGAGCTGGCCCGCATGCCGGCCCTCTTGGCCGAACGGCGCGTCCGCTTGGCCGACCAGCGAGGCGAGGCCGAAGCCGTGCAACGCGCCGCCGCCGATGCCGTGGTCGCCGCAGAAACCCGCCAGGCCGCTGCCGACAAGGCGGTGGCCGAGGCCCAGGCCATCCTCTCCGCGGCGCGCGAGGCGCGGGTGCGGGCGGAAGCTGCCATCGCAGCGGCTCGCACGGAGATGGACGGGCTCGCCCTGCGGGCCGCCGAACGGTTGAACGTGCGCCCGGAAGGCTTGGCCGGGCTGGCCGGGCTCGATGCCGAAGCGCCCCTGCCGGACGCCGAAACCGTGGAACGCCAGCACGACCGGCTGACCGCCGAGCGCGACGCCATGGGGCCGGTGAACCTGCGGGCGGAAACCGAGGCGGCGGAGCTGGACGCCCAGATTGCCGGCCTGCTGCGCGAACGCGGCGACCTGACCGAAGCCATCCACCGGCTGCGCCAGGCGATTGCCAGCCTCAACCGCGAAGCGCGCGAGCGGCTGCTCGGCTCCTTCGATCAGGTGGACGGCCATTTCCGCAGCCTGTTTACCCGGCTGTTCGGGGGCGGCGAGGCCCACCTGAAGCTCACCGATGCCGACGATCCGCTGGAAGCGGGGCTCGACATCGTCGCCAGCCCGCCGGGCAAGCGCCTGCAGAGCCTGTCGCTGCTGTCGGGCGGCGAACAGGCGCTGACTGCGCTGGCGCTGCTGTTCGCCGTGTTCCTCACCAACCCCGCACCGATCTGCGTGCTCGACGAGGTCGACGCCCCCCTGGACGACGCCAATGTGGACCGCTTCTGCGGCCTGCTGGACGACCTGGCGGCGGGCGGGCGCACGCGCTTCCTGGTGGTTACCCACCACCGCATGACCATGGCGCGGTCGCACCGGCTTTACGGCGTCACCATGCCGGAGCAGGGCGTGTCGCAGCTTGTGGCCGTGGATCTGGAACGGGCGCGCACCTTCAGCCGCCCGGGAGCGGCGCCCGGCGGCGTAGCGCGCCGCGGTTAGGGCCTTGCCAGGTCATCAGGCAGGTTCGGGGCTGGGACGACGCCGTCAGGCGACGCGGGACCGGCCAGCAACCGCCACCGTCCTTGCCCGGCGCGGATCCACGGCTGCATCGGCGACGATGAAGGGGTTGCACCGGTCGCGCAGCAGGCATTGGGCGCACAGCCGCCGGCCATCCGCCGCCCAGGCGCGGCCGGCGTCCTCGCAGGCTTCCTGAATGGATCGGGTCGGCCGGTCGAGAAATCGGCTGTGGTGGGTCATGCGCGTGGCCTTGAGTACAAGATGCAGCGCTCCATTCCCGTAGATTGGCAACCGTTAGTTGGTTCTACGAGATGTTGTCAAGAATCCCGCACGCCGGGCGGCGGCCGGCCCTGCGCTGGATCGGGGGCGGCGGCATCGGATTTCGATAGACATCGAGCCGGTGATCGGGAAGGTTTTGGGCTGCCAGCGTGGCGTTGGCTCGGCCCGGCGCCGGGCGGTCCGCGGCGATGGAGACGCTCGATGCCCAACCCCGCCGATCCCAAGTCCGCCTTATCCGCCGGCGGCAAAGCAAAGCTGCGTGTGGCCGACCAGTCGCTGGCCGGCAGCGTGGTGTCGCTGACCATCGGCGGCGTGGTGGTGCGGTTGGACGAAGCGCCGCCGCCGCTGGCCATCGGCACCCGTGCCGTGCTCGCCGACGGCCCGTCGGCCGCCAACCTGCAGGGCGAGGTGGCCTGGTGTGCCGGCCGCACGCTGGGGCTGACGCTCACCCTTCCGGCCAACGAGCACGCGGGTTTCCTGACGCGCGAGGCGCTGAAGCTGAAGGACCCGCGGGAGCGGCGGAAGTTCCCGCGCTGTGCTGTGCTGATGTCGGGCACGGTGCGCGCGCTGGGCATCGAGGTGCAGTGCGTCGTGCAGAACATCTCGCTCGGCGGCGTGCGCCTGCGCACCATGGACACGCTGGCCCACGAGGGCACGGCCATCCTCAACATCCCGCGCTTCGGCGATTTCGAGTCCGAGGTGGCGTGGCAGAGCAAGGACGCCATGGGCCTGCGCTTCCACCAGACCGCCCAGCAGGTGGCCGACCTGATCGGTGAGGCGTTGCCGCGGGTGATCCCGCCGAGCTTCGAGGACGCCCACTGAAATCCGGGGGGCGCCTCAGCGCACCACGTCGGTCCGGTTGCTGCCGATCCGTTCCAGGCAGTTCTCCACGATGAAGTAGCACTGCCGGTTGTTCTGCTGGGCCGCCCCGTCGCCCACATAGGACACGCCCACCACCTGGTCGTTGGAGAGGGTGAAGGTGGCCTCGCAGGTGCGGCTTTCCGCATAGCCGCCGTAGAGCGGGTAGCCGAAGCCGAGCCCGGTGCCGATATGGCTGCCGGATCCCCAGGTGCCGAAGCCGAGGCCCAGGCCCACCGTTCCCGGCGTGCCGTCCAGGCTCTGGCTTACATAGGTGAGGTATTCGAGCTGGCCCGCCACCATGCTGCGCTGGGGCACCCCCGCACAGGCCAGCAGGTCGGACTTGGGCAGGCCGACCAGCAGCGTCTGGGCGCTGGTGGCCTGGTCGCCCAGGGTGTTGCAGCCGGCCAGCCCGGTAAGGGCCGCCAGCAGGGCCAGGGTCGTGACAGGTCGGATCATTGTGTCAGGAGGCGCCGCAAAAGCGGCGCTGTCATGGCGCGTTGTCGATGGCCGCGTTGGGCGAGGCTTCGCAGCCGCCGATGCTGGACAGCCGGCGCATGGTGAGCGCCAGCGCGTATTCACCGAAATCGCCGGTTTCCATGGTGTGGAAGCGCGCCTGCCGGGCGGCACAGTAGACGCTGACACCGACATCGCCGGCGAGCTGGGCTTCGTCGTTGGCAAGCCCGGTGCGGTAGCTGTCGAAGTCCTGCTCGTCGCCGTTCAGCCGCGCCGCCGTGGTGGTTTCCGCTTGGCGCAGCAGGTCGGCGCGGTCGGCGGTGAAGCGGCGATAATCGTTATAGAGGTCGGGGCGTTCGTAGGCGTCCTCGCACGACAGGCTGGTCACCATCATCTGGGTGTGCAGCCGCAGCACCGTTTCGGCATAGGCCTGCTGCCAGGGCATGCAGCTTTCCGGACCCGGCTCCCGCAGCAGCGTGGCGACCGGGCTGGTGCTCGCCGGCAGGGCGGCCACCGCGGCATCCAGTGCCGCCGTCGCCGAGGTGGTCTGGGCCGGCGACGGGTCGTCGGGGTCGGCGAGCGCACTGCAGGCGATCAGGCTGAGCGAGACGGCAACGGCGGCGAGCCGGCGCGGCAGGCGGACGGGGCGGAGGGGCATGGCTCTTGGGTCCTGAAACTGGTGCGGGCAACGGCGCCGCCCTTGCGAACAAAGCCGCCCGGCGGGGCCGGCGCAAGAGGATCGGTGCCGCGGACGGCAATCCGTTGGCCATACGGGTGCTGCGGCTTGCCGCGGGGCCGCCGCCCTGCCTAAAGTTAAGGCAACGAAGGTAGGGAAGCCCGATGCCGACGCCTGCACGCCAAGCCCGTACCATGCCGAACTCGGCGGCTGCCGTGATCGCCGAGCTGGAGGGGCTGTTCGGCCGGCGCCTCGCCACCGATGCGGCGGCCCGCGAGGCCCACGGCCGCGACGAAAGCTACCACCCCGTGCTGCCGCCCGATGCCGTGGTGTTCGCGGAGTCCACCGAGGAGGTGGCGGCGGTGGTGCGGATTTGTGCCGCCCATGGCGTACCGGTGGTGCCGTTCGGCGTCGGCACCTCGCTGGAAGGCGGGGTGGGGGCGCTCACCGGCGGCATTTCCCTTGACCTGTCGGGGATGAACCGGGTCGTACGGCTGTCCGTGCCCGATCTCGACTGCACGGTGGAAGCCGGCGTCACCCGCAAGCAGCTCAACGCCCATCTGCGCGACACCGGGCTGTTCTTTCCCATCGATCCGGGGGCCGATGCCACCATCGGCGGCATGGCGGCCACCCGCGCATCGGGCACCAACGCCGTGCGCTACGGCACCATGCGCGACGCCGTGCTGGGCCTGACGGCGGTGATGGCCGACGGCCGCATCGTCAAGACCGGCACGCGCGCGCGCAAATCGTCTGCCGGCTACGACCTGACGCGGTTGCTGGTGGGCTCCGAAGGCACGCTGGGCATCATCACCGAGGTGACCTTGCGCCTGCACGGCGTGCCGGAAGCCATGTCGGCGGCGGTGTGCGCCTTTCCCGACATCGCCGCGGCGGTGGACACGGTGATCGAGACCATCCAGATGGGCGTGCCGGTGGCCCGCATCGAGCTGCTGGACGAGGTGGAGATGGACGCGGTCAACCGCTACTCCAAGCTCGACTACCCGGTGCAGCCGACCCTGTTTTTCGAGTTCCACGGCAGCCAGGCGAGCGTGGCCGAACAGGCCGAGACGGTGGCGGAACTGGCGGCCGACCATGGCGGGGCGGATTTCCAGTGGGCCACCCTGCCCGAAGAGCGCTCGCGCCTGTGGCAGGCCCGCCACGACGCCTATTACGCGGCGATCGCGCTGAGGCCCGGCTGCAAGGGCATGCCGACCGATGTGTGCGTGCCCATCTCCAAGCTCGCCGAGTGCGTGGTGGAAACCAAGCGCGACCTGGTGGAAAGCAACCTGCTGGGGCCGCTGGTGGGCCATGTGGGCGACGGCAATTTCCACCTCTGCCTGGTGGTCGACATCGCCGACCCCGACGAGGTGGAGCGCGCCGAAGCGCTGCACGCGCGCATGGTCCACCGGGCGCTGGCGGCCGGCGGCACCTGCACCGGCGAGCATGGTGTGGGCTACGGCAAGCTGGGCTTCATGGAAACCGAACACGGCGAGGGCCTGGCGGTGATGCGCGCCATCAAGCGGGCGCTCGACCCGCAGAACATCCTCAACCCCGGCAAGGTGGTGCGGATCTGAGCATTTCTGTTCAGCCTGCACCAGCCCACTCCCCCGCCCGGCCGCCCAAGCCATTGTAAAATATTGGGTGGCCGGGCGGGGGAGTGGGCTGGAACCGACTCGACAAGGCGTGAAAGCGCCCTAATACCCCATCCACAGGCGGCGGCGGACCCAGCGCATCAGCGGCAGATAGGCGTGCAGCAGGCCGGTCTCGGCGTGGCGCAGCGGCACCGTCACGGCCCCCGCCAGCCGGCCCAGCAGCTTGACGGCGAGAAAGCGCCCCCAGATGTAGATGCCGGCAAACACGCCCCACGGCACGATGAGCGGCAAGGCGGCGATCGCCAGCGCACGGCCGGCCGGCACCGCCTGGGTCAGCGTCATGAAGCCGAACCAGAACGCGCCGAGCCGTTCGCCGGTGCGCTTTTCTGAGGGCGTGCGGTGGAATGCGTAGGTCACCGCCAGCGACGGTTGCGGATACTCGATCTGGTGCCAGCACCCCGGCGGCATGAAGAGCAGCTCGCCGCGCTTCAGCCGGCAGGACTGCCCGCGCGCGAAGCGGTAGCCCAGCAGCCCCCAGGAAAAGGGGATCAGGCTCAGCCCCAGCAGCGGCAGCTTGAACAGGCTGGCGGATTGGTCATGGGTCCACAGATACACTTGGCGCTCGCCGTAGAGCACCATGTGCCAGTTGGCGTTCATCTCGAAGTCGTGGTGCAGCACGGTGATGGCGCCGCCGCCGCCGATGAAGCACACCGGCTTGGTCTTGTCGTAGCGGAACAGGTCGAGCCGCCGCAGCCGCGCAAACAGGCTTTGCGGGCGGGTGACCGCATCGGTGACCGATGTGGCCAGCTCGCCGTCGAAGATCCGCACATTGTCGCCGGCCTCCAGGCGCCGGAAGAACTCCTCGGAGGTCAGGCCGAAGCGCTGCTGGCCGTTGACGAATACGCTGTTGGGGTTGGTTTCGAACACCGCCACATCGCGGATGTCGTCGCTGCGGCAGGCGTCGGGCCAGGTGGCATCGAGCCCCTCGACGATCAGCGGTTCGCTGCCGCCGACCAGCGCGTCCATGTCGGCACCGCTCAGCGCCTCCAGCGCGATGCGGCGCACCGGCTGGAACGGCGGCGGATGGCTGCTGGCGATGGACTGAACCATGCGCGCTCATTAGGGCTTTTTCGCTTGTCGCGGAACCGTTGCCGACCACCGACCGGGTGTTTGCGCGATCAGACGGGGGGAGAGCGGCGGTCCCGGCCGCTCAGGCCGACAGGGCCGTGTCGTTCGGCCCGGCGATGGCCGGCGGGCCGTCCTGGTGGGGCCTCAGGACCTTGTAGCAGAAGCCGTGGATCGGCGTCGGTACGCCGCGTTCGGCCCCCAGCCGTACGATGGTGCCGCTGAGCCAGGGCAGCTCCAGGCGCCGCCCGGCTTCCAGGTCGCGCAGCATGGACGGCTTGCTGTCCGGCGTCATGGCGAGCAGGAAGGCGAGGCTCTCCGAGGCAAATCCGCCCTCCAGCATGACGCCGGTGGCGCGGGCGACGGTGACCGCTTCTTCCAGCGCGGCGACGAGCAGGCCGCGGGTTTCCGGATCGCGCAGGATCGGCCCCACCGGCAGGCGCGCGGCACAGCCGATGGCGGAAAAGGTGCACAGCCGCACGAACTTGCGCCAGATCTCCACATGGATCTCGTCGCTGATCTCCGCGGCACTGCCGGTGGCACGCCAGGCGTCCACCAGCGTCTTGACGCGCTGGCCGGCCACGCCGGACGCGGCGCCCAGGATCGGCCGGTCGACGGCGCTGTGGTGGATGTGGCCGGGCCCGGCCAGTTCGCTCACCAGATAGACGGTACCCGGCACCACATGGTCGGCCCCGTGGGCTTCGGCCAGCAGGCTCGGCCCGTCGACACCATTCTGCAGGCAGATGATGGTGGTGTCCGGCCCCACCAGCGGGGCCATCTGCCGGGCGGCTTCGGCGGTGTCGTAGAGCTTCACGCAGAACAGCACGACATCGACCGGCCCGATTTCCGCCGGGATGCCGCTGGCCCTCACCTGTGTCAGACGAATGTTGCCGAGCGGGCTGTCGACCCTGAGGCCGTCCTGCTGCAGTGCGGCCAGATGGGCGCCGCGCGCCAGGAAGGCGACGTCGATCCCGGCGGCCGCCAACCGGCCCCCGTAGTATCCGCCCACGCCTCCGGCCCCGACAACGGCGACTCGCATACCTCGACCAACGTAGAACGCGTTCCTTGACAAGCACTCTGCGCAGGAATCTGCGGCTTGTCAAATGGTTCCGCATATTTCTTGCCGAGACTGCTGAAGTTCATCTGGCAGGTTTTTGACTCTATACCAGAGACTTACCGGGTCTCATATCGAAGGTGGGGGACGCCGGATTGCCTGCCGCGGGACCCAGCGGGCGGTCCGCCCCGGCATGCCATTGATGCAGTGCCCAGTGCACCGTCGGGAAGGCGATCTCGCCCCACGGCACGTCCTCCCAGGCGAACAGGCCGACCTCGCTGCTCTCGGGCCCGGCGGCCACATCGGGGTCGAGCAGGCGGGCGCGGTAAATGAGCTGGACCTGGCTGATGCGCGGGATGTTGTAGACCGCCAGCAGCCCATCCAGCGCCAGGCGTGCGCGCGCCTCCTCCCAGGCTTCGCGGAGCGCGCCGGCCTCGCTGGTCTCGTTCAGTTCCAGGTAGCCGGCGGGCAGCGTCCAGAAGCCGGTGCGCGGCTCGATGGCGCGGCGGCACAGCAGCACCCGGCCCTGCCAGGCGGCGACGCTGCCCACCACGATCTTGGGGTTCTCGTAGGCGATGAAGCCGCAATCGGGGCACACCAGGCGCGGCCGGTCGTCGCCGTCCGGCACCTGGCGCACCGAGGGGCCATGCAACGGTTCGTCGTCCGCGAGCGCGGCCGGCGAGGGCGGGTCGGAAAGGTCGGCCATCGGCACTGTCCCCCGGTCTGCCGTGCCGTGCCGCTGCGAGGGCTGCGGTTCTTCCCGCGCGGCCCCTAGATCGTCGGGATCGCCCGGAACCGTTGGCTCGCCTCGATCAGCGCCGTGCGGATGCCCGGCTCCATGGCGGAGTGGCCGGCATCGGGCACGATCACGTAGCGCGCTTCGGGCCATGCCCGGTGCAGCGAATCCGCCGTCACGATGGGGCAGACCACGTCGTAGCGGCCTTGCACGATCACTCCTGGAATCTTGCGGATCTTGTCGATGTCGTCCAGCAGCCGGGTTTCCGGGGTGAGAACGTTGTTGCGGAAATAGTGCGCCTCGATGCGCGCAAGTCCAATCGCGTGAGTGTCCTCGCTGGCGGCGGCCAGGTTGTCGGGGTTGGGCAGCAGGGTGGAGCAGGCCCCTTCATAGAGGCTCCAGGCGCGTGCCGCCGGCATGTGCACCCGGGGATCGCGGTCGATCAGCCGGCGGTAATAGGCTTCCAGCAGGTCGTGGCGCTCTTCGGGCGGAATGTGGTGGGCGAACTGGCGCCAGGCTTCGGGGAAGATCGTCCCCATGCCGTAGAGAAACCAGTCGATCTCGCGCCGCCGCATCAAGAAGATGCCGCGCAGGATGATCGAGGCACAGCGGTCGGGGTGCGCTTCGGCGTAGGCGAGCGCCAGGGTGCTGCCCCAGCTTCCGCCGAACACGTGCCAGCGCTCGATCCCCAGGTGCTCGCGCAGCGCTTCCACATCGGCGACCAGGTGGTCTGTGGTGTTCTCCGCGATTTCGCCAAGCGGCCGCGAGCGACCGGCGCCGCGCTGGTCGAACACCACGATCCGGTAATGCGTGGGGTCGAACAGGCGGCGGTGGATCGGCGAGGCGCCCGCCCCCGGTCCGCCGTGCAGGAACACCGCCGGCGCACCGTTGGGGTTGCCGCTCTGCTCCCAATAGAGGCGGTGCGGCTGGTCCACGGGGAGGTAGCCGGTCAGGTAGGGTTCGATCGGCGGGAAGATCGTGTCGCGGGGCATGCGGATTTCGGTCGCTGACGATGGGGAGGATTGTTGGTCATTGCCACCCGCCCGGCAAGGGGTGCTCGGCGTCCGCGGCGCGTTGCGTCGCCGCGCCCCGGGATAGCACGACCGCAGGTTCAATCCGGCGGCTCGACCTCAATCATTTCGGGGTGATCGGCGGTGATCTCTGGTCCGTTGTAGCTTTCGATCCAGCCGCGGACGCGGATGCGCCGGCCCTCCAGCGCCAGCGGGTCCAGCCCGGCCGCGGCGAACAGGTCGCGGGCTTCGGGTGGGATGGTAACGGTGAAATCGGTGCGCCAGTTCCGTCCGAAGTTGAGAAAAACGCGGCCGCGCACCTCGGCGGCCTCCAGCACCCGGCCGGCGACGATCTGGAAGCTGTCGATATCGCCGCCCACGCCGTCCGGCGTGCGCACCGCATAATAGGCGAGCGCCCAGATGCCGCGCCCGGCCGCCCGCGCCGCCCGCTCCGCGGCATAGAGCGCCGCGGTGGCGCTGCGGTTGTCGGCGAAGGTGTAGACGCGCGCCAGGCCGCGGCGCAGCATCTCGCCTTGCACCCACAGCCCGTCCGACGCCCGCACCAGGTGGGCGAGCGTGCGGCCGTGGCGGTCCATGTCGCGGCCGCCGGCGTAGAGGCGCACCGGCGCGCCGTCCACCAGTTCCACCAAGGCCGCCCGCGACTCCTCCGCCAGCGGCCAGGTGGGGTAGCCCGGCCGGCCCAGCGGCAGCTTGGGTGCCTGGGTGCCGACCAGCCGCACCTGGCGGCCGTCTTCGAGCACCACCGTGTCGCCGTCGATCACCCGGCGCACCACGCCGCCGGCGATTTCCCGCAAGCCGTCGGGCAGCACCGGCGGCCCGTCCTGGGCGAGGCCCTGGGCCGATGCGGTCATCAGGAGGCTGGCGGCGATCCGGCCGGCCCAGCGGCGGAGCGGCGAAAAACGGGCCATGGCGGGTTTCGGACTGGTGCGCGGACCCCCAGACCGTAGCCGATCGGGCGGACGCGCGCTATCAGGGGGATGCGGTCCGGATCTGCCGGGCCCCCACGCCCGCCGGATACGCCATGACCACCTTGTCGCCGGACGCCATCGACACCCTGTTTGCCAGGCTGGCCGCCGCCAATCCGGAGCCGAAGAGCGAGCTTGAGTACACCTCGCCTTTCACCTTGCTGGTGGCGGTGGTGCTGTCGGCCCAGGCGACGGATGCCGGCGTCAACAAGGCCACGCGCGGGCTGTTCGCCGCCGCCGATACGGCCGCAGGCATGCTGAAGCTGGGCGAGGAGGGCGTGCGCCACCACATCCGCACCGTCGGCCTCTTCAACACCAAGGCCAAAAACGTGATCGCACTGTGCGAGATCCTGGTGGCCCAGCACGGCGGCCGGGTGCCGCGCGACCGCGCCGCCCTGGAAGCCTTGCCGGGGGTGGGGCGCAAGACCGCCAACGTGGTGCTGAACGTGGCCTTCGGCGAGCCCACCATCGCCGTGGACACCCACATCTTCCGGGTGGCCAACCGCACCGGGCTGGCGCCGGGCAAGACGCCGGACAAGGTGGAACAGTGCCTGCTCCAGGTGGTGCCGCAGCGCTGGCGGCTGCACGCCCACCACTGGCTGATCCTGCACGGCCGCTACACCTGCAAGGCGCGCGCACCGGCCTGCCCGGCCTGCGCCCTCGCCGACCTCTGCCAATGGCCGGACAAGGTGAGACCGGGCATCGCCGACCTGACGCCGGGCAGCAAGGCCCCGGCCGCCGCACCGCGCCGCAAGCCGGCCGCCAAGCGGAGTCGCCCGGTCTAAGGTTTTTTCGTTCTAGCTCCGCCCCGTCGCGCCGCCGCTGGCGCGCACGGTGGCGATGTCCTGCAGGCAGCCGGCGGCCGGCACGGTGGCGGCGTTGGGCGAGCGCGTCTCGATATAGACCACCCGCTGGGCCGCTCCGTCCTGGCGCAGGTAGATATCGGCCACGCAACGTTCGGTGCGGTACTGCCACACCTCCGCCGGCGGCTCGGTGCGGCGCAACTCCGGTTCGCCCAAGAGGGCGAGGACATTGGAGGGCGGCGCGCCCTCCAGATCGCCCGGCGACACCGATACCGCTCGATGGCCGCCCGCGGTCTGGCAGGCGGCGAGCAGCAGCGCTGCCGCCAGCCAGGCCCCGCAGGCGCGACCCGCGGTACCGATCATTCCGGGGCGTCGCCGCCCGGCGAGTCGTAGCTGCGCGAGACCGTGTCGAGGTCGGGGATGGCCGGTCGCGGCGCGGGCGGCGGCGGCGGCACCGGCGCAGACGCCGAAGTGCCCTGGTCCAGCGGCTCCATGGTGCCGATCAGGCGGCCGCCGACTTCCACCTCCAGCTCGCCGTAGCGCACATTGCCGGAAATCACGCCGGAGCCGCGGATCTTCAGGCGGCCGCGCACCGACAGGTCGCCGTCGAAGCGGCCGCCGATATCCGCCTGCTCGATGTCTGCCGAACCCTTGAAGATGCCGCCGTCGGCCACTTCGATGATGCGGCAGTCCTTCAGCTTGGCTTCGATTCGCCCTTCGACCACCAGGTGGTCGCAGGAGTTGATCTCGCCGGCCAGCGAGATCTCGCGGCCGACCAGCAGGCGGCGCGAGCTCATCTCGCCGGCGGGCTCGCGGTCCGGCGCGGGGGTGCTGGGCGGCGCGCTGGCGGGCATCGGTTCGGGATCGGGCTCGCCGAAGCGGCGGCGGGCACCGGGCATGTCGACGCCGCCCCGACGCGAAAGCTCCGACGGAAGGGGAGTGCTGGGAGACTTCATGGCAGGTCCTTGCTGTGCGCTTTCAACGGGGGTGGCGGCGGTTTCGCCTGCGCCCGACGGGCCATACGGCCGGGCCGGCGGCTCATGGCTGCGGTCGTCTTGCGACGGCGAGCCTGGGTGGCGGCGACGGAACACCTGTCTTCTACCTCGGTTGGCATGTCAACGGTCGCACCTGCGCGCGCGCATTCCCCCGACCCTAGCGCTCGCTACGCGGCGATGCCACCATTGTTCGCGGCCTACGCAATTGCCGGCGAAAGCGGCGTGCCGGCGCCCGTTGGCGCATGTTTGGCGATTGCGCAACCCCAGGTCCAGCCTATGCTGGCGCCCCACCGATACCGCCAGCGAAAGGCCCTGGACCGCCATGCCCGCCACCACCAAGACCGCTTCGCGCTACGATGTCATCGGCATCGGCAATGCCATCGTCGACGTGATCTCCAGCGAGGACGACGCCTTCGTCGCCGCCGAGGGACTGGTCAAGGGCAGCATGGCACTGATCGACGCCGCGCGGGCCGAAGAGCTTTACGAGCGCATGGGGCCAGGCATGGAGATGTCCGGCGGCTCGGCAGCCAACACCATGGCCGGGCTGGCCAGCCTGGGGGCCAAGGTGGCGTTCATCGGCAAGGTCTCCGAAGACACGCTGGGCGAGGTGTTCCGCCACGATATCCAGGCCATCGGCGTGGCCTACGAGACGCCGCCGCTGCCCGAGGAGGTGGCGCCCACGGCGCGCTCGCTGGTGCTGGTGACGCCGGATGCCCAGCGCACCATGAACACCTTCCTCGGCGCGTCGGTGTTCCTGGGGCCGGAGGACGTGGATCCGCAGATGATCGCGTCGGCCCGCATCACCTATCTGGAAGGCTACCTGTTCGACCGGCCGGAAGCCCAGGCGGCGTTCGAGAAGGCCGCGCGGGCCGCCCATGCCGCCGGCCGCGAGGTGGCGCTGACGCTGTCGGACACGTTTTGCGTGGAGCGCCACGGCCCGGAATTCCGCGCCCTCATCGACGGCCATGTCGACATCCTGTTCGGCAACGAGAACGAGATGCAGGTGCTGTTCGGCACCTCCACCCTGGAAGAGGCATTCGACGAGGTGCGGGGGCTGTGCGAGGTGGTGGCGATCACGCGGTCGGCCAAGGGCTCGCTGGTGATGCACGGGCCGACCCTGTTCGAGGTGCCGGCCCAGCCGGTGCGCCATCTGGTGGATACCACCGGGGCCGGCGACCAGTACGCCGCCGGTTTCCTGTCGGGCTACCTGAAGGGCCTGCACCTGGCCGAATGCGGCGAGATCGGCAGCATCACGGCGGCCGAGGTGATCGGCCACTACGGTGCCCGGCCGGAAGTCGACCTGGCGAGCCTGGTGGCCGCGAAGATGTCGTAGCGGTGCCGCGCCGCGATCTAACGACGCCCATGGCTCAGTCCGACCCGCCCTCCCCGGCCACCGCCGCATCCCCCTACACCTTCACGTTCGCCGGCATCCTGCGGGGGATGCGCCGGACGCTGGTGGTCGCCGTCTTCATCACCCCCTTCGGCATCGCCTACGGGGTGGCCGCCACCGAACAGGGCATGTCGGCCACCCAAGCCATCCTCATGAGTGCGGTGGTGTTCGCCGGGGCCGCCCAGTTCGCCACGCTCGACCTGTGGCAGGCACCGGTGGCCTTCGTATCGCTCGCCCTGCTGGTGCTGGCGGTGAACGCCCGGATGGTGATCATGGGGGCGGCACTGGCCGCCTGGCTCAACCGGATCTCGCTCGGCCGGCGCCTGCTGACGCTGGGGTTCCTCACCGATGTCAATTTTGCCGACATGCTGCCGGTCTACCGGCGCGGCGAACGCGACCTCGGCCTGCTGCTGGGCAGCGGGGTCGTGCTGTGGTTTCCCTGGGTCGGCGGTACGGCGCTGGGGGCCCTCACCGGGCAATCGCTGGGATCGCCGGAGGTGTTCGGGTTCGACGTGGTGATGATCAGCTTCTTCGGCGCCATCGTGGTGAGCCAGACGCGCCGCGCCTCCATCGCCACCGTCGCCAGCGCGGCCGTGGCGTCTGTCCTGTTCGGCCAGTACGTGGCGGGCGGATGGAACATTCTGCTGGCCGCGCTCGTCGGCGGGTGCGTTCACCTGGCGGGCCGGCATGACTGATTTGACCGCGGGACTGGCCATCGCGTTGACCGCCCTGGTCACCTTGCTGACGCGCGCGGCCGGGCCGGCCCTGGTCGCCCGCATCCCCATTACGCGGCGGTTCGAACGCTTCCTCGACGGGCTGTCGATCTCGGTGATCGCCGCACTGGTGGCGTCCGGTCTCGCCCGCGGCGGCTGGCGGGAAGGGGCGGCGGTGGCGCTTGCCGCCGTCGTGGTGCTGGGCACCCGCAGCAGCGTTCTGGCCATGCTTGCCGGGATGGCGACCGCCGCCCTGTGGACCTACCTGTCCGCCGGGTGAGGGGGTGGCGCCTCACCTTTTGCCGGACGGTGTCAGGACATTTCTCAATCACGCTGCACCAGCCCACTCCCCCGCCCGGCCGCCCGAGCCATTGCAGAATACCGGGTGGCCGGCGGAGGGGTTGCCGAGGGACGCCCGCAGGGCATCCCAAGTCCCTACGGGGCTTGCTCGGCAACGGCCGGAACCGACCCAATAGCGGCGCAAGCCGCCTTAGGTCACCAAGCCGATGATCGCTCCGATGACGACGACGAGACCGACCAGATAGATGATGCCGTTGATCATTGCGCCCTCCCTTGGTGGCAATGAATTCGGTTGCGAGTGGGTGTAGAACGCAACCACCGGCGCAATGGTTCCGCACGCATCCGGCCAAGCGGGCCGGGGCAGCCGGCGCACCGCGCTACCGGCCGCTGGCGGGGCACGTGGTATCCGCCCGAAATGGGATCAGAGCATGCCGCCGTTGGCGCGGATCACCTGGCCGTTCACCCAGCCGCCCTCGGGTCCGGCGAGGAAAGCCACGACCCCGGCGATGTCGGCGGGCTGGCCGAGGCGGCCCAAGGGGATCATCCCGGCGATGCCGGCCACCTGGGCGTCTGACTTGCCCTCCATGAACAGGGCGGTTTCCACCGGCCCCGGCGCCACCGCGTTTACGGTGATGCGGCGCGGCCCCAGTTCCTTGGCCAGCACATGGGTCATCGCCTCCACGCCCGCCTTGGTGGCGGCATAGACGCCATAGGTGGGGAAGTAGACGCCGACGATGGTGCTCGACAGGCTGACGATGCGTCCGCCGTCGCGCAGCCGTCGGGCCGCTTCGCGCATGCCGCGGAAGACGCCGCCCAGATTGACGGCCATTTGGCGGTCGAACTGGTCGTCGGTGGCATCGACCAGCGGCGCCAGGGCCATCGTCCCGGCATTGTTGACGAGGATGTCCACACCCCCGAAGGCCCGTTCGGCGGCATCGAACAGGGTTTTGGCACCGGCCGGATCGCCCAGGTCGGCCTGCACCGCGACGGCACGGCCGCCGGCGGCTGCGATCTCGCCCACCACGTCGGCCGCTCCGGCGCGGTCGCGGGCATAGTTGATGACCACTGCGATACCGTCCGCCGCCAGGCGGCGCGCGATCGCCGCCCCGATGCCCTTGGCGCCGCCGGTGACGATGGCGGCTCTGTCGTGATCGCTCATGACGCGTCTCCTTTGCGTGTCCGGTTTGCGTTTCCGGGAAGATGGGCGCTGGCATCGTTCCGGATAATCGGCCAGGATCAGGCAATAGAATTCGGAAAACACGAATAGAGCCGTGGACCGCCTGGACAGCATGCGCCTGCTGGTGCGCGTCATCGAACGCCGCAGCTTCGCCGCCGCGGCGGCCGATCTGGGCGTGCCGCGCTCGACGGCGACGGAGGTGATCCGCCGCCTGGAAGCCCATCTGGGCGCGCGCCTGCTGGAGCGCACCACCCGCCACGTCGCCGCCACGCCGGACGGGGAGGCGTACTACCGGCGCTGCCTCGCCATCCTGGCGGAGGTGGAGGACGCCGAACGGGCGCTGCGCGGGGCCGAGCCCGCCGGCCTGCTGCGCATCGACGCCCACGGCCAGCTCACCCGCACCTTCCTGCTGCCGCACCTGCCGGCATTCCTTGCCCGTTATCCGCGGATCGACCTGCAGATCGGCCAGGGCGACCGGCTGGTGGACCTGGTGCGTGAGGGCGTGGACTGCGTGATCCGTGCCGGCGAGGCCGCCGAAAGCGGCATGATCCGGCGGCGGCTGGCGGACCTTGCCGAATGCACCTGCGCCAGCCCCGGCTACCTGGCGCGCCACGGCGTGCCTGCCTCGCCCGACGACCTGGAGGGCCACCGCATGGTCGGCTTCGTCTCCTCGCGCACCGGGACGGTGATGCCGCTGGAGTTCGCGACCCTGGGCCGGGTGCGGGAGGTCACGCTCGCCAGCCGGGTGACGGTGAACGAGGCGGAAACCCTGGTGGGCCTGGCGCGGCTGGGCTTCGGGCTGATCCAGGCGCCGCGCTACCGCTTTGCCGAGGACTTCGCCCGCGGCACCCTGGTGGAGGTGCTGGCCGAACATCCACCCACGCCGACGCCGCTCGCTGCCTACTGGCCGCAGAACCGCCAGCTTGCCGCGCGCGTGCGGGTGTTCGTGGATTGGGTGGCGGGCATCTTTGCCGACGCGGAGGTGTAGAGCCTGCGGGGCACACTGCCCGGCAAACCGTTGTCGCCGGCGGACGGCCCGGTCAGGATGCGCCTGGCTCAGACTTTCTCCAGGACCAAGACGCACAGGTCAGGGATCGGCATGCTGATCAGCAACACATACAGGTTCATCTTCATCAAGACGGTGAAGACGGCGGGAACCTCCATCGAGGTCGATCTCAGCAAGATCATGGGCGACGGCGATACCGTTACGCCGATCCTTCCGGCCGAAGAAGGCCACGTGCCGCGGAACTACAAGTTCCAACTGCGGCGGGGGCAGCAGGTGGCGCAGGGGGCATTCTACAATCACATGCCGGCCGCGGAGGTCAGAAGCATTGTCGGGCCGCGGATTTTTGACAGCTATTTCAAGTTCACGGTCGAGCGGGAGCCCGTCAGCAAATGCATATCGCACTATTCGATGCTGAAGAACTCGCCCCTGCACAACAAGAAGACCGAGGCGCTTTCATGGGAGGACTACGTCGAGAACGGCAGATTCCCCGTCGATCACGGCAAATACCTGGATGCCGACGGCACCCTGCTGGTCGATAGGATCATCAAGTACGAGACGTTGAACGACGACCTGCGAAGCATCGCTGGCGAGCTGGGCTTTGCCTTTCCCGGCGTCACGGCCCAGGCCAAGTCCGGCTTTCGCGAAGCGATCGCGGTAACCCCGGCCCAACGCCAGCGGATCTATGAGGCGTTCCGCATCTCGCTGGGCTTCACGGGGTATCGGCTTTAGCAGGATGAACTTGAAGCTCGCCTGGCACCCATTGACGGCCGGCCGTTCTCACCCGGCCTTCTTGTCCTGGGCACGGATGTAGTCGCGCAGCACCGCGTTGACATGCTCCTGGTACGCAGGGCCGTCCTTGGCGCGGAACCAGTCGAGCACGGCCTAGTCGAACAGAACCGCGTCGCCTGGCGGCTCGGCGCCCGGTCGCGTCCATTCCACCGAGGCTAATTCTTCTTCGGACATCAGCGGCGCTGCGTCAGGATCTTCGGCCACGGCCGCGGCAATTTCTTCGTCGGAGGCACGACGCACACGATCCCAATCGGTCTGCCCGGTTTCCGGCCGGAACGAGCCGTCAGCCTGTTCCACCAGCACCGACCCATCGACCAGTACGATGGCGTGACGGATATCGTCCCTATATTCCATGTCCGCACGGTATTGTGGATGATCCACTCATCGGCGAGCTGCTCCAAATTGCAATAATGGAGAACACCAATCCGCCGAGAGAAGCGGCTATGAACATTAGATAGATATATGCATCGTGGAACAATTTTGTGTGTTTATTTGGCTCCGTCACATATCTATAGTCTTTCAGCACGTTGTTTGAAGTGAAATGCATGCTGATCTTATGAATTCTAGTTCTGTATTCTTGTATTGATCCGCGAGTTTTTAATAGAAAAACTAGATAGAATATAGACACAAACACTGCCGCGGCAGTTAATCCATATCGATAGCTCTGTGCTGTAATCTCAGAGAGGGCGACTATGGCGGCATATGTAAGAACTGAATATTGAGTTGTCCTCCATTGTTGATCTTTGATGTACCTTAGATCATCGGCTGCCATTTGCCAATGCGACGCGAGAGTGGCTTGATCCATGACATGCGGCGCCATTTGCTCCTCCACTACTGAAGATGTGGGCAACTGTCCTTCTCTCCCTTACTCCCCCGCGCTGTCCTCCCACCACGTTTCCAGCACCGTGCCATACAAAGGATCGGCGTCTTCCACCCGGTGCAGGTCGCCCCAATAGGCGATGTAGTCCTCGTCCAGGTAGAACAGCGGGATCACCACGAACTCCCACATGACCACGCGGTCGAGCGCGGACGCCGCGGCGGCCAGTTCTTCCGGCTCCTCGGCGTTCTCCAGCGTGTCGATCAGCGCATCGACGGCGGGCAGCGCCAGGCCCGTCAGGTTGCGCGAGCCCTCGATGGCGGCCGAGCGGCTGCCCCAATAGAGGTCCTGCTCGGCCCCCGGCGACAGGGTCACGTTCCAGTGGTCGATCACCATGTCGAAGTCGAAGGCGGTGAGGCGGTTGACGTAGGCCACGTTGTCCGCCTGGCGGATGGTCAGCTCAATGCCGATGCGCCGGAGGCTGTCGGCATAGGCGAGCGCCAGCGGCTCGTCGCGGTTGCTCGCCAGCAACAGCTCGAAGGCAAAGGGCCGGCCGTCCGGCCGCAGCAGGCGCCCGTCCGCCACCGTGAACCCGGCCTCCGTCAGCAGGTCGCGGGCGTGGCGCAGATTGGCGCGCAACCCGCCGCCTTCGGTGGTGGGCGGCTGGTAGGCGGGGCCGAAGACGCGATCCGGCACCAGGCCGCGCCAGGGTGCCAGCAATGCCAGCTCGGCCTCGGACGGCGGGCCGTCGGGCGCCAGGGGCGAATTTGTAAACATGCCGGTGATGCGCTCGTACTGGCCCAGCAGCAGGTTGCTGCCGATCCACGCGCTGTCGAGCGCATAGGCCAGCGCCTCGCGCACGCGGATGTCGTCGAAAGGCGGCCGGCGGGTGTTCATGGCGAGCCCGCGCAGGCCGGACGGCCGGCGGTGCGGTTCGGCCAGCAGGGTCACGCGGCCGTCCGCCACCGCCGGGAAGTCGTAGAGGCTCGCCCAGCGCACGCCGTCCCACTCCCGGCGCAGGCTTTGCGCCCCGGTGCGGAACGCCTCCATCGCCACGCCATCGTCGAGGAAATACTCGAAGACGATCCGGTCGAAGTTGAAATGGCCGCGGAACACCGGCAGTTCGTCGCCCCACCACTCCTCCACCCGCTGGAAGGCGATGCGCCGGCCGGGATCGACTTCGGCGATGCGGTAGGGGCCGCTGCCGAGCGGCACCTCCAAGGTCGGGTCGCCGAAGGGGTGTTCGGTGAACCAGGCACGGCTGAGGATAGGCATGAGGCCGAGGATCATCGGGGTTTCCCGGTCGGCCTCCGACGTCAGGTGGAAGCGGATGCCGCGCTCGCCCACCGGCTCCATGCGGTCGATGCGCGCATAGTTGCGGCGAAAGCCGGGCAGCCCGTCCTCGCGCAGCGTCTCCACCGTGAAGATCACGTCGTCCACCGTGATCGGGGTGCCGTCGTGGAAGCGTGCGGCGGGGTTCAAGTAGAAGGTCACGGTGCGGCGGTCGTCCGCCAGGTCCACCCGTTCGGCGACATAGCCGTAGAGGCTGAACGGCTCGTCCCAGGTGCGCGCCATCAGGCTGGCGAAGTGGTAGCCGCGCACGCCTTCCGCGGTACGCCCGAACACCACGAAGGGGTTGAGGTTGTCGAACGAGCCCACGGCGGCCAGCGTCAGGGTGCCGCCGCGGGGGGCGTCGGGATTGGCGTAGTCGAGATGCGCAAAGCCGTCCGGGTAGCGCGGCTCGCCATACATCACCATGGCGTGGGCGGGGGCTGGGGCGTGGGCGGGGGCGTGGGCGGGGGCTGCTGCCGCCGCCTCGTCGGTCTGGGCGGCCGCCGGACGGGCCAGAGGGGCCGGCAGTGTCAAGGCCAGGAGGGCCAGCGCCACCGGCAAGACGACCCGGCGATGCGGCCCGGTCCGGCCCTCCGAACCCGCGCACAACCAAGGGTCGCTGGAGGGCACTGCGCGCCGTCGCAGCCTCGCGGAAAACGCGGTCAGCCATCCCATACGGCCATGCCTCCCATCCCTGCGGCCCATCGCACCGGCCCCTTGGCCGGCGCCAACAGGGCTTCTAGTCTGCCGTCCTGTCAAGGCGAGGAGACGGCCGGCAATGGACATCAACCTGATCCCCGTGGGTGAAGACCCGCCCTGGGACGTCAACGTCATCATCGAAAACCCCTTGGGTGGGTCGCCGGTGAAGTACGAGATCGACAAGACCTCGCGTGCCATCTTCGTCGACCGCTTCCTCCACACCGCCATGTTCTACCCCGGCAACTATGGCTTCATCCCGCACACGCTGGCGGGCGACGGCGATCCCATGGACGTGATCGTGGTGGGCCAGGTGCCGGTGATCGCCGGTGCGGTGCTGCGCTCGCGCCCCGTCGGCATGATGCGCATGGAAGACGAGGCCGGCGAGGACGAGAAGATCCTCGCCGTGCCGGTGGACAAGCTCCACCCCTACTTCTCCAGCGTCACCAACTACGACCAGCTTCCCGCGACGCTGCTGGAGCAGATCGCCCACTTCTTCAGCCACTACAAGGACCTGGAGAAGGAAAAGTGGGTGAAGGTGCAAGGCTGGGAAGACGCCGAGGCGGCGGCCAAGGCGATCAACAAGTCGATCGACCGGGGGCGCAAGGCGGCCGGGCGGTGAGCCCGGCGCGGCTCGTCCGCGTGTCCTGACCTCCGTGCCGTGGTGGGGGATCCCGTCACGCTGGCCCTGGCCTTCGCGGCCATGGCCCTGGCCGGGCTGGTGCGGGGCTTTTCCGGCTTCGGTGCGGCCATGATCCTGGTGCCGTCGCTGAGCGTGCTGTTCGCACCGGTGGTGGCGGTGCCGGTGATGTCGCTGACCGATTCGGTGTGCACGCTGCCGATCGTCATCGACTCCTTCCGCCGCTGCGACTGGCGCCAGGTGCTGCCCCTGGCGCTGAGCAGTGCGGTGACGTTTCCCGTCGGCGTGCAGGTGCTGGTGCATCTGGACGCCGCGGTGCTGACGGTGGCCATCGGCCTGCTGGTGCTGGCGGTCACGGCCCTGATGGCGGCGGGCTGGCGCTACCGCGGCCATATCGGCCTGTGGGCGACGCTGGCCACCGGGGCGACGGCGGGCTTCCTCGGCGGCGCCATCGGCATCGCCGGGCCGCCGGTGATCCTGTTCTGGCTGGCCGGCCAGGCCGATGCCGTCCGTGTGCGCGCCAACCTCTTTGCCTATTTCGGTTGCAGTTCAGTAATCAGCCTTACCACCCTTACGGTCGCCGGCTTGTTTACCGGCGAGGTGCTGTGGCTGACCCTCATCCTGGCGCCTGTCTTCGCCCTTGCGCTGATGCTGGGCGGCCGCCTGTTCCGGCGTGCGGACGAGCGGGTGTTTCGCTTGGTCGCGCTTGGAATCGTTGGCCTGGTCGGGCTTGCAGCGGTAGTCTCCGGGCTGGCCTAGCGGCCGGGGAGGCGCCGGCGGCAGCGCCCGGCATCTGCGTTGCGGCGGGGCTGCGGCGTTTGCGGGGTGTTAATGTTTGCAGTTTAGTATATATTGCAACGCAGCATAATGTGTCGGCGGTCCTTCGGAACGGGCCGCCCCCCGGCCCTGGTGATCCGGCCGATCGTTACCCTCCCCCTGCCGGCCCGGCCCCGCGGAACGAAGGACATGAGCCATGAGCATCCGCAACCTCGACTACCTCTTCAAACCGAAGTCGATCGCCGTGATCGGCGCGTCCAAGCGGGCCAAGTCGGTGGGTGCCGTGCTCTCCCACAACCTGCTGAACGCCGGATTCGACGGCCCGGTGATGCCGGTCAACCCGCGCGAAACCTCCATTGAGTCGACCCTGGCCTACGGCTCGGTGGACGACCTGCCGATGGCTCCGGACCTGGCGGTGATCTGCACGCCGCCGGCCACCGTGCCGGGCCTGATCAGCGAGCTGACCGAGCGCGGCACCCGCGCTGCCGTGGTGGTGACCGCGGGCTTCGGCGAAGGCGGCAGCGAGGAAGGCAAGCGGCTCATGCAGCAGACGCTGGATGCAGCACGGCCAACGCTGACCCGTATCGTCGGCCCCAACTGTTTGGGCATCATGGTGCCGCACCTGGGCATCAACGCCAGCTTCAGCCACATCAACCCGCTGCCGGGCAATCTGGCCTTCGTCACCCAGTCCGGTGCGGTGGCCACTGCGGTGATCGACTGGGCGACCAACCGCGACATCGGCTTCAGCCACGTCGTTTCGCTGGGGGACATGGGCGACGTCGATTTCGGCGACCTGCTCGACTATCTGGTGCTCGACCCCAACACCCGCGGCATCCTGATGTACATCGAGTCCGTCACCGATGCGCGCAAGTTCATGTCCGCCGGCCGGGCCGCGGCGCGCGCCAAGCCGGTGATCGTCATCAAGTCCGGCCGCAACGAGGCGGCGGCCAAGGCTGCAGCCTCCCACACCGGAGCACTGGCCGGGTCCGACGAGGTGTACGACGCGGCCTTCCGGCGCGCCGGCATGCTGCGCGTCTACGACCTGGACGAGCTGTTCGACGCGGTGGAAACCCTCGCCATGGGCCTCAAGCTCCAGGGCGACCGTCTGGCCATCGTCACCAACGGCGGCGGCATCGGCGTGCTGGCCACCGAATCCCTGGTGGATGCCGGCGGCTCGGTGGCGGAAATCGCGCCGGTGACCGCCGAAAAGCTGAATGCCGTGCTGCCGCCCACCTGGTCCCACGGCAATCCCATCGACATCATCGGCGACGCCACCGGCAAGCGCTATTCCGATGCGCTGGACATCGTGCTGGAAGACCCCAACCAGGATGCCGTGCTGGTGCTCAACTGCCCGGCCGCGGTGGCCGACAGCCTGGAAGCCGCCCACGCGCTGATCGAGAACCTGAAGCGCAAGGGCCGGGTGCCGGTGCTGACGAGCTGGGTGGGGGCCGGGGCCGCGGTGGAAGCCCGGCGCATGTTCGCGGTCAACCACATCCCGACCTACGAGACGCCGGGCAAGGCGGCCCGCGCCGTCATGCACATGGTGCACTACAAGCGCAACCAGGAACTGCTGTTGCAGACGCCGCCCTCGATCCCCGACACCTTTCAGCCGGATACCGCGCGGGCCAGCAAGCTGATCTTGGAAGCGCTGGACGAGGGCCGCATCTGGCTGACCGAACCGGAAGCCAAGGCCGTGCTCGACGCCTACGGCATTCCGGTGGTGGCCACCCGCTCCGTCGCCACGCCGGACGAGGCGGCCCAGGCGGCGGCGGAAATCGGCAAACCGGTCGCCCTGAAGATCCTGTCCACCGAGCTCACGCACAAGTCCGATGTCGGCGGCGTGCGTCTCAACCTGGTAACGCCCGACGCCGTGCGCGAAGCCGCCGAGGCGATGCTGGAGACGGTGGGCCACCTGGCGCCGGGGGCCAAGATCGACGGCTTCACGGTGCAGGAGATGGCCCATATGCCGGGTGCCCACGAACTGATCGTGGGCATCGCCGACGACCGGCTGTTCGGCCCCATCCTGCTATTCGGCCAGGGCGGCACCGCGGTGGAGGTGATCAAGGACAAGGCGATCAGCCTGCCGCCGCTCAACATGGTCCTGGCTTACGAGATGATGAAGCGGACGCGGGTGTGGAAGCTGCTGCAAGGCTACCGCTCGCGGCCCAAGTCCGACCTCGATGCCATCGCCATGACGCTGGTGAAGATGTCCCAGCTCGTGTGCGACCTCTCCAGCGTGGAAGAGCTGGACATCAACCCGCTGTTTGCCAGCGAGAAGGGCGTGCTGGCGCTGGATGCGCGCATCAAGATTCGCCAGCCGCTGGTGGGCGCGCAGGCGCCGCGGCTCGCCATCCGTCCCTATCCCAAGCGCTTAGAAAAGATGGTGACGCTGCGCGATGGCCGATCGTTCTTCCTCAGGCCCATCCGGCCGGAAGACGAGCCGATGATCCAGGACATGCTGGCCCATTCCACCGAGAACGACATCCGCCTGCGCTTCTTCACGCCGCTGAAGCAGCTTACCCACGAGGTCGCGGCCCGCATGTCGCAGATCGACTACCACCGCGAGATGGCCCTGGTGGCCGAAGCGCCCACCCCGGACGGCGAAACGTCGCCCGGCGGCAGCAAGACGCTGTTCGGCGTGGTCCGCATTTCCGCCGATCCGGACAACGAGAAGGCGGAATACGCGGTGATGGTGCGCTCCGACCTCAAGGGCATGGGGCTGGGCTACCTGCTGATGGGCGAGATTATCGAGTACGCCAAGGACCGCGGCCTCCAGGAGATCTTCGGCGAGGTGCTGCGCGAGAACACCACCATGTTGAAGATGTGCGAGGAGCTGGGCTTCAAGCGCACCAACGATCCCGACGATCCGGGCATCGTGCATGTCCAGGTGAAGCTGGCGGACCTGCGGCAAGCCACGACGGCTGCGGCGTAGCCGGCGGAACGACCGACCGGGACCAGGGGGCGGTGGGGCCCCCTCCCGGTACCGGCAGCTCGCCATATTGTCCTCGAGTCGAGACCACATTCCCCCGATAGTCGTCCCGGCAGGATGGAGCGGCGGTCTGGGCGGCTGGGCCGCCTGGCAAGGGGGGAGCTGCGCATGCCGGATTCGGTCAAGACCTTCGTCGGCATCTGGGTGGTGCTCATCATCATCGGGATCGGCGGGGTGATGCTGGAGGGCGGCCGCGCCGATGCCGGCGAGGTCGCCATTCTCATCGTCGGGCATGCCATCAACGGCACGCTCGTCGCCTTTTGCGCCCACCGGCGGCGCTGGGCGCGCACGGTTCTGGCCATCCTCGTCGCACTCGGCGCGGCGATGATGCTGTTCACCCTGCCCGACCAGTTCGCCTACTCCACCGGTTGGGCGCTTGCCGCCGTCGCCGTCAATGCCGCCGCGGTGGTCGCCACCGGCCTGCTGTTCACCCGGTCGGCGTCGGACTGGTTCGCCGAACGTCCCCTGGTGCAGCGGACGCCGGAGGAAAGGGCGCGGTCGCGGCGCAGCGGCGCGATCGCCGGCCTCGTGGTGGCGGCGGTGGCCGTGGTGGGCGGTGCCTACTGGTTGTGGGGGGCGGCGCTGACCGACTGGGAGCCCATCCGCCAGACCTGCCTGGAGACGGGCGTGGCCGACGACCGCACGCTGGATCGGCGCGTCGAAGCCTGCGACCGAATCATCGCGTCCGACTGGTTCGTCGGCCGGGACCTGGCGGCGGTCCACATGGCGCGGGCGGCAACGCTGCAGACCTATGACCCGCCGCGCTCCGCCACGGCCGACTACCAGGCGGCAACCGCGGCAGATCCCGACAACCTGTCAGCCTGGCGGCTGCTGGGGGAGGCCCAGCTCGCCTCCGACTACGGCCGGTTTTCCGCGGTCAACGCCTTCCGGCAGGCCCTGCGGCTGGACCCCGACAACCCCGAACTGCACGGGCTCTACGGCCACGCACTGGTGCTGACCGAACACTACGACGAGGCGGAGGACGAGTTGCAGATCGCCGTGGCGGCCCGGCCGGCCGAGTCCGCCCTGCTCGCCCTGCTGTCGGAAGCCCAGTACTGGCAGGAGGAACTGGAGGCGGCGGTGGCTTCGGCGAACGCCGCCCTGGCCGACCCCGACATTGCGTCGGAAACCATGCGCGCGGCCCTGGTGTTCCGCAGCGAATCGCTGTTGCGCCTCCACCGCTACGATGCGGCCATCGCCAGTGCTGCGGACTTGGAGGAACACTTCCCGCGGGAGGTCGGCGGGCCGGTCGTGCGCATCCTCGCCCACTGCGCCACCGGCGATGCCGACCGGGCGATGCAGGGGATCGCGGAAGCCACCACCCATCCGCAACTCCGGCCCGGCGACTGGCGGGCGGCCCTGGTGGACTGGGGCTATGTCACCCCCGCCGAGGTGAGCGACACCAACGGCCAGGTGTTGGAGCCGCCGTTGACGGACGTGCTGCGGCGTTGGGTGGACGATGGCTGTCCCCAGCCGATGTTCGATCTGCCCTGACGGGCCTGGCTCCCACCCGTCGTCGTGAGCCGGCCGCGTGCCGGACGTGCCGGACGGTCAGCCCGCGGAGGCGGCCTTGGCGTCGGATGCCAGCCGCGGCCGGTGGGTCGGCCGCCACCCCGGCGGCGCCAGTTCGAAGCCGGAAAACTCGAAGGCCGGGCTGACGGTGCAGCCGGCCAGCGTCCACGCACCGAGGCTCGCCGCCGTTTGCCAGGCGCCGGCCGGAACCATCACCTGGGGAAGCTGGCCGGCGGCCAGATCGGTGCCGAGATGGGAGGAGAAGGCGTCGTGGCCGTCGGGAGAGATGGTCAGCACCAACGGCGCACCGGCGTACCAGTGCCAGATTTCCGTACCGTCGACCCGGTGCCACGCGGACACTTCGTCGCGCTGCAGCAGGTAGTAGATGGCCGTGCCGCAGCCGCGCGAGCCGTCGCCGGGGCGGTCGCGCCAGGTCTCCTTGAAATGTCCGCCTTCCGGATGCGGCCGCAGCCCCAGGCGTTCGATGATCTGTTCCGGCCTCATGGTGCCGGCACCGTTAGGCCCGGCGGCACCGTGCGGGCGAGGCTGGGGCGGGAGCGGACGGCGGCGTGCCAGGCCGCCAGGCCGGGATGGTCGTCGCGCCAGCCGCTGTCGGGCATCCGCAGGTCGATATAGTCGAGCGCGATCGCCATGGTGAGCTGGCCGATGGAAATCGGCTGGGCGGCGATCACCTCGATTTCCTGTTCCAGGGTATCGCAGATGCGGGCGATGGCGGCTTCCTGGCGGGCGCGCCAAGGCTGCCACTGCAGCTCCTCCGGCCGGCGCAGGTCGAACTGGCGGGTCACCGCGGCGTCGATGAGCCCGTCGGCGAGCGCGTGGATGCGCTGCACGGCGAACCGGTCGATCCCGGCCACCGGGATCAGGAAGGGGCCGTCGGGCGCAATCCAGTCCAGGTATTCGCACACCAGGGGCGAATCCATCAGTACCGTGCCGTCGGGCAGGATGAGGGTGGGCACCTTGCCCACCGGGTTGTCGTCGATGAGATCGGTTCCGGGATCCCAGGGGTCGGTCGACACCACCTCCACCTGCGGTTCCAAACCCCGCTCGATCACCACAACGAGGGCCTTGCGGCCGTAGGGCGATGTCGGGCTGGTGCGCAGGCGCATCGGCGGAGCGTCGGTCATGGGGTGTCCTGGATGAAGTGGTACCGGCGTCGCCGGCAAGGATAGGAACCGGGTTTCATTGGCGTTTCATTAGAAGGTGTCCTTGCGCTGACGCAAGACCGCAAACACCTCCGCAGCGGACTTCCCGGCCAGCCCGAGGGCGGCGGCGAAGTGCGGATCGTCGGCGCGCAGGAACGGGTTGGTGCGCTTCTCCACGCCCAGCGGGCAGGGCACCGTGGCGTCGCCGCGGGCGCGCAGCGCGCGGTCCTGCGCGATTTCGGCCTTCAGCGCGTCGTTGTCGGGGTCGACGCTGAGGGCGAAGCGGCCGTTGGCTTCGGTGTATTCGTGCCCGCAATAGACCTGCGTGGCATCGGGCAGGGCGCGCAGCGCCATCAGGCTTTCCCACATCTCCTCGTAGGTGCCTTCGAAGACGCGGCCGCAGCCCAGCGAAAACAGGGTGTCGCCGCAGAACACCGCGTCGGCATCGGGCACCCAGTAGGCGATGTGGCCGCTGGTGTGGCCGGGCGTGGCGATCACCCGCGCGGTGGCGGTGCCGATGGCCACGCTGTCGCCGTCGCTGACCCCCTGGTCGAGGCCGCTCATCCGCCCGCGGTCGCTTTCCGGGCCGACCACGCGGGCGCCGTAGCGCTCCTTCAGCGCCGCAACACCGCCGATATGGTCGGCGTGGTGGTGGGTGAGCAGAACCTGGTCGAGGCGGCCGCCGCCGGCCTCCACCACGTCGATCACCGGACCTTCGGTGCCCGGATCGACGACGGCGACGGTGCCGTCGGCCGGGTCCGTGAGCAGATAGGCGTAATTGTCGCGGAAAAGCGGGATGCGCTGGATTTCGAGCACGCGAAGTCCTCCTCGGATCGGTCTCCGGCGCGGCCGGCCCGTGCACGTTGCCGGCGCGCGGCTGACCACCGATACTAATCCATCGAGGCGGGAAACCAAGGTGGCGGGAGCATGCGCTGCGACGCGGTGGAGTTGCGCGACTTCTACGGCACCAGCCTGGGCCGCACCGCCCAGCGCATGGTGCGCCGGCGCATGCGCGCGGTGTGGCCGTCGGTGGCGGGGGAAACCGTGTTGGGGCTGGGCTACGCCACGCCCTACCTGCGCCCGTTCCTGGGCGAGGCGGAACGCGTGTTCGCCGCCATGCCGGCCGCCCAGGGGGTGGTGGTGTGGCCGGCCGACGGCAATCGCCTGGTGGCGCTGGCGGAGGAGACGCAGCTACCCTTCGAGGATGCCTCGGTCGACCGCATCATCATGGTCCACGGCCTGGAGGCGGCGGAAAACCTGCACGCCATGCTGAGCGAGGTGTGGCGGGTGCTGTCGGGCTCGGGCCGCGTGCTGTTCGTGGTGCCCAACCGGCGCAGCATCTGGGCGCGGCTGGAGCGCACCCCCTTCGGCCATGGCCACCCCTACAGTGCCGGCCAGTTGACCCGTTTGCTGAAGGCCAACCGATTTCTTCCGGAACGCACCGAGCGGGCGCTGTTCATCCCACCCCTGCGCTGGCCCTTTCTGCTGGGTGCAGCGCTGGCGGTGGAGGGGCTGGGCGAACGCTGGTTCAAGCCACTGTCGGGCGTGGTGATGGTGGAGGCAGCCAAACAGATCTACCGGCTCACCGGGACTGTTCAGCGGGTGCGCGCCCGCCGCCCTGTGCTGGTGCCTCTGCCGTCGGCTGCGCCGGTGCGCAGCCCGGTCAATTTGCCGGACGGACCCGCCGTCGCCCGGCAGGGGCAGCCCGCCGGTGAGGCTTGCGGACGGGTTCCCCGCCCTCGGCCGGATCCGGATCCTGCCAAACCGTCATAGGCGCGCGCTGCCACCCGTCGAGAATGCGGCTGGCCTGGCTGGCGTGCAGGCGGTTGAACTGGATCAGCGCGCTACGGAACTGCGCGGTGCGCGCGAAATCGGTATACGGGTGGCCGCCGTGCAGCCGGCTGTAGAGGGCTGCGAACAGAGGCCGCCGGAGATCGAGCGCCCGGCAGATCACCGCCAATCCCTCGGGGCTGGGGGTGCGCCAAAGCCGTTCCATGGCATAGTCCGGGAGGCCCGACAGGGTCATCAGGGCACTCCGCGCCCCGTCCATGTCGTCGACGCGAAGCGCGCCGATCAGAGAGTTCAGGCTGGCCGCTTGAGAAGCGTGCGGAGAGTCCGTGCGTCTGGCGGTGCCGTCTTCGTACCGTTCGGTCCCTTGGAACATAGCCTCCAATTCCCTACTGGATGACTCAGGGGCTACATGCTCTTAGCGGCCGTTTGGTTCCCGAAAAAGAGGTTCCCGTCCCCTGAGCACGTCTCGACTCTGCTGCAAATCACGATACGCGAGTCGGGTCCGGGCGTACAATGATATTTTTGTAAAATCGCCTTGACAGGCACTAACCTATCGTATTCGCCCAATATCCATCAAGAATCTCAGAGATAGAAGGTTAATTACTACAAGATCGAACCGATAGAGCAGGAGGTTTTCATTCTGGCATATCAGGGAAGTTCGGCAAGTCAACTGAGGTCATATGGCGGTATTCGAAGTCTCAATAGTCTCCAAATCGAGCGCCGCCCGCAACAACGCTTGGGTGTAAGGGTCGCGCGGGCACTCGAAAATCTCCTCGCGATTGCCTTGCTCTACCAGCCGCCCGTCCTTCATCACCAGCACGTGGTCGGACATTGCGCGAACGACTTTCAGGTCGTGGCTGATGAACAGGTAGGCGAGGCGATGCTGGCTCTGTAGCTTGCGCAATAGCTCCACAATGGCGGCCTGTACTGAGCGGTCGAGGGCCGAGGTCGGCTCGTCCAGCACCACCAGGCGCGGGTTCAGCACCACGGCGCGCGCAATGGCGATACGCTGGCGCTGGCCGCCGGAAAACTCGTGCGGGTAGCGGAAGCGGCTGTTGGGATCGATGCCCACTTCCTCCAGCACCGCGCAGATGCGGGCATCGCGCTCCGCAGCGGAAAGCCGGGTGTGCACCAGGAGGCCCTCGGCGACGATCTGGGCGACCGACATGCGGGGGCTGAGGCTGCCGTAGGGGTCCTGGAAGACGATCTGCATGTCCTTGCGCAGCGGCCGGAGCTGGCGGAAAGACTGGCCCTGCAACTCGCGGCCGTCGAACCGGACGGAGCCTTGCGAAGAGATCAGGCGCAGCAGGGCGAGGCCGAGCGTGGTCTTGCCCGAGCCGCTTTCGCCCACCACGCCGATGGTCTGGCCTTCGCGGATATTGAGCGACACGCCGTCGACCGCGCGGATGTGGTCGACGGTCTTGCGCATCAGCCCCTTCTTGATGGGGAACCAGACCTTGAGGTCGGTCGCCTCCATCAACGGCTTGGCGTCGGCCGGCGGGGCCACCGGCTCGCCCCTGGGCTCGGCATCCAGAAGGCGGCGCGTATAGGGGTGTTGGGGCCGGGCGAACAGGGTGGCCGTGGGGGCCGTTTCCACAATCTCGCCCTCGGTCATCACGCACACGCGGTCGGCCATCTTGCGCACGATGCCGAGGTCGTGGGTGATCAGCAGCATGGCCATGCCGAAGCGGTGGCGGAGTGCGTTGAGCAGCTCCAGGATCTGCGCCTGGATGGTGACGTCCAATGCCGTGGTCGGCTCGTCGGCGATCAGCAGGTCGGGCTCGTTGGCCAGCGCCATGGCGATCATCACGCGCTGGCGCTGCCCGCCGGACAGTTCGTGGGGGTAGGCGCCGAGCCGCTGCTCGGGGTTGGAGAGCCCCACCAGGCGAAGCAATTCCAGCACGCGGCCGCGCGCCTGGGCGGGCGACATGCCCTTGTGAAGCTGCAGCACCTCGCCCACCTGCCGCTCGATGGTGTGCAACGGGTTAAGCGAGGTCATGGGTTCCTGGAACACCATGGAGACGCGGTTGCCGCGCACCTGGCGCAGCTTGTGGTCCGACGCCCCCATCAGCTCCTCGCCGGCAAAGCGGATGGAGCCGCCGGGGTGGCGCGCCGAGGGGTAGGGCAGAAGCTGCAGGACGGACAGCGCGGTCACCGACTTGCCCGAGCCGCTCTCGCCCACCAGGGCAACGGTTTCGCCCTTGGCGATGTCGAACGACACCGTCTTCACCGCCGGCACCACGCCGCCGCCGCCGGGAATGGCGAATTCCACCGACAGGTCGCGCACGCTGAGCAGCGGTTCGCCCACCGCCGGGTCCTTGGCGAGATCGATCGGCGCCGCAGCGCCGGCCCGCCGCGTCATTGGGCCACCGCCGGCTGCGGGGCATTGACCCGCCGCTGCGGTTTGCCCCCCACCGGCCCCACCGCCTTGCGCGGGTCGACGGCATCGCGCATGGCCTCGCCGATGAACACCAGCAGGCTCAGCGTGATGGCGATGGAGAAGAACGCCGTCAGCCCCAGCCAGGGCGCTTCCAGATGCGCCTTACCCTGGCGGATCAGTTCGCCCAGCGAAGCCGAGCCCACCGGCAGGCCGAAGCCCAGATAGTCCAGGCTGGTCAGGGCCGTAATGGCGCCCGTCAGCAGGAACGGCATGAAGGTGACCGTCGCCACCATGGCGTTGGGCAGCACGTGGCGGGCGATGATGCGCAGGTTGGATTCGCCCAGCGCCCGGGCCGCCCGCACATAGTCGAAATTGCGCGCCCGCAGAAATTCCGCGCGCACCACCGCGACCAGGGCCGTCCAGGAAAACAGCAGCATGATCAAGAGCAAGGTGAAGAAGCCCGGCACGAACAGGCTCCACATCAGCATCAAGATGAACAGCGACGGCAGGCTTTCCCAGATCTCGATGAAGCGTTGGGCGATGAGGTCGAGCAGGCCGCCGAAATAGCCCTGGATGGCGCCGGCCGCCACGCCGATGACGGTGCTGAACACGGTCAGCGTCAGCCCGAACAGGACGGAGATGCGAAAGCCGTAGATCAGCCGCGCCAGCACGTCGCGCTGGGTGTCGTCGGTGCCGAGCCAATGGGTGGCGCTGGGCGGTGCCAGGATCGGGCGGTCCAGCTCGTAGTCCAGCGTGTCGTAGGAAAACGGGATCAGCGGCCAGATCGTCCAGCCACGCTCGCCGATCAGCTCCTGCACTTCGGGATCGCGGTAGTCCGCCTCGGTCTCGAAGATGCCGCCGAAGGTGGTTTCCGGGTAGACCTCCACAATGGGGAAGTAGAAGTCGCCATCGTAGTAGATCACCAGCGGCTTTTCGTTCGCCACGAACTCCGCGAACAAGGTGACGATGAAGATCGCCAGGAAGATCCACAGCGACCAGAAGCCGCGGCGGTTGGCCCGGAAGTTCAACAGGCGGCGCCGCAGCATGGGCGAGATGGGGATGCCGAGCAGCCTGTAGTGGGGCGGAGCCACCACCGCGGCCGCGCCTGGGGCCGCACCTGGGGTCGCGCCGGGGGTCGCGCCGGGGGCCGCCGCGGCGACTGCGGTCTGGTCGGTCATACGGTGCGCGCCTCGAAGTCGATCCGCGGGTCGATCAGCATGTAAACGATATCCCGCACCAGGCCCATGACCAGGGTGAGCAGGGAGAACACGTAGAGGGTGCCGAAGATGATGGGATAGTCGCGGTCCCACACCGCCCGGTAACCGAGGTAGCCGAGCCCGTCCAGCGAGAACACCACCTCGATCAGCAGCGCCCCGGTGAAGAGGATGGAGATCAGTGCTGCCGGAAAGCCCGCCACCACGATCAGCATGGCGTTGCGGAACACGTGGCCGTAGAGCACGCGCCGCTCCGTCAGCCCCTTCGCGCGCGCCGTCAGCACGTACATCTTGCCGACCTCGTCGATGAACGAATTCTTGGTCAGCATGGTGAGCGTGGCGAAGCCGCTGATCACCAGCGCCGTCACCGGCAATGTGATGTGCCAGAAATAGTCGAGGATCTGTTGCCACCAGGGCAGGTCCGCCCAGTCGTTGGAGACCAGGCCCGACAGCGGGAAGATGTTGAAGTAGCTGCCTCCGGCGAACAGCACGATCAGCAGCACGGCGAATAGGAAATTGGGCACGGCATAGCCAACCACGATGACGCCGCTGGTCCACACATCGAAACGCGAGCCGTCGTGCATGGCCTTGCGGATGCCCAAGGGGATGGAGATCAGGTAGATCAGCAGCGTCGTCCACAGCCCCAGTGAGATGGAGACGGGCAGCGTGTCGAGCACCAGGTCCACCACCGGCCGACCCTGAAAGAAACTGTCGCCGAAATCGAAGGTCAGGTAGTCGCGCATCATCAGGAAGAAGCGCTCCACCAGGGGCCGGTCGAAGCCGAACTGATGTTCGAGCTGGCGGATGAACTCCGGGTCCAGGCCCTGGGCACCGCGGTAGATGCTGGTGGCGCTGTCGCCGGTCTGGCCGCCGTCGGACATGTCGAAGCCGGCATCGCCGCCGGTGCTGCCGCCGGTGGCACTTTCCAGGGCGCCGCTGCCCATGCCGCGCATCTCGGCGATATAGCGCTGCACCGGGCCGCCCGGCGCGAGCTGCACGAGAAGGAAGTTGATGATCATGATCCCCAACAGCGTGGGGATCATCAGCAGCAGCCGGCGGAGGATGTAGGACAGCATCGCGCGGGTTCGGAAGCCTCTACCGGTCAGCGGTTTTCGAACTGGGCGGCGGTGTTGGTGGTGTCGTGCCACCACATGCCGCTGATGGAAAAGCCGAAACGCGGGCGGGTTTCGGGCATGCCGAAAACGTCCCATTGGGCGATCCGCACCGCCGGATCGTAGTAGAGCGGGACGGACAGATTGAGCAGGCGGTGGTAGCGGTCGAAGGCGCGGGCGGCAGCAATGCGGTCTTCCCAGGTCTGGCTGGAGATCACCGCGTCGATCAGCGTATCCAGCGCGGGATCGGCGATGCCGGCGGCGTTCTGGCTGCCCTCCACGTCGGCGGTGACGGAGCCAAAGAAGTCGCGCAACTCGCGGCCCGGCGGATAAAGCGCGCTGAGGAAGCCCACCAGCGCATCGTACTGCCGGTCGTTGTAGGCGTTGATCCACTGCGCACCCTGCAGCGAGCGCAGCACCATCTCGATGCCGGCGCGGCGCAGGCTGTCGCGGTAGTGCAGCAGCACCGGTTCCACCACGGGCGAGGCATAGACCAGTTCGAAGGACAGGGGTTCGCCGGTCTCGTCGTCGAGCATGCGGCCGTCCACCAGATGGTAGCCGGCTTCGCCGAGCAGATCGATGGCGCTGCGGAGCTGGGCGCGGTTGCGCCCGGTGCCGTCGGTCACCGGCGGCAGGTAGGCGTCGCCGAACACCGCCTCGGGAAGCTGGTCGCGCAGCGGCTCCAGAAGCTCCAGCTCGCCCTCGGTGGGCGGCCCGTCCGCGGCGAACTCGCTGTTCTGGAACAGCGAGGTGTTGCGCTGGTAGAGCCCGAACAGCAGCACCCGGTTGGCGGTTTCGAAGTCGAACAGCTCGCTCACCGCGCGGCGTACGCGTACGTCGTCGAAGGGGGGCGTACGAATGTTGAAGCTGATGGAGGCGTACGACTCCGGCCCGTCATAGGGGATTTCGTTCAAGATCAGCCGGCCCTGGTCGACCGCCGGCACGTCGTCGAACCCCAGCGACCACTGCTGCGGGCTGGTGACGCCGATATAGTCGAAGGCGCCGGCCTTCATGGCCTCGTAACGCACGGTGTCGTCGCGGAAATATTCGTAGCGGATGCGCTCGAAGTTATACATGCCCTGGAACTGCGGCAGGTCGGCCCCCCACCAGTCGGGCACATACGCGTATTCGATCCAGCGGCCGGGATCGACGGCGGCGATGCGGTAGGGGCCGCTGCCGAGCGGCGGGTCGACGGTCAGCGAATCGAAGGTCCGGTCGCGCCAATAGTGGGCCGGCAGCACCACCGTGGCGGCCGCCCCGAGGATGGCTTCGGGGTCGGTGGCGTCGTGAAAGGTCACGCGGACGGTGTAGTCGTCGAGCGCCTCGTAGCTCTCCACCTCGGCGAACACCTGCAGCCGGTAGCCGGGATGGGCGTCGTTGATCAGCGCGTCGTAGGTGTAGATCACGTCTTCCGCGGTGATCGGCACGTGGTCGTGGAAATAGGCGTCGTGGCGCAGGTTGAGGATGAGCCAGGAGCGGTCATCCGCCACTTCGTAGCTCTCCACCACGCTGCCGTAGTAGACCGACGCCTCGTCGGCACTGCCCACGCCGAGCGAGCTGTCGATCAGCGCCAGGCCGTCGGCGGGCTCGCCGCGCAGGGTAAAGCGGTTGAGCGTGTCGAACGAGCCGTAGGAACTGGCGCGCAGGGTGCCGCCGCGCGGTGCCTCGGGGTCCACGTAGTTCCAGTGGGAGAAGCCTTCGGGGTAGAGCGGCTCCAGCCCGAAGGCGGTGATGGCGTAGCTGGGCTCGCCGCGCGGGACGTCCCCCGGGGGTGTCTGCTCGGCAGCGGTTTCCTGTGGGGCGGTCTCGCCGGCCGGGGTCGCATCGCCGGCCGGGACGGTGGCTGCCTCCGCCGCCGCCGCCTGCGCAGCGGCGTCCTGGGCCGAGGCTGGTGCTGCGGCCAACAGGGCTACGATCCCCACCACCAGGGCGGACCATGGGTGCGGGCTCTTGCGGCGGGGGATCATGGACATGGCGGCTGTCTACTCACTGTCTCGACGGTGCGTCCGGACGGCGGCCCACCTGAGCGCGCTGGTTTGACACAAACATGGCGCCGTTAGCGCGCTGCGGAAACTTCTGCGTCCAGCACCGGGTCGATCCACCAGGTGGGCTGGAAGTGGATGGTGTTGGGATAGGCGAAATCGTAGGGCGGATCGATGTCGGGCCGGCCGAAGCGGTTCCAGTAGGCGATCCAGGCGGTGGTCTTGTACCAGTGCGGCACGGCGTAGTAGCCCCACACCAGCAGCCGGTCGAGCGCGTGGGTGGCGGCCTCGATCTCCTCCAGGGTCTCCGCGTGGATCGCCGCCTCGATCATGGCATCGGCCGCCGGATCGGCGATCCCCATGATGTTGGCCGAGCCCGCCACGTCGGCCGCGGCCGAGCCGAAGTAGGACGCCAGCTCGCTGCCTGGCGGCGGAAAGAACGTGTAGGCGAACGACACCAGGTCGAAGTCGCGGTCCTGGTAGCGCCGCGTGTATTCGGTGGTTTCCGCGGTGCGCACGGTGGCGTGGATGCCGATCTGCTGCAGCGCGTCGGTATAGGCCAGGGTGTGGGGCTCCAGCGACGAGGTGGCCAGCAGGATCTCGAATTCCATGGGAGCGCCGCTTTCGGCGTTGACCATGACGCCGTCGCGCACCACCCAGCCGGCCTCGGCCAGCATCGCGATGGCCAAGCGGTAATTCTCCCGCGTGACGCCGCGCTCGCCGTTGACGGGGGTGGTGTAGACCTCCTCGAACACCTGCGGCCACACCTGGTCGCGGAAGGGCTCCAGCAGCTCCAGCTCGCGGCCTTCCGGCAGGCCGCTGGCGCGCCAGTCGTCGGCCCCGGCGAAGTAGCTGTCCATGCGCTGGTAGCTGTCATACATGAACCGGTGGTTCACGAACTCGAACGGGTAGAGCAGGCCCAGCGCCTGGCGCACCCGGCGGTCGGCGAACATGGGCAGGCGGGTGTTGAAGAAGTAGCCCTGGAGGCCGCGGTAGTTGTGCACCGGTACCTCCTCGCGGCGGATCAGCCCGGCCGCCACCTGCGGCATGTCGTAGCCGGTGGCCCAGAGGCGGGAGGTGTATTCGTGGCGGAAGTCGGCCTCGCCGGCGCGGAACGCCTCGAACTGGATGTTGCGGTCGCGGTAGTAGGCATATTCGATGGCGTCGAAGTTGAACTGGCCGACGCGCACCGGCAGGTCGTCCGCCCAATAGTCCTCCACCCGCTCGTAGCGCAGCCGCAAGCCGCGGCGCACCTGCGTCAACCGGTAGGGGCCGCTGCCCAGCATGGGGTCGACCCAGGCGCGGGTGATGTCGCGGCCGGCCCCCTCTTCCTCCCACCAGTGGCGCGGCATGGGCTGCAGCTCGGCCAGGCGCTGCAGCGGCCGGGCCGTGCCGCGGGTGGAAACATCGAAGCGCACGCGGTGCTCGTCGAGCATCTCCACGCCGGTCACCTGGCTGTACTGGGCGCGCAGGAAGGGCCGGCCGTGCGCTTCGATCATGTGGAAGGTCCACACCACGTCGTCGGCGGTGATCGGCTCGCCGTCCTGCCAGCGGGCGGCGGGGTCGAGGTGGAAGATCACGTAGGAGTAGTCGTCGGGATACTCCACCTGCGCGGCGATCAGCGGGTAGTAGACGGAAAGTTCGTCCTGGCTCTGCCACATCAACGGGTCGAGCATCAGCAGGTGGCTGCGCACCTCCTCGCCGGCCAGCGGCAGCGGGTTCACCGTGTCGAAGCCGCCGGGCCAACCGATGCGCAGCAGGCCGCCGCGGGGGGCCGCGGGATCGGCGTAGTCGAAATGCGTGAAGTCGGCGGGATAGTGCGGTTCGGCGAACTGGGCAAGCGCGTGGCTGACGATGACGCGGGGGGCCTCCGCCGCGCCCGCCGTCTCCTGGCCATGGGCGAGGGCGGCGACACCGAGCAGGGCGGCCAGCCCCATCAGCAGGGCCGGCCAGTGGCGCAGGGTTGCGCCGCGGCGGCGCCTCACCCGCCCACCAGGGGCAGAACCTCCGGCAACAGCGCCGGATCGCCCACCGCCAACACCCGCGGCCCGCCGGAGCGGCCGAGCGGCGCTCCCGACCACTGCACCATGCGGCCGCCGGCGCCTTCCACCACGGGCACCAGGGCCGCGTAGTCGTAGATCTGCATGCTGCAATCGGTGGCGATGTCGAGGAAGCCGCTCGCCAGCAACCCGTAATTGTAGCAGTCGCCGCCATAGAGGGTGTCGAGCGCGCCGGCCGACAGGGTGGCGAAGGCCGCCTTCTCGCCGTCGGTCATGGTGGCGGGCGAGGTCGTGGCGATGCGCGCCTGGGCCAGCCGCGGGCAGGCGCGGGTGGTGACGGCAGCACCGTTGTGGGTGGTGGGACGGCCCGTGGCGCCGATCCACAGGTCGCCGGTGATGGGCTGGAAGATCACCCCCAGCAGCGGCGTATCGCCGGCCAGGCAGGCGATCAGGGTGCCGAAGCTGGGGCGCCCGGTGATGAAGGCGCGCGTGCCGTCGATGGGATCGATCACCCACACCAGGTCGGCATCGGTGCGTTCGGTCCCGTGCTCCTCGCCGATGATGCCGTCGTCCGGGCGGCGGCGGCCGAGGCCCTCGCGGATGAAGGCCTCGATCTCACGGTCGGCGATGGTCACGGGGCTGGCGTCGGCCTTGGTGTCGACGGTGACCTTGCGGCGGAAATGCCGGCGCGCGATGTCGCCGGCGGAGGTGGCAAGATCGCACGCCAACTCCACCAGATCCGGCGGGCAGGCGCCCGGCGTCATGGACCCTAACCGCCCGAAGCGGAATCCGGCTGCTCGGCCGGGGGCGTTTCTTCTTCGATGGTCTCGGCCGGCGGCTCGGTGGCGCGGTCCACGGCGTCCTCCACCGCCTCGGTCGCCTGGTCAACGGCCTCGCCCGCAGCTTCGCTGGCCTCTTCCACCGTCTCGCCGACGGCATCGGCGGCCTCGCCGGCTGCATCGGCAGCTTCGTCGACCGCCTCGCCGACGGTCTCGGCGGCTTCCTCCACCACCTCACCGGCGGTGGGCGCCTCCCCGGTGGCTTCCCCCGTGGTTGCTTCGGTGGCTGCTTCGGTGGGTTCGTCAGCCGGCGCTTCGTCCGTGGCCTCTTCGGGGGCGTCCTCGGTTGCGGCGTCCTCGGTTGTGGCGCCCTCCTCGACGGCTTCGCCCTCGGCGCCCTCTTCGCTGCCCTCGACCGCTTCGCCCTGGTCGGTGCCCTCGGCACTTTCCTCGACACCCTCATTGGGGTCGGGCAGCGGCAGCGGATCGTCCGACAGCGTGCGCAGATAGGCGATCACGTTGGCGCGGTCCTGGTCGTTGCGGATGCCGGTATAGCTCATCGAGGTGTTCGGCACCCAGTCGCGCGGCCGGTGCAGGAAGCCGTTGAGCTGTTCGTAGGTCCAGTTCGGCGCTTCCTCCGCATGGGCCTGCATGGCCGCGGAGTAGCTGAAGCCCTCATGGCTGGCGGTAGGCCGACCGACCACGCCCCACAGGCCGGGGCCGACACGGTTGGCGCCGGAGCTGTCCAGCACGTGGCAGGTGGTGCAGGCGCGCGCCAGGTTTTCGCCGGCGGCGGCATCCGCGGTGGCGAGCAGCGGCGCAATCGGCGGCAGCGTCTCTTCTTCTTGCACCACCGGCGTGCCCGCACCGTCCCCGGTGTCCACGTGGTAGGCATTCTCTTCGGGGTGGTGGGGAGAGATCAGCAGGTCCGCGACGAATCCAGCGGACATACCGATGAGGCCGGCCACGAGAATAGCGGCAAAGATCTTGTTGATTTCCATCCCCGAAACACCCGTTCATTGTCCGCGTACGAGCCTACAGCACTCCGCCCGTCCGCGCCGACGCAGCGGATCTGTGTTGCACTGCCATGCTCGGTCGCGTTGTAGGAGCAGAGACCGCACGGAGGCAAGGGTGAACGGCGTCCTCGTGGCTTGACGGGACGCGTCTTGTGGAGCACTCACGGCGCCATGGCACCCAAGAGCGGCCCACCGACCAATCCCATCATCGTGATTCCGGCACGCCTCGCCTCGCAGCGATTGCCGAGCAAACCGCTGGCCGACATCCACGGCGAGCCGATGATCGTGCATGTCTGGCGGCGCGCCATGGCAGCGGATTTCGCGCGTGTCGTGGTCGCCTGCGCCGATGCGGAAATTGTCGAGGCGGTGGAGAAGGTGGGCGGCGAAGCGGTGCTGACCGACCCCAAGATCCCGTCCGGGACCGACCGCGTGCATGCGGCGCTCGCGACCGTCGACCCCAAGGGCAGCCATGACGTGGTGGTGAACCTGCAGGGCGACCTGCCGACCATCTCCGCCGCCACCTTGAAGGCGGTCCTGCTGCCGCTCGCCGACGGCAAGGTGGACATCGCCACCCTGGCGGCCCCCATCGCCAACCGCGAGGAGCGCGACGATCCCCACGTGGTGAAGGCGGCGATCGAACTGGCCGCCGACGCCAGGATCGGCCGGGCCCTCTATTTCAGCCGTGCGGCCGTGCCGTCCGGCGACGGCCCGGCCTACCACCATATCGGCGTCTACGCCTTCCGGCGGGCAGCGTTGGACCGCTTCGTCGGGCTGCAACCGGGCGTGCTGGAGGTGCGCGAGCGGCTGGAGCAGTTGCGGGCGCTGGCCGCGGGCCAGCGTATCGACGTGGCGGTGGTGGACGAATTGCCGGTGGGCGTCGACACGCCGACCGACCTGAAACGGGTGCGCGACAGCATCGAGCCGCCGGCCGAACCGGTACCCCCTCCCCCCGCCGATCAGGACTGACCGACCGTGCCGTCGATCGCTTTCCAGGGCTGGCCCGGCGCCTTTTCCGACCTCGCCTGCCGCCAGGTGTTCCCCGAGACCGCGACGCTGCCCTTTCCGTCCTTCGAGGCGACCATGGCGGCGGTGCGCGAGGGCGTGGCGGACCGCGCGCTGATCCCCATCGAAAACTCCATCGCCGGGCGGGTGGCCGATATCCACCACCTGTTGCCGGGCAGCGGCCTGTTCATCACCGGCGAGCACTTCCAGCGGGTGAACCACCAGCTTCTCGCCTTGCCCGGCGCCAAGCTGGCCGATATCCGCCAGGTGCACAGCCATGTGCACGCGCTCGGCCAGTGCCGCGCGCTGATCCGCAAGCTGGGGCTGGAGCCGGTGGTGCACGCCGATACCGCCGGGGCGGCGCGCATGGTGGCGACTTCCGGCGATCCCACCAAGGCGGCCATCGCGTCGCGGCTGTCGGCGGAGATTTACGGGCTGCAGATCCTGCGCGCCGACATCGAGGACGTGGCCCACAACACCACCCGCTTCCTGGTGATGGCGCGGGAGCCGGAGATTCCGCCGGTCGAAGCCGGGCCGATGGTCACCAGCTTCTTGTTCGAGGTGCGCAGCGTGCCCGCCGCCCTCTACAAGGCGCTGGGCGGCTTCGCCACCAACGGCGTCAACATGACCAAGCTGGAGAGCTACATGGTGGGCGGCCGCTTCGCCCAAGCCCAGTTCTACGCCGATGTGGAGGGGCATCCGGACGAGCGGTCGGTGCGCCTGGCGCTGGAAGAACTGGCCTTCTTCTCCAAGAACCTGGCGATGCTGGGCACCTATCCGGCCCACCCGTTCCGCCGCGACGCCAGCCAGGTCACCGGCGACGACTGACGCGTGGGGGCCGCGATGGCCGTGGCGGCGGCCCACGGCGTCGCGGGGCTTGCCCGATGCGCTGGGCACCACGCCGCGCACCGCTCCTTGTGGATCGGCTCGCCGGACGGCAAACAGAATTGACTTCGAATTCCCAGAAGGGGCTTGGGGCCGACCACTGGCACCGTATCGGCGAAACCGTATCGGCGAATGAGACGAGCATGAACCGCACCCTGTTCGGCACCGACGGCATCCGCGGCACCGCCAACGCCGATCCCATGACCGCGGAGGTGGCGCTGCGCGTCGCCATGGCCGCGGGTGCCAAGCTGCGCCACGACGGCGACCACCACACCGTGGTGATCGGCAAGGACACGCGGCTCAGCGGCTACATGCTGGAAAACGCCATGACCGCCGGCTTCCTGGCCGTGGGGATGGACGTGTTCCTGGTGGGGCCGATGCCGACGCCGGCCGTCGCCATGCTCACCCGCTCGCTGCGCGCCGATCTCGGCGTCGTCATCTCCGCCTCCCACAATCCCTACCAGGACAACGGCATCAAGCTGTTCGGGCCGGACGGCTACAAGCTGTCCGACCAGGTGGAGGCCGAGATCGAGCACCTGATGGCGAACGGCATCGAAAGCCACTGGGCGGCACCGGACCGCATCGGTCGGGCGCGCCGCCTGGAGGATGCCGGCGGCCGCTACATCGAAAGCGTGAAGGGCAGCCTGCCGCGCAGCCTCCGGCTCGACGGGCTGAAGGTGGTGATCGACTGCGCCCACGGGGCCGCCTACCGCGTCGCCCCGCGGGTGCTGTGGGAACTGGGCGCCGAGGTGGTGGAGATCGGCACGCGGCCCAACGGCGTCAACATCAACGACGGCTGCGGCGCCGTGGCCACGGACGCCATGTGCCAGGCCGTAGTGGAGCACGGCGCGGATGTGGGGTGTGCCCTCGACGGCGATGCCGACCGCCTGATCGTGGCGGACGAAACCGGCCACCGGGTGGACGGCGACCAGCTCATGGCGTTGATCGCCACCGATCAGTACGCCAAGGACCGGCTGGCCGGCGGCGGCGTGGTGGCCACGGTGATGTCCAACCTGGGGCTGGAGCGCTATCTCGCCGGCATCGGCCTGCACCTGCGTCGCACCGCCGTAGGCGACCGCTACGTGGTGGAGACCATGCTGGCGGAAGGCTACAACCTGGGCGGCGAGCAGTCCGGCCACATCATCCTCAGCGACCACGCCACCACCGGCGACGGGCTGGTGGCCGCCTTGCAGGTGCTGGCGGTGCTGAAGCAGGCGGGCGGCCCGGCCAGCGAAGTGTTCCGGCTGTTTCAGCCGGTGCCGCAGGTGCTGCGCAACGTGCGCTATGCCTCCCGCCCCGGCCAGCCGACGCCGCTGGACACCGCGGCGGTGGGCGATGCGGTGGCGGCGGCGGAAGCCGATCTGGGGGAGAGCGGGCGCATCCTCATCCGCAAGTCCGGCACCGAGCCCCTGATCCGGGTGATGGGCGAAGGCGATGACAAGGCCAAGGTGGACGCCGCGGTGGACCTGATCGTCGACGCGGTCACCCGCACCGCCGGTGCGGCGTAGGGCGACCTCACGCCAAATGGCGCCGCATCCCCTGCAAGCCGTGATCGCAGCAGCCGAATAGGCGCGTGCGGCGGCATCCGGCTATGGGCGGCTCCGCTCCAGCTTCACCAGAACCTGGTCGAGCGCCTGCAGGAAGCGCGAGCGGTCGGCCTTGGCGAAGGGGGCCGGGCCGCCGATCTGCTCGCCGCCGGCCCTGAGGTCGGCCAGGATCGCCCGCGTGGCCACCTGGGCGCCGATGGAGTCCACCGTGAACGGCTTGCCGGTGGGCGCCAGCACCGATGCCCCCGCCTTCAGGCAGCGTTCGGCCAGCAGGATGTCGGCGGTCACCACCACGGCGTCGGCCCCGGCCAGCTCCACGATCCTGTCATCGGCGGCGTCGAACCCGTCGCCCACCACCACCAATTCCACCGGAGCGTCGGGCGGCGTGCGCAGATAGCTGTTGGAGACCAGCACCACCGGCGTGCGGCGGCGGGCGGCCACCCGGTAGATCTCGTCCTTCACGGGGCAGGCGTCGGCGTCCACCAGGATACGCGGCATGGCCTTCTCTCGATCGACAGGGTCTGCCAACCTGCACCGGCAAGACGGCATCGTCCAGGACAGCCCGAAGGCAAGCGCTGAGCCATGCAGGACCGGTACACGGGCGATATCGGCGATTACGTCAAGTACGCGCTGCTGCGTGCCCTCGGCTGCGACCACCGGATCGGCGTCGCCTGGTATCGCTTTCCGGATGAGGCCCACAACACCGACGGCCGGCACGTTTCATATCTGCATCAGCCGAAGCATTGGAAATCCTTTGACCCCGAACTCTACGCCGGGCTGCGGGATGTCGTTGCGGCTGGGGGACGGTCCGTGGCGACCATCGAAGATTCGGGTCTGATCGGCGATGCCGTCTTCTCCAATGAGCTGCTGGCCTGCAACGAAACGAGCGCGCCGCGGCGGGCGGCCTGGCGGCGGAGCTGGTTCGAACGGGTGAAGGACGACCTGAAGGAAAGCAGCGTCGTATTTGCCGACCCTGACAACGGGCTCTGCCAAGACGACCACTTCCATTGGGGTGGCATCAAAAGCTGGAAGCGATTGCCCCTCAGCGAAGCCGTAAGCCTCGGCGCCGGCCGGACCGCCGTCTTCTACCACCACAACACCCGTCGCCCGGGCGGTCACCGGCTGGAAATCGCCCATTGGATGGACATGCTGCCAGGCTGCTCGGTCGCCCTCTATTGGCGGCGCTTCAGCCCGCGAACGTTCTTTGTCACCAACCCCGATACCCGCTGTCTGCACCGCCTGCACTGGTTCGCCGACCGCTGGGGGCCAGGCTGCGAACTGATCCGGCAGTCCGGACGAGTGCTCGAACCTGCCTAGCCCGAGCGCTGCTGGTCCACGAGCTGGCGCAGCACCTCAATGCCCACCGCACCGGGGATGAGCTGGTCGCCGATGGCAAACGCCGGCGTGCCGCGGATGCCGAGCGCATCGGCCAGCCGCAGGTTGGCCTGGATCTCGCCGATCACCTGGGGATCGTCCATGTCCTCGCGCAGCCGGTCGAGGTCCAGGTCGAACTGGCCGGCGATGGAGAAGATCACGTCGTCGTTGAGCGGCCCTTCATAGCCCATCAGGGCGTTGTGCAGCGGCACATAGACCGACTCGTCCTGCAGCCGCGACGCCAGCGCCACCTGCGAGGCAAGGGTGGACGCGGGCCCCAGGATGGGCAGTTCCTTGAACACCACGCGCAGCGCGTCGTCCTCGTCGGACAGGGCGAACACGTCGTTCAGCATGCGGGCACAGTAGCCGCACTGGTAGTCGAAGAACTCCACCAGCACCACGTCGCCGTCGACCTCGCCCATGAAGGGGCTGGCCGGACTGCGGAAGATCTCGTCGCCGCGGTCTTCGAGCGCCGACTGCTGGGCGGCGCGGGCGGCTTCGTCCTGGCGCGCCTGCAGCACGTTGATGGCATCCACGATCACCTCGGGATGGTCGAGCAGGTAGTCGTGGACGATCTGCTCGATCTCCGCCCGGTCGTCCGCATCGAAGGTCTGGGCTGCGGCCGGGCCGGCCACCGCAAGGCCGGCCACCGCCAGGCTCGCCGCCATGAGGGCTGCCGCCAGGCCGGAGCGCGCGCCGAAGTCCCCAACAGTCACACCGAACATCTCGTCGCCTCGTCTTGGGATCGCGGGGGCCGGAGCCGACTCCGCCAAAGGCGAAGACGCTCTAAGCCTTCAAAGTGGCTGTGAAGTGGGGCGGAGGCAAGGCTGCGGGATGTCGCTGGCGGGGATGTGAACGGGCACACCCCGCTAGCTCCATCCGCACGGCAAGAACGACCCCGCCAAAGTGCACCCAACCTAGTCGTCCCGGGCGGTCGCCTGGATGTCGAGGGCGCGCAGGTGGCCGGGGCTGCCGGCGGGCAGAACCTGCATGGCCCGCGCCGCCTGGATGCGCGCGGTCTCGTTGTCGCCGGACGCCAGCGCCTCTTCGGCCAGCGCCACCGCCGCCAGGCCGAGATCGCCGGTCTGGCCGTAGGCGGTGGCCAGCAGGTGCCAGGCGATGGGGGTGCTGCCGCCGGGCTGGCGCACGGCGCGGTCCAGCTCGCCCACCGCGGTGGCGATCTGGTCGGCTCCGCCCACCTGCAGGCGCGCCTGGGCCAGTGCCGTCAGCAGCAGCGGCTCGTTCGGCTGCGCGGCGACGGCGCGCTGGTAGTGGGGCAGGGCGTCGGCCACCCGGTTGCTTTCCATCAGCACCTGGCCGGCGAACTCGTTGAAATAGGGGTCGTTGGGGGCGGTGGCGAGCAGCCGGTCGATGGCCGCCAGCGCCTCGTCGGGGCGGCCCAGCCGGTAGAGCGCATAGGCACGGCCATAGATCGAGGGCACGTCGGTGGCGCTGTCCGGGAAGCGGGTGAGGGCCGCCTGCGGCTGCAGGTAGCCGAACAGCTTGGCCTGGCTGCGCAAGAACATGGTGCGCAGGGGCTCGCCCACCGTCGCCATGTCGGGATGGCCCGCGACGAAGGCGGCGACGGTGTTGACGCGGTCACGGGTGATCGGGTGGGTGCGCAGGTATTCCACCTGGCGCGACGCCGGCAGCAGTTCCTGGTCTTCCAGGCGGCCGAGGAAGGTGAGCAGGCCCTCGGCACTCTGCCCGGTGCGCTGAAGATAGCTGAGGGCCGCCTGGTCGGCCGCCGCTTCGGCCCCGCGGGAATAGCTGAGCAGCGAGCTCTCGCCCACGTGGGTACCGCCGAGGGCCGCCGCCGCACCGCCGCGTGGGCTGCCCGCCGCCGCCGCCGCGGCGAGGCCGAGCAGGGTGGTGACGATGGCCAGCCGCTCGGCGGTTTCCTGCGCTGCGGCCCCTTGCGCCAGGTGGCCGCCGGCGATGTGCCCGACCTCGTGGGCCATCACGCCGAGCACCTCTTCGGGCGAGTCCACCGCCATCAGCAGCCCGGTATAGATGAAGATGTTCTGGCCGCCGGCGACGAAGGCGTTGAGGTTGGGGTCTTCCACGATGTAGATCGTTACCGCCAACGGCGACACGCCCGCCGCCTCCAGAACCGGGAGGATCAGGCCGCGCAGGGTCTGCTCCAGCTCCGCATCGCGGATCAACGACAGGCGCTGCTGGGCGTGGGCCGAAAGCGGTCCGGCCAGCGCCAGGGCGCCGGCGAGCAGCAAGCAGAGAAAGCGTCGCATATGTCCCCCAGCGAACAGACACGCAGTGCCACCATCGCCAGCGGGCGTGGCAGGCTTGTGGCAGCCGGCTTGGTACTGGCGCTGGCCGGTTGCGTGCTGCCCAGCAGCACATCCCGCGTACCGACCCCCAACGCCGTTGCCGGCGACGAGCCGGTGGCGGCCGACATCGCCTTCCAGATCATGGCCCAGGGCGGCAACGCCGTCGATGCCGCGGTGGCCGCCAGCCTGGCCATGGCCGTCACTCTGCCGACGCGGGTGTCGCCCGGAGCCGTAGGCACCTGCATCTCGGTCGACACCCCGGCCTCGGTGGCGGGCATCGTCGGCACCGACCAGCCGGCGGAATTGAGCCTCGTACGCTTCGAAGGCCCCGCACTGCCAGGCGGCCAGGCGGCCGTGCCGGCCATGGTGCGCGGCCTCTATGCCTTTCATGCCGATGGCGGGGCACTGCGCTGGAGCCAGGTGGTGGCGCCGGCCGAGCAGCTTGCCCGCTTCGGCTTTCCCATCTCGCGCACGCTGGCAGCCGACCTGCAGGCAGGCGCTGCCGCCCAGCTCCAGGACCCCGAGCTGCGCGCCGCCCTCTTGGCGCCCGACGGCACGCCCCTGCCGGTCGGCACCACGGTGACGCGCACGGCACTGGCCGACACGTTCTCGGAGTTGCGCCAGGCCGGGGTGTTCGGCGGGGCGCTGCTGGATGCGCTGGCCGTGGAACTGGCGCCGACCGGCCCGGCGGCGGCGGTGGCGGCGATCCGCACCTACACGCCCACCCTGGGGACGCCGGCCGACGTGCTGGAGGCGGGCGACAACCTGCTGGTGGTCGGCTCGGCGCGCGTCGCCGCCGTGCTCGGCGGCGGCCAGGCCGGCAGCGCTGGAGCTCCCGGCGCCACGGTGGCGGCCCTGTCGGAGGACGACGTGGCGGCGGCATGCAGCCTGTCGCTGGGCGGCTGGTTCGGCACCGGTACCGCGGGGCACACCACCGGCGTGATGCCGGCGCGCGTCGCCGCAGCGCCCGACCAGGTGGCGGTGCTCTACAACCCCTACACGCTCAACGTGCTGACCGCAGTGGCGGGGACGGGCGGCGACGACGCCTTCGCCGCCACCATCCGCGCGGTGACCGAAGACGAGCTGGACGCGCCGGGGGCGGTGGCCCGGGCTGCGGGGTCTGCCGGCCGCGTCTCCGCCGTGGTGTGCCCGACCGAGCTGGGCGCCGTCACCGGCTGCCTGGCCGCCGCCGGTCCGGGCGACGGCGGCCTCGCGCGCTTCGGGTTCTGAGTCGTTTGCTGTTGTAGCGGCGCCGGCAGTTGGGCCGGGAAGCCCCCGGCCAACTGCGGGAACCGACTACGCCAAGGGTGAGAAAAGCCGGCACCGGGAGTTTCCCCATGGCCTTGAAGGTCGCCAAGCGGGGCGGTGTGCCGCCCTTCATCGTGATGGATGTGATGTCCGCCGCCGCGGCGCGCGAAGAGGCCGGCGACGACGTGCTGCACCTGGAGGTGGGCCAGCCCAGCACCGCGGCCCCAGCGGGTGTGCTGGCGGCTGCCGCCGCCGCGCTCAAGGGTGAGCGGCTCGGCTACACCGTGGCCCTCGGCATCCCGCCCTTGCGCCGGCGCATCGCCCGCCACTACCGGGACGCCTACGGCGTGGAGGTCAACGAGGCCCAGGTGGTGGTGACCACCGGATCCTCGGGCGGCTTCATCATCGCCTTTGCCGCCGCCTTCGATCCCGGCGACCGGGTGGCGCTGGCGTCCCCCGGCTATCCCGCCTACCGCAACATTCTGACGGCGCTGGGCTGCGTGCCGGTGGAGATCTCCACCGGGCCCAACACCCGCTTCCAGCCGACGCCGGAGCTGCTGGACGCACTCGCGGAGCCAATCGATGGGCTGATCGTGGCGAGCCCGGCCAACCCGACCGGCACCATGCTGACGGCGGGCGAGCTGGCGGCCCTGGCGACCTATTGCGCCGACCGCGGCATCCGCCTGATCTCAGACGAGATCTACCACGGCATCACCTACGGCCATGAGACGGCGACGGCGGCCGGCGACGCCCACGCGGTGACCATCAACAGCTTTTCCAAATACTACTCGATGACCGGCTGGCGGCTCGGCTGGATGGTGGTGCCGCCGGATCTGGTGCGGGCGGTGGAATGCCTGACCCAGAACCTGTTCATCTCCGCCCCGACCCTGAGCCAGATCGCCGGGGTGGCGGCGTTCGACTGCGGCGATGAACTGGACCGCAACGTCGCCCGCTACGCCGCCAACCGCCGGGTGCTGCTGGACGGGCTGCCCAAGCTGGGCATCGACCGCTTGGCCCCCGCCGACGGCGCCTTCTACATCTACGCCGACATCTCCCACCTGACCGACGACAGCGTCGGCTTCTGCCGCCGCCTGTTGAACGAAACCGGCATCGCCGCCACCCCCGGCGTCGACTTCGATCCGCAGCGCGGCCACCGCACCCTCAGGTTCTCCTTCGCCGGGGCGACCGCCGATATGGAGAAGGCGGTGGCCCGGCTGGGTCGCTGGCTGGGGTAGTGGATCGAATTTGCCGTTTGCAGGCCACTGGCCGCAATGCTCGCAGCAAACGTCAAATTCATAAGATCCACTAAAAACAATAAGTTCGTAGTGGTCCTTGTGACTCCGACATTTGCTCTCGGCGGATCGGCAAGGGATGCAAATGTCGGAGTCGGACCACTAACGGGGCCGTCTACAGCGCCATCAAAGCGAAGATCGCACGGCCAGCCGATCGCCCGAAACATTGTGAAAATTCATGTGAATTGCCGCTGGCAGCCCCGCCTTCTATCTTCGCGCCATGACAGCGATCATCTTCGATATGGACGGCGTGCTGGTCGATAGTGAAATTCTCTATCGAAAGGGAGAGAAACACTTTTTCAGCCGGATCGGCTTGACTTACGACCCGGCGGTCCACCGGCGGCGTTTCATGGGCGTTCCGAGCGAAGTCTATTTCGAGCGCTTGAACGAAGACCACCAGACCGCATTCGGCCGCCCCTTGCCGGACGACTTTCAGTCCGCGCTCCACGCCTATTGGCGCTCCCTCATGGCAACCGAGCTGCAGCCCGTCAGCAACGCCGCGGACTTCCTGGCCGGCCTGACCCTGCGCAAGGCCGTGGCTTCCAGTTCCACGCTGAAGTCCATTCGTCTGAAGCTGACCAAGACGAAGCTGATCGGATATTTCGGGGCCGACCTCTATTCCGGCGACCAGGTCGCCAACGGCAAACCCCATCCAGATCTGTTCTTGTTCGTTGCCGACCGGGTCGGCTGCAAACCGTCCGACTGCATCGTGATCGAAGACAGTGAAAACGGCGTCACGGCCGCCGCGCGCGCCGGCATGCGTGTGATTGGATTTACCGGCGGCCTGCACTATGAAGACAAGGCCGGCCGGAACCTGATCGACTGCGGAGCGGAACAATGCGTCAGCGGGTTTGATGAACTGCAAGACCTTCTCGCGCGCTGACACTTTGGGCGATTGCTTTCGGGTTTGACATGAGTCTTGCACGAGCCGTGCGCCGGCGCCTGCTGGGTGGGCTGGTCATCCTGTTCAGCCTCACCGTCACCCTGCCGGTGCTGGCGATCGCCGCCTACCGCTACCTGCCGGTGCCGGCAACGCCGCTGATGGTGATCCGTGCAGTGGAGGACGGGGCCTGGCCGGCGCGCGACTGGGTGGCGCTCGACGAGGTGCCGCGCGAGGTGCTGGGGGCCATCGTGGCGGCGGAGGACAACAATTTCTGCACCCATCACGGGGTCGACTGGGGGGCCGTGCGCGACGCCTACGAGGAGTGGGAGGCCGGCGGGTCGCTGCGCGGCGCCAGCACGGTCAGCATGCAGGTGGCGCGCAACCTGTTCCTGTGGAATGGCGGCGGGGCCATCCGCAAGGGCATGGAAGTCTACCTCACCGCCATGGTGGAAGCCCTGCTGCCCAAGCGCCGCATCCTGGAGATCTACGTGAACATCGCCGAATGGGGCCCCGGCGTGTTCGGCATCGAAGCGGCGGCCCGCCACCATTTCGGCGTGTCGGCCCGCCAGCTCACGCCCCGGCAGGCGGCGGCCCTGGTGGCCATCTTGCCGGCACCGCGCGTGTGGTCGCCCAACCAGCCGACGGAGCGTGCCGCGGCCCGCATCGGCATTGTCACGGCCCGCATGCCCGCCGGCCTGTCGCGGCTCGCCTGCCTGGAAACCTAGGCTCTCACGCCGGGCTTGTGTCTTCGGCGGTCTCGCTTTCGCCCTCCGGGACACCGCGCGGGTCGAGCGTGCTCGCCATGAAGGTGGTGTGCGGCGTGTCGACGAACGGCTCCACCTGGGCCGGATCGGGCTTGCGGCCCACCATCAGCCGCCACAGCGTGAAGGCGCCGAAGGCCGCCATGATCGTCGCTGAGAGAAGGTAGAGGCCGGACGGGCCGGCCCAGTCCATCAGCAGCCCCGCAGCCAACGGTCCCAGCACCTGGCCCACCGCATAGATCAGCAGCAGGGCGGCCGCCAGGCCGACCAGGTCCGATCGCTCCACGAAGTCGTTGGAATGGGCGACGCACAGCGCATAGTTGGGCGTCATCAGCGTGCCGAACAGCATGTTGGCGACGATCAGCCCCCAACCGCCCATGCTGCCGCCGGCAAGCGCCAACACCAGCGCCAATATGCCGGCGAGGATGGCGGCCGTGGCGATGACGATACGCCGGTCCATGCGGTCCGACAGCCAGCCGATGGGCCACACCATGATCATCCCGCCGGTGTAGAGCCCCGCCATGAACAGCGAAATGCCATGCTGGTCCATCCCCACCTGGCGGGCATAGACCGCGCACAGGCTGAAGGATGCACCGAACACGACGCCACTGGTGAAGCAGCCAACGGCCCCGACGGGCGAGACCTCGAACACCCGCCGGAAAGTCATGCGCGACACCGGAATGTCGCGCGGCGCGTCGACGCCGCTCAGGGTCAGCGGCACCAGCGAGGCGGAGATCAGGATCGACACCAGGGCGAACAGCACGAAGTCCGACGGGTCGGCCAGCGCCAGCAGAAGCTGGGAGATCATGAACGCCAGCAGCACCAGCATGGCGTAGAGCCCGAAGACCCGGCCGCGGGTCTGCCGTGTGGCGGCCGCGTTCAGCCAGCTTTCCGCGACCAGCCCCAGCACCGCGTAGCACACGCCGTGGATCACCCGCAGGACGAACCAGGCGCCGGGATCGACCAGCAGGGCGTGGCCGATGGTGACGATGGACAGCACCGACGCCGCCGCGGCGAAGGCCCGCACATGGCCCGACTGCCGGATGGCCCGCGGCGCCAGCAGGGTACCGGCCACATAGCCCAGGCTGAAGCCAGCCATGATGAGGCCGAGCAGGCTCGCCCCCCAGCCCTCGATATCGCCGCGCACGCCGAGCACGGTGCTGTGCAAGCCGTTGCCCAGCGTGTAGAGCACGCAGCCGCTGAGCAGCAGGCCCAGGACCACCGCCTGGCCGGCACCGCCTGCCGCGGTGGCGCGGTTCATAGGCCAAGCACGTCGCGCATGGTGTAGTAGCCGGGATCGTGCGGGATCGCCCAGCGGGCGGCACGCACGGCACCGCGGGCGTAGATGGTGCGGCTGGTGGCGATGTGGGCCAGCTCAATGCGTTCGCCGGGGCCGGCGAACATCACCTTGTGCTCGCCCACCACGTCGCCGCCGCGGGCGACGGAAAAGCCGATGGCACCGGGCGCGCGCGGCCCCGTCACCCCGTCGCGGCCGCGTTCGGCCGATTGGTCGAGGTCCACACCGCGCCCGGAGGCCGCCGCACCGCCGAGCAGCAGGGCCGTACCGGACGGCGCATCGACCTTGTGGCGGTGGTGCATCTCGAACACCTCGATGTCGAAATCGGGGTCGAGGGCGGCCGCCACCTTCTCCACCAGGGCGGCCAGCAGGATCACGCCCATGCTCATGTTGGCCGACTGGACGATGCGGGTGTGGCGGGCCGCCTTCTGCAGCTCGGAGATGTGCTCGGTGCCGAGGCCGGTGGTGCCGATCACGTGCACGCAGCGCCCTTGGGCGGCAAGGCGCGAGAAGGCGACGGTGGCGGCGGGGGTGGTGAAATCCAGCACCGCATCGGCGGCGGCGAACAGGGGTACCGGATCGTCCGTGACCGCCACGCCGGCCGGCCCGGCCCCCACCAGCTCGCCGGCGTCGCGGCCGATCAGCGGGCTTCCCGCCTGCTCGATGGCGCCCTGGAGAACGGCTCCCTCGGTCGCCAGCACCTCGGCCACCAGCATCCGGCCCATGCGGCCGCCGCAGCCCACCACACCGATCTTCATGGTCGCTCCTTGTCCGTCGCCGACGTCCGGCATTCCCTAATCGCCCGGAGCGCCCGGCGCTGGCAAGCGTACCGATGGGGCCGCGGCGCCGGACAGTGCGCAGGGGCCTGACCCGATGGCGATCCTGGGCTATGATGTTCGCGTTTAACGGGCGGGGGATGGGCGATGATCCGGTGGCTTTGGACAGTCGTGGCGGCGGCACTGCTGGTGGCCGGCTGCATGCCCCAGCGCACGCGTGAGATGACCACCCATGTGCACCTGCAGTCGCCGGGCACGGTGCCGGTCAACCCGCTCTCCTACGGCCAGGCGGCGGAGCTGCGCGAAGGCACGGTGCGGGGCTGGGCGGTCGGCACGGATCCCCTGTTCTTCGGGGAGATCTGGGATCCCGAGCCGGCGGTCTACGTGCCCTACAGCCGGCGCCAGTTCGTCGCCGCGGTGCCGGCGCGCGAGCGCATCGGCCGCGCCGGCGAAACCCACGAGGCCGCCAGCCCGCCGCTGTGGCCCACCGGCTGGGGCACCCGCACGCGCACGGCCGAGGGGCTGTGGCAGGCGGCCCTGGGGCGGCTCACCGAAGGCGACCGTCCGGCCCAAAGCCAGCGCGTCACGCCGGCCCTGGCGGCTGCCTGCGGCGCTCTCGCCCAGCATCCCGACCACACCTTCGCCCAGGCCGAATGGACGTTGGGCGACGCGGTGGAGGGCTACCGCCGCATCTATCTTGGCCGCCAGGCGGTGTTCGAGGAGATGCGCAACCAGGGCACCCTGGTGTGCGCGGAGTGAGCGGCCGGGCGACGGCCACTCCTTAAGGGGGCGCCGCAGCCCGCGCGGCCGGTATCGTGCAGCCGCCGCCCCGCCACCGACATAATCCTCCGCAACCCTTTATCGGGCGTTCAGCCGTCGGCCCCTCCAACTGCAGGTGTGCGGGATGGGTACGCCCCCGGAAGAACAGTCTCTGCTGGACCAGGCGCTCGACTTCTACGAAGAGCTTCAGAGCTTCTTTGAGGAGCGGCCGAGCCCGTTTCTGGGCGATGCGTCCAACTACGCGATCCGCTACCGCAAAATGACTTGCGGCAGCTTCGACATCTTCGATGGTGCGCCGCGGCGCGTGGTGCAGGTGGACGCCCCGGTGCTGGAGTATTCCAACCGGCGCTTCACCAACGCCTTCTCCATCCGGCCGCAGCACAAGAAGGCGCTGAAGGACCACCTGATCCGCTTTCCCAGAGACATCCTGCAAAGCCGCAAGCTGGCCACCGTGGCGGAGCAGGACGGGGTGGTCACCGTCACCAGCAAGCACGGGCTGCTGCTGAGCTTTCGGCCCGGCCGCGTCTCCCAGGCGTTCTACGGCAAGGGCTCGCCGGAGATGGTGGCGGAGGCTGCCGACCTGCTGTCCTTGCGCCGGGCGTTCACCGAGGGGATCGAGAAAAAGTCGTCCTTCCCCGTGCGTTTCAAGGAAGCCGACGGCACCAAGGCCACCCACGATGTCAAGATCGCCCCGATCGCCGACATGGTGGAGAGATACCTCGGCGTGGACTGCAACGGCTTCACCGGTACCTATCTGAAGGCCAAGCACCCCAAGCTGACCATCCATTCCGGCGATACCGAAGAATTCTATGCGTCGAAGGAGAAGTACCGGCGCAAGACGCTGGACGACATCAAGGCCGACGACATCGCCGTGTTCTACAAGCCCGGCGGCTACCACCACGTCGCCATGGTGTCGGTGGTCTACCCGCGCACCAAGGACAGCGACGGGGTGCAGGCGATCCTGGCGGAGTCGCGGGGCAACCAGCGCGGCAACGGCCCGCAATACACTCTCTGGACCATTAAGCAGCAGATGGCCGGCGGCAAGGCGGTGGAGGGCAAGTTCGACATCGTCGGGCGCTCCGGGGAAACCTTCGTGGTGGTGGTCGACCACCAGCGCTTCTCCGAAGCCCACAGCCACCCCAAGCGAAAGGAATGAAGGCCGCAGATCGTACCCTGCAACGGGAATCGACTGCCAGCAACCTATATGAAGACAGACGTCCTTAGGACGTCTGTCTTCATATAGGTCATTCTCCAATTAGTCAATGGTATTGACACGGTCGGCTGGCCGGAGATAATGCCAGTGGCCCTGGACCAGTGTCCTTAGGACACTGGTCCAGGGCCACTGGGTCCCATCCGCAAGACATGCAACGCACTTATCCCTTCGCGATCCGCAAGCGCATGACACGGCTCGGCGAAGCTGTGGCCCGACACATTGCCGATGACTCATGCCCGATTATTTCAAACTACGATCTATTCCGCATAGTCTGGCATATCTATTCCGATCGGCGAATAAAGTATCTACGAGACGCACGGCCAACAAAGGAAGCGTTTTCGCGTCTGCGCAGTCTATTGCAGGAAGAAAATATTATATTTAGAGATGCTGACTTTTATTTATTTTGGAGAATTTCCGGTAAATCTGATGTTCCAGCCGACGAGGCGGCTTGCATAGCAGACAAGTTCTGTTATATATCGCATATATCGGCGATGCAAAGATACGGTCTTACCGATAGGCGTCCTCGCGAATTATTCATAACGCGCCCAACATTGGGTGAATACAAGAGGCTTTTGCAGGAGAAATTTGTCACCGACTACGGGGATGCCATCGGTGATTCGTCAATATATATCGAACCGCCGCGCCCCGTGCACTACCCGCAGACGGTGAGAGGGCGGCCACTTAGCGTGCTTTCAACCGTTTGTCACGGTGATTGGCGGCCAGTCCGCGGCACTTTCGCCAAGGTCGGAACAATAGGCCAAACATTCCTTGATATGCTTGAAGCCCCCGACCGTTGTGGCGGGATGGCGCACGTTCTTACTGTCTGGCAGGAACATGCACTGACCTATGTAGAGGAAATCATTGCTTCAGTCGACCAGGCGCCGAAGCCAATCCACAAGGTTCGCGCTGGTCATATATTAGAGGAGCGCTTGGGCGTCAATGACACTAGGGTCGTGTCTTGGAAGAAACACGTAATGCGTGGCGGGAGTCGAGTGCTAGATCCTCAGCGTCCATTCACCGATACATATTCTGAAGAATGGATGATCTCTCTCAATGCAGACTGATGGCGACGATCCGAATGTTTTGTTCGTCGACATCGCCGAATGGGTGGAAAGGGCGAGAACCGATCAGGTTGCCTATCTGGAGCGCCAAGCAACAGAAGTCGTCCTTGCTGCTATTGGCATGACGGCTGCGCTGAAGAACAGGGTCTTCCTGAAGGGCGGGATCCTCATGGGAGTTGCCTATCACAGCCTGCGGCAAACGGCCGATGTCGATTTCACGACCACACTGCCCGCCAATCAGGATTCGTTCGTAGAAATCAGCAATGGTCTCGCCACTTCGTTACCTCGCGCTGCTGCCGAACTGGGGTACCCGGATCTCGTGTGCCAAGTGCAATCGCACAAATTCTACCCGACTCCCGAAACATTTGACTGCGCCAGGGGGCCAGCGCTCAGAGTGAAAATTGCCTATGCCCGCCGCGGGTCGTCGCAAGCACAGAAAATCCCGAATGGCAATTGCCCGGATGTTCTATCGATCGACATCAGTTTTCGTGAACCGGTCGGCGCCATTCAAATCCTCAAGCTCGGTCAGGCGAGCGGACAGATAGCAGCCTATTCATTGGCAGATCTGCTGGCCGAAAAACTGCGGGCGCTTCTTCAGCAACCCATCAGGAAGCGCAATAGACGGCAAGATATCTATGACATCGCCTCTCTCATTGGGAGATTCCCAATCGGCAAACCGGAACGAAGCCAAATCCACAAGCTCCTGTTGAGAAAGTGCGCAGCGCGGGATTTGACGCCCACAGCAACCTCGTTGTCAGAATCCGAAGTCCGGGAGAGGGCGGGGCGTGATTGGCACACCTTGCGTCTGGAAATCGGCGAGGTCCCGGATTTCGACGCCTGCTTCGCGCGCGTAGAGGAATTCTACAAGTCTCTACCATGGGGATCCTAGTGGTGCGGCCGAAACGGGTGGTACCCATCCGCTTCGGCGGAAGCACCACTAGAATCAAGACGTTGTGGTTCGAGTTCACTGTCGGATGCGGGACGCATCCGACAAGGTCGAACCACTAGGGAATCCCCAAATGAGCCCCGCTCACTCCTCGCCCAGGGTCGCCAGGTAGGCCAACAGGTTGAGGCGGTCCACGGCGTCGCGCACGCCGCGGAAGGCTTCCAAGGTGCCCGGCACCTCCGTCCGCGGAGCCTGGATGAAGCGGTCCAGCGCCGCGAAGCTCCACGTGCCGTGCTGGGCGGCGTAGTCGGCAAGCGCGCGGGAATAGTTGAAGCCATCGGCCGCAGCGATGGGGCGGTCGACGATCCCCCACAGATTGGGGCCGATCGTGTGGGAGGCCCCGGGATCTGCCGTGTGGCAGGCGCTGCACATGCGGAACAGTTGTGCCCCCGCCGCCGCGTCCGCCCGCGCCACCAGGGCGGCCACCTCCCCGCCGGGCGCGGGTTCGGGCGTTGCGGGAACCGGCACGCCGTCGAGCACGCCGTCCGACAGGTCGAGCAGCCGCGCATAGGCGTCGCCGGACTGGTAGAGGAACGGCACCACGTCCAACGGCGTGTCGCCCTGGTTGGTGCGCAGGGCCGGGTCGGCGCCCGCATCCAGCAGCAGCAAGACGATCTCCGACGACCCGTCCGATGCGGCCTGGTGCAGAGGCGACCATCCGGCGCCGTCGCGCGCATTGGGGTTGGCACCGGCCTGCAGAAGCAGGGTGACGACATCCGCCCTTGCCGACGAAACGGCGAAATACAGAGGAGTCCAGCCATCCTCATCCGGCGCTTCGAGGTGGGCACCCGCCTCCAGCAGTGCGGTCACCGACTCCGGCTCGCCGCTCGTCGCGGCCTGGTGCAGCGGCCACTGGCCGAAGCTGTCCCAGACATTGGGGCTGGCACCGCCCGCCAGCAGCGCCCGCACCATGGCTGCCGAGCCGCTGCCGGCCGCCCACAGCAGCGGCGTGTCGCCGTCCTCGCCGCGGAGATTGGGATCGGCCCCGGCGGCCAGCAGGGCTTCGATCACGTCCGCCCGGTCCTCGCTGGCAAAGCTCGCGGCGAAGTGGAGCGGCGTCCAGCCGGTCACGTCTGGCAGGTTGGGATCGGCGCCGGCGTCGAGCAGCAGGACAACCAGGGCAAGCGCGTCCTCATGGAGCAGGGCATGGTGCAGGGGGGCGGAGCCGCCTTCGGAGGGCAGGTTGGGGTCTGCGCCGGCCTCCAGCAGGGCCGCCGTCACGTCAGCGCGCCCGAAATTGGCAAGCTCGCTGGTGAGCGGCGTTGTGCCGTAGTCGTCCAGGGCGTTCGCACCGGCCCCGGCGGCGATGCACGCTTCCACCTCCGGCACGCCCGCGCGGGAGAGGAAGTCCGCATCGAGTCCGTGCGGGCAGACATCGTTCGTCGCCGCACCGGCGGTGGCCCCGGCCAGGACCGCAATTGAAAATGCCGCGCCGGCCAGGGTGAATGCTGTTCGCACGAGGTCCCTCCCATTCTCCTTGCCGTTCCAATCGGCACGCCAGTTCGCCGGAAGGCGTTATGTGTGCGCCACCGACCGATACTTACCGACTCTTGTGAGGAAAAGATGCCGGCAATGCGGCCATGGGCGGGCCCGCGCCCGTTGCACGCTTGCGGCAGCGTGCCTATATCCCGGACGACTTTCCATGCCGTCCGCATGGAACCCTGTTGGTATTCCGACCGAGCGGGGACCGACGGCGGTGCCGTTAGGGCCGCCCCCGTGTCCGCCGAGTGTAAGGAGAGACTAGACCATGGCCAAAGTGATCGGGATCGATCTGGGGACCACGAACTCCTGCGTCGCCGTAATGGAAGGGTCGCAGGCCAAGGTGATCGAGAACGCCGAAGGTGCGCGCACCACGCCCTCCATCGTGGCATTCACCGAAGACGGCGAGCGGCTGGTCGGCCAGGCCGCCAAGCGCCAGGCGGTGACCAACCCGGAAAACACCATCTTCGCGGTGAAGCGGCTGATCGGCCGCCGGTTCGACGATCCGACCACCAAGAAGGACGTCGACATGGTGCCCTACAAGATCATCAAGGGCGACAATGGCGACGCCTGGGTGGAATCGCGCGGCAAGAAGTACGCGCCCAGCCAGATCAGCGCGTTTACGCTGCAGAAGATGAAGGAAACCGCCGAAGCCTACCTGGGCGAGACGGTGGAAAAGGCCGTCATCACCGTGCCGGCCTACTTCAACGACAGCCAGCGCCAGGCCACCAAGGATGCCGGCAAGATCGCCGGGCTGGAGGTGCTGCGCATCATCAACGAGCCGACGGCGGCCGCGCTTGCCTACGGGCTGGAGAAGAAGGGTGCGGGTACCATCGCGGTGTACGACCTGGGCGGCGGCACCTTCGACATCTCCGTCCTGGAGATCGGCGACGGCGTGTTTGAGGTGAAGTCGACCAACGGCGACACCTTCCTCGGCGGTGAGGACTTCGACGCCAAGCTGATCGACTACCTGGCCGACGAGTTCAAGAAGGAGCAGGGCATTGACCTGCGCGGCGACCGGCTCGCCCTGCAGCGCCTGAAGGAGGCCGCGGAAAAGGCCAAGATCGAGCTGAGCTCGTCTGTCCAGACCGACGTCAACCTGCCGTTCATCACGGCCGACCAGACGGGGCCGAAGCACCTCAACATCAAGCTGTCGCGCTCCAAGCTGGAAGCGCTGGTGGACGACCTGATCCAGCGCACCATCGGGCCGTGCCGGGCCGCGCTGAAGGACGCCGGACTGAAGGCCAGCGAGATCGACGAAGTGATCCTCGTGGGCGGCATGACGCGCATGCCCCGGGTGATCGAGACGGTGAAGCAGTTCTTCGGGCGCGAGCCGCACCGCGGCGTCAACCCCGACGAGGTGGTGGCCATCGGTGCCGCCATCCAGGCCGGCGTGCTGCAGGGCGAGGTGAAGGACGTCCTGCTGCTCGACGTGACGCCGCTGTCGCTGGGCATCGAGACCCTGGGCGGCGTGTTCACCCGGCTGATCGAACGCAACACCACCATCCCCACCAAGAAGGGCCAGGTGTTCTCCACCGCCGAAGACAACCAGACGGCGGTCACCATCCGGGTCTTCCAGGGCGAGCGCGAGATGGCGGCCGACAACAAGCTGCTCGGCCAGTTCGACCTGGTGGGCATCCCGCCGGCCCGGCGCGGCATGCCGCAGATCGAGGTGACCTTCGATATCGACGCCAACGGCATCGTGAACGTGTCGGCGAAGGACAAGGCCACCAACAAGGAGCAGGCGATCCGCATCCAGGCGTCCGGCGGCCTGTCCGACGCCGATATCGACAAGATGGTGAAGGACGCCGAAGCCAACGCCGCCGACGACAAGAAGCGGCGCGAACTGGCCGAGGTGCGCAACGCCGGCGACAGCCTGCTGCACGCCACAGAGCAGCAGCTCAACGAGTATGGCGATAAGGTCGATGCGGCCGACCGGCGGGAGATCGAGACCGCCGTTGCGGACCTCAAGACGGCCATGGGCAGCGACAATGCGGAGACCATCCGCACCAAGAGCGAAGCCCTCAGCAAGGCCGCCATGAAGCTCGGCGAAGCCATGTACAAGGCCGTGCAGGAGGACGGTGCCGCCGAAGGTGCAACCGGGCAGGCCGAGGCCGGCCAGCCGGGGGGACAGTCCGGCGAAGCGGTGTATGATGCGGACTTCGAAGAGGTCGACGAAGACCGCAAGCGCCACTCCAATTGACGATCCGGGCGTTCGCCCATTGCCTGGACGTGCATCCGCGCCCGGTCGCCCCCTGACCGGGCGCGCGGTGCGTCCCACCTGAGTTTTTCAGCAGCCTGCTAGAGGGGCGGCATGGCAAAGCAGGACTTCTATGAGGTGCTGGGGGTCGCTCGCGGCGCGTCGGCCGACGAGCTGAAGCGGGCTTACCGCAAGCTCGCCATGAAGTACCACCCCGACCGCAACCCCGGCGACGAGTCGGCCGAGCACAAGTTCAAGGAAATCAGCGAGGCCTACGACGTCCTCAAGGACGAGCAGAAGCGCGCCGCCTACGACCGCTTCGGCCACGCCGCCTTCGAACAGGGCATGGGCGGGCCGGGCGCCGGCCAGGCCGGCGGGTTCGACTTCGCCGGCGGCTTCGCCGACATCTTCGACGAGATGTTTGGCGAGTTCGTCGGCGGCCGCCGCGGCGCACCGCGCGGGGCCCGCCGCGGTGCCGACCTGCGCTACAATATGGAGATCTCGCTGGAGGAGGCCTATCGCGGCAAGCACGCGACCATCCAGGTGCCCACCTCCGATACCTGCGAGACCTGCTCCGGCTCCGGCTGCAAACCGGGCACCCAGCCGGTCACCTGCCCCACCTGCAACGGCGCCGGCCAGGTGCGCGTGCAGCAAAGCTTCTTCACCATCCAGCGCACCTGCCACACCTGCGGCGGCACCGGGCGCACCATCAAGGACCCGTGCACCACCTGCGGCGGCCAGGGCCGGGTGCGCAAGGAAAAGACACTGGAATTCGACGTTCCGCCGGGCTCCGAGGACGGCATGCGCATCCGCCTGTCGGGCAAGGGCGAAGCCGGCGCCCGCGGGGCCGCACCGGGCGACCTCTACGTCTTCCTGACGGTGGCCCCCCACCGCCTGTTCCAGCGCGACGGGGCGGACATCTACTGCAAGGCGCCCATTCCCATCACCACCGCAGCCCTCGGCGGCAACATGGAAGTGCCGACCATCGACGGGGCTACGGCGCGGGTGTCGATCCCCGAAGGCACCCAGTCCGGCGCCCAGTTCCGGCTGCGCGGCAAGGGCATGTCGATCCTCCGGTCGGGCAGCCGCGGCGACATGTATGTGCAGGTGCAGGTGGAAACCCCGCGCAACCTGACGCGCCGCCAGCGCGAGCTGCTGCAGCAGTTCTCCGAAGAAGGCAGTGGCGCCACCCACAACCCGGAAAGCCACGGCTTCTTCGCCCGGGTGAAGGAATTCATCGACGGGCAGTTGGGCAAGTAGTCCCGGCCAGCGCCTGCCCTCGTCTGCCGGACCGGTCAGTCCTGCGATTGCGCGGTTTGGCCGCGGCGGCGGCGGCCGCCGTCGCCCCATTGCTGCCCAGCCTGTGTGGTGCGGTCGGACTGGAGCATTTCCGATTCAAGCGGCACCTGCCCGCACCCCCAACCGGCCCCCCAAGCCGTTGTAGAGTCTTGGGTGGCCAGGTGGGGGTGCCGGCTGGAACCGAATCAGCAAAGCGCGCAAGCGCGGTAGCCGGCGCAGCTTGAATTCATCGTGTTCTAGACACCTGCTGTCTGGGAGGGACGCATGGGAACGCTGCCGCTGATGCCGCCGACCACGCTGGACGCCGAAACCCTCACCCTGGCGGGGCCGGGCACCATCGGGCGCATCGTCCGGGTGCTGCTGGCGGAATGGAACCGCTTCGGCCAGCAGGTGATGATGGATGGCCGCGTCGTCCAGCGCGGCTGGCGGGAAACCCAGACGGGGTTCGATGCCCGCGTCGGGCTGTTCTGGCGCTACGGCACCGGCCTCAGCTACGACGGCGACGATACCGACCAGGCATGGTCGGCCGCCTTCATCTCCTACGTCATGCGTACCGCCGGCGTGCCCGACCAGCTGTTCCCGCGGTCGCGGCGCCATTCCACCTACATCCACTTCGCCCAGCAGAATGCGCTGGCGAACGACCCCGATGCGGCCTTCGTCGCCCACCGGCTGGAGCAGTACACCCCGAAGGTGGGCGACCTGCTGGCCTATACGCGCAGCGGGGCGGCGGACTACGACCGCTACGTCAACCGGGACCGCTACAAGTCCCACACCGACATCGTCACCTACGCGCACCACGGCGAGATCGGCGTGATCGGCGGCAACGTGGCCGACAGCGTCACCCTGAAGCGGCTGAAGCGCGGCTCGGCGGGGCGGTTGATCGACCACTCCCATGCCTGGTTCGCGGCCATCGAGAACCGCCTGCCGCCGAGGTGAACCTGGTACGGACGAGAGGATCGAGGGGGCAGGACACCTTTGGCGGCTTTACCGCACGCCGAAGGCATCCTGGGTGATGGCGTCTTCAAGCTGGGCGGTTTCCAGCCGCGCCCCGGTGAGGTCCGCCCCCACCAGCACGGCCCCGCGCAGATCGGCTTCGCGCAGGTCGGCCCCGCTGAGGATCGCCCGGTAGAAGATGGCGTTCTGCAGCCTGGCCTTGGAAAGGTTGGCGCCCGCCAGATTGGCGCCGGAGAAGTCCGTCACCCACTGGGGCGAGGGCTCGCCCACCCCCACCTTCAGTGGAAAGGCGCGGGCCCCCATGAAGTTGGCTCCCACCAGGTTGGCGTCGGTCAGGCTGGCGCCGGCCAGGTCGGCAGCGGCGAAGCTGGCGCCCTGGGCGTTGGCACCATCGAGGTGGGTGCCCACCATGCGCGCTTCGGTGAACGAGGCGTTCTGCAGCATCGTTTCGTTGAGGTTGGCGCCGGTGAACTCGCGGTCGTCGAGCCGGGCGCCCGACAGGTCGAGGCCCGTCAGGTCGGCCTGCTTGCCTTCCAGGCCCTCGCTGGAGACCCACTGCTTGTGGGCTTCCATCACTTCGTCCAGCTCCATCGGCAGGTCCTGGACGGTGCGCGACCACTTCACCAGGCGGCATGACGCCTGGCCGATATTGGCGCCGTCGAGCCGGGCGGCCACCAGGTTGGCGCCGTCCAGGTTGGTCCCGTCGAGGCGCGCCCGCTCCAGGCAGGCCCCGCGCAGATCGGCACCGGACAGGTTGGCGCCGGAGAGATCGGCTTCCGTCAGGTCGGCGCCGACCAGCCGGCGGTTGGACAGGTCGAAGCGCTGCAGGTTCACCTTGCGCAAGCTGACGAAGGAGAGGTCGGCGGCGTCCGCCAGCGTCGGCGGTAAGAGGGCACGGCTGAGATCGGCACCGCGCAGGTTGGCGCCCTTCAGCACCGTGGCCACCTCTTCGGCCAGCACGCTGCCGGCACCGCGCAGCCGGGCGGCGCGCAGGTCTGCCCCCACCAGCACGGCGCGCTCCAGGTTGGCCCCGCTGAGATCGGCGCCACGCAGATCGGTGTTGCCCAGGTTGACCCGGCGCAGGTCGGCATCGGTCAGCACCGCGCCGGTCATGATCGCCTTGTTGAGGTCGGCGCCGAAGAAGCGCGCGCGCGCCAGTGTCGCCCGCCGCAGCACGCAATAGGCCAACTCCGCCCCGGAGAAATTCAGGTCGGACGCATCATGCCCTTCCAGCGACAGCCGCGTCTTGGAGAACGGGCTGGCCAGGAAGGTCTGATGCTGGGCGATCAGTTCGCGCAGCGCGGCCTGGGTCATGCGACTCTGCGCGGTTGTCTGGTCCGACATCCCAACACTCTACCGATGGCATCGATTCATTTGCCGGCGGTCCCCGGCGCTGCAAGTCGCTGCGGCCACGATGGGCTGCCGAGCGCACCCCCACAGTCGCACCCGGACAGTTAGCCAATTGTCAACGACCGCCCCAATCATGACAAGCACTCACCACGTCCCGGCGAGCCAGCGACTGTAATTCGATCCGTCTCGCGGCCGCGGTGCAGCCTGCAGCCGGCCGTCCCAGCGTCACATTCCCGGTGTTCCCTGCAATCCCGGCTGCTATAAGCGAACTACCCTGCGCCGCTGCCCGACTCTGTACTGAAGCACCGCTGACTCATGTCGCCACCGATCGGCTCCGACGATCCGCCCCTCCCCCCCCGGTCGACGACCTTTCAGCCGGGCACGGTGGTGAATTTCACCTACCGGATCGAGGCGTTTATTGCCAGTGGTGGCATGGGTGAAGTCTATCGCGCCAGCCACATCCTCACCAATAGCCAGCATGCCATCAAGGTTATCCAGCCCGAGCTTCTGAGCAACCAACGGGTGGTGCAGCTCTTCCAGCGCGAGGCGTTGGCGCTGCGCTCGATCCGCCACGACTCCATTGTCGGATACGAGGGCCTCAACCAGGACGAAGCCGGGCGCATGTTCCTGGTGATGGAGTTCGTGGAGGGGCCGTCGCTGTCCGACGTGCTGCGCAGCCACGGCGCCTACAGCGTCAACGATGTGCGCAAGCTGCGCGACCGCCTGGCCACCGGGCTGGCCGAGGCCCACGCCAAGGACGTGATCCACCGCGACCTGTCGCCGGACAACGTGATCCTCCAGGGCGGCGTGCTGGAACACGCGAAGATCATCGATTTCGGCATCGCCAAGATCGACAACGCCGACCTGTCGACGGTGGTCGGCAGCTCGTTCGCCGGCAAGTACTCCTACGCCTCGCCCGAACAGCTCGGCCTTTACAGCGAGACCGTCGGCCCGCGCTCGGACATCTACAGCCTCGGCCTGGTGCTCGCCGCCTGTGCCTCCGGGCGGCCGCTGCGCATGGGCGGGTCGATGAAATCGGTGCTGGAAGCCCGCCAGTCCGTGCCCAACCTGGACAGCGTGCCGCTGGAGCTGCACGACGAGCTGTCGTCGCTGCTGCAGCCCGACCCGCTGGACCGTCCGGCCAGCATGGAAGCGGTGCTGGAACAGGGCATCCGTCCGGTGTGGGACGACGAGTCGGTACCGCGCGGCGGCTTCCGCGTCACCTCGCGGGGGCCGACCAGCCACGGCCCCACCAGCCAATGGCCCTCGCGGCCGCCCTCCCAGCCGCCGGCCTCCTATCCCGGCCGCGAGGGTGCGCCGCGCGGCTACACCGGACCGTTCACCGCGCCGTCCACCCACCCCTCCACGCACCCTTCCGCGCCGCCGCGCCGCCGGCGGGGAAGCGCTGCCGCCGTGTTGCTGTTCGTGTTCCTGGGCCTGGGAGCGGCCGGTGCCGGCGGCTACTGGGTCTACAGCCGCATGGAACCGCCGGGGCCGGAGCCGCACCCCGAGCAGCGCGCCGCCGCCTTGATCGCCGCCGATGTGGACGACCTGCTGTCGGGGCTGAGCTGTACCGACATCGATCCGGCGGTGGGCGACGACGGCGTGGTGCGGTTGACCGGGCAGATCGAGTCGACCGGCGCCCGCGATGCGCTGCTGGCACGGATCGCGCGCATCGAGGGCGTTACCGCGGTCAACGGCGATCTCGCCATCGAACCGTGCGGTGTCACGCCGACGGTCGACGTGGCGGCCCTGCGATCGGCGATCGGCGATCTGTTCACCGGCTACTCGTGCATCGAGATGACCGCCGATGTGGCGGCCGACGGCACCGTGGCGCTTCAGGGCACCATCGGGTCGACGCGCGACCGCTCGGCCCTGGTGCGCGCGGTGCGGGAGCTCGACGGGGTGACGGCCGTCGACGACGGCTCGGCGGTGGTCCCCTGCCTGCCGCCGCGCGACGGCCCCGACCTGACGGCCCTGGCCGCCCGCATCGACGAGCTGATGGCCGGCTACGACTGTACCGAGGTGACCGCCGAGTTGGGCGAGAATGGCATCGTCCGGCTGGAGGGCAGCTTCGGTACCGCCGACGACCGGCGCTCTGCGGTGATTGGCGTCGCGGCGATGGATGGCGTGTCGCGCGTGGTCGACCGGACCTCCATCTCGCCCTGCGGGCCGGAGGTGGAGCCCTTGGACGTGGCCGCCCTGCGCGCCGAGATCCGGGCGCTGGTGGCGGGCTATTCCTGCACCGACGTCACCGCCGAAGTGTCCGACGACGGCACGGTGGAGCTGGACGGCACCGTCGGCGAAGCAGACCAGCGTTCGGTCCTGGTGGAAGCGGTGAGCGGGTTGGACGGGGTCCATTCGGTGGTGGACCGTCTTGCGGTGTTCGCCTGCCCGGCCCCTTCGGTGGTGCTGGCCCAGGTGACCGAGGCGCTTGCCGGCGTTGCGGAGGACGACGTCTGCGCCCCGGTGTCCGCCGAGTTGGACGCCCGCAACCGCGTCGTCCTCAGCGGCCAGGTGCCCACCGCGGCGGCGGCCGGCGCCGTGGCCGCCCTGGCCCGCGACAACGCCACCCTGGAGGCCACCAGCCTGCAGGTGGTCAACAATCTGGTGGTGGCGGCGTGCCCGGGCGACGGCCCCCCGACGGACCACACCTTGCCGATGGAAGAGCAGCTCGCCGCCCTGGTGTCCGGGCTGGAGTGCGCCGGCGTCGACGCCTCTCTGAACGCCGGCGGCGCCGCCACCCTGGCGGGCTTCGTCGCCAGCGAGGACGACCGCAACCAGCTCGCCGCCGACCTGCAGGAGCTGACCGGCGCGACGGCGGACCTGGCCAATCTGGCGGTGCGGCCGTGGCCGGTGTGCGAGGCGCTCACCATCGTTGCGGGGATCGGCACCGGCGACGGTGCGGAACCGACGGTGACCACCAACAGCGACGACGACACCTTCCAATCGGGCGAGGTGGTGATCTTGACGGTCGACCTGCCGGACGGTGGCGACGGCCATCTCCAGGTCGACTATTTCGACCTCGACGGCAACGTGGTGCATTTCACGCCATCCTCCGCGCGTCCCGAAAGCGAGGTCGACGGCGGCGAGGAGGTGGTCCTCGGCTCCGACCCGGAAAAGGAGGCAGGCGGCCAGGTCTACCGGGCGGGTTCGCCGTACGGTGACAACCTCGTGATCGCCATTCTCAGCAGCGAGCCGCTGTTCCCCACGCGGCGGCGCGACGTGGAGGGGGCGGCGGCCTACCTCGCCGCCTTGCGCAGTGCTGTGGAGGGCCTGCAGGCCGAGGGGGCGCAGCTCTCCGGCGCCTCGACCTTCCTCACCTTCAATCCTTAGCGGCCTTCTCGGCTCCGGGTACCCGGTTCTCGTTTTCTGGTAAACGCAGCGATGTTAAGTTTGCTGCACTTCGAGTGATGAGGGGATGTGCCTTGGCGACACCGGCGACCATCGACATCGAGGAATTGCTGCAGCCGATCAGCGAGGAGAGCCCGACCGGCGAAGATCTGCGCGCCGATGATTCCTACGACTCCGTCTACTTCGCCATGCGCAGCGCCCGCGATACCGCCCGCTCGGCGGAAAAGCGGGTGGTGGAGATGGACGAAGCCGCCGGTACGCCGCCGGAATGGAGCACCGTGGCGGACCTGGCGGCGGACGCCTTGCGGACCCGCACCAAGGATTTGGCGGTCGCCTCCTGGTACACCGAAGCGCTGCTGCGCACCGAAGGGCTGGCCGGCCTGCGCGATGGCTTGCGGCTGATCCACGGCCTGGTGGAACGCTACTGGGACGGGCTCTACCCCGAAGAGGACGAGGACGGCGTGGAGACCAAGGTGGCGCCGGTGACCGGGCTGAGCGGCGAAGGCAGCGAAGGCACGCTGATCACGCCCCTGAAGATGCTGCCGATCACCCTGCCCAACACCATGGATCCGCTGTCCACCTACCACTACCAGCAGGCCCGCGAGGTCGAGAGCATCGACGATCCGGCCCAGCGCCAGGCCAAGATCGATGCCGGCCGCGTCAGCATGCAGGAGATGGAGGTCGCGGTCCGCGAGACCCCGCCGGAAGTCCTGGCGACCTTGATGGAGGACGCCGAGCAGGCGTTGCAGGCGGCCAACGACCTCTACAGCATTTTCGACGACACCTGTGGCCGCGACGCGCCCACCACCACCAAGTTGCGCCAGGCGTTGACCGATGTACGCGACGCCATGGCGGCGATGATCCGGCGCTGCGGCGTGGTGCTGCCGACCGCGCAAAGCGAGGGGGTGGAGGCGATGGAAGACGGCGAGGCGCCGGCCGCGGGAGCGGCCCAGCAGGGCGCGGTGGCCGGAGCGGCTGTCTCCGGCGTCGCGGTGTCGGCACCGGCCGGGGCCATCACCAATCGGGAAGAGGCGTTCAAGGCACTCGGCAAGCTGGCGGAGTTCTTCCGCCGGACCGAGCCGCACTCGCCGATTTCCTACACGCTGGACGAGCTGGTGCGGCGCGGTCGCCTGCCGCTGCAAAGGTTGCTGGAGGAGCTGATCCCCGACGATGAGGCCCGCCGCGGCTTCTTGATGCGCTCGGGCATCGAACCGCCATCTTCGGATGCTGGAAGTCAGGACGGCTACTGAGGGAGCAAATCGCCGTCCGCGGAGTCACGCGTGGACGGGGGCGAGCGCCGAGACGTCCACCTTGAAGAGGTGACGGTTCGCACGCATCATCATGGGACATTGGTGGCAGGGTTGGCACTTAGCCGACAGGCACCCGGCGCGGGACGGGGAGACGACAGAGCTGGTCGCGGCCGGAAACAAGGGGAGAATCAATGGCGAGTATTCATGAGAAGCTGGGGCGCGTGCGCAAGCCGCGCGTCCACATCAAGTACGAGGTGGAGACCGGCGATGCGGTGGTGCAGAAGGAACTGCCCTTTGTCGTTGGCGTCATGGGCGACTTCTCCGGCGACCCCTCGGGCAAGCTGAAGCCGCTGCGCGACCGCAATTTCATCCAAATCGACCGCGACAATTTCGACAAGGTGATGGAGCGCATCGCTCCCCGCCTGGTCTACCAAGTGACGAACACGCTGGAAGAGGGCGGGCAGAAGAACCTCGGCGTCGAGCTGAACTTCAACAAGATGGACGACTTCGAGCCGGGCCGGGTGGTCGACCAGATCCCCGCGCTGAAGGCGCTGAAGGAAAGCCGCGACAAGCTGCGCGACCTCTTGTCCAAGGCCGACCGCTCGCAGGACCTGGAAGAGCTGCTGGAAAAGGTCCTGCAGAACAACGAGGACATCGGCGAGTTGTCCAAGGCGCTCGGCCTGGACAACGAGTCGGGCGCCCAGCCCGCCGACGCCAAGAAGGAGGAGTAAGGCGCCATGGCGGACACTGAGAGCCAAGCCCAAGGCCAGGCCACCGCAACGGAGGCCGCCGAATTCAGTCTGCTCGATCGGGCCATCGAAGCGACCAAGCAGACCGAGCCCGACTACGCCAAGGACATGCTGAAGACCCTGACCGCCGAGGCGGTGAAGGGCACGGTGACCTTCGACAAGAACCTGACGGTGACCCTGACGAAGGCGGTGGAGATGATCGACCGCAAGCTGTCCAAGCAGCTTGCCGAGGTCATGCACCACCCGAAATTCGTCAAGCTTGAGGGCAGCTGGCGGGGCCTGCACCACCTGGTCTTCAACTCCGAGACCGGGCCGCAGCTCAAGATCAAGATGATCAACGCGTCGAAGCGGGACCTCTACAAGGACCTGACCAAGGCGAGCGAATTCGACCAGTCCACCTTGTGGAAGAAGCTCTACGAGAACGAGTTCGGCATGCCCGGCGGCGAACCCTACGGGGCGCTGATCGGCGACTACGAGTTCTCCGCCCACCAGGAAGACGTGGAGCTGCTGGGCCTGATCTCGAAGATCTCCGCCGCGTCGTTCGCGCCGTTCATCAGTGCGGCCGGCCCCGGCATGTTCGGGTTCAACGACTTCACCGAGCTGGCGACGCCGCGCGACCTCTCGATGATCTTCGAGAGCAAGGAGCACACGAGCTGGCGTGGTTTCCGCGAGAGCGAAGACTCGCGCTTCGTCTGCCTCACCATGCCGAAGGTGCTGGCCCGTGCCCCGTACGGCGAGGCGACCAAGCGGATCGACGAGTTCGACTACGAGGAGTCGGTCGACGATCTCGGCAGGCCGGCCCAGCTCAAGCACGAACAGTACTGCTGGATGAACTCCGCCTACGTGATGGCGGCCCGGCTCACCGACTCCTACGCGCAATACGGCTGGTGCACGTCCATCCGCGGTGCGGAAAACGGCGGTAAGGTCACCGGCCTGCCGCTGCACTTCTTCCCCAGCGAAGACGGCGACACCGACCAGAAGTGCCCCACCGAAGTCGGCATCGCCGACCGCCGCGAGGCGGAGCTGTCGAAGCTCGGCTTCCTGCCGCTGTGCCACTACAAGAACACCGACTACGCCGTGTTCTTCGGGGGCCAGTCGACCCAGAAGCCGAAGATCTACGACCGCGACGACGCGACCGCCAATGCACGGCTGTCGGCCCGTCTGCCCTACCTGATGGCGACCTCTCGTTTCGCGCACTACCTGAAGATCATGGCGCGGGACAAGATCGGCTCGTTCATGGAGGCGACGGACTGCGAGAAGTGGCTCAATCGCTGGATCATGAACTACGTGAACAGCAACCCCAATGCGGGGCCGGAGATGAAGGCCAAGTTCCCGCTGCGCGACGCCAAGGTGGAAGTGAAGGAAGTGCCGGGCGAACCGGGCCACTACAACGCGGTGGCGTATCTGCGGCCGTGGCTGCAGTTGGAAGAGCTCACCGCGTCCATGCGGCTGGTCGCCCGGATTCCGGAAAAGTCTGGCTGATCGGAAGGTGCCTGGCGGTCCCGCCATCGCGACACGGGACGACACCGTTCAGGCCGGCGACGCGGCCGGGGTACGGGACCATCTGGTCTCCTACGCCCGCGCCCGCGACCGCCGGCCGGACGGCGTCACGCCGCTCGACGATTTTCTCAGCGAACCCGATCCGGGGGTGGCGCTCTCCCTGTGGTTCGGCAAGCACCGGGTGCTGGAGCCGCCGATCGACGCCGAGCGGCTGACGGCCCTGCTCGATGCCGACATCGCGCGCATCGACCGGCTGTTGTCGGTGCAGATCGATGCGGTGCTGCACCACCCCCGCTTCCAGGCGCTGGAAGCGGCCTGGGTGGGCGCGCGCTATCTGGTCGCCCAGGGGGAAGGCGAACCCCTGGTGCGCATCAAGCTGTTCGATGCCAACTGGGGCCTGGTGTGCCGCGACCTGGAGCGCGATTTCGACCAGTCGGTGCTGTGGCAGCGCATCTACAGCGACCAGTTCGACATGGCCGGCGGCCAGCCCTTCGGGCTGCTGGTGGGCCTCTACGAGGTGCAGCACCGGCGCGACGGCTTGCACCCGACCGACGACGTGTCGGCGCTGACGGGTCTGTGTCAGATCGCCGCGGCCTCGTTCGCACCGTTCATCGTCGGCGCCGCCCCGGGGCTGCTGGGGCTCACCGATTTCGTGCGCCTGGAAGCGCCGATGCGGCTCGATGCCTTCGACCGCGAGCCGGAATACGTGCGCTGGAACACCCTGCGCGACCAGGACGACAGCCGCTTCCTCGGCCTCACCGTGCCGCGCATCCTGTTGCGCCGCCCGTGGGAGGACCACAGCCAGCGGGTGGACGGCTTCCGCTACCGCGAAACCATCACCGGCCGGCCGCGGGCCGCCGACCGCTCGCCCGACAAGCTGCTGTGGGGGCCGGCCAGCATCGCCTTCGGGGCGGTGGTGATCCGCGCCTTTCGCGATCACCGCTGGTTTGCCGCCATCCGCGGGGCGCCGCAGGACGCGATTGCCGGCGGCCTGGTGCACGACCTGCCGCAATGCCCGTTCCCCACCGAGCCGCACGGTGCCGCCATCCGCCCGGGCACCGACGTGGCGGTGTCCGACCGGCTGGAGCTGGAGCTCAACCGCTACGGGCTGATGGTGCTGTCGGACGTGAAGGACACCAACTACGCGGTGTTCCGCGGCTGCCCCTCGCTGCAGCGCCCCAAGCGCTACGACCGCCAGGCGGCCACCAACAACGCGCGGCTTTCGGCGATGCTGCAGTACATGCTCTGCACCGCCCGCTTCAGCCACTACGTCAAGGTCATCATGCGCGATCGCGTGGGCTCGTTTGCCAACCCCGAGGATTGCGAACGCTACCTCAATCGCTGGCTGATGGACTTCGTCAGCCAGAACCCGTCCGGCGCGAGCATCGAAATGCAGGCACGGCGCCCGCTGCGCGACGCCAGGGTGGCCGTGCGCGAGGTGCCGGGCAGTCCCGGCTCCTACAACGCCACCTTCCAGTTCTTGCCGCATTTCCAGCTCGACACCATCGAGACCAGCCTGAAGCTGGTGACCCAGCTCCCCAGGGCCCGCGGGGCCTAGATGAATTTTAGCCGCACCAGCCCATACCCCCACCCGGCCACACCAAGCCATTGTAGAATATTGGGCGGCCGCGTGGCGGTGTGGGCCGGAACCGCCTAAGGAGCGGTGCACACCGCTCCTGCACGACGCCCGAACGAAAACGCCAGAGGAACAGGAGGCACCCATGTCCGCCACCGCACAGGAGCTGTTCGACGCCGGGGACCTGACCGGCGCGATCGAAGCCATGAACGCGGAGGTGCGCGCCCACCCCGCCGACCTCAATGCCCGCGGCTTCCTGGCCGAGCTGCTGTGCTTCGCCGGCAACCTGGATCGGGCCGACGTGATGATGGAGGCGGTGTCGCGGCAGGACAGCGACAACAGCATCGGCGTCGCGCTGTTCCGCCAGCAGTTGCGCGCAGCACTGGCCCGCCAGCAGACCTTCACCGAAGGCCGGGCGCCGGAAATGCTGGACCAGCCGACCGAGCACATGCGCCTGTCGTTGCAGGCGCTGGCCAGCCTGCGCGCCGGCGACACCCGCGAGGCGGCCGAGCTGTGCGCCAAGGCCGAGGCCATCCGCCCACCGATCGCCGGCACCCATGACGACACGCCGTTCGACGACATGCGCGATGTCGACGACATCACCGCCGGCATCCTCGAAGTGCTCACCAGCACCGGCAAGTACTACTGGGTGCCCATGGAAGCAGTGCGCGAGATCGAGTTCCGGCCGGTGGAAAAGACCCGCGACCTGTTGTGGCGGCGCGCCCATGTGGTGGTGACCAACGGCCCCGAGGGCGAAGTCTACATCCCGGCCATCTACCCCTGGGCGGCCGATCCGTCCGACCAGCAGGCCCTGCTCGGCCGTACCACCGACTGGCTGGGCGGCGAGGACTCCACGTCGCCGGTGCGCGGCATCGGCCAGCGCATGTACCTGGTGGGCAATGCCGGCATGCCGATCCTCGACATGGGCGCCTTCATCTTCGCCGGTGCGGCCTGACCCGAGCGATGATCGGCGAGTCCCCGACCGACCTGCTGCTGCCGTCCGTCCTCGACCGGCTGCTCAACGAAGCCAGCGACGACGAGCGCGCCAGCCAGCGCCTCGACGCCATCAAGGCCGCGGTGACGCGCGACCTGGAGGCGTTCCTCAACACCCATCGCCGCTGCATCAGCTTTCCCTATGACCTGACGGAACTGAACCGCTCGGTGGTCGACTACGGGCTGGAGGACTTCACCGGCGCCAACATGACCTCCGACCAGAACCGCGAGCGCTTCCGCGCGGAGGTGGAGGCGGCGATCCGCCGCTACGAGCCGCGCTTCGCCATGGTGGAGGTGGTGGTCATCCCCAACGACAGCAGCCAGGACCGCACCTTGCGCTTCCGCATCGAAGGGGCTTTGCACGCCGAGCCGGCGCCGGAGCCGCTGGTGCTGGATTCCATGGTCGATCCGGTCACCAACCAGTGCGAGGTCAAGGAATCCTCCGATGGTTGATCACCTGCTTTCCTACTACAACCGGGAGCTGGAGTTCCTGCGCAAGATGGGCGCGGCCTTCGCCGACGCGCATCCCCGCATCGCCGGGCGCCTCAGGCTCACCGCCGACGCGGTGGAAGATCCCCACGTCCAGCAGCTCCTGCAGTCCGTCGCCTTCCTCACCGCGCGGCTGCGCCACCGCATCGACGACGACTTCCCCGAACTGACCGACGCGCTGCTGGGTGTCCTTTACCCGCACTACCTCCATCCCATCCCGGCCATGAGCATCGTACATTTCCGGCCGGAACCGGACCTCGATGCCAACTACGTCATCCCGGCCGGGCTGGAGCTGGAGTCCGAGGCGGTGGGCGGGGATAGCTGCCGCTTCCGCACCTGCTACGACACCACCTTGTGGCCGGTGGCGGTGGCCAACGCCAGCCTGACGGGCCGGCCACTGGTCGCCCCCAACAATCCGCGCGCCAGCGGCGCCGTCGCCTCGCTCAGGCTGACGCTGGAATGCCTGGACCCCCAGCGCACGCTCACCGATCTCGGGCTCGATACGCTGCGCGTCTTCCTGCGCGGCCCGCCGCAGACGGTGAACCCGCTCTACGAACTGCTGCTCAACAATGCCGTCTCCGTGGCCTTGGCGGAAAATGCCGTCGACCCCAATCCGGTGATCCTGGAGCCCGGTTGCCTGAAGCCGGTGGGTTTCGAGCCGGACGAGGGGCTGCTGCCCTACCCGCCCCAGTCGCTGATCGGCTACCGCCTGATCACGGAATTCTTCACCTTCCCGGAAAAGTACCTGTTCGTCGACATCACCGGGCTCGACACCAAGACGTTGGTCAAGGCCGGCCGCACCATGGACGTGTTCATTTACCTGAACCGGGCGGCCAGCGAACTGGAGCGTACGGTGTCGGCGGAGACCTTCGCGCTCGGCTGCACGCCCATCATCAACCTGTTCGACCAGCGCGCCGAGCCCATCGACCTTACCCACACCATCAGCGAATACCGCGTGGTGCCCGACGCGCGCCGGCCCCAGGCGACCGAGGTCTACGAGGTGCGCTCGGTCAGCGGCAAGGACCAGGCGGACGAGGTGCACCCCTACCGCGCCTTCTATTCCGTGAAGCACGCGGCCGCCGACGACGGGCCTGGCCGCTTCTGGTACGCCACCCGCCGGCCGGCCGGGCAGCGCGACCCCGGCACGGAGGTGTTCCTGTCGCTGGTGGACCTGGACTTCAACCCCAGCAGCCAGGGCGGCTGGACCCTGTCGGTGAAGACCACCTGCCTCAACCGCGACCTGCCGAGCCGCCTGCCCTTCGGCGGCGGCCACCCGCATCTGCGGCCCACGGGGGCGGCGCCGCCGGTGTCGGACATCACCTGCCTGATCGCGCCGACGCCCACCCTGCGGCCGGCCATGGGGCCGCGCGGCTACTGGCGGCTGATCTCCCACCTGGCGCTCAACCACCTCTCGCTGCAGGACGCCACGGAAGGGGCCGACGCGCTGCGCGAGATCTTCAAGCTCTACGACTTCCGCGATTCCGCCGACAGCCGGGCGCTGATCGACAGCATCCTCAGCGTGCGCACCAAGCCGGCCACGGCGCGGGTACGGTCCGGCGGGATGTCGGGCCTGTGCCGCGGCGTGGAGGTGATCGTGGAGTTCGACGGCGAGCGCTTTTCCGGCACCGGCCTGTTCCTCATGGCCTCGGTGCTCGACCGCTTCCTCGGGCTCTACGCCACGGTCAACAGCTTCACCCGGCTGGTGGTGTGGGTGCGGGGGCAGACGGCCCCCTTGCGCACCTTCCCCGCCCGTGCCGGCTTGCGCCCGCTGGTGTAGGGGCAGCACCAGGTCTCATCACACGCCTTGCCGCGGCCGCTGGGCCAGCAGCGTCGGCAGCCAGGGGGCGGCGACGGCGACGGTGGTGGCCACCGCTGCGGCGTGCCACACCAACGCCGTTGCCAGGGCCGCTTCGAAGGGCACGCCGAACAGCGCCATGGCGGCGGCGTAGGCGATCTGCGCCGGGCCGATGGTGCCCACGCCGTTGATCGGCAAGGCGAAGGCGAGCGAGGAGGCGATGGCGCCGAGGGCCGACGCGGCGAAGCCCGGCGTCGCGCCGATATTGGCGGCCACCAGATGAAAGCCGGCGAACACCGCCAGCCAGGCACCGGCGGTGGTGGCAAGGATGCCCAGCAGCATGGCGCGGTCATGGGCGAAAGCGCCGTGCGCCACCGCCCACAGGCGCGCGGCGACACCGTGGCCGGCTCCATCGCCGTGTCGTCCGGCAAGCCAGACCGACAGCCGCGGCGCTGCCGCCACGCCCGCCGCCACCGCCAGCACGCCGATGGCGCCGGCCGCCCAGACCAGGCCGGCCACACCCGGCGCCACCTGCGGGGCCGCCACCGCCAGCGCCCAGGCCGCGGCGACGCCCAGCACCGCCAGGTCCCACAGGCGGATGGCAACGAGGGCGCCCAAGCCGCCGGCAAAGCCGCGCGCGCCGTCGCGCCTAATCAGCAGCGGCAGCGCCAGTTCGCCCAGCTTCAGCGGCAGCAGCAGATTGGCAGTCTGGTGCAGGGCGGACAGCCGCACCATGGCAAGCCCCATGGGCCGGCCGAGCACCACCGCCAGGCGCCAGGCGCGCAGGCCCACCACCCAGAAGGCCGCCAGTATCGGTTGCCACAGCCAGCCGACGCCGCCGTCGAGCGCCGTTGCCACGCCCTGGCGCAGGTCGGCGTCGCTCGCCACCCAGCCCAGTGTGGCGGCGGTGATGGCCAGCCCGCCGGCAAACCGCAGCAGGGCGGTGCGGCGCGCCCGGCGCGACCGGCGCGACGCGGGCGGCGCCCCGTCTGGAATACCGTCCGCGGCGGGCGGCGTGCTCAGTAGAGGCGCCCCCCGTTGGGCACCGGCTGGTCGGGGCCGATCATCACCACGTCGCCGTCGGCGTCGGGGAAGCCCAGCACCAGCACTTCGGACATGAACTTGCCGATCTGCTTGGCCGGGAAGTTCACCACGCCGGCCACCTGGCGGCCGACCAGGGTGGCGATGTCGTAGTGCTTGGTGATCTGGGCGGAGGTGCGCCTGGTGCCCACCTCGGGCCCGAAATCGACGGTGAGCTTGATCGCCGGCTTGCGCGCTTCCGGGTAGGGCTCGGCCTTGGTGATGGTGCCGACGCGGATGTCGACCTTGAGGAAATCGTCGAAGGTGATCTCGCCCGGCATGGGCCGTCTCCCATCGTCTGCGTCACTATGTGGTGTGTCGGTGCGGACAGGGGGGCATAGCCGCCGCGGGCCGTGCTTGCAACCGGCGGCACGGGCAGGCGGGGTGCTGGCCGGCGCCACGACCGGCACACGCGCTCGCGCGGCAGCGCACAATACCTTGCGCATGGGTGGAATATCGCCCACAACATCACCGATTGGCCGGCGGGGCAAACAGGGAACACGCCATGCGGATCATCGGCCTCGATCCGGGGCTGCGAACCACCGGCTGGGGCATCATCGATGTCGACGGGCCGCGCCTGCACCACGTCGCCCACGGCAGCGTGTCGAGTGCCGACGACGAGTCGCTGGCCTGTCGCCTGGTCAGCCTGCACAACGGGCTGGAGCAGGTGATCGCCCAATGGGCGCCGGGCGAGGCGGCGGTGGAGGAAACCTTCGTCAACCGCAACCCCACCTCCACCCTGAAGCTCGGCACCGCCCGCGGCGTGGTGCTGCTGGTGCCCGCCCTGCGCGGCCTGCCGGTGGCCGAATACGGTGCCAACCACATCAAGAAGTCGGTGGTCGGCGTCGGCCATGCCGACAAGACCCAGGTGCAGATGATGGTACGCGTGCTGCTGCCGGGCGTGACCATCGCCAATGCCGATGCCGGCGATGCGCTGGCCGTCGCCATCTGTCACGCCCACCACCGGCAGACCGGGGCGGCCGTGGCACGCCAGGCGGCGGCACGGACATCGGCGCGGGCGCCAGCGCGGGCGGCGGACCGGTGATCGCGCGTCTGAAGGGCGTGGTCGACGCGATCGCGGCCGACAGTGCGGTGATCGACGTCAACGGCGTCGGCTACCTGGTGCACGCGCCGCGCCGCACGCTGGACCGCCTGGCCGTGGGTCAGCCTGCCAGCTTGCACATCGAAACCCATGTGCGCGAGGACCACATCCACCTCTACGGCTTCGCCGAGGCCGAAGAGCGTGCCTGGTTCCGCCGGCTGACCACGGTGCAGGGGGTGGGGGCCAAGGTGGCGCTGGCCATCCTGTCGGCGGCCGGGCCCGACGCCCTGCTGCTGGCGATCCTGTCGCAGGACAAGGCACCCCTGGTGCGCGCCGAAGGCGTGGGGCCGAAGCTGGCCGCCCGCATCCTGGCGGAACTGAAGGACCGCATCGAAACGCCCCTGGCGGTGCCCACGCCGGCCCCCGCCGCTGCCGTCAACGGCGCCAAGCCCGCCGCCCTGCCGGCCGCGGTGGCGGTGCGCGACGACGCCATCTCCGCCCTCGTCAACCTCGGCTACGACCGCAGCGAAGCCTTTTCCGCCGTCACCCGCTGCCAGGCCGAGCTGGGCGGTGAGGCGGCGGTGGGCGAGCTGCTGCGCGCCTCGCTGAAAGGGCTGGCGCGATGAGCGATCCCGACCGCCTGGTGGACGCGGCGGCGGGCGAAGGCGACCTCGGCGAGACCGAGCTGCGGCCGCAGCGCCTCGATGCCTTCATCGGCCAACGCCAGGTGCGCGACAACCTGGCGGTGTTCGTGCGCGCGGCATCGGCCCGCGGCGAGGCGCTGGACCACGTGCTGCTGCACGGGCCGCCCGGCCTCGGCAAGACCACCCTGGCGCAGATCGTGGCGCGCGAGCTGGGGGTCGGCTTCCGCATGACGTCGGGCCCGGTGATCGCGCGGGCCGGCGACCTGGCGGCCATCCTGACCAACCTGCAGCCCCGCGAGGTGCTGTTCATCGACGAGATCCACCGCCTCAACCCGGCGGTGGAGGAAATCCTCTACCCGGCCATGGAGGACTTTCAGCTCGACCTGGTGATCGGCGAGGGCCCGGCCGCCCGCTCGGTGCGCATCGACCTGCCGCCCTTCACCCTGGTGGGGGCCACCACCCGGTCGGGCCTGGTCAGCCGGCCGCTGCGCGACCGCTTCGGCATTCCGCTGCGGCTCGACTTCTACCAGCCCGACGAGCTTCGCCTCATCGTCGCGCGTGCCGCCGCCTTGCTGGACTGCCCGCTCACCGAAGACGGTGCCGCCGAAGTGGCGGGGCGCGCCCGCGGTACTCCCCGGGTGGCCGGCCGCCTGTTGCGCCGGGTGCGCGACATCGCTTCGGTGGGCGGCTGGGAGCGCATCGATGCCGCCCGCGCCGATGCCGCGTTGCAGCGCCTGGAGGTCGACGGGCGCGGGCTCGACGCCATGGATCGCCGCTATCTTGCCGCGATTGCAGAGCACTACGGCGGTGGGCCGGTGGGTGTGGACACCCTGGCCGCGGCCCTGTCGGAACAGCGCGACGCCATCGAGGACGTGATCGAACCCTATCTGATGCAGCAGGGCCTGGTGCAGCGCACCTTGCGCGGACGCATGCTGACGGAAGCGGCGTTCCGCCATCTCGGCCTCGCTCCCCCCGCCGCCATCCAGCCGGATCTTCTGGGAGACGCGTGATGCCCTTCGACCGGGAGGATGCTGGCTTCCGCTGGCCGGTGCGGGTCTATTGGGAGGACACCGACGCCGGCGGCATCGTCTATCACACCGCCTATCTGCGCTTTGCCGAACGCGCGCGCACCGAAATGCTGCGTGCGGCGGGCATCGACCAGAGCCGGTTGCTGGCGGACACCGGGGTGGCCTTCGCGGTCGCCCGTATGGAAGTGGACTTCAAGCGGCCGGCGGTGCTGGACGATGCACTGGAGGTGGCGGTGCACCTGACGGAGCTGGCGCAGGCCAGCCTGCGCCTCGCCCAGGTGATCCGGCGCGGACCCGACGAGCTGGTGCGGCTGGCCGTGCGGCTGGCCTGCATCGACCGGCGCGGCCGCCCGGTGCGCCTGCCGCGCGACGTCGGTGCTGCAATTGCAGAGCAGACCGGCCATTCCCACCTGGACACGGACCGCCCAGTGTTGGCATGACCCGCCGCCAGGAGCGTTAGGGAGACGTAGAGCGACCATGGACCATCTTCTGAGCGATCTGCTGGCCGGGCTGCTGGGCGGCTTCGACCTTTCCCATGCCGGCCGCGGGCTCGGGCTGGACCTCAACCACCTCGGCCACTTCCTGGGGGTCCAGGATGTCACGCCGCTACCCGCCGAGCCGGTGGAGAACGCCGGGGCCTTGCCGGGCCTGCAGGGCGTCGGCAGCGGCGTGGAGGGGTCGACGCCCAACCAGCTTGAGCTGTGGCACCTGTTCCTCGCCGCCGACATCGTGGTGAAGGCGGTGATGATGCTGCTGGTGGCCGCGTCTGTGTGGTGCTGGGCCATCATCTTCGAGAAGTGGGTGCGCTTGCGCCGCCTGCGCCGCCGCGCCGCCGCGTTCGAGGACACCTTCTGGTCGGGCAACTCGCTGGAGGAGCTGTACGACCGCATCGGCGACGACCCGCGCGACCCCATGGCGGCGGTGTTCGTGGCGGGCATGAAGGAATGGCGCCACGCCAACCAGCGCGGGCTCATCAGCACCGGCACCATGCGTGCCGGCCTGCACCAGCGCATCGAGCGGGTGATGGCGGTGGCCCAGACGCGCGAGCTGAGCCGCGTGGAAGGCAACATGACGTTCCTTGCCTCCACCGGCTCCGTCGCCCCCTTCGTCGGGCTGTTCGGCACCGTCTGGGGCATCATGAACGCGTTCACCTCCATCGCCGCGGCGGAAAACACCAGCCTGGCGGTGGTGGCTCCCGGCATCGCCGAAGCGCTGTTCGCCACCGCACTCGGGCTGTTCGCGGCGATCCCGGCGTCGGCCTTCTACAACAAGTTCATCAACGACATCGCCCGCTACGCCGAACGGCTGGAGAACTTCGCCGGGGAGTTCTCCGCCATCCTGTCGCGCCACCTGGAAGAGCGGGGCTGAGCCGTGGGCGCGGCCATGGACAACGGCGGGGCACGACGCGGCCGGCGCGTCTACCGGCCCCGCGCGGAAATCAACGTCACCCCCTTCGTGGACGTGATGCTGGTGCTGCTGATCGTCTTCATGGTCACCGCCCCGCTGCTCACCGTCGGCGTGCCGGTCGACCTGCCCCAGACCCAAGGACAGAACGTCAGCGAGCCGGAAGAGCCGCTGGTCGTCACGGTGACGCGCGAGGGCCAGGTCTATGTCCAGGAAACCCCGGTGGAGCTGGACAATCTGGTGGCGATGCTGGTGGCAATTACCGATGCCAATCCCGAGGCGCGCATCTACGTACGCGGTGACCGGCAACTGGCCTATGGCCGCGTGCTGGAGGTGATGGGTGCGATCAACACAGCGGGGTTCACACGGGTTGCGCTGGTCGCCGAGCTCCCCACCGAGGGGCCGGCAGCGGAGCCAGAGTGAGCGGATGGACCGTCCGGTCAGTCTTCTTGTTTCGGTTCTGCTGCACATCGCCCTGGTCGTGGCGATGCTGGTGGAACTGCCGTTTCTGGAGCCGCGGGAGATCGTGCCGAGCGGCACCAACACGCCGTTCACCCTGATCGCCGATGTCAGCATCGAGCCGTTCGGCCAGCCCGACGGCGAACCGCTGGAAGCGCCGCCGGTACTGACCCCGCCGGTCGACACGCCGCCGGAACCGCCGGCCGCCGAGCCGCCGCTGCCGCCCATACCCCAGGTGCGGCCGCCCGAGCCGACGCCGCCGGAGCTGGCCCAACCGGTGACCGAGCCGGTGGAGGAGCCGCCGCCGGAGGTGGCCGATGCCCGGCCGGTGGTGCCCGACCTGCCGCCGCTGCCCGGCCCCAATGCCGAGGAAGCGCCGCCGGAGGACGCCGTTCCGGTGGTCGACCAGCCGGTCCCCAGCACGGCCCCGCCGCCGCCGCTGCCCGCTCCGCCCGCGCCGGCTCCGCCAGAGGCGGCCGAACAGGTGGCCGAGGTGCCGCCCGAGGTCACCGAGCCGGCGCCCACGCCCGAAGACCTGCAAGCCCTGCCGGAAGCCCCGCCGGAACCGGAGCCGACCGAGGTGGAGACGCCGAGCACCCTGTCGGAGCTGATCGACCAGGCCATCGAGGACGTGGTGCTGGAAGACGAGGCCGAGGCGGAGGTGGAAGCGCCGGTGGTGGTGGAAACGCCGGTCATCGACCCCGACCTGGACGAGCCGGTGCCGATCACGCCGCCGATCCCCGGCCGGCGGCCGGACAACATCCCGCCGCCGCCGCAGCCCGAGCAGGTGGCCGAGGTGCCGCCGGCGCCGCCCGCCCAGCAGCCGACGACCGACACCGCCCAGCCGGCGACCGAACAGCCGGCCCAGCAGCCGCAAGCTCCGCTCGGCCGGCCGCGGCGGCTGCAGCCGGGCGAGGAAAACGCGGTGCGCGATGCCTTGCGGCCGTGCTGGAACGTCGATCCCGGCTTGCTGATCGACAACAACGTGGTGGTCCAGGTGACCGTGCGCATGAACCGCGACGGCACGGTGGTGCCCCGCTCCGCGGAGATCACCGGGGCCACCTTCCCCGGCAACGCGGTGTGGGTGGGGGCCGCCAACAACGCCGTGCGCGCGGTGCAGAACCCGCGCTGCCAGCCGCTGCCGCTGCCGGCCAACCGCTGGCCGGACTGGGAGTACATCGAGTTCACCTTCGATCCGCGGGCGATGTTCTAGATGGTCTGAGGGGGAGGTGCAGGCGACATGTCGGCCGTCACGCTGGCCCCACCGGGGATGGGACTGTCGACGGGCCTGGGTCGGCCGGGCCGGCGCGAGGAGATGCCGCGGTGGCGCCGGCTGGCCGGATCGCTGGCGCTGCATGCGGCGCTGCTGGCGGTCCTGCTGGTCGACCTCTCCTTTCTCCGGGACCCGGAGCGCATCGTCAGCATTCCCAGCGGCACCCGTACGCCGGCCACCCTGCTGGTCGATGTGAGCGGCTTGACGGCACCGGAGGCGATTGTACCGGAGCCGATCACGCGGGAGACGATCGCGCCGGACACGCTCGACGTGCCGCCGCCGCGGCCACGGGATCTTCCGGGCATCGCGGCAAACCCGTCCGGGGCGACGCCGGTGCCGGTGCCGCCGGTGCCGGTGCCGCCGGTGCCGGTGCCGCGCGACCCGCCGGCCGGTGCCGCCGAAGTGCCGGCCGTGGCCGCACCCGTACCGGCCCATCGCCCCACGCCGCCGCCGGCACCCCGGCCCATGGACACACGGACGGCGGAGGACCCGGCGCAGCCCGTGGTTCCGGTGCCACCGGTCGACGCGACGACGCAAGCGACCGGCGAGGCGGCCCCGGCCGCCGCGGCGACGCCGGGACCGCCGACGCGCCTGTCGCCGGGCGAGGAGGACGCGGTGCGCGAAGCGCTGCGCCCTTGCTGGAACGTGGATTCCGGGGGGAGTGCGGATGCCGACAGGGTGGTTCACATCGCGCTGCGCATGGCCCGCGACGGCACCGTGATCCCCGGATCCGTCGAGGTCATCCCACCCACCCATGCCGACGATCCGGTGTGGGTGGGCGCGCGGAACGCTGCCTGGCGCGCGGTGAACAACCCGACCTGCCAGCCGCTGCCGCTGCCGCCCGAGCGCTGGCCCGACTGGGAATACATCGCGTTCACCTTCGACCCCCGCGACATGTTCTGACGGGGCGTGCCGGGCACCGCCAAGGCTTAGTCCCAGAAGGGGCGGTGGCTTTCCCGGCGGGCATCGGCGGCACTCAGCCCGATGTCGTCGAGCAGGTGCTGGTCCAGTTCGGCAAGTTGCCGGCGCTGGCGATCCCGTTCGATCCAGGAAAAAATCAAACCGAAAAGCCCATGCGGCCGTTTCCGTGGCCACGGGGACCCTATGAAAATTGCCAATGCGTTGCGTATTGCAGTGCCGTTGCGCAGCATCGAACTATTTCCCAAGATGATCAGCTTCTAGTCGCGGCAAAATGGCGAAAATTTCTGGCCTTGCGCAAACGGATTGTTGTAGGGCAAAGGGCTAGAAGGATTGAGCCTTGTTGGGAGCACCACCCCGATGGCCAGGCGCATGCCGCCCCTGAGGGCGGTCCACAGTTTCGAAGCCGCAGCCCGCCATGGCTCCTTCGTCGCCGCGGCGGAGGAACTGAACGTCACGCCCGCGGCGATCAGCCACCAGGTGAAGCTCCTGGAGGAGCACCTGGGCACGCCGCTGTTCCGCCGGCTCGCCCGCGGGCTCTTGCTCACCGAAGCCGGGCGGGCCTTTGCCATGGAAGCGGGCAGGGGGCTGGACCACGTGGTCCGGGCGGCCGGCCGGCTCACCGAGGCGCGGGTGGAAGGCCGCCTGGTGGTGTCCTGCCTGCCCTCCTTCGCGACCTGTTGGCTGGCCCAGCGCCTGGTGCAGTTCCGCCGTCGCCATCCCGACATCGACCCGGTGATCCTCACCGATAGCCGGCTGGTGGACCTGCACGCGGAGGAGGTGGACGTCGCCATCCGCCACGGGCTCGGCAGCTACGAGGGCTGCGATGCCGAGCTGATCCTGCGCGAGCGCATGTTCCCGGTGATGAGCCCGCTGCCCATCGCCGGGCGGGTGCGCGACTGGGCGGACCTGCGCAGTGCCACCTTGCTGCATCTGGCCGATGCCAGCCCCCGCCAGCCCTGGTCGCACTGGCGCCAGTGGCTCGATGCCCATGGCCTGGACGACCTCAAGGACCCGCTGAAGGGCCCTGCCTTCTCCCACAGCAATGTGATGTTCGACGCTGCGGCGAGCGGGCTCGGGCTGGCCATCGGGCGGAGCCACCTGGTGGCCGACGACCTTGCCGCCGGGCGCCTGGTCCGGCCGTTCGAGGAGGCGGAGGACTCCCGCTTTTCCTACCACTTCGTGTGCCTGAACTCGCGCCGCAGCGAGGCGCGGATCACCGCCTTCCGCGATTGGATCATGGAAGCGGCGGCGGCGAGCCGGGACGCGCTCGCCTGATCGCAGGACGACTGCAATTGCCTTGACGGCGCGCCTCCATGCCGCCGACTGTACCGGCCACAGGGTCCGCGCCCGGCGGCGCAGACCCCTGCAACATGTCCCGAGAATCTGGGCAGGGAGACACCACAATGAGACTCAAGGTCGCACTTCTGGCCGGCGCGGTTCTGCTCGCCGCCGGCACCACCGCGCAGGCGGAAACCCTGCGCTTTGCCTTCCAGGGCGATGTCAGCTCGCTCGACCCCCATTCGCTCAACGAGACCTTCACGCTGAGCTTCCAGGGCAATCTCTATGAAGGGCTGATCAGCCGCGGCCCCAATCTGGAAATCCTGCCCGGCCTGGCGACGAGCTGGGAGCTGATGGAGCCGACCCGCTGGCGCTTCCACCTGCGTGAAGGCGTGACCTTCCACAACGGCAACCCGTTCACCGCCGACGATGTGGTGTTCAGCTTTGCCCGGGCGGCGTCCGAAGGCTCGGACATGCGCGGCAAGGTGGGCGGGATCGCCGAGGTGGTGCCGGTGGACGACTACACGGTCGATTTCATCACCGACGCGCCCAGCCCCATCATCATGGCGGAGTGGGACACGCTCTACATCATGGACCGCGAGTGGTGCGAGGAGCACAACGCGACCGGCGTGACCAACGTGGCCGACCCCGATGCCGAGAACTACGCCAACCTGAACGAGAACGGCACCGGCCCCTTCATGGTGACCGACCGTGAACCCGGCGTGCGCACCGTCGCGGTACCGTTCGCCGACTGGTGGGGCACGCCAGAACACAATCTGGACGAGGTGGTGTTCACCCCGATCGCCGAAGATGCGACCCGCACCGCCGCCCTCCTGGCCGGCGACATGGACATGGTCTACCCGGTGCCGCTGCCCGACATCGACCGGGTGGAAGCCAACGACGGCACCCGGTCGCTCACCGGGCCGGAACTGCGCACCATCTTCCTCGGCTTGGATCAGGCGCGCGACGAACTGCTGTATTCCAGCGTCGAGGGCACCAACCCGTTCCAGGACCGCCGCGTGCGGCTCGCCTTCTACCAGGCGATCGACATGAACGCGATCCAGCAGGTGGTGATGCGCGGCCAGTCCACCCCGTCGGCCGCCATGGTGGCGCCGGGCATCAACGGCTTCCCGGACTTCCTGGAACGCTACCCCTACGACCCCGACGCCGCCCGCGAGCTGCTGGCCGAGGCCGGCTATCCGGAGGGCTTCTCCGTCCGCCTCAACTGCCCCAACGACCGCTATGTGAACGATGAGGACATCTGCATCGCGGTGACCAACATGCTGGGCCAGGTCGGCATCCAGGTCGACCTGATGGCGGAAACCCGGTCGATCTATTTCGGCCGCATCCTCGCCCAGGGCGGCTACGACACCAGCTTCTACCTCTTGGGTTGGACGCCGAGCAGCTTCGACAGTTACAACGCGCTCTATAACCTGGTGCACACCCGCAACGACGACGGCGCCGGCACCTTCAACAACGGCGGCTATTCCAACCCCGAGGTGGACGCGTTGACGACGCAGATCCTGAGCGAAACCGATCAGGACGTGCGCAACGAAATGATCGCCGAGGCGTGGCAGATGCTGCACGACGATGTCGGCTACATCCCGCTGCACCAGCAGGCGCTGGCGTGGGGCGTGTCGGACAACGTCGAACTCGTCCAGCGGGCGGACAACCAGTTCGTCTGGAACTGGGTGACCATTAACGAGTGATCGCTCTTCGCGGCTGACCGGCGGCGGGTGCGGGCTTCGGCCGGCACCCGCCGTTGCCGTTTGGAGGCGGTCCGGTGCTGCCCTGCGCCTCACCCGACCGCACCGCTTGACTGTCGTGGCGGAGCGGCGCAGACACCCCAGACGACACCCCAGACGACACTCCAGACAGCGTGCCCAGCCGCACGGGCCGCTCCCTTCGGTCGCCGGATGTGGTTTACTAAGGACCGCCGTCGGCCAGGTTTCCAGCCCCGGTTCGGGCGGCAGAGCCGGCCCCATCGCCCAGCTTCGGAGCTTCGCGTCCCGCCATGGCCGCCTTCATCGTCCGTCGGTTGATCCAGGCCACCCTGGTCATGCTGGTGGTCGCGTTGATCGCCTTCCTGCTGTTCAACTATGTGGGCGATCCGATCAACAACATGGTCGGCCAGGACACCAGCGCGGTGGAACGCGAGCAACTGCGCGAGCAGCTCGGCCTCAACGATCCCTTCTATATCCAGTTCGGCCGCTTCGTGGAGCACATCCTGGAGGGCAATTTCGGCCGCTCCTACCGGCAGAGCCGGCCGGTGGAGGACATGATCGCCGACTACTTGCCGGCGACGCTGGAGCTGGCCGTCGTCTCGGCCATGATGGCCCTGGTGTTCGGCGTGGCCATGGGGGTGTACACGGCCCTCAAGCGCTACAGCGCGTTCAGCCAGGTGCTGATGACGGTGTCGCTGATCGGCGTGTCGCTGCCCACCTTCCTCATCGGCATCATCCTCATTCAGATCTTCGCCGTCGAGCTGCACTGGCTGCCGCCCCAAGGCCGCGTGGGCGGCGAGGACGATCTGGTGCACATCGGCTGGTGGACCACCGGGCTTCTGTCGTGGGAAGGCTGGCGGCGCATCATCCTGCCGGCGATCACGCTCGGGCTCTTTCAGATGACGCTGATCATGCGCCTGGTGCGCGCGGAGATGCTGGAGGTGCTGCGCACCGACTTCATCAAGTTCGCCCGCGCCCGCGGCCTCAGCGACCGGTCGGTGCATTTCGGCCACGCACTCAAGAACACGCTGGTGCCGGTGATCACCATCACCGGCCTGCAGTTCGGCACCATCATCGCATTTGCCATCATCACCGAGCGGGTGTTCAACTGGCCGGGGGTCGGCCAGATGTTCCTCGACGCCGTGATCCACGTGGATATCCCGGTGATGGCGGCCTATCTGGTACTGATCGCCATGGTCTTCGTCGTCGTCAACCTGGTGGTTGATATCCTCTACTTCGTCGTCGATCCGCGCCTGCGGGTGGAGCGCTCCACCACCGGGCATTAGTACGTACGGCTACGCTGCGGACCCCGAGGAAAGGACACGTACACTTCCCATGGCCGACTCCTCCGCCACCGAAGTCGACATCGCCGGTCGGGCAGCACCTGACCCGGGCGGCAAGCCGCCGGCCCCCGCCACGCGGCGGGCCGGGCCGGTCGCCCGCTTCTTCGACGGCGATCTGTGGTACAGCTTCAAGCGGTCGCCGCTCACCATCGTCGCCGCGGTGGTCTTCCTGATCATCGTCATCGGCGCGGTGTTCGCCGGATTGCTCGCCCCGCACAATCCGCTCACGCCCATGACCATGGATGCCCGCACGCCGCCCTTCGGCACCTCCTACATGGGCAATTACTTCATCCTGGGCTCCGACAACCAGGGACGCGGCGTGCTGTCGGCCATCCTCTACGGGTTGCAGATCTCGCTCTCCGTGGGTCTCTGTTCGGTCCTGTTCGCCATGGTTCTGGGCGTCGGGCTGGGCCTGCTGGCGGGCTATATGGGCGGCTGGGTGGACGCGCTGATCATGCGCATCGCCGACATCCAGCTCAGCTTCCCGGCCATCCTCATCGCCCTTCTGGTGGACGGCGTCACCCGCGAGCTGCTGGGCCAGAGCCAGCGCCAGGCCGATCTGGCATTCTGGGTGCTGACCTTCTCCATCGGCTTCTCGCTGTGGGTGCAGTACGCACGTACGGTACGGGGTAGCACCCTGGTGGAGCGCAACAAGGAATACGTACAGGCGGCACGGGTGATCGGCATCCATCCGCTGCTGATCATGCTGCGCCACGTGCTGCCCAACGTCACCGGACCCGTGCTGGTGATCGCCACCATCGGGCTCGCCATCGCCATCATCACCGAAGCCACGCTGTCCTTCCTCGGCGTCGGCTTCCCGCCCACCCGGCCGTCGCTGGGCACGCTGATCCAGCAGGGCCAGCAGGTGCTGGGGTCGGAGTGGTGGATCGCCACCTTCTCCGGGTTGGCCCTGGTGCTGCTGGCGCTGTCGGTCAACCTGCTGGGCGACTGGCTGCGCGACGCGCTCAACCCCAAGCTCAGGTAGCCCGATGGCGCTGTTGGAGGTCGACAACCTGCGCGTGGAGTTCCCGACCCGGCGGGGCACGCTCGTCGCCGTGGACGACGTATCGTTCGCCATCGACGAGGGCGAGGTGCTGGGCGTGGTCGGCGAATCCGGTGCCGGCAAGTCGCTCACCGGCACCGCCATCATCGGTCTGCTGGAGCCGCCCGGCCGTGTGGCTGGCGGCGAGATCCGCCTGGAAGGAAAGCGCATCGACAAGTTGCCTCCCGACCAGATGCGGCGCATCCGCGGGGCCAAGATCGGCGCCATCTTCCAGGACCCGCTGACCAGCCTGAACCCGCTCTACCGCATCGGCACGCAGATCGTCGAAACCGTGCTGACGCACACCGACCTGACGCCCACCAAGGCACGCATGCGGGCGCTGGAGCTGCTGAAGGAAGTCGGCATCCCGGCGGCCGAGCACCGCATCGACCACTACCCCCACCAGCTTTCCGGCGGCATGCGCCAGCGGGTGGTGATTGCGCTCGCCCTGTGCGCCAATCCGCGCCTGATCATCGCCGACGAGCCGACCACCGCACTCGACGTATCGATCCAGGCGCAGATCCTGGCGTTGCTGCGCCGCCTGGGACGCGACCACGGCACGGCGGTGATGCTGGTGACCCACGACATGGGGGTGATCGCGGAAACCGCTCACCGGGTGGCCGTGATGTATGCCGGCCGTATTGCGGAGATCGGCGCGGTGCGCCAGGTGGTGGGCCGGCCGCGCCATCCCTACACCGTCGGCCTCATGGGCTCGATCCCGGCGGTGGGCCGCGACCAGGAGCGGTTGACCCAGATCGACGGCGCCATGCCGCGGCTCACCGACATTCCGCGCGGCTGTGCCTTCAACCCGCGCTGCCCGCACGCCTTCGATCGCTGCTTTGCCGATCGCCCCGATCCCATCGCCATGGCCGACGGCAAGGTGGCCTGCTGGCGGTTCGACCAGGCCGAGGCCGCCGCAGAGGTGGGCCATGCCTGACCACCTGCCGCCGGTGCCACCGCCCACAGCCCCCGCCGTGCCGCCCCACGGGCGGCGGCCGGACGACGCCGAGCTGATCCGCGATCCGCTGGTGGAGGTGCAGGGTCTGGCGAAGTATTTCGACGTCTCCAAGCCCTTCCTCAACCGCGTGTTCGAAGGCGCGCCGCGGCGCCTGCTTCGCGCGGTCGACGGGGTGGACATCAAGATCCCGCGCGGCGAGACCTTCAGCCTGGTTGGGGAAAGCGGTTGCGGCAAGTCCACGGTGGCGCGCACCATCGTTGGGCTCTACCGGCCCTCGCGCGGGACGGTGATGTTCGAGGGCACCGACCTGGCGACGCTGACGAGGCGGGCCGCCCGCATGCCCTTCCACCGCCGCGTCCAGATGATCTTCCAGGACCCGTTTGCCAGCCTCAACCCGCGCTGGCGCGTGCTCGACATCATCGCCGAGCCGATCCGCGCGCACCGGCTGGCCAAAAGCGCGCAGGAGGTGCGCGAGCGGGTGGCCGAGCTGCTGACCCAGGTGAAGCTGACGGCGCGCGATGGCGAAAAGTTCCCGCACGAGTTTTCCGGCGGCCAGCGCCAGCGCATCTCCATTGCCCGCGCGCTCGCCAGCAATCCGGATTTCCTGGTGTGCGACGAGCCGACCTCGGCGCTCGACGTCTCGGTGCAGGCGCAGATCCTCAACCTGATGAAGGATTTGCAGCGCGAGTTGGGGCTGACGTACCTGTTCATCAGCCACAACCTGGCGGCCGTCTATCACGTGTCGGACTGGGTGGGGGTGATGTATCTCGGCCGCGTGGTGGAATGGGGGGCCAAGCGCACCGTGTTCTCCACGCCGCGCCACCCCTATACGCGCATGCTGCTGGACACCATCCCCGACATCACCATGAGCGGGCGCGAGCGCATGCCGGTGGGCGGCGAGGTGCCCAACCCCATCGATCCGCCGCCGGGCTGCCCCTTCCATCCGCGCTGCCCGCACGCCAACGAGCGCTGCGTGGCCGAACTGCCGGCCTCCAAGGTTTCCGAGCAGGGCAGCCACGTCGCCTGCCACGGGGTGGAGGAAGGCCGCATCCCGACCCATGCCGCCCCCGGCGCCAAAGTGGGCCTGGGGAAGGGGTAGGCGAAGGGGCCTGGCCACTGCTCCTTGCTAACGGCCGACCTCATTGTGGATTGGCGACAGGGAACGACAAGGAGCGCCAGTGTCTTCCACTAAACAATCCCGCGACCCTGTTTAGTCTATGCTGGGGTCGGTCGTGGTCGGAGAAGACTGGTCAAACCTAATTGGTCCGCTGTGAATGTGTCCCGAGTCAGCTTCTCGATGCTCTTGTCGAGAGTCCTAGCAGTGGATTCAAAGCACGAGCAGAAAGTTTCATCATACGTCCAGTATACGGAGTCTTTGGCATAATCGTAGTGTGGGGAAAACCGAAATGCCTGGACAACCCGCCTGGCTGCTATCCAATGAAGAACGATTGATTTTCCCATCCATTTCTTAACAACATCTCTGCTAAATGCACTGAATGCAACGCCCATACACACCGACTCGTAGTGTAGTAAGAGCGCCATTACCTCATCCCGAGAAATTCTATGTATATCTTCATCCGGAAGCCACAAATCATTGATTTGAAGCTCGCCATTTGATATTTGATTTAGTCTTCGAAGGCCGTTGTCAATTTGCTTTGATGTGTCTTGTTCCAGTAAGAATCTCAACAGATGACCGACTGTTTCTTTTCTCTTTTGGTACAGAAACCCAATTATTGCGACCACAACTGTGGTTGCAATGACGGAAGTTTCAATTATGGCGATTATTTCTGGCAATGCCATGGAGTATGACTCTTTCAGCGCCATAGTGCGTTGGGAGAAATTACCAACAATCGGAAAGCACACCTAATTTATAATAGACTTTTAAATTCATCAATCGTAAAAGTGTATATCACCAAATCCATCATCTCTTTTGGCGCACTCCAACCCAGGGAGCAGAAAAAATGTCCGCCAACGCCGATGTTTCTCGGCAGGCCGAAGACGCCTGCAAGATCGACTTCCTGTGGCTGGAACTAACCAACCAATGCAACCTGCAGTGTTCCCATTGTTACGCGGAATCGGGACCTCAGACTGGCGCCACCGATCGGTTGAGCCATGCCGACTACGAACGAACAATGGACGAGGCAGCCGCTCTCGGGTGCCGGACTGTGCAGTTCATTGGAGGCGAGCCGACCCTCAATCGCGGGCTCATCCCTCTGATCGAGCATGCGTCCGCTGCCGGCTTCACCTCGATCGAGGTGTTCACGAACCTGACCCGGCTGTCAGATCAGTTGCTGTCGACGCTCATCCACCGGAAGGCGCGTGTCGCGACATCCGTCTACGCAGACACTGCGGACCTGCACGACCGGATCACCACCATTTCCGGCAGCTTCGTCAGGACAATTGCCAACCTCAAGAAGCTCCTGGCTGCCGGTATCCCGGTTCGCGTCGGTGTCATTGCCATGGATGCCAACCATCACGCCGTCGATCAGACGGTGGCGTTCCTACGCAGCATTGGCGTGCAAAATGTGGGCACCGACGGCCTCCGAAAGATCGGGCGCGGTGGCGACGCAAATGCTGCCGACATGACCCAGCTCTGCGGCGAATGTGCCGGCAACACGGTGTGCGTTGCTCCCGACGGTGGCGTCTCCCCCTGCATCATGTCGAAGCCATGGACCGTGGGATCGGTCCGTGATGACACGTTGGGCAACATTGTCGGGTCGACGCGAATGAGGTCGATCCGCGACGAGATCTATGCACACACCGGAGGTCGACACGGCGACGACGAGATGCAGGGCGCCACAGACATCTGCGCACCCAAGACGTGCGCCCCCTACGGTGCCTGTTCGCCGAAGTGGGGGCCGGGACCCTGCGCACCGTCCGGCTGCAATCCCTGCTACCCGAAGGGTTAGGGCCAATCGACAGTCATCGTGTCGGTCTGGTTCGTGCCCACAAGCTCGCCCCACCACCACGCGGACACACCAAGAACACTGTTACCCATGTACCCGGTCCAAACTGTCACCCTTCCATCCGGTTGCACGACCCGGCCACGCCACCCGGTCAGCCGGCCAGGTCAGGCAGCCGGCCAGGTCAGGCAATCGGCCCCAGCGTCACCTTCACGTCGGCCGGACGGCCGGAATAGGGGGCCGACGTCACCAGCACGCCGACGCCGCTGGCGGCATGCTCCGCGGCGTTGGCTTCGGTGATGCCGCCGGCCGCGGCGATCACCGGGGCGGGCACCAGATCGCGCGTGGCCTTGACCACCGCCGCGCCGTCGGCCGGCGACAGCTTTTCAAGCTGCACCACATCGGCGCCGGCGCGGGCAAGTGCGACGGCGTCCACCACCGTCGCCGCCTCCACCACGATTTTCTTTTCCGGTGCCCGCGCCTTCAGATCGGCCAGCCACACCGCCGGATCGCCCGCCAGGAAGGCCCGGTGTTCGGGAAACACCAGCACGGTTTCCGACAGGCCGAGGCGGTGCAGCGAGGCGCCGCCGGCCACCACCGCCTTGGCACTGATGTCCTTGGCGCCGGGAAAGTTCTTGCGCGTGCAGGCCACGACGATGCCGGGGCTTACCGCACGTGCGGCCGCCACGATCCCGCGGGTGCGAGTGGCGATGCCGGACGCGTATTCCACCAGCGTCTGCGCCACCTTCCAGGCCGCATGCAGGGCGCCGGCGGGGCCTTGGGCCGCCAGGATCTGCGCGCCCGCGGGCACGGCGGTGCCGCTCGGCACCACATCCGTCACCTCTGCCCCCAGGCGGGCCAGCATGCCGGCCGCCTCCTCCATACAGCAGGCCACCATGGCGTCGCGTGCGGCAAAGACGATGCGGCCGGGCACCTCGGCGATGCCCAGCAGCTCGGTCGTCAGGTCGCCGTGCGGCGCATCCTGGGCCAGCAGGTCGTCGAGCCGGGCATCGGGCAGCCTGTGCATCGCTGAAGGCGCTATTTGCCGATGATCACGTCGGAGGACTTGATGATGGCGACCACACTGTCGCCGACCGCCAGGCCCAGTTCGTCGGCCGAAGCGCAGGTGATCGACGACGACAGGATGTTGCCGCCGCCGATATCGATCTGGACGCGGGCGGAAATCGGCCCGCGCTCGACAGCGGTGATGGTGCCCTTCAACTGGTTGCGCGCGCTGAGCTGCATGGTCGACACCCCCAAAGCCGGACTGTTTCAGGATGTGGCGCGGACCCGGCCGGGAGGCCGGACCCCAACGCGCCGAAGGCGGACGCACTCATTCTGCCGAACCGATGAGGAGACCCATCGGCTCGGCCCTGGGGCGCGCCCGCCAACCCCTTCGCTGCCCGGGCGCGCCGGGCGAGCGCATGACTGGCTTCATGCGCTCGCTGCAATCAGGCCACCGGTGCCGCGGCGCTGCGCCGCAGCACACCGATCGGTTGAGAATGGGTCAGAGGGGGCAGCCCGGCAAGGGGCGGGGGGACGAATTGGCCCGGTCCGTCGCCCGGCCAGCCGATCCGGTACGGCTACTCCGCCAGGGCGGCCTTGGCGGCCTCACTGTCGCGGTGCATCTGGTGGACCAGCGCGTCGACGCTGTTGAACGCCGCTTCGCTGCGCAGGAACTCGATAAGCTGCACCCTCAGCAGGCGACCGTAGAGATCGCCGGAAAAGTCGAACAGGTGGGCTTCCAGGATCGGCTCCGGCAGCGCGTACATGGGCCGGATGCCGAGATTGGCCACGCCGTCGTGCCACACTTCCGGCTCGTCGAACGCCGACAGCCGGTCCGGCCCGTTGCCGACGATACCGACGCGCACGGCGTAGACCCCGAGCGCCGGGCGCAGGTGCTCGCCGAGGGCGATATTGGCGGTGGGAAAGCCCAGCAGGCGGCCGCGGTGATCGCCCTCGTCCACCGGGCCGCTGATCTCCCACGGCCGGCCGAGGATGTCGGCCGCCTCGCGCATACGCCCGGCGCGCAGGTTCTGGCGGGCGGCGGTCGACGAATAGATGCCGCCGCTCTCGTCCGACGCCTTGGTGACCACGGTCACCCCGAAGCCGCGGCTGGCCCCCGCATGGGTCAGCGTGTCGACGGTGCCCACGCGGTTGTGGCCGAAGCAGAAGTCGTGGCCCACCACCACGTGGCGCACGCCCAGGCCGGCCACCAGCACCTGGTCGATGAAGTCGTCGGGCGACATCTCCAAGAGGTGCCGGTCGAAGGTCACCACCACGTGCATCTGCACGCCGGCGGCCCGCAGCAGCCGCGCCCGCTCATCGAACAGGGTGAGGCGAAAGGGCGGATCGTCGGGCCGCGTCAGGCTGCGCGGGTGCGGCTCGAACGCCATGGCGCCGAGCGGCCAATCTCCCCCTTCGGCCACCGCGCGGGCGGTCGACAAGACGAGGCGGTGGCCCCGGTGCACGCCGTCGAAATTACCGATCGCCAGAACCGATCCGCGCCAGGCCGGCGGCAGATCGGCGGGGCCGCGAAAAATCTCCATACGCGACCGCGTCAGCCCTTGGACGGCGGCATCACGGTGGCTTCGCCGTCGATCACGACGGTGCCGCCTACGGTGCACTGGGTGGTGAGGACGACGCGCTTCTTCTCCGCCACGATCTCCTTCACCGTGGCCGTGGCGACGACCGTATCGCCCAGCTTCACCGGCGCCTTGAAGCGCAGGTTCTGGGCCAGATAGATCGTGCCCATGCCGGGAAGCTGCGTGCCCAGCACGGCGGAAATCAGGCTGGCGCCCAGCATGCCGTGGGCGATGCGGGTCTTGAACATGGTGGTTTCGGCGTAGGCCTGGTCCAGGTGGACCGGATTGCAGTCTGTGGAGACCTCCGCGAACATCTCCACGTCCTTCTCCGTCACCGTCTTGGTGACCGTTGCGGACTGTCCGACAGCCATGTCCTCCAGGTAGACCTGTTTGATCTCAGCCACGGCAGCACCTCTCGGGTTGGTTTTGGGGTCAGACTCGGTCTCGGACGGACCACGACCCTTACGAGCACCGACCGTAGAGCGGTTTGCCCCGTCTGGGAATGGTGCAATGCCGCATGGCCGGGTAGGCAGGGAGACTCAGAGACCGTCTAAGATCCGGCGGAGAGGCCCTTCTTCGGGCGGTTCCGGCCCACTCCCCAACCGGCCACCCATGAAATCATACACTTGCGTGGGTGCGGGTGGGGGAGCCGGCCGGCCACGGCACTCTCAAACGGCCACTTAGCCCGTGGCGGCCATGGCCAAAGCCTGGTCGCGGTAGGGCACCACATCGGCGGTGGAGGCGAGCGAGGCCAGCATGTCGCCGATGGTCCGGCCCAGCACCGGGTGCACCCAGTCGCCCGCCACATCGGCCGCCGGCACCAGCACGAAGCCGCGTTCGGCCATGCGCGGGTGGGGGATGGTCAAGTCGTCCGCCGTTTCGATGGTGAGGCCGAACAGCAGGATGTCGATGTCGATGGGCCGCGGCCCGTAGCGCACGCCCGGCACCCGGCCGAGCCGCTGTTCCAGGTATTTCACCGCCGCCAGCAGACTGGCCGGGGCCATGTCGGTTTCCGCCGTCAGCGCCAGGTTGAGGAAGGCCGGCTGGTCCTTCAGGTACATCGGTGCGGTTTCGTAGACCGGCGAGACGGCCGAGACGTTGAGGAAGCGCGTCAATCCGGCAATCGCCGCACGCATGGTGCTGGCGCGGTCGCCCAGATTGCCGCCGAGGCCGAGAAGGATGCGTGGCATGGTCTGTCAATGATCCTGTCGGTGGTCCCAAAGGCGCTGTTCGGTCGGTCTGCACCGGTTTGGAATCGGCGAATCCGGTCCCTTCGGTGTCGCTTCCGGCGGAGTGCCGAGTTTGGCGCCGGGTTATGGGCGTTGCATGCTTCAGAGTCGAGGGGTATCACCCGCCCGTCTCGCCCGTTACCGCCTAGAACCCTACGGATTGCGCCATGAGCCTGGCCAAGGACCTGCGGGGAGCCCCGCTTGCAGAAGGGCTGCGTGCCCGCATCGCCGCCGATGCTGCGACCGCCGCGGCCCGCGGCGTCGCACCGACCCTGGCCGTGGTGGTGGCCAGCGCCGATCCGGCGGTGAAGAAATATGCCGAGGCCAAGGGCCGCACCGCCGCCAAGGTGGGCGTGACGGTGCGCCTGGAAGCGGTGGACCCGGCTGCCGGCCAGGCCGCCGCGGTGGCCCGCATGGCGGCGCTGTCGGCCGATGCCGCGGTGCACGGCATCATCCTGGAGCTGCCGGTGGACGACGCCCTGGACGCCGCCGGGCTGATCGCCGCCATCGCGCCGGTGAAGGACGTGGACGGGCTGACCGCGGCCAATCTGGGGCTGATCGCCGCCGGCCGCGAGGGCGATGCCATCGCCCCCGCCACGCCGCTGGCCTGCATTGCGCTGGCCGAATCGTGGGGGCCGCTGCGCGGCCAGCGCGTCGCCGTGGTGGGTCGCGGCCGCTCGGTCGGCCGGGCGCTCATCCCCATGCTGATCAACCGCGACGCCACCGTCACCGTCTGCCACACCAAGACGCCGGACCTGCGTGCCGCCATCGAGCCGTGCGACGTGGTGTTCGTCGCCGCCGGGCGGGCCGGGCTGATCACCCCGGCGCATCTGCGCCACGGCCAGGTGGTGGTGGATGCCGGCATCAACGTCACCGACACCGGCGTGGTGGGCGACGTGGCGCCCGACTGCGCGGACATCGCCGCGGCCATGACGCCGGTGCCCGGCGGGGTCGGCCCGCTCACCTCCACGCTGATCTTCGCCAACCTGATGCAGGCGCTGAGGCTGCAGGGCCATCTGGCCGGCGGCGGCTAAGCGCAGCAACCCACACGGAAGCACGCCATGAGCGATCAAGCCGACACCACCAGCGTCTGGTCCCTGGGCCTTGCGGAGTTCCGCGACCGCACCGCTTCCGACGCACCCACTCCCGGCGGCGGCTCGGCCGCCATGGTGTCGGCATCCATCGGCCTGGGGCTGGTGCTGATGGCGCTGCGCGTCACCGCCCGCAAGGCGACCGACCAGGCCCAGGCCTTCGCCACACTGATCGGCTCGGGCGAGCGGGTGCTGGCCGACCTGTCCGACCACGCCGATGCCGATATCGCCGCCTTCGAGGGCTACATGGCGGCCCTCGGCCTGCCCAAGGGGAGCGACGAGGAGATGGCGGCACGGCGCGCCGCCCTGGCGGAGGCTGCGGCGGTGGCGACGGAGGTACCGCTGAATGCGGCCCAGTCCGCGCTGGAGGGGCTCGATCTGGCGCGCCAGTCGGTCTCGGTGGTGTCGGGCCACATCGTCAGCGACGTTGGCGCCGGTGCCCTGCTGCTGCACGCCGCCGCCCAGGCCACCCTGCTCAATGTCGACATCAACCTGCCCAGCGTGAAGGACGAGACGGCGAAGGCCGACTACGCCACCAGCCGCGCCCATCTGGCCGCCGCCTGCACCGCCCGGCTGAGCGACATCGTAGGGGTTGTGCGGCAGCGGCTGGGGTAGGGGTGGCGGGCCGGCCAATGCCGAAAGTTCTTGCTACGTTGTTCGAGTCGTCCTGATTCGTTCCGCAGCACTACGATGGGTTGCGGTGTGCAACCTTTGCGATGTGGCGCCCTACGCCCCGTCGCCGGCGCGCCGCAGGGCCGCCAGGTCGAGCTTCACCATGCCCATGAGCGCCTGGAGGACGCGGCCGGCCCGCTGCGGATCGCGGTCTTCCATGAGGGCGGCAAGCTCCACCGGGACGATCTGCCAGGTCACCCCGTAGCGATCGGTCAGCCAGCCGCATTGGCCGGGCCGGCCGCCGTCGACCAGGGCGTCCCACAGCCGGTCGACCTCCGCCTGGTCGGCACAGCGCGCGAACAGCGAGATCGCCGGGGTGAAGGCATAGTTCGGGCCGCCGTTGAGGGCGATGTGGTCGACGCCGGCCAGCGTGAACTCCACCCACAGCACGTCGTCCGGCCGGGTCGCCGGGGTCGCCGCCGCCAGCCGGTGCACCGTGTCGATGCGCGAGCCGGCAAAGAGGGAGACGTAGAACTCCGCGGCTTCCAGGGCCTGGCCGTCGAACCACAGGCAGGGCGCGATCTTGGACATGGCGGTGGCGTCTCTTCGAGTTGGCGTGCCGGGCCGGGAGCGCGACTCACGCGTCCACGATGGGCTGGAACCCGCCCATGATCATGCGTTTGCCGTCGAACGGCATCTCGCCCAGCTCTTCGAACCGCGGATCGTTCATCAGCTTGGCCATGGCGCCGTCGCGCACCGCCTTCGACGGCCAGACGATCCAGGAGAACACCACGGTCTCGTCGGCGCGGCGCTGCACGGCCATGGGGAACGAGGTGACCTTGCCCTCGGGCACGTCGTCGCCCCAGCATTCGGTGACCGACAGAGCGCCGTGGTCCTTGAAGATCGGGACGGCGGCCGTGGCATGGGCGGCAAACGCGTCCTTGTTGGCGGTGGGCACGGCCATCACGAATCCGTCGATATAGGTCATGGCTTCTCCTTTCTGCGGGGCGATGTGCAGCTACGCCGGGGCGGCCGGTGCGGCGGCTACGGACGCCTTGAGGAACGCGTCGACATCCATCCACATGATCCCCCAGAGGTGGCCGTCGAGATCTTCGAAGCTGCGGCCGTACATGAAGTCGCCGCAGTCCTCCATCGGGGACGGGTCGATGCGGCCGCCGGCGGCCTCGGCGCGGCCGATCATGGCGTCCACCGCGTCGCGGCTGTCGGCCGACAGGGTCAGCAGCACCTCGTTGGCGGCTTTGGCATCGGCCACGGGCCGCAGCGAGAACTGGCGGAACCTGTCGTGGGTCAGCAACATCAGGCAGATGGCATCGGAAAACGCCATGCCCGACGTCGTGGCGTCGCTGAAGCGATCGTCCTTGGTGGCGCCGACCGCCTGGTAGAAGCTGGTGGCGGCGGGGAGGTCGGCGACGGGCAGGTTGACGAAGATCATCTGGGGCATCGCGGCCTCTGCGGTTAGCAAGTTTGACGATGATGCCCGAGAGAGTTATAAAAAGCAATCTAGGAGTTAGAAAAAATAACTACTAAGACTGACCGACCGACCCGCCGGGAGTATCACGACGCCTGCGCCGCCGCCCACGCGCTCGACCTGGTGGGCGAACGCTGGGCCCTGCTGGTGATGCGCGAACTGATGGTGGGGCCCAAGCGGTTCGGCGATCTGCGCGCCGGCCTGCCGGGCATCAGCGCCAATGTGTTGACCCAGCGGCTGGACGGGCTGATCGCCGCCGGCATCGCCACCACGCGCACGCTGCCGCCGCCGGCCTCGGTGAAGGTGTACGAACTCACCCCCTGGGGCTACGAAGCGGAGCCGATCTTCCAGGCGCTCGGCCGCTGGGCCGCGCGATCGCCCCACCACGACCCCAGCCGGCCCATCAGTGCCGCGTCCTTCGTGCTGTCGCTGCGCACCATGTTCGACCTCGCCCGCACGGGCGGTCTGCGCGGCACCATCGGCTTGCGGCTGGACCACGAACGCTTCCTCGCTCGCCTCAGCTATCGCGGCTTTTCGGTCGAGGCCGGGGATGTGGACGGCGCCGATGTGGTGCTGACCGGCAGCGCCCAAGTGCTCGCCGGTGCCGTCTACGGCGGCCAGACGCTGGAGGCGCTGGAGGCGGCCGGCGCGCTGCGCATCGAGGGCGACCGCCGGCTCGCCCGGCGCTTCGTCACCTGGTTTCCGTTGCCCCAGAAGGTCGATGTGGGCAGCCGCGCTTCTTAAATCGTGGTAAAGACCTGGCAACAATGGCGGGCCCGGCATCACAGCCCGCAGCCCGTGGGCCATACGAGACCTTCATGTCCGACGACGCCAAGCATGCCCGCATGTTCTTCAATGCCGCCGCCCACAACGCGGCCGTGCACCAGGCCGATCCGGACACGGCGGGGACGCTGCTGGTGCTGCAGCAGATGGCGGAGGGCCTCAGCCACATGTCGGCCAAGGCACGGGCGCGCAGCTCCTTCCGCATCGCCGTCGATACCGCCGCGGTTGCCGACGCGCCGCAGGACCTGGGCCAGGTGCTGTCGGTGCTGGAGCAGATCGCCGCCGGGTTGAAGGCGGAGGTGGAGGAGCCGGCAGCAGTGTGTGAACTTTTTGCACCACCGCCCGAGACCGCGTGACACCGGCAGATGTTCCTGATACGTTCTGTGCCTCACCTTGTTGCGCGGGAGCGCCCACCATGGCCGATGATCCGATTCTCTATACCAACCCCCGGTCGCGCGGGCGCATCGCCCGCTGGATGCTGGAAGAGGTGGGCTGCCCCTATACCGTGCAGATCGTGGAGTACGGGCCGCCCATGAAGGCGCCGGCCTATCTGGCCATCAACCCCATGGGCAAGGTGCCGGCGCTGGTCCACAACGGCCAGGTGATCACCGAATGCGGCGCCATCTGCGCCTACCTGGCCGATGCCTTCCCGGAGGCGGGGCTGGCGCCGCCGGCCGGCGCGCGCGGTGCCTTCTACCGCTGGCTGTTCTTCGGCTCGGGCTGCGTCGAGCCGGCCTGGAGTGCCAAGGTGCTGGGCCTGCTGCCGCCCGCCGATCGCCAGAGCATGGTGGGCTACGGCAGCTACGACCTGGTGATGGACACGCTGGAACAGGCGGTGAGCGGCCGCCGCTTCATCGCCGGCGACCGGTTCAGTGCCGCCGACGTCTATATCGGCGCGCAGATCGGCTGGGGCATGCAGTTCGGCTCCATCGAGCCGCGGCCCGCCTTCCAGGCCTACTGGGACGGGCTGAAGGGGCGCGAGGCGCACCGCCGCGCGGCCGCCCTCGACGACGCCGACATCCCGCCCGACGCCACCTGAGCGGCGCGGTTCCTGCGGCGGGCCGGTGCTGGCCGGTGCGGATCGGGGCGCTTTGCTGGCCGTCCGGCCGGTCGGCTGCATCGGGATCGCTCTTTCTTGCACTGCACAGTTTGCAGCCTTGACTCCTTCGGCCGCTTCCGGAGGATTATGGTAAGTCCACCACCAGTCAGGGAAATGCGGTGCATCTTTTCCGGTTTAGTAGCGTCGGTGTGGACGCGGTCCGCAGCATCGCTACGCAGGCCAAGACGGCCCGTGGCGAGGTGCCGGCCGATACGCGGGTCTATGTGATCGGCGACATCCATGGCCAGGCCGCACTGCTGCGCCACATGCACGAGGTGATCGTCGCCGATGCCCGCGACCATCCCATCGGCCGCCGCGTGGTGGTGTATGTGGGGGACTATATCGACCGCGGCGCCCACAGCCGCCAGGTGCTGGAGATGCTCGCCTCCAACCCCCTGAAGGGGTTCGAGACGGTGCCGCTGCGCGGCAACCACGAGGCCATGCTGCTGGCCGGGCTGAACGACGACAGCGCCTTTTCCGGCTGGTTCATGAACGGCGGCCGCGCCACCGCCATCAGCTACGGCGTGTGCGACCAGCGCCAGGATGCCTGCTGGTTCGACGCCGAGGTGATGTGGACGATGCGCCAGGCGCTGCCGGAACATCACCTGCAGTTCATCGAGCACACCGCCATCGCCCACCGCGAAGGCGGCTACGTGTTCGTACATGCCGGCTTGCGGCCGGGCGTGGCGCTGACCGAGCAGGAGCCGGAAGACCTGGTGTGGATCCGCGAACCGTTCCTCACCACCGATGGCGAGTGGCCCTTCGTGGTGGTGCACGGCCACACGCCGGTGGACGAGCCGGAGGTGCTGAACCACCGCATCAACATCGACACCGGCGCCTTCGCCAGCGGCAAGCTGACCTGCCTGGTGCTGGAAGGCACGGACCGGCGCCTGCTCACCGTCACCGGCCAGCCCCACTGAGCCGCCACCGGTCGCGGCGGCCGGGCCGGAAACCCACCGGTCGCGACGGCAGGGCCGGAAAACCCCCCGGTCGCGACGGCAGGGACGGAAAACCCCCCGGTCGCGGCGGCCGGGCCGGAAACCCACCGGTCGCGACGGCAGGGCCGGAAACCCCCCGGTCGCGGCGGCCGGGCCGGAAAACCCCCGGTCGCGACGGCAGGGACGGAAAACCCCCCGGTCGCGGCGGCCGGGCCGGAAAACCCCCCGGTCGCGGCGGCCGGGCCGGAAACCCTCCGGTCGCGACGGCCGGGCCGGAAAATAGGTGCGCTGCCCTGCCATCGCTCGCAAATCGCGCTGTAGCGTGGCAAACAGGGTGGGCCATGCGGACGTGGCGAAATCGGTAGACGCAACGGACTTGAGGCAAACTTGGGTGCCCTTGCGGAAACGCAAGGCGTAGAACCGCTCAAATTCGGGGAAGGCTTCCGGCCCGGCCGATGCTGATCCCGAGCCAAGCCCGGCAGGTGCTGTCTGGAATACGGCCCGATCGGACGCCATGGCGTCTGGGCGGACATCGTGCTCCAGGTCTTGGAACGGATGGGCGCTTATCCGGCCCGAGGGATCGCCAGGCGCGCCCCTCGGATCGGAGCAGGCTCCAGCGCAGCCGGGACGGTGTAGAGACTAGACGGGCGGCACCTACCGCCGGCACCACCCCATCGGGTGCCGGCCAGGGTGAAGGGATAGTCCAGACCACGAACGCCGGCCCGAGGGGCACGGCGGCGGCGAAAGCCGAAGCGGTACGAAAATCCGTTTCCCGCAAGGGAGTGAGGGTTCGAGCCCCTCCGTCCGCACCAGCCCTGGGGCCACATTCTCCGCGCCGTCGGCCGACACTCGAAGGGGCCGATTGTGCGCCGCGGCGCCACGCGGGTGCCCCATTCCCCTTGTTGGGTCCGCAGGCCGGACGGGCTGCGGGCGGATGCCGGTGGGCGTGCGTCCGGGCGGTGCGGCTCCCGGCCAGGCCGTCGCCGGGACAGCGCGGGTAACGCTTTGCCCGCAAAGAGTTATTGCTTGTTGCGATGCGATCTTCGCTTGCGCCATATGGGGCTGCGGAGTTGGCATCGATGCGCAATCCGGCCCGAGGAGGGGCAGACCATGAAGGCGATGAAGATCATTTTCCTCGTCATTGGCGGACTGGTGGTGTTGGGCGGCGGCGTGATTGCGCTGGTCTTCTATCTCACCGCGGGGGCTGCCGACAGCGCGGACGCGCTGTTCGCGCGGATCGCCTCCGGCGACGTGCGCGGTGCCTACGAATCCACAGCCCCGCAGCTCCAGCGCCAGCAGGATTACGAGGCTTTCGCCGCTGTGGTGGCGACGCTGGGGCTGGAGGACTACGAGTCCAGCTCGTGGAACAGCCGGTCGATCACCAACGACCGCGCCACGGTATCCGGCACCGTGACCCTGGCGGACGGATCGGTGGTGCCGATGCAGGTGGATCTGGTGGAGGTGGACGACGCCTGGCTGGTCTATGCTTTCGGCGGCCAGGCCAGCGGTGCCTTCACCGAGGGCGGGCAGCCGCCGTTGCCGACGCTGGAGGCCGCCCGCGCGCTGGCAACCTCGTCCCTGGCCGGCCTGGCCGATGCCATCAACCGCGCCGATTTCACCGGTTTCTACGCCGACACCTCCGCCATGTGGCGCGCCCAGGCGACGGCCGCAGATCTGCAGCGGGGCTTCCAGAGCTATATCGACAACGGCGTCGACCTCGCCCCGGCGGCAACCGCGACGCCGGAATTCTCCCTCACGCCCTTCCGCGATGCCGTCGGCGCCCTGGTGCTGGCCGGCTACCTGCCGAGCGGCGACGCGCCGGTCTATTTCAGGCTGCGCTACGTGTTCGAGGCGCCTGAGTGGCGGCTCATCGGCATCCGCGTCGGCGACGCCCCGCCGGAGCCCTTCGACGGAGAGTAGACGGCGCCGGCGTCCGGCGGTGCCGGCCGGTTGACCCGTCTGCCGCCATGCCGCACCTTCGCTGCATCTTCTCTGCGGCTGCGGCCGGTAGACGGGTGCGAACCGTACGGAAAGGATGCCGCCATGGGCGACGTGCCGAAGATCCTCTGGGTCGGCCTCGGGGTGGGCGTGCTGGCCTTCGTCGTCAGCGTCAGCCGCTTCAGTGCATCGGGCGGATCGTGCAGCTATGTGGACTATGCCGCCCTGGTGCTGGGGGCCGCAGCGGTGATGCTGGGCCTGGTCGGCCTGGTGAAGGACTATTCCTACGCCATGTCCGTCGGCCTGGCTGTGGTGGTGATCCTGCTCGGCATCTTCCAGTTCCTGCGCGGGCTCGGGTTGATCCTGGGGCCGTGCTGAGCCGCCCCGGCCGGTCCGGGTACGGCGGGATCGCGCCATGGGCGATGTGCCGAAATCCATCTGGTGGGGCCTGGCGTTCGGGGTGGCGGCGTTCGTCGTCCACGTCATCGTGGTGCGCCAGTCCGCCGGGACCTGTACCTATTTCGACTTCGGCGCCATCGGGCTGGGCGGCCTTGCCCTGCTGTGCGGCCTGCGCGCCGGGCTGAAGAGCGAAAGCCGCCTGGGCATGGGGCTGGCCGGGTTCGTGGTGCTGCTGGGCATCTTCCAGGTGGCGCGCGGGCTGGGGTGGATCCTCGCCCCGTGCTGAGGGCTGCGGCCGGCGGCAAGCTTAACTCTCAGATTGAGAACAATCTCAGGATTTGAGAACAAAACGGGGGAAAATCATGGCGAACGGTACACAGACCGGGGTGATCCTGGCGGTGCGGGTGCATGTGGACCCGGCGGTGCGCGACCGTTTCATGCCGCTGATGCTGGCCAACCGCGACGGCGCCCGCACCGCCGAGCCGGGCTGCCTGCGCTACGACGTGTTCCAGGATTTCGACGATCCCGACAACCTGCTGGTGATCGAGGAATATGCCGACCGGGCGGCCCTGGCGGCCCACCGCGAAAGCCCCCACTACCTGGCCTGGGCGGCCTTCGCCGCCAGCCTGCCCGACGGTACCATCACCCGCGCCCGCTGGACCGGGGTGGAGCCCTTCCCCGGCTGACGCGCCGTCCCCGCCGCCTCCGCACCATGAGATTCGCTTCATTCCCGGCAGCCATCTTGCGCGCTCCTGTCCAACAACGGCAGGGGCGATGGATTTCATCAATATAGGGTTGTGGCGCATCCGCGATCGCGCTACCCAAAACCAGTGGCACGGCAGGTGGGAACACGGCAGATGCGGTGGCTGCGGGGGTTAGGACTGGCTCTGTGGAGCGTGGGAGCGATCGCGGCCTTGCCTGCGGTGGCGTGCGAGCGGGCCCTGGACCCGCCCGAACAGTTCGTGCAGTTCCTGATGGATGGCGATCCCTGGGCGGCCTACGACGCCTTGTCGGACAACTATCGCGCCGAACATACCTTCCAGGAATTCCTGCTCGCCGTCTCCGCCGCCGGCCTCGATCACGCGTCCTTCCAGGTCTGGTGCACCCGGTCGATCGCCGACCTCGACGCGATCGTCGACGGGCACGTCACCGTCGATCGCCGGCGCGGCGCCATGATGGAGGTGCACCTGGCGCGGCGCGAGGACGGCGCCTGGGTGATCGACGACTTCACCGCCGACAGTGTCGGGGAAGGCCGCCGCGGCATCAACCCGATCTTCCTCGCCTTCCCGTCGCGCGCCGACGCGGCCCAGCTGGTCGCCGATGCCATCGATCAGATCGGCACCGCGGCCGCTACCGGCGATTTCACCGAGTTCCGCTCGGACATGGCGACGCTGTTCCGCGACCGCTTCCCAGACGACCGCCTGCGCGAGATGCTGGACCCGATGGTCGAGCAACAGGTCGACCTGCAGATCTTCACGCTGGTTCCGCCGATCTTCGAGCCGACGCCGCGCCTGCTGGCGGGGCGGATCCTGGTGATGTCGGGCCTGGTGCCGATCGAACCGCGGCCGCTGTTGTTCCGCTTTCTTTATGTCCGCGAACAGGGGGAATGGCGGCTGATCTGGCTGGCGCTCGGCCAGACCTCGATCCCCGACGCGCCGGAGGAATTCGAAAACCTCGGCGACCCGATCTGACGGGCGCATCTTACACTTCCTGGGTTGGGGCAATTCGCTGACGAGGGGCGGCCGATCCCAAGATTGGCAGGGCCTACGTACCATCCGAGTTTGATGATGTGGATCTCAACGACTCGACGCACACTGCCCAGCGGGCCGCGCACAAACTCCCCGTACTTTCTATATATATTCCAATAAGTTAGTTGGGCATTGACAGATAGTGAAAGAGCACTTTCTCTATTGGCATGCTGACAATCTCAGAGGCAGACATTGCCGCGAGGATCACACGGGATAACCCATGGTGGGCCCGTGGCAAAGACGCTGTCATCGAAGCCAAGCATCCACGCAGGGTCTATTTTGACCTATTTAAGAAGTTGTCACTAAATTATTCTACTCGCCGAGCTACAGTCTTGCTCGGTCCGCGCCGAGTTGGAAAAACAGTTATAGCAAAACAATCGGTATATCATGCAATAGCAGATGGAGTGCCTCCGGAGAACATATTATACGCAAGCATTGATGCGCCAATTTATGCGGGAATACCTCTCGAGAAATTCCTTTCGTTCTTGCCAGAGAAGCCAGGAGAACAAAAAATATGCATATTTGATGAAATACAATATCTGAAGGATTGGGAAAGACATCTGAAGGACCTTGTTGATTCCTATGTTGATGTCAAGTTCATTGCAACAGGGTCGGCCGCTGCTGCCTTGAAGCTCAAAAGTCGTGAATCTGGCGCTGGGCGGTTTTCTGAATTTCTCCTTCCTCCGCTGACTTTCTATGAATTCCTGCAATTTTCTGGATCTGAAGATCAGCTAATCGAGATTGAGCAAGTAGGAAACAGAAAAATTTTTCATGCCAAAGATATAGATCTTCTGAACAAGCAGTTTGTGGACTATTTGAACTTCGGTGGCTATCCGGAAGCTGTCCTAAATGAAGAGATCCGGGAGAACGCTGATCAGTTTATCCGAAATGACATAATCGACAAAGTTCTGCTTAAAGATCTTCCGAGTCTGTACGGTATAAATGATATACAAGAATTGAACAGACTATTCTCTTTCTTGGCGTACAACACTGGCAATGAGGCTAGTCTCGAGAATATATCGCGAGAATCTGGGCTAACAAAGCCAACAATAAAACGATATATCGAGTATTTAGAAAACGCCTTTCTTATAATAAAAGTATCGACAGTAAACGAAAATTGTCAATCCATGCAAAGGGAGCGGCATTTTAAAATATATCTCACAAATCCATCAATGCGCGCTGCATTGTTCTCGCCAATTCGTGAGGACGAGAAAGCGCAAATTGGGCATCTTGTAGAGTCCGCGATCTTTTCGCAATGGCAGCACTCCGCATTCTTCCGAAACCTCAGGTACGCACGTTGGAAAAATGAAGGAGAGATTGATGTTGTTTATTTGCAGGACTCGGCGCGTCAGCCTCGGTGGATCGGCGAAATAAAGTGGTCAGATCGAGCTCGCACAAATTTCCCTGATGTGGCAAAGCACATGATGACATTTTATAATAGACACCCATCGATATCAGACATGTTTCTTACAACTCGATCTTATTCATCTCGTAAGAAAATTGGTGATGCGAATGTCGACATTGTACCAAGCGCGATTTACTGTTACGCAGTGGGGCGCAATATAACGAAGGGCCTCAATGACGAGTTTTTTGCCCCCGATGCCCCGGCTGACGATGTTGAGGCTTCCGATTAACCTATTGGGGTATCAGTATTAATGCGCCTTGGCCCAGTTGGGGCCGATGCCGGCGTCGGCGACCAGGGGCACCGACAGGTGGGCCGCCCCCTCCATCACCCGGCGCACCAGGGCCGACGTCTCCTCGGCCTCGGCCTCCGGCGCCTCGAACACCAGCTCGTCGTGCACCTGCAGCAGCATGCGGGCACCCAGCCCCGCCTTCGCCAAGGCGCCGGGCAGCCGCACCATGGCGCGCTTGATGATGTCGGCTGCCGTGCCCTGGATCGGCGCGTTGATGGCCTGGCGCTCGGCAAAGCCGCGGCGGGCGGGGTTTGCGTCCTTGATCCCCGGCATGTGGCATTTGCGGCCGAACAGCGTTTCCACATAGCCGTGTGAGCGGCAGAACGCCTTGGCGCCGTCGATCCAGTCGCGCAGCTCGTGGAAGCGGTCTAGGTACTGGGCGATGTAAGTCCGCGCCTCGCCCTGGCCGATGCCCAGTTGCTGGGCCAGCCCGAAGCCGGACATGCCGTAGATGATGCCGAAATTGATCGCCTTGGCCTGGCGGCGGATCTCCGGCGTCATGGCCGCCATGGGCACGCCGAACACCTGGCTGGCGGTCATGGCGTGGATGTCCTCGCCCGCCCGGAAGGCCGCCTTCAGCCCCTCCACCCCGGCGATGTGGGCGACCAGGCGCAGCTCGATCTGCGAATAGTCGACCGACAGCAGCACACATCCCGGCTCGGCCACGAAGGCGGTGCGGATCTTGCGCCCCTCTTCGGTGCGGATGGGGATGTTCTGCAGGTTGGGGTCGTTGGAGGAGAGCCGCCCGGTGTTGGTGGCGGCCAGGCTGAAGCTGGTGTGCACGCGCCCCGTCGCCGGGTTGATCTCGTCCACCAGCGCATCGGTATAGGTGCCCTTCAGCTTGGCGACCTGGCGCCAGTCCAGCACCTTCGCGGCGATGTCGTAGCCCTGGGCCGCCAGCGGCTCCAGCACATCGGAATCGGTGGAATAGGCGCCGGACTTGCGGGCCTTCTTGCCGCTGGGCAGCCCCAGCTCGTCGAACAGCACGGTGCCGAGCTGCTTGGGCGAGCCGACGTTGAAGGCATGGCCGGCCAGCGTGTGGATCTCTGCCTCCAGCTCCTCCAGCCGCCCGGCGAAGTCGCGCGACAGGGTTTCCAGGACGCCGCGGTCCACCTTGATGCCGGTACGCTCCATGTCGGCGATCACGCCCACCAGCGGCCGCTCGATGGTCTCGTACACCGTGGCCATGCGCTCGCTCACCAGGCGCGGCTTCAGCGCGCGGTAGAGGCGCAGCGTGATGTCGGCATCCTCCGCGGCGTAGTCGCGCGCCTTGTCCAGCGCCACCTGGTCGAAGGTGATGCGGGCTTTGCCGGTGCCGGTCACGCTGTCGTAGCTGATGGTGGTGTGGCCGAGATGCAGCTCGGCCAGTTCGTCCATGCCGTGGCCATGGCTGCCGCCGTCCAGCGTGTAGGAGATCAGCATGGTGTCGTCCCAGGGGGCGACCCGGATCGAGGGCTCCTGGCGGGCGAGGATCTGGTGGTCGTATTTCAGGTTCTGCCCGACCTTGAGGACGGACGGGTCTTCCAGCAGGGGTTTCAGGATCGCCAGCGCCTCGGCTTTGGGGATCTGGTTGGGTGCCGGGCCGTCGCCCGCCAGGTCGAGCTGGCCACCGGTCTTGTGGCCAAGGGGGATGTAGCAGGCCACCCCCGGCGCGATGGCGAGCGAGATCCCCACCAGCTCGGCAATGGAGGCGTTGAGCGAGGTGGTCTCGGTGTCCACCGCGACGATGCCGGCCTCGCCGGCGCGGGCGACCCAGCCTGCCAGAGCCGCGGTATCGGTCACCAGGTCGTAGGCCAGGTCCGCCGGTGGGGCCGCCGGCTCCGGCTCCGCCCCCGGTGCGGCTTCGTGCGCCAGCTTCGCCTGGGCGCGGTTGACCAGCGAGGGGAACTCCATCTCCTCCAGGAAGCCGATCAGCTCCTTGGGGTCGGGGTTGGCCTGCAGGCTGTCGAGCGCCTGGTCCAGCGGCACGTCGTCGGCCAGCCGCACGAGCCGGCGGGAGACGCGCGCCTGGTCGGCGAAGTCGATCAGGTTCTGCCGGCGCTTGGGCTGCTTGATCTCGTCCGCCCGCGCCAGCAGCGTGTCGAGGTCGCCGTATTCGGCGATGAGCTGGGCGGCGGTCTTGATGCCGATCCCCGGCACGCCGGGCACGTTGTCGGTGCTGTCGCCGGCCAGCGACTGCACGTCCACCACCTTGTCCGGCGGCACGCCGAACTTCTCCATCACCTCCGCGGTGTCGATGGGCAGGTTCTTCATGGGGTCGAACATGGTCACGCCCGCGCCCACCAACTGCATCAGGTCCTTGTCGGAGGACACGATCACCACCTTGGCCCCGGCCGCGCGCGCCTGGCGGCAATAGGTGGCGATGATGTCGTCGGCTTCGTAGCCTTCCAGCTCGATGCAAGGCAGCCCGAAGGCCGCCGTGGCCTTGCGGATCAGGGGGAACTGGGGGACCAGTTCTTCCGGCGGATCGGGGCGGTGGGCCTTGTAGTCGGGATAGATCTCGTTGCGGAAGGTCTTGGAGCTGGCATCGAAGATCACCGCCACCCGTTCGGCATCGATGTCGGCCAGCAGCTTCATGAACATGGCGGCGAAGCCGTAGACGGCGTTGGTGGGCTTGCCGTCGGCCTTGCGCACCCGCATGGGGATGGTGTGGAAGGCGCGGAAGATGAAGCCTGAGCCGTCCACCAGGTAATAGGTCGGCACATCCTTGGCCGGCGTGACCTCTGCGGGGATGGCGGCGGTAGCGGCGGGATCGGACATGCGCGGGCCTTCGGCTTCGGAAGCTCCGGCGATCTTAAAGCATTTCCGCACGCGATCGCACCGGCCACACCTCTTCCCGGCCACCACGGCAGTATCCTGGACCGGGCGGCCGGGAGGGGGTGCGGGCCGGCACCGAACCCGTGCCACGTCATCCGGTGCTGCGTTGACAGGCGGGAGCCGGCGCGCGAGGCTGCAACCGGTGGTTCCATGCCGCCGGTGGCGAGCCGGCGGCCGGAGGAAACAGGGAACCGGGACGGGCGGTACCGCCGCTCCAGCCCGGGCTGCCCCCGCAACTGTGTGCGGAAAGTGCGTCCACAGCGAACGCCACTGGCCGTAAGGCTGGGAAGGCCGTGGGCGCGCGATCGATCCGCAAGCCAGGAGACCTGCCACCGCCCGTGAAGACCTGAACGCGCCGGACGGGGTGTGCCGCGCAGGTCTGATCCCCGGCGGGGGCCGGCGTATCAGCCTGCAGACATGGCCGGACCGGCGGGGAGACCGCGGCGTTGCTGTTCGCCCCCCTGGCCCGCGAGAGTTCCGATCCGGCCGAGCTTGCCTCGCCCGCCGGAGCATCTTCGCCGTCGGCGAACCCGGCCCCGGCCCTCACCCCCATTCGGCCGTCCAATCAGTACACGGTCGTTGGGTCGCCGGGTGGCGGCGGGGACCGATCTTGCCAGGGTGCGTACAGGACGATGGCCGGCGGCGTGCCGCTGGCGGCCGATCCGGCGGGCCGGCCGGGTGGGGGTGTGGCCAAGGGAGTGCGCTGGGCATTCCTGGGGCTGGCGCTGGGCGGACATGGTGCGGCGGCGGCCCTGCTGGGCTGGCTCGCCATGGCGGCGCCGCAGGGAGCCGAGGGCGGACCCGGCAGCGGCGGCCTCGGGGCCGGCATCTCCGTCGCCCTGGTGCCTGGGCCGGTGGGGCCGGGTGGCTTCGCGGCCGCTGGGATCGCCGATCCTCCGGTCACGCCTGCGGCCGACGCGGTGCCGCTGGACGCCGCGGCGGCAGTGCCGGCCGAAGCGGACATCCCGCCCGTGGACACCGCGCCGCCGCCGGCGGACGCGCCCGCCCCTGATGTGCACCCGGACATGGCGGCGATCGCGGCGCCGGCAACGCAGCCGCCAGAAGCCCAGTCGGTCTTCCCCGAACCTGAGGTGGCCGACGCCGTACCTCCCGAAACGCCACGGCCGGCGCTGGCCGAACCGGCCCGCACGCCGACCGATGCCGTGCTGCCCGCCGCTTCCGAGCCCCTGGCGGCGGAGGACGCTCTCAGCCCCGCCATCGACGATACCGTCGAACCGGTGACCGCGCCGACCGGGGGGGAGGTGGCAGCGGCTACGCCGACCGTCCTGCCGGCCGCCGCACCGGCCGCGGTGGAGGCGGTGACGCCGCAGGACGTGGTGGCCATACCGCCGCTGCCGCGCCACCGGCCGGTGCCGCCGCCAGCCCCCGTTCGGCCGGTCCAGGCTGCACCGGCTGCACCGGTTCAGGCGGTGGCGGCCTTGCCGGCCGCCGCCACCCCGGCCGCAGCCATCGGCGCCGAGCCGTCCGGTACGCCCGCCGCTGGGGCTGCCGGTGCGTCGGCCGAAGACGCTGCGGCCGGCGGTGCGAATGTCGAACCCGGCAGCGGGGGTGCCGGCGCCCAAGGTATCGGCCAGGAGGCTGCGGGCGCGGACTACGCCGCCGCCGTGCGCGCCTGGCTGGAACGCCATCGCCGCTATCCTGCGGGTGCCCGCATGCGCGGAGCGGAAGGTACCGGCCTGTTGACCGTGACGGTGGCGGCCGACGGTCGCGTGCTCGGCCACGTGCTGGCGGCCAGCACCGGCGACCGCGCGCTCGATCAGGCGATCGATGCCATGGTGGCGGCGGCCGATCCGCTGCCGCCGATCCCCGCTGCGCTGGGCGTCGACCGGCTTCAGCTCACCGTGCCGGTGACCTTCCGCCTGCGCTGAGAAGAGCCCGCAGCAACCTATCGGTTCTGCAGCACCTGCAGGGTGCGGGTGGAGCGGCTGGCGATCGCCCAATCCTCCGCGGTACGCCCGGTGAAATCGGTGGCAAGCGGGTCGGCGCCGTTTGCCAGCAGTACCTCGGCCACGCCCGGGCACTCGTTGCGGGCAGCGGTCATCAGCGCCGTCAGGCCCTGGCGGTTGGCATCGTCCACGTCGGCGCCGTGGGCGATCAGCAGCGCCACCACGTCGGGCCGGTCGCGCCGCGCGGCGGCATGCAGCGGCGTTTCCCCGGTGCGGTCGGCCAAGCCGGGCAGGGCCCCCGCTTCCAGCAATTCCTGCACGATGGCGGCACTGGCCGTTTCCACGGCGATGGTCAGCGCAGACGTGCCGTTGTTGGAGGTGACGCGCGCCGAGCGGCCCAGCGTCAGGGCATCGCGCACCTCGTCGAGATCGTTCTGCCGGATCGCCTGGATCAGCGGCGGTTCGGCCACCAGGTCGAGCTGGGCCAATGTCCCTTGGGCGCACGCCATCGCCAGCACGAATGCCACTGCCGCCCAGCTTCTGCCTGCCATGATCGCCTCACGCTAGGGCGGCATCCGCCGCCATTGGTTCAGTTCCAGCCCACTCCCCTGCCCGGCCACCCAAGCCATTGTAAAATATTGGGTGGCCGGGCGGGGGAGTGGGCTGGTGCAGCTTGAACTGAAAATGCACAAGTTCTCCGGCGCTGCGCCTTCCGCCAGCATACCGGAGGATATTAACATACCTGTCCGGCCCGCGCCGGATGGTGTTTGCGCCGCCGCGGCACCGGCCTCAGGGGCCGCCCCCCACCCCCGGTTCGGTGGAGAGCCGCTGGTCGAGCTGCAGCTCGATGCGCCGGTTGCGCCGGTAGGCCTCGTCGGTTTCGCGCGGGTCCAGCGGCTGGAACTCGCCGAAGCCGGCGGCCGCCAACCGGCCTTCCGGCACGCCCGCTTCCACCAGGAAGCGGACGACCGAGGTGGCCCGTGCGGTCGACAGCTCCCAGTTGGAGGGGAAGTCCTCGGTGTGGATGGGCCGCCGGTCGGTGTGGCCGTCCACCCGCAGCACCCAGTCGATGTCGTCGGGCAGCTCGTCGATGATCGACAGCAGCTCGTTGGCGAACTGGGCGAGCTGGCGCCGGCCGTCCGGTTGCAGCGTGGCCGAGCCGGAAGCGAACAGCACTTCGGACTGGAAGACGAAGCGGTCGCCCACCACCCGCACGTCGTCGCGGCCGCCCAACACCTCGCGCAGCCGGCCGAGGAATTCCGAACGGTAGCGGCCGAGTTCCTGCACGCGGCGCAACAGCGCCTGGTTGAGGTCGGCGTCCAGGCGGGCGATCTCGATCTCCTGGTCCTGCACCGTGGCGCGCGAGGCATCGAGCGCCCCCTGCACCTCGGCCAGGCGCTGGTTGAGGGCGGCGATCTCGTCGCGCAGGTCGGCCCCGTCCGCCGCGGCGGCCTCGGCCTGGTCGCGCGAGGCGTCCAGGTCGGCGGCGGTGATCGACAACCGTTCGACCAACTCCTGGATGCGCACGTCGCGGTCGTCGATCTCGCGCTGGGCCAGCACGGTGCGCTCCTCCGCCGCCGCCAGTTCGGTTTCCAGCCGGTTGCGGCGGTCGCGCAGCGTGGCCAGTTCGGCGCGCAGGCGATCGCGGTCCTCCTCGCTGAGGCGGAGCTGCACCAGCAGGTCGTCGCCCTCCGCCTCGGCCTCGTTAAGTGCGGTGCGCAGGTCGTCCACGAGCTGGTTGGCCTGGGAGACGTCGCCGGCCAGCGTCGCGATCTCGCCCTCGCGCGCGCTCAACAGGTCGCGCAGGCGGATGATTTCCGCGTCGCTCAGGTGCAGGCGGCCGCGCAGTTCGCTGTTGGTGGCCTCGCGCGCGTCCACCTGGGCCGCCAGATCGGCCTGCTCGGCTTCGATCCGGTCCAGCTCCCGGCGCATCACGGCATTCTGGGCAGCGGTATCTTCCAGGGCCGTGGACAGCTCCGCCCCGCGCGCGTTGGCGGTGTCGAGGCTAGACACCAGCTCCTCGTTGCGGGTTTCCGTCTGGGCAAGTTCGCGCTCCAGCGCTTCGTTCTCGCTGGACGCGGTGTCGAGCTGCTCGCTGGTGTCCGACAGCAGCGCCACCACGTTTTCGTAGTCCCGGCGCAGCGCCCGGTTGTCCGCCTCGGTGATGGCGAGCGCGCCGGCGAGCCGCGCGATGTCGGCGTTGGCGGCCGCAAGCTGGGCGGTGGCGGCTTCCATCTGGTCCTGCAACGCAGCGAGTTGCGCGTCCAGGTCGGCCATGGCGACGGTGCGGTCGTCGAGTTGCGTTTGCAGGTCGCGTGCGCGGACCGCCTGGTCGTCCAGGCGGCGCGCCATCAGGTCGGCCCGCTCGCTTTGCGATGCCAGCTCCGCCGTGGTGCGGTCGGCCCGCTCGGTCGCCTCCTCCAGATCGGCGGCGAGGGTGGCGGCACGGTCCTGCTCGGCCGTAAGCGTGTCGTTGAGGCGGGCGAGTTCGCTGTTGCGTTCGGCCAGCCGCTGTTCCAGCAGCGCGACCAGGGACTGGGTTTCCGACAGGTCGACGCCGAGCTGTTCGGCTTCCGCCCGGGCGGCGTCCAGCGCCAGCGACAGGGCTGCCACCTCCGCTTCCAGGTCGCCGCGCACGGTGCGCAGCGCGCGGATGTCTTCCTGCAGGCTGGCGATTTCGCGAAGCTGCAACTCGATGGTTTCGCGGTCGGCCGTGATGGTGGCGTAGGCATCGTCCAGCTCGGCATCGCGGTCGGCGCCGCTGGTTTCCTCCGCCGCCACGCGGTCGAGGGCGGCCTGCAACTCGTCTTCCAGCGCCTGACGCTGGTCGCTCAGGCTGTCGGCGGCACGCGCCAGCTCGTCGCGCTCGGTGCGCGCGTTCTGCAGGTCGACGGTGAGCGCGGCGAAGCGCTCGCGCAAGGCGGCACCGGCTGCCTGTTCGATCTGCAGGCGGCCGTCCAGATCCTCGATCTGCCGGGTCAGCCGGTCCACCAGGTCGTCCTGGCCCGACAGCATGGTGGACAGGAAGAACTGCGCCAGCACGAACACCAGCAGCAGGAACATCACCACCAGCAGCAAGGACGACAGGGCATCGACGAAGCCCGGCCAGATGTTGGGCGGGCGGGCGGCTCTGCGGTTGCGGGTGGCGAGCATGGTCAACCGCTCAGCGGCGCAGGTCCGGCGGTGCCGGCGGCGCGGCGGGGGTGGCGGGCGTGCCAGGGGTGCCGGGGTCTTCGTAAACCGCGGCGATGGTGCGCGCGAGCATGCGGAACTCGCCGTGGACCTCCTCGATCATGCGCTCGCGGCCTTCGGCGGCGTCGGCCACGAGCTGGGCCAGCTTGGCATCGATGGTGCGCAGGTGGTCGCGGCTCGGCCCGTCCAGGCCGAAGCGCCCGTCCTGGGCGGTCTGGCTCAGCTTGGACATGGCGACGGCGAGGTCGCCGTTGGTCTCGGCGATGCGCGTCATCTGGGTCTGCTGGTGTTCCATGCGGTCGATCAGGGTCGACAGGTTGTCGATCAGGGCGCCCAGGTTGGCGGCCTCGCGGCGCCGTGCCTCCTCGGTGCGGGAGACCGAGCGCTCCAGCTTGTCCATGGCCTCCGCGGTGGTGTCGAGCAAGGCGGAGACATAGGCGTTGACGCTGCCGGCCTCGCCGTCGCCGGCGGAGGCACCGGCGGTGAGGCGGACATTGCCCGACAGCCAGTCCTCCAGCTCGTTGAAGAAGCGCGACTGGGCCTGGTTCGCCTGCAACTCCAGAAAGCCCAGCACCAGCGAGCCGGTGAGCCCGAACAGGGACGAGCTGAAGGCCGTACCCATGCCACCCAAGGGCGCTTCCAGGCCGGCCTGAAGCTCGGCGAAGACGATGGCCAGCTCGCCGCGGCTGACCGACAGGTTGCCGATCACGTCGCTGACCGCTCCCACCGTCTGCAACAGCCCCCAGAAGGTGCCGAGCAGGCCGAGGAAGATGAGCAGGCCGATCAGGTAGCGCGACAGCTCGCGGCCTTCCGACAGGCGCGCATCGATGCCGTCCAGCAACGAGCGCAGCGAGGTCGCCGACAGGCTCAGCCGGCGCGGCCGGTCGCCCAGCATGCGCGCCATGGGCGCCAGCAGGGTTGGGCGCGGCGGCGTAATCGTCTGCGGCCGGGGGTGGCTGATATAGGTCTGATACCAGGTCAGCCAGTCGATCTCGCGGCCCAGCCGCACCACCGAGCGGAAGGCAAAGCCGATGCCGACGAGCAGCAGGCCGACGATGACGCCGTTGAGCGCCGGGTTGGCCATGAAGGCACCCGACAGGCCCTGGACCAGCAGCAGCGCCACCACCGCCACGCCGCCGACGAACAGCGCCATGCGGTTGATGTAGCGCGACGGCCGGGAAAAGGCCGGCACCTCGCCGCCGCGGGCGCGGGCATGCATCTCGGCCAGGCTCATGGCGCGATCACCAGGTCGATGCGGTCGGGCGAGCCGTCCGACGCGGTGTCGCCGAGCGCCCGGACGTCGATGCGGGTTCGCCGGATGTCGCGGTCCATCAGGTAGCTGCGCACCGCGATGGCCCGGTTGAGCGAGGTGGAGCGTGCGGCACTGCCGCTGCCGCCGCTGGCGTAGGCGAGCACCTGCAGGCGCAAGCCGGGGTTGGCCTCCATGCGGTTGGCCAACTCGTCCAGTACCGGCAGGGCCGCAGCGGGCAGGTCGATGGCGTCGGCCGTGAAGGGGATGGTCAGGGTCTCTTCGTCCATCGCCATGGCACCGCCGCCAAGGGAGGGCGGCAGAGAGGCGAGCTGGGTTTCCGCGGCGGCCTCCTCGCCGCTCGTCAGCGCGTCCATCTCCGGGTCGGCTTCGCGCGGCACCGCGGGATGATCGCCCAGGATCACCGGGGCCGGCGGCGGAGCGTCGGCCACGATGTCCGGCCGGTCGGGCACGTCCGCCGGGGGCACCTGTTCGGGCACCGGCGGGGCCGGCGGGCTGGTGGCGACGATGCCCGGCGCGTCGGGGATCTCAGGCGGCTCGGGCCGCACATCGGCGACCACGCCGTCGTTCTCCGGCGGTGCGGCCTCGGCGATCTCGACAGGAGCGGCCGGCGGCTGCGGACGCAGGCCCGGTCGTGGCGGCTGGAAGGGGGCGACGCGCTGCGGCACCTCGGCCGGCTGCGGCGAGGGCGTATCGGCGGCCACGTCTGCCGGCGGCTCTTCGGCCACCAACTCTTCCGCCACCGGGGCCGGCTCGGGGATGGCGACCGGGGGGCGCTGGCCCGGCGGCGGCGGTTGCCACTGCGACCGATCGGCGGCGGCTTCCACCGCCTGCTGGGGTGCCGGCTCCGGCTCCGGCGGCTGGGTTGCCGCGGGCTCGGCCTCAGGCGGCGGCTCGGCAGCGGCGGGCGCGTGCGTGGCCGCCGGCATCGGCGCTGCAGGCGGCGGTACATAGGGCGTCTGCGGGCGGATATTCACCGGTGCCCCGGCGGGCGGACCCGAGGGCGGCGGTGCGGTGCCGGCCGGTGCCGGGCCCAGGGCATCGAGCACGCCCTGATCGACGGTGACCGCCGAGGCCCCGCCGTCGCCGCCGACCACCACCTGGGCGCGGGCCGTGCCGTGCGCTGCGGTGAACCAGACCAGGGCCGCGGCTGCCGCAAGCCCGATCGCCGACGGCCCGCCCGGCCGCCGGGTACCGATGGTACCGCGGCCCGCCCGGGGCGCCGCCTTGCCCTTCGCCATCACCGACTCCGTGCCTTAAGAACTGGCGGTAACGCTTTCATTTTCCGATGGATTGACAATAGACCATCGGCACTTGCCCCGACAACTGCTTCCGCGCGCCGGCCGCGGACCTGGCCTTTTCAGGGGTTCGGCAGCCTTGTTCGGCGCGCATCTGCGGCGAGTCCTGTTACCGACACGCGAATCACTTGCCGGCCTCTGTTCGGATCTTGGCAGGCTGGCAGGGGCCGATGGCACGGCCGTGGCACCGCTGGGGAATTCCGGCGGCGGCGCCCGATCGGGCTCAGCTCAGGGCGAAAGGGCGAGCGGTTCCGTCCCCTGGCTGAGGATGGCGGACCCATTTAATCAATCCGCCCTTAGCTTGATTGGCGCGCGCTTGCGTAAGCGGTCTTGAATTGCCGTGCGCGATGGAGCGACCCGGCGGCAGCAGCATTCCGCCGTCGGCGGAGCCAGGGTGCTACCCATGTCTCCGGTACAAAACGTCACCCATGTGTCCGGGCTGGACATGCAAGACTTGGAGCGGGCGAAGGGATTCGAACCCTCGACTTCAACCTTGGCAAGGTTGCGCTCTACCCCTGAGCTACGCCCGCGCTCGTAGCCCACAGGACCGGCATCGCAGGCCGGATCAAGGGGCTTACCGGCGGCAATGACGGGGCTTGGCCCGTGCCCGCCGGCAATCGAGGCGGCGGATCATAGCCACTCGTCCGGCCTTTGCAAGCCCTTCGACGGCAGCCCGCATCCGCGTCCGGACACCGCCAGGGTTGCAGGAGGACCGCCGGGCGTGTTTGGTCCGCTAAAGCCCTCTCTGGAGTGCTCGGACGCCCCGCAACCGCCGGACCCGCACCATGACCGATGCCGCCGCCCCCCCCTCTGATGATCCGTCAGCCGAATCAGCGTCCGCGCGCCACACGACGGACAGCCTGATGGCGCGCCTGGCGGAACTGGACATCCCGGTCACCACGGTTGCCCATCCGCCGGTGTTCACGGTGGAGGAGGCGAAGTCGCTGCGCGGCATCCTCCCCGGCGGCCACTCCAAGAACCTCTTCCTGCGCAACAAGAAGGGCGTGCAGTGGCTGCTGGTGTGCGAGGAGGACCGGGCGGTCGACCTGAAGGCGTTTTCCGAGCGCATCGGCTCGGGCCGCCTGTCGTTCGGCTCGCCGGAGCGGCTGATGACGGCGCTTGGCGTCATTCCCGGCGCCGTCACGCCGTTTGCCCTGATCAACGACACCGCAGGTGCTGTGCAGCCGGTTCTGGATGCCGGGCTGATGGCCCACGATGTGCTGAATTTCCACCCGCTCAACAACAGCATGACCACGGCGATCGGCCGCGACGGTCTGCTGCGCTTCATTGAAGCCTGCGGCCACACCCCCCAGATCGTGGATCTGGACGTGCCCTGACTGGCTTGTCGGGTGAGAAAAGCGCACAACGTTACCCCTAATCCGTGGATAGAGACCGATGGACGTACTGCTGAACGCGGGGGCGGGAAACGCCGCCGACCTGATCAAGGATACCTCGACCGCGAGCTTTACGGCCGACGTCATCGAAGCGTCGATGTCCGTGCCGGTGCTGGTGGACTTCTGGGCACCGTGGTGTGGGCCGTGCAAGCAGCTCGGTCCCGCGCTGGAAAAGGCGGTGCGCCAGGCCGGCGGCAAGGTCAAACTCGTCAAGCTGAACATCGACGAGAACCAGGCGCTCGCCGGGCAGATGCGCATCCAGTCGATCCCCACGGTCTACGCCTTCTTCCAGGGCCGTCCGGTGGACTATTTCCAGGGGGCGCTGCCGGAAAGCCAGGTGAAGCAGTTCATCGAGCGGCTGGCCGGCCTCGGCGGCAAGTCGAGCCCGGTGGACGATGCGCTGGCCCAGGCCAAGGAGATGGTGGACGCCGGCGACTGGCAGTCGGCCGGCTCGATCTACAGCCAAGTGCTGCAGCACGACGCCGAGCAGGTGGAGGCGCGGGCCGGGCTGGCACGCGCGCTGATGCAGCTCGGCCGCACCGACGAAGCGCGCCAGGTGCTCGACCAGGCTTCGCCCAAAGCCAAGCTGGATGCCCGCCTCGTGTCGGTGCAGAGCGCGCTCGATCTGGCCCTGCAGGCCATGTCGGCCAGCGGCGACCTGGCGGCGCTGGAGGCCAAGGTGGCGGCCGATCCCGAAAACCACCAAAGCCGCTTCGAACTGGCCCAGGCGCAGTTCGCCGCGGGTGCCCGCGCGGAGGCGGTGGCCAGCCTGCTGGAAATCGTGCGCCGTGACCGCACCTGGAACGAAGAAGCCGCCCGCAAGGAGCTGGTGAAGTATTTCGAGGCATTCGGTCCCACCGACCCGCTGACCCTGTCGGCCCGCCGCCGCCTCTCCTCCATCCTGTTTTCCTGAGCCGCGCGGAGGATGGCCGTGGCGGCCCAGGCGGACCTCAGCAGCACCATCCCCATCTTCCCGTTGACGGGGGTGCTGCTGCTGCCGCGGGGCGTGCTGCCGCTCAACATTTTCGAGCCGCGCTACCTCAACATGGTCGACGACGCGCTCGCGGGCGACCGGCTGATCGGCATGATCCAGCCGCGCGAGCCTTGCGCCCGGACGCCGGCGCCGGAGGTCTATTCCATCGGCTGTGCCGGGCGCATCGCCTCGTTCGAGGAGACCGACGACGGCCGCTACCTGATCGCGCTCAAGGGCGTCAGCCGCTACACCGTCTTGTCGGAGCTGCCGACCACGCGGGGCTACCGCCGCGTCCAGGTGGATTGGGAACCCTTCGGCGAGGACCTGGAAGAGCCCGATCCCATCGAGTTCGACCGCGACCGCTTCCTTGCCTGCCTGATGGAGTTCTTCGAGCGCAACGGGCTCAGGGCCAACTGGCAGGCCGTGCGCGAAACGCCGGATGAGCGCCTGATCACCTCGCTGGCCATGATCTGCCCGTTCGAGCCGCCGGAAAAGCAGGCGCTTCTGGAAGCGCAAACGCTGGCCGAACGCGCCGACCTGATGACGACGCTGTTGGAGATGTCGGCCCCGCCCGGCGGGTCCAGTTGCGATCCGGCACGCCATTGAGCACCAGCGAACCCATCGCCGGGCCGAACCCCGTCCCGCCATCGGCCCTGGCACCGCAGCCGGCGGGCGTGCGCCTGCGCCCCATGGTGGATGGAGACGCCGCCGCCGTGCTGGCGATCTATGGCGAAGGCATCGCCACCGGCCACGCCACCTTCCAGGAAACGGTGCCGGACTGGCCGGCCTGGGATGGGGGCCATCTCGCCGGCTGCCGCCTGGTGGCGGAGGACTCCGCCGGGGTGCTGGGCTGGGCGGCACTGTCGCCGGTGTCCGGCCGCTGCATCTATGCTGGCGTGTGCGAGGTCAGCCTCTACATGGCCGCACGGGCGCGTGGCAGCGGGCTTGGCCGGCGGCTGTTGGACGCGTTGACGGCGGCATCGGAAGCCGCCGGCATCTGGACCCTGCAGGCCGGCATCTTTCCGGAGAACGCCGCCAGCATCGCCGTCCACCGGGCAGCCGGGTTCGCCGAGGTGGGCCGGCGGCGCCGGCTCGGCCGCATGGGTTTCGGACCGCTCGCCGGGCATTGGCGCGACGTGCTGCTGCTGGAACGCCGCAGCGCCACGGTGGGGGCCGACTGAACGGCTCCAGAGCACACGCAGCGATGGCATTGGCAGGGCCCCTCCCCATATGGTTGGGTGCTGGCCAGATCACTGCGCCGGAACCCCGTGGAGCCCCCCGCCGATGTCCAAGCCCGAAGATGCCGCAGCCCCGCCCAGGGTCGATCCCAAACTTTTGGAGATCCTCGTCTGCCCGCTGACCAAGGGGCCGCTGCGCTACGACGCCGCTGCCCAGGAGCTGATCAGCGATCAGGCGGGGCTGGCCTATCCGATCCGTGACGGCATTCCGATCATGCTGGTGGACGAAGCGCGGTCGCTGAAGGGCGATCCGGTGCGATGACCCCTACGGAGTCCCCCCCCTGGCCGGTGGAAATCCGCGCCAACGCAGCCGACCGTACCCTCAGCGTAGCGTTCGACAACGGCGAGACCGTTACCTTCACCGCCGAACTCCTGCGGGTGGAAAGCCCGTCGGCAGAGGTGCAGGGGCACTCCCCGGCGCAGAAGCAGATCGTCGCCGGCAAGCGCCAGGTGCGCATCACCGCGGTGGAGCCGGTGGGGCACTATGCCGTGCGCATCGTGTTCGACGACGGCCACGCCACCGGCATCTATACCTGGGCCTATCTCTACGAGCTGGGGCAGAACCGTGTGGCCATCTGGCAGACCTATCTCGACGCGCTGACGGCGCGCGGACTGTCGCGCGACCCGGCGTGATGGAGGCGGCGCGCGCGGCCGGCGTCGACGCGCTCAAGGACTGGCTGCTCGGCCAGGGGCTCCTGGCCACGCCGGTGCCGCGGCTGCTGGCGGGAACCGTGGCCCGCTTGCAGGCCCTGGGCGTGCCGGTGGCGCGCGGCCACATCGCCGGCACCCTGCTCGATCCCCAGTACGAAGCCGTCGGCTATACCTGGACGGAGGCGGCGGGCGTCGAAAGCAACACCTTCTCCCACCAGGACTCGCGCAGCGGCGAAGCCTGGTTGCGCAGCCCGCTGAAATGGATCGTCGAAAGGTGGGAACGGCAGATCGCGGCCAACGGCCTGGGCGGTGAGAGTGCTGCGGAGATGCTGTCCAGCCGGCGCTTCCGCATCGCCGAGGGCGAGGGCGTGGAGCGCTTCCCCATGCTCAAGGACCTCGCCGCGGCCGGGGCGACCGACTACCTGGTCTACGTCCTGCCCTACTTTTTCGAAGGCGGGCGGGCCGAGAGGGTGGACAGCGGCGTGGCGGGGTCGTGGGCGACCCATGCGCCGGGTGGATTTTCCGACAGCGATCTGGCGGCGCTGCGGGCCGTCACGCCGGCCATGGCCGTGGCCGCACGGTCGCATGTCTTCTACATGGCCGGCCTGTCGCTGACGACGACCTATCTGGGCCGGGAGGCGGGCCGCCGGGTGCTGCAGGGCTCCATCCGCCGCGGCGAGACGCTGACCATCGGCACCGCCCTGCTGCTGGGCGACCTGCGCGGCTTCACCCGCCTGTCGGAAACCTACGACCGCAACCGCCTGGTGCAGTCGCTGGACGGCTACCTGTCGTGCATGGCCGATCCGGTGGAGGCCCATGGCGGCGAGGTGCTGAAGTTCCTCGGCGACGGCATGCTCGCCTCCTTCGCGCTGTCGGAAGCCGACCGCACGGCGCGCTGCCGCGCGGCCCTGGCGGCGGCGGAAGCGGTGCTGCAGCAGACCGACCAGCTCAACCGGCAGCGTCGCGCAGTGGGCGAGCCCACCATGCCGGTCGACCTGGCGCTGCATGTGGGCGAGGTGTTCTACGGCAATGTCGGCAGCGAGCGGCGGCTCGACTTCACGGTGATCGGCCCGGCGGTGAACGAATGCAGCCGCATCGAAGCCAAATGCGATGCGCTGGACACGCCGCTCCTGGCGTCCGCCGATTTCGTGCGGGCCGGCGCCCTGGCGGACCGCTTCGTCTCCGTGGGCTGTCACCTGCTGCGCGGGGTGGACGAGCCGCGCGAGCTGTTCACCCTGGCGCACCTCCTGCCGGCGGCATGACGGCGGCGAGGAGCCCGAGGGCGTCAGCGGCTGGGGGTGTCGCCCCGCCGGCGCCGCTTGTCGGCGTACATTTCCTTGTCGGCGTGGTCGAGGATCTCGTCGGCCGAGCGCTGCCCGTCGAAGGCGAAGGCACCGAAGGCGATGTCGATGGTGATCTCGTGTCCGGCGTAGGTCATTGGCGTGGTGCGGATGGACTCGACCAGTTCGCGGCCCTTGATCTTGGCGGTCTCGATGTCCGCCTGGTGGAGGATGGCGCCGAACTCGTCGCCGCCCAGCCGGCCCACCGTGTCGGAGCTGCGCAGATTGGCCAGCAGCAGCCCGGCCACGTGGTTGAGCGCGGCATCGCCCGCGGCATGGCCGTGGGTGTCGTTGATCGTCTTCATGCCGTTGACGTCGAAATAGAGCACACTCGACGTCGAGTGGTAGCGCTCGGCAAACGCGATCACGCGGGACAGTTCGCGCACGAAGGCGCGCCGGTTGAGGATCGGGGTGAGGAAGTCCTCGTCGGCCAACTGCTCCAGGTACTGGACCCGCTTGGCCATGTGTTCGGTCTCCTTGCGGAGCCGCTCGACCTCGTCCAGCAGGCGTTCCAGTCCCGACCGCACGTTGGGCGTCAGCTCTTCCTCGGTGATGCCGAGGAAGCGCGCCACATCCACCACCGACCGGGGGCCGATCCCGCTTTCCACCGCGCCCGCAGCGCGGGGACCGCGCACGCGACCGACGCGCGCCGGAGTGCCGACTGGGCCGACGCCCGAAACCTTCATTCACTGTTCCTTTCTGCCGGCGTCGCGTCTGACCTGCCGAAACCCCTGTCGGTTGTCCAGTGCGTTGCCTGATCCGGTGTGGTCGCCGTACAAGACCGGATGGTGCTCCCGTTGCCCACCGGTTCAGGGATGCGGCAATCCCCGAGCGACCCGATTTGAAGTATTCCCAATGGGACAATACCCATGACCGATGCCAATCGTAAATCCTCCCCGCGCGTGGGCGTGATCATGGGCAGCCAGTCCGACTGGGAAACGATGCAACATGTGTGCAGTACACTCGATGAATTGAAAGTTTGTTACGAGGCGCGGATCGTATCAGCGCACCGCACGCCCGACCGGCTTTACGCCTATGCCAAGTCTGCGCGCGAGCGCGGCCTTGCCGTCATCGTCGCGGGTGCGGGCGGGGCCGCGCATCTGCCGGGCATGACGGCGGCCATGACCACCTTGCCGGTGCTGGGCGTGCCGGTGGAAAGCAAGGCGCTGAAGGGGCTCGACAGCCTGCTGTCGATCGTCCAGATGCCGGGCGGCGTGCCGGTGGGCACGCTGGCCATCGGCAAGGCCGGGGCGGTCAACGCGGCCTTGCTGGCGGCCTCCATCCTCGCGCTCGGCGATCGGGAAATTGCAGCGGCGCTAGAGGCTTGGCGGGCCGCCCGCAGCGACGCCGTCGCCGAAGCCCCGGTGACGGACCGGCCGTCGTGAGCAGCACCGACCTGCTTGCCCCCGGTGCGGTGATCGGCATTCTGGGCGGCGGCCAGCTCGGCCGCATGACCGCCCTGGCGGCGGCCGCCATGGGCTACCGCTGCCACATCTTCTGCCCGGACGCCGATGCGCCGGCGAGCCAGGTAACCGACCGGACCACGCTTGCCGACTACGGCGACCGCGACGCGCTGGACGCTTTTGCCCGCGCCGTCGACGTCGTCACCTACGAGTTTGAAAATATCCCCTGCGACACGGTGGCTCACCTGGCCGGCCAAGTGCCTGTGCACCCCGGTCCGGGCGCCTTGGCGGTGTGCCAGGACCGGCTGGCGGAGAAGGTCTTCGTTAATTGCCTGGGGATCGGCACGGCGGATTTTCGCGTGGTGCCCGACCCCTCGGTGCTGCCGGCCCTGGTGGAGCAGCTTGAGGGGCCGTGCGTGCTCAAGGCCAACACCATGGGCTACGACGGCAAGGGCCAGGCGCTGATCCGCCATCCCCACGAGGCCGACGATGCCTGGCTGGCGGTGGGGGCCCGGCTGTGCGTGCTGGAGAAGTTCGTGGCGTTCGAGTGCGAGGTCTCGGTGATCGCGGCGCGCGACCGGACGGGCCGGGTGGTGTGCTATCCGGCGGTGGAGAACCGCCACGAGAACCACATCCTGAAGCACACCCTGGCCCCGGCACCCGACTTCGAGGACCGCCAGGAGGCCGCCCAGGCCATCGCCGTGCGGCTGATCGAAGGGCTCGACATGGTGGGCGTGCTGGCGGTGGAGATGTTCGCCACCACCGACGGCCGGCTGCTGGTCAACGAGCTGGCGCCGCGGCCCCACAATTCCGGCCACTGGACCATCGAGGGCTGCCGCGTCAGCCAGTTCACCAACCTGGTGCGAGCACTGGTGGGGCTGCCGGTGGCCGACCCCGGCGTGCGCGGGCGGGCGGAGATGGTCAATCTGCTGGGTGCCGAAGCCGACGAGTGGGCGGCCCTGGCCGCCGATCCGGGCGCCAGCGTGCACCTCTACGGCAAGGCCGCAGCCCGGCCCGGCCGCAAGATGGGCCATGTGACAAGGCTGCTCACGTAGAGGGGACGGCAGGGGCGACGGAAACCAAAGCCTGCGCCTGGTTGACCGCGTCCATCACACCCCCTCCCACCATCAAGTCCATCATCACCATCAGGTCGGTAAGATCGGCATAGCGGATGGAGGCGTTGCCGCGGCGCAGTGCCGGTGTGGATTGTGACCGGAGATGGTGTGTAACGCCCCAAGACTCGGAGAGAGCGCTACTCGAATTGGCGCGGCGTGATATTGGAACGACTCTAATATATTGAAAGCCTTGCGCACGCGCGAGCCGGCGATTCATCGAGTGACTGATGATCCGTCCGTCCAGTGGCTCCTCTGGGAATGCTCTTGCATAGGCTTCTCTGTATCGCGTGAATTCGACATGGACCCATACCTGAGACTTCCGTGAAAGTACGGCGGACTCGCTCAATTGCCAGATGGGTAGCCGGTCATCTCTGGGGGCCAAGTCGCCGGCCTCTACAAGAAGTGCCTTGTTGGGAACTCCTGCAGAGAGAACAGAACGAATATCTCCTATATGGCTCAGAATTGCTTCTTGGCTGATCGCTGCGACGGGGACATGCAGGCACTCCGGCAAGGCAAATCTGCGCAACGCAATCGCGCGCGCAGCCTCATCGACCTTGAGCGCCAATGCGACCTCCGGGTGCCGTCGGCCCGCTAAGCTGCCGGTTCGATGAGCATGGGGATGTCGGTGGCGCCGGGCGTGGCGCCGGCCGCCGTCAGCAGGGCATGGGCCTGGCCGCGGTGGTGGGTCTGGTGGTTGAAGAAATGCGCCACCAGGAAGGCCACCGGATAGGTGAACTCGCGGCCCGCAGCACCGCTGTACCAGGTGAGATCGCCGGTCAGCTTGGCGTCCGTCAGCCCGTCGGCCCACAGGCCGATGCCGGCATCGGCCTTGTGCCGCGCTTCGGTCATCTCCGCAAAGTCGTCGTACCAGCCGGCACTGTCCTTCAACACCACCGGTGGCGCCTGCCAGCCGGCGAAGCGGGACATCCACATGGTGTCCGCCCACAGCAGGTGGCACAGCGTGCCGTGGATGGAGTGCCAGAAGGCACCGCGGTCGCGCCGCCGCTCGGCATCGTCCAACTGGGACGCCACGCCGTAGAGGTCGTTGTTCATCACCGCGTTGTAGTCGGCCATGGTTCGCGCAAAGGCGGGCGTAATCACCGGCGATCTCCCTCGATCGTGGCGTCGAGCGGCCGGGCGCAGGCCCGCCCCTTCACCACCAATCGGCTATCATACAGCGTCGTTCGCTCGGACCGGAAGCATTTGCCCCGTGCCGACTTCGGGGGCCGACAAAGCCCCCGAACTCTGGCATGCTTCCGCCTGCTGGCCAGCGGAACGGGGCGGTGGCCGCACGCGTGTTCGGCCCGGCCGGAAGGAGGCGTGCCTTGGGGTTGCAGGACGAGGTGGAGCTGCTGAAGCGGATCCCGCTGTTTTCGGGGATGGAAGACTCCAAGCTGAAGCTGCTTGCCTTCACCAGCGAACGCCTCACCTTCGCCGACGGCGAAACGCTGTGCGAGGAGGGCGAGATCGGCACGCGCGCCTTCATCATCGTCAGCGGCGAGGCCGAGGTGGTGGTGGCGACGCCGGATGGGCCGCAGCGGGTGGCCCAGGTCACCAGCAACGATTTCGTGGGCGAGATCGCCATCCTCTGCGACACGCCGCGCACCGCCACGGTGCGGGCGGTGGGCGAGGTGGTGACGCTGGCTATCTCCAAGGACCTGTTCCTGCGCCTGATCCAGGAGTTCCCGCATATGGCGGTGGAGATCATGCGGGTGCTGGCCAGCCGCCTGGAGCGCACCACCAAGGCGCTAGCCCAAGCCAACATCCAAGCCAACATCCAGGCGGACACCGGGCGCACGCCCGCCGCCGCGGACGCGTGACCCGCCGCGGAGCGCAGGCGCCGGCGGCAGCGGTACCGGAGATGATCGGGCCAGGGACCCTCGGCGCGCCATGAGCCGTCTCGACAGCTTCATCCGCCGCATGCAGGCGCAGCGTACCTGCCTCAACTGGGCGGCCCAGTCGGTGGCCGACCTGCCGGGGTCGGTGATCGAGCTGGGGCTCGGCAACGGCCGCACCTACGATCACCTGCGGGAGATCCTGCCGGAGCGCGCGATCTACGTGTTCGACCGCCGGGTGAAGGCGCATCCGAGCTGCGTGCCGCCGCGCGACCGGCTGTTCCTCGGCGAGGTCGCCGACACCTTGCCGGAAGCGGCCCGCCACCTCGGTGGCAGCGTCGTCCTGGCGCACACCGACTTGGGCACCGGGGTGGAGGAGACCGACGGGCCGCTCGCCCGGTTGATCGGGCCGTGGCTTACCCGGCTGCTGCATCCCGGCGGCGTGGTGGTGGCCAATCACGTGCTGGAGGTGGATGCCCTGGTGCCGCTGCCGGAGCCCGACGGCGTGCAGCCCGGCCGCTACTTCCTCTATCGCGCGGAGTAGGGCCGGACGGAACGGAGGCGCGACCGCAGGGCCGATCAGCCGCAGGGCCGATCAGCCGCAGGGCCGATCAGCCGCCGGGGCGCGCCGAGGCCGGGGCGGGAATGGCGCGCGACGCCATCTCCGAGATCGCGTCGTAGGCGGCCGGTGGCAGGTCCTCCACCCAGTTCAGCAGCAGCTCTTCGCGCGCTTCGGCCAGGGCCGGGTCGGCCAGCGCCCCCAGAAGCGCTCGCTTCAGGGCCGACACCACCTCCGGCGGCGTGTCGGCGTCGGTCACGAAGGGCAGCGCCGGCGCCTCCTCCGTCTCCGCGATCACGCGCAAGCCGGTCACCGCGGCGCGCCGGTGCTTGTGCAGGAGTGCAAAGGTCACGCAGTCGATCGCCGCCACATCGGCCTGGCCGGCACGCACCGCCGCCAGGCTTTGGGCGTGCGAGCCGGTGACCCTGGCACCGGAGAAGAAATGCCCGCGCAGGGCCAGCGGCGCCACCAGGGCAGCCAGGGCGTTCCATCCGGATTGGCTGTCCCAGCCATTGACCGCCACCACATGGCCGCGCAGGTCGCCGAGCGTGCGCAGGGCGGACTCCGCCCGCACCAGCACCAGGCTGCGGTAGAACGGGCCGCGGCATCCAGGCGCGTCGTAGACCGGTGTGCCGATGAGCTGCAGCCGGCCGGTCAGCGCATGGGTGAAGGGATAGCCGCAGGTCTGCCCGAATACGACGCTGTGGCCGGGCAGCAGTGCTGCCAGGTCGCGGACCTGGTCGACCTCGTTGGGCAGGGCCAGTTCGCGCAGGCCCTCATGGCGCACGCCGGACGCGATGCGGCGCCACAATGCGGCGGGCGCCCACTCGATTTCCGGCAGGACGTACATGGCCAGGGAGACGATGGCCGGGCGCGCGGTCATGACGCCACCAGCCCGGCAGTCCCCGGCGGGGGCGTGGGCCGGACGCGAATGAACAGCGGTGCATACCGCCCTAGGCCGCGACGCTCGGCCCGGTGCCCTTGCCGGGGGTCGGCCGCAGGTCCGTCGTCACCGCCGAACCGGCTTGGGCCGGGTGGACCGGATGATCCAGCGGCCGCAGCAAGTGGCGGGCCGCCAGCTTGGCATAGCCGTGGTAGAGCCCGGCGCCGCGGGCGGCGATGCCGCGCGCGTCCATGGTCCGCGCCAGCTCCGGCAGGCGGTACCAGGGCAGGCCCGGGCGGGCATGGTGGGCAACGTGCAGGTTGTTGTGCAGGAAGAGCAGCCCGAACAGCGGGGCGCGGTCCACCACGGCGGTACGCTGGTCGCTCGCCGGATGCGGCCGGTGTTCGGCAAACGAGCGCACCAGCGTCAGCGACAGCCCGAGATAGACCCAGGCGGCGTACATCCACACCGGCACCCCGGCGACCCCGATGGCCCAGCCGAGGACCAACGCCACCAGCACCAGGTGCACCGCCCACATGCGCAGGCTCGCCCGGTCGCCGGCGGCGATCCTGCGCGCCTGGGACACCCAGGTGCCGGCCATGGCCAGCGCCGGGCCCAGCAGCAGCCGGCCGAGCAGCGTCCGGTGGGCGATCAGCACGCCGCGGGCGCCCGGCGACAGCCGGTTCCACGTTGCCGCGGTGACGTAGTAGCTCTCCGGATCTTCGATCGGGCACGTGAGATGCCGATTGCGGTGGTGGCGAAGGTGCGACGTCCGATACAGCACATAGGGCAGCCAGATGGAAAGCGGGATCGCGCCCAGCGCGGTATCCAGCTCCCTGCGGCCCGTGGGATGGCCGTGGATGATTTCGTGCTGCAGGCTGGAATGCCAACCGATGAGCAGTGCGCCCAGGGGAACGGCGACGTACCAGGGGATCGCGGCATGGAACCAGGTCAGCGCGACATAGCCGCCGTAGACGGCGATCACCACCAGCCAGGTCGGCCATTCCCGTGTCCACGGTCGGCGCATGCGTCCTCCTGAAGTGCGGCCAGATGACTCTGGCCGGGCGGGGACCGCCGCGGCGGAAACGGGCCGGATCGGGCCCGGTGCATGCGGCGTCTTGCCCCATGGGACACCTGCGGCCTTTGTTGCGCAATCCAGCGAACGCGCACAGGATGGCGCGTTTGTCAGCAAGTCGTGTCATTTGGTGATTATACGCAACAATGCGTGACCAAGAGCAACATATGGCGCGCCCGCTCGACCGCCGCGACTTCCTGGAGACCTTCCGCAGCCGCCTCGCCCGCGTGATTGCCGACAGCGGGCTCAACCGCAGCGCGTTTGCCCGCGCCGTCGGCATCGACCGGTCGACGCTGTCGCAGCTCCTGTCGCCGGACAACGACCGGTTGCCGCGGGTGGAAAGCCTGGTGGCCATCGCCTCGGTTCGCCGCGTCGGGCTGGACTGGCTGCTGGGCCTCACCCACGAGGACGGCCAGATCGGCCCGGACATCGTGCGCGAACAGATGAGCATCGAGCGCGATGCCCTGTCGCCGGCGGACGAACGGCTGCTCACCTGGCATCGCGAGGCGCGCGGCTACAAGATCCGTTACGTGCCGGCGACGCTGCCGGACATCCTGAAGACCGAGGCGGTGATCCGCTACGAGCTGGCGCATTTCTCCGCCCAGCGGCCCGAACAGCGCATCGAGACGGCGATCACCCAGCTCGCCTTCCAGCGCCATCCGGAAACCGACATGGAAGCCTGCACCTCCATCCAGTCGATGGAGAGCTTCGCGCTCGGCCACGGCATCTGGCGCAAGCTGCCGCGGGCGGTGCGCGAGGAGCAGCTCGACGTGATGAGCGAGCGGGTGGAGGAGCTTTACCCCACCTTCCGCTGGTTCCTGTTCGACGGGCTGCAGCGCTTCTCGGCCCCCTTCACCATCTTCGGGCCGAACCGGGCCGCCCTCTATGTCGGGCAGATGTATTTCGTGTTCCCGTCCATGGAGCATGTGCGGGCACTGACGGAGCATTTTGACGGGCTGATCCGCGGGGCCGTGGTGCAGCCCACGGAAGTCTCGGCGATGCTGCGCGAACTGCGGGCCGAGCTGCGCCGCACCGCCGACGAGGTGCTGCCCATGGGCGACGATTTCTAGGGTTTGCGCTTTGGGCAGTGGCGGTCTCGGCCGTCAGGTCGGCAATCGCCCTACCGGTTGCCGCTGACGACCCGGTCGTCGGTGGAGCCGCCGGAGATCACCCGGCTGTCGACGCCGCCGCTGCCGGCGCGGCCCACCAGCACCACCGCCCCGTCCACCATCGAGCGGGCGGAGATCACCGCGGCCCCGCTGGCAAAGGTGCTGGCAGCGGTCTCGATGGCCGGCCCCGGCACGCCGCAGGGCTCCACCGGGTTGCCCATGATGCGGGCGCGTTCGGCCCGCACCGCACAGGCATAGCGGGCCTGGCGGATGGGATCGGCGGAATGATAGCGCCCCATCGCCGCGTCCCACGAGCCGGTTTCGCCGTAGAGGTGGCGCAGCAGGCGGGCGGCGTAGTCGGCATTGATTTCCGGCACGAAGGCTTCGGCCAGCGAGGCGAAGGCATCGGGGTGCCAGCGCAGGTTCACCTGCATGCAGCCCACGTCGATCGACTCCACGCCCTGGCTGCGCAGCGCGTCCACTCCGGCCACCGCTTCGCTCAGGCTGGCAAACCGGATGCCCTGGCCGGCGGCATTGATGACCCAGGGGCTGAGGCCGCTTTCCACCCGGCCGATGGCGAGCATCAAATCCAGCGGCACGCCGTGGCGCGTCGCCGCCTGGTCGATGGCGTGGGCGCACACGCCCTGGCTGCCGATGGCGGCCGTGGGGTCGTAGTGGGGGGTGGCGCCGACGCCGGTGGCGATGCCCGCGGGCGGGCCATCCTGCACCACCGGCCCATCGGGTGTCAGGGTTGCCGCCCCGTCGGTGGCGACGCCGGGCACGGCACCCGTGGCGGTGATGGTGGCGGCACCGGAAAAGGCGGGGTCGGTTTCCAGTTGCGGCTGCAGGTCGGTGGCGCCGCCGAAATGCAGCCCGGTGTCGGGTGCCTCCGCCGTCTGGCCGGCCACGGGGGCTGCCGCCAGGACCAGCATGGCCAGCAACGCCCCGGCCGGTGCCGCCCTCCGGCAGGTCCCGGCCGCCGGCCGCCCGGCGCGGGTGCCGCCCTGCCTGGCCATCGGCTACCTCGAGTTGTCGATCTCGTATTTCAGCCCCTGCCAGAAGCGCAGCTCCGGCCAGGCACGGCTGAGGATCGCGTCGGGCGAAAGGTCGGTGGAGCGCAACGCCTGCACCTGGTCTTCCAGCTCACGCAAACGCTCTTCCACCGGCTTTTCGGTTGGGTTTATTCCCCGCGGTGGTATGCCCATCCCAGATCTCCGCTGTTGGCGGGACCGTGCCGGGTGGCCGGCTGCGGGTCCCCACACCCCTGCAAGTAGTATAGAGACCCATTGCATGACGTCATATCGTCGATTCCGTGGCGACACCCTGGTGATCGCCAGCCACAACGCCGGCAAGGTGCGCGAGATCGCCGACCTGTTGGCGCCCTATGCCGGACGCTTTCCCTCCGCCGGGGCGTTCGGCCTCGACGACCCGGAGGAAACGGGCGAGACCTTCGCCGCCAATGCCGAGCTGAAGGCGCGCTACGTGGCCGAGCGCTCGGGCCATCCGGCGCTGGCCGACGACAGCGGGCTGGCGGTGGCCGCACTCGACGGGCGGCCGGGCGTGCAGTCTGCCCGCTGGGCGGAGGACGCCTCGGGCCGCCGCGACTTCGGGCGCGCCATGGAGCGGCTGGAGGAGGCGCTCGGCAACGCGGCCGACCGCCGGGCCTGGTTCATCTGCGCACTGTGCCTGGCATGGCCGGACGGCGAGACGGCGGTGTTCGAAGGCCGCGTCGACGGCAGCCTGGTGTGGCCGGTGCGCGGGGCCAACGGTTTCGGCTACGACCCCATGTTCTTGCCCGACGGCCACCAACTGACCTTCGGGGAGATGGAGCCGGCGGCCAAGCATGCCATCAGCCACCGGGCGCGCGCGTTCGCCAAGCTGGTGGCGGCGTGCTTCGAAGCGCCGGCGTGACGGCGGACAGCCCACCCTTGGCCGATGCGGCGCCGGCGGCGGACGACCTGGCGCTCTACGTCCATTGGCCCTTCTGCAAGGCCAAGTGCCCCTATTGCGACTTCAACAGCCATGTGCGCGAGGCCATCGACCAGGCGCGCTGGCGGGCGGCCCTGGTGGCCGAGCTGGACCATGTGGCGCAGATGGTGGGGCGGCGCCGGGTCACCTCGATCTTCTTCGGCGGCGGCACGCCCTCGCTGATGGCGCCGCAGACGGCGGCGGCGGTGATCGCGCGCGCGGCCGACGCGTTCGACCTGGCGCCGGAGTGCGAGATCACCCTGGAAGCCAATCCCACCAGCGTCGAGGCAGCGGCGTTCCAGGGGTTCCGGGCGGCCGGCGTCAACCGCGTGTCGCTGGGGGTGCAGGCGCTCAACGATGCCGACCTGGGCGCCCTCGGCCGCCAGCACAGCGCGGCGGAGGCGCGCGCGGCGGTGGCCCTGGCGGCGCGGCTGTTCGGGCGCTTCAGCTTCGATCTGATCTATGCCCGGCCGGGGCAGACGGAGGCCCGATGGCGGGCGGAACTGGCCGAGGCTTTGACGATGGCCGGCGACCACCTGTCGGTCTACCAGCTCACCATCGAGCCGGGCACGGCGTTCGAGGGGCGGGCACGGCGCGGCGAGTTGGACCTGCCGGACGAGGACACGCAAGCCGGCCTTTACGAGGCGACCCAGGAGGTGCTGGAGGCGGCCGGTCTAGCGGCCTACGAAATCTCCAACCACGCCCGGCCAGGGGCGGAATGCCGCCACAACCTCGCCTATTGGGGCTACCGGGACTATGCCGGTATCGGCCCCGGCGCCCATGGAAGATTGACGCTCTCGCGCTGCGCGCCAGGGTTGCGCCGGCCCGCTTCGCCGCCCGGCCACCCCATTCAGGATACTGTCGTGGGCGACCGGGTCGGGGAGCAGGCCGAGACCGAGGGCGCCCGAGATTTCGGCCGCGTCGCCACCCGCACCCACCGGGCGCCGGAGGTATGGCTGGAGCGGGTGGAACGCAGCGGCCATGGCGAACATCCGCGCCAGCCCATCGACGCCGCCACCGCCATCGAGGAAGCGCTGATGATGGGCTTGCGCCTCAGCCGCGGCGTCGACCTGGCGGATCTCGCCGGCCGGCTGGGCAGCGATCCGGCCCGGCGGCTGGACACTCGCGCCGTCGACCGGCTGGTGGACGCAGGGCTGCTGGCGCGCTCCGGCACCTGCCTCAGGGCCACGCCCGCCGGGCTGCAGCGCCTCAACGCCGTGCTGGCGGCGATCCTGGCCTGATACTCTACCCGACCAGCGACCATGCGAACTGGGCAATGGCGATGAGGCCGGCGACGGTGAGCACGCCGAAGGTCGCCATCATGCCGGCCACGCGCGGGCGCGAGGCGCCGGTCGACCCGCGCAGGCCCACCGCGTGGGCGATGCGGCCGCCTGCCAAGGCGAGGCCCAGCGGATGGATCACCCACCACGGCGCACCGTTCACCTCGATGATCGCCATCAGCAGCAAGGCGGTGGGCACGTATTCGGTGAAGTTGCCGTGCACGCGGATGTGGCGCCGCAGCACCTCGTCGCCACCGTCCAGCAGGCCGATCTTGGCCTGGTAGCGGTGGCGGATCACCCTGAGCGCCAGGCCGATCAGCATGAAGGCGCAGATGCCGGCATACAGCGCGGTGTTGGCGATGGGCATCGGCACGGATGTCCTCCCCGGTCGGGATCGGCTGCTGCGGTGGCAGCGCCTCTCAGCGTGTCAATAGGCGCACAGCCACACCGCATTGGCCAGGCCCACCGGCAGGCCGTAGCGCCACCACAAGAAGAGCCCGCCCAAGGTGCCGAGGATCAGGCCGGTCCACACGATGCGGCCGAGCCGCCGGCCGCTGCGCCGGTTGGGCGATGCGTGGGGGGCGCTCATGTTCCGGCCTCCTCGGCCTCGGCGACGCCGCCCGCACGGGGGGCACGCACCGGTGCGGCATCGTCGATGGGCAGGTGCACCAGCGCCGCGAACAGGGCGAGCGCGATGGAAGCCAGCCACACCGCCTCGTAGCTCCCCAGCACGTCGTAGGCGTAGCCGCCGCCCCAGGCGCCGAGAAAGGCGCCGAACTGGTGGAACATGAAGGTGAAGCCGTAGAGCATGGAGAGGTACTGCACGCCGAACACGCGGGCCACGAGCCCGCTGGTGAGCGGCACCGTGCCCAGCCACAGGAAGCCGATGCCGGCCCCGAAGGCCAGCGCCGTCACCGGTGTCAGCGGCAGCACCAGGAAGCCGGTGATGAGGACGCCGCGGGCGAGGTAGAGCAGGCTCAGCAGGTACTTCTCGCGGTGCACGCGGCCAAGCCGCCCGGCGAGATACGACCCGAAGATGTTGAAGAGGCCGATGAGCGCCAGCGCCCAGGCGTTGATCGCGGGCGACATGCCGCTGTCGGTCAGGTAGGCGGGCAGGTGGGTGGCCACAAAGGCGACGTGGAAGCCGCAGACGAAGAAGCCGAAATTGAGCAGCCAGTAGCCGCGGTGGCTGCGCGCCTCGCGCACCGCGCGCTCCATGCTCTGGGGCGGGGTGGCCGCGGCGGCGGGGCCGCCCTGGCGCGGCGCCCTGGCGTGCAGGCCGAAGGCGATGGGGATCAGCAGGCTGGCGGCCACCGCCATCACCAGGAACGCACCCTGCCAGTCCAGCGCATCCAGCAGGCCCTGGGCGCCCGGCACCACGGCGAACATGCCGAACGAGCCGGCGGCGGTGCAGATGCCGAACGCGGTGGTGCGCTGTTCGGCGGAGACGACGCGGCCGACGGCCCCCAGCACCGTCACATAGGTGCAGCCGGCGAGCGCCAAGCCCACCAGCACGCCGAGCGTGACGTTGAGCCCCAGCGGGTCGGCGGCCAGGGTGGCCAGTCCCAGGCCCAGCACGTACACCACGCCGCCACCGGCAAGTACACGTACGGGGCCGTAGCGGTCGGCGATGGCGCCGGTGATCGGCTGGGCCACCCCCCACAGCAGGTTCTGGATGGCGATGGCGAGCCCGAACACCTGGCGGCCGGTACCAAGATCCATGGAAATCGGCGTCTGGAAGATGCCGAAGGATTGGCGCAGGCCCATGGCGAGGATCAGCATGGCCACACCGCACACCAGCACGCGGACTGCGGTGCGGCTGAAACCGGCGGTATCGTCGCCGTCGAACCCGTCGGGGTGGGAGGAGGTGTCGGACACGCCGGGGCTGGCCTGCTGATCGGGAAGGGGACCGCCACAGCATACCGGGAGCGTCGGCACGGGCGGAAGCACGGCATTGTCGCGAGACATCGCGGGCGGGCTCACACCAGTCCGGGCGCCGCGCGCACGCTGATTTCCACCAGCACGGCGCTGTAGAAGACGAAGCTCGCCACCAGCACGAAGCCATGCCAGATGGCGATGTTGAAGCGCAGCCGGTCCATCAGATAGAAGGCGACGCCCAGCGAATAGACGCCGCCGCCCACCAGCGTCAGCACGAAGGTGGCCGTGGAGAGGGCCGATCCGTCCGTGCCCGGCCAGACCAGCGCCATGCCGAGCCAGCCCAGCACCAGGTAGAGCGGTACCGCCAGCCGGCCCATGCGGTGGGGGACCAGCACCTTGCCCAGGGCGCCGAGGCCGGCGGTGGTCCACAGCACCGTCATGATCCACCAGGTGTTCTCGCCGCCCACCAGGATGGCGAACGGCGTCTGCGTCGCGGCGATCTTCAGGTAGATCACCGCGTGGTCGCAGCGGCGCAGGATCTCGCGGCCGAGCGGCGAGGCCGGCACCAGGTGGTAGAGGGCTGAGGTGGCCAGCATGGCCAGCAGCCCGGCGCCGTAGACGGCGACGCCGGCGATCACCGGGCCCGATCCATCGATGGCGGCGGTCAGCGTGATCAGCACGGGCACGCTCACCAAGGCCAGGATCACGCCGATCGAATGCACCACGGCGTCGGCCACCCGTTCCCCATGGGTCGCGATTGCCTCAGTCATCTCCATCCTTTGCGGTACCGGGCAGGGTCTCTCCACTATGGAACGCGGAGGCGGGTTGGGCAAAGCTCAGTTGACGGCGCCGCAGGGGCGTCTATGAGGTGGGCGCACCACCTCTCCGTTCCCCCGCCCGCAAAGCACCGCCATGAAACGCATCTTCTCCGGCATCCAGCCGACCTCCTCGATGACCCTCGGCAACTACTTGGGGGCGGTGCGCAACTGGGTGGACCTGCAGGGCCCCGAGTTCGAAACCATCTACTGCGTCGTCGACCTGCACGCGCTGACCCAGCCGCAGGACCCCGACGCGCTGCGCACCAACACGCTCAGCCTGGCGGCCACGCTGATCGCCGCGGGGATCGACCCCGGCAAGTCGATCCTGTTCGCCCAGAGCCACGTGCACCAGCACGCCGAGCTGGCCTGGCTGTTTTCCTGCATTGCCCGCATCGGCCAGCTCAACCGCATGACCCAGTTCAAGGAAAAGGCGGGCAAGCGGCGCGACGAGGCGTATGTCGGCCTCTACACCTATCCGGTGCTGATGGCCGCCGACATCCTGCTCTACAAGGCCACCCACGTGCCGGTGGGCGAGGACCAGAAGCAGCACCTGGAGCTGAGCCGGGAGATCGCGGGCTCCTTCAACCACCGCTACGGGGTGGACTTCTTCCCGCTGCCGGAACCGCAGATCTTGGGCACGGCGACGCGGGTGATGAGCCTGCGCGACGGCACCAAGAAGATGTCGAAGTCCGACGAGAGCGACTTCTCGCGCATCAACATGACCGACGAGGCCGACCTGATCGCCCAGAAATTCCGCAAGGCCAGGACCGACCCTCACCCGCTGCCCGAGGCACCGGAGGGGCTGGAGGGACGGCCGGAGGCGGAAAACCTGGTCAACATCTACGCCGCCCTGGCGCGCAGCAGCGTGGAGCAGGTGCTGGCCGAGCACGGCGGCAGCCAGTTCTCCAGCTTCAAGCAGGCGCTGACGGACGTGGCGGTGACGGCCCTGTCGCCCATCGCCGCGGCGGTCAACCGGCTGATGGCCGACCCCGCCCAGCTCGACGCGGTGCTGGCCGAAGGGGCGGAGAAGGCCGAAGCGCTGGCGGCGCCGATCCTGGCCGACACCCGCCGGCTCATGGGTTTGGCGCAGCGGGCCAGAGGATGAGGAGCGTGGCCTTGCGGGAATTGGGACGAACCCAGAAGGTTCCAACCATAAGTGAAATCAGTACCTTAGAAAATGATAGTAAGCGACTGATTTGAATATATTTTACCATTGACCTATCTTGAAGGCCGTGCGATACAGGAGCTGAAAAAAAAGACGGCGCCCAGCAGAGCAGGACGCCGCAGTTCGCAGACTGGGCTGCCATTGCGGATGGACAGCCAGGGGCCCGTTCAGCGGGACCCACCACTCGGTTCACCCTTCTGTGGGGACGACATTGGCTTTGGCGGGCGTGTCGCTCCGCAGAACCGAGGCACATAACCTAGATGGATTTGGTGCTTACCCACAAGACTTAGGTGCACTGGCCAGATGATGTAGTTCATCTCTGGGTGCATCACAGAAATGACATCTCTCTTGGCGCGCGACGCCTTCCGCGTTGATCGGGAAATATCCAGGGCTTTCGAAGCGCCCTAACCCAGCGGTGCGGTGGCCGCCAGCAGCCAGTCGCGCAAGGCCGTTTCCGCCGGGTCGATCTGCTCTGACACCTTCTCCCACACCGCAGCGTGATAGGCATCGAGCCACGCGACTTCCGGCGGCGTCAGCAGGGCCGCGTCGATCAGCGTCCGGTCGATGGGGGCGAAGCTCAGGGTCTCGAACTCCAGGCTCGGCCGGGCGTCGGGCGGCAGCTCGCGGCTCGGCTGCACGGCGATCAGGTTCTCGATGCGGATGCCGTAGGCCCCGTCGGCGTAATAGCCGGGCTCGTTGGACAGGACCATGCCGGGGCGCAGTGCCACCGCGTTGGGCGCCTTCGACAGGCGCTGCGGGCCTTCGTGGACCGACAGATAGCTGCCGACGCCGTGGCCGGTGCCGTGGTCGAAGTCCAGCCCCTGGCGCCACAGGAACTGGCGGGCCAGCGGGTCGAGCTGCGAGCCGGTGGTGCCTTCCGGGAAGCGCGCCGTGGCCACCGCGATATGGCCCTTCAGCACCAGGGTGAAGTGGCGGCGCATGGCCGCGCTGGGCTGGCCCACCGCCACGGTGCGGGTGATATCGGTGGTGCCGTCGAGGTACTGTCCCCCGGAATCCACCAGAAGCAGCCCGTCGGGAGCGACGACGCGGTTGGTGGCCGGCGAGGCGCGGTAGTGCACCACCGCCCCATTGGGGCCGAAGCCGGCGATGGTGTCGAAGCTGACGCCGCGGGAGAGCGGGCAGCGGCTGCGCTGCCGTTCGATCTCCGCGATCACGTCCAGCTCCGTCAGGCGGCCGCGCGGCGCTTCCACCGATACCCAGTGGAGGAAGCGGCACATGGCCAGCGCATCGCGGCGGTGGCAGGTGCGGGCCCCCTCCAGCTCGGTGGCGTTCTTGCAGGCCTTGGGCAGGGCGCAGACATCGCTGTCGCGGCGGATCGCCACCCCGGCGCGGTGCAGCCGTTCCAGCACCCAGGCGTTGGCCACCCCGGCATCGAGCCGCACGCGCAAGCCCTGTTCGCCCAGCGCATCCAGGCGTGCCCCCAGCTCGTCGGGCGGGTTGAGGGTGACCGCGTTGTCCAAGTGCGACCACGCGGCCGGGGTGAGCTTGCGCCCATCCATGAACAGGTCGACGCGGCCCGAGGCTTCGATCACCGCGAAGCCCAGCGGCAGCGGCGTGTGCGGCACGTCGCCGCCGCGCAGGTTGAGCAGCCAGGCGATGGCATCCGGTGCCGTCAGCACGGCAGCACCGTCGCCTTCCTTCGCCAGGAGGTCGGCGATGCGCGCGCGCTTGGCGGCCGACGGCTCGCCGGCATAGTCCACCGGGTGGGGCAGCACCGCGCCCAGCGGAGCAATGGGCCGGTCGGTCCACAGGGCATCGATGGGGTTGTCGGTCACCCCCACCAGTTCCGCCCCCAGGTCTTCGCAGGTCTTGCGCGTCTTCTCCAGCCAGCTCACCGTGTGCAGCCAGGGATCGAAGCCGAGGCGCTGGCGCGGCTCCAAGGCCTCGGTCAACCACTGGTCGAAGGGCGTGGTGGCCTGGTGGCACACCTCGAAGCCCAGCGGCCGGGCCTGGGCGTCGGCCTGCAGGGTGTAACGGCCGTCGACGAACAGCACGGCATGGCGCTGGGTGACGACGGCGTAGCCGGCCGAGCCGGTGAAGCCGGTGAGCCAGGCCAGGCGCTCGGCCTGGGCCGGCACGTATTCGCCCTGGTGCTCGTCGGCGCGGGGCACCACGAAACCGTCGAGCCCGCGCCGCGCCAATTCCCCGCGCAGCCGGTCCAGACGTCCGGGGTCGGGGGCGAGCGGCGGCGGGCGCAGCGCTTCGATGACGGCGGCCAGGCGCGCCACCAGATCGTCCGGCAGGTCGGGGGCCACCAGGTCGACCCACGCACAACTGGGGTCGTGCGGTGCTGCCGCGATGCCGGCGAGCAGGGCGTACAGCTCCGCCCCGTCGCGCAGGTGGGTGCCACGCGGCAGGTCGGCGGCCAGGGCATCCATGTCCAGGGCGGTGCGGGGCACGGCGGCAGCGCCGCCCCACATATCATCGCCCTCGGTCCAACCGGTCATGGTCTAGGGTCCGTACTCAATTGCCCGCCGCGCCATGGCCTGGGGCGATGGCGTGGGCACCCTCGAAGGGCCCATATCTCCACGCCATTATGACCAAAGCATTGACTTGTCGCAGATCGGCACGACGGAAGCTTCACCGTCGAAAGATTCCCAGCAACTCCACATGGGGCGACCAGACGAACTGGTCCACCGGCGTCACGCTGGCGCAGGCGTAGCCGCCGTCCACCAGCAGCCGGGCGTCGCGGGCGAAGGTGGCGGGGTTGCACGACACCATGGCCACCAGGGGCACCGGCGAGGCAGCGAGGGCCGCCGCCTGCTCGCGCGCGCCCAGGCGCGGCGGATCGAGCACCACCGCCTCCAATCCGTCGAGTTCGCCGGCCGCGAGCGGGCGGGCGTAGAGGTTGCGGGTCTGGGCCTCCACCGGCCGGCCGGATGCCTGGGCCGCGGCGGCCAGGGCCGCCACCGCCGCGGCATCGCTGTCCATCGCCAGTACGCGGGCGTGGCGGGCGAGCGGCAGGGCGAAGGCGCCGAGGCCACAGAACAGGTCGGCCACCCGGCCGCAGCCGGCCAGGGCGTCCCGCACCGCCCCGGTGAGCACCGCCTCGGCATCCCGGCTGGCTTGCAGGAAGGGCCCCGGCGGCACCGCCACGGCCACGCCGTCGTGGCGCAGGACTGCGGTGCGGCGCGCGCAAAGGGGCTCCGCCTCGCCCTCGCCGATGCGCCAGGAAAGGCGGGCCAGATCGTGGGCGTGGGCGAAGGCGGCCAGCGCTTCGCGGGCCGCCAGGTCGGGCGGGCGTGCGGCTTCGATCACCAGGTCGACGCCGTCGTCGAGCCCGCACAGCATCAGCCCGCACGGCTCCGCCGGGGCCAGCACGTCGGCCAGCACCGCGCGCAGAGGTGCGGCGAGGGCGAACAGGCGCGGCTCCAGGATGTGGCATTCGGCAAGGTCGACGATGCGCTGGCTGCGGCCCTCGTGGAAACCTAAGAACACCGCCTTGGCGCCGCGCCGTGCGGCCAGGCGGGCGCGCCGGCGGCCGTTGGCCGGCGTGCGCACCAGCGGTGCCACCGCGATGGCGTCGAGCCCGCGATGGGCCAGTGCGCGGACCACCTGTCCGGTCTTCCAGGCGGCATAGGTGGCGTCGTCGATGTGCTGCAGGCGGCAACCGCCGCAAGCGCCGAAATGGCGGCAGGGCGGGGTCTGCCGGGCGGGTCCGGGGCTGACCAGCTCCAGCGGTTCGGCCAGCAGGGCGCCGCCGGCGATCTTCTCCACCAGGCGGACGCGCAACCGGTCGCCGGGCGCCCCGCCGGGCACGTAGACGGTGGCCCCCTGCCAGTGGGCGACGGCGTCGCCGCGGCTGCCGATCTCCGCAATGTCCAGTTCGACTTCCGAGGGTTTGACGCGGCGCTGTGCCATGGCCGGAGGCATGGCACCAAGCCCGGTGCATGGCAAGCCACCGGCCGCGATGCGTCGCAATTGCCGGCGGCCTTGCCTATGTTGTGGGGCGACGATTGCCGGGCGTGGTGTGGGCCGCCCGGACGGCGGCGCGGAGGACGAAGCGTGGTCGACATCCATGCCCTGAGGCGGCGGGTCGCCGGGATGCTGCAGGCACCGGAGGAGACCATGCGCGCCCATGTGAACCCGGTACCGCCCATCCTGGTGGTGGTGCGCGAGCACGTGCTGCCGCTGCTGATCGCCAGTGCCGCCTGCGTTGCCGTGCTCAGCTTCCTCTTCCCCATCCAGATCGGCGGCATGGTGCTGCGGCCGGGGCCGACCGACGTGGCGATCTTGTTCGTCGTGCGCGTGGCCGGCAGCCTGGTCGTGCTGTGGATCCTGGCGGGGCTGGCGGCCCTGCTCTCCCAGATCTTCGGCGGCTCGGGCAATGTCAGGGCCGCCTTCACCCTGCTCGGCCTCAGCATGACACCCCTTTTCCTCGCCGAGGCGCTGTTCCCGCTGCCCGTGCTGGGGCCACTGCTGGGGATGGCGGGTCTCGTCTACAGTTTCGTGCTCATGTACAGGACGACGCCGATCGCGCTACACCTGCCCCAGGAACATCGCGGCAAGCATCTCGTTCTCTTCATTATGGCCTCGATGCTGCTGTCGTTCCTGTTGATGAGTGTGCTGCTCGGTCCGGCTGTAGCCTCGGGCAGTCCATGAACCGGAAGCCCGCTTTCTCCGTTCGGACCTAGTGTCCCGATTCCGAAGTTCGCAAGATCTCAAACCCAGGCCCCAAGCGAACTTCGGAATCAAAGGGACACTAGTAACTTTATGAGTCTAGTGTGGTTTCTGGATCAGAAGTTCGTTTCCGGTCTGGCGTCGTGATTGAACGAACTTCTGATCCACCACACTAGGCGGTTTCCGCGCCCGTTTCCGGTCGGTACGGTGCCCACCGACGTCCGACCGTCCGCCCGCCACCCCGACGGACCATGCTACGCAAACGTCCCACTCCCCCCCCGGTCCTGCCGTTTCTGTTGGTCGCCTACGCGCTGGCCGGCCTGCTGGCGACCGATGCCTACCTGCCGAGCCTGCCGCTCCTGGAAGGCGTGTTCCAGGCCAGCTCCGGCGACGTGCAGTTCACCATGACCGCGTATTTCGCGGGCGTGTGCATCGCCAACCTGTTCTACGGGCCGCTGTCGGACGGTTACGGCCGGCGGCCGATCCTGTTGATGGGCGGTGTCGGCTTCCTGTTGGCGACGCTCACCTGTGCCGCGGCCTTCAGCATCGAGATGCTGATGGTCGGCCGCTTCCTCCAGGGGGCTACGGTGTGCAGCCTGACGGTGACCTCGCGCGCCACCGTCCGCGACCTCTACGACGACACCCGGGTGACCCGGCTGAACGCGTACATCGCCATGGCGGAAGGCATCGCGCCGGCGCTGGGCCCGGTGATCGGGGCGGAGATCCTGATCCAGCTCGGCTGGCGCTGGAACTTCTTCCTGGTCCTGGCGATGGCCGGGGCGGCCCTGCTGGCGCTGTTTCTGGTGCTGCCGGAAAGCAATGTGCGGCGCACCCGGCGGGCGCTGCAACTGCGCCCGGTGCTGCGCGTCTACCTCAGCATCCTCTATACCCGCGACTTCCTGGGCCCGGTGCTGTGCGCCGGCCTCGTGTTCGGCAGCTTGATGCTGTACGTGACCGCCGCCCCCTTCCTCATCATCGACGTGATGGGCTATTCGGCGCGCGAGTTCGGCATCACCCAGGCGGCCATCGTGGTGGTCTACGTGATCGGCCTGGTGACGACCACGCGCTTCATCGGCCGGCTGGGGCCACGGCCCTTCCTGGTGTCCGGCCTGGTGCTGGTGGCCGGCTCGTCGGTGGTGATGATGGCGCTGGCCTGGGCCGGCTTCGGCGGCTATCTGGCCTTCGTGGTGCCGTTCGGCGCCTACACCTTCGGCATCGGCCTGGCGCTGGCGCCGATGATGACGCGGGCCCTGTCGGTGAGCCCGCGCGCCACCGGCTCGGTGGCCTCGCTGCTCGGCACCATCACCATGGGCTGCGCCTTCCTCGGCAGCCATATCGTGGTGTGGGTGTACGACGGCACGACCACGCCGATCGTGACGGCGGTGGCCATCATCTCGGTGTGCGCGCTGGTGATCTACGCCATCACCTATTGGCGCCACCGGCCGCGCCACGGCGTCAGCATGTAGGCGGACGGACGAACCGCCGGGGCTGGGCGCGGGCCGGCGCAGACAGAACGGAAAATGCGCTAATTATCCCGCGGCAGCCAGGGGATGCGGGCGACCTCCACGCCTTCGTCCCTGAGCGCTTCGGCCTCTTGCGGCGTCGCCTCGCCGTAGATGCCGCGCTCCTCCACCTCGCCGTAGTGGATGCGCCGCGCCTCCTCCGGGAAGTCGTCGCCCACATAGTCGCAGGTGGCTTCCACCTTGGCGCGCAAGGCCCGCACCTGCTGCATCAGGGCGGACATCACCATGGCCGCCTTGCCCTGGGGGCTGGCGAGATCGCTGCCGGAGGCGGGGGCAAGGGCAGGGGAAGCAGAGGGCGCATCGCCGCCGGCCTTCGCTTCGCCGTCGTCCGGCCGTCGGGCGGCGCGGCGCAGCACCTGGGGCGCCATGGGGGCGCGCTCGATCTGCGTGTTGCCGCACACGGCACAGGCGATGGCGCCGGCCGCGGCCTGCGCTGCGAACGCGTCGCTGCTGGAAAACCAGCCTTCGAAGCGATGCCCGTCCGGACACCGCATCATGTACCTGATCATGTTGACCGCTGTGGAGACCGTTTCATCTAGACATGGCCCCGCCGACGGCCGCCGGCAAGCGCTGCCTGTGTGCGCCGCACACGGACCAGAAACCGTCGCACCCAGAAATATAAGGATTGTTTTATGTTGACGGCTCAGCGTCTCTCCTGTTGACTTGTGCAGAGAGGCAGACGGGGCGCATGGCCCCCGCACAGGCCGCCCGAGCGGCCGGTCGCCCGAAGGGAGGACGCCGAGCATGGCCGTTACCGCACTGTCCCGTGCCGCATTCGGCGCCGCCATGGATCGCCGACCCGTGACCGCCGGCCCGGCGCCGGATGCCGAGGCAGCCCGCCAGGTCCGCCACGTCTACCGCCACCTGTGCGGCCAGGGGGCCACCCGCCACTACGCCATCCTGGCGGCGGTCGATGCGCTGTGGCGCCACCATCCCGAGCTTGGCGAAGACGCCGCCAACGATGCGGTGCTGGAGATCCTGACGACACCGTGATCGCCGGGCGGCCCCGCCGGCCGCAGCGGCATCTTGGCGGCGGGCACGCTGCTCCCATCTCTTGGGGACGCAGACCCGTTCCGTCGTGAAGGATCCGTGCCATGTGGCCGTTCGACCGCAAGCCGATGACCGTTCCCACGCCCGCAGAGGCCCTGCCGGGCCGCGCCGTGCCGATGGAGGTGGCGGACACCCACACGGTGCTGGGCACGCCGCTCAAGCCGCCCTTCCCGGAGGGGACGGAGGAAGCGGTGTTCGGGCTCGGCTGCTTCTGGGGGGCCGAACGGCTGTTCTGGCAGCAGCCGGGGGTGGTTTCCACCGCGGTCGGCTACGCCGGCGGTAGCACGCCCAACCCCACCTATCAGGAGGTGTGCACCGGCCGCACCGGCCATGCGGAGGTGGTGCGGGTGGTCTACGACCCCGCGAAGATTTCCTACCGCAGCCTGCTCAACCTGTTCTGGGAGAGCCACGATCCCACCCAGGGCATGCGCCAGGGCAACGACATCGGCACCCAGTACCGCTCGGCCATCTACACCACCACCGCCGCCCAGGCGGAGGAGGCCGCGGCCAGCCTGAAGGATTTCCAGGCGGCCCTGGGCGAAGCCGGGCTGGCGGACATCACCACGGAAATCGCCCCGGCGCCGGAATTCTACTACGCCGAGGACTATCACCAGCAGTATCTCGACAAGAACCCCGGCGGCTATTGCGGGCTCGCCGGCACCGGCGTGACGTGTCCGCGTCCGGCTACGGCCGGGTAGCCCGCCCGAAAGAACGCCAAAGGCCGCCCTGGGGCGGCCTCGATCTGCCGGTAGCGTGGCCAACAGGAGCATTGATCCGATCTGACGGACTCGCTTGGCGATCCATCAGGCCGGACCAACGCTCGTAATTTCAAGTAGTTAGCGCACGATGTCCGGCCAGGCGCGAACACGTCTCTTCGGACCGTGCGCTAGGCGTGGGCGGCGGCCTGTTCGGCCTGTTCGATGGGCAGCACGTCCACCTTGGCTTCGGGGTGCTTGGCGACGATGCGGCACATCTCCACCTCGTCGACCGTCAGCCGGTCGATCCACGGCGTGGTGACGTGGAACAGCAGGCGGGCGCCGGGCTGCAGCGACAGGACCTGGCGCGACAGCCGTTCACGCAGGCGCGGGTGGTGCCCGGCTGCCGCCGCCGCACTGAATGCCCGATTGCCATAGACGTAAACGATTTCGCTCATCGCCACGGGTCCTCCCTCAGCAAAGAATATAGCGCACGGTGTGCGCCCCTTCAAGGATCTTTGCGCACCCAGTGCGCATTTCAAGTTTCCATCGAAGCATCGCCGCGCTAGACATATCCGTGACTTGGCCTAGGGCCGGGTCTCCGCCCCATCAGCCGACGGACCCCATGACCCCGGCAACCTTCAAGCGCTGGCGCAAATCCCTGGGGCTTTCCCAGAAGGAGGCGGCCCGCGCGCTCGGCCTCAAGCGCCGGGTCGTCCAGTACTACGAGAAGGGGGAGCGCGACGGCGCGCCCATTGAGATCCCCAAGACGGTGCGCTTGGCCTGCTACGCCGTGGCCATGGGGCGCGGCGACTACGAGGGTCCGCCAGCCAGCCAAGACGGCCAGATCTGACGCCACGCCATGCCTGCGCGCGACCCCCAGGCCGTGGCCATGATGCAGGCGGCCGAGGTGCGCGCCGAGCAGACGGTGTCGGTGCTGCGCATGGTGCTGGCCCTGGTGCTGGCCGTCACCCTGGTGCTGGCGCTCGGCGGCCGGCCCGAAGGCGACAGCCGCTTTTCCCCCATCGACATCCAGGTGGCCTTCGCGCTGGCCACCCTGGGGGCCTATTTCCTGGTCGGGCTGGTGTCGCTGCTGGCCAGCCGGTCGCGCCGCTACCGGCCGTGGATGGCCTGGGTGTTCGCCGCGCTGGACATGGCCTTCCTCTTCTTCAACACGCTGACCACCATCGAGAACCTGGGCGTCACCGGCAATTACGTGGCGGCCTTCCCGGTGGCCTGGCTGGTGCCGGTGCTGCTGGTCTACGGCGTGCTGCGTTACGACCCGTGGCTGCAGGTGTTCACCGGGGTGGGGGTGCTGGCAGCCCTGTTCGCCGCCGGTACCGTGGCCGCGGAGTTCCGCACCACGGCGGCGGTGGCCCCAGAGCACCTGGACCGGCTGTTCGATGCGCCGCCCAACATCGTGCGCTTCGCCATGGTGGCCTGCGCGGTGCTGGTGCTGGTGCTGGCGGTGCTGCGCAATCGCCGCCGCCTCTTGGCGGCCATCGAGGATGCCCGCAGCCGCGCCTACCTGACGCGCTACCTGCCGCCGCGCATCGCGGAGTGGCTGACCGGGCCGGAGGCGGCGGCGGCGCGGGCCGGCCGCCACCAGCCCGTCGCGGTGATGTTCGTCGACATCCGCGGCTTCACCCGCCTGGCCGAGGGCATGGATCCGGGGGAGCTCTCCACCCTGCTCAGCCGCTACCGCAGCCATGTCTCCGATACCGTGGATGCCCATGGCGGGGTGGTGGACAAGTTCATCGGCGATGGCGCGCTGTGCGTCTTCGGCGTGCCCAACCCCTCGCCGCAGGACGCCGACCATGCGCTCGCCTGCGGCCACGCCCTGCTGGCCGCGGTGGCCGACCTCAACCGGCGGCGCGACCGCCAGCCGGTGGCCATCGGCATCGGCGTGCACTACGGCGATGTGTGGTGCGGCACCATCGGCGATGACCGGCGGGTCGAGTTCACCGTACTGGGCGACACCGTCAACGTCGCCTCGCGGCTGGAGCAGGCGACCAAGGAGCAGATGCGGCCGATGCTGATTTCCCGCGCGGTGGTCGATGCACTTACCGACCCCGGCGCTGCTCCGCCCCATGTCTCGCTGGGCCGCCAAGTCCTGCGCGGACGCGACGAAGTTGTCGAGGTGTTCGCCGTCGCCCCGCCGAGCACCTGAGGCCGCCGCGGCAGTTCACGGGCTGACATAAACGAACCTTCACCGTTTGGTCATCGAACCGAAACGACCGGGCTCTATCACCTGCCCCTGCCTTCTGTTATCACCGGAAGATAACGATTACATGGGGAGGTTCCGATGAAGATCCGTCTTGCGGCGGCTGTTGCGGCTGCGGCCCTGTTCACCGCCGGGCCCGCCTGCGCCCAGATCGAAATCCAGTGGTGGCACGCCATGGGCGGCGCGCTCGGCGACTGGGTCCAGGATCTGGCCGACGATTTCAACGCCAGCCAGGATGAATACGTGGTGATCCCCACCAACCGGGGGAACTACACCGAAACCATGACCGCCGCCGTCGCCGCTTTCCGCGCCGGCCAGCAGCCGCACATCGTGCAGGTGTTCGAAGTCGGCACCGCCTCGATGATGGCGGCCGAGGGGGCCATCTATCCCGTCTATCAGTTGATGGAAGACACCGGGCAGCCGTTCGACCCCAGCGTCTACCTGGGGGCGGTCACCGGCTACTACACCACGGCGGACGGCGAGATGCTGTCGCTGCCGTTCAACAGCTCCACGCCGGTGATGTACTACAATCGGGAAATCTTCGCGGCCGCCGGGCTCGACCCCGATACGCCGCCGGCCACCTGGCCGGAGGTTGAGGACGCGCTGCGCACCATCGTCGAGGGCGGCTTTGCCGAATGCGGCTTCACCACCGCCTGGCAGAGCTGGATCCAGCTTGAGAACTTCTCCGCCTGGCACAATGTGCCCATCGGCACGCTGGCCAACGGGTTCGAGGGCCTGGGGACCGAGTTCGTGCTGAACGGTCCGGCCCAGGTGCACCATATCGGCTGGATGCGCGACATGATGGCCGACAACATCTTCGTCTATGGCGGCCGCCGCGGCGACAGCCAGGCGCTGTTCACGTCCGGCCAGTGCGCCATGTTCTTCAACTCCTCGGCCGGCTATGCGGGCATCCGCGAAAGTGCCGGCTTCGACTTCGGTATCGGCATGCTGCCCTACTGGCCGGACTTTGCCGAAGGTCCGGACGGCGGGCCGCAGAACGCCATCATCGGCGGTGCCTCCTTGTGGGTGCTCACCGGCCACACGCCGGAGGAGTACGAAGGTGTCGCCCGCTTCTTCAACTACCTGTCGGATGCCGAGGTGCAGGCGGCCAGCCACCAGCGCACCGGCTATCTGCCCATCACCACCGCGGCGGCGGAGCTGACCCGCGAGTCCGGCTTCTACGACGAGAACCCGGGCACCGACGTTTCGGTGCGCCAGATGGCGCTGCATGATCCGACGGAGAATTCCGCGGGCCTGCGGTTCGGCAACTTCGTGCAGATCCGCGACATCTTCAACGAGGAGCTGGAGGCCGTCTGGTCGGGCGAAAAGACCGCCCAGGAGGCGCTGGACTCCGCTGTGGAACGCGGCAACGAACTGCTGCGCCAGTTCGAAGCCGACAATAGCTAGCCGCCGGCTCAGCCGGGCATGGCGCGGGCGGCCCCCTGTGGGGCCGTCCGTCGCCCGCTCCGGCCAACCGCCGTCCGTTCGATGCACAAGCGCGTCACCTTCGACAACCGCTGGCTGCCCTATCTGCTGGTCGCCCCGCAGATCGCCGTCACCGTCGTGTTCTTCCTGTGGCCGGCGGGCCAGGCGCTGCAGCAGAGCGTCTACCGCGTCACCAACGTGTTCACCGGGGCCGCGCGCTTCGTGTGGTTCGACAACTTCGAGCACCTGTTCAACGACTCCCTTTACTGGGACTCCGTCCAGGTCACTTTCGTGTTCTCCGCCGCGGTCACCGTGCTGTCGATGGCCGCGGCCCTCTTCCTGGCGGTGATGGCCGACCGGGTGGTGAAGGGCGCTTCGCTCTACAAGACGCTGCTGGTCTGGCCCTACGCCGTCGCCCCGGCGGTGGCGGGTGTGCTGTGGCTGTTCTTGTTCCAGCCGGCCGTCGGCATCATCAGCTACGAGCTGGCGCAGATGGGCCAGCCCTTCAACTTCCGCGTGGACGGCACCCAGGCGATGCTGCTGGTGATCCTGGCCGCCGCCTGGAAGCAGGTCTCCTACAACTTCCTGTTCTTCCTGGCGGGGCTGCAGGCGATCCCGAAGAGCCTCATCGAGGCGGCGGCGATCGACGGGGCGGGGCCGGCCAAGCGGTTCTGGACCATCGTCTTCCCGCTGCTCTCGCCGACCACCTTCTTCCTGCTGGTGGTCAACATCGTCTACGCCTTCTTCGATACCTTCTCCATCATCCACGCCGTCACCGCCGGCGGCCCGGCCGGCGCCACCAACATGCTTGTTTACAAGGTCTACAACGACGGCTTCATCGGCCTGGACCTGGGCGGGTCGGCCGCCCAGTCGGTGGTGCTGATGGCGATCGTGGTGACGCTGACGGTGGTGCAGTTCCGCTTCATCGAACGCCGGGTGCACTACTGATGGCCGCCGGCACCGCCTACACCCCACCTGCCCACGGCGACCGGCCGGCGCGCCCGGCCAAGCGCCGCACGCGGGCCACCCCCGCCGGCATGGTGGAAAACCGCCGCCGCTCGGCCCTGATGGCCCACGGCGTGCTGATCTTGGGCCTGCTGATCGTCGCCTTCCCGCTCTACGTCACCTTCGTGGCCTCCACCCACGAGCTGCGGGAGATCACCAACGCGCCGATGTCGCTGATCCCCGGCGACCGGATGATCGACGTCTACTCCCGCGCGTTGCTGCGCGGCTCGGCCAACCTCACCAGCGCCACCCCGGTGTGGTTCATGATGTGGAACAGCCTGGTGATGGCCATGCTGATCGCGGTGGGCAAGATCGTGATCTCCATCCTCTCGGCCTTCGCCATCGTCTATTTCCGCTTCCCCGGGCGAATGGTGTTCTTCTGGATGATCTTCATCACCCTGATGCTGCCGGTGGAGGTGCGCATCCTGCCCACCTACGAGGTGGTGGCGAACCTGGGGATGCTGGACAGCTACGCCGGGCTGGCCGTTCCGCTGATCGCGTCGGCCACCGCCACCTTCCTGTTCCGCCAGCTCTTCATGACACTGCCCGACGAGCTGACCGAAGCCGCCCGCATGGACGGCGCCGGGCCCATGCGCTTCTTCGTGGATTTCGTGCTGCCCTTGAGCCGCACCAACATTGCCGCGCTGTTCGTCATCCTCTTCATCTACGGCTGGAACCAGTACCTCTGGCCGCTCCTCATCACCGACAACCTGGAAACCGTGGTGGTGGGCATCTACCGCATGCTCAACGTCGGCGACGACAATGCCGACTGGCCGGTGATCATGGCCACCGTCGTGCTGGCCATGGTGCCGCCGGTGCTGGTGGTGCTGGTGATGCAGCGCCAGTTCGTCAAAGGGCTGGTGGAGACGGAGAAGTAGGGCGATGGCCGAAGTAACGATCCGCGAGGCCCGCAAGCGCTACCCCGGTGCGACCGACGACACCATCAAGGGCATCGACTGCGACGTGGCCGACGGCGAGTTCCTGGTGATCCTGGGGCCGTCGGGCTGCGGCAAGTCCACGTTGTTGCGCATGGTGGCGGGGCTGGAACGCATCTCGGAGGGTGAGGTGCTGATCGGCGGCCGCGTGGTCAACGAGCTGGAGCCCAAGGACCGCGACATCGCCATGGTGTTCCAGAACTACGCGCTCTATCCCCATATGAGCGTGTTCGACAACATGGCCTATGGGCTGAAGATCCGTGGCCTGCCGCGAACCGAAATCCGCGAGCGGGTGGAGGCGGCGGCCGCCCTGCTGGAGCTTTCGCCCTATCTCGCCCGGCGGCCGCGCCAGTTGTCCGGCGGCCAGCGCCAGCGCGTCGCCATGGGCCGGGCCATCGTGCGCGAGCCCTCGGTCTTCCTGTTCGACGAGCCGCTGTCGAACCTGGATGCCAAGCTGCGAACCCAGATGCGGGTGGAGATCAAGCGCCTGCAGCAGCGCCTCGGCATCACCTCGCTTTACGTCACCCACGACCAGGTGGAGGCGATGACGCTGGGCGACCGGCTGATGGTGATGAACGCCGGCGTGGCCGACCAGATCGGCACGCCGCTGGAGGTCTACCACCGCCCGGCCACCCTCTTCGTCGCCGGCTTCATCGGCTCGCCCGCCATGAACTTCGTGGCGGGGCGCGTGGCCAGCGGCGGCGGTGCGGTGGAGCTGGCCGGCGGCCACAGGCTGCCCGCCGCCATCGGCGGATCCGCCGCCGGCCGGCCGGTGACCGCCGGCATAAGGCCGGAAACCCTGGTGCTGGCGGACAACGAGCCGGGGGCCGTGGAGGCCATCGTCGACCTGGTGGAAGCGCTGGGGGCCGACACCCTGGTGCATTGCCGGGTGGCGGCGGCAGGGCCGGACGCTACCTTGGTGGCGCGCCTGCCGGGCAGCGTGCACGCGCGCCAGGGCGAAACCCTGCGCCTGGCGGTGCCGGACACCCAGGTGCACCTGTTCGACCCGGAAACGACGCGGGCGATCGTGTGAGCGGCCCGCGAGGGGGCGCGCCACGTCACCGCCGCCGCGTCCGCTTCGGCCAGTCGACATAGTCCGCCGGCTTCTTCTGCACCCAGGCCACGAAGCGCTGGATTTCCGGATGCCCGCGCAGGCTTTCCGGCGTGCTGTAGGCTGTCGCCAGGGTGCGTTCGTCCAGCACCCGGTGGACCATGCGATGACACACCTTGTGCAGGGCCACCGCCTCGCGCCCGCCTTGCGACCGCGGCACCCAGTGGTGGCGATCCACGCTCGGCCCATCGATCAGGACGCGGCCGCACAGCGGGCAGCGACCCAGGTATCGACGATCGGTATCGCCCGGCGGCGTGTTGTCCATTGTCAATATTCTCTGTCCGGGTAATCTCTGCTGGTCGATCCGGTCCCGCCCACCTTTCCCAAGGTTCCGTCGCCATGCGGTCCAAATCCACCGAAACCGCGGAGGTCCAGACCGAAACCGCCCGTTTCGGCCTGGGGGAAATCGTCCGCCACCGCATCTACCCGTTCCGCGGCGTCGTGTTCGACGTCGATGCCGAATTTAGCAATTCGGAGGAGTGGTACGCCGCCATTCCCGAAGAGGTGCGCCCGCGCAAGGACCAGCCCTTCTACCACCTGCTGGCCGAGAACGCCCAATCCACCTACGTCGCCTACGTGTCGGAACAGAACCTGCTGCCCGATGCCGACAACGGCCCGGTGAACCATCCGCAGATCGAAGAGATGTTCGACGCGTTAGAGGACGGGCGCTACCAGCTTCGCCCCCACCAGTCCCACTGACAGGCATGGCCACCGGCCGGTTCGCGCCTCTGCTGCTGGCGGCCGTACTGGCCGCACTGGCGGCCCTGCACCCTGCCGCCGCACAGGATCTGGCCAGCTTTGCCGTGCCGGCCGAGGGCACGGCCATGCCCATCGGCAGCTATTCCAACGGCTGCCTGCGCGGCGGTGTCGCCCTGCCGCTGGAGGGCGACGGCTACCAGGTGGTGCGCTCCAGCCGCGGGCGCTACTGGGGCCATCCGCGGCTCATCTCCTTCATCGAGGACCTGGGGGCGCATGCCGCCGCCGCCGGGCTGAACCCGGTGCTGGTGGCCGATATGGGACGGCCGCGCGGCGGCCCCCTCAGCGGCCATGCCAGTCACCAGCTCGGGCTCGATGCCGACATCTGGCTGCGCCAGGACCTGCCGGCGATGCCGGTGTCTGAGCGCGAGGGCCTCAGCTCCACCCTGGTGGTGGACCGTGCCGCCTTCGCCGTCGGCCCCGCCTGGTCGTCCGCCCACGCCGAGCTGTTGCGCCTGGCCGCCAGCGATCCGCGGGTTTCGCGCATCTTCGTCCATCCGGCCATCAAGATCGCCCTGTGCGAAACGGTGACCGGCGACCGCACCTGGCTGCGCGTGCTGCGCCCCTGGTTCGGCCACGACTCCCACTTCCATGTGCGCCTGCACTGCGAGGTGGGCGACACCTACTGCGAGCCCCAGGAGCCGGTGCCGCCGGGCGACGGCTGCGACGCGGAGCTTTATTCCTGGATCCCCGATCCCGCCAACCCGCCGCCGCCCCTGGCGGAGCGGCCGCCGCCGCCGCCGCCGCACCCCATGTGTACGGCCATGGCCGGCGGGTGACCGGCCCGCCGTCCCCGCCGGTGCGCGATACGCCCATCGATCCGCCGGACTGGTATGGACGGGCGCTGGGCTACCCCTACGATGTCGGCCGTACGCCGCTCCTGTTCCGGCCGGGCGGGGCGGTGCCGCTGCCGGACGACTGGTCGCCGGTCGGCCGGGTGCCGGTGCTGGCCGTCGGGTCCAACCGGGCGGCACAGCAATTGGCGCGCAAGTTCGCCGGTTGGCCGGCGGAGACCGAGATCCCGGTGACGGTCGCCGAGGTGATCGACCACGACGTGGTCTATTCCGCCCATTTCGCCAGCTACGGGGCCATCCCCGCCCGGCTTGCCGCAGCCCCCGGCGTGCGCGCGGAGGTGGGGATCACCTGGCTGACGCCGGCCCAACTCGCGTGCATGCACGAGACCGAGCGGGGGGCCAACTACACCTTCACCGACACCGTGGAGATCGACGTGGTGGACCGCCGCGCCGGTCCGCTCGGCTCCGTGGGGCACTATGCCGGCAGGCACCCGCCACTGCGCATGGGCGGTCAACCCCTGGCGCTGGCGGCCATCGCGGCCACAGGCCGGCGCGGACCGGCCGCCCACCAGGACACCGTGCTTGGGCTGGTGCGCGACCGCCTGGAGCCGGGAGCCGAGCTTGCCGCCTTTCTTCGCCGCATCGTGACGGACGATGCGGCGCGCGACCGGTTGAGCCGCCGCCTGCGCGCGCTGGGCGATCTTCAGGCCAGCGGCCAGCCGCCCGCGTGACCGGGAGCTTCACCCCAGTCCTCCGCCGGACCACGTGATCTCGGGCCATGCCAAGTCCGCCGGAAGCGAACCGAGCTTGGCCCCAGGTGGTCGGGCGGCGGCGCGGGCGAGCCCCCCGGCGGGCGGCGAAAGCTGCCCTACATGGCCACCCGGCCGAGTGCCGCCGGCGGTGGTTCGCTGGCCACAGCGGGGGGTTCGGCCCCGTTGAACAGGCAACGGGCCTTGCCGACCCAGCGTTCCAAGCTGTCCAGCAATCGCTGGGTGCTCTCCTCGCTGAGGGCCAGCCGGTAGGACCGGCCGTCGCGGTAGCGGTTGATGATGCCGCGCTCGATGAGATCGGACACCCGCCGTGCCGTGGTCGGCACGGTCATGGCGGTGACCGATGCCAAAGACGTCACGTCGTAGAGCCGGCCTTCCTGCTCGCCCAAGTGAATGGTGCGCAGGAGAACGGCATCCACCGGGTCACCCCAGGTTTCCGCTTCCATCCGCAAGATGGAATTGAGGAATTCCACCAAGCCACGGATATCCAGGCACGCTGAGCCACCATCGCTCATGGTTGGGCCCTCCCGTTTGGACGACTCGCCTAGTCCGGCCGAGGGGCGCAGATGGGGTTTGCTCCTGAACTCCTTAGGGGCCGACGCCCACCTCCGCCGCGCTGCCGCCAGGGCGTCACGCGGTCGTCTGTTGTGATCCGTCGTCCAAACAGCACGGCATCATCGGCGCTGGCCTTGGCTCGGCTGGCGGCGTAGCGTCGGGCGAGCGGCTAAGTGGCCAACAAGGGCGCGCCGACATGGCCGTCGGGACTGACGGACCGTGTGTCTTTGACGGCTAGACACCCATTACGAGAGTGTGTCGTGCGATCATTTGCAAATCAAGTAATGATTTCCACACAAACATGAGGGTTGTTCCGTGCGGCGCCGAATCCGGCTCGGAGAGCGGCGGACAGGCTGATTTTGCGGGCGAATTGGCCCTTACAAGATTTTCAGGTTTGCCTGGCGAGCTGGCGTCTCTTGTCTGTGCCGGGCAACACGCGGCCGTATGGCTGCCGGGCGGACGGGGTTGGACAGGCCCGCCGCGGGCGCTGCCGGGGGAGATCGCCGCCGGACCCGTGCTGGTGTGCCACGCGCCGTCCGTGCAGGGCCGCATCCGGCGTGCGCTGGGGCGCGCCTTCGATCTTCTGGAGCTGTTCGCCTTCGTGCACCCCGCACGGGCCTGCCACCCCACCCCGCGCGGGCTCTGCCGGGCGCTCGGCCTGGCGGCCCCGGCCGACGCCGCGGCCCAGGCGGCGAGCCTGCCGCAGGTTGCCGCCCACCTGCTGGCCCTCCTGGAGGCCGGGCAGGCCGACCGGTCGAGCGATCCCGTGGGGCTCGCCTGGACCATGGGCAAGGCCGGCTGGGCCTGGGCGCCGGCGGTGCTGGCAGCCCTCGGCAGGCCCGGCGGGCCGGCGGATGGCGGCGTCGGGGCGCTGCGCGTGTGGGCGCATATGCCGGACTGGACCGGGGCCGCCCCGCCGCCGCCGCCGCGCGACCTGCCGGTCACGGCCGATGAGGCGCGGGCGCACCTGGCCACCCTGCTGGCCGGTGGGGCGGTCGCCCGGCAGCCCCGCGAGGAGCAGATCGCCTATGCCGGCGGCGTCGCCCCCGCCTTCCAGCCGCGCAACGACCCCGACGCGCCGATTTTCGTGGAAGCCGAAGCCGGCACCGGCGTCGGCAAGACGCTCGGCTACCTGGCGCCGGCGCTCGCCTGGGCGGAGCGCAACGGGGCGGCGGTGTGGGTGTCGACCTACACCCGCAACCTGCAGCACCAGGTGGTGGGCGAGATCGACCGGCTGGGGGTGCGGGGCAGGCATGAGACCGCCAAAGGCACCGATGCACGCGGCGGCCGCCTGCGCGTGGTCATCCGCAAGGGCCGCGAGAACTACCTGTGCCTGCTGAACTTCGAGGAAGCGACGCGCACGCTGCCCATCGACCCCCAGCACGGCGCGGCCCTCGGCCTGATGGCGCGCTGGGTGGCGGCGACCGCCGACGGCGACCTGTCGGGCGGCGACTTCCCCGGCTGGATGGTCGACCTGCTGGGTCCCGCACGCACGCTGGGCCATGCCGACCGGCGCGGCGAGTGCATCTATTCCGCCTGCACCCACTACCAGCGCTGCTTCATCGAGCGCTCGATCCGGCGCGCCCGCAGGGCCGATATCGTGGTGGCCAACCACGCCCTGGTGATGATCCAGGCGGCCATCGGCGGCGAGGATCGCACGCTGCCCACCCGCTACGTGTTCGACGAGGGCCACCACCTGTTCGATGCCGCCGACGATGCCTTCGCCGGCCATCTCACCGGCCGCGAGATGGCGGAACTTCGGCGCTGGCTGATCGGCGCCGACGGCGGTCGCCGGTCGGGGCGCATGCGCGGCCTGCGGCGCCGCACCGAAGACCTGCTGACGGGGGAGGCTGAGGGCGAGGAGGCCCTGCGCGCGGTGGAGCGGGCGGCGGCTTCCCTGCCGGGCGAGCGCTGGGGCCAGCGGGTGATCGACGGCCGGCCGCTGCCGGGCAGTGCCGCGGAAGCCTTCCTGGTGCTGGTGTACCGCCAGGTGAAGGCGCGTGCCCCCGGCGTCGACGGTCCCCACGACCTGGAGATCGATCCCGGCTCGCCGGTGGACGGGCTGGTGGCCGCCGCTCAGGAGCTGGACCGCGACCTCGCCGCCCTGCAGCGCCCGCTCGGCGAACTGGCCGCTTTCCTGCGCCGCCGCCTCTCCGACGAGGCCGAGGACCTCGACACCGGCCTGCGCCAGCGCATCGAAGCCCTCGCCCGCGGGCTGGAACGGCGCGCCCGCATGGAGCTGGGGGCGTGGCGCCTGATGCTGGCCGACCTGGCAGGCGATCCGCGCGAAGGCGTGGTCGACTGGTTCGGCATCGCCCGCGAACCGGTGGGCGACCGCACGCGCGACGCCGATGTCGGCTACTACCGCCACTTCGTCGATCCCACCCGCACTTTCGTGGGGGCGCTTTCCAGCCACGCCCACGGCGTCGTCGTCACCTCGGCCACGCTGACCGACGGTACCGGCGATGCCGAGGCCGACTGGGCGGGAGCGGACCGGCGCACCGGTGCGGTGCACCTGCCGGCCCCGCCGCTGCGCGTGCAGGTGTCCTCGCCGTTCGACTATCCCGCCCACACCCGCGTGTTCGTGGTCCGCGATGTGCGCAAGGACGACCTGGACCAGGTGGCGGCGGCCTACCGCGCCCTGTTCGTGGCGGCGGGCGGCGGCGCGCTCGGCCTGTTCACCGCCATCAGCCGGCTGCGCGCGGTGCACGGGCGCATCGCCGCGGACCTCGATGCCGCCGGGCTACCGCTCTTGGCCCAGCATGTGGACGCCATGGGCGTGGCCTCGCTGATCGACATCTTCCGGGCGGAGCCGGACTCCTGCCTGATCGGCACCGATGCGGTGCGCGACGGGGTGGACGTGCCGGGGCGCAGCCTGCGCCTCATCGTGTTCGACCGAGTGCCGTGGCCGCGGCCGTCCATCCTCCACCGGGCGCGCCGCGAGGCGTTCGGCGGGCGCGGCTACGACGACCTGGTGGTGCGCCTGCGCCTGAAGCAGGCGTTCGGCCGGCTGATCCGCCAGGCCGACGACACCGGCGTGTTCGTGCTGCTCGACCCGATGATGCCGAGCCGCCTGCTCGGCGCCTTCCCAGCCGGCGTGGAGGTGGTGCGCTGCGGGCTGGCCGAGGCGGTGGCGGAAACCCGCGCGTTTCTGGCGCCGACGGTGGCTCACCCCACGCCGAATTGCGGGCCGTAGATCGCCAGCAGCAGCGACAAGGTGATCACGCTGACCACCGTCGACACGAAGATCACGCCCGACGAGCGGTCGACATACACATCGTAGTTCTGCGCCACCACGAAGGTCAGCGCGCCGGTGGGCAGGGCCGCCAGCATGATGGCGCACATGGCCCAGAACGGGTCCATGGGGAACACGTAGGCGATCAGCGCCCACATGATGATGGGGTGCCACACCAGCTTCAGCACGGTGATCCAGCTCACCTCCGTCAGGTTGGCATGCAGCGTCTGGCCCGCCAGAAACAGGCCGATGGCGAACAGCGCACACGGGCCGGCGGCCGAACCCAGCAGGTCGAGGAAGCGCGCTGCCGGTACCGGAATGGGCAGGCCCGCCAGCGACCAGGCCACGCCGGCGAGCGGCACCACCACCAAGGGGTTGATGGCGAGCGCACCGAGCGCGCCCGCCAGGCGGGACAGCGGCCGCCCCGGCCGGTCGCCCGCCAGTTCCAGGATCATCACGATGACGCCGATCACCACCGTGCTCACCAGCACCGTGGCCAGCGTGGCGGCGGCTACGCCGGCAGCCCCGAAGGCGGCGGCGAACAGCGGAATGCCCATGTAGCCGGTGTTGGAGAAGCCGGCGTTCATCGCCTGCATGGTCGCCTCGGCGACACCGGTGCGGTGGATCGCCGCTCCCAGGAGGCCGGCCGCCAGCATGATGGCGAAGGTGCCGGTGAGGAAGGCGCCGATGAAATCGAGCCGCACGATCTCCTCGATCGGCGTCCGCGCCATGGCGCCGAACAGCAATGCGGGCAGCGAAAACCAATAGACGAACTTGTTGAGCGCCTCCGACGAGGCCCGGCCGAGAAGGCCCACCCGCCCGCCGATCCAGCCGGCGAAGATCAACCCGAAGACGGGAAGTGCCACGTTGATAACGGCGGACATGGGGAAACCTGGCGCGTCGGAGCGCGTTGGGGGTGGCGGAACGGGTGACGCAATCCCTTGACGGGTGCTGTCCGCCGTCCTACCCGAACGGCATGCTTTGGCACTAGAACCTTTTTCGTTGGGGTGACCGGCGGTGGAACCGCACCGCAGGCCAAGCCGCCCCGAGCCCGCGCGACCTTCGCGCCCGCAACGACGGAACGACCCATGACCGATCCCCGGATGGCCCTGATTCACGTGATGGTGCTGACCTCGGCCGCAGACGGCGACATGAGCGACGCCGAGCTGCGCACCATCGGCGACACCGTGCGCATGCTGCCGGTGTTCTCCGGCATCGATGCCGACACATTGCCGGAAATGGCGCGGGACGTGATGGGCGTGCTCGACCATGAGGACGGGCTGCTGCGCGCCGTCGACCAGATCCGCGAAGCGCTGCCGCCGAAGCTGCGGGAAACCGCCTATGCGCTGGCCTGCGACATCGCCGCTGTGGATGGCGTGCTCACCCAGGAAGAGCTGCGGCTCCTGGAAATCATCCGCCACACGCTCGATCTCGACCGGCTGGTGTCGGCCGCCATCGAACGCGGCGCCCGGGCGCGCTGGATGACGCTGTAGACGGCGGCCGGCCGGCCGCGCCCGTCACACCGGCTCGATATCCAGCGCCACGTCGAGCGTCTTGGCGGAGTGGGTGAGCCAGCCCAGCGACAGCAGGTCGACCCCGGTGCCCGCCACGTCGGCCACCTTGTCCGGCGTGATGCCGCCCGACGCTTCGGTGATCAGGCGGCCGTCCACCAGCGCCACCGCCTGGGTGAGCGTGTTGAGGTCCATGTTGTCGAGCAGCACGGCGTCGGCGCCCAGGTCCAGCACCTCGCGGAGCTGGTCGAGCGTGTCGACCTCGACCTCGATCTTGACCATGTGGCCCACCGCCGCCTTGGCTCGCGCGATCGCGGGTGCGATGCCGCCCGCCAGGGCCACGTGGTTGTCCTTGATCAGCACGCCGTCATCGAGTCCGAAGCGGTGGTTGACGCCGCCGCCGCAGCGCACCGCGTACTTCTCCAGCACGCGCAGGCCGGGCGTGGTCTTGCGCGTGCAGCACACCCGCGCGTGGGGCGAGGCGAAGCGGGCGGCATCGGCCGCGGCCCCCGTGACGGTGGCGATGCCGCACATGCGGCCGAGCAGGTTCAGCGCGGTTCGTTCCGCCGTCAGCAGGGCGCGCGCCTGACCGCCGATGGTGGCCAGCACGTCGCCCGCCTCCACACGGTCGGCATCGGCCACATGGCGCACCAGCACGACACCGGGATCGAGCATGCGGAAGGCGGTCAGTGCCACCTCCAGTCCCGAAACGCAGCCCTTCTGGCGGCTGACGATCTGGGCTTCGGCCACCGTGCCGAGGGGGATCACCGCATCGGTGGTGATGTCGCCGCCGCGGCCCAGGTCATCGGTAATGGCGGCGCGCACCAGCGGTTCGTAGAGCAGCGGCGACAGCGGCGTCGGCCGCGCGTCGCGGTGCAGGTCGGCCGCCGGCAGGTCGAGCGCAACGTCGAGCATGGTCATGGTGCGGGTCCCCTCAGGCTGCGACGGTCGACGACAGGATGGCCGGCGAGGCGCCGACCCCGCCGGTGAGCGCACCGGCATAGAGGATCTGGCGGTGCTGCCAAGCGGGATCGGCGCCCGGATGGTCGCTGCGCAGATGGGCGCCGCGGCTTTCGCTGCGCCGCTCCGCTGCCGTGGCGATCAGCCGGCCGACCAGCGAGAGATTGCGCAGCCGCGCCACTTCCGCCGCGCCGTCCGCCGGCACCGGCAGCAGGTCGCCCGCGGCGGCGGGCCACATCTCCGTCTCGCTCTGCAAGGCGTCCAGCATGGCGAGGGCGCGGCCGAGCCCGGCGCCGTCGCGCTCCAGTCCGACATGGTCGTACATGGTCTTGCGCAGGGCCGCGAGCCGGCCGTCGATGGCTCCCACCGCCGGGCGCAGGACCACCGTCGGCAGGCCGGAGGCCGGGGGTTCGGCGCCATGCTGCGCCAGATCGGCGGCGACGCGGTGGCCGAACACCAACCCTTCCAGAAGCGAGTTGCTGGCCAGCCGGTTGCCGCCGTGCACGCCGGTGGAGGCGACCTCGCCGCAGGCCCACAGGCCCGCCAGCGTGGTGCGGCCATCGGCATCCACCAGCACGCCGCCCATATGGTAGTGGGCCGCCGGGGTCACCGGGATCGGCTCCACCCGCGGGTCCAGGCCGGCCGCGCGGCACAGGGTGTAGGCGGTGGGAAAGCGCGTGGGGAAGCGGTCGCCCACCGCTTCCGTGGCGTCCAGCACCACTGCACCGGTCGCCCGGCGGTGGCGCCACACCGCGCGTGCCACCACATCGCGCGGCGCCAACTCAGCATCGGGGTGCTCGTCGGGCATGAAGCGGTGGCCGGCGGCGTCGCGCAGGACGGCACCATGGCCGCGCAGGGCTTCGGTAAGCAGCGGCAGCGGCGCACCGGCCGGCGCACCGGGGGCGGCCAAGGCCGTGGGATGGAACTGCACGAACTCCAGGTCCGCCAAAGCCGCCCCGGCGCGCGCCGCCATGGCCAAGCCGTCGCCGGTGGCGCCGGGCGGGTTGGTGGTGTGAGAGTAGACTTGGCCGATGCCGCCGGTGGCCAGCACCACCTGGGCGGTGCGGTAGACGATCCAGCGGCCAACGGCATCGACGGCCAGCAGCCCCTGCACGCGCTCATCGGCCACCAGCAGGTCCCAGGCGCGTACGCCTTCGGCCAGTGTGATCGACGGCGTGCGCCGGGCTGCTTCCAGCATCAGCGTCATCAGCGCCCGGCCGGTGCCGTCGCCATCGGCATGGACGATGCGGTGGCGGCGGTGGCCGGCTTCCAGTCCCAGGGCCAGGGCACCGTCGGCGCTGCGGTCAAAGGCCATGCCGGCGGCGATCACCTCACCGATGCGCTCCACCCCTTCGGCGGTCAGCAGCCGTGCCAGGGCGGGATCGGTCAGCCCCGCACCCACCGCCACGGTGTCCTCGGCGTGCAGCCGGGGCGTATCGTCGGGCCCCAGCGCGCAGGCCACGCCCCCCTGGGCGAGCCATGAGGCACCGCCCCTGGCCGCCCCGGTGAGCACCACCACCGGCTGCGGCGCCAGGGCCAGGGCCGCGGAGAGCCCGGCAATGCCGGAGCCGACGATCACCCGCGGGGCGTCGACGATTTCCGGCCGGGCAGGACGCAGGACGCGATCTTGGTACATGGCGTCCTCCTATAAAGGCGCCGACCGCGCATGCGGCCGGGCGATCAACGATGCAAGTGCCGGGACCGGACGGTCCCGGCTGCGGCTCAGCCGATCTCCAGCATGCGCTCCACGGCGCGCCGGGCACGGGCGGCGGTGTCGGGGTCCACCTCCACGCGGGGCTCCAGCGTCTGCAGGCTGCGCAGGATCTTCGGCAGGGTGATGCGCTTCATGTGCGGGCACAGGTTGCACGGCTTGATGAAGTCGACATCGGGGTGTTCGGCGGCGACGTTGTCGCTCATCGAGCATTCGGTGACCATGAGCACGCGGGCCGGCTTGCGCTGGGCCACGTAATCGATCATCCCGGCGGTGGAGCCGACATAGTCGGCGGCGTCCAGCACGTCGAGCGGGCATTCCGGGTGGGCCAGCACGACGATGTCGTCGTAGGCGCTAGCGTAGCTGCGCACCTCTTCGGCCGTGAAGCGCTCGTGCACCTCGCAGGCACCTTTCCAGAAGATCATGTCGACGCCGGTCTGGCGCTGCACGTGGCGGCCCAGATGCTCGTCGGGCAGGAAGATCACGCGGTCGGCGCCGAGCGCGCGGATCACCGCCTCGGCGTTGCCCGAGGTGCAGCACACATCGCTTTCCGCCTTCACGTCGGCCGAGGTGTTCACATAGGTGACCACCGGCACGCCGGGGTATTTCTCGCGCAGCAGGCGCACATCGGCGCCGGTGATCGATTCCGCCAGCGAACAGCCGGCGGCGGCATCGGGGATCAGCACGGTCTTGGAGGGGTTCAGGATCTTCGCCGTCTCCGCCATGAAGTGGACGCCGGCCAGCACGATCACGTCGGCCTCGGCATCCACCGCCCGGCGGGCCAACGCCAGGCTGTCGCCGCGGATGTCCGCGACGCAGTGGAAGATTTCCGGCGTCTGGTAGTTGTGCGCCAGGATGACGGCGTTGCGCTGTTCCTTCAGGCGATTGATGGCGTGGATGTAGGGCGCATGCAGAGGCCACTCGACCGACGGGATGACCCCGGCCACCTTCGCGTAGAGCGGAGCTGTGGCGACGGCCACCTCCTCGGTGTACTCAAGCGGGGTGGTGTCGGCGATGGCAGTGTCCATAGAGGACCTCCGGTCTGGCAGCTCCGGGGAGCTGCGTGGCATCGAATCCCTTATGCTCTAACTGAGCATTACATTTTGGTTATGCTCACACGGAGTATAAACGGGAGTCAACCACGGATTTTCGCAGCGCAAGATCCGGGTCGCGCCGTCGCGGGCGTGGTGCCAGGGTTTCCATCGGGTCCGGTTGCAGAATTCGACCGGGCCATGGAGGAGGAGATGGCAGAGTTGCAGGAGAGTCGCACCGTGCCCGCGCCGGTGATGCCACCGTCCGCCGTGGGTGCCCGCCCGTGGGACGAAGACGCCGATGAGCCGCGCATCACCGCGGCCATCCGCTACCTGGCGGAGCACTACACCGAACAGCCCAGCCTGGACGCTTTGGCGGCCCAGGCGCACCTCCACCCCCACCATTTCCAGCGCATCTTCAAGCGCTGGGCCGGCGTCAGCCCCAAACGGTTCGCCCAGTTCCTCACGGTGGAGCACGCCAAGGCGCTGCTGAGGGCGTCCGCCAGCGTGCTGGATGCAGCCCTGGATGTGGGACTGTCGGGGCCGTCGCGGCTGCACGACCTGTTCCTCTCCTGCGAGGCGATGACGCCCGGCGAATACAAGGCGGCCGGGCGCGACCTGGTGATCCGCTACGGCGTCCACCCCTCGCCGTTCGGCCCGGTGCTTGCCGCCGTCACCGATCGCGGCATCTGCTTCCTCGGCTTCCGTCTCACCGACGATCCGCTGGACCCGGCAAACGGCCTCAGCGCCGACTGGGGGGAGGCCACGCTGGTGGAGGACCCGGCTGCGACGGCGGGCGTGGTGGCGGCGGCCTTCGGCGGGGTGCAGCCGGACGGCGGGCTGCACCTGCTGGTGAAGGGCACCAACTTCCAGGTGAAGGTGTGGCGGGCGCTGCTGGCGATCCCGCCGGGCCATGTCGCCACCTACCGCCGCGTCGCCGAGACGGTGTGCAGCGCCCGCGCGGCGCGCGCCGTGGGCGGAGCGTGTGCCGCCAACTCCATCTCGGTGCTGATCCCCTGTCACCGGGTGATTCGCTCCACCGGGGTGATCGACGGCTACCGCTGGTCCAATCCCCTGAAGCGGACGCTGATCGGTTGGGAGTCGGCCCGCACCGCGGCGCAATAACCCGGAGCGCAGCGGAAACCGGCTGTCGACGGGCCTTGCCGCGGGCCGCGGCGAGCGGGCCTGCGAGACTTGCCGGGGCAGCGATACCCCCGCCGGGAGGCAACGTTTCCAGCCTCTTACTTTCCCAGCCGAAGCTGGGGTAGCTTTGCGCCATGTTGCGCGCAGCCAAGCCAGATCGACCGACCGTTCCGCGAACCGGTCCGGGAATGCCTCCCACGCCCGACGAGGCCGAGCGGATCCTCGACGTCGAGGCGTTGTCGGCGCGGCTGGCAGCGTTGGCGGGGACCCATTCCCCCGGCGATCCCGGTCTGTCCGCCGCCCTGGTGGGCGAGCTGCGGCGCGCCTTCACCGACGGCGAAGCGGAAATCCGCCGGCGCTTCCTGCGCGATCCCAAACCCGCCGATACCTGCGTGCGCGAGCGTGCCTGGCTGGCCGACACCGCGGTACGGCTGATCGCCGACGTGACCTGGACCCGGCTGAAGCCGGGGGCCGACGGCCTCGCCATCCTGGCGGTGGGCGGCTACGGCTACGGCCGGCTCGCCCCGCAGTCCGATCTCGACCTGCTGTTCCTTCTGGGCAACGGCCAGCGCGGCGAGGCGGAGCCGGCGGTGGAGGCCATGCTCTACCTGCTGTGGGACCTGGGCGCCAGGATCGGCCACGGTGTGCGCACGGTGGAGGAGTGCATCCGCGGCGCCCGCACCGACATGACCATCCGCACCAACCTCTTGGACCTGCGGCCGCTGTGGGGCGACGCCACGCTGACCGACGAGCTGGCGCGGCGGTTGCAGCGCGACGTCATTCGCGGCACCGGCCATGCCTTCGTGGAAGCCAAGCTGGCCGAGCGGGCCGAACGCCATAGCCGCTGGGGCACCAGCCGTTTCGTACTGGAGCCCAACATCAAGGAAGGCAAGGGCGGCCTGCGCGACCTGCAGACCCTGCGCTGGCTCGGCCGCTACCTCTACGAGGCCACCGACCTGAAAGGGCTGATCGACGCCGGCGTGCTGACCCGCCAGGAGGCCGACCGCTTCCGCCGCACCGAAAGCCATCTGTGGACCTTGCGCTGCCACCTGCACTACCTGACCGGGCGGGCGGAGGAGCGCCTGACCTTCGACCTGCAGACGAAGATCGCCCAGCTCACCGGCTATGCCGACCGCAACGGCGCCATGGGCGTCGAGCGCTTCATGAAGCACTACTTCCTCACCGCCAAGCATGTGGGCGACCTTACCCGCGTCGTCTGTGCGGCCTTGGAAGCGGAAAGCCAGCGCCCGCCGCGCCGGCCCTTCCGGCTGTTCCAGCGGCGCAGCCAGCCGAGCGGCCTCGACGGCTTTGCGGTGGAGCGCGAGCGCCTCACCGTCACCGCCGACGACCAGTTCGTCGAACAGCCCATCGACATGATCCGGCTGTTCCGGGTGGCCCAGGTGCACGACCTGGACATTCACCCCAAGGCGCTAAAGCTGATCAGCCAGTCCCACGCCCTGATCCACGGGCTGCGCAAGGACCCCGAAGCCAACCACCTGTTCATGGACATCCTGACCGCGCGCGAGGATCCGGAAACGGCCCTCCGGCGGATGAACGGGGCGGGCGTGCTGGGCCGCTTCATCCCGGATTTCGGCCGGGTGGTGGCCCAGATGCAGTACGACATGTACCACGTGTACACGGTCGACGAGCACACGCTGTTCGCCGTCGGCATGCTGCACCGGATCGAGACCGGCCAGGATGCCGACCGCTTCCCGCTGGCCACCCGCCTGTTCGGCAAGATTGCCCACAGACGGGCACTTTATGTGGCCATGTTCCTGCACGACGTGGCCAAGGGGCGCGGCGGCGACCATTCGGAGCTGGGCAAGCGCATCGCCTTGCGCCTGGGGCCGCGCCTCGGCCTCGACGAGGAGGAGACGGAACTCGCCGCCTGGCTGGTGGAGCAGCACCTGGTGATGTCCAAGGTGGCGCTCAACCGCGACATCGAGGACGACAAGACGGTGATGGACTTCGTCCACACCGTGGCGACGCGGGAACGCCTGCGCCTGCTGACCGTGCTCACCACCGCCGACATCGCAGCGGTGGGACCGGGCCGCTGGAACGCCTGGAAGGGCACCATCCTCGGCCAGCTCTACGACCGCGCCTCGGCGCTGATGACCGGAGGGTTCGACATGAAGCCTGTGGCCGCGCGTATCGAACGGGCGAAATCGGCGGTGCGCGAAGAACTGGCCGACTGGACGACGGAAGAGCAGGACGCCTTCCTCGTCCGCGGTTACCCGGCCTACTGGCTGTCGCTGGACGCCGAAACCCATGCCCGCCATGCCCGGCTGCTGCGCCAGCGCGAACTCGACGGGCAGGAACCGGTGATCGACACGCGCATCGACCGCGGCCGCGCCATTACCGAGATCACCGTCGTCACCGACGACCACCACGGCCTGTTCGGCGAGCTGGCGGGGGCGCTGGCGCTGAGCGGGGCAACCATCGTCGATGCCCGCATCTACACGCTGATGGACGGCAACGCGGTGGACATCTTCGCCGTCCAGGACGCCGTGCAGGGCGGCGTGTTCGATGCCCCGGACAAGCTGGCCCGCATGTCGGTACAGATCGAACGCGCCCTGTCGGGCATCCTCAATCCGTCCAAGGAACTGGCGCACCGCCGCCCGGTCCACCCGCCGCGGGCCCGTGTCTTCCGCACCCACCCGGCGGTCACCTTCGACAACACCGTCAGCGAGACCCATACGGTCATCGAGATCATGGCGAGCGACCGCCCCGGCCTGCTGAGCGACGTGGCCGATGCGCTCAACCAGCAGGGCGTGCAGATCTCCAGCGCCCGCATCGCCACCTTCGGGGTGCGCGCGGTCGACGTGTTCTACGTGAAGGACATCTATGGGGTGAAGATCACCCACCCCACCAAGCTGGCCGACGTACAGGCCCAGCTTCTCGACGCACTGGCCGCCCCCGCGGTGGTGTAGGGTAGGGGCAAAGGCGACACCCTTCGCGCGACCCCCGAGCGCGACCACCCCCTCGACAGGTCGGGTGTGCGGTGCTATCTCCACGCGTTCGCGACGTCGGCACCCCTGGAGGCCGGCGTCTTTTGCATTGGTCGTGGCACCCATAGGAGCATTCAGCCATGGTCGAAACCGTCCACCTGGCGGCAGAACCGCGTGACCGGGCCGGCAAGGGGGCAGCCCGGGCCCTGCGGCGTGCCGGCCGGGTTCCCAGCATCGTCTACGGCGCCAAGCAGCCGCCCATGATGATCAGCGTCGATCGCCTGGAATTGAACCGCCTGCTCAAGGACCCCGCGTTCATGAGCCACATCGTCGACATCGACGTGGGTGGCGAAACCCACCACGTGCTGCCGCGCGATGTGCAGGCCCACCCGGTGACCGATGAAGCCGAGCATGTCGATTTCCTGCGGGTGTCCGACGACACCACCATCGCCGTCGACGTGCCGGTCTACTTCGTCAACGAACTGCAGTCCCCCGGCATCAAGAAGGGCGGCGTGCTCAACGTGGTGCGCCACCATGTGGAGCTGATTTGCCGGGTCGACTCCATTCCGGAGTCCCTGGTGGTGGACCTGGCCGGCTGGGATGTCGGCTCGACCATCCACATCAGTGCCGTCTCCCTGCCCGAAGGCGTGCGGCCGGCCATCACCGACCGCGACTTCACCGTCGCCACCATCGCGGCCCCGTCCGGCATGGCCGGCACAGTGGCCGAGGGCGGCGAGGCAGCCGAAGACGAGTAGCACCGGGAGGGCGCGGTGTTCGGCCGGCGCAACCGCGAGGAGCCGGCCTGCCTGCTGGTCGGGCTCGGCAACCCCGGGCTCGGCTACGCCCGCAACCGGCACAATATCGGCTTCATGGCGGTGGATGCGGTGGCCGCGCGCTACGGCTTTGCCGCCTTCCGCCGCAAGTTCGACGGCGAGGTCGCCGACGGTACGGTGGACGGGTGCCGCGTCCGCCTGCTCAAGCCCCAGACCTACATGAACGACTCCGGCCGTTCTGTGGGGGCGGCCGTGCGCTTCCACAAGGTGCCGGTCGACCGCGTGTTCGTGCTGCACGACGAGCTCGACCTTGCGCCCGGCAAGGTGCGGGTGAAGAAGGGCGGGGGCGCCGGCGGCCACAACGGCATCCGTTCCATCGACGACCATATCGGCCCCGATTTCTGGCGGGTGCGGCTCGGCATCGGCCATCCCGGCGACAAGGCGCGGGTGCACGGCTATGTGCTGCAGGATTTCGCAACGGCCGAGCGGGACTGGCTGGACGCCCTGCTGGAGGCGGTGGCCGAAGCAGTGCCGCTGCTGGTCGGCGGAGCGCCCGACAAGTTCATGAGCCGGGTGGCGCTGAAGACCGGCGCCAAGCCGGAGAAGCCCGCCGACAAGGCGGCTGCACCGCCGCGCAGCGCGTAGCCGTCCTGCCGGCAATTCCTGCTGCCGCTCAACGGCAGCGGCCGTCGCGACGCCTCCGCCCGCTCCATCGGCTGACCGCCGGCGCGATGCCGCAGATGTGACCGCGCGGCCCCTGCCAAATGCCGGCGAGGACTTGCAGCACCGCTGCAAAGGCGCATGTGCAGAGAGCGATCCAAACGATAGTTTAGCCCTGCCCGCCGCCACTCCAACGGGACCTCCCGGTGCCGCCCATCGACTCCCCGCCTCGGCCGTCCTCCTGGCTGGCCTTGCCACCGCCTGCCGGCCCGCGGCCGGACCGGGCGGAGCTGCGCGTGGCAGATGGGCGCGTGCCAGACGGGCGCGTGCCAGACGGGCGCGTGGCAGACGGGCGCACCGCTGGGGGCGAGCCGCGGGCGCGGGATGCCGGCACGGCCTATCGCCGCGTGCGGGAGGAGGCGGACCGCCCCGCCCAGTCAGGCCGTACGGCGGCTGGCAGCCAGGCCGGCGAGGGGGCCGTCATGCGGTTGCCGCAGTCGACCTGGGAGGTGCTCAGCGGCCATCTCGCCTCGCCGGGTTTGACCATCGAGCGCCATGAGTGGGTTGCCCGCGCCTACCGCTCGGCGGCCAATGCGGGTCGCACGGCCCCGTCCAGCCGCCTCGCCGATCTCTCGATTTAGAGCGCAGTCGCGCGCTGCTCACTCGGCGTCAGCCCGCACTCCCACCCGACCGCCCAATCCATAGTGAAATATTGGGTGGCCGGGTGGGAGTATGGGCTGGAACCGAATCATCAAGGAGCGAACGCGCGCGAGACGTTGGGCAGCGCGGCCCCTTCGGCCGATCAGCCTTCGCCGCCGCCGTCGTAGTCGCTGGCCGACCCGAACATCTGCTGGAAGGTGTAGGCCTGCTCGCCGACGCGGCCGACCAGGTCCTTCTGGGTTTCCAGCCAGTCGATGTGCTCCTCGGTGTCGTCGAGGATCTTCGTCAGGATGTCGCGCGAAACGAAGTCGCGCGCTTCCTCGCACACTGCAATGGCCTCCTTCAGGCACGACTGGTTGAGCCGCTCCAGCGCCAGGTCGGAGTCCTGCATTTCCAGGACGGTCTCGCCGATCTTCAGCTTGTGGAGGTTCTGCATGTTGGGCAGGCCGTCCAGCATCAAGACCCGGTCGATCAGCCAGTCGGCGTGCTTCATCTCGCCCAGCGATTCCTCGAAGACCTTCGACGCGAGCCGCAGCAGGCCCCAGTTCTTGAGGATCCGGGCGTGCAGGAAGTACTGATTGATCGCCGTCAACTCGTTGGTGAGGATGCGGTTGAGCTGGGTCAGGACTGCGGTGTCGCCTTGCATGCGGTCTCTCCCGGTTGGCGGATCAAGATCGGGTCGCCCTCGGCACAGGGCCGGAGAAGCCACCCCTGCCCCAAGCCTCGTCCAATTGTCAAAACAAGACCCTAACGCGGGGCAATTGCAAACAGTCGATGCGTCGAAGGCGGGCGAAATGCCCCTCTGCGGCGGATTGGGCCGGGTTGGCGGGCGGTCTTCAGGTGGCGGGTTTGCCGCCGCCGAGGGACTTGCGGCGGGCGAGGATGTCGGCCAGCAGCGCACGCGTGGCGGGGCGATCGAAGATCTCGTCCACGCTGGCGGCCAGGCGGCGGCACCAGTTGGGGTGTTCGTGCACCGTGCCGGGCAGGTTCATCTGCTCCACCTGGCCCAGGATGTCCTCGATGGCCACCATCATCAGCCGGCACGGCGTGGCCGCCAGATAGCGGTAGATCGCCACCAGGAGCTGCTGGTCCAGCGTCTGTTCCTCGGTGTCGGTCCACGGCTCGCGCGGCCAGTCCTTGTGGTTGATGAGGGCGTCGAGCAGGCGGCGGCGGTCGGCCTGGCGGTCGGCCTGGGCGGCGTCGCGGATCTCGCCGGTCTTGTACTGGTGCAGCTCGTCGCGCCATTGCAGGTCGCGGCCGGTCCAGAAGCCGGCCAGCGTCGCGGTGTCGTGCGTACCGGAGGTGACCAGCGCCAGATCCGGATAATAGTCAGGCTCCTTGAACAGCCCGGAGTTCCAGCGCTCGAACATGAGCACGCGGCAGCCCAGGATGCCGGCGGCTTGCAGGCGCTCGCGCAAGCCGTCGGGAACGGTGCCCAGGTCCTCGCCGATGACGACGCAGCGGGCGCGGCGCGACTCCAGCGCCACCAGGCGCAGCAGGTCGTCCAGCGGGTAGCGCACATAGGCACCGTCGGCGGGCAGGCCGCCGCCCGGCACCCAGAACAGCCGCGCCATGCCCATCACGTGGTCGATGCGGATGGCGCCGGCGTGCTGCATGTTCTGGCGGATGGCACTGATGATCGGCTCGTAGGCCTGGTCGCGCAGGGCGAGCGGGTTGAACGGGCTGAGGCCCCAGTCCTGGCCCTGGGGGCCGAGCGGATCGGGCGGTGCGCCCACCGAGGTGCCGGCCACCATCAGCCCCGGCTCGTGCCAGGCGGTGAAACTGGCGGGGCCGACGCCGATTGCCATGTCGGTATAAAGGCCGATGCGCAGGCCGGCATGGCGGCCGTTGCCGGCGGCGGCGGCGAGCTGGCCGTCGGCCAGCCATTGCAGGTAGCAGTAGAACGACACCGCGTCGGCATGCTCGACCCGGAAACGGGCGACCGTGGCACTGTGCGGGTTGCGGAATTCCACGGGCCAGGTGCGCCAGTCGAGCCCGTCGGTGCGTTCCGCGGCGAACACGTCCAGCAGCGCCAGGAACGTGGCGAAATCGTCGAGCCGTGGCGCCCGGGCGGTGCGGAAGGCGGCGAAGGCCGCCGCCCGTTCGGTGCCGCGGGCGACATGGTGGGCGCGGAAGGCGGCGTGGCAGGCGTGCAGCACCGGGAACAGCCGGCTGGCCACCGCCACGTAGTCGATCATCCCGCGCGTCAAGTCCATGGCCGCAGTGGCGGCCCCGTAATACGCCTGGGCCTCCCGCGACAGGGCAAATTCCGGCACCGCTTCGGGGTCGATGTAGAGCACGTTGAGGAAATGCCGCGAGGCCGGCGAATAGGGACTGGCCTGGGAGGGGTCGGCGGGGAACAAGGAGTGCAGCGGGTTGATGCCGATGACGTCCAGCCCGGCCTCGCCGGCACGCCGGCAGAGCTGCGCCAGGTCGCCGAAATGGCCGATCCCGAGACCGTGGCGGCCGCCGTTGAGGGAGTAGAGCTGGCAGGAAAGCCCGGCCACCCGTTCCTCGCCCACCACGTCCTGCGGCATCCAGCAGCGCGACGGCGCCACCACCACGCGGCACGATCCCACTTCGGCCGCCGCACCCAAGGTGGCGGTGAGCGTGTGGTAGCCTTCCGGCAGGTCCGCCGGCAGCGGCAGCCGGTAGCGGGTGACCGGCCGATCGGGCGGACCGCCGGTCTCCAGCACCGTCAGGTCCGAGGGCCGCACCCGGCCGGCGTCGCGCCGCCCGGTCTCCCACACCAGGTCCCAGCTCAGGATTGCCTCGGCTGCGTGGCTGGGCACCTGCACCACCACCCAGCGGTCGCGCACCTCCGACGGCAGCACCGCAACGGGCTGGAACAGGCGGCCCCATTCGCGCTTGGACAGGACCGCCAGACTGGCGGCTACCTCGTCTTCGGTGTCCGCCGGCAACCCGATCTGGCGCAGGAAGAGGCGCGCCGTCTCCGGTTTGGTCGGGTGCGCGACGCCCCTGATGTCGTGGTAGAGGGGCACGATGCCGGCGGCTTCGGCGAGCCGCTCCAGGGGCGTCTGGGTCATATGGTGGCCCCCTTGATGCATTGCAGAACCATGACCGCGCGGGCCGGCATCTGCAGTTCGCCGTCGGCGGCGACGCGGCGCACGCCGTCCTCGCGCTTGGGCTGGTGGGTGTCGAGGCGGACCGACCAGCCTTCGCAGCCGGGTACGTCGGGCATGCGGAACGACAGCCAGCCGCTGTGGGCGTTGAAGATCAGAAGGAAGGTGCCGTCGGGTGGGTCGAGTCCGGCCGGGTCCAGGTAGGCGCCCGCCCGGCCGACCAGCAACAGGCCGATGCAACGGGCGAAGTGGTCGTTCCACTGCTCGGCCGTCTGCACCGTGCCGCGGGGCGAGTACCAGCTGATGTCGGGCAGGCCGTCTGGCGTCATGTGGCGGCCGTGCAGGAAATGCGAGCGGTGGAAGACACCGTGGTTGGTGCGCAACGCAATCAGCCGCTGGGTGAATTCCAGCAGATCCTGGTCGGCGGCCTCCCAGTCCAGCCAGGTGATCTCGTTGTCCTGGCAATAGGCGTTGTTGTTGCCCTGCTGGGTGCGCCCGAATTCGTCGCCGGCCAGCAGCATCGGGGTGCCCTGGCTCAGCAACACCGTGGTCAGCATGTTGCGGATCTGCTGGCGGCGCAGTGCGAGGATGGCCGGATCGTCGGTGGGCCCTTCCACGCCGTAGTTGGCCGAGCAGTTGTCGGAATGGCCGTCGCGGTTGTTCTCGCCGTTGGCTTCGTTGTGCTTGGTCTCGTAGGAGACCACGTCGGCCAGCGCGAAGCCGTCGTGGCAGGCGGCGAAGTTGACGGAGGTCCAGGATCGCCGGCCGCGGTTCTCGAACAACTCAGACCAGCCGGTGAGCGCGCTGGCCAGTTCCGGCAGCATGCCGTGGTCGCCGCGCCAGTAGCGCCGCACGGTGTCGCGGTAGCGGTCGTTCCACTCAGACCAGCCGCCGGGGTACTGGCCGAGCTGGTAGCCGCCCATGCCCAGGTCCCAGGGTTCGGCGATCATCTTGCAGCGGGCCAGCACCGGATCCTGGCGCACGGCGTCGAAGAAGCCGCCCTCGCGGTCGAACCCCCAGCGCTCGCGGCCCAGCGTGGTCGCCAGGTCGAAGCGGAAACCGTCGACATGCATGTCCTGGGCCCAGTACCGCAGACTGTCCATGACCATCTGGAGGACGCGGGGGTGCGACAGATCGAGCGTGTTGCCCACGCCCGTCTCGTCAAGGTAGTAGCGCCGATTGTCGGGCAGAAGGCGATAGTAGGAGGCGTTGTCGATGCCGCGGAAGCTCAGCGTCGGGCCCAGGTGGTTGCCCTCGCAGGTGTGATTGTAGACGACGTCGAGGATCACCTCGATGCCGGCATCGTGGAAGCGGCGCACCAGCGTTTTCATCTCCCGTGGGTGACCGCTGGCGAGATAGCGCGGCTCCGGCGCGAAATAGGCGAGTGTCTGGTAGCCCCAGTAGTTGCGCAGGTCCTTGACGACGAGGAAGCGGTCGTCGACGAAGGCGTGCACGGGCAGAAGCTCTACGGCCGTGACGCCGAGGTGCTTGAAGTGCTCGATCACCTTGGGATGGCCGAGCCCTTCCAGGGTGCCGCGCTGGCGGTCCGGCACCGCCGGGTGGAGCATGGTGAGGCCGCGCACATGGGCCTCGTAGACCACCGTGTTGGGCCACGGCGTCTCCGGCGCGGTGTCGGGCCCCCAGGTGAAGGCCTGGTCGATCACCCGGCACTTGGGCATGAAGCGGGCGCTGTCCCGCCGGTCGATCGACAGGTCCTGGCGCGGCGAGCCGACACGGAAGCCGTGCAGCGCGTCTGACCAGCGAAGCTGGCCGACCAGCGAGCGGGCATAGGGATCGATCAGCAGCTTGTGGGGATTGAAGCGGTGGCCCGCTTCCGGCGCGTGCGGGCCGTGCACCCGGTAGCCATAGAGCTGGCCCGGCCCGATTTCCGGCAAGTAGCCGTGCCACACATGATCGGTGCGTTCCGGCAGGGCCACACGCTCCGTCTCGCGCTGGCCGGACGGATCGAACAGGCACAGCTCCACCTTGGTGGCGTTGGCCGAGAACAGCGCGAAATTGACGCCGCGGCCATCCCAGGACGGCCCCAGCGGGTACGGCCGACCGATGCGTAACCGCCCCCGGCCCGGCATGCTAGGAGGCCCGGCGCGGCATCGCGATCAACGTCGCGGTCCAGCCGGCGGACAGGACCGCCGGCAGGAAGGAGTGGGATCGGCGGAACTCGACATGGGCTTCTCGGGTTGCCTCCTGCTGCCCGCCCCGGCGAGCGGGGCGGGCGGTGGCGTTCTGGATGGGCCGTCTGGGTGCGGCCCTTGGGAGGACGGCGGTCAGCCCTGCGGACGCAGGATCAGGGTGCCCAGAGGCGGCAGAGTGAGGGTGACCGAATAGGGCCGGCCGTGGGACTCCACCTCCTCGGCTTCCACGCCGCCGGCATTGCCGACGCCGCTGCCGCCGTAGAGGGGCGCATCGGTGTTGAGCAGCTCGGTCCAGTAGCCGCCCACCGGCACACCGACCCGGTAGTCGTAACGCGGCACCGGGGTGAAGTTGCTGGCGATCAGCACCGGCGGCTCGTTGGGATCGTCGGACCGGCGCATGTAGGTCAGCACCGAGTTCTCGATGTCGTTGGGTTCGATCCACTCGAACCCGTTCAGCTCGTTGTCGAGCCGGTGGAGGGCCGGCGTGCTGCGGTAGAGGGTGTTGAGATCGCGCACCAGCCGCTGCAGCCCCTTGTGCGGTTCGTAGTCCAGCAGGTGCCAGTCGAGGCTGGAGTTGTGGTCCCATTCCCGCCACTGGCCGAACTCGCCGCCCATGAACAGGAGCTTCTTGCCCGGCTGGGTCCACATGAACCCGTAATAGGCCCTGAGGTTGGCGAACTTCTGCCAGTCGTCGCCGGCCATCTTGTTGATCAGCGAACCCTTGCCGTGCACCACCTCGTCGTGGCTCAGCGGCAGGATGAAGTTCTCCGAGAAGGCGTAGAGCAGGCCGAAGGTCAGGTTGTTGTGGTGCCAGCGGCGGTGCACCCGGTCACGCTGGAAGTAGTGCAGCGTGTCGTGCATCCAGCCCATGTTCCACTTGTAGCCGAAGCCGAGCCCGCCGGCGTAGATGGGCCGGGAGACGGCGGGCCAGGCGGTGCTTTCCTCCGCCACCGTAATCTCGCCGGCGTTGCGGCCGTAGACCTCGGTGTTCATGCGGCGCAGGAATTCGATCGCCTCCAGGTTCTCGTTGCCGCCGAAGCGGTTGGGGATCCACTGGTCGGACGGGCGGCTGTAGTCGAGGTACAGCATGGAGGCCACGGCGTCGACGCGCAGGCCGTCGATGTGGAACATCTCCATCCAGTAGAGCGCGTTGCCGAGCAGGAAGTTGGCCACCTCCCGGCGCCCGTAGTTGTAGATCAGGGTGTTCCAGTCCAGGTGGAAGCCCTGGCGCGGGTCGGAGTGTTCGTAGAGCGCCGTACCGTCGAAGCTGGCGAGGCCGTGGGCATCGGTGGGGAAATGCCCCGGCACCCAGTCGATCAGCACGCCGATGCCGTTCTGGTGGCAGGTGTCGACGAAGAACTGGAAGTCCTCCGGCGTGCCGAAGCGGCTGGTCGGCGCGAACAGGCCCAGCGGCTGGTAGCCCCAGGAGCCGTCGAACGGGTATTCGTGGACCGGCAGCAGCTCGATGTGGGTGAAGCCCATGTCCTTGACGTAGGGCACCAGGCGCTCGGCCATTTCATGGTAGGTGAGGTAGCGGTGGTAGTCCTCCGGCACCCGCTGCCACGAGCCCAGATGCACCTCGTAGATGATGATCGGGCTGTGGCGGTCGTTGTGTCCTCCGCGCTCGGCGAGCCAGGTGCCGTCGTTCCATTCGTGCTTCGGCAGCCCGTGCACCACCGAAGCGGTGGACGGCGGCTGTTCGGTGCGGAAAGCGTAGGGGTCGGCCTTCAGCGGCAGCACATGGCCGTGCGGCCCCAGGATCTCGTACTTGTAAAGCTCGCCCGGACCGATGCCGGGCACGAACAGCTCCCACACGCCGATGCCGGGGTGCAACCGCATGGGGTGGCGGCGGCCGTCCCAGTTGTTGAAGGGGCCGACCACCGAGACGCGGCGGGCGTTCGGCGCCCATACGGCAAACGCGGTGCCCGGCACATTCTCCAGGGTGATCGGGTGGGCACCGAGACGCTCGAAGTTGCGCAGGTGGTTGCCTTCGCCCAGCAGGTGGCAGTCAAGCTCGCCGAGCACGATGGGGAAGCGGTAGGGGTCTTCCAGGACCTGCGACCCGCCGGGCCAATCCACCCGCAGGTGATAGGCGAAGTAGTCGCTGCGACCGGACACCGCGCCTTCGAAGAAACCGGCCGGATGCACGCGCTCCAGCGCTCCCAGATCCTCGTGGCTCAGCGCGTCGACCACCGTAACCGCCACGGCGTCGGGCTGGAAGGTCCGGATCACCAGCCGCGGCTCGTCCCCCGCTCCGGTGCGTTCCACATGCGGGCCAAGGACCGCGAACGGGTCCCCATGGTTGGCGCCGATGATGGCCGCGATGTCCGGCCGCTCGGTGGTGGTGTCACTCATCGTGTCCCCCTTTGGTGCCCGCCGCTGCCGCCATTTGATCGCCCAAGACGGGCTGGGACGGACGCCGCGCGCACAGTCGCATTGGCAGAATAGATCCGCACGTCAATCAACCGATCATTGCAAGGGGCAGACCGGGATGTCCCCTCCCATCTGCGCTCAGGCTGCGGTCCCCCCTTCGGCATGCCGGTCGAGGATGGCGGTCACCCCGGCCAGCGGTATGCCGATCCAACCCGGACGGTTCGCCGCTTCGTAGGCGATCTCGTAGAACGCCTTCTCCAGGATCACAAGGTCCAGCAGGACGGTCTGCTCCTCGGGGTCCTGGGGATACGACACGCAATCGCCGATTGTGGCCGCGTAACTCTCCAGGAATCGGCTGGTTGCCAGGTCGCGCCAGGCCAACGCCTGGGTGCGGACGGTTTCCGCCTCTTCCGGCCGCACCTCTGTTGACTGGCGGCAGGCGGCCCAGGCGGCGTAGTCGAGCGAGCGCACCATGCCGGCGACGTCGCGCAGCGGCGTCCGCTTGCCCCGCCGCTCCTCCATGCTGCGCAAGGGCTCGCCCTCGAAATCGACGATGACGAAGTCCGCCTGGTCCACCAGCACCTGGCCCAGGTGGTAGTCGCCGTGGTGGCGGGTCTTCGCCGCCGTCACCGGCACCGAAGCCAGGCGGTCGATCAAGGCCGCGATCTCGTCCTTGCGGCCGCGCAGGGCGGCGATGGAGGCCGCCAGGTCCACGTCGTCGCCGGCATCGACCGAGGCCAGGGCGTCGAGCGCGCGGTTGGCCTGGGCCAGCACGTCCTTGCGCATGGCCTTGCGGTCCTTGCCGGTGAGCGGCTCGGGATCGAAGGCGGGGTTGCCGGTTTCCGTCGCCAGGGCGCGGTGCAGCTCGGCGGTGCGCTGGCCCAGGGTGGCGGCGCGCTGCAGATAGACGCCGTAGCGCTCCTCCGGCGCCTGTTCGACGCCAACGCCCATGACCACGTCGTCCAGCTCGCGCGCCAGGTAGTCCATGGTGTAGCGCCAGCCGTCGCCCTGGTTGCGCACGAATTCCTGGAGGATGGCGATGGCCGTGGGGGTGCCGTCGGCATCGATGTGTTCCACCGTGCCGTAAAGCTCCGCCACGTTCTCGAAGTCCACGGTCTCCGACAGGAAGCGGCCGATCTCCACTTCCGGGTGGATACCGGGTTCCAACCGCCGGTAGGTCTTCAGCACCATCTTGTCGCCGAGCAGGATGGAGGTGTTGGACTGTTCCACGCCCAACCGGCGGATCTCGTCGCTGTCCGTCAGCTCCACCGCCGCCAGCGAGCTGCCGGGCGTGAAGCGCAGGCGGCCGTCGTCGGTTTCGATCTCGCGGCCTTCGCGGATCGCCTCCAGCATGGCAAGCGTGAAGCCCGTGTCCACCGAAGCGTCGGTGAGCGCGCCCAGCTTGGGCCCGCGGCGAATCTTGGCCAGCGTGTAGGGCAGCAGCGGCGACACCGTGGTGGCCGCCGCCTCGTCCCAATGGGCCGCCAGCGGCAGGCTGTAGCGCTGCGGTTCGGCCTTGCCCAGCGACACCTCGATGAGCGCGATCAGCCACGACGCCTTGTCGGACCGCAGCACCGGCGCGTCCAGCAGCTTCACGCTGGTGATCTTCTGGTCCTTGGCGGAGAACCAACGCTGGATGGCCACGAAGGGCGGCAGCACGTCGCGCGTCAGCTCCTTCAGGCCCTTGCCGCGCGACACGCTGGCCCAGCCTTCGGCCAGCACCAAGGTGATGAGGTCCGGCATGGGTTCGGGCAGCGGGTCGTGCCACGCCGGCATGGCGGTGTCTTCGGCCAGCACGAACCAGTAGAAGCCGTAGGCGGGCAGCGTCAGCAGGTAGGTCAGGTCGCCGATGGGCGGGAAGGGGCTGCGGCCGATCATCTCCACCGGCACCCGGCCCTTGAAGCGCGACAGGTCGAGTTCCACCGCCTGGGGCTGGCGCGACAGGTTGGCGACGCACAGGACGATGTCATCCTCGTATTCGCGCAGATAGGCCAGGATCTTGCGGTTGCCGGGGTAAAGGAAGGTCAGGGTGCCGCGGCCGAAGGCGAGGTGCTGCTGGCGCACCGCGACGATGCGCTTCATCCAGTTGAGCAGCGACGACGGCGCGCGCTGCTGGGCTTCCACGTTCACCGCGTCGAAGCCGTAGATCGTGCTCATGACGGGCGGCAGATAGACCGTGGCCGGATCGGCGCGGGAAAAACCGCCGTTCCTGTCCGGCGACCACTGCATGGGGGTGCGCACGCCGTCGCGGTCGCCCAGAAAGATGTTGTCGCCCATGCCGATCTCGTCGCCGTAGTAGACGATCGGCGTGCCCGGCATGCTGAACAGCAGGCTGTTCATCAGCTCGATCTTGCGCCGGTCGTTTTCCATCAGCGGGGCAAGGCGCCGGCGGATGCCCAGATTGATGCGGGCGCGCGTCTCCGCGGCGTAGAAGTTCCACAGATAGTCGCGCTCCCGGTCGGTCACCATTTCGAGCGTCAGCTCGTCGTGGTTGCGCAGGAAGATCGCCCACTGGCAGTTGTCCGGAATGTCCGGGGTCTGGCGCAGGATGTCGGTGATGGGGTGCCGGTCCTCCATCGCCATGGCCATGTACATGCGCGGCATCAGCGGGAAATGGAACGCCATGTGGCATTCGTCGCCGTCGCCGAAATAGGGCCGCGTGTCTTCCGGCCACTGGTTGGCTTCGGCGAGGAAGAAGGCGTCAGGGTGCTTCTCGTCGAGCGCGGCGCGCAGCCGCTTCAAGATGGCGTGGGTTTCCGGCAGGTTTTCGTTCGACGTGCCGTCGCGCGCCACCAGGTAGGGGATGGCGTCGAGCCGCATGCCGTCGACCCCGGCCTCCAGCCAGAAATCCATGATCTTGATGACGGCATTGACCACCGCCGGATTGTCGAAGTTGAGGTCGGGCTGGTGGCTGAAGAAGCGGTGCCAGAAATATTGCTCGGCCACCGGGTCCCAGGTCCAGTTGGAGGTCTCGGTGTCGGTGAAGATGATGCGGGTGTCCGCCCACTTCTTGTCGTCGTCGGACCACATGTACCAGTTGCGGAAGTGCGATCCGCGCTTGGCGCGGCGCGCCCGCTGAAACCAGGGGTGCTGGTCGGACGTGTGGTTGATGACCAGCTCGGTGATCACCTTCAGCCCGCGCTCATGGGCCGCCCGCACGAAGGCGCGAAAGTCCTTCATGGTGCCGTAGGACGGGTTGATGTCCGTGTAGTTGGCGATGTCGTACCCGTCGTCACGCAAGGGCGAGGGGTAGAACGGCAGCAGCCAGATCGCCTGGATGCCGAGGTCGCGCAGATAATCCAGCTTGGACAGCAGGCCACGGAAATCGCCCATGCCGTCGTTGTTGGAATCGAAAAACGCTTTGACGTGCACCTGATAGATGACGGCGTCTTTGTACCAAAGGGAATCCTGAGTCACGGGAATGAGTCCGGCGGCTGGTGACGATTAATGCCCATTCATGACGGAATGCCGGGACCGTGCAAGGGGTTCCGGTCCGCGGACGGGAAGCGGCGGCGCATTCGTCGCGCCGCCCCTTGACATTGGATGCTGCGACGCAACATTCTCCCTAAACGTGGTCCTAAACCGGACCGGAGGTTCGGTGGCACCGGCACAGCGCCGCAAGCCGCAGAGCGATCGGAGGAGACGCGGTGATGGAGATTGGACGAGGACTTCCATGCCGCAGAACATGCTCCAGGCCGGCGAACCGATTGCGGACGCCATGGGCCGCGCCGGCATACCCGCCGGACTCAAGGTGTCCTACCGCAAGTTGTGGGAACCCGAACGGCCGGCCCTGCTGGCCCACCTGCTGCGCCTGAACGAAAGCGACCGGCGGCTGCGCTTCTTTCGCGGCGTCAGCGACGAGTCGATCAAGTACTACTGCGATAAGATCAACTGGACCGGCGCCACCATCATCGGCTGCTTTATCGACGGCGAGCTGCGCGGCGTGGTGGAGCTGATCTTCAACCGCGAGCGCTTCCCGCGCGACGGCGAGGTGGCGTTGAGCGTCGAGCGGCCCTACCAGGCCACCGGCATCGGCACGGTGCTGATGCGCATGGCGCTGACCGCCGCGCGCAACCGCTATGTCAGCCGCGTCTACATGATCTGCCTGCAGGAAAACCGGCGCATGCAGCGCCTGGCCCGGCGGTTCGACGCCGAGCTGGACGTGCAGGAAGGCGAGGTGGAAGGGCGCATCCGGCGCCCCTGGCCCAGCTACTTCTCGCTGATGGAGGAAGCGGCCAGCGACGGCCGCGCCTTCATGCGCGCCACCTTCGGGGCACGGTAGGGACCGTCCCCACCGCTGCACATGCGTCCCGCACCGGCCGGGCGCCTTGGCGATCGATGGTCCGGTGCCGCATGAACCGTGCCGGCGCCAGCCGTGATCGCCGCGGCCGCGGGGCCTCCGGCGGTGCCGGCGGGGAGCTAGCTCCCCGCCACGAAGGGCACCATCACCAGCGAGACGATCGATAGCAACTTAACCAAAATGTTCATGGCGGGGCCCGTGGTGTCCTTGAACGGGTCGCCCACGGTGTCGCCGATCACGGCGGCGGCATGGGCGTCCGAGCCCTTCTTCTCCCCCGTCACCAGGCCGCGTTCGATGAACTTCTTGGCGTTGTCCCAGGCGCCGCCGGCGTTCGCCATCAAGAGCGCCAGGATGACGCCGATCAAGAGTGCGCCCAGCAGCATGCCGGCGAGGGCCGCGGGGCCGAGGAAGATGCCGACGATCACCGGCGAGGTCACCGCCAGCAGGCCGGGCGGCACCATTTCGCGCAGTGCCGCGTTGGTGGAGATGGCCACGCACCGCGCGGTGTCCGGCTTGGCCGTACCCTGCAAGAGGCCGGCGATCTCGCGGAACTGGCGGCGGATTTCCGCCACCATCTCGATGGCCGCCTTGCCGACGCTGGTCATGGTCATGGCGGCGGCCAGCAGCACCACCATGGCGCCGATGAGGGAACCGATCACCACCGCGGGGTCGGTAATCTCCATCAGGATCTCGTGGCCGGCCGCCTGGGCGACCGCCTGCTGGAAGGCGACGAACAGCGACAGCGCGGTCAGTGCCGCGGAGCCGATGGCGAAGCCCTTGCCGGTGGCCGCCGTGGTGTTGCCGATGGCGTCCAGCCGGTCGGTAATGTCGCGCACCTCGTCGTCCAGCTCGGCCATTTCGGCGATGCCGCCGGCGTTGTCCGACACCGGGCCCATGGCGTCGATGGTCATGGTGACGCCGGCGGTGGCCAGCATGCCGACCGCGGCGATGGAAATGCCGTAGAGCCCGGCTGTGTCCTCGGCGATGAGGATGGCGCACGCGATGATCAGCAGCGGCACCGCACAGCTTTCCAGGCCGACGGCCATGCCGGTGATGATGTTGGTGGCCGGTCCTGTCTTCGCCGCCTCCGCGATCCGGTAGACCGGTTTGGCGGCCGTGTAATACCAGGTCGCCCGGCCGATCAGCACGCCGGCCACGTTGCCGGTGAGGATGGCGAAGAACACCCCCCAGCTCAGCCCCAGCATCAGCACGGCCACCAGGGCAAGCACCAGGAACAGGGCCGCGGTGCCCCATTCCGCGACGCCCAGCGCCAGTTCGGGATCGAGCCGGCGGGCGCCCACCATGCCGAGGATGCCGACGGTGGAGCAGATGAGGCCGATCACCGCCAGTAACAGCGGCAGGCCCATCAGCAGCATGCGCCCGACCTCCGTGACCTCGGTGCCTTCGGCGGCACCCACCAGGCTCCACACCAGGCTGTCGGCGCCGCCGCTGAGGCCCGGCACCAGTCCGCCGATCTCCACCGCCGCCAGGGTGGCCGCGATGGTGATGCTGGCGACCATGGCGCCGACATAGCTTTCGAAGATGTCCGCCCCCATGCCGGCCACGTCGCCGACATTGTCGCCCACATTGTCGGCGATCACGCCGGGGTTGCGGGGATCGTCTTCCGGGATGCCGGCTTCCACCTTGCCCACCAGGTCCGCACCCACGTCGGCCGCCTTGGTGAAGATGCCGCCGCCGACGCGCGCGAACAGCGCGATGGACGACGCCCCCATGGAAAAGCCCCACAGCACGAACACGTCTTCGGCCGTGGTGGCCACCAGCATCACCAGGGCCGCCAAGCCGAGCAGCCCGAACGACGCGACGGCCGCTCCCATCACCGCCCCGCCGTTGAAGGCGATCAGCAAGGCGCCGGATTCGCCCTTGGTCATGGCCGCGGCGGTGGTGCGGACATTGGCCCTGGTGGCCGCTTTCATGCCGACGAAGCCGGCCAGGGCGGAAGCGCAGGCCCCCAGCACGAAGGCGCCGGTGACGCGCAGGTCGTACTGGAACGACAGCAGCAGCCCGACCACGGCGACGAAGATGGCGATCTTCAGATACTGGGCGCGCAGGTAGGTCATGGCGCCCAGATGGATCTGTTCGCCGATGTCGCGCATGCGGTCGAGTCCGGTGGGCGAACGCAGGATGAAGACGTAGAGGCCGGCAGCAAGCAGGAGGCCGCAGAGTGCGACGACCACGGCGATCAGGGGGATCTGCATGGCGGCGTTCCATGGCGAGGGTGCCGTGGCACCGGGGGGAGGGAAGCCTCCGGCAGGATGCCGAATGCCTTTATTGCAAAGTGTACAGCGAGGGTTGCAGACAGGTCCAGCGGCCGGTCGGTTTTGTTTGCCTTCGCCGTGCGCCGTTGCAACAGTACCACCAGCGCCGCCCGTTGGCGGCGCCGTCCGTTCCGCGCCGGTGAACGGCCCGCGGCGATTGGGCACCGGGTGCCGGCGGCGGACGGTCGAGACCAGGCGATGTTGGGACTGCCGCGGCGGGGCAAGCGCAGCCGCGCCGGCAAACCGACGGGAGGAAGCCCGCCATGCTGTGCCGCCATTACATGCTCACCCACCCCAGCACGGTGTTGGACACCGATCCTTTGTCGGACGCGCTGCAGGTGATGGTGCGCAAGCACCACCAGGAGATCCTGGTGGTCACCGAGGACGGGCGCTGGGCGGGGGAGCTGACCAGCTTCGTGTTCTCGCGCCTGCTGATGCCGGCCGATGCCGGCGAGGGGCCGACCGCCGCCGATGTCGCCCTGGCGGAAACCGCGGCCGATGTGGACAACCGGCTGCTGCCCTATCTCGGCCGGCCGGTGGCCGACTTCGCCGACAAGGATATCCCGACGGTGGAGCCGGACACGCCTCTCACCGATGCGCTGAGGCACCTGTCGAAGGGCATTTTGCGGCTGCCGGTGGTGGAAGGGCCCGACCAGAAGCTGGTCGGCGCGCTGTCGTCGCTGACGATCCTGCGGCGGTTCCAGTTTTAACGGCCCGTCAGGGTTGGACGGGTCCGGGCGCTTCCCGGATCTGCATCCTGAGGACAGTGGGGATCTTGATGATATCATTGAGATCCCCGCCGCCGCGGGGATGACGGCTTGGGGTGCTGAGGCCCCGCCACTCCGGCGCCTCTCTGATCGTCACTGCCGCGCCACCCTGCCCGTTACTCCCGCGAAAGCGGGAGTCTCGCAAGTGCCGCGGTGACCAGCCTCTTCCCGACCTCGTCACCCCCGCGCAGGCGGGGGTCTGGCGCGTGCCGTTGTGATCAGCTTCTCCCCAAAGCCGTCACTCCCGCGAAAGCGGGAGTCTGGTGGGCACGAGAGTGCCTCGTTTCGTTTAGGGGTACGTTGCGCGCGGGTGACGCCCGTTCAGCCACCGCGGCGGGCCAACTCAGCCTCCAGGTCCGCGATGGCCTGGCTGCGCCGGCCGTAGCCGCACTCGTCGATCAGCTTGCGGGCGATCTGCGCCTGCTCCTTGGCTTCGGCCAGCAGCTTGGCGGCTTCCTCGGGGCCGGGTTTCGCGGGCTCCGGGATGTCATCGAAATGATGGTTGAGCGGAGCGTCGGCATCGATCCGCGCGAGGCAGAGTCGGCACCGCTCCAGCGCGGCATCGGCCATGAACAGCTTCATAGGCCCCGGCTCAGCGATTTCCAGCACCTCGTCCAGGTCCTCTATCGCCGTCTGCCAATCCCCAATGGCCCGGGACACTTCGGCACGGACAAGGAGGCCGAGAGGGACTTCGTCCATGATCCCTGCGGAACGTAGTCGATCGACGGAGTTCGCTGCCTCCTCGCGGGCGCGAACAGCGTGTTCTTGTGAACCGCGCAACGTCAGATGCAGCGATGCGCGGGCTATGGTCACGGTGGCGAGCGCGATATCCAACAAATAGCCATGTCGCGCGCCCAAAGGCATGGCGTAGTTCGCGCGCTCGAATGCGTTTGTGCCTTTGTCTTGGTCGAGCAATAGATCACAATACCAATAGCATTGCATTGAATAGAGGCGCGGGAGACCGGGCTGCCAGTTGGCTTGGCGCGCCTCGGCGTCGATGAACTGCTCCAACGCTGCCTCGGAATCGCCGATCTGGTGGCATGCCGCTCCAAGCTGCGTGCGCGCACCCAGTTTTTGGAACGGATGGTCGGTCTTGTCGGCAAATTCTATCGCTTGCCTGGCCGATACCACCGCGTCCGCGATGCGTCCGACCGCCAATTGGGAGACTGACAGGTTACCGGCTGCAATCGCGGCATTCCTCCAGTTCTCGGCCACTCGAGCCTGCTCCAAACTAACTGCCATCGGCACGATAGCGTCTTCAAGCCGGCCTATGGCCTGCAGGGCAAATGCCGCTTCACTGATGACCCACGTTCGATCAACGGGGACTAGGTCTGCGATGGGACGACCGTAGGGCTCATCGAACAACCAGGTGACTGTGGAAAGCACCTGACCTGACGCGCCGAGCTTCTTGGATGCGTAGCCAACAAGCTCGCCATCGGCCCCTCTCCGGCACAGGCGGTTCATATAGACGCGGCGTAGCGCTTCTTGTGCCCGCCCAGCACGGACGCCGTGGGGCATCGCCTGGAACAGCGGCGCCAAAGCTTCAAGATCTGGATCGTCTCCCTCGTCGGTCGCCGTCAGATGATCGTAGAGCCGGCTATGGGCGGCGCGCCAAGCGTCTGGAGCCTCCCGTTCCAACTGCCCGCCAAAGAACTCCCGCACCAGTGGGTGGGCATCTAATTCTCCGGGGCAGTTCGGGTCTTCGTCCAGCAGCAGTCTGGCTCGGCGCAACTGCGCAATGGCCCCTTTCCATTCCGGTTCGCCCAATCCGACGAGTGCATCCGTCAGGTCGGGAATCGCCGGCTCCCGGCGCAACGCGGCGAGACATCCTGCATCGGCGGGCCGGTCGAACAGCCCGATGATGTGCAGGATCGCCAGTAGCCGCGGCTGGTCCTTCAGCCACTCGTCGACATAGGACTCCAGCACGCGTTCGGCGTGGTCGTGTCCGGGGTTGTCCGCGTAGTCCCTGAGTGCCCGGATGTTCGTGCGCCGGCGCAGGTCGCGGTCGTGCACGTCGCGGGTGTAGCCGCCGAGCAAGCCTAAAGACAGCGCGTGCCCGCCGAACTCCCGCGATGCCGCCTCAAGCTCCTTCTGCGTGGGCGGTCGGGCCCCGACCGGAGCATCGAGCATGATGACATCTCGCAAAAGCTCGGCGCCGGCTTCGGGGGACAGGGTGTCGAGCCGATGGCTTGGTGCTGTGCCGTCGTTGCCGGCCCCATGCCACTTCTCGATATCCGCCACGGGTGCCCGGCTGGTCAGCACGATCAGGCTGCCCGATCCTCCCGCAGGCTGGGCCGCCACGCGACGCAACAGGGTGCGCAGCCCGGTGTCGCGCAGCCTGCCATAGGTGGGGCCGGGCGGGTCCTGCAGCGGTTCCACCCCGTCCAGCACCAGGAGCACGCGGCGGTCCGCCATCGCCTGGGCGATGGCCTTGGCTTTGGCCGTGGCGTCGTTGCCGGCCGGCCTCAGCCCCAGTTCCGCGACCGCCCAGTTGAGGAACGGCTCGGCCGAGGTCATGCGGTCCTTGCTGCCCTGGCTGTAGAAGGACCAGCCCAACACGGCCTCTGCACCGCCATACCCGTTGTCTTGCAGACGGGTAAGCCATTCATTGACCAGGGCCGATTTGCCGACCCCGCCCTCGGCAATCAGCGAAACGATGTGGGTGCCGGGCGACGCCCACGCGGCGTCGAGCAGCGCCAGCTCCGCCGCCCGCCCCACCAGCTTCCGGTTCGGCGTGTCGGGCAGCCGGTCGATGTCGAGAGGGTCCGGTGTCGAGGATGTCTTGGGCCCTCGCGGCGGTTTCGGTGTAGTCGGCGTCCACGCGGCCAGCATCCTGCTGAGTTCGTTTGCGATATCCGTGAGTTGTGCCAGGCGATCATGCTTTGCGCCGAAGCTGGAGAGGGACCTCCCGTCCTTCGGCCGCCAGTTCTTGGCCGCCACATGCGCAAGCCCGGCATCGGGAGTTGGCGTGAGCAGGATGGGATAGAGGACCACCTCTTCGCCTGCAGCCTGCCGGTCCTGGATGGTCCTTATCTCCTTGTTGAGGATGTATGCCGATTGCGTGGAATGGACGGACACCAACAGAACGCAGATATCGCAATTCGCAAGTTGGTCCTGGATTTCGCCGTCCCAGTCGTCTCCGCCGCGCAGGTCGCGGTCGTGCCAAACCGTGAATTCATCGGCAGCAACGGCGGGCCCAAGATAGGTGCGGATCAACTCCAGCCAAGGCGTTTCGTCCTTGTGGCTGTAGCTGATGAACACCAGCGGTTTGCAGCGGGGCGGGTCGGTCGGCATCGGGCGGCTCGGCGGTCTCGGCCACACGATGCTATCAAATCGCGCGGGGCGTGCACGCCCGCAATTTATCGGCGACGCGGCCATGTCGCGCCTGGCGGCTTGCTGGGACCTTCATCCGGCCAAAGTGCCTCGGCACCTCGGCCCCCTCTCACGGGCGGGCGACGAACACGATCTGATGGCAATGCCACGGGTCGACCCGCTCCAGCAGCGGCTGGGTTGCCATGGGAAAGGGGTAGTAGCCAAAGCCCGTGCCGCGCACTTGGCGGAACCCGGCAAGCCGCAGGAACCGCTTCAGCACGGCGTAGCTGAACACCACCAGGTGGCGGTGGGAAGGGGTGTCGTCCTCCATGTCGAGTTGGCCGGCCGCCGCCTTGTTCAACACGTTGAAATGGGTCCGGGCGAGTGCAGCGCTGTCCGGATGCGGGCCGCTGGAGGTCATGCGGCCCAATAGGAGCTGCAGCACGGAGAAATAGGTGGAGATGTTGGGGGTGAGCACGATCAGCGTGCCGGCGTCGTCCAGTACTCGGCGGCAGTCCCGGAGGTAGGCGCAGCCCTTCAGAAGGTGCTCCACCACCGACAGCGAGACGACGCAGCGGAACGCGCCGTCGGCAAACGGCAAAGGGGCGTTAAGGTCGTGGGCGACGATGTCGAGGCCCCGATCGCTGCCGGCCTGGACCAGGTCCTGCGACCATTCCAGCCCTGTGTAGCGCTCCGGCGCGATGCCGCCCAACCGATCGAACGTGTGCCCGCTGCCGGCGCCGCAATCGAGCACCCGGCCGCCGTCCGCCAGGGCCTGCCGGGCCTCCGCCAGGGCATGGCCGTAGGCGCGCCGCATGGTTGATTGGTATTGGCGCTTCAGGATGCCCATGGGGTGCTTCCCGCCCGGCCGCCGGTGACTACGCGAAGAGAACATGCGCAGCACACCTGAGCAAGTCGGCAGTCACGCCGGTTCCGGCCTGTGCCGAGCGCAGGACGGGCCGGGGTCGCGCAAGGGGCGCGCCAGTTCGGGCCTGTTCCAGACAGAGATCCGGCCGGGACGATCGGGAAAGCGGCGTGTACCGACCTGTGGGGCTGCCTGTGGCCTTCGCCGGCGGCTATCCTGGGATCTGCGAGGACAGGTACCAGCGGAGGCGAGGATGGACGAGGATCTGGACAGCATGGACCGCGACCGTCTGGTGGCGGAGGTGAAGCGCCTGCGCGCCGGCATCCGCGCCCACCGGGATTCGTCCGGCCACGACCTGTGCTGGTATCACCCCCAGCTCTGGGGACTGCTGCCCGAACCCATGGCCCCCGACGTGGCCGTGCCGCCCTGGCCCAGGTTCATGCGCGGCTGCGTGGCCTTCCGCGCCAGCCTCGACCGCGAACTGCCGGACGCGCCGGTGGCGGATGTGGAGTTCGAGGGGTAGGCGGCTCAGGCGTCGCGGTGGGCGAGTTCGACTTCCAAGTCTGCGATGGCTTGACTACGACGGCCGTATCCGCATTGGTCAATCAGCTTGCGGGCAACCAGCGCCTGGTTCCTAGCTTCGGCCAGCAGGGCGGCGGCTTCTTCGGCGTCGGGCTTCGTGGGCTCCGGTATGTCCGGGAAGTGGTGCTTCAAAGGCGCGACGGCATCGATCCGCGCGAAACAGAGGCGCACCCTTTCCAGCGCCGCATCTGCCATATGCAGCCTCATCTCTCCCGGCTCAGCAATCTCCAACACCTCATCAAGATCCTGGATCGCCATGGGCCAATCCCCAATTGCGCGGGACACTTCCGCGCGAACGAGTAAGCCACGGGGAAGATGGTGACGCGTACCTGCTGCCCGCAAGCGACGCACAGACATAATCGCCTCAGGACGCACACGTGCAAAATAATTTCCCGAGTCTTCATGGGCCAAGTGAAGAAGTGAACGCGCGAGGGTCACGGTATCTAGGCCAATTGCCAATAAGTCCCCCGGTCCCTGAGGATGCCTTAGTGCCTGTTCAGCTCGACTGCATACATACTTATAGTATTTTTCATCAAGAAGAATGTCAGAAAATAGATAGCCATAGCTAGAATATAATCTCGGTAGCATAGGTTCTTGAATTGCCTGTTTCGCTTCCGCTTCATAAAACAACTTCGCCGCCGCGCTTATTCTGCCCGATTGATGGCATGCCGTGCCAAATTGAACGTGAGAAATTATAAGTTGCCTCCTGTTGTTAACTCTATGTGCCAGCTCTATTGCTTCGGTCGCCATATCTGCGGCATCGCTGATCCGGCCGAGGTCAAGCAGGATCTGAGAAAGATTTCCTGCAACGATCGCGGCATTCCCCCAATCTTCCTGGGTGCACAACTTTTCCAGATCCATTTGAATGAGCGGAATTGCGTCATTGGGCTTGCCCACGGCACGCATGGCGTAGGAAGCTTCACCAAGAATCCAGGACTGATCGCTTGCCGATAGATTCCCCAGAGGAATATAGTCATCATCGAAAAATAGACTCAGGGTCGATAATATCTGCTCGAAAGCACCTAGACGCTTTGAGGCATAGAAAACAAAATTTCCACCCTCATCTCTACGGCAAATACGCTTCTGGTAAACGTCCTTGAGAGCTTCTATTGAGCGACCGGCTCGAACTCCGTGCGGTATGGCGAGGAATAGGGGCATGAGGTTATCAAGCTCTGGATTCTCCCCCTCTCGATGTGCTGCCAAATGGTCGTAGATGCGCCCATGTGCCGTCCGCCATGCTTCCGGCATCTCCTCCTCAAGTTTGGCACCGAAGAATTCTCGAATTATAGGATGCGCATCGAGATCATGAGGATTGGTCGTATTCTCGTCCAGCAATAAACGAGCGCTCCGCAACAAAGAAATTGCATTGTTCCAGATAGTTTCTGGAGTATCCACAATCAAGCCAGTAAGGCCGGGAATGATTGGCTTGCGGCGCAATGCAACCAGTACGTTCTCATCAGCCGGACGGTCAAATAAGCCGACCATATACATGATTGAAAGAAGTAATGGATGCTCCAGCAGCCATTCATCTACGTACGATTCCAGCACTCGCCGGGCATGATCATATCCAGGATTGTCAGTTTGAATTCGCAGCCCGCGAACAAGCGATCTCTTCTTTATATTTCTGCAGTGAGCATCTCTTATGTACCCGCCGAGAAGCCCCAGCGACAATGCATGTCCACCGAAGTCCCGCGATGCATCTTCCAAATCTGCTTGACTTGGACCCCGTGTATCCTTTGGGGCTCCCCTCAATATGACATCGCGGAGCAGTTCGGCGCCAGCCTCTATTGATAATGTCTCTAAATAATATAGACGAGAAGGACCATCATTTTCCTTGCCGCCTTGCCATTTTTCTATGTCTTTGATTGGTGCTCTTGCAGTCAGAACAATGAGGCTCGATTGGTTGCCGACGGGCTGAGAGGCAACCTCTCGCAGCAGTGTCCGTAGCCCGTGATCCCGCAGCATCCCGAAATGTGCGCCGAGGGGCTGCAATAGAGGTTCGACACCGTCGAGAATCAACAGGACGCGCCGTTCCATCATTGCTCTGGCAATGGCCTTCGCACGAGCAGTTGCGTCGGCTGCAGGCGGTGTCAGATCTAGCTGATTTATTGCCCAGTCTAGAAAAGAATCTGCTGTGTTTATGCGATTCTTGCTGCCCTGGCTGTAGAACGACCAACCAAGAACCGCGCTGGCGCCCCGATAACCGTCCTTCTGCATTTGGCCAAGCCATGCATTTACTAAAGCGGATTTTCCCACTCCGCCTTCAGCAATCATCGAGACAATATGTATTTGATCTGATTGCCACGCGTTATTGAGAAGTTCTAGTTCTGCATCACGCCCGACTAAACGCTGATTCGGTGTGTCTGGGAGACGTCCAATGTCTACAGTCAATTGTTGGTGTGTGCCGATTTCTTTCCTCGGCGTATGAGGCGATGGAGGGCGCCATGTATTCAATATCTCTGAAATCTCATCGGCAATTAGCGTCAACTGCTCGAGTAGTTCATGGCCTGGCTTGAAACTTGATAGTGGTTGTCCGCTCTTGGGGCGCCAGTTCACCTTTTCAACTAACCCAAGGCCAGCTTGCGGTGTGGGCGTCAAGATTATTGGGTAGAGCACTACGGAATCGCCAGCTTGCCGCCGTCTTTGAATGACTTCAATTTCTTTTGTTATTATATAAGATGATTGGGTAGAGTGTGCCGACACCAGCAAGATACAAATATCGCATCGAGCTAGATTGGCCTGGATCTCGCTTTCCCACTCTTCTCCGCCATAGACTTCACGATCATACCAAACGTTAAATTCCCCAGCCGCAGTACCTGGGCCAAGGTAGCTCCTGATTTGATCTAGCCATGGTGTTTCGTCTTTGTGGCTATAGCTGATGAATATGAGGGGTTTGGGCTGAGGTGCGTCGGGGAGCATGGGGAATCCACTGGTAGAAAGCTAATGCTACCAAATGGAGAATCCCAGATAAATAGAGAAATATCCCATGCGTAAAATTATAGCGCTTTACATCCCCCATAGCCACCCCCACCGGGGGTTTCGATGACGAACACGTCCTCGGCGGCCATCTCGATCTTGTCGGTGCTCTTCAGGTCCACCCGCTCGGCCGACGCGCGCAGAACATAGGTGCGGCCGACCTCGCCCGGCCCCCCGCCGGCCATGCCGAAGGGCGGTACGATGCGGTGGTTGGCCAGGATCACCGCCGTCATCGGCTCCAGGAACCGCACCTTTCGCGTCGTGCCGTCGCCCCCCTTCCACTTGCCGACCCCGCCCGAGCCGCGGCGGATGGCAAAGCTGTCCAGCAACACAGGGAAGCGCTGTTCCAGCACCTCCGGATCCGTCAGGCGGGAATTGGTCATCAACGTGTGTACGCCCGAGGTGCCGTCGAACCCCGGCCCGGCGCCGGAGCCGCCGCAGATCGTCTCGTAGTACTGATACTGCGCGTTGCCGAACGTAAAATTGTTCATGGTTCCCTGGGCTGCCGCCAGCACGCCGAGCGCGCCGTAGAGGCAGTTGGTGACGGTGCACGAGGTTTCCACATTGCCGGCCACCACCGCGGCGGGGTGGTGCGGTGCCAGCATGCACGGGTCGGGCACGGAGATTTCGATGGGCTCCAGGCAGCCGTCGTTGAGCGGGATGTCGTCGTCGACCAGCGAGCGGAAGACGAACAGGACGGCCGCCCGCACCACCGCCGACGGCGCGTTGAAGTTGTTGGCCTGCTGGGGAGAGGTGCCATCGAAGCGGATGGAAGCACGGCGGGCCGCCTTGTCGATGGCGATGTCCACCTCCACCTGGGCGCCTGAATCCTGCTTCAGCACGAAATGCCCGGGCGTCAGCACATCCAGCACACGGCGTACCTGTTCCGCGGCGTTGTCCCGTACGTGCCCCATATAGGCGAGCACCACGTCGAGCCCGAACTGGCCCACCATGCGGCGCAGCTCCTGCACGCCCTTTTCGTTGGCGGCGATCTGAGCCTTGAGGTCGGCGATGTTCTGGTCGGCGTTGCGGGCGGGGTAGTCGGCCGAGGCCAGCAGGCCGCGCAGCTCGGCTTCGCGGAAGTCGCCGCCGTCCACCAGCAGGAAATCGTCGATCAGCACGCCTTCTTCCACGATGGTGGCGCTGTCCGGCGGCATGGAACCCGGCGTCAGCCCGCCCACATCGGCGTGGTGGCCGCGGCTGGCCACATAGAACAGCAGGCGCGTGCCGGTCTCTTCGTCGAACACCGGGGTGATCACGGTGATGTCGGGAAGGTGGGTGCCGCCGTGGAACGGATCGTTGAGCGCGTAGACGTCGCCCGGCTTCATGGTGCCGGCGCGCGTGTCGATGATGTGGCGCACGGAAATACCCATGGAGCCCAGATGCACCGGCATGTGCGGCGCATTGGCCACCAGGCTGCCGTCGGGCTCGAACACCGCACAGGAGAAGTCCAGCCGCTCCTTCACATTCACCGAATAGGCGGTGTTCTGCAGCGTCACCCCCATCTGCTCGGCAATCGACATGAAGAGGTTGTTGAACACCTCCAGCATGACGGGATCGACGGTGGTGCCGATGGCGACGCGCGACGGCAGGGCTACGACCCGGCGCAGCACCAGGTGGTCGAGCGGCGTCAGTTCGGCCTGCCAGCCCGGCTCCACCACCGTGGTGGCCGTGGGCTCCTTGATGATCGCGGGGCCGTCGAGCACGTCGCCCGGCATCAGATGGGCGCGGTCGTAGACGGGGGTGTCGTGCTCGGCTTCGGCCATGTACGCTCGAACATTGGCCAGCGGTGCAAGCGCGCCAGTACGTGTACGTGTTACGGGCTGGTCGACGATGCCGGCACCGCCGCCGGTGACCTCGACGGACACCGCTTCCAGCTTCAGCGCGCGGCCGGGGATGGCGAAGCCGAATTGGCCCTTGTGGGCCGCCTCAAATCCGGCCGTCAGGGCGCCGGCATCGCCGAACGGCACCTCCAGCGGCGTATCGGTGCCGGCGTATTTGACGTGGGCGCGCCGGAAGGCGCCGGCAGCCTCCACCCCCTGGCGCCCCAGTTCTGCGCGTGCGTCGGCTTCCAACTCGTCCAGCACGGCCGCGGCAGCGGCCAGGCCGTCGGCCTCCAGCCCGGTGTCGACGGCGCGCTCGCGGATCGCCCGCACGTCGGCCAGCCCCATGCCATAGGCCGACAGCACGCCGGCGAAGGGGTGGGTCATCACCGTTTTCATGCCCAGCGCATCGGCCACCAGGCAGGCGTGCTGGCCGCCCGCTCCGCCGAAGGTGACGAGCGCGTAGCGGGTGACGTCGTGGCCGCGCTGCACGCTGATCTGCTTGATGGCGTTGGCCATGTTGTCGACGGCGATCTTGAGGAAGCCGGCCGCCACCTCCACCGGTGAGCGCTCGTCGCCGGTGGCCTCGCGGATCTCCCCGGCGAGGGCGGCAAACCTGGCGCGCACCACGTCGGCATCCAGCGGCTGGTCGGCTTCGGGGCCGAACACGGCAGGGAAGAAGCGCGGCTGCAGCTTGCCCAGCATGACGTTGCAGTCGGTCACCGTCAGCGGGCCGCCGCGGCGATAACATGCCGGGCCGGGGTCGGCACCGGCACTTTCCGGCCCCACCCGGTACTTGGCGCCGTCGAACTTGCAGATGGAGCCGCCGCCGGCCGCCACGGTGTGGATCTGCATCATCGGCGCGCGCATGCGTACGCCCGCCACCTGTGTTTCGAACGTACGTTCGTACGCGCCGGCATAGTGGGTGACATCGGTGGAGGTGCCGCCCATGTCGAAGCCGATGATGTGCTGGAACCCCGCCATCTCCGCGGTGCGCGCGGCCCCGACGATGCCGCCCGCGGGACCCGACAGGATGCTGTCCTTGCCCTGGAACAGGCGGGCATCCGTCAAGCCGCCGTTGGACTGCATGAACATCAGGCGCACGCCGGGCAGCTCGCCCGCCACCTGGTCCACATAGCGGCGCAGGATGGGCGACAGATAGGCGTCCACCACCGTCGTGTCGCCGCGCCCCACCAGCTTGATCAGCGGGCTCGTTTCGTGGCTGGTCGACACCTGCGTGAAGCCGATCTCGCGCGCCAGGGCGGCGACCGCGCGCTCGTGCGCCGGCCAGCGGAAGGCGTGCATGAAGACGATGGCGACGGCCCGGATGCCGTCGGCGAACGCCGCTTCCAACCCGGCGCGCGCGGCCGCCAGGTCGACCGCCTGGCGTTCCGTGCCGCCGTAGGTCACCCGGCCCCCCACCTCCACCACCCGCTCGTACAACAGCTCGGGCAGGATGATGTGGCGGTCGAACAGCCGCGGGCGCGCCTGGTAGCCGAGCCGAAGGGCATCGGCGAAACCGGTGTTGATCACCAGCGCGGTGCGGTCGCCCTTGCGCTCCAGCAGCGCATTTGTGGCCACCGTGGTGCCCATCTTCACCGCCTCGATGCGCTCGGCCGGGATGGCATCGCCCTTGGCCACGCCCAGGAGGTCGCGGATCCCCTGGATGGCGGCGTCTCGGTACTGCTCTGGGTTTTCCGACAAGAGCTTGTGGGTCAAGACCGCACCGTCCGGCGTGCGCGCCACCACGTCGGTGAAGGTGCCGCCGCGGTCGATCCAGAACTGCCATTGGCGGCGGTCGGGTGTGTCGAGCGGCATGGCGGGCGGTCCTCAAGGCGGGGGCGACAGGGGCGGCGGAGGAGGGCTGCGGCAGCCGAAACCGGGTCCGCTTGGAGGGCGGATCCCCGTTAGCAAGCCAGCGCCGGTGCGCCTTGGCAAGGGGGTCGGCATGCCGTGCCGCGGCCACAATGGGCAGCGCATATTTGCCGTGGCGGGCCACCGGCCGGGTGCGCCGCGGGAGGATCAAGGATGGCGGAGAAGTTCGCGTATGCCGTGCTGGGCGGCGTGGCGCTGACCTATGTGATCGCGCTGATCGCGGGCATGATTGTGGCGTGGCCCTTCGGGATCATCGGCTTGGTGGTGCTGGCGGCGGTGGGAGCGCTGTTCATCAAGGTGCTGCGCGACCGCCTCAACAACGCCGAGGACGATTACTACAGCCGCAACGTCGACAAGTGAGCGCCGGAGGACCGGGCCGGCGCGGGGGAAACCGGGCCGGGGAGACGCGGCAGACCGATGCACAGGAGGGGACCATGCATCTCACCACCCAGGACGCATTTGCCGAGTACGAGATCGCCGAAACGCTGGGGGTGGTGCGCGGCAACGCCGTGCGCGCCCGCCATGTGGGCAAGGACATCATGGCCGGCCTGCGCAACCTCGTGGGCGGCGAGGTAACGGAATACATGAAGCTGCTGGCCGAGGCGCGCGAACAGGCGCTCGACCGCATGGTGGCCCAGGCCCAGGGCATGGGGGCGGACGGCGTCGTCACCGTGCGCTTTATGACTTCGATGATCGCCCAAGGCGCCGCGGAGCTGCTGGCCTACGGCACGGCGGTGAAGCTGCGCGGGCGGTAGCCAGTTCCCCCAAAACGAAAAGCCCCGCACCGGGCGGTGCGGGGTTTCCGTGGCGCTAGGCGCCAGCAAAAGCGGAGGACGGTTAGTCCAACGCCTGCAGGTTATCGGCGGCCATCTTGCCGCTCTTGCGGTCGCGGACCAGCTCGAAGTTGACCTTCTGGCCGTCACGCAGGCCGCTAAGGCCGGCGCGCTCCACGGCGCTGATGTGGACGAAGGCGTCGTTGCCGCCGTCATCCGGTGCGATGAAGCCGAAGCCCTTCTGGGCGTTGAACCACTTCACGGTTCCCGTCGTCATGGGAATACCTTTCTACAGTATACGATAGTGCCACCCGCACATGTGTGCGAGCCGTCGAAGTTGCATGCTCAGGTGCAGAGAGAGGGCGCGGCGCGATCATGGTCGCAGTGTCGCCATATCGTCTAACCGTCCTATCGACCGGGGGTATATGCGCGCATGGGCTGGGGAATACAAGGGCAATTGGGCATCCGGGTGGCGGCATCCTGCTTCAGAACGGAGATAGGAAGGTCGAGCTTGCCGGAACGACCGGCCACCCGGGTTCTTCTGCCGCAATCGTCTCAGTGCTGCGACGGCAACCAAGTTGAAAATAAGAAAAGAGAAAGCATAGAAAACGTACAATCGCATATAGAACCAAGTTCCTTCGTCCGTGATCTCTCCATTGACAAAAATATCGACGCCATCGCGGCGCAGCATCAGGAAATTGTCTGCAGAGTGCAATTGGAAAAAGTATAGTAGCGGGAAAAAGCAGAAGCTGGCGCGCAATGCGGAAAGAGCTGGGCGGCTGAGAATGAAAAGAAAAACGATATATACAATAATTAATGGGCTGGAGAATAGCATATCCAAAGCCACCAGCAATATCGGAAACCCGTTCGCCAGCCCCCGTGCGATCCAGATGATGGCAAAAAGCAATGACGCAAGCATGAAAACAAAAAGCTTCTGATTGAATGTGAGAACGTTTCTGCTCATCATATCTGAAGCTCTCCATCGCCGACGTTCGTTGTGGGCGCCAACACCGCCGGACACGTCTTCAGACGGCTCCGCACATGTCGACGACGGCGATCACCGGCGTGTTGGTATACCGTTGCGTAAGCGCTTCCTGGAACGGCGCGATGGCAAACGCGAGCCGGCAGCCGCTCGGCGATACGGCCGGGTATCCGTCGATCACCCCGCTTAAGATCCGGCGCGGCTCCGCGCCGTCGCGAACGATGTAGAGGCCGGCAAACCGGTTGATCCGCGGGTGGTAGAAGTCGAAATGGTTGGAGGCGACCAACAGGCCATCGCTCAGCGGGTAAAACCAAAAGGCGCCGGGAATGGCAGGGGCGCACCCCACCGTCTCATGGGGGTCGACGAGGCCATCGAGCCGGGCGAGGTTGACACACTCTTCCCGCAACGCGCTTTCAAGTTCCGCGCCGGAGCGTTGCTGCAGCCTGTCGGCACGGAAGGGATCCCAGGCAACGGCAGCGTCTGACCAGCGCGAAACAACTAATCCCGGGGGATTGCGTTGGCGCATCCAGGTGGCCGACGCGCCTTCCAGGATGACGGCGTCGGTCTCATAGTCCCGGAATTCAACGTGGCGACCAGCCTCCGTTCGGCGCGTCGCAATGATCCATCCAAAACGGGGGTATTGGTCGCTGGAATAGGGGCGGCCTGTCTCCGGGTTTTGCTCTTGATGCCTGAATTCAGACCGGCGAATACAGTTATACTCGTTAAGCTCATCGTCTAGATCAGTAGAATCAACGTAGTCTGGCGGACTTATTAAGTATACCTGCTCCCCTCCAGCCGGATAGAGATTACGGTGTCCGACAACAGAAAAAACCTCACCGCTCGCGCCGATGCATAAGCGAGTTCCAAAGCCGATAGGCGTTGGCAAGCCATCTAGCAAATCCCACCTGTATACAGGAAGTCCATCTAGTATATTTCGATTGTACTGAAGAGATAAATACTCCCGAATGCTTAAGTCGTCGTCTACCGCATCAGCGTAGGCGGGAACATCGTGGCCAATGAACAGAACAATATTCTCTGTCGGAAACACCAGCCGGGGTGAAATGGCAGCGCCCCCCGTTGCCGGCCAGATCTCATCATCCAAATAACGGATGCGCCAAGCTCCGTCATTTATCGTTCCGGTGACAAAGGGACCGTCCGTTGTGATGTCGGAAACTTGGGACAACAGCCAATCCGGTGGCCCCGGGTCCATGGGAATCTCTTCCAGGCCATATCGTTCCATGTATCTGTCTAACAAAAGTTCGAACTGCGCTGCCAATATTGCGTCTCCTATAAAGGAATCATCGTCAATATACCGTTCTTCGAATGAATAAACCTCATTCACATGAACATTTTGTGCCTGTATCGGCCCAAGGAATATTATGGCTATTCCCAGGGGCATAGATACAAATACAATTCGAAAAAGCCGTCGGATGACTGGAGACATGAAATCGTTCCGCATTTTCACCGGCTGCAATGGGCTTGGCCCTGCTCAAGGCGTCATGCCTGTTTGCCAAGGCTCAGGTTGTCTTTCTGCGGGAGAATACCACCTTCTGCTTCGGTGTCCGCCCCACACGCCCATCGCCGCAGCGGAGTCCCGTCTGCCCCAAAAACCCGCTAGTGTGGTGGATCAGAAGTTCGTTCGATCAGGTCGCCAGGGCAGAAGCGAACTTCTGATCCGAAAACCACATGGGATTCATATATTTACTAGTGTCTCTTTGATTTCGAAGTTCGCTTGGGACCTGGGTTTGAGATCTTGCGAACTTCGGAATCGGAACACTAGGATGCGCGCCAACGCGGGCGGGACTGTAGGCCCCGGCCCAACCCCCGAAACAGACCGAAGACACCCATGGCGCCCGACACCGGCCCCAAGCCCATCGATACCTCCGCCATCGCGCCGGAGCACATCCGCAATTTCGCGATCATCGCCCATATCGACCACGGCAAGTCGACGCTGGCCGACCGGCTGATCCAGCGCTGCGGCGGGCTGGAGGATCGCGAGATGCGCGCCCAGGTGCTCGACAGCATGGATATCGAGCGCGAGCGCGGCATCACCATCAAGGCCCAGACGGTGCGCCTGGTCTACACATCCAAGGCCGGCATCGCCTACCAGCTCAACCTGATGGACACGCCGGGCCACGTGGACTTCGCCTACGAGGTCAGCCGCTCGCTCGCCGCCTGCGAAGGCTCGCTTCTGGTGGTGGACGCCAGCCAGGGGGTGGAGGCGCAGACGCTCGCCAACGTCTACAAGGCGATCGACGCCGACCACGAGATCATCCCGGTGCTCAACAAGGTCGACCTGCCGGCGGCCGAGCCCGAGCGGGTGCGCGAGCAGATCGAGGACGTGGTGGGGCTGGACGCGTCGGACGCGCTGGAGATTTCCGCCAAGACCGGGCTCGGCATCGAAGACCTCCTGGAAGCCATCGTCGCCCGCCTGCCGCCGCCCCGCGCCGGCGATCCCGAAGCGCCCTTGAAGGCCCTGCTGGTCGATAGCTGGTACGACCCCTATCTCGGCGTGGTGGTGCTGACGCGCGTGGTGGAAGGCACCGTGCGCGTGGGCCAGCGCGTGCGCTTTCTGGGCACCGGGGCGGTGCGCGAGATCGACCGCGTCGGCTTCCTGTCGCCCAAGGGCGTGCTCATCGAAACCCTGGGGCCGGGCGAGATCGGCTTTATCACCGCGGCCATCAAGGACATCAACGAAACCAAGGTGGGCGACACCATCACCGAGGACCGGCGCCCCACCGACAAGGCGCTGGCGGGCTTCCAGCCGTCGGTACCGGTGGTGTGGTGCGGCCTTTTCCCGGTCGACGCCAGCGACTTCGAGCGGCTGCGCGACAGCCTGGGCAAGCTGGCGCTCAACGATGCCAGCTTCCACTTCGAGATGGAGACGTCGGCGGCACTCGGCTTCGGCTTCCGCTGCGGCTTCCTCGGCCTCTTGCACCTGGAAATCATCCAGGAGCGGCTGGAGCGCGAGTTTAACCTGGACCTCATCACCACCGCCCCCTCGGTGGTCTACCGCCTGAAGCTGACCGACGGCAGCGAGCGCGAGCTGCACAACCCGTCGGACATGCCCGATGTGGTGAAGATCGCGGCCATCGCGGAGCCGTGGATCAAGGCCACCATCTTCGTGCCCGACGAATACCTGGGCGGCATCCTGCAGCTCTGCACCGAACGGCGCGGCGAGCAGGTGGAGCTGACCTACGCCGGCAGCCGCGCCATGGTGGTCTACCGCCTGCCGCTGAACGAGGTGGTGTTCGACTTCTACGACCGGCTGAAGTCGATCTCCCGCGGCTACGCCAGCTTCGACTACCAGATGGACGGCTACGCCGAAAACGACCTGGTGAAGATGTCGATCCTGGTGAACGGCGAGGCGGTGGATGCGCTGTCCATGATCGTGCACCGGGGGCAGTCGGAGCGCCGCGGGCGGCAGTTGTGCGAGCGGCTGAAGGATCTGATCCCGCGGCAATTGTTCAAGATTGCCGTGCAGGCGGCCATCGGCGGCAAGGTGATCGCGCGCGAGACGGTTTCAGCCTTGAGGAAGGACGTGACCGCCAAGTGCTACGGCGGCGACGTCACCCGCAAGCGCAAACTGCTGGAAAAGCAGAAGGAGGGGAAGAAGCGCATGCGCCAGTTCGGCCAGGTGGAGATTCCCCAAAGCGCCTTCATCGCCGCGCTGAAGATGGGGGAGGAGTAGGGCCGGTCCGCGCCCATTGTCGTTGAGCACGCCCCAATGAAATTCAACTGAGCGCTTTCGTTTTCCGCGAAGAGTGGCTAAGGAAGATTCAATTTTCGCCGTAGTCTGCATTTGGGCGGGTCAGAGTGGGTGCGATCATGCTCGGCGGTGTCCGTAGATGGGCTTGTGTGCTCATCACTTCGCTGGCGGTCACCCCGGAGGCATATGCACAGGGCACAACGGAACGCGTGGCGCTGGTCATTGGGGCCGGGGCCTACCAAAACGGCGACAGTCTTCCCGGTGTTGCCGAGGGCGCACGTGCCTTAGCTGACGGACTGGAGGAAGCAGGGTTCCACGTCTTTCGTAGTATAGATCAAGACGTTGGGAGTATGATCACCACGGTTGATGCGTTCTACGACGCACTCAGTGAAGCCAGTTTAGCGCTTTTCTACTTCGGTGGCCACAGTGTGCAATACGACCACATCAATTACCTATTGCCCGTGGACGTGGATCTCTCGGACGAAATGGATCTGCAGACGCAAACTCTGCGCCTGGACGACGTACTGGACAGCATTGACTCACGTGTGCCGGTCAGGTTGGCCATCCTCGATGCCGGCCGCGATAGCCCGTTTGCCCAACGAATGGCACAGAGCCTGGGGATGTTGTCGCCGCTCGTAAGACGAGGCTTGGCAGAAATCGAGCCACGAGCAAATACATTCATCATTTATTCCACCCAGCCCGATACAAGGGCAATCGCAGGTGGGGAAGGGCCCAGTCCATTCACGGACGCACTGGTGGCCTACCTGTCGGAACCTGGTCTCGAACTGCGCGGCCTCATGACTCGGGTGCGTAGGCATGTCTACCAAGCAACACGCGGCGAGCAACTCCCGTGGGAGATGTCGGCACTGCTCGTCGACGTCTATTTGGTGCCCGAACTGCCCGGTCAGCAACAAGACTCGGCGGCCGAAGTCCGACAACACATGGATAATCGGCCCTTGCCGACTGTCGAGGCCGAGGCGGAGTTGGTCTTCTGGCAATCGGTGGAGGCTTGGGGTAGACGCGAAGACTACGAAGCCTACATGGATGCCTACGCAAGCGGACGTTTTACTGCTTTGGCGCGCGAACGCGTCGCGGCTCTCGCAGCAGCGCCGGAGTCCGAACCGGAAGCTGTGCCTGCGGCAGCCGCCGCGCCCCGCGAGGTCGAGTTGGCCCTCTGGAATTCGGCTGAAAGCTACGGCACGGCCGACGCGTACGAGACCTACCTCAATGTCTTTCCCGCGGGGCAATTCGCTGATCAGGCCAGGATCAGGCTAGAGGCCATCGACGCGGAGAACGAGGCAATCGCTCGCCAGGAGCGCCAAGACGAGGCCATGGCGCGCGCCGGTGAAATCCCGTCGGTCGCCCTGCAATGGGCGTTGCGTGGGTTGGGCTTTTACACCTCTCGGGTGGATGGGGCGTTCGGGCCACAGACCCAGGCCGCCGTCCGCGCCTTTCAGGAAACGATCGGAGCCGGGCTGACCGGTGAATTGACACCGGAACAGCGGGTTCGGCTGATCGAGATGGCTGCGGAGGACGGGCAGCCGGAGTCCCAGACTACGCTGGGCATCATGTACGCCTCGGGCATTGGCTATCCGGCGGATCCCGCCGCTGCCCGGCACTGGTTTGAAGAGGCAGCCGGTCAGGGGTTCGAGCCGGCCCAGGCCAATCTGGAGCGGATGGAGGAATAGGCGGCGAAGCTGCCGGTTCGGCCGCATCGCAGCAGGAGGAATGCATGGCAAACCGACGGACGACGACGTGGAGCTTCGCCATCGCCTTGGGCCTGGCAGTCGTGGCCTCGATGGCCCTTCAGCCGCGGCCCGCGGGAGCGCAGGCGGGGTTCGGCGAGTTCCAGGGACCGGAGGCGGAAGCGCCGGCTCCTGCCCCGGCCCCGCCCCCTGCGCCAGCTCCTGCCTACACGCCCGCACCGGCCCCGGTGCCAGCCACAGGCACCTTCCGCGATTGTCCGACCTGCCCGGAAATGGTGGTCATCCCCGCCGGCACCTTCATGATGGGCTCGCCGACGTCGGAGGAGGGGCGGTGGGATGACGAAAGTCCGCAGCATTCGGTGACTCTTGGCCGGTTCGCCATCAGCAGTCACGAAATCACCCTTGGCCAGTTCCGCCAATTCGTCCAGGCCACCGGGCGCGATATCAGCAGCTATTGTTCTGGGTTGATGGTCAACGGCAACTACGAGCGGACTGCCAGCCTTAGCTGGCAGTCCCCTGGATTCCTTCAGGCGGTTGACCACCCGGTTGTCTGTGTCAGTTGGGAAGACGCGCGCGCCTATGCCGAGTGGCTTACCCGAGCGACAGGCCACACTTATCGGCTGCCGAGTGAAGCAGAATGGGAATACGCTACACGTGCCGGAACGACCTCCCCCTACTACTGGGGATGGAGCTTCGGTCCTGAGGCTTGCCAGTACGAAAATGTATCTGATCAGTCTTTCCGCGACGGTTTCGCGGCGTTAACCTATGCAGGACGCTGCAATGACTATTATGTTTTCACCGCTCCGGTAGGGAGTTTTCGGCCGAACACGTATGGTCTCTTCGATACTCTGGCTAATACAGATGAGTGGGTGGAGGACTGCTGGAACCCCAGCCATGTCGGTGCCCCGGCCAACGGGGGTGCGCGGGAGACGGGCGATTGCTCGCAGCGGGTCATTCGGGGAAGCTCCTGGGGGGGAAGCCACAGGCTTGCGAGATCAGCGGCACGGAACCAATCTGCTCCAACATACCGATACAATGACACCGGATTTCGCCTGGTGCGGGAGTTTTGATCGGCATCCCGGCTAGGCTAGCAAGGACCCTGGCGAGCCGGCAAGGCCTTGGCCACTTCATTTGCCAACTGCGGAACGCCCGGTTAGACCGGGGAGCTGATGGGACGAGATCGCCCTTGGCGAAGGCGCGAGACATGCGCTACGCCGCCGCCAAAGGGAGACCTATCATGCCTTACGACGCTCAGACCGACATCCTCGCCGCCTGCGGGTTCACCGAAGCGGAGATCGCCGGCGGCACGCTGGCGGTGACGACGCCGGTGGACGGCAGTGAGATCGCGCGGCTGACGCCCCACACTGTCGCCGAAACAAAGGCCATGGTTGCGGCGGGCGCGGCCGCTTTCAAAGCCTGGCGCAGTGTCCCCGCCCCGCGGCGCGGCGAACTGGTGCGCCTGATCGGCGAGGAGTTGCGGGCGGAAAAGGAAAACCTCGGCCGGCTGGTCAGCCTGGAATGCGGCAAGATCCTGCAGGAAGGCCTGGGCGAAGTGCAGGAGATGATCGACATCTGCGACTTCGCGGTCGGCCTGTCGCGCCAGCTTTACGGCCTCACCATCGCGTCGGAACGCCCCGGCCATGCCATGCGGGAGGTGTGGCATCCGATGGGGCTGTGCGGCATCATCACCGCCTTCAACTTCCCCGTCGCCCCGTGGGCGTGGAACGCGGCGTTGGCGCTGGTCTGCGGCGACCCGATCCTCTGGAAGCCGTCGGAAAAGACCCCGCTGTGTGCGCTCGCCACCCAGAAGATCTGCGAGCGCGCGCTGGCCCGGTTCGGCGACGCGCCGGCCGGGCTGATCCAGGTGGCCGTCGGCGAACGCGAGGTGGGCGAGGTCCTCACCGACAGCCGCGAGGTCGCCATCGTGTCGGCCACCGGGTCCACCCGCATGGGCCACGCCGTGGCGGCGAAACTGGCGGACCGCTTCGGGCGCTCGATCCTGGAGCTGGGCGGCAACAACGCCATGATCGTCGCCCCCTCGGCCGACCTGGAAATGGCGCTCAGGGCCATCGTGTTTTCCGCCGTGGGCACGGCGGGCCAGCGCTGCACATCCTTGCGCCGGCTGATCGTGCACGCGGACGTCTATGATGCGCTGATCCCGCGGCTCGTCGCCGTTTACGACAAGCTCGCCATCGGCAACCCGCTGGAGGCCGGCGTTCTGGTCGGCCCGCTGATCGACCAGGCCGCCTTCGACGGCATGGAAGCCGCGCTGGCTCAGGCCAAAGCCGATGGCGGCACGGTGCATGGCGGCGGCCGCGCCCTGGCGGACACCTACCCGGGCGCCCACTACGTCCACCCGGCCATCGTGGAGATGCCGGGGCAGACGGAGATCGTCACCCGCGAAACCTTCGCGCCGATCCTCTACGTGCTGACATACCGCGATCTGGACGACGCCATTGCCCTGCAGAACGCGGTTCCCCAGGGCCTGTCGTCGTGCATCTTTTCCACCGATGTCCGGGAGACGGAGCAGTTCATCTCCGCCTCAGGCTCGGATTGCGGCATCGCCAACGTCAATATCGGCCCCTCGGGTGCGGAAATCGGCGGCGCCTTCGGCGGCGAGAAGGAGACCGGCGGCGGCCGCGAAAGCGGCAGCGATGCCTGGAAGGGCTATATGCGCCGGCAGACCGTGACGGTGAATTATTCACGCGCCCTGCCGCTGGCCCAGGGGATCAAGTTCGAGATCTGACGCCGCGCACGGCGGCGGCGCGGGCCGGCGCAAGATCGCCACGACCTGGCCCGGCCGCTGCGCGCCCGCCGTTCACCGGCTGACACATTTGCTTGAGCTGCGCCAATACAGGCGCCGGATTGCTTTAGCCCCGATCGACCTGGTGTATCCTCCCGGAAACCGGCCCCCGAGGCCGACCGGGAGAGGATACCGCCATGGCCTTCGCACGCGACTACACGCCCGCACAGACGTTGAAGATCCTCAACGAGTCCGAGGGCCAGGCCGGCACCAGCGGCGAGCTTGCCCACGCCTTCAGCCGCCACCTGCGCAATTCCGCCCATGGCGGCGTCGGCAAGGCGGCCTTTGCCGCGCGCTGGGAAACCGATCCCTACGACGACAACACCGACTACCGCATCAATTCCGGCTGGCTGGCCAAGGGCGACATGGCGGTGCTGCTGTGCCGGCTGCTCAACTCGCCCATCGGCCAGGCGGGGCTGCACGGGCTGGACGGCGCTGCCGATCGCGTGTGCGTCAATGGGTTCTTCAAAGACGTCAGCGGCTTCGGCGGCACGTCGCTGGGCGGTGCGGTGGCGGAGCTGCGCGCCCTGCCGCAGCCGGCGGATTTCATCTACCACGACGACCATCCCAAGAATCCGCTGCGCGGCCAGCTCAAGACGATCAAGACCAAGCCCATGAAGTTCAAGGGCGTGATCCGCATGAAGGACATCGTCGGCGCGGTGGCGGTGCTGGACAAGATGGGCACCCGCCTGCACGTGCAGACCTTCTATCCGCTGTTCACGGTGGTCGGCCGGGGCTTTGCCGAATACCGCATGGGTACTTCGGTGGTCACCAAGTCGGAAACCCAGACGGACTACATCCACACCACCATCGAATTGCGCACCTGACGTCGCCTCACCTTTGCCCATGTGGTTGCCCAGCGTGATCGGTGGGGAAGCTTGGGGAGGCGGCGATGGACCGGCAACGGGCTTTGGCCTGGCACCATTTCGACAACGCAGCCCACAACGCGCTGGCGCCGCATCCATCCCGAAGCGATGGCGAGAAGGGGCATACCGTGGCGGCCCAAAGCGGGGCCGTGCAGACCACCCACCAGCCGGCCGATCCCAGGGGCGAGGCGGAGGTCATCGCCCGCCAGCAAACCTATCTGATCTTGCTGCCCCTGGGGCAAATCGCCGCCGGACTGTGGGAACTGGCGCGCGCCCCCAATGCCCGCCAATACCTCGACAACGCCAAATGGAATGCCCACCATCTGCGCCAGCCCAGCGGCTTTCACCTGGGCTGCATCCTCGTGGTGCTGGCGCAGATCGCCGGCGGGCTGCGGGCCGATGCGTCGGGCGCTTCCTCCGATGCCTGCTTCCACGAAGCCGCACGCCAAGCCAACGCCGGCGGTTCCGATGTTCCGGCGAAGGCGTTGCGGGCGCTTCACTACATCTGCCTTGGCTGCATCTGGGAGGTGGGCGATGCGTCGGCCCGGCAATACCTGGAGAACGCCTGCTGGAACGCCCATCGCTTCCAGCAGGAAGGCACGGTCAGCCGTTACGGAGCTGTGCGCACCGTGCTGGCCCAGTTGGCCGGGGCGCTGAAGACCGACATCTCGCGCGACCAGCCGACCCTCTAAGATGGCCAAGTTGGCCCAGCCACCGGCGGCGGTGGTGCGGCCCATCGGGCGGAGCCCCACGCCCCTTTTGCCCGATTTGGCGAAAGAGTGCGCTTCCCTTGGTGCGACCGGTGCACGCCGCGCCCGGCCGGCCTTGGCCGGGCCGCCATGCGCCACAGGAGATGTCGCCTGAACGCCAGGAGGCGGGCTTGCGCCCGCCTCCGGCCCGTTCCACGGCCGACCACAGGTCCGCCGGCCCACCGGCAGGGAACGCGCTCAGGCCGCCTTGACGTCGATCTTCTTCACCTTGGCCTTGGCTTCGGCGGTCTGCGGCATCTTCACCGTCAGCACGCCGTCCTTGAAGATCGCTTCGGCCTTGGCGGTGTCCACGCCCGGCGGCAGCGGGATCATGCGGTGCACCGAGCCGTAGGAGCGTTCGGACATGAAGTAGCCCTTCTTCTCCTCCTGCCGCTCGACCTTCTTCTCGCCCTTGATGGTGAGCGCATCGTCGGTCAGCGACACCTCGATGTCCTTCTGCTCCATGCCCGGCAGTTCGATGGACACCTCCACCCCGTCGGCGGTCTCCACCACGTCGGAGCGGGCGCCGGAGCTGCCGAAGGGCAGGTCGAGCCCGCCGAGGGATTGCTCGAAACGGCTCCAGAAGCTGTCGAACACGCGGTTCATGTCGCGCTGGAGCAAGGCGATGGGGTGTTCTTCCTCGCCCTTGGCCTGCGGCGCGGCGTCCTTCCGCGCCCAGGGGATCAGGTCTCTGATCTGCATTTTCCAATCCTCCTTGTCACGGGTCGCGGCGCTTGGGCAGCCTATCCGGCCGCCACGGCGATGCGCCGCGGCTTGGCGGCTTCGGCGCGCGGCAGCTTCACGGTCAAGAGGCCGCCGTGCATCTCCGCCGCGATCTTCGCCTGGTCGAAATCCTCCGACAGGGTGAAGGCGCGCTCGTAGTCACCCTCGCCGTACTCGGCGTAGGCCAGCTTGAAGCTCTCCGGTGCCGGCACGGCGGCACGGCCGCGGATGGTGAGTACGCGGCGCTCCAGCTCGATCTCCACATCACCGGGGGCCACACCGGGCATCTCCAGCATGAGGGTCACACCGTCGGCTCCCTCCACGATATCGGTGAGCGGACGGAAGATGCGCACGCCGCGGGCCGTCTCCGCACCCTCGGCGGCTTCGGGCTGCCCGCCACGGGCAACAGTGGCAACTTCGGTCATGGCTTGCGTCCTCCTGTCAGGCTGGCTTGACGTCGATGCGGCGCGGCATGTCTTCGGCGCGGCGATAGGCGACGACGCGCAGCACGCCGTTGTCCATGCGCGCCTCGACCCTGTCGGGGTCGACGCGGAAGGGCAGGCGCACCGCCCGGCTGAAGGTGCCGAAGGCGCGCTCGCGGCGATGCCACACGGCGCCGTCACCGGTTTCCGGCGCCTTGCGCTGGCCGGCGATGGTGAGCACCGTGTCCTTCACGGAGATGTCGATATCCGCCGGCGCCACGCCGGGCAGTTCGGCGGTTACCGCCACCGCCTCGCTGCCCTGCCAGATGTTCACCGCAGGGTAGCCTTTGGCGGCCGCCGGGCCGAGCAGGGCGCGGTCGAACTCCTCGCCCATCCGCCGCATTGCGGCGAACGGATCGCGCCCGGCAATCAGGGAAGCAGGATGAAGCATGGATGTCTCCTCCGTCTCATCGGTCGATACCGGCCGGCCCGGCCCCTCTTCCAGTGGACGAGGACCCGAACCGCGGGCAGCCCGCGGGGAGACAGATGAGACGACGATCCATGGCCGGCGACGGCTCCGCCAAGCCGGGTGACGCGGCACCCCGAGAAACGACATCAGACGGCCTCCGCTCCTCGGCCAACCGTCATCACCCTGCAATCGCGTGCCGGATCAGTCGCTTTCCATCGAACCCCATGCGGGCGTTCCGACCCCCTATAACGTGTTGACGGGGCGGGATTTCAAGGGGTGTTGGCGCATGCCGAAACGGCTGCGAACGGCGTGCACGACGGGCGCTGCCAGCGGTCCCGGCAATGCGCGTCCGCGGCCCTGAAAACGGCCGTCCGGATCAGGAGCTGGGCTCGGCGAAGGACTCCATGGCCGAGCAATCCGACGTGCTCGACCCGTCGCCGGCCAGGGCACCTTCGGCGGGGATGCAGCGGGTGTTGCGCGGCGCGTAGGTGGCCACCACCTGGCGCGGGCCGACGATATCCTCCAGCACGCCGAACAGCAGCGCCTCGTAGCAGTAGGTAAGGCGGACGACCACCACGGCACCGTCTTCCGAAGTCAGCGAGTCGCGCACCGTATAGTCGTCGGTAGGGTCCGCCGGGGTGCCGTTGTTGCTGTTCACCTGGCGGAACTCCGGCGCCACCTCGTGCACTTGGTCGTTGCTGGTGAAGTTGCTGATGTCGATGGACTCGCCGTCGCACGAGTCGGGGGAGTTGTGGGTGTACTGCCAGGTCGACGCGTTGGTGAGCTGGTAGTAGCCGTCATCGTTGTAATAGACGTGCGCGACGCTGAAGGAGATCGGCACGTTGAAGGGCGTGAACAGCTCGTCGGCCACCTGGTCCAGCTCGTTGACGTAGGCGGCGATGGTGGGGCTGCCGTCCGGTGGGATCTCGATCTCGCGGCTGACCAGATCGGCGATCACGGTGGCTGCGGCGGTGCCGCGGCGCACCGTCTGCAAGGCATTGGTGATCTCCACCGACAACAGCAGCATCATCACCAGGATAGGCAGCACAAAGGCGAACTCGATCGCCGGGGTGCCGCTGTCGTCGCGCCAGAAGTGGCGGGCGAGCGGCCGCCAGCCGGCAGCGGCCCGGCGATGGCCGGCGGCGGGGCGGCGCGATGATCGGGACGTGCGCACGGTCATGACGGCTCGTTCCGGTAGACGTAGGTGTAGCTGAGAACGACCTCGTTGGAGCCCGGCGTCCCCGAATTCGGCACCAGCACGTTCAGGAACGGCGTGAAGAAGGTGTGCCGGTAGAGGATGCGCATGGCCACGTAGTCGTTGGCGCCGGTGTGGGCGCGATCCACCGGGTTGTCGTCGCCGTCGTCGATGTCGCCGGTGCACGCACGGCTGGCCGCCAGGGTGGGATCCTCGAAGGTCATGGCCTGCAGCCGGTCATTGAGCGTCGACAGGCTGGTGGATGAAATGATGCAGAGGCCGAGCCGTTCGTCGGGCGTGCCGCCCTCGGTGCAGTTCAGCACCAGCGGTGCGTTGGCGCAGAACACGTCGCGCACCAGCGTCGTCAGGTCGACCTCGTCGTCGCTGTTGGCGGCGAGTGCCAACTCCATGGTGCCGACGCGCACGACGCGAGCGGTTTCACTGGCGCTGTGCTCGATGCTGACCTGGGTGAAATAGGCCAGCGCAATGTCGAAGATGCCGAGCAGCAGCGAAAACAGCACCGGTGCGATGATGCCGAATTCAATCAGCACGCCGGCCCGTTCGTCGCGGGCGAACGTACGGCCCCGCCGGATGGCGGAAAGGCGGGCCAGTTTCGCCAGGCGGGTCCTCATTGCGCGATCCTCAGCGACGACAGGCTCTGACCGATGGTCGAGAACACGTCGGTCAGTTCCTCCTCGTTGTTGACTTCGAAATAGTACTGCTGGCCATCGCGATAGCCGGGATCGCCGGGCTGTGTGGCGCAGGCTTCGTAGATCGGGGCCGCCTCGTCCTGCAGGCCGCTCAGCTCGGCATAGTCGGTGCCGCCGGGGTCGGCCAGCAGGTACACCACGGTCACCTCGATGCCCACGTCGCGCATCTGCTCGCACACCAGCAGCATGTTCATCTCGTGGCGATGGTACTGGGTGTAGCGGGCCATCCGCTCGAAGTCGCTGACCGAATCGCTGTCATTGTACGGATACTGGTCGCTGCAGTTGATGCCGGTCCGCCCGGAGAAGTCGGCGCGGTCGATGGGACAGGACATGGCGACGTTGCGGCCGACCTGGGCGGCGACGGAGTCCGTCACCAGCACCACGGCCTTGGTGTTGCCCGGGACGTCGTATTCGCGCGGCAGATCGCTGCCGATGCCCCAGAAGCCTTGCCAGTTCGGCGATACGGTACGCCAGCCCCAGGCCATGCCGGTGTCCATGCTGGTGCCGCCCGATGCCACCCATTCGTCCACCTCGCCTTCCACTTCGTCGCGGTAGTGGGTGGGGCCGACGATTTCGTTGGCGCTGCAGGAGGCGCCGTGATGGCCGTAGCGGTTGCTGTCGCTCGACGAGCGGTACCGTTCGAGCTGGTAGATCCACTCCGACGGCGTGTAGGTCGACCTGCCCGATGCCCGCAGATAGCCGTTGTATTCGCGGAAGCGCGGCGGCAGCGATGCCGACGTGCCGTTGGACGGCGGTGCGTCGTCGAGGTGGGAGAGGTAGTAGTAGTCCAGCGACGCCGCCGGCCACACCGCCCGGTCCAGCCCGCCCTGGGCGGTGGGCAGGTCCTGCATCAGGTAGGGCAGCAGGGCGCGCGAGACGTAGCCGGGCGCCGAGGAGGAGGTCCGGCTCATGACCGCGGCGTAGAGGTTGCCGAAGCCGGTGTGGTCCAGGCCGCCGTTGGTCAGGTAGTAGTCGAAGAACCCCTGCTCGCGGCCCACCACGCAGGTTTCCATCAAGCTGCGGTCGGCGCCGTCGCCGCACAGGTTGATCGTCTCGTAGAGGTCGTGGATCTGGTTGTTGTTGGTGTCGGTGATGGGGGAATAGCGCGGATCGATGCAGGCGCCGCGGGCGCTGCCGCCGCTGTGCATCACCACGTTCCAGCTATCCACATAAGATGCGTTGGGCAGCCGGATATGGGCGCGGAACGGCACCAGGGAGACGAACACGTCCTCGTTGGAGCAGTTGGTCTCGCCGTCGCCGCAGGGGATCAGCTCGTCCATCATGCTGTGCACCGCGGCGACCAGCGGGCCGCGCACATCCGCCCACGCCACCGAGCCGGAGTTGTCGAGCACCAGGGCCACCTCCACGGTGCCGCCGGCGCCGCCGATGGTGTAGGAGCCGCTGACCTCCACCGCGATCTCGTCCACCTGCACCAGCCCCAGCAAGTAGGTGGGCATGATGGTACGGGCGGTGATGTCGAGCTGACCCATGTCGCCTTCGTCGGCGTAGACGTCGACCACCGTGGTGTCGGAGGTGACGGTGCTGGAGGAGAAGAACCCTTCGTCGAAATTGGCGGCCAGGTATTCGTTGACGTAGTCGGCCGTCCACGCCTCCAGCGGGGCGAAATACGCGTCCAGCGCGGCTTCGTACTCGGCGTCGCTGCCGTAGTCGTCGCGGTCGGGGCGGGTGCCCGACAAGAGGCTGAGCTGGGTGGTGTATTCCCGCGCCACGGCGAGGCCGGCGGCATCGAGCGCGCTGCGCAGTTCCGCACGCACGGTGAAGCCGCGCGAGCCGTCCACCGCCAGGCCGATCGCCGCCAGCAGCGCGATCAAGGCCAGGGCGAACAGGACGAAGACGTTGCCGCGATCGTCGCGGGCCAGACGCGCCGTTTCGCCCCTCAGTGCAGAAGCCAGCCGCATGACATGGGATCCTTCCACATCCACTTCCGCCGATCACCGGCCGAATAGACCCACCTTAATATGTCAACGTTAAGGTTTTGCAAAACGCCCGCTTGGGAGCTCCGGTTGCCACTGTGTTTGGCGCGGGGCGCGGATATTTTACCGAAACGACGGATGGGTCGACACCGCCGACGACTATGCCGGAGCCGGCCAGATTGCCGCAATCTCAAGATATCACAGCGCCAGGAAAAAGCAAAGCAGGGCCATTGTCTATGAGTATTTATGAAAACATCTGATCAATTCTTTGGGAAATGCCGGCAAAGCTGATCGGGATGGGATCTGCCAGGCCGCAGCCCGACGCCGCACCCGGACCGGGGGCGGGCTGGGGGCGGGCCGGAACCGACTCATTGGCGGGGAAACCGCCCTTAAGCGTGCCCACGGCCGGGCGTGCCCACGAAAAAGGGCGCCCGCGGTGGGGCGCCCTTTGCCGTTTGGCCGGCGGCCGCAAAGGGCCGCCGCACGTGGACCGGCTTAGAAGTCCATGCCGTCCATGCCGCCCATGCCGCCCGGGGGCATGCCGCCGTGGGCATCCTTCTTCTCCGGACGCTCGGCGACCATGGCCTCGGTGGTGACCAGCAATGCGGCCACCGACGCGGCGTCCTGCAGGGCGGCGCGCACGACCTTGGTGGGGTCGATGACGCCGGCCTTGAACATGTCGACGAACTCGCCGGTCTGGGCATTGAAGCCCTGGTTGACGTCGCGGCCTTCGCGCAGCTTGCCGACCACGACGGAGCCTTCCACGCCGGCGTTCTGGGCGATCTGGCGCACCGGTGCCTGCAGGGCGCGGCGCACGATGTCGATGCCCGCCCGCTGGTCGTCGTTGGCCGGGGTCAGCTTGTCCAGAGCATGCTCGGAATACAGCAGGGCGACGCCGCCGCCGGCCACGATGCCTTCCTCGACCGCGGCGCGGGTGGCGTGCATCGCGTCCTCGACGCGATCCTTGCGCTCCTTCACCTCGATCTCGGTGGCCCCGCCGACGCGGATCACCGCCACGCCGCCGGCCAGCTTGGCCAGCCGCTCCTGCAGCTTCTCGCGGTCGTAGTCCGACGAGGTCTCCTCGGCCTGGGCGCGGATCTGGGCGCAGCGCGCCTCGATCTCGGTCTTCACGCCCGCACCGTCGACGATGGTGGTGTCTTCCTTGGTGATCACCACCTTCTTCGCGGTGCCCAGCATGTCGAGCGTCACGCTCTCCAGCTTGATGCCCAGGTCTTCGCTGATCACCTGACCGCCGGTGAGGATCGCCATGTCCTCCAGCATCGCCTTGCGGCGGTCACCGAAGCCCGGCGCCTTCACGGCCGCGACCTTCAGGCCGCCGCGCAGCTTGTTGACCACCAGCGTGGCCAGCGCCTCGCCTTCCACGTCTTCCGCCACGATCAGGAGCGGGCGCGAGGACTGCACGACGGCTTCCAGCACCGGCAGCATGGCCTGCAAGTTGGAGAGCTTCTTCTCGTGGAGCAGGATGTAGGGGTTCTCCAACTCCGTGGTCATCTTCTCGGCGTTGGTCACGAAGTACGGCGACAGGTAGCCGCGGTCGAACTGCATGCCTTCGACGACTTCCAGCTCGGTCTCCAGCGACTTCGCCTCTTCGACCGTGATCACGCCCTCGTTGCCGACCCTCTCCATCGCCTCGGCGATCATGCGGCCGACATCGGCGTCGCCGTTGGCGGAGATGGTGCCGACCTGCGCCACCTCGGCGTTGGTCTCAACCTTGCGCGAGCGGGTCTTCACGTCGGCGATCACGGCTTCCACAGCCAGATCGATGCCGCGCCGCAGGTCCATCGGGTTCATGCCGGCGGCCACCGACTTCACGCCCTCGCGGACGATCGCCTGGGCCAGCACGGTGGCGGTGGTGGTGCCGTCACCGGCGATGTCGCTGGTCTTCGAGGCCACCTCGCGCACCATCTGCGCGCCCATGTTCTCGAACTTGTCGGCCAGTTCGATTTCCTTGGCGACGGTCACGCCGTCCTTGGTGATGCGCGGCGCACCGAAGCTCTTTTCGATGACGACGTTGCGGCCCTTGGGGCCCAGGGTCACCTTCACGGCATCCGCCAGAATGTCCACGCCGCGCAGCATGCGATTGCGCGCGTCAGTGGAGAACTTAACGTCCTTCGCGGCCATTTTCTTGTCCTCGATCTTGATCTGTTGTTCGGAGTGTTTCTGGGTCGCTCAGTCCGGAGGGCCTCAGGCCGCCGCCGCCGCCTTGTCGGGCAGGACGATGCCGAGGATGTCGCTCTCCTTCATGATCAGCAGGTCCTCGCCCGCGATCTTCACTTCGGTGCCCGACCACTTGCCGAACAGCACACGGTCGCCGGCCTTGACGTCGAGCGCGATCAGCTCGCCCTTGTCGTCGCGGGTGCCGGAGCCGACAGCGATCACTTCGCCTTCCTGCGGCTTTTCCTTGGCGGTGTCGGGGATGATGATGCCGCCCGCGGTCTTTTCGTCGGACTCGACGCGGCGGACCAGCACCCGGTCATGCAGGGGACGGAATGCCATGATCTCTGCTCCTCGCTCTACTCTTTATTCGTTGCATGGTGCGCACGTAGCGTGCCTCCGCGGGCGGTGTTAGCACTCCCCCGCGGCGAGTGCCACGCCATATGGACCTAAGCTTTCCGGACTTCAAGTCGCAGCCGGCGCTGGAAGCGGAGCTTTTTGCCGCCGCCTGGCAGCACTTTCGGGCCGCGGCTGCCAACCCTCTGAATATGAACATTTTTCGCTTGCAACCCAGCCCTGCCTGGGGTGAGCATTATGGAAAATCAGGGGGCGGGAGGATCGGGTTCACATCGAGACGAGGCGAGAGAGGCACATGAACGAACTGGCGCTGCAGCTTCAGGGCTACCGCATGACCACCGCGGAAATCCTCTACCACCTGCCGGAACGGCCGGGGCTCCTGCAGACCTTCATCTGGCAGTTCATGGACCAGGCGCCGCGCTTCCCCCGTTTGAACAAATTCCTCGATTTCTGGCACCGCGAGATCGACGGCATCCTGCACTCGGTCAAGATCGCCAATGCGGAGCTGGTGAAGCCGGCAGAGCTGGTCTACTGCAGCGGCGAGTTCCGGCTGCACTGAGGCGCCATCGCCGAGGTTTGCCGCGGGACCTGACACCGCCCGCGCCGTCGATACGAAACGGCCGCCGGGAGGGGGACCGGCGGCCGTGTGTCGGCAAGCCAGGGGCTTGCGAAAGGGCAGCGACGCTATTGCGTGCGGCGGATCACCACCGTGTCGCCGGGCTGCACTTCGGCGGCCTGGGGCGACGCAACGCGACCGAAGGGCGGACGCCGCGGCACCTGGGCGGCAAAGGTGGCACCGGCGATGTCCGGCGGCAGCCACGCCGCCCCGGCATCGTCGTTGGAGATCGGCGCCTCGACCGCAACCGGCGTGTCGGCACGGGCGACCACAGTGCCCGCTGGGGTGGCCGTTGGGGTGTCCGCGGCCGCTGCGGGCGCCTCGCGCGGAATGTGCACGGTGGCCACGGCGGCGGCGGCGCCGTCGCCTGTCAGGGGACGATGGCCCGGCACCGGCATGCTGGCCGCCAGTGCATCGCCGTCGATCGCCGCCGTTTCCAGCACCGGCGCACCGACGCTGACCACCATCTGAATGGCCTGCTCCGCCGGCTCGGCTGCGGCCACCTGGGCAGGGGCAGGGGCAGGGGCAGGGGCAGGGGCCGGCGTATAGCTGGCGGGATAGATGAAACCGTAGACCGGGAAGTCGACGTTGCCGAGCTGGTTGGTGGGGCCATGCCACACCCGCACCTGCGACCAGTCGTTGTTCGTGGAGGTATCGATCACCGGCATGTCGCGCCACAGCACCGGGCCGCCGAAGCTGTGGTCGACCAGGATGGTGCGGCTGTCCACCACCGCGGAAACCGTGGAGACGTGGCCGAGCGGCATGCCGTTGGAGCGCTGGAACACCAGCACCGAGCCGGGAACCGGCATATGGCCGCGCCCATAGACGCCGGCTGCGTTGTCCCACCAGGCCCAGGCGTTGCCCTGCAGCGAGAAGTCCGTGAGGCTGCGCACATAGCGCACGCAATATTGCGCAGATGCCGATTCGGTGACGCCCACGGCCAACAATGCTACGAGCATTATTGGCGCAATACGCAAGAACAACTTGCTCATGAAGCCTCCGCGCAGGGACCAGTGCATGCCGAATTCTTATTTGTTGTTATGGAGTCTGCTCGGCAGCGGTTAACTATCGCAGGGAACGAAACACAAAACTCCGCCGCAGGCAAGCCTTTGTACAGCCCAACGGATGCCACGATTACCCGTGGTTGGCGGTGGTGGTGCAATGATTTAGCTCAATTGGGCACTGTCCGGCGCCGCAGCGGCGACGCAATTGGGCGACAGCAGGACCGAGTGAAGGCGTGTTGCGATGCTTGGCCAGGCGCAGGCTGCAACTAATCGTCCGGGCTTTTCCTTCGCTGCACCGCAAAGACGGCGGCCGCAAGGGGCCGCCACCCCGGCTTAGGTTTGGCAATTCAAATGTAAGGTGCGTCGCGGTCAGCCGGCGAAAAACTGCCGTTCGCGCTGGAAGGAGCCGATGGCGAAGCGGAACACCAGGGCGGCGAACAGGGACGTGATGATGGCGCTGGAGACCGCTTCCAATGGCGTCGGCAGGTCGCCGGAAATCAGCCGCCCGAACTGCACGAGCTGGCCGAGCACGGGGATCACCGCCACCTGCGGCGACGGCGAGATCGGCGCGAAGGCCAGCGCCATGGCTGGCAGGGCCGGCATGATGGGCAGCAGACCCAGATAGATCTGGGCTTCCTTCATGGTGCGGGTGCAGGTGGCGATGGCCATCTGGATCGACACCGCCAGCAGCATCAGCGGCAGTGCGATCAGGAACATGCTGACCATCACCGCCCAGCCGGGCGGTGCGGCAAGCTCCGGGTTCTGCCAGACCACGATGCCAAGCAGGCTGCGGAAGGCGCTGAGGTTGATCGCCACCGTCACCGCGGTGAACAGCACGGCAGCGAGCGACTTGCCAAGCAGCAGCTCCGAACGCCGGGCCGGAGCCGTGAGCAGCGGCTCCAGCGAGCCGCGCTCGCGCTCGCCGGCGGTGGTGTCGATGGCCAGGTAGACGGCGCCGAGGAAGATCATGAACACCGCCAGCGGCGGGATCATGTTGTAGAACAGCAGCGCCAGGCTGGCTTCGTCGCCGACGCTGAGGCTGCGCAGGACGACCGGCGACAGGCTGGCGAGGTCGATGCCCTGTTCGGCCAGTTGGGCGGCCACCTGGGCGTCGGCAAAGCTGGCGATGCCGTTGTGCAGGGCGTTGGCCGGAGTGGACGAGGTGATGCGCCGCGGGTCGTGGATGATGGTTACCACCGGCTGCCCGTCCGGCGCCTCCGGCGGGCCGATGCGCAGCACCACATCGGCCCGTGCCTCGCGCACCGCTTCTTCGGCATCCACCGGGGCCGGCACGAAGCGCAGGCCCGCGGCTTCCAGGTACTCCCGCAGGCCCGGCACGAAGTAGAGCCCGGACGCCGGGATGGTCAGCGCCACGCCCGATCCGGTGCCGGCCAGCCGCTCCACCGCGCGGGTGTCGAGCGCCTGGGCGGACACGTGCATCAGCACCGCCAGCAAGAGCGGCCCCAGCAGCGGGTAGACGAGCGCCAGCAGCAGGCTGCGCTTGTCGCGCGTGTGGTCGATCACTTCCTTGTGGAAGACAATGCGCGTGCGCTTCAGCGGCGATTGCCGCGTCGGATCCAGCCCACTCAGCATCAGGTGCCGAGCTCCCGGTGCAGGGCGGCGGCATCGCCCTCCGTCACGGCATCGACGAACATGTCTTCCAGATCGTCGCGGCCGGTGCGGGCGCGCAGCTCGTCGGGTGTTCCCTCCATCACCGTGCGGCCGTGGGCGATGAACACCAAGCGGTCGCACATGGCCTCCACCTCCGCCATGATGTGGCTCGACAGCACGATGCAGCAGCCGGCGTCGCGCAGCTCGCCGATCAGGCGGCGCACCGCCCGGCTGGACACCACGTCGAGCCCGTTGGTCGGTTCGTCGAGGATCAGGTTGGGTGGTTCGTGGATCAGCGAGCGGGCCAGTGCCACCTTCAGTTCCTGGCCGCGGGAAAAGCCCTTGGTGCGCCGGTCGAGGAACTCCGTCATGCCGATCTGCCGGGCGAGATCCTCGATGCGCGCTTCCAGCCGGTCCACGGGCAGGCCGTGGAGCTGGCCGAAATAGCGCAGGTGCTCGCGCGCGGTCAGCCGCGGGTAGAGCCCGCGCACATCGGGCAGCGCGCCCAGGCGGCGCTGGGCGGCGAGGCGCTGGGACACCACGTCGAGCCCGTCGATGCTCGCCGAGCCGCTATCGGGGCGCAGCAGCCCGTAGATCACCCGGAACGTGGTGGTCTTGCCGGCGCCGTTGGGGCCGAGCAGTCCCGTCACCGTGCCGTTGGGGGCCACGAAGCTGAGGTCGTCGACAGCGCGCACCCTCCCGAACGACTTGGTGAGGTGGTCAACCTGGATCATCGTGCTGTGGTCGTCCGGTCCTGACCCTATGCGGCGATTGTTCTTTGTGTGGCGGTTGTGGCCGCCGCGGCCCGTCTTCTCACAGCGCCCCCGCCGCAAGCCCTTGGGCGATGCCGGCAAGCGCGCCGGCCGCCACCACCCAATGTACGCCAACCTGAAGGCGCAGCAAGGCCAGTGCCGCCGCTGCGGCGATGGCGATGGCCGCGACATCGGGCCGCCCGGTGTCGTCCAGCACGGCGGCTTCGGCGATGAACACGCCCAGGCTGGCGATTACCCCCACCACCGCAGCGGTGATGCCGGCAAGCGCCGCGGCCATGGGGCGGTTGCGCCCGAGGCTCTCGATGTAGGGCGCACCGGCGAAGATGAAGAGGAAGCAGGGCAGGAAGGTCACGTAGAGGGTAACCACCGTGGCCAGCGTGGCGGCCGCCAGCGGCGACAAGGCTCCCGGCTGGCCCCAGCCGGCGAAGAAGCCGATGAACTGGGTGACCAGGATCAGCGGTCCCGGCGTGGTTTCCGCCAGTGCCAGGCCGCGCACCATGTCCACGGGGCCGAGCCAGCCATAGGTGTCCACCGCCGCGTGGGCGATATAGGGCAGGACGGCATAGGCGCCGCCGAAGGTGACGAAGGCGGCCGTGGTGAACAGCTCCACGATACCGCGATAGGGGGTGGGGCCGAGGGCGGCCAACAGTATCACCACAGGCACCAGCCACAGCAGGGCAAACAGGCCGATCAGCAGCGGCAGCCGCCAGGGCGAGCGGCGACGGGCCGGCGGACCGGTCTGTCCATCGGGCGGCGGCAGGGTGATCCAGCCGAGCCGCGCGCCGGCCAAGCCGGCCAGCGCCGCCAGCGCCACGATCAGGGGAAACGGCAGTCCGGCCACATGGAGCCCCACGAACGCGCCGGCAGCCAGGCCGATGCGCAAGGGATCGCACAGCGTGCGCCGGCCGATGCGCCACACCGCCACGGCGATGATCGCCACCACCACCGGCTGGATGCCGTCGAACACCCATCCCACCGCGGCCAGCTCGCCATGGGCGGCCGCCAGGTAGGAGAGCGCCCACAACACCACCGCACCCGGCAGGATGAACAAGAGCCCGGCGGCGAGCCCGCCGGGGATGCCGTTGAGCCGCCAGCCGACATAGGTGCAGAGCTGCTGGGCTTCCGGGCCCGGCAGCATCATGCAGACGTTGAGCGCATCCAAGAACCGCCGCTGGTCGAGCCACTTGCGGCGGTCGACGATCTCCGTCTGCATCATGGCGATCTGGCCGGCCGGTCCGCCGAAGCTGGTGAGCCCCAGGCGCAGCCAGTAGCCGAGCGCTGCGGCAAAGGCGGGCGGGGAAACGGGCGGGGAAACGGACGGGGAAACGGACGGGGAAACGGACGGGGCGACGGGCGGAGCGGGCCGCGGCGTCGGGGCTGCCGGCTCGGGCGGAGAGGACGGGCGCACGGCAGCAGTCCTGCAAAGCTGTGTGTCGACGCGCGTTCGGCGCCGACTTACCACGGGCGCGCCGATGCGTCACTCTCTGCAACCGTTTACGAGCGAGCGATCTTGAGCCAGCCGCCCCACCGTCTTCTTGCCGGGCAGACCGGCGGCATCGTGCTGTTCTGCGTGTCGGTGCTGCTGCTGTGCTGCATGGACGTGCTGATCAAGCTGTCCTCGGAAGGCATTCCCGTTACCGAAATCCTGTTCTTCCGCTCCGGCGTGGCGCTGGTGGTGACGGCGGCGGTGGCGCTGGCGCGGCGCGGACCGCAGGTGCTGAAGGCCAACCGGCCGGGCCTGCTGGTGGCGCGCGGGGTGATCGGCGTGGTCGCCGCCACCGGCTTCTTCGCCGCCCTCAGCCTGATGCCGATCATGGACGCCTATGCCATCGGCTTTTCCGGACCGCTGCTGATCACCATGCTGTCGGCGCTGATCCTGGCGGAACGCGTGGGGATGCGCCGCTGGGGGGCCGTGGTGGTGGGCTTCGTCGGCGTGCTGATCGTGCTTAGGCCGGGCGAGACGGGGCTCGACGGCTTCCTCAACGCCGGCGGGGCGGTGGCGTGCGTGGGCGTGCTCGGCTACTCGCTGCTGATGGTGCTGACGCGCCTGGCGGGGCAGACGGACGCGGCCGCCACCATGGTGATCTACGGCATGGCGGTGATGACCGCGGCCGCCGCGGTCACCCTGCCGTTCGTCTTCGTGACGCCCACCTGGGGGGAGCTTGCCATGCTGGTGGCGCTCGGGCTGATCGGCGGCGGCGCGCACTTCCTGATGGCGACCGCCTACCAGCGCGCCGAGGCTTCGCTGCTGGCGCCGTTCGAGTACACCTCGCTGCTGTGGGGGCTGGGGTTCGGATGGATCTTCTGGGGCGACCTGCCCGACGAATATGTGATCGGCGGGTCGGCGCTGATCATCGTCGCGGGGCTTTACGTGCTCCACCGCGAAGCGCTCAGTCATCACCGGCCGAGCCACGCGCTGCCCGGTGCCAGGGAAGCGGCGGCCGAAGAGGAGTAGGGTCACCTTGAACGGACCATCGACGCCGGCGCCGACCGGCCGGACACGCGGCTACGACCTGGCCCGCGCCTTTGCCATCATCGGCATGGTCTTCATCAACTTCCCGATCTACCTGACCTCGGCGGCGGACTCCGCAGGCTCGCTGCTCGCCTGGCTGTCGGGCATCCACTACGGCCGGGCCGCGGCCCTGTTCGTCACGCTCGCGGGGGCCGGCGTGGCCATGATGGCGCGCGGGGCCGAGCGCGGGGCGGTGCGGCGCACCCTCTTGCTGCGCGCGGGCTTCCTGTTCGTCGCCGGACACCTGCTGATCCAGGTGTGGCGGATCGACATCCTGCACTTCTATGCCGTCTACCTGGCCCTGGCGGCGCTGCTGTTCGTTGGGCTGCCGCGGCGCGCCCTGCTGCTGGCCATCGCACTGGTCATGGCGGTGACGGTGGCGGTGGTGATCGTGGCCCCGGAGCTGGAAGCCGGCGGCGTGGCCTACTACCGCCTGGGCGAGGAGCTGACGGCGCTGGAACGCCTCGCCGGCCTGCTGCAGAACGTGCTCTTTTCCGGCATCCACCCGGTGTTTCCGTGGATCGCCTTCCTGCTCGCCGGCCTATGGATCGGCAGCCACGACATCCGCGATGCCGGCACCCGCCGCCGCCTGCTGGCCACGGGAGCGGCCCTGGCGCTGGGCGCTCCGCTGGTCTCCATGGCGTGCGAATACCTGGTGATGGCCGGCGTGCTGCCCCAGGGCCTGCTCGCCTATCTCGGCGTGCGCCATTCGCCCTCGCCGTTCTACGTGCTGGGGGCGATCGGCACCTCCATGGCGATGATCGCGGCCTGCCAGGCGGCGGCCATGCACTGGGGCGAGAGCGTGATCGTGCGCGCCATGATCCATGCCGGCCAACTCGCCTTCACCATCTATGTGGTGCACGCCATCTTCGGCGCGGTGATCCCGGTGTCGCTGGGGCTGTCGTTGTCGCTGCCCGCCGTGCTGGCCTATTCGGCGGTGTTCTGCCTGGCCGTCGTCACGCTCGCCCATCTCTACCGGCGGCACTTCCGGCGCGGACCCGTCGAGTTGCTGATGCGGGCCGTCTCCGGCAATTCCCCGCCGAAGGTCGCGGCACCGGACCTGCGCCGGCTCGCCGCCCCGCGGGCCCGCTGGGTGCCGGCGGCGGTGGCCGGCCTGGTGCTGGTGGTGGCCGCCCAGGTGGCCGGCGTGCCGCCGCGGTTCGGCTGCGAGGCGACACCGCCGCTCGCCGCCGGGCGCGTGCAGTCCGCCTTGACGCTGAGCTGCCCGCGCGAAACCTTCGCCGTGGCGGTGGCCGACCGCTCGGACCTGGTGCTGGAAACCCATTCCGGCCGCGACCTCTACCTGGAGCTTTACCGCGGCGACGAGCTGATCGGGCAGAACGACGACGGCGGCGTCGGCCTGAACGCGCGCCTGGTGGCGACGGTGGACCCCGGCGACTACCGCCTGGTCGTCCGCCCCTATGCCACGGCCGTCGGCCCCTATGCGCTGAGCCGCAGCGACGCCGCGCCGACGGTGGCGGAGCTGCAGCCGGGCGAGATGTGCACCGATAGCTGCCCCAGCTCACATGACCAGGAGTGCGACGACGGCGGCCCCGGCTCGCTCTACGCCGTGTGCGAGCTGGGCACCGATTGTGCCGATTGCGGCATCCGCACCGAGGGCGACATCGCCTTCGTGCTGGATGACAACGGCATGCTGTGCAGCGACACCTGCGGATCGTCCCACGACAGCGAATGCGACGACGGCGGCCCGGAAAGCCTCTACGCCATCTGCGCGCTCGGCACCGACTGCTCCGACTGCGGCCCGCGGGAACCCAACTTCACGCCGATGCCGGAGGGGGAGTAGAGGCTGCGCCTACTCCGCCGCTTGGGCTGCCTCCGCCGCCTCGATCCGGCAGGCGCAGAACTTGAATTCGGGGATCTTGCCGAAGGGGTCGAGCTGCGGGTTGGTGAGCAGGTTGGCCGCCGCCTCGGCATAGCAGAAGGGGATGAACACCATCCCCGGCGGCACGTCGCGGTCGGCCCGCGCCATCAGGTCCACCTGGCCGCGCCGGGTGACGACGCGGATGCGCTCGCCCGGCGCCACCCCCAGCCGCCCCAGCTCCTTCGGCGAGACATGCGCCACCGCTTCCGGCTCGATGGCATCCAGCACCGTCGCCCGGCGCGTCATCGCCCCGGTGTGCCAGTGCTCCAACTGCCGCCCGGTGGTGAGGATGATGGGATAGTCCGCATCGGGCACCTCGGCCGGCGGCACCACGTCTGCGGCGGTGAACTTGCCGCGCCCGCCGGCCCGCGGGAAGCCGTCGCCGAACACCACCTCGTTGCCCGGCGTGTCGGCGCCGTCGACGGGATAGGTGACGGAACCGTCGCGCTCCAGCCGCTCCCAGGTGATGTTCTTCAGCGATGCCATCACCTGGGTGAACTCGCCGAACACCTCGCGCGGGTGGGTGTAGGTCCAGTCCAGCCCGATGCGCCGGGCGATCTCCTGGATGATCTGCCAGTCCTGGCGCGCTTGGCCCGGCAGCGGCACGGCGGCGCGGCCGAGCTGCACCCGCCGGTCGGTGTTGGTGAAGGTGCCGTCCTTTTCGGGAAAGGCGCTGGCCGGCAGCACCACATCGGCGTGGTAGGCGGTTTCGGTAAGGAACAGGTCCTGCACCACCAGGTGCTCCAGCCTGGCCAGGCCGGCGCGCGCGTGGTTCAAGTCGGGGTCGGACATGGCGGGGTTTTCCCCCATCACGTACATGCCCTTGATGGTGCCGTCATAGGCGGCGTCCATGATCTCAACGACCGTCAGCCCGCGCTGGCGGTCCAGCTCCATGCCCCAGAACGCTTCGAACTTTTCGCGCACCGGCCCGGCTTCGACGGATTGGTAGTCCGGGTACAGCATGGGGATGAGGCCGACATCGGAGGCACCCTGCACGTTGTTCTGGCCGCGCAGCGGGTGCAGGCCGGTGCCGGGCCGGCCGACCTGGCCCGTCATCAGCGCCAGTGAGATCAGGCAGCGCGCGTTGTCGGTGCCGTGCACGTGCTGGCTGACGCCCATGCCCCAGAAGATCATGGCGGTCTTCGCCCGGGCGTAGAGCCGGGCCACCGTGCGCACGGTCTCCGCCGGAATGCCGGTCACGCCCTCCATCTTTTCCGGTGCGAACGCTGCCACCTTGGCGGCCACGTCGGGGAAGCCTTCGGTGAAACCGGCGATGTACTGCTGGTCGCACAACCCCTCCTCCACGATCACATGCATGATGGAGTTGAGCAGCGTCACGTCCGCTCCGGCGCGGAACTGCAGCATGTAATCGGCGTGGCGCGTGAGGGCCGAGCCGCGCGGGTCCATCACCACCAGCTTGGCCCCGCGCTTGGCGGCGTTCTTGATGAAGGTGGCGGCGACCGGGTGGTTCACGGTGGGGTTGGCGCCGATCACCACGATCACCTCGGCGTGGCGCACCTCCGCCACCGTGGCGGTAACGGCACCGGAGCCGACGCATTCCATCAGTGCGGCGACGGACGACGCGTGGCAGAGCCGCGTGCAGTGATCCACATTGTTGGTGCCGAAGCCGGTGCGCACCAGCTTCTGGAAGAGATAGGCCTCCTCGTTGGAGCCCTTGGCGGAGCCGAAGCCGGCCAAGGCACCCGGCCCGTTGGTGTCGCGGATGCGCTTCAGGCCCGCCGCCGCGCGGTCCAGCGCTTCCTCCCACGTGGCTTCGCGGAAATGGGTGTACGGGTTGGCGGGGTCGACGGCGTTGCCGGCCCCCTTGGGCGCATCGTCGCGGCGGATCAGCGGCACCGTCAGCCGCTGGGGGTGGTTGATGTAGTCGAACCCGAAGCGGCCTTTCACGCAAAGCCGATTGGTGTTGGACGGGCCGTCGCGGCCCTCCGCGAACAGCACGCGGTCGTCCTTGATGTGCAGGCGCGTCTGGCAGCCCACACCGCAATAGGGGCACAGCGTGTCGACGGTGCGGTCGGCCACCTTGTCCTTGCGCCCGTCCGCGTTCATCACCGTGGCCGGCATCAGCGCACCGGTCGGGCAGGCCTGCACGCATTCGCCGCAGCCGACACAGGTGCTGGCACCCATGGGGTCGTCGAAATCGAACACGATCTTGGCGTCGTGGCCGCGCAGCGCCATGCCGATCACGTCGTTCACCTGCACCTCGCGGCAGGCGCGGACGCACAGGTTGCACTGGATGCAGGCGTCCAGATGCACCGCCATGGCGGGGTGGCTGCGGTCCGGCGCCGGTGCCGTATCGCGCGAGGGCAGGCGGCTTTCCGTCAGGCCGATGCGGTCGGCCCAGCCCCAGAACGTACTGTCGGCATCGCGCGCGGCATGGCGCGGCGGCTGGTCGGCCAGCAGCAGCTCGAACACCATGGCGCGGGCGGCCTGGGCGCGGGCACTTTCCGTGGATACCACCATGCCCGGCCGCGGCGTGCGGATGCAGGACGCCGCCAGGGTGCGCTCGCCCGCCACCTCCACCATGCAGGCGCGGCAATTGCCGTCCGGCCGGTAGCCCGGCTTGGGGCGGTGGCAGAGGTGGGGGATGACGATGCCTTCGCGCTCGGCCACCTGCCAGATGGTCTCGCCGGGGCGGGCGGCCACCTCGCGGCCATCGAGGGTGAAGGCGATCTGCTCGGTCATCGGCGCGGGATCCCGGGGCGTTTCATAGAGGAACTATAGCGATGCGGCCCACCCAGCCAACCGCCGGGGCGCGACGGCGGGTGATGCGAGGGCGACGGGACCGCCCGGTTGCAGAGGGCGGCCGTACCGTTTGGGCGCGCAGCCTTGGCGATGCGGGGCCGATCGAGGGGCGGCGACCGGCATGTCGGCGCCAGATCCGCCGCAATTGGATGTGCAGTCTCCTCTGTCGATCGGCCCTCGGACATTGATCATGCGCGCGCTCATCCTGCCGCTTCTAGCCGCACTGGCCGGCGCCTTGCCGGCCAGTCCCGGCAGCGCGCAGCCCAGCGACGCCATGCAGTGCTTCCGCCTGGGGGCGCCCGGCACCCTGGAGGGGTGGGATTTCATCTTGCCCGCCGTGCTGGACGCCCTGCTGATCCGCTCCTGCCGCTTCAGTGTGAACGACGGCGAATACCTCTTCGAAGAACTCCGCTCGGGGTCGACCGTGGAGATCGCCGGCAGCCTGTTCGCCGTGGACAAGTGCACGCGCTTCGACCAGGTGATCTGCCTGCATCTTCAGCCACCCCGTTAGCCGGGCTGCCGCCGGTTCGACGGACGGTACCCGCAGGGCGGGGTCATCCGGCGTCATTGGGTCGGGGCCGATGCGCGTCCACGGCCATGCTGGACGACGCCATATCAGACGTTATAACATAACTGTCCGATCGAATGGCATCGCGGCCGTTGCGCGACAGCGCCGCGTGCGCATTGCCGGTCGTTCCGCCACACACTCGGCCCACGGATAGTGAGACTGCAATGCCCCGCCGCCTTCCCGTCACCGTGCTGTCCGGCTTTCTGGGGGCCGGAAAGACCTCGCTGCTCAACCACGTACTGGCCAACCGCGAGAACGTGCGGGTCGCCATCATCGTCAACGACATGTCGGAGGTGAACATCGACGCCGACCTGGTACGCTCGGGCGGCGATCTCACCCGCGGCGAAGAGCGGCTGGTGGAGATCACCAACGGCTGCATCTGCTGCACGTTGCGCGACGACCTGCTGACCGAGGTCCGGCGGCTGGCGGAAGAGGACCGCTTCGACTACCTGCTGATCGAAAGCACCGGGGTGTCGGAACCGCTGCCGGTGGCCGCCACCTTCGAATACCGCGACGAAGACGGGCGCTCGCTCGCCGATGTGGCGGAACTGGACACCATGGTGACGGTGGTCGATGCGGCCAACCTGCTGCGCGACTTTTCTTCCCAGGACTTCCTGGAGGACCGTGGCGAGGCGCTGGGGCCGGAGGACGCGCGCACCCTGGTCACCCTGCTGACCGACCAGATCGAGTTCGCCGACGTGATCGTGCTCAACAAGGTCTCCGCCGCCTCGCCGGACGATCTGGCGGCGGCTCGCAGCATCCTGCGCGCGCTCAACGCCGATGCGAAGATCATCGAAACCGACTACGGCCGGGTGGATACTGCGGAGATCATGGGCACCGGCCGCTTCAGCTTCGAGGACGCGCACCGCCACCCGACCTGGGTGAAGGAACTCTACGGCTTTGCCGATCACGTGCCGGAAGACGCCGAATACGGCATCACCAGCTTCGTCTACCGGGCCGAGCGGCCCTTCGTGCCGGCGCGGTTTGCGGAGTTTCTGGAAACCCCGCTGCCCGGCGTGATCCGCGCCAAGGGGCATTTCTGGATCGCCACGCGGCCGGACTGGGTGGGCGAGTTCTCGCTCGCCGGCCCCATGGTGCAGGTGGAGGGCCTGGGCCTGTGGTGGGCGGCCGTGCCCAGGTCGCGCTGGCCGGTTGAGGAGCGCGCGCGGATGGCCAAAATGGTGGCCCAGGAGTTCGGCGACCGGCGCCAGGAGATCGTCTTCATCGGCACACTCGGCGCCATGAACCGCGCCCGCATCACCGCCATCCTGGACCGCTGCCTGGTGCCTGAAACCCGCTTCGTGCCGGAAAGCTGGGCAGCGCTGCCCGATCCGTTCCCCCAATGGGGGCAGGCAGCGTGAGCCGGCCGCCGGGGGAAGCCGGATGCTGAGGCGGGCGACCGCAACCGATGCGGCAGCCATCGGCACCCTGACGCGCACGGCCTATGCCAAATGGGTGCCGGTGATCGGGCGCGAGCCCCTGCCGATGACAGCCGACCATGCCGTCGCGGTGCGCGAGCACGTGATCGATCTGTGGGAGGAGAACGGCCGCCTGATCGCCCTGATCGAGATGATCCCCGGCGCCGATCACCTGTCGATCGAGAACCTCGCCGTGACCCCCGACCGGCAGGGCGCCGGCCATGGCGGCCGGCTGCTGGCCCATGCCGAAGCGGTCGCTGCCACGCTTGGGCTCGGCGAGGTGCGGCTCTACACCAACGCGGCGTTCGCAGCGAACCTCGCCTTCTATGCCCGCCGCGGCTATCGGGAAACGGGACGGCAGGAACTGGTGCCGGGCAGCGTCGCCGTCCACATGGCGAAGACGCTCGCGGCCGCCTCGCCGCCGGACGAAGCCTGACGCCGTTGCGGGCCGGTCCGGGTCGGTCCGGGCCGGTCCGGGCCGTGCGAACGGGGGCCGCCCGGGGATCGGCCTACATGTAGAGCGGGGCCATCCGGCGCCAGGCACTGCCGCGGTGGGCGCGGCCGTTCCACACCCTGAGCGCGTGCCATACGCCCTTCCGCCACAGCGTTTCGCTGAGCGCGCGCGTGTTGTCGAGGAACGGGTCCTCCTCGCCGACCGCGATGATAATGTCCATGCGGCGCAGGTGGTCGAGCCGCCAGGCACAGTCGAGGTTCGGCAGGAAGTGGCTGGGCGTGTGGAAATAGACCAGCTCGTCGTAGTGGCCGCCCAGCAGGTCGCCGAAATGCTCCACCCGCAAGGTCAGGTCGAAGCGTCCGGACAGTGCCACCAGCTTGGCGAACAGGTGGGGGTGGCGGAACGCCAGGTTGGCGGCGTGGAAGGCCCCCAGACTGCAGCCATGGACGATGGTCGACGGATGGCCGTTCTTCGTGGCCATCAGCGGCAGCACTTCGTGGAGGATGTAGTCCTCGAAGGCGGCGTGGCGCCGGATGCGGTCGGCCGGGTGGCACCAGAAGCAGTAGAAGGTCTCGTGGTCGATGGAATCGACGCAATAGAGCTGCAGGTGTCCGGCTGAGATCTTGTCCGCGAGGCTCGCCACCAGGCCGAGCTGTTCGTATTCCCAAAACCGCCCATCGCGTGTGGGGAATACCAATACTTTGGCGCCGGCATGCCCGAACACCAGAAGTTCCATGTCGCGACCGAGCCGATGGCTGTACCAGCGGTGGTATTCGCGGTTCATAGATCTGTAATAATGTTGGTGGGCGAGGTTAGAGCTCTGCGAAAAAGCTCCGAAGCTGGGTCAGCAGAGCCCCTTCCTCTTGCTGCGCCGCAGGATAGTCGAAATGGCCGGCGCTGAATGTGAAGAGTTGTTTACGCCCGGCGAGCGCGTTGTAGATGGCAAACTGCCCCGGCGGCGGTACTGCGGGGTCGAAACGGGCGGCGGCGATGTGCATGGGCCGGGCGATGTGGCGCGCGGCGGCCGCGGCGTCGTAGTAGGCCAGCGTCTCCAGCACCTCGGGGTTGGCGGCATGATAGGCCCGTATGGCCTCGCCGCTGCCGGTGGTGGGCAGCGTCACGCGCAGCGGGTGATGGCCGAAGGTGGGCAGCGACAGGTGGCCGCGGGCGATGCGCGTGTCCCACGCCAGCGCCAGGGCACCGATGCCGCCGCCGAAGCTGATGCCGGCATAGCCGATGCGGCCCTCGACCCAGGGGAACAGCGCCAGCAGCACCGAAACCGCAAGCCACAGGTCCTCCACACAGCCGCGCAGCACGTAGCGATCGCGCCGGTCGATGTCGTGCAGCACGTGCCAGTTGGGATCCTGGGATAGGGGTGGCCGCGCACTGCGGGAGAGGCCGCGGAAGCAGGGGAACAGCAACGCCGCGTTCGCCACCGGCAGGTGGGTGTCCGGCGCCTCGCGGCCGCCGTAGCCGTGGCCCACCACCAGCGCCCGCTCCACTGGTCCCGCGCGCGGCAGCAGCAGCCAGCCGCCGATTTCCACGCCATCGGTCGAGGTGTAGCCGAGGTCGAGGGCGTGCCAATCGGGGTGGCGGAAGGTGCTGTTCTGCAGGCGCGGTGCCGGGTCGATCTGGGTGGCGGCCGCATAGTGGCCGGCCCAGACTGCCGCCAGGTCGTCCGGTGCGGCCGGCGCCTCCACGGCCAGCAGCTCCGCCAGCCCGTAGCCGTAGGTGGGATCGAAGGGATAGCCGTGATCCTCCGGCCGGGGGATGTGCGGAGCCTCGCCGCGCCCCCGCCGGCGACCGGTCATGGCGACGTTGCGTCCGCCCGCACCGCGACAATGAAGATGCGGCGGAAGGTGAACAGGGTCTGGCCCGTCGCTTCGGCGGTGTAGACGGTGCGCAGCGCTTCGGCATAGGCCTCCACGAACGCCGCCATCTCCTCGCCCTCCAGGCGCTCCTGCACCGGCAGCAGGGCGGTGCCGCGCACCCAGTTGAGCACCGGGTCCTCGCCGGTGAGCGCGTGCAGGTACTGGGTTTCCCAGATGTCGAGCCGGTCGGCCAGCGGCCGCAGCAGGCGCCAATAGGCGTCGGTGGAGGCCACCGGGGCGCGCGGCAGCGCCAGCTTGTCGGCCCACGGCCCCTGTTCGGCGATGGCGCGCAGCAGCTTGTGGCTGGGCTCCGCGAAATTGTTGGGCATCTGCACCGCCAGCACGCCGCCGGGGGCAAGCCGGTCCATCAGGCGCGGGAACAGGGCGTCGTGGTCGGGCAGCCAGTGCAGGGCGGCATTGGCGAAGATCAGGTCGGCGGGCGCGTCGGGCGTCCAGTCGGCAAGGTCGCCTTCCACCCAGTCGATGGTCGGAAAGCGGGCGCGGGCATCGGCCAGCATGGTTGGCGACAGGTCGATGCCGGTCACCTGCGCGGTGGGCCAGCGGGCCGCCAGGTCGGCCGTCAGGTCGCCGCGGCCGCAGCCGAGGTCGTAGATGCGGCGGGCGGCAAATTGCGGGATCCGCGCCGTCAGGTCGTGGCCGGGGCGTGCCCGCTCATCGGCGAAGGTGGCGTATCGGGCGGCGTTCCACTCCATCACACCGCCTCCATCACACCGCCCCGCTGACGCTGGCTTCGGCGAAGGTGGCCATGCCGCCGTGGCAGGCCGCCGCCGCCTTGAGGATGAGGATCGCCAGGGCGGCTCCGCTGGCTTCGCCGAGCCGCATGCCGAGATCAAGCAGCGGCGCCCGGCCCAGCCGGTCGATGAGCAGGCGGTGGCCCGGTTCGGCCGACACGTGGGCGATCACGCAATGGTCGAGCGCGTGGTGATCGAAGGCGTGCAGCACCGCCGCGGCGGCGGTGCAGGTGAAGCCGTCCAGCAGCACCGGGATGCCGCCCTGGCGGGCAGCGATGATGGCGCCGACGATGGCCGCCAGCTCGTGGCCGCCGAGGCAGCGCAGCACCTCGAACGGATCGGTCATCGCCGCGGCATTGGCAGCCAGCCCGTCGGCCACGGCCTTGCGCTTGCGCTCCAGCCCGTCGGTGTCCACGCCGGTGCCCGGCCCCACCCAGGCGGACGGTTCGCCGCCGAACAGGGCGGCACACAGGGCCGCGGCATTGGTGGTGTTGCCGATGCCCATCTCCCCCAGGGCCAGCACGTCCACCCCCGGCTGGGCCGCCATCATGCCGTAGGCGATGGCGCCGGCACACGCGTCCGCCGCCATGGCGGGGCCCTGGGTGAAGTCCGCCGTCGGCCGGTCGAGCGCCATCTCGTGGACCTGCAGGTCGCTGTCGGTGAGCTTGGCGAGCTGGTTCACCGCCGCCCCCCCGGACTGGAAGTTGGCCACCATCTGGGCGGTCACCGCCACCGGGTAGGCCGACACCCGGCGGGCTGCCGCCACGCCGTGGTTGCCGGCGAAGACGGCGATGCGCGGATGGTCGCAGGCGGGCATCTCCCGGCGCTGCCAGCAGGCCAACCAGAAGGCGAGATCCTCCAGCCGGCCGAGCGAGCCGGGCGGCTTGGTCAGCTCCGCCTGGCGGGTGCGCACGGCTGTACCGGCCTCCAGGTCGGGGCCGGGAAGGCGGCGGCAGATCTCGCGGATCTCGTCCAGGCTGGCGGTGGGTGCAGGCATGGGGCGCTGGGAGGTGGCGGTGTCGGGAACACCCCAGGTAGCAGATTGCCCGGAGCGCTGGAAACCTCGGTGTGGTCGGATCAGCCGCCCGCCTGCCGTCCATCCGCCGCCCGCCCACCGTCCCCCGGCCAACCTTTGAACAGACTTCGCAGGTACCACCGGCCCGCGTGCACCACGGAGGAGCCGCTCTGTCCCAACCGGGAGAGCGGGTTGGTGCGCGATTCTGCATGGAGGTTTCCCAGGCAATAGAGGAGAGAGGGGCAATGGCAGTCATCAACATGTCGAAGAACATCGACACCTATATGAATAACAAAGCGCTCTTTCAGACCGATCTGAATTTACAGCACAAGGAGTGGAAGCAGAATCTTATATTACCGTATGGTAGTTGTTATACAATAGCCTATAATTCCGTGAAGGACAAACTCGAGATCGCCAAGGCCGAGCGGGAAGCCTTCGAAAAGAAGATGAAGGAGATTGCCGAGCTGCAAATGGCAATCTGCCTGTTCATCCTCGATGTGGCGGCGACCTCGGCCCTGTCGAAGGTGGCCGGCTCGGTGTCGCGGCTGCAGACGAAGAAACCGATCGAGTTCTTCCTCACCGACAAGAAGACGGCCGGCAAGGCGGCGACGGAGTTCCTGCAGCAGAGCGAAACCTTCACCGACGTCGTCATCGGCAACCTGGCGTCCAAGACATCGGACAAGATCAAGGACAAGGTCATCCTCGACGGCTTCAAGAAGGCGGTGGAAGCCGGCAAGACCGACATCAAGACGACGGCGGTGGACTTCTCCAAGCAGGCCAAGGATCCGCTGGTGCACCAGAACGACCTGCTGATCCGCCTCAGCCGGTCCATCACCGCGGTGGAGAAGATCTACATCAACGGCGTCCGCGACGTGACGATGCCCGACGACGTCAAGCGCGAGATGCTGCTGTGGCTGACCACGGTGCCGATCGCGCGGCCGCCGTCCAAGCCCTTCCCCTCCCAGGCGCTGGCCGGATGGCTGGAGGTGCTGCTGTGGGTCAACATGGTCTACAGCGCCGCCAACACCACCGTGGTGACGTCGCAGGCCAAGGGCGAGAAGGTGCCGTTCATCCTCGCCCACTTCGACCGCTTCGTCGCCCGCAAGATGAACGACCACTTCAAGGCCTATACCCTCTACCACCTGAAGTCGGACGGCTACGCCACGGGCAAGGAACCGCCGGCCCAGTGGCAGTTCCACGGCACCGTCTACCGCAGCCATCTGGAAGGTCTGAAGAAGATGGCGAGTGACTGTGCCGGCTACATCGCCGCCTATGTGAGCTATCTGCACGTGCAGGACTGACCGTTCGGGCAGGCCGGCGGAGGCACGGCCGGCGCCCGCCGGGGCCGGCCTCGCGCCGGCTTGGCGGGGTGGGCGAAAGGGACTACATCGACGCTCCATGAGCGACCGTCCCCCCACCACCGCCATCGTCATCATCGGCGACGAGATCCTGTCGGGCCGCACCCGCGACGCCAATGTGTCGTTCCTCGGCGAGCGGCTGGCGGCCCGCGGCCTGCCGGTGCGCGAGGTGCGCATCATCGCCGACGACACCGCGGCCATCGGCGAGGCGGTGAATGCGCTGAGGCCGCGCCACCGCTACGTGTTCACCTCCGGCGGCATCGGCCCCACCCACGACGACATCACCGCCGCCGCCATGGCCGTCGCCTTCGGGGTGGCGCTGGAGCGCAACCTGGAGGCCCAGGCGCTTCTGGAAGCCCACTACCCGCCGGAGATGCGCACCGCGGCGCGCATGAAGATGGCCGACATCCCGGCGGGGGCCAGCCTGGTGGACAACCCCGTCAGCAAGGCGCCCGGCTTCCGGCTCGACAACGTGTTCGTGCTGGCCGGCGTGCCGCAGATCCTGCAGGCCATGTTCGACGGCATCGAGCCGTCGCTGGAAGGCGGCGTGCCGCTGGTCAGCATGACCGTGTCGTGCGACCTGGGCGAAGGCGTGGTGGCCGAAGGGCTGGGCGCCATCCAGGCGGCCCACCCCGGCGTCGCCATCGGCAGCTATCCCTATTTCCGGCCGGGCCACTACGGCGCAAGCCTGGTGGTGCGCGGCACCGACCCGGTGCTGGTGGCGGCGGTGGCCGCGGAGGTGTCGGCCCTGGTGCGAGCTCTCGGCGGGCATTCGGCTTTCGTCGACGCGCCGGCTGCGGCGCCGGACGCCACGGCCTGATGCGCGCACGCCGGGGTTGGCGGCAGGCCGCGACCTCGCCTAAAACCGGGGCCTTGCCCGGCACCCTTGGACACACCCCATGAAGTTCACCCTCTCCTGGCTGAAGGAGCACCTGGACACCGACGCGCCCTTGGAGGCGATCGTCGAGCGGTTGACCACGCTCGGCCTGGAGGTGGACGAGGTCACCGACCGCGGGGCGGCATTGGCCCCCTTCACCATCGCCCGGGTGATCAGCGCCGAGCCGCACCCCAACGCCGACAAGCTGCGCGTCTGCACCGTGGATGCCGGGGCGGGGCCGGTGCAGGTGGTGTGCGGCGCGCCCAACGCGCGCACCGGCATGGTCGGCGTGTTCGCCGCGCCGGGAAGCTACATCCCCGGCACCGACCTGACCTTGAAGCCCGGCGTGATCCGCGGGGTGGAAAGCAACGGCATGCTGCTTTCGGAACGCGAGATGGGGCTGTCGGACGAGCATTCCGGCATCGTCGACCTGCCGGCGGACGCGCCGGTGGGGACGGCCTATGTGGACTGGGCCGGGCTCAGCGATCCGGTGATCGACGTGGACCTGACGCCCGACCGGGCCGACTGTGCCGGTGTGCGCGGCATCGCCCGTGACCTGGCGGCCGCCGGGCTGGGCCTGCTGAAGCCGCTGGCGGCCGACCCGGTGCCGGGCCGCTTCGCCAGCCCCATCGGCGTCACCTTGGACTTCCCCGAAGAGGCCGCCAACGCCTGCCCGCTCTATGTCGGCCGGCTGATTCGCGGCGTCACCAACGGCCCCAGCCCCCACTGGCTGCAGGAGCGCCTTCTGGCCATCGGCCTGCGCCCCATCTCCGCCCTGGTGGACATCACCAACTTCTTCACCGTCGACCGCAACCGGCCCTTGCACGTGTTCGACGCCGACAAGGTGCGGGGCGGGCTGACGATCCGCCTGTCGCGCCCCGGCGAGAGCATGGAGGCGCTGAACGACAAGACCTACACGCTCGACGACAGCATCACCGTGATCGCCGACGAGGACGGCATCGACGGGCTCGGCGGCATCATGGGCGGCACCCACAGCGGCGTCACCGGTGCGACCACCGATGTGTACGTGGAAAGCGCCTATTTCGATCCCACCCGCACCGCCTTGTCGGGCCGCAAGCTGCAGGTGCAGTCCGACGCCCGCTACCGCTTCGAGCGCGGCATCGACCCCGACGCCGTGATCTCCGGCATGGAGCAGGCGACGGCCATGATCCTGGACCTGTGCGGCGGCGAGCCGAGCGAACTGGTGATCGCCGGGGCCGTGCCCAAGTGGCAGCGCACCCTCACGCTGAGGCCCGACCGGGTGGCCACGCTGGGCGGCGTCGACGTGCCGCTCGACCGCCAGCAGCAGATCCTGGATGCGCTCGGCTTCATCGTCGCCGAGGGGGCGGATGGCACGCTCGCCGTGATGCCGCCCTCCTGGCGCGGCGATGTGGAGGGCGAGGCCGACCTGGTGGAGGAGATCCTCCGCATCAACGGCTTCGATCAGATCCCGGCGACGCCGCTGCCGCGTGCCAGCGTGGTGACGCGCACCGCCATTGGCGAAGCCCGGCGCATCGCTACCGTGGCGCGGCGGGTCTTGGCCAACCGCGGGCTGGACGAAGCGGTCACCTGGTCGTTCATGGATGGGACGACGGCTGCCGCCTTCGGGCAGACCGATGCGGCCATGGCGCTGGTCAACCCCATCGCCAGCGATCTCAACGTCATGCGTCCGTCGATCCTGCCCAACCTGATCCGGGCGGCCGGGCGCAACGCCGACCGCGGCTATCCCGGTGCGGCCCTGTGCGAGGTGGGGCCGGTCTATGCCGATCCCACCCCCAAGGGCCAACGTGCGGTGGCGGCGGGCGTGCGCCATGCGGTGACGGGACCGCGCCACTGGGCAGCGCCCGGCCGGGCGGTCGACGTGTTCGATGCCCGCGCCGATGCCATGGCGGTGCTGGAGGCGGCCGGCGCGCCGGTGGCCAATCTGCAGATCACCGCCGATGCGCCTGCCTGGTACCACCCCGGCCGTTCAGGCTGCCTGCGCCTGGGGCCGAGCGTGCTCGCCCAGTTCGGCGAAGTGCATCCGGGGACCTTGAAGGCGTTGGACGTGGCCGGGCCGGTGGCGGCCTTCGAGGTGTTCCTGGACGCCGTGCCCAAGCCCAAGAAGAAGGGCGGCACTGCGCGGCCGCTGCTGGCGCTTTCGGCCTTCCAGCCGGTGCGCCGCGATTTCGCCTTCGTGGTCGATGCCGATGTGCCGGCCGACAAGCTGGTGCGCGCCGCCAAGGGGGCCGACCGCAATCTGATTGCCGAGGTGGCGGTGTTCGATGTCTACCGCGGCCCCGGCGTGCCCGAGGGCAAGAAGAGCCTGGCCATCGAGGTCACCTTGCAGCCGGTCGACGCCACCCTGACCGACGCCCAGATCGAGGCGGTCGGCAAGGCGGTGGTGGCCAACGTCGCCAAACAGACCGGCGGCGAGCTGAGGGGGTAGGCAACACGCCTCTTGCCCGAAGCGTCATGCCCGCGCGAGGCGGGCATCTCTCTAACATCGTGGAGGTCTTGGCCTTCGCCTGGATGGCGGCGAGGGAAGGTCGGCGTGCTCACACCCTGGCGAAGACGCCGTCCATGCCGATCAGCCGCGCGGTGCGGCGGTTGAAGTAGCCGGGAATGAACAGCACCGGCACAAAGCCCAGCTCGTCGAGCCGGTGGATCATCGCCCGGTAGTCCGGTTCGCCGCGGTAGACCGGCACGATGGACAGCTCCGTCTGGATCAGCGCGATGCGCCCCAGCACGCCGCGGGCACCGTCCAGCACCCGGTGCTCGGTGCCTTGCGTGTCGATCTTCAGGAGCACGCGCTCGCCGGTCCGCACATGCTGGGCGAACACCGCTTCCAGGCGCTTCTGCGATGCCACCTCGCTGCCCACATAGGCGGCGCTGGAGAGGATCCGCCCCATGTCGGCGGTGAAGTCGAGCACCGACGACATGTCGGTTTCCGCCGACAGGTGCAGCGTCACCGGCACGTCGCTGTCGCCCAGCGCCAGGCGCGGTGCCACCGTCCATGAGGGATCGCCGGCGGCCGCGCGGACCAGCTCGGCATGGGCGGCACTCTGCGGCTCGAAGCTGGTGATGGCCCCGGCATAGCCGCCGCGGCGCAGGCGCTGGCCGTATTCGCCGCGGTGTCCGCCGACATCCAGCACCCGGTCGATGCCGTGGTGCTCCAGCACGCGGATCAGCCGCTGGGTGCTTTCCGAAGGGGGGGTATCGGCGTCGCCCACGCGAGGCTCCTTCTTGTCCCAGCGCGCCGGCCCGCTCCCCCGCCCGGCCGCCCAAGTCATTGTACAATATTGGGTGGCCGGGTGGCGGGGTTGGGCCGGGAAGCCCCCGGCCCAACTGCCGGGACCGTTTTCGGAGCGGTGACCACCGCTCCCTCAGAAACTCTTCTCGAAGGCGAATTCGCGGGTCAGCGACATGTCGTGGAGCGCCCGCGCCTCGCCGGTGCGCGTATAGCCGCGGGCCTCGTAGAGCGCGTGGGCCTCGACGAACCGGGTGTCGGACCACAGCACCATGGCGGCGGCCCCGCGGCCGGCGGCGTCTGCCTCCGCCAGGTCCATCAGGTGCCAGCCGATGCGCTGGCGCCGGGCGCCTGGGTGGACGTAGAAGCTGGCCACCCGCTGGGCCGGCCGCGCGCCGGGTTCCGGCTTGATGGCGACGGAACCGACGACGCAGCCCTGCCGCTCGGCCACCCAGAACCGCCAATCGCGCTCGGCCGCCACGCTGGCCGGGCGGCGCAGATAGGGGGTTTCGCCGTCCACCCACAGCACGCAGCCCCAGAAGCCGGCGTAGCAGCGGCCGACCAGCGCCATCAGCGCCGGCCCGTCGGCATCGACGGCGGCACGGATGGCGATGTCCGGCGTGCCCGCCTGCGCCTGCAGGCGGCTGCCGTCAGCCATGGGCGTAGTCCCAGTAGAGCTTGCGCGCGCGGGTGTAGACGGGGCCGGGCTGGTAGTCGCGGTCCTCCACCCGGGTGATCGGCATCAGCTTGGCGTAGTTGCCGGTGGAGAACACCTCGTCGGCGGTCATCACATCTTCCACCGACACGGTGCGCTCCAGCACCTCCATGCCCTCCGCGCGCAGCAGGCGGATGACGCGCTGGCGGGTGATGCCGTCGAGGAACGTGCCGTTGGGTACCGGCGTATGCACCGCCCCGTCCTTGGCGATGAAGATGTTGGCGGTGGCGAATTCCGCCACATGGCCCAAAGTGTCCAGCATGATGGCGTTTTCGAAGCCGCGCCCCTTGGCCTCGCGCATGGCCAGCCCCGCCTGGGGGTAGAGGCAGGCGGCCTTGGCCTGGGTGGGGGCGGTTTCCGGGGTCGGCCGCCGCTTGGTCGACACCGCCACCTTGGCGCCGCTGCAATCGGGGAACGGCGAGGCGTAGACCGAAAGCGCGAACTGGGTGGTGTCCGGGTCGTTGTCGACGAAGCCGCCTTCGGCCCAGAACATGGGGCGGATGTAAAGTGCGGTGCCCACCGGGAAGCGGGCCACGCCTTCCTGGGCGACCTCCACGATCTCGCCAGCGCTCAGCGTCGGTCCCAGGCCGAGCGCGCGGGCGGAGCGGACGACGCGTTCGCAGTGCAGGTCGAGGTCCGGCGCCACGCCTTCGAAGGCGCGCGCCCCATCGAACACCAGCGACGCCAGCCACATGGCATGGGTCATGGGGCCGAGCAGCTTCGGGTTGCCTTCGAGCCACTCGCCGTTGACATAGGTCTGTGCCGGTCCGGCCTGTCCTGCCATGGCCGTTCTCCATCGGTGTTTTGCTTGCGGTGCGCTGGGGGCCGGCAAAACGGCCGATGGGCCGGCCGGCGGCGGCGCGCCGCCCCGCTGAGCCCTCAAGCAAACCACAGCCATCCGGCGGCGCCAATCCGTTGGCGGAACATGGGACGCTTGCCGCGATGCCGCAGCCGCCGCTGCGCGGCGCGGCACGGCCCCCCAGGTAGCCGGCATGGCGCTACATGTGGTGTGCAGGCAACGAAACTGACACAAAAAACCCCATGCACGCCAGGCGATTATCCCGTACACTCAATGCATATGCTGAACTTGCATACAGATCGTCCCCGCCGGCACTTGCCGGCCTGGGACCGCCCACAGCCGGGACGAGCACCGACCCGGATCAAGGCGCCGACCGTTCGTGCCCACCGCTTCCACCCGCCGCGCCCCGATGCCCGGCGGGTTTTTTCGTGCCGATTTCCCCGTCTCCTGCCACCGCCGAGGATCGCATGGCCAAACGCAATGCCCGCGCCGTCGCTCGCCGCGATGACCGTTACGAGGACGCCCGCGTCACCCCGTTCCCCAGCCCATTCCCCAGCCCGTTCCCCAGCCCATTCGAGGGGTGGGACCCCCTCGACGAGCGCCGCGATCAGAGCTACCTGCGCCGGGTCAAGCCCTACAGCGATGGCCAGCGCACCCTCATGGAAGCGATGGAGGAACACAACCTGACGCTGGCGCTGGGCCCGGCGGGCACCGGCAAGACCTATCTGGCCATCGCCGCGGCGGTGCGCGCGCTGGAGGAGGAGCGGGTGGACCGCATCCTGCTCTCCCGCCCGGCGGTGGAGGCGGGCGAGAGCCTGGGCTACCTGCCGGGATCCATGGAGGAGAAGCTGGCGCCCTACCTGCGTCCGCTCTACGACGCGCTGTCGGACCGGCTCGGCGGCAAGCGGCTGAAGGCTTGCCTGGCCGACGGGCAGATCGAGATCGCCCCCATCGCCTATATGCGCGGGCGCACGCTGAACAACGCCTTCGTGGTGATCGACGAGGCGCAGAACTGCACCTACGGCCAGATCAAGATGCTGCTCACGCGGCTCGGCTGGCATTCCACCATGGTGGTAACGGGCGACCCCGATCAGTCGGACCTGCTGCCCGGCGTGTCCGGCCTGTCGGACATTGCGCACCGGCTGGAGGCGATCGACGGCATCGCCGTGGTGCGGCTGGGCGAGCGCGACGTGGTGCGCCACCCGCTGGTCGCCACCATGCTGCAGGCGCTGTAGGCGCCATTCATGCTTTGACGGCGCCGGCCCACACCCCACCCGGCCACCCGACGACAGTATGCTGATTGGGCGGCCGGGTGGGGGGCAGGCCGGAACCGACTCCGCCGGAGGCGAAGACGCGCTAGCGAAACACCCCCAGGGCGCGCAGCACGCTGCCCACCTGCGCCATGGTGCTGGCCAACGGATGGGCGCCGGCGGCGCGGAGCTGGTCGGCGGTCTCGTGCTGGATGTGGCGGCCGCCGAGGAAGCCGATCACCGTCATGCCGGCGGCGCGCGCGGAGCGCGTGCCGGTGACGCTGTCCTCCACGGCGATGCAGTTGTGGGGCTGGGCGGCGAGGCCGTGGGCCGCCGCCAGATAGACATCGGGCGCCGGCTTGGGGTGGGCCACCATGTCGGCACAGTAGAGGTGGTTGCCGAACTCCCCGGTCAGCTCGGCGCGCGCCAGGGACCGCGCGACCCGGGCGCGGTAGCTGTTGGACGCGACGCCGACGGGCACCGTGACCCGCCGCACCGTCTCCCTGGCCCCGGCGATGGGTTCCAGCTCGTCGATCAGGGCCTGGTCGATGGCGGCTTCGGCCTGGTCGAGGAAATCGTCGGGCAGGTCGATGCCGAACTCGCTGCGCAGCAGGTCGACCATGGCGGCATCGGTCACGCCGGCATAGTGGCGGCGCAGCTTGACCAGATCGATGGACGGGGCATAGCGGGCCAGCAGTGCGGAGACCGCCTTGGCGGCCACGAACTCGCTGTCCACCAGGACGCCGTCGCAGTCGAAGATCACCGCCTGCATGAATCGACCTTTCTATGGGGTTGCCTGGCCGTTTGGAGTATCCGGTCTTCGGGGTGGCTCGTTGACATCAATCCGGCGGCGCGCGGCGCCCCGGGGGGCTGGCAGTGCGGATCGGTCCGGAAGCTTCTGCGACATGCCAGGGCCCGCACGCAACCGGCCTTCCGCGCCGCCAAGCGATGCTCAGACCGCCCTTGCGCCGGGCACATGGCGGCAATGGGGCGGGCGGTGGCGCCGATGCGGACCCCAGTGATCCGACTCCGGGATCTGCCTGCCTTGCCGATCCGTCAGGAGCAAATGTCGGTGTCGCCAAGGCTGCTATCAAGTTATTGTTTCAAAAGAATCTTTTGAATATGCCGTTGGCAACGGACCGCGCGGCCAGAGGGATGCCAACGTCACATTCGATCCGTTAGAGACTTCCCTTGGTGCTGGGCACGGCATGGGGCCGCCGCGGGTCCGGCTCCACCGCGGCCCTCAGCGCGCGGGCCAGCGCCTTGAACACGCTTTCGGCGATGTGGTGGGCGTTGACGCCGTAGAACGTCTCCACATGCAGCGTCATACCGGCGTTGATGGCCAGCGCCTGGGCGAACTCCCGCACCAGGTCGGTGTCGAAGCTGCCGATCTTCTCCTTCTCAAACGCCACCCGCCACACCAGGAAAGGGCGGCCGGAGATGTCGATGGCGACGCGGCTCAGGGTCTCGTCCATGGGGGCCAGCGCCTCGCCGTAGCGGCGGATGCCGCGGCGGTCGCCCAGCGCGCGGGCCACCGCTTGGCCCAGCGTGATGCCCACATCCTCCACCGTGTGGTGGTCGTCGATATGGCGGTCGCCCGTGGCTTCCACGATCAGGTCGATGAGCCCGTGGCGGGAGAGCTGGTCGAGCATGTGGTCGAAGAAGCCGACGCCGGTCGCCACCTGGGCTGAACCGGTGCCGTCCAGGTCCACGGTCACGCGGATCTGGGTTTCCTTGGTCTCGCGGCGCACGGTGGCGCGGCGGGCGGCGGGGATGGTGTCCCCCGGGGCCGCGGCGGCGGCCGGCGGCGCGGGCGGGGTCGAGACGGTGTCGGTCATGGCGGGTCAATCCGTGGGTCCGGGCCCCTGTCGTCGGGCCGTGGCGATGGCCGGCGGCGGCTGACCGCTCCGCCGGTCGCAGGGGCCGATCGCAGGGGCCGATCGCAGGGGCCGATCGCGTCTTGCGGAGCGATCTGTCAGAAAAAGCGACTGTCTGCCACCCTTTGTTCATCTGCTGCCCTAGAAATGCAAGCCCAGTCCGCAGTATTCTGCGGTGCGAAGCCGGTGAAGGAGGGTCGCAGAGATGCGCGGGACGATGGTGGGCGCCGTCGCGGCGTTGGCGTTGGGCGGCTGTGGTGCCACCAGCACGTTGGACGCGGTGAGCTATTACGACGAGATCGTGCATCCGCCGGTTCTCGACTATGGCGAGACGACGCTGGCGCCGGGCCTGGGTTCGGCGGGCCGCTTTGTGGAGGGCGTGTTCTGCGCCGGCCCGTACGACACCATCCCCGCTTCGGTGCTGGAGCCCTACATCGACAACTACCAGCTCGGCGCCAACTGGCGCTCGACCATGACGCGCTACGGCTACGAGACGACGACGCCGGCGCGCCGCGCGTCCAACTTCTACGTGGAAGCCAGCATCGTCGATGCCGACATCCAGGCCTGCCGGCCGCCGCCGAGCCGCCAGCAGGTCAACCGCTCCTATGCCGGCGGCGGTGCCATGACGGTGGACTGGTCGGTCCGCGCCTCGGCCACCGACGAGGAGATCTACTCCCTCCAGGTGGTCGGCACCGCCAGCGAAAGCCGCTACCAGGATGCCGACCTCGATTCCCTGATCGAGGCGGTGATGGCCGATGCCACCGACCGGCTGGCCACCGACGCCGGCTTCCGCAGCCTGTTCGTCAACCGCTCGGACGACCCGCTGCCGGAGAACCTGAACAACACAGCGTTGACCGGCAGCCTGTTCCCGTAAGCCCTGCCGCCGAGGCCGTTCTCCGGCGCCCGCTGTCGGCGGGGTGCCGCTGTGCGCGCCATTTTTGTGCGCTCTAGGGTCCGGACTCAATGACCGCATGGCCATGGTTTGTGCAGAAATCGGACAGGACTAGGAGTGAGGAGGATGGACATGCCCACGCATATTCGACGACGAGCGACGCAGTCCTGGCCGATTTCTGCCAAATCCTCCGGACGGCTGGCGGCGTCCCGCCCCACGGCGTTGCCGAGCCCTTGCGGTGAACAGGCACCGCGGCGCGCTCAGCGCCTTGTGGGACCGAACGCCGTCAGCCGCCGTGGCTCATGGGGTAATTGAGTACGGACCCTAGGGCCAGACATTGGCGTTGCCGGCGAAGTCCCGGCGCTGCGGCTTGACCACGCAGAAGCGCTGCCCGGTGGGAGCTTGCATCACCACCCAGTTGCGGATGTCTGCCACCCTGGTGGCCCCCAGTGCCTGCAGGCGCGCCACTTCCGCCGGGATGTCGTCGGTCTCGATGTCGAGATGGACGCGGCTGTCGTGCTCGACGCATTGCACCAACACCCGCGGGTCGTCGCCCGGCACCGCCAGATCGGCATAGTTCGGATCGGTCTCGGCGATCGGCAGGCCCAGCGCAGCGGCCCAGAATTGCGCCGTTTCCCCCGGTTCCCGGTCGGACTGGCAATCGATGACGATGCAGGCAAGCCGGCTGCGGTGCATGGTGGATCTCCCTCGGGCGCCCTTGATGTTCCTATTATGTTCTGACCAGCTCCACCTGGCAAGCCCTGGCGGCCACCGCTCGCAACCCGTCCCCAGGGCGCCGCGCCGGTCCGCTCCCATCGTGATCAATCAATACGAGAAGATATTCGTTGATCGCATCATAGATTGACATTATCCGATTCGTGCGCGTATCGTATAATATTAATTTATCTTGCTTCTGCAGATGCGCCAACGGGCAGGTCCCATGAAACCCTCTTTCATACGCCTGTGGCTCAACTACCCAAGAAAAAGCCGATATCCGTTGAAGGCGCTGTTTGAAAGCATTGGGTGGGATGCATATGTCGACAACGAAAATTATCAGAATACTTGTGCCATCAGAATGAGCATTGCCCTGCAATTGTCCGGGGTCGATGTCAAATCGAGCGCGGGAATGTCGGCGCTGGCCGGACCGATCAAGGGCAAGAAGATCGAAATCCGGCAGGACAAGCTTTCGGACTACCTGGAGTCGATCTGGGGAAGCCCGGAAATCTTTACGGGGACGGGGACGGAGAACGAAGCCAAGATCGGCGATCGCAACGGGGTGATCTCCTTCTTCGAGATCCCGGGCTATGTGGTTGGCGGCGGGCTCGGCGGCCATATCGATGTCATCGACGGCAAGGGCACGACCAAGACCAAGGCCGGCACCGTCGTCAATCTCGACAGCGTGTGCGCTGGTTCATGCTACTGGAGTGCGAAGTCCGTCTGGTTCTGGGAACTGTAGAGAATGCGCGACCGCCGATCTCCGGCGCCGTCGCGCAGCCTTGCTCAGTCCTGGGTGTCGGTCGCGGGCACCGCCGGCCGGCGCGTCAGCGCCCATAGCGAATGGGCGATCATGGTGGCCAGCAGCAGCCCGCCGCCGATCAAGGCGTTGGCGGACGGTGCTTCCGCCAGCGCCAGCCACACCCACAGGGTGCCGAACACCAGCTCCAGCAACATCAGCAGGCCCACCTCCGCCGCCGGCAGGTAGCGCGGCCCCTGGCTGATGAGAAGGAAGGAGACGGGCGACACCACCAGGCCCAGCAGCGCTAGCCACAGGAAATCGAGCCCCGACGGCAGGGCGGGTGCGCCCAGCAAGGCCGAGGTGGCCATGGCGCCGCAGCCGCTCACCATCAGCACCAGGCGGGTGTCGATGGCAGGGGCAAAGCGCAGCAGGGTGATCGCCAGCGCCACCGTGAACGGCGTGGTGAGCGCCACCAGATCCCCCACCCAGCTTCCGGCGCCCGACCGGTCCCACACCGTGATGACCACGCCGGCGACGGCGCCGAGGATGGCCAGTGCCGTGGCGTGGGCCAGCCGCTCGCCCATCAGCAGCCAACTGAACAGGGCCGCGGCCAGCGGCGCCAGGCTGACGAGGATCAGCACGTTGGCCGGGCTGGTCAGCCTGACACCGGCGACGAAGCCGATCTGCGAGGCGGAAAACGCCAACCCCGCGGCCAGGCCGGCGCCGCCCAGAAAGCGCAGGCGGGCCACAGCACCGCCGCCTTCGCGCAGCAGCAGCACGGTGCCCAGCATGGTCACCTGGCCGAGCCCGCGGAAGAACAGCAGGGTCCAGACATCGGTGGAGATCAGCCGGATCAGCAGCGCATCGGGCGACAGGATGAGCACGCCCAGCGAAACCAGCGCGATCCCCTTGGCGGTAGGGCTCACGGGCATGTTCGACGATGGCGTGGGGATCCCGGCAGCGGCCGGCGGCGGATCACTTGGCCTTCATCTGCTTGGGCAGCATGTGGCCCAGCCGCTCGCCGCCGAACAGGTGCACGTGGAAGTGCGGCACCTCCTGGTGGGCATCGGCCCCGCAATTGGTGAGCACGCGGTAGCCGGCTTCCGCCACGCCTTCGGCGCGGGCGATCTTGCCGACGGCGCGTACCAATGCTGCGATTTCCGCGTCCGAGGCTTCCGCGGCGAACTGGTCGTAGTCCACATACGGCCCCTTGGGGATCACCAGCACGTGGGTGGGCGTCAACGGGTTGATGTCGCGGAACGCCAGCACGTGCTCGTCCTCATACACCGTGGTGTTGGGGATTTCGCCGCGCAGGATCCTGGCAAAGATGTTGTTGGGATCGTAGGCCATGCTCGCATCCTCCCCGGTCGGTTCCGCAGGTCTGAATCGGGTTGCGCCGGCCCATCGCCCAATCCGGCCTGTCTCTCTGACGTCATCCTCGCGAAGGCGAGGATCTCGCTGGTTTCCCGAGACCTCCGCCTGCGCGGGGGTGACGTGAAGATAGGGGGCCGGGCTGGGGCGGTGGGCCGGTGCGATCCTGCGGGGAGGACAGTTGCCGGGGGGTGCCGGCCGGGTCAAGCGTCGGCGTTGCGCGGCAGCTCTGGCCTGTGCCGATCGGGCACCAGGTCGAGCTGGCTGAGCCGCTTGTGCACCGCCAGCAGGTCGCGCCATGCCTCGTGCTTGGCGGCGGGCTGGCGCAGCAGATAGGCCGGGTGGAACAGCGCCATGGCCGGCACCGGTTCGGCCAACCCCAGCACGTCAAGCTCCCGCCAGCGGCCGCGCAGCCGCATGATGCCGTCGCTGGTGTTGAGCAGCGCCTTGGCCGAAGTGCCGCCGGCCAGGATCACCACCGCCGGGCGCTTCAGTGCGATGTGCCGCTCGATGAAGGGCAGGCAGGTGGCGATCTCCCCGGCATTGGGCTGGCGGTTTCCCGGCGGGCGCCAGTTGAGGATGTTGGTGATGTAGGCACTGTGGGCGCGGTCGAGGCCGATCGCCGCGAGCATGCGGTCGAGCAACTGGCCGGCGGGGCCGACGAAGGGCTTGCCCTGGCGATCCTCCTCGCCGCCCGGCGCTTCGCCGATCACCATCACCGGCGCGTCGGGATGGCCGTCGGCGAACACGGTGGTGGTGGCGGTGAGTTTCAGCGGGCAGCCGTCGAAGGCGCGGATGGCGGCCTCCAGATCGGCCAGGGTGGCGGCGGCTGCGGCGATGCGCCTGGCATCGGCCACCGCGGCTTCGCCCCCCAGTGACGCGGCGGGAGCCGCGGGCGTCGCCGTAGACGGGGCAGGCGGCCGGTCGGCCGGGAGCGGCGCGGGCTCGACGGGTGGTCCGGGACGGGCCGGCGCCGCTGGGCGTGCCGGAGAGGCTACGCGCCCGGCCGGTGCCGGCGGCACGTGGTCCGCCCAGCTTCCCGGGCGGTCTGCCACCGCCTCGTCCACCCCGATCTCGCGGTAATAGGCAAGCAGGGCGGCCGCGTCTGCCGACCTGCCGCTCATGCCCGCTTGGCGGCAAGGCGCCGCCCCCCCAGGGCCAAGCCCTTCAGCACCGTCAGTACCAGCCATACGGCCACCAGCCCGCCGAAGAAGTAGAAGAGCTGGGCGACCGAGGCGCTGAGGCCGGGGCTGAAACGCTCCAGCACCGACTCGGCGACGTCGTTGTCCAGATACTCCGCCACCAGGACGGGGTGGAGGATGGGCGGAGCCGCCTCGATGCCCTCTGCGGTGCGGCGCAGGCGGCCGTAGCGCTCCACCGTGTCGTGCATGGCCAGCCCTTCGGCTGCCACCGCGGGATCGTCGGAGGTCGCGAAATAGGCGATGTGGTCGGCGAGGCTGAGGCCGCGGGCTTCGGCGCGTTCGGCATAGCCACCGACGATCACGCGCAGCTCCGCCACCCGGCCGGCCAGGTTGTGCAGATAGTCCTCGGTGAACGGCACGGCCTGGGAGGCCGGCAAGCCGCCGATCAGCAGCGCCAGCAACAGGCGGATCATCTGGGTGTCCTTGGCGGCCGTGCCATCGGGCGAGATTAGACCGGATCGGCCCCCCGCGGAATCGCTTCCGGCGTGGTTGTGCGGTCAGCTTCCACCGCAGCGGGCTTTGCGCCGAGCGCATACGGCGACTAGGTTAGCGGGAGCGGGACCATCAAACGTGGCGGAAAGAACCCATGGAACGGGAGTCTATGGAGTACGATGTCGTGATCGTCGGCGCCGGTCCCTCGGGGCTGAGTGCGGCGATCCGGCTGAAGCAGCAGGCCGAGGCCGAGGGCCACGAGATCAGCGTCTGCGTGCTGGAGAAGGGCTCCGAAGTGGGCGCCCACATCCTCTCGGGTGCCGTGCTGGAACCGCGCGCGCTGAACGAGCTACTGCCGGATTGGGCGGAGCGCGGCGCGCCGCTGCACACCCCCGTCAGCCGCGACGAGTTCCTCATCCTGAGCGAACGCGGTGCCCGCAAGATGCCCGGCTGGATGCTGCCGCCGGAGAGCCACAACCACGGCAACTACATCATCTCGCTCGGCAACCTCTGCCGCTGGCTGGGCGAGCAGGCCGAGGCCATGGGCGTGGAGATCTACCCCGGCTTCGCCGCCGCCGAAGTGCTGTACCACGAGGACGGCTCGGTGAAGGGGGTCGCCACCGGCGACATGGGCATCGGCTCGGACGGCAAGCCCACCGACCTCTACCAGCCCGGCATGGAGCTGCACGCCAAATACACCCTGATCGCCGAGGGCGTGCGCGGTTCGCTCGCCAAGATGCTGTTCCAGAAGTTCGACCTGCGGGCCGACTGCCAGACCCAGACCTTCGGCATCGGCCTGAAGGAGCTGTGGGAGGTCGATCCATCGAAGCACGAACCGGGTCTGGTCAGCCACGGGGTGGGCTGGCCGCTCGACAGCGAAACCTATGGCGGCTTCTTCCTCTATCACCTGGAAAACAACCAGGTGGCCGTGGGCTTCGTGGTGGCGCTGGACTACCGCAACCCCTACCTGTCGCCGTTCGAGGAGTTCCAGCGCTTCAAGACGCACCCGCGCTTCCGCCCCCTTTTCGAAGGCGGTACGCGCATCGCCTATGGGGCGCGCGCCATCAACGAAGGCGGGCTGCAGTCCATCCCCAAGCTCACCTTCCCGGGCGGGGCGATCATCGGCTGCTCGGCCGGCTTCCTCAACGTGCCCAAGATCAAGGGCATCCACGGCGCCATGAAGAGCGGCATGATGGCGGCCGACGCGGCGTTCGCAGCCCTCAAGGGGGGTGCTGAAGGCCACGACGAGCTGACCGCCTATCCCGCGGCCTTCAAGGCGAGCTGGCTGCACAAGGAGTTGAAGATCGTGCGCAACTGCCGGCCGTGGTTCGCCCGCGGCCGCTGGATCGGCATGGCCATGGCGGGGCTGGAGATGATGTTGCGCGGCAAGACGCCGTGGACGCTAAAACACCGCCACGCCGACAACGAGTGCCTGCGCACGGCGAAGGAATCGACCCCCATCGAGTATCCCAAGCCCGACGGCGTGGTGACGTTCGACCGGCTGTCCTCGGTCTACCTCTCCAACACCAACCACGAGGAAAACCAGCCGCCCCACCTGAAGCTGAAGAACCCGGCGGTGCCCATCGCGGTGAACCTGCCGCAGTTCGCCGAACCGGCACAGCGCTACTGCCCGGCAGGGGTGTACGAGGTGGCGTATGACGACGAGGGCAAGAACCCGCGCTTCGTCATCAACTTCCAGAACTGCGTGCACTGCAAGACGTGCGACATCAAGGACCCCACCCAGAACATCAACTGGACGGTGCCCCAAGGCGGCGACGGCCCGAACTACCCGAATATGTAGGGTGCAGGCCCATGCGGCCGCCGTCGTTGCCTCATTCGGTGCGGAAGTTCTTGTCGCGCCGGCTGACACCTCGGCTGTTTGAATGGCTCGGAGCTTTTTTGCTCGGAGTCATCGCATGTTTGGTTCTTGTCTCGATTTTCGGGACGACAAATCTTGTTTACGAATACCAATCACTAGTCGGCGGATTGCTTGCTTTCTTTGCTTCTATTATTGCCGCAGGGTTCCTGTGGTGGCAAATCGAATTGATACAGAAACATCGGAAAGAAGATTTATCTACAAAACAATATGCAGCTAGATCAATATTATTAGCGCATCTCTTCTACTTGGATCAATCGGTGAATGAGTGCCTAGCATATTTGGCTAGAATGCACAAATATGCAGACAGTAGTGTAAATTTCCGCAAGCTAACCCCGCCGTCAACGCTGGAATCTGAAGTACTGAACTCGATTGGCGTCCATATTTCTGATCTTGCCAGTGGTAGCGAAGTACCAGAATTCACTCGTTGCCTATCTTCTGTCATAAAGAGAGAAGCATTTATAAAGAGTCATCTAAATACACTTTCTGATGCACTAAGAGATATTGAAAAGAGCGAAAGGATTATATATCTTGACGGTGAGAAGCAGTTCAATACATTGATATATTGCGCGGGGTCCCGCAATATAATCGGAGCTATGATGCACAATATTAATAAAAATGAATCTATGGAGAAGTTCCTTCGTCCCCATCATATATATGGCCAGTTTGTACGAGATCAACTATCTAAATACAGCGAGTTTTCGGATATTGTGCAAAGGCGGCTATCGACAACCGAGCAATTGGAGGCTAAGTATATCATCGAGTATTGAGTATATGCTTCAGTATTTGTGTTGAGGCGCTCTTGTTAAGCTACGATACCGCAAAGAACTTGAAGCTATTTCTTGCAGTGGCTGAACGAGCAGAGGTTGCCCATTGCGTTTGGTGATGCAGCGGCCGCTACCAGACATCACTTTCGCAACTGATTGTCCCGGGACATGTTCGCAAGGCTCGCCGGGCCGAGGTCAGGTATTCGGTAGCGATCGAGGTGTTCGGGCCGGGGTGGTCGAGGCGATGGACAGCGAGGACGCGGCACCGCAGCCACGGCGCGGCCGGCCCCATTCCGAGGAACCCGCGAACACGGCCAGTTCCCCCGCAACCGAGATGCGTGAGGGCGCCATGGCCGTGCTGCCGATCATGGCGGCGGCGGCCCCCTTCGGGCTCGCCATCGGCACGCTGGCCACCCAGAAGGGGCTGTCGGTGCCGGAAATCACCATCATGTCGGCCACCGTGTTCGCCGGCGGCTCCCAGTTCGTCGCGGTGGAGCTGTGGACCAGCCCGGCGGCGCTGGGCACCCTGGTGCTGGCCACCTTCATCGTCAATCTGCGCCATGTGCTGATGGGCGCGGCCCTGGCGCCCTATCTGCGCCGCTTCGGCCGCGGCCAGTTAGCGCTCGCCCTCTTTGCCATGGTGGACGAAACCTGGGCGCTGTCGCTGCGGCGCGCGCAGACCAAGCCGTTGATTCCGCTCAACTACTTCACCATGGCCGCGATGCTGTGGGTGACCTGGGTCTCCTCGGCACTGGCCGGCGCCGCCCTGGGCTCAGCCATCGAGGACCCGTCCGTCTACGGCTTCGACTTCGCGCTCGCCGCCATCTTCCTCACCCTCTTGGCCGGCATGTGGCGGGGCGCCGGCACCGCCCTGCCCTGGGCAGTGGCCGCCGCCGTTGCGGTGCTGGTGCACCTCACGGTGCCGGGTGCCTGGTCGGTGTTCTGCGGCGCCATCGCCGGCGGCCTGGTGGGCTTTGCGCGGGGAGGCCGGCGGGCATGAGCGGCGAGTTGTGGAGCCTCGATGCCTGGACCCTGCTGGTGATCCTCGCCATGGCGCTGGTCACCTACGCCACGCGGGTGGCCGGCGTGGTGCTGGTGCGCTTCATCCCCGTGCGCGGGCGCCTGGCCGCAGCGCTGGAAGCGATCCCCGGCTCGGTGCTGATCGCGCTGATCGCACCGATGGTACTGGCCACCGGCATCGCGGAGACCGTGGCGGCCGTGCTGACCCTGGCGGTGGCCTTCCGCGGCCCGCCGATCCTCGCCATCCTCACCGGCGTCGGGTCCGTGGTGGCGCTGCGGGCCGCGGGGTTGTGATGGGCCCTATTGGCCGGCTTCGTCGAGCGCCTGGCAGGTGCCGTAGAAATCGAACGTGACGAACGGGTCGGCCCGATAGTGGGCCATCAGGGTCTGTTCGCCGGCGGTGTCGCCCGTCACGGTCAGCGTGAGGTCCGGGTCGGGCGTCGTCACGGTGAGCCGGTTGGGTTCAAGTACGGCCCGCAGCCCATCTTCGGAAGCGCCGGCCTCCATCCGGGCGAGCATGCCGGCCACGTCGCGCGTGGTCACGCTCAGCACGAATCCGGCCAGCCGGTCGTGGCAGAAATAGGCACCGGACCCGCCAGTCTCCTGCGCAAACAGCACGACCAGGGCCGGACCGTCGGGATCGTCGCCGGTGAACGGGTTTTCCCCCGGCCGCGCGGTTCTGGCCGGTTCGCCGTAGCGCTCAACCAGGCACGCCATCGCCCGGTCCTGCGCCATCCCGTCGATGGCCGCGCTGTAGAAATCGGAGCAGGCGGCGGTGTCCTGTGCCGCTGCCGGTGCGGACCAGGCGAACGGCGCCAGCCCGGCCAGCAGCCCGGCTGCGATCCGCCGCAATGGCGTGTTCGTGCGCTCCATGGATGCCCCCTCCGATTGCCGCTTGGTCGAACTCGGGTGCGATTGGGGCCGGGCGAAGTGGCACCAATGGGGCAGCAGCTACGTCTCGTTGCCGGGCGTCAGCGTTTCCGCACAGTCCGCATGGGCGATTTCCAGGCGGCCGAGTTCGCCGTCGGGCTCCATCGTGAACACCAGAACGAAGATCGCGCCATCTTCCAACAGCAGGGGGGCCCCCAACTCCGCGCAGATCTGCGTGACCATGACATCGCGAACCCGCCCGTGGGGCAGGCCGAATTCGATCATTCGGGCCAACCGCAGGTCCGGCGGGTCGAGGGTGGCCGTCAGGACCAGCCGGTGGCCATCCGCAACCACGTCGGTTACCACCAGGTGCTCGTTCAATCTGTGCGGCAGGTCCTGCCGGCGGCTCTCGGCCATTCTGTTGACGACATCCTCGACGCCGAAGGCAGTCATGAACCTACGGGCGACCTGATCACGCAGCTCCGGGTTGGACGCGATCGCCTGCTCCAGGCCCTCATAGGCCCGGAATGCCGTGACCGTGATCATGAGCACCAGCAGCGCCAAGAACAGCCCGACTGACGAGTTGAGGATGGCGCTGGTGCGCTGCGGCGCGCAGGCGCTGGAGCTGCGCCGCGTCCGGGCGCGGCCCTTCACCAGCAGGACGATGCCGCAAACGGGGATATAGGCGAGGGCCCCCCAGCGCGGATTGTCGAAGGCATCCAAGGCCCGCCCCGCCGCGATCGGGTAGAGGCCGGCGCCGATCGCCACGGCCAGCGCCCACTGCAGGGCGAGCAGGGCGAACAGCATCCCGCTGGAGATCGCCCAGGGCAGGAGCAACGGCGGCAGCAACGAGACCGACGCAAGCACGCCGAGGAAGCACGACAACAAGAAGAACCGCGAGCGCGTCAGCGGCAGGACCGGCGGATGCAGGCATGCGCGCAGGAACCCGCCCAGGCAGAGCAGGCCAATCGTGGCGGCGGCCGCAACGTTCGGGCCGAGCGCGTAGATGTCGTAGGCAAGGGAGTCGAGCATTGAGGGCCACGGAACCCATCTGGAAAGCCCTGATGGGGACGTTTATGGCACAGTGCAGTGCAAATATACGACTTAAATTTGTGTTCTCGATGGATCAAGCTACCAAAGAGACGGTATGCGGCCGCCGGACAGGACCCGGCTCAGCAGCGGCGAGACCCGAGCTACGGAGCCCCAGGCGTCCGCCACCTGGCATCGATAGGATTGGGTGGTAGCCTGCTTCGGCCAGGAGGACTTGCCATGCGGAATACCGGCGCGATCCCGCCAGAGCCGTCGAGGCGGGCGACCTGTTGGGCCGCCTGCGCGGCCGCTGGGCTGCCGACGAACCCCGCGAAGTCCGTGAGGATTGAGACGGTCTGGGGCCGGATCTGCGGGGACAGCAGCGGCCTATCTGCGCCGCCCCCCCCCCGGTTATCGTGCCGTCTACCCTGCGGACCCGCCGCCTTGCCAGGGTGGGGGCGTCTGAAACAACAGGCGCTGATGCCGCGGGCCAGTCATGCGGGTTATCTTCACGCCAGCGGCGGAACGCCAGGTGGAGCGCCTCTGCCGCTACATCGCGGACAGGGCTTCCGAACAACGGGCGGCGAACTATGTCGAGCGCATCGTCGGGTTCGAACGGCGGATCACCATCGCTTTCCTGGTTGAACCCAAGCAGGTGGTGGTCCAAGGCGTGCTCTACGGGGGGCGGACCTACGAGGCCCTGTTGAACGATGCGGAGTAGACCCGTCGCTCGCCACGCCTTCCTCTTGGCCGGGATGTCGGCCATTGCCCTGGCCAACGCGCAGGTCCGGGCCGATGGGCCCCACCCGATGATCCCCGAAGCGGTGCGGCAGTGCACCCCGGCGGACCAGCAGGGTGCGCAGAACGATGCCGGTGGTGCGGCGCAGGGGGCCATGTCCACAGCGGTGCCGGACGGTCGTGCGGCGACGGGCATGGACCGCCTGTCCGGGATGCTGGCGGGCAGCCAAGCCGGCGCACCGCCGGCCCAGTCCCGTCCCGCGACGGGCCTCCCGGTCCCGCCGGACCCGGTCCCGCCGGACCTTCCCACCGACTGCCCCTGACAGCCGGACCCGTCCGGCGGCACCTCATTCCTCCTCGCCGCACCAGGGGGCGCGGGCGGGGTCGCTGTCCGTCCGGCGGAAGGGCGAGTGGGTGGCAAGCGCGTCGATCTGCCAGTGCACCTGGTCGGTCTCCCGCTTCAGGAAATCCGCCACCGCATCGCGGAAATGCGGGTCGCGGATGAGGTGGGCGCTGTAGGTGGGGGTGGGCAGGTAGCCGCGCTGGATCTTGTGCTGGCCCTGGGCCCCGGCTTCCACCGTCTTCAGCCCGCGGGCGATGGCGAACTCGATGGCCTGGTAGTAGCACGCCTCGAAATGCAGGAACTTGTAGTGGCCGTAGCAGCCCCAATTGCGGCCGTAGAGCGTGGTGGCGCCGATCAGGTTTAGGGCACCCGCCACCAGGCGGCCGTCGTCCTCGGCCACCACCAGGGCGATCCTGTCGGCGAGCGTGCGGCCGATTTCGTCGAAGAAGGCGCGCGTCAGGTAGGGCACGCCCCATTTGCGGTCGCTGGTGGACGTATAGAAGCGGTAGAACGCATCCCAATGGTGGGCCTTCAGCTCCTCGCCCGTGAGCACCCGCATGGTGATGCCGGCCTCGGCCACCGCCCGGCGTTCCTTCTTGATGGCCTTGCGCTTGCGTGAGGCCAGGGCGGCCAGGAAGTCGTCGAACGATCCATAGCCGTCGTTCACCCAGTGGTATTGCTGGCCGGTGCGCAGCAGCCAGCCGGCCTCTTCCAGGCGGTGGGTGTCGGCCGCGTGGGGGAAGGTCGCGTGCACCGTGGCGATGCGGTTCTGGGCCGCCACCTCCGCGGCACCGTGGATGAGGGCGGCGACCACCAGCTCGCGGTCGCTGCCGGCGCGCGCCAGCAGCCGCGGGCCGGGCACCGGGGTGAAGGGCACGGCCATCTGCAGCTTGGGATAGTAGCGCCCGCCCGCGCGCTCGTAGGCGTCCGCCCAGGCGTGGTCGAACACGTATTCGCCGTAGGAGTGGGACTTCAGGTACATCGGTGCGGCGCCGAGCAGACGGCCGTGGTCGTCCTCCACCAGCAGGTGCTGGGGCAGCCAGCCGGTGTCCGCCGTGGCCGATTTGGAGTGCTCCAGCGCCGACAGGAAGGCGTGGCTGAGAAAGGGGTTGTCGTTGCCCGCACAGGCCCCGGCGACGCAGGCATCCCAGTCGCCCGGATGCACCGCGTCCAGCTCGCTCGCCACCTTCAGAACCGCCGGTGCCCCGCCATCGGCCATGGCACTCTCCCTCTTGCCCGCGCCAACTAAACTGGCGACGGCAGGCGGCGCGGCAAGCCGGGACCGCCGTGCGACGGCGCCTACCCCGCCAGCTCCGCCAGGCGCGCATCCAGCCCGGCGCGCACGGCCGGCCACTCTTCGGCCAGGATGGAGAACTGTACGGTGTCGCGGATGAAGCCGTGCTGCACCTTCTTGTGCTTGCGCAGCACGCCTTCCTTCACGGCACCCAGGCGCAGGATGGCATCGTGGCTGCGCTGGTTGCGGGCATCGGTGCGGAAGCTGACGCGAACGGCACCCAGCGCCTCGAACGCGTGGGTCAGCATCAGGCGCTTGCAGGCGGGGTTCACCTCCGTCGCCCAGACGTCGCGGGCATACCAGGTCCAGCCGATCTCCAGCCCCCCGTCGGCGGGTTCCAGGTTGAGGTAGCGCGACGAGCCGACGATGCGGCCGGTGTCGGCCAGGCGCACCACATAGGGCATCTCGCGCCCCGCCTCGCGTGCGCCGATGGCTTGGCGCACCAGCACGTCGATCATGCCGGGCCGGCTGGCATCCATGCCCATCCAGGCCCAGATGGCGGGATCCCCGGCGATGGCGGCGAGGCCCTCCAGGTGGTGGGCCTCGATGGGTTCGAGCCTCAGGAGGTCGTCGGCCAGAACGGCGGGGGGAAGGGGAATGGGGAGCATGATCCAACTTTGACGATAAGGTTGCTGGCGGCGGCAACCGTAATGATGTATCCGATTTGACGGACCAGCGACGATCTCCGGCGGGCCGCCGCCGTGCTTGAGAGCATCGCCGGTCAGCCAGATCCCTCTCGTACTCCGGAGACGTGAGATGAACTCCAGCCGGCCCGTCGTGCCCCTGCGCAGTGTCCTTTATATGCCGGGCGCCAATGCCCGCGCGCTGGAAAAAGCCAAGACGCTGGATGCCGACGCGCTGATCTTGGACCTGGAGGACTCCGTGGCGCCGGACGCCAAGGCGGTGGCGCGCGAGCAGGTGGCCGCGGCGGTGAAGGCGGGCGGCTACGGGCGGCGGCTGCCGGTGGTGCGCATCAATGCGCTGACCACGCCGTGGGGCCATGCCGACCTGGCGGCAGCCGTGCACGCCGGCGCCAAGGTGGTGCTGATCCCCAAGGTCGACGGTGCGGACGCGGTGCGCGAGGTGGAGATGGCGATCCACGAAATCGACGAGGACGCCAACATCAAGCTGTGGGCGATGCTGGAAACGCCGCGCGGCATCCTGCGCGCCGACGAGATCGCCGGCTCCTCCTTCGCGCTGAAGACGCTGGTGATGGGCACCTCGGACCTGGCCAAGGACCTGCACTGCCACCACACCCGCGACCGCGAGCCCATGGTCACCTCGCTTGGCTTGTGCCTGCTGGCCGCCCGCGCCCACAACAAGGCGATCGTCGATGGCGTGTGCCTGGATCTCGACGACATGGAGCGGTTCGAGGCGGAGTGCCTGCAGGGCCGCCACATGGGCTTCGATGGCAAGACGCTGATCCACCCCAAGACCGTCGCCGTGGCCAACCGGGTGTTCGCGCCGGATGCCGAGGAGATCGCCACGGCCAAGAAGATCTCCGTCGCCCACGCCCAGGCCCAGGCGGAAGGCAAGGGCGTGACGGTGGTGGACGGCAAGCTGATCGAATACCTCCACGTCCAGACGGCCGAACGCGTGCTGGCGATGGCCCGCGCCGTCGGCGCGCTGGAGGAGGCGGGGGAATAGGATCCAGCCCAGGCCGGCGACGTGCCTCTATGTCACGTCAGAACGGCTCTATCACCGGGTCGGCATAGACAGGCTCGGATGTCTCTGACACGCGTTCGGTCGTCACCCGAACGGCGTATTTTCCTTGCGCGGGGTCGAGAGGCACAATGCCATAGGTATGGTCGATCGCAGCTTCGTCTATGTGCAACGTCTCGGCCGCCTGCTTCATGGTCACCGGCCGACCAGCAGGTATATTCAACACCATAAGGCCCATGCCCATGTCTCCTACCCTCCAGCACGCCCCCAACCGCCAACCTTCAGCACGGATTTGTCCTCTTAGGCCGTGTTCTGAGCTCGATCATCACTTGGGATGATTGACGACCTCTTAAAGTGCTGTTTGGCCGCAGCCGAGTTGCGCGCTATACATGTCAAAGTCGAAGCATCTATCGCGATCAGAGTAGCCCCAGTTTTTCCGCCGCACGTACAGGTGCGATAACGCCAAAGCCCAGACCTTCGTTCCAGACATTATCTCTGCCGAAGGACGCTGTCTGGCGCAAGACATCTGCGAGATCTGTTGGGCTCATACGTTGGGCGGGCAGCTTGGTCCGCAACGCAGCCACACAGCCCGCTGCCACGGGGCAGCTCGTGGACGTGCCCACATCCGCTGTTCCGGTACCCCTCGCCTCCGACCCGAGGAAATGCGTGGGTGCGGCCAAGTCCGGCTTGTCGTGAGACCACATGCCGGGCCCTGAACAGGAATACGGCACGAGCCGGTTTTCGACGTCGACCCCGCCGACACAGAGGACGTCCTGGTAGCCGTTTGCACCGAAGATCTTGTCCTGCTTGTCAGGGTCTCGGTCACATTGCGGGCCCGGCGCAGCCGAACCGCAATTCCCCGCCGCGAACAGAACGTCGGCACCGTTTCGTATCAGTCGGTCGATGGCGTCCCTCACGGGGTGGTTCGGGTTGTTGTGGTACTGTGGTTGCCCATTGTTCGGACCGTCGTCGGGGCGATGCAGGCCCCAGCTGTTGCTGACGACGAGAGACGTGAAGTTCGCGGCCTCTCTGCGCTCCTCAAGCATGACGGACAGGTCATTGTAGGCCAAGAGTGCCTCGCTCAACAGCGCCTGAATCTGCGATTGACCGTGCCCATGCGGCACCAGGACCGGCACGTCGATCAAAGCTGCGTGCGGCGCCATCAGGTGGGCGGCAAATGCGCACATCGTGCCATGCTCAGGACTGAACCGACGAACGTTCGCTCTGGGAGTGTGGCTAGATTCTGGACGGGGAAAAACCCGTGCTGTTACTCCCCGGGCCTGCAAACGCGCGACATCGATACCTGTGTCGATGATCGCGATGGCGACGCCTTCGCCAGTCAGCTCAGCCGCAGTCAGCGCCGGCAGGCCGAGCTGCCGAGTGACTTGCTCTGCAGTCCCGAGGGGACGGTCGGTCAGGTGCAAGGGTGACATCGGAAATGGAGCGATCACCGGATCTTCGTAGATCCGACAACTATCTCCATTGGCAGCAATAAGATCTTGGAGTCGTGCACAGGGGATGGTCGCGCGCACAATGATGGACTCAGTTTCAGTCGGCGCACCCATAAGCAAGCGCTGGAACCCACTCGCAGCCTTGCTTCGCTTCAGTGGCTCGAACCCAGCGTCGATGTCTTCGATCTTGAGGCCCAGCGGCAGCGCTTCGGGCGGGATCTGAAAATGTCCGAAGCTGTGGGCCGCTGCCTCAACTGCATTTCGGACGTATGAGCTGCTTTCGAATTCAACAAGTACGTGGATTAAGCGGTCCTGCGCCATGGCGCCAGTCTCAAACATGCTGGAAAGATGATGTTCTATATCACGGCCCGTGGTTAGCAGCGCATACGTGCGAGTGCTGCAGCGCAATTTTTTCTAGTATCTATCCATGTCTGCGCCCGCCGATGCGCTCGTTATTGGAACGCCACTTCGGCGAAGCTGCGCAGTTTGCGGCTGTGGAGGCGCTGCAGGCCGCTGTCGCGCAGCAGCTCCATGGCGCAGACGCCGATCAGCAGGTGCTGGCCCACCTGGCGTTCGTAGAAGCTCGACGCCATGCCGGGCAGCTTGAGTTCGCCGTGCAACGGCTTGTCGGATACGCACAGCAGCGTGCCGTAGGGCACGCGGAAGCGAAACCCGTTGGCCGCCACGGTGGCGCTTTCCATGTCCAGCGCGATGGCGCGGGACTGGCTGAAACGCTGCACCGGCTCGCGGTAGTCGCGCAGTTCCCAGTTGCGGTTGTCGATGGTGGCGACGGTGCCGGTGCGCATGACGGACTTCACGGCGTCGCGCGACAGCCCGGTGACCCGTTCCACCGCCCGCTCCAAGGCCACCTGTACCTCCGCCAGGGCCGGGATCGGCACCCAGGTCGGCAGGTCGAGGTCGAGCACGTGGTCCTCGCGCACATAGCCGTGGGCCAGCACGTAGTCGCCCAGCGTCTGGGTGTTCCGGAGGCCGGCGCAGTGGCCCAGCATCAGCCAGGCGTTGGGCCGCAGCACGGCAATGTGGTCGGTGGCGGTCTTGGCGTTGGATGGGCCGATGCCGATGTTGACCAGGCTGATGCCGCCATGGCCCGGCCGCTTCAGGTGGTAGGCCGGCATCTGGGGCATGCGCTCCAGGGGCTCGCCCAAGCCCCCGGTATCGCCGCCGGCATCGGTCACCCGGTCGCCGGGGGCGACGAAGGCGGTGTAGCCGCTCTCCGGGTCCGCCAGCATGCGCTCGGCGTAGCGCACGAACTCCGTCACGTAGAACTGGTAGTTGGTGAACAGCACGAAGTTCTGGAAATGGCCGGGATCGCTGGCGGTGTAATGGCGCAGCCGGTGCAGCGAGTAGTCCACCCGCGGGGCGGTGAACAGCGCCAGCGGCCGCGTGCCGTCGACGGCTTCGCGCGTGTGGGTGCCGTTGACGATGGCATCGTCCATCACCTCCAGGTCCGGCACGTCGAACACGTCGCGCACGCCGCGCACCTGCTCCACCGGCAACACGGCCGAGCCGTCGATGCCGTCGGGGAAGGCGAAATGGATGGGGATGGGCAGGTCGCTCATCCCCACCTCGATGGCCACGCCGTGGTTGGTGTGCAGGTGGGTAAGCTGGGCGCGCAGGTAGTCGGCGAACAGGTCGGGGCGGGTGACGGTGGTGGTGTAGCGCCCCGGCGTGTCGACGAAGCCGTAGCTGAGGCGGGTTTCCACCCGGTCGAAGGCGGTGACCTCGATGCCGACATAGGGGTAGCAGGCACGCACCCGGCCCGGCGCCAGCCGGCCCTCGGCGTATTCGCCAAACGCCTTGCGCAGGCGTGCGGTGCCGGCCTCGTACAATTCGATGAGGCGGGCGACGGCGGCGTCGGCATCGTCGTAGAGGACGGGGCCGGCGCCGGTGTCCCGCGGCGCCGTCATCGCGGCGCCAGGCCCATCAGGGCGCGCGCGAAGGTCTCCGCCTCGAAGGGCTGCAGGTCCTCGATGCCCTCGCCGACGCCGATGGCGTGGACCGGCAGCCCGAAGCGCTCGGCCAGGCCCACCAGCACGCCGCCGCGGGCCGAGCCGTCAAGCTTGGTGACGATCAGTCCGGTCACCGACACCATCTGCTTGAACACCTCCACCTGGGTCACGGCGTTCTGCCCGGTGGTGGCATCCAGCACCAGCAGCACGTGGTGGGGGGCCGTGGGGTCCTGCTTCTTCAGCACGCGCACGATCTTGGCCAGCTCCTCCATCAGGTTGGCCTTGTTCTGCAGCCGCCCGGCGGTGTCGATCATCAGCAGGTCGCTGCCCTGGGCGCGCGCCAGCGTCATGGCATCGAAGGCCAGCGCCGCGGCATCGGAGCCCTGGTCGCGGTAGAGCACCGGGCAGTCGGCCCGCTGGCCCCACACCTGGAGCTGACTGATGGCGGCGGCCCGGAAGGTGTCGCCGGCGGCCAGGACGAGGCGCTTGCCGCCGCGGCGGATCTGCTGGGCGAGCTTGCCGATGGTCGTGGTCTTGCCCGACCCGTTGACGCCCACCACCAGGACGACGCTGGGCTTGATCGCGGGATCGAAGGTGAGCGGCTTGGCGACGGGGGCCAGCATCCCGGCAATCTCGTCGGCCAGCGCCTCGCGCACCTCTTCGGACGTGACTTCCTTGCCGAAGCGGGTGCGCGCCAGTTCCTGGGTCAGCTTGGCTGCCGTGGTCGGGCCGAGGTCGGCGCCGATCAGCAGCTCCTCCAGCTCCTCCAGGGTGTCGTGGTCCAGCCGGCGGCGCACGAAGGCATCGCCGATGCCGCCCACCAGGCGGTTGGAACTGCGCGACAGCCCGGCCCGCAGGCGCGCCAGCCAGCCGGTGCGGGGTTTCTCGGTCTCGGATGCATCACTCATGGTGCAGCGGATATACACCGGCCCGCCTGCGATCCGGAGCCCCTTTTCCCACCGGAACCGGGCCGCCGTCCCCGCGCGCACCATGTGCCGCTTGAAAAGCACCGGGCGCTGCCGCCATTCTTTGGCGATGATCCACGCGATTCGGCGGCCCGCCGCGGGCCGATGTCGGCATGGCTGACGGCGGACCCGATCCGGCACCGCCGGCTTCAGCAGCGCCGCCGATGCCCGGCGGGTCGGACCGGGCGGATGGCGATGCCGGCCACGGCCGTGTGCTGGACCTGGCCATCGCCGATCTCACCCCCATCGAACGCCTCGGCTTCCGCGGCCCCCAGGCCACCCAGTGGCTGAACGGGCTGGGCTTTGCCGTGGAGCCATCGGCCACGCGAGCCTATCGCCACCCCGACCACCATCTGGTCGTCACCGTCGGCGAGGGCGAGCTGCTGGTGCTGCCGCCGCTCGACCCGGTGGCGCGGGCCATCTGGGATACCGCGACCCTGCCGTCCGACGAGCGGCTGTGCCGGCCGACGCCGCGGCGCGACGGCAGCCTGTGGTTCCGGGTGACGGGCCGGCGGGCGCCGCAGGTGATCGCGGCCCTTGCCGGCATCGACGCCGCCCCGGCGCTGTTCCCGGATCTGGCGGTGACACCCATCGAGGTGATGCGCCACCGCGGCCTCTTGGTGCGCGACGACCTGGGCGGGCTGCTCGCCTACCACATCCTGTTCATCCGCGCCTCGGCGTCGTTCCTGTGGACGGTGGTGTCCAACCGCATCGCCGATATGGACGGGGCCGCCGTCAACCCGGAAATGCTGCGCGCGCTGACCGCCTGAGGGGCGGTGCGTTGCCCCTCCCGGCGGGACCGGCGGTCACGCCGCCAGCAGCGATTGCGCCTTGGCCAGCGCCTGGCTGCATTCGGTCTGCCGGCCCATGCCGTCCAGGGCGCGGGCGCGCAGCCGCCAGTTCTGCGGGCTGGTGGGCTTCTGGCCCAGCCGCTCGTTGGCCAGGGCCAAGCCCAGCGGATACTGGCCGGCCCGCAAAGCGGCCTCCACCAGCGTCCAATTGAGGATGTCGCGCTGGGCGTGGCTGCCGCCCAGGCGGTGGGTGCGGTAGCGCAGCGGCATCAGCGTCGCCACGGTGGACGCATAGTCGCCGCGGGCGAACGCGCACAGGGCCTTGCAGAACGGAATGCCGATGATGCGCGACATGGCGACGTTGGCGTCGCCGGCATGCTCCACATAGCGCTCGTTGGCGGTGAGCAGGGTGTGGGCCAGGTCCATGCGGCCGTCGGCCACGAAGGTCATCATCGCGTGCACATCGTTGAACGCGTAGAGCGTGTCGGTGGCCGCATGCGCCCATTTGTCGGCCAGCGCCGTCCAGCGGCTGCCGACATCGACGCCGAGCAGGGTGAGGCGCCACAGCAGGGCCGCGGCGTCCAGCTCCTGGTAGCGGTCGCCCGAGGGGTCGGCGGCGCGCAACTGGTCGTCGTAGATGCGCAGCACCGCGTCCACCTGGTCGAGGTCCAGGTGGAACAGCGACAGGTGCCACCACAGGTGGTTGGAGAAGTTGCCGGGCGCCCAGTCCGGCGCCCGCTCCCGCAGGAAGTGGATGCCGGCCCCCTGGCGGCCCTGCATCTCCATCACATGGGCGACGGCGTGGATGGCATAGGCATCCTTGTGGTTCAGCGCCAGCGCCCGGCGACCGCATTCCTCGGCCCGGGAGAAGTCGCGCATCTCCTCCAGCCCGAAGGCGTAGTAGCCCAGCACGTAGCCGTAGCCGGGCACCGATTCGTCCCAGGCGGGGAAGACGCGCGCCACGCAGTCGCGCTGGTTGGTGATATCGCCCAGCAGCACGCCCGTCAGGTGGACGAGCTGCAGCGCCAGCAGGTCGCGGGGGTTTTCCACCAGCACGCCATCCCAGTGCTGGACGGCCCCGTGAAAATCGCCCTCCACCCAGGCGCGCACCGCGCGGATGTGGCCGCGCTCGCGGTCGTTGGCGCGGGCCCACAGGGCTTCGGCCGCCTCCACCGCGGCCACCAGGTCGGGGTAGACGCGGGTCTCCATGCTCTGGGTCAGCATCCCGGCCTTGAAGCAGAGCGCGAACACGAAGTCGGGCTGACGGCGGAGCAGGCGGGCCACGTCGGCGACGGGGTCGCCGCGCATGGCCAGGCTGTCTTCGTGGATGCGTTCCAGTTCGGCGATGAGGACGGGGTCGTCGGTCGACAGCGGTACGCCGCGGCAATCGGTCGATCCGGTCATCGGGGTTCCCCAAACAGTTTCACACGGGCTGCTTGGGATAATTTAGCGCAGCGGCGGCGCCCGACCGGTCGCAATCCGCGCGCGGGCGATCACAAACGGTTCAGCGCTGCGCGAGCCGGCATGGCCGCGGGCCCATGCACCCGGGCAGCGGCCGCGACCTGCAGCGATGGCGCTTGACAGGAGGGCCGCCGGCACCGCATCAGATCGACATGGTCACCTTGCTCCATACGGCCACGGGTCTGCCGATGCTGCCGCGACGACGACGCATTGTCGTTCCGTCCGCGACTACGCGTGCGCCCGCAGCGGTGAGCAGCCAGCCCTAGGTCAAGGGCGGCGGTGGCCGCGACGGGTCCCTGAAGACCAGCGTCGTGAGCCCACCATGTTCCACCTGACGACAGAGCGGCCGGACGATGCCGCCGAGATCGAGGCCCTCCTGGACCGGGCCTTCGGGCACAACCGGTTTGCCAAGACCTCCTACCGCTACCGGCTGCACGTGGCGCCGGTGCGGGGGCTGTCCTGGGTGGCACGCAATGGCTCGGAGACCGCACCCGGCGCCATCGTCGGCTCGATCCGCTACTGGCCGGTGCTGATCGGCCGGCCGGGAGAACTGGCGCTGCTGCTGGGGCCGCTGGCGGTCGAGCCCGCGCGGCACGGCGAAGGCATCGGGGCGGCGCTGACCTTCCTTACGCTCGACCTGGCGGCCTGGGCCGGCCAGCGGCTGGTGCTGCTGGTCGGCGACCACGGCTACTACCGGCGCTTCGGCTTCCACCCGGCGGCCCCGCACGGCTTTTCCATGCCCGGCGAGCTGCCCGAACGCCTGCTGATGAAGCCGCTGGTGCCGGTTGGGCTCGGCACCAAGCCCGGTGTCATCTATTCCACTGCGTCGGCGGTGGTCGGCGACGTCGAGGCGAATGCAGACAGCTCGCGGCACGCTGCGGCGATCCGGCGGATCGTCGGGTAGGCGTCCAGCGGGCAGCCGTTGGCAACCGCCACTTCCATCTGCGGCAGCAGGCACACATCGGCCAGCGACGGTGCATCGCCGTGGCAGAAGCGGCCGGTGCGCTTGTCCTCTGCGAGCAGGCGCTCCACCGCAGAAAAGCCCTCGGCGATCCAGTGGCGGTACCACTGCTCCACCTGCTCGCGCTTCTGGCCGAAGGTGGTGCGCAGCTCGCCGACCACCCGGCGCGTCAGCAGCGGGTGGATCTCGCACGCGATGGTGTCGGCGATGCCGCGCACGCGGGCCCGGTCGTGCGGGTCGGACGGCAGCAGCGGCGGTTCGGGATAGGCCTCTTCCAGGTATTCCAGGATGGCCAGCGACTGGATCAGCACGCGTGGCCCGTCGATCAGGACAGGCACTTGACGCATCGGGTTGAGGGAGGCGTATTCCGGCCGGCGGTGGTGGCCGGCAGCGAGCTGGACTTCCTCCACCGTGTGCTCAACGCCCTTCAGTGCCAGTGCGATGCGCAGCCGGTGGCTCGCCGCGGACTTGTAGTTGCTGAACAGTTTCATGATGGACCCTTAGCCACTTAGGGATTTGGGAGCGCACCGTTCTAGACCCTTCGTCCGGGCGCGCCAAGCCGTCCCCAGCGAAAGCTGCCAGAGCATGCAGATAGCCCCGCCCACTGTGCCGGTGTTCGATGTCGGCGGTGTCCTCATCGATTGGGATCCGCGCTACCTCTACCGCGACCTCATCCCCGACGACGCGGCGCGCGAGCGCTTCCTCGCCGAGGTGTGCACCCCCGCCTGGAACCGCCAGATGGACCTGGGCAAGCCCTTCGCCGACGCGGTGGCGGAGCTTGCCGTGCGGCATCCCGACCAGGCCGACCTGATTGCCGCCTATGATGCCCAGTGGATGCGGATGGTACCGCAAGCCTTGGACGACACCGTGGCGGTGTTGGAGGACCTGGCGGCGGCGGGACGGCGCATCTGCGCCATTACCAATTTCTCGGCGGAGAAGTTCGCCCAGTGCCAGGCGCGCTTCGGCTTTCTTCGGCGGTTCCAGACGGTCACCGTCTCCGGCGCCGTCGGCCTCGCCAAGCCCGATCCCGCGATCTTCCGCCGCTTCCTTGCCGATGCCGGGCTGCGGGCGGACGATTGCCTGTTCATCGACGACATGCCGGCCAATGTGGCGGCGGCCCAGGCGCTCGGCATGCGGGCCGTCCGCTTCGTCGATGCCGCAGGTTTGCGCGACGCCCTGGCGGCCCACGGCCTGTTGCCGGCGCGCGGCTGAGGATCCCCGATCGCCCCCGGCCATGTCCCTGATCGGCGTTGAGTTGGGGCCTTGCCGTGATATAACCCGCCCGCCTGGGTCCTTGTTGGGAGTCACCGCGTCGATCCGACTCTCACCAGACCCTGACCCGTTTGGAACCTCGCTTCGCCGATGGATGCGCCCGATGCACCCCTGGTGCAAATCATCAACGGTCCCAACCTGAACCTGCTCGGGGTACGGGAGCCGGAGATCTACGGTGCCGAGACCCTGGGCGACATCGAAACGGCGTGCGCGGAGCGGGCCGAAGACCTGGGCCTCGCCATCGACTTCCGCCAGTCCAACCAGGAAGGCGATATCGTCGACTGGATCCAGGAGGCGCGCCTCTCCCACGACGGCATCATCCTCAATGCGGCGGCCTACACCCACACCTCCGTCGCCATCCTGGACGCCTTGACCGCTGCGGAGCTTCCGGTCGTCGAAGTCCACCTGTCCAACCCCCACCGGCGCGAGGCATTTCGCCACACCAGCTTCGTCTCATTGGCGGCCGACGGCGTCATCTGCGGGCTCGGTAGCCACGGCTACCTGTTGGCCCTGGAGGCGATCGCCCGCCTGATCGAGCTGCGCCGCCAAGCTAGCGAGTCTTCAGTCATATGATCGAATTCGACCCGGACCTGATCCGCCAGTTGGCCGGCCTGCTCGACGAGACCAACCTGAGCGAGATCGAGATCACCGACGGCGAGCAGCGCGTGCGCGTGGCCCGCCAGCTTTCCGGGGTCGCGACCGTGATGGCGCCCCAGGTGGCCCACGATGGCACGCGGCCGGCGGCTGCGGCGCCCGAGGCGCCGGAGCGGATCGGCGATCCGGTGACGGCACCCATGGTGGGGACCGTCTATCTGGCACCGGAGCCGGGGGCGACCCCCTTCGTGCGGGCGGGCGACCGGGTGGTGGAGGGCCAGACGGTGCTGATTGTGGAGGCCATGAAGGTGATGAACCCGATTCGCGCGCCACGCGCCGGTGTGGTCCACGACATCATGGTCACCGACGGCCAGCCGGTGGAATACGGCGAAGTCCTGTTGACGCTTGAATGATGTTTGAAAAGGTCCTCATCGCCAACCGGGGTGAAATCGCACTCCGCATCCACCGCGCCTGCCGCGAGATGGGCATCAGCACGGTCGTGGTCCACTCCACCGCGGACGCCGACGGCATGGCCGTGCGGCTGGCCGACGAAAGCGTGTGCATCGGCCCGCCGCCGGCCCGCGACAGCTATCTCAACATTCCGGCGATCTTGTCGGCGGCCACCATCACCGGGGCGGACGCCATCCACCCCGGCATCGGCTTCCTGGCGGAGAACGCGCGCTTTGCGGAGATGGTGGAGGAGCACGGCTTCGTGTTCATCGGCCCCTCGCCGGAGCACATCCGCATCATGGGCGACAAGATCGAAGCCAAGCGCACGGTGAAGGAGCTGGGCCTGCCCATCGTGCCGGGCTCCGACGGCCCGGTGGAAACGCTGGACGAGGCGCGGGCGGTCGCCGAAACCGTCGGCTACCCGCTGCTGGTGAAGGCGGCGGCCGGCGGCGGCGGCCGCGGCATGAAGGTGGCCGACACGCCCGACGATCTGGCCAGCGCCTATTCCCTGGCGCGCTCGGAATCCAAGGCGGCGTTCGGCGACAGTGCGGTCTACCTGGAGCGCTACCTGCGCCGGCCGCGCCACATCGAGGTGCAGATCCTGGCCGACACCCATGGCAACGTGGTGCATTTCGGCGAGCGCGACTGTTCCGTCCAGCGGCGCCACCAGAAGGTGATCGAGGAGGCCCCGTCGTCCGGGCTCAACGCCGCCCAGCGCTCTTTCGTCGGCGAGCTGGCGGCAAAAACGGCACGCCAGCTCGGCTATCGCGGCGTCGGCACCTTCGAGTTCCTGTTCGAGGACGGCGAGTTCTTTTTCATCGAGATGAACACCCGCCTGCAGGTGGAACATCCGGTGTCGGAGATGATCAGCGGCGTCGACCTGGTGCGCGAGCAGGTGCGCGTGGCCACCGGTGCGCCCTTGGACTACGACCAGTCGGCGATCCGCTTCCAAGGTCACGCCATCGAATGCCGCATCAACGCGGAGAACCCCCAAACCTTCACGCCGTCGCCCGGCCGCATCGCTTCGTTCCACCCGCCGGGGGGCCTGGGCGTGCGCGTCGACAGCGCGCTTTACGACGGCTACCTGGTGCCGCCCCACTACGATAGCCTGATCGCCAAGCTGATCGTGCACGGCACCACGCGCAACGAATGCCTGATGCGCCTGCGTCGGGCGCTGGAGGAATCGGTGATCGAGGGCGTGGAGACGACGCTGCCGCTGCACCGCTGGCTGGTGGGCGAGACGGACTTCATCAATGGCGCCTACGACATCCGCTGGCTGGAACACCTGCTGGCCGACAAGGCCAAGGGCCAGGGGTAGGCGCGCGGATACACAAACGGGGAACCGGGCGCACCGGCGCACCGGGGCCGATCGGGGGGCCGGGTGCGGGATTGGGATGACATGCCGGCGCATGTCATGCGCTTCGACAAGGTGCTCGTGCTCCGGGCCTACGCCTCGGGCTTTTTTCCCATGGGCGAAAGTGCGAACTCCCCGCATATCGACTGGCACAACCCGGCCTGGCGCGGGGTGCTGCCGCTGGACGCCTTCCACATCCCAAAGCGCCTGCGCCGCACCGTACGGGCCGGCCGCTTCGAGATCCGCGTCGACACCGATTTCGCGGGCGTCGTCGACGGCTGTGCCGATCCGCGGCGCCACGGCACCTGGATCAACCCGCCGATCCGCAAGGTCTACGGCGAGCTGTTCGCCGACGGCCATGTGCACACGGTGGAAGCCTGGCGCGACGGCCGCCTGGTCGGCGGGCTTTATGGCGTGGCACTGAAGTCCGCCTTCATGGGCGAAAGCATGTTCAGCCGCGAGACCGATGCCTCCAAGGTGGCGCTGGTGCACCTGGTGGCCCTGCTCAAGGCCGGCGGCTTCACCCTGCTCGACACCCAGATGGTGACGCCGCACATGGTGCAGTTCGGCACGGTGGAGGTGCCGCGCCCGCTCTACCTGGCGTTGCTGGCCGATGCGCTGAACCGCAAGGCGGTGTGGGACCCGGCGGGCATCTCCGGCGCGGTGGCGGCCCTGCTGGAGTCTGCCGCGGCCTGACGCGGCCGGTCGCCGGTCGCCGGTCGCACCTGCAGACCCGGCAAAGTCTGCCCAGCCCGCCCGGCAGCGACAGCCGCCCGGCAGCCAGCGCCGCGCCTGCGGCCCCGGACTGCGGCCCCGGACTGCGGGACCTCCGCTGCTGGCATGGCGCCTGCATCGTGATGTGCGAGCCGTCGGGCAGTGCCCTGCCGGACCCGCGCAATGGGATGCACGATGACCTGGAGCCAGAGCCAACAGCTTCGCCTGGAAGCAATCCTCGCCGGCAGGGAGACGCGTCCGTCGATCTACGACCGCTCGCGCACCCACAACCGTCGCGACGAGATGCCGGACGTGCCGGAGGTCGACATGACCTTCGACGATGTGGTGGACATCGTGAACCCGCTGCACCACGTGCCGCTGGTGGGCACCGGCTACCGCGCCGTGACGGGCGACACCATCAGCCCGCACGCCCAGATGATCGGCGACGTGCTCTATGGCGGCCCCACCGCCATCTTCTCCGCCGGCGTCAACGCGGCGATTCGCCAGGAAACGGGGCAGGACGCGGGGCAACTGGCGCTGGCGGCCGTCAACGGCGATCTGGAACGGTCGGCCGATCCGCCAGCCCGGCAGGCGCCGGCGCTCACCGTCGCGGCCGCCCCCACGGCCGGCGAGACCGTGGGACCGCCGGTTGCCCAAGGGGCCGCCAGGCAAATGCCGACGGGCCAGGCGCCCATTGCCCAGGTACCGCGGGCGCAAGCCGCGTCGGTCGATCTGGCGCCGGTGCCGGCCGGTGCCCAAACCGCAGAACTGGTGGCGGCGGCGCCACGCGTCTATGCGCCGGCCCCCGCGGCGGCGGCCGCACCGGTGGTGGCTCCGGCGGCCGAGGCGGCCGGACCCGCGGTCTCCGCTGAGCTGCCCGCCGCGGCCGTGGCGCGGGTGGCGCCGCCGGCCGGCGCTATCGCCGCCTACGCCACCCGTGCGCCGGCCGCCTCCGGTCCCTCGATTTCGCCGGCCCAGGTGGACACGCCGGTGCAGGCACCCAGCGTGGCCGCGGGACCGCAGGTCGGTGCCGGCCCGACGGTCGCCGCGCAACCGGCGCAACCGGCCCGGCCTTCTCCTGGCGGTGGACCGGTGGAGATTTCCGTGACCCTCGATGCCGCGCTGATGGCGCTGGCCGGCAATCCCGGCGGCGTGACGGCGGGACCGCCGGCCGCCATGCCGCCCGCCGCGGCGGCCCCGGCCGAACGCCTGCGCCAGGCCGACACCGCCTATCGCCGCGGCGCCGGGGCCGTGGCCGTGTACTGAGGCAGCTTTTTGTGCTCCGCGCCGGACCGGTGCGGGACGCGACTCAGCGCTTCGGCGCCCGTTCGCCGAACACCGCGGTGCCGACCCGCACCTGGGTCGCCCCCTGGTGGATCGCCGTTTCGAAATCGCCCGTCATGCCCATGGAGAGCCGCGGCAGGCCCAGCCGCTTGGCGGCTTCGGCCAGCAGCGCGAAATGCGGGGCCGGGGGATCGTCCGCCGGGGGGATGCACATCAGCCCCACCACCGGCAACCCGCAGTCCCCGGCGGCGAGCCGGAAGAGATCGTCCAGCTCCGCCCACGCCACGCCGGCCTTCTGCGGTTCCGCCCCGGTGTTGACCTGGAGGAAGCAGTCCGGCCGGCGACCGCTCTGCGCCATTCCCCGGGCGAGCGCGTGCACCAGCTTCGGCCGGTCGACGGTTTCGATGGCGTCGAACAAGGCGACCGCGTCGCGCACCTTGTTGGTCTGCAACGGCCCGATCAGGTGCAGCGTGAGGTCGGGATGATCGGCGCGGCGGTGGGCCCAGCGGGCCTCGGCCTCCTGCACGCGGTTCTCGCCGAACAGGCGGTGGCCGGCAGCCAGCGCCGCCGCCACCCGATCCTCTGGTTGCAGCTTGGAGACGGCGATCAGCTCGATCGAGCCCGGATCGCGGCCGCAATCCGCCGCCGCCCGCACCATGCGCGCGCGCACCTCCGCGAGATTTGTCGCGATGTCCGGCACACCGGCGTCGTGGAGCCCCATCACAGCACCTCCTTGCAGGGCCCGCCGTCGACGGGCTTGCCCTTGGCGTCGAGATAGCCGAAGCGCCGCATCATGGGGCCGTGGTCGGCGACGATGCGCGCCACCTGGTCGGCCGACAGCTCGCTGCGCCAGTCGCCCACCTTGCCCTTGCGGAAGAAGCGTTCCGCCTTGCGCGAAGCCTCGATGAAACCGGTGGCTTCCTCCATTGCCTGCAGCGTGCCGAAGGCGGTGTTCTTCACCGCCTGGCGCAGGCGCGGCTTGTCCGGCGGCATCTTCAGCGCGCGGACGAGCTTGCCGAAGGTCTCCTCCGGCCGCCGCTTCAGGTCTTCGTAGCGGGCGATGCCCAAGAGCTTCTGCGTCTGCACCACCCAGCTCGTCACATGGTTCGACCAGCTTCCCAGGAGCTGGAAGGCATAGCGTCCGTCGGTCGCCATCTGGTTGTTGGACTTGGCCATGGCGGCGATGGCGGAATCGTAGTCGACGCCCAGATGGTGGGCGTAGGACACGGCGACGTCGAGGGGATTGCGGATGACGTAGAGCGCTCCCGCCGTGACCTCGCCGACGATGGTGGGCATGCCCTCCAGCTCCACCACGGCGTTGTGCGTCTTCACGAACACCGGCTCGCGGTGCTGGGCGGAGATGTAGCGCTGCACCTGCGGGCGCAGCCGGTTGATGGCGGCGTTGTCCAGCGCGGAGAACGGCTTGCCGGACACGGTCTCGTACAGGCTGGCGAGGTGCTCGCCCATGCTGAAGCGGCTGAAGTCGTTGATGTGCACCGGCTTGTCCGATCCGGACAGGTAATTGGCAAGAAAACTGCGGACCCAGGTATTGCCGGATTTGGGATATGAGGCGAGCCAGACGATCGGCATGGGCAGGGTTCGGCATCTGCTGACGGGCTGGGCGGGCCGGGCGCGGGCGGCTCCCGGTGCCCGTGCACCGTAGCCGCTAAGGCCGCCGCCGCAAGGGGGGAGACGGCCGGCCGCGCCATCGCGCCGCCCTGGGCGGGCTACTCCTCCGAGCGGCCGGCGGTCTCGCGGTCGCGGGCGTAGCACTTGGTGTGGGGAAACGCCGGCAGCCAGGATTCCCGGCGGATGGTCCAAAGCTCGTAGGTCGGCGTCAACTGGTCGGGGGCATCGAGCGATCCCAGGTGCACCTCGATCTCGTCGGCGCTGCGCGAAAACACCGACGAGCCGCAGCGTGGGCAGAAATAGCGGCCCTGGTAGTCGCGCACGTCGCCGTCCATCGCCACGGCATCCTCGGGGAACACCGCGGAGGCGTGGAACAGCGCGCCGTGGTGCTTGCGGCAATCGAGGCAGTGACAAATGCCGACCCGGTACGGACGTCCCGTCGCCACGAATCGGACGTTGCCGCACAGGCAGCCGCCAGTCACTCGGTCCATGCTGCGTCTCCTCCACCACCACGCATTTGGAAGGGGTAGGACGAACGGCGCAGGTGCTGCAATGCTCGCTGCCAACGGGCAGGGGCGGCGACTGCCGCTAGAGGACTTCCTTGGTGGGGCCGCCGTCGGTCGGGCTGCCCTTGGCGTCGAGATAGCCGAAGCGGCGCATCATGGCGCCATGGTTCTCGATCACCAGCGCCACCTGTGGCGGCGTCAACTCGCCACGCCAATCGCCCACCTTGCCCTTGCGGAAGAAGCGTTCGGCCTTCTTCGAGGCTTCGATGAAGCCCGACTTGTCTTCCATGGCCCGCAGGGTCTTGAAGCTGGTGTGCTTGATCGCTTGGCGCAGCCGTGCCTTGTCGAGCGGCATCTTCAGCGCGCGCACAACCTTGGAGAAGGTCTCCTCCGAGCGGCGCATCAGGTCCTCGTAGCGGACGATGCCCATGAGCGCCTTCTTCTGGTCCACCCAGCTCGCCACATGGTCCGACCAGCCGCCCAGCACCTGGAAGGCGAAGCGGCCGTGGGTGGCAAGCTGCAGGTCCGGGTTGGCCATCGACGCCACCGCGGTGTCGTAGTCCACGCCCATGTGGTGGGCGTAGGAGACGGTGACGTCGAGCGGATTGCGGATGATGTAGAGCGCCCCCAGGGTGACTTCGCTGAGGATGGTCGGCACGTTGTTCAGCTCGGTCACCGCATTGTGGGTCTTCACGAACACCGCTTCCGGCCGCTGCCGGTCGATGAAGCGCTGCACCTGCGGCCTGAGCGTGTTGATCTCCACATCGTCCAGGTCGTCGAATTTCTTGCCCGACAGGTGTTCGTAATACTCGGCCTGGTGTTCGCCGAAGGTGAAATGGGTGATGTCGTTGATGTGGACGGGCCGGTCGGAGCCCATCAGGTAGTTGGCGAGGAAACTGCGTACCCAAGTGTTGCCGGACTTGGGGTAGGACGCGAGCCAGACTATCGGCATGGAACCGTCTTCACGTGGTCACGGAACAGGTTGGCCGGGACCGCGGGCGGCACAGCCCCGTCTCGCGGCGCTGTGCCCTGCGGCCAGGCCCGGAGACTCTACCAACGAAAAGAAGGGGCGGCCAGACGGCCGCCCCTCCCCAAGTCTGCGTAGGCCGAGTTCGGATCAGAAGCTGACCAGAACGCCACCCGTCACATAGACGCCGTCGTTCTCGGCGGCGGCGGCACCAGTTTCGTCCTCGTACTGGGCATAGCCGACCGAGCCGGCGACCGCGATGCCCTGACCCAGCTCGTAGCGCACGCTGCCCTGGATCGCCAGGTAGGTGTCATCGTCGGTATCGCTCAGGAGGCTTTCTTGCTCGCCGTAGTAGCCGTTCAAGCTGACCGACACCGGACCCGTGGTGTAGGCGATGCCCGCGTCGAAGCCCTGGCCTTCGGTGCTCGTCGTGCCGGCGGCGTTGATGACACCAGACCAAACGTTGGCGTAGCTGAAGCCGGCCTCGAAGCCCGCGTAGGCGACGGTGATACCGGCCGACGCGCCGTAGAAGTCGTCGGTGGTGTCCACGCCCGCCACGTTGGCGACGTTGGGGAAGCCGCTGCCCTGCTCGGCATAGAAGAAGCCGCCGGACACGTTCACTTCGACGCCATCGAACTCACCGGTGTAGTTCGCACCGACGGTCAGGCCGTTGATGTACCGGAGGGTACGGGTCTGCTGGGCGGTGTCATCCTGCACCAGCTCCGGCGCGTAGGAGACGCCGAGCTGGAAGCCGTTGAAGCGCGGCGTGAAGTACGTGATCTTCTCGGAGTCGTTGTCGCGAGCCGCCTCGATAGCGGTGGAACCGCCAGGAGACCGGTTGACCAAGATACCGTTCGTGATCGCAATGAAGTTGGAGTTCGACCCGGAGTTGATCGGCAGGCCGACGTTCGGCGACGAAACGTGCATCAGGTAGCCGGCGCTGTTCTCGGAGCCCAGCAGGATGCGGCCGAAGTCGCCGGACAGGAACAGGTACGACTCGTCGATCACATCGCCCGTGCCCGTTCCGCCAGTGCCAACGGTGCCGCCAGCAGTGCTGCCGGTGTCAACATTGGCATTCGCTTCCAACTGCACCTGACCGCCGAAGGTCAGACCGTTGTCGGTCACGCCACGGAAGTTGAAGTGGATTTCGCCGTTGGTGAACGTGTTCACGTCCTGCAGGTTCGGCGTGGAGACGGAGTCGTTGTCGCCCCAACCAAACCACTGGTTAAAGTAGCCACCGACGGTGACTTCGACCTGCGCCGAAGCAGGCGTCGACAAGGCCGCGGCCGCGCACAGCGCCGTCGTACCCAGAAGCAACTTCTTTGTCATTGTGAATACTCCACTTGGTGAGTGCTCAGCCCCGACCGCCCTTTTCCGACAGAATTCCACGGGTGGTTTCCGCGGGTGCGCGACCTCTTGGCTTGGGAATTTCTATGCCCATGGGCCTAAGGGGTCAACGCAACGGGCAGGGGGTGCGGTGCAATTGCGCCGCAATGTGGCCATTGCGCAACACTGCGGGACGTGGAGGGGGGGAGCCAAACGCGCCCCAGTGGGTTGGAGCGGTCGTTCGTTCGATCAGGACGCCGGACCGGCTCCGCGCTGCTGATCGCAAAACCACACGGCAGTCTTGAATGAGCGAGTGTCCCTGTGATCGCGACCTTCGCGCGAACCCCGGTTTAGAGATCTTGCGAACATCGGGCCCGGGACACTGGGCATCGGCCGCTCATGGGCCAAGCGCTCTGCTGGCACTGTCCGGACCCTGGCCTGGATCAGGCCAGGGCGCTGGCCGAACGGAGGGGCGGCCGGTGCCACCCCTCCCTTAGGCTGCAAGCGACAGGCGGTCTTAGAAGTCGACCAGAACGCCGCCGGCCAGGTAGATGCCGGCATTGTCGTCGGCCGAACCGGCGTTCTCGCCTTCGAAGTCGGCATAGCCGAGCGAGCCGGCCACCGCGATGCCCTGGCCCAGCTCGTAGCGGACGCTGCCCTGGATCGCCAGATAGGTGTCGTCGCCGCCCACGTTGTAGTCGTTTTCTTCCTCGCCGTAGTAGCCGTTGATGCTGAACGACAGCGCGCCCGTGGTGTAGGCGATGCCGGCGTCGAAGCCCTGGCCTTCGGTCGAGGTAGCGGCGGCGGTGTCGATCACACCCGACCACACATTGGCGTAGCTGAAGCCGGCCTCGAAGCCCATGTAGCTTACGGTGATGCCGGCCGACGCGCCGTAGAAGTCGTCGGTGGTGTCCACACCCGCCACATTGGCGACGTTGGCGAAGCCCGAGCCCTGCTCGGCGAAGAAGAAGCCGCCGGCCACGCTGATGCCGATGCCGTCAAACTCGCCGGTGTAATTGGCGCCGAGCGTGACACCGTTGACGTAGGTGCCGGTGCGGGTCTGCTGGGCGGTGTCGTCCTGCACCAGCTCGGGCGCATAGGACGCGCCGAACTGGAAGCCGTTGAACCGCGGCGTGAAGTAGGTGATCTTCTCGGAGTCGTTGTCCAGGGCCGCTTCGATGTAGGTGGAGCCCATGGGCGAGCGGAACAGCGAGCCGCCGGTGGGATCGACGATGAAGGCGGTGTTGGAGCCGGAGTTGATGGCCAGGCCGACGTTCGGCGACGCCACCTGCATCAGGTAGCCAGCACTGTTTTCCGAGCCCAGGAGGACGCGGCCGAAATCGCCCGACAGATAGAGGTAGGACTCGTCGATGACGTCGCCCGTACCGGTACCACCAGTGCCAACGGTGCCGCCAGCGGTGCCCCCGGTATCGGCATTGGCGAAGCCTTCCAACTGAACCTGACCGCCGAAAGTCAGGCCGTTGTCGGTCAGCCCCTCAAAGGAGAAGATGATTTCGCTGTCGTTGAACTGGTTGACGTCCTGCAGGTTGGTGGCGCCGGGTGCGGTGTCTTCGTTGTCGCCCCAGCCGAACCACTGGTACATGAAGCCACCGACGGTGACTTCCACCTGGGCCGCCGCAGGTTGGGACAGGGCAACCACAGCGCACATCGCAGTCGTGCCCAGAAGCAATTTCCTCGTCATGTCCTGAACTCCAGATATGAGTGCCCGGGAGCGAGTGTCCCTAATTGTCCGGAGGTTCTGTGCTTCCCGCTGGCACGCACCTTTAGGTGGCTCGCCGGTGACTGAGAATATCAGGGGTTTTGCCGGTGCGAACGGGTGAAATGGGCGTGACCATCGTTTGCAGCTTAGTGCGGCTAAACTGCAACAGATGTGTCACCGGGGCCCACATGCCGCCCCATCCCCGCCCTAAACCGCAGGCATCCAGCCTGCTTAACGACTCGGTGGATTTGTTGCGCCAAAGGCGATGGTCGCCTTATATGGCGCCAGAGCGGTCTGGGAGACGAAAAAGAAGCATGAAACGGCGATTGGCACACATGGCGGCGATGCTCGGCCTTTGCCTGGCGGTCGCGGCCTGCGGCGGTGGGGCGGCACCGCAGACTTACCCCGACCACCAGCAGGGGCCGCAGCAGCCCGGTGGCTCGCTGTTCGGCGGCGACGGCATCACCCTGTTCAGCATGGGCAGCGGCAGCAGCGGCGGCGAAGGCGGCGGTTCGGGCATCGGCGTCAACAGCTATCTGTGGCGGGCAGCGCTCGACACCGTATCGTTCATGCCGGTCACCTCGGCCGATCCGTTCGGCGGCGTCATCATCACCGATTGGTACACGCCGGTGGACACCCCCACCGAACGGCTGAAGCTGAACGTCTATATCCTCGACCGCGAATTGCGGGCCGACGGCGTGCGCGTCGGCGTGTTCCGCCAGGTGCAGGACGCCCGGGGCAACTGGCAGGACGCGACGGTAACGCCGGAAACCGCAACCACCATTGAAGACGCGATCCTGACCCGCGCGCGCCAACTGCGCATCGCGTCCACCGCCGTCACCAACTAAGGTCGGGGCCGCGGGTACCCGCCCTGCTGTCCGGCGCCGGCCGGCCCGAGGCTGCGCCCGCGCCCGGATCCGCAATGTGAAGACCCCGCACCATGGCCCGCTACGCCTTCAAGGACGTCGACCGCAAATGGCAACAGATCTGGGCCGACCGGGGGTCGTTCCGGGTCGCTGAGGATGCCGCGCGGCCGAAATACTACGTGCTGGAGATGTTCCCCTATCCCTCGGGGCGCCTGCATGTCGGCCACGCGCGCAACTACACCATCGGCGACGTGCTGGCCCGCTACAAGCGCGCCAAGGGCTTCAACGTACTGCACCCCATGGGCTGGGATGCCTTCGGCTTGCCGGCGGAAAACGCGGCGATGGCGAACAAGGTCCACCCCGCCGTGTGGACCGAAGAGAACATCCGGGTGATGGGCGAGCAGCTTCGTCTGCTCGGCCTCTCCTACGACTGGGGGCGCGAGATCGCCACCTGCCGGCCGGACTACTACCGCCACGAACAGAAGATGTTCCTCGATTTCCTGAAGGCGGGCCTCGCCTACCGCCGGGAAAGCTGGGTCAACTGGGACCCCGTCGATCACACCGTGCTGGCCAACGAGCAGGTGATCGACGGCCGCGGCTGGCGCACCGGGGCGGTGGTGGAGCGGCGCAAGCTCACCCAGTGGTTCCTGCGCATCACGGCGTTCGCCGACGAACTGCTGGCGGCCATCGAAACGTTGGACGAGTGGCCCGACCGGGTGCGCCTGATGCAGGAGAACTGGATCGGCAAGTCGGTCGGCGCCACCATGCTGTTCGACCTGGTGGGCCGCGACGACCGGCTGGAAGTGTTCACCACCCGGCCCGATACCATCTTCGGCGCCAGCTTCTGCGCGCTGGCGGCCGATCATCCGCTGGTGCTGTCCGCCGCGGAGGGCGATGCCGGGCTGGCCGCGTTCATTGCCGAATGCCGGGCGCTGGGCACCAGCGAGGCGGCCATCGAAACGGCGGAGAAGCGCGGCTACGACACCGGCCTGCGCGCCCGCCACCCGTTCCTGCCGGATGTCGAGCTGCCGGTCTACGCCGCCAACTTCGTGCTGATGGACTACGGCACGGGCGCCATCTTCGGTTGCCCCGCCCACGACCAGCGCGACCTCGACTTCGCGCGCAAATACAGTCTCGCCGTCATCCCGGTGCTGTGGCCGCAAACCCATCGCTGCTATTCCGATGCCGAAGCGGCCGACCTGCCGGAAAGCCTGCGCGCCGCCTTCGATGGCGACCCGGTGCAGACCGCCGCGGACGGTGCGACGGTGTTCCATGTCGGCACCACCGCCTATTCCGATACCGGCCTGGCCGCCTACCGCTACAATCTCGGCCACCTGACCGATAAGCCGGTGCTCTCCGTCGCCGAAGCCAAGGCCATCGCCATCGCAGCATTGGAAAAGGCCGATGCCGGCACCGGGGCGGTAACCTTCCGGCTGCGCGACTGGGGCGTGTCGCGCCAGCGTTACTGGGGCTGCCCGATCCCGGTGGTCTACCGCGTGTCGGACGGTGTCATGGTGCCGGTGCCGGAAGACCAGCTCCCGGTGGCGCTGCCCGACGACGTGGAGTTCGACAAGCCGGGCAACCCGCTCGACCGCCATCCCACCTGGAAGCACACCACCTGCCCGGAAACCGGCGAGCCGGCACTGCGCGAGACCGACACCTTCGACACCTTCGTCGAATCGAGCTGGTACTTCCTGCGCTTCTGTTCGCCGGACAGCGACGTGCCGTTCGACGAGGCGGCAACCGGCTACTGGATGCCGGTCGACCAGTATATCGGCGGCATCGAGCACGCGGTGCTGCACCTTCTCTATAGCCGCTTCTTCACGCGCGCGCTCAAGGCGTGCGGCTACCGGGTGGCCGACGAGCCCTTCGCCCGGCTGATGACCCAGGGCATGGTGGTGCACGAGACGCTGCAGACCGCCGGCGGCGACTGGGTCTATCCGGAGGAGACGGGCGAGCGCGACGGTGCGCTGGTGCGGCTCGCCGACGGTGCGCCGGTGACCCGCGGCCGCCTGGAGAAGATGTCCAAGTCCAAGAAGAACGTGGTGGGCCTGGAGGCCATGGTGGACGGCTACGGCGCCGACACCGTGCGCCTGCTGCTGCTGTCCGACAGCCCGCCGGAACGCGACCTGGAATGGACCGAAGCGGGCATCGAAGGGGCCTGGCGCTACGCCAACCGGCTGTTCCGCCTGATCACCGAACCGGCGGTGGACCTGCCGCCGCCGGGCACCCCGTTGCCGGACGGCCTGTCGGCGGCCGCACAGTCGCTGCGCGCGCTCGCCCACAAGACGGTGGCGGCGGTGGACGCCGACTTCGCCGGGTTCCGCTTCAACCGGGCGATCGCGCGGCTGCGCGAGCTGACCACCGGGGTCGCCGAGTTCGCACCTCAAGGGCCGGCCGATGGCTGGGCGCTGCGCGAGGCATCCGAAGCGCTGGTGCGCCTGGTCGGCCCGATGATGCCGCACCTGTGCGAGGAGCTGTGGCAGCACCTGGGCCATGCCGACACGCTGTTGCTGGATGCGCCTTGGCCCGAGGTCGATCTCGCGTTGCTGGCCGAGGACACCGTCACCGTGGCGGTGCAGGTGAACGGCAAGCTGCGTGCCACCCTGACGCTGCCGCGCGACGTCGATAAGGCAGTGGCCGAAGAACAGGCCCTGGCCGAAGACAATGTGGTGCGCGCCATGGCCGGCAAGCCGCCGCGCAAGGTGATCGTCGTGCCCAATCGGATCGTCAATGTCGTCGTGTGACCCCGTCCCGCGCGGCCGCCGCGCCGTGCTCGGCCAGGCCGCCGGGCTGGCGGCGGCGTTGGCGCTGGCGGCCTGCGGCTACCAGCCGCTCTACGGCACCAGTGGCGACGGCGGCACCGACGTGGTGGCCGAGATGGCGCGCGTCTCGGTCGATGTCATCGCCGACCGGCAGGGCCAGATCCTGCGCCGCCTGCTCACCGAGCGCATCACGCCGCGGGGCCGCCCGGCCGATCCCCGCTGGCGGCTTGAAACCCAGCTCGTGCAGTCGACCGAGCGTATCGGCATCACCGAAACCGATGTGGCGACCCGCGCCAACATCACATTGGCGGCAACCTACCGGCTGATCGACCTGGCGGACGGCAGCGTCGCCTTCCAGGACGGGACCAGCTCGATCACCGGCTTCGACATCCTGTCCGACGAGTACGCCACGGAGGTCAGCCGCGACAGCGCTCGCGACGCCGCCCTCGACCAGATCGCCGAAGACATCAGCCGGCGGCTCGCCATCTATTTCCGGTCCCGGCCGGCGCCATGAGGATCCCGCCGGCCCGGCTCGCAGCGTTCCTGCGCGCGCCGGACCCGGCGGTGGCCGCGGTGCTGCTCTACGGTCCCGACCAGGGGGCGGTGCTGGAACATGGGGCGGCCCTGCGCCGGGCGATCCTCGGCGACGGCGACGATCCCTTCCGCTTTGCGGAGTTCGCCGCCTCGGACCTGCAGAAGGACCCGCCCCGACTGGCCGACGAGTTCGGCGCGTTGGCGCTCACCGGCGGGCGCCGGGTGGTGCGGGTGCGCGAGGCCGGCGACGGCCTCACCGATGCGGTGGCCGATGCGGTGGGCCTGCCGGGCGACGCGCTGATCGTGGTGGAGGCGGGCGACCTGCCGGCCCGCTCGCGCCTGCGCAAGCTGTTCGAGGGCGCGGCCAACCTGGCCTCGATCGGCTGCTACGCGCCGGAGGGCGAGGCGCTCGCCCGCCTGGTGGACGGCTGGCTGGCGGCCGACGAGCTGCGGCTGACGCCGGGTGCCCGCGACCTCCTGCTGGACCGCCTGGCGGCCGACCGCGCGCTGGCGCACCGGGAGGTGGAAAAGCTGGCGCTCTATGCCGCCGGCAAGGGCCAGATCGCCGAGGCCGATGTGGCGGCCGTGGTGGGCGACGGGGTGGAACCGGCGTTGGACGACATCGTCGATGCCGCGCTCACCGGCAACCCGGTTGCCGCCGATGCGGCCCTCGACCGCTTCTTTGCCGGCGGCGGGGCGGCGGTGGCGGCCATCCGCGCCATGCTGCGCGAGATGCTGCGGCTGCATCGGGTGCGCTCGGCAGAGGCTGACGGGGCCGGCCTGCAAGCCGCCATCGCCGCCCTCCAGCCCAAGGTGTGGCCAAACCAGCAGGGCGCCTTCCGCCGCCGCCTGGAGCGCTGGCCGCTCGCCCGCCTCGACCGCGCACTGGCCCGCCTGGGCGAGACCGAGGCGCTGACCAAGCGCACCGGCCACCCGGCCGATACCATCTGCCGCCAGGCCGTGCTTTCGCTGGCCGTGTTGGCGGGGCGGCGGTAGGGGGCCCAACCGTCGCATACGCTCAACGCGCCGTCGGTTTCGCCGTTGCCGGCTGGCCGGCGATTTGCCACCGTCGGGGCGTCGTTCTGCCCGCTGCGAAGGCCCCCGCCCATGCCCGATGTCGCCTTGCCGTTCTCCCGTGCTGAATACGCCCAGCGCCTGGTGAAGGTGCGCACCGCCATGGCGGCCGCCGGGCTCGACCTGCTGTGGATCACCGACCCCTCCAACATGGCCTGGCTCACCGGCTATGACGGCTGGAGCTTCTACGTCCACCAGGGCGTGCTGGTGGGCCAGGAGGTCGACCCCATCTGGTGGGGCCGCTCGCAGGATGCCAACGGGGCCGTGCGCACCGTCTACATGCCCGAGGCCGACATCGTCGGCTATCCCGACCACCTGGTGCAGAACCCCGCCGCGCATCCCATGGCGCACCTGGCCGACCTGATCCGCGACCGCGGCTGGGCCACCGCCCGCCTCGGGGCGGAGTGGGACAACTACTATTTCTCCGCCAAGGCGCTCGACGTGCTGCGCGCCGGCCTGCCGGACGCCGCCATGCGCGACGCCACCGGGCTGGTGAACTGGTGCCGCGCGGTGAAGTCCGCCGCCGAAATCGGCTACATGCGCCAGGCGGCAACCATCGTGGAAAAGGCGATGGCGCGGGCCATCGAACTGATCGAGCCGGGCCGCCGCAAGAACGACCTGGTGGCGGACGTCTACCGTACCCAGATCGCCGGTACCGCCGAGTTCGGCGGCGATTATCCCGCCATCGCCCCCCTGCTGCCCACCGGCAGCGACGCCGCCGCCCCGCACCTCACCTGGGACGACAAGCCGTTCCAGCCGGGTGCCGGCACCTTCTTCGAGCTGGCGGGCTGCGTGCGCCGCTACCATTGCCCGCTCTGCCGCACCGTCTATCTCGGCACCCCGCCGCACTACCTGGTGGAGGCGGAGAAGGCACTGGTGGAGGGGCTGAACGACGGGCTGGAGGTGGCGCGGCCGGGCAACCGGGCGGGCGATGTGGCAGCCGCCCTCTACGCCGCGCTGGGCCGTGCCGGCATCGAGCGGGAAGGGCGCTGCGGCTATCCCATCGGCCTCAGCTACCCGCCGGACTGGGGCGAGCGCACCATCAGCTTCCGCACCACCGACGACACCATCCTGGAAGCCGGCATGACCTTCCACTTCATGCCCGGCCTGTGGATGGCCGATTGGGGGCTGGAGATCACCGAAAGCATCCTGATCCGCGAGAACGGGCCGGCGGAGTGCCTGGCCAGCGTCGACCGCAAGCTCTTCGTCAAGCCGTGAGCGTGCTGGAGGACGCCACAGCGGTGCTCGGCGACCTGGTCGCCCAGCCCACCGTGTCGGCCGACAGCAACCTGGAGCTGATCGCCTACTGTGCCGCCAAGCTGGATGCGCTGGGGGCGAAAACGGAGATGACGCTCGATCCGTCCGGCACCAAGGCCAACCTGTTCGCCACCATCGGCCCGGAGGAGGACGGCGGCATCGTGCTGTCGGGCCACACCGACGTGGTGCCGGTGGACGGCCAGGAGTGGTCGGTGGAGCCTTTCGCGCTCACCCGGCGGGACGGCCGCCTCTATGGCCGCGGCGCGTGCGACATGAAGGGCTTCATCGCCTGCGCGCTCGCCATGGCGCCGCGCTTTGCCGAAGCCGATCTCGCCCGGCCGCTGCACTTGGCACTGACCTACGACGAGGAGGTCGGCTGCATGGGGGCCAAGGTGCTGTTGCAGGCACTGAAGGCCAGCGGCCGCCGCCCCGCCATCTGCCTCATCGGCGAACCGACGGAGATGCGCATCATCGAAGGCCACAAGGGCTGCTACGAGTATTCCGTGGCGTTCAAGGGCCTGGCCGGCCACGGTTCCGACCCCGATGCCGGGGTGAGTGCGGTGGAATACGCCGTGCGCTACGTCGCCCGCCTGCTGGAACTGCGCGAGGCGCTGAAAGCCCGCGCCATCGCCGGTTCGCCCTTCCGGCCGCCCTTCTCCACGCTGCAGGTGGGCCGCATGGCCGGCGGCATCGCCCAGAACGTGATCGCCGACCACTGCCAGGTGGACTGGGAGTTCCGGCCCGTCGCACCGGCCGACGTGGTCTTCCTGAAAAGCGCCATTGCCGCTTATGCCGAAGACACCCTGTTGCCGGCCATGCGCGCGGTCCATCCCGATGCCGCCATCGAGACCACCGTGTTGGGCGAGGTGGACGGGCTGGAGCCCATGGCCGACAGCGAGGCGGTGCGCCTGGCCGCAGCGCTCACCGGCGGCAACGCCACCGATGTGGTGTCCTTCGGCACCGAGGCCGGGCTCTACCAGGCGCTCGGCATGTCCACCGTGGTGTGCGGTCCCGGCTCCATCGAGCAGGCGCACAAGGCCGACGAATTCATCGCCGAGGACCAGTTGGCCCAGTGCCTCGGCATGCTGGAGCGCCTGGCGCGGCGCCTGGAAGGGGCGGCCTGAGCCTCCGCTGAGCCCCCCGCCGAGTCCACACGGATGTGGCGAAAAACGGCTGAAATGGCGGGCTGCTGCGGTCCTGCGCAGCGACGTCTTCGAACCCCTGTGGGTTTACAACGCCAGCATGCCTGTGTTGTCCTGCCTTCATGACGAGACTGGTGCGGCCGCGCGGCCGCCCATTCGGGCCTCTTCCCCTCGGTCCATCTCCTCTTAATGCGTCTCGTCCAAGCCGCCAGGCGACCGAACCGAAACAGGGAGCAGCACAATGCGCACCATCCGTCTTTCCATTGCCGCGATCGCGGTGACGGCACTGTCGTCCACCGCCGCGTTGGCGGATTCGATCACCGATCGCATCGCGGCCGGCGAGTCCATCCGCATCGGCTTCGCCAACGAGGTGCCCTGGGCCTATCCGGGTGAGGACAACGAGCCGCTGGGCTTCGTCAACGCGTTCGCGCTGGGCGTGCTCGACCACATGGGCATCGAGAACATCGAGCCGGTGGTCACCGAATGGGGCGGCCTCATCCCCGGCCTGCAGGCCGGCCGCTTCGACATCATCACCGGCGGCATGTACATCCTCGGTACCCGCTGCGAGAACGTGAACTTCGCCGAGCCCATGGGCATCTTCGGCGATGCCTTCATCGTGCCCGCCGGCAATCCCGACGGCATCGAGACCTTCGAAGACCTGGTGGAGAACGAAGACGCCATCTTCGTCACCGGTGCCGGCTACAACCAGGTGGAATACGCCATCAGCGTCGGCGTGCCGGAAGACCGCATCCTCCAGGTGCCGGGGCCGACGGAGATCCTGGCCGCGGTGCGCGCCGGCCGGGCCAATGCCGGCGGCGTCACCTATTTCACCGCGCTGAACCTGGCCGAACAGAGCGGCGGCGAGGTGGAGGTCACCGACCCCACGCTGATGCCGGAAGAAACCATGTACTGGGTGGGCATCGCCTTCCGCCAGTCGGACACCGACTTCCTGGCCCAGTGGAACGCAGCCCAGGCGGAGTATCTGGGCAGCGAGCCCATGTTGGAGACGGTGAGCGAGTACGGCTACACCGAGTCCCAGCTCCCCGGTGACACCACCACCGAATACGCCTGCGCCAACCGCTGACAAACGCCCACGCCGGCCTGCGGTGCGCGGTTCGGGGCCTCTCCCCGGCGTCGCCGCGGGCCGCCACGCCTGCCGAGACCACAAAAAACGGCCCGCCGCAACGTGCGGGCAGCCATGCCACTCCACATGCCGGCCGCCCCGCGGCTACCCGACCCAAGGGCCAATCGAGGTGATGAGTTCCAATAGACCCTGAGTGAGTCTCCGGCCCATGTCGTATCTGGAATTCCTGGAAGAGTTCGGTGCGCGCTACCTGGACGGGTCGCTCATCACCCTCATCCAGGCGGTGTGCTCGTCGATCCTGGCCATCGCCATCGCCGCCACCATGGGCTTGATGCGGCTGTCCCACCTGTGGGGCGTGCGCGCCATCGCCACCTGCTACGTCGAATTCTTCCGCGGCACCTCGCTCTTGGTGCAGCTCTACTGGATCTACTACGTGCTGCCGCTGTTCGGCGTGCCGCTGGACAATTTCACCGCCGGCATCCTGGGCGTGGGGATGAACCTCGGTGCCTACGGGGCGGAGCTGGTGCGCGGCGGCATCCAATCGGTGCCGCGCGGCCAATACGAAGCGGCGATCGCGCTCAACATGTCGCCGATCGGCCGTATGCGCCGGGTGATCATGCCCCAGGCCATCCTTAACATGCTGCCGCCCTGGGGCACGCTGCTGATCGAGCTGCTCAAGGGCACCGCCCTGGTGTCGCTGATCTCCGTCGCCGACCTGATGTTCGAAGCCAAGCAGATCAACGGCTCCACCTACCTGTCGGCGCAGGCCTTCGGCACCGCGCTGGTCATCTACTACATCATGGCCCGGCTCATCATCACGCCGCTGATGCGGTGGTCCGAGACCCTGCTCTCGCGCCGCATGGGTCGAGCATAGGGGGGGCGGAGATGGCCTTTCATTGGCGCTGGGACTTCACCTGGGACATCCTCCCGCAGCTCGCCATGGGCGCGCTCAACACGTTGCTGGCCGCCGTCCTCGGCTACCTGATCGCCATGGTGATCGGGCTCGGCTTCGCACTCCTCCAGCGTACCGGCATCTGGACCCTCAACCGCCTCGTGCGCGAGGTGGTGGAGTTCATCCGCTCCACGCCGTTGGTGCTGCAGATCTTCTTCGTCTTCTACGTCGGCCCGCAGTTCGGCTTGACCCTAATGCCGTGGACCGCCGGCATGATCGCCATCGGCCTGCACTACGCATCCTACCTGTCGGAGGTCTACCGCGGCGCGCTGGATGCCATTCCGCGCGGCCAGTGGGAGGCGTGCCGGGCGCTCAACCTCAGCCCGCAGCGTACCTATGCCGGCGTCATCCTGCCCCAGGCGGTGCCGGCGGCCCTGCCCGGCATGGGCAACTACCTGATCGGCATCTTCAAGGACACGCCGATGCTGTCGGTGATCGGCGTCGCGGAACTGATGCACACCGCCAACGCCATCGGCGGCAACAACTATCGCTACCTGGAACCCTACACCCTGGTCGGCCTCATCTTCCTCCTGATCAGCCTGCCGGCCGCCTTCGGCATCCGCCGCTTCGAATCCTGGGTCCGCCGCGCGCTCGGCATGGGCCGTGGCCACTGAACCTGCCCTGAACCTGCCCTGGCCCCACCTGCCGCCGCACGCAAGAGAGACGAGAAAGCAACGCCATGACCGTCGCCATCGACAAGGACGCAGCAGCGGCGCCGGCCCCCACGGCGGGCCAGCCCATGGTGCGGTTCGAGAAGGTCACCAAGCGCTACGGCAATCTTGTGGTGCTCGATCAGCTCGACCTCGACGTGGCGCCCAACGAGATCGTCTCGATCATCGGCCCGTCGGGCTCGGGCAAGACCACCGTGTTGCGCATGCTGATGACGCTGGAGGAGATCAACGATGGCGTGATCTACGTCGACGGCGAGCCGCTCACCCACATGCAGCGGGGCGGCAAGCTGATGCGCGCCGACCAGCGCCACCTGCGGCGCCTGCGCGCCAACATCGGCATGGTGTTCCAGCACTTCAACCTGTTCCCCCACATGACGGCCCTGGGCAATTGCATCGAAGCGCCGGTGCATGTGCTGGGCATGCCCAAGGCCGAAGCCGTGCAGCGGGCCGAAGAGCTGCTGGAGATGGTGGGGCTGAAGGACAAGATGCACCAGCACCCCTCGCGCCTGTCGGGTGGCCAGCAGCAGCGCGTAGCCATCGCCCGGGCGCTCGCCATGCGGCCCAAGGTGTTGCTGTTCGACGAGGTGACGTCGGCGCTCGACCCGGAAGTGATCGGCGAGGTGCTGAACGTGATCCGCGACCTTGCCACCCAGCACAGCCTGACCATGCTGATGGTCACCCACCAGATGGGCTTCGCCAAGGAGATCAGCCACCGGGTGTGCTTCTTCTACGAAGGCAAGATCGCCGAGCAGGGGCCGCCGGGCGAACTGTTCGGCAACCCGCAGAACGAGCGCACGCGCCAGTTCCTCAGCGCCGTGCTGGACGCGGGGTAGAGTTTCAGGTCTGACGCCTGTGCCATCCCGCGCCCCCGCCCGATCGCCCAATCAATCAGACTGTCGTTGGGCGGCCGGATGGGGGCGCGGGTTGGAACCGGCTCCGCCGATGGCGGCGAATGTGCGGGATATGTAGGGACTGAGAGGCGCCATCCACAATGTATCTGCTGCCCCTGGATGCCGTGCGGGCTGCCCGCCGCACCATCGCCGGCGTCGCGGTGGCAACCCCACTGGTGCCCTCGCCCTTCCTCACCGCCCGCTTCGGCCACGAGGTGCTGCTGAAGCTGGAGACCACCCAGCCCATCGGCGCTTTCAAGCTGCGCGGGGCGGCCAACGCCGTACTCGCCCTGCCGGACGGCGTGGCCGGCGTGACGTGCTGTTCCACCGGCAACCATGGTCGCGGCGTCGCCTACGCGGCCAGGCGCCGCGGCTTGCGTGCAGTGGTCTGCATGTCGGCCCTGGTGCCGCAGGCCAAGGTGGCGGGCATCCGCGCGCTCGGTGCGGAGGTGCGCATCGTCGGCCGCTCCCAGGACGACGCGATGGCGGAAAGCTTGCGCCTGGTGGCGGAGGAGGGGCTGATCGAGATCTCGCCGTTCGACGATCCGCTGGTGATCGCCGGCCAGGCTACCCTTGCGCTGGAGCTGCTGGACGAGTGCCCGGATCTGTCCGCCGTGCTGGTGCCGCTGTCGGGCGGCGGGCTTGCCGGCGGCATTGCCGCGGCGGCCAAGCAGATCAAGCCCGCCATCCGGGTGATCGGCATCAGCATGGACCGCGGGGCGGCGATGTATGAGTCGCTGCGGGCCGGCCATCCGGTGGAGGTCGACGAGGTGGCCAGCCTGGCCGATTCGCTGGGTGGCGGCATCGGGCTGGCCAACCGGCTCTCCTTCCCGCTGTGCCGCGCCTATCTCGACGATGTGGTGCTGGTGACGGAGGCGGAGATCTACCGCGCGCTCCAGACCGTCTACTACGAGGACCGCATGGTCTGCGAAGGGGCTTCGGCCGTCGGCATCGCGGCCTTGCTGGCGGAGAAGCTGCCGGCGCTGGACGGTCCCACCGCCACCATCCTCACCGGGCGCAACCTGGATATGCAGGTGCATGCCGATATCATGCAGGGCCGTGACGTGGTTCTCGGCGATATGGTGTTGAAGGGCCAAGCCTACGCGGCCCGGCCGATTTAAGGTATGTCCCCGGTGCCGGCCCGCACCGCCACCCGGTCACCCGATCCAGGATGCTCCCGCGGGTGGACGGGCGAGGATGCGGGCCGGGCCGTCCGATCGAAGACCACGAACAGAAAGCAGGTCATCCATGGCGCCAGCCCGTCTCGACCCCGCGAAGTTGCACCCCATGGTCATGCCCGACGGCACCGTGATCGAGCAGGTGGTCCACCTGAACCGGGTGATCAACCATCCGCGTATCCAGATCGGCGATTTCACCTACTACCACAGCTTCGCCGAGCTGGCGGACTACGCCAGCTTCCTGGCGCCCTACCTGTTTCCCCTCAGCCCGGAAAAGCTCGTCATCGGCAAGTTCGTGCAGATCGCCCACGGCGTGCGCTTCATCACCAGTTCGGCCAACCACGCCATGGGCGGGTTTTCCACCTACCCGTTCTGGAACTTCATGATGACGCACGAGACGAGCCGGGCGGACATCGAAGCCGTGTTTCAGACCTTCGGCAACAAGGGCAACACCGTGGTGGGCAACGATGTCTGGCTCGGCATGGATGCCGTCATCTTGCCGGGGGTGAGGATCGGCGACGGCGCCATCATCGGTACCCGCGCGGTGGTGGGCAAGGATGTGCCGCCCTACACCATCGTCGGCGGCAACCCGGCGGTGCGGCTGAACGCGCGGTTCAACGACGACACCATTGCCGAGTTGCAGGAGATCGCCTGGTGGTCGTGGCCGATCGACGTGATCGAAGCCAACCTCGATGCCATCCGGGGAGCGAACATCGCCAAACTGCGGGCGGTAGCACCCAAGCGACCGGCCGCCGGCGCGCCGAAGACCGGGCAATAGGCAGGCAAGCCCGATGCGCGACATCCTGATCCTCACCGAAGCCGACCTGCGCGGGCTGGTTTCGCTGGATCTGGAGGCGGTGGATGTGGTGGAGCGGGCCTTTGGAGCACTCGCCTCCGGCCGCGTGGTGATGCCGCCGATCCTCTCCATGGAGCTGGCGGACGCCCATGGCGAAGTGGATGTGAAAACCGCCTATATCCCGGGCTTTGCGGGCTTTGCCATCAAGGTCAGCCCGGGCTTCTTCGACAACCCCAGGCTCGGACTGCCCAGCCTGAACGGGCTGATGATCCTGTTCTCCGCCAAGACCGGGCTGGTGGAAGCCCTGCTGTTGGACAATGGCTACTTGACGGATGTGCGCACCGCGGCGGCAGGGGCGGTGGCCGCCCGCCACCTGGCCCCGGCCGGGGTGCGCACCGCCGGCATCATCGGCACCGGCGTGCAGGCCCGCCTGCAAGCCGAAGCGGCACACCTGGTGCGGCCCTTCCAGGAAGTGCTGGTGTGGGGCCGCGACGCTGCCAAGGCCGCCCAATGCGCCGCCGATCTGGGCGATGCCCTGGGCATCTCCGCCCGTGTGGAGGCCGACCCGGCGGCCCTGGTGGCGGCCAGCCAGCTCGTCGTCACCACCACGCCGGCGCGCGAACCGGTGGTGCGGGCGGACTGGCTGCACCCCGGCCTGCACATCACCGCCATGGGATCCGACCAGGCCGGCAAGCAGGAAATCGACTCAGGCGCGTTCGCCCGGCTCGACCGTTATGTGCCCGACCGGCTGAGCCAATGCCGCCTGCTGGGGGAACTGCGCGGCGCCATCGCTGCCGGCGTGGTGTCCGCCGGGGCGGAGTTCGCCGAACTGGGTGGCGTGGTCGGCGACCGTGCGCTCGGCCGCAGCGGGGACGACCAGATCACGCTGGCCGATCTCACTGGCACCGGCGCCCAGGATACCGCCATCGCCACCTTCGCCGTCGACCTGGCACGCCGCCGCGGTGCCGGCACGGTCATTCAAGCCTGATCCGCCGCGTTCGCGCGCCCCCAGGAGCCCGCCCATGTACCGTAACCCCTTCACCGTGGAGGAACTGACCGGCCGCATCGACAGCGTGCGCAGCCTGCTGGCCGAACTGCGCCTGGACGCGGCGGTGCTGTCGGTACCGGAGAGCGTGTTCTACCTGACCGGGCTTGACCATTGGGGCTACTTCGCGCCGCACCTGCTGGTGGTGCCGCTGGACGGTGAGCCGGTGCTGGTGACCCGCGCCATGGAACGCGTGGTGGTGGCCAACCAGCTCCGCACGGCCGCCTTCCGTGGCCACCTAGACGACGAGACGGCGGCGGACGAAACGGCCCGCGTGCTCGCCGATCGCGGCCTGGCGGGCGGGCATATCGGGCTGGAATACTGGTCCTGGGGGTTCTGCCACGGCCTGGCGGAGTCGCTGAAGGCCCAGGTGGATGCCACCTGGGAGGATATTTCGGGCCTGGTGGACGGCCTGCGTGCGGTGAAAAGCCCGGCCGAGCAGGCGCTGATGCGGGCGGCCGCCAAGGTGACCGATGCGGCGACCGCTGCGGCGGTGGCGGCGATCTGCGATGGGGCGGCGGAGCGCGAGGTGGCAGCGGAATGCCTGGCGGCGATGACGCGGGCCGGCGGCGATCCGCCCGGCTTCGGCCCCTTCATCCGGCCCTTCCACCGCCTGGGCGAGGAGCACACCACCTGGGGTGACGGCCGCTTCGCCCGCGGCGAACCGGCGTTCCTTGAGATCTGCGGCTGTGTGGGCCGCTACAACACGCCCAACGGGCGACTCGTGCATATCGGCGAAATGCCCGAGGCCAATGCCCGCATGGCCGATGTGTGCCAGCGCGCCTTCGCGGCCGTGATCGCGGCCCTGAAGCCGGGAACCACGGCGGGGGCCGTCTACGATGCCTGGCAGGCGGTGGTGGACGATGCCGGGCTCGGCCACTACCGGCGCCACCATTGCGGCTACCTGGTCGGTGTCTCGTTCCCGCCCACCTGGACCGGCGCCAACAAGGTGGTGGGGCTGCGCGCCGGCTCCGACATGGGCATCGAGGCCGGCATGAGCTTTCACATCATGTCCTGGCTGATGGGCACCGGGCAGGGCGACTTCTTCCTGTCCGACTGCGTGCTGCTGGGGCCCCAGGGGCCGGAGGTGCTGACCACCACGCCGGCCGTGGCGGTGCGTTAGCCGCCTGCGACTCGGACGGGGGCGGGACGATGCTCCGCCCCACCCTGCGATCAGGATGGGGATCGAACTAGCCGTACATACGTTCGATGGGGCTTGCGTACGCTACCGCACGTACACGTGCACCTCGGGGCCTTCGACATTGCCCGGTGCGGACGAGATGGTGGCGCGCGACGGCGGCAGGCCGAGATCGACCAGCGTGCGCAACACCTCCTGGGCGCGGTTGCGCGCGCGGTTGGCGGCCAGTGCCACGTCGCCGGGGCTGCCGCCCTGCGGGCTCACCGCCACCACGTCGAACACCGCCTGGGGCCGCCGGTCGAGCGCGCCGCTGACCGCCTGGTAGAGCGGCTGGGCATAGTCCACGGTCTCGGTGGTGAAGCGGATCACCACCAGCGGCCGCTGGCCGGTGGCCGCACCGATGGTGCTCAACTCGGGCGTACGTGCGGCGGAGGCGAGCTGCGGTACGGAGGTGATGTAGGCGCGGTTGGCCAGGCTGAGCCCATAAAGCTCGCCATTGTTCACCGCCACCTGCAGCGTCTGCAGGTTCTCCCGCTCGTTGGCGAGATAGGTGGTCTGGCGGTTCAAGTCCTCGCTCAGCTCGGTCAGCAGGCGGTCGATCAGCACCACGGTGCGATTGACCTCATCTTCCAGGATGTTGAGGTTGCGGTGGTCTTCGTCCACGGCACCGGTCAGCCCGTAGGTGGCGCGCACCGATTCCAGCAGGAAGGCGGCGGTGGCACTGGTCGACGCCACGTCGGTGGCGAGCGCGTTCATCGTGGAGATCTGGCTGCCGAAGCGTTCCAGCTCGGACTGCGCCTGGCCGAACTGCTGCACCAGGATCGGGTTGCCCGGCGTCGTGCCGACCTGCAGGCGCGCGTTGATCGCCGCCACCAGCCCGAAATAGTCCTGCGCGGTGGAGATGCTCTCGGTGCGGATCTGCTGAAGATCGGCGTTTTCCTGGCCGATCGAGCCCTGGAGCTGGGCGAGCTGCGCCTGCAGGTCCTGCACCCGCGCGCCCACCGCAGTGCCAGTGTCGCTGCCGAAGGTTACGCCGGCCGGTTGAAATTCCGTGGTGCCCAGGGCGAGACCGGGGGCGGGGGACGCGCCAGCGCTGCGGCCGGAGTCGATCGGGGCGATTTCCGGAGAGGATTGGTTGGCGCAGGCGGCAAGGCCCAGTACCAAGCTGGTCCAGATCGCCGCCCGCTTGGTGATCCCTGACTTCATCATCCGCGGCAGCGCCTCGTGTTCGGAGTGGTAACCGGCACCTTTAGGAACGCCCAGACCATAACAGACCGCCCGGCCAGCGTCACATCCTTACCGAGCGGCCCTGGACGGGGCCCCCAGGGGTTGAATCGTGCTGGCCGCAAGCTCGGAGACTTTAGGGATCAGTTCCCGTGGCAACAAGCGCGAAACGGCTTTGCCGGCGTTGATGCTTGCATCATCGGTCGAGTTTGGCTATCACCCCGGCTCCGCAGCCGGTCGGTCGAGACCGGGCGGCCAGCGCGCCCATAGCTCAATTGGATAGAGCACCTGACTACGGATCAGGAGGTTAGGGGTTCGAATCCTCTTGGGCGCGCCATCTCGCATTTGCCACTGCAAAAGTCACCTAACGCCTTGAAAGGAAAGGCGAGATTTGGTGTTCGAAGTCCTCGTTTCCGGCAGTAGGGCAAAGGCTCTACAAATGCCAGTCTGAGGACCGTTTTCTTCATGATCAGATCGTCTTTATTCCATATTTTCCAAGGGTTTGCGAGGAACCGCATGGCGTGTTCGAACGACTCCTCCAAGGTATGCCTGGGCTTGCCCGTTCGAGACAGGTTTTCCAGGAGTAGCACCTTCTCGCGCTCCAGCTTCGCGATCCGCTTCTCGTAGGCCGAAACGACCGAGTCACTGGTCGCCTCGACGATCCGGTCGAGCAACTGGTCGATCTGCGTTTCAACGTTGCGGATTTTCGCCTTGATGGCGACAGCGCTCTGTGCCGCCTGCTGGAAGCGCATGTCCCAGGCGTCCTGAAACATGGCTTTGACCAGCCGGAACAGATTCTTTGACGGCTCCAGGCGCTGGAGAATGCCTTCGAACTCCCCTTCAAGCTCTTCGCGCCTGATCGACTTGCGATAGCTCGGGCAGCCCTTCGTTGGGCAGAGATAGTAGGGATATTTCTGGGTCTTGCCCTGCGACCAGCATGCGGTGAGCGGCTTGCCACAGTCATTGCACAGGATGAAGCCGCGCAACGGGAAGTCCGCGCTGATGTCCTTGCGCGCGGGAGCCTTGGCAGTGCCTTTCAGCCGCGCCTGAATCTTCTCGAACGTGGTGAAGCTGATGAGGGCCTCGTGATGCCCCTTGCGGAGCCCGACGCCCCAGTCAGGTGCCACGACATACCCGGCATAGATCACGCGCGTCAGCAGATCGTGGACGCGCTGATTGCGAATTTCACCGTTCGGAAGCTCCTTCGGAAAGGACGGCTGGCGTTCCAGGAAGCGCTTGACCTCAACCTGGGTCTCAAAGCGCCCGCAGGCATAGCCTTCCAGTGCCTCCCGGAGCACCGAAGCGTTCGGCTCGTCACAAACCAGAATCTTCCCATGCCCGCTGCTGCGCTCATAGCGGTAGCCGACCGGGGCCTGGAAGACCCAGTAGCCGTTCTGCATCCGCGCGCGCATACGGTTTACGGTCTGCTCGCCGTTCTTCTGCCGCTGGTGCTGGGATACCGACGCCAGCAGATTCTCGACAAGCTGGGAGTCCGAATCCTCGCCAAACTCGATTGAGGGGCTGACCAGAACGCCCCCGGCATTCCCGATCTTCACCCGCAGTTCGAAATGGGCCCTCAGGCCGCGCGCGAGGCGGCTGATGTCGTCAATGATGACGGCATGAGGCTCTTTCCGCCTTTTGCCCAGGAAGGCCAGCATCGTCTGCATTCCGGGGCGGGTCGTCATGCTTCCCGACATGTCGTCGCGGAACACCTCGACAACCTCATATCCTTTGTACTTCGCGTACTCGCGGCACCGGGTTTCCTGGGAGCCAAGGCCATCGCCGCGCACCGTCTGCTTTGCGCTCGACACGCGGCAATAGATGACTGCCTTGCTGACTTCCTGATCCGGCCGTTCGTAACTATTCATTTTGCCTCCAGACCGCCCGGAGGGCCTAAATCTGTTGATGTTTTGTCTGACTCTGATTCCTCCGATCTTACCAGATCGAACGCATCTTTTGACGTTTTCTCGTCGGTAGGCTGATTCTGTTCACAGACTTCCTGCAACGGGTGAACGCCAAAGCCGAGTTCGACGAACGCCACGACGATAGACCAAAGGGCCTCGAGGAACTCCTCCTTGTGCTCGTCACTCAGGCGAGGGTCGTCGAGCAGCGACTGGTATTTCTCCAGATCGATAGTCATGATCGGCCGGGCCGGCAGATCGAAGCTGTCGCCCAGGCTGCGATTCTCTAAGGTATCGGAGCCACTTTTGTTTCTGTTGTTCTTGCCATCGTAGGACATTTTGCACCTCAATCTTTAGTATACCACCTAAGGTAGTATACTGACAAATAGACGGAACCCTTTCGGCGTCGGATTACCAACCTAGAACGGGATATCGTCGTCCAGGTCGTCGCGCTCCAAACGCCCCTTCTCTTGGTTCGGGTAAAGGGCTTCGATCTCGGACGGTGCGATCCAGTCCAAATCGTCCATGTGTGCCAGGAGAGCCGCGTTGAGATAGCCTTCGAGCTGATCCTCTGCGGTCCCGTCTGGAAAGGCTGGTGCATGGAGCGCGGACCAGGAACGTGCGAACTCGTAGCCCCGCCGATCCACCCGGAGCTTCACAAACACGGTGCAGCCATCGCCGGAGAACCGCGTGCCGTTGCGCCGGTGCGCATTGTTCCGTTTTGCGGTCATCTGACCCTCCCCTAAAGAAGCCGGTCCCAATCGAGCGGCAGAAACGTGATGAGCTTGCAGCTCTGTCCAGACGCCGGGAAAACGACCCGTCGCCCCCGGATGCCGTAATACGCGCAGTATTCCGCTGACTCGCACGGCTCGCCCGGACCGGACCGGTAGCGGCACTGGTAGTCCCAGCCGATGTGCGGCGTTCCGACGAACAGGACGAACGCTGCCAGGCCAGAGAGGATCAGCGCGCGCGGGCGCATGAGCAGGGCGCGCAGGAGCCGCAGGGCTTTCCTGAGCAAGCCGGTCGGCTGCCTCTCAGGCTTCGGCCGCCGTTCCGCGCCGACGACTTCGATCTCAAACTCACTCATCGCTCTTGTCCTTTCGGCGGTAGGCAAGACGCAGATGCGCCTTGGGCTGCGGATACGCTCCTTCAATCGGGTTGGGGGCCGCCCAGGACGCCCACGGCGCGACGAACCAGAACGGCAGCCGCTGTGCTTTGATCGGTGGTAGCGCCTTCACGAGCAGAAGCTGTTCGTCAGCGCTCATCAGCCGGATTTCATCGGCGGCCATCAGCGGCCTGCCGGTCTCGCTCAGGCTCTCGCCGATCTCATCGTCGTCGAACCGGCCGAGATTGAAGTTCCTCGTCTTCACCGTCTGCTGGCCCAGGGCCATGGACAGGGTCCTGGCAAGCTGGTCGTCCTGCACGGCGAAGAACTGCTTCACCTCGGCCTGCGACAGCACGGTCCGCGCCGTATGCGGCCCATAGAGCCGGATCAGTTCGGACAGTTCCTGGACGAAGGCCCAGACGCGCACCCCGAGACCGGGAAGCGCCGTCAGGCTTTCCGCGAGCCCCGAAAGCCTGCCCATGTTCGCGAACTCGTCGAGCATGAACAGCACTTCGGTCTTGCCTGTGGATCGCGCGACCGCCCGGATCGCTTGCGCGGTAACAAGGCCAAGCCAGGTTCCGTGGGTCGCGATCCTGTCCTGCGGGATGACCAGATAGATGCTCGCCTTGCCTTCCTTCAGGTCCTTCAAGTCCACATCGGAACCGCTGACGGCATCGCCGAGCCAGCCCACCGGATCGAAGATGTCGAGCGCCTGCACCGCGCCCTGGCGAAAGTCGGCGAACTGCTCGGCGTTGTCGTCGATCTGGTTTGCCAGGTCCCGCCCCATGTCGGCGACCACGCCGAACAGGGCGACGGACGCCACCATCTCGCGAACGGTCGCCTCAATGCGGGTCCCGCTGGACACCACCCGCCACATTTCCGGCAGGGTGCAGTGTTCCGGTGCGCCGCGCGTGGCGAGGTGCAGCATCACCGCGCGCAGGATCATGCGCGCACCCTCCCGGAAGAAGCGGTTCCGCGGGTCTTCCGGTTCCGGCACCAGTTGCAGCGCCAGCGCCCTGGCTTCGTCGGCTATTCCCCGCACCAGTGCAGGATCGCCTGCCGCCTCGATCAGGGGCTGCAAGGGGTTGAAACGGTCCATTGGCAGGCCATGCAGCCCCCAGGGGTTGAGAACATGGACCTTCTGACCGAGACGCTGGGCGCGATGCGCAGCCGTGACCGCCGCCAGCTCCCCCTTCGGATCGGTGACGAACACCGAGCCCTGGAAGTGGAGCAGGTTCGGGATCACGACATTGATGCCCTTGCCCTGGCGGGCGGGCGCGGCGGTCAGCAGGTGCGCCTTGCCGCTGTAGAAGAGAGGCTGCCCGTCCAGCAGCCCAAGATAGAGCCCGCCCGGATTGAGCAGTCCGCCCCGCGAACAGTCGTCGAGCGTGGCAAAGGCTGCTGTGCCGAACACGCCGGAGGCGGTTTCGGCCGTCTTGCGCAGTTCGCGCTGTCTCCAGGCCCTGTAGTATCCGGCCAGTCCGCCGAGACCTGCCAGCACGCCTATGAACTTGAAGAACCCCAAATAGAGTTCGTCTGCAGCAGTCGGGTGCGCGCCGGTAAGCTCGGGCCAATAGGTGGCGAGCGCGAAGAACGAGACGCCGACAAGCAGACCGACGGCCGGCGATCCTCTTTTCCGGGTATGATTGGCCATGACACGTCCCTCGTGCGATCGGCACTCTCGGAGCCGCTTGTTTCAGATTCCGTGCGCCCGCCACTTGGCAGCCGCTCGCTTTGACGATGGTGAAAGACAGGGCGGCCCGTGGCCGCCCTGCCAGTTGACCAATCGGGACTACCTCCCGTTCTGACCGGTGTTCTTGAAGCCGTTGTTCGAGAATCCGGTGTTCGAGGAGCCGGCATCCCTGCGACCGGCATTGAAGGCAGCGTCGATCTGCTGCCTCTGCTGGTAGGTCATGCCGTTCGTGTTGACGGTACCCGTCGAGTACCTGCCAACCTGGTACGCCTGCTGGGTTTCCTTATTCATCGCAGTTCCCTCTGTTTCGCAGTGCGAAGCCAATTCACGGCTTCGGTACTCGGCATATTTGCGTCGCCGGAAAGGGGAACTACGCAGAGAACTGCACTTTTTTATCCGCAACATCCGTGCAAATCTCCGCATCGATGCAGAGATTTGCGGGAACCGGTGCGGGATGCCGTGGTCAGAAACCGAAGAGAACAACAGGAACCTCTTGGAGGCTCTGAGCACCCTTGCTGGCGAGAAAGGAGCACTTGAGCGTCTGGCCGGGGCGTTGAATGCTTGCCCAAGCGCCGTTTCGACAAATAAGGCTCGTATGGGCACCGCGCACAGTCGCAATGCTACCCTTATCACGTCTTCTACTCTGGTCCGATGGCAACAGGAGGGACTTGAGCGCGTCAGGAATGCGCAATCTCACAAAAAGCGTCTAGTCTTCGAATTCCTGGAACGTGCGCCGGATTTCCAGACGAATCTATACCGACCCGGAGGACAGCTTCCGTCCGGCTTGCTCGCCTATGCTGCCGAAAACGCCGTGCGCCTGGCTCAACCCCTGGCCAAGGACCTGAGCAAGCTCGACGGTGCCTTTGAGGTCTTTCGGCCCGCCTGGACGACTCCGGCGCGACGCGACCGGGTTCTGGTTTCACGCCTGCTATTCAGGACGAGTGGTGGTTTCACCCGCTTCCGTGAGGAACAGGACTACATCGACGATGCCTATCACGACGCGCATATCCTGGAGGCGGACGAGGGCGCGGTCATGTTCACAGCGGCCAACCTCGTCCTGTTCGGTTTTGGCGTGAACGCGGAGCGTGTGAAGCTCTACGTGGCGGACACCTGGCAGGACGCGCTAAACGGGCCGCTGCCAATCATCCGCCTCAGCGGAACGATGATGGGTATCAGCGGACGCCGCGAGAATCCGAGTTTCCCCTTCGTCGCGTTCCGGTCGAAGAAGCCCTTTGCGGAGATCGAAACGGCCGTGCTTCCCGCATCCGATCCACGGTTTGATGAGGAGGTTCTATCCGCCCTGAGCATCGCTTAGTCTGGCCGGACGTCGGGGAGGCTGGTCAGCTCTCGGACTGGCCTGCCAATCAGGCTCAGCGGCCCCAATTGGTACGTTTGCAAGATGTGTTTTGTAGTACAAAACCATCTTGGCAAGGGGGACCGCTGCGCACCCCCCGTTGCATCCCCCCGGCCATGGCCCTTCACCCGCATCGAGCAGGTTCCGGGCCATCGGAACGTATCACCGTTCCATCACTCGCGGGAGACTTCGCTCTCCCTGCACCCATCGATCAGGGGGCTATCGCGCCGCCCTGAACCCACTCGCAGGGCCTGGAGATATGCCTCTCCACCTGCACCGAACCATGCACAAGCGCTTGCCCGCTTGACCGGCAATCAGGGGAGCGTTCCTGCTGCCCCCGATACCCCCATGACCATTTCATGGAGACCGACCCTCCGCGGATCGGATGCCGCCACCGTTTCGCCGATGGACCACGACCAAGCTCCTGCCGCCTGGACAGCACCAGGGGGTATCAGCGCCCCTGGACCTTCGACCAAGGAGAGGCTTTCGCTCTCCCCTCTTGACGCCCCGGCGGCCATTCCATGGAGGGCGGTTGTCCGCTGGCGGCGTCTTCACGGGGCGGCATCTGCCTTTTTGCGGCGGAATATACGTGCAATCGCACAGCGCTTTAGACGCGTCAAATCACGGCTTTATTGACTTGTATATTCACGGCATTATATACTTGTTGGCACGCATCTCTAAACACTTGGGAGACCTCGAGACAGGAAACGTCAATGGCCACACCGAACGAGAAACTTGCAACCTCACTCGCACAGCTTGAGGCGCTCCACCAGGGCGGAAGACGAATTTTCCGCTCCCGAGAGCTTACGCGCGTCCACAGGGAGCGCCTGCTCAGGAACGGGTTTCTCCGGGAGGTTATGAAAGGCTGGCTATTGTCTTCCAACCCTGGCTCCGATCCCGGAGACACCACCCCGTGGTTCGCCTCGTTCTGGGAGTTCTGTGCGTCCTACTGCGCTGAGCGGTTCGGTGAGCGGTGGCATCTATCGCCGGAGCAATCACTCCTGCTGCACGGCGAAAACTCCGTCATTCCCCCACAGGTAATCATCTACACGCCCAGGGGTGCGAACAACACCGTGGAGCTGCTTTTCGGCACGTCCTTCTATGACCTGAGACAGAAGGACATGCTGCCGTCCGACGATCTGACAGAGCACGAAGGATTGCGTCTGTTCACGCCCGAAGCGGCGCTGATCAAGGTGCCCGAAGCTTTCTTCGTTCGCAGCCCGGTTGAAGCACAGGTCGTGCTCTCGGCCGTCCGCGATGCGTCCGATGTTCTCGGGCGCCTGCTTGACGGAGGACACTCGGCCATCGCCGGCCGGCTAGCGGGGGCTTTCCGCCGGGCAGGCCGGCCGGAAATCGCCGATGAGATTCTCCGTGCGATGAAGGCCGCAGGCTACGATGTCCGAGAAAGCGATCCGTTCGCTCAAGATCGAAGCTTGGGCGCGACCGATCATGGCGCAGCCCCAATCGTCGGGCGCATGCAGGCGATGTGGGAGATGTTCAGGACGCCCGTCATCGAAGCATTTCCCCGGAGCCCCGGTCTGCCGACGAACCGGACGGCTTATCTGCGCGCCGTCGATGACATCTACCAGAGCGATGCCTACCACTCGCTGTCGATTGAGGGCTATCGCGTTACACCCGACCTGATTGAGCGGGTGCGATCGGGCGGTTGGGACCCCGAACATCTTGAACGCGACCGCGACAGCCGCGATGCGCTGGCTGCGCGCGGCTATTGGCAGGCATTCCAGCTTGTGAAGATTGCCGTTGCCGAGATCGTCGCGGGTGCGGGAGCGGCTGGTCTTGTCCGCACCGCGCACCGTGACTGGTACCGCGAACTCTTTCAGCCCTGCGTTACGGCCGGTCTCATTACGCCGTCTGCGCTCGCCGGCTACCGCAACGACGCCGTGTACCTGCGGGGCTCCAGGCATGTTCCGCCGCGCAAAGAGGCCGTGCGCGACGCCATGCCCGCGTTGTTCGATCTGCTTGAACGGGAACCGGAGCCATCCGTGCGCGCGGTGCTGGGACACTGGATGTTCGGCTACATCCATCCCTACCCGGACGGAAACGGCAGGATGGCGCGGTTCCTCATGAACGCCATGCTCGCCTCAGGGGGCTATCCCTGGACGGTCATCCGTGTTGAGGACCGCAAGACCTATCTCGCCGCGCTCGAAAGCGCCAGCACAGGGCAGGATATCGCACCGTTCGCCCGCTTCATTGCGGAGCGTGTCGCCTGGTCGCTGGAAAGGGCGGCGTAGGTGATGGGGAGGGATCCACATGGGGAATCCCGGACAAATGGTTGTTTTTGAGGGTGCATTTCGCTACCATCAAATTGCCAAACTAGTTATGCTAACGCCTCTGCGGATGCTATTGTGAAATATGCAGCATCCAATAAGAGAGCCTGTGGGTGCAGCGGCAAGATCAATCAACTTACCAATCCTCACAAAAGCATCTCAAAAAGGGTTATACACTAGAAGAAGGAGCACCTAAGATGGGCGAAAGGACGGACGATAAATGTCGATCCCAGGACTACATAGTCGTATTCACTAAGTATTTTGACATTGGGGGTGGCCAGCGACCGCAAGGCGACACAGGGCCGGCAATCGTGTTGAGGAAAGGTCAGCGAGTCGATAGATGGGCGCTGCAGCAAGATCGGTGGCGATGGCACTGCGGAGTAAAGGACAATAATTGGGTTGGCCCTCTTTGCTCAATTATTGATGCTGCTTTTGGAGAGCTTGCAAGCAAAGTATTAAGTGGGTTTCTCGGAAATTGGGAGGCTGCCCGGATAGGCGGAGCAACCCATATCAACATTACGTACGAGAATAACGGAAATATTATTTGGGAGCGTGCAAACTGATTCCTGCTCCTCACTCCGAAGAATTAGCCTATCCATAGTGCTCTTGATGAGATTAAGCAGCCAGAGGCGGTGCTCGACTGAGTCATATAGAGGCCTTCGCGCGGGAAAGAGCAGGGGCCTAAGCCCACATCCGTTCGGCGATGGCCCGCTGCTCGTCGCCGAGGGCGTTCGCGTAGATCGCCGTCGTCTCGATCATGGCATGCCCCATCCATCTAGACAGAAGGTTGAGCGGCACGGCGGCACTGATCGGGGCCACACCGTAGCCGTGCCGTAGCCCTTTGGGGCTGGCATGCGGCCCGTCCTCGATACCGGCGGCTTCCATGACCGCTTTGACATGCCGCCACGTAGTCGTCCGGCTCCAATCCCACAGCAGCGGATCAGCGCGGCGGCTTCGCGTTAATATATCCGCTACTGGCCTTCAATACCTTGCAGAGCGAAAGCGAGAAGAGGGAGCACAGCGGTATCATGAATCTGCTGAAGGGGTTGTTCGGCACTTTCCGAAGCCCGACCGCTCACGCTCCGAAGATCACCTGGGCCATAGCTGAACGTGACGCGCTGGACTTGCTGACGCTGGTCTCGCTTCTACATCGGCGCCTTGACCAGGCAATCCTAGCTCGCCTGCCAGGAGCAAAGCTGTGACGGGTGTGACGTATTTTAGCGACCGCGAGAGGGGGCCGCGGGCACGTACTGGAGAAACCATCCCCCTTCGCGTCTGGGGGGCGATCTGGGATCTGATTGAGAACCGGATCGGCGATGGCTCATTCGGCTATGCGTTCCCTGATCAGTGTCCTGATGGCCGAGGCCCGTGTGGTACGGATGCCGTGGTTTTCTGGAGAACGGCCCAGGCGGAAATCCCGGAGCTGCCGGACCAGCTGCGGCCCGACGATCTTCCCGACACCCTGGCAATTCTCGATCTTCTTGAATTCAGTGCGCGGTCGGTTGGCCAACCGATCGAGAGGGATTTTCATTCCTTCTTTGGACACAGCCACCTCAGTTTTGACCGCAATGTCGGACTTGCCGAATTTGTAGCTTCCGCCAACCGGCTGTTCGCGCGCAATGGAATCGCCTTCGACCTGACTGCCGAAGGTGTTGTTCAGCGTTTGGGGCCTCCTGGCCTTCGGGAGGCCTTGCGCCAGGCAATCTTCCACACCGGCGATGCGGACACCGACAAGCTGCTGGAGGAAGGGCGCCGTCGCATTCTCTCGCCCCAGCCTGTTGACCGCTACGACGCGCTGGAGAAGCTCTGGGACGCCTTCGAGCGGATCAAGACGTTGGAACCGGGGGCCAACAAAAAAGAACAGGCCTCACGCCTGCTTGATCGAAGCGCCGGGGCCACCGCTGTCAAATTCCGCCAGTTCTTGGAATCCGAAGCGCAAGCGTTGACATCGATCGGCAACACCCTGCGCATCCGCCACTCTGAGACCGACAAGGAGCCGCTTCAAGGCCTTGAGCAGGCCGACTATCTCTTCCAACGCCTGTTCAGTCTGCTGCATCTCGTGCTCCGCGCGACCGGGCGCGCCGATTGAATCGATGCGCGAAGCTCCTGGAGTTCCATCATCATCCATGACATCGATATCTAGAGCGATGTCGTTGTAGGCGGAATATGGGGATTCCCATTGGTCTGGGGATATGATTCACAGTGTCTGCGGGAAGAGAGGGCCAGTTCACGGGGCAACCACAGGACGATTTGCCGTCGTTGGCAACGGCGGTGGCTATCGCGTCTTGTTGAAGGTGTCGGTCAGGCGTTCGCGGCCCGTATCGCGATTGCCACGGGCGATTTCCTGCTGCTCCTTCTGACGGACCTTCTCGATGGCGCGAGCGATCGCTTCGCTCTTAACGGCCTCAAGACCTCGCCCAGTGACCGCCTCCTTGAAATCGGTCCGAGCCTTGTCCCTGTCACTGGCGCGCGCGAACTCCTGGCGGAGGTCTGGCCGCAGTTCACGTGCGCGCTCGAAGGCGTGCAACACGTAATCAAGCTTCTGGCGCCCTTCCTGCTTGGTGGCTTCGATCGAGCATCTATGTTGATGATCGATGTCGCGGATCGCCGCTCTTGCTGCGTCCTGAACCATCCTACCTAGCACTGTTTGGTCCTCGGGTTGGTTCGGCCGGAAGTGCTTCTCGATGAGGTTTCGTGCAGTAGCCTCATTCAACCGGACCTTGCGACCATCGTAGTTCAACTCGAGCTCCGGAGCCTCCAGGAGTTTACGGAGCATCTTCTCCTTAATCTCAAGATGTCGACAGCTAGCCAATTTCTGAGCCTTGCGCTTTTGGTCTTCACCGGTGTTGCGGCAGGCTTGTTCGTATGCCTCCCGCTGCTTATCGGTAAGCGCCGCGATCTGTTGCTGCCGCCACGCTTCGATCTCGGCTGCGCTTTTGTCGAAGGGATCACGAGCGGACGGATGCTGAGGCTCGCTCATCGGTGTTCTCCAGCGATTTTTGACATTCCGAAGTTGCTTGTGGCACAATGATACAAATTTTGAGCTCGTTGAAGTGATTATGAATATGGACGAACTACTAACTGATAGTCTTCGAAAACGGATGGTTGAAAACAACGCCGAATTCAGGCGGCTGGCCCAGGATACGGAAGCAGCTGTCTCGATCGAGGATCGCCGGCTTCCCGGTCTCACTAATCGCGATTTCGTCCCCGTCGTTAAGTTGTTCACACCGGACGCGAATTGCGTCTGGCTTCTCACCGAGCTTGACGCCGATAACGCGTTCGGCCTCCACGATCTTGGAATGGGCTATCCCGATCTTGGCTACGTGAGCATTAGCGATATCGAGTCGATCTGCGGCCCTACGGGCCGGCGCATTGAACGCGACGGCCAATTTGCCCCGACACACTCGATTTCGGCATACGCGCGAGCCGCTTATTCTGCGAGATCGATCATCGAAGATGAAACGGCGCTCCATCGGGCCGCCATGGCGCTGGCCGCGGACCGGAGCGTATCCGAGTAGGCGCTAGGGCCACCCTAGGCGATCTACTGCGCTCGCGACTCAGGCCGCAGTCGCGCGCCTTCCCCTTCTCCCTGATTTCCCGCTGGAGCGAGGCTCGTCTTTCCTTTGCTTAGTATTGCGCTCGGTGAGCGCGCGTTTCTGTGCACGTTACCGGCGAACGCTGGCTGCGAGGTTCTTCGCCTGAACGACTAGGCCACAGCGGCCATGTGGGCCGCGGCCCGCCCCCGCCTCAATGGTGGAAAGGGACGTTCGAAGGAGAAGCCCCACGGCCAGGGAGCGTTTGACCCAAGGAGGAGGTGTACGGATTTGAGATGTAGTCCCAAGAGGGCCCTCTGGACAAACTGTCAATTCACATGTCTCCCGGACGACATGAACTAAAGTGTGTTAGCCCGGTTGACGCCCCTTCTTTCAGCGTGCAAGGCCTCCGCGATCTAGCCGACTCTTGCTCGCGCTTTTAGCGCCCGGCACTGCTTTGTTTCGCGGCGCTTGCCATAGCTATCACTGGTTTTTGAACAATGCAATTGGCGCAACTTTAGGTGACGAAAGATAGCATCACATCCCCCCTTGCGCGAATGCTGACAAAAAGATACTCCTCTGCTATAAAATTGCCGCTGTGCCTTGGCCTCGATAGGTTCATTTCCGAAAAATATGGCCACTTCTGACAACTCCGCCGGATCTTGGGATCGTCCCGATCCGCTGCTTGATGCCGGGGCGGTCCTGAACGATCTGCCGCGCGGGGTGAAGTCGCGCAAATATCTAGGCGCCCATTTGGCGCCGTTTTCGACCTTCATTGATCCGGCCAAACTCGCCGAGAGGGAAGTTTTTCGCCACGGCCCATCCAAGGTCTTTCTTGGGGCCGTCGGCGGCACCGTCGAGGAGCGAAACGGAGAGTTCCACGTCGCGGGCGGCCAAGCCATCGGCGTTGGCGATGACCGTCACGTCGTTCTGTGCGCTGGCTCGCGCGCCGGAAAAGGACGGTCTTGCTTGATCCCGACCCTTCTCACCTATGTGGGGTCGGCGCTTGTCCTCGATCCCAAGGGTGAGCTGGCCAACGTAACGGCCCGCCGCAGGAGCGAAATGGGCCAGCGTGTGTGCGTCGTCGATCCGTTCGAAATATGCGCAGAGCGGCTGACGCCGTTCCGCGCGGGCTTCAACCCGATGAAACTGCTTGGGGCAGAAAGACCAACTCTGGTCGCAGATGCCGCGCTGATCGCAGACGCCCTTGTTGTCGTCGATGGTGGAAACGACCGCGATCCGCATTGGAACGATTCGGCGCGCAACTTCATCGAAGGGCTGATCGTGCACGTAGCGACCTGGGAGGGGTATGAGGGTCAGCGCACACTCGTGACCGTGCGCGATCTCATTACCAGGGGCGCGACCTGCTACGACTCCGCCGAAGGGAAGACGGTGGAGGGCATGCCCGGCTTGCGGCGGGAGATGGCAGCGAATGCCGCAGTACTTGAGGCACTGGCTGGCGTTGAAGGCGACCCTGCGCAAGCCAGAAGACTGGCGCAACTCGCGGCGCTGATCGCGGCGGCGACGGTGGATTTTTTCGAGAAGCCGGACCGGGAACAAGACTCGGTCCTTTCGACTGCGCGGCGGCACACAAAGTTCCTCGACTACGGGCAACTCCGCGATTCGCTCGCGCCGGAGGTAGCGCAAGAGCGTTTCGCGCTGACTGACTTGAAAACCGTGCTGACCGGGGTGACCGTGTATCTCTGTCTGCCGGCGGGACGGATGAGCGCCTGCAACAGATGGTTCCGCCTGTTCATCAATCTCGCGCTCGAAGCGATGGAGCGCGAGAAGACGAAACCGAAGATCCCCGTGCTGGCCATGCTTGAGGAATTCCACATCCTCGGGCACATGAAACAGCTCGAAGTCGCGGCAGCCTTAGTCGCTGGCTTCCGGATGAAGCTCCTTATAGTTTTGCAAGACCTGACACAGCTCCAGCGTCATTACCGGGATGGCTGGGAGACGTTCCTGGGCAATGCCGGGCTCTGCGCGTTCTTCGGCAACGCGGACGCGACGACACTCAAGTACGTCAGCGAGCGCTGCGGCACCACCTCGATCCAAGTGAATCGCAGTAACGAAGTGACATTCGGGCAGCGGGACACCGGAGCGATTGGCCAGAACTGGTCCCTCGAAGTCCATCCCTTGCTCACGGCGGAAGAGGTTTGCCGCTACTTCGGGCGGGACAGCGGGGAACAGCGCCAGCTGATCTTGCGGCCCGGCATACGGCCAATTGTTATTCGGCGCGTCAAGTATGATAGTCATGAGCTTTTCCGGGGCATGTTCGATGCCCCAGATTGACATGCGTGGCTTTTCGACCGGGAGAATGGACTGGCCGCGGATGGTGCGCCTAACAGACGGCGAGGGCATTCTGATTCAGGGTTCATATTTCCCGCCATCGCTCTGGTGGCAACAGGGAATGCCGGCCCTCTTGATGCTAGTGTTGGCTTTCGGGCTTCCGGGTTCGTGCACGCTGATGGGAACAGCCCTTTACGGCCGGTGGAACTACATGCCCGCGACGGTCGCCCTTTTTTATTCGGTTGCTTTCGTTCTCGGGCTGCTTTTCTTGCCGCCTATCCTTGTAAGACGTGCCATGAGACGGGATCTCAATGTGGCGTTGCTACCCGATGCCGTCCTCATCAACGGGGAGCGGCATCCTCGCCGGACGGGACAATACGCCGTTGAGCCGCATGCGCGCGCCAAATCCGAGCAGATCGCGGCGGAAGAAGCGCGCGAGGACCGCGATCGGGTCAGGCGCGTCGCGCGCGTTTTTCGCGACGCGGTCCAGGTGACGATGCGGTATCAGGGAAGACGCCTCACCATTGCCGAGTTCGGTCCAAGAGATATCGAAATGGCGAGGACACTAGGGTCCGTACTCAATTAGGGATTCCGATTGTGCGGCGGATGTGATTCAAGCTTCCAAACGGTTGGAGGCTTGTATGGGCAGGACGCTGTTCTGGTTGAAGGACGAGGAATGGGCGCGGATCGAGCCGTATCTGCCGCGAGGCCGGCGCGGTGCGCACCGGGTGGATGATCGGCGGGTGATCTCCGGCATCGTCCATGTGCTGAAGATCGGGGCGCGGTGGCGCGATTGCCCGGCGGAGTACGGCCCCTACACGACGATCTACAACCGCTTCAATCGGTGGAGCAAACAGGGGGTGTGGGAGGACATCTTCTACGCCCTGACCGGCACCAGCCTGGCGGTCAGCACCACGGCGGTGGACTCCACCCATATCAAGGCGCACCGCTCGGCGGCGGGGGCAAAAGGGGGGACCTCGCCCACGCCATCGGCCGAACGCGCGGCGGACGGACGACCAAAGTTCATGCCGTAGCCGACGCCGTTGGCCGGCCCATCGCTTTCGTCGTCACCCCAGGACAGATCCACGATCTGGTTGGTGTGGCCGCCCTGCTGGACCGCATCCCCACGCCCGGCCAACTGATCGCCGACCGAGCCTATGATGCCCGGCGGTTCAGAGACTGGCTGGCTGAGCGTGGCTGCGAGGTCGTCATTCCCCCGAACCCGACCCGCAAGCATCCCCACAGCTACGATCGCATCGCCTACAGGCGGCGCAACACCATCGAACGCCTGTTCTGCCGGCTCAAGGATTTCAGAAGGATCGCAACGCGCTACGACAAACGCGCCGACACCTTCCTGTCCGCCGTATTCCTCGCAGCTACCTGCCTCTGGTGGCTCAATTGAGTCCCGACCCTAGTGTGGCGGTTGCAGGAAATAGATTCGAAAAACGGATTGGAGCGAGAGCTGGGACTCGCCGCGCCGCTGTCCGCCGGACCGCTGGCGCACGATGATTTTGGCACCGACGACGAAATCCGGTAGGAGGCGGACCGTGGAAGATATCTGGCGCGCGTGGACGGGGATTTTCATTCATCCCGCGGGCAACGAGATTGCCGGGTTGTTCATCACCATGATGGCCTTTGTCCTTTCCTTCCGTTTCGTACCCGAGGTCACACGGAGCATCCCGCTGTTTAATCGTCCCGGCGGATTGATAACGCTCCTATTCGGCGCAACGAACATCGCCGCGATCGCCGGTCTGAGCTGGTGGATGTGGTTGTTCGTGCATTCCTTGCAGGGGCGATAGCTGAAAACCGGGACAAATTCTTCAGCAAGCGTTGAAACCAGCCCTGCGCGCGCATAGGCGCAGGCCGAGGCCCCGTGCAGGACCCGCAAGGACTTCTCTGATTTGTTCTATCTTCGATATCAATATGCTATTTGAGTACGCATAGAATTCCGTACCCACGGTGCCTCGCGCCGCCACGCGGTGATGTAGTCGCGCGGGATCACAGCTCGGGCTCCACGTCAGCGTTCAGAATCAGCTTCCAGGCGGATGCGCGCCGGTTGCTGTCCTTCGCCGCTCCGGGGATGAACGGCGCATAGTCGCGCACATGGTGTTCGACATGGGCGCGCAGCGGGCCGGCTCTGTCTCCCGCATCGACGAGGTCGAGGAGGTAGCCAAGGCGCTGCGCCCAAGGCAGTGGTGCCGTCAGCGCCGCCTTCTCAAGTGCATCCGGGTCGATCTGCTCAGCCAGTTCTTCCAGCACGGTTGCGACCTGATCGAGGCCACCGACATGGCCAGGATAGCCGGCCAGGTCGATTGCCGTCGCTTCCGGCGTGGACACCTGGATGGTTCCGCGCGGCGTGTTGAACGCGCGGGTCGCCACCTCTTCGGTCCGCTTGCGGGCGACGAACTGCACCCGCACGGCACCGCAGGCGACCGGACGCCGATTTTTCGCGACGATGACCTGGAACTCCTGCGGCCGGTGATGCGCAGCACCGTAGTATTGCGCGGCACTCAGCAGCCCGGCGTAGTAAGGCAGGCCCAGCCGCTCCATCAGGGCCGGAATGAACTGATCGGCCGGCAGGCAGCCAAGTGCCCGGTATTCCGGCGGTACGATGACGTAGAAACCTCGCGCAGGCGCGGCAATCAGGCCCTGCTTGGCAAGGCGATTCAGTGCGAGTTTCGCCGCCGCCGCCGAGACGCCGAGGGATTCCTGGATTTGCGTGCTGGCGAAGTGGTACTGCCCGGCAGCCGCGAGGCTGTCGAGGTAGTGGCGGACGCTTTGATGCTGTCGTTCCATATTCACTCACGCAAAGTATCATAATTCGATACCTTACGCGAGTGATTTCGGATATATCCGTTTTGCCACCCATAAGTGATGACAAGAGCGGCATTCGCCAAAGCTTAAATCATGGAACTCTAAATTGGCAAATCAAAACTAATATCATGTATAATAAAAGAACAATGGGGAAGAAAGGATAGTCTATGAATTTGGCGGCGGGGCAAGAATTCAGGGCAGCGGCGACACCGACACAAGAGCTTTGGCGCAAGCTCGCCTATCTCGCGGCACAGGACAATGGGTCGGTGTTGAGCGGGCAGGTTGGCTCCTCGAATGCCGAGGCGGAAAACTCGCGGAAATCGCAGCGCACCGCCCACCTTACCGACCTTGCCCAGATTCTCGAACAGCAGCGGCTCCAGACGCAGCAGATTCAGGAGATCAATGATCGCCTGCACGCGCTCGACCGCGCCAGCGTGCGGGCACTGCACGACGCCGAGCGGCTCAGGGAAGAGTTACTGCGTTCAGCCAACCGCACGGCCGATGGCCTCTCCATCTTCCAGGCCGCGGACGGCACGATCTACGACGAGCATGGCAACGAGGTTGCCGGCGACCAGATCGATTGGGAGTCGTGGAACCCGGATGCCGGGAGTTGGGAGCAGTTCCTGGAAGCCCAGCAGTCGGTTGATTCTGCCAGGGATTTCCGTGACCGGGTTGCGCGCTGCCGGGACCAGATCGGCGACGACCCTTCGAGTGACGCGTTGGCAGGTACGCTTGACGAGCTTGATGCCCTCGAAGCGTCCATGCCGCCCAGCGTCGCCGCAGTATACCGGCTTCCGGGCAGCGCCCCCGAGGATGATCGTCTCCCGGCACCAACGCGGACGACATCAGCCGCAAGAGACTACGACCCCGCTTCCGAAACCGGACTTAGCCTCGGCCAGCCCTTCGCCGACGCGGCCAATCAGGTTGAGCCGCACCAGGGGGCGGAAGTTGCCCCTCCCCTGGGTGCTCCCGCACCGGATGCCGCGCCGACCGATCCTTTCAGGCCGTCCTAACCCGCAGTCACTCCCCACATGCCCGGTTCATGAGCAGGTGCAGAACAGGCAGCGCTTGGCGGTCCCTGTATTGCGACAGGGCGGCAACGATCGTTTCCGTCCCGTCCTGCTCGTAGAACCAGGACGTGAGGCAGTCGGCCCGGTCTGCATTCCCGGCGAGACCGGATAGAAACGCCGCCATCTCGACCGTGCCGGCGAGATAGCCGATCCGTTGATCGGAACTCATCCGGTCCACGACATCTCCGGCGGTAAGGGCTGCCGCAGGCGCAGAGAGCAACGAAAGCCCTGCGCCAACCAACATAAAACCTGCAATATACGAAGTTTTGCGGGTCTTTTTCACTGAATTAATCCCTGAAGAGCTGAAGAAAAGGAACCCTTTTGTCAATAAAATATGGACAATAGATCGCAGTTATTCTATATCTCTATTCTAGCTTGCGGCTGGTGATACAGCCCAGCGAGATGGCGGCTGACCGCTCTCAAGCGCCGTGCAGAAAGGGTTCCCTTTTGTCACCCCTGCGGCCGGCGCGGGTGGCGCTCAGCAACGCATTGATGAACCCACACCGCCCGCGTCCCAGGAGGCCGCGGCTACGAATTGCAATGAGGATTGGCTACGCCCGCGTATCGACAGAAGAACAGAACCTCAGCCTCCAGCTCGACGCGCTGACTGCGGCGGGGTGCGAGCGCATCTTCCGGGATGAGGGCGTGTCAGCCGTCGCTGTCGAGCGGCCCCAGTTCCAGGCGGCGCTTGCCGCCCTCAGGCGCGGCGACACCCTGCTGGTCTGGAAGATGGACAGGGCCTTTCGCTCCCTCCTGGACGCGCTGCGTGTGCTGGAGGAGCTGGCGGCAAAGGGTGTGGAATTTCGGGCACTCACCGAGGCGTTCGATACCGCAACCCCGATGGGGCGCTTCAACTACCAAATCCGAAACGCCTTCTCCGAACTGGAACGTGCGCTGATTGCCGAGCGGACCAAGGCAGGCATGGAGGCCGCGCGACGGCGCGGAACTCACCTGGGAAGGCCCCCGAAGCTTGCTGCGGCACAGGTGGAAGCCGCGCGGGCGGCGCTCGCGGCACAGATCGAAACTCTCAAGGACCTGGCCAGCCGCTATCGCGTCTGCCCACGGACCTTGATGCGGGCAATCACCAACAAGAAGGAGGAACCGCCATGAAAACAGACCCCCACCCCGTCGATCAGATCGTCGGTGCCAACCTACGACGCCTACGTCTAAAGGCCAATATGAGCCAGACTGAACTTGGCCACCGCGTCGGCGTCTCTTTTCAACAAATCCAGAAGTACGAAAACGCCACGGACCGCATCGCCGCATCGAGGCTCTGGGGCTGCGCGCAGGCGCTTGGTGTAGAAGTCGGGACGTTCTTCGCACCGCCGCAGGACTAGCCGTAGCCGCGTGGCATCCCGCTCTCCTGCCGAGCCCCGCTCCACGGCCTTTCCCTCATGAACCGGCTGGCGCTTCGCCACCACCTGCCAAGGTCAACAAAAGTCGCTGTCGCCTCGGCATGGCCTATTCGGCTGCTATTGAATTGATGTTGCAGCCGAGCTTGGAATCGTAGTTCCATTCACCGTAAAGGCGCGCTTCGCCGAAGAGTTCGGGGTAGATTGCAGCATACGTCCTTTTGATGTGCATCCCGGGAACATGCTTATATACAGTGTGCCTCTCCGCAGTCATGAACCACTTCCGTGCGAGTACTCGCCTCTGCCCCAACTCCTTCCCATTCAAGAAAGCGGTGCGTCCGTGAACCGCAAAGCCGTTTCTAGCGATGCTCCCTTGACCTTTGCGCATTAGATGAACAAAGGTCGAGCCGGGTGCAAAAGGCTTCGCCATTTCGTTCAAGAATTTGATCCCGCGGACCAGTGCGGGCACATCGGTCCGCCAAGAGATTTGATATTCGCCAGTCCTCACTCTGAAGAAAACTTGAGGCTGATCCTGTTCATTGATGAAGCAGATTGGCGTCGTCACGCAGATCGCACCCTTGCCCCTCGGGCGAAGCGCCGTCATAGCATCGGGTAGAAATAGCGACCGGAATGCTTCGATGTCGGTTGCCGCGAGGTAAAGCGCCTTTTCTACAAAGTTGGAAAAGAAGGTATAGCCACCAGCCAGAGGAACTGAGTCGGCATATAGCGCTACGGCTTCCACGGCTCCCGCATAGCCAAGGCCATCGTTGTGGGCCAGAAACTCTTCTGACGTCTCCGCTTGTTCGCGGTAGCCGTTTGAACCGTCCTTCGTCTCAAGATCATAGATTTTGAGGGTCCCATCGGGACGGCCAAACCGGGAAACTGCCTCTGGATGTGTTTCCATTGGATGGCTAACCGGGAACGCCACGGGCATCGCCTCCCGCAATTGACCGCAGAGATCAAGAAGTGGGTGGGTCGACCGGGGAGGCGCGTCCGGATTCAACACCAAAAAATGGGTGTTGGCCTCGCGACCAAAATATTGATGAACCATCTGATCCATCTCGTCGGCTTTAATATTCCGATAGTCTCGAATAATCACCGGCTCTACTTCGCGAGAATTGGGCAATCCGGCCGTCGCCACATCGGCCAGTTTAGAGAAGCCCAGTTGAGCAAGCCCCTTATCGATGAATTCATCAGCCTGACCCACAAAAAGCTGGGTCCTTTCGTCCGTCGCATTTGCGGGGCCGCAGCGGCCATTGCCACCCAGATCTTCACACATAGGCATGGTCCTTGTGTCTGGACAAGTAAGGCATTGGCGGATTTTGCCAGTTCCATCAGGCTCGCTGCCGTGAAATACCTGCAAATCCGTCCAATTAGGCCCTTGTCGGTTGCGGTGGAGGCAGCTGTCGAACGCCACCTGATTTGAGTTTAGAACAGAAACCATCAATTGCAAACATATTTCATCAAAATCAGCCAGGACTCCGGCTCACTCACGCCAATGCCACCGCAGCCATGCGATTCCGGTCAATTGCGAGCAATTTTTCAACCAATGCTTGATCGAGTCAGCGAAACGCAATGAACTCAACACTACCAGTGCGGAATTTCGACGCTACCCTGTCGATGTTCGTGTTCTGTACCACACAAGTTCGTCTACTCTGGACACGAGCTGTCGCTCATGGTTGTATCTAGTGGCCGGTCGATCATGAACTCCAGTTCATTGGAACCAACCCCGCTTTCGTGATATCGGTCTCCGGTCCATAGTGAGGTAAACGATTGTAGATGAGTGCGCGCGACCAAATCCTTTTGAAGCAGCTGAACATTTCAGTCTCAAAGCTTTCGAAGATTGTCGAGCGGCCTAGGCAGGCAATAGGTCCAATAGTCAATAGTGCGGATAGAGATTTTTTTGATTTGGTTTCTATACGTAGGCTGTATGAATATCAGTGCACTCTGGGCGAAGCCCCTTGTAAAGATGCGGCATCGGTAATATACGAGCACTATGCCGACCTCGCAAAGAGCGTCATTTCTCCAGTAGGCGAGAGGGTAGCGATTAGTAGGAAGGGAGAAACGTGGTTTCTGTGTACTGATTGGGTCGATTTTTTAGACAAATATGATGAATGCAGGTGCGAATTGGACAAACTGATAGAGTCGACGGAAACGACACTAGTTATTATTGTGAGACACCACGAGATCGACCGCGTGGTGCGGTATGTCAAAGGCGAACGAACTGGCAGGCTGGTTTTTGTTGTCCCGTGTTTGCTCGATCTACCGGACGCTTATATACTTTGCCAACGCGACCCAACAGGAGATATCCGATCCTTTTCTGCAAATATATCCGCTGGATTTACACCGACGACGCAGTCCAAAGCTGACAGGATCAGAGCTTGGCTTGAGCGAATTAGGCATGAAGGGCTGGACGAGGAAGTTGGAATTGCTGCCAATGGGATTGTCACCAAAGCAACGAAAGACGCCAAGGGTGCTCAAGGTCAACTTAGTTGATTGAGATAAGTTTGACCCCACGGGCGGAGAGTTCGGCTCCAAATTGATTGCGCTCGACAAGCACGGTGCATTCAGCATCGACCAAAATTAGCCCTATGCCTGCAGTTGCGGCTTTTTTGATGGTTCGCGGTCCGATTACGCAAGGTAAAATAGCGCCAAGGCCAGAAGGGCTGGTCTTGACTAACATGCTCGGCTTGGCCTTGCCGAATCCATGCGCACCAATTCGGTCAAGTAGGGCATCAACGCCGTCTTCTTTTTCCATCTCCAATTGATCGTTGTCAAACACGACTGCAGAATCAGGAACAATTACACCAGAAGCGCTGTCGGCAGAGTGCCGTACTTTTTTGAACCAGCCAATCTCATTTGTGTCTGCACGTCGGTCCACAAAGTCTTCGATCGAAAACTCGGGGAACTCCCTCGAAAGATTTGAAAATTCAATCCCTTTCGCGCTTACCTTTTGTGCCAAGCGCCTCAATACCTTGGGTAGCGTTGCCCCATCTCTCAGAAGTGCAGCCAGACTTTCTCGGTCCGAAGGCTGGCGTATGTCCTGATCAGATACTCTTCCAATCAAACAAACCTTGTTGATCGATGAGCTCACAAATCTGTCAGAGAATGAATCAATATTTTTGATGGTTACCGTCCAATTGACGGTTGAGACGCTTTGGTGAATCCGGGCAGCACTTCTCCAGCATGCTAGTTCAACCTCTTTATGAGTTGCCTGAATAGTCTTCGCGACTTCCTGGGCGGCACGACCGGTGCCAAGCAATATACACGTCTTTGTCAAGTGCCGGCTCCCAGTTTCTAGCTGGAAACAAATTAGAGCGCTCGCAGTTGTGTGCCAAGTTGTATTTAATTCAGCCGTCAGTCACAGGTTCTGACCGCAACGCTCCGGCCCTGCGGGGCCGGAGCGCTTTGCGTTACCGGCGCGGCCCGGCGGGCGGAGGCGCCGCTTGATGTGGTGCCGGCTTGCGTGCGCGGCGTTTCCTGTCGTCATCAAGGATGATGATGAACACCAGCAGCCAGAAGATGCTGACGCCGTTGCCGCCAGCCGCGGCTGTGAAGGTTGAATTGATCGAGACCATGGTCTCCTCCTTTCCGTTGAAGCCCGGCCTATCCGGGCCTTTCATGACCCTCACGGCCAAGCAGGCCGGTCCTGGGATGCACCTGCCGAGGCAGGCCGCAACGAAGAGGAGGAGCTTCACGCTTGCATCCCGGCGGGACCGGGCTGCCAGAACGTGATTTGAAAGGCCCGAAGGCCGGACGACCGGAAAGAGGAGGCGGGCGCGATCGGGGCGAGCTTCACCCGCGCGCTAAAGGTCGGGCAGCATCCGGGCGCTGTTGTGACCTCAGGAATGGACTGGACGCACGGACGGCGCACATGCCGCTGCCATTCATCAGCCGCATCGGCCCGCCGGACAGATGGCGCCGTGACGCCGAAGGCCCAGCCGGTAGGCAGTCGCGCCTCTGCACTTGTGATCGATGGACCCGCAGCGGGCGGGAAAGGATATCGGCCGCTCTGCGCGCTTCCTGGCAGTTTGAGGGCGGTCTTGGCTGGAGGTTTCCGGGGTTGTCTCGCGGCGGGCTGCGGAAAAATCCGTACCGTCGTCGCTCCTTTGCGGCCGGGTATTCCTCGACTCTGACGCCTGATCCTGACCGCGCGCGCCGGTGATGCAACTGGTTGCCCGCACCACCGCGCTACGCGCGCCGTGTTGCCAGTTCCCCTGCGGTGCATCCCCGGCTTGTCCGCCCAGTCTGACGGGAAGGCGTTACGAGGAAAACCCAACCCGAAAGGAGAAGACCATGACGACACGTCACCGCAACAAGGGCCGCGAGGAGCAGGCCCGCGAAACCCAGCCTCCCGCCCTGATCGCCTACCATGTGAGCGAGCGCGGCGAGAAATCCTACTGGACCCGCATCGGGGCGGCCTGGGACCACGAAGACGCAAAGGGGATGACGCTCCAGCTCGATCTGGTCCCGGCTAACGGCGGGCGGATCGTCCTGCGGCAGAAGCTGGAGGATGAGGAGTAGGCGGACGGAAGGGCGCACAGAGCGCCCTTCCCGACCTGCCAAGTCCCATTTTGCCCTAAGTAGGGTCGAAGCCGCGTCTGCGCCTCTGGCGTGGTGCGCGGGGCCGGCTGGGCCGGTCCGGGTCGTCGCCTGCATCGCGGGTACGGCGAATGATCCGGTCATCCTCGCCCAGCGTCTGGTAGCGTCCAATGTCTTCGCGCAGGCGAAGCAGCTCTTCTTGGGCGGCTGCACGCTGCGCTTTGATGTCCCGCTGTAGCGCCTGCCGCACTTCGATCTGCCGAACGATCAGCCCGTCCTTTTCTGCCTGGTCGCGGCGCAGGGCTTCGAACGCCTCGCGCTCATTCTGGGCTTTGACCTTTGCGTAGCCGCCGGTCAGGCGGTGCCAGAGTCCAGAGAACCCGCGGGGCAGGCGCGCCGCCCGTGCGCTGGTCTCAGCCTGCCAGCGCTTCTCATGGGCTTCGGCGAGCCGCCCGCGTTCGTCCTGGTGGCGTCCCGCGATCTCCACCTTGCGAAAATCGGTGAACGCCGACCGCCGAGAGGCGTCCCGCTCCACGTCCTTGATGAAGGCTTCGAGCCTCTCGGTCATGCCGCTGGCAATCTCGGCCTTGACCTCTTCGATCGATCGAAGCTTCTGGGGATCGCCCAGCTTGGCCTCAGCCTCCTTTGCCTTGATCCCGGCATAGCGGGCGACGGCATAGGTCTCGCCGCGATAGTCCACCGCCACGAACCCGCGCCGGTCGCCCCGCGCAAGCCAGAAGCCGCGCTCCTTGAGCGCCTGCTCGAATGCGGCGCGGCTATCCGAGGCCCTCCATGCCTGCTGGAACGCCGCCTTGATCTCTTTGGGATCGAGCCCGACGCGCCGCGCCTGCTGCCATTCCTCCCGCGAAAAATTCAAAGGATCGCGCAGGCTGCGGTCCTGCAAGCCGCGCGGCAACTCCCAGCCATGCTCCAGGTAGAGCTGCCGGGAGACATCCCGGAGCTTCATCTTGTAGTGGGCAAGGTTGATCGCCCGCATCTTCTCCGAATCGATGCGCGACCAGACGACGTGGGCGTGCCGCCTGCCGTCCTTCTCGTGGAAGACAACGGCGCGCGGCTGGCTCTCCAGTCCGATCTTCTGCTCGATCCGGGAGATCGCCCGTTCGAAAGCCTCGGCGGTGACGTTTGCGCCCTCCGGCGGGTTGAGGCTCATCGAGAAGAGATAGTTCTTACAGCGTGTGCCCCTGGCGATCGCGTCCGCCTCATTGAAGGCTTCCAGCAGCTTCTCGCTGATGAAGCCGCGGACCTCATGCAGTTCGACATGATCGTTCTCCCGCATGGCGAGGAGGTAGCGAGCCAACTGCGGCGCGTTCCCGCGCTCCTTGGCTTTCAGGATCACGGCCCGCCTCCCGGCGACTTGCCGAGGGCGCGCAGAAGATCATCCCGCATGGCCGTGACGGCGCGGCAGGCGTCCTTGAGATCGGCCTCGGTTTCCGGTGTGACGGGCAGCGAGCCCGTATTCACCGCCTTGGCCAACTGGTTCAGGTTGGCGGACAGACGGGACTGGCCGAGCGCGCCCATGACCCGGCCCAGGGCTTCCGCATCCTTGACCGGGCTGTTGCCCCGGCGCTTGCGTGGTACTGCGGCGTCGCCAAGCAGGCGCTTGCGGACATAGGCACCCAACGGCTCGCCCGCCGCCTCGGCTTCCAGGCGTGCGCGTTCTTCATGCGCCAGGCGCAGGGAGAACGGCGGCGGATATTTGGGCTTCGCCGCCTTGTCTGCCGCTATTGCGTTGAATTTACGGCCTAAAGCGCTCATCGCCGCACCTCGGACGCTCAGCGTCCATTGATGCGAGATAGCGTTCCCACTCCTCCAACGTCTCAAATAGAGAGTTCGAAGAATTTAGGTCGAAGTGCGCCATTTTCTCCGAAAACGCCTCGCCCTCGTCAGAAGCGCTCGGACTTCGTCCGATGGGGCGCGCCATTTTCTCCGAAAACGCCTCGCCCTCGTCAGAAGCGCTCGGACTTCGTCCGATGGGGCGCGCCATCGCTTCAGGGATGCCGCCCTCTCGACAATTGGGTGCTCGAGCTTCGTTCGAATGGGCGCGCCAGCGCTTCCGGGGCCATGCCACACATATAGAGTCGCCCTCGTCGGCGGGGTTGGGCTGAACAGTCACGCCTTGAAGCGGGCGGGGTGGCGCTCAAAAGGCTCGCCTTGACGCGGGCGGGGAGCGGCTCTCCGGCTCGCATAGTCCGGTTCCGTGCCTCTCCCCAACCCACAGCCCTTGAGCGGCGGCAGGGGCGCAGGCGAGCCGGGCGGATCGTGGTCGAACACGTGTTTTCTCCGCCCATTCCGGACCTTCTCGCGCGCCCGACGCCTTTGCGTCCTGGGGGTCCTCACGCGTCGCACGCCCACCGATCCGGAGGGTCTCGCGGGTGGGACGACCTCGTGCGTCGATGGCGTCACGGGCGATGACGGTCTCCTCGCGCCCGTACCTTCACGCGTCCGTACCCTCGCGTATCCGTAGCGGTCATCCGCCTGAAGCCGTCGCCTCTCGGCGGCCTCCTCGCGCCCGTACCCTCGCGTATCCCTAGCGATCATCCACCTGAAGCCTTCGCCTCTCGGCGGCCTCCTCGCGCCCGTACCCTCGCGTATCCGTAGCGGTCATCCGCCTGGGGCCTTCGCCTCTCGACGGCCTCCTCGCGTCCGTACCCTCGCGTATCCGTAGCGGTCATCCGCCTGAAGCCTTCGTGCCGCGACGGCCCTTTTGCATCCGCGGCGTCTGGCCGTCGCCAATACTTCGCCGATCGCCGCCTTCCTTCCATGGCCGGCTCCTCGCCGATCGCGGAACACCCGCCATCGCCGGCCGTTCGCCGATCGCGGAACACCCGCCATCGCCGGCCGTTCGCCGATTGCAGGGGCCGAGCGGAGGCTTTGCGGTTCGCGACTCCGCCTTTGCATATTGGCAAGCACAAGGCCTGCGATTCGGCTTGGCCTGGCAGTCGCATTGCCTCCCCTACCTCGCATATTCCGCCTATTTTCAAGGACTTGGCGCGCAGGCCGGGACAGCGCCGCGGGCCTGGTACGGCGTTTGCGAGCAGGCCGGGTCAACGCCTGCCCCGGCGGGCCAACAGGAGATACAAACGATGACGACGCCCCCCCCGACCGCCCGGCCCACCGTACCTGTCATCCTCGCCGGGGGAGACGGCACGCGGCTGTGGCCGCTGTCGCGGGTCGCCATGCCCAAGCAGTTCCAGGCGCTCACCGACCGTCTTTCGCCCTTCCAGCACGCCCTCATGCGCATCGCCGACGGCGGCTTCGCACCGCCCATCATCGTCACCAACGCCGCCTATCTGGACGTGGCGAGCGCCCAGGCCGGCGCGGTGGGGATGGCCGATCCGCTGTTCGTGATCGAGCCGGTGGCGCGGGACTCCGCACCGGCGATCCTGGCAGCGGCAATCCTGTGCGCCCGGCGGCATCCGGTGTCCGATCTGCTGGTGCTGCCGTCCGAACACCATCTGCGGGGCGACGACCGGTTCCGGCGCTCGGTGGACACGGCGAAGGAGCTGGCCGCCGCCGCGGAGATGCTGATCGCCTTCGGGCTGAACCCCGCCTATCCGGAGACCGACGGCCGCTACATCCGGGCGGGCGCGCCGATGGTGGTGCCCGGCGCCAGGCTGATCGACCAGTTCTTCGACAAGCCCAGCGGGGCGGACGTCGAGGCTCTGAAGGCGGACGGTGACATCCTGTGGAACAGCGGCAAGTTCTACTTCCCCACCGCCCGCCTGCTGGACGAGGCAAACCGCCTGCAGCCCGACATGGTGACGACCGTTACCCGCGCGGTGGACATCGCCCACCTGGTCGGGCCGGCCATCTACCTCGACCGGGCCGCCTACGCCAGGGCGCAGAGCCTGCCCATCGACATCGCCGTGATGGACCACACCGACTGTGCGGCCGTGGTGCCGTTGACGGCCGAGTGGAACGACATCTCCTCCTACTCCGATCTCTGGGAGGTTGCCGAAGAGCGCGACGGCGACGGCAATGTGATGCTGGGCCGCGTGGTCGCGGAAAACACCACCAACAGCTATCTGCGTACCGATGGGCGTCTGACCGCGGTGGTCGGCCTGGACAATGTGGTGGTCATCTCCACCGAGGATGCGGTGCTCGTTGCCGATAAATCGCAATCCCAGGCGATCCGCCCGATGGTCGAGCGGCTCGCCGCCGAGGGGGCGAAGGAGGTTGAGCGGTCACCCACCGCGTACCGCCCGTGGGGCACGCAACGCCAGATCGACGGCGGTCTGGGCTACCAGGTCAGCCACATCACGGTGGTGCCCGGCGGCTGCCTGTCGCTGCACTATCACCACTACCGCTCGGAGCATTGGACGGTGGTGAGCGGCGTTGCCCGGGTCGCCGTCGACGACCGGGAGTACGACGTCCGCCCCAACCAGACCGTCTATGTTCCGCTGGGCGCCATCCATCGCATCGAAAACCGGGCGAATGTGCCCTTGCACCTGATCGAAGTGCAGTGCGGCGGCTACCTGGGCGAGGACGACGTGGTGCTCGTCAACGATGCCCATCTCCGCACCATCCTGGGTGCCGTGGGAATGGCGGCCGAGTAGCCGGAGGTCCGCCGGCGGTTGCAGGGGCGCCGGCGCCAGCACCGGTTGTAGCGGGCCGGCCCTCGCTCCGCGTCCACCTTGGGGGACCGGGCCACAGCCGGGGCGGCGAGAGCCGTTGCGGCATCAAGACAAGAGTCCAGATGGGCGATCTGTATTGGGGCTGGTCTGTCATTGACCGAACCGGCCCCTGTGCTGCGGCAAACGGTACCAATTGCGGTACGCATTGCCGTAGAGGATTTCCTAACCTACCGGACAGTACATGTGTTGCAGCGGGATGACAGTTCGCCTTCCGGGGCGAAACTGGCCGCGGATTACGTCGCGTCTGCGAGCGGTCGGCATCCTGAACTGGCAACACGGACACCTATGCCCGATGGGTTTGGCAACTGATGGCGTGCAGCATCGACCGACCTGGCCGCTGACCGCCAAGACACGCTGGTCGTGGCGGCACGTCCTGACGGGGCTGGTGTTGGCGGGGTTCCTCGTCAGCTTCGTGCTGGGCGTCAGCACGCTCTCCGGTGCGGGCGACATCGTCAATCATCTGCTGGACGATGACACCGTGTGGCCGGCCTCCCAGGCTCACGGCGAGGTGGTGCGCCTGGAAAGCGCCCTTTTGCGCCAGGTCGCCAATCCCACGCCGCAGAGCGGCGCCGAGGTTGCCGAACGGCTCGACGCCCTCAGCAATGCGGTGTCCGTGCTGGAGACGGGGGAAATCGCCGCCCATCTTGCCGAGGCCGGCCTCGATCAACCGGTGCGGGGCCTGCGCGAGCTTGTGTCGACGCTGCAGCCCCTGCAGGACAGCGTCGCCGGGGGTGGCCCAGCGGCGGCAGCGGCGGTGCGCCAGGCGCTCGCCACCGTGCAGCCGGACGTCGCCGCCCTGCACGGCTGGACCGTCGCCGTCGTCGAGGCCCACCGCGCCGATCTCCTGGCCCATGTGCAGGGGCGAACGCAGGCCATCTGGCTGGTGGTGGTGTCGCTGGGCGGCCTGGTGGCGTCGGGGTTCATCTTCATGCTGCTGCTCAGCCTGGAAATCCAGTCTGGCCGGCGCAAGACTGCGGCGGCGGAAGCTTCCCGCAGTGCCGCGGCGGCCGCCCAGCAGCGCCTGGTGGATGCCATCGAGACCATTCCCGAAGGCTTCGCCCTTTACGACGCCGACGACCGCTTGGTGCTGTGCAACCGGCGCTACCGCGACATCTACCGCGCCAGCGCGCCCGCCATCCGCCTGGGCGCCACCTTCGAGGACGTCATCCGCTACGGAGTGGAGCTCGGCCAGTACGCCGAAGCCGTCGGCAACGAGGAGGCCTGGATCGCCGAGCGCGTACGCCGCCACCAGACCCCCACCGGCCCGGTTGAGCAGCGGCTCAACGACCGGCGCTGGCTGCGCATCGAGGAGCGGCGGACCAGCGAAGGCGGGATCGTCGGCGTCCGCGTCGACATCACCGGCATCAGGCGGGCCCAGGACCTTTTGAGCCGGGCCGAGCAGATCGCCGATCTCGGCCACTTCAATATCGATGTGGCCAGCGGCGAAACGGTGTTTTCCGCCCATCTCTACCGCATCCTCGGCCTGCCGGCCGCCCAGGCGGCCAGTACCGACCTGCTGCTCGACCGGTTCAGCGAGCCGGAGCGCGGCCATCTCGACCGCGCGCTGGAGGAAACCTGGCGGGACGGGCGGGCCTTTCAGGGCGTCTTCTCCAGCGTGGAGATCGACGGTGAGACGCGCTGGTTCGTCATCAACCTTGCGCCGGATGCCGGTCCGTCCGGCGAGATCCAGGAAATCCTCGGCACCATCCAGGACATCACCACCCAGAAGACGTCCGAGGAGAGGCTGGCCGCCGCCACCGCCGAAGCGAAGACGGCCAATGCGGCCAAGAGCCAGTTCCTGTCGATCATGAGCCACGAGATCCGCACGCCCATGAACGGCATAGCCGGCGCGCTCAACCTGGTAGAGCACCACCGGCTCGACCCCCACGATGCGGAAATGATCGACCTGGCACGCCGCAGCGCCGACCGGCTGCGTACCGTGCTCAACGACGTGCTCGACTTCACGCGCATGGAAAGCGGCCGGCTGGACCTGGAGCCGGTGCCGTTCGACCCGCGGGCCTTCCTGCGCGAGGCCAGGACCTTCTGGATGGCCACCGCGACGGAGAAGGGGCTGCGGCTCGACTGGTCGGTCGACGTGATGGTGCCCGAGCGGCTGGTGGCAGACACCGGGCGGCTGCGCCAGATCGTCGACAACCTCATCAGCAATGCGCTGAAATTCACCGAAAAGGGCGGCGTGCGCATCGCCATGGAGGTGGTCCACGAGGTCGGCACGCCCGACGCCACGGAAACCCAGCCCACCCATTTGGTGCGCTTGTCGGTGACCGACACCGGGCCCGGCATCGCGGAGTCCGACCGGCCCAAGGTGTTTGCCGATTTTTCGCAGCTGCGAGCCGGCGGTGCCGTGGCGCTGACGGGCTCCGGGCTGGGACTCGCCATCTGCCGGCGGCTGTGCAGCATGATGGATGGCCGCATCGATTTCGTCAGCCGGCCGGGCCATGGCACCCGCTTCCTGGTCGAGGTGCCGCTGCCCGTCGCCGACGCCGCAACGGAGGTGCGCCGCCCCTTCCTCGGTGCGCCCGGCGAGGGCGTCTCTGCCGTACTGCAGGGGTTGCGGGTGCTGGCGGCGGAAGACAATCCCACCAACCAGGTGGTGATCCGCCATATGCTGGAACGCTTCGGGTGCACCGTCGATCTGGCCGGCAACGGGCGGGAGGCCGTCGATGCCGTCGCCACCCGGCCCTACGATCTGGTGCTCATGGACGTGTCCATGCCGGTCATGGACGGCATGGAGGCAGCCGGACTCATCCGCAGCCAGCACGGCGCCTTGCCGCCGATCATCGGCTATACCGCCCACGCCATGACGGACGACCGCCGCCGCTTCCGCGAAGCCGGCATGGACGCGGTGCTGGCCAAGCCGGTGCAGCCGGACGAGCTGGCCGCCACCATTTGCATGGTCCTTGAGCGGGCCCCCCAACGGCCGCCGGACACTGTCGCGGCGCCGGCTCCCGCAGCAGAGGCGTTGGCCGATCCCGTGCCTGCCGCCGTTGCGGCAGTGGGGATGCCGGGTGAAGAGTCGGAGGACATGTTCGATACCGCTGCGGTGGCCGTGCTGCGGGACTCCCTCGATCCGGACACCTATGATCTGGTGGTGCGCCAGTACCGCACGGACGTTGAGAGCATCCTGGAGACCTTGGACACGGCCTATCGCAGCGGCGATTGGCGCACGGTCGATCGGGCCAGCCACACGCTGGCCGGCGCATCGGCCACCATGGGCGCCAAACCCCTGGAGGCCGTGGCGCGCGTCGTCAACACGCTGAGCCGGCGGGGCGACGGTGCCACCATCACCGAGGAGATGATCGCCGCGGTGCACACTGCGGCCGGCCGGACCCTGGCCGACGATGCCCTGTTCAGCTACGCCGCACCCGACGCTGTCGCCGCACGGCGGATGTGACCATGAGCGATTGCCCAAAGCGCCCGGCCGATGTGTTGCTGGTGGAAGACACGCCGTCGCTCTCCCTCGTCTATCGCGGTTTCCTGTCCGCTGAGGGGATCGCCTGCGACCTCGTGGAAACCGGCGAGGACGCCGTCGCCGCCCTGGGCCAGGCGCATTACCGCGTGGTCCTCCTCGACCTCAAGCTGCCGGACATGGACGGGCTGGAGGTGCTGCGGCGAGTCGACGTGGTCGACCTGGGCTCGGCGGCCGTGGTCATCACCGCCCACGGTTCGGTGAACGTCGCGGTGGACGCCATGAAACTCGGCGCCAGCGACTTCTTGATGAAGCCGTTCGCCAAGGAGCGCCTGCTGACCACCGTGCGCAACGCACTCGACCGCACGCGGCTGCAGGAGACCGTCGACACGCTGACCGATACCTTCGGACGCAAGAGCTATTACGCCTTCGTCGGCCAGTCGCTGCCCATGCAGGCCGTCTACCGCACCATCGAAAGCGTGGCGCGCTCGCGTGCCTCGGTGTTCATCACCGGGGAGAGCGGCACCGGCAAGGAAATCTGTGCCGAAGCCATCCACCAGGCGGGCCCGCGCGCCGGCAGACCTTTCGTGCCGCTCAACTGCGGCGCCATCCCCAAGGAGTTGATCGAAAGCGAGCTGTTCGGCCATGTGAGGGGCGCCTTTTCCGGCGCCACGGCCGACCGCGACGGTGCCGCCCAGATGGCCGACGGCGGCACCCTGTTTCTCGACGAGATCGGCGAGATGGACATCAACCTCCAGGTCAAGCTGCTGCGCTTCCTGCAGACCGGCAAGGTGCAGAAGGTCGGCAGCTCGGAGCTGACGCCGGTCAATGTGCGGGTGATCGCCGCCACCAACCGCGATCCCCTGGCGGAGGTGGAAGCCGGGCGCTTCCGCGAAGACCTCTATTACCGCCTGCACGTGGTGCCGCTGCACCTGCCGCCGCTGCGCGAACGCGATGGCGACGTGCTGGAAATCGCCCAAACCTTCCTTGCCACCTATGCCGCGGAAGAGGGCAAGGCGTTCCGGCAGTTCTCGGCGGAAGCCGAAGAGGCGCTGCTGCGCCACCCCTGGCCGGGCAATGTGCGCGAGCTGTTGAACGTGGTGCGCAACATCGTGGTGCTGCACGACGGCGACGAGGTGACGGCGGACATGATCCCCTCCCTGCAGCGCCCGCAGGCGGCGGCCGCGCGCAACGGTACGGCTGCATCCCCGGCGATTGTGCGCCATCGCCACGCCGCGGCCGGTCGGCCCGCGGCCCCCGGTGCCGTGCCGGTGGTGGCGGTGGGCCGGCCGCTGATGACCATCGAGCGCGAGGTCATCGAGACCACCATAGAGATGTGCGGCGGCAGCATTCCCAAGGCCGCCCGCCTGCTGGATATCAGCCCGTCCACCATCTACCGGAAGAAAGAAGCCTGGGGCTGACGGTCCGGGCGCCCGCGCGGCCCGCTTCGCGCTGTCGCGTCGTGCGGTCGTCTGCGGGGCCGGCGGACTGCCGGGCGACACAGTGGGGGAGGGATGGTGTGCCGCCCGGCAGAGAGCAGGGCCGCGGAGATCCTCCGCGACCCTCACTCCAACCGTCGTGATTGCTCAACGACGGTGTCGGTTGCCAGTTCCAACGAACCCATGCGGATCGCGCAATGCGGGGCCGCTTGGGACGTCGACGTCGCCTGGACGGGGAAGGGCGCCTTGGCCGCCCGCATCCCGCATCCGCAGATCCTCAGCGAACTTCGTGCCAGCCGGCAGCCCGGATTGTCGATTATATATTTCAATGAGTTATATCGCCGTGGATGGGCCGCCCCAGGGTTTTCGTGCGATTTCGCAACGGTGGCTTTGCAGGCTGCAAACCCGTATTTGCAGCCTGCTCATCGCGTGGTGCGGGAGTAGGGCGGGGGCGGCGACGCAGTGGGTTGCGCGGCCGGTGGAAATCGCCCGGCGGGTTGCGGGCCTGGCGATCGCCAGGCAGCCGTTCGTGGCGGCCTCTGCGGGCGGCCGGCAAGCCCGTACGTCTTCCGCACGGACCGCTGCCCCACCTGGGCTGCGCTTGTCAGTCTGTAACAAAAGCTTCATATATGATGGCTTGAGACATCCAGACATCTAAAACCCTTCCAAGGTGGAGGTGACCGATCGTGCACGCCACGGGCGTTCTGATCGAGCTATGCGGCCATGTGGTTCTGCTGCTCTGGGGGCTGCACATGGTCCAGAGCGGGCTGATGCGGGCCTTCGGGGCGCGGCTGCGCCGGGCGCTCAATACCGGGCTGAAAACGCGCGGGAGCGCCTTCCTCAGCGGCGCCGGCATCACCATGCTGCTACAGAGCAGCACCGCCACGGGACTGATGGTCACCGGGTTTGCCGCCGCCGGCATGGTGGCGCTGACGCCAGCCCTGGCAGTGATGTTGGGCGCCAATGTGGGCTCCACGCTGATCGTCCAGCTTCTGGCGTTCGACGTGGCGCACATCTCCCCGCTGCTGCTGATGGCGGGCCTGATCGGCTTTCGCCATGGTGCCCGTACGCGTACACGCGATCTGGGCCGGGTTGCCATCGGCCTGGGCCTGATGCTGCTGGCGCTGCACTTGATGGTGACGTCGCTGGCGCCGGCCGAGCGCTCTCCGGTCCTGCGCGAGCTGTTGTCGGTGGTAACCGCCGATCCGGTGCTGGCACTGCTGATCGCCGCGGCGTTCGCCTGGATCGCCCATTCCAGCGTGGCGGCGGTGCTGCTGATCGCCTCGCTGGCGGCGGGAGCCATCGTCACGCCCGCCGCCGCCGTGGCCATGGTGGCCGGCGCCAACCTGGGCAGTGCGGTCAACCCCTTGCTGGAAGGGCCGCGGGGCAACCCGGCAGCCCGTCGCCTGCCGGTGTGCAACATGGTCAACCGCATCGTCGGCTGTGTGCTGACAGTAGCGCTGCTCGGCCCCATCACTGCCGCACTCGGCCACCTGTCGGCCGATCCGGCGCGGCTGGCCGCCAATTTCCACCTGGTCTTCAACCTGGCGATGGCGGCGCTGTTCATCGGGCCGCTGCCGTGGCTGGCGCGGCTGGCAGTCCGGCTGTTCCCGGAAAAGCCGGACGACGCCGATCCCACGGCGGCGCGCTACCTCGACCCCGGGGCGCTGCGCCTGCCCCATGTGGCCATCGCCAATGCCGCGCGGGAGGCGCTGCGCATGGCCGACACGGTGGGGACCATGCTGCAGGGCGCGCTCGACGTCTTCCGCAGCGACGACCGCAAGCTGCTGCAGGAGATCCGGCGCAAGGACGACCTGCTCGACCGGCTGCACGACGCCATCAAGCGCTACCTCACGCAGATCAGCCTGGAGGCGCTGGACGAGGCGGACGCGCTGAGGATTTCAGAGGTGCTGACCTTCGCCATCAACCTGGAGCATGTCGGCGACATCATCGACCGCAACCTGATGGACGCGGCGGCGAAGAAGGTGCAGCGCAAGCTGTCGTTCTCGCCCGAAGGCGCACAGGAAATCGCCGCCCTGCTGGAGCGCCTGTGTGCCACCCAGCGCATGGCCGCCGCGGTGTTCATGTCTGGTGACTTGCGCTCCGCCCGCCTGCTGATGCGCGAAAAGGAGTTCGTCCGCCACCAGGAAAGCCTAGCGACCGAAGCGCATTTCGAGCGGTTGCGCGCCGGCCGCACGGAGAGCATCGAAACCAGCGCCTTGCACCTCGACATCCTGCGCGACCTCCGGCGGATCAACGCCCATCTGGTGACCAGCGCCTACCCGGCACTGGAACAGTCCGGCGACCTGCTGCCGAGCCGGTTGAAAGACACCGCGGCAGTGGCGCACTGAGGCAGTGGCGCACTGAGGCGGTGGCGCACTGAGGCAGTGGCGCACTGGGGCGGTGGCGCACTGGGGCGGTGGCGCACTGGGGCAGGTGCGGGCGTGGGCGCGCGGGGCCGGGGCCGGGGCCGGGCAGGCAAATCCGGCGGCAACACCCCTGCCTACGCCGCTTCCTCCACGCCGGCCAGGGTGGCCACCAGGTTCTCCCCCAGCTCCTCGCACAGGTAGCCGCCTTCCTGCACGATCACCGTGGGCAGGCCGAACCGCGCGATGGCCTGGCCGATCTGCCGGAAGCCGGGCGTGGTGACGGACAAGAGCCCCAGGGGATCGCCGGCGAACGCATCGAGCCCCAGGGCCACCACCAGATAGCCCGGCGCGAAGGCTTCGATCAGTGGCCGTGCCGTTTCGATGGCCGCCAGCACTTCGGCGTCTCCGGCGCCCGCCGGTTGCGGCAGGTTGAGGTTGCAGCCTTCGCCCGGGCCGCTGCCGCGCTCCTGGGCATGGCCCCAGTACCAGGGGTACTGCACCTGCGGATCGGCGTGGACCGACACCGTCAGCACGTCGCCGCGGGCGTAGAAGATGCCCTGGGTGCCGTTGCCGTGGTGCACGTCCACATCGAGGATCGCCACCCGCGGGGCCGCCTGGCGCAACCACTGGGCGGCGATGGCGGTGTTGTTGAGGAAGCAGAAGCCGCCGGCCATGTCGGCAAAGGCGTGGTGGCCCGGCGGCCGGCACAGCGCGTAGGCGGCGGGTTCGCCGTCCAGCACCGCCTGGGCCGCCGCCACCGCGGTGTTGGCCGAAACGCAGGCGCTGGCGAACGTGTCCGGTCCCATGGCGCAGGACAGATCGGCCATGTGCCAGCCGGCACGCGCGACGATGTGCGGCGAGCGCCCGAGGCCGTGGCGGTTGGGGTGGATGTTGGCCAGCACCTCCGGGCCGCTGTCGCCGAGCGCCTGCCAGTGCTCGTAGGCCGTTGCCAGGAAGTCCAGGTATTCCGGGGTGTGGATCGCCGCCCGCGGGGAGGGGCCGAAGTCGCCGGGCACGACAGGGCGGTGACCGCCACCCTCCACTGCAGCCAGCAGCAGTTCCGCGCGTTCGGGACGTTCGGCACACTGTGTGACGCGGCCGCGAACCAGGTAGAATTGCGGATCGTGGCGAAGCTGCCGGCGATCGAAGAACACATGCATGGCCAAGCCTTCGGGTGCTGACGACGGTGCGCAGGGACCGACCCTAGCAGAGGGGGATCGGGAGCGTCCCCTATCGGACGCAGGCCGCGCCGCCTTCATCCGCACCTGGACCGCCGCCGTGCCGCCGCCCCTGGTGCCGGAGCTGCGGCTCCACACCGCGGAGGAGGCGACCGACCTGTGGCAGGCCACCGAGGACGAGCTCAACGCCGCCGGCCTGCCGCCGCCCTTCTGGGCCTTTCCCTGGGCCGGCGGGCAAGCGGTGGCGCGCTGGCTGCTCGACCATGCGGGCGACGTGCGCGGCCGCGCCGTGCTGGATTTCGGGGCCGGCGGCGGGCTGGCAGCCCTGGCGGCGGTCAAGGCCGGAGCGGTGCGCGCCGTCGCCGTGGACATCGACCCCTTTGCCGCCACCGCCCAGCGCCTCAATGCCGCCCTCAACGGCCTCGCCGTGGAGGTGCTGGAGGCGGACATCGTCGGCACGCCGGCCGGCAGCGGCGTGCTCGCCGGCATCGATCTCGTGGTCGCCGGCGACGTCTGCTACGAGGCGGCCATGGCGGGCCAGGTGCTCACCTGGTTGCGCGGCCTGGTGGCGGCCGGGCTGACGGTGCTGCTGGGCGATCCCGGCCGCACCTTCGCGCCCACCCAGGGGCTGGAGGAGCTGGCCAGCTACCAGGTGCCGACGCCGCTGGCCCTGGAAGACCGGACGATGCGCACGACGCTGGTCTGGCGCCTGCTGGCGTCATGACGGCAGGGGTAAAACCGCCGCCCCGCCCCTGGACCCGCGGGCGCCAGCCTGTATGGTGACGGCCATGGCGGAGACCGACGGCACTCCATCGATGTCGCCCCCGGCATGGGCACGCCTCGGCGGCGTCGCCGACGCGACCACCTCCTTGATCGAGGGGGCGCTCGCCCTGTCACGCGTCCGCACCGGGACGGCCGAGGCGGACTGGCACGACAGCCATCTGCGCCGCCTGGTGGAGGATGTGCGCGCCTACCCAGCGGCGGCCGATGCCACGGAGGCGGCGGCCAACTTGCGCCAGGTTCTGGCGGTGCGCTACGGCTACCGCGGGGCGGTGGAGGACTACGACGACCTGCAGAACGCCGACCTGATTCGCGTGATCGACCGGCGCCGCGGCCTGCCGGTCGCACTCTCCGTCCTTTACATACACGTGGGCCGGGCGGCCGGGTGGGAGCTGTGCGGGCTCAACTTCCCCGGCCATTTCCTGGTGCGCCTGGAGCATGCCGGCAGCCGCGTGATCCTCGATCCCTTCCACGGCGGCAGCCTGCGCTCGGCGGCCGAGCTGCGCGGCCTGCTGAAGGCCGCCATCGGTTCGGGCGAAGAGCTGGCGCCCCGCCACTACGCCCCGGTGAGCGACCAGGACGTGCTGCTGCGCCTGGAGAACAACATCAAGGTGCGGGCCCTGCGCCGCGGCGACCTGGACGCGGCGGCCGACAGCCTGGAGCGCATGCTCGCCATGGCGCCGGCGGCCGGCGACCTGTGGCGCGAAGCCGGGCTGGTGAATGCCCGGCTCAACCGCGACGCCGATGCCATCGCCGCCCTGGAGCGCTATCTCGACCTCAGCGACGACGACGGCCTGATGCGCGAGGCCGCCATGCTGTTGCAGCGCCTGAAGCAGCGCGGCTCGTAATCGCCCGCCGTCGGGGATAGATACTCACCCAGACCAATTCAGATTATCGGCGGAGGGCCGTGCCGGCTGCGCCGCCCCACCGCCGTACCGTTCACTGAGGGGCGTTCGCCATGAGCCTGTCCGTCGCCATCCAGATGGACCCCGTCGAGACCATCAAGATCGATGCCGACAGCACCTTCGCCATGGCGCTGGAAGCCCAGGCCCGCGGCCACGGCCTGTTCCACTACCTGCCGACCGACCTGGTGTACCGCGACGGCAAGGTGCTGGCCCATGCCCGCCCGCTCGTCGTGCGCAACCAGTGGGGCGACCACGCCTCGCTGGGCGACGCCATGCTGCTGGACCTGGCGACGGTGGACGTGGTGCTGCTCAGGCAGGACCCGCCCTTCGACATGGCCTACATCACCACCACCCACCTCCTGGACCTGATCCACCCCCAGACCCTGGTGGTGAACGACCCCACCTCGGTACGCAACGCGCCGGAAAAGCTCTACACGCTGGCCTTCCGCCAGTTCATGCCGCCGACCCTGATCACTGCGCTGCGCGACGAGATCGACCGCTTCCGCCGCGAATACGGCGACATCATCATCAAGCCGCTCTACGGCAACGGCGGGGCCGGCGTGTTCCGCCTGCGCCCCGACGACCAGAACCTCGGCTCGCTGCTGGAGTTCTTCCAGGAGCGCTCGCGCGAGCCGGTGATGGTGCAGCGCTACGTTCCGGAAATCCGCGACGGCGACAAGCGCATCATCCTGGTGGACGGCCAGCCGGTGGGCGGTGTTTCCCGCCTCGCCGCGGAGGGCGAAGTGCGCGCCAACTTCCATGCCGGCGGGCGGCCGCAGGCGACCTCGCTCACCGATCGCGAGCTGGAGATCTGTGCCGCCATCGGGCCGGAGCTGAAGGCGCGCGGACTGATCTTCGTCGGCATCGACGTGATCGGCGACTACCTGACGGAAATCAACGTCACCTCGCCGACCGGTATCCACGAGATCAACCGGCTGGATGGTGTGCGCATCGAACAGGTAATCTGGGACGCCATCGAAGCCCGCTTGGGCCACGTGTAGGCGCACTGCGCCGGCAAGGGGCAGCGCCCGCCGGTTTCTTCGCATTTCCGCAAGGGGCTTGCGTGCGTTCGGGCATTGCCGGTCGCAACCGGGGCGCATACGGTCGCGTGCACCATGCCCGCTGATGCCCCCCTGATAGGCGCTGCGACCGGCCCCAACCCCGTCGCCCATGTGGAGACCGTGGCCTTCCACGGCATCGACGTGCGGCCGATCGACGTGCAGGTTCAGATCACCAACGGGTTGCCCTCCTTCACCGTGGTCGGCCTGCCCGACAAGGCGGTGGGGGAGAGCCGCGAACGCGTGCGCTCGGCCCTGCACGCGCTGGGCCTCGCCCTGCCGCCCAAGCGCATCACCGTCAACCTGGCGCCGGCCGACGTGCTGAAGGAAGGCAGCCATTTCGACCTGCCCATCGCCGTCGGCCTCTTGGTGGCCTTGGAAATCCTGCCGGCCGATGCGGTGGAGGAATTCGTGGTGCTGGGCGAGCTGTCGCTCGATGGCGCCATCTCCCGCGTTGCCGGCGTGCTGCCCGCCGCCATCGGCGCCGCGGCGCGCGACAAGGGCATCATCTGTCCTGCCGCCTGCGGGCCGGAAGCCGCCTGGGCGGCCGACCGCGAGGGCCGCATCCCCGTACTGGCGCCGGGCGACCTGATCGGCCTGGTCAATCACATGCGCGGCACCCAGGTGATGGCGGCCCCGGAACCGCGGGTGGCCGAGGATGCGCTGGCGGCGCTCGACCTCGCCGACATCAAGGGCCAGGAAACTGCCAAACGGGCTCTGGAGGTGGCGGCGGCCGGCGGCCACAACCTCCTGATGATCGGCCCGCCGGGGGCCGGCAAGTCGATGCTGGCGGCCAGGTTGCCGGGGCTGCTGCCGCCCTTGGGTGCGGCGGAGGCCCTGGAGGTTTCCATGGTGCATTCGGTGGCGGGGCTGCTGCCGGACGGGCGGTTGCTGCGCCGCCGGCCCTTCCGCGATCCCCACCATTCCGCCTCGCTGCCGGCCCTGGTGGGCGGTGGATTGCGGGCGCGGCCGGGGGAGGTGTCGCTCGCCCATCGCGGCGTGCTGTTCCTCGACGAGTTGCCGGAATTCAGCCGGGCCGCCCTGGAAAGCCTGCGCCAGCCGCTGGAAAGCGGCCGGGTGAGCGTGGCGCGGGCCAATCACCACGTGACCTATCCCGCCCGCGTGCAGCTTGTGGCGGCCATGAACCCGTGCCGCTGCGGCCATCTGGACGATCCGGCGCTGGGCTGCGGGCGGGCGCCGCGCTGTGCGCTGGACTACCAGGCGCGGCTTTCCGGCCCGCTGCTCGACCGCATCGACCTGCATGTGGAGGTGGCGGCGGTGAACCCGCTGGATCTGGCGCGCGCACCCTCCGGCGAGCCGTCCGCTGCGGTGGCGGCCCGCGTGGCGGCGGCGCGGCGGGTGCAGGCGGCACGCTTTGCCGGGATCGATGGCGAGCAGAAGCCCACCTGTAATGCCGAAGCCGATGGCGAGCTGCTGGACAAGATCGCGGCACCCGATGCCGCCGGGCTGGCGCTGATGACGGAAGCCACCGCCCGCCTGCGCCTCAGTGCGCGGGGCTACCACCGGGTGCTGCGCTGCGCCCGCACCATCGCCGATCTGGCAGGCGCGAGCGGCGTAACCCGCGCCCACATCGCCGAGGCGCTCAGCTACCGCCGCCTGGCGCCGGGACGGTGAGGGGGCGGCGATCTATGGCCGGCCGACATTGGTTTGGAAGGTTCCGTTAGGGTCGGCGCGGACATAGTTCTCAAGCCCGGCGAAGGGGTTGGGGACCATCTTCGTCCAGCCCGTCAGCCACCCGGTGATCGGCGTCCCGCCCATGTTCAGGCGCAACAGGGCATTCTGGTAGTCCACCCCGGCATAGACGGGCACGCCGAACAACTGGGCCAGGGCCAGCAGCAGGTTCTGGTTCTGGCCGATCTGGCAATGCCGCAGGTGGACGAACCCGCCCTGGGCGAACATCGGTGCCAGCTTTGCCAGTTCGACGGTGTAGGTCGGCAGGGTGCCCATGCTCACCCAGTCCGAGCCAACCTCGAACCCACCCGGACTGCCGTGGTCGATGATGTTGAGGCGCGACATGGTGGTGCTGTTCTGCTGCAGCAGCGCCAGCACGTTCTGCACCATGCTTTTCACGTCAGTCATGTAGATCTCGCCGATCCGCGTGGCCGACGCGATCCAGCCGGCCGATCCCTGGCTGTCGATGACCGTGACGTCCATGGCCATGGCGCAACGCTCCGCGAAGTGAACAACCGACCACAGAATACTCAACTTTTAGGCATTCTGCCATGGATCGACTGTCTTGAAAGGTGATGCGTGGAGGGGTGGCAGGCCAGCATCGCTGGACGTCCCCACGGGGCATCGCGTACGGATTCCAGCGCCGCGGTGCTGTCCTACCGCCGCCTGGTGCCGGGGCGGTGGGCGCGCGCCGGGCAAGACAGCCATAACGCGAGCGGATAGTATATATCTCCCGTTTTTGGGGGATCGTTCGGGCCTTTGGCGCCGGAGCGACGGGGGAGAAGCATGGACTCCGGCGGCCCGCTGGTCCTCACCGGTGACACCCAGGAGGGCAAGGCGGTGCTGGAAACCGTAGCACCGGGCCTGTCGCGCGACCGCGGGGCGACGCCAACCTGCCCCCTTCAGGCGCAGTCCTTCAGCGATGCCAAGCGGCGGGCCGGCATGCGGCGGTTGGTCCTGCTGCCGCTGGTCGGCCTCGCGCTGCTCTGCTTGGGACTGGGCTTCTATGTCAGCCTCCATGTCCATCACTGGGATTGGCAGGAAGCCTGGAGCCAGTTCCCAGATCTTCTTCCCGTGGTCGTCGGGGTGTTCTTCATATTGCTGGGGGTGATTTCGATCGTCCTGGCCAACCGCTACAACACCCTGGACGAAGGACTGGGCAAGCCGCAGGTCCGTGTGTCGGCCGATGACGGCGGGGTTGTCATCCGGGACGGCGACCGCACCGTGCTTGCGGCGGCATGGCCCGAATTGCGGATCACGGCTGTCCACCCGGACCGGTCGAACTCCCACGGGCGGGTTGCCCTATCGCCGCCGAGGTGGGAGGCGACGTTGCGAGAGATCGTGCTGGCGGATGCGGCCGGCCGGACCCATGCGCTCAGCCGCCGCCAGTTCGCCAACGGTCGGGCGCTGTTCCGCCTGGTGCTCTACCGGCTCATGGAGCATGGGGCCCTGGAGGTGAGGCTCTCTGGCGCCGACATCTTGAACATCTCCTGAGCCATCGGTTGGCGTGCGGCGCCCAGGACGTCCCCCTCGAATCCTCCTGCGTCCATCGTGTAGACTCAGGCCCAACAGCAACTCTGCCGACCAATCCACGGGAGGATGAAACCATGGCCACACCCCCTCGCGTCGCCGTCGTGCTGTCGGGCTGCGGCGTCTTCGACGGTGCGGAGATCCACGAATCGGTGCTGACGCTGCTGGCGCTCGACCGCCGCGGCGTCGCCTACCAGTGCTTCGCACCCGACGTGCCGCAGCGCCACGTGGTCAACCACATCACCGGCGCAGAGATGGACGAAACCCGCAACGTGATGGTGGAATCGGCCCGCATCGCCCGCGGCGCCATCCTGCCGCTGGCCGACTACGATCCCGCGGAGTTCGATGCCATCATGTTCCCCGGCGGCTTCGGGGCGGCCAAGAACCTGTGCAGCTTCGCCTTCGACGGCCCCAACTGCACGGTGGAGCCGTCCACGGAGAAGGCGATCCGCGCCACCAAGGCGGCCGGCAAGCCCATCGGCGCCTTGTGCATCTCGCCCGCCCTCATGGTGAAGGTGCTGGGCAACGTGTCGGTGACCATCGGCAGCGATCCGGGCACCGCCGACGCCATCGAAGCCATGGGCGGCGACCACATGGAAACCACCCATGGCGGAGTTGTGGTGGACCGCGAGGCGCGCTTGGCCACCACCCCCTGCTACATGCTGGAGGCCACCGTCAGCCAGATCGCCTTGGGCGCCGACAACGTGGTGGCGGCGGTGTTGGAGATGGCCGGCAAGACGCCCAGGCAGGACGCCGAACAGGACGCCAACGACATCGCGGCGGCAGCGCTGGTCTCCGCGCTGGGCCGGCAATAGCGTCCATCACCACCGGCGCTTTGCGGCATCGCCGCGCCCCTGAAGCGGACGGTTGACAGGGGCTGGGCCGAGGCACGACCCTGCGCGCGCCGCCGCGAAGCCCCGGCTCTTCCCGCGGTCTTGCCCGCGGTATTTAAGGCCGGGGCCGTGCCGGCGTTGCGATGGGGATGCGTGTGACGATGATCGACCGAACCTGTGCGTCCGTGGGGATCTCCCTGGCCCGGCGCGCCGGCCGTGCTGTGGCGGTGCTGCTGGCCTCGGGTCTGATGGCGGGGGGGCTGGCCCTGCCCGCTGCGGCCCAGGACCAGCCGGCGGAGGGAATCGAAGCGCTGGCCATCGACGTGCAGGGCTGGACGGGCGGGGCCTTCGGCCGCGAGGACACCCGCGAGTTCAGCCATTGCGCGGTGAGCCGGGAGTTCGACGACGACATCACCATGATCGTCTCGATGAACTCCGAACTCGCCACCAACATCGCCTTCGGCAACCCCAACTGGACCTTGGAGCCGCAGGAAGAGGGGGCAGCCCGCCTGTCGGTGGACGGGACGGTCGTGCGCCAGCGCGGCGGCCTGGCGCCCAACGCCAATGTGTTCGTCGTCCCTCTCGGCCCCGACGACGAGATGATCGAAGCCATGCGCCGCGGCAACACGCTGTCGGTCGACATCCCGCCGGCCAGCTTCCAGATCCCGCTCACCGGGACCGCCGCCAGCCTGCGCGAGCTGCGCGACTGTGTGGAGACGGCATCGCGGCTGATCGGCGAGAACCCGGAGCTGGTGGAGCCCGCGCAGCCGCGCGAAGTGCCGGCCATGTCCATGGAGGCGCTGGCCAACATCCTGGAAGCCGCCGGCATCCCCGACCTGCAGTTCCTGGCGCCGGAACGGGTGCCGGACAACGACATGCAGCTCCGCTTCGTGTGGCGGTCCGGGCCGATGATCGGCGGCCTGCACCAGTCGCCGCGCCGCAGCGGCGTCGAAGTCTCGGCCTTTGCCCGCACCTATATGGACATCATGCAGAGCTTCTGCCCCGGCCGGTTCGAGCCGGAAATCGGGCCGGTCGAACTGCTCGGCGAAAGCTACGGCTTCGCCACCGCCACGCTGGTCTGCGGGGAGTCGGAGGACGAGGTGAATTTCCTCGCCTTCTTCATCGCGCTCGACGATTTCAACTACTCCGTCTTCTTCCACCAGGTGCCGTTGCCGCTGGCCGACGATGCCATCGCGGCGACGGAGGCGGTGCAGACGGTGGTGCTGTCGCTGGCCCGCCCGGCAACGGACGAGGCGCCGGCCGACTGACGCCCGTACGTGGAGCGTACGCTCGGCCGGGCGACGGCATCGGCACGTACGGGTGCGCGTTCGGGTGCCGGGTGCGGCGGTTCGCAAGGCGTGTGCGGGGCAGACCTGCCACCCACCCCTTGTCCTTCGCGCCGCCGGGGGCTAAGCGTCTCCCCAATTGAACGGTGGCGGCGTCCGGCCGGCGGCCGGAGAAGACGAATGTCCGAGAGGTGAGACCGATGAAGATCCTGGTTCCGGTAAAGCGGGTGCTGGATGCATATGTGCCGGCGCGGGTGAAACCCGATCACAGCGGGGTCGTGCTGGACAATGTGAAGATGTCCATGAACCCGTTCTGCGAGATCGCGGTGGAAGCGGCCATCCGCCTGAAGGAAGCCGGCCAGGCCGCAGAGGTCATCCTGGTGTCCGCCGGTCCCGCCAAGAGCCAGGACGTGATCCGCACCGGGCTGGCCATGGGGGCCGACCGCGGCATCCTCATCCAGTCCGACGACGACTTGCAGCCGTTGGCGGTGGCCAAGCTGCTGAAGGCGGTGGTGGAGAAGGAAGGCACCAACCTGGTGCTGATGGGCAAGCAGGCGATCGACGGCGACAACAACCAGACCGGCCAGATGCTGTCCGCGCTGTTGGGCTGGGCCCAGGCGACCTTCTGCTCCAAGCTGGAGCTTGCGGGCGAGACCCTGAAGGCGACACGGGAGGTCGACGGCGGGCTGGAGCACCTGGACCTCAACCTGCCGGCGGTTGTCACCGTCGACCTGCGCCTCAACGAGCCGCGCTACGCCACCCTGCCCAACATCATGAAGGCGAAGAAGAAGCCGCTGGAAACCATCGCTCCCGCCGACCTCGGCGTCGATGTCGCGCCCCGCTTCAAGACCCTCAAAGTGACGCCTCCGGCCGATCGCGCGGCCGGCGTAAAGGTCGGCTCGGCCGCGGAATTGGTGGAGAAATTGCGCAGCGAAGCCAAGGTGATTTAACCTTGTGTGTTGGTAGGTGCGGCGCAATGGCTTTGCTTGAGCCGGCTTAATCCTATGGACATGCCAACCTGACACCGTATTCTCTTAACCGGTACGGTGTCGGGGGGTTGGCGGAGGAGGAGCATGGCACGGCGACGCACGGCGCAAGCCGGCGGATCCCAAGGCACACCGGACGACACCGGCGCGGCCGTCCCGGCCGGCGGTAGCCGGGGAGTCGTGCGCTGGGGCCGGCGGGCGGGGACGCTGCTGTGCGTGCTGGGTGCCAGCCTGGTGCCCGTGTCGGCCCATACCGGCTTCAACGTCCAGGTGGCCGCGGTCTCGCCGCCCTTCGTTGCGCCGCCCGACATTCCCTCCAACAGCGCGCTGCTCGGCGACGCCGACGTGGAGCGCTACCGCGCCATCTTCGCCGCCCAGGATGCGGCCAACTGGGCCGCCGCCGATGCCCTGATCGGCGAGCTGGAAGATCGGCGGCTGATGGGCCATGTGCTGGCCGACCGCCTGCTGCATCCCGACGGCTATATCGCCAGCTATGCCGAGCTGACCGACTGGCTGGAGAGCTACGCCGACCATCCCGAAGCCCAGCGCATCTACGATCTGGCGCTCACCCGCCGGCCCTATGGCGCGTCTTCTCCGGCCCTGCCGGAAGCGGCGGCGGAGTTCCCCGCCACCCTGGTGTGGCGCCTGGGAGTGACGCGCTGCCCCAGCCTGCAGATGAGCTACGCCGCCCGCGATGTGGAGCGGCGCATCTATCGCCTGCGCCGGGAGGAGCGGCCGCAGCAGGCGCGCGACCTGCTGGACGGCACGGCCGGGCTGACCATCAACGAAATCGACCGCCTGCGCGGTCACGTCGCTGCCGGCCTCTACTATTCCGGCGATGTCGCCGAGGCGCTGGAGGTGGCGGAAACCGCGGTTGCCCGGTCCGCCGGACGGGCGGAACAGTCGCTGTGGATTGCCGGGCTATCGCTCTGGCGGCAGGGCGCGTTCGCCGACGCCGCGCAGCGCTTCCGCGCCTTGTCGACGGCCGAATGCGCGTCCGCCTGGGAACGCACCGCTGGCGCCTTCTGGGCCGCCCGCGCCAGCGTCCGCGCCGGCGACTACCTGGAGGTGACCGGGCTGTTGCGCCAGGCGGCCGACCAGCCGCGCACCTTCTACGGCATGCTGGCCCGGCGGGTGCTGGGCATGGACTTGAGCGACTTCCAGTTCGATCCGCCGGCGGCCGGAGCGGACGCCGTTGCCGCAGTGGCCGGCACGCCTGCCGGGCGGCGCGGGCTGGCACTTCTGCAAGTGGGCGAAGGCGTGGCCGCAGAAGGCGAGCTGCTGCGCATCGTGCCGCGGGCCGATCAGCCGGGGCTGCGCGACGCGCTGATCAACCTGGCGCAAACCGCCCGGCTGCCGCGCCTGGCCATCACGCTCGCCCATGCCTACCAGCCGGCCCCAGGCGCCTATTACGACGGCGCGCTCTACCCGCTCGGCCCCTGGCATCCGGACGGCGGCTTTGCGGTGGAGCAGGCACTGGTCCATGCCATCATCCGCGAGGAAAGCCGCTTCGACCCGGCGGCGGTCAGCCCGGCCGGGGCTTCGGGGCTGATGCAGCTCATGCCGTCCACCGCCGCGGCCATGCTGGAAGGCCCGCTGGGCGGCCGCGACCGGCTGTTCGACCCCGACTTCAACCTCAACCTGGGCCAGGCCTACCTGCTGCACCTGCTGGACTATGGGCCGACCGGCCAGGACCTCATCCGTATCCTGGTGTCCTACAACGCCGGGCCGGGCTCCATGCTGGGTTGGCTTGAGGAGGTCTCCCACGGCAGCGACCCGCTGCTGTTCATCGAGAGCATTCCGTCGGGCGAAAGCCGCGCCTATGCGGAACGGGTGATGACCAGCCTGTGGATCTACCGCATGCGGCTGGGCCAGCCGGTGCCCTCGCTGGACGACCTGGCGGGCGGGGACTGGCCCGCCTACCGCCGCCTTCCCCCATCGCAGGTGGCCTATGCCTGGCAATGACGGCGGCGAGGCCGCGCGGCCGTTCGTGCCGGTGCGCATCGGCCTGATGACGGTGTCCGATACACGTACGCCGGAGACCGACAAGTCCGGCGACATCCTGGCCGAGCGCATCGTGGCGGCCGGCCATGTGCTGCGGGCGCGCTGCATCGTCATCGACGACCAGGCGGAGATCACCACCCAGCTCATGGCCTGGATCGACGACGAGGAAATCGATGCGGTGATCGCCACCGGCGGCACCGGGCTCACCGGCCGCGACGTCACGCCGGAAGCCTTCGAAGCCGTGTTCGAAAAGGCGATCCCCGGCTTCGGCGAACTGTTCCGCTGGCTCAGCTACCAGAAGATCGGCACCTCGACGATCCAGAGCCGGGCCACCGCCGGGGTGACGGACGGCACCTATCTGTTCGCCCTGCCGGGCTCTCCGGGGGCCTGCAAGGATGCCTGGGACGGCATCTTGAAAGAGCAACTGGACAGCCGCCACCGGCCCTGCAACTTCGTGGAGCTGATGCCGCGGCTGCGCGAGCATCTGGCGCCGCGCGGCGGCTGAGGCGTACCTCCCGCCGCACGGCCCCGAACGCGTGGCCGTTGGATCAGGCGGTCGGCGTGGCCGGGCCGGCCGCACCGTCGCCCGCCGGAGCGGCCCCCTGGGCGCGCACCCGCTGGGCGGCTTCCACCTGGCGGCGGAACAGCTCCACGAAATCGATGGGCTGGATCAGCAAGGGCGGATAGCCGCCGTTGCGCACCGCGTCGGCGATGATCTGGCGGGCGAAGGGGAAGAGCTGGCGCGGCGCTTCGATCAGCAGCATCGGGCCCACCTGCTCGCGGCTGGCGTTCTCCACGCCGACCACGCCGGCATAGGAGAGCTCGACGATGAAGGCTTTCTTGTCACCGATGTCGGACTCGCCCTTGATGTTGAGCGTCACCTCGTAGCGGTTTTCCGCCAGCGCCCGCGTCTTCACGTCCACGTTCACCTTGACCTGCGGGATGGTGTTGCCCGGCGTCAGGGTTTCCGGTGCGCTGGGGTTCTCGAACGACAGGTCGCGCAGATACTGCGCGCTGATGATGATCGAGGGGCGGGCAAGGCCCGCAGCGGCGGCGCCGGGCGGCGGGGTCGTGGTGGTGGTGTCGGTCATGGCCGGCTCTCCGGTGGTGCCTGTCTGGAAGGGTCGGCAGGCCCTAACACGGCGGGCCGTTCGCGACAACCGCCCGGCCGTTCGCGGCCAGGTGGGAAAGCGGCCCGCGGGGCGCGCCTAGGGTCCGGACTCAATGACCGCATGGCCATGGTTTGTGCAGACATCGGACAGGACTAGGAGCGAGGAGGATGAACATGCCCACGCATATTCGACGACGAGCGACGCAGTCCTGGCCGATGTCTGCCAAATCCTCCGGACGGCTGGCGGCGTCCCGCCCCACGGCGTTGCCGAGCCCTTGCGGTGGACAGGCACCGCGGCGCGCTCAGCGCCTTGTGGGACCGAACGCCGTCAGCCGCCGTGGCTCATGGGGCAATTGAGTCCGGACCCTAACGCGGCGGGTCGGGGTCGACTTCGCGGGCTTCGGCGTCGATCACCGGCGGCGGCCGCTGGCCCGGCCGGGCGCCCTGGCCGGGACCTGGGTCGCCAGGGCTGCCGGGACCGCCGGGGCGTCGCCGCGCGCCCATAGCATAGCCGCGCGAGCGCCGCGCCAGGGCCGTGGCGATGGCGTTGCGTGCCGGCGGCAGCAGCAGGATCAGGCCGGCCGCATCGGTGAGGAAACCCGGGATCAGCAGCAGCACGCCGGCCAGCGCGACCAGGGCACCTTCCAGCAGCGGCACGGCCGGCGGCTCGCCGGTGGAGGGTGCGGCGTGGAGGCGCATCAGCACGCCCAGCCCCTGCCAGCGCACGCACAGGATGCCGAACGCAGCCGTGGCCACCGTCAGCGCGATCGTCGGCATGGCGCCGATCGCCTCGCCCACCTGGATGAACACGAAGATCTCGGCCAGCGGCAGGCCGATGACCAGGATGAGCAGAAGGAACCCCATTGCCGCGCTTGCCCCACCCCTGTGGACCGACTATGTGAACAAAGCGGCCCCAGCCGTTACGGGACCGCCGGGACGGTCTCGAAAACCGCCCCGTTTGCGACCAGATGGGTGTTCGGGCGTTGTCCGTCCAGCAGAACCCGCCGGCAGGTCGGCGGGAACGGCCCGGATGCGGCGCGCCGGAGGTGCCGACCCCACGAGATGGTGAACGGATAGCGGCTTGGAATACTTCGACATTATCCTCCTGGCGATGATCGCCGCCTTCCTGGTGTATCGGCTGCGCAGCGTGCTCGGCCGCAAAACCGGCGACGAGCAGCACCGCTACAACGCCTTTGCCCAGCGCCAGCAGCGCAAGCCACCGGCGTCGCAGACGCCCCAGGCGCCGCAAGCGCCGGACCGCGTTCCCGCGAAGGACAACGTGGTACCGCTGCCCGACCAATCGCCGCGGTCCGCGCAGCCGCCGCGCGGTCGTACCAGCGTGCACGCGGCGCTGACGCAGATCCAGATCGCCGATCCCAATTTCGATCCGGGTGCTTTCCTCAGCGGTGCCCGCGCCGCCTTCGGCATGATCGTGGAAGCCTATGCCCAGGGCGATACGGCCACCCTGCGGCCGCTGCTGGGCGACGAGCTGTACGACGAGTTCAGCGATGCCATCCGCCAGCGCATGAACCTGCACCAGACGCTGGAGACGCGCATCGAGAGCTTCCGCGATGCCGAGATCGTCGGCGCCCGCCTGGAAGGCCGTACGGCCATCGTCAGCGTGCGCTTCACCACCGAGCAGGTGGTGTGCCTGCGCGACGGCACCGGCGAGGTGATCGACGGCTCGCCCGACGAGCGCATCGACGTCACCGACATCTGGACCTTCTCGCGCAACACGCGGGCGTCCGATCCCACCTGGATGCTGATCAGCACCGAGGCGCCGGCGCAGTAGCGATCGCCGGTGCGGCGCCGCCCAGGTGCCGCCCAGGTGCCGCCCAGGTGCCGGCTATTTCGGCATCCGCGTCGCCAGGGCTGCGGCGACCGCCTCGGGGATCTTGGCAATCACCCTGAGATAGCTCTGGGCCGCGGTGTCGGGCACCTTGCGGCCCTGTTCCCAATCCCGCAGCGTGGCCACCTGGAAGCCGAAGCGGCTTGCGAAGGCGGCCTGGGACAGCCCCGTCACCTGGCGGGCATTGCGCGCCAGCATGGCGGTGAAGCCTCGCTCCATTTCGTCGTCGGTCAGCGGCCGGTCCACATCGTCATCGAGGACGGCGGCGGTAGAAGCGGGTCTCTCGCTCATTGGCTTTCCTCACGCTGATGATGCGGAACGTCTCGTGGCGCATGGTGTAAACGCAGCACCAGACGCGGCCTTCAATCTCGCCGTAGACGACGTAGCGGTCCTCGATTTCGACACGGCGCGTATCGAGCATGGTCACGGCAAGCGGATCGGTGAGCACCTCGCCGCCGAATGTCAGCGGAACGCCGTGCTTGGCGCGGTTAGCGGCATCCTTCGCCGGGTCGAATTCGATCTTCACCCACCGACTATACGGCTAAGCCGTAGTTCGGTCACGGTCCATGTGCGGCCTGCCCCAGCACTCGGCGTTTGCGGCACCGCGGAGTCCTGCTAGTTAGGGGCCACAACACCGCGACACCAAGGCGCCCCGGGAATGGTCGACACCCCTCCACAGCACTCGCCCGAGGCACCGCGCCGGGTGGCGCTGTTCGTCACCTGCGTGGTGGACTTTTTCCGGCCGACGGTGGGGTTCGCGGCAGTGCGCCTGCTGGAGCGCGCGGGCTGCAAGGTGGAGGTGCCGCCGACGCAGGTGTGCTGCGGCCAGCCAGCCTACAATTCCGGCGACCGGGCCGCTGCCATCGCCGTCGCCAAGGACGTGGTGGCCGCGTTCGACGGCTACGACCATGTCGTCGTGCCGTCGGGCTCCTGCGGCGCGATGATCCGGGTGCACTACCCCAAGCTGCTCGGCGACGACCCCGACTGGGGGCCGCGCGCCCACCGGGTGGCCAGCCGCACCCACGAGCTGGTGAGCTTCCTTACCGACGTGTGCGGCGTGGACTCGGTGGCCGATCTGGGCACCGCCGGCACCGTCACCTACCACGACGGCTGTTCGGGCCTGCGCGAGATGGGCATCAAGCAGCAGCCGCGCAAGCTGCTCGCCTCCATCCCCGGCCTGGAGCTGAAGGACATGCTGGACGCCGAAGTGTGCTGTGGCTTCGGCGGCACCTTCTGCGTCAAATACCCCGACATCTCCGGCGAGATGGTGCGCAAGAAGGCCGAGACCATCGCGCAGACCGGGGCCGCCATGGTGCTGGCGGGCGATGTGAGCTGCCTGCTCAACATCGCCGGCAAGCTCAGCCGCGAGGGCCACAAGGTCGAGGCCCGCCACGTTGCCGAAGTGCTGGCCGGCATGACCGATGTGCCGCCCATCGGCGCGGCCAAGGGGGAGTAGGGCCATGCAGCCGACCAGTGCCGCCTTCAAGCAGCGGAGCCGGCAGGCCATCGCCAACCCGGTGCTGCAGAAGGCGTTGCAGAACATCCGCCCCGGCTTCCAGCAGAAGCGCGCCAAGGCGGTCGCCCAGCTTCCCGAGTTCGAAGCCCTGCGCGACGAGGCCCGCGACCTGAAGAACCATGTGCTGGCGCACCTGGATGTCTATCTGCAGCGCTTCGAAGCCAAGGTGCAGGAGTCGGGCGGCCAGGTGCACTGGGCGCGCACCGCGGGCGAAGCCTGCGACGCCGTGCTGGGCATCTGCCAGGCGGCCGGCGCCACCCTGGTCACCAAGGGCAAGTCCATGGTGGCTGAAGAGATCGGCCTGAACTCCCGCCTGGAAGCCGCCGGGCTGACGGTGGTGGAAACCGATCTCGGCGAATACATCATCCAGCTTCGCCACGAGATGCCGAGCCACATCATCGCCCCGGCGCTGCACCTGACGAAGACGGAGATCGCCGCGGCCTTCATGCAGGCCCATGTGGACCTGCCGGCGGACCGGCCGCTCGACGAACCGCGCGCGCTCACCGACGAGGCGCGGCTGATGCTGCGCCAAAAATTCCTGGGCGCCCAGGTGGGCATCACCGGCGCCAACCTGCTGATCGCCGAGACGGGCTCCACCGTCATCGTCACCAACGAAGGCAACGGCGACCTCACCCAGAACCTGCCGGGCATCCACATCGTCGTCACCTCCATCGACAAGGTGGTGCCGACGCTTGAGGACGCGTCCACCATCCTGCGCCTGCTGGCGCGCTCGGCCACCGGGCAGGAGTTCAGCGCCTACACCACCGTCTCCACCGGGCCGAAGCGCCGCGGCGACATGGATGGGCCGGACGAGTTCCACGTGGTGCTGGTGGACAACGGCCGCTCGTCCATCCTCGGCGGGCCGACCCAGGACGTGCTGCGCTGCATCCGCTGCGGTGCGTGCATGAACCACTGCCCGGTCTATGCCGCGGTGGGCGGGCATGCCTATGGCTGGGTGGTGCCGGGACCCATCGGGGCGGCGCTGGACCCCGGCATGATCGGGCTGGAGGAAGCCCGCCACCTGCCGCACGCCTCCAGCTTCTGTGGGCGCTGCGAGGAGGTGTGCCCGATGCGCATCCCGCTGCCCAAGATCATGCGCTATTGGCGCGAGCAGACCTTCACCCGCAAGCTCGACCCCGCCAGCGCCCGCTACGGCATCGGCGCCTGGGCGTGGCTGGCGCGGCGCCCGCGGCTCTACCATTGGACGACCGGCCTGGCGGCGCGCACCCTGGGTCTGCTGGGCGGCCGCCGGCGGCGCTTCAAATGGCTGCCCATGGCCGGCGGCTGGACGGCCCACCGCGACCTGCCGGCGCCGGAAGGGCGGACGTTCTTGGCCCAGTGGCGGGCCGAAGAAAAGCGCCGGGCGCGGGCGGGTGCGCCATGAGCGAGGCCCGCACCGCCGTACTGGGGGAAATCCGCCGCTCGCTCGGCCGGCCGGAGGTCGACCGCGAGCGCGAGGCCGCCGCCGCCGAGCGCATCGCCGCGCATCCCCGCGGCCTCATCCCGGCGCGCACCGACCTTGGCCAGGAAGGCCGCGTGCGCCTGTTCATCGCCATGGCGGAGCAGGTGGCCGCGACGGTCGCCCGCGTCGGCTCCATGGCCGATGTGCCGGCAGCGGTGGCGGACTATCTCGCCAACCTCAACCTGCCGCCGCACCTGAAGGTGGCACCCGATCCGCTGCTCGATGCCATCGACTGGTCGGCAAGGCCCCTGCTGGAGGTGGCGCGCGGCGGGGCGGCGCCGGAGGACGAGGTGGGCGTGGCTGCCGCCTTCGCCGGGGTGGCGGAAACCGGCACGCTGATGCTGGCATCGGGCCCCGGCGCGCCGACCCGGCTGAACTTCCTGCCCGACACCCATGTGGTGGTGCTGCGCACCGCCGGCATCGTCGGCCCCTACGAGGAAGCCTGGGACCGCCTGCGCGCCATGGGGGCCATGCCGCGCACCGTCAACATGATCACCGGGCCGTCGCGCACCGGCGACATCGAACAGCAGATCCAGCTCGGCGCCCACGGGCCGCGGCGGCTGCACATCGTTCTGGTCGACACTCCGGACGCGTGAGCCATGGTGCGGCGCCGTCACCGGCCGACCCGCGAGGATTTGGAAACCTGGCAGCGGGCGACGCGCGATGTGCGACCGCTCAAGCCCCCGGTCCCGCGCGAGCCGGAGCCTGCACCACCGCCGCCGCCGCCAGCCGACCCCGCCGCCAGGGAGCCAGCACCGGAACGGCCGCCGGCATCGGCCTGGCGGGCGCCGGCAGCGCGCCCCACGCCGCAGCCGTCCTTGCCGCCGCTGGCTGCGGACGGGCCGGGGGCGGGCATGGACCGGCGGATGCTGCGCCGGGTGCGCCGTGGCCTGGTGTCCATCGAAGCCAGGCTCGACCTGCACGGGATGACCCAGGACGCCGCGCATGCGGCCCTCGCGGGCTTCGTGCGGCGCTGCCAGGCCGACCGCAAGCGCGTCGTCCTGGTGATCACCGGGACCGGCCACCGGCGCGAAGGCAGCGGCGTGCTGCGCAGCCAGCTTCCCCGCTGGCTCAACGAGCCGGAGCTGCGTCGCCGCGTCATCCATATGCAGACGGCCGGGCGCGGCCATGGCGGCGGCGGCGCCTTCTATCTGTTCCTGCGCCGGCCCGAGGAGGGGTAGCAGGCGCCTGCCGCTCGCCAAGGCGTGATCGGCGGTGACGTCGACATCGCCGGCCGATCGGGCATAGTCCTGGGGACGGTTGCGGACGCCCGCGCACGGGGTGCGGGCAGCCAGATCAGGTGCAGCGGCCGTTCGGAGGACCGACAGACCGATGACTTTGGGGATCGCCCTCCGGCATGCCCTGCTGCTGCCCGCCGCGGTCGGCCTGCTGCTGCTCGCCGCCATGGTGCGGGCCGATGCCGGTACGGTGTACACCGAACGCGGCCTGGCGATCGGCGGCGCCGACCCCATCGCCTATTTCGAGGGCCGCGGCCCCATCGTCGGCCGGCCGGACATCACGGTCACCTGGCGGGGGGCGATCTGGCAGTTCGTTTCCGAAGCCCACCGCGCCACCTTCCTCGCCGAACCCGACCGCTGGGCGCCGAGCTATGGCGGCTACTGCGCGTTTTCCATGTCGCGCGGGCGGGCGTCCGCCTCCTCCACGGGATGGTGGGTGGTGGCCGACGAGCACCTCTACCTCTTCCAGTCCGAGGCGGCGCGCGAGCGCTTCCTGCGCGACCAGGATCTCAGCGTCCACCTGGCCGACGAAGCCTGGCCCATGGTGCGTGCTGCGCTGGCCGAGGCCGACGGGTCGTAACCCACCGTTTTCCTATCGCCGAAGCGTGATGGCGGGTGATTTCCCTGCCGGACTCCTGCGGTCCAAGCTTGGGTCACTGACGCTGCGGCGGCCCCATCCGCGCAGTGTCCCCGAGATCCGCCGGAGGACCCGCCATGCCGTCCATCCCAACGCTCACGCGCCGCGGTGCGCTGGCCGCCACCGGGCTCTTGCTGGTGCCCGCACTGCTGCCGGCCCTGCTGCCGGTGCGCAGCGCCCGGGCCAGCGTCGTCTACGTGGAAGATGCCGTCGCCATCGATGGCAGCGACACCGTCGCCTACTTCGACACTGCCGGCCCGGTGGCGGGCGACCCTGCCATCACCCATGTGTGGAACGGCGCCACCTGGCGCTTTGCCACCACCGCCAACCGCGATGCCTTCGCCGCCGACCCCGAACGCTGGGCACCGCAATACGGCGGCTACTGTGCCTTCGCCATGTCGCGCGGCGATGTGGCGTCCACCGTGCCGGAGGCTTGGACGCTGGAGGGCGGCAAGCTCTACCTCAACTACTCGCTGCTGGTGCGCAGCCTGTGGGACCAGGAACGGGCAGCCAATATCGCCAGGGCCGATGCGCACTGGCCGGAGGTCCGCCGGACTCTCCTTTAGGACGGCCGGCAGACAGGGCGGCTGCTCCGGTCCGTCCCCCTCTCAGCGGGCCGGGGCGGTTGCCTTCAGCACCTTGACCACCCGGTGCAGGCGTTCGCGCCTGAGCGTCAGCAGATAGCGGGCGGGGGGCGGATGGCCCAGGGCCGCACGATGCAGGCCGGCGGCCCAGGCCAGCGCCTCGGGCGCGTCTGCCGCGGCCGGCCCCAGCACCTCGTCGGGATCGGCCGCCCGGATGCCGTAGGGCGCCAGGTCGTGCAGCCGGAAGTCCTTGCGGTTGCGCGTGGCGATCACCGGGCAACCGGCCTCGATGGCCGCGGCCAGCACGTGGCGGTCGTTGCGGTCGCGCAGGCGCAGTTCGCCGATGCGCCCCTCGAACCCGTCGACCCGCGCGTCCGGCACCGTGTGGTCCACCAGGGCGCGCAGCAGCGCCAACCGCTCCTCCTTCAGCCGCGGCTCCTGGCGGTGGCGGGCGCGCGTCCATTCCTCCTGGATGGTGTCCGACCAGCGGGGCCGCACCAGCCCGGCCAGCGTGCAGGCGATCAGCAGGTTGCGCATGGGCGCGGCGAACAGGATGTTGGCGTCCACCAGCACCTGCAGCCTTGCCTCCACGACGGACGGCGGAGGGGCGGGAAGGGCTGCGGCAACCGCTCCGGCGGGGCGCGGCACCTCGAACCCCAGCGCCTGGTCGAGCGCCACCAGCTCCAGATAGGTGGCCATGCGGTCGGCAATTGGGCGCAAGTTCACCGGCAGTCCCCGGGATCGTGGCAGACGCGCTGCGATAGCATGCCCACCGGGGCGACGCAGCCATTCGCGGCCCAGCGGCCCGGAGGATCTTGACGGCGCCTCCGATCCGCGGACCTATGACACAAAATCTCTGTGAAGCCGAAGCGACCGCAGGCCGATCCTGGCCCCGCAATCGGCACTTTGCCAGGATGGGGAAGGACGCACGGCCCATGGCGAGCCCGACCAATTTCGACCGCGAGTCCCTGGCGCTGCACGCCAGCGGGCGGGCCGGCAAGCTGCAGATCGCGCCGACCAAGCCGCTCACCACCCAGCGCGACCTGGCGCTGGCCTATTCGCCGGGCGTGGCCGCGCCGTGCCGCGAAATCGCCCGCGACCCCACCACGGCCTACGACTACACCGCCAAGGGCAACATGGTGGCGGTGATCTCCAACGGCACGGCCGTGCTGGGGCTCGGCAATCTGGGGGCGCTGGCCAGCAAGCCGGTGATGGAAGGCAAGGCGGTGCTGTTCAAGCGCTTCGCCGATGTGGACGCCATCGACCTGGAGGTCGACACGCCCGACGTCGACGCCTTCGTCAACTGCGTGCGCTACCTCGGCGCCAGCTTCGGCGGCATCAACCTGGAGGATATCCGCGCGCCGGACTGCTTTGTCATCGAGGACCGGCTGCGCGAGCTGATGGACATCCCGGTGTTCCACGACGACCAGCACGGCACCGCCATCATTGCCGCCGCCGGGCTGGTCAACGCACTGCACCTGACCGGCCGCGCCATCCACGACATCCGCATGGTGGTAAACGGCGCCGGGGCCGCGGCCATCGCGTCCGTCGAGCTGTTCAAGGCCATGGGCCTGCCGGCCGACCGCGTGGTGATGTGCGACAGCAAGGGCGTGATCTACCAGGGCCGCGAGGCCGGGATGAACCAGTGGAAGTCCGCCCACGCGGTGGAGACGGACGCGCGCACCCTGGCCGAAGCGGTGGCCGGGGCGGACGTGTTCGTCGGCGTTTCGGTGGCGGGGGCGCTGACACCGGAGATGGTGAAGACGATGGCCAAGCGGCCGATCATCTTCGCGCTCGCCAACCCCGATCCGGAAATCACGCCCGATGCCGTGCGCGCGGTGAAGCCGGATGCCATCATGGCCACCGGCCGCTCGGACTATGCCAACCAGATCAACAATGTGCTGGGGTTCCCCTACATCTTCCGCGGCGCGCTGGACGTGCGGGCGCGCACCATCAACGACGAGATGAAGATCGCCGCGGCGGAAGCGCTGGCCCAGCTCGCGCGCGAGGACGTGCCCGACGAGGTGGACGCCGCCTATGCCGGGCGGCGGCTGCGCTACGGCCCGGAGTACCTGATCCCGGTGCCCTTCGACCCGCGGCTCATCGAGGCGATTCCCAGTGCGGTGGCCGAAGCCGCGGTGCGCAGCGGTGTGGCCCAGCGGCCGATCACCGATGGGGCGGCCTACCGCAACAGCCTGCGCCGGCGCCTCGACCCCACCATGCACAGCCTGCAGGTGATCTTCGAGGAGGTGCGCCAGGCCGACCGGCGGGTGGTGTTCGCCGATGGCGACGAGGAGCGCGGCGTGCGGGCAGCCCTTGCCTTCCGCAATGCCGGCTACGGCACGCCCGTGCTGGTGGGCCGGGCCGACCAGATCGCCCAGATCCTCGAAGCCAACGGGCTCGACGGCCACGGGCTGGAAATCCACAACTCGCGCACCGAGCCCAAGGTGCCGGCCTATGCCGACTTCCTCTACCGGCGCCTGCAGCGCCACGGCTTCCTCTACCGCGACTGCCTGCGCATGGTGAACCAGGACCGCAACGTGTTCGCGAGCTGCATGGTGGCTCTGGGCGACGCCGATGCGGTGGTGACCGGGCTCACCCGCAGCTTCTCCGTCTGCTTCGAGCAGATCTCCCGGGTCATCGACCCCAAGCCGGACCGCAAGGTGTTCGGGCTGTCGGTGCTGGCCCTGCCGGGGCGCACCGTGTTCATCGCCGATTCCCGCGTGCACGAGCGGCCGAGCACGGCAGAACTCGTGGAGATCGCCATCCACAGCGCCCGGCGCGCCCGCGTGCTGGGCCACGAGCCGCGGGTGGCCCTGCTCTCCTACTCCAATTTCGGCCAGCCGGAATCGGAGATCACCCAGCATGTGCGCGACGCCGTGGCCGAGCTGGACCGCCGTGAGGTGGATTTCGAGTACGACGGCGAGATGTCGGTGGAGGTGGCGCTCGATGCCGAGCTGCGCCAGCGCCTCTATCCCTTCTGCCGCATGAGCGGGTCCGCCAACGTGCTGGTGATGCCGGGGCTGCACGCCGCGGACATCGGGTCCAAGCTGCTGCAGAAGCTGGGCGACGGCGGCATGATCGGCCCGCTGCTCCTCGGCCTGTCGAAGCCGGTGCAGATCGTCCAGCTCGGCGCCACGGTCAACGACCTGGTAACGGCCGCCTGCCTGGCGGTGCACGGCGCCCTGCAGAACGAGCGCGGGTATTAGGCGCTGTGGCGCTGTGTTGATCCGGTTCCGGCCCGCCTAGCGCCCTTGGTGGCGATGCCCTGGCACATCACCTCAAATTGAAACCGCTTGCAGTTGTCTGTGAGGACTTGCATTTCTCATAGTCCTCAAATCGTCGCAAAAGTTTCATTTGGCTGAGCGGAAACCGATGCCGACGGATGATAACATTTCCAATCGTTTTTCGGCGGACGCGTCCGTCCAAGTGGTGTCCGCTGCGCCTGCTTCAGAGGGCGGAGCGGCCGACGGTGGGCCGCCAGGGCCGCTTCAGGTTGATGAAGAGCTGATGCCGCGCTTTGGGGACTCCGCACGACCTGTTCTGATCCTGGGGGCCGTTCTCGCCCTGCCGGCCCACGTCGCCCTGGCCGTCTTGATCGCCATGGGTGAGCTGGCGGCGTGGCCGGGGGTCGCCGCCATGGTGGCGATCCAGCTCGCCGTGGCGGGGCTGGGGCTCTTGTTCAACCGCGACGTGGCGACGGTGGCAGGCTACGTCGATGCGCTGGTCAACGGTGCCCCGGCCGATGTGCCGCGCCCCATCACCCGGCTGGCCCGCGGCTTCGCCCTGGCGGTGGCGCGGCTGCACCGCACCGACCAGAACCGCTGCCGGGTCGCGCAGCGCCAGTTGGAGGCGACCGACCGGCTGATCGACAGCCTCACCGATCCGCTGCTGCTGGTGGGCCAGGGGCGCCGCGTGGTGCGCCTCAACAGGGCTGCTGCCGCCATGCTGGGGGTGCGGGCCGAAGGCGGCGACCTGGCGGAGACCATCCGCCATCCTGAGGTGCTGCGGGCGGTGGACGCGGTGCTGGACGGTGGCGAATCGCGCACCGTGGAGTTCACCCGCCCGGTGCCCATCGAGCAGGTGCTGCAGGCGCGCGTGCAGGCCTACCCCATGGCCCGGAGCGGCGAAGCCGGCCGCGGCGAGCGGGAGGAGGCGAGACGCCGGGCCGCCCTGGTGACGTTCCACGACATCACCGCGATCCGCCGGTCCGAACAGATGCGCGCGGACTTCGTGGCCAACGCCAGCCACGAGCTGCGCACGCCGCTATCGACCCTGATGGGCTTCATCGAGACGCTGCGCGGGCCCGCCCGCGACGACACCGAGGCGCGCGACCGCTTCCTTGCCATCATGGACGAACAGAGCGGGCGCATGTCGCGCCTGGTCAACGACCTCTTGTCGCTGTCGCGCATCGAGCTGGACGAGCACCTGCCGCCGGCCGGCGCGGTCGACATCGCCAGCGTGGTGCGCGGCGTCGTCGCCACGCTGGAGCTGCGGGCGGCGCGCCGGCGCATGCGCCTGGTGGTGAAGGTGGAGCCCGACCTGCCGGCGGTCTTCGGCGACTCCGACCAGTTGACCCAGGTGGTCCAGAACCTGGTGGACAACGCCCTCAACTACGGCCGCGAAGGCACCGACGTCACCGTCTCCGCCAGCCTGGCGCCGTTCTCCCACTATCGCGGCGATCATGCCGTGGTGGTGGCGGTGGCGGACAAGGGCGACGGCATCGCCAAGAGCCACCTGCCGCGGCTGACCGAACGGTTCTACCGGGTGGACCCGGCGCGCAGCCGGGCGATCGGCGGCACCGGGCTGGGGCTGGCCATCGTCAAGCACATCGTCAACCGCCACCGCGGCCGGCTGAGCGTCGACAGCGAGATCGGCGCCGGCAGCACCTTCGCCGTCGCCCTGCCGGCCCGGCGGCCGGCAGCCGTGGGCCATCGCCTGGCCGGCACGGGGCCGGCGGCCCCTTCGGATGTTGTCACGAACTCTTAATGTAAACGTAATCAGGGACTCGCCGATCGCGCCTATGGTCCTGCCATCTGGGGCGGCCGACCATGGGCGCTGATCGCCTGAACCGTCCCAACAGACCCCCCGCGCGCGCACCCGGTGTCAGGACGGCCGCGCGGCGTGCCTCCCAATAAGAAGACCAGGATCGACTCCGGACGGCGCGTGCCCCGTGGGACCGATCTGCTGCCGGTGGTCCGGCGAAGGCGGGACCGGGAGCACGACACCGATTGCCATTCCCAACCGGAGGGCAAGTTATGAACAAAACAGGAATAGGATCGACAGGATCGGACGGCAACGACCAACGCCCGGCGGCGCTCGACACCGCTGCATCGGCCAAGGCGTCCACCGGGAAGGCTGTTCGGGCAGCCGCTCGCACCCCCCGCAAGCCGGCCATGCGGGGCAGGCGGCCCGGCAAGTCATCTTCCGGCGGTGGGGGTGACCAGACGGGCGGAGAGGGATCCGGCGGTGGCAACAAGAGAAGTCGGGGGCCGTGGTGGGGCGAGCCATGGCGTACGCTGATCAGTATTGCCTTGGTCGTCGTCAATGTCTTCAATCTCATTCTGGAGCTGGTCAAATGGTGAGTGCGCTAGCTGCTCATGATCAATACTCAGAAAGTAGGTCGGCCCCAAGTCCAGTTAACCAAGTATTGAGTGTGGTGTTCAGCGTTTTATTTGGAATGCGCCGACAATCGGCGGAATATTGGCGGCCGTGCCTGTCACGAAAATGTAATGTAACTGAAAAAAATTGATCGCTGAGTGGGTCTACTGTCGCCTCCGCGATGCGGCGTTGAACCGTCGCCGGCCTCCTTACCTTGGGCGGTCGGCCGGGCCCGCATCCCGGTCGCGCCGCGGCCGGGGTACCCGCCAAAATCAGTCAGGGGCATCAGGTCATGACAAAGCTTTTCGCTCTCGCCGCCGTTTCCACCGTGGCGATGGTCGGCGCGGCTCAGGCGCAAGAACAGATCCAGATTGCCGGCTCGTCGACCGTGCTGCCGTTTGCCAGCACCGTGGCCGAAGAGTTCGGCAACACCTTCGCGGCATACCCGACCCCGATCGTTGAGTCCGGCGGGTCGTCGGGCGGCCTGCGCCAGTTCTGCGAAGGCGTTGGCAACAACACCATCGACATCGCCGACTCCTCGCGCCCGATCCGCTCCAGCGAGATCGAGGCCTGTGCCGCGGCCGGCGTCACCGACATCCACGAAGTCCGCATCGGCTATGACGGCATCGTCTTCGCCTCGGTGATCGACGGCCCCACCTTCGAGCTGACCACGGGCGACCTCTACATGGCGCTGGGCGCCATGGTGCCGGTGGATGGCGAACTGGTCGCCAACCCCTACACCAACTGGTCGGAGGTCAACCCGGCCCTGCCGGACCAGGAAATCCTGGCCTTCATTCCCGGCGAGAACCACGGCACCCGCGAAGTCTTCGAGGACAACGTCATCGAAGCCGGCTGCGAGATGGTTGCCGAGGAGCTGGGCCTGGAGATCGAGTGCGCCACCGACGTACGCTCCGACGGCGTGGCGGTGGACATCGCCGGCGACTACACCGAGACGGTGGCCCGCGTTGAAACCAACCCGCAGGCCATCGGCGTGTTCGGCCTGTCGTTCTACGAAGAGAACCGCGACCGCCTGCAGGTGGCCACGGTCAACGACGTCGAGCCGAACCTGGACACCATCGCGTCGGGCGAGTACCCGGTCAGCCGTCCGCTGTTCTTCTACGTGAAGCTGCAGCACCTGGACGTGATCCCGGGCCTGTCCCAGTACGTCGAATTCTTCCTGTCCGATGGCATCACCGGCCCCAACGGCATTCTGGTCGACCAGGGCCTGATCCCGCTGTCGGTGGAGGAGCAGGAAGAGCAGCGCGCCAGCTTCGAGGCCCGCGAGACCCTCTAACCAGGCAACCGGTCCAACGGCGCCGACCGTCCATCGCGGGGGGTCGGTGCCGTTGCCGCGGCTGGTGCCGGGTCCGTGCGGCAGCGGGGCAGGGTCTCCGCGAAAGCGCTTGGCAACGGGGCCGCCGGTTTGGCAAGTGGACCGCGCCGGGGTGACCGTCCTTCGCCATAGGCCATGGTACCGCCGGGTCCTCCGGGGTGCCGGCCGCGCCCACCGTCAAGGCCCCTCCCGATGAACGTCTTCCTGATCATTGCGATCTTCCTGGTGTTCTCTGCGTTCGCCTATCGCAAGGGCACCCAGAAGGCGCTGGCGACGGCCGGCCGGGACGGTGTGGCCGTGCTGCATTCGCGGCCCGGCTACTACGGCACCTACCTCGCCTTGTGGTGCGGCCTGCCGGCGGTCCTGGTGCTCGGCCTGTGGATGGTCCTGGAACCGCTGATCGTGCAGCAGGTGGTGATCGGCAGCCTGCCGGACGACGTGCGGGCGCTCGGCGGCGACGATTTCAACCTCATCTTGACGACCATCCAGATCCTGGCGCGCGGCGGTCCGCAGCCGTCCAACGTCCAGCCCTACATGGTCGATGCGGCAGCGCGCATCAACGATCTCGCGGCGATCGGCCGGTGGGCCATGTTCGCCGTCATGCTGTCGGTGGCGATCTTCGGCTTCGCCTATGCCCAGCGCCTGATCGCCCCCAGCCTGCGCGCGCGCAACCGGGTGGAACAGGTGATCAAGTACCTGCTGATCATCTGTTCGTGCGTCGCCATCTTCACCACCATCGGCATCGTGCTGTCGGTGCTGTTCGAGTCCCTGCACTTCTTCAGCATGGTGCCGCCGCAGGACTTCTTCTTCCACACGGTGTGGGACCCCGGCTTTCCGCGCGAGGATGCCGACAACGCGGCCAACGACTTCGGCCTGGTGCCGCTGCTGTGGGGCACCATCTTCATCTCCTTCATCGCCATGATGGTGGCCGGCCCCATCGGCTTGCTCGCCGCCGTCTACCTGTCGGAATACGCCCGCGGCCAGGTGCGCGCGGTCGCCAAGCCGCTGCTGGAGATCCTCGCCGGCATCCCGACGGTGGTGTACGGCTTCTTCGCACTGGTCACCGTCGGGCCGGCGCTGCGCGACTTCGGCCTCACGGTGGGGCTCGACATCCAGGCGTCGAGCGCACTCACCGCCGGGCTGGTCATGGGCATCATGATCATCCCGTTCGTCTCCTCCCTGTCCGACGACATCATCTCCCAGGTGCCGCGCAGCTTGCGCGACGGCTCCTACGGGCTCGGCGCCACGCGCTCGGAAACCATCAAGAAGGTGGTGTTCCCGGCAGCCTTGCCGGGCATCGTCGGCGGCCTGTTGCTGGCCGTCAGCCGCGCCTTCGGCGAGACCATGATCGTGGTGATGGCCGTGGGTGCCGCCGCCAACCTCACCGCCAACCCGTTCGAGAGCGTCACCACCGTTACGGTGATGATCGTCAAGCAGCTCACCGGCGACACCGAATTCGGCAGCCCGCAGACCCTGGTGGCCTTCGCGCTGGGGCTGACGCTGTTCGTGATCACCTTGTGCCTCAACATCATCGCCCTCTACGTGGTCCGCAAATACCGAGAGCAGTATGAGTAGCGTCACGACCGCCGATCCCACCGGCGCCGAGGGCCGCAGCCGCATCGCTGCCGCCCTCGCCAGGCGGATGCGCAGCCGCCGCCGCGCGGAACTGCGCTTCCAGCTCTACGGCATCGCGGCCATCGTGCTGTCGGTGACGATGCTGGCCATCCTGCTGGTGACCATCGTGCAGGCGGGCTACAGCGCCTTCCTGCAATCCTATTTCGAGATCGACGTGACCATCGACGCGCAGGCGGTGGACCCCGACGGCGCCCGCGATCCCGACGATCTGGCCATGGTCAACTACGGCCAGCTCGTGGAAGGCGCGCTGGTGGACCTGCTCGACCTGGAAAACCAGCAGGTGCCGCTTAACACCCTTCTGGCATTGCCGCGGGCGCGGGCGGAAAACCTGATCGAGGAGTTGGACGCGCAGATCGCGTCGGGCCGCATCGACTTTGCCGGGATCACCGACTTCGCCCAGCCGCAGCCGCTGGGCCTGCTGGCCAACCTCAACACCATGCCGCCGGTGGAGGACTTCCTCAGCGACGACCTGCGCGGCCGCGTCGACCTGGCGGCCGTGATCGGGCTGAGGGGCGAACTGCGCGGCGCCCTGGCCGATGTGCCCATCGCATTCGCCGACCTGCAGCGCGGCCGCTTCGTCGATGCCGAGCTGTTGGAGCCCTTCGCCGATCGGGTGATCCCCGACAGCGTCACCGATCCGCGCGAGCGCACCGGCCTGCTGCGCGGCATCGCCCGGGCCGTCAACGACGCGGCGGCGGAATCGGTGCGCCTGCGTTTCGCCGAGCAGTCGCTCTCCCCCGATGACCTGCAGAACGCCGACCTGGCCGACCGGCTGCGCAGCACGCTGGCCGAGTACGTCGACGAGATGATCAGCCGCGGTGCGGGCAACCAGCTCCGCGCCATGGTGCTCGCCGATCCCGACATGATCGGCCAGACCATCACGCTCGACTTCCTCGCCGCCAGCGACGTCGACGTGATGATGAAGGGCCAGATCAGCCGCGAGCTGCCGGAAAGCCGCCGCCAGGTGAACGACCTGCAACTGCAGTGGATGGACCGGCTGCAGGCCGACGGCCATCTCGGCAGCCGCTTCGCCTGGAGCTTGTTCACCAACGGCGCCTCCACCCAGCCGGAGCAGGCGGGCATCGGCGTCGCCATCGTCGGCTCCTTCTACATGATGCTGATCGTGCTGGCGCTGGCCCTGCCGCTGGGCGTCGCCACGGCGATCTATCTGGAGGAGTTCGCGCCGAAGAACCGGCTGACCGACGTGATCGAGGTCAACATCAACAACCTGGCCGCGGTGCCGTCCATCGTGTTCGGCCTGCTTGGCCTGGCGGTCTTCGTCAACTTTGCCAATCTGGGACGGTCGGCACCGCTGGTGGGCGGGCTGGTGTTGACCCTGATGACCCTGCCGACCATCATCATCGCCGCCCGTGCCGCTTTGAAGGCGGTGCCGCCCTCGATCCGCGAGGCGGCTCTGGGGGTCGGAGCCTCGAAGACCCAGTCCATCTTCCACCACGTGCTGCCGCTTGCCATGCCCGGCATCCTCACCGGAACCATCATCGGCATGGCCCAGGCGCTGGGTGAGACGGCCCCATTGTTGATGATCGGCATGGTGGCCTTCGTGACCGACTACCCGGCGACGCCGATGGACCCGGCGACGGCCCTGCCGGTGCAGATCTTCATGTGGGCCACGCTGCCGGAGCGCGGCTTCGTGGAGCGGACCTCGGCCGGCATCATGGTGCTGCTGGCCTTCCTGGTGTTCATGAACGCCTTGGCGATTTGGCTGCGCAAGAAATTCGAGCGACGGTGGTGATGACCATGACCATGAATCTCGCGAAGGAAGAGCAGGGCGACATGCCGGAACCGCAACCGGCCGGCGGCGTGGCCAAGATGACGGCGCGAGACGTGCGGGTGTTCTACGGCGCCAAGGAAGCGCTGCATGGCGTCGATTGCGACATCATGGAAAACGAGGTGCTGGCGCTGATCGGCCCGTCGGGCTGCGGCAAGTCCACCTTCCTGCGCTGCCTCAACCGCATGAACGACACCATCGACGTGGCGCGGGTGGAAGGCACCATCACGCTCGACGGGCGGGACATCTACCACCGCTCGCTGGACGTGGTGCAACTGCGCGCCCGCGTCGGCATGGTGTTCCAAAAGCCCAACCCCTTCCCCAAGTCGATCTACGACAACATCGCCTACGGTCCGCGCATCCACGGGCTGGTGGGCCACAAGGACGAGCTGGACGGCATCGTCCAGTCGAGCCTGGAGCGCGCCGGCCTGTGGGAAGAGGTGAAGGACCGTCTGGCGGAACCCGGCACCGGGCTGTCGGGCGGCCAGCAGCAGCGCCTGTGCATTGCCCGCTGTGTCGCCGTCAGCCCGGAAGTGATCTTGATGGACGAGCCCTGCTCGGCGCTGGACCCCATCGCCACCGCCCATATCGAAGAGCTGATCGACGAGCTGCGCGAGAACTATACGATCGTCATCGTCACCCACAACATGCAGCAGGCGGCCCGCGTCAGCCAGAAGACCGCCTTCTTCCACCTGGGCGATCTGGTGGAGCACAATAACACCGAGCAGATTTTCACGAACCCGCGGGACGACCGCACCCAGGGATACATCACCGGACGGTACGGCTGAGCGTGCGCGCCTTCCGGTGCCTGTGACGCCCCCTGGTCCGGCGAAGGAAGCAGGCAGCCATGGCCCAGAAACACATCGTCAAGTCGTTCGACGAGCTGCTGTCGAACCTGCGCCGCACCATCGTTGAGATGGGCGGCGAGGCGGAACGCCAGATCGGCGCGTGCATCGACTGCGTGCGCCGGCGCGACGCCACCCTGGCCGGCACGGTGGTGGAAGCCGACTACCGGCTCGATCTCATGGAAAAGGAGATCGACCAGGCGGCCATCCGCCTGTTGGCGCTGCGCCAGCCCATGGCCACCGACCTTCGGGAGATCGTGGCGGCCCTGAAGATCGCCGCCGACCTGGAACGCATCGGCGACTATGCGGCCAACGTCGCCAAGCGGGCGATTTCGCTGGCGCAGACCCCGGCGGTGCGGCCGGTTTCCGCCATCCCGCGCATGGGCCGGCTGGTGCAGGAGATCCTGAGCGAAGTGCTGGACGCCTACACGCGCCGCGACGTCGGCCGCGCCATGGGGGCGTGGTCGCGCGACGAGGAGGTGGACGACCTCTACACCAGCCTGTTCCGCGAGACGCTGACCTACATGATGGAGGATCCGCGCACCATCTCGCCGTGCACGCACCTCCTGTTCGTGGCCAAGAACATCGAGCGGATCGGCGACCACGCCACCAACATCGCCGAGACCATCCATTTCCTGGAGATCGGCGAGGCCCTGACGGCCCCACGGCCCAAGGGCGATGTGTCCAGCTTCGAGGTCGTGGCCCCAAGACAGGCGGATGACGAACCGTGATGCGTGCCGGCATTCAGCCCCTGATCCTCATCGTCGAGGACGAGACGGACCTGGTGACGCTTCTCACCTACAACCTGGAGAAGGAAGGCTTCCGCACCCTGGCCAGCTACGACGGTGACGACGCCCTGCTGATCGCCGCCGAGCAGCGCCCCGATCTCATCCTGCTCGACTGGATGCTGCCACAGCGCTCCGGCCTGGAGGTGTGCCGCCAGCTCCGCCGCAACGCCAAGACCCGCGACCTGCCGATCATCATGCTGACCGCCCGCGGCGAGGAGGCCGACCGGGTGCGCGGGTTGGACAGCGGGGCCGACGACTATGTCTGCAAGCCGTTCTCCACGTCGGAGCTGCTGGCGCGCATCCGGGCGGTGCTGCGCCGCGTCTCCCCGCGGGTGACCGACGAGGTGCTCGGCTACGGCGATGTGGAGATGGATCTGGCGGCCCACCGGGTGCGCCGCGCCGGCCAGGACATCCACCTCGGCCCCACCGAATTCCGCCTGTTGCGCCACTTCATGCAGCACCCCGGCCGGGTGTTCAGCCGGGAACAGCTTCTGGACGTGGTGTGGGGCCACGACGTATATGTCGAGCCGCGCACGGTGGATGTGCACATCCGGCGGCTGCGCAAGGCCCTCAATGGCAATCAGGAGACGGATATGCCCGACCTGATCCGAACGGTGCGCTCCGCCGGCTACGCGCTCGACGCCAGCGCGCCCTCCCACGCGGCTTAGCGCAGGTTGACGGGAGAATGACGCCCCCCCACGGACCCGCCACGGACGGCGGTCTCGACGGCCCGCGGCGCGCCCCTGCCGCCGGCGGTGCCGCCACCTCCCTGGTGATCCTGCTGCACGGTGTCGGCGCCGACGGGGCCGACCTGATTTCGCTGGCCGACGCCTGGGGCAGGGCCCTGCCGCACACGGCCTTCGCCTCGCCCAACGGGCCGGAGCCGTGCGACATGGCGCCCTTCGGCTACCAGTGGTTCAGCCTGCTCGACCGCTCGCCGGAAAGCCTGGCCGCCGGCGTTGCCGCCGCGGCCCCCAAGGTCGACGCCTTCATCGATCGGGAGATGGCCTCGCTCGGCCTGACTTCGGCGCAGACCGCCCTGGTGGGGTTCAGCCAGGGCTGCATGATGGCGCTGCACGTGGCACCGCGGCGGGCCGAGCCGCTGGCCTGCGTGCTCGGCTTTTCCGGAGCGCTCCTGGGGGCGGAAGCCCTGGAGCGCGAGGCACGTTCGCGGCCGCCCATGTTCCTCGTGCACGGCGAGCTGGACGAGGTGGTGGCGGTGGACGCCACCCGCTGGGCCGCCCAGGGCCTGACGGCTGCCGGCTTCGACGTGGATGCACGGATCGAGCGCGGGCTGGGCCACGGCATCGGGCCCTATGGGCTGAACGCCGGTGCAGACTTCCTGGCCAAACATCTGGCGCCGGGCGCCCAGCCACCAGCCACCAGTGACAGTTGAGTGAAGTTTGAGGGGGTCCCCACACACGATGTTGCGTTCGTGTTGGTCCCCGTATACTAAGCAGTCGAATCCACCGCCTCGCCAGGGCCTTTGCCCCGCCGGTGTCGATGGAGGGAGGCGTCGTGACACCACCGCCTGACCACTGCCCGGCCCTTGTGCTGAATGCGGATTTCCGGCCGCTCAGCTACTTTCCGTTGTCGTTGTGGCCGTGGCAGGAGTCGGTGAAGTCGGTGGTGCTGGAGCGGGTCAACATCATCGCCCATTACGACCGGGTGGTGCGCAGCCCGCGCCTGGAGATGCGCCTTCCCAGCGTGATTTCCCTGAAGGAGTACGTGCCGACCGCACGGCGCCCGGCCTTCACCCGGTTCAACGTGTTCCTGCGCGACGGCTTTACCTGCCAATACTGCGGCGGCCGCTTCCCCACCCAGGATTTGACCTTCGATCACGTCATCCCGCGCTCGCGCGGCGGCAAGACCACCTGGGACAATGTCGTCACCGCGTGTGCCGACTGCAATCTGCGCAAAGGCAACCGCCTGCCGCGGCAAGCCGGCATGCATCCGCTGATCCGGCCACACCAGCCATCGACCTTCCACCTCCAGGAAAACGGGCGCGCATTTCCGCCGAACTACCTGCACGAGAGCTGGCGAGACTTCCTCTACTGGGATACGGAACTGGATCCCTGGTAAATCGCCAATGGCGACGCTGCCGCGCGCCAGACCGTCGCACCCATGCAACAGGCGTGACCTTTCGGTCAGCCGCACCTTCCTTTTACCACTACTGCCACATAATATCGGCAGCCGCTGCCGGTGTGGCCGGCGGGTGGGGGATCGCGGGCAAATTCGGCTGAGGGGTGGCTGGCCATGATGGAACGTCTTTTCGGATCGTGCACTGTGCTCGGCCTTATGGTCGGCCTGGCCGCTCCGTCCCTGGCCAACGAAACCACGCAGATCGAGGCCGTCGATCCGGCGACCGAGCATGAGGACGTGATCGCCGCGCCGGTGGATGTGGACGCCATCGGCGAACACGCCCCCAGCCTCAGCGACCCCCTGATCGCCCGCTGGATCGACCAGCTCCAGGCCGAACTGAACCGGGTCGAAGCGGAGCTGGAGCAGCCGCGCACCACCGTCCCCCTCGGCGGCACCATGCGGGAAGGCGATTTCGGCCCGCGCGTGGAACTGCTCGCCCGCCGCCTGGCGGAACTCGGCTATATCGGCGAAGGCGACGTGGGGCCGGTGTTCGATGCTGCCCTGAGCGCCGCCATCGAACGCTTCCAGGACGATGCCGGCCTGTTTGTCGACGGTCTGGTCGGCCCGCAGACGCTGGCCGAGTTGAACCGCAGCCTGGAGGAGACCCGCGTCTCCCTGCTGTGGACCATCGACCAGATGCAGCACCTGCGCAGCGAAGCCTACGACGACATGATGCTGGTCAACGTGCCGTCGACTCGCAGCCTGCTGATTGAGGACGGCCATGTGGTGATGGACATCACCACCGCCGTCGGGCGCTACACCCGCCAGACGCCGCTGCTGGACAACGACCGCATCGTCAACGTCACCTTGAACCCGCGCTGGTCGGTGCCGTCGACCATCATGCGCGAGGACGTGCTGCCGCTGTTGCGCGCGGAGGGCCGCACCGGCGTCTACGACGCCCAGGTGTTCCTCGGCGGCGAAGAGGTCGACCCGGCGGAGGTCGACTGGTCGGAAATCCAGCCGTGGCAGATCTATATCCGCCAGTCGCCCGGCGACCACAGCGCGCTCGGCCGCTACCTGTTCTCGCTGACCAACGACCAGAACATCTTCATCCACGACACCAACCACCATGCCGTGTTCCAGCGCGCGAACCGCTGGATCAGCTCCGGCTGCATCCGCGTGGAAAGCGCCCGCGACCTGGCGCTCTACCTGATCCGTCGCGCCGGCTACAGCGACGAGGAGCTGGACCGCCGCCTGGCCTCGGGCGTCACCCAGGTGATGCCGCTGCCGGAGGAATACCAGGTGCCGGTGTTCGTCACCTATTTCACCGCGGTGCCCGATGGCGACCGCATCACCTACCACCGGGACATCTACGACCGCACCGCCGGCTTCCAGCCGATGCCGCCGCTGGCCAGTGGCGGGCCGGCGCTGCGCGGGGACGGCTCCTGACGCTTCGGTCGCGGCCGCCAAGGTGCGCAGCACGGCGCTGAGGGCGCTTGCCGCCTGCGTTCTCGCAGGGGGAGCTGCCGCCGCCACACCGGCTGGATCCGCGCTTGCCCAGGGGGCGTGGGCGCAAGTGTGGGGGCCGGCCATCGGCCCCCCCGCCATTTACGGCGGCTATTCGGAAGGCTGCCTGCGCGGCGCCGTCGCCTTGCCATTGGACGGTGCCGGCTACCAGGTGGTGCGGCCGGCCTGGCACCGCAATTTCGGCCATCCCGACCTGATCGCCTTCGTCCAGCGCTTCGGCGAACGCATCGAGGCGGCCGGCCTCGGCGTCATGCCCATTGCCGATATCTCCCAGCCGCGCGGCGGCCCCATCAGCGGCCATGTCAGCCACGAGATCGGGCTCGACGTGGACATCTGGCTGCGCCTCGACCTGCCGCGGCTCGATCCCGGCGCGCGTGACGACCTGACGGCCGTCAGCCTGGTGTCCGGCGCCACCGGCGAGGTCGACCCCGCGGTGTGGACACCCGCGCACGCCGAAGCCATCCGGCTGGCCGCCATCGACGACCGGGTGGCGCGCATCTTCGTCAACGCGGCGATCAAGCGGGCGCTCTGCGCCATGGACTGGGACGACCCGTCGTGGCTGCGCTACGTGGTGCCCTGGCAGGGCCACGACGCCCACATGCATGTGCGCCTGCACTGCCCGGAGGACGATTACCGCTGCGAGAACCAGGGAGCACCGCCGGAAGGTACCGGCTGTGCGGCGCTCATGGAAAACGGCGATAGCGATCCCGAGCGCGGCGATATGTACGGCCGCGGGGCCACGCCGCGCCCGCCGGGCGTGATGCCGCGGCAATGCATCAACGTCTATTCCCTGCCGGCTGCCGCCCAGTAGGCGGCGAGACCGCCCGCCGCCGCCGCCGTCCGCGGGCGATGGGATCCAATAACGGCAAATGCCCCGAACCGCAGGGCGGTCCGGGGCAGGTTTACGCAGTCAGTGCCGATATGGGGTGGAAGGCCGCTCAGGCGGCTTCGGCCACCCCCTGCAGCGGGGCGACCAGGTGTTGGGCGACGGCGTCCTTGATCTGTTCGGCCACGGCCGCGGCCGACACGGTCACCAGCATGCCGCTCACCACCACCGGTTCGTCGCACAGCACGGCACCGGCGTCTGCCAGGGCCGCCCCGTCGGTCGGGGCCGCCACCTGCTGGCCCTTGCCACGGTCGGCGGTCGCCAGCAGCGTCACCGCTTCGCCGAACAGCACCACCGGCTTGCCGGCATCGAGGAAGCCGCGCAGGAAGCGCACGGTGTGCGGGCTCTGCGCCAGCTTGCTGATGCCCTGGGCGCCGCCGGGCACCAGGAGGGCGTCATAGTCGGCCGCCAGGGCCGACGAGATCGGCTGGTCGACGGGGAAGTAATGGCCCCAGGCGGCCTCATGCCAACCATTGACGACGCCGTTTTCCGGCGACACCAGGCGCACTTTGGCGCCGGCGGCCAGCACGGAGCGCTGCGGCTCGGTCATGTTGACCTCGGCGAAGCCGTTGGCCACCAGAACCGCCACCGATTTTCCCAAGAGAGCTTTCTCCATTCCACTATCTCCTTGCGCTGCCGAACCGATTGCCAAATCCCAGTTCACGGAGGGGGTCCGCGGTGCCTGAGGACGGCACTGCACAGGGACAACGGCTTCGCCACCGCGCAGAGTCGGGGCGGAGGGCATACGGCACTGTCACTAGTTGGGCCTGATGTGTGGGCGTACTTCGACGCCCTTATCGGCCGCGGATTTATCGACATTTGGCGCGCCGGAGGGGCAGTGTCAACCGACACGCCCGCGGACATGGCTGGTCGCCGCACAGGACAAAGCGGACACCGCCGGACGGTGCGCCTGGACCCCCGTTCATCGTTGAATCTTGTCTTGGGGGCCGTGCGCCATTGCCTGTATAAATGGAGGAGCCCGTCCGGCCGGTCACTCAAGGGGTGCCGCTGCGGGGGCCGTTACAGCACTGCTGTTGAGACCGCACCCGTCCGGGCGTGCCCGGTGCGGGAGCAGATTCGGGACGCAACCGCCATGGCCGACCTCGCCGATACCTTCGACCCGGCCGCGCCGCTGGAGGTCGCCTATCCGGACGGTGCCCTGCCCCGGGCGGGCAAGGTCACCAACCTGGATGTCGACCTGCTCCGCACCTTCGTTACCATCGTCGATTCCGGCGGCTTCACCCGGGCCGGCGAACGCCTGCGCCGCACCCAGTCCACCATCAGCTTGCAGTTGAAGCGCCTGGAGAGCCAGCTCGGCCAACGCCTGCTCACCCGCTCGCCGCGCGGCATCGCCGTGACCACCGACGGCGAGGTGCTGCTGGCCTATGCGCGCAAGATCCTGTCGATCAACGACGCGGCGGTGGCCCGGCTGACCGAGCCCGACCTCACCGGCGTGGTCCGCCTGGGCACACCGGAGGATTTCGCCACCACCCATCTACCCATGGTGTTGGCCGGCTTTGCCGAGAGCCACCCGCAGGTGACGCTGGAGGTGCGGTGCGAGCTGACGTTGAACCTGCTCAACGGCTTTCAGAACGGCGAATACGACCTGGCGCTGGTGAAGCGCGAACCCCAGGGCGATGCCAGCGGCGAAAAGGTGTGGCGTGAAGCCCTGGTGTGGGTGGCGTCCGACCGGTTGCTGATCGCCGAAGACCGGCCGATCCCGCTGGTGCTCTCGCCGCATCCCTGCGTCTACCGCAAGCGGGCCCTTAACGCGCTGGATGCCAGCGGCCGCCCCTGGCGGGTGGCCTACACCAGCCCCAGCCTGGCCGGCGCCCAGGCGGCGGTGCGCGCCGGGCTTGGGGCGGCGGTGCTGCCCCGCGACATGGTGCCCCCGGATTTCCGCCTGCTCGACAGCCACGGCGCGTTTCCCCGCCTCGAAGACACCGAAATCGCGCTGTATCGAGCACCGTCGGGGATCGGCAAAGCGGCCGAACGCCTGGCCGACCACATCGTCCGCTCGCTGGAAACGGCGCGCGGCCACCATTGAGCGCCGGCTGCACCAGGATTTGCGCAGGCGGGTGCGGCATCGGGGCTTGAGGGGACCGGGGAGAACCCGATAGCTTGCCAGAGCGGACGGTCGAACTGTCTTTATGGACGTGGGCAGCGGCAGCCCGAGGGATGGACTCTCCGCAACCGAGCACGAGGAACAGGGCATGGGTCGGGACGTGACGCGCTGGATCGGCGTAGGGGCCGTTGCCATTGCCCTAATGGTGTTCGCCGGGCAGACGGCGGCGAGCGCGCAATCGGCCGGCCGGCCCGATGGCGTGACGCCGACGACCCCCAGCGCTGCCTACCTGATGGGGCGGATCGCCAGCTTTCACAGCGACTACGACTCCGCTGCCGACTTCCTGGTGGCCGCGCTCGACAACGATCCCGACCGGCCGCTGCTGATCGATTCGGCGTTCGACGTTCTGGTGCGTGCCGGGCGTTTGGACGAGGCGCTGCCGCTCGCCGAGCGTATCCTCGTGCGGCGCCCCAACAACCAGCTCGCCCAGACCGTCGTGCTGATCAACCGCATCGGCGAAGGCGACCTGGAGGGCGCCCTGGCGGAGATGGACGCCATCGAGTTCGACGGCATCGAGATCTTCGTGATGCCGCTGGTGCGCGCCTGGCTGGAAGCCAGCACCCAGGACATGGAGGCGGCCAACCAGACGCTGGATGCCTATGCCGAGGAGACCGGGCTTGGGTCCATCGCGGTGTTCCACCGCGCCCTCATCCTCGATGCCGCCGGCGACACCGAAGCCGCGCTGGCCGCCTACCGGGAGGCCGAGGATCTGGCGCGCTCCGGCCGCCTGGTGATCGCGCTGGGCTCGCTCTACGAGCGACTCGGGCGCACCGCCGAGGCCGAGCAGCTCTATGCCGACTACGAGGCGGACAATCCGTCCACGGTGCTGAGCGAGTTCGAACTCGACCGCATCGCCCGCGGCGAGCCGGCTCCGGCCATGGTGGCCACGCCCCAGGACGGCATCGCCGAGGCGCTCTACCAGACGGCCCTGGCGCTGACCATCGAAGGGGCGCCGCAGTATGCCCTGATCTACGCCCAGCTCTCCCAGTTCCTGCGGCCGGGCTTTGCGCCGGGCAGCCTGCTGCTGGGCGATATCTTCGCAGCGCTGGAGCAGGACCGCCTGGCGCTCGCCTACTACCAGCAGGTGCCTGACGACAGCCTCGCCTGGTGGCAGGCGCAGCTCAAGGCCGCCCGGGTGCTGCAGAGCCTCGGCCGCTCGGCCGATGCGGTGGCGGCCCTGACCGACCTGGCGGCGGCCCGCCAGGACCGCGGCGACGCCATGATCGCCATCGGCGACGTGATGCGCGAGGAGCAGCGCTACGCCGACGCCGTACACGCCTACGACGAAGCCTATGAGCGCGCACCCGATGCGGTGGCCGACGACTGGAGCTTCTTCTACCGCCGCGGCATCGCGCTGGAGCGGGCGCAGATCTGGGACCGGGCGGAGAGCGACCTGCAGCACGCCCTGGAGCTGAACCCCGACCACGCCCACCTGCTGAACTACCTGGGCTATTCCTGGATCGACCGTGGCGAGAACGTGGAGGAGGCCGAACGGCTGATCCGCCGCGCGGTGGAACTGCTGCCCGACGACGGCTACATCGTCGACAGCCTGGGCTGGGTCTATTTCCGTACCGGGCGCCTCGACGACGCCGTGCAGTGGCTGGAACGCGCCGTCGAACTGCTGCCCGACGACGCGGTGATCAACGACCATCTGGGCGATGCCTACTGGGTGGTCGGCCGGCGGGCGGAGGCGCGCTTCCAGTGGCGGCGCGCACTCAATGCCTCGGACACCAGCGATGAGCCGGGGCTGGCCGAGCGGATCGAGGACAAGCTGCGCGACGGGCTGCACAACCCGCCGTTCCTCGACGGTGTGGCGATCGAAACCAACGCCGCCAACGACGCCGGCGTCCCCAACACCACCCACTGAGCGGGCGCGGTCGGCCAAGAACCAAGCGGTCCGGCGCTACGCCGGCGGGGACCCGCCGCCGGCGTCCGGCCCCAGCAGCGGGGTTGCAAGCCAGTCGAGTGCGGCGTCGAGCCGGTCGCCGCCCCAGAACAGCTCGCCGTTCACCAGGAAGCTCGGTGCTCCGAAGATGCCGAGCTCCATCGCCCGGTCCGTCTGCGCCCGCAGCAGGGCTTTGGCGTCGTCGGCTTGCGCAGCCGCGAAGGCGTCCGGGCCTGCCCCCTGGCGCTCCAACAGCTCGCGGATCACGGCAGGATCGCCGATGTCGCGATCCTCGGCGAAATTCGCCCGGTAGACCGCGCGCACGAAGTCCGGCAGCCACGCCGCATCGGCGAAGCGGCAGGCAATCCGTGCGGCAGGCACGCTGCCGCGCGGAAAGCGGCTCGGCCGGCGCAGCGGCAAGCCCTGCGCGGCACACAGCCGGTCGAGATCGCGCCACATGTAGCGGCCCTTGGCCGGATAGAGGTTGAAGGGCGAGTCGCGCCAGCCCTGTGCCGCGAAGACCGGTCCCAGCAGGAAGGCGCGCCAGGCGACCGCGACGCCGCGCTTGCGCGCCGCCTCCTCCACCGCGAAGGCGGCGGGGTAGGAATAGGTGCTGGCAAATTCGAACCAGAACTCGATGGTGGGCGTGCTCGTCCCGGTCATGGGCTTGCCCTTCGTGTGCGCGCACGGGCCAAACCCGCGCGTTCGGTGTTGCGTCACCTTCGGCCCGCGGTCGCCGGCGCCAGCCCGTCAGGAGGCGGCCGGGGGCGCCTCGCCCGCACCCTCGCGCACGTGCTGCTGGGCCCACAGCCGGGCATAGATGCCGCCCTGGTCCAACAGCTCGCGGTGGCGCCCGCGCTCGGCGATGCGGCCGGCCGCCATCACCAGGATCTCGTCGGCATCCACCACGGTGGAGAGCCGATGGGCGATCACCAGCGTGGTGCGCTCGCGGCTCACCTCCTTCAGGTTGGCCTGGATCTCCCGTTCCGTCGTCGTGTCCAGCGCCGACGTGGCTTCGTCGAACAGCAGGATGGAGGGCCGCTTCAGGATGGTGCGGGCGATCGCCACCCGCTGCTTTTCCCCGCCCGAAAGCTTCAGCCCGCGCTCGCCCACGCGGGTCTGGTAGCCGTCCGGCAGGCCCATGACGAAGCTATGGATGTGGGCCAGGCGCGCCGCGTCCTCCACCTCCGCCGGGCTGGCGGCGGGGCGGCCGTAGGCGATGTTGTAGTAGATGGTGTCGTTGAACAGCACGGTGTCCTGCGGCACCACGCCGATGGCGGCGCGCAGGCTCGCCTGGGTGACCTGGCGGATGTCCTGGTCGTCGATTTCGATGGCGCCGCCGGTGACGTCGTAGAAGCGGAACAGCAGCCGCCCGATGGTGGACTTGCCGGCCCCGGTGGGCCCGACGATGGCCACGGTGCGCCCCGGCGGCACCTCGAAGTCCACGCCGTCCAGGATCGGCCGCCGCGGGTCGTAGCTGAAGCGCACGTCGCGGAACACCAGGCGGCCGCGCGGGCAGCTAAGGTCGGCCGCATCGGGCGCGTCCTCCACGTCCTGGGGCACGTCCAGCAGCTCGAACATCTTCTCCATGTCGATCAGGCTCTGCTTCAGCTCGCGATAGACGAAGCCGAAGAAGTTGAGCGGCTGGTAGAGCTGCATCAGGTAGGTGTTCACCAGCACGAAGTCGCCGATGCTCATGGTGCCGTCGACGATCTCGGCCGCCGCCATGTACATGATCGCCGCCAGGCCGACGGCGATGATCGCCACCTGGCCGATGTTGAGGGCGGCCAGCGACACCCGGTTGCTCACCGCGGCGTCCTCGTAGTGGTGGAGTGCGGCATCGAAGCGGTCGCTCTCGTGCGCCTCGTTGCCGAAATACTTCACCGTCTCGAAGTTGAGCAGGCTGTCGATGGCCTTGGTGTGGGCCTGCTGGTCGCTTTCGTTCATGCGCCGGCGGAACTTCAGCCGCCATTCGGTGACCACCATGGTGAAGGCCACGTAGCTCACCAGCAGCACGAAGGTGAGCAGGGCAAACCGCCAGTCGAACAGCCCCCACATGATGGCGGTGACGAGCGCGATTTCCAGCAGCGTCGGGACGATGTTGAACAGCGCGAAGGACAGCAGCGTCTCAATCGCCTTGGTGCCGCGCTCGATCACCCGGGAGAGCCCGCCGGTCTGGCGATTGAGGTGGAAGCTCAAGGACAGCGCGTGCAGGTGGCGGAACACGTTCAGCCCGGCGCCGCGGATGGCACGCTGGGCGACCCGCGCGAACACCGCATCGCGCGCCTCGGCGAACCCGAGCGAGAGCACGCGGGCAGCCGCGTAGGCGAGGATCAGCCCCACCGGGATCGCCAGGGCGGTGGCGGTTTCCGGCGACAACGTATCCACAGCCCGGCCGTAGAGGATGGGGATCGCCACCGTCGCCAGCTTGGCCAGCACCAGGCAGGTCACCGCCAGCACGACGCGGGCGCGCGTAACCGTGTCGCCCGCCGGCCATAGGTAGGGCAGCAGGCTGGCGAGAACGCCGAGATTGCCGGTGCGCCGTCGCTGCGGGCGCACCGCGCCGGCGGCTGCAGGAGTGTCGAGGGTGGCCATGGCCCACAACATAGGCCGATCGGTGGCCGGCGCCACGGGCGGCATTTCGGGCGGCCGTTACCACCACCGCGCGCAAAAGTCCGCGAACCCTTGAGGCTATCGATTTGGGTGGTTACGATGGAATGCAGATCGCGATCTGCACGCCCTCCTGCCTCTTCGAGGCGCCCTCCACAGCACGGCCGAGCCGGTGAAACTGCACTCCACCCTTGAGGACTCCGCAGCGTGTCCCGTCTGACGCGCAGCGACCGTCAGCCCGTCTGCCGCAACGTCATGGTGCGCGGACGCCGGACCAGTGTGCGCATGGAGCCGCTGATGTGGCGCTGCCTCGACGATGTCGCGAACCGCGAAAGCCTGACGGTCAACCAGCTCTGTACGCTGGTGGATTCCCGGCGCGGCGATGCCGCCCTGACGGCATCGCTCCGGGTGTTCCTGATGGGCTACCTGCGGGCATTGGCGGCCAAGGCGCCGCCGGAGCCGGAGAGCGCCGTACCGGGCCTGGCGGAAGATCCCACCGCACCCCTGGGCGTGGGCCTGTCGGCGCTGGATTGAGCCGGCGCCGGCCTTACCACACCATTTCCGCCATCAGGCCGATCGCGGCCAACCCCTTGGCCTCCAGCAGGGCGGCGGTGCGCGCCGGGTCGGGCCGGCCGCCGGTCATCAACTCGTCGGCATGGATGCCCGAACAGATCAGCAGCGCATCGATGCCGGCCGCCTTGGCGCCTGCCAGGTCGGTGCCGAGGCTGTCGCCCAGCGCCAGGATGCGGGCCGACGGCAGATCGCCCAGCAGGTGGCGGCAGCGGGCATAGACGCCGCGATGCGGCTTGCCGTGGTAGATCACGGCACCGCCCCGCTCGGCATAGTAGGCGGCCATGGTGCCGGCACAGATGGCGCGCAGGTCGCCCACCATCACCACCAGATCCGGGTTGGGGCAGATCATCGGCAGGCCGGCGTCCAGGCAGCGGTCGAGCAGCGGGGTATAAAGCTCCAGCGGCTCGGAGAAATCGTCGACGCCGGTGCACAGGGCGAAGGTGGCGTCGGCCGGATCGCTGACCTCGTGGAGGGGCAGCCCGTGGGTAATGTCGTCGTCGCGCGGCGGCCCGATATGGATGAACCGGTCGCCGAGCGCGGCGTGGGCGGCATCGGGACGGTCGCGCAGCGCCTCGTGGGCGGCTTCGCCGGAGGTCATCACATGGTCGTAGGCATCGTCGGGCACGCCGACCGAGCGCAGCTTGTCGCGCACCGCCGCCACCCGCCGCGGCGCGTTGGACAGCATGCAGGTGGTCTTGCCGGCGGCGCGCAGGCTTGCCAGGCAGTCGAGCACGCCGGGAAAGGCCTGCACGCCGTCATGCACCACGCCCCACAGGTCGATGATGTAGCCGTCGTAGCGGCCGGCGATCTCGGCCAGACCGGAAAGCACGGGAAGCGGGGCCATGGGGCGGTCCTTCGGGAGGGACTGAGCAGGCGAAGCGGCAGGCGTGCACCCTTGGTAGCCGATTCCCGCCGGCACGGCCACGCGTGCGCTCGCCCGGCCGCCATGTGCGGCAGCCGCCCTGCGGGCAGGAGATTCCGCCCGGCGCGAAAACCCACTACGGTGGCTCCGTTCGCGATCGTCCCGTAGCCCGCCCCATGCGCCTTTCCGTCTTGTGTGCCGCCGCCGGCCTGCTCCTTGCCTCCGCACCGGCCGCGGCAGAACTGGTGTTGTGCAACCGCACGGAGTTCGTGGTGGTGGCCGCGGTCGGCCAAACCGGGGCGACGACCCGCAGCTCGCAAGGCTGGTGGGTGATCGATCCGGGGGCGTGCCAGACACCCATCGGCCAGCCACTGCCGCCCGACGGCCTCTTCATCTACGCCTATGCCCTGCGCGCCGGCCCCGGTGGCGGGCGCGAGGTGTGGGCGGGGCCCGAGCCGTTCTGCACGGCCGACGACCGCTACCAGTTCACCGGCCGGCCGCCCTGTCAGCCCGGCGCCATCCAGCGGGGCTTCCGCGCGCTCGACCACAACGGCGCAGCAAGCTGGACCTTCGATCTCACCGGTCCCCACCCCTGGGCGACGTTGGACCAGGCGCGCAATGCCGGCATCCAGCGGCTGCTCGGCCTGGCCGGCTACGACCCCGGCCCGGTGGACGGGTTCCTCGGCGACCAGACCCTGGCCGCCCTCATCGCCTTCCAGCGCAGCCAGGGCCTGGGCAGCGAGGTGCGGCTGACGCCGGCACTGATGGCCGCCCTCAACGCAGCCGCGCCGCAGCCGCAGGGGCCGCCCTGACCGCAAGTGGCCAGGGCTGGCCGGGCTCTGCCGGTTACCAGGTGCCGGTGTTGGGCATGGAGGCCCAGGGCTCGCACGGCTCCTTGGCGGCGGACTTCTGCAGCAGCTCGATGGAGATGCCGTCGGGCGAGCGCACGAAGGCCATGTAGCCGTCGCGCGGCGGCCGGTTGATGGTGACGCCGCCGTCCATCAGCCGTTGGCAGGTTTCGTAGATGTCGTCGACACGGAAGGCCAGGTGGCCGAAATTGCGGCCGCCGGAATAGTCCTCCGGATCCCAGTTGTAGGTCAGCTCCAGCAGTGGGGCATGGGTCTGCCGTGCCGTGTCGGCATCCCCATCGGCGGCGAGGAACACCAGCGTGAAGCGGCCGTTTTCGCTGTCGCGCCGGCGGATCTCGGTCATGCCCAGCTTGTTGCAGTAGAAGTCCAGCGACGCGTCCAGGTCGGTCACGCGTACCATCGTGTGGAGATAGTCCATGGGGGTCCTCGTCGTCTCGTCGGGGCCGGCGGGTGGTGGCGCCTTGGGGACGACATGGCGCGCCCTATGCCCGGCGTCCAGGGGGCAACGCCGGACGCTGCCTGCGGTTCGGCGCCATGCGGGACTCTTTCGGGGCGTCACCCCCACTTGCCGGGGCGCTTCAGGGGCCGATCTTTTCTCCTCACAACCAAAAGTAATTCTCTTAGGGAGGACCCGGGAATGACCGACCTGACAGCCGCCTGCGACGCCGTTCTCCACGCGGTGACGACAAGCGACCCCCGCGTGCCCGGCGTGGTGGCCATGGTGACGGACCGCAACGGCACCCTCTATTCCGGTGCGGCCGGGGAACGGCGCCTCGGCGGCCCGGCCATGAGCGAAGACACCGTGTTCGCCATCTTCTCCACCACCAAGGCCATCGGCGGCACGGCCGTGCTGCAATGCGTGGAAGACGGGCTGCTCGACCTCGACGCGCCGGCCAAGCACTACGCGCCCGCCATCGGCGAGCTTCAGGTGCTGACCGGGTTCGCCGCCGACGGCAGCCCGCAGCTTCGCCCGCCGAAGAGCGACATCACCACCCGCCAGCTCATGCTGCACACGGCCGGCTTCGCCTACGACTTCTTCAACGAGGACTACAAGCGCCTGTCGGACGAGCACGGCCAGCCCGGCGTGGTCACGGGCAGCATGGCCGCCATCGCCACGCCGCTGCTGTTCGATCCCGGCGCGCGCTGGGAATACGGCACCAGCATCGACTGGGCGGGCCAGGTGGTGGAAGGCATCCGCGGCCAGCGCCTGGGCCAGGTGCTGCGCGAGCGCGTGTTCGATCCGCTGGGGATGGAGGACATCACCTTCACGCGCACCCCGTCCATGAAGGAGCGCACCGCCACCATCCACGCGCGTTGCGCGGACGGCGCGTTGAAACCGCTGGACGGCTTCGCGCTGCCCGACGAGCCGGAGGTGCAGATGGCCGGCCACGGCCTCTACGCCACCGTGCCGGAGTACATGAAGTTCATCCGCATGTGGCTGAACGACGGGGACGGGCCGAATGGCCGCGTGCTGCAGCCGCAAACGGTGGAGATGGCGGTGAAGAACGGGCTGAAGCCGCACCAGCAGGTAAGGATGCTGCCGGGGGTGATCCCATCGCTGTCCAACGATGCGGAATTCTTCCCCGGCCTCGCCAAGTCGTGGTCCTACACCTTCATGGTCAACGACGAGGAGGCTCCCACCGGGCGCCCCGCCGGCGCCATCGGCTGGGCGGGCCTGGCCAACAGCTTCTACTGGATCGACCGGAAGAACGGCTTCGGCGGCTATTGGGCGACGCAGATCTTCCCGTTCGGGGACGGCGTATCCTTCCCCGGCTATCTCGATTTCGAGTCCGCGGTCTACCGCTGCCTGACGGGGACCGCCAAGGCCGCCTGACGCCGGGGCCGCCCCGCCGGGCTGCGTGCCGGGCGGGGCCGAACCGCTGTCGACCCTCTGCCCGCCCGCTTAGCCCGTGCGGGGCCGCCGGAAGCGTTCGGTCAGCATGAGCAGGACGGCCCTGAGCAGTGTGGCCGCGCCGATCAGTGCCACGCTGCCGACCACGCCGTAGAACCAGTCGCCCCAGGCGTCCGGGATGCGCGGCGTCATTTGGGTGAGGGCCGTCGCCATGAGGTCGGGATCGTAGGCGCGCAACATGGTGATCGGCCGTGCCGTCGGGGTGGCGCGGTCCATCAGCTCGCCGATCCGAAGCGTCGACAGGGCGGCGTTCAGGGTGTCGGCCTCTTGTTGGACGGCGCGCGCGGAGGTGCCCACGGCGGTCGCCTCCTCGGTGGTCAGCAGGTCGTAGACCGGCCGGTTCACCGCGGCGGCATCCACCAGCACCTGATCCACCAGCGTCCGTGCTTCGGGACTGCGCGCGGCGGCGGCATCCCGATAGGCTTCCGACAGCGGCATCACCTGGGCGCACAGCAGGGCGCCCACGAAGAACATCACCAGGAGCCAAGCTCCGCGCCAGCATCCCGGCCGGCTCCGGTCGAGATGCGGATGGTGAGACGTATCTGATGGGAACATGCCGGCGTTATCGGCAGGCAGTGCGGCGGAACCGTGGTAACGCAGCGGCAGTTTGTGGCGGCATCCGTGCCGCCCGGCGCCCCATCCAACGCCCCATTCACTGCCCCGCGGCGGATCGGCAGAATTGAAGTGGAATTAACGGTAACGCCGCTTGATTGCGGCCGCTCACCCGCCGCACAGTGGCGCAGTGGCACAGAGGCCGAAGGCAACGCAGCAGGGAAAGGACCGGGGCGGTGGCGCAAGTAATCCGACCCAATCATCGGCGCAACGCCCGCCGCGACATGCCCCAGCTTGAGATTTGGGTGCGCAACGAAGGCCGTTTCCTTACCCAGGACTGGTCGCTGGGCGGGGCTGCGATCTACCGGTCCAAGCTGGGCCGCAAGGTCGGTGATCCGGTGGCCGGCGAGCTGCGCCTCGCGCGCAAGGAAGGCACCTGGTACCCGTTCATCGCGGTGATCGTGCGCGACGATCCGGACCAGCAGTTGCTCGGCCTGGAGTTCCGGCAGCTCGACTCGGCGACCTTCGACTTTCTCCAGTCGATGCTGCGCCGTCCGCCGCCGGACCGCTGAGCGGCCGGCTGCGGTCCGTTCACGTCGGGGAAGATCAGCCTTTGGCGGGAGCCTTGGGCTTGGCCGCTGCCTTGGGGGCCGCCTTGGCCTTGGGTGCCGGCTTGGGAGCCTCGACCTCCGCCTTCGGAGCAGCCTTCTTGGCGCGGGGAGCCGCCGGCTTGGCTGCGGCCTCCTTCGGCGCATCCACTTCCTGTTCGGCGCGCGACCAGTGTTCCTCGTGCTTACCGTCCGGGCGGCCTTCGGCCTCCCAGATTTCGTAGGCCTTCTTGTGGATCGCTTCTTTCTTGTCGCTCGGCATAGACGGGACCTCCAGGGCGGCACAGGGAGTGGTTACTGTTCCTAGCAAAGGTGCTTGATATTTTCTTAGATCACGGATGCGCAAGGAATGCCAAGTTGCATGCGCAGAATCGCTCTCGAATCAGGCTTTTGCAAGCGCTGCTCTGCGTTGGCGGTCGATTCTGAGCGGGCCATCGGGAGGTCCTTCACCCTCGAACTCCCACGAATCGACAGGTGGGTTTCACGGCGCCCTTTTGCCGGCAGGCCACAAATGCGTCGGCACCACTGGACACCGGCGTCCGCCACCCCTCTTTATGGGTGGGTTCCTCCCAAAGCTTCAGAGCCGATTCGGACCGATGGACATCCGCAACATCGCCATCATCGCCCATGTCGATCACGGCAAGACCACGCTGATCGACGTCTTGCTGCGCCAGTCGGGCGCATTTCGCGACAACCAGGCGGTGGCCGAACGCGCGCTCGACAGCAACGAGCTTGAGCGCGAACGCGGCATCACCATCCTCGCCAAGTGCACCTCGCTGGTGTGGCGGGGAAGCCGCATCAACATTGTCGACACACCCGGCCACGCCGATTTCGGCGGCGAGGTGGAACGCATCCTCGACATGGTGGACGGGGCCGTGGTGCTGGTGGATGCGGCGGAAGGCCCGATGCCGCAGACCAAGTTCGTGGTCGGCAAGGCGCTCAGGCTGGGGCTGCGCCCGATCGTGCTGATCAACAAGGTCGACAAGCCCGAGGAACGTGCCCACGCGGTGCATGACGAGGTGTTCGACCTGTTCGCGGCCTTGGATGCCGACGACCACCAGCTCGACTTCCCCACCTTGTTCGCCTCGGCCAAGCAGGGCTGGGCAGCCGCCGCCCCGGACGGGCCGCGCCAGGACATGGCGCCGCTGTTCGACCTGATCTTGAAGCATGTGCCGCCGCCCCGCGGCATCGAGGCCAACGCGCCCCTGCGCATGCTGGCAACGACGCTGGAGGCCAACCCCTATCTCGGCCGCATCCTCACCGGCCGCATCACCGCCGGCACGGTGCGCCCCAACATGACGGTGCGGGCGCTGGGGCGCGACGGCCGGGTGGTGGAAACGGGCCGCATCTCCAAGCTGCTGGCCTTCCGCGGGCTGGAGCGCCAGCCCATCGAGTTGGGCGAGGCCGGCGACATCGTCGCCATCGCCGGGCTGTCCGCCGCCACGGTGGCGGACACCATCTGCGACCTGTCGGTGAGCGAGCCGATCCCGGCCCAGCCGATCGATCCGCCGACGCTCGCCATGACCTTCCAGGTCAACGATTCGCCGCTGGCCGGCACCGAAGGCGACAAGGTCACGAGCCGGGTGATCCGCGCCCGCCTGGAGCGCGAGGCCGAAGGCAACGTGGCGCTGAGGATTTCCGAAGGCGAGACCAAGGACGCCTTCGAAGTGGCCGGCCGCGGCGAGCTGCAGCTCGGCATCCTCATCGAGACCATGCGGCGGGAAGGCTTCGAGCTGTGCATCGGCCGGCCGCAGGTGGTCTACCGCAGCGATCCCGCCACCGGCCAGCGCCTGGAGCCGGTGGAGGAGGTGACCATCGATGTGGACGAAGCCTATTCCGGTGCGGTGGTGGACAAGCTCACCCAGCGCCGGGCGGAACTGGTGGAGATGCGCCCGTCCGGCGGCGACAAGCAGCGCCTGGTGTTCTTCGCGCCCACCCGCGGGCTGATCGGCTACCACAACGAGTTCATGACCGACACCCGCGGCACCGGCGTGCTGAACCGGGTGTTCCACGCCTACCAGCCCCACCGTGGCACCATGCCCAGCCGGCGCACCGGCGTCCTGATCTCCAACGACGACGGCGACGCGGTGGCCTATGCCCTGTGGAACCTGGAGGACCGCGGCCCGATCATGATCGACCCCGGCGACCGGGTGTATCGCGGCATGATCATCGGCGAGCACAGCCGCGGCACCGACCTGGAGGTCAACGTGCTGAAGGGCAAGAAGCTCACCAACATCCGCGCCGCCGGCAAGGACGACAACGTGCTGCTGACCCCGCCCTTGAAGCTGACGCTGGAGCGGGCGCTCACCTACATCAACGACGACGAGCTGGTGGAGGTGACGCCCAAGTCGATCCGCCTGCGCAAACGCCAGCTCGACCCCCACGAGCGCAAGCGCGAAAGCCGCAAGGCCGAGGCGGTGTAGGGTCCGAACTCGGCCGACCGGGACGTGGTTGGGGCGGCCGGGGAGGCGATCCCGGAAAACCGGAAACGGGAGCCGTCATCTTGCGCGTCGAGCCGCCGCAAGCGACGCCGAACTGACCAAAATCTGACCCGGAACGGTAACTTGACCTGCCCCCGGACCGCTTCGATCAATGCCGCCAGACGATCTGGCGACGGGAGCCCCGGCGATGACCACCTTCACCTGCACCGCCACCGTGCTCGGCGAAGCGTCGGGCGGCGACCGCCAGATCGCCTTCGATATGGCGAGCGATCCGGCGATCACGCCGGTGGACGAGGTGGTGGAAGCCTTCATCGCCAAGCTGCATGCCACCGGCAACCTGCCGTCGGCCGACGCCTACGAGCTGAACTCCGCGATGCGCAACAAGGAGAAGCGGGTGATCATGGTGATCGGCCACCTGCTCGGTCCCTACGATCAGTCGCCGTTCCTCACCATGATCGCCTATTAGCCGTGATCGCCGGGTAGGCCCATTGGATTGTGCCGGGTCGGCTGCCCCCTGGCGGCCGTTGCCAAGCGGGCCGCACTATGGTTGCCTGCCCCCGGATGCACCCCACAACCGAGGCTTGAGTCGCCATGTCCGCTTTCAAAACCCTCGATGACCTGGATGTCGCCGGCAAGACCGTGCTGGTTCGCGGTGATCTCAACGTCCCGGTGAAGAACGGCACGGTGACCGACACCACCCGGCTCGACCGCCTGGCGCCGACCCTGCTGGAGCTGGCCGACAAGGGCGCCAAAGTCGTCGTCATGTCCCACTTCGGCCGCCCCAAGGGCCAGCGCAACCTGGACTATTCGCTGGAACCGGTGGTGCCGGCGCTGTCCACCGCCCTCGGCGGCAAGCCCGTTTCCTTCGCCACCGATTGCATCGGCGAGGCGGCGGAACAGGCCGTCGCGGCGCTGCAGCCGGGCGGCTTCCTGGTGCTGGAAAACCTGCGCTTCTATCCCGACGAGGAGAAGAACGACGCCGGCTTCGCCCAGAAGCTGGCGGCGCTGGGCGACATCTACGTCAACGATGCCTTCGCCACCGCCCACCGCGCCCATGCCTCCACCGAGGCGATCGCGCGGGTGCTGCCGGCGGCCGCCGGCCGGCTGATGCAGGCCGAGCTGGAGGCGCTGACCAACGCGTTGGAAAGCCCGCAGCGCCCGGTCGCCGCCGTGGTCGGCGGGGCCAAGATCTCCACCAAGCTCGACCTGCTGGGCAACATGGTCTCGCGGGTCAACATGCTGATCCTCGGCGGCGGCATGGCCAACACCTTCCTTTATGCCGGCGGCACGGATGTCGGCGGCTCGCTGTGCGAGAAGGACATGGCGGACGCCGCGCGCGCCATCATGAACACGGCCAAGGAAGCCGGCTGCGAGATCGTGCTGCCGGTCGATGCCGTGATCGCCTCCAAGCTGGAAGCCGGCGTGGAAACGGCCACCGTGGCTTCCGATGCCGTGCCCGGCGACAAGATGATCCTTGATGTCGGCCCCGGCAGCGTGGCGGACGTCAACGCCAAGCTGGACGGCTGCAAGACCATCGTGTGGAACGGCCCGCTCGGTGCCTTCGAGACGGCGCCGTTCGATGCCGCCACCACGGCGGTCGCCCAGCATGCCGCAGCACTGACCAAGGCCGGCAAGGTGCTGAGCGTGGCCGGCGGCGGCGATACCGTGGCGGCCCTGGACCATGCCGGGGTGATCGACCAGTTCAGCTATGTCTCCACCGCCGGCGGCGCCTTCCTGGAATGGCTGGAAGGCAAGGACCTGCCGGGCGTGGCCGCGCTGAAGTCGTAGGGCCTCCGCCCCCAACGAAAACGGCCCGCGGGTGCGCCCGCGGGCCGTTCTGTTTTTCGCCGTCGTGTGCCGCGGCCTGCTTAGTGGATCGGATTTGACGTTTGCGTCCTACCAGCCGCAAAGCCGCTGCAAACGTCAAATCCAATAGATCCACTGGAAACAATAAGTTCGTAGTGGTCCTCATGACTCCGACATTTGCTCCAGGCCTGATTGGCAAGGGATGCAAATGGCGGAGTCGGAGCACTACCGGCAGCGGATGATGGCGAAGGACCGGCCGTCGGTATCGGCGGCGTCGAACCGGTCGGGCGTCTGGTTGGAGATGGTGAAGACCTCCATATCCGGATCGTCCTGGCGGTTGGGCGCGTTGTTCAACGTGTCGCTCGGGTCGATCACGTCGAAGGTCAGGGTCTGGCCCTCCAGCGTCCAGGTGCCGACGGCCTCGTCGACCCGGCCGTCGCTCTCCACCAGCACCACGATGTTGTTGGAGAACAGCACGACGCGTTCGCCGCCGCAGCCTTCGTTCTCCGCCGCCCAGCTCCCCACCAGCAGGCCGCTGTCGATGGCCCCGCCGGCAACCGGCACGGCCGGTGCGGTGGCGCCGCCGCCGACGCGGACGAACACCAGCGCGTCGCCTTGCGCGAACGAAACCGGGTAGTCGCTCGCCGGTTCGGTGATGCGCAGCTGGTCGTCGCTTACGAACTCCAAGATCGAGCGGCGGATGGAGCCGCCGATGTTCAGCTCCAGGCGCATCGGGGTAATCGCGGTATCGATGGTGTAGCTGACCTCCATCGGCGGGTCGTTGCCTTCCCCGACCGAGGCGGTCCCGTCGTCGCGGAATTCCACCCAGACATCCTCACCCTGGCCCGGTGCCACCTCCCAGCGCCCGACCAGGGACTCTCCGCCGGCTGCTTCCTCGCCGGCAAAGGCCGATAGCTGGAAAATCGATAGAACTGCGGCCACGACGAATGCGATTCGGCCCATGGTTTCCCCTCCAGTTTACGGTTTGGCAGTTTACGCTTTGGCAGTCGGCCGGACCGTATCTGCCCTTTTTGGCGGTCTCGAGTCCGAGTCTCCCCCGGAGCGGGTCAACCGTGGCGGAACTGTGAAGGGTCGAGCCACGTTGGTGGAGAGGACGATGCAGCCGAGACCTAGGAGGTCTACCATGGATCGGATAGCCGGCGAACCGGAGAGGGCCGTATGGCGCACGAGCCGCCCTGGCGCCGGGCGGCGCGCTGGTGGCCGCTCTGCGCCCGCAGAGGTGGCAGGGCGCGGCCAAATCGGGCAGCCTCGCAGACGTTCAGGCACGCATCCCGGCCCCGGCCGTGGCCGCCACGCCGCTAGCCGATGGGGCCAGCCGTCATGAGCCAACCGCAGCTTCCCTTCCGCCTGTCCATCTGCGGGCTCGACGAGCTGCCCGCCTTCGCCGCCGAGGGCGTGTCCCACGTCGTTTCGATCCTCGATCCGGAATACCCCGATCCGGAGGACTTCGCCGCCTTCCTGCCGCACCGGCGCGCGGTGCTGCGCTTCGACGATGTGATCGTTACCGGCGATCTCTACCAGGCGCCGGGGGCCGGCGACGTGGCCGCCATCCTCGATGTGGGCCGCGAACTGGAGGCGGACGGGGCGACCCATGTGCTGGTGCACTGCCACGCCGGGGTGTCGCGCTCCACCGCCGCGGCAGCACTGCTGCTGGCCCAGCGCATGCCGGACGGCGTCGACGGCGTGTTCGACGAGGTTCATCGGGTGCGTCCGCGGAGCTGGCCCAACAGCCTCATCGTCCGCATGGGCGATGCCCAGCTTGGCCTCAACGGCCGGCTGGTGGCGGCCATGCAGCGCCACCACGCCCGCGTCGCGCTGGCCTACCCGGACCTGGCGGCCATGCTGCGCATGGGCATGCGCGCCCATGAGGTGCCGGACCCCTCGGCCCCCACACGCTGATCGGCGCAGGTTCGCTTCGGGCTGCTCCCACGCCCGGTCCCCCGGTTCCTGCCGCCGGCCGTCTGCATTTGGGTTAAGTGTAGGTTCATCATTTTGCGCCAACTTAAAGGAAGGGGTCGCCGTAGTGGTCCGACTCCGGCATTTGCGGTCCTTGCCGGCCCTCCAGGAGCACATGTCGAAGTCTCAAGGACCGCTGCGAACTGATCGATTTTAGTGGATCCCTTGAATTTGACGTGGGCCGAGGGCCCTGCGGCCAGCGGCAGGCAAACGTCAGATTCGATCCACTGGGGAGTGAGACGCGATGTCCAATGCCCTGTCGGAAAGCCGGGAGCCGGAGCGCAGGGTTCTGGATGCCGCCCAGATCAGCGCCGTCGTGCGCCAGCATCTGGAATTCCGCGCCCGCCGCGGCGGCAAGCGGGCCGACTTCCGGTTCTGTGAGATCACCCGCTTCGACCTCTCGTCGGTCGACCTGTCGGAAGCCGATTTCACCGGCGCGAAGCTGGCCCGCTGCCGCTTCTCCGGCACCAAGCTGAAGGAAGCGAACCTCTACGGAGCGGACCTGCGCGGCTGCGACTTCTCCGGCTGCGCGCTCGACAAGGCCGACATGCGCGGCGCCTGCCTGCACGGCGCCGACCTCACCGGTGCCTCCATGGTCGACGTGGACATGCGCGAGGGCGTGATCGTCATCGGCGACGGCCAGGGCGGCCTCACGCCGGCCGGGTTCGACATCCACTACACCGAGGTGGCCGGCGTGCGCGCCGGGGCCGCCGACCTGACGCGCGCCAAGCTGTCCAACGCCTTCGTCATGCAAACCGATCTGACGGGCGCCATCCTGCGCGATGCCGACCTGTCGCGCATCAACCTGACCAACAGCGACCTCACGGGCTGCGACCTGCGCGGCGCCAACCTGACCGAAGCCACCCTGTCGGGTGCCGTGCTCAATGGGGCGGAGCTGCGCGGCGCCCGGATGGACCGCACCAACCTGCACAACGCCAACCTGGTGGGAGCGCTCTACGACCCCAGCCTGCTCACCACGGCCATCGTCACCGGCGTACGCATGGCCAAGGCGGTGGGCAGCCTGCGCAAGCCGCTGGCCGAGGTGATCGCCGCCCACGAGGTGTGGATGAACTCCAACGGCCACGAGGGCACCCGCGCCAACCTTTCGGAATTCGACCTGCGCGGCCAGATGCTGGCGCGCCGCCGGCTGGCGGCGGCGGTGATGCGTTCGGCCGTGCTGGAGGACTGCGACCTCACCCACGCCGTGCTCACCACCGCCGACCTGAGCCTGTGCGACCTGCGCGGGGCCAAGCTGGCGGAGGCCGACCTGCGCGGCATCAACCTGCGCTGGGCGACGCTCAACGGGGCCGTGCTCGACGGGGCCAAGCTGTCGGCGGTCAACATCACCGGCGCGGCGTCCTTCGTCTGGCATGCCGATCTCAGCCATGCCCGCCTTGCCAACGCGTCCTTGCGCGGCGCCGACCTGTCGAACGCCCACCTGATGGAAGCCGATCTCAGCGAAGCCGACCTGACGGGAGCCGATCTCACCGGTGCCAACCTGAAGGGCGCCAAGCTGATCGACACCAAGCTGGACAAGGCCAAGCTGGACGGTGCGGACCTCGCCGACGTGGTGGGCGTGAGGCCCCCTCAGCCGCCGCCTTCGAAGCCCGGATAGAGCGTCATTCCGCCGTCGACATAGAGGTTGAGGCCGTAGATGTAGTCGGCCTCGTCGGAAGCCAGCCATACCGCCACGCGGGCGATATCCTCCGGCTCGCCGATCCGCTTGGCCGGGATCAGCTTTTGCAGGGCGGCGTAGGCATCCGGCGTTTCCCAGGCTTCGGTGTTGATCGGCGTACGGATGGCGCCGGGGCAGATGGAGTTGACGCGGATGCGCTCCGGCGCCAGCTCCTGGGCCAGGCTCTTCATCATCAGCATCACCCCGCCCTTCGACGCGGCGTAGTTGGCGTGCCCGGCCCACGGGATCACGTCGTGCACGCTCGACATGCAGATGATCTTGCCCAGTGCCCGCGACACCTTGGGCCGCCGCCCGCGCCGCCGGAACTCCTTCACCGCCGCCTGGGCGCAGAGGAACTGGCCCGTCAGGTTCACGTCGATCACCTTCTGCCACGCGTCCAGCGACATGTCGGCCACCAGGGCGTCGCGCTGCAGACCGGCATTGGCGACGAGGATGTCGATGGTGCCGAAGGCCGTCACCGTCTCATCGAAGATGCGGGCGACGTCCTCTTGTTTGCTGACATCGCCCTGCACGGCGATCGCGCGGGTACCGCCGGAGCGGATCTGCCCGGCCACCGCCTCGGCACTGGCGGCGCGGCCGACATAGTTCACCGCCACATCCGCACCGGCGGCCCCGAGCGCCAGCGCCACCGCCTTGCCGATGCCCGAGGAGCCGCCGGTCACCAGGGCCGCCTGGCCTTCCAGCAGGCGCGGCACCGGCTTCAGGGGCGGCAGGGGTTCGATATGCGCAGGCAGGCGGTCTTCGCTCATCGGCGCGTCTCCCGTGGCAAGAGCAGATTGGCGACCAGCCCGGTCCATCCGGTCTGGTGGGAAGCACCGACGCCCCGGCCGGTGTCTCCATGGAAGTACTCATAGAACAGCAGGTGATCGCGGAAATGGGGATCGCTCTGCATGTGCGGATATTGCCCGTGGACCGGCCGGCGGCCGTCCGGCCCCGCCAGGAAGATCCTCGTCAGCCGGCGGGCCAGCTCGTCGGCCGCCTCGGCGAGCGTCATCTGCCGCCCGGAGCCGACCGGACATTCGATGCGGAAGTCGTCGCCGTAGTAGCTGTGGAACTCGCGCAGCGACTCCACGATCATGAAATTGATGGGGAACCACACCGGTCCCCGCCAGTTGGAATTGCCGCCGAACATGTAGCTGTCGGACTCGCCCGGCCGGTAGGCCACCTCCGCCGCGCCACCCTCCCAGGAGAATACGTAGGGGTGGTCCTCGTGGTACTTGGAGACGCTGCGGATGCCGTGGTCGGACAGGAACTCCGTCTGGTCGAACGCGTAGCGCAGCAGGCACTTCATGCGGTGGCCGCGCAACAGCGACATCAGCAGGCGCTGGCCGGTGCCGGGCTTCTCCCAGCGCGAAACCTGCGAGGCGAGGTGCGGCCGGTTGCGCAGGAACCATTTGAGCCGCCGGTCGAAGCCGGGAAGCTGGGCCAGCGTATCGGGCTCCAGCACCTCCACCGCGAACAGCGGGATCAGCCCCACCAGCGAGCGCACCTTGAAGCTGTGGGCCGTGCCGTCCGGCAGGTTGAGCACGTCGTAGTAGAAGCCTTCCGTCTCGTCCCACAGCCCGATGCCGTGGTCGGAAATCTGGTTCATCGCCCAGGCGATGTGCAGGAAGTGCTCGAAGAACTTGGTGGCGACGTCCTGGTAGACGGGGTTGTGGCGGGCCAGTTCCAGGGCGATGCGCAGCATGTTCAGGCAGTACATCGCCATCCAGGAGGTACCGTCCGCCTGGTCGATGAAGCCGCCGGTGGGCAGCGGCGAGGAGCGGTCGAACACGCCGATATTGTCGAGCCCCAGGAAACCGCCCTGGAACACGTTGTTGTCGTTCATGTCCTTGCGGTTGACCCACCAGGTGAAGTTCAGCAGCAGCTTGTGGAAGACGCGTTCCAGGAAGGCGATGTCGCCGGCCCCGCCGCGGTGGGTGCGGTCGATCTCGTAAACCCGCCAGGTTGCCCAGGCGTGCACGGGCGGGTTGACGTCGCCAAAATTCCACTCGTAGGCCGGCAACTGGCCGTTGGGATGGGCGTACCATTCGCGGGTCAGGCGCACGAGCTGGTGCTTGGCGAAATGCGGGTCGACCAGCGCCAGCGGCAGGCAGTGAAACGCGGTGTCCCAGGCCGCGAACCAGGGGTACTCCCAGGTATCGGGCATCGACAGGACGTCTTCGCTGTTGAAGTGCTGCCAGCCGGCATTGCGGCCGTAGAAGCGGGTGGCCGGCGGCGGGATCTGCGCGGGATCGCCGTTCAGCCAGTCGGGCACGTCGTAGTGGTAGAACTGCTTGGACCAGATCATCCCGGCCAACGCCTGGCGCTGCACGCGGCGCGCGTCGGCATCGGCAATGGGGCCGTGCACCACGGTGTAGAAGGCATCGGCCTCGGCGATGCGGGCGGCCATCACCCGGTCGAAGTCGGCAAACGGGTGGGCCGGCATCGCCTTGGCGAACCGTACCCGCACCTGCCAGGTGTCGCCCGGCGCCACGGTGGCGGCCAGCCAGGCGGCGGACTTGGTGCCGGTGTTGCGGGGGCTGACGGCGTCCAGTCGGCCTTCCACCACGCGGTCGTTGATGCCGTCCTTGAAGGGGCCGGTGGCGGCCACGTCGCCGTAGAGCCGGCGGGTGTTGGTGTCGTTCTCGCAGAACAGCAGCTCGGCCGGCTGGTCGACCACGAGTTGCATGCGCTCCAGCACCGGGTGGTCGGACAGGATGCGGCCGTTTTCCGCCCACAGGCGCGGGCGGGGACAATCCCGCTGCCACGACCAGGTGTTGCGGAACCAAAGCTGCGGCAGGATGTGCAGCGGTGCCGGATCGGGCCCGCGATTGACCGCGGTGATGCGCATCAGGATGTCGTCGGTGACCGCCTTGGCGTACTCGACCGTCACGTCGAAGTAGCGGTCGTCGGCGAAGGCGCCGGTGTCGATCAGCTCGAACTCCGGTTCGGTCTTGCTGCGCCGCGCGTTTTCCCCGACCAGCCGGTCATAGGGGAATGCCATCTGCGGGTACTTGTAGAGCATCTTGAGGTAGGAGTGCGTCGGGGTGGCGTCGAGGAAGTAGTAGAGTTCCTTGACGTCCTCGCCGTGGTTGCCTTGCGGCCCTGTCAGCCCGAACAGGCGCTCCTTCAAGATGGGGTCCTCGGCGTTCCACAGCGCCAGCGCCAGGCACAGCCGCTGGCGCAGGTCCGAGATCCCGGCCAGCCCGTCCTCGCCCCAGCGATAGGCGCGGCTGCGGGCATGGTCGTGGGGGAAGTGGCTCCAGGCATCGCCGTTGGCGCTGTAGTCCTCGCGCACCGTGCCCCATTGCCGCTCCGACAGGTAGGGCCCCCAGCGGCGCCATTTGCGCTCACCGCGATCGGCCTGGGCAAGGCGGACATGTTCGGGCGTCGGGGCCATCGGTCGGGGTCTCCAGCGACGGGTCGGGTCTGCCCGGCAGCCCGGCCCGCCATGCGGCGCCCGGTGCCTGGCGCCGTCACCCTGTGCCGCGCGTCTGGCCCTGTCCAATCATTCCGTTGTGTAGGGAGGGGGCGCACCGCGCAGCCGCCCCAAGCGCGCTGTGGCACCGTATGGGGTGGGCGCAGACGGAACGGACGACGACCTACCGGTCGTTGGTCATCTGCAGGATGCGGTCGATCTTGGTGTTGCGCGGCGCGTCGGCCCGGGCTTCCGCGGTGGTCTGCTTGTCGTTGAGGGCATAGCCGGCGCCCCGGATGACGAACAACAAGATGGGCAGCAGCAGGATGGCCGCCAGCCCGCCGAGCACCAGCCAGTGCCACATTTCGAACGCGGCGAACCACGTTTCCATGCCGATCCTCCGAATTCCTTTGCCGCCATCTAACAGCAGAAGCACTTACGATTCATTAGAGTCTATGGTTAACGCCGCAGGCAACACCAATTGTGCCCGCATCGCAAGACAATGCTGCGTATGCGAAACCAGGCCCAATGGAGAGATTGTTTCGCCGTACGAGCGGAGTCGCGAAGTGATTCTCATATACAGAGCGCTGACGTTTGCGCAGAATGCAGGCTTTCCGGTCTTGTGCACGGCGCCTGACCGGCAAAGACTCTCCGGCGGGGGCTTTGCCTGCACGAGGGAGCGGGTGGCGCCGGGCGGGACCGGTTCCGCCGAGGAATGGGTTGGGGTAGGCCGGTGAGCGGACAGGTGGCCATCGTGATCGTCTCGCATTCCCAAGACGTCGCGCGCAGCGTGGCGGCCCTGGTGCGGGACACGGTTTCGGGTTCGACGCCGGTGGCGTGGTCGGGCGGCACGGACGATGGCGGGCTGGGCACCGAAGTCGCCGGCATCCTGGCGGCGATCAAATCGGTCTATACGCCGGCCGGCGTGGCCGTGCTGGTCGATCTCGGCGGGGCCGAGACCAACGCCGAAATGGCCATCGAGATGATGCCGGACGAGACACGCCCCCACTTGCTGGTGTGCGATGCGCCGCTGGTGGAGGGGTCCATCATGGCGGCGGCCCGCGCGGCGGCCGGGGCCGGTCTGATCGAAGTGTGCCGTGCGGCCGAAGAGGCAGGCCGGTGACCCCGCCGCCGGAAAGTCCGTCGGAGGACGCCTCGCCGCCGACCGATCGCGACAACGCGATCGCCAACTACAAGCGTCTGCTGCAAAGCTATATCGACCGGCGCCCGTCGGGCACGCGGCTGCGCATTGCCACCGCGCTCGGTACCAACAAGAGCTTCGTCACCCAGATCATCAGCCCGTCCTACGACGTGCCGCTGCCGGAAGCCCACGTGCCGATGATCATGTCGGTGTGCCAGTTCTCCGAAGAGGAGCGGGAGACCTTCCTGGCCGCCTATGGGGCTGCCCATCCGACCCGGCTGGACGCTGTGCGCCGCAACACCGAACGCGCCCAGGGCTTCTACCGGCTGCAGGTGATGGTGCCGAATCTCGGCGACGAACGGCTGCAGCAGGATGTGGAGCAAGCCATCCGCGGCATGGCAGATCACATCATCCGCATCGCCCGCCGGCCGCCGGCCAGCGAATGACGGCGGCGGTGCCAAGCCGCCGGATTTCCACCCAAACAAGAATTTGTTGCACCAGATCTGCGCGGAATCCGCGTGGTCCGCAGCACTGCCCCGGCGGCCAAATTGCCGCTGCCCGCCTCAGGTCCCATCCCTTGGGGCGCTGGGGGACGTGCTGCAATCGGCCGGGCAGCATGCCGCCATGCCCACCAGCACCCGCCGAAGATGCGTGCAGAATGAACCAAACGTCATGCGCAGGTCCAACATAGGTGAAAAATACTAAACCGTGATCGACCCAAACCCCGAACCGCCGGATGGTGAATCGCCCCAGATCAAGCACTTCGCAGATGCAGCAAAACACATCGAACGCGATTTATTGGTTCAATAGATGCAAATCGTTCACTAAAATGATTCCCTGCCGCCTTAGCCTTCCGCCGACACGAACCCCATCGCCATGCAACACCGTCGACCCCCAGCGCCACCGATGCGGACCGGCCCGACACAGCCGAACCGCGGGTTGGCGCCGTCGTGCCTGGCCGGGCTCGGCGGGGGGGCGGCATGACCGCGGTGGGCGCCCGTCTGGTCGTTGCGGCTGCCGACACCATCCGCACCCACGCCGATGAGCTGACCACGCTGGACCGCGCCATCGGCGACGGCGACCACGGCATAAACCTGCGCCGCGGCTTCGATGCCGTGGCCGAGCAGACCGAGGAGCTGGCCGCCCTGCCGCTCGGTGGGGCGCTGGAAAAGGCCGGCGTCACCCTGGTGATGAAGGTCGGCGGCGCGTCGGGTCCGCTCTACGGCTCGCTCCTGATCGCCATGGGCAAATCCCTGGGCGACGGCCCGGTCAGCGTCGCCACCATCGCCGCGGCGTTGTCCGACGGCGTGGAGAAGGTGAAGGCCCGCGGCCGTTCGGATGCCGGGGCCAAGACCATGCTGGACGTGCTGGTGCCGGTGCGTGAATGCCTGGCCGCCAACCTCGATCGTCCGGTGCCGGACATCCTGACGACCATCCAGGAGGTGGCGGACACCTCGCTGGAGGCGACCCGCGACATGGTCGCCACCAAGGGCCGGGCGTCCTTCCTGGGGCCGCGCAGCCGTGGCCATCTCGACCCCGGTGCACGGTCGAGCACCCTGTTGATCCGCGCGGTGTGCGCGGTTGTCGGAGAGAGCGCATGACCGTCGCGACGGATCTGGAGCCGATGATGGGCGCGCGGACCCCGATGCGACGGGGAACCGCCCCGACCCTCGTGCCGGACCCTGACGCGACCGAAGCCGGCACCGCCATTCCCACCGTGGGGCTGTGCGTGGTCTCCCATTCGCCGCTGGTGGCCGAGGGTGTCGCCGCCATGGCCCGCCAGATGGTGGGCAGCCAGGTGCGCATCGAAGCCGCCGGAGGCAATCCGGACGGCGGGCTGGGCACCGATGTCGGCCGCATCCAGGCCGCCGTGCGAAGCCTGATGGGGCCGGCCGGCGTCGCCATCCTGTTTGATCTCGGCGGTGCGGAGACCAATGCCGAGATGGCCGTCGAGCTGCTCGGCGAGCTGAGCGGGCCGGTGCGCATCTGCCATGGACCGCTGGTGGAAGGGGCCGTGCTGGCAGCGGTGGAAGCGTCCGGCGGTGCTGATCTGGATGCCGTGGTGGCGGCGGTGCAGGCCCAGGTGGCAGCAGCCGTCGCCGGCACCACCGAAGCCGAGCCCGCGGACACCGCCGTGCCCGGCATTCCCAGCGTGGAAAAGGCCACCACGCTCACCCATCCGGGCGGGCTGCATGCGCGCCCCTGCGTGCGCCTTGTCCAGCTCGCCAAGCGGCATGCCGCCGCCGACCTCAAAGTGGGCACCGGCACGCACTTCGTTTCGGCGATCAGCCTGTCGGCGGTGCTGAGCCTGCGCATGCCGGAGGGATCCACCATCGTGTTCCGCGCCTCGGGCCTTGGCGCGCGGGCGGCGGTGGATGCGGCGATCGCGCTCATCGAGGGGCTGGAGCGGGTGCCCACCGCGTCCGGCCTGCCGGTGGGAGGACGCATGGAGGATGCCGCGGGTGCGGCGGCCGCACGGGTCGCCGCACCGGGCCTGGCGGTGGGGCCGGTCTGGCTCGACACCACGGTGCCGGTGGAACCGGAGCCCCTGGGCGATGTGTGGGCGGAAGCCGAACGGCTGGACACCGCCATCCTGCAGGCGCGCCGCGAGCTGATGGCGCTGAGCCGCGCCGTCCACGACGATGCCGCGGCGATCCTGGCCGTGCAGATCGAACTGCTCAACGATCCCGCCCTGGTGGAACCGGTGCGCCGGCGCATCATTGCCGGCGATCCCGCGGCGGTGGCTTGGCGGGTGGCCTGCGCTGAACTGGTGGGCCGGCAGAAGGCGGCGACCGATCCCTACCTGCAGGCCCGTGCCGCCGACCTGGAAGATGTCGGCGTGCGGGTGCTGCGCGCCATGGCGGGTCACGGCTCGGGCGTGACGCCGTCCTATCCGCCGGACAACGCCATCGTGCTGACCGACGTGATGACGCCGTCGCGCTTCCTGTCGCTGGACTGGCGGCGGCTGGGCGGTGTGGCCCAGCGCGGCGGCAGCGCCACCTGCCATGTGGCCGTACTGGCCCGCGCCCGCCGCGTGCCCATGCTGGTGCGGCTCGGTACCCAGGTCGGCAACCCCGTGCCGGGCACGCCGGCCATCCTCGATGCCGAGGGGCGGGACAGCGGCACACCGTCGCTCATCCTCAACCCCAGCGACGAGCAGATCACCGACGCCAAGCGTCGCCAGACGGCCCTGGCCACCCGCCGCGAGTCCGAAGCGGCCTGGCTCACCCAGCCGGCGGTCGGCCGCAACGGCCAGAAGATCACCGTGATGGTGACCATCGACACGCCGGCGGCCATCGACACCGTGGCGCCGGAGCATTGCGACGGCATCGGCCTGGCGCGCACGGAATTCTTGTGGGACGGCAACGCCCTGCCCGGCGAAGAGGCGCAGTTCGACGCCTATTACCGGCTGCTGCGCTGGGCCGGCGGCCGCCCGGTGATCGTGCGCACCATGGATTTGGGCGGCGACAAGCCGATGGCCGGCCTCAGCGTGGAGGAGGAGGCCAACCCCTTCCTCGGCGTCCGCGGCATCCGCCTGAGCCTGGCCAATCCGGGGATCTTCCGGGTGCAGCTTCGCGCCCTGGCGCGGGCGGCCGCGGCGGCCCCGGGGCTGAAGGTGATGCTGCCCATGGTCACCCGGCCGGAGGAGGTGGAGGACACCCGCGCGCTGTTCCACCAGGTGGTGGCCGAGCTGCGCTCGGAAGGCACGCGCGCGGAGGTGCCGCCCCTGGGGATCACGGTGGAGGTGCCGGCGGCGGCGCTGACCATCGAGCGGTTCGACGTCACCTTCGTGTCCATCGGCACCAACGATTTGATCCAGTACGTCACCGCGGCGGCACGGGATTCCGCGGCCCTGCGCGATGTCTACGATCCGCTCGACCCCGGCGTGCGCCGGCTGATCCGCGAGCTGGCCGAGCACGGCAAGCGCACCGGCCTGCCGGTCGCCGTGTGCGGCGACATGACCGCCCATTCCGATCAGCTCCGTTCGCTGCTGGAGGATGGGATCACCGAGGTGTCGGTGCCGCCGGCCCTGCTGGCCCGCGCCAAGCGCACCATCGCCGAATGGCCGTAAGTGGCCTGCCCCTACATCCCCCAGCGCAAGGCGGCGGTGCGCACCGGAGCATCCCACAGCGCCAGGATCTCGTCGTCGGCGAGCGTGACGGTGAGCGAGCACCCCGCCATGTCGAGCGAGGTGGTGTAGTTGCCCACCAGCGTCCGCACCACCGGCACGCCGGCATCTTCCAGAAGCCGCCGGGCGGTGTGGTAGACGAGGTGCAGTTCCAGCAGAGGCGTCGCGCCGAAACCGTTGACCAGCAGGATGGCCGGGGTGCCGCGGGCGGGCGCCAGATCGGCCAGCACGTCGGCCACCATGTCGCCGACGATGGCGTCGGCCGGGCGCAGCTTTTCGCGGCGGCGGCCCGCTTCGCCGTGGATGCCGACGCCGAATTCGATCTCGTCCTCGGCGATCTCAAGCGTCGGCGTTCCCGCCGCCGGCACCGTGCAACTGGTCAGCGCCACGCCCAGTGAGCCCGTGGCGGCATTCACCCGCTCGCCCAGGGCCGCACAGTCGGCGAGCGAGCGGCCGGCTTCCGCCGCGGCACCCACCACCTTCTCCACCACCACCGTGCCGGCGACGCCGCGCCGCCCGGTGGTGTACAGCGAATCCTCCACCGCCACGTCATCGTTTACCAGCACCGTGGCGACCTCGCCGGCCAGCAGTTCGGCCGCCATCTCGAAGTTCATCACGTCGCCGGAGTAGTTCTTCACGATCAGCAGGGTGCCGGCCCCGCCGTCCACCGCCTGGGCGGCGGCGATGATCTGGTCGGGGGTGGGGGAGGTGAACACCTCGCCGGGGCAGGCGGCATCCAGCATGCCGGGGCCGACCATGCCGCCGTGCAGCGGCTCGTGGCCCGATCCGCCGCCGGAGACCACCGCCACCTTGCCGGGCCGCGGCGCATCGGCGCGCACGATGAAGCGCGGATCCAGGTTCACCCGCACCAGATCGGCATGGGCGGCACCGAACCCCAGCAGGGATTCGGCCAGGAGGACGTCGTGGCCGTTGATCAGCTTCTTCATCGCCTGGCCTCCGTTCGCCGGTGGCACCCTCGATCGGATCAGATCTCGCGCCCCAGCAGATCCTCTTCCCAGGGGAAGGTGGACAGCAGCGCCACGCCGGTATCGGTCACCAGCACCTGCTGCTCCAGCTTCACGCCTTCGCGGCCGCCCACGGCACCGACATAGCTTTCCACGCACACCGTCTGGCCGGCCTCGAACACGCCGTCATAGCCGGCGTCGTCGAAGTCCTGGAGGTAGACGCAAGCCGGGTACTCGTCGCACAGCCCCACCCCGTGGGCGAGCACGGAGTAGCGCTGGGGCATGTAGTCCTCCGGCAGCACCATGGCGCGCTCGGCCAACTCGCGATAGCCGAGGCCGGGGCGGATCAGGGCGGTGTTGTGCTGGATCTGCTCCCAGGCCAGCCGGTAGAGCTTGCGCTGCTCGTCGCTCGGCCGGCCGGGGCCGCAATGGTAGGTGCGGGAGATGTCCGCACAGTAGCCGTAGGGGCCGATCAGGTCGGTGTCGAAGCTCAACAGGTCGCCCGGCCGCAACAGGCGTGTGCCGGCTTCCTGGAACCACGGGTTGGTCTTTTCGCCGGAGGTCAGCAGCCGCGTTTCGATCCATTCGCCGCCCAAGGCGATGTTGGTTTCGTGCAGCAGCGCCCAGATCGCCTGTTCCGTCACGCCGGGGCGCAGGGCCTCGCGCATGCGGTACATGCCGGCCTCGGCGACGGCGATGGACTGCTGCATGGCGGCGATTTCGTCCGGCGTCTTGAAGAGCCGTGCGGCTTCGCAGGCACCCTGGCCGTCCACCACCTCGATGTTGAGGGCGCGCAGCGCGTCGAGACCGGCCGGGTCCACCGTGTCGACGGCGAGGCGGCGATTGCCGCCGCCGTGAAGGTCCACCAGGTCGGCGATCTCCGCGGCCCATTTGCGCGCGCGCGCCTGCATGTGGGGGCCGGCGCCGAAGTAGTACCAGGAGACCGCGGCACGGGTGTCGTCCACGGTGTCGAGCCCGTCCGACAGGTGGCCGCAACCGTGGAAATCGAAGATCACCACCGGGCCTTCGGTGGCCACGAAGGCGTAGCGGACGGCGTTGTGCAGCGTCCACACCGCCATGTTGCGGCTGCCGGTGGCATAGCGAATGTTGATGGGGTCGTAGAGGAGTGCCCCCGCCACGTCGCGCCGCGCCAGTTCCGCCTTCACCTTGGCAAGCCGCGCCTGCCTGAGCCGCGCCATGTCCGGCAAGGCCGGCGTGTCGCCGGCTTCCGGCACGGCGACCCGGTGGATGGGGGGAGACGCGGACCCGCTGCCATGGCCGCCGGGGCCGATACTGGACGGGGGAGCGTGGTCCGGCGGCATGCGGGTGGCCTCCCTGGCCGTTCGCGACAACCCAAGACTATTGCCCGCAGAAACCCCCGCCTGCAAACACGGAAATCAACCTTGGCGCGATGGCCGGACCGGCCGTAACGGCACGCAAACGCCAAAGGCTGCCGGACGGCCGCGCCCGGCAGGGACCAATGGACCAGCAAGGGAGGATCGGGCGGGAGGCTCTCCCGCCCCAGTCGCCGCTACGCCCCGGCGGTCTGCGCGTCCGCCTTGGCCTTGGTGGAGCGGGGATCGCGGCGCTCCTTGATGCGGGCCGCCTTACCGCGCAGATCGCGCAGGTAGTAGAGCTTGGAGCGGCGCACCGTGCCGCGGCGCACCAGGACGATGCTATCGATGCGCGGGCTGTAGAGCGGGAACACGCGCTCCACGCCTTCGCCGTAGGAGATCTTGCGCACCGTGAAGGCGCTGTTGATGCCGGCATTCTTGCGGGCGATGCACACGCCTTCATAGGCCTGCACGCGCTCGCGGTTGCCTTCCACCACCTTGACGTTGACGCGCAGCGTGTCGCCCGGACGGAAATCCGGGATTTCCTTCTCGGCGGTCAGCTTTTCGATCTGCTGCCGTTCAATCTGGTCAATGACGTTCATCGTCCCTGTCTCCTCAAACCGGCTGCTCGGCAGCGGCCCGGTGGTCGTTCGTCTCACTGCCGCACTCGGCGGCGTCTCGGTTGCCGGCGGTCTCGCCCGTCCGGACGTGGCGCCGCCAGAGATCCGGCCGGCGCTCGCGGGTGATCCGCTCGGCTTCGGCCTGGCGCCAGCGGCGCACCTGTTCGTGGTGGCCGGAGACCAGCACCTCGGGTGCCGGCCGGGCCACGCCGTCGAGCCCGGTCCACACCGCAGGCCGGGTGTAGATCGGGTATTCCAGGAGGTCGTGGCCACCGGCCCCGAAACTCTCCTCCGCCGCGCTGTCGCGGTTGCCCATGACACCGGGGAGCAGGCGCACCACAGCATCGATCAGGCAGATCGCCGCCGGTTCGCCGCCCGACAGCACATAGTCGCCGACGCTCACCTCTTCCACCCCATGGGCATCGAGCACCCGCTGGTCGATCCCTTCGTAGCGGCCGCACAGCACGGTGACGCAGCAAGCTCGCGCCAGGTCCGCCACCAGGGCCTGGGTCAGCAGGCGTCCACGCGGGGTGACGTAGAGGACCCGGTCGGCGCCGGCGCGGGCGGCCGTCAGGGCGGCATCCACCACATCGGGGCGCATCACCATGCCGGCACCGCCGCCCAGGGGGGCGTCGTCGACGGACCGGTGCTTATCGCGCGCAAAGGTGCGGATGTCCACCGTTTCCAGCGCCCACAAGCCTTGCTTCAGCGCCCTGCCGGCGAGCGAGCAGCCGAGCGGGCCGGGAAACATCTCCGGGAACAAGGTGAGCACGCGGGCGGTCCAAGCGGGTGCGGTCCCGGTCGCGGCGGTCATGGCGCCGCCTCCCGGTCCGTGTCCGCATCCGTGCCCACCTCCACCGGCACCTCGGTCTCCGCCGGCGGGTCGACGACGAGGCGGCCAGCCGCCAAGTCCACCAGCGGCACGGCTGCGCGGGTGAAGGCCACCAGCAGGTCCGCGGCACCGGGGCGTACGATCTCCAGCACGTCGCCGGCGCCGAAGTCGAACACCCCGCGCACCGCACCCAGCGGTGTACCATCCGGTGCCACCGCCGCCAGGCCCACCAGGTCGTCGTAGTAGAACTCGTCCTCCCCGGCCGCCGGCAGGCGGTCGCGGTCGGCATAGAGGCGGCGGCCCTTCATGCGGTCGGCGGCGTCGCGGTCGTCCACCCCGTCGAGCCGGGCCAGCCACTGGCCCTTGAGGCGCGATAGCAGGGTGAGCGTGTAGGTCTCCCGACCGTCGGCATCGCTCAGCGGCCCGTAGGCGGTGATCGCCCCAGGGTCTTCGGTGAAGGGCTTGACCTTCACGCACCCGCGGATGCCGTGGCTGCCGGTGATCATGCCGACGCAGACCTTTTGCGCGTGTGCCATGCCGGTGGGAGACGGCGAGCCGCCGGGCGGTTACGCCTCGGCGGCGGCCTCCGCCGGCTGGGCGGCCGGTTCAGGCGCCGCGGCGGCGGCCTTGTTCGCGCGCTCCTTGGCGCGCTCCTGCGCCTTCGCCTTGGGAACGGACTTCTTCGGCGTTTCGCGGATCGCCGGAGCGGAGATCAGCTCCGCCTGACCCAGGAAGCGCGCCACGCGGTCCGTCGGCTGGGCGCCGCAACCGAGCCAGTACTGGATGCGCTCGGTCTTCAGGACGATGCGTTCGGGATGGTCCTGGGGCAGCAAGGGGTTGTAGGTGCCCACCTTCTCGATGAAGCGGCCGTCGCGGGGGTCGCGGGCGTCGGCAACCACGATGCGGTAGAACGGGCGCTTCTTGGCGCCGCCGCGGCTGAGGCGGATCTTGACGGACATGTGCGTTCCTTCGGTTTGATCGGTCTTCTGTGTGGGTTTGCGATGGGTGCGGGTGTGGGGACGGCGCGCGGCCCTGTGGCCGGCGGCCGGGCGATCACTCCTCCGGCCGGTGGCAGCACGCCTCGATGTGATAGCCGTCGGGGTCGAGGATGAAGGCGCCGTAGTATTCGGCGTGGTAGTGCGGGCGCAGACCGGGCGCGCCGTTGTCGCGCCCGCCGGCGGCCAGCGCTGCGGCGTGGAAGGCATCCACCGCCGCCCGGTCGGGGGCCGCGAACGCCAGGTGGAAACCCGCCATCGGCACCACCGGGTCCGGCGGGCCGTCGAGCCCGATGCCGATCCACAGCACCGACTTCGGCCGGCCGTCCAGCACGTAGCCGTAGGCCGCGGCGGCGTAGTGGTCCAACTCCAGGTCCTGCACGCGCGCGTACCCCAGGGGAGCCAGCACCCGGTCATAGAAGCCGCGCGAGCGCTCCAGGTCGCGCACCGCAAGGGAGAGGTGGTCGAGCATCACGGCTTGAACCCTCCCGGTGGCAGGCCACCGCCCGGCGGCAGGCCCATACCCGGGGGCAGCATGCCTTCCAGGCCGCCGCGCATCAGGCCCTTCTTGCCCAGCTTCTTCACCCGCTTCATCATCTCGGCCATCTGCTGGTGCTGTTTCAGCACCTTGTTGACGTCCTGCACCGTGGTGCCGGAGCCGGCGGCAATGCGCCGCTTGCGCGAGGCCATGATGATCTTGGGGTTGCGCCGCTCCTTGGGCGTCATCGACTGGATGATGGCTTCCTGGCGCTTCAGGATGCTGTCGTCGATCTTGGCATCGGCCATCTGCTGCTTCAGCTTGCCGACGCCGGGCAGCAGGCTCATCAAGCCGCTCATGCCGCCCATCTTGCGCATCTGGCGAAGCTGGCTGGCCAGGTCTTCCAGGTCGAACTGGCCCTTCTGCAGCTTGGCGGCCATCTTCTCGGCCTCGCCGCGGTCCAGCGTTTCCTGGGCCTTTTCCACCAGGCCGACCACGTCGCCCATGCCGAGGATGCGCCCGGCGATGCGTTCGGGGTGGAAGGCTTCCAGCGCGTCGACCTTCTCGCCGACGCCCATCAGCTTGATCGGCCGGCCGGTGACGGCGCGCATGGACAGTGCGGCACCGCCGCGGGCGTCGCCGTCCACACGGGTCAGCACGATGCCGGTAATGCCGATGCGCTCGTGGAAATTGGTGGCGACGGTGACCGCGTCCTGGCCGGTCATGGCATCGGCCACCAGCAGGGTTTCCGCCGGCTTGGCGACGTCGCGCACGCGGGCGACTTCGGCCATCAACTCGTCGTCGATGGCGAGGCGGCCGGCGGTGTCCAGCAGCACGATGTCGTAGCCTTCCAGGCGGGCCGTCTCCATCGCCCGGCGGGTGATGGCCACGGGGTCCTGGCCCTTGACGATGGGCAGGGTCGGCACGTCCACCTGTTCGCCGAGCACGCGGAGCTGCTCCTGGGCGGCCGGACGGCGCACGTCCAGCGACGCCATCAGCACCTTCTTGCGCTCGCGCGTCTTCAGGCGCAGCGCGATCTTGGCGGTGGTGGTGGTCTTGCCGGAGCCCTGCAGGCCGACCATCAGGATCGGCGCCGGCGGGGCGGCATTGAGGTTCAAGGCGGCGTCGGCCGGCACGGACTGGGCAGCCGCCTCCGGCCCGCCCGCCAGCATCTCCACCAGGTTGTCGTGGACAATCTTGATGACCTGCTGGCCGGGCGTGACCGACTTCAGCACTTCGTGGCCGACCGCGCGCGCCTTCACCCGCTCCACGAAGGTCTTGACCACCGGCAGGGCGACGTCGGCTTCCAGGAGTGCGATTCGCACCTCCCGCATGGCCGCCGACACGTCCGACTCGGACAAAGCGCCGCGCCGCCGCAAGCGATCGAACACGTCTCCGAGGCGTCCGCTCAAGCCTTCGAACATGCCGAGATCCACAAACCGATCACATCAACGACAAAATCGCCAGTGCGCGAACCCTCGCGGACTGGCGTATTTCCTGGCCTTTGTATGGCGATGCCCGGCACCGCTGTCAATGTCGCGATCCCAGGGGCGCGTGGCCGGAAGGCCCTTGCGGCGGCAGCGCGCACGACAAAGCCACTTCGCCGCAGTCATTGCTTGAACTTCGCACTCCAAATGTTAACCCTTTCCTGTGCGTGATCGTATGTCCGTGTCTGCCCCAGAAGTTGCAGAGCCAGAATATGTCGATGGATGATGGCCGCTCCGGCGATATTGTGCGGCGGAAGTTGAGCCAGGAAGAACTTTCGGGAATTTTACGCGCGCATGATGCATTCATCAGCGGCCGCCGCAACGGCGCGCGCGCCATTTTGCGCTTCTGCGATATGTCGCACCTGGACCTGTCGGGCCACAATCTCTGCGAAGCGGAGATGACGGGAGCCAAGCTGTACGGGGCCCGCCTGCAGGGCACCAAGCTGATGCGCTCGGTCCTCTATAGTGTCGACTTCCGGCTCGCCAATCTGCAGGGCGCCGATCTCTCCATGGCCGACATGCGCGGCGCCTGCCTGCGTGGGGCGGTGCTGACCGGCGCGCGGATGATCGAGACCGACCTGCGCGACGGCGTCATCGTCACGCCGGGCGACGATGGCGAACTGAAGCCTTTCAGCTTCGACGTCAGCCTAACGGAGCTGACTTGCGCCAAGGTGGACAACGTCAACTTGACGCGGGCGAAGCTGGCCAACGCCTTCGTCATGCAGACCGACCTCACCGACTCCATTCTCAAGGATGCGCGCCTCATCCGCACCAACCTGGCCAATTCCGACCTCACCGGCTGCGATTTGGAAGGGGCCGACCTGACCGACGCCAACCTGTCGGGTGCGGTGCTGCACGGGGCCGACCTCACCGGCACGCGGATGTACCGCACCAACCTGCAGAACGCCGACCTGAGCGGTGCCATCTACGAGACCACCGACCTCGCCAACGCCAACCTCACCGATGCGCGGGTCAGCCGCTCGGCGGCGACGCTGCGCCTGCCCATGGAAGAGGTGCTGCAGCTCCATGCCCGCTGGGTCGATTCCAACGGCAAGTCGGGCGAGCGCGCCGACCTGTCGGAGATCGACGTGCACGACTTCGACTTCAGCGGCCGCAACCTGTCGGCCTCGATCCTGCGCTGCACGGGGCTGCGCTCGGCCAATCTCCAGCGCAGCTCGCTGGCCATGGCGGACCTGTCGCTGGCCGATCTGCGCGGCGCCGACCTGACGCTGGCCGACCTGCGCGGCGCCAACCTCCAGCGCGCCTCGCTCAACGGTGCCACCATGGGCCGGGCGGTGCTGTCGCCGCTGCACATCAACGGCGGCGGGGCGTTCATCTGGCAGGTCAACCTGGCGCGCGCCCGCATGGAGCGGGTGCAGCTCACCGAAGCCGACCTGGAAGGGGCGCAGATGCCCAACGCCAATCTGCGGCGGGCCAGCTTGCGCGGCAGCTCCATCCGGGTGGCCAACCTGTCGGGCGCCAACCTGTCCTTCGCAGACCTGCGCGACACCGACATGTCGGACGCCGACCTGACGGAAGCCGACCTCACCGGGGCCAATTTCACCGGCGCCCGCCTCGCCGGCGTGGCGATGGACCGCGCCATCACCGAACGCACGGTGGGCCTGAAACCCGGCTGACGGCCCGTCCACCGGGCGCTATGGTCCGTCCGACGACCGGCGGAAATCAGCGGCGATGTACGCGTTCACCAAGCAGCAGGCCTTCGGCAACGACTTTGTGGTGATCGACGGGCGCACCCTAGCGGTGCGGCTCGACACGGCGGTGGTGCGCCGCATCTGCGACCGGCGCTTCGGCGTCGGCTGCGACCAGCTCATCGTGTTGCGCCCGGCACCGGCCGAAGCACCCGATGCCGCCGCCTACATGCAGATCTTCAATGCCGATGGCGGCGAGGTGGAAGCCTGCGGCAACGCCACCCGCGGCGTCGCCCAAACGCTGATGGCGGAAGCCGGGCGGGGCGAGGTGGTGGTGGTGACGCGCGCCGGCCGGCTCGCCTGCCGGGCGGCGGCGGATGGCCGGGTGACGGTGGATATGGGGCCGGTGGGCACCGCGTGGTCGCAAATCCCGCTCGCCAGGGCGATGGACACGCTGGCCGTGCCGCTGGGCATCGCCGGCCTGCCCGATGCCGTGGCCGTCAATATCGGCAACCCCCACGCGGTGCATTTCATGCCCGACACCCTGGCGATGGACGTGGCGGCGCTGGGGCCGCAGGTGGAGCACCACCCGCTGTTTCCCGAGCGCACCAATGCGGAGTTCGCCACCCTGATCGGGCCGGACCGGGTGCGCATGCGCATTTGGGAGCGCGGTGCCGGGGAAACCGGGGCGTCGGGCAGCGGGGCGTGTGCCACCGCGGTGGCGGCGGCACGGCGCGGGCTCACCGGGCGGCGCGTGGAGGTGGTGTTCGCCACCGGCAGCCTCTCCATCGCCTGGCTCGACAACGGCCGGGTGGAGATGACCGGCGGGGTGGAGACCAGCTTCACCGGTGTGCTCGATCCCGGCCTGTTCGCCGCCGAGGCACGCCCCGAGGCACGCCCCGGGGCGGCTGCATGACGGTGCGGGTGCAGACCTTCGGGTGCCGGCTTAACATCCTGGAAAGTGCGGTGATCGACGGCCACCTGCGCGCCGCCGGGGCGGCCGACACCGTTGTGGTGAACACCTGTGCGGTGACGGCGGAAGCCGAGCGCCAGGCCCGCCAGGCGATCCGCCGCGTCCGTCGCGAGCACCCCGGCGCGCGCATCGTCGTCACCGGCTGTGCCGCGCAGATCGACCCGGACGGCTATGCCGCCCTGCCCGGCGTCGACCGGGTGGTCGGCAACCACGCCAAGTTGCTGGCGGAGACCTGGGGCCAGGGGGAGGCTGCGGCACCGGCCGAGGTGGTGGACATCGCCACCGTGCGCGAGACCGCCGGACACCTGATCGATGGCTTCGCCGGACCGCACGACCGCAGCCGCGCCATCGTGGAGGTGCAGAACGGCTGCGATCACCGCTGCACCTTCTGCATCATCCCCCAGGGCCGCGGCCCCTCGCGCTCCGTCCCGGTGGGCCAGGTGGTGCGCCAGGTGGAGCGGCTGGTGGCGAACGGCTACCGCGAGGTGGTGCTGTCGGGCGTCGACCTCACCAGCTACGGGGCCGACCTGCCGGGCCGGCCGACGCTCGGCCAGATGGTGCGCCGCCTCTTGCGCCTGGTGCCGGAGCTGCCGCGGCTGCGCCTCTCCTCCCTCGATCCGGCGGAGATCGATGCCGACCTGTGGCACCTGATCGCCGAAGAGCCGCGGCTGATGCCGCACCTGCACCTGTCGGTGCAGGCGGGCGACGACCTGGTGCTGAAGCGCATGAAGCGCCGCCACCTGCGCGCCGACGTGCTGGCGGTGTGTGCGCGGGCCCGCGCGCTGCGGCCCGGGATCGCCTTCGGGGCCGACCTGATCGCCGGCTTTCCCACCGAAACCGACGCCATGTTCGAAAGCACCGTGGATCTGGTGGGGGAGGCGGGCCTCACCTTCCTCCACGTCTTTCCCTACAGCGAACGTGCCGGCACGCCGGCCGCCCGCATGCCGTCTGTGCCCAAGCCGGTGCGCAAGGCACGCGCCGCCCGCCTGCGCGACGCCGGGGCGGCGGCCCTGGCGCGCCACCTGGACGCGGCCACGGGTCGCCGGATCGGCGTGCTGATGGAAGGCGACGGTGCCGGCCGGGCGGAGGATTTTACCCCGGTGGCGCTGGCCGGCGATGCGATTCCCGGCGATGCGATTCCCGGCGATGCGATTCCGGGCGATGCGATTCCGGGCGATGCGATGCCCGGCGATGCGATGCCCGCCGGCACCCTTGTGGTGGCCGAAGTGCTGGGCCACGACGGCGCCCGCTTGCACGCCCGGCCGGTCGCCCCGTGAGCGCGCCGCTCCGCCCGTCGCCGGGCCGGCGGCCGCGCTGTCTCGTGCTGGGCAACGAGAAGGGCGGCAGCGGCAAATCCACCACGGCCTTGCACCTGGCGGTGGCAGCCCTGCACGGCGGCGCGCGCGTCGGCCTGCTCGACCTCGATGTCGACCAGGGAACGGCGGCCCGCTTCTACGAAAACCGCGTCGCCCATGCCGGCACGGCGGCCGAGGCCGTGCCGATGCCGGTGTGGCTCGATGGCGTGGCACCCGGTGCCGGCCCGGACGCCCTGGCCGAGGTGCTGGGCCGGACCGACCTGGACCTCATCGTGATCGACACGCCGGGCAGTCCCAGCGCGCTCGGCCGCACCGCCCACAGCTTCGCCGACGTGCTCGTTACGCCCATCAACGACAGCTTCGTCGACCTCGACCTGATCGCCCGCGCGGTGCCCGACGACGGCAGGCCGCCGCCGCTCGGCCCCTACGCCGCCATGGTGTTCGACCAGCGCAAACGGCGCATGGCGCGCGACGGCCGCTCCATCGACTGGGTGGTGCTGCGCAACCGGCTCTCTAACCTGGATGCGCGCAACAAGCGCGAGGTGGCCGACGCATTGGCCAAGCTGTCGCGCCGCATCGGCTTCCGCACGGCCCCCGGCTTCGGTGAGCGCGTGGTGTTCCGCGAGTTGTTCCGCCAGGGACTGACGGTGCTGGACCTGCCGCCCGACGGCCTGACCATGAGCCAGGTGGCGGCCCGCCAGGAGCTGCGGTCGCTGGTCGCCGCACTCGGGCCGGTGCTGGTCGCCGATGCCGCCGGCACCAGCCGCTGAATTGCCGGGATGGCCGCCCTACATTAAGGGCACCGCAGCCATCGGCTGGGACAATCGGGATTGAGGTGATGGCCGACCGCGACTCAAAGGTTCCGACCACCCGGCCCGGCCAGCTCGACCCAACCGTCGAACGGACCGCCGGGCAGGCGGAGGTGGACGCTTTCGTCGAGCGCCTGCGCACCGCACCGGCGCAAGTGGCGGCGGGCAGCGGCCGCGGCCGGCTGATCTTCGCCATGGATGCCACGGCGAGCCGCGAGCCCACCTGGGACCGCGCCTGCCAGCTCCAGGCGGAGATGTTCGAAAGCACCGCCGATCTCGGTGGGCTCGACGTGCAACTCGTGTTCTACCGCGGCTTCCGCGAATGCAAGGCGAGCCCCTGGGTGTGCGATGCCCGGGCGCTCTTGCAGCGGATGACGTCGGTGCGCTGCATGGGCGGGCACACCCAGTTGAAGCGGGTGCTGGCCCATGCCCGCAAGCAGACCGAGCAGAAGAAGGTGAACGCGCTGGTCTTTGTCGGCGACTGCTTTGAAGAGGAGATCGACGACGTCTGCCAGGCGGCGGGGGAGCTGGGCCTGCGCGGCGTGCCCGCGTTCATGTTCCACGAAGGGCCGGACCCGGTGGCGGCCAAGGTGTTCAAGGAGGTGGCGCGGCTGACGGGCGGTGCTTACTGCCCGTTCGATTCCCGCAGTGCGAAGCAGTTGAAGGACCTGCTGGGGGCGGTCGCCGTCTATGCCGCGGGTGGGCTGAAGGCGCTGGGCGATTATGGCCGGCGGCGCGGCGGCGCAGCACTCAGGCTGACCAGCCAGGTCGGCCGCCGCTAACCCGTCCTCTAGACCCGCATCGCCGCAACCCCGCAGGCGATGGCGGCGGCGGACAACCAGCGCCGCCGCCCCACCGGCTCGCGCAATACCGCCGCGGCGATGATCAAGGCGAACAGGATGCTCGTCTCCCTGAGTGCGGCCACCAGGGCTACCGGTGCCTGGGTGAACGCCCACACCGCGATCCAGTAGGCGCCCAGCGACATCGCACCGGCTGCCAGCCCGGCCGCCCAGACGGTGCGGAAGCCGGCAAAGGCGGCGCGGCCGCGGACCAGCCGGGCGTAGAGGGTCATGGCCAGCGCGTCGCCCACCACCATCCACAAGATGAAGCCGGCAGCGGTGCCGGCCGTGCGGGCCCCCATGGCGTCCACCAGCGTGTAGGCGGCGGTGAACCCGGCGGTGCCGATGGCGAAGGCCACGGCCCGGCCGGTCATGCGCTCAGCCCCGCCCGTCGCCATCGCCAGGATGCCCGCGGAGATCACCAGGATGGCGAGCAGGCCGCCGGTGCCCAGCGGCTCGCCCAGCACCGTCGCGGAGATGACGGTGACGATCAGCGGGGCGGTGCCGCGGGCGAGCGGATAGGCCTGGGAGAGATCGGCATGGGCATAGGCTTGCACCAGGAACAACTTGTAGCCGGTGTGCAGCACGGCGGCGGCGGCGATCCAGCCCCACGCCGCGGCCGCGGGCTGCGGCACGAAGGGCAGGAGGGGTAGTGCGATGCCGGCCTGCACCAGCGCCAGCAGCAGCATGGCCGCAAGGCGGTCGAGCCCCAGCTTGAGGATGGAGTTCCATCCGGCATGCAGCAGGGCGGCGAGCAGCACCGCCAGGAACACCGCAGCGTCCATCGGGAGATCCGGCAGGTCAGGGGTGGAAGTGAGTGTCTGTGCGTAGATCGACACTAGAGGTTCACAGACCGCTGAAATAACGATATTTTCTCGTTACATTTGTGAGGAAATCGCACATGAAGCGCGGCGCCCTGCCGCTCAATGCCTTGCGCGCTTTCGAATCCGCCGCCCGCCTCGGCCGCATGGGCGATGCCGCGGCCGAGCTGGGGGTGACCCACGGCGCCATAAGCCGCCAGATCCGCGGGCTGGAAGCGCTACTCGGCGTCCGCCTGTTCGACGGGCCGCGCAACCGGCCGGTCCTCACCGCGGCGGCGGAGCGCCTGCTGCCGCGGCTGACCGAGGCGTTCGACGGGCTGGAGGACGCGGTGGCGCGGCTGGTCGGCGGCGAGCGCCGGACGCTCGACGTGTCCGCACTCGGCACCTTCACCATGCGTTGGCTGATCCCGCGGCTCCACAGCTTCCAGCAGGACCACCCGGACATCGAGGTGCGGCTGACGGCCGAGGATGCACCGGTCGACTTCCGCCGCCAGCGGCTCGACGTGGCGATCCGCGTCGGCCACGGCGATTGGGGGGCGGCCACCGTCACTCCGCTGTTCGAAGACCGCGTCGGCCCCGTGCTCAGCCCGCGCCTGAAGGCGCCCGAGCGCATCGTCCATTGGCGCGACCTGGCCGACCTGCCCCTACTGCACACGCTGACCAGGCCCACGGCGTGGCCGGAATGGTGCCGCACGGTGGGTGCCGCGCTGCCGCTGGAAGGCCGCCAGTTCGAGCACTTCTATTTCATGCTGGAGGCGGCCACCGCCGGGCTGGGCGTAGCAATCGCGCCCGACGCGCTGGTGGCCGACGATCTGGCCGGCGGCCGGCTGGTGGCACCCTTCGGCTTCGTGGCCAGCGGACGGACCTACGTGGCACTGCGCAGACCGGGGGCCGGGCGGGATGCTGCGGCCTTCGTCGCCTGGCTGGTGGGCCAGGCAGCGCGCGAGAACCGCACCGCTGCGCAGCCGCCCCTGCATACCGGCGGGTGACGCGCGCGCTTGCCAGCCCCATCTTCATGGGAAAAGCCGGAACCGTCGGGGAGCGCGATGCCGTATGTGATTTTGGCGCTGGGGGTGATCGTCGGCCTCGCCATGCTGTGGTCATGGGCGGCCAATGCCGATCCTAAGTCGCTGGCCCGGGCCATCAAGGCGATCGGCCTGATCGTCGCCCTGGTGCTGGGTGGGCTGGCGCTGTTCTCCCGCAATGCCGTGTTCCTGGTCGGGCTGCTGCCGGCACTGCTGCCGCTGTTCATGAACTCGCGCGTGCTCGCCAACCGGATGCGCGCAGCGCGCGGCCCGGCGCCCGGCCAGGTGACCCGGATCGAGACCGACAGCCTGCGTGCCGAACTCGACCACGAAACCGGTGAGGTGTACGGCGTCATCCTGCGCGGGCGCCATGCGGGCACGGCTTTGGAAGCCCTGGCGCTGGAGGAGATCGTCGAGGCCATGGAGGATGCGGCGGCCGACGACCCGCGCTCGGTGTCCATTCTCGAAGCCTATCTCGACCGTCGGTTCGGCCCGGAATGGCGCGATGCGGTGGATGGCAACTGGGCGGGCTATGGGGCTGGCGACGGTGCGCGCGACGAGGCCCAGGGCGATTGGCGCGAAGGCGGGCGCTCGCGCTGGGGCCAGGGCCGGCCCGCTGCCGCCGGTGCCATGTCGCGGGACGAGGCGTACAAGATCCTGGGGCTGGAGCCGGGGGCCAGCAAGGCGGAGATCACGGCGGCCCACCACCGCCTGATGAAGCAGATGCACCCCGACCAGGGCGGCTCGGACTATCTGGCCGCCAAGCTCAACGAAGCCAAGGCAGCCCTGCTCGGCCGCTGAACCGCCCTTGCCACCGGGCCCGCCATGCCATAGGGCTGATCCCACCCGCGACGGACATTCCGCGGGGACGCGGCCGTACCGCCGCACGAGGCCGGAGAGCACGATCCCATGAAGCCGTTGCGCACCGCCGTGTTTCCCGTGGCCGGGCTCGGCACCCGCTCGTTCCCCGCCACCAAGGTCATCCCCAAGGAGATGCTGACGGTGGTGGACAAGCCCATCATCCAGTTCGCGGTGGAAGAAGCGCGCGCCGCCGGCATCGAAAGCCTGGTGTTCGTCACCAGCCGCGGCAAGACGCTGATGGAGGACCATTTCGACCAGCACCGCGAGCTTTACGAAATGCTCGACCGGCGCGGCAAGGTGGTGGAGCTGGCCAGCGCGCGGGCGGCGGAAATCCCGGTCGGCCAGCTCACCTGCGTTCGCCAGCCCGAACCGCTCGGCCTGGGCCATGCCGTGTGGTGCGCGCGCAACGTGGTGCGGGACGAGCCCTTCGCCGTGCTGCTGCCCGACGAGCTGTTCTTGTGCGAGAAGCCCCTGCTCGCCCAGCTCGTGGAGATCTATAACGAGTATGGGGGCAACGTGATTGCGGTGAGCGAGGTGCCGAAGGACCAGACGGCGCGCTACGGCATCGTCGATCCCGGCGAGGACGACGGCCGCATCGCCACGGTGCGCGGCCTGGTGGAAAAGCCGGAGCCGCACGAAGCACCGTCCAACCTGTCGATCGTCGGGCGCTACATCCTGCAGCCCCAGGTGATGGACGTGCTGTCCCGCGGGTCGGTGGGCAAGGGGGGCGAGGTGCAGCTCACCGACGCCATGGCCCGGCTGATCGGCCTGCAGCCCTTCCACGCCGCCCGCTTCGAGGGCCACCGGTTCGATTGCGGCGGCCGCGCCGGCTTCGTCGCCGCCAATGTCGCCTACGGCTTGCAGCGCCCGGACCTGGCCAGCGCCATCCGGGCGGCCCTGGCGCCGGTGCTGGCCGAGGACGAGCAGCGCCGGGCGGAGACTTTGCCATGACCACCTTCGATCCCAGCATCCTGCGCGCCTACGACATCCGCGGCATCGTCGGCAAGACGCTGTCGGAACCGGTGGTGGAAGCCATCGGCCGGGCCTTTGCCAGCCGCATCATCGAGGAAGGCGGCGACACCGTGTGCGTCGGCTACGACGGCCGGCTCAGCTCGCCCAGCTTTGCCGAGATGCTGGCCGCCGGGCTGAACGCGGCGGGGGCGGAGGTGCTGGATATCGGCCTCGGCCCCACGCCAATGCTGTATTTCGCCGAACGCACGCTGGGCGCCCAGGCCGGCGTGATGATCACCGGCTCGCACAATCCGCCGGAATATAACGGCCTGAAGCTGCTGATCGGCGGGGCCGCCCTCTACGGCGATGCCATCAAGAACATCGGCCAGCGCATCACCATGGGCGAGCTGTGGACGGGGGCGGGCCGCCGCCGCTCGGTGCCGGTGGCCGACGACTATGTGCGCCGGCTGGTGGCGGACTACGACGGCACGCGGCCCCTGAAGGTGGCGTGGGATGCCGGCAACGGCGCCGTCGGCGCCATCCTGCGCAAGCTCACCGACGCGCTGCCGGGCACCCACTTCCTGCTCTACGAGGAGGTGGACGGCACCTTCCCCAACCACCACCCCGACCCGACGCTGCCGGAAACCTTAGGCGCACTGATCGATACCGTGCGGCGGGAAGGCTGCGACCTCGGCATCGGCTTCGACGGCGACGGCGACCGCATCGGCGTCGTCGACCACGAGGGCCGCATCGTCTGGGCCGACCAGTTGCTGGCGCTGTTCGCCGCCGACCTGCTGCGCGACCGCCCCGGCGCCACGGTGATCGCCGACGTGAAAACCAGCCAGACCTTGTTCGACGAGGTGGCGCGGCTGGGCGGCCGGCCGGTGATGTGGAAGACCGGCCACTCGCTGATCAAGGCCAAGATGACCGAGACCGGGGCGCTGCTGGCGGGCGAGATGTCCGGCCACATCTGCTTTGCCGACCGCTACTACGGCTACGACGATGCGCCCTATGCCGCGGTGCGGCTGCTGGGGCTGCTGGGGCGGTCCGACCGCAGCCTGGCCGATATGGTGGCGGCCCTGCCCGGCGCGCTGGCCACGCCGGAAACCCGCTTCCAGGTGGACGAGGCGCGCAAGTTCGCGGTGGTCGACGAGATCGCCGCCCGGCTGGCCGCCGAAGGGGCCGATGTGGTGGACATCGACGGGGTCAGGGTGAACACGCCCAACGGCTGGTGGCTGATCCGGGCCAGCAACACCCAGGACGTGCTGGTGGCCCGCGCGGAAAGCACCACGGAAGAGGGGCTGAAGCGCCTGACCGACCAGATCGTCGCGGCGCTGAACGCTTCGGGCGTCAAGGCGCCAAGGTTCGAGAGCACGGGGTAGGGGCCGGATCACCACGGAAGAACGTTGGCGACAGTCCCACCACAATCAACAGAGTCACAGCCTCGGCGACGCGTCTGGCAAGAGCATGCGGGATATAATTAGTAGCACAAGAGAACATATATCATCTTTAAGTATATGATAAAAACACATTGAGCCTAGAAACGAAAAATAGTAATATTGAAAATCGGATTACAAGGCGCATGCTCGGGATCAATCGCCGGCTGCTCCTACAGATCTGACAATTAACAATTATTAATGTTGGGAGAACACCATGCGATGGTTGGTTGCCTGTGTAATGATGGCATCTGCCTTTGGATTGGGTGGCCAAGTCCTGGCCCAAGGGGAAGAAGAAGTTCTGCCTTGGCCTTGGGCGGTTGCCCAAGTGGAGCCTATGCCTGTTCATGTACATCAAGTTACAAACGTAACTATAGAGCCCATTACAATTGAGAATGATGAGCGTATTAACATCATAGTAACGGGGCTAGTCAATACTCCGGGTTGGTCAAATGCCGAGTTGTGGGGGCGGAGATATTATGTGGCTCCAGAGGACGGCATCTACGATTTTGATTTCATAGCTCAGCCGCCTGCACCTAATTCGGATTCAGTAGTATCTCAAGTAATTACACCGATCGAACTTCGTCCAGTTGTTTTGTTCGATTTGCCGGAAGGTTTTCGAGGGGTTCGGGTGCATGCTGCAAGCAATTCAATGGAAGCGCTTGTGGAATAGCGGTCATTTATCCAATTGACGTTGGATATGAAGTCCTCAGGGACCGAGGTTGAGGTAGTTTGGGTACATACTAAGGAACACCTTACCCAAACACCCTCTGGAACACCTCGTCCACATGGGCGGTGTGGCGGGATAGGTCGAACAGGGCGGCGATTTCGGTGTCCGACAGGTGGGCGCGGATGTCGGCGTCGGCGGCCACCAGGTCGCGGAAGGATCCGCCTTCCAGCCACACCGGCATGGCGCAGCGCTGCACGGCCTTGTAGGCGTCCTCCCGGCTCATTCCGGCCTGGGTCAGTGCCAGCATCACCTGCTGGCTGAACACCAGCCCGCCCTTGCTTTCCAGGTTGGCGCGCATGGCCTCGGGGTAGACCAGCAGGTTCTTCACCACCCCGGCCAGGCGCGCCAAGGCGAAGTCCAACGTCACCGTGGCGTCGGGGCCGATCATGCGCTCGACGGACGAGTGGCTGATGTCGCGCTCGTGCCACAGGGTCACGTTCTCCAGCGCCGGCACCACGGCGGCGCGCACCACGCGGGCCAGCCCGCACAGGTTTTCCGTCAGCACCGGGTTGCGCTTGTGCGGCATGGCCGACGAGCCCTTCTGCCCGGCGGCGAAATACTCCTCCGCCTCGCGCACCTCCGTACGCTGCAGGTGGCGCACCTCCGTCGCCAGATTCTCCACCGATCCGGCGACCACGCCGAGGGCCGCGAAGAAGGCGGCATGGCGGTCGCGCGGGATGATCTGCGTGCTCACCGGCTCCACCGCCAGCCTCAGCTTGGCCGCCACATGGGCCTCCACGCGCGGGTCGATATGGGCAAACGTGCCGACGGCCCCGGAGATGGCGCAGGTGGCCACCTCCGCCCGTGCCGCCACCAGGCGGGCCCGGTTGCGCGCGAAGGCGGCGTAGTGGCCGGCCAGCTTCAGCCCAAACGTGGTGGGCTCGGCATGGATGCCGTGGGAGCGGCCGATGCACACGGTGTGCTTGAACTCCTCCGCCCGTGCCTTGAGCGCCGCCAGCACCGCGTCCACGTCTGCGATCAGCAGGTCGGCGGCACGGGTGAGCTGCACAGCCAGGCAGGTGTCCAGCACGTCCGACGAGGTCATGCCCTGGTGCACGAAGCGCGCCTCCGGGCCCACATGCTCGGCGAGGTTGGTAAGGAAGGCGATGACGTCGTGCTTGGTTTCCCGCTCGATCTCGTCGATGCGGTCGATCTCGAAGGCGCCGCGCGCCCACACCGCTTCGGCCGCCGCCTTGGGGATCACGCCCAACTCCGCCTGGGCATCGCAGGCATGGGCCTCGATCTCGAACCAGATCTGGAAACGGGTCTCGGGCGACCAGATGTCGGCCATCTGGGGGCGGGAATAGCGGGGGATCATCGCGCGGGCTGCCAAGGTATCGGAAGGGTGGGTTGGGAGTAGCGCCAAACCCGCCGCCGGTCAAAGCCGGCGGCACCGCGTGCCGCTACAGCAGCCCCATGGCCTTGAAACTGTTGTGGCCGCCGCGGGCCATCACCAGGTGGTCGTGCAGCACCACGTTGACCCCGGCGAGCGCGCGCGCCACCTGGCGGGTCATGTCGATATCGGCCTTCGACGGGGTGGGATCGCCCGACGGGTGGTTGTGCACCATGATGACGGCACTGGCGTGCAGCTCCAGCGCCCGGCGCACCACCTCGCGCGGGTAGACCGGCGCGTGATCGACGGTGCCGCGCTGCTGCACCTCGTCGGCGATCAGGGTGTTGCGGCGGTCGAGGAACAGCAGGCGGAACTGCTCGGCCGGCTGGTGCTTCAGACACACCGACAGGTAGGCGAGCAGGCGGTCCCAGGAGTTGAGGACGGGGCGGTCCATCACTTCGGAACGCAGCAATCGCTGGGCGGCCGCCTGCACCACCTTGAGTGCTGCCACCGCTGCCAGGCCAAGCCCGCCGCGCCGTTCCAGTTGCACGGGATCGGCGGCGAGCAGCCCGCCCAGTCCGCCGAACTCCGCCAGAAGCTGCTTGGCGATGGGTTTCACGTCGCGCCGCGGAATGGCGGCGAACAGCAGCAGTTCCACCAGCTCGTAGTCGGCCACCGCATCGGCCCCGCCGGCCAGGAAGCGCTGGCGCAGGCGTTCGCGATGGCCGGTGTTGAGCGACGCGGCGTCGCGCACCTCAAGCGGTTCGGCCGGCGGGCCGAGCGGCAAGTCCGCCGTCGCCGGCTCGGCCGATGGATGCTTTGGGGAGTCGGAGTCGCGCCTGCGGCTCGCCATGGGCCCGCCGGTCCGGGGTCAGGCGGAGGTGGCCGGCGCCAGGTCCGGGGAACCCACCGGCACCGGGTAGGGCGGCTTGTCGTAGCCGAGCGGCGACAAGGTGAAGATCTCCACGCCGTCCTCGGTGACCGCCACGGAATGTTCGAACTGGGCCGACAGGCTGCGGTCGCGGGTGACCGCGGTCCAGCCGTCCGACAGCACCTTGGCGTCGGGCCGGCCTGCGTTCACCATCGGTTCGATGGTGAAGAACATGCCGGGGCGCAGCACCATCCCCTCGCCGGGCCGGCCGAAATGCAACACGCTGGGGGGCGCGTGGAACACCCGGCCCAGGCCATGGCCGCAGAAGTCGCGCACCACGGAAAAGCGGTGGCCTTCCACGTAGCTCTGGATGGCGTGGCCGATGTCGCCCAGCGTGGCGCCCGGGCGCACGACGGCGATACCGCGCATCATGGCGGTGTAGGTGACGTCCGTCAGGCGCTTGGCCTTCAGCGAAACCTTGTCGCCCACCAGGTACATGCGGCTGGTGTCGCCGAACCAGCCGTCGAGGATCACCGTGACGTCGATGTTGAGGATGTCGCCTTCCTGCAGGCGGCGCTCGCCGGGGATGCCGTGGCAGATGACGTGGTTGAGCGAAATGCAGGACGAGCGCGGATAGCCGCGATAGCCCAGGGTGGCCGGCACCGCGCCATGGTCGCGCATGAAGCTGTCGATCCGCCGGTCCAGCTCGTCGGTGGTCACCCCGACAACCGTATATTCGGTGATGTAATCGAGCACCATGGCGGCCAAGCGGCCGGCCTTGCGCATGCCCTCGAAGTCTTCGGGGGTGTGGATCTGGATCGTGTTTGCGCCCGATGCCTGGTCAGCTTGGTGTCTGGAAGTCATATCGCCGGTCGATTGCCTTTTGTGACCTTATACCACCATGGAAAGTCGCCGCGATACCGCAATCCCGGATGGCTGCACGTCGCACCCATAGCAGAGGAACTCCACCCCGGCGGCCGCGGCGGCTACGGCCCCCGCCGCGTAGAGGGGATCGAGGTCGACGGCCAGGCGGAAATGATCGCAGTCGGCACGCTGCACGATGTAGAGCAGCACGGCGCGCATCCCCGCGGACCGTACGCCGATGAGCGCGCCCAGGTGCTTGGCGCCGCGCGCGGTCACGCAGTCGGGGAACTCCGCGGCGGTGGGGTGGGGGCCATGGGGCCGGCGCAGGTGGACGTTCTTCACCTCCACATAGCAGTCCGGCCGGTCGGGGCCGCCGAGCAGCAGGTCGACGCGGCTGTTGACGTCGTAGCGCACCTCGCGGCGCAGGGTGGCATAGCCGGCCAGCGGCGCGATGGTGCCGTTGCGGATGGCGTCCTCCGCCAACCGGTTGGGCCGGCCGGTGTGGATGCCCACCAGCGTGCCCTCGGCCTCCACCAGCTCCAGGGTGTGGGCGAGCTTGCGCTTCGGGTTGCCGGAGCGGGAAAGCCACACCCGCAGCCCCGGCGTCCCCAGGCCCATCATGGAGCCGGAGTTGGGGCAGTGGGCCGTCACGGTGCTGCCGTCCTGCAGCGCCACATCGGCGAGAAACCGCTTGTAGCGCCGAACCAGGCGGCCGGGGATCAGCGGAACCGGCAGATCCATAGGCCGGCTTCGCGCGATGGGGCGGGCCTCACAGCGTCGGCTCGGTGGCCAGTTCGCGGGCCTGCAGCTCCTGGCCGTTCATCACCACGTCGGGCGTGAAGCCGTCGACCGCTGGACCGGCGACCAGGATGGTCATGGCGTCCGGCGTCAGCCGCTCGTGCGCTACCCGGTTCACCTGGTCCAGCGTCACTGCGGCGATGCGGTGGTTGTGTTCGTCCAGATAGTCGATGCCGAGGTCGTAGACCTGCATGCCCTCCAGGATGTCGGCGATGTCGCCGGTGGTGCTGAGCGCCAGCGGGAACGAGCCCGTGAGGTAGGTGATGGCGTCGTCCAGTTCCTCCTGGGTGACACCCTCGTCGCGCAGGCGGGAGACTTCCGCCAGCGTGGCGTCGATCGCCTCGGGCACGCTCGACGGCGTCATGGAGGCGGCGATCACCCATTGCCGGGTGGCCTCGTAGTCGTAGAGGCCGCTGAAGATGCCGTAGGTCAGGCCGCGGGTCTGGCGCACTTCGCGGGTGAGGCGCGAGGTCATGGAGCCGCCGCCCATGATGTGGTCCAGCACCAAGGCGGCGTAGTAGTCCGGATCGTCGCGGGCGATGCCGGTTTGCACCATCAGGAGCTGGCTCTGCGCGCCCTCGCGTTCGATCAGCACGCGCGTGCCGGCGGCCCCCGGCGCCTGGTCGGGCAGTACGGTCTGGCTGCCCGCGGCGGGCAGGTCGCCGAACACCTCGTCGAGGCGCCGGCCCAGCTCATCGGGCGTGATATCGCCGGCCACCCCGATCACCAGGGTGTCGCGGGTGAAGGTGCGCTCCACGAACGCGTGCAGGTCGTCCGGCGTGATGGCGTTCACCGTCGCCACCGTGCCGCGCGAGGGCTGGCGGTAGGGGTGGTCGGGATAGGCGAGGTCGTAGAACGCCCGCCAGGTGAACCAGGCGGGGTTCCCCACGTTGTCGCGGATGTCGGCCAGCACGGCTGCCCGCATGCGTTCAACCGGAACCGCGTCGAAGCGCGGGGCCGTGAGCGCCAGATGCAGCAGCTCGAACGCGTCGTCGGCGTATTCGGTGGTGGTGCGCAGGTTGACGGCGAAGCGATCCTGGCCGTCGCGGAACCACATGCGCGTGCCGGTGTCCGCTTCGCGCTGCTGGAAGGTGGCGCTGTCCAGATCGCCCGCGCCTTCGTCCAGCAGGTAGGAGGTGAGGTTGGCGAGCCCGGCCAGCTCCGCGGGATCGCTGCCGTTGCCGCCGGCGAACGATGCCGACAGGGCGATCACCGGCACGGCGTGGGCTTCCACCAGCCAGGCTTCGATGCCGCCGGGGCTGACCACGCGCACCACCTCCGTCGCCGCGGCCGGGGCGATGGGGCGCAGCGCCAGCACGCAGACGATGGCGAGGGCAGCGACGACGCCGCTGCGGGCGAGCATGGGGCGCCAGGGGCTCATTGGATCACTCCGGGGATCACGGGGGCCGACCCGCCGCTGGCGAGGTGGGGGGCATCGCCGTCGCGTTGCAGCCAGCCGGTGACCGACTGGTTGGCATCGAGCACCTGGCGGGCGGCCGCCATCACATCGTCCACCGTCACCGCGGCGATGCGGTCGGGCCACGCCTGCACCTCGTCCAGCGACATGCCGATGGCCAGCGCCGCACCCACCATGCGGGCCGCCCCGCCGACGCTGTCGCGGGCATAGATGGCGTCGATCTGCAGGCGATCGCGGGCGGCGGCCACTTCTTCCTCCGTCACCCCCTCGGTGAGCAGGCGTTGGATTTCCGCATCCATGGCCTGGCCCAGGTCCTCCAGCGAGACGCCGTCGCGCGGTGTGGCGTAGAGGCCGAACTGCGACGGCCCGACCGTGCCGGCCGAATAGAACGAGCCGGCGCCCACCGCCACCTCCTGCTCCACCACCAGGTTGCGGTAGAGCCGGCTGGTGAGCGAGCCGCCGAACAGGTCGTTCAGCACCTGCAAGGCATAGGGCGTGACCGCGTCGTCGCTGGTGATGTAGCCGGGCGCCAGGTAGTAGCGCAGCCACTCGTCCTGCTGCACGTCGCGGTGGGAGAGGGCGACCAGGCGGGGGGCGAACTGCGGCGGCTCGCTGACGCGGTGGCGCTGCGGGTCGGGGCCCGCGGGAATAGTGCCGTAGGTGGCTTCCACCAGCGGGCGCAGGGTTTCGGCATCGATGTCGCCGGCCACCACCACGATGGCGTTGTTGGGCACATACCAACGGTCCAGCACGTCGCGCGCGACCGCAGGGTCGAGCTCCGCCACCTCCTGCTCCCAGCCGATGATCGGCGTGCCGTAGGGGTAGTTCTGATAGAGGGCAGCCATCATCTGCTCGCCCAAGCGGCCGGCCGGGTCGTTGTCGATGCGCTCCAGGCGCTCCTGCATCACCACGTCGCGCTCCACCAGGGCGCGCGCGTCATCGACGGAGAGGTCGCGCATGCGGTCGGCTTCCAGCTCCAGCATCAGCGGCAGCCGGTCGACGGCGATCGACTGGTGATAGGCGGTGTAGTCCCAGCTCGTGAACGCGTTCTGCTGGCCGCCGTTGCGCGCGACGATTTCCAGGAGGTCGCCCTCGGGGTGCGCCTCGGTGCCGAGGAACATGAGGTGTTCCAGATAGTGGGCGAGGCCCGAGTGCCCCACCGGATCGTCGGCGGCACCGACGCGGTACCAGATCATGTTGGTGACCACCGGGGCGAGGCGGTTGGTGACCACCACCACCTGCAGGCCGTTGTCGAGCGTGAAGGTCTCCGCATCGAACACCTCGGCGCGGGCGGGCAGCGCCGCACCGGCAAGCAACGCACAGACCAGCAGTCGGGAAACGCGGTGCATCGGGGGTCCACCCTTGTTGCGAACGGGCCGGCATGCGGCGCAGGTCACGCTGGCCCCTGTCCGTGGCAGCAGTGCGGCAACCGACAGCGCGCGGGCGTCGCCGGTCGACACTGCACCGGCGTGCCGCAGCACCGCGGCGATCAGAACGGGATCAAGGAGCCCAGGTCGTCCAGCAGGGAGTGGGTGGAGGTGCGCTCGATGGTCGGTACCTCGCCGCTGTTGATCGGCTCGCCAAGGGCCGTGGTGCGCGACAGGCGCTGGCTTTCCGCCGTCGGGTCCACCACCGTGCCGGGGAGTGCCGGCTCCTGCCAGAACAGCAGGTCGTCGACGAAGCTGGAATTGGCGCGCAGCAGGTCGTCGCTCTCCAGGTCCACGGTGCGGCGGATGTCGGGATCGACGCCGCCGGGGGTGGCCTGGGTGATCAGTGCTGCTTCCGCGGCACTCGCCTGCTCCGGCACCGCCACGTCGCCGCTGCGGCCGCCGAGCGCGCTCACCGCCAGGTCGCGCGGTGCGGTTTCCTGGGGGCGCGGGGCGCCGGGGGTCGGCGGGCGCAGATCGAAGCTCGGCGGCACCGACAGGGGTGCCCGCGAGGCGACGCGGAACTCATCGGGCGTGTTGCGGGTAAGGCCGAATGCCTCCCGCGCGTCGTCGCAGCCGCCCAGCACCAGCACCGCACCCATCAGTCCGATGGCCAGCGCGCCGGCGCGTCCGGCAACAAACGGCACACGACGATTCATTGCACTCATTTCGTGTCCTCCCCATCCGCGGTCCGCCGGGGCTGCGGGGTGAACAGGCCGTCGAGCAGGAGATACGCCACACCCAGCACGATGGCACTGTCGGCCACATTGAATGCGGGCCAATGCCACTGTGCCACATGAAAATCAAGGAAGTCGAATACTGCGCCGAAACGTGCACGATCGATCACGTTGCCGGTGGCCCCGCCCATGATGGCGCCGATGGCCAGGCGGACGCCGACGCTGTCCACCCGCCGCAGCCACACGGCGAGGCCGACCACGACAACCAGGGATATGACCGACAGGATGAGGGCGCTCGACTCGCCGAGATCGGCCAGCATGCCGAAGCTGACGCCGCGGTTCCACACGACCACCAGATTGAAGAACCCGGTCAGTTCCAGGACCCCGCCGTGATCGGACAGCAGGGCGAGCACGGCCACCTTGGTCGCCTGGTCGAGCAGCAGAAGGAACGCGGCGAACAGCAGCCCCGTGCGCATGGCCCGTCCCTGGCTCACGACGCCGGGGCTGCGCCCTGGCGCACCAGCCACGCCTCCACCGCGTCGGCGTCGCGCGGCGTCAAGGTGGGATGGCGCGGGTCGCTGCCCACGCTGGGAAGGATCTTCCACGATCGCTCGCATTTGCGGCCCTCGGCACGGTCGATGAGCGCTCCGATACCGGGCGATTCGGGCAGCCCGAAGGCGTCTCCCGGCGGGGCTTCGCGCAGCAGCGTAAGCCGGGAGGTGATGGCGATGTCCGCCAACTCCTCCTCCGGCGTGCCGGCCGCGGCACCGCCCAGCTGATCGATCGCCGCCAGCAGGTCGCCGCACAGGGCGGGGTCGACATAGAGCCGCGGATGGGCTTCCAGCGAAGCGCGGATCTCCTTGGCGGCGCGCTTCAGCTCGATGGCGCCGGTGACGACGCGGCGGGCTTCGCGGATCTTCGCCCAGCGGGCCGCCAGGTCGTCGTCGCGCCACGTTTCGGGGATCTCCGGGAAAGTGCGCTCGTGCACGCTGTCTGCGTCCTCGCCGTGGCGGGTCCACCAGGCTTCCTCGGCGGTGAAGCAGGTGATCGGCGCCAGCCAGGCGGTGAGGCAGTCGAACAGGGTGTCCATGACGCTGCGCACCGCGCGGCGGCGCACGCTGTCCGGCCGGTCGCAATAGAGCGAGTCCTTGCGGACATCGAGATAGAAGGCCGACAGGTCGACCGCACAGAAGGTGTGGAGGGCGACGATGATGGAGGTGAAGTCGAAATCCGCCACGCCCTGGCGGACCAGCCGGTCCATCTCCCACACCCGGTGCAGCACCCAGCGTTCGAGCTGCGGCATTTCCGCCGGCGCGATGCGCTCGTCCTGGGAAAAGCCCGCCAGCGCCCCCAGCAGGTAGCGCAGCGTATTGCGCAGCCGGCGGTAGCTGTCCACGTGGCTCTGGATGATCTCCTTGCCGATGCGCAGGTCTTCGGAATAGTCCGAGCCCGCCACCCACAGGCGCAGGATATCGGCGCCGCTTTCGCTGCACACGTCCTGCGGCACCACGGTGTTGCCCAGCGACTTGGACATCTTGCGGCCCTGCTCGTCCATGACGAAGCCGTGGGTGAGCACCGCGTCGTAGGGGGCGCGGCCGCGCGTCCCGCAGCTTTCGAGCAGCGAGGAGTGGAACCAGCCGCGGTGCTGGTCGGAGCCTTCCAGATAGAGGTCGGCCGGCCATTTCAGGTCGTCGCGCGTCTCCAGCACGAAGGCGTGGGTGGAGCCGCTTTCGAACCACACGTCGACGATGTCGCGCACCTGCTCGTAGTCCGCAGGGTCGTAGCCGTCGCCGAGGAACTCCGCCGGGTCGCGGGCGAACCAGGCATCGGAGCCGTCTGCGGCGAACGCCTCGGCGATGCGCTCCAGCACCGCGGGGTCGCGCAGCGGTTCGCCGGTCGCCTGGTTCACGAAGATGGCGATGGGCACGCCCCAGGCGCGCTGCCGGCTGATGCACCAGTCCGGCCGCGTGGCGATCATGGAGGACAGGCGCGTGTGCCCGGCCGCCGGCACGAAGCGGGTGGCATCCAGTGCCGCCAGCGCCGTCTCCCTGAGCCCGTTCACCTCCATGGAGATGAACCACTGGGGCGTGGCGCGGAAGATCACCGGCGCCTTGGACCGCCAGGAATGGGGATAGGAATGGGTGTAGCTGTGCTGGGCGATCAATCCGCCGGCCTCGCGCAGCGCCTCCGTCACAACCCGGTTGGCGTTTCCCTTCTTGCCGTGCTGGGTATAGATCACCGCGCCGGCGAACAGCGGCACGTGCGGGGCGAACAGGCCGTCGGCGGTGACGTTCTCCGTCATCTCCAGGCCGTGGGCAGCACCCAGCACATAGTCGTCCTCGCCGTGGCTGGGGGCGATGTGGACGAAGCCGGTGCCCTGCTCGGCGGTGACGAAGTCCGCGGCCAGCAGCGGCACCTCGTAGTCATAGCCGCCGGCGTGGAGCGGATGACGGCACACCATGCCGGCAAGATCGCTGCCGCGGCCGCGCCATGCCACCGCGTGGGCAGAGATGCCGGCCTGGGCGCAAAGATCCTCCACGAGTTCCTCGGCCACCAGCAGCCGGTCGCCCACCCTGGCCGTGGCACCGTCGGCCACCGCGTCGATGCGCAGCGCCACATAGGCCATGTGGTCGGCATAGGCGATCGCCCGGTTGGACGGGATGGTCCAGGGGGTGGTGGTCCAGATGGCCACCGCCGCGCCGTCCAGCTCGGCCGGGCCCGTCTTGACGGGGAAGCGGACATGCATCGCATCGGACACATGGTCGTGGTACTCGACCTCGGCTTCCGCCAGGGCGGTCTTCTCCACCACCGACCACATGACCGGCTTCAGCCCGCGATAGAGCCCGCCGTTCATCAGGAACTTGTGGATCTCGCGGACGATCTGGGCTTCGGCGTCCAACGTCATGGTGAGGTAGGGCCGCTGCCAGTCGCCGACCACGCCGAGGCGCTTGAACTCTTCGGTGTGGACACGCACCCAATGGGCGGCGAAGTCGCGGCACTGGCGGCGCAACTCCAGGATCGGCACCTCGTCCTTGTCCTTGCCCTTGGCGCGGTACTCTTCCTCGATCTTCCATTCGATGGGCAGGCCGTGGCAGTCCCAGCCCGGCACGTAGACGCTGTCGCGGCCCAGCATCTGGTAGCCGCGCACGACGATGTCCTTGAGGATCTTGTTGAGCGCGGTGCCGATGTGGATGTGTCCGTTGGCGTAAGGCGGGCCATCGTGCAGCACGTATTTCGGGCGACCGGCGGACACTTGGCGCAGGCGCGCGAACAGGTCTCGGCGGTCCCATTCCGCGGCAATTTCCGGTTCCTTCTTGGGCAGGCCCGCGCGCATGGGGAACGCGGTCTTCGGCAGGAACACGGTCTGCTTGTAGTCCAGGCCGGCAGCGGCGGCGTCGGGCGGCGTGTCGTTCGCCTGGGTCATCACGGGGGCCTTCTCAGGTTCTGCGTCCGACCGGTCCTCTCCTCCGCCCGGCGCCCGCATCCGGGGTGCTGCCGCAAGGGGCCGGGTGGAGGCGAGGGCCGGTACCGACATCCGCCACGGGCGGAGGGGCTTGCGTGTGCAGGTGCTCACACAAGCCGCGACCTATAGCGTCGTTTGGGCGAAGCTGTGAAGGGGATGGCGTGCAGGCCAGCCCGCCGGCACGAGGGCCGTCGGCCCCGCGGCATGCGGCGTGGGCGCTACTGCCCGGCCGACGCCAGCGGCTGCCAGCCGTGGATGAAGTCGATGGTCGCCTGCGGCGTCATCGGCTGGGCGATCAGGAAGCCCTGGATGGAATCGCAGCTCAGGCTGTGCACGATTTCCGCCTGCACCTCGGTCTCCACGCCTTCGGCCACCACGTCCATGTTGAGGCTGCGGCCGAGTGCCGCCACGGCCCGCACGATGGCGGCGTCGCCGTCGTTGGCGTGGATGTTGCGCACGAAGGTACGGTCGATCTTCAGCTTGTCGAAGGGGAAGCTCTGCAAATAGCTGAGCGACGAGTAACCGGTGCCGAAATCGTCCATGGAGATGCGGATGCCGCGCGCCCGCAGCGCATCGAGGATGCGCAGCACGTTGTCCTTGTCCTGGATGAGCAGGCTTTCGGTGATCTCCAGCTCCAGCCGGTTGCCGCGCAGGCCGCTTTCGTCGAGCGCCCGGTCGACGGTGGCGAGCAGGCCCGGCCTGCGGAACTGCACCGGCGACAGGTTGACGGCGACGCGCAGGTGGGTCGGCCATTTGGCGGCGTCGCGGCAGGCAGTGGAGAGCACCAGCTCGCCCAGCGGCACGATCAGGCCGGTTTCTTCGGCCACCGGGATGAACTCGCCGGGGGAGACGGAGCCCAGTTCGGGGTCGGTCCAGCGCAGCAATGCCTCGAAGCCCAGCAGCTTCTGCGTGCCGCACGCCACCAGCGGCTGGTAGTGGACGGCGAAGCGGCCTTCCGGAATGCCCATGCGCATGCGGCTTTCCAGGCGCCGGCGCGTCTCCAGCTCGGCGTCCATGGCCGGCTCGAAGAAGCGGTAGGCGCCCTTGCCGTCGGCCTTGGCGCGGTACATCGCGGTGTCGGCGTTGCGCAGCAGATCGTCCAGATGCTCGCCGTCGCCGGGGTGCAGCGCCACGCCGATGGACACGCCGATGGAGACCTCGGCATCGGCCAGGCGGATCGGTTGGCTGATGGTATCCATGAGGCGGCGCGACAAGGTGAGCGCGTTGGTCGGCTGGGCGGTGGAGGTCTGTAGGATGACGAACTCGTCGCCGCCGAAGCGGGCCACGACGTCGCTGTCGCGCACCGAGTCCGAGATGCGCCGCGCCACCGTCTGGATCAGCACGTCGCCGGCATCGTGGCCGTGGGTGTCGTTGACGATCTTGAAGCCGTCCAGGTCGAGCACCAGGATCGCGAAATGGTCGCCGGAGCGGCGCACCTGGGCGATCACCTTCTCCGTCAGCTCGGTGAACAGCCGCCGGTTGGGCAGGTCGGTCAGCGGATCGTGGGTGGCGAGGAAACGGATGCGCTCCTCGGACTGGCGGCGCGCGCTGATGTCGCGGATCGCCACCACCTGGCCCGGCTTGCCGTCGTGCAGCGTGATGTGGCGGCCGGTGATCTCCACGTCCAGCACGTTGCCGCCGGGCCGTTCGATCTGGGTCTGGCAGGGCTGGGCCGGATCGGTCAGCGCCACGGCGACGCTGCGGCGGTCGCGGTCGTCGGGCGACACCCAGTTGAGGAAGGGGGTGCCGACCAGCCGTTCCGTGGGGGTGCGCGTCAGCATTTCGGCGGCGGAGTTGTGGTCTATGATGATGCCGTCGCGCAGGATCAGCACGCCTTCGAAGGTGCAGTCGGTGAGCACGCGGAAGCGTTCCGCCGCTTCGGCCGTGCGGCGCGTCATGCGGGCATCGAACAGGGCGCTGATGATGCCGGTGGCAAGGACGGCAAACACCGCGGTGATCACCGGGCCGGTGAGGTGCTCGCGGGCGATGACCCAGCCGCCGGAGACGGTGGCCCGGCCCAGCGAAACCGACAGGCCGGTCATCGCCATGGCATAGAGGCTGGCAAACATCACCAGCAGCATGGCGCCGCCGAGAAGCCGTTCGGCCATGCGGTCGCGGGCGAACCCGAGGTGGCCGGCCAGGCCGCCGAAGGCCAGGGCGAAGAGGACGGACAGGCTGACATAGTCCGCACGGTGGCTGATCTGCCCCGGCACCACGGCGGCGGCGATGATGCCGTAGTGCAGAATGATGGCGGCCAGGCCCAGCACGCAGCCGCCGGCCAGCCGCATCAGCGCGATGTGCGGCGCGCGGGTGGCGACGGCGACGCCGAGCTGGGCGACGATGGTGGAGACGATCAGCGAGAGGCTGAGCGGCAGGGTGGCGTAGGCCATCGGCAGGTCGGGCCGGAAGCCGACCAGGGCGATGAGCTGCCCCGCCCACATGGTGGCGCCGAGGCTGAGACCGCCCAGCAGTACCCAGGTGGGGCGCTGGCGTTCGGCGCGCGCCCGGCTGGCCAGCAGCATGGTCGTGAAGCTGCCGAGGGCACAGACGATAAGGGCAAGAACGATGAAACCGAATTCGTGCTCAGACACGATGGTACGTTGAATCTCCTGCATCACAGTCCGCTTTCCCGATCCGGACGGCCCCACAAGTTGCTGGGCGCGCGTGGCCAGCAAAGCAGCGATGGGCAGTGTCCATCGTCAGGGTTAACCTCTGGTGAATCACCTGGCCCCTGCATGTTGCAGAGGGAGCATTCCTGGCCGGCGGGTCATGCCTGGGGTCGGCTGATGCGCAGCCGCCCGCCATCACGTCTGGCAAGTTGTAGCCAGGCCTCGGTGCCGGTCTGAAAAGTTAAAATGCCGTCATGGCCGATCGCCGCGACGGCGTCGCCGAACACCCGGGTGATGCCGTGCCGCACCTCTCCGGGCAGCGTGCCGGCGGTGCGCACCACCAGGCGGATGGCCTGCTGGCGGATCAGCCCGTCGAGCTGCACGGGGCCGAAGCGGCTGGTCTCCATGTCCAGCACGAAGCGGTGACCTTCGCCCTCCAGCTCGTCCTCGCCGGTGCCGTCCTCCTGCTGGTGGCGGGTGGCGAGGCGCAGTTCGCTCACCTGGCCGTCGGCAACGATGGGGATGCCCACCTGGCGCCAGTCACCGGCGGGCGTGTCGGCGGCTTGGCGGGAAAGGCCGGAGAACTCGCCCGACAGGCGGCCCACCGCATCTCCCTTGCCGGCGGCTTCCAAGGATTTGACGGCTCGGTCGCCGAGCCAGCCGCGCAGGTCGCCGCCGCGCAGTGCGGACAAGAAGAACAGGACGGCAGCCCCCATGCCGGCGTTGGCCTGGGGCAACACGGTCTGGGTGATTTGGCGCGCGGTGCCGGGATCGGCGTGGGCCAGCGCCGTCAGGGCCTCCGGCAGGCTGGGCAGGCCAGCGGGCGGCGCGCCCGCGACCGGTGCGAAGAGCGGCAGCGGCTGGGTGGCGAGCGGTGGCGCTGCGCCGGGCTGGAGGCTCGGCTGTCCCTGGGCTGCGGCAGCGGCACCGTGGGGCCGGGTGACCGCGGCCGGCGTAGCCGCCGCTTCCCGCGGTGTGGCATCGGCCGAGGTGCCGGTCGGTGGCGACGGGGTGTCTTGCAGAAGGAGCGACGCGGGCCGGGGCGTTCCCTCTGGCGAGACCGCTTCAGCGGCCGGCAGCGGTGCGGCGGATGGCGCCTGCGGGGCAGCGGCAGCGGTCGGCTGGGACGCTTGCGCGGTGCCGGCGGCGGCCGGTCTTGCGGTCTCTGCGGCCAGTTCCGAGGCGCGCCAGGTGGTGTCGCCGACCCAGGTCCGCACCGTCGGCGCCGCCGCTTCGGGGCGCGGGGGCGGGTTTTCCCCCTGGGGCGGCCGTATTACCTCCGCCGGATGCGAGGGCCGCGTGGCGGCCGGGGCTGCGGCAGCGGTGAAGGGCGTCACATCCAGCGCCGGGGGCCGAACCGCAGTCGCATGGCCGCCTGCCGGTTTGGCGGCGGGCGTTTCCACAGTGGCGGAGGCCGGCTGGTGCTGCGGCATGGCTGGACCATCGGCCGGCGGCGGCGTTGTGCCGGATGGCAGCGCGGCGGTCTCGGTGGTCACCGAAGCCGGTGCGATCTGGGAGGGCGTGACCGGCGTTTGGTCGACGGTTGGCTGCGGCGCTTGCGAAACCGGCCCCTGCGGTGCCGGGCGCGGCGCCGATGCAGCTTGGGCGGCGACCCGAGGCGGCTCGGGCGTGGGCTGTGGCACCGGAGCCTGCGCTTTATCTGCTGGTTGCGGCGCTGTTGGCGCTTCGGCCTCGGCTCTTGCCGGTGGCTCCGTGGGAGGGGGCTGCGGGTCTGGCTGGCGCGTCGCTGGTTGGTCCAGCGGTGGCGGACGGTCGGCAGCGTCCACCCGCTCCGCCCGGACCGGCGGGTCCGGTTGGCGAACGGGCGCCGGTGGCGCAGGCAGGTCGGCGCGTCGCGCGCTGGCTGATGGCGGGTCCGCTTGCCGGGCCGGTTCGGGAGGCGGAGACGAAACCGCCTTGGCCTCGGGTCGCGGCGCGGAGGCCGGCGGCCCGGAGGCCGGCGGCGCGGAGACCGGCGGCGCGGATTCGGCCCGCGGGGCGGCCGGTTGGGGTCGCTCGCTTTGGGCCGGCGGGTCCGGCGGTGCGGAGTCGGTCCGCGGACCCGGCGCATTGGTCGTCCTGGCCGTTGGCGCAGCGGAGGGCTGCTGCTGCATATCGGCGCGGGCGCTGGCCGCGCGCTGCGGCGGCGCCTCTGTTTCAAGGGTGCGCGGCGGCACCGGTCGCGGCGCGGGCGTCTCCGGTGCAGCGTCCGCCCCCCCCAGACGGTGGGACCGAGCCGGCGCCGGCGGCGGTTCGTCGCGCTGCCGCGGCGGGTCCGGCGGCGACGCCTCTCGCGTTGCCGTGGCGCGCGGTGCGGTGGGCTGCGGCGGCACCGGCTGGTCGCTCTGCGCCTGCGGTGATGGACGGTCCGTCCTCACGGTTGGCTCGGGCGGCCGAGCAGGCTCCGTCTGCGCCGTCGAAGGCGGCCGGATTTCGCGAGCCGGTTCCACCTGGCCGGCCTGCCGAGCGGGTTCGGTCTGCGTCGTTGCGGTGGCCGTCCGGGTCTCCCGCGCGGGCGAGACCGTCTCGGCACGGGACGGCGGCGCGTCGGGCCGTTCCGCCGGGCTCGCCGGTTGCGGTGGCTCGGTCTCGGCCACAGACCGATTGGGTGCAGGTTGTGTCGGGACCTCGTCGGCAGCCCGCGGCGTTGGCTGCGCGAGCTCCGTGGCAACCGTCGGGCGATGGGCAGTGGGCGGAGCCGGTGGGTCCGACGCCGCACGGCTCGGAGCCTGCGGTTGAGGGCGTGGCGGTGGCGGAGCCTCCTGATGAGCGGCCGGGCGAGCCGGGGCTTGCGGGCGCGAAACCGTCTCTGCCAGCGCCGGAGCGTCCGGCGCTGCGGGGGCCTCTCTCCGCACGGCCGGCGCAGGGGCGTCCTGCCATGTCCGGGCGGGAGCCGCAGCTGCGGTCTCCGCCGGAATTTGCACCGCCGGTCCGATGGATGGAGAGGGGGGGGCCGCCCGGGCCGCTGGCGTCGGTACAGCCGCTGTCACCGGTCTTGCAGGCGTGTCTGACTTGGCCGGCGGTGTCGGCACGTCCTGTCTGGCCGCTGGCGGTGGCGTCTCCGGCCGGGTCTGCGGAGCGCTCGCTGGCCGCTCCATTGGCCGAGGCGGAGGTTCTCTTTGGGCTGTCGCGGCGGGTTCGGCCCCTCGCTGGGGTGTGGGACGGGCTTCGTGCGCGGCGGCCGGTGCGGCCGGTGCGAGCGGCTGCGGCGGCGCTGTCCGGGCTGTCGTTTCGGCACGCGGTGGCGGTTGGACGGCATCCACCCTTGGCGCAGGGCGTTCGGCGGCCAGAGTGCGCGCGGCCGCTTCAGGGCTGGGCGGTGGTGGCGAGGACCGGTCCGGCGCAGCGGCCGTACCCGCCGCCGGCGTGGGCGCCGGTGCCTCGGCCTTTGCCGCGGCAAGGGGCGGATCCGGTGCAGGTCGGGGAGGTTCGGCCTTCGCCACGGAAGCGGGCGCATCCGCCTTCGGCGCAGGAGGCGCAGGCTCTGCCGTCGTCGTTGAACTGCGAGTGGCCGGACCCGGCGGTGGTGCCTCCGCCTTGGCCGGCGGGGCCGGGCTGTCGACGTCCTGTGGTGCCACCAGGACCCCGGTGCTCGTCTGCGCCGCGGCCATCTGTGAGGCTGGTTCCGGCGGGGTCGATGCGGGCGGAGCCGGTTCGGGCGGGGCCGGTTCGGGCGCGGGGGCCGGTGCGGCGGTCGCCGCTGGGGTCTCGACCGTCGCCACCGCAGTCGCCGTCGCCACCGCAGTCGCCGTCGCCACCACAGTCGCGGCGGTCGCGGCGGTCGCGGGTGGGCGTGCGGGGCCGCTCGCCTGGGCGGCCGGATCGCGCGGAGCGGCGGCCGGCTGGCGGGCGGCATCGTCCACCTGGGGCGCGAGCTGGGCGGCGGTGGTCGCCTGGGCCTTGGCCTGGGCGGCGGCATCCGCACCGAACGGGGCCTGGGGTGACGCCGCGCCGGTGGTGGGCGGCGTCTCCGCCGTCGCGGCGGGGGCCACCATCAGGGGGCGGCCGCGACCGGCGGCGGCCTCCTCCGGGGCGACGGTATCGGCTTCGACGGGCGGCGGCGGGGCATTGTCCGGTCGCGCCGGAGCGCCGGGCGCCGGTGCGGGCACCGCGGCTGCAGGCTGGGTAAGCGTGGGCGGCGGCGGCGACGGTGCCTGCGACGGTGCCTGCGGGGGCGGCTTCGCGTCCGGCACCGTTACCGTGCGCGCCGGCGCGCGTGCCGGAGGCGGCTCGGGCGGCAGGGCGGCACGGGCATCGGCGGACAGGGTAACGGCATCGCCCCGCCCCAGTCCGGCCGGCGGCTTTGCCCCCAGGTCCACGGGCACCGGACCGCCGGTCTTGACCGCCGCGGCGCGCACCGGCTCGCGGGCCAGCTTGGCTTCGGTCAGCCCCGGCTGTGGCGGCACCTGCAGGGCGATGCGGCTGCCCGCCGCCACCGGCGGCTGCAGGCGCACCACGGCCGGGCCGTTCGCCGTCTGCAGCACCTGGCTGCCGTCGCGCGCCAGGGCTCCGGTGGTGCCGGAAACCGCCACCGGCCGGTCGGCCGTGGCCACACGCTGGAGGGTGTCCCTGGGCAGCGACAGCACCTCGGCACTGTGCCGCGTTTCCTCCCCCGCCACGGACCGGCGCCCGGCGAACTGCACCGCCGCGCGCGCCAGCTCCGGCGGGACGCCGCTCATGGGGCGGCCAGCAGCAGCCTCGCCATGGCAACCACGTCGAGGGCGGCGGGTGCGCCGGGGGCATGGGTGAGCAGCGAGGTCTGGGTCCGGATGGCCTCGCGCACCTTGGGATCGCGGCGGATCACCCCGGCCAGCGGCGGGCTGCGGTCGAGGAAGGTCTGGCAGGCCTTCAGCAGCGTCTGATACGTGCGCTCGCCGTCGCGCGGACTGGCCGCCATGTTGACCACGAAGCGCATGTCGGCACCGGGCTTCACGGCGTTGATGGTCTTTACGAAGGCGTACGCGTCGGTCAACGAGGTCGGCTCGTCGGTCGCCACCACCAGGATGGTGGAGGCTTGCAGCGCCATGTGGCGCACCGTGCGGTCGAGCCCCGCGCCCATGTCGAAGAGAATGCGGTGGTACTGGCGCGCCAATGCGTGGAAGTCGCCGTTCAGCTCCGCCAGGCGCCGGGTCGGCACGCCCGCCAGGTTGCCGCTGCCCGATTGGCCGGCGATCACGTCGAAGCCGCCGGGCGGATAGGCGGTGCGCGCTTCGGCGAGCGAGATGGTGCCCTCCATCACCCCCATGAGGTCGCGCTTGGGCATCAGGCCGAGCTGGATGTCGACATTGGCGAGGCCGAGATCGGCGTCGAACAGCAGCACCTTGCCGCCGAACTGTGCCAGCGCATGGCTGAGGGTGACGGCCAGCCACGTCTTGCCGACGCCGCCCTTGCCCGACGCGATGGCGATGGCGTTGGGCACGGCGGTCGGCAGTGCGATACGGGGTGCTGTGGCCGCGGTCCCAGGTGTCATGGCGGGCTTCCCAAGGGTTGCTGCGACGGTTTGGCGTTGGCGAGGAAGAGCTTGGCGAGGCGCTTGGGCGTGGCGACGTCGAGCCCGTCGCGGATCCAAGCGCTGGTGGACAGCTCGGCGAAGGCCATGGGGCCGCCCTGGGCGGCCGCCAGCACGCTGCCCAGCCGGCGCGCCATGTCGAGGCGGGTAACCACCATGCGGGTCACGCCGATGCCGTTGTAGGCGGCGGCGATGTCGGTGGCTTCCACCGCGTCGATGCCGGCGGGGAATACCAGGAACGGCTCGATGCGGCCGCCCAGCAGCAGGCGGGCGAGGTCGCGCAGCTCGCGCGGGTTGTTGTGGTTGCGCCCGGCGCTGTCGACCAGCACCAGGTCGTGGCCTTGCACGGCCGCCAGCGCGTCGGACAGGCGCTGCGGGTCTTCGGCCACCAGCACGTCGATGTTGAGGGCTGTGCAGAAGGCGCGCAGGTGGGCTACCCCGCCGGTGCGTTCCACATCGGTGGTCAGCACCGCCACCCGGCGGCCTTCGATCAGCGCCTTGGCGGCGAGCTTGGACAGCGTCTGCGTCTTGCCGGCACCCGGCGGGCCCACCGGCATCAGGGCGCGCGGCCACGGCGCATCGCTTAGGGGTGCGAAGCGGTAGCTTTGGCGGAAGGCGGCGGCGAGGGCTGCGGCGGCATCGGCCCCGGAGAAGCCGCCGACCACGTCCAGCAAGGCTTCGCCGACGAAGGCGGGCACGCCGTGGTCGCGGAATGCCTGGTAGACGATGTCCTCCAGCTCGTCGTCGTCGCGCCACATGCCGAGGCCGAGCCGCACGCCGGAGCTACCGGCCGGCGGCGGTGCCGCCGGGGCGGCCGAAGCCACAGGGCCGGCCGCGGCCGCGGCGGGGGGCACCTGGCGCTGCGGCTTGGCTTCGTCCACCTCCTCCAGGGCGGCGGCGATGCGGATCTCGCCGTTGGCCCCTTCATGGGTGGAGATGATGATGGCGTCGTCGCCCAGCTCCAGGCGCACCGCCTCCATGGCCGCGGTGACGGTCGGTGCGTAGTAGTATTTCAGGCGCATCGACCCCTCCGCTGCTGCGCGGTCGGCGTGGGGTGGGGGAGGTGCGGGGCAGGCATCGTCATCGCCGCGCTCAGATCTGGCCCAGGGTCTTCACCCGGGCCTTGGGGTGGATTTCGTTCTGGGAGATCACCGGGGTGGAGGGACGGAAGCGCTCGACGATGGAGCGCACATAGGCACGGATGCCGGGGCTGGTGAGCAGCACCGGGTTCTCGCCCAGCAGCACCTGGCGTTCGAACACCTGGCGTACGGTGGTGATGAACTCCTGCAGCTTCGACGGCGCCATGGCGAGCTGGCGCTCCTCGCCGTCGCCGACGATGCTTTCGGCAAACGCCTGCTCCCATTGCGGCGACAAGGTGATCAGCGGGATGAAGCCGGCATCGTTGGTGAACTCGCTGCTGATCTGGCGGGCGAGGCGCGAACGCACATGCTCGGTGATGGTGTTGACGTTGCGGGTGACGGCACAGGCTTCGGCCACGCCTTCCAGGATGGTCGGCAGGTCGCGAATGGAGATGCGCTCGCTGAGCAGGTTCTGGAGCACCCGCTGCAGGCCGCCGACGCTGATCATCGACGGGATCACGTCGGCCACCAGCTTCTGGTGGTCCTTGTCCATCTCGTCCAGCAGCTTCTGGGTTTCCGCGTAGGACAGCATTTCGGCCATCTGGTCGCGGATGGCCTCGGTCATGTGGGTGGTGATGACGGTCTGGCAGTCCACCACGGTGTAGCCCTTGAACAGGGCTTCCTCGCGGTAGGCCGGATCCATCCACAGGGCCGGCAGGCCGAAGGTCGGCTCGGTGGTGGCTTCGCCGGGCAGCGTGATGCTTTCGCCCCGGGGATCCATCACCAGCAGGAGGCCGGGGCGCACATCGGCGCGCGCCGCTTCGATCTCCTTGATGCGGATCACGTAGGTGTTGGCCGGGAGTTGCAGATTGTCCTGGATGCGTACGGACGGCATGACGAAGCCCATCTCCGAGGCCAACTGCCGGCGCAGCCCCTTGATCTGCTGGGTCAGGCTGGGGCCGCCGTCGCTGTGGATCAGCGTCAGCAGGCCGTAGCCCAGCTCCAGGCGGATCTGGTCGATCTGGAGCGCGGTGGCGATGGGCTCTTCGGCCACCGGCGGCGGGCGCTGGGCCTGGTCCTCGATCATCGCCCGCGCGGCCACCGCTGCCTCTTCCTTGCGGCGCGACAGGCGCCAGGCGAGTCCGCCGGTGATCGCGGCCATGCCGAGGAACGGCACCATGGGGATGCCGGGCAGCAGGGCCAGGCAGACCGTCAGCACCGAGGACACGCCGAGCGCCTTGGGGTAGAGGCCGAGCTGGCCGAACACCGCTTCCGACGCAGTGCCGGTGATGCCGGCTTTGGAGACCAGCATGCCGGCGGCGACCGAGACCACCAGGGCGGGGATCTGGCTCACCAGCCCGTCGCCCACCGTCAGCAGCGTATAGGTGTTGGCGGCCTCGCCCAGGGTCAGCCCCTGCTGGGTGGTGCCGATGACGATGCCGCCGATGATGTTGATGAAGGTGATCAGCAGCCCGGCCACGGCATCGCCGCGCACGAACTTGGCGGCACCGTCCATGGCGCCGAAGAAGTTGCTTTCGTCCTCCAGCGCCTTGCGCCGCTCGCGCGCCTGGGTTTCGTCGATCAGGCCGGCCGAGAGGTCGGCGTCGATGGCCATCTGCTTGCCCGGCATGGCATCCAGGCTGAAGCGCGCCGACACCTCGGCGATGCGCCCGGAGCCCTTGGTGATCACCACGAAGTTCACGATCACCAGGATGCCGAAGACGATGATGCCGATGACGAAGCTGCCGCCCATGACGAAGTTGCCGAAGGCTTCGATCACGTTGCCGGCGGCATCGGTGCCTTCGTGCCCGTCGGCCAGGATCAGGCGCGTCGAGGCCAGGTTGAGCGACAGGCGCAGCATGGTGGCGATCAAGAGGATCGTCGGGAACGAGCTGAACTCCAGCGGCCGGCTGATGAACAGCACGGTCATCAAGATCAGCACGGAGAAGGTGATGGAGATGCTGAGTGCCCCGTCGAGCAGCCAGCTCGGCATCGGCAGGATCAGCACCACCAGGATGGCCACCACGCCCAGCGCCAGCGCCAGGTCGCTGCGGCTCGTCACCATCTGGACGAGCGAGCGCAGGCTGGGCAGGCGGCGGCCGGCTCCCTCCTGGGCGCCGTTGCTGGTGGCTTGATCGGTCATCCCGCGCGCCCTCGGCCCTCACCGGTCACAGGTAGGCCCGTTCCGGCTCGCCCGGCATGGGCACCGCCACGCCTTCGTCGTGGTACTGCTTCAGCTTGTTCCTGAGCGTGCGGATGGAGATGCCGAGGATGTTGGCGGCGTGGGTGCGGTTGCCCAGCGTGTGGTGCAGCGTATCGATGATGAGGTCGCGCTCCACATCGGCCACGGTGCGGCCCACCAGCGCGGCGGTGCCGGCGACGGCCCCATCGAGGGCCGACACCGCGGCGGCCGCCCGGTTGGCGGCACCGGCGGCAGGTCCGCCGAGCGTGGCGGCGGCGTCCATCACCATCACCGCGTCGGGCTCGATCACCGGACCGGGGGACAGCACGACGGCGCGGTGCAGCGTGTTTTCCAGCTCGCGCACGTTGCCGCGCCACGGGTGGGCGCGCAGCATGGCCATCGTGTCGGGGTGGAGCGACTTGGTGCCGAGCCCGTTGGCGGCGGCATAGCGCTGCATGAAGTGGATGGCGAGCAGCTCGATATCCGCCGGGCGCTCGCGCAAGGGCGGCAGCGCCAGCGTCATCACGTTAAGGCGGAAGTAGAGATCCTCGCGGAAGTTGCCGGCGCGCACCTCGTCCTCAAGCGCGCGGTTGGTGGTGGCCAGCACGCGCAAGTCGACCTTGACCGGGCGCGCGCCGCCGACACGGTCGATCTCCTTTTCCTGGATGGCGCGCAGCAGCTTGGCCTGCAGGCGCGGCTCCATCTCCGTCACCTCGTCGAGCAGGAGCGTGCCGCCCGAGGCTTCCTCGAACTTGCCGATGCGCCGCGCGATGGCGCCGGTGAAGGCGCCCTTCTCGTGGCCGAACAGCTCGCTTTCCAGCAGGTTTTCCGGGATTGCGGCACAGTTGACGGAGATGAACGGGCGGTCCGACCGGCGGCTTTTCCGGTGGAGAAAGCGGGCGAACAGCTCCTTGCCGGTGCCGCTTTCGCCGACGATCAGCACCGAGGCATCCGACCGCGCCACCTGTTCGGCCACGCGCAGCAGGCGCTGCATGCCGGGATCCTGGGTGAGGATGGCGTGACTTTCCTCCGCCACCGCTTCCAAGACCGCGGCGATCATTTCCGCGTCGGGCGGCAGGGGCACATATTCCTTCGCCCCGGCGTGGATGGCCCGCACGGCTGCCCGCGCGTCGGACCCGATACCGCAGGCCACCACCGGCACATGGATCCGTTCGGCAGCCAGCGCGTCGCACAGGTCCTGCACCGCCAGCTTCACGTCCACCATCACCAGATCGGCGCCGCGGCCGCCGCGCAACGCATTCAGCGCGTCGGTGATGCTCGACGCGTGCGCCACCTTGGCGCCGCGGTCCATGGCGATCTTGCCGGCGGTGGTGATGTGACCGTCCAGGTCCCCGACGATGAGCAGGCGCATGGTCCAATTCCCTACTGTGCCCGCGGGCAGGCGCCGCGGCGGATGTGCCCCGGAACGGCTACGAACGGTCTGACTTGATGATCTCGGTCATGGTCACGCCCAGGCGGTCTTCCACGACGACGACTTCGCCGCGCGCCACCAGGCGGTTGTTCACATAGATGTCGATGGCCTCGCCGACCTTGCGGTCCAGCTCCACCACGGCACCGCGGCCGAGCTTGAGGAGCTGGTTCACCTGCATGGTGCTCTTGCCGAGCACGGCGGAGATCTGCACGGGGATGTCGTAGATCGCCTCCAGCTCGCGGGCGACGTGCTGCATCTGGGCGGGGTCGTAGGACGGCTCGGGGCCGTTGGCTTCCAGGTCGTCGAGGTCGAGGTTGTCGGTGGGCGACATGGCGGGCTCCGCGGTTCAGGATCAGGGCGTGCCGATGGTGGACGCAAAGGGCGTGTCGGGATCGGTGTCGGCGTCGGCATCGGTATCGAGTTTGCCAGCGAGGGCGGCGTGCTTGGTGCCGGCGGGGCCGCCGATCACTTCGGGTACGGCACCGGGGTAGTCGAAAAAGCGGCCGATGGTGGCTTCCACCTCTTCCCAGAGGCGGGCCGACAGGCGCTCGGCCCCGCCGTCGGCCCAGTCGACCCGGCAGTCCGACGGTCCCATGGCGGGATCGGCCATGCAGACGATGGCGCCCTCGAAGCCGCTTTCGGCCACCAGCGTGTCCAGCCGCGCGCGCACGATGTCGAGCATCTCGTCGCTCACCCGGATAACCAGGCGCGGCTCGTCGATCATCTCTTCCAGGCAGTCGCGCACCACCGCTTCGATCTCCGCCAGGCCGCGGCGGCGCGCCAGTTCGGGGAACAACTTGCGGCCGACCGTGACGGCGATGCCCACGGCATGCTCCACCAGGTCCGCGTCGGACTGCTTCTGGGCCTTGATCAGCCCGCCCAGCGTGCCCGGGATCTGCTCGATCATGCCGGCCAGGCGCTGCTCGATGCCGGCGAGTGCCGCCTGGTGGCCGGCCTGTTCGCCCTCGGCATAGCCGGCGGCACGGGCGTCCTCCACGTCGTCTTCGGAGAACTGGGGGCCTTCCGGTTGCGGCGGTTCCACGGTCTTGGCGGCGGCTTCGGCGGCGGCGCGTTCGGCCTCGCGCTTGCGGCGTGCCTCGGCCTCCTTGGCCCGGCGGATATCCTCCGGGTCGAACGAGGTCTCGAAGAGGAACTTCTGCACGCTGCCTGACACCGTTCGCCGTCCCGCGTCCGCCTGCTCAGTACACCAGCTCGTCGTCGCCCTTGCCCTCGGAGATCACGATCTCGCCGCGGGCAGCCAGGTCCTTGGCGAGCTGCACCATGTGCATCTGCGCCTCGTCCACGTCCTTCAGGCGCACCGGCCCCATGGCCGCCATCTCTTCCTTCAGCAGCTTCGACGCGCGCTCGGCCATGTTGGAGAAGAACAGGTCCTTCAGCGTCTCCGACGCACCCTTCAGCGCGATCGTCAGCTTCGACTTGTCGACCGCGCGCATCAGCACCTGGGCCGCGGCGGCGTCGAGACGCGCCAGGTCCTCGAAGGTGAACATCAGTGCCTTGATCTTGTCGGCACTGTCGCGGTTGCGCTCTTCCAGGGCGGCCAGGAACTTGTTTTCGGTCTGGCGGTCGAGGTTGTTGAAGATGTCGGCCATCAGCTCGTGGCTGTCGCGCCGCGCGGTGCGGGCCAGGTTGGTCATGAACTCGGTCCTCAGCGTGCGCTCCACGTCGTCGAGCACTTCCTTCTGGACGGCCTCCATGCGCAGCATGCGCATGATGACTTCCATGGCGAAGCTCTCCGGCAGCAGCGACAGCACGCGCGCGGCGTGTTCGGGCCGCACCTTGGAGAGCACCACGGCGACGGTCTGCGGGTATTCGTTCTTCAGGTAGTTGGCGAGCACCGCCTCGTTCACGTTGGCCAGCTTCTCCCACATGGTGCGGCCGGCCGGCCCGCGGATCTCCTCCATGATGGAGTCGACCTTGTCGCGGCCCATCACCTTCAAGAGCAGGCGCTCGGTGCTTTCGTAGCTGCCCACCAGCGAGCCGGAGGAGGAGAGCTGCTCGGCGAACTCCACGCACAGGCGCTCCACCAGCGACGAGCTGATGGTGCCGAGATTGGCCATGTGCTGGGAGATCTCCTTGATCTCCTCCTCGTCCATGTAGACGAACAGGTGCGAGGCGTGCTCCTCGCCCAGGGACAACATCAAGATCGCCGCCTTCTCCGGGCCGGAGAGGGCGCGGTAGTCCTCGCGGATGCGTGTACCGGCGGCCATGGCTCAGCGCTCCGTCACAAAAGCCGGCGCCGCGGCGGGACGGCGCGACAGGCAGCGGGTGCGGGCCGGAACCGACCTAATGGCGGTGGAAACCGCCCTGGACGCCTGCGGCAGCGGGCGGGCAGACGGGTCTTGGCGTTTGTCCTGGTACATCCGGTTACTTGTCCTGGTACATCCAGTTGCGGATGATGGAGACGGCCTCTTCGGGGTGGTTTTCCACGATCTCGCCGATCTTCTTGATGGAGGACGCGCGCACGCGGCCTTCCACCTGCTGGATGTCGATCAGCGAATCCATGTCGTCCTCGTCGCCGCCGGGGCCCGGAAGCTCCGGCATGCCGCCGGCCGGCGTGTGGGCACTGGGACCGGCAAGCGCCGCCTGGAAGCCCGACTGGTCGGTGAGCAGGGCCGACAGGTCGTCGCGACTGTCGATGCCCGCGAGCGCCGGCTGGCCGGCCGGCTCCAGCGCGCGGCCGAGCAGCGGGCGCACCACCAGGAGGATCACCAGGGCCGCCACGACGCCGAGGATCAGCAGCTCGGCCAGGCGCATCACCTCGTCGGTGCGGAAGCCGAAGAAGGTGGTGGGACCGGCGATGGGCTCCAGTTCGTCGGGCAGCAGGAAGCGCATGTTGACCACTTCCACGGTGTCGCCGCGCACGGCGTCGAAGCCGACCGCGCTCTGCACCAGTGCCGTGATCTGGTCCATGTCCGCATCGGAGCGCGGGGTGTAGACCATGGTGCCGTCCTCGCCCTCGGCGTAGGTGCCGTCCACCAGCACGGCAACGGAGACGCGCTCCACGCGGCCGCCGTCGCGCACGCGGTTTTCCACGGTGCGGCTGATCTCGTAGTTGGTGGTCTCTTCGGTGCGGGTGGCGAGGGAGGAAGCCCCCGCGGCCCCGCCCAGCCCATCGGGGACGGTCTCGGCTTCCGGCAGGTTGCCGCTGACCGAGACGGGATCGACGCCATCGGCCTCGTTGGAGCTTTCCTCGGACTCCACGAACTGGGTCGAGCGGGCCACCTGGCCTTCCGGATCGTAGGTCTCCGACGTGGTCTGCACCGTGTCGAAGTCCATCTCGATGGCGACCCGCGCGATCACCCGGCCGGGGCCGAGCGAGCGCGCCAGCATCTGTTCGATCTGCTGGGAGATCCGCGCTTCTTCCGCGCGTCGGCGTTCCTCGGCCGTGGTCTGGCCGGTCAGGGAGTCGTCGCCGGCGGTGCCCGACGCCAGGAGCTGGCCGGTGTCGTCGACGATGGACACCTGGTCGGGCTCCAGTCCCGGCACCGCGAAGCTCACCAGGTGCTGGATCGCCACCACCTGGCGCGCGGTCAGTCCACCGGAATCCAGCCGCAGGAACACCGAGGCGGTGGGCGACTGGGTATCGCGGCTGAACAGCGCGCGTTCCGGCAGCACCAGGTGCACGCGGGCCTGGCGCACATGGTTGATGGTGGAGATGGTGCGCGCCAGCTCGCCCTCCAGCGCGCGCAGCCGGTTGATGTTCTGCACGAAGGTGGTGGTGCCGAAGCCGTCGCTTTCGTCGAACAGCTCGTAGCCCAGGTTGCCGCCAGATGGGATGCCTTCCTGGGCCATCGCCAGGCGCAGGCGGTCCACCTCGTCCGCCGGCACCAGGATCGACGAGCCGTTGGCGCGCAGCTGATAGGGGATGTCGCGGGCTTCGAGCTGCTCCACCACGGCCCCGCTGTCGCGCGTGTCCAGGTCGTCATAGAGAAGCGCCATCTCCGGCTGGGAGATCTGCGTCATCACATAGAAGAAGAACCCGAACAGCAGCAGCGCCACGCCGCCCATGGCGACCAATCGCATGGGCCCGAGATTGCGCAACATGTTGAGGAGTTGAGTCACGGCGGCCGCCCCTGGACGATTTTGGCCGACGGCGGAAGTCCTAGGGGGCCGTCGACGCTGGGACTCTAGGGGCGGCGCGATGAACAGTTGGTTAACCCGCTCGGCAATTTCTGCCCACTTGAGCGGGGCGGTCGAGGATCTGTGCCGCGGCGGCCCGTCCGCTCCTCCGATCGACCCCAGCGATCACCCTCCGACGCCGCGGCCAAGGCGGCCGTGGCGGCCGGTTTCCCCGGCAGGAAGCGCCGCGGTGGCGGGCAAGCTTTGCCGGGTGGCGGGGGACTCGCGCCACCGGGGGTTCCCTGGCGACTTTTGACTCGTTTCTGAAGAGTCATCCGTTAATTGCCTGACTCAACAGCGATTCCCGTCTCGGCACATCCATGTGGCACGCCGCCTGCAATGAGGGGGGCGGATCAAGCTGCCCGTGCACCGGAGGCGGTGGCAGCGAGGAGAACCATAGAGATCGACGCGACGGCTTCCGAAGCGTGGCCGAGAGCGCTCAAAGGAGAGTGACATGACGCAGAACTTCTCCGTGCTGACCAACCCGCAGGCCGCCTCGGCACTGCTGAACCTGAACCGCACCAACACCCAGCTCGGCAAGGCCGAGGAACGCATCAACACGGGCCTGCGCATCGGCTCCGCCAAGGACGACAGCGCCACCTTCGCCATCGCGCTGGGCATGCGGTCCGACGTCGCCGGCTTCAAGGCGATCCGCGAGAACCTGTCGCTGGGGGCATCCACCCTCGGCGTGGCATCTGCCGGCACCAACCAGATCGCCGAGCAGATCAAGGAGATCCGCGAGAAGGTGGTGCAGGCGTCCAACAACGCCCAGGGCCGGGTGCTGATCCAGCAGTCCATCGACAACGCCATCGAGCAGATCCAGAACTTCGTCGCGGCCTCGCGCTTCAACGGCATCAACCTGGTCGACGGCGATCCGGAAAATGCCGGCACGACCTACGACGTCGTCTCCAACATCGTGCGCGACGGCAGCAATGTTGCCGAGCTGCAGAAGATCTCGGTGGACTACCAGGACCTGTCGATCGAGGAGTCCGACCGCGGGCTCGGCGCGCTCAAGGGCCTCAACGTCACCGCCGGCAAGTCCACGGAAATCGTCAACGACCGCAACGACCCGGTGGCCACCTCGGTGGAGTTCTCCGGCGGCCTGAGCGATGGCGAAGAGATCACCTTCAACTACATCGACGGTGACGGCGACCAGCAGGCGCTGACCTTCAACACCTATGAGGCTGACGCGGCGGGTACCTCGGTGGAAACCCCCGGCAGCTCGGCCACCAACAGCGCCAACTCGGTGACCACGCTGAGTGCGGGCACGCTCACCGCCCTCGGCGGTGCGCCCACCGCCGACGAGGTGGCCAACGCGCTCACCCGCATCACCTTCACCTACACGCGCGGTACGGTGGTGCAGACCTTCGACTACGACGTGACGGCGTCGTCGACCACCACGGCGGCGGCCCTGAAGGCGGAGATCGAAGCCACCGATTTCTTCCAGGCCAACGACCTGGAGATCGACATCACCGGCACCGACATCACCATCCAGGAGGCGGCGAACACCACCTCGGCCGGTGCCTCCAGCTTCTCCGCCCCGGTGATCGAATACTCCACCACGGCGCGGACCACCCTGCAGGACGACTTTGCCATCGTCGGCGCCACCGCTGCGGCGGCGGCCGCCAGCTTCGACAACAAGCTGACCGAGCTGGGCAAGGATGGCGGGCCGCTGGCCGGGCTGGGCTTCAGCTTCGACAGCGAGACCACGTCGGGCACCCTGAGCGTGCTGCGCGACCTGGCCGAGGGCATCGGCCAGCTCGGCATCTTCACCACCTCGTCCGATCCCAACAAGGCATTCGGCAGCGGCGACTTCAAGCTGACCGAAGCGCGCGAGGGCGGGCTGGCCCAGGTGGAGTTGCAGATCAACGACGACCTGGAGGAGGGCGACACCGTCGACATCACCTTTGGCAAGGCCAACGGTGTGTCGAAGACCTTCACCTTCGTCATCGCCGGGCCCAACGACAGCGTCGTCAGCGGTGCCAAGATCGACGGCACGGACAACAAGTACTACCTCGACTATGGCGAGGTGGTGGGAACCGCGCTGATCAACAAGACGCCGGAAGAGGTGGCCGCCTACATCTCCACCATCCTCAACACGGCCGCCGGCGGCATCGGCACCCAGGGCGAGATGGTGAGCGACATCGAGACCTTCCTCGGTGCCACCCTCTCCGACGAATTCAAGATCCAGGCCGAGGACGATGCCGTGGTGGTCACGGACCGCGACCAGGCGTTCGACAACGGCCTGCAGATCCTGGCCTTCAACATGGACAGTGCCAATGGCGGCTCGCTGGACTTCGATGCCTTGCTGGAACGGGTCGACGAGGCGGAAAACCAGCTCAAGCTGGTGGCCGGCATCATCGGTGCGGCGGAGCAGGCGCTGGAAGCCCAGCAGGAGTTCGTCGACACCCTCATCAAGTCGGTCAACGACGGCATCGGCACCCTGGTCGACGCCAACATGGCCGAGGAGAGTGCCCGCTTCCAGGCGTTGCAGGTGCAGCAGCAGCTCGGCCTGCAGGCCCTGTCCATCGCCAACTCCAACCCGCAGGCCATCCTGTCGCTGTTCCAGTAGGCGCAGCGCAGGCCGCTGCGGCGGCGACGACCTAACCCACCGGGCCCGCACCGATCACAGAGGTCGGTCGCGGGTTCGGTGGCCAGGGGACCGGATACCAGGGCGCCCGGCTCCCACTTTGCCCACGGAGGTGCACCATGTCGGTCAGTGGCGTCGGTCTTTCGGCCACCATGCTGTATTCGTCGGTCACCAGCCAATGGGAACGGCGGATCCAGGACTACCAGGAACAGCCGACCGTCGATCGCGCGGTGCGCACCTTCCTGGAACGCATCGCGCTTGCCGAAACGCCGGAAGACGTGCTCGACGACTACGAGCTTAGGACATTCATCCTCCAGGCCTACAACATCGACGAAGAGCTGCACAACGCCACCGGCCTGTTGAAGCGGGTGCTGCTGGACGACCTGGAGGGCGAGGACGCGCTGGTCTACCAGATGCAGGACCAGCGCTTCTTGAAGATGGCCACCGACCTGCGCCTGGACCAAGGGCTGGAGGTGCTGCAAAGCGGCGAAGGCCAGCTTGCCCTCATCAACCAGTACTACACCGTCGGCCTGGAAATGGAGGTCGGCGACCAGAACGCGGCGGTGCGCGAGGTGCTGTATTTCGAGCGCAGCGCCGGCGAGGCGGAGAGCTACTACCAGATCCTCAGCGACAACGCGCTGCGCACGGTGGTCATGGGGGCCTACGGCCTCCCCGACGAAATGGCCTATCTGGATGTCGACAAGCAGGCGGAAATGCTGGCGCAGTACGTCGACGTCGAGCGGCTCGGCGAAGAGGACTACCGCAACCAGATCATCGACCGCTACCTGTTGGCCCAGGATCGGGAGTCGGTCTCCACCACCTATTCCGGCGTGCTCAGCCTGTTCCAGCCGGTGGCCGGCTACAACGGCGTGCAAACCTTCAATATCGGGCTCGACCTTTTGGCCTGACGACGGCGGGCGGCGAGGCCGGGTCCACCCGGCAGGCCGCCACCGGGTGCCGGCAGCGACCGCTCAGAACGTGTCGTGGTCCGACGGCGCGTCGTCCTCCGCCCCTTCCTTGGGCGGGTTCAAGCCGTCGCCGAAGGCCGGCGGCGGCGGCGTGCCGGCCAGCGCCAGCAGCTTCTCCTCGTACTCCATCACCTCCTGGATGACGCGCAGCGACTTATAGAAGATGCGCTTCTGGAAATACGCGGTCGCCTCGGCCAGCTTGGCCAGGATCTCCTGATTGGAGACGATCGAGATCACCTCGGCCATGCGGCTGTCGAATTCCTCCACCCACTGGTCGAACTGCTCGGGATCCTCGGAAAACACGTAGGCCATCTGGGCAGCGAAATAGATGCGCCGCACCGGCGTTTCCGCGCGGCTGGCCTTGAGGATGAACTTGCCGGGAATGATCCGCGCCTGGTTGTGGATCGCCAGGAACGAGCGGCGGCGCAGATTGGTGATGACCGCCCCGTTGATCATGATCTGTTCGTAGGGGCGGAGATTGAGGCGGAGCGGCATGGGAGGGTGGGTCCTCGGCGGCGACGGGGGACGCGGCGGCCGGGCAACGCACCGCCACAGCCGGACCGGTGCCGCACTCTAGATCATTTTTGAATCGGACGGCACCAGCCCACGCCGTTCTGCACGCTGCCGCCACGCGCGCTTGCACCTTTGCCGGCCCCGGTGGCGCGGCAGGTCGGGGCCGCGGGGTCGCCGAACCGCTGTCAGGCGCGCGCGGTGCGGGTGTCTTCGCTGCTGACGCGCCGCGACTTGGGCGCCTGGTAGGCTTGCGCCGCGTGCTCCGCGCAGTAGCTGTGGCCGGGCAGGATGGAGCGGCCGCAGAACCGGAAGCCCGGATTGCGGGGATCACCGATGGGCCAGCGGCACATCCGCTCCGTCAGGCTGAGGATGGTGGTGCCGGTGGGCTCGACAACCGGGGCCGGTGGCGCCTCGCGGCGCTTGATCGGCGACGGACGGCCGGACAGGCCGAGGCGGTGGGCCTTGCCGATCACGGCATTGCGCGTGACCCCGCCGAGGATTTCGGCGATCTCGCTGGCGCTCTTGCCGGTTCCCCAAAGCTCGCTCAGTCGTGCAATCCGCTCGTCAGTCCACCCCATGCGTTTGTCTCCGCGTTGTTGCGCCGGCAATCGGTGAGCGCCGGCAGTGGCACCGCAGCACTACGACATATCGTGCTATCTGGAGCCACTTATACAATATGCCGTGGGTAGCGGACAGGGAAAAACCGACTCGGGGAATACGATCCTGTGGATAGCTCGGCCGAGTCGCGTCCGCCCGCGCTGCCCGCGGCGGAGCAATCCCGATTAAATGAGATATAATTCAGTAAGTTGCCTGGGGCAGGGGGTGACGCACCAGGCAGCGCACCGCGCGCCATCGCCGCAGTATGGCGGATGGCCGGTCGGCAGGGACCATCGGTCAAGGGGGTTGGAGGTGGAAGCTGCTACCAGATGCGGTAGGAGGTGCTGGTCTGTTTCGCCAGCCTGCGCCCGCCACGGGGTCCCGCAGACGCACCGAAGCCGGCGGGCATCGGCCCGCCGGCTTTCGGCCGTGTGCGCGGCGGCAGGATCAGAGCTGGGAGATCGTGCCCGTGACCGCGTTGAGTTCCAGGCGTACGCGCTCGAAGTCGATGGTCGTCACGTCGACGATGTAGCTCGACCCGACGCGTTCGATGCTGTTCAGCTCGGATACGAAGCCCATCTGGAACAACTCGTTGAGCAACTCGGTGAGGGCGATTTCGGTGGTCACTTCGCCCGGCGACACGGGAACCGAGTCCGGCTGCTGGGCCAGAACCGGAAGGGCAGGGGCCACCAGGCTAATGCCGAGGGCGGCGGCGGCAAGCGTGCGGAACATCGGCAAGTCTCCTTATCAAAGGCCGGATTGGTCAAAGGCCGGTTGGCAGGCCAGGCACGCGGGCGCACCCGCGACGCGTAGGCCCATCATTGCAGAGCCGATATGGCATGGTCGAGGCCGTCGAGTGACAAAGGGTAAACGTGGCCGCCCAAAACGGCGTGGCCATGCGGCACCTGCCCCGGCCGCCGCTGCCGGGCGGCACCGTCGAACGTGGGGTCCATCCAGGCGACCGCGCGGTACTTGCGCACCAGCGGGGCAAGTTCGCGCGCGCCGGGCGGCAGGGGACCGAGGCCGATCACCCGGTAGGCGGCGGGAAAGGCCCCGGCCAGGCGGACGGCATCGAACACGCGCGGCCGGCCCGTGATGTCGGCTTGGCGAAAGTGCAGCCCGCCGCCGGCCGCCGCCAGGACATCGAACAGGTAGATGTTGCGGAATTCCCCGCGAAACGCCTGCAGCAGCGACCGCCAGGTGTCCGACACCCGGTGTGCGGCCTCGCCGCCCGCCACCAGCACCAGCAGGCGCACCGGCGCACGCCGGCCCGTCTGGAACACCAGGCTGGTTGCCCCATCGGCGCGAGCCACCTGTGCCACCGTCGCCGGCACGTCGATCTCCGCAGTGGTAACGGTGCGGCCGAAGCCGCGCAGCCGGCGCAGCGCCAGATGCAGCGTCGCCGGGGTGATCTGCCGGCTGCCCTCGACGCCGGCGAAGCTGCGGTCGCGCCAGGCCGCCTCCCGGGCAGGAGGCGGGACGGCCGGAGCTGCAGCCGCGCGCCGGAACGCCTCAGGGTCGAGCCTGCCGGGCAGCGGCCGTGCCGCGGACACGCCGGCATCGCTGCACAGGCTCGCCACCAGCCGGTCGATGGTCGCCTGGTCGATGATATGGCCCTCGGCCGCATCGCCGCCGGCGCCGAGCAGCGCCAGCAACTCGTCGCGCAGCCGCCCGGGATCGCCGGCGGAACCGTTGGCGCGGCTGTCCTTGAGGCAGGCCTCGAACACCTGGCCGAAGCGGTCGAACTGGCGTTCGTCCTTCACCAGCGTCATGCGCGCGAACTGGAACAGCTCGTCCAAGCCGAAGCGGCCGATGCCCAGCTTGATCCCGTGCAGGAGATCCAGGTGATCGGACGGCGTGACCGGGATGCCGGCCGCCCGCAGGCGGTAGAAGAGGTCGAGGAACACCGCTCGCCCTCGCGGTCGCGACCTCAGACGGCCGCCACTGCGCCCAACGGGTGGCAGCGGCTGAGCTCGTCCAGGTCGTCCTCGCTCTTCAGCAAAGCACCCTGCAGCGGGACCGGGGCGCGGCCATGGCTGCCCGCATCGAGCTGGCCGGAGGTGATCCCCTCCAGGCGCAGCAGGCGCACCCAGTCGATCAGCTCGGAGGTGGAGGGCGGCTTCGCCAGCGTGCCGATGGCGCGGATCTGGAAGAACAGAGCGAGGGCCGAGCGCATCAGCTCAGCTTCCAGGTCGGGGAAGTGTACGGCCAGGATACGCTGCATGGTCGACCGGTCGGGGAACCGGATGAAGTGGAAGAAGCAGCGGCGCAGGAACGGAGCCGGCAGCGTGCGCTCGTTGTTGGAGGTGATGATCACCACGGGCCGGTGCTTGGCACGGATGGTCTCACGCGTTTCCGGCACGAAGAACGACATCTGGTCGAGCTCGTGCAGCAGGTCGTTGGGGAACTCCACGTCGGCCTTGTCGATCTCGTCGATCAGCAGCACCGGCCGCTCTTCGGCGTTGAACGCCTCCCAGATGCGGCCGCGCTTGATGTAGTTGGAGATCGCGTTGGCGCCTTCGTAGCCGAGCTGGCTGTCGCGCAGGCGGGCCACGGCGTCGTACTCGTAGAGCCCCTGCTGCGCCTTGGAGGTCGACTTGATTTCCCAGGACAGGAAGGGGGCGTCGAGGAAGCGGGCGATCTCGCGCGCCAGCACCGTCTTGCCGGTGCCGGGCTCGCCCTTGATCAGCAGTGGTCGGCCGAGTGCGACGGAGGCGTTGACGGCGAGCGCCAGATCCTCGGTGGCGACATAGGTGCTGGTGCCGGTAAAGCGGGGCAGAGACATGAAGCGGCGCGAACTCGTGAGAGGGAGCTGGCCGTCAGTCTGCCACGACCATGGTTACCATCGGGTTACCCCGCGGCCAGTGCAGACACAAGATCTTGTTCGATAGCTGCCAAAGCATTGGCCGCAGCCGCACCGTCCGGTCCGCCCGCCTGGGCCATGTCGCGGCGGCCGCCGCCGCCCTTGCCGCCGACCGCCGCTGCGCCCGCGCGCACCAGGGAAACCGCGTCCAAGCGGTCGGTCAGGTCGTCGGTCAGCGCCACCACCAAGGACGCCTTGCCATCCGCGGTGGAGACCAGCGCCACCACCCCCGAACCGAGCTTCGCCTTCAGCGCGTCGGCCATCGGTTTCAGCTCCCGCGGCGGGGTGTCGTCGACCACCCGGAAGGCGACTCGGAGGCCGCCGACGCTGCGCATCTCCGGCTCGCCGGCCGGTCCGCCGGCGGCCAGGCGCTTGCGCATCTCGCTGAGTTCGCGTTCCAGGCGGCGGCGATCGTCGAGCAGCGAGGACACCCGGTTGGGCACCTCGTCCACCGCCACCTTCAGGCTCCCCGCCAGGTCCTGCAGCAGGGCCGACTGGCCGGCGCCGTAGCTGACGGCGGCATCGCCCGTGACCGCTTCGATGCGGCGGATGCCGGCGGCCACCGCCCCTTCGCTGACGATGCGCAGCGCGCCGATGTCGCCGGTCCGCCGCACATGGGTACCGCCGCACAGCTCCAGCGAATAGGCGCGGTTGCCGTCGCGGCCCATGCTGACCACGCGCACGGTCTCGCCGTACTTCTCGCCGAACAGCGCCATCGCCCCCTGGGCCACCGCCTCGTCCGGCGACATCAGCACGGTGCGCACCTCGTCGTTCTCGCGGATGCGCGCGTTGACCTCGCGCTCGATGACGCGGAGCTGGCCGGCATCGATGGGCTGGGGGTGGCTGATATCGAAGCGCAGCCGGTCGGGCGCCACCAGCGAGCCGCGCTGGGCGACGTGCAGGCCGAGCTGACGGCGCAATGCTTCGTGCAGCAGATGGGTGGCGGAATGGTGCGCGCGGATGGCGGTGCGGCGGCCGCCGTCCACCACCAGGTGCACGGGATCGCCCACCTTCAGCGTGCCCGCCTCCACCGTGGCGTGGTGCACCCACAGGGCTTCGGCCGCCTTCTTGGTGTCGGTCACGCGGGCGCGCGCGCCGGTGGCCGAAGCGAGGGTGCCGGTGTCGCCCACCTGGCCGCCGGATTCGGCGTAGAACGGCGTCTGGTTGACGAGGATCTGGACGGCGCTGCCGGCTTCCGCACTCGGTTGCTCGGCGCCGTCGAGGACGATGGCGACGATCTCGCCCTCGGCATCCTCGGTGGCGTAGCCGAGGAACTCCGTGGCGCCGAGGCGGTCGCGCAGGTCGAGCCAGAGCTGGCCGGTGGCGGCGTCGCCGGACCCGGCCCAATGGCGCCGGGCCTCAGCACGTTGTTGCGCCATGGCGGCCTCGAAGCCGGCGGTGTCGACCGTCCGGCCCTGGCTGCGCAGCACGTCCTGGGTGAGGTCCAGCGGGAAGCCGTAGGTATCGTAGAGCTTGAAGGCGACGTCGCCGGGCAGCCGCTGGCCGGTGCCGAGGCGGCCGGTCTCCTCCGCCAGCAGCTTCAGGCCGCGGTCGAGCGTGGTCTTGAAGCGGGTTTCCTCGAGCTTCAGCGTCTCGGTGATCAGCGCCTCGGCGCGCGCCAGTTCGGGGAAGGCGGTGCCCATCTGGGCGACCAGCGCCGGCACCAGGCGGAACATCACCGGGTCGGCCGCCCCCAGCAGGTGGGCGTGGCGCATGGCGCGCCGCATGATCCGCCGGAGCACGTAGCCGCGGCCTTCGTTGGACGGGCTGACGCCGTCGGCGATGAGGAAGGAGCACGCGCGCAGATGGTCGGCGATCACCCGGTGGGAGACCTTGCCCGGCCCGTCCGGATCGGTGTCGGTGGCGAGAGCCGAAGCCTCGATCAGCGCGCGCATCAGGTCGATGTCGTAATTGTCGTGCTTGCCCTGGAGTACGGCGGCGACACGTTCCAGGCCCATGCCGGTGTCGATGGACGGCCGCGGCAGCGCCACCCGCTCCTCGGGCGTGAGCTGCTCGAACTGCATGAACACCAGGTTCCAGATCTCGATAAAGCGGTCGCCGTCCTCCTCGGCACTGCCGGGCGGGCCGCCGTAGATGTCCGGGCCGTGGTCGTAGAAGATCTCCGAACACGGGCCGCAGGGCCCGGTGGGACCCATGGCCCAGAAATTGTCCGACGTGGGGATGCGGATCACCCGGTCGTCGCCGAGGCCGGCGATCTTCTTCCACAGGGCCGCCGCCTCGTCGTCGTCGTGGTAGACGGTGACCAGCAGCTTGTCTTGCGGCAGTCCGAAATCCTTGGTCAGCAGCGTCCACGCCAGCTCGATCGCCAGGTCCTTGAAATAGTCGCCGAAGGAGAAATTCCCCAGCATCTCGAAGAAGGTGTGGTGGCGGGCGGTGTAGCCGACATTCTCCAGGTCGTTGTGCTTGCCGCCGGCGCGCACGCATTTCTGCGAGGTGACGGCGCGCCGGTAGGGCCGGGTCTCGCCGCCGGTGAACACGGTCTTGAACTGGACCATGCCGGCATTGGTGAAGAGCAGCGTGGGATCGTTGCGCGGCACCAGCGGGCTGGAGGCGACGACCTCGTGGCCGTTGCGCTGGAAGAACCCTAGGAAACTGTTGCGGATGTCGTTGGTGGTCGCCATTGCTCGTCTGACCCCGATCGGCCCCATCGCCAGGAGGCCGAAGATGTAGCCTGCGGGTCCGCGGACTGTCCAGATTCCGCGGACTCCGGGCCTCCTGGGGCGGACGAGCGGGGGAGTGGGCTGGAGCCGATTCCGCCAAAGGCGAAAACGATCTACTCCTCTTCGCCGGCGACGGTGTCCAGGTCGCCCACCATCATCTTTTCCGACACCAGGCCCGCATTCTCGCGGATGCGCTTCTCGATGACGTCGGCGATCTGCGGGTTTTCGCGCAGGTACTGCTTGGCGTTCTCGCGCCCCTGGCCGATGCGCTGGGCATCGAAGGAGAACCAGGCGCCGGACTTCTCCACCACGCCGGCCTGCACCCCGAGGTCGAGCAGTTCGCCCACCTTGGAGACGCCTTCGCCATACATGATGTCGAACTCCACCGATTTGAACGGCGGCGCCATCTTGTTCTTCACCACCTTCACGCGGGTCTGGTTGCCGACGGTGGTGTCGCGGTTCTTGATGGCGCCGATGCGCCGGATGTCCAGCCGGACGGAGGAATAGAACTTCAGCGCATTGCCGCCGGTGGTGGTTTCCGGGCTGCCGAACATGACGCCGATCTTCAGGCGGATCTGGTTGATGAAGATGACAAGCGCCTTCGACCGCGAGATCGAGGAGGTGAGCTTGCGCAGCGCCTGGCTCATCAGGCGGGCCTGCAGGCCGGGCAGGCTTTCGCCCATTTCGCCTTCCAGCTCCGCCCGCGGCACCAGGGCGGCGACGGAATCGACCACCACCACATCGATGGCGCCGGAGCGCACCAGGGTATCGGTGATCTCCAGCGCCTGCTCCCCGGCATCGGGCTGGGAGATCAGCAACTGGTCGATATCGACGCCCAGCTTCTTGGCGTAGCCGGGATCGAGCGCGTGCTCGGCATCGACAAAGGCGCAGGTGCCGCCGGCCTTCTGGGCTTCCGCCACCGCGTGCAGGGCCAACGTGGTCTTGCCGGAACTTTCCGGCCCATAGATTTCCACCACCCGGCCGCGCGGCAGCCCGCCGATGCCGAGCGCGATGTCGAGCCCCAGCGAGCCGGTGGAGTAGACCTCCGCCTCCATCTCCTTGCGTTCGCCGAGCCGCATGATCGAGCCCTTGCCGAAGGCGCGTTCGATCTGGCCGAGGGCGGCATCCAGGGCTTTTTGCTTATCCATGGGCAGGCGGTCCACAAGTCGTAGTTGCGGGACAGACATGGCGGGTCTCCGTTGTTTCCCACACGCGCCGAACCGGTGCAATGCGCGAAACGTACGGCATTTGTTCTCGCCTGTGAAGAACAAAATTGGAACTTTAAGGATGTGGGAACGCGGCGCCCTCAGAAGGCGGTGGTCGGCCCGTAGCTCTGCACCAGGCTGCCCGCCACCATGTACCAGCCGTCGACCAGCACGAAGAACACCACCTTGAACGGCAGCGAGATCATGATCGGCGGCAGCATCATCATGCCCATGGACATGAGGATGGATGCCACCACCATGTCGATCACCACGAAGGGCAGGAAGAGCAGGAAGCCGATCTCGAAGGCCCGCCGCAGTTCGGAAATCATGAAGGCGGGGATCAGCACGTGCAGCGGCACGTCGGTGGGCTCGGACGCCTCCACCTCGCCCATGTCCATGAACAGCCGCAGATCCTCCTCGCGTACATGGCTCAGCATGAAGTCGCGGAAGGGGGCGGCGGCCAGCGGGAAGGCCTCGTCGATCTCCATCTCCTGGTCGACCAACGGACGCAGGCCCTGGTCCCAGCTCTGCTGGAACACCGGCGCCATGACGAAGGCGGTGAGGAACAGCGCCAGGCTGATCAGCACGTTGTTGGGCGGCGTCTGCTGCACCCCCATGGCGGTGCGCAGGAACGACAGCACTACGACGATGCGGGTGAACGAGGTGACCATCACCAGGATCGACGGCGCCAGCGACAGGATGGTGACGAGTGCTACGAGCTGGATGATCAGGTCGGTGGAGGATCCGCCGCCGCCGAAATCCAGGTTGATCTCCTGGGCCGCCGCAGCACCGGTCGCCAGGGCGAGCCCCAGGCCGGCCAGCAGGCCCGCCAGGCGGCGCAGCGCACGGCCCCTCACGATGCCTCCTCGCCGCCTGCGGCTTCGACCAGGCGGGCCTTGAAGCTGGCGGTCCGGTCGCTTGGCGCGATGGGACTTTCCACCACCGTCTCACCCTGCACGCCCAGCAGCAGCAGGTGCTCCACGCCGTCGCGGCGCACCAGCACCAGGCGGCGCCGCGCGTCCAGCACCTGGGTATCGACGATGGCGAGGCGGCGTCCGCGGCCGCCGGCGGTCGGCCGCCGCGCGCCGGCAAGCCCGGCCCGCCGCACCACCCAGGCAACCGCCAGGATCAGCCCCAGCACGAACACCAGGGCGGCGACGAAGCGCCAGTAGTCGGGACTGTCCATCATCTGTGCGCGCTCACATCCGGGCGCTATCGCGGGGCATCATTGCCGCTGCCGCTGCCGCTGCCGCTGCCGCCGCCGCTGCCGCCGCTGGTGGCGGTGCCGGCGCTGCCGCCGCCACTTCCCCCGTAGGCGCGGGCCACCTGCTGGGGCGACGGGCCGGTGGTCTTGCGCGCCAGCTCCAGGGCGGCGGTGAGGGCGGCGGCCAGCGCATCGCAACGGTCGATCAGCCCGCCCAGGGGAGCGAGCAGGCGGTGGCGGTCGCCCGGCGCCAGGTCCGGCAGGGTGCCGCAGATCTGCGCGATCTGTACCTCCAGCCCCGCCAGATCGACGCGGCCGCCGGCGGCCACCTGGGCCTCTGCGGCGGACATGGCCGTGTCGATGCGCACCAGCGATTCGGCCAGGCGGTCGGCCTGGGCGGCGGCGGTCACGGCCGGGCCTCCCGCGCCGCGCCGGCATTGGTCCCGGCACCGGCGGCGGCACCGGCGCGGTAGACGTAGGCCAGCACCTCGGCCACCGCGACGAAGGCTTCGGCGGGGATCTCCTCGCCCACCTCCACCAGGCTGAGCAGGCTGGCGAGGTCGGGGTCGGTGCGCACCTTCACCCCGGCGGCAAAGGCGATCTGCAGGATCTGTTCGGCGACCGCGCCATGGCCGCTGGCCACCACCTCCGGCGCACCGTCTGAGCCGAACTGGTGGGCCAGGGCCACGGCGATCTGGCGGCGCGGCGCCGGCGCCTCCGGGGGCGGATCGGTAAATTCGTCGATCGGGGCGGTCACGGGCTCGCACCTCGCGGCGGTTCGCTGGCCTTGGCCTGATCGTTCGACCATGCCCGAGGATGGTTAACCAATGCCTAAGCCGGCAAGCGCCGTGGAGATCGCAGCGCCAGGCCGCGGGGGCCGGGGCTGCGTTCCGGCAGGGGCGCCCGCCTGGCCGTCTTCAGGGTTTGTTAACGCCGCCGTGGGAGCGTGGACGGGACCGGTGGATCCAGGGCGATCCGGCGGGCGTGCGGCATGGGTGGTTTGGATCGAACCATGGATATCGGCAACCTGACCCTGTTTTCGATGCTCAGGCGCAACCTCGACTACCAGTCGCAACGCCAGCGGGTGGTTGCCGAGAACATCGCCAATGCCGATACGCCGGGCTATCGCCCGAACGATCTGCCCAGCTTCGCCGAGGTCTTGGAGGATAGTGGAATGGGCAGGCTCGCACCGGTGCAAACCAACTCCCGCCACCTTACCGGCGCGCGGGCCGGCGCGCCCAACGCACGCGGCATGGACGACATCTACGAAGCTTCGCCCAGCGGCAACGAGGTGGTGCTGGAGCAGCAATTGATCGCGCTGAACGAAGTCAGCGCCAACCACCAGCTCAGCCTGCGCCTGATTGAGCGCCATCTCGGCATGCTGCGTACGGCGCTGGGCAACAGCTAGCCGGCGGCCAGGGCTGAAGGAGAGATGCGATGAGCCTGTCGGTCAGTATGGATATCGCCGCGGCCGCCATGCGCGCCCAGGGCACACGCATCCGCGTAGCGGCGGAAAACCTGGCCAACGCCCAGTCCACCGGCGACGGGCCGGGGGACACGCCCTATCGCCGCCAGGTGGTCACCTTCAACAGCCTGCTCGACCGCACCACCGGCGCCCACATGGTGGAGATCGGCCAGATCGCCGAAGCGCCGGGCGAGTTCGAGCGCCGCTACGAGCCGCAACACCCGAGTGCCGATGCCGACGGCTACGTGCTCTACCCCAACGTCAATCCCATGGTGGAAACCATGGACATCCGCGAGGCCCAGCGCAGCTACGAGGCCAACATGAACGTGCTGGAAACGGCGCGCAGCATGCTGACCAGCACGCTTGACCTGCTGCGCCGCTAGATAGGATCGACGCCATGGCCGAGCAGATCGCCAACGCCGCCGCCGCCTACGCCAACGCTGCACTGCGCGCCAACCGCCCGGGCATGGAAGCGCGCACCGAAGCGCCGGCCGGCTCCTTTGGCGACATGGTCCAGGACATGATCGGCGGCGTCATCGAAAGCCAGCGCTCGGCCGAGGAGGTGAGTACCGCCGCCCTGGTGGGCCGGGCCGATATCAACGACGTGGTGCTGGCCATCAACAATGCGGAAATCGGGCTGCAGGCGGTGGTCGGCGTGCGCGATCGCATCATCCAGGCCTACCAGGACATCCTGCGCATGCCGATCTGACGGCGTGCCGCCGCCGGGGATTACGCCCGGCCGGTCGCAATGTGTTAACCTTTTTCCGCTTTGGTAAACGGGTTCGGGGCGCGCCGTCTTGGGTTGGGCGGCGGCCGGGAGAAACCCCATGACGGAAACCACCGTCCTTGAGATCGGGCGCCAGGCCGTTTTCACGCTGCTGATGGTCGGTGCACCGGTGATGCTGATCGCGCTCACGGTGGGCCTGCTGATCTCGCTGTTCCAGGCGCTCACCCAGATCCAGGAAATGACCCTGGTCTTCGTGCCGAAGATCCTCGTCATCTTCATTAGCCTGCTGGTGCTGCTGCCCTTCATGATGTCCACCATGATCAGCTTCGGGCACGCCTTGTTCGACATGATCGTCTCCATGGGGACGTAGCGATGCCGCGGGAGCGGCGGGGCCCATGCTGAGCGAGATCCTAGTCGGCGAGATCTACGTCTTCCTGCTGATCTTCACGCGCTTCGGTACTGCCCTGATGGTGATGCCGGCCCTGGGCGAGGGCCTGGTGCCGGCGCGGGTGCGGCTGCTGCTCGCCTTGTTCGTCACCGGGCTGATGGTGCCGGTGCTGGGCGACCGGCTGCCCCAGGAAGCACCCCTCTCTCCCTTCGCGCTCCTCTACGTGCTGCTGGTGGAGTTCCTGGTGGGGCTGATGCTGGGGCTGTCGGCCCGCCTGCTGGTGTCGGCCATGGACGTCGCCGGCATGCTGATTTCCTTCCAGGTGTCGCTGTCCAACGCGTTCGCCTTCAACCCGGCGATGGCGGCCCAGGGCTCGCTGGTGGGCAGCTTCCTCACGGTGATGGCGATCACGCTGATCTTCGTTACCGACCTGCACCACCTGTTCTTCGCCGCGGTGGCGGCGAGCTACGACATGTTCCCCGCCGGCGAGATGCCGGTGGTGGGCGATGCCGCCCAGATGATCGCCCAACTGGTGTCCCACAGCTTCCAGGTGGGGGTGCAGCTCGCCGCTCCCTTCCTGATCCTCGGTCTCACCTTCTATGCCGGGCTGGGGCTGCTCGCCCGGCTGATGCCGCAGGTGCAGATCTTCTTCATCGCCATGCCCATGCAGCTTCTCCTGGGCATCGTGGTGATGATGCTGGCGCTATCGGGCATGGCGCTGTTCTGGCTCGGCGAATTCGAGCAGGCTCTGTTCTACTATATGCGGTGAGTCGGCGGCGGCCGCCCGTGGGGGCAGTCCGCAGAGGGCCGGGGAGACTGGATGTCCGAAGACCAGGACCAAAGCTCGAAAACCGAAGAGCCCAGTCCGCGCAAGCTGGAAGAGGCACGCCGCAAGGGCCAGGTGGTCACCTCCCAGGAGGTGAAGCACTGGTTTGCCCTGATGGGTGGGCTGCTGGCGGTGATCGCCTTCCTGCCGCTCAGCCTCACCGGCATCTCCCAGGGGCTGGCGACCTTCCTCGCCAACGTCCACCGCGTGCCCACCGATCCCGGCTCCCTGATCGACCTGCTGCAATCGGCGGTGGGCGACCTGCTGCTCTTCCTCATCCTGCCGCTGGCGGCCCTGGTGGCGGCGGCCCTGGCTGGCGGTTTCATCCAGCACGGCTTCGTGGCGTCGGCGGAATCGCTGAAACCCAAGCTTTCGAAGATCAGCCCGCTCAGCGGCGCCAAGCGCCTGTTCTCCTTGAAATCGCTGATGGAGTTCATCAAGGGCCTGCTGAAACTCGCCATCGTCGGCGCCGTCGCCGCCGTGGTGATCTGGCCGGAGATCAACCGCGTGGAGCTGTTCACCGGCATGGCGCCGGAACAGATCCTCCACGAGGTCTGGGAGATGGTGGCGATCTTGATGGTGGCCGTGGTCTGCGTGGTCGGCGTGATCGCGGCGGCCGACTACCTCTACCAGCGCTGGGAGTTCATGAAGCAGCAGCGCATGACCAAGCAGGAGGTCAAGGACGAGTACAAACAGACCGAAGGCGATCCCATGGTGAAGGCGCGGCTGCGCCAGATCCGCATGGAGCGCGCCCGCCGGCGCATGATGCAGGCGGTGCCGACCGCCGACGTGGTGATCACCAACCCCACCCACTTCGCCGTGGCGCTGGCCTACAAGCCGGAGGAGATGAGCGCACCCATGGTGGTTGCCAAGGGGGCCGACAACCTGGCGCGGCGCATCCGCGAGCTGGCCGAAGAGCACGATGTGAGCATCGTGGAAAACCCGCCGCTCGCCCGCGCCCTCTACCAGAGCGTGGAGGTGGACGAGGAAATCCCGGCAGCCCACTATCGCGCGGTGGCCGAAGTCATCTCCTATGTGTTCCGCCTGAAGCGCCGGCCGATGCCGCAGTCGCGCCGCCGGGCGCCGGCCGGCCCCGGGGAGCCGCCGCGATGAGCCCGCGCGACGCCCTGTCTCGCGGGCAGCGGGACCGCACCTCGCGCCACGCCGCCGGGCCGCGGCCGGTGATCGATCCGCTGGTGTTCGGCCTGGCGGTGGCCACGCTGGTGATGGCCGCTGCGGCGGCCCTGCTGGGTCCCGGCCCCGGTGCCATGGTGCCGTCGATGGCGGCGGTGGCGCTGTCGGTGGCGGCCACGACGGTGCTGCTGCACGATCGCCAGCTCCGCCGGCGCCGCGGCGAGCGCCTGCAGATGGTGCTGCGGGCGGTGCAGGACACGCCGGACCCCAGCATCGTCACCACCTTCGACGGCGCCATAACCTTCGCCAACACCGCCGCCAACGACCGCATCGATGCCGCCTGCGGTGTCGACGCGGTGGAGATCGTCGATTGGGCGGCCGCCTTCTGGCTGACGGACACAGCCGCGGCCACCGCCTGCGGGCTGGCTGCCGATGCCGTGCGCGAGGGCATCGTGCGCACCGAGGTCTGCGAGGTCCGCGGCGGCGCACCGTGCTGGACCCGAATCACCGTGCGGGTGCCGGCGGAAACCCAGGACACGCTGCACTGGTCGTTCGAAGACATCACCGCCGACCGGGTGCGCGAGCAGGCCATGCGCGAGGCCCAGGACCGGCTGGTGAGTTTCATGGACCAGGCGCCGGTGGGCTTCTATTCGGTGGATGCCGAGGGTCGCTTCCAGTTTTCCAACGCCACGCTGGCCAACTGGCTGGGGCTGAGCGTGGCCGACCTGATCGACGGCAGCCACCGGCTGCACGACTTCCTGGTGGATGTGCCGGAAGCCGCGCCGGCCTACGCCGTGATCGGCGGCGAGGTCGAGCCGCTCGCCATCGACGTCAAGCTGCGCGGTCGCCAGGGCCGGGTGTTCCAGGCTTCCATCGCCCAGATCGTCGTCCGCGACGCCGAAGGGGCGGTGCACCACACCCGCTCGCTGGTTCGCGACCTCACCCCGGAACGCCAGATCCGCGAGGCGCTGAGGGCGTCGGAAGTGCGCTTCCAGCGCTTCTTCGAGGATGCGCCCATCGGTATCGCCCTGGTCGACGCCAATCTGTGCGTGACGGAATGGAACCGCGCCTTTGAAAGCCTGGTGGCGGTGGACGGGCTCCTCGCCGGGCGGCCGATCGTCGACTACCTGGCGGAGATCGATCGCGAAAAGATCGGCGAGGCGCTGTCGCTGGTGCTCGGCGGCGGCGATCCGGAAAGCCCCATCGAGGTGCATTTCCACCGCACCTCTGCCGCCATGCGCATCGGCCTGATGTTCGCCCGGCGCATGGAAGGCGGCCCCGGCGACGGCGACGGCCTGCTGCTGCAGTTCATCGACCACACCGAGCAGCGCGCCCTGGAGGGCCAGTTCGCCCAGAGCCAGAAGATGCAGGCCGTGGGGCAGCTCGCCGGCGGCATCGCGCATGACTTCAACAACCTGCTGACGGCGATGATCGGCTTTTCCGATCTGCTGCTGATGCGCCACAAGCCGGGCGATCCGTCCTTCAGCGACATCATGCAGATCAAGCAGAACGCCAACCGCGCCGCCAATCTGGTGCGCCAGCTCTTGGCGTTCTCCCGCCAGCAGACGCTGCAGCCCAAGACCTTGGTGCTGTCCGATGCCCTGTCGGACCTGTCGAACCTGCTGCGCCGGCTGATCGGCGAGAACATCGAGCTGAAGATCCACCACGGCCGCGACGTCGGGGCGGTGAAGGTGGACGAAGGCCAGTTCGAGCAGGTGATCATCAACCTGGCGGTGAACGCCCGCGACGCCATGACCGAGGGCGGCACGCTGACCATCGAGACGGCGGCCAAGACCCTGGCGGCCCAGACCACCATCGGCAACGAGGTGATCCCCGCCGGCACCTACAGCGTCATCCATGTGCGCGATACCGGGTCCGGCATCCCGCCCGATATCGTCGACCGCATCTTCGACCCGTTCTTCTCCACCAAGCGGGTGGGCTCGGGCACCGGCCTCGGGCTCTCCACCGTCTACGGCATCGTCCGGCAGACCGGCGGCTACGTGGTGGTGGACAGTCCTCCGGGCAAGGGAGCGACCTTCTCCATCTATCTGCCGGCCCACCGCATCGAGCGCGAGGCGCCCGCCGGGCAGGAAGCGCCGGCGCCGGCGTCTGCCGACCTCACCGGGGCAGGCCGCATCCTCTTGGTGGAGGACGAGGACCCGGTGCGGATGTTCGGCGGCCGGGCGCTGCGCAACAAGGGCTACGAGGTGATCGAGGCGCGCAGCGGCGAAGAGGCGCTGACCTGGCTGGACGAGGACGGCGGCCAGATCGAGCTCTTGATCACCGACGTGATCATGCCGCGCATGGATGGCCCCACGCTGATCCGCCATGTGCGCGAACGCCAGCCGTCGGTGCGGGTGCTGTGCATCTCCGGCTACACCGAAGAGCGGCTGCGCGAGCGCGTCGGGCTCGACGTGGACGTGTCGTTCCTCGCCAAGCCGTTCAGCCTCAAGCAGCTTGCCGCCACGGTGAAGGACGTGCTGCAGGGCCGCAGCGGGGATCGCGCCGGACGCGCCTGAGGGCGCCCTCCCTTCGCTCTGGGCCGGTCTCCCGCGCCCCGGCCTGACGGCAACCGCGTCAGTTCATGGTGGGCGCGCGTGCGGCACTGCCGGGACGGCCTTCGCGGTACGTCGACAGGAAGTTCTGGAACAGGTCGATCTCCGCCACCTCCGAACGGATGGCATCGAGATCGGACATGCGCGGTGTGCCGCCCGGCCGCACGATCATGGCGAAGGTGCTTTCCATCGGTGTGCCGGCCAGGCTGGGTCCGTAGGCTTCAGCCAGCCCGTCGAGCCCGTCGCGGTCCCCGGCCAGCGCCAGCGCCACGGCGCGGTTGAGCACCAGGCGCGCCTGTTCGGCAGACAGCGTCGCCCCCTCGTCCGGCGGTGGATCGGCCATCTGCGCCAGGGTGGCGGCGGCCAGCGGCCAGTCGCGCGCGCGCCACGCGACATCGAGCCGGGTGGCGAGCGTGAGCGGCCGGTTGTCGCCTTCCAGCAGCACCAGGGCGGCGTCGGCCTCGTCCAGTTCCGACAAGGCGCGGGCGCGCAGCAGCCGCCGTTCGTAGGCGAGGGCGGCATCGTCCTGGGCGCCGGCCAGGCTGGCATCGAGCGTGTTGAGGGCGGCCTGGGGATCGCGGTCGAGCAGCCTGAGGGCGGCTGCCCGGGCGCCGATGCGCGCCCGCTCCGCCCCCGGCTCCAGCTCCGTCATCACGCCCACCAGCAGCTCTGCGGCTTCGGCCAGCAGGTCGACCGCGGCCAGGCGGTCGGCCATCCGCAGGCGGATGTCGCGCCATTCCGGCAGGTCGGCGAGGATGTCCTGGTATTCGCGGTAGAGCGCCAGGATGTGGAAAGGCGGCAGCGTTTCGATGCGCTCGGGAGAGAACAGCTCGTTCAGCCGTTCGGGCACCCGCGCGCCGAGCTGGGCGGCCTCCGCCAGCTCCGGGAAGGCATCGATCGCCTGCTGCCACACGGTGATGGCGTCGCGCAGCCGGCCCGCCCGCCAATAGGCATCGCCGAGCTGGTCGAGGACATCGAACTCCAAGTCGTCGCCGCGCCAGGCGTAGCGTAGCGCCTCCAGCTCCTCCACCTCTTGGTCCGGGCTCAGGTCGCCGCCGTCGCGCCGCATCTCCAGCAGCGCCATCTCCGCGCGCCGCCGGTAGAGCCGGTCCGGCCCCGCAGCCGCCGCTTCCCAGGAGGTGCGGGCGCCGATGGGATCGTTGCGCGCAGCGGCGATGCGTCCGGCCCAGTATTCGCCAAGCGGGTCGAGATCGTGGGCGATGGGGCGGGCCGACAGCGCCTCCAGCAGCGCATTGGCCGACGAAACGTCGCCGGTCTCCAGCAGCGCCTCGATGCCCAGCGGCGCGAGGCGCGCCAGCAGCCAGTCGGGGTAGTCGTTGAGGATCTCCTCGCCATTGGCGAAGGCGGGGGCCGCGGCTTCCCAATCGTGGTGTTGGGCGGCGATCACGCCCTGCCACAGCCGGGCTTCCCCGTTGGCCTCCAGGTCCGGGGCAGCCAGGTCGGCGAGGGCCGCCTCGCCATCGCCATCCAGTGCCAGGGCGGCCCCGCGCATCGCCCGGCTGGCGGCATCGTCGTCGATCAGCCAGGCGTTGCGATCGGCCACCAGGCCGAGGATGCCGAGCGCTTCGGATTCCTGGCCGTTGGCGAACAGGAAGCGCGCCAGCTCCAGGCGCGTGCGATCCTGTTCCACGCCCTCCACCTGGGCGACGCGGCGTTGCAGGGCGCTGCGGTTGGACAGGAACTGGCCGGGGTCGCCGCGCCAGCCCGCCAGGTCCAGCAGGCGGTCGCTGCCGCTGGCCCCTGCGGTATCGCCGGCCAGCGCATCTTCCGGGCGCGACAGCTGCAGGCCGTCGCGGCTGGAGATGGCCACGCCCTCGGGCACCGCGGCGACGCTGAGCGCTTCGGTGCGCGGTTCGATCACCGCACCGGCCACCGTAGCCGGCAGGTTGAAGCGCGCGAACCGGCGCGCGGTGGGGATCGCGGCCCCGTCGTCGTCCACCGTGACGGCGATCAGCCGGTCGCCGATCACCGGATCCATGAAGCGCACCGGCGCCGGGGCTCCCGGCACGGCGATCAGCACGCGCCCGCCGGCCTCGCTGCCCGTCTCGCTGCCCGTCTCGCTCCCGGTATCGCTGGCCACCGCGATGGGATGCTGCGGTGGCTCGGGCGAGACGGCAATGCCGATGGTCCACGCCGTCCCCTCCCGGCGGGCCTGGGCGTGTTCGCCCGGGGCAATGGAAATGCGCACCGCCACGCCACCTTGGGCCGCGGCGGTCAGCGCATCGCCCAGCCCATCGCTGGCCTGTGCCATCAGGGCGGCGGGGTCGAGCAGGCCCGGCGTCGTCGACTGGAAGACCAGCCACAGCCCGTCGCCGCGCTGGAACACCGTGGCGCGCACCGGTTCGGGGAAGGCGAAGGTCACCGCACGGTCGGGCTGCGGTGCGGTTGGCGGCGGTGGCGGTTCGACCAGCGTTTGCGGCGGTACGGCCGGCGGGATATCGAGGCCGTCGTTCGGCCGCTCCAGCGTCATCTCCTCCACCGGCACGGCCGGTACGGCGTCCAGCGGTTCGGCGGCGAGCGCGCCGGGCGACGCCTGGGCGAGGCGGGGCAGGCCCGGCAGCTCGGGCAGGGAGCCACGGTCGGCGGTGGCCAGCGTGGGCGGCGGGGCGCCGCCGGATGCCACCGCGCGCAATTCGTCGCCGCGAGAGGGAGCTTCGGCCGCGGCCGGCGGGTCCGGCGGGCTCTCGGCAACCTGGACTTCGGGGGTCGGCGGCTCTTCGGCCGGCGGATCGGCGGCGGCGGGTGCCTCGGCCGGCGGGTCGGCGGCGGCGGTGTCCGTCACGGCCGGCACGTCCGCCGGGCTCTCGGCCACCTGTGGCGCGTCGCCGGTCACCGGCGGCGCTGCGGCAACGTCTGCCGGTTGAGGCGCGTCTTCCGCCGTGCTCGGCACGGCGACGATCACAGCCGGTTGCGCAGGCTCGACCGCCGCAGCCGCGGGCGGCGGGGCCGCCTCGGCGACGGCCGGCGCGTCGGCCGGTGCCGGCGCTTGCGGTGCGAGGTCCGCCGCGGCGACCGGTTCCACCGTCTCGGCGGCGGCCACCGGTTCCGGCGCGACCACTGCGACCTCGGCCGGCGCCGCGATGGGCTCGGCCAGGTCTGCCGGTGCGGCGTCGACGTATTGCGGTTCGATCTCCGGCAAACCGGGATCTTCCGGCGCTTCGGCCGCGGTGTCGCCGGGCGCTTCGGGTGCGGTCGGCGTGCCCGCGTCCGCCGCCACATCCTCGGCAGGGTCCTCGGCTGCGTCCTCGGCTGCGTCCTCGGGCCCCGGCGCGTCGCCATCGCCGGCAACGGTGACGGCATCGGGATCGGGACGGTGGCCGGGCAGCGGCGGCCGGATCGGGCCGAGGGGCAGATCGGGAGCCGGCCGGTCGGTGGCGACGTTGGCGGTGAGCGAGCCGGGGATCGGCACGACGCGGCTGCCCGCCGCGATGACATCGATGATCACCTGGGTCTCGGTGCCGAAGTAGCGAACCTGGGTGTCCGGTTCGACCGCGATGCCCATCTCCAGGTCGCCGCCCTCGCTGATCTGGCGGATGGCGGTGACCTCCGACAGGGTCTGCGCCCAGGTGGCGGTGAGGTCGGCACGGGCGGCCAGGGCCAGGTCGGCGATCACCGTGTCGCCCACCCGCACCACGCGGAAGGGCACGCGCTCCGGCAGGTCCAAGACGATGCGGCTGAACCCCGGATGCTGGCCGATGCGCACCGGGATGTAGGGCAGCGGCGTGCCATCCTCGCCGAGCGCTTCGGCTTCGGCGGTCTCCACCTGGTCGATGGGCTCTGCCACACCGATGCCGCCGGCCGGAACCGGCTGCGCGGGTTCGACGGCGGTGTCCGGCTCGGCGGGGAGATCGGGTTCGACGGCGGCCGGTGCGGCAGCATCGCCGGTGCGCGGTGCGGCGACGGGGGCGGTCCCGCCGGGGGCTGCGATCTGGCCGGGGGCGGGCGCCGGTGCGCCGGCCGGCGCCGGGTCCGCCACGGTCGCGCCCTCCGTGGGTCCTTCCACCACGACCGGTGGGTCTGCGACAGGGGTACTCGCTTCGGGCGCGTCCGTTGCCACCGGCGCTGCGGCCTCGGCGATGGCGATGGCCCCGGCCGCTTGCTCTTGCCCCGCCGTGTCGTCCGCTGGCGCCGGCCCCGCGATCTCGGGCGCTTCGGCCGCAGGCGGCTCCTCGGCGGGTGCCGGCTCCGCAGCCGTCGCGGTGTCGCGCGACAGCCGCCACAGGTCGATGGCGATGCCGTCGCCCATGGCGAAGTCGTTCACCCGCATCGGCCCGGCGGTGGTGAGCGTCAGCACCGTGCGGTCGGCGGAGAAGCTGGCGCCGGACACGAAGCGGTCGAGCCGTGCCGCCGCCGCCTCCAGCCCGGCCACGCCATCGGCGGGGAAGGGCCGCGCGAACGTCACCGCCACGGCATCGCTGGAGACGTCCACCGCGTAGTCCGTGGTCTCGCCGAAATCGAGGATCACCCGGCCGAAGGTGTCGAAGTCCCAAGCGCGCACCTCGGCGGCATCGGCGCGGCCGGCGGCCAGTGCGATACCGCCCAGCAGGACGATCAGCCACAGCCGCGCTCCGCGCCACCACCCCTGGTGACGGCCCGCCTTCGGCCGTGGCTTCTTCCTGTCCGGTATCGCCATGCACGCGCCTCCGCTCGGCCGGACCCGCTCAGAACGTGCCGAGCACCGCCTGGATCTTGGACTTGAGGGTGGCCGCGTTGAACGGCTTGACGATGTAGTTGTTCACGCCGGCCTCCTTGGCGGCCATCACGTAGCTCGACTTGGCTTCGGCGGTCACCATGATGAACGGGGTCTCCGTAAGCTGGGGATCGCCACGGATCTCCTTCAGCAGGTCGAGCCCGCTCATGGGTTCCATGTTCCAGTCGGAGATCACCAGCCCGAAGTTGGCGGCGCGCAGCTTGGCCAGCGCCGTCTCCCCGTCCAGGGCTTCGTCCACGCGGTTGAACCCGAGTTGCTTCAACAAATTGCGGATGATCATCACCATCGTCTTGTAGTCGTCGACGATCAGGATGTTCACCGACATATCCACGGCCATCGTCTGCTCCGTCGAACGTCCCCCAGCCCAGCCGGCCCGATCGTCGGGCCACAGCCGGGCGCCCTCCCCAGGGCGGAGCCGTCGTGCGTTCTGTGATCCTTCACTTTATAATAGAATAACAACATGAACACGTGGTTTTAACCAATCTCGATCTAACCTCCGTCATTCCGGCAGCTCGGGCAATTCGCGGCGCAAGGCCAGCTCTGCCGTCACCTGGCGCGCCCGTTCCGGTTCCATGGCGGCCAGGATCGGCGCCGAACGCCGCTCGCTCATCTGTTGCAGCACGTCGAGCAGCACGGCCATGTCGAGCCCGTTGAAGATGGTCGCCGCATCGCCGGGGCGCATGGTCTCGTAGATGCGCACCAGGCTGGCCATCTGTTCGTCCTGCTGGCCGCTGAGGTCGGCGAGCAGGCCCTCCAGCTCGTCGCGCAGCAGGTGCAGTTCCTCGATCTTCTCGTCGATCCGCTGTTCGGCGACCTCCAGCAGGGCGGCGCGCTCGTCCAGTTGGCGCTCCAGGTCGTCGAGCGCCTCGCGGCGCTGCGCCAGGTCCTGCAGCACCGCCCATTCGGCGTCGCTGACGCCATCGGGGCGGACGAGCGGCCCCGCATCGGCGCCGTCCATCGGCTGCATGCCCGTGTGCTGGTCGGCCGCGGCCTCCATGCCGGCGTGCTCGCCGGTGGCGTCGGCGGGGTCGACCGCCGCCATGTCCATGTCCGCGGCCGGCGCGGCATCGCCGGTTTGGGGCTCTTCGGTCTGGGCCTGGGCCTGGTCGACCTGCAGGGTCTCGCGCAGCTCGCTTACCGGGGCGTCGCTGGTTACCGCGTGGAACAAGTCGACGCCGCGGTCGCCCAACATGATGCACAGGCAGAACACCACCGCCGGCAGCAGGCGCAGGCGCGGCAAACGGAACTTGGGCAGCGTGATCTTGGGCAGCGGTGGCAGCTCCAGGCGCTGCGGGCGCAGGGTCAGCGCGCGGCCGGGGGGCGTTGGCTCGGCCGAGGACGCAGCCTCCGGCCGTGCTGCCGGTGCTTCGGCCGGCACCGCTTCGCTACGTGCGGCAACGGCCGTGCCGGCCTCCTTCGCATCTTTCTGGGCGCGCACCCGTTCCGCAGCGGCGCGCAGGCGGGCAGCGGCACTCTGCCGGGGCGCCTCGGCGGCTGGTGTCTCTGCCGTCTCCGCCGCCTGTGCGGTCTGTGGGGCGGCCTGAGGCGCGGGGAGCGACGGCTTTGCCGAGGCCGGGCGCTTGCCGATGGGCTTGCGGCGCGGCGGCTGCTCGGCCTGCTCCTCCGGGTTGGGTGTGCGCGCCGGCAGGTCGCCGGTGCGGCGGCCGAGCGCGTTCTGGCCGACGGAGGTGGAGGTGGGGGAGGTTCCGCTCATGGCCGGGTCACCTCAGGTTCTCGATCGCGCGCAGGAGGTCCGCGTGGGTCTTGGAATCGCGATCCTCCGCGGCCGGTTGGGCCGCCGGCCGTGGCGCCGGCCGCGCCGCCGGGGCCGCTTCGGCAGCACCGCGGCTGGCGGTGAGGGGGGAGTCCTCGGCACGGTCGAGGGCACGGTCGCCGGCGGCCGCCGCGGCATCGGGCCGGGCTGCCTCGGTGCGCCGCGGGCGCGGCCGCGGCACGCCGGTCTGCGCCTCCAGCCGTTCGGCCACGGCTTCGGCGGAATCCACCAGGAAGGCCAGCTCGTCGCGCAGGGTCTGCGCCCGATCGGCCAGCGATTGCAGCGAGGTGCCGCTTTCATCGGCCGTGCGCTTCAGCCCCTTGATGGAGGCATCGGCCCGGGTGGAGGCTTCCACGAAGCGGCGCACCGCCACTTCCATCTCCTTGCGGTTGTCGCGCAGGGACGAGAGGCGGCGGCTCAGCGCCACGGCGTAGAAGATCGTGGCCACCAGCAGGACCACGATCAGCCCGTCCAGGAAGATGCCGTAGTGTTCCGTCACGGCTGGCGCTCCTCGTCCTTCCGCAGCATCTGCTTGTCGATGCGCACGGCGATGTTGCCTTTCATGCGGCCCATGCGGCCGGCGAACATGTCGACGTCGCCGCAGCGCAGGTTGACCAGCCCGTCCGGCGGCGTGTTGAACACGAGCTGCGACCCCACCTGCCAGTTGAGCACGTCGCGCAGCGGCATCGACACCTCGTCGAGCAGTGCGTTCAGCGACAGGTCGGTCTGCCACAGCTCGGCGGCCAGGTGGTTTTCCCAGATGCTGTCGCGGCCGAACTTCTCGCCCATGAACATCTGCAGCAGCAGCTCGCGCACCGGCTCCAGGGTGGCGTAGGGGATCAGCAGCTCCAGGCGGCCGCCGCGGTCTTCCATGTCGATCCTGAGCTTGGCCAACACCGCGGCATTGCCGGGCCTGACGATGGTGGCGAAGCGCGGGTTGGTTTCCAGCCGCTCAAAGCGGAAGGTGACCGGCGACAGCGGGTCGAAGGCGGCCGACAGGTCGGCCAGCACCACATGCACCATGCGCTCCACCAGGCTGCGCTCGATGGTGGTGTAGGGCCGGCCTTCGATGCGCATGGCGGCGGTGCCGCGCCGCCCGCCGAGCAGCACGTCGACGATGGAGTAGATGAGCGCGCTGTCCACCACCAGAAGGCCGTAGTTGTCCCATTCCTCGGCCTTGAAGACCGACAGCATGGCCGGCAGCGGGATGGAGTTCAGGTAGTCGCCGAAGCGGATCGACGTGATCTGGTCGAGGCTGACCTCGACGTTGTCGGAGGTGAAGTTGCGCAAGCTGGTGGACATCATGCGCACCAGCCGGTCGAACACCACCTCCAGCATGGGCAGGCGTTCGTAGTTCACCATGGCGCTGTTGATGAGCGCCATGATGCCGGCGGACTCCGCGCCTTCCTCCTGCGACAGGTCGAGCCCGAGCAGGCTGTCGATCTCGTCCTGGTTCAGCACGCGGCCGGACGACAGGTCGGACTGGGCGTCCTCCTCGGCCAGCATCTTCTCCCACTCCTCCGACGCCGCATCGTCGGCGGACTTGTCGCCGGCGCCGTTGGTGGCGGCCTCGTCGGTGGCAACGGTCTGGTCGGTGGGGTCGTCAGCCATTTCGGTCCCGGCGCTGCGGAGTGGAAAGGGTTCGGTGTGCGGTGCCGATCACTGGAGCAGCATCTCGCGGAACAGCACGTCGCGGATCTGGTCGGTGCCGGCGGCGAGGCTGACGCGGCGCAGCAGCTCTTCGCGCAGCCGGTGCAGGCCGGCCGACCCGCGCAGATCGTTCAGGCTCAGTTCTCGCAGGTAGATCTGGAAGTTGTCGATGATGCGCGGCAGCCACTGCTCCACCTGGACGCGCGCTTCCTCGCTCTCCAGCTCCAGGCTGATGGAGATCTTCAGGACGGTGGAGCGGCCGCCGTCGTCCGACAGGTTCACCAGGATGTCGGGGACCTCGTAGAAGATGCCCGGCACATAGGCGTGCGGTTCGGCGTCTGCCTCCACCGGCTCCTCGCCGCCGCCGAGCAGGCCGTCGAGCATGCCGGACACGTAGAGTGCGGCCCCGCCGCCGCCCAGGATGAACAGGGGCAGGATGAGGAACAGCAACAGCTTCTTGGCCCCGGAGCGTCGCTTCGGTTCCATGTCCGCGAGGGCGGCAACCTCTTCGTCGAGGGTGTCGGTGGCCATTCCGGCGCGTCTCCGCGTCTCCTTGTTTCGCCGACAACGTTAGGCCGAAGAGGGTTAACAAGCGGTTGCGCGCGGGTGGGGCGGGGCTGCCCGGCAGGTTCTACCCAGCAGGCCCCGCCCGGCCCGGCCGAAGCTTCCGCCCCCAGGCCCCCGTGGCTGGCGAAAGTCCGCGGAAACCCTGGGCCCGGCGCCTGGCATGCCTCCTGCATCTGGGGTGGCGAAGGGCGCCGGGTGCATTCCGGCCGCTCCCCAGACTGCCGGTCCCAGGGTGTGGCGCTATGGAAAACGCGATCTTCGTCGGTCTCTCCCGCCAGATGGTGCTGCGGCGCCAGATGGACGCGGTGGCCAACAACATCGCCAACATGAACACCGCCGGCTACCGGTCGCAGCAGATGCTGTTCCAGACCTATCTGGCGGATGTGGAAGACCCCGGCCCCGGCCAGGGCCACGAGATGAGCATGGTGATCGACCAGGCCATGGTGGCCGACCTGCGCCCCGGCCCGATCGTGGAGACCGAGAACGAGCTGGACCTGGCGCTGATGGGCGACGGCTTCCTGCGCGTGCAGACGCCGTCCGGCCCGCGCTACACCCGCAGCGGCCACCTGTCGCTGGATGACCAGCGCCAGCTCGTCAACTCCAGCGGCCTGCCGCTGATGACCGCCGACGAGGGCACCATCACCATTCCGGCGGGCACCGAACGCGTCACCATCAGCGAGGACGGCACGGTTTCGGCCGACAACGCCCAGGTGGGCCGCATCGACATTGTGGAGTTCGACGAGCCGCACCGCCTGGAGCCCCTGGGGGCTGCGCTGTTCGTCACCAACGAAGCGCCGCGGCCGGCCGAGGCCACCACCGTGATGCAGGGCGCCATCGAGTCCTCCAACGTCGAGCCCATCGTCGAAATGACCCAGATGATCGCCATCGCCCGGGCCTACGAGTCGACCCAGCAGATCTTGCAGAACGAACACGAACGTCAGCAGTCCGCCATCCGTCGTCTCGGCCAGATGGCCTCAACCTAAGCGAAGGAACACCCCGCCATGCGGTCGCTCAGCATCGGTGCCACGGGCATGCTGGCCCAGCAGCTCAACGTCGACGTCATCTCCAACAACATCGCCAACATGACGACGACGGGCTTCAAGCGTCAGCGCGCCGAATTCCAGGACCTGCTCTACCAGAGCATGCGGCGGGTCGGCACGGCGTCGTCGGATGCCGGCACCATCATCCCCGCCGGCGTGCAGATCGGTGCCGGCGTGCAGAGCGCTTCGGTCTACCGCATCCACCAGCAGGGCAACATGCAGGTGACCGACAACCCGCTGGACGTGGCGATCAGCGGCCGCGGCTTCTTCCAGGTGGAGCTGCCCGGCGGCGACACCGGCTATACCCGCGCCGGCTCGTTCCTGCTCAACGCCGAAGGCACCATCGTGACGGCGGACGGCTACCCGGTGATCGGCCCCGGCACGGTGCCGGCCAACGCCATCCAGATCGCCATCAACGAAAGCGGCGAGGTCTCGGTCACGCTCGACGGCCAGGTGGACCCGCAGCTCGTCGGCCAGTTCCAGATGGCCAACTTCGCCAACGAGGCCGGCCTGGAAGCCATCGGCAACAACCTGTTCCTGGAGACCCCGGCCTCGGGCGATGCGGTCACCGGGACGCCCCAGTCCGACGGCTTCGGCTACATCGAGCAGGGCATGCTGGAGACCTCCAACGTCAACATCGTCTCGGAGATCACCAACCTGATCTCCGCCCAGCGTGCCTACGAGATGAACTCCAAGGTCATCACCACCACCGACGAGATGATGCGCACCACCACCAGCTTGCGCTGATGCGGCTGGTCTTGCCTGAAGGGCACCGGATATGAGCCAGATCTACGCCATCCTCGCCGCCGCCGCTGTGTTCGTGGTCGCCGTCGCGGCCCAGGCCGCCGAGCTGCGCGACGCCTCCACCATCGATCGCGACGTGGTGGTGCTGGGCGACCTGGTGGAGGGTCTCACCGCCGACCAGGCCGCCATCGCCATCGCCCGCGCGCCGGAGCCGGGGCGCACGGCGGAGGTGCCGGGCACCTGGGTGGCGCGGGTCGCCCGCGCCTATGGGGTGGATGTGCCGCTGGCCTCGGCCAACGCGGTGTCGCGGGTGACCCGGGCGAGCAACCAGGTGGACTTCAGCGGCATCGAAGCCCTGCTGATCGCCCAGCTCCGCCCCCAGCTTGGGCCGGGCGAGGTGGTGGTGGACATGCCGGGGATCGACCGGGTGATCCATCTGCCCACCAGCGTCGCTCCGACCGTGGGGCTGACCGACATCCATCTGGAGCCGACCACCGGGCAGTTTTCCGCCACCGTGGTGGCGCCCGCCGATGCCGCCCCGGCCGAGCAGGTGCGCATCGCCATTCACGGTACCGCCCGCGCCATCGTGGAGGTGCCGGTGCTGGCGCGCCCGCTGGAGACCGACGAGGTGATCGGCGTCAACGACCTCGCCTGGGTGGAGATCGACTCCGCCCGCGTGCCCACCGGCGTGGCGCACACGCCCGCCGAGCTTACCGGCATGGCGGTGCGCCGTCCCCTGCCGGCCGGCGACATGGTGCTGTTGAGCGACCTGGAGCCGCCGGTGGTGGTGGCCCGCGGCAGCGGCGTGATGATCACCTACACCAGCGGCCCGCTGACCATCCTGATGCGCGGCCGCGCGCTGCAGGACGGCGCCATCGGCTCGGTGGTCCGCGTCGCCAATTCCGACAGCGGCCGCACCGTCGACGCCGTGGTCTCCGGTCCCGGCAGTGTGGAGGCCAACGCGTCCGCCTTCGTCATCAACTGAGCGCATCCGAGCACCCACGCAACCGCACGGGGCGGAACCGCCCCCGGCCATGGAGATCAAAATGATCCCGCAGCAGACCCAGAGCGTTCCCACCCCTCGTTTCGCCCGCCGGGTTTCCGACCGGGCCGGCCGGCTGGCCCTTGTTGCGGCGGCGGCCCTTGCGCTGGCGGCCTGCAGTGCGGCTGACCGGATCGAGAACATCGGCGAGCCGCCGGCGCTGACGCCCATCGTCAACCCGGTCGTCTCGCCCGACTATACGCCGGTGCGCATGCCCATGCCGGCCCCCCAGGTGGTGGAGCAGAATCCAAACTCGCTGTGGCAGGCGGGCAGCCGCGCCTTCTTCCGCGACCAGCGGGCGAGCGACATCGGCGACATCCTGACGGTGGTCATCAACATCGACGACGGCGCCTCGCTGGCCAACACCACCAGCCGCAGCCGCACCAACTCCGAAAGTGCGGAGGTTCCCAACCTGCTTGGCTTCGAGGAAAGCGTGCTGGAGATGGTGCTGCCATCGGAATTCACGCCCGATGCTGCGGTGGAGCTGGGCAGCGGCAGCACCTCCACCGGGGCGGGATCGGTGGTGCGCTCCGAAGACATCGAACTGCAGCTTGCCGCGGTGGTGACCGAGCGGCTGCCCAATGGCAACCTGGCCATCTTCGGCCGCCAGGAAGTGCGGGTGAACTTCGAGGCGCGGGAGCTGACCATCGCCGGCATTATCCGGCCGGAAGACATTACCTCGCAGAACACCATCAACTACGAGCAGATTGCCGAGGCCCGCATTTCCTACGGCGGCCGCGGCCAGATCACCGATGTGCAGCAGCCGCGCTACGGCCAGCAGCTCTACGACATCGTCTTCCCCTTCTGAGCAGTCGCGTTCGGAGATCCGGCAAGGGGGGTGCCGCAGCGATTTGCTGCGGCGCTTCCCCATGCGGCGTGTGGCATCCGTCAATCCATGCTGACGAAATTGACAGTCGAATTGCTAGCCTGCTGTGTACAAAAACTGCTTGAGGGCTGCGGCAATTGGGCGTACATCATGTTCACCGCGCACGGGGCCCAAGTTTAGGGAGGTGCGCCCAGGCTGTGGGTACATGTCTGGGCCGTACGGTGGATAATCAATAATCAGAAGCCCATCCGGTCTGGTGCGCGGCCCACTTTCCCGGCTGTTATGAGACGACTTTTACTTCGGTCCCGAAGGTCTTAGAGCCTTGCGGGCGGCATTGGCGTCTCTGCACCGCACAAAACGTCACATCTTTACAACCATTGCGGAATTGTTCGGCGCCGTAGCACTTCTGTGTCGACGGTAGGAGCGCGTGGCTATTCGCAGGCGCGAACTCTCGGTTGAGCCCGATTTTACTGGGGCCCGATTTCGCCCAGTGCCGGGTCAGTCGTCGCGCGGGTAGCCTTCCATATCGTGCAGCGACACCCACGAGATGTGATTTGTGTCGATCAGAATGTCGGCTTCTCGTTTCAGCCGCAGCATCCCGTCGCCACCGTCGACGAAGACGTATTTGGTGCAGCGGATCAAATCGAGATCGAGGAAGTCGCGCAGCACCACGTCCATGGTGCCACCGTCGACACACATGCGATACATGCGGCCGAGCAGCAGCGTGTTGCGAGCGACCAGACGTTTGATCTGCATGGGCTTGGCCGAGTCTGCGGCGGACGTGGCACCACCTAAACGGACTGGCCCCTCGCGCGCAACATCCCTGGCACCGGACATGCGATCGCCGCGTCGCAGTACTGGCCCGCTCGCTGCGGCGCACTAGCTTTGGGCCATGCGACTGTCACTCATGACCTGGCCCGAGGTGGAAGCCCACCTCCGCCAATCCACCGCCGTCATCGTCCCCATCGGGTCGACCGAGCAGCATGGTCCCACCGGCCTTATCGGCACCGATGCGCTGTGCGCCGAAGCGGTGGCCAACGGCGTCGGCGAGGCGTGCGGTGCCGTGGTGACGCCGGTGCTGTCCATCGGCATGGCGGTCCACCATCTGGGCTTCCCCGGTACGCTCACCCTGCGCCCCTCCACCTTGATGGCGGTGCTGCGCGACGTGGTCGACGCGCTGGCCGGGCATGGCTTCCGGCGCATGCTCTTCGTCAACGGCCATGGCGGCAACGTGTCGACCCTGCGGGCCGCCTTCATGGAGATCCATGCCGCGCGCGCCCAGGCCCAGCTTGCCGAACTGCGGCTCGACACGCTCAACTGGTGGCAGGGGCGGCGGGTGCGCGAGCTGTGCCACAGCCTCTACGGCGACAAGGAGGGCATGCACGCCACCGCCAGCGAGCTGGCGCTCACCTGGGCGCTGTTTCCCGAACGTGCCGACCGGCGGGTGCTCGACCCCCAGGTGGCGCCGACCCACCGCTTCCAGGGGCCCGACGACTTCCGCCGCAACCACCCCGACGGGCGCATGGGCTCCGATCCCTCGCTGGCGACGGCGGAGGACGGTCAGCGCCTGCTGGACCTGGCGGTGGCCGATGTGGCCGATGCACTCCGGCGCTTCAGCGAGGCATGAGCGAGGCATGATCGGAAAGCGGTTGCACAGCGCCCGGCACGTGGCCCAATAGGCGGTGCGGCAACCCTGCGGGGGCCATGCCGATCCCGAGCCCCCGCACGACGTGCCGCGCCGCAGCCCGCCGACCGCCCCGCCCCTCCTGTTCCGGATCGCTCACCATGTCGATTGCCCATCCCTACATCCTGTTCCTGGGTGACGCGCCCGACCAGCTCGCGGCCAAGACTGCCAATGGCGTGGCCATGTGGCGGCGGTCCTGGTGCGTCGGCCAGCTCCGGCTCGCCGGCTGCAACGCCACCGTCGGCCTGCCCGACGTGACGCTGGAGGAGGGCGTCGCCGCCGGTGCCAAGACCCTGGTGGTCGGCGTCGCCAACCGCGGCGGCCGCATTTCCGAAGTCTGGCAGCAGACCCTGATCAAGGCCCTGGAGCTGGGGCTCGACCTCGCCAGCGGCCTGCACAACCGGTTGAGTGCGGTGCCGGCGGTACGCGAAGCAGCCCAGCGGCTCGACCGCTCGCTGTTCGATGTGCGCCACCCCACCCGCGAGTTCGATGTGGGCAACGGCGAACCGCGCTCCGGCAAGCGGCTGCTCACCGTCGGGTCGGACTGCTCGGTGGGCAAGATGTTCACCTCGCTCGCCATCGAGCGGGAGATGCGGGCGCGCGGCATGCGGGCCGATTTCCGCGCCACCGGGCAGACCGGCATCCTGATCGCTGGCGACGGCGTGTCGGTGGACGCCGTGGTCTCCGACTTCATCTCCGGCGCCACCGAATGGCTGAGCCCCGCCAACGACGATGACCACTGGGACCTGATCGAAGGCCAGGGCTCGCTGTTCCATGCCTCCTTTGCCGGCGTCTCCCTGGGTCTGCTGCACGGTGCCCAGCCCCACGCCCTGGTGCTGTGTCACGAGCCGGGACGCCCTCACATGCGGGGGCTGCCGGGCTACAAGCTGCCCGACCTGGGCCAGTGCATCGAGCTGAACGAACGCTGCGCCCACCTCACCAACCCGGCCGCACGCACCGTCGGCATCGCCTGCAACACCTCCGGCCTGGATGCCGCGGGCACCGACCGCGCGCTCGGCGAGCTGGCCGACCGCTTCGGGCTGCCCGCCGTCGATCCGGTCAAGCACGGCGTCGGCCCCATCGTCGACGCGTTGGTCGGATAGGGGCAGCAAAGATGCGCCGATTGAGTGTGCGAACCGAAAGCTGGCCCGTCCGCGGCAGTTTCACCATCTCCCGCGGCAGCCGCGTCGCCGCGGAAGTGGTGGTGGCGGAAATCAGCGACGCCGACGTGGTGGGCCGTGGCGAATGCGTGCCCTACGCCCATTACGGGGAGACCGTGGCCGGCACGCTCGCCCAGATCGATGCCATGGCCGGACCGCTGATCGACGGGGTCGACCGCGACCGCCTGCCCGATTTCCTGTCGGCGGGGGCGGCCCGCAATGCCGTGGACTGTGCGCTGTGGGACCTGGCGGCCAAGCAGGCGGGCAAGCCGGTGTGGCAGCTCGCCGGGCTGGCGCGGCCGCAGCCGGTGACCACCGTCTACACCATCAGCTTGGGCACGCCGGACGCCATGGCCGCAGCGGCCCGGGCGGTCGATCACAGGCCGATCCTCAAACTCAAGCTGGGCGGCCCGGCGGCGGAGGATGTGGAACGGGTGCGGGCGGTGCGCGCCGTGGTGCCCGACTGCCGGCTGGTGGTCGACGCCAACGAGGCCTGGACGATCGACGAGGTGGAAGCCTGCACCCCAGCACTCGCCGAGCTGGGCGTGGAGATGATGGAACAGCCGGTGCCGGCCGGCCAGGACGAGGAGCTGTCGGCCATCCACTGCCCGATCCCGCTGTGTGCCGACGAGAGCTGTCACGACCGGGCGACGGTGGCGCCGCTGATCGGCCGCTACCAGATGGTCAACATCAAGCTGGACAAGACCGGCGGGCTGACCGAGGCGCTGAAGCTGGCGGCCACCGCCCGCAAGGCCGGGCTGGACATCATGGTGGGCAGCATGCTGTCCACCTCCCTCGCCATCGCGCCGGCCATTCTGGTGGCCCAGGGTGCCGCGGTGGTGGACCTGGACGGCCCGCTGCTGCTGGCCCGCGACCGCGAGCCGGGACTGACCTACAGCGGCGCCGACGTGCTGCCGGCCGAACCCGCCCTTTGGGGGTGAGCACATCCATGTCCGACACCGTGTCCACGTTGCCGCCGACGCTCGATCGCCTGCGCCGGCTTGTGGAGCACCCGCGCACCCAGGCCATCATCGCCGGCATCATCCTGCTCAACGCCGTGACCCTGGGGCTGGAAACCAGTACGGCCGCCATGGCGGCGGCGGGCGACCTGCTGCACGCCATCGACCGGGTGATCCTCGGCGTCTTCGTTGCGGAACTGGCGGCCAAGCTGGTCGTCTACCGGCTCGGCTTCTTCCGCTCCGGCTGGAACATCTTCGATTTCATCATCGTCGGCATCTCGCTGGTGCCGGCGGGCGGCAACCTGTCGGTGCTGCGGGCGCTGCGCATCCTGCGCGTGCTGCGCCTGCTGTCGGTGGTGCCGCAGATGCGCCGGGTGGTACAGGCGCTGCTCGACGCCATTCCCGGCATGGGCTCCATCATGGCCGTGCTGGTGCTGGTGTTCTACGTGTCGGCCGTACTCGCCACCAAGCTGTTCGGCGTCGAGGTGCACCCCGAGGACCCCGCCGGCAACATGCAGGAATGGTTCGGTACGGTGGGCCGCTCCATGTATTCGCTGTTCCAGGTGATGACGCTGGAAAGCTGGTCCATGGGCATCGTCCGGCCGACCATGGAGTTCTACCCGTGGGCCTGGGTCTTCTTCGTGCCGTTCATCGTGCTCACCAGCTTTGCCGTGCTCAACCTGTTCATCGCCATCATCGTCAATTCCATGCAGGCGCAGCACGAGACCGACGCCGCCGACGCCCGGCGCAAGATCCAGGAAAGCGCCCACGCCGATTCCCTGGTGCTGGCCCGCTCGATCGAGGCGCTGCGCGGTGACCTGGCCGACCTGCGCCGGATGATGGAGGGGCGGGGCGCGCCGGACGGGCCGCCGCATGGGCCGCCGCCTGAGGAGCGGCAGCCATGACCCTGGTGCTGCCGCCGGTGATCGGCCATCGCGGGGCCGCCGCCCTCGCTCCGGAAAACACGCTGGCCGCCATCCGGACTGCCGCCGCGGGCGGCGTGGCGATGGTGGAGGTGGACGCCAAGCTGACCGCCGATGGCGTGGCCATCCTGCTGCACGACGACGATCTCGACCGCACGACCGACGGGACCGGACCGGCGGCCGTGACGACCGCGGCTGAGTTTGCCCGCCTGGATGCCGGACGCTGGTTCGCGCCGGAGTTTGCCGGCGAACCGGTGCCGACCCTGGAGGCGGCCCTCGCCCTGGTGGTGGAGCTGGGCCTGGCGATCAACATCGAGATCAAGCCGTGCCCCGGCCGCGAGGTGGAAACCGCCAAGGTCGTGCTGGCCACCGCGCGGGCCGCTTGGCCGGCGGCACTGGCGCCGCCGCTCATGTCCTCGTTCGCGCTGGAGTCGCTGGACGTGGCGGCCCGTCTGGCGCCCGACTGGCCGCGCGGCTACCTGATCTGGGATCGGCCGGACGACTGGCGGGACGTGGCCGACCGACTAGGGGCTGCCAGCCTGCATGTCTGTCCCGAGCGCTCGACACCGGCACAGATGGCCCAATACCTCGCCGATGGCCGGCCCGTCGCAGCCTATACGGTGAACGATGCTGCGGCCGCCGCCGCCCTTTGGCAGGCCGGCGTGGCGGCGGTGTTCAGCGACGATCCAGCGTCCCTGTTGCCGAGGTGACCTGGCTGTCGAAGCGATCCTGGCTTCCGCCGGCCCCGGTCCGCTCACCGGTCCGCTCCTCGGTCCGCGCCTCGGTCATCACCTGCTCGTGGGCCTCGATCATCAGGCTCGCCATCTGCTTGCGCAGGCGGTGATCGGACAGGTCGACATCGGCGCGCCGGAGATCGGCCTCCACCCGGTCGTGGATCGGCTCGTCGCCGGCCAGTTCGACCTCCAGGTCGACCAGCCTCTTGGCGTAGTCTTCGGCCTCCGCCACGGTCAGGCCCATCAGGTGGCCCGCCCACAGGCCAAGCAGGCGGTTGCGCCGGCTCAGCACACGAAACCGCACCTCTTCGTCATGCTGCCACTGCGTCTCGAAGCCGCGTTCCCGTTCATCGAAGGTGGTCATCTATCGGCCCCTCCCAGGCCCGGCGCAATTCGGGCGGCATTTGCCTGCCGGCCGATTCGCAGGCACCGACCCGCTCACAGGTGGTATCACGACCGCATGCTCTGCTTTTCTAACCATAGGCGCGGGGTGCCTGCAATTGTCTCGAGTCGCGTTTGTGGCCCTGAGATCTCTATGGAATCCAAGGACATCAGCCATGTGTACCGTTATCGTTGACCGCCGGCCGGAAGCCGACTGGCCGGTTGTCCTGGCAGCCATTCGCGACGAGCGGTTGTCGCGATCCTGGCAATCACCCGCCCGCCATTGGCCCGATCGGCCCGACGTGACGGGCGGCCTGGACGACGCGTCGGGCGGCTCCTGGATGGCCATGAACGATGCCGGAGTCGTCGCCGTCATGGTCAACCGCCGCGGCACTCTGGGGCCGGCGCCGGGCAAGCGCAGCCGCGGCGAACTCGTGCTGGAAGCGCTCGACCATGCCGACGCGGTGGCCGCGGCGACGGCCCTGGCCGACCTCAATCCCGCCGCTTACCGGCCGTTCAACCTGGTGGTGATGGACAACCGCGACGGCTACTGGGTGGCCAACCGCGGCGAGTCGCGGGTGGCGGTGACGCCGCTGCCCGATGGGCTGTCGCTGCTCGCCGCCGACGACCTGAACGATCCTGCCGGCCCGCGCGACCGCTTCCGCACCCGTCTGGCCGCCGGCCCGCGGCCAGATCCGGCCAGGGATGACTGGCATGCGTGGCTGGAGGTGATGGCGCTCAGCGAGCATGATCCCAAGGACGGCCCGCTCGGCGGCATGACGGTGGTCACCGACCGCGACTACGGCACCGTGTGCGCTAGCCTGGTGGGCCTGCCGGCACCTGGCCTGGTGGCTGCGGACGGCACGCCGGCGGTACCGCTGTGGCTGTTCGCCCCAGGACGGCCGGGCGATGGCGATTGGCGCCGCGTTGCATCGGCCGTGCCTGCACCGCCGCGTTGAGACCGCATTGACCCGTTGCTATATACGAAGAGGCGCGGCGTCCCGGCCGCGATCCTGAGAAAGGCCCCCCACTCGATGAGCCGACGCAGACGCATCTACGAGGGCAAGGCGAAAATCCTTTACGAAGGACCGGAGCCGGGGACCCTGGTGCAGTATTTCAAGGACGACGCGACCGCCTTCAACGCCCAGAAGAAGGGCGTGATTTCCGGCAAGGGCGTCCTCAACAACTCGATCTCCGAATACCTGATGACGCGGTTGAGCGAGATCGGTGTGCCCAACCATTTCATCCGGCGGCTGTCGCTGCGCGAACAGCTCATCCATGAGGTGGAGATCGTCCCCATCGAGGTGGTGGTGCGCAACATTGCCGCGGGCAGCTTCTCCAAGCGCTTCGGCATCGCCGAAGGCACGCCGCTGCCGCGCTCCATCGTCGAGTTCTATTACAAGTCCGACGAGCTGGGCGACCCGATGGTCACCGAGGAGCACATCACCGCGTTCAACTGGGCCCACACCCAGGACCTGGACGACATGGTGGCACTGGCGCTCCGGGTGAACGATTACCTGTCGGGCCTGTTCCTCGGGGTCGGGGTCAAGCTGGTCGACTTCAAGCTGGAGTTCGGCCGCGTCTACAACGAGCACGGCGACGTGCGCATCATCCTGGCCGACGAGATCAGCCCGGACAGTGCGCGCCTGTGGGATGTCCAGACCAACGAGAAGCTGGACAAGGACCGCTTCCGCCAGGACCTGGGCAATGTGGAAGGCGCCTACCGGGAGATCGCACGGCGTCTCGGCGTGCTGCCGGAGGCCGAGGTGACGGAGCTGCGCGGCTCCCAGCAGGCCGCACTGTGACCCGTAGTGTGAGGGACCGGGCATGAAGGCGCGTGTCGAGATCACGCTGAAACCGGGCGTGCTGGATCCGCAGGGGCAGGCCATCGGCCATGCGCTGGCCGGGCTGGGCTTCGCCGGGGTGGACAATGTGCGCCAGGGCAAGCTGATCGAGCTGGACCTGCCGGAAAGCGATCCGGCCAAAGCCCGCGCCCAGGTGGACGAGATGTGCCGGACACTGCTCGCCAACCCGGTGATCGAGCGCTACGCCATCCAGCTCGCCGAGGCGTGAGGCCCGAGTCTGTCCTGCCGCCGGCGGTCGCTGCCGACGCCGACTGGCTGCGCGCCAACGTGGCGGACTTCCACCGCGTGTCCAGCCCCCATGGGCGGGCCAGCCTGGCGCCGCGTCCCGCCGGTTTCCCTGCCCTGGTGCGCCACATCCTGGAACAGCAGGTCTCCACCCGCGCCGCCGCGGCCATGTGGGCCAAGCTGTGCGCGCGAGTCGACGCGGTGACGCCGCAGGCCCTGCTGGTGCTGGACGAGGCGGACTTGAAGGCGTGCGGTTTCAGCCGCCAGAAGATCCGCTATGTCCGTGCGCTTGGCGAAGCGGTGCTGGACGGCAGCGTCAGCCTGGCTGCCGTGGCCGCCGACCCCGACGACGAAGCCGCCATCGCCGCCCTGACCGCGCTGCCGGGCATCGGCCGTTGGACGGCGGAGAACTACCTGCTGTGGTCGCTCGGCCGGCGCGACATCCTGCCGGCGGGCGACCTGGCGCTGCTGGTCGCCTGGCAGTGGCTGAGCGGCGCCGACGCCCGGCCCAAGCCCGACGAGTTGCGCGCTTTGGCGGAAGCCTGGCGGCCGCGGCGCAGTGCCGCGACCTTCCTGCTCTGGCACTTCTACCTGGAGACGGCCGAACGCCCGGCACCGCCGCCGCTCGCCTGAGCGGTGCGCTCCGCTACTTCTTCAGCAGGTCGCGGATCTCCGTCAGCAGCACCACCTCCGGCGGTGGCGGAGCGGGGGCTTCCTCGGCCGGCGCGTCCTCCACCGCGGCCCCTTCCATCTGCCGCTTCAGGCGATTGACGTTCTTCACCAGCAAGAACACCACGAAGGCGACGATGAAGAAGCGAATCACCGCGTTGATGAACAGGCCGTAGTTGATGGTGGCCGCCCCGGCCTCCTGGGCCGCGGCCAGCGACTCGTACTCGCCGCCCGACAGGTTGATGTAGAGGTTGGAGAAATCGATCCCGCCGGTGAACACGCCGATGAACGGGGTCAGGATGTCGCTGACGGCCGAGGTGACGATCGCGGTGAACGCGGCACCGATGATGATGCCGACGGCCATGTCCACCACATTGCCGCGGGCAATGAATTCCTTGAACTCGTTGAGCATGGGACAGCCTCCTCAGGACGGCGGCCGTTGCGGCCGCCGCCGAAGACTATCCACACCCGCGCAGATCGCTCAATCGCCGTAGTAGAACCGCCACACCGGATGGCCGGAGCCGAGCGCCCGAGTGACCGGATTGTTGGTGTAGACCTGATGCGGCTGCACCGTGGGCTGGTAGGTGCCCAAGGCCGGCGCGTAGACGCCACGGCCGGTGGCAAGCTGGCCGGGCGTTACCACGATGGCGCCGTTGCCGAAGCCGCGGCGGTCCCAGGGATTGCCCCACTGGCTGCCCCATTGGCCGGCCGGCGGGCAGTTCCCCTGGGTGTAGGGCTGGCCGAAGGCGGGACCATGGTTGCCGATCGCCACACCCGTGCCGTGGCCGCGGCGGTAGCCGTAGGCATTGCCGAAAGGTGGGGCCGTGGCATAGGGCGCGGCCACGACGCCCTGGTTACCGAGATACACCACCTGGCCGTTGCCGTTGACGTAGGCCACCTGGGCCGACGCGGCGGCCGGAGCCAGCGCCAGCAGCGCGGCAACGGCGATGGCAGCGAAGCAACGTCGCATGGTCGCACCTCCCTTCCCCAGGCTATCCCAGGGCTATCCCCAGGCTAGACCCGGGCTAACCTTGGGCCATCCGCGAGCTGTCCGCGGGGCAATCCAGGCTCGAGTCGACCACAGCAGTGTGGCGACTGCGTGGCCTGGGCATGGCCGGTCGCGGGCGCTGCAGCCCTGCGCCTTTACGGCGCGGCGGCGATGGATGAGAGTGGCCGTGCTCTCGGTTCTTGAATTTGTGAGCGCCTATCGGGCCTGATGGATCGCGCGGCGAGTCCGTCAGATCGAACGGCGCTCGGTCCGTCCGCGGCCAAGTGCGGCCGTCCATCCAGCGGGGTCCGCCCATGCGCGCCGTCGTCATCGTCTTTCCCGGCTCCAACTGCGACCGCGACGTCCAGGTCGCGCTGACGCACGCCGCGGGCCGGCCGCCGGCCATGGTGTGGCACGGTGAAACCGAGCTGCCGCCGGCCGACCTGATCGTGCTGCCGGGCGGCTTTTCCTACGGCGACTACCTGCGCGCCGGCGCCATGGCGGCGCACTCGCCGGTGATGCGGGCGGTGAAGGAAAAGGCCGACGCCGGGGTGCGGGTGCTGGGCATCTGCAACGGTTTCCAGATGCTGACCGAAGCGGGCCTGCTGCCGGGTGCCCTGCTGCGCAACGGCTCGCTGCGCTTCGTCAGCCGCCAGGTGGCACTCAGGGTGGAGCGGACGGATACCGACTTCACCGCCCACTACCAGCGCGGCCAGGTGGTGCGCATTCCGGTTGCCCACATGGACGGCAACTATTTCGCCGATGCCGACACGCTGGCGCGGCTGGAGGACAACCGCCAGGTCGCCTTCCGCTATGTGCCGGACCCCGACGGGGGGGCCGGGGTGTCGCTGGCCGGCGGGCCCGCCAACCCCAACGGCGCGCTGGCCGATATCGCCGGCATCGTCAACCAGACGGGCACCGTGCTGGGACTGATGCCGCACCCCGAACGGGCGGCGGAGCCGGCCCACGGCACCACCGACGGCAAGCCCATGTTCGCCAGCCTGGTGGACGCCCTGGCCCCGGCCTGAGCGGTTGTCGCCGCGCCATGTCGGCCCGTTTCGTCGGCCCCCCCCCCCCCCGCAGGACTGACGGTGGTGGACGCCACAGTGGTTTGACTGCGCGCGTGCAGCACTACCGCCGGAAGGTGGAGACGATGCCGTAGCGGTTGGCCGACGGCTGGCGGCCGACGCATTGCGCGGTGCCGTCGGCCTGCCTCTGGCAATCCTGGATGATCTGGGGCACCGAGCCGCCGTTGCACGGGATGTCGCCCACACTGGTCATGGACAGGCTGCCGCCCGGCGTGAATTGGGCGCGCACGCCGCCAGTGCAGCGGTCGCCGTCGCTGACGCCGATGGTCTGGTAGCCGTTGCCGTTGGCATCGAAGCAGATGCGCCAGTCGGCCATGGGCCGGTTGATGCCGCGCTGGGTGTCCTGCAGGCTCTGCGGCGAGATCAGGGTCCAGCAGCCTTCCAGGAAGGCGGTGTCGCGTCGGTCCCAGGCATCTTCGGGAATGTCGGCCTGCGGCGCCGGCGGCAGCTCGGCCACCTGCTCGCGCGGTTCGGGCAGCGGCGGCGGGTCCGGGCGATGCTGCGGCAGGTCGAACACGGGGGCAGGGTGCGGCTCCGGTTCGGGCGGTGGCTCCTCCTCCAGCGCCGCCACCACGATCTCCGGGGCCGGCGGGGCGGGGCAATCCGGGGCGGCGATGAGGGCGAGGCGGAGCTGCGCCAGGCGATCCTCAAGTTCGCGGCCGCGCTGCTCTTCGACCAGCAGGGCGGTGGACGGCGGCGGGGCGGCGGCCGGTGCCGGGCAGAAATCGAGCACCGGTTGGCCGTCGCGCCAAGCGAGCCCGCAGGCGCCGAGCGCCAGCCAGCCGACCGCACCCGTCACCCCCACCAGGGCCACCCAGCCGGCGAGCCCGACAAGGATGCCGCCGCGCGGCCGGTAGTGTGGGCCACCGTTGGATCCCGTCCGTGCCATGATCCAATCCTGGCCGTCGGCCGTGGCTACACAATGGCGCCGTCGGCGCCGGCGCTGGCCAGGGCACGTTCGCGCGCTGGTGTTCGCTTCCGGCCCGCTCCCCCTCCTGACCGCCCGATGGTCGACACGGGCTTGGCTGGCCGGAAGGGAGTGCCGACCGGCACGGAGCAAATGGCCCCCAAACGCCGCTCAGGCGGTCGCCCAGTCGGCCAAGCGGTAGAGCAGCGCCAATCCTTCGTCGAGCTGTGCCTGGGTGATGTGCTCGTCGGGCTTGTGGGCGACGGCGATGTCGCCCGGTCCCAGGATCACCGTGGAGATGCCGGCGCGCTGGTAGAGGCCGGCTTCCGACGCGAAGGCCACCGTGCGGCCTTGGTTGGCGCCGGTGAGGGCGCGGGCCAGCAGTTCCGCCGGGCCGTCGGGGTCAGGCTTGAAGGCCGGGACGCCGGCGATGCGGTCGGTGCGCACCGCCGCTTCCGGACAGCGCGCCTGCAGGCCCGGCAGCACCTTCTCTGCGATGAAGCGGTCGAGCCGCGCCACCACCGCGTCGGGATCCTGGTCGGGCAGGGGGCGGAAGTCCCACACCAGGCTGGCATGGTTGGCGACGATGTTGGCGGCCGAACCGCCTTCGATCCAGCCCAGGTTGAGCGTGCTCCAGGGCGGATCGAAGGTGCCCAGCCCGGCGCTGGCCGGCACGGGGTGGCGCGCCGCCTCCAGCGCCTCGGCGTCGAGGAAGCTGGCGATCTCCACCAGGGCGGAAATGGCGCTGACGCCGAGATGCGGGGCGCTGGAATGGGCCTCGCGGCCGGTCACGGTGGTTTCGTAGAAATAGCAGCCCTTGTGGGCGTTCACCGGGGTCAACATGGTCGGCTCGCCCACCACCACGATGTCCGGCCGGGGGACGCTGGTTTCCAAGGCCGCGATCAGCGCCGGCACGCCAAGGCAGCCGGTTTCCTCGTCATGGGTGAAGGCAAGGTGCACGGGGACCCGGAGGTCGCGCGCCAGCAGCTCCGGCACCATGGCCAGCGCGAGGGCGACGAACCCCTTCATGTCGGCAGCGCCGCGGCCGTAGTAGGCGCCATTGCGCTCGGTCAGCCGGAAGGGATCGCTGGACCAGCTCTGGCCCTCCACCGGCACCACGTCGGTGTGGCCGGACAGCACGATGCCGCCCTCCACCTGGGGGCCGAGGGTGGCCAGCAGGTTGGCCTTGTTGCCGGTGAGCGACGGCAGGACCTGGGCGTCCACCCCGTGGCCGTTGAGGTAGTCGGCGACCCAGTCGATCAGCGCCCGGTTGGAGCGGTTCGACACGGTATCGAAGGCGATCAGGCGATCGAGCAGCCCGATCGGGTCGGCGTGGAGCACGTGCGTCAACTCCTCCAGAAGCTCGGCAGGAACAGTACCAGGACGGTGAACACCTCCAGGCGGCCGAGCAGCATGCCGAACGACATCAGCCATTTGGCCGCGTCGGGCAAATTGGTGAAGGTGCCGGCGGGGCCGATCTGTTCGCCCAGGCCGGGACCGACATTGGCGATGGCGGTGGCGGCACCCGACATGCTGGTGATGAAGTCCAGCCCCATGGCCGCCAGGCCCAGGGCCAGCACGCAGAACGACAGGGCGAACAGGAAGAAGAAGCTCATCACCGATTCCGAAACGGTCTCGGGGATCGGCTTGCCGTTGTAGTAGGGCGTGAACACCCCGTGGGGGTGCAGCAGGCGGGCCAGCAGGGCGCTTGTGGACGCGTACAGCACCTGGAAGCGGAATACCTTGATGCCGCAGGTGGTGGAGCCGGCACAGCCGCCCACGACCATCAGCAAGAACAGAGCACCGACGGCAAACGATCCCCATTGCCCGTAATCGGCCGAGGCATACCCGGTTCCGGTCATCACCGAGGTGACGTTGAAGGTGGTGAGCTGCAGCGCATCGCCCAGGCTCAGCTCCGGATGCTGGCTCAGCAGGTAGAACGTCATGGTGGCGATCGCCAGCGCCAGGATCGCAAGGAACCATTGCACCTGGCGGTCCTTCAGCAGCGGTGCCGGGTTGCCGACGGCGCGTACCATCCTGAGGTAGAGCAGGAAGGGCAGACTGCCCAGGATCATGAAGATGGTGGCCACCACATCGACGCCGAGGCTCTGATACTGGCCGATGGACTGGTCGGCGGTGGAGAAGCCGCCGGTGGCGATGGTCGTCATGGAATGGGCGACCGCCTCGAACCAGGTCATCCCCACCAGCACGTAGGCGACGGTGCACAGGATGGTCAGCGCCAGATAGATCAGGATGATGGCGGCGGCGATCTGGGTGGCCCGGGGCAGCGCCTTCTCCGAAGCTTCGGAGCCCTCCATGCGGAAGAGCTGCATGCCGCCGACCCGCAGCATGGGCAGCACCGACAGGGCCATGACGATGATGCCGACGCCGCCCAGCCATTGCAGCAGGGCCCGCCACAGCAGGATGCCGGGGGGTGCGAAATCGAGCCCGACGATCACCGTGGAGCCGGTGGTGGTGATGCCCGACATGCTCTCGAAGAAGGCGTCGGTGTAGTTCAGCTCCAGCTCGGAGAACACCATGGGCAGCGCCCCGAAGGCCGCCATCACCACCCAGGCGGAGGTGGTGAGCACGAAGGCCTGGCGGGTGTCCAGCGTGCGCACGTCGGTCCGGGCGGAAATCGCCAGCGCCACACCGACGAAGATGGTCACGGCGAAGCTGGCGGCGAAGATCTGCCAGTCGGCACTGCCCATGGCCAGGTCGACCATGGCCGGGATCAGCATGGCGGTGCCCAGCACCGTCAGCAGCAAACCGATCACGAAGAGGACAGGGCGGAGGTCGAACACGTGCGGACCGCGGCAGTCAAAACAGGCGCAACCGTTGGCGTGTATACGGGTCGCGTGCGGACCGATGCCGGCGCCGCGCAGGAAGCCAATGACAGGACCCCGGCCCGCCCATGGCGGCGTCGGGACCGACCACGACCTGAAACGGTCTAAAGCATTTCGGGCGCCGGGGAAATGGCCTCGACCCGCCGGGCGCCTCCGGCGGCTCGCGTCAGTGGGGCCGGCAGATCTGGTGGGGGCTGTCCAGCGAGAAGGCCGGCACCGTCACCGGGAAGCGGTCGCCGGCGGGCGTTTCCATCGTGTAGGAGCCGTGCATGACGCCGGACGGCGCGTTGAGCGGGCAGCCCGACGTGTACTCGAAGGCTTCGCCCGGCCCGATCAGCGGCTGTTCGCCGACCACCCCGGGGCCACGCACTTCGGTCACGCGGCCGGCGGCATCGGTGATGTGCCAATAGCGGCTGAGCAGGCGTACGGCGTCGGTGCCGTGGTTTTCCACGCGTACGAAGTAGGCCCAGACATAGTGGTTTTCGGTCGGCGAGGATTGCTCCTCCAAGAAGGCCGGCTCGACCGAGACACGGATCGACCGGGTCGTGCAGCTATACTCCATCCGGCCGGTTCTCCTGGGGTCAATCGACGGTCAACGCGTGGGCCGGCATCGCCAGCCGGGACACCGGGCACCGATGCCAGTTAGGCGCCGTGTGCCGCGGGACAAGCGTCTTGCCTGGAAAAATCGCGTGCTCCGCCGTTCCGGGCGGGCGGAGCGGAGACGGAACGGGCCCGCATCGGGCGCAACCGAAAAGGGCCGGACGGTTTCCCGTCCGGCCCCTTCCCTGGCGGGCTAAGCCCGCAAGATCACGTCCAGTTGGAGATTACTGGAAGCTGACCTCCGCACGACGGTTGGACGGCTCGCGCACGCCATCGGGCGTCGGCACCAGCGGCTGGCTTTCGCCAAGGGCGTCGGTGACGATCACGCCGGCCGGCACGCCGCCAGCCTGCAGGGCAGCACTCACCGAAGCGGCGCGGCGCTGCGACAGGCCGAGGTTGTAGGCCGCACTACCCGAACGGTCGGTGTGGCCGACGACCATGATGGTCGGGTTGCCCTGGGCCGCCCAATCGCTCAGCACCTGGTTCAGCACGGTCTGCGCTTCCGGAGTGATGTTGGTGCGGTCGAAGTCGAAGAACACGAAGTATGCTTCGCCCTGCTGCGGGATCGGGCCTTCGATGATCGCCATGGCGGCATAGAAGGCATCACGGCACGCCGCGATGTGGTCGGGCTGGATGTTCTCTTCCTGCTGCTCGACCCAGCAGTCGAACTTGGCCTGGGCGACCGCCGCCTCAACCGGGAAGCTCTCGCGAGCGCCGCCGTTGAGGGCCGCGACCAGACGCGCACGGGCGTCCGTCAGCTCAGGCAGGTATGCCTCGGGAATGGCCCAGTCGGCGAGAACCGACGGCTCGACATTTTCACCGGCGGCAGCGGCGAGGCCCTTGCGGGCAAAGAACTCGGCGTCGCGCCAGTCTTCCATCTCGAACGCTTCGAAGTTCGCGAGATCGCGATACTCCGACGCCAGTTGCTGGGTGAACGGGCTGCCGACTGCTTCCGTGTTGTTCAGCAGCTCGACGTCCTGGCCGATGCATCCGGCAAGCAGGGTAGCCCCTGCGAACATTGTCAGGTAACGGGTGAGTCGCATTTCGATATACCCCTCTAAGTCCCCTCGGATTGGCGATCAGATCGCTTGATGTGGCCCGGTACACATCCGAACTCGGAACAGCTTTAGCCTTAAACCCGTCACCCGCCAAGTGTCCACCGACCTAAGCCGGCAGTTTGCATGGCGCGAGGGGGCACCGGACATGCGAGCCTCCGCTCGGTGTATAGCAGAAAATCGCCGGCAATGAATATCTCGCATAGCGAGGAAATCCTGCATTTTCGACGGATTAGGGCAGCGCAAGTCACGGTTCCGCTTTTGTTTCTGCGCAGGCAAGTGTCACCATCGGGCCGCCCGCCGAGTCGGCATCGGCCATATCGTGGGTGACGAGCAGAGTGGGCAGGCGGCGGCTTTCGGCATGATCGAAGACGAAACGACGGAATCGCCCGCGCAGTTCCATGTCCAGCTTGGAAAACGGTTCGTCCAGAAGCAGCGCGCGCGGCTCGGCCAGCAGGGTCCGCAGAACCGCCACGCGGGCGCGCTGGCCGCCTGACAGGGTCGCCGGGTCGCGGTCGAAAAAGCCGGCGAGATCGGCGTTGGCCAAGGCGTTGCGGGCGTTTTGGCGGCGTGCCGCACGACCGCCGGTTGCCGTGCCGGGGCGGCGCGGCATGCCGAACAGCAGGTTTTCGCCGACACTGAGATGGGGGAACAGCAGGTCGTCCTGGAAGAGGATGCCGACGCCGCGCCGTTCGGGTGGCAGGTGGCCGATGGGCACGCCGTCCAGCAGCACGCGGCCCTCCGGCCGGAGCGGTCCCGCCAGGGTGCCGCAAATGAGCGCCAGCAGGCTCGACTTGCCCGATCCGGACGGCCCCATGATGGTGGTGATGCGACCAGCGGTCACGGTGAGGTCGAGGGGCTGGAACAGCCGCCGCCCGCCGACGCGCACCGACACGTCCTGCAGCACCAGGGTGGCGGCCGGGCTCAAGCGACACCCCGGCGGCGGCGGAAGGCGAGTGCCGGGAGCGCCAGCGCCAGGGCAAAGCCGAGCAGCGGCACGGCCATCTGGGCCACCGCGGCAACCCCGATGGTGCGGCGATCGCCGCCGGCGGCCTGGCCCACCGCCTCGGTGGTCAAGGTGGCGTAGCGGCCGGCCCCGGCGAACAAGGTGGGCAGGTACTGGGCGACGCTGACGGCGATGCCCACCGCCGCGGCGAACAGGATGGGGCGCAGCAGCATCGGCAGCTTGACACGCCAGAACACCGTCCGCGGGCGCACGCCCAGGCACAGGGCAGCGCGCGCATAGCGCCGGTCGAGCGCCCGCCAGGGGTCGGACAAGGTGAGGAACACGTAAGGCAACACGAACAGCAGGTGGCTCCACACCAGGGCCGCCAGCGTGCCGTCCAGGCGCAGCAGCACCAGCAGCACCTGAATGCCGAAGAGAAAGGCGATCTGCGGCACCAGCAAGGGCGTGTAGAGCAGCCACAGCGCGCGGGTGGACGGGCGGATGCCGGCGCGGTCTTCGTATTCCAGGCAGCCCAGGCTCAGCGCCACGGCGATCGCACTGGCGAGAGCCGCCACCAGCACGGTCGCGCCCAATGGTCCGGCAAGCAGGGCGAGGCCGCGCGCCCAGGTGTCCAGCGTCAGCTCGCCCGGCAGCAGGTCGGGGAAACGCCAGCGCCGCGCCACCGACCAAACGGCCATGGCCAGCATCCCAGCGGCACTGGTGCCGGCCACCGCCGCCCATCCCAGGACCCCGGCGGTGCGGCCGAGGACACCGGAGGTGCCGCGGCGGCCGCTCGTCAGCCACGGACGCAGCAGCCGGGCCGCCGCCATCTCGGCCAACCGCCACAGCCCGATCAGCCCCACCACCAGGGCCAGTTGCAGGCAGGCCCCGGCCGATGCGACGAATCGTAGCGACAGGTCGGGGTCGTTGAACCAGCGTAGAACCTGTACGGCCAGCGGCGGCGGCGTGCCCGGCCCGAGAATCAGCGCCATGTCCACCACCGACAAAGAGAACGCCAGCACCGCATAGAGGGGCAGGCGGATCTGCGGGTAGAGCTGCGGCAGCACCACCTTGGCCCAGGCGGTCATGCGGCCATAGCCGAGCGCACGGGCCGCCGCGAGCGATCGCGCGGCGTTTACCTGTCCCAGCCCGGCCAGGCCCATCAGCACCAGGAACGGCGTTTCCTTCACCACCAGCCCCAGCGTCAGCGCGATGCCGTCGGGGTCCTGCAGGGGGGCATGGAGCGGCGGGAGAGCGAACACGTCGGCCCCGGCCAGCCCACCCAGCCCGTGCAGCAGGCGCACGCCCCAACCGCTGGCGGCCAATAGGAAGGCAAGCCCCAGCGCCAGGGCGGCATGGGGGATCGCCAGCAGCGGCGCCAGCAGGCGCTCCACCCAGGCGAACGGCCGCGTGCCGTAGCCGGCCGCCAGCACGGCAAGGGCGATGGCCAGCGACAGCAGTGTCGAGGCCACCCCGGTGGAGACCGACAGCCACAGCGACCCGGCCAGCCCGGGTGCGGCGGCCAGCCGCTCCCAGGCGGTCAGCGTCAAGCCGGTCCCGCCGAGCGCCGGCAGGATGCCGAAGGCCGGCAGCAGCGTGCCGATCAGCCCCAGCACCACCGGCCCCAGGAACACCGCCAGGGTGGCCCAGGGGACGAGCGCCAGCCAGCCGCGGCGGGCCGGCGCTCCATTCCTCAGCTCCCGTAGCGGCGCTGCCATTCGGCTTCGAGTGCCGTCATCCACGACGGGTGCGGCTCCATCAAGGGCGTGCCCAGGTCGTCGGCCGACAAGGTGGCGATGCCCAGCGGTAGGGCTTGGAAGCGCACGCGCCAGTCACCGGGCAGGCGGTCATAGGCGAGCACCGTGGGATCGCCCCACACCTGCGGGTCCATCTTGCGGAGCTGGGCTTCCGGCGACAGCAGGAAGTCGGCGAACACCAGGGCGCCGGCGCGCGCGTTGGCGTTGAAGGGGATCGCCAGGAAATGGCTGTTGGCGAGCGTGCCGCCCTCCAGAACGTAGGTGCGCACGGTGTCGGGAAGCTGGCCGCTGGCGATGGCGGCACTGGCTTCCGACGGATTGAAGTTGAAGGCGATGTCGATCTCGCCGTCGTCGAGCAGACCGATCAACTGCGGGCCGGCCTGGGGGAAGACCGCCCCACCGCGCCACAGGTTCGGGTGGAGCGCATCCAGATAGCCCCACAAGGGGGCGGTGACCGCGGCGAAATCTGCTTCGTCCACCGGCCGCTGCAACACCGCCGGGTCGTCCACCAGGGCGATCAGCGCCTGCTTCAGGAAGGTGGAGCCGTGGAAGTCGGGCGGCTGGGGGTAGGCGAAGCGGCCGGGGTGGGCCGCTGCCCAGTCCAGCAGGGCGGGGATGGAGCGCGGCGGCTCGGACGTGCGGGCCGTGTCGTAGAGGAAGACGAGCTGGGCCATGCCCCAGGGGCTTTCCAGCCCGTCTGTCGGCACGCCGAAATCCACCACCGTGGTCGGCCGGGCTTCGGTATCGACGTAGCGGAAGCTGGGCAGCAGGTGGGTGAAGGGCTCGCCCAGCAACCCGTTTTCCCGCATCGCGGCAAAGTTCTCGCCGTTGATCCACATGAGGTCGACCGAGCCGCCGGCGCTGCGCCCGGCGGTGCGTTCGGCCAGCACGCGGGATACCACCTCGGAAATGTCGCCGACCCGGACATGCACCACCGCGAGACCGTAGAGGTCCTCGGCACGGCCGGCCGCCCAGGCGATGTAGTCGTTGATGCGGTCGGAGCCGCCCCAGGCGTTGAAATAGACGGTCTGGCCGCGCGCCTGCTGAACGATCGCCTGCCAGCGCGGATCGTCCGGCCCGGTGACGGGGCTGTCCGCCTGCTGGGCGAAGCCGCCCTGCGGCCAGAGGGCGAGTGCGAGGGCAGCGGCAAGCCACCGGACAAGGCCGCGGCGCTGCAGGTCCATGGCTGGTCTCCCTCAGGTTGCGGGTCCGACGACGGCCAGGAGGTCGGTCGGAGCCGGTCCTCCGGGTCTGAGGTATCGTGCCCGGCGCGGCGGGACAACGCCCAGGGGCGGCGGCTCACGGGGTTGTCATGGCGGCGGGCCTGCTACTGGACAGGGTGGGACGGCGGGTGCATATCTGCCGGCCCGGCGCGGGTGTAGCTCAGTGGTAGAGCAGTAGCTTCCCAAGCTACGTGTCGAGGGTTCGATTCCCTTCACCCGCTCCAGCGTCCGCCCCATCCTGCCCGAACGCACTGGTCCCGCGGCGCGCCGCTCCCTTGCACAGTCGCCTTGTCGGCGTCCCCGGCCAGATCGCGCGCCAAGGTGGTGGATCGCCTTCGGCCTGTTCGAGTATAGAGGCAGGAGGTGGTCCGTCGCGGCTGTCGAGGGGAAGCCGGGCGGTTCGTCGGCTGTCCCTTTAAGTCCCCTGCGCCGGCCATGCCCGATCGTTCGCGCCGCGCCCCTTTGCAGGAGCAGCCCATGGCCCCCGAACATCCCAACGGCTCCGACTGGCACCTCATCGCCGTCCTGAAGCGGGACCTGTTCGGGCGCATCGAGCACGGCTGCCACGCCGACGGCGTGCCCATCACCCGGCGGCTGCCCCGCGAAGCGCCGTGGCCGACCCGGCCGCTGGCCTGGTACTTCGCCCATCGCGAGGCCAAGGCGCTGCGCCGGCTGGCGGGGCTGGAGGGGGTGCCCGTCCTGATCTCGTGGCGCGACGGGGTGCTGGAGCGCAGCTATCTGCCCGGCCACACCCTGATGGACCGGCCGGTGACCGATCCGGATTTCTACCCCAAGGCGGCCGCCCTGCTGCATCGCATCCACCGCCGCGGGGTGGCGCACAACGACCTTGCCAAGCGCGGCAACTGGGTGGTGACCGAGGCGGGCGAGCCGGTGATCATCGATTTCCAGCTCTCCCGCTGCCAGCGCCGCCGCGGCTTCGTCTTCCGCACCATGGCGCGGGAGGACCTGCGCCACCTGCTGAAGCACAAGCGCAAGAACTGCCCGCAGCACCTGACGGCCAAGCAACGCGCGCTGGTGGCCAAGAAGACACCGTTCGCCCGCATCTGGATGGTGATCTACCAGAAGCCCTACCGCCTGCTGACGCGCCGGCTGATCGGCTGGGCGGACCAGGAAGGCCGCGGCCTGCCGCGTTAGGAGTCTGCCGCCACCTGCGCCCCGTCATGTCGCCGGCGGGTCGTATCGGAAGTGCTCCGGCAGGTCGGCGAGCCTCGGCTGCACCTTGTCCTTGGCCGAAAGGATCGCCGCGGCGGCCTCCACCGGCCAGGCGATGGCCAGCGCGGGATCGTTCCACAGCAAGCCCAAATCATGCTCGGGCGCATAGAATGCGCTCACCTTATAAAAGACCTCGGTGTCGGGGGCGATGGTCGCCAGGCCGTGGGCGAACCCCACCGGCACCAGGATCTGCGTCCAGTTCTCCGCCGTCAGCACCGCCGACACGTGCTGCCCGTAGGTGGGCGAGCCGCGGCGCAGGTCGACCGCCACGTCGAAGATGGCGCCGCGCAGGACGCGCACCAGCTTGGCCTGGGCATGGGGCGGCACCTGGAAATGCAGGCCGCGCACGGTGCCCGCCTCGGCGGAAAGGGCCTGGTTGTCCTGCACGAACTCCGTGGCGATGCCGGCCTCCGCAAGGGCACGCCGGCTGTACGTCTCAGAAAAGTAGCCACGGTGGTCGCCGTGCCGAACCGGGCGGATCAGCTTGACGTCGGGGATGGCGAGGGGCGCGACCTCAAGGGGCATGGCGGCGGTCCGGAACAATGGCAGGTACGGCCGCGACCCTCCCGCCTCCGCCGGCCGGGCGCAAGCCCCGGCCGACGCCACCGGTGTTCTCCGAACGGTCATCGGCGTGTCCCGGACCGGTAACGGGCGGGGGCTACACCTGCGCAGCGCGGGTGCGCCACCTTGCGTGCCCGGCAAGATCCCGAAACCGGAGGATGCCGATGTTCCGCACCACCGCGATGACCGCGCTGGGCCTGGTCCTGACCGCCACGTCCGCCGCCGCGCAAGACGCCTACCCGGCCACGCTCGCCGGCCATGCCGTGCTGCCGGCCGCCACCTTCGCGCCGGCCCCGGCCGATGCCCCCAGCTACTTCCAGACCTCCGGGCGCTTCACCGGCCCCGGCAACCAGCGCGACGCCAGCCTCTACACGCGCGAAGGCTCCACCTGGCTGTCGGCCGAAGGGGCGCTGCGCACCACCGGCATGTACCTGCCCTTCGTCGGCCAGCCGGTGCAGGGTTTCTCCGGCATCTCCACGCTCGGCGATGGCACCTACCTGGTGCTGACGGACAACGGCTTCGGCAGCCAGGCCGACAGCGCCGACACGCTGCTGATGGTCCACCATGTGCGCCCCGACTGGGAGAGCGGCCGGGTGGAGATGCTGGGCACTACCTTCCTCAGCGATCCCGACGCGATGCTGCCGTTCCCGATCGTCACCGAGACGACGGAGACGCGCTATCTCACCGGTGCTGATTTCGACATCGAATCGGTGCAGCCCATCGGCGACCTGCTGTGGTTCGGCGACGAATTCGGCCCCTACCTGTTCGCCACCAACACCGCGGGCGAGGTGGTGGCCTTCTTCCGCAGCGAAGTGGCGGGAACTCCCGTCGACAGCCCCGACAGCCACCACCTGGGGCGCCCCGCGCTGCCCGGTCCGCTGGACTTCCAGGTGCGCCGCAGCCGCGGCTTCGAGGGCATGGCCGCCTCGCCGGACGGGGCCTACCTCTACCCCATGTTCGAAGCCCCGCTGATCGATCCTGCCACCGGCGAGGGCGAGGCGCTGAACGGGGTGCCCTATATCCGGGTGCTGCAGTTCGATGTGGCCGCCCAGCAGTTCACCGGCGAGGACTACCGGGTGCGCTTCGACGACCCCGACCATGCGGTGGGCGACTTCAACATGATCGGTGGCTCCTATGCCCTGTTCATCGAGCGCGACAACGGCGAAGGCGATCCGCGCCTGGGCTGCGAGGGCGAGCCCACGGCCGACTGCTTCAACGTGCCGGCCACCTACAAGCGGGTGTGGCTGCTCGACTTCGCCGCCACCGATGAAGACGGCTTCGTGGAGCGGCTTGGCTATGTCGACCTGATGGACATCGCCGATCCCGACGGGGTGGCGCTCCGCGGCACCATCGACGGGGTGTTCACCTTCCCCTTCGTCACCATCGAGGATGTCGACCTGGTGGACGCCGAGCACATCATCGTCGCCAACGACAATAACCTGCCGTACTCCACCGGCCGCACCATCGGCGTGGCGGACGACAACGAGTTCATCTTGCTGCACGTCCCGGAATTTCTGGCGCTGATGCAGTAGGCCGACGCACCGCTCGGGCCGGGGACGGCAACGGTCCCGGCCCGAGCGGCAGCACTGCCGGGCTGCCATGTTCATCCTTGCGGCTTGCCCTTTGGCCGTTGGCATGCCATCTCTGAGGCCAGTGCTGCGCGTGGATGATGACCCATCATCAGCGGCACGACCTTCTTGTCGTCGTATCGATCGTTGCCAAGAAGAGCACCCGGGAGTCCAAGCCAGGGGTGCCCCCAATCACCGGCAGCTGATCTACGCACGCTTCCCCGACATGACACAGATAACCACCGCCCGCGGCCCAAGGGGTGCGCGGACCGTGGCGAGAGATTGCGCTTGAAACAGTTCAACGAGCTTGGCCTTGCCGAGCCCCTCCTTCGCGCCGTTGCGGCGGAAGGCTATACCACCCCCACCCCCATCCAGGCCGATGTGATCCCCGCCATGCTGGCGGGCCGCGACGTGGTGGGCATCGCCCAGACCGGCACGGGCAAGACGGCGTCGTTCGTGCTGCCGCTGCTGCACCGCCTCGGCCACAGCAAGACGATCACCGCTCCGCACACCTGCGGCGCCCTGATCCTGGCGCCGACGCGCGAGCTGGCCGCCCAGATCGCCGCCAACATCCGGACCTATGGCCGCTTCCAGCGCCCGTCGGTCGCCGTCGTCGTCGGCGGCGTGCGCCCGGCGCCGCAGGTGAAGGCGCTGGCGGCCGGCGCCGACATTGTCGTCGCCACGCCGGGCCGGCTGCTCGACCACATGACCGCCGGCGTGCTCAGGCTCGACCGCACGACCGCCGTGGTGCTGGACGAGGCCGACCACATGCTCGACCTCGGCTTCATTCCGGCGATCCGGCGCATCATGGCCAAGCTGCCCAAGGTGCGGCAGACGGTGATGATGTCCGCCACCATGCCGCCGGCGATCCGCAGCCTCGCCCAGGACTTCCTCAGCGATCCCCAGGAAATCGCCGTTGCCGCCGCGGCGCGGCCCATCGAGCGCATCGTCCAGAGCGTGCTGCACACCGACAGCGCGTCGAAGCGCGGTGTGCTGACCGACCTGATGTCGGCACCCGACATGGAGCGCGCCATCGTGTTCACCCGCACCAAGCATGGGGCGGACAAGGTGAACCAGCACCTGCAGCGCGCCGGACTGTCGTCGGATGCCATCCACGGCAACAAGTCGCAAAGCCAGCGCGAGCGGGCCTTGGCCGCCTTCCGGTCGGGGCAGACGGCGATCCTGGTGGCCACCGACATCGCTGCGCGCGGCATCGACGTGGACGACGTGTCCCACGTGGTGAACTACGAGCTGCCCAACGTGCCGGAAGCCTATGTGCACCGGATCGGGCGGACGGCACGGGCCGGCCGCGGCGGCATCGCCATTTCGCTGTGCGATCCCGCCGAGCGCGGCCTGCTGCGGGATATCGAACGGCTGGTCGGTGCCCGCCTCGACAGCATCGGCGTGGCGGCGGCGGCGACGGCCGGCATCGAGTCGCCGGCGGCGGCGGCGGCGGAGCCAGTGGGCCGGCGGGCGGCGGACCATCCCACCGCGCCGCGGCGGCGGCGCCGGCGCAGCGGGCCGCCGGCCGGCAGCGCGCATCCCAACAGCCGGACGGGCGGCCGCGACCACCGGGTCGCCAAGGGCGAACAGCGGCCGGGCCGGTAGGCGTCAATTTTCTAGACTTGCCAGTGGCGACCGGGACGGGGGCGAGATCGGCCCCCGGCCCCGGAACCGGGTAGCTTGACCAAGTGCTCGTATAGCGCTTTTTCTGCCCTATCGATCGCTTATGGATTGCAGTACGGCCGTTTGCAACAGATGATAGTCTTTGAAAGCAGAAATTCTCAAACTGATTGAAAGTGTTTGTGATGCGACGGTCCCTTACTTTTCTTGCTCTCGTCGCCGCGCTGGCAGGAGGTTGCCAGACAACCTCCGGCTTTCGCCCGGCGCCGCTTCCCGACGACCGGTCGGTCGTCCCGCCGGCAGACGAGGTCGCGCCAGAATTGGCAGCCTACAGCGGGACTTGGCATGGCCATTGGGGCGGGGAATTGGACAGCTACCTTGTGGTAGAGTCGATCGATCCGCCATCCGCTGAAGTGATCTACGCGTGGGGGACAAGTTCTGTCGTTTCCGACTCCGGCTGGACGCGGGAGACCGCACTCTTCAGCGATGGCAGTCTGATCGTTCCGCTCAACCCTGGGATCGTCGCCACGTTCCAGATGACCGACGACGGTGTCCTCGATGCCGAATACACCAACCAGCGCCGTGGTTGGCACTCAACGGCGACGTTCCGCAGGGCCGAATAGAGCGTTTGAGTTTGCGACGGTCCGGAGAGGTCCACCGATGTCGGCGGGCCGCCGGCCGGCAGCGCGCATCCCAACAGCCGGACGGGCGGCCGCGACCACCGGGTCGCCAAGGGCGAACAGCGGCCGGGCCGGTAGGCTTCGGCCAAGATCTGCTGCCAAGGGGGTATCGCGGCGCGCGCGGACCGATCCAGCCTTATAGTGTGTCGCAACGACAGCGACTGCGGTGCCCCCTTGGCCGATCTCGATCCCGCTCCGCGCGTCTATCCGCCCGCCGTAACCCTGGTGCGGCGCATCGGCGGCGACGGCGCGCCCCCGGCCGCACCGACGACGGTGGAGGAGGTCGAGCGCTGGCTCTTCACCGGTGCGCTCACCGAAGCCGACCTGCTCGCCCTCTTCCACGATCTGGTTCGCCGGCTTGTGGCCGCCGGGCTCCCGCTCGACCGCATGAGCCTGCATGCCGGCACGCTGCACCCGCAGATCTATTGCTTCACCTGGCAATGGCTGCGGGCGGACGGCCTGACCGACGAGGCCAAGGTGGACGAAGCCTCGCTCAGGACCGACGCCTACCGCCGCAGCGCGCTCTACCGCGTGATCGAGCTGGGTGAGACGGTGCGTGCGCGTACAGCCGATGCAGCCGCACGTACGGCCTTCCCGCTGATGGCCGACCTGGCGGCCCAGGGCATCGTGGAGTACGTGGCCCTGCCACTGGGCGGTGCGGGCAAATACCACAATGCCGCCACGGTGGCGACCAGCCACCCCGCCGGCTTCTCCGAAGACCAGTTCACCGCCCTGCGGCGCCTGCTCATGCTGTTTGCCCTGCATGTGGAGCGCCACATCGTGCTGCGCATCGCCAACCATGTGGCCGACACCTATCTGGGCCGTGCGGCCGGCGGGCGTGTCCTGGACGGCTCCATCAAGCGCGGCTCGGGCGAGGCCATCCGCGCGGTCATCTGGATGTCGGACCTGCGCGGTTTTACGGGGCTGTCGGACCGCCTGCCGGGGCCGGCGGTGACGGCGGTGCTGAACGCCTATTTCGACGCCCTGGCCGGGGCGGTGCTGGGCCACGGTGGCGAGGTTCTGAAGTTCCTCGGCGATGGCCTGCTGGCCGTCTTCCCCATCGCGGCGGGGGAGGATGGCGCGGCCCGCGCGGCGGCGCAGGCGCTGGCGGCGGCCCGTCAAGCGCTGGCGGATCTGGACGCCCTCAACGCCGCGCCGCCCGACGACCTGGGCGCAATCGAAGGCTGGCGGCCGCTCGCCACCGGCATCGCGCTCCACCTGGGCGAGGTGTTCTTCGGCAATGTGGGCGCGCCGGACCGCTTGGACTTCACCGTCATCGGCCGCGCCGTCAACGAAGCCGCCCGGGTGGAGGCCCTGTGCAAGGAGCTGGGGCGGCCGGTGCTGATCACCGCGCCGGTGGCCCGCCTGCTGCGTGAACCGCTCGACCACCTGGGCGAACACCCGCTGCGCGGCGTCGCCGCCCCGGTGTCGATCTACGGGCCGGTGGGGTAGGTCTTCGGTTCCAGCCGTTGCCGAGCAAGCCCCGCAGGGGCTTGGGATGCCCTGCGGGCATCTCTCGGCAACCCCAACCGGCCGGTTGCCCAAACCATTGTAAAATATGGGGTGGCCGGGCGGGGGAGAGGGCCGGGACCGTCAAACCATCAAATGCTCACGCCGCGGTGGGGATCACCCGGCCCTGCTCATCGAACAGGTGGATGGCGTCGGCCGGGAAATCGAGGCTGACGGAGGTCCCGTTGGGCAGGTCGTACTCGCCGTCCATGGCGACCTGGCAGAGCTGGCGGCGCTGGCCAGCCCCGCCGGCTTCCACATGGGCGATCAGGTGGCTGCCCAGGTGCTCGGCGAAGCGCACCGTGGCGGGAATGGGGAATTCGCCGGCCGCGCCCAAGCGGATGCGTTCCGGGCGTACGCCAACACGTACGGCTGACCCGTCGGCGCCGCTGCGGGCCATGGCGACCGGATGGCCGAAGGCCACCACCTGGCCGCCGCTGGCCCCTGCACTGTGCAGCGTGCCTTCCACGATGTTCATCTTGGGCGAGCCGATGAATTCCGCCACGAACTGGGTCTGCGGCGACCGATAGACATCCAAGGGCGTGCCGATCTGCTCGATGCGGCCCTGGTGGAGAATGACGATGCGGTCGGCCAGCGTCATCGCCTCCACCTGGTCGTGGGTCACGTAGATCATGGTGGTGCGCAGTTCGTCGCGCAGGCGCGCCAGTTCGATGCGCATCTCCACGCGCAGGGCCGCGTCCAGGTTCGACAGCGGCTCGTCGAACAGGAAGATCTTGGGCTGGCGCACGATGGCGCGGCCGATGGCGACGCGCTGGCGTTGGCCGCCGGAAAGCTGGCGCGGCTTGCGGTCGAGCAGGTCGTCGATCTGCAGGATGCGCGCGGCCTTCTCCACCCGCTGGCGGATTTCCGCCGTCGGGGTGCCGGACAGCCGGAGGCCGAACGACATGTTGCCCGCCACCGTCATGTGCGGGAACAGGGCGTAGGACTGGAACACCATGGCGACGCCGCGGTCTGCCGGCTGGAAGTCGGTGATGTCGGTGTCGTCGAGGAAGACCTGGCCGTCCTCGTGCTCTTCCAGGCCCGCGATGATGCGCAGGAGGGTGGACTTGCCGCAGCCCGACGGGCCGACGAAGACCACGAATTCCTGGTCCGCGACGGAGAGATCGATCCCCTTGAGCACGCGCTGGCGGCCGAAGGATTTCGACACGCCCTCGATTCGCAATCCGGCCATCGCCGTCTGGTCCTCCCACTTGTGCCGCCTGTTTCACGCATGCGCGGCTGCGACATTTGTACTGTCGACGTTACAAATATGCTTGACGCAGACCTGTCCGTCCAGTTGACTCATGGGTAACAAGGAACGATCCGCCGGTGCCAGCCTGGGCGTCCAAGCGCGGGTCGCGATGGGGGATGGACGAACGTGGGCAGAGCCGTAAGCCTGCACGGCGTACGTGACGTACGCATCGCCGCATACAGTGCCAAGCCCCGGAGCGAGACGGTCGGCCTCGATGTCGCCGCCATCGGTATCTGCGGCAGCGATCTCCACTACTACAAGGATGGCGGCATCGGGTCGGCCACCATCAAGGAGCCCTTCGTTCCGGGCCACGAATTCGCCGGCTGGCTGACCGAGGACGTGCCGCAGAGGGGCCTGGCCAAGGGTGCCCTGGTGGCCGTCGATCCGGCCCTTCCGTGCGGCCAGTGCGAGTTCTGCCGCGCCGGCCGTCCCAACATCTGCCCCAATGTCCGCTTCACCGGCGCACCGCCCTACGACGGCGCCATGACGGAGAAGATCTGGGTGTCGCCGGAACAGGTGTTCGCCCTGCCGCCGGGGATGACGGCGGAGCAGGCGGTGATGCTGGAGCCGCTGGGCGTCGCCGTGCACGCGCTGCGCCACGCCCGGCCGCGCCTGCTGGAAGATGTGGCGATCCTCGGCTGCGGGCCCATCGGCCTACTGTGCCTGGCCCTGGTGCGCCTGCACGCGGTGGGCCGCATCATCGCCGTCGACCCCGTCGCCCACCGGGCGGAGCTGGCGCGCACCTATGGTGCCGATGCCGCGGGGTCGGACCTGGAGGTGGTGCGCGACATCACCCAGGGCCGCGGCTGCGATCTGGTGATCGAAGCCACCAATTCGCCCGCCGGGTTCGAGGACGCGGTGGGTGCCGCCGCCATCGCCGGGCGCGTCGTCCTGGTCGGCATCCCCGACGGCGATCACTACGGGCTGACGGCGTCCGCCACGCGGCGGCGCGAACTCACCATCCAGTTCTCGCGGCGGATGGGCGATGTCTATCCCGCCGCCATCGCACTCGTCGCGGACGGCAAGGTCGATGTCGATCGGATGATCAGCCACCGCCTGGTGCTCGACGAGGCACCGCGGGCGTTCGACATGCTGTCGCGCTGCGACGACGGCAGCGTCAAGGCGCTGCTCTACCCCGATGCGTCGCACATCGCGCCACCGGGGCGTGCCTGAACCAACACCACGGCCGGCAACTCGGCCACCACTTTGGGAGGACGTTGCACCATGAAGACCGCACTTCTGTCCGGCATCGCCGGCCTGGCCCTGACCGCGACCGCCGGGTCCGCGCTCGCCCAGGACTGGACCCTGGAGGGTGCCGCCGAACCCTATGCCGGCACCACCATCGACGCGATCTTCCTCGACCGTCCGGGCTATCGCGCCATCATCGAGCTGCTGCCGGCGTTCGAGGAAGCCACCGGGATCACCGTCAACTACGAGATCCTGCCCTACGAAAACAGCCGCGAGCGCCAGGTGCTCGACTTCACCGCGGGCGGCGACATCGACGTGGTGCTGGTCGACCTGGTGTGGATCGGCGAGTTCGCCGAAAACGGCTGGGTCGTTCCCATCTCCACCTTCACCGACAACCCCGACCTGACCGATCCCGAACTGAACCTGGACGGCTTCTTCCCGCTGCTGCTGGAAGCCTTCGGGTCGTGGGGCGGCGAGGTCTACGGCCTGCCGTTCGACAACTACTCCGGCCTGCTGTTCTACAACCGCTGCATGCTGGAAGAGGCCGGCTTCGACGGCCCGCCGGAGACCTGGGACGCGCTGCTCAACGAATACGGCCCGGCGCTGACCCACCCCGAGGAGGACCAGTACGCGTTCGCCCTGCAGTCGCTGCGCGGCGAAACCCAGTCGGCCGACAGCTTCATGCGCGTGCTGTGGCCGTTCGGCGGCTCGCTGCTCGACGACACCTTCCACTCCAACCTGCTGTCCGACGAAAGCCAGGCGGGCCTGCAGTTCCGCCAGGACCTGATGGCCTACATGCCGCCGGGCATCGTTTCCTACGACCATGCCGAAGCGGTGAACGCGCTGGCCCAGGGCCAGGCGGCCATGATCACCGAATGGTCCGCGTTCTACTCCACCCTGGTCGATCCGGCGTCCTCCACCATCGTCGACTGCCTGGGCGTGGCGCCCGAGCCTTCGGGCCCGGCCGGCCGGCTGCCGGCGCTGGGCGGCTTCTCGCTGGCGGTGGCGAGCCAGTCGAGCGAGGAAGAGCAGGCGGCCACCTGGCTGTTCATCCAGTGGGCCACCTCCGAAGCGATCGCGCGGGACTACGTGGAAGCCGGCGGCGTCAGTGGCCGTACCTCCATCTATGAGGAGCCGGACATCCGCGAGACCTACATGTTCGTCGACCCCATGGTGGAAAGCTGGCAGGCCGGCGTGCCGGAATTCCGCCCGCGCTTCCCGGCGTGGCCGGAACTGTCGGACATCATCGCCGAGTGGGGCACCCGCATGATGCTGGGTGACGTCTCCATCGCCGACGGTGCCGAGGAGATCGGCAGCCGCATGGAAGAGATCCTGGACGCCGAGGGCTACTACGACGGCTCGCGCGAGCTGCTCCAGTAGGACAGGGGAGCGGGCGTCCGGCGGCTGCGTGCTGCCGGGCGCCTGCGCCGTCCGTTCGGCTGTTTTCCGGGATCAGGGTCATGAAAGACCGATTTCGCGAACTGGCCGCGGCCGCCATCCGGGACCTGGGCGGCGTGGCCGCCGGCATGGATGAGGCCGCGGTCGCCCCCTTCCTCGATGCGGTGGCCGCAGCCAAGCGCATCGCGCTTTACGGCGTCGGCCGCGAAGGGCTGCAGATCAAGGGCTTCTGCATGCGCCTCTTCCATCTGGGCCTGGACGCCCACATGGTCGGCGACATGACGACGCCGCCGGTCGGCCCCGGCGATCTTTTGATCGTCAGCGCCGGGCCGGGCGATTTCTCCACGGTGTCGGCGTTGATGGGCGTGGCCAGGCGCGACGGGGCCCAGGTGGCGGTGGTGACTGCCCAGCCCGGCGGTGCCGCCCCCCAGGCGGCCGATGTGGTGCTGCACATTCCCGCCCAGACCATGGCCGACGACACCGGGGCTGCCGCCACCTCGGTGCTGCCCATGGGCAGCCTCTACGAAGGGGCGCAATATGTGGTGTTCGAGGTGCTCATCTTGATGCTGCGCGACCGCCTGGCGACGACCGCCGAGGGGATGCGCAGCCGCCACACCAACCTGGAATAGGGGCCATGGCCGCGGGACCGGACCTCAGCAAGCGCACACCATCGGCGGCGGGACCGGACCTGGCGAAGCGCGATCCGCCCGACGCGGCACAGGCCGAGGCTGGGATGCAGGCCAAAGCCGCCGCCAAACCACGCCTGCGCGGCGGGCGCATCGGCCGCTGGACGCCCGCCTGGTTCGTCGCCCCGGCGGTGGCCGCCCTGCTGGCCATCGGCATCTTTCCGCTGCTGTTCGCCCTGGTGAACTCCTTTCGCAGCTATAACCTGACGCGCACCCGCGGCGGCCATCCCTTCATCTGGTTCGACAACTACGCCGACGTGCTGACCGACTCGTCCTTCCAGGACGCCATGATCCGCACCATCGGCTTCCTCGTCACCGTGCTGCCCATCCAGGTGCTGCTGGGCATGGGCATAGCACTCTTGCTGCACAAACCCGGCGTCGGCTTCCTGAAGACGTTGACGCGGCTGTCGCTGGTGGTGCCCATGGCCACCACCTATGCCGTGGTCGGTCTGATCGGCCGCCTGCTGTTCAACCGCGACGCCGGCATCGTCAACTACATGGCCGCGCAGTTGGGGTTCGGACCCATCGAGTGGCTGGGCGACGCCGACATGGCCTATGTGGCCGTGGCGCTGATGGACATCTGGCAGTGGACGCCGTTCTGCGCGCTGGTGTTCCTGGCCGGGCTGACCATGGTGCCCAACGAGGTGGAGGAGGCGGCCCGGCTGGAAACCAAGAACTGGACCTCCATCCTGCGCCACGTACAGCTTCCCTACCTGCTGCCGGGACTGACGGCGATCTTGATCCTGCGCACCGCCGACATCCTGAAGCTGTTCGACATGATCTTCACGATGACCCGCGGCGGCCCGGGGGCGGCGACGGAGCTGGTCAGCGTCTACATCCAGCGCATCGGCTTTAGGGTGTTCGACCAGGGGGCGGCATCGGCCCAGGCGATCCTGCTCCTGGTCCTCACGATCATCCTGTCGCGCCTTTATATCCGCGTCGTCTACCAGGAGGTGCAGCAATGAGCGCCCCGGCGGTTTACGGCCGAACGCCAGCCGCGGGCAAGCGGCGCCCGCGTGTCGCCTGGATCCAGGTGGTGGGCCTCATCGTCGTCATCTGCGCCTGTCTGTTCCCCTTCTACTGGATGGTGGTGAGCAGCCTGAAGGAAGCGACCGACGTGATGGCCAGTCCGCCGCTGTTCTGGTTCACGCCGACGCTCGACCATTACTGGGAGGCGCTGGACAACCACGGCGTCGGCTCCAGCCTGCTCAACTCCATCATCGTCGCGGCGTCGACGACCACGCTGGCGCTGGCGCTGGGCACGCCCGCCGCCTACGCGTTGGCGCGCTACGAGTTCAAGGCCAAGGGCGAGCTGTGGTTCTGGTTCATCACCAACCGCATGGTGAGCCCCATCGTGTTGGCCCTGCCGATCTTCCTCTTGGCCCGCGAGCTGGACCTCATCAACTCGCTCCTGGTGCTGATCCTGGTCTACCTCACCTTCAACCTGCCCATCGTGGTGTGGATCTGTGCCGACCAGTTCAAATCGGTGCCGGTGGAACTGGCCGAGGCGGCACGGCTGGAAGGCGCTTCGGAGTTCACCATCTTCTGGCGGCTCTACCTGCCCCTGGGGGCACCGGGTGTGGCGGTGTCGGCGATCTTCTCGTTCATCTTCTCGTGGAACGAGCTGCTCTACGCCCTGGTGCTGACGCGCTCGGAAACCCATACCGCGCCGGTGGCCGCCACAAGCTTCATGAGCGGGTACGAACTGCCGTGGGGAGAGATCATGGCCACCGGCACGATGATCGTGCTGCCGGTGATCATCTTCGCCATGATCGTGTCGCGCCAGCTCGTTCGCGGCCTGACCATGGGGGCGACCAAGTGATCGCGCGCGCATCCCGGCCGGGCATGACGGGAGGGATCACATGATCTTCGGAACCAACCTGTCCTTTGCGGTGAAGCGCTGGGTGGAGCCGGAAGCCTGGGCCGCCGTGGTGCGCCACGAACTGGGGCTGACGGTCGCCCAGTTCAGCTTCGACATCGTCGATCCGTGGTGGCCGGCGGACCTGCGCGCCAGCCTGGCCGCCCGCATCCGCCGCGCCTGCGCGTCCGAAGGGCTGATGCTGCACAGCGCCTTCGTCGGGCTCGCCCACTACACCTATAACCAGCTCCTCCATCCCACCGAGGAAGGCCGCGTGGCGGCCCGCCAATGGTACCGCAACGCCATCGACTTCGCGGCGGACCTCGGGGTCGTCGCGGTGGGTGGCCCGGCCGGGGCGCTGAGCCCGGCCGATGCGGCGGACGAACAGGTGCGGGAGCGCCGCTATCACGGCCTGCTGGATGACCTGCGCGGGCTGTCCGACCACGCCAAGGCGCGCGGCCTCGGTGCGCTGCTGGTGGAACCCACCCCGCTCACCCGCGAGTTCCCCTGGTCGATCGACGGTGCGGTGCAGATGGCCGAGGACCTGGCGGGCACCACTGCGGTGCCGGTGCAGTACTGCTTCGATTGGGGCCATGCGCTCTACCGGCCGCTCTACGGCAACCAGGCCGTCACCCGGCCCTGGCTGGAGGCCCTGAAGGCGCATATCGGCCAGGTGCAGCTTCAGCAGACCGACGGCACGCTCGACCGCCACTGGGGCTTCACCCACCAAGACGGCATCGTCGACCCGGCCGACGCGGCGGCGGAAATGCGCGCCTGCGGGCTGGGCGACACGCCGGTGTTCCTGGAAGTGTTCTACCCCTTCGAATGGACCAACGAGCAGGTGCTCGACGACATCAAGCGCACGGTGAATGCCTGTGCGCCGGCCTTTGCGTGACGCGCCGCCATGGCCGCGCCCCACAGCGATAGCGACCAGGCAGCCGAGCAGCGGCGCGCCCGCATCGCCTGGTACTATTTCGTCGGCGGGTTGACGCAGCAGGAGATCTCCAACCGGCTGGGGCTCACCCGCGCGCGGGTCAACCGCATCCTCGCGGCCTGCCGGGCGGACGGCATGGTACGGGTGGAGATCCACTCCCCCTTCGCCCGCGCGGTGGAACTGGAGCACGCGCTGGTCACCCGCTACGGCCTGGTGGAAGCGGTGGTGGCGCCGGTGCCCGACGACCCGGAAACCCTGCAGCAATCCATCGGCCATGCCGCCGCCGGCTATGTGGCGTCGCTGGCCCGGCCGGGGATGACGCTGGGCGTCGGCTGGGGCCAGACGCTCGGGCAATGCGTCAACGTGCTGCGCAGCCCGCCCATGCCGGGGATGACGGTGGTGTCGCTGATGGGCGGGCTCACCCGCGGGTCCTCGCACAACACCTTCGAGCTGGCCTCGCGCTATGCCGAGGCGTTCGGCGCGGAAAGCCTGCACTTGGCAGCCCCGATCTATGTGGAGGACGCCGCGGTGCGCCAGGCGCTGCTGGCCACCGACCCGCTGCGCCAGGTGCAGGAGAGGGCGCTGGCCGCCGACCTGGCGGTGATCAGCGTCGGTGACCTGTCGGGCCAGTCGCTGCTGTGCCGGGTCGACACGGTCGCCTCGGTGGTGGACGAGTTGCGCGCGGCGGGGGCCGTGGGCGACGTGCTGGCCCACTTCCTCGACGCCGAGGGGCGCGAGGTCGACCACCCGCTCAACCGCCGCGCCATGGCCATGGCACCGGACGGCCTGCGCCACATCGGCCACACCGTGGCGATCTCCGGCGGGGCCCACAAGGTGCCGATCCTGCGGGCGGTACTGGCTGCAGGCTACATCAACGCCCTGGTGACCGACGAGGCAACGGCGCAGCGCCTGATCGAAGGCTGAGAGGCCCGTTTTCAAGACGGTTCCGGCCCGCTCCCCACCCGGCCATCAACGGACGCGTAGGATTTCCTGGGGGGCCGGGCGGGGGAACGGGCCGGCCACGGCAGTCTCAAACGGACACCGAGAGAGAACAGCATGTATCTGGGCATCGATATCGGAACTTCGGGCGTCAAGGCGGTGGTGGTCGACGACGCAGGCGAGGTGGTCGATCAGGGAAGCGCACATCTCAAGGTCGACCGCCCCTACCCACAATGGGCCGAACAGAACCCCGACGACTGGTGGCGCGGTGCCGAAGCGGCGGTGGCGGACATCAAGGCCCGCTCCCCGCAAGCGCTGGCGGCGGTGCGCGGCGCCGGCCTCAGCGGCCAGCAGCATTCCACCACCCTTTTGGACGAGGCCGAACGGCCGTTGCGCCCGGCCATCTTGTGGAACGACGGCCGGTCGGGCCCGCACTGCCAGCAACTGGAACGCATCGCTCCGGGCCTGCGACCGATCACCGGCAACCAGGCGATGCCCGGCTTCACAGCGCCGAAGCTGCTGTGGGTGGCCGAACACGAGCCGGAGAACTTCGCCAAGACCCGGCGCATCCTGCTGCCCAAGGACTATGTGCGCCTGCAGATGACGGGCGAGGCGGTGAGCGACATGTCCGACAGTGCCGGCACCCTGTGGCTCGACGTCGCCAACCGCAGATGGTCGGGCGAGCTGCTGGCGGCCTGCGGGCTCAGCGAAGCGCAGATGCCGCGCCTGGTGGAAGGCAGCGAAGTCAGCGCTACGCTGAAGGACGACGTGGCGGACCGCTGGGGCGTGCCGCGGGGCACGCCGGTGGCCGGCGGCGGCGGCGACAATGCCTGCGGGGCCGTCGGCGTCGGCGTGGTGTCGACGGGCCGCGCCTTCCTGTCCATCGGCACCTCGGGCGTGCTGTTCACCGCCACGCCCACCTTCGCGCCCAACCCCGGCGGCGGCATGCACGCCTTCTGCCACGCGCTGCCCGGCATGTGGCACCAGATGTCGGTGATCATGAGTGCCGCCTTGTGCCTGGACTGGGTGGTCAAGCTCACCGGCGCCGATGGCGTGACGGCGCTGCTGGCCGAGGCGGAGGCGGCGGATGCCCGCGGCCTGAAGGATGTGCCGGTGTTCCTGCCCTACCTGATGGGCGACCGCACGCCGCACAACGACCCCTTGGCCACCGGTGTGTTCTACGGCCTGACACCCGATACCGACCGCGCAGCACTCGCCCTGTCGGTACTGGAAGGGGTGACCTTCGCCTTCGTCGACGGCATGGAAGCGCTGACCGATGCCGGCACGGTGATCGAAACGGTGTCGGTGATCGGCGGCGGCGCCCGCTCGGCCTTCTGGGGGCGCATGCTGGCGAGCGTGCTCGGCCTGCACCTGGACTACCACGACGGCGGCGAGGTGGGGCCGGCCTATGGGGCCGCGCGGCTCGCCCGCATGGCGGCGACCGGCGAAGCGCCGGACGTGGTGGCGACGCGGCCCAAGGTGGCGCGCACCATCCACCCCGACCCCGCGGTGGCCGAGCGCCTGGCGCCGCGGCTGGCGCGCTTCCGCTCGCTCTACCCGGTGCTCAGCCCCGTCTTCCATGCGGCGGAGTAGATCTGACCGGTCCCGGCGGGCGGCCGGCGAATCGCTCGCCATGTAAGCCATCGCTGCCGCTGGCGTGTTGGCTGGGGCACAAAAGAATCCGGCCGGACGTTGGCACGCCCGGCCGGACCCCTGTCTGCACGTTGTTTCCGGGGCGCTATCTGGCGTCGGACGGTCCGTGAACCTTGGCCATCCGTTCTGCCGGCGCCCGCGATCCTCAGGCCGGCTGCTTGGCGCCGATGAAGGCGAACACGCCGGCGAGGACGATCAGGCCCGGCCACAGCAGGCCGATGATGCCGCCGCCGCCGAGGATCGCCATCACTACGCCGACGATGCCGAGGACGATGATCACCATGCCGTTGGACGGCTTCTTCTGGGCAATGGCGAGGATGCCGAAGATGAAGGTCAGCAGGCCCACGGCCAGCGAGACGTAGACCCAGATCGCCGCAGAAGCCATGGCTTCCTGGGCTTCGACCTGCTGCTGGTTCGATTCCGCTGCAGCCTGGACAATGTCGCCCGCCACATCGACGAAGAAGGCCGCAGTGGCCGAGATGATGAGTTGGATCAGCCCGACAACAAGGGCAATGATACCACCAGCGATACGCATATTAGTTCCCCTCTCTCTAAGTCATAAGCACGTAGGCGCAGGTGTTACTAGCCGACGCGCTCACAGCGGGAAGCTAGCATAGTGCCCCCGCCTTAGGGAGCGGATAACGAAAGAAACACACGTGATCTGCAATCGCCGAACAGCAAAGCCGCACCGGCGGCCGGTGGGGCGGCGGAGATGCGATGTCTGCGGTGGACCTCAGGGAGTCTTCGCCAATACCCGCCAGGTGTCCGCATAGGCGTCCAGGCCCTGAATTTGCGCAGCCGTGACCCGCCGCACCGCCGGCACCGGCGCTGGGCGCTCGCCCCACCGCCACAGCAGCGCTGCCCCGGCGGCGGTGCCTTCCGGGTGGGTGGAGACCAGCACCTCGTCGCCAGGGCAAAGGGCTGCGATCAGTTCGGCATACATGGGCGCTTCGGCGAAGCCGCCATCAATGACGATGGGACCTTTCGCTTTCACCGCCCGCAGCGATTCCACAGACGTCAGCGCGGCATACAGCATTGCGGCGGCCGAGCGCGCGATCGGGTCGTCGGAGACATGGCCCACGACGCGGCCCCGCAACCCGCTGTCGGGCACCGGGCCGCCGCTGTCGGTGAACGAGGGCAGCACGCGCGTGCCGGCATCGATCACGCCTTGCAGGTCGGCGGCCGTCAGCGGTCGGTGACCGCCGCCGGCCAGTGCGAACTCGCGGCCCAGCATGAAGCGCGCACAGGCCACCGGGCGGCCGAATGCATCGGTGTTGGTGTTGGTGTCGCGCTCGGGGGCCAGGTCGTCCGGCGGGCAGGTGCGGCTGAAGGCGATCAGCCAGGTACCGGTGGACATCAGCGTGCCGAAGGCGTCCATCCCCGCCAGATAGCGCAGGTAGTTGGCGTTGCTGTCGTGGATGCCGCAGAGCACCGGGGTATCGGCGGCCAGCCCGGTGGCCGCCGCCACCGCCGGCGTCACCGGCCCCAGCACCTCCCATGCCCGGCGCAAGGGGGGCAGCAGGTCCGCCCAGCCCTGGCGCTGCGCGAAGCCGGTGGGAATGCCGGCGCGCGGGTTCCACAGATGGGTCTGGGCGCCCAGCGAGGTCACCTCTGCCGCCGCCACGCCGGACAGCCGCCACGCCCAGTATTGCGGGTGCAGCAGCAGGTGGCGGGCCGCCGCCACACAGTCGGGATAGGCGCGCTTCAGCCAGTGGAGCTGGCGGCCCAGGGTCAGCCCGCCGGGGTTGGTGGGGGCGAAGGCTTCGGCGAAGGGCGGCGCCAGGGCCGCATAGTCCGCCACCAAGTCGGCCGGGGGTTCGTGCTCGTAGTCGGCGATGGGCAGCACCAGCCCGGTTTCGTCCACCAGGGCGGCGGTGGAGCCGTAGCCGGTGGTGACCACGGCGGCGATGGTATGGCGACGGGCGAGCCGCGCCAGGGCCGCGCAGATGAAGGTCCACACGCCGTCCACGTCCATGTGCGGGTAGGGGGGGCCGGCCAGGGGCGCGTTCAAGGCGCGCTCGATGTCCAGGCAGCGGCCGGCGGCGTCGAATGCCAGCACCTTCTGGTTGGTCTTGCCGATATCGATGACGGCGATGGCGGTCATGCTGCACGAGTCTGGTGTGGCGGTCTTGCTGCGGTGGGTGCCCGCGCCGTGGCATACTGCCCGCAGAGAGACTCAAGAAGACCAGCCAACAGGGGAGCGCCATGAAGGTCAACGGCACGCCGATGCGCACGATTTGGCTGGCGCGCGACGGCTGGTCGGTGGAGATCATCGACCAGACGCGGCTGCCGCATCGGCTGGAGACCGTCAGCCTGCTGTCGGCCGCCGATACCGCCCATGCGATCCGTGACATGCTGGTCCGCGGCGCGCCGCTCATTGGGGCCACCGCCGCCTATGGTATGGCTCTGGCGGCCCGCGTCGATGCCAGCGATGCGGGGTTGGCGCGCGCCCATGACCTGCTGCTGGCAACCCGGCCCACCGCGGTAAACCTGCGCTGGGCGCTGGATGGAATGATGGCCTGTCTTCGCCCTCTCGCTGCCGCCGATCGGCCGGCCCGCGCCTATGCCCGTGCCGCGGAGATCGCGGAGGAAGACGTGGCGATCAACGCCGCCATCGGCCGCCACGGCCTGGCAGTGCTGGAGGAGATCCGGGCCCGCAAGCCGGCGGGCGAACCCCTCAACGTGCTCACCCACTGCAACGCCGGCTGGCTTGCCACGGTGGACTGGGGCACCGCCACCGCGCCGCTCTACATGGCCCACGACAAGGGGCTGCCGGTCCATGTCTGGGTCGACGAAACGCGGCCGCGCAACCAGGGTGCTTCGCTCACCGCCTGGGAGCTGGGCAACCACGGCGTGCCCCACACGGTGATCGTGGACAATGCCGGCGGCCACCTGATGCAGCACGGGCTGGTCGACGTGGTGATCGTCGGGTCCGACCGCACCACCGCCACCGGCGACGTGTGCAACAAGATCGGCACCTACCTGAAGGCGCTGGCAGCCCACGACACGGGCGTGCCGTTCTATGTCGCCTTGCCGTCGCCGACCATCGACTTCACGCTGTCGGACGGCGTGGCGGACATCCCCATCGAGCAGCGCTCGGCCGACGAGGTGGCGAAGATCAGCGGGCTGACCGACGCCGGCACGGTGGAGACGGTGTCGCTGCTACCGGACGGCAGCCCCGCCGCCAACTATGCCTTCGACGTCACGCCCGCCCGCCTGGTCACCGGGCTGATCACCGAACGCGGTGTCGCCCCCGCCTCGCGCGCCGGCATCGCCTGCCTGTTTCCGGACCGCGCTGCCTAGCGGTCCTTTGCGGGTCCGGGCTTTGCCCGGTGCCGTTGCCTCCAAGACTTCAGAAGACCAAAGCGAAAGCACCATGCCATGAAAAAGATCCTGAACGATCCCTTCCGCTACGTGGATGACATGCTGGAGGGCCTGTGCGCCGCCCATCCCGACATGTACCGGGTGGCCGGCGACGGCCGGGTGGTGGCGCGGGCCGATGCCCCGGTGGCCGGCAAGGTCGGCATCGTATCGGGCGGCGGCTCCGGCCACCTGCCCATCTTCACCGGCTATGTCGGCAAGGGCCTGCTGGATGCCTGCGCCATCGGCGACGTGTTCGCCTCGCCCTCGGTCGACCAGATGGCCGACGCCATCCGCCTGGCCAACGGCGGGGCCGGCGTGCTGCGCCTCTACGGCAACTACGGCGGCGACGTGATGAATTTCGACATGGCCGGCGACATGGTGGAGATGGACGACATTCCCACCACGACCGTGCTGCTGGCCGACGACGTGGCATCGGCCCCGCGGGCGGAACGCGAAAAGCGCCGCGGCGTGGCCGGCATGGTCTATGCCTTCAAGATCGCGGGGGCCGCGGCCGAGGCCGGCAAGACGCTGGAGGAGGTGACCCGCATCGCCCAGAAGGCGGCCGACAGTTGTGTGTCCATGGGCGCGGCACTGACGCCGTGCACGGTGCCGCAGGCCGGTAAGCCCACCTTCACCATCGGCGAGGACGAGATGGAGATGGGCATGGGCATCCACGGCGAGCCCGGCGTGTGGCGCGGCAAGCTGCGCACCGCCGACGAGATCGCCGGCGAGCTGATGGACAACCTGTTGGCCGACCAGCCGCTGGCGGAGGGCGACCGCGTCTCCGTCCTGGTCAACAGCCTGGGCGCCACCCCGCCGGAGGAGCTTTACATCCTCTTCCGCATCGTCAAGCAGCGCATCGAGGCGGCGGGGGCGGCCATCGTGATGCCGCTGGTGGGCCGCTACGCCACCTCCATGGAGATGGCCGGCGTGTCCTTCACCCTGTGCAAGCTGGACGACGAGCTGGAAGAGCTGCTGAAGGCTCCCGCCTCCTGCGCCTTCTGGCAGGTGGGCTGACGCCATGGGGTTGACGACGGAAACCCTGAAGGCAGCCTTCCACCGGCTGGAAGACGGCATCGGCGCCTATTTCGACGAGCTGAATGGCGCCGACGGCAAGCTGGGCGACGGCGATCTGGGCATCACGCTCACCCGCGCCTCGCGCGGCATCCACGAGGTGGTGGACGAGCTGCCCGAGGATGTCGGCCAGGCGTTCCTGAAGTCCGCCCAGGCGGTCACCAAGGCGGCATCCTCCAGCTTCGGCACGCTGATGGCCACCGGCCTGATGGCGGCGGCCAAGGCGACGCGCGGGCGGACCGAGGTGCCGTGGGCGGAGGTATCCGGTCTGCTCGACCAGGTGCTGGCGGCCATGAAGGCGCGCGGCAAGACCGATGTCGGCATGAAGACCGTGCTCGACCCCTTGGCGGCGTGTGCAGTGGCCACCCGGGGGCTCGACGATCCGGCGGCCCTGATGGAAGCGGCCGACCGCGCCATCACCGAGACCATGGATGCCTTCCGCGACAAGCCGGCCCAGGTGGGCCGGGCGCGCATCTTCGGGGAGAAGAGCCAGGGGCTCGACGATCCCGGCATGCTGGCATTCCGCCGCATCGTCGATGTGCTGAAGGCTTGAGCGCTGCCGCTCCGCTGGTGGATCTCTCCCGGCGGAGCGCGCTGCCGCGCCCACCAGAAGACGACCTGAAAGGGACGAGACCATGCGTACGGTGATCGGCATCGACGGCGGTACGGAAAGCCTGCGTGCCGGCGTGTTCTCGCTGACGGGCGAACCGCTCGCCTTCGCCTCCAGCCCCTACGACACCGCCTTCCCCCATCCCGCCTGGGCCGAACAGAACCCGGAAGACTGGTGGCAGGCGCTGGGCAAGGCGGTGCGCGCGGCCGTCGCCCAGGCCGGGATCCGGCCCGACCAGGTGGACGCCGTGGCGCTGGACACCACGAGCTGCAGCGTGGTGCTGCTGGGCGAAGACCATCGGCCGCTGCGCCCGGCGCTGATCTGGATGGATGTGCGCGCGGCTGCGGAAGCCCAAGCGGTGCTGGCCACCGGCGATCCCGCCCTGGTGCTCAACAGCGGCGGCGCCGGGCCGGTATCCGCGGAATGGATGCTGCCCAAGGCGCTATGGCTGAAGCGCCATGAGCCGGACGTGTTCGCCCGCGCCTGGGCCGTGTGCGAATACCAGGACTACCTCAACCTGCGCCTCACCGGGCGGCTCGCCGCGTCGATCACCAACGCGTCGATCCGCTGGCACTACCGCGCGCGCGATGGCGGCTACGCGCCGTCGCTGGCCGCTGCCCTGGGCATGCCGGAGCTGATCGACCTGTGGCCGAAGGACGTGCTGCCGCTGGCCGACGTGGTGGGCCGGCTGACGGGGGAGGCGGCCGACCATCTCGGCCTGCGCCGGGGCACGCCGGTGGCCCAGGGCGGACCGGATGCCTTCATCGCCACCATCGGCCTCGGCGTGGTGCGGCCGGGCAGCCTGGCGCTGATCACCGGGTCGTCGCACCTGCAGCTCGGCATGTCCGCCACCGAGGTGCACGGCCGCGGCATCTGGGGCAGCTACGCCGATGCCGTGGTGCCGGGCCTGCACGTGATCGAAGGCGGCCAGACGTCCACCGGCTCGGTGATCGCCTGGCTGCGCCGGCTGCTGGGCGAAGGCGTCGACTTCGCCACGCTGAATGCCGAGGCCGCTGCGGTGCCGCCGGGATCGGACGGCGTGCTGGTGCAGGAGCATTTCCAGGGCAACCGCACGCCCTACACCGATGCCAAGAGCCGCGGCGTGATCGCGGGCCTGTCGCTCAGCCACGGCCGCGGCCACCTGTTCCGTGCGGTGATGGAAGGCATTGCCTGCGGTACCGAGCTGATCTTCGAAACCATGCGCCAGGCCGGTTGCGGCCCGACCCGCGTGGTCGCCGCCGGCGGCGCGGTGCGCTCGCCCCTGTGGCTGCAGATCCACGCCGACGTGTCGGGCCTGCCGCTGGTGCTGACCAAGGTCACGGAAGGCCCGGCGCTGGGCTCCGCCATCATTGCCGCCACCGCCGCCGGGCACTACCCGGACCTGCCCACGGCGTCCGACGCCATGGTCCAGATCGACCGCCAGGTGGACCCGGACCCGGCGGCCCATGCGGTGTATCGCGAGGTCTATCGGCGCTATAAGGCGCTCTATCCGGCCACCCGGCCGATCCACCATGCCGGCGCTGCGTGAGCCCGGGCCCGCGCGCCCCTGAAAGGTCAGACCATGCCTGCCCCAACCGACCCAGCCCTCCGCCAGGAGATCATCGATGCCTGCCGCGAGATGAACGCGCTCGGCATCAACCAGGGCACGTCGGGCAACATCTCCGCGCGCTGTGCCGGCGGCAGCCTGATCACGCCGTCGGGCATTCCGTATGAGGAGATGACGCCCGACCAGATCGTCTTCGTCGACGGCGCCGGCGGCTATTACGGCGACTGGCTGCCGTCGACCGAATGGCGCATGCACCACGACATCTACGGCGCCCACCCCGAAGCCGGTGCCGTGGTGCACACCCATGCCACCTACTGCACCGCGCTGTCGTGCCTGCGCGAAGGCATTCCGCCCTTCCACTATATGATCGGCGTCGGCGGCGGTACCGACATCCGCTGTGCCGACTACGCCACCTTCGGCACCCAGGAGCTGTCGGCCCACATGCTGGCGGCCCTGCGCGGGCGCACCGCCTGCCTGCTCGCCAACCACGGCATGATCTGTTTCGCGCCCACCTTGAAGAAGGCCATGTGGCTGGCGGTGGAGGTGGAGACGCTGGCCCGGCAATACTGGCTGGCCCGCCAGGCCGGCACGCCGGTGCTGCTGGACGACGCGGAGATGACCCGCGTGCTGGCGCGCTTCAAAACCTACGGCAAGCAGGTTGGCGAACTGGGCGTAGGCGATGCGGAAGCGGTGATCCCGCCGGTGCGCCGCACTGGCGCCATTCCGTCGACGGCGAAGTAGGGCAGCTACCCAACCTCCGCCTCCAGCGACGCCCACAGGTCAGGGTCGGTGATCACGCGCGGCACCTTGTTCTGGCCGCCCAGCTTGCCGCGCGCCTTCATCCAGGCCGCGAAGGTGCCGGGCGGGGCGGCGTGCACCTCGGGCGGCGCCATGCCGAAATCGCCCGCCCGGTGCACCCGGTAGTCGTCGTTGCCCGCCGCCAGGGTGCCGTCCAGCACCTGGGCGAAGCGGGCCAGCGCCGGGGCGTCGGGCATCCGGTCGAACTCCACGATATAGCGGTGGCCGCCCTGCGCCGGCCGGTCGCCCGGCAGCACCGCGGTGACGGAGAAATCCTGCACCGCGGCCCCGATGGCAGCGGCCGCCGCCGCCACGGCGCGGTCCAGTTCCGCCCCCGTGAGGTGTTCGCCGAAGGCCGACAACTGGGTGGAGATGCGGCCCGTCACCAGCAGCCGCGGCGGGTCCAGGGAAACGAAGCGCACCGTGTCGCCCAGCACATGGCTCCAGCAGCCGGCATTGCTGGACAGCACCACCGCGTAGTCCACGCCCACCTCCGCGGTCGCCAGCCAATGGCGGGTGGGGGCGGCGCCCTCCAGCTCCCCCGGCGGCACGAACTCGAAGAACAACCCGTTGTCGACCATCAGCCGCAGGCCCTCGCCGACGCCGCGGTCGGCTGCCGCGATGAAGCCTTCGCTGGCGGCGTAGACCTCGCGCAGGTCGGCATGGCTGCGGGCAAGATGGGCCTGGAAGCGGCCGCGGTAGGGCGCGAAGTCCACTCCGCCATAGACCACCAGCTCCAGCTTGGGATAGAGGGCGGCCACCGGCGTGCCGGGCCGGCCGGCCAGCTCGCCCAGCCGGTCGAAGGCCAGCAGCAGCCAGCTTGCCGTGCCGCCGACCATGCGGATGTCGCGCCCCAGGCTGTCGGCGCAGGCCGCATCGATCTTTGCCTCCCAGTCGGCGATGCGGGCCAGCGCCCCCTGCGGGTAGTAGTAGGGGGACGCCCACCAGGACACGTTCGCGGCGGCGATGCCGCTGAGGTCGCCGGACCGGATGCCGGGGGCGAGGGCGCGCAGCTCCGGGTTGCCGCCGAGCATGTAGCCGAGACCGCCGAGCACGCGGCTTTCCGGCCGGGCCGCCAGGTGGAAGCACAGCACGTCCATGGCCGCGCGGCGGTTGGCGTGCACCATCTGGCGCGACACCGGCACGTATTTGGTGGTGCCGGTCGAGGTGCCGGAGGTTTCCGCAAAGAATGGGATGGGGCCGGGCCAGGTCTGCCCGCCGATCTGCGGGAAGGCGGGCTGCCAGTAGTCCCGCCACATCTCTTCGAACCGGCGGAGCGGCACGCGGGCCTGGAAACCTTCCACCCCGTCGATCCCGGCAAAGCCGTGGTCGCGGCCGAAACGCGTATTCTGGGCACGGGCGACCAGCCGGGCGAGCACGCGGCGCTGGGCCGCCACCGGATCCATCCGGGACAGCCGGGCGAGCCTGCGGCGGGCGTACCAGGCAAACAGCGGCGTGGCGTCGAACATGGCGACACTCTTGCGCCGTCTTGGCGTGCCGACCAAGTGCCACGGGCAAGGTCGCGGCGGGACCGGCCGAAGCCGGCCCCGTCGCCGTCCCGGCTCTGGAGGAGGGGGGCAGGTTGGCCGGGACCGCTCTTTACACGCACGGGCCGTCGGTTCCCGTCGCACATTTCGAAGGTTCCTTTTTCCGCAGACGCGACCCGCCGCACCCGGCTGCCTGCCCTGGGCTGGACCCCGATTTGCGGTCTCGCCGCTTGTGCCCACCGGTGGACCGCGGTTTCATATGCCTTCTTCGGCCGGGTCGGCCCCGCCTCGCCGGGCCTCGCCGCTCGGTCTGCGCAAACGTCCGTCACCGTGCCTTCGCGGAGGAGTGAAACCATGCCAACCGACCTGCTCGGCCTGCTGCTGCGCCACCGCCTGGTGCCGGTGATCGCGCTGAACGATGCCGGCCATGCCGAGCCGCTGGGCCGCGCCCTGGTGGCTGGCGGCCTGCCGATCGCCGAGATCACCTTCCGCACCGCGGCGGCGGCGGACGCCATCCACCGCATGGCGACGGCCCTGCCGGAACTGGTGGTGGGGGCCGGCACGGTGTTGACGCCCGCCCAGGTGGACGCCGCGGTGGATGCCGGGGCCCGCTTCATCGTCAGCCCCGGCACCTCTGCCCGCGTGCTGGCGCGGTGTGCGGAGCGCGGCGTGCCCGCCCTGCCGGGTGTCGCCACGGCGACCGACATCATGGCGGCACTGGATCACGGAGCGGAGATCGTCAAATTCTTCCCGGCGGAGGCGGCCGGCGGCCTGCCGGTGCTGAAGGCGCTGGCCGCCCCCTTCGGCCAGGTGCGCTTCGTGCCCACCGGCGGCATCACGCCGGGCAACCTGGCAAGCTATCTGGCCCACCCCAAGGTGGTGGCCTGCGGCGGCACCTGGATGGTGAAGACCGACGTGATCGACCGCGGCGCCTTCGATGAGGTGGAGGACGCGGTGCGCGAGGCGGTGGTGCTGGCCGCCCGATAGAGCATTTCAGGTGTGACGGCCCAGAGGCACTCCAGCCAGCAAGAGGACCCCATGACCAAGACGATTGCCACCTTCGGCGAGATCATGCTGCGGCTGAAGTCGCCCGGCCGCGAGCGCCTGTTCCAATCGCCCATGCTGGAAGCCACCTTCGGCGGCGGCGAGGCCAATGTGGCGGTGTCGCTGGCCAACTACGGCCACCCCGCCAAGTTCGTCACCGCCCTGCCGACGGGCGAGATCGGCGATGCCTGCGTGGGCGAGCTGCGCCGCCACGCCGTCGACACCTCGGCGATCCGCCGCGTGCCCGGCCGGCTCGGCATCTATTTCCTGGAAACCGGTGCCAACCAGCGCGGCTCCAACGTGGTGTACGACCGCGCAGGGTCGGCGATCTGCGAAGCCAGGCCCGGCGATTTCGACTGGCCGACGATCTTCGCCGGTGTCGACTGGTTCCACCTCACCGGCATCACCCCGGCGCTGAGCGAAGGGGCGGCGGCGCTGTCGCTGGAGGGCGTCATGGCGGCCAAGGCGGCCGGGCTCACCGTGTCGTGCGACTTCAACTACCGCGGCAAGCTGTGGAAGTGGGGCAAGACGGCGCCGGAGGTAATGGGCGAGCTGGTGCGCCACGTGGATGTGGGCATCGCCAACGAGGAGGACTGCCAGAAGTCGCTGGGCGTGACCGTCGATGTCGACGTGACATCCGGCGAGCTGGACCTGGCCAAGTACGAAGCGCTGACGGCCAAGATGCTGGAGGTGTTCCCCAACCTCACCACCATGGCCATCACGCTGCGCGAAAGCCGCAGTGCCGACGCCAACGGTTGGTCCGGCTGCCTGCGCGACGCCAGCGGCTTCCACCACTCCCGCAGCTATGAGATCACCGATATCGTCGACCGCGTGGGCGGCGGCGACAGTTTTGGCGGCGGGCTGATCCACGGCCTGCTGACCTATGGGGACAGCCAGCAGGCGTTGGAGTTCGCGGTGGCGGCGAGCTGCCTGAAGCATTCCATCGACGGCGACTTCAACCGCGTGACCACGGCGGAAGTCACCAAGCTGATGGGCGGCGACGCGTCGGGCCGCGTGAGCCGCTAGCGTTCGGACCGGGCGGCGGGCGCCGTCCCATCCCGCGTCACGCCGCGTCCGCCCGGTCCTCGGCGATCACCCGGTAAAGGCCGGGCGTGTAGACGAGCCCCGGGATGTCCGGGAACACGTGGGCCGCCTGCATCTTGGCGATGGCTACCTGGAAGTCCGCGGGCGAGCGCCAGCGCGCCACGTTGATCAGGCCAAAGCGAGCGTTGGGCGCCAACGCGCGGTGCAGCGCGGTGCCGACATAGCCGGGCTGCTCGCTGAGGAAGTCGCGCGCCGCCGTCCAGCCGGCAATGGCGGCATCGATCTGGTCCTCCGGCACTTCGAACGTGTTGATCAGCACCACCTCGGCCGCGGCGTGGGTGGGGGCATGGTCGGTGTGGGGCATGGTGGCCTCCCGATTTAATATAGCATGCTATATAGATGAAGATAGCGCGCTATGCAATGCCCAGATTAGGGTGGGCCGATCTATCGCGGAGATCCCCATGGCGTTCGACAAACAGGCGTCTGCCGGTTACCTGGCCAACCACATGGCGCGGCTGTTCGCCCGCGGGCTGGCCGAGCGCATCCGCCCGCTGGGCCTGGCGCCGGCCCAGTTCGCCGTGCTGGTGGAATTGTGGGTGGGCGACGGGCTGACCCAGAAGGAGCTGGTGGAGCGCCTCGACGTGGAGCAGGCGACCATGGCCAACACGTTGGCCCGCATGGTGCGCGACGGGCTGGTGGAGCGCCGGCCCCACCCCGCCGACCGGCGCGCCCAGTCGGTCCACCTCAGCGCGCGGGGGCGGGCCCTGGAGGCGCCTGCCATCGCAGCGGCGGCTGCCACCAACGATGCCGCCCTGGGCGATTTGAACCTGGCCGAACGCCTGCAGTTCCTCGCCCTGATGCGCCGGGTGATCGCGACCTTGCGGTCGCAGGGTTGAGCCTGCGCGCTGGCCGGTCACCCTAGGGTCATTGAGCAGGGACCCTAGCGCGTTTCCTGGAACAGCTCCCGGCCAATCAGCATGCGGCGGATCTCCGAGGTTCCGGCGCCGATCTCATAAAGCTTGGCGTCGCGCAGCAACCGGCCGGCGGAAAACTCGTTGATGTAGCCGTTGCCGCCCAGGCACTGGATCGCCTCCAGCGCCATCCAGGTGGCCTTTTCCGCGGCGAACAGGATCGCCCCGGCGGCATCCTTCCGGGTCACCTCGCCGCGGTCGCACGCCTTGGCCACCGTGTACACGTACGCCTTGGCCGCGTTCATGATCACGTACATGTCGGCCAGCTTGGCCTGCATGATCTGAAACTCGCCGATGGGCTGGCCGAACTGCTTGCGGTCGTGCACGTAAGGCACGACGAGGTCGAGGCACGCCTGCATGATCCCCAGCGGACCGGCGGCCAGCACCAGGCGTTCGTAGTCGAGCCCGCTCATCAGCACGCGGACGCCGCCGTTCAGGGCGCCAACGATGTTTTCCTCCGGCACTTCGCAGTCCTGGAATACCAGCTCGCAGGTGTCCGATCCGCGCATCCCCAGCTTGTCGAGCTTCTGGGCCGTGGAGAAGCCGGCAAAGTCCTTCTCGATCAGGAAGGCGGTGATGCCCTTGGGGCCGGCCGACGGGTCTGTCTTGGCGTAGACCACCAGCACATCGGCTTCCGGGCCGTTGGTGATCCACATCTTGGTGCCGTTCAGCACATAGCGGTCGCCCTGCTTGTCCGCCCAGGTGCGCATGGACACCACGTCGGACCCGGCACCCGGTTCGCTCATGGCGAGCGCCCCCACATGCTCGCCGGAAATCAGCTTGGGCAGATAGCGGCGCTTCTGTTCGTCGGTCCCGTTGAGCCGGATCTGGTTGACGCACAGGTTGGAATGGGCGCCGTAGCTGAGGCCGACGGAGGCCGAGGCACGGCTGATCTCCTCCATCGCCACGCAATGCTCGGTGTAGCCCATGCCGGCGCCGCCATAGTCCTGCTCCACCGTCACGCCGAGCAGGCCGAGGTCGCCCATGGCCGGCCACAGGTCGCGGGGGAAGGTGTTGGTGCGGTCGATCTCGTCGGCCCGCGGCGCGATCCGGTCCGACGCAAAGCTGCGCGCGGTGTCGCGCAGCAATTCGGCGGTGTCGCCCAGGTCGAAGTTGAGCGTCGGCAACTGGTTGGCCGGCATGGCGGGCATCCTCTCGGCGGTTCCTCGGGCAGGCGTGCCGGGCGGCGTCTGGCGGCCGCCCTTGGTCGGTAGTGTGGCGCGCCCCCTGGGGACTGTCGAGACGCTAGCCGCGGGAGGATCCGGGACCGCCGACGGCCGTCCAGCGACCGTCCAGCGGCCGTCCATCGACTGCCTATTGGCCGTCTATCGGCTATCCACCCGGATCGCCGTCTGCTGCACGCGGGCGGCGTGGCGCACGGTGTCGCCGTCGATGGCGTAGACGTCGACCTGGTTGATGGAGAGCGTGCGGCCGGACTTCACCACCACCGCCTCGGCCCGGATCACCTGGCCGAGGGCCGGTGCCAGGAAGTTGATCTTGAACTCCACCGCCAGCACGTCGCTGGCCGGCGGCATCAAGGACAGGCATGCGAAGCCGCCGGCACTGTCCGCCAGCACCGCCGGGATGCCCGCCTGCAGCGATCCGCCCTGCTGGGTCCAGCGCGCGTGGAACGGCATCTCCAAGATGCAGTGGCCGGGCTCCATGAGCACCATGGAAACCTGGAAGGTGGCCATCACCGCTTGGCGCGCAAAGCTGTCCTGCACCACCGCTTGCCAATCCGGATTGCGCGGGGAAAGAGCGTCGGGCACGGCGGACTCCTTAGTTATATTATGAAAACCTGGCCTAAGACCGCGATCTATCAAGTGTTCAGCAAGATGCCCCAAAATATTGTCGGCCGATAGCCACAATTTGGTCGTGTTTCGCGCGGCCGGCACCAGGGCAACTGTGCGCGCGATCACATCAGTTGCTGGGCGGTGGAACAAATGGCCCGCACATGTGTTTGAAGGCCATGACCATCCGCAAGGGAGAAGGTTCATGAAGATGAATCGTATGAAGCACAGCCTGCTGGCCGCCACTGCTGGCGCCACCCTCTTGGCCTCGGGCGCGCTCGCCCAGGGCACCCTCGACACCGGTGCCGCGGCGCGTACGGATATCGACGCGCGCACCGGTAGCCTGGTGCTGTCCCAGGCCACGCTGCAGACCGGCATCACGGTCGATGTGACCACCGAGGAAGCCGACGACCCGAACGCCGAGGGGCCGGGCCTCACGGAGAGCGCGACCGACGCCAACATGGAGCAGGGCACGTCCGCCGCGCCGGCGCCGAGCTACTACATCGATGCCGATGTCTATGCCGGGGACGATGCCCGGCTGGGTTCGATTTCCGATGTCGTGCGCGATCCCAACACCGGCGACGTGTACTTCGTGATCTACCAGGAAAACGGCGAGACCATGCCGGTGCCCGTGTCGCGGTTCACCGTGGACCAGGACAACCGGATGACCCTGCCGGACTACACGCCTGAGGGCTACGCGACCTACATGGGCCTCGATGTGTCGATGTACGAGCGGGTCCAGGACGCGGACGGCAACGAGCCGGACGAGGTCGAACCCGACACCAGCATGGAGCACGGCACCTCCGGTGACGAGCCCAGCTACCACATCGACGTCGACGTGTTTGCCACCGCCGATGCGCCGGTGGGTCACATCGACGACGTGGTGCGCGACCCGGCGACCGGCGAGGTCTACCTGGTGATCTCCCAGGAGGCGACCGCCGACATGCCGGCCCGCCAGGTGGCCGTGCCCGCCGAGCACTTCTCGCTGGATGCCCAGGACCACGTGATGTGGCCGGCCTACACCGCCGAGGAGTACCAGGGCCTGCCCGACTACGACGCCTCGATGTACGAGCGCGTGACCGTCGAGTAGTCGTCACGAACACGTAGATCTGCCACCGGCCTCCCCTCTCCGCCGGTGCTTCCGGGCCCGGCGTCGCGGCACTCTGCCATGGCGCCGGGCTTCGGCGTTTCCGGGCGGCAACCTGCCTTGTCCGTCAGGTGACGCGGCCGCGGGCGGCGATGGCCAGCTCGCCCACCGGCACGCCATTGCGCAACGCCACCGCCCGGTCGACCATGTTGGAGACGACGCAGGCGTGGTTGGGCACGATGCGCAGCCGCTGGCCGACGCTGAGCCCCACCGACCCGCCCATGGCCTGCACGCAGCCGTGCTCTTCCGACAGCCGGTCGATGGCCAGGTCCGATCGGCCCATCACATGTCCGTGGCCGGTGAGCCCCATGGGATCGGTGGTCAGCACCTTTGAGCCGGCATCGATCACCGCCCGGTCGGCCGCCGGCACGCTGACCACCGTAGCCAGGACGCAAAGCGCACAATCGCTCCAGCTACAGACGCCGCGCTCCACCAGCGAGCGGTCGTTGTAGATATAGGTGCCGGCCCGGTATTCGGTGATCACGGGTGCCTCATGGGCACGCCACATGTCGGGCGAACCGCCGCTCGTGATGGTGGGGCAGGGCAGGCCGGCGGCGTCCAGCAAGGCCCTGGCATCGCCCATGAAGGCTTGCACCGCGGCGGTGCCGCCGTTGGGCGGATAGGTCATCAGCCCACCGAAGGATAGCCCCGGTGCGGCCTGGATGCGGCGGGCGAGTGCCGCCGCCGCGGCGGGGTCGGCAACGCCGCAGCGCCTGGCCCCGGTATCGCACTCCACCAGCACCCGCAGCGGGCGGGCGGGATCGCTGAAGCCGGCTGTGGCCAGCCCCTCCACCACCGCCGCACTGTCGGCCACCACACCGACGCGGATGTGCGCATTGAGCGCCTTGAGCCGCGCCAGCTTGCGCGCGCCGACGATGTTGTAGGTGAGCAGGATGTCGGTGAAGCCGGCGGCGGCCATCACCTCCGCCTCGCCCAGCTTCTGGCAGGTGAGGCCCACAGCCCCCGCGGCGATCTGGGCGCGGGCCAGCTCCACCGTCTTGTGGGTCTTGATGTGTGGCCGGGCGGCGATGCCGTGGGACGCCAAATACGCCTGGTGGCGGACGATGTTGACCTCCGCCTGGTCCAGGTCGACCAGCACGCAGGGCGTGTCGAGGTCGTCGAGGTTGCCGAGCGCGTCCATCGGTCAGCCGTCCGCCAGCGCGGCCAGCACCCGTTGGGTGTTGTCCGCCACCGAACCGTCGATGCCCAGGACCGTCACGTGCTCCCCGGGCTCCGGCATTTCCAGGGTGGCGAGCTGGCTGTCCAGCATCACCGGCTTCATGAAGTGGCCGTAGCGGTGGCCGAGCCGCTGTTCCAGCAGGTCGCGCGGTCCATGCAGCAGCACGAAGCGAATCGGCCGGCCGGCCTGGGCCACCAGGTGGCGACGGTAGCTGCGCTTCAAGGCCGAGCACGCGCACACCACGCCGCCCTCCGCACCGGCCGCCGCCGCCGTCGCCACGGCGGTCAGCCAGGGCCAGCGGTCGTCGTCGGTCAGGGGCGTGCCGCCGGCCATCTTGGCCACGTTCTCCGGCGGATGCAGGTCGTCGGCATCGATGAAGGCATAGCCGAGGTGCTCCGCCACCTCCCGGCCGATGGTGGTCTTGCCGCAGCCGGCGACGCCGATGAGGAAGATGAGCGGGGGCATGGCGGCGGCGCTGCGGCCTCCTGGCGGCGGGCGGGACGCGCGATCCTGGCATGGCGGCGGCGGCTTTGTCCAAGCCCCACGGGAACCGCTCTCGAATGCCCGGCAACCTCCTGCTCGCCGGCCGAGCCGCCGGCCCGGCGTTCGATGACATGGCCAAATGGCCGACGCCCCTGCTAGGTTTGACATCAATGAATCGCCAATTGGGGGGGACGCACCGGATGAGCGACATCGACGACACCGAACACAGTCCCATCGGCGCAATGGGTGTGGTGGGGCTCGGCGTCATGGGGCGCAACCTGGCGCTGAACATGGTGGACCGCGGGGCCGACGTGGTGGCCACCGATGCCTGGGAGGAGGTGCGCCGGTCGGCGGCGGCAGACTTCGCCGGGCGGGTGCGGGTGGTGGACGACCTGGCGGGCCTGGTGGCGGCACTGCCGCAGCCGCGGCGTATCCTCATCATGGTGAAGGCCGGCGGCCCCGTGGACGCCGTGATCGACGCGCTGTCCGGCCTGCTCGCCCCAGGCGACCTGCTGATCGACGGCGGCAACTCCCACTACCCGGATACCATCCGCCGCGATGCGACCCTGGCGGCGCGGGGGCTTGAGTTCATCGGGCTCGGCATTTCCGGCGGCGAGGAGGGGGCCCGCCACGGCCCCTCGCTGATGGCCGGCGGGTCCGAAGCCGCCTTCGCCGCCGCGGCCCCGGTGCTGACGGCCATCGCCGCCCGCTACGACGGCGTGCCCTGCTGCGCGCGCGTGGGCACCGATGGGGCGGGGCACTTCGTGAAGATGGTGCACAACGGCATCGAATACGCACTGATGCAGGCGATCGCCGAAGCCTACGACCTGATGGGCTCGGTGCTGGGCCTGACGCCGCTGCAGATGTCCCGGCAGTTCGCACGGTGGAACGAGGGGGCCCTGTCGGGCTACCTGATCGGCATCACCGCCGACATCCTGGCCACCGCCGACGACCGGGCGGAGCCGGGCAGCCCGCCGGTAGCGCTGGTGGAGCGCATCGTCGATGCGGCCGGCCAGAAGGGCACCGGGCGCTGGACGTCGGAAGCGGCCCTGGCCTTGGGGATCCCCACCCCGACGCTGACCGAGGCGGTGTTCGCCCGCGCCATGGCGGCACTCAAGGGCGAGCGCATGACGGCGGCCGGCGTGTTGCCCGATCTCGGCCTGGCGGTGGGGCCGCCGGACGATCCGGTGGCGGCGGCGAACGCCATCGGCGATGCACTGCTCGGCGCCTTCGTGGCCATCTATGCCCAGGGCCTGGCGCTGATCGCGGCGGCCGGGCGCGAGTTCGGCTGGCAGGCCGATCCGGCGACCATCGCCACCATCTGGCGGGCCGGCTGCATCATCCGGGCGCGCCTGCTGGACGACATCGCAAGGTCCTTCAGCGAGGAGCCGAAGCTGGCCAACCTGGTGGTGGCCCCGGTGATGTGCGGCGTGCTGGGGCGGGCCGATGCCGGCTGGCGCGGCACCCTGCGGCTCGCCTGCGGGGCCGGCATTCCGGTGCCGGCGCTGTGCTCGGCGCGTGCCTATGTGGACGGCTATCGACAGGCGCGCGGGCCGGCAGCCCTGATCCAGGCGCAGCGGGACTATTTCGGCGCCCACACCTACCGGCGCACCGACCGGCCGGGGGACTTCCATACCGCGTGGACCGCTGCCCCGCGGCTGGACCGCGCGTAGCAGGCCGCCGGGCCAGCGGCCGACCGCCGGCCCGACCGATGACGGCCTCGTATGGCGTGCGGCAATTGAGTCCAAACCTTAGGGCAACGACCTCGGCGCTTACTCGATGAAGCGCCAGAGTCTGCGCAAAATTCGCTGCGACCGGCCAGTGGGCACGCGTCGTGAGGCAACGCAGCGCAGAGTTTTCTATTATCAAGGCGCGAAATGCTGGTAGCCTGGCAAAGCTTCGAGGGAAAAGCTTTGGGATGACGCCCGCCGATGCCTGTGTCGTCAGCACCGCTTCGTCGCCTCCGCCTCCGCTTCGTGCCGCCGGCCGTTCTCCTGGCGCTGGCCGCCTGTGCACCGGACCTGCCGGCAGAAGCCACCCAGCGCGCGGCGGAGCAGGCGGCCCAGCTGGAAGCCGGGTTCACCGCGGCGGGGCGTACCTATGAACAGTCGGTCGAGCAAGCCTGGGCGGCAGAAGCGGCGCGGTCCGGTGCCCAGGTGCGGGTAACGACGGCCTGCGACTCTGTGCGGCTGGATGCTGCGAACGCGACCGGCCTGTTGGACGAGGTTGCGGCCCAGCCCGACAGCGCGGCCAGCGCGGTGGCGGCAGATTGGCAGTCGTCCTATGGCGCATTGCAGGGCCATATCGCAGCGTGTGCGCTGGAGATCCTGCCGCGCATGCGGCCGGCCGGCTTGGCATTTTCCGAACGCGAGAGGCCGAGGGAGTCCTCGCGGGCCGCCGTGATCGACGACTTTGCCGCCGAGTTCCGGACCCTGGCGCATGTCCAGACCCTCTACTACCGCGCCTTGGCCAGGGCGGCGGCGGGTGAGGATATCCAGGCCCTGGCTGCTGCCGCGCGGGAGTTGGCGGCGGGCCTGGGCAATGCGGCGGGCACCGCCAGCATGGTGGTGGCACAGGCCAATATCGGGCCGATCGTCACGGCCTTGTTGAACCTGGCGGGGGAGCTGGAAAACGCCCTGCGCGTGGCCGACCGTTATGATCTGATTCAGCAGACGCTGGAGACCGTCAATCCCAGCATGCAGGAAGTGGAGAACGCGATGGGCCTGGCAACGCTGGTCATCGTATCCGAAGCGGCCAAGCGCGCCATTGCCGGTGAATTGACGCTCTACCTCACCCTGTACAACGCCACGGCGCCGCAGGACCTGGCCCAATCGTACCAGCATTTGTCATCTGCGGTGGAGAGCATGGGCCGGGCGCGCGCAATCGTCGATCCCGCGCTGATGCGCGGTGTCAGCCAATTGGCCGACCTGCACCAGACCTTGCTGGACGACGTGCGCCGCCGCGACGGCCAGTTCGCCGCGACGCTGGGGCGATTGGCCAGCATTGCCGCCTCGGCAGAAGCGCTGGTGACCGCGATCGACACGTTTGAAAGCGAAAGGCCGTAGTGATGCCAGCTCTGGCAAAAGGTGAATTGCAGCAGGCGGAAGCCGATCATAAGGCGCTGTCGACCTGCCTCCGGACCACCTTGACCGCGGCATTCGCCTCCTTGCGCGAGAAGCAGGATGTGGGCGATGCCGTTGCGGTTGCCGATCTGGAGGGTTTGATCGCCCGCATCGAGGAGGTGCAGGGCCGGCTGAGCCGCCGTCTCCTGCGCAAGATCGGCGACAGTGCCGGCGTGCAAGAGGCCATCTCCGCCTTCAAGGGGGCCGCCAAGACCCTGAACGACGCGGTGGACGCCGGACTGGCGGAAGCCGCGGAACGGCAGAAGGTGGCCGGCATCTTGGCCGATCTGACGAAGCTGGCGAACTCGCTGCAGACGATTGCCGACACCGCCGACTGACCGCACGGTGGGTGCTGGCCGGTAAAGCCGGAGGTCGGCCGCGGCACCGGCAGCAATGCCGCGCTATTCCGGCACGACGAACGCAAAATAGGGCAGCACCGCCTCGTTGCCGCTGGCGATCGGGCCGGGCACGTCGTTGGGCGTCGGCGGCAGGGTGCGCAGATAGGCCACGAGGGCCGCGACGTCGTCGTCGCTCAGGCTGGCGTAGGACATCCACGGCATGATCGGCGCCAGAATGCGGCCATCCGGCCGTTCTCCGGTGCGGATCGCCGTCGCCACCTCCGCGTCGCTCCAGTCGCCGAGGCCGGTGGCATCGCTGGTGAGGTTCGGCGGCCAGAAGATGCCGAGGCCGGGCATCTCGAAACCGACCGTGGCGCCGGTGAGGAACTGGTCGGGGTCGGGCATGCCATCGGCCGTGCGGCCGGTGTGGCAGCCGGTGCAATCCATGATCGACGCCAGATAGGCACCGCGGGCGACCAGATCGTCATCGGCCAGCGCCGGGACGGCGAAGCTGGACAAGGCCAGCACCAAGGGAAGGGAGAGAGACTTCATGTCAGGGTAGCGTACTTTCGCGCCTTGTTGATCCGGGTCCAGCCCACACCTCCACCCGAACACCCAATATTTTACAATGGGTTGAGTGGGCGGGTGGGCGTGTGGGCCGACGCAGAATGAACTGAAAATGCCCCGGTTCCCGTCTTGCCGGGCTTGGGGCGACCGGCTTTGTCGGTTGTCTTGTGGTCCGACTCCGACATTTGCATCCCTTGCCGATCCCTCGGGAGCAAATGTCGGAGACACAAGGACCACTACGAACTTATTGTTTCTAGTGGATCTTTTGAATCTGACGTTTGCAGCGAGCCTTGCGGCCAGTGGTATGCCAACGTCAAATTCGATCCACTTGGGTGGGGGGCAGCGTCGCCCGGAACGACGAAGGGCGACCGCCCGGAAGCGATCGCCCTTTCGTCGAGAAGCCGGTGTCGGCGTGTTCCGGGGCCGCACGCGGCCGTACCGGAACCGCCGACCGGCAGGTCCGGCTACTTGCCCTTCTTACCGCCCTTCGGGGCTACCTTCGGCTCGGTCTTGGGGGCCGCGGAACCCTTCGACTTCCCTGATTTGTCCTGCGCCATGTGCGTGTTCTCCCGTTGCGGGCCCCAATCGGCCTCGCTCGATGACGATGAGCGGAACTTTGTGGCTGAAACCAGCATGGAATTGACATGACGGGCCGAAACGGGCGCATGGGTCGCACCCTTGACTTGGCGCGAGTCCATACGCCGCGCGTGCACCACGGTTGTGGAAAAGCCTAAGTCACTCGCAATATTCTCGGTCCGGGCACGAAGCCCGGCGCGGCGCCGGGCCGGCCGCCTACAGCGGGATGTTGTCGTGCTTCTTGGGCGGGTTCTCCAGCCGCTTGTCGCGCAGCATGTCGAGCGAGCGGTTGATGCGCTGGCGCGTCTGGCTCGGCATGATCACATCGTCGATGTAGCCGCGCGAACCGGCGACGAACGGGTTGGCGAACTTGCGGCGGTAGTCCTCGGTGCGGGCGGCGATCTTCTCCGCGTCGCCGATTTCCGAGCGGAAGATGATCTCCACCGCCCCCTTCGGCCCCATCACCGCGATTTCCGCGGTCGGCCAGGCGAAGTTCACGTCGCCGCGCAGGTGCTTGGAGGACATCACGTCGTACGCCCCGCCATAGGCCTTGCGGGTGATCACGGTCACCTTCGGCACCGTGGCCTCGGAGTAGGCGAACAGCAGCTTGGCACCGTGCTTGATGATGCCGCCGAACTCCTGGGCCGTGCCCGGCAGGAAGCCCGGCACGTCGACGAAGGTCACGATGGGAATGTTGAAGCAGTCGCAGAAGCGCACGAAGCGCCCGGCCTTGATGGAGCTGTCGATATCGAGGCAGCCGGCCAGCACCAGCGGCTGGTTGGCGACGATGCCGACGGTGCGCCCGTTCATGCGGCCGAAGCCGACGATGATGTTGCGCGCGAAGCTCGGCTGGATTTCGAAGAACTCGCCTTCGTCCACCACCTTATGCACCAGCTCCGACATGTCGTAGGGCGTGTTGGGGTTGGCGGGCACCAGGGTGTCGAGCGAATCCTCCGTACGGTCCGGCGCGTCCCAGGTCGGCCGGGTCGGCGACATTTCGCGGTTGGACAGCGGCAGGTAGTTCAGGAAGTGCCGCAGGTTCAGGAGCGCGTCCACGTCGTTGCCGAAGCTGCGGTGGCAGACGCCGGACTTGGTGTTGTGGGCCGAGGCGCCGCCGAGGTCTTCGTGGGTCACCTCCTCGTGGGTCACCGTCTTCACCACGTCGGGTCCGGTGACGAACATGTAGGAGCTGTCCTCCACCATGAAGATGAAGTCCGTCATGGCCGGCGAATATACCGCACCGCCGGCGCATGGCCCCATGATGACGGAGATCTGCGGCACCACGCCGGACGCCAGCACGTTGCGCAGGAACACGTCGGCATAGCCGCCGAGCGAGGCCACACCTTCCTGGATGCGCGCACCACCTGAGTCGTTCAGCCCCACCACCGGGGCGCCGACCTTGATGGCCATGTCCATGATCTTGCAGATCTTCTCGGCATGGGCTTCGGAGAGCGAGCCGCCGAACACCGTAAAGTCCTGGCTGAACAGGAAGACCGGCCGGCCGTTCACGGTGCCGTAGCCGGTGACCACGCCGTCGCCGGGGATCTTGGAGGAGGCCATGCCGAAATCGTGGCAGCGGTGCTCCACGAACATGTCCCATTCCTCGAAGCTGCCTTCGTCGAACAGCAGTTCGATGCGCTCGCGCGCGGTCAGGCGGCCCTTCTTGTGCTGGGACTGGATGCGTCGATGACCGCCGCCGAGTTCCGCGGCCTTGCGCTTGCGGTCGAGCTGTTCAACGATCTCACGCATCCGACGTACTCCCAGTCCGATTAGTCTTGGTACAGATTTCTCACATCAATAGCACTCTTGCTGCGCCGCGGCGAGAGTGTTGCAACGCAACACGGTTGCAAGAATCGGCATGCTGGAAAAGGGCGCTGGCGTTGGGCGCCGCAAAAGGCGCGGCCGTCAGCCGGTTCCCGGCGATGCGGATAGGATCAGCATAGCGCGGTTGTGCGGCGACGGGGAGCCGCGTCGAACGCGGTGTGGCCGCGACCCGGCGGCGGGCGGCCTCAGTCGCTGGTGCAGGTTGGGACAGCGTCGGGGCCGCTGCTGCCGAGCTGGGCGCCGAGCAGCTCCATGTCGTCCGGCAGCGGGCCGCCGGTCAGCATCGCCGCCAGCACCATGGCCTCCGCGGTATCGTGCAGGCCGGAGATCATGGCCGAGCCGCCGAGGATCGGCTCCATCACCAGCGGTGCGTAGACCACCGTATCGTCCACCACGACGGCCAGCACGTCGCCGACATGGGCCGAGGTGACCTCGGCAAACCGGGCGCCGCCCGTCTCTGTGAGGATGACGTGGATGGAGGGCGGGCCGAGCTGATCGGTGATTTCCGCCCGGTCCACGTGGTCGTTCGTCATCAGCGGCTGCGGATCGATGTAGACGACCGCCAGAGCACCGCCCGGCAGGGGCCGCGAGACGTAGCCCTCCTGCGGCGCGGGGAGGGCGGCATGCAGGCCGATGTGGCCGGGCCGCGTCAGCACCGCGGTCACCATCTCCGGCGTGATGCCGACCGGCGGTTCGGCCGGGTGCTCCACCTGGACGCGGTTGCCCTCCTGGGCAAACACGCGCGCGCCGGGAACCCCGAGGGCGTGCAGCCGGGCGCACAGGGTTTCGGCGATTTCCGGCGAGCCCGGCTTGAGCACGCTGGTCAGGGTCTGGGCGGCTGCGGGTGCCGCCAGCATGGCGGCGACGATCGATACGCCGATGATCTGCCGCCAACCGCGCGACGCGGTGGAAATCACGCTTCTGATCGACATGGTGTCTCAGCCTTCCGAGGTGCAGACGGGGATGCCTTCGTGGTCGACGCTGACGAATTCCGAAATGAGAAGCTCCATGGCCGCCGGCAGGGGGCCGCCCTCCAGTACGGCGGCCAACTGGGCCACCTGTCGGGGTGTCTCCAGGCCGCTGATCATCCCGCTGCCGCCGAGGATGGGCTGCTGGACGATGGGGGCGGACAACACCCGGCCGTCGATCACGATGGCAAGGGCGTCTCCCAGGTGGGCCGACGTGGCTTCGGCAAAGCGCCGTGCGCCGGCCGCGTCCAGCCGAAAGACCAGCACCGGCTCGCCAAACGAGTCTGTCGTGGCGTCGACCTGTGCGATGTCGGCGCCGGTCACGATCGGCAGGGGATCGACGAAGAGGGGCGGATTGGACGCATCCATCCAGGCGATTTCCTCAGCCCCCTCGCCCGGGCCGTCGGCTACCAGGCGAATCGAGAAGGCGCCGGGGATGACCATCAGCTCAGCCGTCGCCTGCAGGTCCAGATCGGCGTAGGCGGCGGCATCGATCTCCACGCGCACCCGGTGGCTTTCCAGGGCGTAGACGCGCGCTCCGGCAATCCCGAACGCGGCGAGGCGGTCGCACAGCACCTGCGCGATCTCCGGCGATCCCGGCTTGAGCACGGTGATCAGGGTCTGGGCGGCAACGGGCTGCGCGGCCCATGGCGTCGCCGCCAGGGCAGCCGACAGCGCCACTGCGGCAAACACGGTGCCTGGTATCGAAGCCGGTCGCCAACGGCGCGTCATCGGTGCGTCCCCTCCCAGGGCGATGCCTAGAGGCCGGATGTCAACAGCACCATCACCGCTCCGGCGAAGCAGGCGAGGGCGCACAGTAGCCGGGTGCGGGCCGCCCCGATGCGGGCCCGCGCCTCCTCGTCGAGGCTTGAGGTGTCGGCACCCAGCACCATCATGTGCAGGCGCAGCGAGCCCGACAGGGTATCGGCGATGGCGGGGTGGCGGCGTAGCCGCGCCATGTCCACCAGCACCCAGATCAGCAGGGCCATGGACACCAGCGTCCCGGCGAGCGCTGCGACCAGCGCGATCTGCACCATCAACATGCCATCCCCCGTTCGTTTCGTCCGGCGGCCACCGTCGGCCAGCATAGCGGCGGACGGTGCCGCCGGTTACCGCGTGGGCGCTGCCACTTGCAGGTGAACCAGTCGTCGAGCGCGTTCACCTGCTGCACGGTGCCATACTGCCATACCGGTGGCGTGCCGCCGCCCCGCCGTCCGGGTGGAGCCCAGGATGCCCCGGCCAATCCACAGGAACCACGAGAAGCCGTTGTCGTCGGTAGAGGAGTCCTTGTCGTACGGCGTGCTGGACGGCACGCCCGCCACCGTCTTCTCGGTGCCGGTCATCAGGGCATGGGCCGGTGCGGTGTAGCTCTTGTTGGCCAGTGGATGGATCGAACTGGTACCGGACGTGGCAGTCCAGCTCTTGCCGAAGCCGGTGAGCTTCCCGGTCGACGTGTCGAAGACCAGCTTGGTCATGACCTCCCCCCTCCCTTGGAACCCGGCGACCATCGCGCCTGCCGTGCCGCCGCCGGCCGGGTCTCCAGGCACACCATCATCGGGGGGATTGTGGCGGGGTTTGGGGGGCTGCGCTGGCCGCGGCACCCGGATCGATGCCCCAGCACCGCGCGCGATCCGGCAGACAGGCGCTGGCGCGGTCCACGCATCCCGGCGCAACGAGCCCGTCGGCGCCCAGGCGGTCAGTCCGCCTGCCGCGATAGCTGCGCGTACCGGGCGATCGCGGCGATATCCCGATGCAGGCCGGCGCGCCGGGCGGCGGCTTCGGCATCCTCGCCCCATTGCTCCATCTGGAAGGTCTCGTCGAGCTGCGAGGCTTCGAAGGCCAGGTCGGGGTCGATGCGGTCTTCCAGCAAGGCAAGCGCGATCACCAGCGAGCCCAGCACGCCCGCAGCCCCGCTGAGGGCCGTCAGGCCGTGCAGATCGCATTCGGCCAGTGTGCGGGCCAGTGCGGCGATGGCTTCCGGCGGCTGGGCGGCGGGCAGGATGCCCGCGGTGACCGTGAGCCGGGCGCCATGCCGTTCGGCCAGCCAGTCCAGCAAGGGATCCCACTGGGTGCGCTGGCGGGCGACGAGGGCGGCCGGGCTGGTGGCGCGGTGGCACACCAGGTCGGTATCGCCGTAGGCGAGCAGCGTACGCTCGGTTTCCTCGCGCAGCAGGGCCACCCGGTCGAGAGCGGTGAAGGCAAGCTGGGTGAGGGGCATTTCCGCCGGGCGGATCTGCTCGCTCTGGGCCGCCCACTCACCGGCGATGGCGTCGGCGAGGGCTGCCGTCGGCACCACCAGTTCGGCCCGCGCCGGGGTGCGAGCCGGCACGCCGTCGAGCAGCAGGGCGAAGCCGGGACCGGCGGGTCGGTGGCTGACGTTCTTGTAGGTCCGTCTCACCGCAGGAAGCGCGCTTTGGGTGGCAGGGTCCAGGGCATCTGAGCACGCGGGTGGAACCTGGGGCAACCATGCGTTGGTCACCCCACCCCTGAGCCCTGCCGGAACGTTGCAGCGGCGGGACCGCGATGCGGGAGCGTCCTCGATAAATAGCGAATCATCTTGATACAAGATCTAATTTAATGCGTAATTTTTGCGATATGACCGGAATTGAGGATGTGCAGATGCCATTGTATGCACGATTCCAACAGGTGGTCCTGCTGTGCACTGCCCTGGCGCTCTCGGGGTGCGGCTACTCCATGTTCACGTCGCGCGAAACCAATCCGATCGTTGAGGACTATCTCGGCGGCTTCATTTCCGGGCAGGAGCGGGTCGGCTTCATGGGAACGACCGCGACCCACCGCCTGGTGACGGTGCGCCTCAACACCGGGCCAACGGGTGTCGGCCGCACCGGAATGCTGTGTCCCGAACCGCCCCCCGATGTCGCCCAGGCGGTCGCGTCGAGCTTTGCTGCGGCCTTGTCGGGCAGCGTGACCCAGCCGGAGGGCCTGACGGCGGAAGCCCAGGGGGCCATTGCCCGCAGCTTCGCAACGGCCGTCATGCCGCTGCTCCAAAGGTCCCAGGGTCTGGAGCTGTACCGGGACGGCATGTACTACCTGTGCATCGCGCACATGAACGAGATCATCGATGAGGAGGAGTTCGAGGCCATGGCCAACGACCTCCTCGGACGGGTCGTTCCGTTGATCGCGGCGGAGATCAGGGGCGAGATCCGGGCGCTGGAGGCGCGCGCCGCCCAGCCGCCGCAGTCCCCCAGCTCGGTCGACGATATCGTCCGCATCCTCAGCGTGGTGCCGCTCCGGCAACGAGACGAGTCGGACGGCGACGGCGAAAATGAGGAGTGAGCGGGCAGCGGGGCTTGTCTGAAGGCCGGCAGTTCCGCGGGTGCCCTCAGTTCCCCAGCAGGCCGTCCAGCGCGTTGCCGAGGCCGCCGGCATCGGGCGTGCCGAGCAGGCCGCCGGCATCCTCCAGCACGTCGCCGAGGCCGCGTCCGACCGCGTCCTCCGCCGCCTCGCCGAGATCGTCGAGGGAGTCGACGCCGCCGAGGTCGGGCAGCGGGCTGCCCACGGAGTTCAGGGCCGACGCACAGCCGGCCGTGCCGCTGTCCTCCGCCACCAGCGGCACCGTCAGCCCGCGCAAACGCAGGCCGCCAAGCAGGCTGCCGGGCAGTGCTGCCGCCACGTCTTCCATGTCGGCCACCACCGAGGGGTCGGCCAGCGGCCCGAACAGGCGCACCGGGACCTCGATGGCGCCGATGCGGGCGCGCGGCCGCAGCACCACGTCCATGGTCTCGTCCATCAGGTCGACCACCGCCCAGCCGGCGACGCTGGCCACCGCGGTGTCGGCGACCAGGCCGGTGCTGGTCAGCTGGCCATCGGCGATGTCGAATTCGCCGGCGGCACAGCTCACTTCGATGGAGTTGCCGCCGAGCGGCAGAAGCTGCGTGAGCGCATCGGCCACGGCACTGCCGGCGATGTCGCCGGTGTTGAGTGCCACCACCGTGGGCCCGAGATTGGCCGACAGCGTGCCGCTGCCGGCCGCCACCAGCTCGCGCAGGCCGGCGCCTTCGCCGGAGAAGTCCAGCAGCGCGGACGCCGGGCCGTCGGCCCCGTTGACAAGGCCGCGCAGGTTGACGCCGTCGAGGCTGCCGCGGAGGGTCGCCCGGCGGCCGTCCTCCAGCGTGACGACACCGCGCACCTGGCCGCCCTCCAACTGCGCGGAGGCGACACCGAGTTCCGAGCGCCGCTCGGCGATGCGCAGCTCGGCCGCCACGTCGGTCAGCCGCGTGTCGCCCAGCGCCAGCTCGCCCACCGACAGGCCGAGGTCGGCATCGATGCCATAGACGGCGGGGTCGACGGTCGCCAGGTCGGGGATCAAGGGTCCCGCAGCCGCGGATCCGCTGCCGGCCAGCGCCAAGCGGTCGAAGGTGACGCCGCCGCCGAGCAGCGGCCGCGGGCGGTCGAGCGCCAGCAACAGGTCGCCGCTGGCCTCGCTGCCGGCAATGGTGCCGTCGAAGCTGGTCAATTCCAGGCGGTCGGTACCGCCCACCAGGCGTCCGGCCACGGCGATCGGCCCAAAGCCGCCGGTGGCGGCTTCCGCCAGGTCGAGGGTGAGGTGGCCGTCGACGACCTCCGCCGCTTGCGGCGCCAACACACCGTCGTAGGTGAGGGCAAGCGACCCCAGGGTGGCGTCCATCTGCATCCCGGTGCCGGCCTCCGCACCGCGCATCAGCGCGTCGAGCGAGTCCAGCGTGGCCGTGAGCGACACCGGCAGGTCGTTGACGGTGGCGTCGGCCGCCAGCGTCACCGGCGCACCGCCGCCCTCGCTGTGGATCTGTGCCTGGGATATCGCAACCGTTTCGGGATCGTGGCCGTCCACCGTATGGGTGACCGTGAGATTGCGGATCCGGACGTCGGACACCTCAAGGCGCGCGCCGTCATCGCCACCGGACGCACCGTCGCCCGCCATCGCTTGGCCACTGGCGAAATCGTCGTAGTTGGTGGAGCCGTCGGCCCGCTCGATCAGGTCGACCTGCACGTCGTCCAGCAGCAGGCGGTCGATCTCCACGCGGCCGCCGAGCAGCGGGACCAGGCCGGCGGAGATTTCCAGCGCGCCGATGCTCACCATGTCGTGCGGCTCGAACCCCGGCGGGTTGGCCACATGCACATCGGTGGCGGTGATCACCGGCGACAGGGCGATCTGCAGGTCGAAGGCGCCGTCCAGCGTCACCCGGCGGCCCAGCGCGGCACTGGCGCGGTCGGCCAGGAAGGCGCGATAGGTTTCCGGGTCGGCGGTGAGCAGGATGGCCACCGCGGTGATGACCAGCGCCACCACCAGGATGAGGATCCACCGCAGCCAGCGTGCCAGGCGTCGCACCATGTTCGCGTTCCTTCGCTTGCGCCGACCCGTTCGTCAGCCGAGCAGGCCGAGGACGGTCCCCGTCAGGTCCGCCGGCCGCTCCACCACAGTTGCGGCACCGGCGTGCAGCAGGCGGTCTGCGGGGTGGTGGCCCCAGGCGACCCCGATGGCGGCGATGCCGGCATGGCGTGCCATGGCGATATCATATTCGGTGTCGCCGATCACCACCGCGTCGGCGGCTGCCACGCCGGTCAGGCGGAGCGCCTGCAAGGCCATGTCGGGTGCGGGCTTGCTGGGGGCATCGTCGGCGCTGATGGTGGCGGCGAAGCGCCCGGCCAGCGGCGGGCCCGCCAGGCTTTCGTCGAGCGCGCGGCGGCCGCGCCCGGTGGCCACCGCCAGCAGCACGCCCGCGGCGTCCAGTTCGTCGAGCACGGTGTCGATGCCGTCGAAGGTGCGTTCGGCACTGGCGGGGTGGATGGCCGAAGCGATGGCCGCGCGCTTGTAGGACTCCACCAGCGCCATCTGGGTGTGCGGCGGATGCTGCGGCGCCAGCACCGCCATGGCATGGTCGAGCGACAGGCCGATGATCTGGCGCACCAGGCCATGTTCGGGCGGCACCAGGCCGACGGCGCCGAAGGCGGCATCCATGGTCCACAGGATCGCCGCCCGGCTGTCCACCAGGGTGCCGTCGCAATCGAAGATGGCGAGTTTCAAACGCATGGGGCCGCCATGGCTGTTCGAGGCTTGCGGCAGCGCGATGCGTGCCTCGGCTCACTATAAGTAGAAACGGAAGGATGATCAGGTAGAAAACCTAGACCGATCGCGTGATGCCGCCGTCGATGCGGATGTTCTGGCCGGTGATATAGCGCGACCGCTCGCCCGCCAGGAAGGCCACCAGATCGGCCACCTCCTCGGCGCTGCCGTAACGGCCCATGGGGATGCGCGCGCGCCGCTCGGCCTTCTCCGGCAGGCTGTCGATGAACCCCGGCAGCACGTTGTTCATGCGGATGCCGTCGCCGGCATAGCGGTCGGCGTAGAGCTTGGTGTAGGCGGCCAGCCCGGCGCGGAAGACGCCGGAGGTGGGGAACTCCGCCTCCGGCTCGAAGGTGGCGTAGGTGGTGATGTTGACGATGGCGCCGCCGCCCTGGGCCTGCATGACCGGCGTCACCAGCCGGGCGATGCGCACCACGTTGAGCAGGTAGATCTCCATGCCGGCCTGCCAGTCGGCGTCGCTGAGGTCGAGCAGCGGACCCTTGGGGCCGTGGCCGGCGCTGTTCACCACCGCATCGATACGGCCCCATTCGGCCATGGTGCGGTCGACCACCCGCGCCAGGTCGTCGGGGTCGCGGTTGGAGCCGGTGATGCCGATGCCGCCGAGTTCGGCGGCCAGCGCCTCGCCCTTGCCCGACGACGAGAGAATGGCGACGCGCGTGCCCTCGGCGGCCAGCCGGCGGGCCGCGGCGGCCCCCATGCCGCTACCGGCGGCGATCAGCAGGGCGGTTCGGATCTCGGTCATGGCGGCACCTTGGTAGAACGAAGGATCGGGCAGGGGGGGCCGCAGCCTAGAACAGCTCGCCGGCGTCGCCGTCGTTATCGGTGAAGCCGAGCAGCGACCAGGTGGCGCGCATGTGCGGCGGCAGGTCGGCGGACACGTCGACCGGTGGCCGCCTGGGGTCGGGGTGGGGAATGACGATGCGGCGGGCGTGCAGGTGCATGCGCCGGGGCAGGTCGACGCCGCTGAGGAAGGCGCCGGCTCCGCCATACTTGCCGTCGCCCAGGATCGGCGTGCCCAAGGCCGCGCAGTGGGCGCGCAACTGGTGGGTGCGCCCGGTCAGCGGCAGCAGCGCCAACCAGGACGCCGCCTTCTGGGCGTGGTCGACGGTGCGGTAGAGGGTGACCGCCGGGTCGCCGCCGGCACCGTCCGTCGCCATCTTTTCCGGCCCGCCGCCGCCGCGATGCTTGGCCAACGGCTGGTCGATGCGGCCGTCTGCCGGGTGCGGCCGGCCGACCACGGCCGCCCAGTAGAGCTTGCGCGTCTGTTTCGACCGGAAGGCGGCCGTCAGCGTGCGTGCGGCGCCGCGGTGGCGGGCCAGCACCAGCACGCCGCTGGTGTCGCGGTCGAGGCGGTGGACCAGGCGCGGCGGTTCGGCCGCGTCGAACTGCAGGGCCGCCAGCAGGGCATCGAGATGCACGGTGGTGCCGGAGCCGCCCTGGACCGCCAGCCCGGCCGGCTTGTCGATCACCAGCAGGTCGGCATCGCGGTAGAGCACGCGGGCCACCAGGTCCGCAGCCCGGGCGGTGTCCACCGCCGGCGGCTGCGGCCGGGCCGGGCGGGCGGCGTCGGCAGGGGGGTCGCCCAGGGGCGGGACGCGCACGGTCTGGCCGGCGGCGACGCGCGCGCCGGCGCGCACGCGCTTGCCGTCGAGCCGCACCTGGCCGGTGCGCAGCAGGCGCTCCAGCCGGCCATGGCCCAGCTCCGGCACGTGGCGACGGAACCAGCGGTCGATGCGCAAGCCGTCGTCTTCGGCGGCGACGGTGTGGTGGCGTACGTCTGTCATCGGGCCAGGGCGGATCCGGACTGCGTGGGACGCGGGGGGCGGCGTTGCGGCCCCTGCCGGTTCTGATAGCGGGATGGCCGGTGCCAGGGAACCGTTACTTTGCCATCGAGCAACCCGTGGGTGGCGAACAGTTACCGAGGATAGAACTCGCAGTGGCGTTCAGTGTGATGCCCGCATGTCTTGCAGAATTTTCACTTGGCCCTATTCAATCTTCGCCTCTGTATTAAGGATTAAGCTATTGCGAACTACAAATTCACCCTTCGCAAAATGTTAACCATCTTCATTAACCAATTTATCCATGGCGTATACGAAGTGTTAACCATATGAATTAACCTTTACGAGGCTAGAATCTTGGCATTTTAGATATTTCGAGCCGGGTTTATTGGGAATCTTCTTGACCCTGTGGCCTGAAATCCCCATTGTCCGTTTTACGCAGGGTCAGTGGGCTGACCGTGGCGCAGCATTCTGTGTCCGGCACGGTGGCAGTCCCCAGTCAGGAGATCGAAAGATGGAAGATCGCACGCAAGTCGCGCAGGCCGACACCAACCAAGACTCCGACCAGCCACAGCTCCAGCCCGAAGTGGAAAACACCGCACCTGCACCGGCCGGGAGCGACGCTCCGGCCGAGGCCGGCGCCGACGCCGCGGCGGCCACTGCCGACCAGGTCGAAGAGACCGGGTCCGACAGCGGCGGCGAGACCGCCGAGGACACCGGCGAAGCACCGGCGGGTGAGGAACAGCAGCAGGCCGAAGAGGCCCGGCAGCCCAACGACGACACCCCGGCGCCCTCCGGCGACGCGGTGACCATCGCCGCGCCGGAAGGCGGCGAGACCATCGTCGTGCCCGTCGCGGCCGGCGAGAGCTACAACATCGACCTGCCTCCTGAGCTTCTGGAAGAGCGCGACGAAGATGCAGCGCCGCTGATCCTGCGCGTCGACGGCGACGACCTGCTCTTCGACCTGGGCGACCAGGGGATCATCCGGTTGGAAGGCGCCGCACAGGCTGCCTTGTCCGGCGATCCCGCACAGGTGATCGTGGGCGGCACCACCGAAATTCCCATCGGCGCCATCATCGCCGGTGTGCAGGCCGACGCCTTCGAGTCCATCGATCTGGCGGCCCTGCTGCTGGAGGGTGAGCTGCGCGAACCTGCAGCCGCAGCGCCCGGCGCCCCCGGCGGGCAGCCTGGTGCCGAAGGCGGCAGCGCCTTCTTCGCGCCGGTCGACCCGGTGCCGCTGGGCGATGGCTTCAACATCTCGCCGCTGCTGGGCCCGACCGGGCTGCAGTTCGGCGTGCCGGAGCCGGAGATCCGCGAGCTGTCGCGGCCCAACCCGGAGTTCAATTTCGAGCTGGAGATCTCGCTGACGCCGGTGTCTCCGACCGATGACCCGACCGGCGTGCCGCCGGTCAACTTTCCGAGCGATCCCGGCGATCGCGGCGGCGTGCCGATCATCCGGGGCGGGGCGCTGTTCATCTTCGAGGACAGCCTGGTCAGCAATCCGGGCAACGCGATCTCGATTTCGGCGAGCGCCACGGGCGGCAACCAGCTTACCCAGATCGTCATCAACGGCCTGCCCAACGGCAGCAATCCGGATCCCGACTACGGCGAATGGACCTATAACTTCTTCGGGTCCGACGCGCTGGAGACCAACGGCGCGGTCGCCACTTGGACCGAGAACGCCGACGGCACCTTCACGCTGACCATCACCTTCCCGGAAGGCGTGACGGACTACGAAGGGATGTTCCGCCTGGCGCCGGCGCCGGATGAAGACTACGACCCGGGCACCGTCACCGCCGTTGTGACCGACAACTTCGGCAACACCTCCACCGCCAACATCTACATCGCGGTCGACGCCCTGGCCGACCAGCCCGAGGTGAACATCGAGGTGTTCGACGGGTCCGACGCGAACTCCGTGTTCTCGCCGGGCGAGGAGGGCACGGGCAGCGTGTCCGCCAGCTTCAGCGACGTCGAGGACGGCTCCGAGCAGCACTTCCTGATCGTCGAAGCGGCCGAGAACTTCCTCATCACCGGGACCGGCACCTACACCGCCACGCTGGTGGACGGCTCCACCGTGACCGGCGATGTCGCCGACCTTCTGGTGAGTTCCATCGACGTCGATGTGCCGGCCGGCGTGTCGCTGCCGACGCCGGACGGCGACTACGTGATCCTGCAGGTCCCGACCGGGGCGAGCGGCTTCACCGCCATCGAGTTCGACTTCACCACCGCCAACGATGGCGACGTGACCATCAAGCCGGTGTTCACGGTGCAGGGCCTGAGCTTGGAGACCCTGACCCCGGAAACCTTCCCCGACGACCGCGAGATCTCGGACGAGCTGAACTATGCCTCGGCCACCGACGTCTCGACGGTCGCCTTCGGCACCCTCTACCTGCCGCCGGACGATCCCAACACCGGCGAGCCCCCGCCGGACGGACCGCCGGTGCTCATCGACCCCAACACGTCGATTCAGAGCGGCAGCGCCATCGAGGATGTCCCGACCGACATTTATTTGCGCGCCTTCTCGCTGGCGCCCGACGAGCCCGAGGTCTTGACGGAAGTCACGGTCACCGGCCTGCCGGCACCGTCCACCGGCTGGACGTTCGACGTCTCGGCGATCAGCGGCATCACCGGCGTTACGTCGGTCGATTACGACGCCACGGCCGGCACGCTCACGGTCACCTTCGACCCGGCGGCGGAACTGAAGGACTTCTCCGCACCCATCACCATCACCACGTTGCCGGTGAACAGCGACGTCGACATCACCGGCCTCGCCGTGACCGTGACGATGGCGCCGCCGGATGACCCGACCGCCACGTCGACGGCGGAAAATGCCGACCTGGTCATCCCGGTGGATGCCGTGGTGGACGGCTCGGAGGTGTCCGCGGCCGATCCCACGCTCACCGGCACGGCCGGCGGCGTCGCCGTCGATCTCGGCCTGTCGATCGAACTCGGCAACGACAGCACCGTCGGCGGCGACCCGGTGAACCCCGGCGCCGATGGCGACGGCGATGGCGCCGGCGATGCCTTCGAAAGCCAGGGCGGCCCGGCCGACACCGACAGCGAAGTCGTCACCCAGGTTCTGGTGGACCTGTCGGGTCTCGATACCGCCGACCTGCAGTCCCTGGTGCTGGCCGCGCCGACCATCGCGGGCATCACCGTTTCCGGTCCGTCGACCAATGCCGACGGGTCGATCCGCTACACCTTCGACATCGACGAGAGCACCCCGCTGGCCGACGTGCAGGCACTGGTTTCCGGCCTGACGCTGCAGGCGCCTGCGGGCGTCAGCGGCACCGTGGACATCGGCATCACCACCACCACGGTGGACCTGGGCACGGGCGACCTTGAGACCAACCTGCTGAACAACGTCGACATCGACTCCTACACGCCGACCTCGGTCGTGTTCGTCGACAGCACCCCGGACCAGACCCTGGTGCCGGAGCCGGATATCCCGGAGACGGTGACCAACATCCCGCCGGGCGGCACCCCGACCACCCCGCTGTTCGAAGTACCGGACGGCGGCTCGGTGACCACCATCACGTTGAAGATCTTCGACGTCGACAAGCGCGACGGCGTGACCGATCCCGACGAGGATACCGCCACCGCCAACACCACCCCGGGCGACGATTTCGGCCTGATCGAGACGCTGACGCTCGATCCCACGTCACCGGCGCAGGTCCCGACCTCTTTGACGTCCGGCGGCGACCAGATCTTCATCAACACGACGACGGACGGTAACGGCGGCCTCATCGTCACCGGCAGCACCTCCACCACCGCCATCTTCACCCTCACCATCACGGTGGACGGCGGCTACAGCTTCCAGCTCACCGGGCCGCTCGACCATCCGGAGACGGGGCCTGTCGAGACGCCGTCGGGCGAACTCGGCAATATCGGCCTGAACGACGTGTTCACCTTCGGCATCACGGTGGAGACGCAAAGCGACGACGGCGTGCCGTTGCCGACCTTCGAGGACATCCTCGACATCGTCATCACCGATGACGGCCCGCAGGCCATCGTCGACGGCAGCGGCAACCCCGCCCAGACCATCGGCGGTACGGTGCAGGAAGATGCGCTCGACGCCGGCGACGCCACCGACGACGACCTGGTGACCGGCAATCCGGAAGGCACCGGCCAGACCGACGAGGCATCGGGCTCCGGCACCGGCGCCAACGGCAGCCTGTCGATCCTGGTGGATGCGGGCGTCGACGTGGAGCCGACCTTCGGGCTGGTGCAGACCGGCCTCGACGGGCTGCTCCCGGCCCTGCAGTCCGGCGGCACCACGGTCGACTATCAGGTCACCGTCGCTGCCGGCAGCCAGACGCTGACGGCCACCGTCGGCACCGATGTGATCTTCACCCTGACGGTCAACAACGACGGCTCGTGGACCTTCGACCTGGACGGCCAGCTCGATCACACGGTCGCGGGTGACGACTCCACGGCCCTCGCCACCGAAGGCGGCGGGTCGGTGCCGAACATCGACTTCTCGGCGATCATCACCGTGACCGACTACGACGGCGACGTCGCCGTCCTCAGCGACCTCTACGAGGGCCAGAGCGGGCTGTTCACCATCACGGTGGAGAACGACATCCCGGCCGGTATCGTCGATGCCGGCGGCAGTCCGGTGCAGACCATCACCGGGGCCGTGCAGGAAGACGCGCTGAACGCCAGCGACGCGACCGACGACGACGACGTCACCGGCAATCCGGAAGGCACCGGCCAGACCGACGAAGTGTCGGGCTCCGGCTCGGGCGCCAACGGCAGCCTGTCGATCCTGGTGTCCAGCGGTGCCGACGAGCCGGCGACCTACGGCTACGTCACCACCGAATCCTCCGAGCTGGCCTCGTTGCTGCCGACCCTCTACTCGGCGGGCGAGCTGCTGACCTATACGGTGAGCGGCGAGACGCTGACGGCGACGCGGCCGAGCGACGGCCAGGTGATCTTCACCCTGACGGTCGAGTCGGCCACCGGCAACTGGAGCTTCGATCTGGACGGCCAGCTCGACCATGTGGTCGATCCGACCAACCCGGACGACACCACGCTGCTGCAGGCGAGTGCCGACGGCTCCATCGCCGTCTCCTCCATCGACTTCTCCGCGATCGTCACCGTGAGTGACGCGGACGTCGACACGCTCACCCTGTCCGACCTCTATAACGGCCAGACGGGCCTCTTCACCATCACGGTGGAGAACGACATCCCGGCCGGCGTTGTCGATGCCAACGGCAACCCGATGCAGACGATCTCGGGCGCGGTGCAGGAAGACGCGCTGGGCAACGAGGTTGACGATCCGGCGGCCAACGACATCGATGACGTGACCGGCAACCCGGACAATCCGGGTGTCGATACCGACATGGCGTCGGGCAGCGGCACGGGGGCCAACGGCAGCTTGGCGCTGCTGGTGTCCACCGGTGCCGACGAGCCGGCCACCTTCGGCTTCATCGCCGGCGGTGCGGCGGAGCTGGCGGCGGCCCTGCCGACCCTCTATTCGGCGGGCGAACTGCTGACCTATGCGGTGAGCGGCGAGACGCTGACGGCCACCCGGCCGAGCGACGGCCAGGTGATCTTCACCCTGACGGTCGACGAGACCAACGGGAACTGGAGCTTCGACCTGGACGGCCAGCTCGACCACGTGGTCGACCCGGCCAACCCGGACGACACCACGACGCTGCGCACCAGCCCCGATGGCTCCACGGGCGTCAACGCGATCGACTTCTCCGGCGTCATCACGGCGACCGATGCGGACGGCGACACGCTGACCTTGTCGGACCTCTACAACGGCCAGGGCGACCTCTTCACCATCGCGGTGGAGAACGACATCCCGGCCGGCGTCGTCAATGCCAACGGCAACCCGGTCACCACCGTGTCCGGTGCCGTGCAGGAAGACGCGCTGGGCAACGAGAGCGATGATCCGGCGGCCGACGACACCGATCTGGTGACCGGCAACCTGGACGATGCGGGGGTCGACACCGACTCCGCCAGCGGCACCGACGGCGGTGCCGGCGATCTGTCGGTGCTGGTGTCCACCGGTGCCGACGAGCCCGCCACCTTCGCGCTGATCAGCGCCACCAGCACGGAACTGCAGGATGCCATGCCGGCCCTGTTCTCCGGCGGTACCCGGCTGTTCTACGCGATCTCCGGCAACACGCTGACGGCCTATGCCGGCCAGGGTGGCGACGTCATCTTCACCTTGTCGGTGGATGAGAGCGGAGCCTGGAGCTTCAACCTGGACGGCCAGCTCGACCATGTGGCCGGCAGCGGCGACGACGGCACCGAGCTGCAGAGCCTGGATGCCGGCGGCAACGCCACGGGTGTCGACTACATCGACTTCTCCGCGGTGGTCACGGCGACCGACGCGGACGGCGACACCCTCACCCTGTCCGACCTCTATGGCGGCCAGAGCGGGCTGTTCACCGTGGATGTGGAGAACGACATCCCGGCCGGCATCGTCGATGCCAGCGGCAACCCGGTGCAGACGGTGCAGGGCTCGGTGCAGGAAGATGCGCTGGGCAACGAAGCCAACGACCCGGCGGCCGACGACACCGATCTGGTGACCGGCCTTGAGGACGATGCCGGCGTCGACACCGATACCGCCAGCGGCACCGACGGTGGTGCCGGCGATCTGTCGGTGCTGGTCTCCACCGGCGCCGACGAGCCCACCACCTTCGGGCTGATCAGCGCCACCAGTGCCGAGCTGCAGGACGCCATGCCGGCGCTGTTCTCGGCGGGCACCCAGCTCTTCTATGAAATCAGCGGCAGCACGCTGACGGCCTATGCCGGTCAGGGTGGCGACCAGGTGTTCACCCTGACGGTCAATGCCGATGGTTCGTGGACCTTCAACCTCGACGGCGAACTCGACCATGTGGCGGTGGCCGGCGAGGACGGGACCGAGCTGCAGACGCTGGATGCCGGCGGCAATGCTGCGGGTGTCGACTACATCGACTTCTCCGCGGTGGTGACGGCGACCGACTTCGACGGCGACACCCTCACCTTGTCCGAGCTGTACGACGGCGCTGCCGGCGTGTTCAGCGTCGAGGTGGAGAACGACGCGCCGATCGCGGTGGACGACGACCAGCAGGTGGTGGCCGGCCAGACCACGACGGTGGCCAATGTCGTCGACAACGACAGCATGAGCGCCGACGGGTCGGTGGGCACGGCGGACAACCCCGGCGAGCCGGTGGTGCAGATTGCCTCGGGCAACTTGGCCAGCACACCGCAGGATGTCACCACGGCGGGACCGACCACCATTGCCGGCGAGTTCGGCTCCCTGACCATCTACGCCAACGGCGACTACACCTATACGGCCAATGCCAATGCGCCGATCTCTGCGGTGGACAACTTCGTCTACACCATCGAGGACTTCGACGGCGACCAGTCGTCCGCGACCCTGAGCATCGCCATCGAATCGGTGCCGAACCCCGACGAGGCCCTGGTTCCGGAGCCGGATATTCCGGAAACCGTGACCACCCCGCCGGGCGGCGATCCGCTGTTCGAAGTGCCCAACGATGCGACGCTGACCAGCATCACGCTGGACATCTTCGACATCGACAAGCGCGCCACGGGCACGGATACCGACACCGCCACCGGCAATGCCGAGGGTCTGGTCAGCACCATCACGTTGACCCCGGGCGATGCCCCGCAGGACACCGGCCTGACCTCCGGCGGCGAAACGGTGCTGGCCACCGTTGCCAGCGACGGCAGCAACGGCCTGACGGTCACCGGCACGGCCAACGGCGTCACGGTGTTCACCCTCACCATGGCGCAGGACGGCACCTACGAGTTCACGCTGTCCCAGCCGCTCGACCATCCGGAGACCGGGCCGGTCGAGACGCCGTCTGGCGACCTCGGCAATATCGGCATCAACGACGTGTTCACCTTCGGTGTCACGGTGGAGATCGAGGACGGCAACGGCGACCCGCTGGCCACCCTCGATGAGATCCTCGACATCGTGGTGACCGACGACGGCCCGGCCGCCTTCGTCGATGCCGGCGGCAGCCCGCTGCGGACGGTGTCCGGCGCGGTGCAGGAAGATGCGCTCAACGCCGGCGACGCCACCGACGACGACGCGGTTACCGGCAATCCGGAAGGCACCGGCCAGACCGACGAGGCCAGCGGCTCCGGCACCGGCGCCAACGGCAGCCTGTCGATCCTGGTGGACTCCGGCGTCGACGTGGAGCCGACCTTCGGCTTCATCACCGGCGGCTCGGCGGCCCTGGCGGCGGCCCTGCCGGCGCTGACCTCCGGCGGTACGGCGCTCACCTACACGGCGAGCGGCGATACCCTGACGGCGACCGCCAACGGCCAGACGATCTTCACGCTGACCATCAACAGCGATGGCTCGTGGAGCTTCGACCTGGACGGCCAGCTCGACCACACGACGGCCGGTGACGACACCACCGCATTGGCACTGGACGGCGGCGGATCGGTCTCGTCGATCGACTTCTCCGCGGTCGTCACCGTGACCGACTTCGACGGTGACACCTCGGTGCTGTCGGACCTGTACAACGGCCAGGACGGGCTGTTCACCATCACGGTGGAGAACGACATCCCGGCCGGTGTCGTCGATGCCGGCGGCAGCCCGGTGCAGACCATCACCGGGACGGTGCAGGAAGATGCGCTCGGCAACGAGGCGTCTGATCCGGCGGCCAACGATACCGACGACGTCACCGGCAACCTGGACAATCCGGGTGTCGATACCGACATGGCGTCGGGCAGCGGCACGGGTGCCAACGGCAGCCTGGCGCTGCTGGTCTCCACCGGTGCCGATGAGCCGGCGACCTTCGGGTTCGTGACCACCAGCTCCAGCGAGCTGGCGACACTGCTGCCGACGCTCTATTCGGCGGGCGAACTGCTGACCTATGCGGTGAGCGGCGACACGCTGACGGCCACCCGGCCGAGCGACGGCCAGGTGATCTTCACCCTGACGGTCAACGAGACCACGGGGAACTGGAGCTTCGACCTGGACGGCCAGCTCGACCACGTGGTCGACCCGACCAACCCGGACGATGCGACGCTGCTGCGTACGAGCCCGGACGGCACCACCAGCGTCGACTCCATCGACTTCTCCGCGGTCATCACGGTGAGCGACGCGGATGTCGACACGCTCACCCTGTCCGACCTCTATGGCGGCCAGGGCGGGCTGTTCACCATCGCGGTGGAGAACGACATCCCGGCCGGTATCGTCGATGTCGGCGGCAACCCGGTGCAGACCATCTCCGGGACGGTGCAGGAAGACGCGCTCGGCAACGAGGGCTCCGATCCGGCGGCCAACGATACCGACGACGTCACCGGCAACCTGGACAATCCGGGTGTCGACACCGACATGGCGTCGGGCAGCGGCACGGGTGCCAACGGCAGCCTGTCGGGTCTGGTGTCGACCGGTGCCGACGAGCCGGCCACCTTCGGCTTCATCGCCGGCGGTGCGGCGGCCCTGGCGGCGGCCCTGCCGACGCTCTATTCGGCGGGCGAGCTGCTGACCTATGCGGTGAGCGGCGACACGCTGACGGCCACCCGGCCGGGCGACGGCCAGGTGATCTTCACCCTGACGGTCAACGAGACCACGGGGAACTGGAGCTTCGACCTGGACGGCCAGCTCGACCACGTGGTGACCACCACCAACCCCGACGACACGACGATGCTGAGCACCAGCGCCAACGGGTCCACGGGCGTGAATTCGATCGACTTCTCCGCGGTCATCACGGTGACCGATGCGGACGGTGACGAGCTGACCCTGTCCGACCTCTACAGCGGCCAGGGCGGGCTGTTCACCATCGCGGTGGAGAACGACATCCCGGCCGGTATCGTCGATGTCGGCGGCAACCCGGTGCAGACCATCTCCGGAACGGTGCAGGAAGATGCGCTCGGCAACGAGGGCTCCGATCCGGCGGCCAACGATACCGATGACGTCACCGGCAACCTGGACAATCCGGGCGTCGATACCGACATGGCGTCGGGCAGCGGCACGGGGGCCAACGGCAGCCTGTCGGGCCTGGTGTCGACCGGTGCCGACGAGCCGGCCACCTTCGGCTTCATCGCCGGCGGTGCGGCGGCCCTGGCGGCGGCCCTGCCGTCCCTCTACTCGGCGGGCGAACTGCTGACCTACGCGGTGAGCGGCGACACGCTGACGGCGACGCGGCCGGGCGACGGCCAGGTGATCTTCACCCTGACGGTCAACGAGACCACGGGGAACTGGAGCTTCGACCTGGACGGCCAGCTCGACCATGTGGTGACCACCACCAACCCCGACGACACGACGACGCTGAGCACCAGCGCCAACGGGTCGACGGGCGTGAATTCGATCGACTTCTCCGCGGTCATCACGGTGACCGACGCGGACGGCGACGAGCTGACCTTGTCCGACCTCTACAGCGGCCAGGGCGGGCTGTTCACCATCGCGGTGGAGAACGACATCCCGGCCGGTATCGTCGATGTCGGCGGCAACCCGGTGCAGACCATCTCCGGGACGGTGCAGGAAGATGCGCTCGGCAACGAGGCGTCTGATCCGGCGGCCAACGACACCGACGACGTGACCGGCAACCTGGACAATCCGGGTGTCGACACCGACATGGCGTCGGGCAGCGGCACGGGTGCCAACGGCAGCCTGTCGGGCCTGGTGTCGACCGGTGCCGACGAGCCCGCCACCTTCGGCTTCATCGCCGGCGGTGCGGCGGCCCTGGCGGCGGCCCTGCCGACGCTCTATTCGGCGGGCGAACTGCTGACCTATGCGGTGAGCGGCGACACGCTGACGGCGACCCGGCCGAGCGACGGCCAGGTGATCTTCACCCTGACGGTCAACGAGACCACGGGGAACTGGAGCTTCGACCTGGACGGCCAGCTCGACCATGTGGTGACCACCACCAACCCCGACGACACGACGACGCTGAGCACCAGCGCCAACGGGTCGACGGGCGTGAATTCGATCGACTTCTCCGCGGTCATCACGGTGACCGACGCGGACGGTGACGAGCTGACCTTGTCCGACCTCTACAGCGGCCAGGGCGGGCTGTTCACCATCGCGGTGGAGAACGACATCCCGGTGGTGGATGCGGTCAGTGCCTCCGGCACCAGCGTGGTGCCCGACAGCCTGCTGCTGGACGAGACGATCGCCAGCGAGCTGGCGACCGGTGAGGTCGACGTCTACGGCCCCGGCGACACCGGTGTCGACAACGCACCGGCCAACGTCGACGAGCCTGCGTCGGACGGCATCGGCCAGAGCCGCACGACCACGGGTACGGTGCGAAGCTGGTTCACTGGCAGCACCGTCAGCATCGGTGCCGACCAGTCCGGCAACGCCACCGTGGTGTTCTCGCTGGCCCTGGCGCTGGCGCTGGGCGGCACGGAGGTGACCAGCCTGGTGACCAACCTGTCCGTTTCCGACGACAGCTACACCGATGCCAGCATCACGCTGTTCAACAACAACGGTGTGATCGAAGGCCGCGTCGGCGGCTCCGCCAACGACATCGCCTTCACCATCGAGCTGGACGGCACCACCCAGGCGTCGGGCCTCAACGGCCTCGACTCCGCCCAGGTGGTGGTCACCCAGTACATGGCGCTGGAGCACGACGAGACCGGCGGTACCTACGACGAAAGCCTGATCCTCTCGGTGGTCGGCCAGAACGCCACGCTGGGCGTGCGCCTGGACGTGACGGCGACCGACGCCGATGGCGACCAGGTGACCGACAGCGCGTCTGCGGTGCTGGCCAACGCCAGCGGCGGGGCGATCAGCTTCGACGATGACGGTCCGCGGGCGGCGGTGGATGCCAACGGCAACATCACCACCAATACCGCTGGCGGCATGGTCTACGAAGACGCGCTGCCGGGCGGCAACCTGAGCTCCCTGGTCGATGCCGACGTTACGGTGATCAGCGGCACGGCCACCTCCGGCTCCGGCCTGGTGTCCCTGTCGGCCCTCGTCAACTTCGGCGAGGACGGCCCGGGCGACGGCGGCGGCTTCGCCTTCGTCGACACGGCCCAGGTGGTCAGCGTCATGGAGGCACAGGGCCTGACTTCCGGCGGGACCGATCTCACCTACTCGGTGAGCAGCGGTGCCAACAGCCAGACCCTGACGGCCTCGGCCGGTGCCAACACGATCTTCACCCTGGAGGTGGAGGACGACGGCGACTGGACCTTCACTCTCAGCGGACCGGTCGACCACGCCACCGGCAGCGGTGACGCGAGCACCAATCTCGGCTCGGCCGCCAATCCGATGGAGAGCATCGACTTCTCGGCGATCGTGTCCGTCACGGATGCGGACGGCGACACGTCAACCCTGGCCGACCTGTTCCAGGGGGCCGCGGACAGCCCGTTCGCCATCCAGATCCAGAACGACGTGCCGATTGCCCAGGACGACGTGGTGGTCGCCAGCCGGCAGTCGCTGGACTACAACGTCACCGTGATGCTCGACCTGTCGGGCAGCATGGGCGAAGACCCCGACGGCAATGGCCCGTATGACACGCGTCTGGAACTGGCGCTCGACGCCCTGACCACGCTGATCACCACCATGCGGAACGAGTCCGACAGCGACTCGGTGACGGTGAGCCTGCTCACCTTCCACAGCCCCGGTGGCACCCCGACGACGGATCTGGTGTTCGAAGGCCTGAATGCCAACGAGGCCCTCGCGGCTTTGCAGGCGGCCCAGTCTTCGTTCGTTCCCAACGGGCAGACGCCCTATGAAACGGCGATCAACGCGCTGACGCAGTTCCTCAACGACCTGTATCCGGGCCAGACCTATTCGGTGCCCGATGCCACCGGCAACAACAGTCTGGTCAACCTGGTCTACTGGCTGTCCGATGGCCGGCCGGTCCCGGGAGACTCCGGCTTCAACGATGGTCAGGACATCGATCCGAGCCAGATCCCGGCATGGGAGTCGGCGCTGCAAAACAAGGGCTTCGAAGGGTCGTACGCCGTGGGTATCGGCAGCGACATCACCGGCGATCCCGATGCGGTGTCCGAGTTGAACAAGATTGCCTACCCCAACGACAACACCACTCCGGGCGGCCCGGACGACTACACCCTGCTGGTGACCGATGAGTCGCAGTTGGCCCAAGTCCTGGTGGACACGATCCCGATCGCTGCGGCCGGCGACGTGTTCGACACGACGACGGCCAACGACAACATCGGCGCCGACGGCGGGTTCTACGACGGCGGCACCGAACTGGTGGTCACCCAGATCGAGTCGATCAATCCCGGCGGTGCCGGCGAGATCGGCAACCTGATCACCGATGCTGACGGATCCGTCACCATCGAGGGTCAGTACGGCACGCTGACCATCGGTCGGGACGGCCAGTTCCGTTACGACTTCGACGACACCAACGGTTCGCCCGACGACTTCCAGTTCGTCGACGTGTTCCGCTACACGATCACCGATGCCGACGGTGACAGCGTCGACCGGACGCTTGCCATCCGGGTCGGCGAAGGCAACCCCTACGCCGACGGCAGCCCGATTGTGGGCGACACCGATGCCAACAATCTGGACGATGTCCTGATTGGCGGTGGCGACGACGATCTGATCATCGGCGGCCAGGGTGCCGACCAGCTCTTCGGCAACGGCAACAACGACATCCTGATCGGTGGCGAAGGTGACGACATCCTGAGTGGCGGTGCAGGCGAAGACATCCTGCGCGGCGGCAGGGGTGAGGACACCCTGACCGGCGGTGACGATGCCGACAGGTTCGTGCTCGCCGGCGACGATACGGGTGTGGCCGACCTGATCACCGACTTCGATGCCACGGAGGACACGCTGGATCTGTCGCAGTTCTTCAACAGCGGCAGCGACGCCCAGTCCGGCACGACTCTGCTGACCGATCCGGGCAACTCCAACCTGGTGACGGGCGTGGAGATCGGCGGTCACACGGTCGCCAGCTTCACCACTCCGGTGGATATCTCCGGCACCGGCGGCATCCAGGTGGTGGTCGACGACACCGGCACGCCGGTGACCATCACCGCGTAACCGCCGCCTCGGTTACGGCGAAAAGACTGCGGCCCCGGACTTCGGTCCGGGGCCGTTTTCTTTTGTGCCTGCCGAGCCGGCCGATCTGCGGTCTGTGCCGGGCCGCCGGCCGGTCGCGTTCATGGTCTTGCGGGCGCGTCCACGGTAGTCTCGGGCGAACACCGACCAACAAGAAGAGGCGCTGCCGTGGTTTCCTACATTCCCCCCGTTCAGGACATGCGCTTTGCGCTGGACACCATGGTCGGGCTCGACGCCATCGCGGCCTTGCCGGGCTATGAGGACGCGTCTGCAGAACTGGTCGATGCGGTGCTGGAGGAAGCCGCCCGCCTGGCAGCCGAAGTGATCGCGCCGGTGAACCAGGAAGGCGACCGCCAGGGAGCGGTGTTCGAGAACGGCGTGGTGCGCACGCCCGATGCGTTCAAGGCGGCCTATGCCCAGTACCGCGACGGCGGCTGGAACGCGCTGCCCTTCGATCCCGATTTCGGCGGCCAGGGCCTGCCCTGGTGCGTCGCCATGCCGGTGCAGGAGATGTGGCAGTCCGCCTCCATGGCGTTCGGCCTCTGCCCGCTGCTGAACCAGGGGGCGGTGGAGCTGCTGCACGAGCACGCGACGGAGGACATCAAGCAGACCTATCTGCCCAAGATCATCTCCGGGGAGTGGACCGGCACCATGAACTTGACGGAGCCGCAGGCGGGCTCCGACCTGGCGGCCTTGCGCTGCCGCGCCGAACGCGACGGCGACACCTACCGGATCCGCGGCCAGAAGGTGTTCATCACCTACGGCGAGCACGACCTGGCCGACAACATCGTCCACATGGTGCTGGCCCGCCTGCCCGATGCGCCGGAAGGCTCCAAGGGCATCAGCCTGTTCCTGGTGCCGAAGTACCTGCCCAATCCGGACGGCAGCCCGGGGGCGCGCAACGATGTGCGCTGCGTGTCCATCGAGCACAAGCTGGGCATCCACGGCAGCCCCACCTGCGTGATGGCGTTCGGCGATACCGAGGGTGCGGTGGGCTGGCTGATCGGCGAGGAGAACCGCGGCCTCAACGCCATGTTCGTGATGATGAACAACGCCCGCCTGTCGGTCGGCCTGCAGGGCGTGGCCATCGGCGAGCGCGCCTACCAGCAGGCCCGCGACTTCGCCAAGGAGCGGGTGCAGAGCCGCGACCTGGCCGGCACCGCCGGGCCGGTCACCATCGTGCATCACCCCGATGTGCGGCGCATGCTGCTGACCATGCGGGCGATCACCGAAGCGGGCCGCGCGCTCACCTACTATGCCGGCGGCAAGCTGGATGTGGCGAAGCGGACGCCCGATGCAGCGGCCAAGGCGGCCGCCCAGGCGCGCGTCGACCTGCTGACCCCGGTGGTCAAGGCGTGGTGCAGCGATGCCGGCGTCGACATCGCGTCGCTCGGCGTCCAGGTGCATGGCGGCATGGGCTATGTGGAGGAAACGGGGGCCGCCCAGCACCTGCGCGATGCCCGCATCTGCCCCATCTACGAAGGGACCAACGGCATCCAGGCGGCCGACCTGGCCTTCCGCAAGGTCATGCGCGATCAGGGGGCCGCAGCGCGCACCTTGTTTGCGGACATGCGCGCCGATGCGGCGGCGGACGGGGCCGGGCCGGCGGGTGCCGGGCTGGTGGCGGCGGTGGCGGCCCTGGCCGAAGCGACCGCGTGGATGGTGGCGGCCTCGCCGGAAGATGCTGCGGCGGCGGCCACGCCCTATCTGAAGCTGTTCGGCACCGTTACCGGCGGCTGGGCGCTCGCCCGGCAGGCGGCCGAAGCCACGGCGCGGCTGGCGGCCGGCAGCGGCGATGCCGGCTTCCTGAAGGCCAAGCTGGCGACCGCCCAGGTCTATGCCGATGCCGTGCTGCCGCAAGCCGCCGGCCTCGCCCAGACGGCCATGGCCGGTGCCCGCGGCCTCATGGACGTACCGGAAGACGCCCTGTGAGGGGAGAGGCGACAGGTGGTGCGACGGGCTCTCCCCTTGGCAGGCCCCTTGGCAGAGCTGGCGGATTGCGATAGCCGATGGCCACGGCGATAGGGCGCAAATCGGTGGGCGGAGGCGGCATGGCGCGGTGTCTGGCAAGGCGGATGGGGCTGGCGGCTTTGACGGCCGCGGCGGTGGCATGGCCGAACCTCGCCGCCTTGGCGCAGACGACGGTGCCGCTGCCGCCCGTGCGGCCCGCCGCACCCGTTCCGGCCGCGCCGGCCACATCCCCACCGGCGGTCGAGGCGACCGGTCCGGACATCACGCCGGAAGGTGGGGCTGTCCCCATTGCCGTCGTGCTGCAGCTCCCTGCGGGCGTGCCGGCGCCGCCGCTGCCGGGAAGCCGCCCGCCGCCGCCGCCCTTCGTGATCCCGGCGGCTCCGGTGGTGGTGGTGGCGCCCGCGGTTCCGCGCGCCCATGAGGTGGCGGAAGCGGCCGGCTGTTCGGTGCCGGCAGAGGGCCGCATCGCCTTTACCACGCCTGTCGATGCCACCAGCGAGATTACCATCGCCGCGGTGGGCGACGTGCTGCCCCACGCCCGCCTGCAGCGCCAGGCCTTCGCGGAGGCCGATGGCTTCGCCAGCCTGTGGCGCGAGGTGGCCGACGTGATCGCCGCTGCCGATGTGGCCTACGCCAACCTGGAAGGCCCGACGGCGCGCGACATCGGCAAGGACGGCCGCGAGGTCGCCACCCCGGTCGACCGCTACGACGACTGGGTCTATTCCAGCTACCCCATGTTCAACTACCACCCACGGCTGGCGGGCGACCTGGCGGCGAGCGGGTTCGACGTGGTGTCGACCGCCAACAACCATTCCCTGGACCGCTACGCCATCGGCGCCGACCGCACGCTGGAAGCGGTGACGGCGGCCGGGCTCGCCCATTCCGGCACGCGGCCGAGCGGCGATCCCAACCGGCCCTGGCACACCATCACCGATGTGGCGGGCCGGCGCATCGCCTGGCTTGCCTGCACCTACGGCACCAACGGCTTGCCCGACCGGGCCGGCCAGGTGCTGCTGTGCTTCGAGCAGCGCCAGCGGGTGCTGGACACCGTGGCGGCGCTGGCCGCCGATCCGGACATCGATGCCGTGGTGCTGACTCCCCATTGGGGCGTGGAATACACCCACACGCCGGGCGCGGATCAGGTGGAGCTGGCCCATCTGGCCATCGAGGCCGGGGCGGTGGCGGTGATCGGCAACCATCCCCACGTCATCCAGCCCTGGGAGCGCTACGTGGCGACCGACGGGCGGGAAGGCTTCATCGCCTATTCGCTGGGCAACTTCGTCAGCGGCCAGTTCGAGTTGCCGCGCCGCACCTCGCTGATCCTGGTCTTGGGGCTGGCGGACGATGCGTCGGGCCGCCTGGCCGTGGCGGGCGCGCGCTACGTGCCGCTGGCCATGACCAACAGCGCCAGCGCCCGCCAGCCGACCTTCGGCGTCGACGCGGCGGCGCGGACGGGCGCGGCGGACAGCCTTGCCCATGCCGCCGGCCTGCTGCCGGCCGGTGCCGTGCTGCCGCCGGACGCACCGCTAACCGGGCTGACCGCGTGCGATGCCGGCCGCCTGCTGGCCGAAGGTGGAGCCGGGTAGGCCAAGCCAGCCAACATCGGCGGTCAGGCGATGGCGCCCACTTCGCGACCCGCCGTGGCGAACGCCTCCAGCGCCAAGGCCAGGTCCTCGCCGGTGAGGGCGGCCGTCATCTGCGTGCGGATGCGCGCTTTGCCCTCCGGCACCACGGGGAAGAAGAAGCCGGTGGCGTAGACCCCCAGCTCGAACAGCCGTGCCGCCATGCGCTGGGCCAGCTCCGCCTCGCCCAGCATCACCGGAACGATGGGGTGGGTGCTGCCGGGGTTGAGCGGGAAGCCCAGGTCCCGCAGCCCGTCACGCCATGCCTGGGCGTTGGCGAACAGGCGGGCGCGCAAGTCGTCGCCGTGTTCCACCATGTCGAGGGCCGCGAGCCCGGCCGCCACCACCGGCGGCGGCAGGGAGTTGGAAAACAGGTAGGGCCGCGAGCGCTGGCGCAGCAGGTCGATCACCGGCTGCGGGCCGGCGACGTAACCGCCGATGGCGCCGCCCAGTGCCTTGCCCAGCGTGCCGGTGAGGATGTCGATCTCGTCGGCGATGCCGAACAGGGCATGGGTGCCGCGGCCCTGGGGGCCGATGAAGCCGGTGGCGTGGCAATCGTCCACCATCACGACCGCACCGTAGAGCTTGGCCAGGCTGGCGATCTCCGGCAGCCGGGCAAAGTCTCCGTCCATGGAGAACACGCCGTCGGTGGCGATCATGATGTGGCGCGCGCCATCGCTGCGGGCCTGCTTCAGGCAGCCTTCCAGCTCGTCCATGTCGGACTTGGCGTAGCGGTAGCGGCGCGCCCGGCAGAGCCGGATGCCGTCGATGATGGAGGCGTGGTTGAGGGCATCGGAGACGATGGCGTCCGCGTCCTCCAACAGCGGCTCGAACAGCCCGCCATTGGCATCGAAGCAGGCGGCGAAGAGGATGGCGTCGTCCTTCAGCAGGAAGGCCGCCAGGCGGCGTTCCAGGGCCCGGTGCAGGTCCTGGGTGCCGCAGATGAAGCGCACGCTGGCCATGCCGAAACCGTGGTCGTCGAGCGCGGCCTTCGCCGCGGCGATCAGCCGGGGGTGGTCGGCCAGCCCGAGATAGTTGTTGGCGCACAGGTTGAGCACGCCGCTGCGCACGCCATCCCCCTGGCGCACGGCGATACGGCCGGCCTGGGGCGAAGCGATCTCGCGCTCGCGCTTCAGCAGCCCAGCGGCCTCAAGGCCGGCGAGGGTCGAGGAGAGGTGGTTGAGAAACGCCTGCTTCATGACGGGCAGCCTGGCCAAGGCCATGCCCGACCGTCAAGGGGCCCGGCCCGGCACCGGCGCCGGCACAGGCGGCGCCGATCGCCGGCCATGGCGCGGGGCTACGCGGTGGCCGGTTCTTCGGACTGCTGATCGGCCACGCGGAAGCTTTCGCCGCAGCCGCAGCGGTCGACTTCGTTGGGGTTGTTGAAGACGAAGCGGGCGCCGAGGTCGGCCTGCACGTAGTCCATCTCGGTGCCGATGAGGAACATGGTGGCGGCGGGGTCGATGAACAGCGTCACCCCCTTGTCCTCCACCTTCTCCTCGAAGCGCTTCTGCTCCTCGGCATACTCCATGAAGTAGCTGAGGCCGGAACAGCCGCGCGCCTTCACGCCGACGCGGAGCCCCAGGATGGGCTTGTCGGCGGTGGCCATCAGTTCCTTCAGGCGCGCCGCGGCGCGGTCGGTCAGGGTCAGGGCCTTAGGCAGTGGCTTCATCTCCAAATCCTCGCGTGTTCGCCCTTTGGTAGAATATGGGGCCGCACCGGTCAAAACCCATAGCCCAGCGCGATCTGGGCATCCTCGCTGGCCATGCCGAGGTTCCAGGGCGGGTCCCACACCAGTTCGACCTCGCAGGCGGTGACGCCCGGAACTTTGCGGACGCCGCGTTCCACCATGGCCGGCAGGCTGCCGGCGACCGGACAGTTGGGCGCCGTCAGCGTCATCTCAAGGCGCACGCGGCCGTCGTCCGCCACCTCGATGCCGTAGATCAGCCCGAGGTCGTAGATGTTGATGGGGATCTCCGGGTCGTAGATCAGCAGCAGGTTGTCGACGATGGCGGTCTTCACTGTCTCGGGGTCGAGGGGACCGTCGGGTGCAGCACCGTCGGCCGGGGGCACGTGCACCCAGTCGGGCTCCACCACCTCCATCGCCGGCAGGAACTGGTCGAGCCCGGGCCCCGGCACCGGTCGCCCGCCGGCAAACTCCCCGGTCATGCGAAGATCTCCCGCACGCGCAGCAGGGCCTCGACCAGCGCGTCGATCTCCGCACGCGTGGTGTAGAGGCCCATGGAGGCCCGCACCGTCGCCGCCACGCCGAACTTGTCCATCAGCGGTTGGGCGCAGTGGTGGCCGGCACGCAGCGCCACCCCGTGGGACATGTCCACCAGGGTGGCAATGTCGTGGGCATGGGCGCAGTCCAGCGTAAAGGAGGCGATGGCCGCCTTGCCCGGCGTGATGCCGTAGAGCGTCAGCCCCGGCACCTCGGCCAGCCGCGCCATCGCGTAGGCGCCGACATCGTGTTCGTGGGCGGCGATGGCGGCACGGCCGAGCCCGGTCACGTAGTCCATGGCGGCGGCCAGCCCGATGGCTTCGGCGATGGGCGGGGTACCGGCTTCGAACTTGGCGGGCAGGTCGGCGAAGGTGGTTTCCGCGAAGGTGACGCGGCGGATCATGTCGCCGCCGCCGAGGAAGGGCGGCATGCGGTCGAGCAGGTCCTCCTTGCCGTAGAGCACGCCGACGCCGGTGGGACCGTACAGCTTGTGGCCGGTGAGCGCGTAGAAGTCGCAGTCCAGGTCGCGCACGTCGACGGGCAGATGCACGGCCCCCTGGGAACCGTCCACCATCACCGGCACGCCGCGGGCGTGGGCCAGCGCCACCAGCTCCTTCACCGGTACCACGGTGCCGAGCACATTGGAAACGTGGGTCACGGCCACCAGCTTGGTGCGCGGGCCGATGCGCGCGTCCACCTCCGCCAGGTCGAGCGCGCCATCCGCACCCACCGGCACCACAACGAGCTTGATGCCCTTGCGCGAGCGCAGGAGCTGCCATGGCACGATGTTGGCGTGGTGCTCCATCTCGGTCAGCACCACCTCGTCGCCGTCGGTGAGGAACGCCTCGCCGAAGCTGTGGGCCACCAGGTTGATGGCCTCCGTGGTGCCCTTGGTGAAGATGATCTCCCGGTCCGATCCGGCGTTGAGGAAGCGCTGTGCCGTGGTGCGCGCCGTCTCGTAGGCTTCGGTGGCGCGGGCCGACAGCTCGTAGAGGCCGCGGTGCACGTTGGCGTAGTCGTCGCGGTAGGCGCCCATCAGGGCGTCCAGCACGGCGCGCGGCTTCTGGGCCGACGCGGCGGTGTCGAGGTAGACCAGCGGCTTGCCGGGCTTGCCGGCCTTCGCGTGGACCCGGCGCGACAGAATGGGGAAGTCCGCACGCACGCGCTCCACGTCGAAGGCGGCGGGTGTCTGCTGGTCCAGCTCGCGCGGCAATCCATCCATCGGCTGCTGCTCCATCCCCCCATGCATGGCCGGCCGTTCCTCCTGCTGCGCGCTCAGGCGGCGGCAGTCTGCGCTTGCGTGTGCGTGTGCCACCAGGACCGCGCGGCATCGGCAAAGGCTTCGGCCACCCCCTCGTCGGAGATGTCGGCCATGGCTTCGCCGATGAAGGCTTCGATCAGCAGGCCGCGGGCCACCGCCTCATCGATGCCGCGGGCGCGCAGGTAGAACAGCGCGTTGTGGTCGATGTCGCCGGTGGTGGCGCCATGGCTGCACTTCACGTCGTCGGCAAAGATCTCCAGCTCCGGCTTGGCGTCCATCTCCGCCTTGGGCGACAGCAGCAGGGCATTGGAAAGCTGGTGGCCGTCGGTACGCTGGGCATCGCGCGCCACGCCGACGCGGCCCTGGAAGACGCCGTGGGCGCAGTCGTCGAGCACGCCGCGGAACACCTGGCGGCTTACGCCGTCGGGTGCTGCATGCTGCACCAAGGTGGTGGTGTCGACATGGCGGTCGCCGTTGCCCAGATAGACGCCGCCCAGGTGGACATCGACGCCCGGGCCGTCGATGGCGACGCGCATCTCGTTGCGTACGAGGCCGCCGCCGGTGGTGAGCGCGAAGGTCTCGAAGCTGGTGTCGCGGGCCACATGGACATCGCCGCGCGCCACGTGCAGCGCGCCGTCGCCGCCTTCCTGGTGGCGGTAGAGGCGCACGCGCGCACCGTCGCCGAGCGCGATGGACTGGGTCGGCAGGATCACGGCGTCGCCGGCGGCCGGGCCGGCCCAGTGCTCCACCACGGTCACCGTGCTGTTGGCGCCGGCCCGCACCGCAAGGTGGGGAGCGGCCAGCACCGGGGCGTCGCGCTGGGAGAACAGGTAGACGAGGCGCAAGGGCGACTCCAACTCCGCGCTTTCGGCCAGGTCCACCACCGCACCGTCGGTGATCAGGGCCAGTGCGGCCCATTCCAGTCCGTCGCGGGCGGCGGCATCGCCGTTGAGCAGGGCGGCCAGCGCGCCGGCATCCTCGTCCAGCACCTCGCAGAGGGGGCGCACCGTCACGCCGTCCGGCAGGCTGCCGAGGAACGACAGGTCGGCCCGGAAGCGGCCGTCGACGAACACCATGGCGTGCAGGCTCTCGTCGGCCACCGCCAATGTGTCGTCCAGATCGGCCGGCGGCGGCTGATCGCCCGCGGTGATGCGCGGCACCAGCTTGGCCAGGCGCTTCAGGTCGGTGTACTTCCACGCCTCGTCGCGCCGGCTGGGCAGCCCCGCCTGGGCGAAGCGGGCCATGGCGCGGTCGCGCGCCTGCATCAAGGTAGGATGACGGGCGCCCGGCAGGGTGTCGCGCGCCAGGCGGTAGGCCTCCATCAGCGGCCGGGCGGTATCCACCAGCACCAGGCTGTCGGGCCGCGCGTCACCGCCATGAAGCGGGGTGGGAACGGCCGTCATGCCGCCTCCACCAGGCCGGCATAGCCCGACTTCTCCAGCTCTTCGGCCAGCTCGCGGCCGCCCGACCGGACGATGCGGCCATGGGCCAGGATGTGCACGAAATCCGGCACGATGTGGTTGAGCAGGCGCTGGTAGTGGGTGATCACGAGGAAGGAGCGGTCCGCACGGCGCAGGCGGTTCACACCGTCCGACACCACCTTCAGCGCATCGATGTCCAGCCCGGAATCGGTCTCGTCGAGGATCCCCAGCGAGGGTTGCAGCATCGCCATCTGGAGGATTTCGTTGCGCTTCTTCTCGCCGCCGGAAAAGCCCATGTTGACCGGGCGCTTCAGCAGGTCGTCCTTGACCCCCAGCTCGCGCGCCTGGGCGCGGGCGAACTTCACGAAGGCCAGCGGATCCAGCTCCTCCTCTCCGCGCGCCCGGCGGTGGGCGTTGACGGCGGTCTGTAGAAAGTTGGTCATGCTCACCCCGGCGATTTCCACCGGGTACTGGAAGGCGAGGAAGATGCCGGCACGGGCGCGCTCCTCCGGCTCCATCTCCATCAGGTCGGCACCGTTGAAGGTGACGGAACCGCCGGTGACGGCGTAGCCCTCGCGGCCCGACAGCACGTAGGACAGCGTACTCTTGCCGGAGCCGTTGGGGCCCATGATGGCATGCACCTCGCCGGCCCCTACGGAGAGCGTGAGGCCCTTGAGGATCTCCTTGCCGTCCACGGTCGCGTGCAGGTCCTTGATCTCAAGCATGTTCGACAGATCCGTTGGCAATGTCGGCAGCGATGACGGGATGACCGGTTGGCGTTCTCAGCCGACGGAGCCTTCCAGGCTGATGCCCACCAGCTTCTGGGCTTCCACCGCAAACTCCATGGGCAGCACCTGCAGCACCTCGCGGCAGAAGCCGTTGACGATCAGCGTCAGCGCCTCCTCCTCGCCGATGCCGCGCTGGCGACAGTAGAAGAGCTGGTCTTCGCTGACCCGCGAGGTGGTGGCTTCGTGCTCCACCGTGGCGCTGCGGTTGCGGTTTTCGATATAGGGCACAGTGTGGGCGCCGCACTGGTCGCCGATCAGCAGGCTGTCGCACTGGGTGTAGTTTTTCGCACCATCGGCCCCCGGCAGGATGCGCACCAGGCCGCGATAGGTGTTGTCCGACTTGCCCGCCGAGATGCCTTTGGAAATGATCCGGCTTTTGGTGTTCCGGCCGATATGGATCATTTTTGTCCCGGTGTCGGCCTGCTGGTAATTATTTGTAATCGCTACGGAATAGAACTCGCCCACAGAGTTATCCCCTTTGAGGATGCAGGACGGGTATTTCCAGGTGATCGCGGAGCCGGTTTCCACCTGCGTCCAGCTGATCTTGCTGTTCCGGCCTTCGCAGATGCCGCGCTTGGTAACGAAGTTATAAATCCCGCCTTTGCCGTTTTCATCGCCGGGATACCAGTTCTGTACCGTCGAGTATTTAATCTCGGCATCGTCATGCGCGACCAGCTCAACCACGGCGGCGTGGAGCTGGTTTTCATCACGCATCGGCGCGGTGCAGCCTTCGAGGTACGAGACGTACGCGCCTTTATCTGCGACGATCAAGGTGCGCTCGAACTGGCCCGTATTGAGTTCATTGATCCGGAAATAGGTGCTCAGCTCCATCGGGCAGCGCACCCCTTCGGGGATGTAAACGAATGATCCGTCAGTGAAAACTGCGCTGTTCAGGCAGGCATGCTTGTTATCGTGATACGGCACGACTGACCCGAGATATTTGCGGACCAGATCCGGGTGCTCCCGCACCGCTTCACTGATCGAACAGAAAATGACCCCGGCATCGTGCAGGGTTTTCTTAAAGGTCGTGGCGACAGAAACAGAATCGAACACCGCATCAACGGCAACCCCGGCCAGCATTTCCTGTTCGCGCAAGGGAATACCGAGCTTCTCGTACGTCTCCAGAAGCTTCGGGTCAACTTCGTCGAGCGATTGCGGCTTGTCCGCGTCTGATTTCGGCGCGGCGTAGTAATGATATTGCTGGTAATCGATCGGTTTGAATGTGAGCGGCGCCCAGTCCGGTTCGGGCATCTCCAGCCAGGCGCGATAGGCTTGCAGGCGCCACTCCAAGAGCCACTCCGGCTCGCCCTTCTTGGCGGAGATGAAGCGGACGGTGTCCTCGCTTAGCCCCTTGGGCGCGCGCTCCTGCTCAATATCGGTGACGAAGCCGTACTTGTACTTCTGGTTGGCCGTCTCGGCGACCTGGCGAACCGTTTCTTCGACCGCCGGCATGGACTGCCTCCCTTCCCGTTGGGCGTTCGCGGGAGGGCACGGAATATCCGACCCTTTTGCTCAGTTTTAACATAGGCGAAGGTGCTTCGAGGGCAAACCCCCAAAGGGCGCAGGCCTGCTCTTTTCCCGCGTCAAGGGCGGCCGGCGGCGGCTACCCCAACAAGTTGTTGGTCTCCGCGGGCAGGCGGACGACCAGGCCGTCCAACTCGTCGGTGACGACGATCTGGCAGCCGAGCCGCGACGTCTTGGTCAGCCCGAAGGCAAGGTCGAGCATGTCCTCCTCGTCCTCGTCGGCCGGCTTCAGCTTCTTGTACCACTTGGGATCGACGATCACGTGGCAGGTGGAGCAGGCCAGCGAACCCTCGCACGCGCCTTCGATGTCGATGTCGTTGTCCTGGGCAACTTCCAGCAGGGATTGCCCGGTCCGCGCCTGGACATCGTGGGGCGTGCCGTCGGGATCGATGAAGGTCACGGTAGGCATGGGGGTGCGCTCTCCTCATGGTGACGGGCAATGGGGCCGAGTTTCGGTCCGGGGCGCGGAGGCGAAGTGGCAGCCGGACGGCGGCGCGTCAAGCACTCGATGCAGTGCGCGCGGTGGCCCGTTGGTGGATCTGCTGCCAGACCTCGATCAGGCGGCCCACGTCCTGGGCCGTCGTGGTCCAGCCGAGGCTGACGCGCACGGTCTCCTCGGCCTCCGCCTCGCTGGCGCCCATGGCCAGCAGCACATGGCTCGGCGTCACCTTGCCGGAGGAGCAGGCGGACCCGGCACTGACGGCGATGCCGGCGAGGTCGAAGCCCATGAGCTGGGTTTCCGCCGCCACGCCCGGCATCAGCAGGCAGGAGGTGTTGGCCACCCGGGCGGCGCCGGCACCGAAGGCGCAGGCGCCCGGCACGGCAGCGAGGAGCTGCGCTTCCAGGTGGTCGCGCAGGGTGGCCAGGCCGGCGAAGGCGCTGAGGCTGTCCGCCGCCGCCCGCGCCGCCGCACCGAAGCCGGCGATGCCGGCGACGTTCTCCGTGCCCGCCCGGCGCCGGCGTTCCTGGCCGCCGCCACGCAACAGCGGCCGCACCGGCAGCCCGTCGCGCACCACCAGGGCGCCGACGCCCTGGGGGCCGCCCAGCTTGTGGGCCGACAGGCTGACGAGGTCGGCGCCGAGGGTGCCCAGGGCCAGCGGGACCTTGCCGGCCGCCTGGACGGCATCGCAGTGGACCAAGGCACCGTAGCGGTGGGCCAGGGCCGCCACTTCCGCCACCGGCTGGATGACGCCCGTCTCGTTGTTCGCCGCCATCACGGAAACCAGCGCGGGCCGGTCATCGGCGGCCAGCAGCCGGTCGAGCGCTGCCAGGTCGACCACGCCGTCGCCCGTCACCGGCACGCGCACGGCGGGGCCGGCCGACAGCACGGAGTCATGCTCGATGGCCGACGCGAGCACACGCTCGCGGCCGCTGCCCATGATCACCGTGGCGTTGGCTTCGGTGGCACCGGCGGTGAAGATCACCTGGGCCGGTGCCGCCTCCACCAGGGCCGCCACCTGGAGGCGCGCCTGTTCCACCAGGCGGCGGGCCCGGCGGCCGAAGGCGTGGACGGAGGACGGATTGCCGAAATGGTCGAGTGCCGCCAGCATCGCCGCGCGGGCTTCCTCGCGCAGCGGCGCGGTGGCGTTGAAATCCAGGTAGATCGCTTGCGCCATGATGCCGTTCTGAATGCCTAGTGTGGTGGATCAGAAGTGCGTTCGGTCAGGACGCCAGACCGGGAACGAACTTCTGATCCACCACACTAGAGTCTTGAATTAGCTAGTGTCCCAATGATTCCGGAGTTCGCTCGGGTCCTGGTTTCGAGATCTTGCTAACTTCGGAATCGGGACACTGGAGCCCTTTCGCCTTTGGCGGAATCGGTCCCGGCCCGCTCCCCAATCCGGCCACCCAATATTTTCCAATGGCTTGGGCGGCCGGGTGGGGGAGAGGGCTGGTGCCGTCAAAACTGGAAACGCTCTAACCTGCCCGCCGCTGCGGCGCGTGCCGCCCGATCGGTCCTCCCCAGGGGGAACGGGGCTGTCGCCGACCGGCCGCCGTGCTGCCTGCCGCCTGCCTGCCGCCGCAGGCGTCGGCGGGCGGCGCCGGCTATTCGGCGGCCAGGCGCTCGTCCTGCAGCATGTCCGCGCCGTTCTGGGGACGGCCGGGCATGAACATGCGGCTGGCGCCGAGGATGCGCCGGTGCACCACGTCGTCGAGGCTCACCGAACTCAAGAACAGGTGGATCTGGTTGCCCAGCTCTTCCCAGAGGTCGTGGGTCATGCAGCGGCTCTTGTCCACGTGGCAGCCTTCCGGCGAGCCGGGGTTGCAGCGGGTCGCCCGGATCGGCTCATCCACCGCCAGGATGATGTCGGAGATCCGCGTCTCGGTGGTGTCGCGCGCCAGCAGGTAGCCGCCGCCGGGGCCGCGCACGCTGCGCACCATGCCGCTACGGCGCAGCCGCGCGAACAGTTGCTCCAGATAGGACAGGGAGATTTCCTGGCGATCGGCGATTTCCGCCAGCGACACCGGGCTGCCGTTGGTGTGGCGCGCCAGATCGACCATCGCCATCACGGCGTAACGCCCCTTGGTGCTCAGTCTCATGCTTCGTTTCCCCCAGGAATGTGCGACCGGTGGTGGTTTGTGCCGATCCGGTTGCGGTTAGCAGCGGGCTTGCGGGCGTTCCGCCTCATCTTCCGCCAGGGTGGTTTCAGGTGTCAGGTTGGGTGCCACGGGCTGGGCGCGCTCAAGCTGCTCCAGGCGATGGCGCAACGTCGTCACCTCGTCGATCAGGCCCTTCACCGCGCGGGCCACCGGGTCCGGCAGGTCCTGACTGGTAATGCCGTAGGCGGCGAAGCACGGCGCTTCACCGGCCTTCTCCACCGGGCGCGGTTGCACCACGCGGCCGGGAATGCCGACCACGGTGGCGCCTTCCGGCACGTCCTTCACCACGACCGCGTTGGAGCCGATGCGCGCGTTCGCACCCACCATCAGCGGCCCCAGCACCTTCGCGCCGGCGCCGACGATGACGCCCGGCCCCAAAGTGGGGTGGCGCTTGCCCGGCTGCAATGAGGTGCCGCCAAGCGTGACGCCCTGGTAGAGGGTGACGTCGTCGCCGACCTCCGCGGTCTCGCCGATGACAACGCCGGTACCGTGGTCGATGAACACGCGGCGGCCGATATGGGCGCCCGGATGGATTTCGATGCCGGTGCCGACACGCGACATGTAGGCGACCCAGATGGCCAGCGTGCGCAGGCCCCAGCGCCACAGCGCGTGGCTCACCCGATACCACAGCAGGGCATGGAAGCCCGGATAGCAGAAGATGACAGCAAGCTTCGACCGCGCGGCCGGGTCGCGCTGCATGACGCTGTCGATGTCTTCGCGAATCCGCTTGAACATTCGGTTCGTCCTTATGCTACAACCGCCGCCGCACCGTACCGAGGCGCCATGGCCGGACCGGTCTGCGCGGCTTGGTTGCGCACACTTCTCTTGGGTCTCCGCCCGCTGGCCTGCGCAGATCCGTGGACGCCGCAAGCTGACCCCTTAGAAGGTACAGTATATGTCCATGTGCGGGAGTCAACAATAAGCATGGCACCCGGCGCTGCAATTGGTGGGGAGACCCGAACGAATTGATCGGTTTTGGCGCTGCCGGCCCGTCTCGGCGCCCACACGACCGAACCCGCTCTCGAATGACGGATGGCGATGGCACCCATGCCCGAAGTGATTTTCAATGGACCGGAAGGTCGACTGGAAGGCCGCTACAGCCACAACAAGACTCCCAACGCCCCGGTCGCGGTGATCCTGCACCCGCACCCGGAACTGGGCGGCACCATGAACAACAAGATCGTGCTGACCTTGTTCCAAACCTTCGTGCGCCGCGGCTTCTCCACGCTGCGCTTCAACTTCCGCGGGGTCGGCCGCAGCCAGGGTGAGTTCGACCGGGGCGAGGGCGAGCTGTCGGACGCCGCGGCGGCGCTGGACTGGCTGCAGGCGATGAACCCCAACGCCGTGGCCTGCTGGGTCGCCGGCTACTCCTTCGGTGCCTGGATCGCCATGCAGCTGCTGATGCGCCGGCCGGAGATCGAAAGCTTCATCGCCGTGGCGCCGCCGGCCAATGCCCAGGACTTCACCTTCCTGGCACCGTGCCCGTCGTCGGGGCTGATCGTGCAGGGCGACAAGGACGAGGAAGTGCCGCCGGAAAGCGTCGCCAAGCTCGCCCACAAGCTCAGCCACCAGCGCGCCATCGACGTGCGCCACCAGCTCATCCCCGGCGGCAACCACTATTTCCACCACAAGACCGAAGCCCTGGCGGCGGCGGTGGACGACTATCTCACCCATGCCGAAGGGCGGCGCGTTCCCGCCGTGGCCGAATAGGGTCCGGCTGGCCACAGCCTGGCGATCAGGTGCGCGCGCCGCAGCGCGGGACCTAAGGAGTCACACGCCATGAGCGGCTTTCGCTCGGAGTTCCTGCGCACGCTGGAAGCGCGGGGCTTCATCCATCAGTGCACCGATTTCGAAGCCCTGGACGCCCTGGCGTCGGTGGAGCCGGTGACCGTCTATGTCGGCTATGACGCCACGGCGGACAGCCTGCATGTCGGCCATCTCGTCTCCATCATGGCGTTGCGCTGGGCGCAGAAGACGGGCCACCGGCCGATCGTGCTGATGGGCGGCGGCACCACCAAGGTGGGCGACCCGTCCGGCAAGGACGAGACGCGGCGCCTGCTGACGCCCGACCAGATCGACGGGCACATCGCCGCCATCCGGCGTACCTTCGATCACTTCGTGGAGTGGGGCGGTCCGCCCACCGGGGCGGTGCTGGCCAACAATGCCGACTGGCTGGACGGGCTCGCCTACATCCCCTTCCTGCGCGAGGTGGGGCGCCACTTCACCATCAACCGCATGCTCACCTTCGATTCCGTGAAACTGCGGCTGGAGCGCGAGCAGCCGCTGACCTTCCTGGAATTCAACTACATGCTGCTCCAGGCCTACGATTTCCTGGAGCTGTGGCGCCGCCACGGCTGCCGCATGCAGATGGGCGGGTCGGACCAGTGGGGCAATATCGTCAACGGCGTGGAGCTGTCGCGGCGCATCGCGGCGGCGGACGGCCGCGACGAGGATGCCGCCCAGCTTTTCGGGCTGACCACCCCGCTCATCACCACCGCCAGCGGCGCCAAGATGGGCAAGACGGCGGCGGGGGCCGTGTGGCTCAGCCCGGAGCGCTTCAGCGCCTACGACTACTGGCAGTTCTGGCGCAACACCGCCGACGGCGATGTGGGCCGCTTCCTGAAGCTGTTCACCGAGGTGACGCTGGACGAGATCGCCCGCCTGGAAACCCTGCAAGGGGCGGAGCTGAACGACGCCAAGAAGCTGCTGGCCACCGAGGCGACGGCGCTGGCCCATGGCCGCGAAGCTGCCGAAGCGGCGGCGGAAACCGCACGCCAGACCTTCGAGGCCGGCATGCTGGCCGACGGCCTGCCGAGCTTCGAGGTCGCGGCCTCCGAACTGGACGCCGGTATCGCCGCCTACGACCTGCTGCGCCGCTGCGAACTGGCCGCCTCCAACGGCGAGGCGCGGCGGCTGGTGCAGCAGGGCGGGGCGCGCCTCAACGACGCCCGGCTGGACGACGCCAACCAGCGCATCACCACGGCCGATCTGGGCTCCGACGGGATGCTGAAGCTGTCCGCCGGGCGCAAGCGCCACGCCTTGGTGCGGACCGTGTGACCGTCGTGCCGGCGGGCGCCAGGGGCGGGGCTGGACCACAGCATTTCATTGCATTGCAGCACCAGTTTCTGTAACCACGCCCGGTAACGGGAGTGTAACGGGGCGCCGCTTGGCGGCGATCCCGATTGCCGTGCCCCCAGATCCGGCCGTCGCCCGCATCTGGCCCGCGCGGACCAACCTTGTGTGAGCGAAAGGAGCCTCCGTGACGATCTCTGTGTCTGAGGGCGTTCGTTTGCCCGCCAGCCCCGCCGACAGCGGCTCTCCGGCCGGTGCGACGGCCAGGGTTGAGAAGATCGGCATCGTCGGGGCAGGGCAGATGGGCAGCGGCATCGCCCATGTGTGCGGGGTCGCGGGGCTGGATGTTGTCCTGCTGGACGTCAACGCCGAGCAGCTCGAAAAGTCCAAGGCACTGATCGCCAAGAACCTGGACCGCCAGATCCGCCGCAAGAAGATCACCGCCGAACAGAAGCAGCAGGCGCTCGCCCGCATCAAGCTGGTCAGCGACTACACCGCTCTCGGCGATCGCGACCTGGTGGTGGAAGCCGTCACGGAAAACGAGGCGGTGAAGCGCGAAGTGTTCAAGACGCTGCTCGGCTACATCAACGAGCACGCGCTGATCGCGTCGAATACCTCATCCATCTCCATCACCCGGCTGGCCGCCATCACCGACCGGCCGGAGCGCTTCATCGGCATGCACTTCATGAACCCGGTGCCGGTGATGCAGTTGATCGAGGTGATCCGCGGCATCGCCACGTCGGACGAGACGTTCCAGGCGATCCTTCAGCTCACCGTGCGGCTGAATAAGACGGCTGCCGTGTCGGAAGATTTTCCGGCCTTCATCGTCAACCGCATCCTGCTGCCGATGATCAACGAGGCGGTCTATACGCTGTATGAGGGCGTGGGCACGGTGATCGCCATCGACACCGCCATGAAGCTGGGCGCCAACCACCCCATGGGGCCGCTGGAGCTGGCGGATTTCATCGGGCTGGATACCTGCCTTTCCATCATGAACGTGCTGTACGACGGGCTGTCGGACAGCAAGTACAGGCCCTGCCCCTTGCTGGTGAAGTATGTTGAAGCCGGCTGGTTGGGCCGCAAGGCCGGGCGCGGCTTCTATGACTATTCCGGCGAGAAGCCGGTGCCGACGCGCTGAAATCCCGCGCGCTGAGATCCCGGCGCTAAAGTCCCGGCGCCCGCCCCCGGCAGGGCGCGCGCCGTCCAGACCGGAACGCCTCAGGGCCGGCGCGGCGGGTCCACCAGGCGGGCCACCATGCGCCCGAAGGTGGGAGCGGCGGTGAACAGCGCCAGGGCGGCGATGCCGACGAGGGCGGCAATCAAGGTCTGGTCGGTCATGGTTCGGTCCCTCCGAGTCGCGGGGGAGCGCGTGTCATCGCGCCCCCAGGCATGCTCCCAATGTGGGATCGTAAGCGTCGGAAGGATGTGACTGGGATCACTCGACCGTAGCCAAGTGTCGCATCCGAAGGATGGACATCCGGGCCTGCCGGCAGTCGCCGGAAGGCACCGCTCAGGTCGGCCGGTCGAGGAAGTGGTGAAGCAGGGCGCGGGCGTCGGGTCCCGACCAGTCGGCCGGCCCCACCAGCGTACCTAGCCACGCACCGTCGCGCCCGATCACCACGGATGTCGGCAAGCCCGGCGTGCCGAAGGCGGCCGCCACCCGGCCGGACGGGTCGGTGTAGATCTCCAAGTCGCTGAGACCCTGGGCTTGGTAGAACCGCTGCACCTGGTCCTCGCCGCCCTGGTCCACCGAAATCGCCACCACCTGGAAGTCGTCGCCGCCCAACTCCTGCTGCAGGCGGGCGAGTGAGGGCATCTCGTGCACGCAGGGGGCGCACCAGGTCGCCCAGAAATTAACGAGCACCACCTGGCCGGCGAAATCGTCCAGGGTCACCGGTGCCCCGCCGGCGCCGCGGAAGGGTACGCTGGGGGCGGGTCTGCCGCCCGCCATGTCGAAGCTCCTCATATCCCCATCGCGCGGCGGCTGGTCACCGGCTAGGCTGATGGCGTAAACGAGCGCCGTCACCGCGAACACCAGCGCGGCGGCCATCGCCAACAGAGGTTTCCTTCCGACCATCACCGTCGTCCCACCATGTCCGAACTTCACACCGAGCACCGCGAGCCTGCCGCACCTGCCGAACGCTCCGATTCCGCAGCCAACCAGCTTTGGGGCGGCCGTTTCGCCCGCGGCCCGGCCGCCGTCATGGAGCGGATCAACGCCTCCATCGGCTTTGACTGCCGGCTGGCCGAGCAGGATATCCGCGGCTCCATCGCCCATGCCCGCATGCTCGCCGACCGCGGCATCATAGCCGGTGGCGACGCCGATGCCATCATCGCCGGGCTCACCGAGATCGCAGCAGACATCGCGGCCGGACGCTTTGCCTTCAAGGTCGAGCTGGAAGACATCCACATGAATGTGGAGGCGGCCTTGGCCGAGCGCATCGGTGCGCCCGCCGGCCGCCTGCACACCGCGCGCAGCCGCAACGACCAGGTGGCGACCGATTTCCGGCTGTGGGTGCGCGACGCGCTGGACCGGCTGGAGGACGGGCTGAAGGCGCTGCAGACCGCCCTGATCGAGCGTGCCGAAGCCCACGCCGCCACCGTGATGCCGGGCTTCACCCACCTGCAGTCGGCCCAGCCGGTCACCTTCGGGCACCACATGCTGGCCTATGTGGAAATGCTGGGGCGCGACCGCAGCCGCGTGCGCGACGCCCGGGCACGCATGAACGAATGCCCCCTGGGGGCGGCCGCACTCGCCGGCACGCCGTTTCCCATCGACCGCTGGTCGACCACCACGGCGCTCGGCTTCGACCGGCCCACCGCCAACAGCCTGGACTCGGTGTCGGACCGCGATTTCGCGCTGGACTATCTGGCCACCGCCGCCATCGCCGCCGTCCACCTGTCGCGGCTGGCCGAGGAATTCGTGCTGTGGACGTCCGACCAGTTCCGCTTCGTGCGCCTGTCGGATGCCTTCTCCACCGGCTCCTCCATCATGCCGCAGAAGCGCAACCCCGATGCCGCGGAACTGGTGCGCGCCAAGTCCGGGCGCATCATCGGCCACCTGATGGGGCTGCTCACCGTCGTCAAGGCGCTGCCGCTGGCCTATGCCAAGGACCTCCAGGAGGACAAGGAGCCGGTGTTCGACGTCGACGACAGCCTGGGCCTGTGCGTCGCCGCACTCACCGGCATGGTCGGCGATATGACGGTGGACCAGGTGGCCATGCGCCGGGCCGCGGCCGTGGGCCATCCCACCGCCACCGACCTGGCCGACTGGCTGGTGCGCGCGCTGGGACTGCCGTTCCGCCAGGCCCATCACATCACCGCCCGCATCGTCGCGGAAGCCGATGCCCGCCACACCGATCTCGGCGGCGTGCCCTTGGCCGCCATGCAGGTGATCGAACCCCAGATCACCGCGGAGGTGTTCGACGTGTTGGGGCTGGACGCCGCGGTGGCGAGCCGCACCAGCCTTGGCGGCACGGCGCCGGAGACTGTGCGGCGCGCCGCCGCGGCGGCACGGGAACGCTACCTGTGAGGCCGATTCGGCACCGCGCCGGCCTGCTCGTGCTCGCCGCCGCCGTGGCGTTGGCGGCCTGCGGGCGCCGGCCGGCCGAGCTGTCCGCCCCGGTGCCGGAGGAGGCCACCTGGCCGCGCCAGTATCCGGCCCCCGAACCGCAGCCGACGCCGGCGACGGCGACCCCGGCCCCGACCCCGGCCCCGACCCCGGCCCCGGCCGATACCGCAGCCCCGACCGAGCCGCCGCCATGACCGTTATCCCCCACGGACTGTCCAACGGCGGCTTCGTGCGCGACCTCACAGACACGCTGTGCGCCGATGCCGTCCCGCTCGACCGCATCGCCGCGGAGGTCGGCACCCCGGCCTACGTCTATAACGCCCGTGCCATGCGGCGGGCCTACCGCACCCTGGAAGCCGCCCTGGCGGCCATGCCGGTCACCGTGTGCTACGCCGTCAAGGCCAACGCCAACCTGGCGGTGATCCGCATCTTCGGCGAATTGGGGGCGGGAGCCGACGTGGTCTCGGTGGGCGAGATGCGCCGGGCGCTTGCCGCCGGCATCCCGGCCGCCCGCATCGTCTTTTCCGGCGTCGGCAAGACCGAGGCGGAACTGGCCGCCGCCGTGGAGGCCGGCATCGGCCAGGTCAACGTGGAGAGCACCGGCGAACTGAGGCGCCTGAGCGCGGTGGCCGACGCCAAGCAGCGCACCGTGGACATCGCCATCCGCGTCAACCCCGACGTCGACGCCGGCACGCTGAAGGAGATCACCACCGGCACCGCCAACGACAAGTTCGGCATCGCCATCGACCGGGTGCCGGCGGTGTTCGAACTTGCCGCAAGGCTGCCGGGGCTGGCGCTGCGCGGCGTCGCCGTGCACATCGGCAGCCAGATCGTCGACCTCCAGCCCTACCACAATGCCTATCGCCGCATCGCCGATCTGGTGGGCCGGCTGCGCGGCGACGGCCACGTCATCGACCATATCGACCTCGGCGGCGGGCTCGCCATTCCGTACGACCGCGAGCCGCGGGTCGATGCCGCCGCCTTCGCCGCGGTGGTGCGCGAGACCCTGGGATCGCTCGGCTGCCACATGACCATCGAGCCCGGCCGCTACCTGGTGGGATCGGCCGGCGTGCTGCTGGCCCGGGTGGTGGAGTGGAAGGAGGACCTGGCGCGCCCCTTCCTGGTGCTCGATGCCGCCATGAACGACCTCATGCGCCCGGCTCTCTACAAGGCCTATCACCCCATCGTGGCGGTGCGCGGCGACACCGGCGAGGTGACGGCGGAGGTGGATGTCGTCGGGCCCATCTGCGAAAGCACCGACGTGTTCGCCCGGGCGCGCGCCCTGCCGCACCTGAAGGCGGGCAGCCTGGTGGCGATCGGTGCCGCGGGTGCCTACGGGGCCACCTTGTCGTCGGAGTACAATTCGCGACCCCTGGTGCCGGAGGTGCTGGTGGACGGCGACCGGGTTGCCGTCGTCCGAAAACGGCCAAGTTTCGAGGAGATGGTCGGACTGGAACGCTTGCCGCCCTGGATGGAGGACTCCCCTGCCGCCGACCGGCCGCCCGACCCCGAGCTCCCGAACGCCGAGTTCCCGAACGCCGAGCTCCCCAACGCCGAACGCGCCGCCGAATAGGGCGCTGGAGCGGGCGCGCCGGCATGCCGCCGGCGTGGTGGCGCGGGCCCGCTGGGTGCTGCGCCTGGAACGGGCCTGGCGGGCCCTTTGGCCGTTGGCGACCGGCCTGGGATTGGCGCTGGCGGTAGCGTTGCTGGACGTGCTGCCGCTGCTGCCGCCCTGGCTGCACCTGGCCATCCTTGTGCTCGCCGGCAGCGGCCTGCTGGCCGCGCTCCGCCACGCCTGGCGGAGCTATCGCAGCCCCAGTTGGGCCGACGCCGAACGCCGGGTGGAGGAAGCCTCCCACTTGGCCCACCGGCCGCTGGCCACGCTGGTGGACGTACCGGCCGGGCTGGGACCGGAAGATCCCGCCACCGCCGCCCTGTGGCGCGCCCATATGGCCCGCACTATTGCCCGCCTGCGGGCGCTTTCCACCGGCTGGCCGCGCGGCGGGGTCGGCGACGAGGACCGCGTCGCCCTGCGCGGACTGGCGGTGTTGGCGCTGGGCGTCGCCGTGGTGATCGCCGAAGCCGACTGGCGCGAGCGCCTGGTGGCGGCGGTGACCCCGGACCTCGCCTTCGGGGGGCCGGCCACCCCAACCCAGATAGACCTGTTTGTCGACCCGCCGGACTATACCGGCGACCCGCCGGTGTTTCTGACCCTGACGGTGGGCGGTGGGGAGGCGGCAACCGCGATGCCGGAGCCGCTTTCGGTCCCCGAAGGCTCACTCCTGACGGTGCGGCTGGCTGGTGCCGGGGATACCCCGCCGCTGGTCGCGCTGGGCGGCCGCGACTGGCCGATGGATCCCCTCGACGGCGGCGGCTTCGAGGTGGTGGCCGAGCTGGACACCGGCTCCGGGCTGGCGATCAGCCGCGGCGGCCGCACCCTCGCCACCTGGGATTTGGAGGTGGTGGACGACACGCCGCCCAGTGCGCGCATCCCCCAGATGCCGGCGACGACGGAGCGGGGGGCGCTGCGCCTCAGCTACGGCGGCGAGGACGATTTCGGCCTGGAGGCCATGCAGGCCCGCGTCAGCCTGGACCGTGGGGCCCTCGGCCACGCCATCGACCCCATCGATGCCCCGCCTGTCGAGCTGGACCTGGCGTTGCCGGACCGCGCGCCCGCCAGCTACGACGGGGTCGCCTTCGTCGACCTGACGCCGCATCCCTGGGCCGGCCTGCCGGTTGTGCTGGAGCTGACGGCAACCGACGCGCTGGGCCAGATCGGAACATCCGAGTCGCTGCGCTTCGTGCTGCCGGAACGCGAGTTCACCCATCCGGTGGCGCGCGCCATCGTGGAGCAGCGCCGCCACCTGGTGCGCGACCCCGTCGCCTCCTGGCAGAGTGTGGTGGCCGCCCTGGAGGAAATCTCCCTCCAGCCCGACCAGTTCTACGGCGACCCCGTGGTGTTCCTCGCCCTGCGCACGGCGGGGCAGCGGCTGCGCCTGAGCGGTCGCGCTGAGTACCTGGCGAACGCCCTGGAGCCGGTGCAGCGGCTGTTGTGGGACACCGCCCTGCGCATCGAGGACGGCGACCTGTCGCTGGCCGAACGGGCGCTGCGCGAGGCCCAGGAGGCGCTGCGCGAAGCCCTCGCCAACGGCGCCAGCGACGAGGAGATCGCCCGGCTCACCGAGGAACTGCGCCAGGCCATGCAGCGCTACCTGGCCGCCGCCCAGCAGCAGATCCTGGAGCGCATGGCGCGCGGCGAGCTGCCCGAAAGCCTGCCGTTCGACGAGACCACCCAGGTGCTCGACAGCGAAGCGCTGAACGAGCTGCTCGACCAGCTCCGCACCCTGTCGGACGCCGGGGCACGCGACGAGGCGATGGCGCTGCTCGACCAGCTCCAGGCGATGATGGAGGGCCTGCGCCTCTCGCCCATGGCGGGGCAGGGCGGCAATTCAGGGCCGGCGCAGGAGCTGCTGCAGAACTTCCAGGACCTCATCGCCGGCCAGCAGGCTTTGCAGCAGGAGGTGTTCGACGCCAGCCAGCAGCCGGGCCAGCAGACTCGCCCCAGCGCATCCGCCACCAGCCAGGCTGCGGCCCAGGAGGGGTTGCGCCGCGAGTTGGGCGAGCTGATGCGCGAGCTGGGCGAGATGACCGGGAACATCCCCCAGGGGCTGGGCGACGCGGAGCTGGCCATGCGGCGGGCCACCGGCGAACTGCTGCAGGGCGACCTGTCGGATGCCTCGGACGCCCAGGGCCGGGCCGTGGAACAGATGATGCGGGGCCTCGGCGAAGCGCTCGCCGACATGATGAGCGGGACCGGCATGGGAGCAGGCATGCAGGCCATGCCCGGCGGCACCATGCGCACCGATCCCTTCGGCCGGCCCCTCGGCAATACCGGGCCGATCGGCACCGAGGGGGTGGAGCTGCCGTCGGGCATGGACACCCAGCGGGCGCGGGAGATCCTGCAGGAGCTGCGCCATCGGCTGGGCCAACGCAGCCGCCCGCGCCTGGAGCTGGACTATCTGGAACGCCTGCTGGAGCGGTTCTGAGCGGGGCCGACCCGGCGGCCCAAAGGCCGGGCGAGGCCGGGCGGGGGAATCGGCCGAAACCGGCTCCGCCAAGGGCGAAGAAAGCCTACGCCGGCTGGCCCGGTGCGCGGCCGTCCGCCCGCACCAGGCTGGTGCGCACCACCTCGCAGATCTGGCGCAGCGAGAAGGGCTTGGACACCACCGCGTCGATCAGGCTCTCCAGCCCGTAGGTGCGCTGCTTCTCGCTGGCATAGCCGGTCATCAACACGATGGTGACGTCCGGGTAGTCCTTGGCCACCTTCAGCGCCAGCTCCACGCCGTCGAGCCCCGGCATCACGATGTCGGCCAGCAACAGGTCGTAGGGGTGCACCGCCAGCGCGCCCAGGGCCGCCAGCCCGTCATCCACCGAGTCGACGAAGTAGCCGTCGTTCTCCAGCGCCCGGCTGACGAACTCGCGCACGGCCCGCTCGTCGTCGGCGACGAGGATGCGGTGGGTCATCGGATTGTGGTGCATGGCGCGGCTCCACCGCCCCGCCGTCTGGGACGGGCCGGCGCAGACCGAACGGGAAACGCTCTAGGAGGCACGGAGGGTCAGCTCCAGCCGGGCGGCCTGGAGGCTCGGCACCGGCAGCGGAATGGCGAAGGGCACGGCCCCGCCGGCTTCGACCTCGGCGGCCGACAGGGTGGCGACCTCGCTGTCCAGCGCATCGCCCGCGGCATCCAGCACCGTGATGACCAGCGGCGGCAGCGCCAGCGCCTCGCCCGTGGTGTTGGTGATGACGCCGCTCACCTCCAGGGTGACGGTGCCGCCGTCCTCCTGGAAGCGCGGCACCACGTCGACAATGTCGAACCCGGCGGCGGGCACGTAGCGCACCGTCAGCGGCACCTCCACCGGCACGCCGAGCACGTGGTAGAGCTGATAGGCCGGAGGCCACAGGCGCACCACCTCGTCGCGGCCGACGTAGGCGGCGGCCCCGGTGCCACCGATCAGCAGCAGCACCAGAAGCCAGGCGGCGGCGATGCGGCCGGGGGCGGGGCGCACCGCGGGCAGGCCGCTGGCCGGACCGGGCCGCGACCGAGTCGGCCGCAGCGACGGCGCGTCCTCCGGCAGCTCCGAGTCGTCGGGCCGCGGCGGCAGGGGCGGCGGCGGTTCCGCCATCACCGCGGAGTCGCGCACCGGCGGCGGTGCCGGGGCAAGGGGCGGGGATGGGGGCGGCTGGTGCCAGGACGCACCGCAGTTGCTGCACCGGACGCGGCGGCCGTTCGGCTGTAGTGCAACCTCGGCCACGCTGTACTTCGTGCCGCAAGACCCACAGGTAATGATCATCGCGTCCGACCGCGGGCTCCGCGCAGGTTTCGGGCTTCTCGCCACGCGGCCTAAGGTGCAGCTATCCTAGGAATCGCACAAGCGAAACCCTTGGTCTAAAACCCGAAGGGACGTTGCACTTCCGAACGAGACAGTTCCCGTTGGAGCCCATCATCGAATTCTCGAATGTCGGCTTGCGCTACGGCATGGGGCCGGAGGTGCTGCAGGACGTGACGTTCCGCATCGACCGGGGCGCCTTCCGCTACATCAAGGGCCCGAGCGGTGCCGGCAAGTCGTCGCTGCTGCGGCTGCTCTCCCTCGGCCGGCTGCCGTCGCGCGGCGAGGTGCGCCTGTTCGGCACCGATGTTCGGCGCATCCGCCGCTCGGCGCTGCCGGGGCTGCGCCGCAGGATCGGCGTGGTGTTCCAGGACTTCCGCCTGATCGGCCACCTGACGGCCATCGAAAACGTGCTGCTGCCGCTGCACCTGGCGGGGATCGAGTCGCACCGCAACGAAGCCCATGTGCGCGAACTGCTGGAATGGGTCGGCTTGGGCAAGCGCATGGACGCCAAGCCGTCCACGCTTTCGGGCGGCGAGCAGCAGCGCGTGGCGATCGCCCGCGCGGTCATCTTGAACCCGGAAATCCTGGTGGCCGACGAGCCCACCGGCAGCGTCGACGACGCCATCGGCCGCCGCCTCGTGCATCTGTTCGAGCAGATGAACGCCATTGGCACCACGGTGATCGTCGCCACCCACAGCGAGGACCTGATCCGCCGCACGCCGCACGACGTGCTGATGCTCGACCACGGCCGGGTGACGGACCCCGGAGCGCGGGTCGCGGGACTGGAAGGCCTGGAAGGGAGCGCACCATGAGGCGCGTCCGCCCCCTGCCGCTCGGCCGCTCCGGCCCCAACCGGTTGATGCCGGTGATCCTGGCCCCCATGGCCTATATCGCCACCCTGGCGCTGGCTGGCTTCCTGGTGGTGCAGGGGCTGGTGGCGGACTGGCGGGCCGGCATGGACGGCGTGCTGACGGTGGAGATCCCGGCCGCCGCCGATATCCCAACGACGCAAGCGCGGGTGAGTGCCGCCCTGGCGGCGCTGGGCGCCCATCCCGATGTGGCGTCGGCGGAGGTGATCACCGCGGAGCGCGCCGACCGCATGCTGCAGGACTGGGTGGGCGATGCCGTCGACCTTTCGGCGTTTCCCTTGCCGATCTTGCTGGATATCCGCTTGGTGCCCGGCGCCGGCGAGGGCGAGGCGGCGGTGCAGGCGCTGCTGCAAGCCGTGCCCGAGGCCGAACCGATTCGCGCGGAGGCCTGGCTGGAGGAGCTGCGCGGCCTGGTCGACGTGATCGAGCTGGCGGCTCTCGGCGTGCTCGCCCTGGCGGTGGCGGCCGCGGTGGCCACGGTGATCGCGGTGTCGGCGGCCAACTTCACCGCCTGGCGATCGGTGGTTGAGCTGCTGCACGTGATGGGTGCCGAAGACCGCTTCGTTGCCGGGGCCTTCCAGCGTGCTGCCCTGCGCCAGGCCGGCCTGGGCGGTCTGGTGGGCGTGGGGCTGGCGGCGGCCACCGGGCTGGCGGTGGCGTGGTCGCTCGGCCGCGTCGACCCGCTGCTGGTGGACCAGTTCGCGCTGCCCGCCTGGGCGTGGTGGCCGCTCGCCCTGGTGCCGGTGGGGACCGCGCTCTTGGCCATGGTCACGGCGCGCCTTACAGTCCTGCTGGCGCTTCGGCGCCTGACGTGAGCGGGCGGGCACGCCGCCGGCCGACCCAGGAACCGGGGTTTACCCAAGGCAGGCCGATGGCGGACGGCAACACTGAAGACCAGGGATCCGGCGCGCCCGCGGCTCCGGAACCGGCAGCTCCGGAACCGGCAGCTCCGGAACCGGCAGCCCCGCCGGCAGCCCCGCCGGCAGCCTCTCCCGTTTGTCGGTCGCGACGCCGGGTGGCGGCGGTGCTGGCGCTGATCCTCATCGCCTACGGCAGCGGCTTCCTCCTGTTCGCCCACAGGTCCGCGGGACTGACCGCCGATCCGGGCGCGGTGACCGATGCCATCGTGGTGCCCACCGGCGGCAGCGAACGCTTCGACACCGCCCTGGCGCTGCTGCGCGGGAACCTGGCCGACCGGCTGTTCGTGACCGGCGTGCACCCCGGCGTGGAGACCGCCGACCTGCTGTCGCAAGTCGGCAGCGACCCCGCGGCGGTCGGCGGCCACACCATCGAGGTTGGCCACGCCGCCCGCGACACCGCCGGCAACGCCGCGGAAACGGCGGATTGGGCCGCGGCCAACGGCGTCCGGTCGATCCGCCTCGTCACCTCGGACTACCACATGCTGCGCAGCCTGCTGGAATTCCACGCCGCCATGCCGTGGGCCACCATCGTGCCCCACCCGGTATCCGCCGCTGCGGTGCATATGGACCACTGGTGGGCGTGGCCCGGCACCGCAGAGCTGATGTTCGTGGAGTACAACAAGTTCGTGCTGACCTGGGTGCGCATCCAGGCGGACTGGCTGTGGACGGGACTTGCCGCATGACCTGGCTGCGCTCGGCGCTCTACAACGCCGTCTTCCTCGCGTGGACCGGCTTCCTGTGCATCATCATGATGTGGTCGCTGCTGCTGCCGCGCCCGCAGATGGTGGCGCTGATGCGCTGGTATCTCGGCACCGTGGACGTGCTGGAGCGCGTGGTCCTCGGCCTGCGCTACCGCGTGGTGGGGCAGGAAAACCTGCCCGACCTGCCCTATGTGGTGGCGTGCAAGCACCAGTCGACCTGGGAAACCCAGAAGCTCCAGCTCATCTTCCGCGACCCCGCGGTGGTCTATAAGCAGGAACTGAACCGCATCCCCGTCTGGGGCTGGTTCATGGCGCGGGCCAAGATGATCTCCATCGAACGCACCGCGCGCTCGAAGGCGCTCACCTCCATGGTGCGCCAGGCCAACGCCCGCGCCCAGGAAGGCCGGCCCATCGTCATCTTCCCCCAGGGCACGCGCATCGCCCCCGGCGCCCATGCGCCCTACCACCCCGGCGTGGCCGCCCTCTACAGCGCGCTCGGCCTGCCGGTGGTGCCGGTGGCGCTCAACTCCGGGCTGTTCTGGCCGCGCCATTCCTTCGTGAAGAAGGCGGGCACGGTGACGGTGGAGATCTGCCCCGTAATTCCGCCGGGGCTCGACCGCAAGGCGTTCATGGAGCGCTTGGAAGCGGCGCTGGAGACGGCGAGCACGCGGCTGCTGACGGCCCCCGGCGTGCCGGACGCCTGAGACGGCAGAGGCCCCGTCCGGAAGCGAACATATAAAGAACAAAAGATTGACCTCGCGCGCTCCACGGCCTACCTTCTGAGGGTGCGGCAGGCCGGTGGCGGCCCGCCGGGGTGTGGCTTTGCGCCACGCGCGCCACGCGCGCCAGTTGCGGCAACGGACGGTCCGACATGACGCTCACCGGCATCGCCCGGCAGATCTGGGACATGAAGTACCGGCCGCGCGGCGAGGACGGCCGGCCGCTCGACGCCAGCATCGAGGACACCTGGCGCCGCGTCGCCCGCGCCGCCGCGTCGGTGGAGGCCGATGCCGACGGCTGGGCGGAGCGCTTCTACGACGCCCTTGCCGATTTCCGCTTCCTGCCGGCCGGCCGCATCCTGGCGGGGGCCGGCACCGGCCGCCAGGTCACCTTGTTCAACTGCTTCGTCATGGGCCGCATCCCCGACAGCATGGAGGGCATCTTCCAGGCGCTGAAGGAAGCGGCGCTGACGCTGCAGCAGGGCGGCGGCATCGGCTACGACTTCTCCACGCTCAGGCCAAAGGGGGCGCCGGTGCACGGCGTCGGGGCGGATGCCTCGGGGCCGCTCAGCTTCATGGATGTGTGGGACGCCATGTGCCGCACCATCATGAGTGCGGGCTCGCGCCGCGGTGCCATGATGGCCACCCTGCGCTGCGACCACCCCGACATCGAAGCCTTCGTGGACGCCAAGCGCGACCCCCAGCGCTTGCGCATGTTCAACCTGTCGGTGCTGGTGAGCGATGCCTTCCTGGCGGCGGTGGAGGCCGGCCGGCCATGGGAGCTGACCTTCGACGGGCGGGTCTACCGCACGGTGGATGCGCGCGCGCTGTGGGAGCGCATCATGCACGCCACCTACGAGGTGGCGGAACCCGGCGTCATCTTCATCGACCGCATCAACCAGGCCAACAACCTGGCCTATTGCGAGGAGATCTTCGCCACCAACCCCTGCGGCGAGCAGCCGCTGCCGCCCTATGGCGCCTGCCTTCTGGGCTCGGTCAACCTGCCGCGCTTCGTCGACCAGCCCTTCAGCGAAGCCGCCACGCTGAACCTGGAGGCGCTGCGCGGCGTGGTCGCTACCGCCGTGCGCCTGCTCGACAACGTCATCGACATCTCCGGCTTCCCGCTGGCCGAGCAGCGCCACGAGGCCCAGGCCAAGCGGCGGATCGGCCTCGGCGTTACCGGGTTGGCAGACGCGCTGATCCTGTGCGGCGTGCGCTACGGCAGCCCGCGGTCCGTCGAACTGACCCAGTGCTGGCTGCGCACCCTGCGCGATGCCGCCTACGCCGCCTCGGTGGACTTGGCGCGGGAGAAGGGTGCCTTCCCGCTGTTCGACGCCGCGGCCTATCTGGAGCGGCCCATGGTGGCCGACCTGGACGCCGCCGTGCGCGACGGCATCGCACAGCACGGCATCCGCAACGGGCTGCTCACCTCCATCGCGCCCACCGGCACGATCTCGCTGCTTGCCGGCAATGTCTCGTCCGGCGTGGAACCGGTGTTCGCGCTCGGCTACCGCCGTACGGTGATGCAGGCCGACGGCACGCGGCGGACCGAGGAGGTGGAGGACTACGCCCACCGCGAATTCCGGGACCGCTTCGGCGCCGACGCCGCCCTGCCCGCGGCCTTCGTGGAAACCGCGGCGCTGGCGCCGGCCGACCACCTGGCGATCCAGGCGGCCTGTCAGCCCTTTGTCGACAGCTCCATCTCCAAGACCATCAACTGCCCGGAGGAGCTGGACTTCGGGGCCTTCAAGTCGGTCTACCGCGATGCCCACCGCCTGGGCTGCAAGGGCTGCACCACCTACCGGCCCAACCCGGTAACGGGCGCGGTGCTGGAGGCTGCGGCGGCGCCCGCCGCGCCGGGGCAGGGACCGAAGCCGGTGCCGGTCGCCGCGGGGGAGGATGCGGATGCCCAGGTCGTCTACATCTCCGAACCGCTGGCGCGGCCGGAGGAGCTGGCCGGCCGCACCTACAAGCTGCGCTGGCCGGACAGCGACCACGCCATCTACGTGACGGTGAACGACGTCGTCCAGGAAATGCCCAGCGGCGAGGTGCGCCACCGCCCCTTCGAGGTGTTCATCAACTCCAAGAACATGGAGCACTATGCCTGGACGGTGGCGCTGACGCGGATGATCTCCGCCGTTTTCCGGCGCGGCGGCGACGTCGCCTTCGTGGTGGAGGAGCTGAAAGCGGTGTTCGATCCGCGCGGCGGCCACTGGATGGGCGGGCGCTACGTGCCCTCGCTGCTGGCGGCCATCGGCCAGGTGATCGAGCGGCACATGATCTCCATCGGCTTCCTGCCCGCCCCGGTGGACGCGCGCGCCGATCCGCCGATGGTCGAGACGCGGCCGCACCGCGGCTGCCCGCGCTGCGGCATGCCGGGGCTGGTGCGCTCGGAAAACTGCGACCTCTGCCTCACCTGCGGCTATTCGCGCTGCGCCTGAGGTGGTCTTGGCTCGCGCGCAGTCGGTTCCGGCCCTCGTCCCCGTCCCTCGTCACCGTCCCTGCCCCTGCCCCTCGTCACCGTCCTTGCCCCCGCCCGGTCACCCAAGCCATGGTGGGGGATCGGGTAGCGGTGCGGGAAAGGGCCGGGTGCGGCAAGCCGGGCCGGATCCTATGTCGGCGGCGTGCCTGCCTCGGCCGGCTGCGGCAAGCCATCCAGCGCCAGCAGCACCCGGCGCAACCCGTCGTCATGGATGCCCAGCGCCTCCAGGTGGGCGAGGGTGTTGAGCAGGTAGTCGCGGTTGGGGCCGCGCTTGCCCCGGCCCTCGCGGATCATCGCCGCCGCCACGTTGACGCAGCGCCCGGCGTGGTATTGCGGGTGGCGCGGATCGGCAACGAAGGCGAGCGCCTCCACCGTGCGGCCGTCGGCCAGGTAGACGCGCCCGAGGCACGGCCGGTAGACCGCCGTGATCATCTCCCGGTGCCACAGGTAGCCCAGCACCTCCAGGGCGCTTTCCGGGGCAACGCGGTAAGCCATGCCGCGGCACGAGCCGCCGCGGTCGAGCCCCAGCACCAGGCCGGGTCGTTCGGGGGTGCCGCGGTAGTGGTGGGAGTAGATGCAGAAGCGCCGGTGGTAGCCGTGCAGCCGGCCCGATGCGCTTTCCTCGCTGGGAAAGCCGGGATCCCACATCAGCGAACCGTAGCCGAACACCCACAGCGGCCGGCGCTCGGCGAGTGCCAAGAAGCTGGGGGAGGGCGGCGGCGGTTCGTCGGGGATGGGCGGCAGGGCAACGGGCGCGGACATGCCCCCTTATCTAGTCTTGCCCGCGACGGAAGGCCACCGGGCATCGGCCGCGCGTGCTGAAGGATTGCCAAGGCCCGCCCGATGGCGTCACACAATCGCGCCGGTTTGCCGGTTCGCTGGACCAACGCACCACCTGGGATTTCGCCGCCATGCGTCGCCGCCGCCTGACCCTCATCGCCATCGCCGTACTGCTGGTCCTGGCCGGCCTCTATACCGCCGGCTGGTTCTACGCCCGCGACGTGGTGCTGGCCGAGCTGGACCGCCAGATGGCGGCGGCGGACCGGCAGGGCATCACCGTCGAGCGGTTCGAGCCGCGCGTCACCGGCTTTCCCTTCTCCATGGGCGTGGAGGCCGATGCCGTGCAGGTGAGCCATGACACCGGGCTCAGTTGGAACGGCACCGGGCTCGACGGCTGGGTGTCGGTGTTCGCCCCCACCACCGCGCGCATCGACATGACGGCACCGCAGGAGTTCACCTTCCGGCCGGTGGCCGGCGGACCGCCCATCACCGTATCCATCGCCGGCGCCCGCGGGTTCGCCACCACCGACTTCGACGGCTCGCTGGAGCGCGCCCAGATCGATGTCGACGACATCGTCTTCGATGCCCTGGGGGTGCCGGAAATGCGGGTGTCGGCGCTGCGCGCCAATGCCGTGCAGGGGGTGGACGATACCGCTCCCGAAGCGCTGGGGGCCGACATCCTGCTGCAGGACGTGGCGGTGACGCCGAGCCCGCTGCCCCAGCTCGGCACCGAAATCGACGCCATCCTGGCCGACATCATCGTCATCGGCCCACTGCCGCGCGATCCCAACCGGCAGGAGCTGGCGGCCTGGCGCGACGCCGGCGGCCGGCTGCGCATCGAAAGCGCCGGGCTCGACTGGGGCGACGTCGACATCCGCATCTCCGGGGACCTGGTGCTGGACGAGAACCTGCAGCCCGAAGGAACCCTGGAGGTGGTGCTGCACGGCCATTCCCAGCTTCTCGCCGCGGCGGTGGATGCCGGGCTGGTGGGCTCGGCCGAGGCCGGGGTGGCCAGCTTCGGGCTGTCGGCCCTGTCCTCGCCGGGGGAGGACGGGCGGATGCAGGTACGCGCGCCCCTCAGCATTGCCCACCAGGAGGTGCGGCTCGGCGGCATTCCGCTGCCGCTGCGCCTGCCCGCCATCCAGTGGCCGCGATAGATTGGTCGTAGCCCTGAGCGGCCGCCGCCGCACCCGGCAAAACCTGCCCGCCGCACCCGGCGGAAACTGCCCCTGGCCGGTGCCGCGTCGCACGGCCGCCTAGGCCCGCCCCGCCGGCCGCCGTGCCGCGGCCCCTGGCACACCCATTGCTTACCCCTTGCCGATGCGTCGTTCGATGACGTGAGCGAGGTGAGCGGTGACGACAGTCATTCCCAGTGCAGGCGTACCCGGCCAGATGGCGGGCCAGGCGGCCCAGGCCGCCGGCGGCGCATCGTCGGGCGACATCTTCGGGTCGATCCTCGCCCTGCTGCTGGGCGGCGACGGCGAGGAGGCTGCGGCCACCGCGTCCGCCGCCGCCGAAGAGGCCACCCAGGCCACCGCCTTGGCCGGTAGCGCACTCGCCCTCGTCATGGGCCGGCCCCTCGTCGGCCAGGCGATGCGGGCGGATCTGGCGGAGCTGGCGGACGATGCCGCCCAGGCTGACGACATGCCGGAAGATGCGGCCGAACTGGCCGACGCCGCCGTCGCCTGGCTTCTCGCCGGCGGGCCGCCGCGGCCCCAGCCGGCCGATGCCCAGGTGTCCGAAACCGGCGACGCGATGGCGGAGGACGGAGTAGACCCGGCAGCGCCGCGCGCCGCGGCTCCTGCGCCGGCCGACGATGCCGAGCTTCTCGACCCCTCCGCCGAAGGCGATGCCGACCTGGCGGAACGCGCCAACGATCCCGCCCGCGCCGGCAAGACCGAGTTCCTCACCGAATGGCGCCGCCTGGCCAGTGCGGCGCGCATGGAGGTCAGCGAGGCCACCCAGGCGCTGAAGGCGCAGGCCGAAGGGGCGTCGGCGGCTGCGCCCAGCCACACCACCAAGACCGCCTTCGCCCTCGACGGCGACGATGCCGGCGCTGCGCTGCGCACCGACTTTTCGGCCTTCGTGCGCACCGGTGCGCCCGACGCGGTCACGGCCAATGCCCGCACCGACCATGCCGGCGCCCAGGCCCAGGCGCGGCCGGCCACGCCGGCCGACCAGGTGGCTTTCCAGGTCGCGCGTGCCGCCCCCGGCCTGTCGGAAACCATCACCATCCAGCTCCACCCGCGCGAACTGGGCCGGGTCCACGTGCGCCTGGAATTGGGCGATGACGGCCCGGTGCGCGCGGTGATCTCGGTCGACCGGCCGGAGACGCTGGATCTGCTGCAGCGCGATGCCCGCGCCCTGGAACGCGCGCTCAACAGCGCCGGCCTGGAGACCGACGACCAGTCGCTGAGCTTCGACCTCAACGACCGCGGCGCCAACACCGGCCAGCCCGGCGAGCAGGCTGCCGACCAGGCGGCGGAGGATGGCGACCGGGCCGAGCTTGACGAGGCCGCCCCGCACGCCGCCGCACAACCCAACACCCTACTGCCCGGATCGCTGGCCTGGGGCCGGCTCGATACGGCACGTATCAACGTGATGATCTGAGGGGCCAAGCCATGATCACCGCCACCTCTTCGGCCGCCGCGCAGACGGATACCGCCAGCAGCCAGGCCACCGTGCAGATCAACCAGACCTTCGACGACTTCCTGCAGCTCCTGGTCACCCAGTTGAAGAACCAGGACCCGGTGTCGCCCATGGATCCCACGGAGTTCACCAACCAGCTCGTCTCGTTCAGCCAGGTGGAGCAGCAGATCCACACCAACCAGAACCTGGAAGAGCTGATCGCCCTGCAGACCGACACATGGCTCGGCCAGCCGCTCGACTATCTGGGCCGCTCTGTGGAGGTGCTGGGCGGCACCTTCACCTATGACGGCGAACCGGTGGAGATGAGCTACGGCGTGTCGTCCGGTGCCGAAGGCGTGGTGGTGCAGATCGTCGATGCCGCCGGCACGACCGTCTACCAGGAAGCCGGCTCCACCGTCGCCGGGCGGCACACCTTCACCTGGGACGGCACCATGTCCGACGGCGAAGACGCGCCCGCCGGAACCTACCGCATGGTCGCATCGGCAGTGACGTCCGACGGCGAACTGGCCGAGCTGGCCACCGCCACCCAGGGCGTGGTGACCGGCGTGGAATCGCTCGATGGCGAAACGCGCCTGCTGGTCGGCGGTGTCGCCATCGATCCCGAAGACATCATCGCCGTCCGTCAGATCGACCGCAGCTAGACACGGCAGGCAACAGCAAGCCCGGGACGCGGCCGCCGGTCGCCCCGCCACGGAGGATCAAAGATGAGCCTTTACAGCGCGATGTATGCAGGTGTCTCGGGGCTGTTCGCGCAGTCGGCCCGCATGGGCGCGATCTCCGACAACGTCGCCAACGCCAATACCGTCGGCTACAAGCGGTCGGACGTGCCGTTCTCCACCCTGGTCACCACCCAGGCGCTGAAGCACAGCTATTCGGCCGGCGGCGTGCTGGGCAATCCGCGTATGGAGATCGACGGCCAGGGCCAGATCCTCGGTACGGAGAACAGCACCGACCTGGCGATCAGCGGCCAGGGCTTCTTCGTGGTCAGCACGCTGGCGACGGCCGATGCCGGCGAGACGGCCAAGACCCTGTTCACCCGCGCCGGCTCCTTCCGCCCCGATTCCGAAGGCTATCTGCGCAACACGGCGGGCTACTACCTGCAGGGCTGGCCGCTCGACAGTGCCGGCGAATATGTCAACGGCGAGCCGGCGCGCACCAGTTTCACCGGCATGGAGACCATCAACACCTCGGGCTTCAACTTCGTCGGCGAGCCGACCGAGAACATCACCTTCGCCGGCAACCTGCCGGCCAACGAGACCGGCCAGTCGACCGACGGCGACACCATCGTGACCGGCCTGGAGTATTTCGATCCGGTGGGCAACCCGCGCTCGCTCAACATGGGCTGGACGCCGACCGCGACCTACGGCACCTGGATCCTCGACATCACGCCGGCCGACAGCTCGATCCCGCTGTCCAGCTTCCAGGTGGATTTCTACACCTCCGGTCCCAATGCGGGCACGCCGCGCGCCATCACCGAGATCCCCTCCACGGTGGCCGCCCGCGACCTGGAGACGGTGACCGACAACCCCGACACGCCGACCGGCGACACCTTCACCATCGATTTCCACGCCGGCGTCACGCCGTCGACCATCGGCGACACGCTGACCATCAGCGTCGGCGGCACCGACTACGTGTACACCACCGTGTCCGGCGACGATGACGCCGCCAACCTGGCGAGCAACGTGGCCAGCTTCCTGTCGTCCAGCGGCATCACCGGCGTGCTCAGCGTCGCCGCCAACTCGTCGGGCCTGGTGACGGTGACCGGCATCAACGATGCCAGCGGCGCAAGCCTGCTCGACGACGGCTACCCGGCCGTCAGCGGCACCGGCATGCCGGCGGCCAACGTCACCCTGCGCACCACCCACGGCAGCACCCAGGTGTACCCGGCGGGCGACTCCCTGGAGCTGACCTTCGGCAGCGGTGCTGCGGCGGGCGACCGCATCGCCATGACTTTCGGGTCGCGCGTCTACACCTATGTGGCCGACGGCACCGAGACGACGGCGGCCGACCTGGCGGCGGCCATCGCCAACTACATCGACACCAACTCCATCTCCGGCGTCGCTTCGGTCTCCGTTGCCGGCGCCACGGTCACGGTGACCGGCTCCACCACCGGCGACGGCGCCAACCTGATCGACACCTTCCAGGCCGAGGGGACCGACTCCACCAACGCCGCCAAGCCGGCCATCGAGCCCGCCGCCGGCGGCACCGACGAGGACAACACGCCCTTGCTGGCGGGCGACGTGGTGCAGTTCGACCTGCAGGGCCTGGCGGTGACGCTGGAGACCGGCGACACGCTCAACATCGAGGTCGACAACACGCCGATCCAGATCGTGCTGACGGCGGCCGACATCGCCAGCGACGTGGCCCTGGCGACGCGGGTGAAGGCGGCGCTGGACGCCGCCGGGCTGCCCTCTGTCGACTCCACCGCCCAGAGCGGCGCCCAGGTGATCATCACCGGTACCACCGATGCCGGCGGTGCCGGCGCCGGGCTGGCCGGCGGCGCGGCGTCCTTCCAGGCGCTCACCGTCACCCGCGACACCACCGCCAACTCGGTGTTCGTCGACGACGACGGCATCCCCGTGGCCCCCTCCACGGCCGGCGATCCCATCATCGCGCGGCTTTCGGTGCCGCAGCTCGACGGCGGCATCCAGGAGATCAACCTCGATCTCGGAGCGCTCGGCCAGCAGGACGGCATCACCCAGTTCGCCGGCGCCTACACGCCGTCCACCATCGAGCGCGACGGCGCCCAGTTCGGCAGCCTCGACCGGGTGGAGATCGGCACCGACGGCGTGGTGACGGCGATCTTCGACAACGGCCAGGTGCGGCCGATCTACCGCCTGCCGCTGATCGACTTCGTCAATCCCAACGGGTTGACGCCGGTGGACGGCAACGCCTTCCAGCTCTCCAGCGAAGCCGGCTCCTACTACATGTGGGACGCCGGTGTGGGCCCGGCGGGCGAGGTGTCCAGCTCGTCGCTTGAGAACTCCACCGTCGATATCGCCGAGGAGTTCTCGAACATGATCATCACCCAGCGGGCCTATTCGTCGAACGCCAAGATCATCCAGACGGCCGACGAGATGCTCCAGGAACTGACCAACCTGAAACGCTGAGGTTCACCGCCGTTTCTCCCGGGAACCGCCGTCAGGGATAGCCGCAGATGTCGCTCACCGCCTCCCTCAACAGCTCGCTCGCCGGTCTCAGGGCCGCCCAGGCCGGCATCGACGTGGTGGCGCAGAATGTCGCCAACGCCACGACGCCGGGCTACACGCGCAAGTCGGCTCCCCTGGAAAGCCAGGTCAACCTGGGCGTCGGCACCGGCGTGCAGCGCGGCGAGATCATCCGCGAGGTCGACCTGCGCGTGCTGCGCGAACTGCAGACGGAGCGCGGCAACACCGAAAACCTGCGTGTCATCAGCGAGTTCCTGGCCAACCTCGACCAGTTCTTCGGCCGGCCGGAAGACGAGGTGTCGGTGGCATCTGCGGTCAACGACCTGTCCACCGCCCTGGCCGCGCTGGCCGACACGCCGGAGGACACCGCCGTCCAGCGCTCTGCCGTCACCGCGGCCGACCAGCTTGCCGGCAACCTCAACCGCTTGTCCGATGCCGTGCAGTCGCTGCGCCAGGATGCCGACGATGCCATCCGCGCCGATGTGGACGAAATCAACCAGGCACTGGCGGAGATCGAAGACCTTAACCTGGAAATCGCGGCGCGCGAGCGCACCGGCCGCAGCTCTGCCGACCTGCAGGACCGCCGCGACGTGCTGGTGGGCGAGATCGCCGGCCGCATGGACATTCAGACCTTCACGCGTGGCGGCAACGAACTGGTGATCCTGACGGCGTCCGGCCGGACGCTGCTCGACGTCACGGCCCGCGAGCTGGTGTTCGACGGCCGCGGGCCGATGACGCCCGATGCGCTCTACAACACCGATGCGTCGCTGCGCGGCGTCGGCACGGTGATGCTGGTGGACGACTCCGGCTCCTACGACCTGCTGGCCCGCGGCGAAATCTCCAGCGGCTCCATCGCCGGCTATGTGGAGCTGCGCGACCGCCTGCTGCCGGAAGCCCAGGACCAGCTCGACGAGCTGGCCCACCAGCTCGCCCTGGCGCTGGGGGCGGGTGTGGTGCCCGGCACGCCGGTGACCCGCACCACCGCGACCACGCTGGCCGACGGCACCTACCCCTTCGACGGGCTGGGCGACAAGTCCGGCAACGCCATCCAATTCACCATCGACGGCGTCACCTACAGTGCCGGCGACCTGCCGATCTATGCCGCGTCGGATCCCGGCGGCGCCGATGCGGCGGTGGAAGCGGCGATTCGGGCGGCGCTGGACGACAACGGCTTTGAGGATATCGAGGTCGCCGTCGCCACCGTCGGCACCGACCACGAAATCACGTTCAGCGATCCCGGCCGCCACGACATCACCGGGCTCACCTTCACCGGCAGTGCCGCCATCGGCTCGCCCGCCACCGCCGCCACCATCGGCCCGGACCTGTCGACCGAAGCCACCGGCATCGACGTCGCCAACATCGTCAATCCCGGCGACAGCCTGACCGTCACCTGGCGCGACCCGGCGACCGAGCAGCCCATGTCGATCACCCTGAAGGCGGTGCGCCCGCCGGCCGAGGAGGCCGACCAGTTCGTGCTCGGCGCGACCGCCGGCAGCACCGCCGTCACCGTGGCCCAGAAGCTCGCCGGGCTGTTGCCCGAGGGGCTGGAGGTTTCGCTCAGCGGTACGGTGCTGACCTTCTCCGACGCCGATGTGGACGCCAACACGCCCAACCTGATGGCGGTGTCCATCACCGGGCAGGCGGCGGCCGATACCTCCCTGCCGGTGTTCGCCGACGGCGAGGGCACGGACCAGATCACCTATACCGGGCTCGACGGCAGCGGCAGCGCCAAGCGCGGCTTCGCCCAGCGCATCGCGGTCAGCGACGGCATCCTCGATGACCCGACCGCCCTGGTGCGCTTTGCGGTGGATGCCCAGGGCACGCTGTCGGACAGCGGCGACCCCACCCATGTGCTCGACATGCTCGACCGGCTGACCAGCCGCACCTATCAGCTCGACGGCGGGCTGGGGCTGGGCTCGCGCGAGTTGACCATCGAGGACCTGTCGGTCGCCATCGTGTCCTTCCAGTCCAACCAGGCCGCCGACCAGGAGGACCGCTACAGCTTCCAGGACGGCATCTTGGAAAGCGTTGAGCGGCGCTTCGACGATCAGTCCGGCGTCAACATCGACGAGGAGATGTCGGACCTGCTGCTCCTGGAGCAGAGCTACAACGCCAGCTCGCAGATCCTCACGGCGGTCCAGTCGATGTTCGACGCGCTGCTGCAGGCCATCAGGTAGGTGTGAGATGCGGATTTCGACCTTCGCCCAGAACACCCTGGTCAAGCAGAACATCCTGCGCCTGCAGAACGAGATGCTGCGGGCCCAGAACCAGCTCGCCACCGGCAAGACGGCCGACACCCTGGGCGACCTGGGGTCCAGTGCTTCGCTGTCGCTGTCGCTGCGCAACGACCTCAACCGCATCGCCCAGAGCGGCAAGACCATCGCCATCGCCGAAACCCGTATGGAGGTGATGCAGTCGAGCTTCGAGCGTATCCACGAGAATGCCGAGGGCCTGTCGCTGGATGCGCTCACCGGCGCATTCCAGAACGATGTGCGCCTGCCCACCCTGCAGGTCACCGCCGAGGCCATGCTGCAGGAGACCATCGGGTTGATGAACCGCTCGCTGGCCGGGCGCTTCCTGTTCGGCGGCTCCAAGACCGATGCGCCGCCGGTGGAGGATGCCGACACCATCTTGAACGGCGACAGCGCCACCGGCCGCTTCGGCCTGCTGCAGCAGATCGCAGACCGGGCCCGCGCCGACCAGGTGAACGACGTGGCCTCGCCGGGCGGGCTCGACGTCTCCACCGATACCGGGCTGGGCACGCTGACCATCGCCGACACCAGCAAGGACGGCTTCGGCTTCACCATCGAGAGCGTGGAAACCAGCAGCGGCATCACCGTCACCACGACCGAAAGCGCCACCGCCAAATCGGTAACCCTGAGCGGCCTGGCGGCGGTTCCCGCCGATGCCACGCTGACCGTGGTGGTGCGCCTGCCCGACGGCGAGACTGCGGAGATCGAGGTGACGGCCGACGGCGATTTCGGCACCGGGCTCGCCAACCTGGCCAACAATCTGTCGGAAGACCTGGTGGAACTGGCGCAAAGTCAGCTTGCCGCGGCGTCGGCCATTCGCGCGGCGTCGGACTTCTTCGACACCGTGCCGCCGAAGATCGTCACCTTCGATGCCGGCGGCGCCCCTTCCCTGGTGGAGGACAGCGCGACCAGCCCCAAGGCGGTGTGGTGGTATGCCGGCAGCACCGGCGACACGCCGCGTGCCGAGGTGGCGGCCGAACTCGACGAAGGCACCACCATCCGCTACGGCGTGCGCGCCGACGAGGCGGCGGTCCGCGACACCCTCAAGCACTTGGCCGTGCTGAGTGCCGTGACCTTCGAGGACGACGAGGTGGAGATGTTCCGCGCGCTGGCCGACAAGTCCGGCCGCGGCCTGCAATCCGCCATGGACCGCACCGAGACGCTGATCAACGAGATCGGTGCCATCCAGGAGGTCACGCTCTCGGTGGAGGCGCGCAACCAGAGCGTAAAGACTTTGGTGCAGACTCAGCTCGGCACCGTGGAGGATGCCGACGCGTACGAGATCAGCACACGGCTGCTCTCCTACGAAACCCAGCTTCAGGCGACCTACCAGATCACCGGGCGGTTGCAGAACCTGAGCCTGGTCAACGTGCTCAGCTTCTAGGGCCTTTTCGCCTTTGGCGAAGCCGGTCCCAGCCCTCTCCCCCACCCGGCCGCTCAATATTTTACAATGGCTTGGGTGGCCGGGTGGGGGAGCGGGCCGGCGCAGTGAAAAGGAAACGCCGCAGAGGGCGCAGCCCCCGGCACAGCAGACGGAGACCGAACGATGATGGACGCACAGACCGGGCACCTTGCCGGCGCCAACCTGGACGCGGTGATGGAAAGCGCGGTGGGCGAGGCCAATGCCCTGGCCGAAGCGGCCCTGATGATCCAGAACGCCGAAACCGACCAGGAGATCGGGGACGCGCTGCGCCGCACCTTCCAGCTCTGGGCCGGGCTGCGCGCCGCCGCCGACTGGCGCCGGGACTGGCCGGAACCGTTGACCGCGGGCGTGCGCGATCTCGCCGACTTCGTGCTCAGCACCATCCTCGGGGCGGAGCGCGGCGAGATGACGGTGGCCAAGCTGACCACGCTGGCCACCATCAACTTGCGCATCGCCATGGGCATCCTGGAAGCGCAGATCCGCGCATTGCTGGGCGACGACGCGTTCGCCCGCTGGGAAGCCGACGGCCGTCCCATGGGCCCGGACATGGAAGCCTGGATGCAGCGGGCCGCAGCCCCGGTCACGCACTGATCGGCCAGGCGGCCGCAGGGGCAGGGGGGCAGTGCCGACCACTCCACCCGGCCGCCCAACCCCCCGACCGGCCAACCCAGCGTCAAATATGGGGTGGCTGCGTGGGGGCGTGGGCTGGAGCCGACTCAACAAGGAACGAAAGCGCGCCAGACACTTGACAGCGTGAGCATTGGTCTGGCCCGACGGATCGCGAAGCGAGTCCTTCGGTCCGGATCAGGCACTAGCGGCGGCCGCGGAAGATCAGCAGCAACAGGAGGCCGGGCACCATGAACACGGCGAAGGCGGGCAGGCTGAGGAACAGCACGCCATAGTCGTTGAAGTTCTCCGGGCCGATCAGGTCCGAAAGCCAGGCGGAAAAGCCCACCAGGCTATTGGCGTTCAGCGCCTGCCAGTACTCCGCCAGGGCATGGAAGTGGAACTCGCCAACCAGGTCCAGCCCGGCACCGGTGGGGGTGACCTCGGCCTGCAGCACGTCGCCGGACGCGAAGAAATAGATGTCGCAGCCCAGTGCCGCCAGACCGATGAGGAAAAGCAGCCATCCGATGAAGCGCATACCGGCCCGTCTCCATAGGTCCGCGTCGGAAGCGGGCCTCCGGCCCGGCGGCTGCCGGGCGAGGCCGGCAGGGCCGACCGCGGACGAGCGCCGGCCACAACCGTTGGTGCAGGGCCGCCAGGGCGGCCTTCACCAAACCGGGGATTTATCACCCGAGACGCTTGTGGTGGCAAGGTCGCTCTGGGTATGGTCCCGCTCTCCGGAGGGATGGCCGAGCGGCTTAAGGCGCACGCCTGGAAAGCGTGTTTACCGAAAGGTATCGCGGGTTCGAATCCCGCTCCCTCCGCCAGAGTCTTGATTTGCGCTATCGGCCTTCGGGCTGCTTGAGCGCTTGTGGGTTGGCACTATCGCCCTTCGGGCTGCTTGAGCGCGGGTCCATACCGGACACATGGGTGACGTTTTATAGCGGAGACATGGGTGACACCTTGGCTCCGAAGCAGTTGCCCCCCAGCCGGCGCGAGCGAGCGGGCGATTGGACGCGATCGCGTCGGGCCGCAGGTCGCGATCTCGGACCGTGACCCCACGGGCACAGATCCCGCCGGCCGCACCGCAAAGCGATTCCATCGGCCCGGAATAGCCACTAGGCTGCATCCGGCCGGCCCGTTGCGGGCCGGAAGCATCTGCCGTTCGTCCGTGGCAGCCTGAGCGCACCCGTGCCGTCCTCCGGCCCGTCTCCGGGCCCTCTCCAAGCAGTGCGCGGACGGGCAAGGGGCCTCGACCCCGGACTTACGGGTGGCGATCGGCCTGTGGAGTGAGATTGCGTTTCCGCCCATGTTTGCGCCGCTCGCAGGAATCCGCGTCCTTGATCTGACCAACGTGCTCGCCGGGCCGTTCTGCAGCCATCAGCTCGTCCACATGGGCGCCGAGGTGATCAAGGTGGAGGTCGCCGGCCGCGGCGACCTGGCCCGTCAGCTCGGCGCCGATGCCGAACTGAACCTGCGCAGCATGGGCGTGTCCTTCCTGGCGCAGAATGCCGGCAAGAAGTCCGTCACGCTCAATCTGAAGCATCCCGAAGGCAAGGCACTGTTCCGGAGGCTGGTCGAAACGGCCGATGTCGTGCTGGAGAATTTCCGCCCCGGGGTGATGGCGCGCCTCGGCCTCGGTTACGAGGACCTCAAGGCGATCCGGGCCGACCTGATCTACTGTGCGATTTCCGGCTTCGGCCAGGACGGCCCCTGGGTGCACCGCCCGGCCTACGACCAGATCATCCAGGGGGTTTCCGGGGCCATGTCGATCACCGGCGGCAAGGACAGTGCGCCGCTGCGCGTCGGCTATCCCATCGCCGATACGGTGGGCGGCATCACGGCCGCCTTTGCCGTCGCCGCGGCGCTGAACGCGGCGCCGCGCGGCGCCTTCATCGACGTCTCCATGCTGGAGTCCGTGCTCGCCACCATGGGCTGGGCCGTCTCCAACTACCTGATCGCCGGCGTCGCACCCGAGCCCAACGGCAACGAGAACCCCACCTCCGCCCCTTCCGGCGCCTTCGAAGCCGGCGGCGGCCTCATCAACATCGCCGCCAACAAGGACGAGCAGTGGGTGCTGCTGACCGATCATCTCGGCCTAGCGTCCCTGCGCGACCGCCCGGACTACGCCACGCGCGAACACCGCAAGAAGAACCGCTACGCGCTCAAGGCGGAGCTTGAGGCCGTGCTGAAGACGCGGCCGGCCCGCGACTGGGCGCGCGAACTCAACCGGCTTGGCGTGCCGGCCGGGGCCATTCTCACCGTGCCGGAGGTGCTGAGCACCCCGCAGATCGCCGACCGGGGCTTCCTGGCGCACTATGCCGATGTGCCGGGCGTGGGCCACGACATCCAGGTGGCGACCACCGGCATCAAGGTGAACGGTGCACCGCTGACGGTGGACGACCCGCCGCCGCAGCTCGGCCAGCACAACGACAGCGTCTGGAAGGAGCTTGGCCTGACGGACGGCGAGCTGAGCCGCCTGAAGCGGGACGGCGCGATATGAGCGGGCGGCCGCCGCACCGGGACTGCGGCACCGCCCCCGGCCGCTGGACCAGGACGGCAGGCGACCGCAGCGAAAGATCCTCATGGCCTTGGCAGGGGCCGGTCGGATAGCCTGAGCCACAAACTCAATGCAGGGGGAAACGACATGCTCGCCTCAACACTCCGCAAGAGCCTGATCGGTGGCCTTGTCGGGCTCGCGCTGGGAAGCGGTGCGGCGCCCGCCCAGGACTTCGTGCCGGAAAACCCGGAATGCATCGCGCCGGCCAATCCGGGCGGCGGCTGGGACTTCACGTGCCGGCAGGTCGGCCGCACGCTGCAGGATCTCGGGCTCATCTCCGCGACCATGCAGGTGGTGAACATGGCCGGCGGCAGCGGCGGCACGGCCTTCGCCTATGTGGTGAACGAGCGCAACGACGATGACGACCTGATCATCGCGGCCTCCTCGGCGACCGCCACCCGCTTGGCCCAGGGCGCCTTCCCCGGCAACACCATGGACCAGGTGCGCTGGCTCGCCTCCGTCGGTGCCGACTACGGCGTGATCGCGGTTGCCGCCGACAGCCCCATTCAGACCCTGCCGGACTTCTTCGAGCAGATGGCCACGGCTCCGGAAACCATCGCCATCGGCGGCGGCTCGGCCGTGGGCGGCTGGGACCACCTGAAGGTCCTGATCGCGGCCCAGGCCTACGGGATCGATGATGTCCGCGCGGTGCGCTACGTCGCCTTCGAAGGCGGCGGCGAAGCCGTGACGCAGCTTCTGGCCGGTTCCCTGCAGGGCTTCTCCGGCGATCTGTCGGAGGTGCGGGGCTTCATCGAATCGGGCGATGTGCGGGTGCTCGCCGTACTGGCGCCGGAGCGGTTGGCCGGCGATTTCGCCGACCTGCCGACCGCGCGCGAACAGGGCATCGACGCCATCGGTGCCAACTGGCGCGGTTTCTATGCGCCGGGCGACATGTCTGACGAAGCCTACGACGCGTGGGTCGAAATGATCACCGAGCTCTACGCATCGGACGAGTGGCAAGAGGTGATGGTGACCAACGGTCTCGCTCCGCTGGATCTGCAGGGTGCCGACTTCGAAGCCTTCGTCGCGGAGTCGATTGCCCGGATCGAAGCGCTGTCGCGCGAGATCGGCATCATCCAATAGGCCGGTCAGCCTCCGGGGGGCACGTCCGTGCCTCCCGGACCCACACGTGGGGGGAGCGATGAGCGACCGCATTTTCGGCGCCGTCGGCGTGCTGCTGGCAGTCTTCTACGGTTGGGCTGCACTGCAGACCGAAGAGAGCTTTCTGTCCGACATCGTCGGCCCCAAGGCGTTTCCGCTCATCATCGCCTCGATCCTCGGGCTGTCGTCCCTCATCATCTTCGCATTCCCCGACGCGAAGCCGAAATGGCCGAGCCTGCCGCGGCTGGTGGAGCTGTTCGCGGCGGTGGTCGTCCTGATGCTCTATGCGGAGTTTCTCGACGAGGCCGGGTTCGTGTTCGCCACGGCCCTGGCCGCAACCTACCTGTCCTGGCGCCTCGGCTCGCCGCCGGTGCAGGCGGTCATCGCCGGCGTCGCGATCGCCGTGTCCATCTACGTCGTCTTCCACCTGGTCCTGGGCCTGTCGCTGGCCCGCGGCCCGTTCGGGTTTTAGGGAGGGCCGGCCGTGGACATGTTTTCCAACCTGTACGACGGCTTCGCGATCGCCATCACCTGGCAGAACCTGCTGCTGGCGCTGGTGGGGTGCTTCCTCGGCACCATCATCGGGGCGTTGCCGGGCCTGGGGCCGTCCAATGGCGTGGCCATCCTGATCCCGCTGGCCTTCTCGCTGGGCCTCGGCCCCACCCCGGCGATGATCCTGCTCACCTCCGTCTACTACGGCGCCATGTACGGCGGGCGGATCAGCTCGATCCTGCTCAACATTCCCGGCGACGAACCGGCCATGATGACGTGCCTGGACGGTTACCCGATGGCGCGCAAGGGACTGGCGGGCGAAGCGCTGTCGCTGTCCGGCATTGCGTCGTTCGTCGGCGCCTTCCTGGCCACCTGGGGGCTGATCTTTCTGGCGCCGCAGCTCGTGCAGTTCGCATTGCTGTTCGGCCCGGCGGAGTATTTCGCGCTGTTCGCCCTGGCGTTCGCCACGCTGGGCGGCGTGTCGTCCACCAACCAGGCGAAATCGGCCTTTGCCGCGATGCTCGGCCTCGGCCTGGCGATGATCGGCGTCGACCAGCAGACGGGCACGCCGCGGCTCACCTTCGGCGACGTCCACCTCTACGACGGCATCGACTTCCTGGTCGCCATCGTCGGCCTGTTTGCGCTGTCGGAGGTGTTCATCTTCCTGGAGCACCGCCACGGCAAGGCCGATGCCGACGACACCGCCGTCAAGGTCGGCCGGTTGACGCCGTCCTGGGCGACGCTGAAGACCTGCACGCCGTCGATCCTCAGGTCGTCGTGCCTGGGGTTCCTGGCGGGCGTGCTGCCGGGTGCCGGCGCCTCGCTGGGGTCCTTCATCTCCTACACGGTGGAAAAGCGCCTGGTGGACCGCGACGGCACGTTCGGCACCGGCGATCCGCGCGGGGTGGCGGCACCGGAGGCCGGCAACAATGCCGCTGCGGGTGGTGCCCTGGTGCCGATGCTGGCGCTGGGCGTCCCCGGCTCCGGCACCACCGCGGTGCTGCTGGCCGTGCTGCTGTCGCTCAACATCACGCCGGGGCCGTTGCTGTTCAACCACAACCCCGACGTGGTGTGGGGCCTGATCGCTGCCCTGTTCATCGCCAACTTCGTGCTGCTGGCGCTGAACATCCCGTTGGTCGGGCTGTTCACCCGGGTGCTGATGGTGCCGCCGCGGATCCTCATGCCCTTCGTCGCCATGGTCAGCTTCGTTGGCATCTACGGCATTTCCGGCTCCGCCTTCGACCTGCAGATGATGGTCGGCTTCGGCATTCTGGGGTGGGTGCTGCGCAAGCTCGACGTGCCGCTCGTGCCCATCATCCTCGGCACGCTGCTCGGCAACATGATGGAGAACAACCTGCGCCGGGCGATCTCCATCTCCAACGGCGACTGGTGGGTGCTCATCCAGAGTCCCTTGGCCATCGGCCTGTGGATCGTCGCCATCGTCGGCTTCGTGCTGCCGATCTTTGTCGGGCGCCTGGTGAAGGCACGCATGCGGTCACGCGCACCGGCCAGTGAATGGGCGGCGGACGAGGCTCCTGCCGACAGACCCTGACCCGGGCGGCCGGCGCGGTCACGCCATGGGCGGCACCGGCGGCCTCGTCAGCTCGCCGCACAGATCGTGCTGCATGGCGCGGGCCACCTCGTCCGGCGAGAGCCCGCGGCCCAGCAGGTAGAGCAGCTTGCCCAGGGCCGCTTCCACGGTCATGTCGAAGCCGCTGATCACGCCCACCCCGGCCAGCCGGGCGCCGGCGGCATAGCTGGTCAGGTCGACGCTGCCGCGGATGCACTGGGTGACGTCGACGATGACGACGCCGCGTTCACTCGCCTCCCGCAGCGCTGCCAGCAAATCCGGATCGTGGCTCGGTGCGTTGCCGACGCCGTACGCCTCCAGCACCAGGCCCCTCAAGGGGGGCTTGGCGATGTTGCGGATGACGTCGCCGGTGATGCCGGGGAAGATCCGCAAGGCCGCCACCGGTTCTGTGCTGGCGGGGGCAAAGCGGAAGGGTCCGGCCGGCGGCCGGCGGAGGCGCTCGGTATGGATCTCGATCTCAATGCCGATATCGCCGAGCGCTGGGTAGTTCGGCGAGGCGAAGGCATCGAACCCGACCGAATGCACCTTGGTCGACCGGTTGCCGCGCAGGAGCTGGCCGTTGAAGTAGAGGCAGACTTCCGACACGCCACCCGATCCGGCCAGCATCAAAGCGGTGACGAGGTTGTTGCGGGCGTCGTTGCGCACTTCGCCGATGGGGATCTGCGAGCCGGTGAGGATCACCGGCTTGGCCAGCCCTTCCAGCATGAAAGAGAGGGCCGACGCCGTGTAGGCCATGGTGTCTGTGCCGTGCAGGATGACGAAGCCGGCATGGTCGTCGTAGTGGGCGGCGATGTCGGCACCGATGTCGTTCCAATCGGCCGGCGACATGTCGGCGCTGTCCTTCAAGTCGGCGTAGTCGCGGATGACGAACGCCGGCACCTGATCGCCGTGCAGTTCGGGCAGGCCGCGCAGTACGCGCTCCAGCAATCCGCGGTCGGGCGCGTACCCGTCGGGGGTGCGGGACATGCCGATGGTCCCGCCGGTATAGGCCACGTAGACGGTCTTGCTCATCGCCTGGGAGTCCTGGGGTCAAGAAAAGGCGGCGCCGCGGGCACCCGTGCAGATGGGCCCGGCCGCCTGCTGCCTGCTGCCTGTTGCCTGCCGGGCCGGGGATCGCCCGCCCGCCCGCCCGACCGGTGCCGCGCCGGCCGCTCATGCTGCCACAGTGCGTGACGCTGCGAACGCCGACAAGGCGCGCGCCAAACCGGTGGAGCAGGCCGGCGCGGCATGCCTATATTGGGGGTTGCACCGGCCCTAGGAGATACCCGTGACCGATCGTCCCCAAGGAACCGCGGCGTCGCCCCTCGCGGCGGCGACGCCCGAAACCAGGCTCTTCGTCCGCACCCGCACCGGCTACCTCGATCTGCCGGTGCGCGCGCTCGACCCGGACAGTCTGTTCTACCGCACCGACAACGGCCGCATTCTCCTGGAGATCCGTGAGTATTGTCGCGACCACGCCATCGCGGTGGAGGATCTGAAGGCCCTGGAGGCGACGGCCCCGATCCAGGCAGCTCTGCACGACCTGCTGATGGACAAGGCGAGCGACGAAACGGCATCGATCCTGGCGGAGCTGGAGCGCCACGCGGTGCAGACCGAGCCGCTGCTGATCACCGCCGACGGGGTGGTGGTCAACGGCAACCGCCGGCTGGCCAGCATGCGCGCGCTCCACCGCCGCGACCCAACGCGCTATGCCGCCTTCGCCCAGGTTCTGGCGGCGGTGCTGCCCGCTGGTACGACGACCACCGATATCGAGTTCATCGAGGCCGACCTGCAGATGGCGCCCGACCTGAAGCTGGGCTACGGCTGGGTGAACCGCCGGCTGAAGCTGCGGGACCATGCGCGCGACCTGCCGCGCGAGTTGGTGGTGGATGCCTATCGCCTGCAGGACGCCGGCGCGATCGATCGCGAACTGGCGGAGTTGGAGCTGGCGGAGCGCTACCTGGACTATGCCGGCAAGCCCGGCGCTTATGGCGAGGTGGCCGACGCCGAAGACCGGTTCGTCGCCCTGCACCAGATCCTGTCGGAGCAGAAGAACGAGCGGCTGCGCGCCCTGTGGACCGTCGTCGGGTTTGCGATGATCCTCGCCGAGGCGGTACTGGACCGGCCGATTGACCACTACTATCCGTTCACCAGCCCGGTGCCGCCGGCCGTACCCCAATGGGTGATGCGCGGCCTGGCCGCCGACCGCGGCCTGGTGGAGCAGCAGCCGCCCGGCCTCAACAACCCGCTGACGGGCAAGGTCGCCGACCGCCTGTTGCCGATGGTCTCCAATCCCGGCGATGCCGAAGTGATCGCGCGCCACATCCTCGCCCTCACCGATACGCTGAAGGCCAACCAGACCGAGCTGCTGGGGGCGGCGCGCGTGCTCAGCCAGCTCCGCAAGTTCCGGCAGGTCCTGGAAGAGAGCGGCCCCTCCGTCGTGGAGCCGCGCCAGCTCCGCCAGATCCACGCCGAACTGGCGGCGGTTCTGGATCTGCTCGACGAGGACCGGCGGCCGCGCCATCCGGCGAACCCCATGGGGCTACTGCGCCGGCTGGTGCGCTGAGCGGCCGCAACCGGCCCGGATCGCTCGGGGATCGCTCGGGGATTGCTCCGGGATCGTCCTGCCTCAAGCACATGGGCGCAGTTGGCGACGGCCCCATCAGGCCAAGGACGAAACGGCTTCGGCAAAAGCTCCGGGGGCTTCCTGGGGCAGGTTGTGGCCGACACCGGGAACGACGTGGCGGGCATAGGGGCCGGTGAAGTGGGGAGCGGCCGTATCGCCGGCGGTGGGCGGGTCCACCGTGTCGTCGGCGCCTTGCAGCACCACGGTCGGCACCGGGATATCCGGCTGGGCCGCCAGCCTGGCCTCCAGGCCGTCCAGCGCGGGGTCGCCCGCAATGCCGCCGAAACGGTGGCGGTAGGAGTGGATGACGATGTCGACGAAGTCGGGGTTGTCGAAGGACGCTGCCGTGCGCGCGTAGGTATCCTCCGCGAACGCCCAGCTCGGCGACCAGAGCTGCCAGATGAAACGGCACAGGCCATGGCGGTTGGCGGTGAGGCCAGCGCGGCCGCGCTCGCTATGAAAATAGTATTGATACCAGTAGCGGTGTTCTTCTTCCGGCGGAGCAGGGGTGCCGGCGGCCGCGATGTTCTGGATGTTGTAGCCGTCGCCGCAGCTCACCAGCCCGCGCACGCGGTCGGGCCGCAGGGCCGCAACGATGCAGGCGGCACGGCCGCCCCAGTCGTACCCGCCGAGAAGGGCCGAGGGGATGGCGAGTGCGTCCATCAGCGCCAGGAGATCGGCTCCCAGGGCCGCCTGCTGGCCGGACCGCGGCGTCTCGCCCGACACGAACCGGGTGGGACCGTAGCCGCGCAGAGAGGGGACGATGCAGCGAAACCCGGTACCCGCCAGCCGCTCGGCCACGTCGGCATAGGCGTGGATGTCGTAGGGAAAGCCGTGCAGCAGGATGACGGGCACGCCATCGGCCGGCCCGGTGTCCCGGTAGGCGATGTCCAGCACCCCGGCGCGGACCGTCTTCATGCCGCTGCGGCCTCCCCGGCCTGCCGCACATAGGCAGAGATGGCGGCGAAGCTCTCGGCCGCCCGCCGGCTCATGTGGCGCGCGCGCAGGTAGCCGTGCACGAGTTGGTCCTCGTTGCGCCAGACGGCGGGCACGCCGGCACCGCCCAGCGCCGCGGCATAGGCAGCCCCATCGTCGCGCAGCGGATCGACATCGGCGGTGACGATCAGGGCGGGCGGCAGCCCCGCAAAGTCCGTGGCCTTGAGGGGCGAGATCTCCGGCAGGTCGGCCAGCTCCGGCGCATCGCCCAGGTAGAGCTTGCCGTAGAGCCCGATATCGGCCGTGCGCAGCAGCGGCGCCTCGGCGTTTTCGATGTAGGAGGGGGCCGAACGGTCGCCGCCGAGGCCGGGATAGATCAACACTTGCGCAAGAGGTTGGGCGGCGCCCAGGGCGCGCAGGCGGAGGCACAGACCGGCCACCAGGGTGGCACCGGCACTGTCCCCGGCGACGATGCCCGGCCGACCCCCTGCGGTAAGGGCCGCCCACGCCGCCGCCACGTCGTCGAGCTGGGCCGGCAGGCGGTGTTCCGGTGCCAGGCGGTAGTCGACCGCCACCACCTCAAGCGCCGCGGCCGCCGCCAACTCGGCGCAGACGTCGTCGTGGCTGTCGAGCGAGCCCACCACCAGGCCGCCGCCATGGGCATAGAGCACCAAGGGCCGGTCCGCTGCACCGGCCGGCCGGTAGTGGCGTAGCGGCACGCCGGCAAGGGGCGCGTCGTGCACGGCGATCTCCGGCGGCCGCGGCCGCCGGAAGGCATCTGCCATGCGGTCGTAGTGGCGCCGGTAGGTCACGAAGTCGGTGGGATCGAGGGTGACGGAGCACAGTGCCTCCGTCTTCTCGATGAAGGCCAGCACCTCCGGGTCGGTCACCTGTGCCAATCCCGCACCTCCTAGCTGTCGCTCGGCTGCAGGGCGGCCGCCGGATCGTCAGGGGCCGCGGCCTCCGCAGCGCTGCCGTCGGAGATGCCGATGCCGCGTTCCTCGCGCTCGGCGATGGTGCGGTCGAGCCAGTCGGGGTCCATCTCCGGCACCGAGGAGAGCAGCAGTTCGGTATATTCGTGGTGCGGCGGCGTCAGCACGTCTGCCTTCGGCCCCTGTTCCACGATACGGCCCTTCTGCATCACCAGCACATGGTCGGCGATGGCGCGCACGGTTGCCAGGTCGTGGGTGATGAAGGCGCAGGCGAGGCCCAGGTCCGACTGTACCCGGTCGAGCAGCCTGAGGATGCCTTCCGCGACGAGCTGGTCGAGGGCCGAGGTGATCTCATCGCAGATCAGGAAGTCGGGCTCCGCCGCCAGCGCGCGGGCGATGCCCACCCGCTGCTTCTGGCCGCCGGAAAGCTGCGGCATGCGGCGGTCCAGGTAGACGTCGGGCTCCAGCTCGATGGCGGACAAGAGCGCGCGCACCTCATCGTCCAGCGCCTTGCCGGTGAGACCGCGGTAGAAGCGGATCGGCCGGCCGACCACGTCGCGGATGGTCTGCTTGGGGTTCAGGGCGGTATCGGGCATCTGGTAGATCATCTGGATGCGCCGAAGCTGGTCCTTCGAGCGGTCCTTCAGGCGCGGCGGCAGCGGCTCGCCGTCCAGCAGCACGCGGCCCGACAGGGGCGGCAGCAGCCCCGTGATGGCCCGCGCCACGGTGGACTTGCCCGAACCGCTTTCGCCGACGATGGCCACCGTCTGGCCCTTGGGCACGCAAAACGAGATGTCCTCCAGCACCATCTGGCCGGGCCGGTAGGAGGCGGAGATGTCCTCCACGCGGATGGTCGGCACCACGTGGTCCGGCGGCGCGGCCTTGGCGTCGGTCTGGAAACTGCGCACCGCCCAAAGCGACTTGGTGTAGTCCTCCTGCGGGTTCGCGAGCATCTCGCGGGTCGGCGCTTCTTCCACATGCTCGCCGCGCAGCAGGACCTTGATGCGGTCGGCCATCTGCGCCACCACGGCGAGATCGTGGGTGATGTAGATGGCAGCGGTGCCGAGGTCGCGCACCACGTCGCGGATGGTGGTCAGCACCTCGATCTGGGTGGTCACATCCAAGGCCGTGGTGGGCTCGTCGAAGACGATCAGCTCCGGCTTGCACGACATGGCCATGGCGGTGATGGCGCGCTGCAACTGCCCGCCGGACACCTGGTGGGGGTAGCGGAAGCCGATCACGTCGGGCTCCGGCAGGCGCAGGCGGGCAAACAGCGCCTTGGCGCTGAACTCCGCCTCGCGGCGCGACTGCAGGCCATGGCGCAACGGCCCTTCCACATATTGGTCGATCAGCCGGTGGGCGGGGTTGAAGCTGGCGGCGGCCGACTGGGCGACATAGGCGATGCGCTTGCCGCGATAGGCCCGGCGCGCGGCTTCCGACAGGGCCAGCAAGTCGGTGCCGTCGAACTCCACCGTGCCCTGGGTGATGCGGCAGCCCTGGCGGGCAAAGCCCATGGCGGCCAGCCCGACGGTGGACTTGCCGGCACCGGACTCGCCGATCAGGCCGACGATCTCGCCGCGGTCGAGGTCCAGGTCGATGCCGTGGACGATCTGGATCCACTGATCGCCGGTCTGGGCTTCGATCGTCAGGTTGCGGATGCGCAGCAGCGGCGTGTCCTGCGCGGGTGTCTGCAACTCCGGTTTTTCCAGCGTGGGCATGCGTCCCTCCCGTCAGGTGCGCAGGCCGGAGGACCGGTGCAGCATCCAGTCCACCAGGAAATTGACCGCCACCGTCAACAGCGCGATGGATCCTGCCGGCAGCAACGGCGTGATGTCGCCGAAGGTAATCAGGCCGGCGTTGTCGCGCACCATGGAGCCCCAATCGGCCGTCGGCGGCTGAATGCCCAGCCCGAGGAAGGAGAGGGCGGAAATCGCCAGGAACACGAAGCAGAAGCGCAGGCCGAATTCCGCCACCAGCGGCGGTACGATGTTGGGCAGGATCTCGCGCGAGGCAAGCCACATCAGCCCCTCGCCGCGCAGCTTGGCCGCCTCCACGAAGTCCATGACGACGACGTTCATGGCGGTGGCGCGGGCCAGGCGGAACACGCGGGTGGACTCGATGGCCGCGATCACCAGCACCATCGTCAAGATCGAGGTGCCGAACACGGTGAGCAGCAGCAGCGAGAACAGCAGGGCCGGAATGGCCATCATCACGTCCACCAGGCGGGACAGGATCTGGTCGACCCAACGGCCCAGGATGGCCGCCAGCATGCCGAAGAAGACACCGACCGAGAACGCGATGAAGGTGGTGGCCAGCGCGATGCCGATGGTGTTGCGGGCGCCGTAGATGATGCGCGAGAGCATGTCGCGCCCCAGATTGTCGGTGCCCAGCAGGAAGTCGTCGCCCCAGGGCTCGTACTCGAACCCCACCACCTCGGTCTCGCCGAAGGGGGCCAGCCCGTCGGCGAAGATGGCGACGATCGCATAGATCACGATCACCAGCATGCCGAAGATGGCGGTGGGCGGGGCGGTGCGCAGCAGCCTCCACATCGTCTCACCGCCCCCTGTGCAGCAGCCGCGGATTGGTCGCGATGGACAGCACGTCGGCGGTCAGGTTGAGCAGGATGTAGATGCTGGCAAACACCAGGCAGCACGCCTGCACCACGGTGATGTCGCGCGTCGCCACGCTGTCCACCATGAGCTGGCCTAAGCCGGGATAGACGAACACGACCTCCACGATCACCACGCCGGTCACCAGGTAGGCGAGGTTCAGCGCCACCACGTTGATGATGGGGGCAAGTGCATTGGGCAGGGCGTGGCGCAGGATCACGCGGGCCGGCGACAGCCCCTTCAGCCGCGCCATCTCGATATAGGGCTGGGCCAAGAGGTTGACGATGGCGGCACGCGTCATCCGCATCATGTGCGCCGTGATCACCAGCACCAGTGTGATGGCGGGCAGGAAGGTGCGGTAGAGCATCTCGCCAAGGCTGGCCTGGCTGCCGTAGTCGGCGATCGAAGGAAAGATCGCGTGCTCCGCGGACAGCAGGTAGAGCAGGATATAGGCCACGAAGAACTCGGGGAACGAGATCGCCGAGAGCGACAGGATGTTGATCAGCCGGTCGAAGATGGAATTGCAGTAGAGCGCCGCCAGCACGCCCAGCGTGATGGCGAGCGGCACGGCGATGGCGGCGGCATAGGCGGCCAGGAACAGGGTGTAGCCGAAGCGGGACGCCAGCAGGGAGGAGATCTCCCGACCATTGGCGAGTGACCGCCCGAAATCGCCCGACAGCACGCCGCCCAGCCAGTTCAAGTAGCGCACATGCGCCGGATCGTTCAGCCCCAGTTCCTCGCGCAGGGCCGCCACCGTCTGCTCGGTGGCCGACTGGCCGAGGATCTCCTGGGCGATGTCGCCGGGCAGCAGCTCAACCGCCCCGAAGATCACCACCGACACGACGAACAGGGTCAGGACGCCGAGGGCGAGACGCTGAAGGATCATGCGCGTCAGGTGGATCACGGGGCCTGGCCTCCTCTGGCGATGTCGCGGATGCCGCGGCCCGCGAACGCGGCCGCCGCGCGCGGCGGGGGGATGCGGGCAAGCGTGGCGACACGTTCGCCGAGCGGCGCGCCCATGGGCACGGCCGCCTGGGCCCGGGTATCCACGTGCAGCAGCATGTGTTCGGCGGTGGCCACGTCGCGGCCGGTGTCGTCGCGCATCTGGTGGAGCAGGCGGATGCGCCGGTCGTCGTGGCCGAGCACGGTGGTCCGCACCGTCAGCGCCGCTCCGCCGGCCACCTCCGCCAGATAGCGGATGTGGGTTTCCACGGTGTAGACCGAATGGCCGTCGGCCAGGTAAGCGGCGTCGATGCCGATTGCCGCGAGGAACACGTCGGTGGCGTCGCCGAACACCTGGAGGTAGCGGTGTTCGGTCATGTGGCCGTTGTAGTCGAGCCAGTCCGGCAGCACCGCGGCGCTGTGCTGCGTTGCCGCCGCCCCGTCGGAGGGCGGCGCCCGGCCGCCGTCCGCCAGGCGCGCCTCCGCCCGCGCACGGGCCGCCTTGACGGTGGTGCCAGCCCCCCAGTCGCCGGCTTCCAGCGCTTTCAGGATGGCCACCAGATTGTCGTCGCGGATGCGCTCCAGTTCGCGGATCGAATAGCTGCCTGACTGGGCGTCGGACTGTTCGGCGATCAGCTCGATCAACGCGTCGGTCATCTCCGGCACGTCGGTCAGCCGCGACCACGGCCAGTGCAGGGCCGGGCCGAACTGCTTCAGGAAATGCCGCATGCCGGGTTCGCCGCCGGCGATGCGATAGGTTTCGAACAGGCCCATCTGCGCCCATCTGAGGCCGAAGCCGAAGCGGATGGCGTCGTCGATCTCCGCGGTGGTGGCGATGCCGTCGCGCACCAGCCACAGGGCTTCGCGCCACACCGCTTCCAACAGACGGTCGGCGATGTGCGCGTCGATCTCGGTATGCACCCGCAAGGGCTTCATGCCGAGCGCGATGTAGAAGTCCCACACCCGCTCCAGGCAGGCGGGGTCCGTCTGCAGTCCGCCCACCACCTCCACCAGCGGCAGCAGGTAGACCGGGTTGAAGGGGTGGGCGACGACCAGGCGTTCGGGATGCGCCAGGCCGTTGGCGAGGTCGCTCGGCATGAAGCCGGAGGTGGAGGACGCGATCACGGCCGTGGCCGGGGCGGCCTGCTCGATCTCGCCGTAGACATGGCGCTTCAGGCCGAGCTGTTCGGGCACGCTTTCCTGAACGTAGTCGGCACCCGCCACCGCGTCGTTGAGCGTGTCGCAATGGGTGAGCCGGCCCTCGGCACCCGCCGCACTGCCGAACAGCCGCGTGTGTGCCCGGCGGGCATTGGCGAGGATATCGACCATCACCCGGCGCGCTTCGGGGTGGGGGTCATAAAGGGCGACGTCGCAGCCGTTCAAGAGGAAGCGGGCTGCCCACCCTCCGCCGATGACGCCGCCGCCGACGACGGCGATTTTGCCGAAACCGTCCATCTCAGCCCCTGGTGCGTGCGGACATGGTGCGAGGCCGCGCGGTCACCCGCGCCCGAGGGTCCGGGCACGGGCGATGCGCTGCGGTCAGGCTGCACTCCACCAGCGATCGACGATCTTCCAGCCGTCGAGGAAGCGGTTGGACGCCAGCGGCCCGTGCGCCACCCGGTCGTTCTTGCCGTCGATGTAGTTGAGGAAGGCAGGGATGATGGTGCCGCCGTCGTCGCGGCAAAGCTCCTGCATTTCGCGGTACATCTCCGCCCGGCGGTCGGTGTCCAGCTCGGCGCGCGCTTCGCGCAGAAGCTGGTTGAACCGCGCGTTGGTCCAGTGGCTTTCATTCCACTCGGCATCGGCGGCGTAGACCAGGCTGAACATCCAGTCCTCGGTGGGCCGGCCGTTCCAGTAGCTGACGCAGAAGGGCTTGCGCAGCCACACATTGGACCAGTAGCCATCCTCCGGCTCCTGGCGGACGGTGATGTCGATGCCGGCGCGCGCGGCACTTTCGCGGAACAGCACGGCGGCATCCACGCCGCCCACAACCGGGGCGTCGGAGGTGGACAGCTCCACCTGCAGGCTTTCGAGCCCGGCCTGCTGCAGGTGGTAGCGGGCACGGTCGGGATCGTAGACCCGCTGCTCGATATCGCCGGCGAAGAAGCGGTTGGCCGGCGCGATGGGGTGGTCGTTGCCGACGCGGCCGTGGCCGCGCAGGATCGTGCGCACGATCTCCTCGCGGTCGATGGCGTATTTCAGGGCGAGCCGCACGTTGACGTCGTCGAACGGCGGGGTGTCGCAGAACATCGGCATGGTGATGTGGGCGGTGCCCGTCACCTCCACCAGCTCGATGCCGGGGCGGCGCTGCAGCAGGTGGACGGTGCTGGTGTCCACGCCGTTGATCACGTCCACCTCGCCGGTCACCAGCGCGTTCTGGCGGGCCGTGGGATCGTTGATGGTACGCAGCAGCACCTCGTCGAACCAGGCGCGGTCCGATTTCCAGTAGTCGGGGCGGCGGCGCAGGCTGATACGCACGCCCGGCTCGTGCTCCTCCAGCGTGTAGCCGCCGGTGCCGATGCCGGCCTGCCAATCGATGCGACCGCTGCCGTCGTCGGGCATGATCACCAGGTGGTAGTCGGCGGTCACGAAGGGGAAGTCGGCGTTGCCCGAGGCCAGCTCGAACACCACGGTGTTGGGGCCGTCGGCGCGCAGGTCGACCACCTGTTCCAGCAGGCCGGCGGCACCCGAGGTGGTGTCGGGACCGCGGTGGTGGTTGTAGGAGGCCACCACGTCGTCGGCGGTCAGCGTGCGGCCGTTGGAGAAGGTGACGCCCTGGCGCAGCGTGAAGGTCCACACCGTGGCGTCGGGGCTCGCTTCGATGCTCTCCGCCAGCTCCGGCACCGCGTTTCCTTCGGCGTCGATCTCCGTCAGGTTGTTGCACACGCCGCCGAGCATGGCGGTCACCACCGGACCGGCGGCAAAGGTGGCCGGATCGATGGTGTCGGACGTGGCGCCACCGGAATGCCCGATCCTCAAAAGGCCCCCGCGGCGCGGTTCGGGCGTCTGGGCGAGGCTGGGGCCCGAGGCCATGGCCAGGGCGCCGGCGGCGCTGGTTTGCAGGAAACGTCGGCGGTTCATCTCGGCGAATTTCATGCGTGGCCTCCTTGAGGGATCGTTGTCTTGTGCCCCGGCGTTGCCAGCCGGAGCTTTGTGCGCACCTCACCCGGTGTCAGGACGCGGACATTCATGGCGCTGAGGATCGTCACGGCGCGATCCACCAGGTCGCCGTTGCTGGCCAGGACACCCTTTTCCAGCCAGATATTGTCTTCCAGGCCGACCCGGACGTTGCCGCCGGCGAGCACCGCCTGCGCCACGAAGGGAAGCTGCATGCGGCCGATCGTGAACATGGAATGGACCCAGCCGGCGGGGATGGCGTTGACCAGCGCTTGCACCGTGTCGGCATCGTTGGGCGCGCCGTAGGGGATGCCCAGGCAAAGCTGGATGAGGACCGGGTCGTCGATCAGGCCCTCGTCCGCCAGCGCCTTGGCAAGCCACAGGTGGCCGGTGTCGAACACCTCGATCTCCGGCTTCACCCCGGCCGCGCGGATGCGGGCCGCCATGGCCCGCAGCATGCCGGGCGTGTTGGTCATCACGTAGTCGGCTTCGGCGAAGTTCATGGTGCCGCAGTCGAGCGTGCAGATTTCCGGCAGCAGCTCTTCCACATGCACCAGCCGTTCGCTGGCCCCCACCATGTCCGTACCCGCCGGGTTCAGCGGCAGCGGTGCTTCGGGCGATCCCAGTACCAGGTCGCCGCCCATGCCGGCGGTGAGGTTCAGCACCACATCGGTGCCGCTTTCGCGCACGCGGCTGACGACCTCGCGATAGAGCTCCGGCCGGCGCGATGGTACGCCGGTGTCGGGATCGCGGACGTGCACATGGGCCACGGCGGCGCCGGCCTTGGCGGCCTCGATGCAGGCGTCGGCGATCGCGGCGGGCGTGGTCGGAACCTTGTCGCTCTTCAAGTGACTCTGTCCGGACCCCGTCACCGCACAGGTGATGAAGCACTCCCAGTTCACATGGCCTCCGACGTGTTACGTCGATTTTTGGGTGGCGAGTTCTAGGCGTTTATTGCGGTGCACCAAATATTCGCACCGCGCCGATCTTACCATGCAGGCCGAAGGGTAAATTGGCGTTTCCCGCCAACGAGATTGCATTTTCTGCCAATCTCGCTATAGAGGCTGAATGGCCAACAGGAGTTCGCAATCCGTCGGGCTGCTGCTGTTCGACGGGTTTTCCAACATGGTGCTGGCGAGTGCCCTGGAGCCGTTGCGGGCGCTCGGCAACGTGGCCGGCAAGGGCGCCTTCAGTTGGCGGCTGGCGACGCTGGACGGCGGCCCGGTGGTGTCGTCGAGTGGCCTGCGCCTGCAGGTGGACGGCCCGATCGATAGCCTGTGCGGGGTCGACCTGCTGATCGTCATCTGCGGCTTCGAGGTGCGGCGGTACGACATGGCGCGCGGCCGTGCGGCGCTGCGCCGGACGGCACGAACGGCGGGCGTGGTCGCCGGCTACGACACCGGATCCTGGCTGCTGGCCGGGGCCGGGTTGCTGGATGGCCGGCGCGCCACCATCCACTGGCAGGTGCTGGAAGAATTCCAGGAAACCTTCGTCAACATCGACGCGGTGGCCGAGCGCTACGTCATCGACGGCAACCGGATGACGGCCGGCAGCGCCAGCGGGGTGATGGACCTGACCTTGGAGATCATCCGGCGGGCGACCACCCATGCCGAAGCGTTCGACGCGGCCAACATGTTCCGCCACCGCATCGAAACCCCCAACCCGTTCGACCTGGACGCCAACGTGATCCCCCGCACCCGGCGCAGCCCCGTGCTGATCCAGGCCGTGGAGATCATGCGCCGGGCCATCGAACGGCCGCTCAGGCTCGACGACGTGGCCATCCGCGCCTCGATTTCCCGGCGCAGCCTGGAGCGCCTGTTCCAGGTGGAGCTGGGCGTGGCGGCAGGGACCTACTACCGATCTGTCCGGCTCTCCCATGCGCGGGGGCTGGTGCGCGAAAGCCACCTGTCGGCCGCGGAGATCGCGGCGCGCAGCGGCTTCTCCTCATCGACCACGCTGTCGCGCGCCTACCGGGCGCATTTCGGCACCACCGTCCGCGACGACCGGCGCGGCTTCGGCCTGCGGGCTCCCCGCCAAGGGGGAGCATAGACGGATCACCCGCCTTTCGCAGACGACGGGCGGCGGCGCCTGGCCTTGCCGGGGGACCCGGTGGTGGACCGGCGGGCCTCGGCGGCAGCGCCGGCGGGGGCTGCCAAGCTGTCGTATAGGTGATGGGGCTCGAAGCGGATCGCTGCCGGAATGGTGCTCGTCGCCGGGCCGATGACGTCGCCGCACAGGTTCTCCGCCCCGCTGCATGCCGCGAAGGAGGCGAGGCTCCGGCTGTTGAGGCCATAGACGAAGGCGCGCAGGCCGGCGGAATGGGCGCTCTCCAGCAGCGTCTTCAGGCGCGCCATGATCGCCGGTTCCGGCACATGGCCGTAGGGCGACAGGTCGACGCCGATGGCCTTCAGGCCGATGGAGCGCGCTTGCAGAAACCGCCGCTCCTTCACCACCGTGGCCAGGCTGGTGCTGCGGCATAGCGGCGCCAGGCTGCGCGCCGCCATGTCCACATCCGCGGCACCGGCGCCGATGCGGGTTTCGTAGATGACGCATTGCAGGCAGCGGCGAAGGCTCTTGGGGATCTTGCCGATGGCACCGGTGATCTGGCTGCTCAGCTTCATCGAGGAGAACGATGAAGCGCAGATGCAGGCGGTGACCAGCATGCGGGACTCGCTGAGGGCGAGCCGCCGCAGCTCGTCTTCCACCGCGGCGAGGGTCCGCAAGTCGAGCGCCAGCGCATCCTGCCGCTCCGTCGGTGTCTCCGCGGCCCCGAACATGGGACCCCAGAGGGCGGCACGCCGATCGAGCTGCGGCTTGGCCACAAAGTCCATGACGACGCTCTTGGCGGTGTTCCACACCGGGTGGAAGCGGATTGCAGGCGGGGCGGCGTCGGGAAGGTCGCGATGGTCGGGACGGTCGGCGAGACCGGCGCCATGGAATGCCTTGGCTTCCCCGCTGTCCTTCGACCAGCCGTGGCCCGATTTGAGCGGCTCGCTGGTGTCGGCGATCAGCGAGGGCAGGTTGGACTTGTCGATGGTGAAGGTGCGTACCGCGGTATCGACCATCGACGCCAGATTGGCGTCGGCGCCGAACAGCCGATGGAGAATGGCATCGGATGCCGCCCCCGCCGCGTCTTCGGCACGGGTCGGGTCAGGGTCGGCGAAGATCAGCAGGAAGCCGTGGTCGCCGACCCGGACCACGATGTCGGCACCCGACACCACGGACTCCACGGCGATCTGGGCGTGGCGGAAGACCTCTTCCTTGACCGCGTCCCAAGTGTCCTTGTAGTGGGCCTGGAGCCCGGAAATGCCGACAAGGCGAACGGCACCGCCGGACAGAACCTCCTGTCCCGCAGCGATTGCCTTGAGGCGAGCGGCCTGGGCGTCACTGAGTCCCGTCATGTCCCTTTCGGTGTCGAAGGCGCGCCCGTGGCCGCGGCGGCAAGCTGCTCCACCACCGCGCACAACCGGTCGATGTCGACGGGCTTCGGCAGCGTAGCATCCGCCCCGAGCTTGTCGGCCACATCGAGAAACGATTTTCGTAGCGCGGAGCCGCCGCCGGAAACGACGAGCACTTTCACGTTGGGGTTTATTGATTTTATCTCAAGTAAAGTTTCAATGCCGTCTTTGTTGGGCATCAGAATGTCGGTGACAACGACGTCGATATGCTCGCTCTCCGCGATCTCGATTCCTTCGACACCGGAGGGTGCTGCGCGCACCACGAAGCCGGCATCACCAAGGACTAGCGCCCATAGCTCGCGGATGTCCGGGTCGTCGTCGACTATTAACACCACCGCCATGGCCGTGCCCCCTCGCCAGCTGCCAAACCCCCACAGTAGTTGGCAATTTAGATCGGTAACGCCCGTCAGGCATAGTGGTTCTTGAAACAATCTAATGAGTCTGGGCCTGCGGTAGGACGAAGCGTATGCATGCCAAGGCACCGGTTAAGGGCCGGTAAAGCCGGCTGCGCACACGTGCTTGCGGGGCGGTAGCGATTCCTCCGGCGCCCGATCCGCTCTAAGGTGGCGACCCTGCCAAACCCGTGCCGTGAAGGTTCGCCATGCATCTCGCCCGCTTTCCCCGCGTTCGCCTCGGCCATCTCCCGACGCCGCTGGAACGCCTCGACCGGTTGTCCGGCGCCCTCGGCGGACCGGAGATCTGGATCAAGCGGGACGACTGCACGGGGCTGTCCACCGGCGGCAACAAGACTCGCAAGCTGGAATTCCTGATGGCCGAAGCGCTGGCCGATGGTGCTGATACGGTGATGACCCAGGGGGCCACCCAGTCCAACCACGCCCGCCAGACCGCCGCCGCCGCCGCCCGGCTGGGCCTTGCCAGCCACATCCTGCTGGAGGACCGCACCGGCTCCAACGATCCCAACTACAACGCCAACGGCAACGTGTTCCTCGACCATCTGCACGGCGCCTCGGCAGAAAAGCGCGGGCCGGGGCTGGACATGAACGCGGAGATGGAGGCGGTGGCCGAAACGTGGCGGGCCAAGGGGCGGCGCGTCTACACCATTCCCGGCGGCGGCTCCAACCCGACCGGCGCCCTGGGCTACGCCAACTGCGCCTTGGAGTTGGTGGGCCAGGCCGACTACATGGGCCTGAGGTTCGATCACATCGTGCACGCCACCGGGTCCTCCGGCACCCAGGCCGGGCTGGTGTGCGGGCTCAAGGCCATCAACGCGCCCATCCCGGTACTCGGCGTCGGCGTGCGTGCGCCCAAGGGGGTGCAGGAGGAGAACGTCTTCAAGCTCGCCGCGGCGACGGCCGAAAAGCTCGGCTGTCCCGGCTTGGTGGCGCGCGAGGACGTGGTGGCCAACACCGACTATGTGGGCGAGGGCTACGGCATCCCCAACGCCGGCACCATCGCGGCCATCGAGATGTTCGCCCGGCTTGAGGGCATCTTGCTCGACCCCGTCTATTCCGGCAAAGGGGCGGCGGGGCTGATCGACCTGATCGGCCAGGGCATGTTCACCCGCGGCCAGCGCGTGGTGTTCCTGCATACCGGCGGGGCGGCCGGGCTGTTCGGCTACACCGCGGCCTTCGGCTACGGTGCGGCGGCGGCCGGGGGGGCGGCGGCATGACACCGGCCGACGGATGGCGCAGGTCCGCAGCGCCGCGGCTGCGCCGGGTCGGCGTCCTGGGCGGCATGGGGCCCGAGGCGACCATCCATTTCATGGCGCGCGTGCTGGCGCTGACGCCAGCCGAGGACGACGCCGACCACGTGCCCCTGGTGGTCGACCAGAACACCCAGGTGCCCTCGCGCATCGCCGCACTGATCGAAGGCGGCGGCAGCGATCCCGCCCCGGCGCTGGCGGACATGGCCAGGCGGCTGGCGGCGGCGGGGGCAGAGGCGCTGGCGATGCCGTGCAACACGGCCCACCACTACGCGTCCGCCATCATCGGTGCCACCGATCTGCCCTTCCTCAACATGGTCGCGCTGACGGCGGCGCGCCTGGCGGCGGATGGGTGCCGGACCGTGGGCGTGCTGGCCTCCCCCGCCGTGAAGATCACCGGGGTCTATGACCGGGTCTTCGCCCCGGCGGGGGTGGCGGCGGTCTATCCGGCCGACCAGCAGCGGCTGCTGGCGGCCATCCGCGCCATCAAGGCCGGCCGCGACGGCGATATGGCCCGGCGTACGGTGCGGGAGGCGGGCGAGGAGGTGGCCGCGGCGGGGGCCGATGCGGCGCTGATCGCGTGCACGGAGTTTTCCACCGTGGCCCAAGCCCTGCCGCCGGGCCTGCCGGCGCTCGACAGCATCGAGGTGCTGGCCGCAGCCGTGGTGGCGTTTGCGCGAACTCACTTGGACGTTGATGTGGCCCAATCGGCGCTTGGTTCAACGCTCCTCCCGCTTGACCAATCCTGTGAAGCCGATAATTGCCATCGAGATAATTAGTGCGCCAAGAATTCTATGGAATATCCCGTATAGATGAACCAGCCATCCAATACAGATTGGTTGTATCTGGTCAATATTGTCTCTATGTTGATTGCGCCGAGAAGGAATTACACAAGAATCTGGATTGATGCTCCACATACTCTCAGTATTAAAGTCAAGAACAGGAATGAATAGATCTAGAGAATGCAATAGTGGATTAAATTCTGGATATTCTTCAATGCCACCGATAGATCCAACGTTAGACGGCGTTAATAGCGGACCAACGCATAGATTTGTTCTGCAGTTAACTTCAGCGACCCAAAATACGAATGCCCCAAATACTATTACTATCATGGCCGACACTACCGCCTGATACGGATCATACCCATATTTTGATATGAGATGTAATGTTGTCTCCACCAAGCGTACTCGCCAATGGGTACCATCAGCTTTGCGTTGGCGAGTTCTTCTCTCAATAGATACACGATTTGCAGCATCATCATAGCCCATGTCGCGCAAGACCCTTGATGTCATCCGCCAAGGCTGCGGATTAAAATGATGCTTCAGCTCATTTGCTGATTGTGCAGTGAGCCAGTGAATACGCCGTCGAGCGACCCAGTATTCAACCGACTTTGCATCCCTTATTTTTTGTTTCCTTCTAAAATATTTCGTCTTCCAATGTCGAGTGTGACGTTGTCCGTTGGGGTGCGCAAAACTTTTACACTGGAATCCACTCAGAATAAAATGCTGTGCGTCAATATAGTCTTTATAATCAGCACCTGCGAGCTCCGAATCTATGGGAACATGCATTCGATCCTTATTGTCTGAACAACCGATTCGAAGAGGAGCGGGCCAACCGCTCTTAGAATCATCCAGTATTTCGCAGTCTACTAGTGAAAGATCAACGATTCCAAGTGATCTAAATTCTGATAGAACGAGACGGCCCCCAATTCGCGACTCTGATAAAATGATAGAATAGAATCTTGACGATGTATTTTCACTTAATGCTGGCGTCAATTTTCTTTGTCCCCAAAGAGCCGATTCTTGGGCTATTGCAGTACATGCAGTTCGTGCGCCGCGGAAAGTAATCAGACTTAAGAAATGTGCTCTAGGTGCCTCCAATTTCCCCAATATAGTCGCGCATAATAGCGACGCAACTCCATTTATTGTGGAGTCTTGAAGGCGAATTGCTGGTAGGTCGGCTTCTATAAATGTTCCAAAGGAAAGATCTAAATTCTCTCCTATTTTACAATTGGCGAGGTCTAGCTGTCCTACTACTTTTGTATTGTTGCCAGATAACAAAATGCTTTCACCTATTCGGACATAAGCTGCGCCAATTGCTGTGCCTCGCCTATTATAGAATTTTGAATCCCGAAAATCTATTAGTCCACGAATATTTGCAGAGGTCATATCAAATTCACCATAGATATTAGCTTCGCGCATGAACCAATCATTGGCTTCAATATCCTGAGCAAATACCGCTTCTCCCTGTGCAAATCTTGATTTGTGGTTTGAATTGTAGAATTCTGTATTGTCCGTGCATATCTGACCTTTTATGATTGCGGATGCTAATGAAAATTCCCCCCAAATCTTGCATGACTTTAAGTATAACTTCTGTTGAAATCGAGTTCCGGTAGCATCTATGCCCTGAGAAAATATAGATCTTCTTATATCGAATCTATATTTTATTTCATGTCGAGAGATGTTTAGTGTTTCTTTAACCGTGATGCCAATTATTTTTATGCCAGAGTGATGCGGAGACCAATCCAAATAATTTGGATGTTTGAAACTACCAGTTGCAAGGTCGCTCAAAAGGCGAGATGAAACAACCCTGTCATGCTTTGTATACCGAGAACAGTCAGCGTCTGCTCCATCTTGTGTCGCGTATATTATAAGTGCTTCTGATGGTGTTGGCTGATTATTTTCCCCGGAAAATATAGATGGGATTGACATATTCGGCCTCGGCAGAAAGATCAAAAGACGCTTGAGACTAGAGCAATCAAATTGAAAATTAAACGAAAATGCAGTTATTGGATGCCATTTTCTTTATGTCACGCGTTTCCTGCCGCCGCGTCGGCCTCCCGCTGCATGCGCTTCAGGCGGCGCAGGTAGCCGTGCAGCGCTTCGGCGTCGTAGCCGTGCATCATCAGCCGGAAGCCCGCCTGGAAGGGCGACAGCGGCACCATGGGGTGCTGGTTCTTGATGAACGCCAGGTGGTAGTCCGACCCCAGCAGGCGGGCGACGTAGATGGCGAAGGTCTCGTCCAACTGCAGGGAATTGGCCGCCCGCACGAAATCCCGGCGCGCCAGGAACAGTGCATAGACCGGCGTGTAGAACTCGATCGCCGTCTGCACGTCGACGAAGTTGCGCTTGCCCGACGGCAGGTCCTCGAACGCGAACGGCGCGTCGCTGATGGCGGAAAAGTCCAGCCGCGCCGGCGGCTCCAGTTCCCGCCCGCTCTCCTTCAGGCAGCGGTTGAGGCCGATGATGAAGTTGTAGACGTTGAGGTCGTGCTGCAGGAACGTGTTGTCCTTCAGGTCGGCCAGCCTGGTCGGCCGCAGCGCCACCGTGCGCGCGCCCTCGTCCGCCCCCGGCACGTTGGCGCGGATGAAGGCCAGGATCTCCGTGCCGATGTTGAAGTGGCGCAAGATCAGGTAGTTGGCGTCCGGCGACACGAAGGTCTTCAGCCCCCAGTGGATCAGCCCGTGCAGCGTCTTCGGCATGTTGGGCCATGACTGGAAGAACCGGCGGAACACCTGCACCAGCACGAAGAACACGAAGATGAAGGGCCGGCAGGCGGGCAGGAAGAAGCGCCTTGAATAGCTGTCGTTGCCGCGCAGCAAGGCCGCCTTGGCGGTTTCCTCGATGGGGATGGAATCGTCGAGGTAGAGCGCCAGCCACGGGTTGGGGTCTGACCGGTCGTGGGGGATCGCGGTCAGGTCGCGGGGAACGCGGGCCTCAAACATGGTCCAGTTCCTCCAGTTGCAGGAGATAGAGCCGGGCCACCACGCGCGCCGTCTTCACGATGCCGCGGGCGTTGGGGTGGTCGGCCGCCTGGCGCACCCAATGGGCGAATTCCGCCAGATGGTCGTCGTCGTTGGCGCCGTGGTAGGCAAGGAAGCTCACCTGGTCTTCCGCCAGGCCGAGCTGGTCCCGGATCACCTCCGCCCAGCCGGCCGCCTTCAGCGATCCCAGCCCCTCGATGATGAACATCGCACCCAGCAGGTCGAACGGATTGGGCTGCCCGGCGCGGTGGAACATGAAGGCCGACAGGGCTTCCGACCCGATGTTCTTTTCGCCCGCGCGGATGGCAGCCACATCGCCGCCGACGGACGCGTAGTTCTCCTCCAGCATGCGGAAGTCGCGGTGTTCGGTGATGGAGTGGCGCAGGAACTGGGAGCGCAATTCGAAATGCGCCACGTCGATCTGGCTGGCGGCCCGCGCGATCCAGCAGCCGCCGTCGATCACCTGCTGGCGCAGATTGGCCAGCAGCGCCCGGTAGTCCTCCAGCCGGAAGGCGCCGCGGTTGAGCTTGTCGATGATCGGCACCTGGTCGAGCCGGGTTTCGAAGTCGGTCCACACGATGGCGAGCCCGCGCAGGATGTCTGCCACGAAGGCGTCGGCGGCGGCGTCGGCAGTGGGGTCGGCAGTGGGGTCGGCAGTGGGGTCGGCAGTGGGGCCGGCGGCGGCATCGGCGGCGTCCACGGGCACGGCGTCGGCGAGGGTCATGGCGAGCCTCCGGGTTCATTCTCAAGTCCGGTTCCAGCCTGCGCCCTCACCCGGCTGCCCAATCCATCATACCGTCGTTGGGTGGCCGGGTGGGGGCGTGGGCCGGAACCGCTAAAGCCTACAAGGCTCTCAGCATCATGAAGCCGATCATGGCACGGCCGCTTTCCGGCACGATGCACAGCACCTGCTGGCCGGGGCGCACCAGCCCGCGCACCACGAACTCGTCGAGCATGACGAACAGGGCTGCGGCACCGGTGTTGCCCTTGCTGTGCAGGTTGGTGAACCACTTCTCTTCGGCGATCATGCCTCCGGTCGCCCTGAGGATCGAGACGATCTCTTGGCGCAGGTTCTCCGCGGAATAGTGGCAGAGCAGCCAGTCCACCCGCTCCGGCACGATGTGCCCGGCATCCACCAGCTTCAGGTATTCGCCCACCCAGGCGCGGATGATGCGCTTCAGCAGCACCATGTCCTGCCACAGCACGAGCGCGCCGTCGGCCAGCGCGGTGTCGGGCCGGTGGCTCCAGCCGCCGTCGCGCTCGGTCCGCCGCGCTGGCACGGTGCCGGCGGCCATGCAGGGCGGAAAGGCATGGGCCAGCGACACCAGCTTGATCCACTCGATCTTGAAGCTCTGGCGGCGTTCGTTGGGCCGCGGTTCGATGAGGATGGCGCCGGCCCCGTCCGACAAGGTCCAGCGCAGGAATTCCAGGGCCGCCCGGTGGCCCTGATCGGCCAGCGCGGTTTCGGGGTAGAAGCCCGGGCGGAACCAGCGGCTGGAGAATTCCGAGCCGACCACGGCGGCGGCGCGCTTGCCGTCCGCCATCACCTGCAGGGCGGCGGCCTTGGCGGCGATCAGCGCCCCGGCGCAGACGCTCTGCACGCTCACCAGTTCGAGGGGGCCGATGCCCAGCGCCGCCTGCACCTGGCTGGCATGGCCCGGCACCAGCAGGTCGCCCTGGGTGGTGCAGGCCGCCAACAGGTCGATCTCCTTCAGCGCGCGTTCGGATTTGGCCACCGCATCGGCCACCGCCAGGGCGGCCATTTCGGCGTTGCTAGCGCTGACCGAGTTGTCCGGGGACAGCGCGTAGTGGCGGCTCGTGATGCGGTTTTGGCGCAGCGCCAGGCGGCCCAGCGCCTCGCTGCGGCCGTCCAAGAAGCCGATGTGCCGCGCCATCTCGGCATTGCCCACGGGCGGGCCGGGCAGGTGCGCCCCGGCGGCGGTGATGTAGGCATCGGGCATCGGTGGTCCCCAGGGCGCCGCGCGCACGCCGGCTCAGCCGCACCCTGCGCAGCGATTGGGAAGGAATTTGGGCGGATTCTTCGTATCGCTGCCGCGGCGAGGTGCGGCAGGACATGCATGAATCCGGGCCGCTCACCGCTCCGATGGCTTTTGGCCAACGACGAACAAGGTTCCGACGTCGTAGTACGGCAGATGCGCCTCCTCGTAGTTGCGGCGGAATATCTCACGCAGGTGGGACTCACTTGCCGGGACAATAGCCCGATCATTCGTGAGGATCGTCTCGAAGTCTCTCTTGAGGAACCCACCATAGGAATCAACGAAGCGGCGACCGGCGATGACGGCGCTAATTTGGGGTGGGATCTCGTCTACGATCTCGGAGATCGTTCGGAAGAATTCCTGCTCAACTTGTACGTCCTGTGCTCCAGTCCCGCGAAAAACGACATGGAAGACGACCGGCGTGGTTGGCCTGTTTGGGAGTTTTATAGCTTTGTCGGCCAATTCTTTGCGCAATCGCTTGAGTGGTTTGCGCGATGAGAATTCCTTAACCTCGATCTGGAAGTGGTGACCGTCCAGCGCCGCAAGGACATCGCAGCTCGCGGATCCCGATCCTGTCGGTGGTTCCAAGCCGACAAGCAAACCACGTTTGTGCAATTCAGCCGCCAGACAGAGATGGTGTTGAGTTCCCGGTTCGGCTCCGAGCCGGGCCGCGAGCCGCTTAAGGCCATTTACACCGTCCAGCGTGTCCAGTGCTAATCCGATCTCCACCAAGTAATTCCATCCCGGATCACGGCAAAGGACTCCGTGAGCCGTGCGAGCAAGATGATATGCAGGAAAGAAGCCCTCGTCTTCTGGTTCCAACTGCCCGGTCATGTCGCTTAATCCCGCCCTCTGATAGCGCGCCTTTACCCAGGCGGGCGTGAAGATGGCTTTAAGACGGGGCAGAACGGATTTCACGATATTTTGGTCGAAACCTAACACTATGAAATACGGATCAAAGGTCAGCCGTCGTTCGATATGATCCCACAGCCGTGGCCAAGTGGCGCTCGGCAGGGCCAGCATGGCGGCTCTAAATGATACGATGACACGCTCGTCGTGTTCTGGCGGAATTACCTGCCTATTCATCCAAATCTGAGCGCCTTTTTCGTCCTGCGAGGACGGCCACATATTCGTTGTGTGCAGCAACCTGACAACGCGATCGAGAAGCTGTTGGACGAAGTCTCTGTTGCTGAACACTGGTGGCGGCGGCCTCCTCCATCCAAGATGTCTTATTTGCCATCTGCCGTCACCAAGCGGCGCAAGCATCATCTCAAATTCGGACGCATAGCGTTTCATGCGTGCGCATCCCATGACGTGCGCGACACCTTCGATTCTTTCACCAAATGGCGCGAAGCGAAGACCAAGGATCTCGTAGTGGATGTTTGCAAGCATGTAGGAACTTTAGTACGAACGCAGGCACACTGGCATTTCTATCCGTTACAGGCAGATATTCGTCCCGCAGCAAGAGTTGGCTCTTCACCCGTCGCGCCAAATGCTGCACTTGAGGCGGACGTCTCAGTACGGCTTGAACCTACCGACTGACCACCAAATCGTCTTGGCGGCTTTGGGTCAAAACCAGAACGTCGCAAGGGGCTGAAACAGGAGGTTCACCCAGCGAACTTCCGGGGAGCGTACGGGCGATCCTACGATCCCAAATACCGGATCGCGGCGTCGCGTTCCCACAGGTAGAGCAGCGTGCGCACGGCCTCGCCGCGCTTGCCCGTAAGGTCGGGGTCGTTGGCCAGCAGGACCCGTGCGTCGTCGTGGGCGACGGCGAGCAGCTCGGTGTGGGCCGGCAGGTCGGCCATGCGGAAGTCCGGCAGCCCGCTTTGCTTCACCCCCAGCATGTCGCCGGCCCCGCGCAGGGCCAGGTCGGCCTCGGCGATGGCAAAACCGTCGTCGGTATCGCGGATGGTGGTGAGCCGCTGGCGCATGGTGTCGCTGACCGGCGGCTGGTAGAGCAGCAGGCACACAGACTTGTCGGCCCCCCGGCCGACGCGGCCGCGCAACTGGTGGAGCTGGGCGAGCCCGAAGCGCTCGGCATGCTCGATCACCATCAGCGTGGCGCTGGGCACGTTGACGCCCACCTCCACCACGGTGGTGGCCACCAGCACGTCCACGTCGCCGTCGGCGAAGGCGGTCATCACCGCGTCCTTGTCGGCGGTCGCCATGCGCCCGTGCACCAGGCCGACGCGCGCGCCGAAGCGCGAGGCCAGCGTGGCCGCCCGGCCGGTGGCATCGGTGAGACCGCCGAGATCGCCGCCATCCTCCACCCGCGGGCACACCCAGAACGCCTTGGCCCCGGTGGCGAGGTGGCGGGCGAGCCCGTCGACCACCTCCTCCAGCCGTTCCATGGGGATGGCGCGGGTATCGACCGGCGTGCGGCCCGGCGGCTTTTCGCGGATGGCCGACACGTCCATGTCGCCATAGGCGCTCATCTGCAGGGTGCGGGGAATGGGCGTGGCGGTCATCGCCAGGATGTCGACGGCGGTGCCCTTCTCGGTCAGGGCCAGGCGCTGGTCGACGCCGAAGCGGTGTTGTTCGTCGATCACGGCCAGGGCCAGATCCTGGAAGCGCACGTCGTCCTGCAACAGCGCGTGGGTGCCCACGACCAGCGGCAGGGTGCCGTCCGCCAGGCCCAGCAATACGGCGGTGCGGCGGTTGACGGCGTCGCGGCCCGTCAGCAGGTCGATGGCGACGCCGGCTCGGGCGGCCAGCGGGGCCAGGGTGGCCAGGTGCTGGCGCGCCAGGATCTCGGTGGGGGCAAGCAGGGCCGCCTGGCGGCCGGCCTCCACCGCCGCCAGCATGGCCAGCAGCGCCACCACCGTCTTGCCCGAGCCGACATCGCCTTGCAGCAGGCGCACCATGCGCAGCTCGCCCGCCATGTCGGCATCGATGTCGGCGAGGGCCGACTGCTGGGCGCCGGTGAGCGCGAAGGGCAGGGCGCCCTCGACCCGGCGGCGCAGTGCCCCGGTGGCGGCGGTGGAGCGGCCGCGGCGGCGGCGCAGCTTGGCGCGCACCACGGCGAGCGCCACCTGGTTGGCCAGCAGCTCGTCATAGGCCAGGCGTGCGCGGGCGGGGGCCTGGGGCAGCAGGTCGGCCCCCTGGGCGGGAGCGTGCAGCGCGCGCACCGCAGCGGCCCAGTCCGGCCAGCCTTCCCGTGCCTTCAGGGCCGGGTCCAGCCACTCCGGCAGGGTGGGCAGGTCCTGCAGGATCGCCGCCAGGGCGCGCGCCAGCGTGCGGCCGGTGAGCCCGGCGGTGAGCGGGTAGACCGGCTCCAGCCGCGCGATCTCGTCCAGTCTGTCGGCCGGCACGGCCTCGTCGGGGTGGACCATCTGCAGGCGGTCGCGGTAGCGGTCGACGCGGCCGGACACGGCCACCCGTTCGTGCGGCGGGAAGGTCTTCCACAGCCAGTCGGCCTTGGCGTTGAAGTAGACGAGGTCGATCTCGCCGGCCCCGTCGCGGCATTCGATCTTGTAGGGCGTGCGCGCGCCGCCGCCCGGGCGGTGCTCCACCACCTCCACCACCAGGGTGGCGATCTGGCCGGCTTCGGCCTCTGCGGTGGAGCCGGTGTGGCGCCGGTCGATCAGCCCGGTCGGGCGGTGCCACATCAGGTCGAGCGGCCGTTCGCCGGCGACCTTGGCGATCAGCGCCAGCGTGCGCGGGCCGATGCCGGGCAGCCGGTCGATCTTGGCGAACAGGGGGAACAGGGACTGGGGCCGCATGGCGCCGTTCTACGCGGGCCGCAGGCCGGACGGAACCGCCCTCAGCGGCCCAGCCGAAGACATACCCGGCGGCTCAGCGGACGCGTGCCGGCAGCCGACCTCAAAGCTCGGTGGCGAAGGCCATGTCCAGGCTGACCACGGCATTGCGGTTGCGCACCGGCAGGCTGAGGGTCACCGTCACGTCGGCGTCGAGCACGAAGCCCGAGGCGATATCCACCAGCGAGGTGCCGCTGAAGGTGCCGTTGATGGTGGCGCTGCGGATCTCGCCGCTGACGTCGATGGTCAGCGCGTCGCGCCCCTGGTGCTCGCTGCGCTCCACCACGATGGCTTCGCCGCTCACCGTCACCTGCGGCGTGCCGGGGTAGTTCTCCAGCGTCTGGGTGTCGGAGAAGCGCACGCGCTCGCCCACGCGCAGCCCGTCAGGCGGGAAGGCCGCGGCGAGATAGCGGAACTCGTCGGCCTGGCCCATGGGCAGCGGCGAAGCGGTGCCGCCCAGGCCGGACAGGTCGGCGCCGAGGAAGCGGCCGTCGGAATCGAAACGGTAGGTGACCTCGGTATTGAGGTCCTGGGAGAAGCGCTGATCCATGAATTCGGCGTTCACGTCGGCGATCCCCAGCACCATGTCCACGCCGTCCGGGTGCGCGCGACCTTCCACCGTGCCGTCCATGTCCAGCGCGAAGGGCATGCGGTTGCCGGCGTTGCTGAGATTGCCCGTGAGATCCATCTGGTAGTCGCCGCTGGGGGGCGGACCAAAGACGATGATGATCGGCTCGCTGAACGTGCCGAGCGGCTCGTCGGCGACAACCACGTCCACCGACCGCGTCGGCAGGTCGCCGACTTCGCGTTCGTAGTAGACGGCACCGACTCCCACCGCTACGCCCAGAATCATCGCCAGGAAGATGACCTTGAACACCTTAGGCTCCGCCGACTGATAGATTTGGGCTCGGGTGCCCCCACGCCGAGCCGAGTCAGCCTAACAAAGGACAAATAGTCAATGCGACAGAATTCGGCCGGTTGAGAATTCAGAGGAGTCGGCTATATGGGTGTCCAGGTTAAAGGAATGTGAACGGTAAAAAAGAATGCCTATCAAATACCCGGAAGGCGAAGCGCCGGAGCACCCCCACACCACCGCGGAGGACGCCGATCCGGAATACATTCGGCGGCGCCAGCTTCGGTTCCGCGCGTGGCACCGCGGCACCAAGGAGGCTGATCTGCTGCTCGGCACCTTCGCCGATCGCTACCTGGAGACGCTGGAGCCGGACGAACTGGCGCAGTTCGAAGCTCTCCTGGAAAACAACGATGCGGATCTGTACGACTGGGCCAACGGGCGCGCGGCGGTTCCGGCCGAGTTCGACACCCCGGTGATGGGAAGGCTGCGTGCTCACAAGATCGCCGATTACCTCTGAGCGCCAGATCGACGCGACAAATGCCGATTGGCCCTAGTCCATGCCCGAAGGTTCCAACGCCGGCTTCAAGGGCGGCGGTCCGGCTCTGATCTGCGGCGCACCGGACGGCCACGATGTCCGGCTGATCGCCCAGCTTGCGCGCAAGCGCGGCGGGGCGGGGCTGCTGCACGTGGCGCTGGACGATGCGCGGATGGCGCGCATCGCCGCCATCGCCCAGTTCTTCGCGCCCGACCTCGCGGTGCTGCAGGTGCCGGCGTGGGACTGCCTGCCCTACGACCGGGTGTCGCCGAAGCCGGACATCGTCGCCCGGCGGGTGGCAGCACTGACGCGGCTGGCGGCCACCTGGCCTGCCGAGCGGCCGCGCCTCGTGCTGACCACGGTGAATGCCGTCTCCCAGCGGCTGCCGCCGCGCAGCATGTTCGACGGGGCGACGCGCAAGGTGGCGGTGGGCGCCCGCCTCGATCTCGACCGGCTCACCGCCTATCTCGACCGCTACGGCTATATCCGCGCCCAGACGGTGCGCGAGCCGGGCGAGTTCGCGCTGCGCGGCGGCATCGTCGACATCTTTCCGCCGGGGCGCGACGACCCGGTGCGCATCGACCTGTTCGGCGACGAGGTCGACACCATCCGCGTGTTCGACGCGCTGTCCCAACGCACCAAGGCCAAGCGCAAGCAGGTGATCTTGGTGCCGATGCACGAACTGGTGCTGGAGGACGCCGCGATCGCCCGCTTCCGTGCGGACTACCGCCGCCTGTTCGGCGCCGTGGTGGCCGGCAGCGATCCCCTCTACGACGCCGTCAGCGAGGCGCGCCGGCACCAGGGCATGGAGCACTGGCTGCCGTTGTTCCACGTGCAACTGGAAACCCTGTTCGACTACCTGCCCGACGCTGCGGTGACGCTCGATCACCAGGCGGACCACGCCCTGACCGCGCGGCGCGAGCAGATCGCCGAGTTCTACGAGGCGCGCCGCCAGTTCCTGGTCGCGCGCAAGCACGGCGACACGGCAGTCTACAAACCCTTGCCGCCCGAGGCGCTCTACCTCACCGAGGAGGACTGGACAGCCTCGCTGGCCGGCCGCGACGCCTCCCAGCTCTCGCCCTTCGCGGCGACTGCCGGAGCGGCGATGGATGCCGGCGGGCGGCGAGGCCGCGACTTCGCAGATGCGCGCGCCAACCCCGACGTCAACCTCTACGACGCCGTGCGCGACCACGCCGCCCAGATGCGCCGCGACGGCCGCCGCGTGGTCATCGCCGGCTACACGCTGGGCGCCCGGGAGCGGCTGAAGCGCCTGCTGACAGACCATGGCATGAGCCATCTGGCCGATGCCGAAACCTGGGCGGATGTGGAGGCGCTCGACCCGCGCACCGTGGCCCTGGCGGTGTTGCCGGTGGAGGTGGGGTTCGCCGCCCCGGACCTGGCCGTCATCACCGAGCAGGACATCCTCGGCGACCGCCTCACCCGCCCGTCGGGGCGCAAGCGCAAGTCCGATGCCTTCATCGCCGAGGTGTCCGCACTCAGCCCCGGCGACCTGGTGGTCCATGTGGACCACGGCGTCGGCCGCTACGAAGGGCTGGAGACGCTGGTGGTCTCCGGGGCCGCCCACGATTGCCTGCGCCTCACCTACGCCGACGGCGACAAGCTGTACGTTCCGGTGGAGAACATCGAGGTGCTCTCGCGCTTCGGCTCCGACCAGGCCGAAGCGGCGCTGGACAAGCTGGGCGGGGCCGGCTGGCAGGCGCGCAAGGCCCGCGTCAAGAAGCGGCTGAAGGACATGGCCGACCAGCTCATGCGCATCGCCGCGGCGCGCGAGCTGCAGCAGGCCGACAGCATGGTCAGTTCCGAGGGCCTCTATCAGGAGTTCTCCGCCCGCTTCCCCTACACCGAGACCGACGACCAGCTCCGCGCCATCGACGACGTGCTGGGCGATCTCGGCTCCACCCGGCCGATGGACCGGCTGGTGTGCGGCGATGTCGGCTTCGGCAAGACGGAAGTGGCGCTCAGGGCCGCCTTCGTTGCCGCCTCGCACGGCCGCCAGGTGGCCATCGTGGTGCCGACCACGCTGCTCGCGCGCCAGCACTACCGCACCTTCACCGAACGGTTTCAGGGCCTGCCGATTCGTGTGGGCCAGCTCTCCCGCCTGGTCTCCGCCAAGGACGCCAAGGCGGTGCGCGAGGGGCTGGCGGACGGCACCTTGGACGTGGTGGTGGGCACCCACGCGTTGCTCGCCAAATCCGTACACTTCGACCGGCTGGGGCTGGTGATCGTCGACGAGGAGCAGCGCTTCGGGGTGAAGCAGAAGGAGCGGCTGAAGGACCTGCGCGCCAATGTGCATGTGCTGACGCTGACGGCGACGCCGATCCCGCGCACCTTGCAGATGGCGCTGTCGGGCGTGCGCGAGCTGTCGCTCATTGCCACGCCGCCGGTGGACCGGCTGGCGGTGCGCACCTTCGTTTTGCCCTACGACCCGCTGATCGTGCGCGAGGCGATCCTGCGCGAGCACTTCCGCGGCGGCCAGACCTACTACGTGTGCCCACGCATCGAAGACCTGGCGCCGATGCACGAGCAGCTTGCCCAACTCGTCCCGGAGGCGAAGATCGTCAATGCCCATGGGCGGATGGCGGCCAGCCAGCTCGAAGACGTGATGAGCGCCTTCTACGACGGCCAGTTCGACGTGCTGCTCAGCACCAACATCGTGGAAAGCGGGCTCGACGTGGCGGCGGCCAATACGCTGATCATCCACCGCGCGGACATGTTCGGGCTGGCCCAGCTCTACCAGCTCCGCGGCCGCATCGGCCGTTCGAAGGTGCGCGGCTACGCCTACCTCACCTACGATGCGGCCAAGCCGCTATCCGACGTCGCCAAGCAGCGCCTGCACGTGATCGAAACACTGGAGAGCCTGGGTGCGGGCTTCACCCTGGCCAGCCACGACATGGACATCCGCGGCGCCGGCAACCTGTTGGGCGAGGAGCAGTCCGGCCACATCCGCGAAGTCGGCGTGGAACTCTATCAGCAGATGCTGCAGGACGCGGTGGCGGCGGCCAAGGGCGGGGCTACGGAGTACACCGAGGACACCTGGTCGCCGCAGATCAACCTGGGCATGCCGGTGCTGATCCCCGAAGCCTATGTGGCCGACCTGCATGTGCGGCTCGACATCTACCGTCGCCTCGGCCGGCTGGAGGATGCCGGCGAGCTGGAGACCTTCGCCGCGGAGCTGATCGACCGCTTCGGCAAGCTGCCGGCGGAGGTGGAGAATCTGTTGACGCTGGTGGGCCTGAAGCAGCTCTGCAAGACGGCCGGGGTGGAGAAGCTGGATGCCGGGCCCAAGGGGGCCGTGGTGGCCTTCCGCGGCAACCGCTTCGCCCAGCCGGCCAAGCTGGTGGCCTACATCCAGGGCCAGGCAGGGGCGGCCAAGGTGCGGGCCGACCACAAGCTGGTGCTGCTGCGGGCCTGGTCGTCGGAGCGCTCGCGCGTCGACGGTGCCCGCAAGCTGCTGGTGGAACTCGCCGGCATGGCGGCGTGAGGCGGCTGTCTGGAGCGCTTTCGCGCTCTGTAAGTTCGGTCCCGGCAGTTGGGCCGGGGGCTTCCCGGCCCAACCCCGCCACCCGGCCGCCCAAGCCCCTGTAAAATATTGGGCGGCCGGGTGGGGGTGCGGGCTGATGCCGCCCACGTCATCACGTTCTACGTCTTCGAGGCGTAGATGTTGGCGCCGCCGCGGTAGCGCGCCAGGAAGAAGAACAGCATCGGGTACCACAGCAGGCAGTAGACCGTGCGTTCCGCCAGCCAGGTCAGCGCGAGCCCGCCGGCCCTGAGCATTGCCACCGCCGGCCCCCGCGGCGGCCCGTAGCGCAGCTTGGCGCGGGTGCGTGCGTGCCAGCGCCCCCAGCGGCGGAACCAGCCCGCTTCGTTGAACCGCCGCGCCACGCTGAAGCCGTTGTAGAAGAGGCCGTTGAGCGTGCCGAACAGCCAGGTGATGCGGCTGGTGTAGAAGGAATAGCTCACCGCGGCACTGGGCTCGATATATTCGATGAAGTGCCAGTAGCGGCACGGCAGCACCAGCATCTCGCCAGCTTCAAGCTCGCAGCGGTAGCCTATCGCCTGGTCGATGCCGAGCGTGTCCGGCGGGGTCGGCCGGTCGAAGTCGAGCGCGCTGTCGGAAATCAGCGGCAGCTTGTGGAGCGCCGTGCTCTGGTCCGGCGCAAACAGGGTCAACCGCCGCCGACCGGCGACGGCGATGTGCAGCAGGTCGTTCCATTCCCGGTCATAGTGCATGTCGGTCGCGGCATCGTTGCCGAGGAACAGCATGCCGGTCTCGATGCCGAAATAGCGGTCGCGGATGGGCAGGGCTCCGATCAGGGCGTCCGGCGGCCGGTAGGCGCCCACGGCCTCGGCGGGGAAATGGCCGGTGGTCAGCCCGAACACCCGCGCGCTCTCGCCGCGGTCGAACACTGCGGCAAAAAACTCCGCCACCGTCATCTGCCCGCCCGGACGGCGCGGGCCGCCGCGCGGCGTGCGGTGGACGGAGATCACCGAGTCGCCATGCGCGCGGGCGCGCAGGCAGCCCAGCGGGTCGGCGCGCACCGGCTCCGCCCAGGTGTCGGCCACGCCGGTAACGATCAGCGGCGTGCGGCCGCGGCCGGCGATGCGGGCCTTCAAGCGCGCGGGATCGGCCAGCAGGTCGGCCAGCGCGACGCGTTCCACCGGGCGCAGGTTGGCGAAGTCGTCGGCCAAGCGCGGCGGGTGGCCGGGCGTGGGGGCCGTTGCGGGAGGAGGATCGGCACGGGCCGGCTCAGCCATGGGACGCACCAGGGCTACGGGCTGATGTCAGGCGCGCCGCCACACGGCGGCTGCGAACCTAGGGACCGATGGCCGCGGCGCCCGCGCCGCCGATGGCGACCGCCCGGTCGGCGCTGTTGGGGATGGAGCGCACCACCGCGAAATACTGCATGGCGGCTTGCACCTGTTCGGCCGGCATGTCGGCTGCCATGATTTCCGCCGCGGCGTCGGATTGGCCGGCCAGCGCCAGCACCAGTGCCAGGGTCTGGCGATGGCGGATATTGGCTTCCGGTACGCTGGCGGCCTGTTCGGCGAACGCGATGGCTTCCTGGAACTGGCCGCTGAGCGCCAGCGACAGGGCCAGGTTGGACACCAGGTCGATGTCGTTGGGAGCGGCGGCAACGCCCTGGCGATAGTAGAACTGCGCGTCGTCGTGGCGGCCGAGCTGGTCCAGCGCCACGCCGATGGAGTTGTAGGCGCGATAGTCGTTGGAAATGGCCAGCGCCGTTTCCAGATAGGGCAGCGCTTCAGTGGGACGATTGAGCGCCACCAGCGCGTTGCCGAGGCCGCGCTGGGCTTCGGAGTTCACCGCGTCGATCTCCAGGGCGGACCGGTAGGCGCCCGCACTTTCCTGGTAGGAGCCGATCTGGGCGAGTGCGGCACCCAGCCGCAGCAGGGGCGTGATGGCGCTGGGGGCGGCCGAATGGGCTTCCCGGTACATGGCGACTGCCGACACCGCATCGCCACGGGCCAGCGTGAAGTCGCCCATACGCAAAAGCGTCTGCACCCGCTCGCCGTTCGGATCGTCCGGCAGGTCGGAGAGCCTGTCGCCGCGTAGCGCGTCCCCCTGAATCGACCCGGGGAGCGCACAGCCGCCCGTCGACCCGATGAGGAGGGCCGCCAGCACGCTGGCCGTCATTCGCCATTGTTTTTGCATCGCCGGCTCGGCCCGTTTCGTCCTGAATCACTTCATCCAAGTCTTACACGACCCTAAGCTACGGTGAAAAGATAAAGATGGCTCGAATTTCCCTGGAGTTGTGTTTCGGGTCAGAGTGTTGCGCGGCATCTGCCATGGTGACGGCAACGCCGTATTGGCCGCGGCGCAATAAACGTCGCGGTCCGACGGTTGCGGATCGAACGCGGCGTTAAACGACCATTCCGCTCGGAATTACTGCGTGACCGGCACCTGGGGGCGGTCGGTATAGGCGCCCACCAAGCGGTTGGGCGGGCCTCCCTGGGGTTCCGAAGAGCACACCACGTCGGCGAGCGTGCGGTAGCAGTAGATCGCCGATTCTCCCGGCACGTAGGGATCCAGGGTGGGGGCGATGACCACCGGCCGCACCTGCGGTTGCTCCGGCGCGGTGCAGGCGGCTGCCGTCAGCAAGAGGGCGAACAGGGCGTATCTCATCGGGCCGCGGCTCATGGCAGGGGAACAACTGCAGTCCACCCTAGGCCGCCGCCCCTCAAGGAAACCTTAATGGCGTCCGCTCAGGGTTGCGAGGGCGGCGGCGGGGGCGGCGGCGGGGGCGGAGGTTCGCCCGGGCCCATGATGCCGCCGCCGTGGCCCGGCCCGCCACCGGGACCCGGGCCGGGGCCGCCGCCCAACAGTCCCCCGAGGCCGCCATGGCCCATGCGCCGGCCCATGCCGCGGGCCGCCTCCACCACCGCGTGGCGGCCTTCGGGGCTGAGGTTGCGGCTGATCTCCGCCAAGGCGCCGTGGACGACGATCTGCGCCTCTTCGGTCCGCTCGCGTAAGCTGGCGAGGGCGGCATCCATGGCATCGGGATCGAAGGGCTCCGCGGCGAGTGCATCCATCACGCCGTCGCGGGCGGCCCCGATCGCCATGAAGGCGGTGCGCAGTTGCGGCGCGCGCGTGCGGAAGGCAGCCCAGGCCATGTCGCGCTCGTCGTCGGGCAGGGCCTGGGCAAGTTCCGGCAGCTCGCGCATCGGCGGCCCCCCGAAAGGGGCCGGGCCGAACACGCCGCCGGCGAGCAGGCGCCCGGCCACCAGCCCGATGAACAGGATGTTCAGCACCAGCGAGACCGCCAGGACGACACGCGGCCAGCGCCGACGCCGCTGGGGTGCGGCAGGGGCGGCCGTCATGTCGGCTGATCCGCTGTGGCGGCGGCATCGTCGCTGAGGCCGAGGAAGCCGAAGGCGTAGCCGTCGATGGTGTCGGCCGTGAGCAGCGAATCGCTGGAGGAGCTGAAGCCGATCTCGGTGGCCAGCCCCAGGGAGAGGCCGAGCACCAGGGCGCTCGCCAGCGCCACCGCAGGCCGCAGGCCGCTGCCCAACGTATCGAGGCCGAGGCCCTCGGCGATGGACTGCCAAAAGCTGCGGCGGGGTTCCGCCCGCTTCAGCGGCCAGGGCGGGGCCGTCGCCAGGATGCGTGCAGTGAGTGCGGCGTCGGGCGGTGCCACCTGGGACTGGTCGAGCAGGGTTGCCAGGGCGGCCGCCTCATCCAGCAAGCGCCGCGCTTGGTCATCGTGACGGCACAGCGCGTCGGCTGCGGCACGGCGGTCGGCCGGCCAGGTCTCCAGGCGGGGACCGTAGCGGTCCAGCAGGTCCTGGAACGCCTCCAGGGTGGGCAGGGTGCGGTCAGCGCTCATGATGTCCTCCGCAGCACCTCGTCAGCCACCGGTTGCAGCTGGCGGCGCAGCGTCCGCCGGGCGCGCGCCAGCAGCGATTCGACCGCCGGCACGCTGAGGTTCAAGACTTGGGCGACGGCGGGGTTGTCCAGCGCCTGGTAGTGGGAGAGCACGATCGCCTCCCGCTGGCGTTCCGGCAACTCCGCCAGGGCCCGGTCGATATGTTGGCCGATCTCCCGGCCGCCCACCCGGTCCTCCGCCGTCAGCGAGGGATCGACCGGTTCCGGCACATCCTCCAGCGGATCGGGCCGGACGCGGCGCAGGCGGTCGCGGCACAGGTTCAAGGCCACGGTGTGGAGCCAGGTGGTGAGCCGGGCCGTGCCCGGCTGCCATTCCGGCGATTTCGCCCAGGCCCGCACGAACACCTCCTGGGCCACGTCCTCGGCGTCCGCCCGGCTGCCGAGGATGCGCTGGCAGTAGGCCAGCACCGGACCCAGGTGGCGGTCCAGCAGGGTGCGACAGGCGGCGGCGTCCCCCCCGGCGATCAGGTCCATCAGGGTGTCGTCGGTAGGCAAGGACATCCACTACGCCGCCCATCGTCATCCCGCCGTCACTGGGTTGGCTCAGTTGCGCGGGCCGAAACCGCCCGGACAACCACCCGGACCACCGCCGAAGCCGTTGCCCGGACCGTGGCGGGGACCGCCGCCGAAGCCACCATCGCGGGGCAGTTCGCCGATGATGATCGTGCCGTCGCCGTTCGCATCGAAGCGGGCGAAGATCTGGACGGCCCGATCCATCAGCTCGGCCTCGCTGACGGCACCATCGTCATCCTGGTCCACGAAGTCGATCATGTGGTCGCGCATCTCCGCACGGACGTCCTGACGCTCCTGCATGCGGGCCTGGAACTCGTCGATGCTCACCTGGCCGTCGCCGTCGGGATCGAGGGCGGCGAAGCGTTCGGCGGCGCGGGCGCGCGCCTGCTCGGCCGCCCGGTCCTGCATCTCCTCCAGGGTGACGACGCCGTCGCCGTCGGGGTCGATCTGGGCCAGCCGTTCGGCCTGGCGGGCGGCGCGGAAGGCATCCAGGTCGTCTTCGGTGAGCACGCCGTTGCCGTCCATGTCGCGGGCCGCGAAGTGCTCGGCCACCACCGCGGCCACCTCGTCACGGGTGATCTGGCCGTCGCCGTTGGTGTCGAAGCGGGCGGCCATCCCGCCCGGACCCTGCATGCCGCCGGGGCCCTGCATCATCATGAAGCCGGGACCGCCGGAGCCGCCCATGAAGCCGCCGCTCTGGGCGTAGGCCAAAGCCGGTAGGGCGACCGCCAGGGCAGCAATGGCCGTCATCGTGGTCTTACGCATCGTCGTCTCCATTGCGTGGTCGAGGTGTTTCATCGTTCCTCGCACCTTCCACGCGGCGGACCGGAAATCCGGTCGCGGCACCATGCGATTTCGCCGCAAGGGAGCTGGCATCGGCCGGTTTCACCCCAGGAACCGCACAGGCGCGCCCACCGGATCGCCACGGCGGGCACCGTCCTCCACCACCACATGGCCGCGGACGACGGTGTGGATGGGCCAGCCGGTGACCGTGGTACCGTGGTAGGGCGTCCAGCCGCAGCGGCTGGCGATCCATTCGTCGCGGATGATCCGCCGCGCGGCGAGATCGACCACCGTGAAGTCGGCGTCGTAGCCGACGGCGATGCGGCCCTTGCCGACGATCTGGTAGAGCCGCGCCGGGCCGGCGCTGGTGAGATCGACGAAGCGCTGCAGGCTGAGCCGCCCCGCCGCCACATGGTCCAGCATCACCGGCACCAGCGTCTGTACGCCGGGCATGCCGCTGGGGCTCTGCGGGTAGGGTTTGGCCTTTTCCTCCAACGTATGGGGGGCGTGGTCGGAGCCCAGCACGTCCACCACGCCGTCGGCCAGGGCCCGCCACAGCGCCCAGCGGTGCGGGGTTTCGCGGATCGGCGGGTTCATCTGGGCCCGCGTGCCGAGCCGGCGGTAGCAGTCGGGCGCCGACAGGGTGAGGTGCTGCGGCGTCACTTCCACCGACACCAGATCCTTCGCCTTGGCCAGCAGCGGGACCTCGTCGGCCGTGGACACGTGCAGGACGTGCACCGGCCGGCGATGTTGCTGCGCCAGCGCAATCAGCCGGCGGGTAGCGATCAATGCCGCTTCCGCATCGCGCCATTCGGGATGCATGGCCACGTCTGCGCCGCCCTCCACCATGGCGCGGCGGGCGCGCAGCCGCGGCTCGTCCTCGGCATGGATGGCGACGCGGCGGCGGCCGGAGGCCAGCACCCGGCCCAGCACCTCGTCGTCCTCCACCAGCAGGTCGCCGGTCGACGAGCCCATGAACACCTTCACGCCGGCACAGCCGGGCAGGCGCTCCCACTCCGCCAGGTGCTCGGCATTCTCCGCCGTGCCGCCCATGAAGAAGGCATGGTCGCACCAGGCGCGGCCATGGGCCCGTGCGAACTTGTCGGCCAGCAGGTCGGGCGTGACGGTGAGCGGGCTGGTGTTGGGCATCTCGAAGATTGCCGTGACGCCGCCCAGCACCGCACTGGCCGTGCCGGTTTCCAGGTCTTCCTTGTGCTCGTTGCCGGGCTCGCGGAAGTGCACCTGGGTGTCGATCACGCCCGGCAGCACCGTCAGGCCCTGGCAGTCGAGCACGGCCGCCGCCTGGCCGGCCTCCATATCGCCCAGCGCGACGATGCGCCCGCCGGCGACGCCGACATCGCAATCCACCGGCCCGGCCGGCGTCATCACCGTGCCGCCGGCCAGGATGAGGTCGAAAAGCTGGGCGGGCATGGATCGGCTCCGTTGCGAGATGGGGGCAGGCAAGCGCCCGCGGTCCCTTTGCCTTTCACAGATCCGCCCCCACCTCAAGGAGAACCGGGCTGGCTGCTTCTTTCGGGGATGACGATGGCGACGGCGATCAGGCTGACGGACCGCGGTGTGCTCAAGGTGGGCGGCGCCGACCGGGTGAGCTTCCTGCAAGGGCTGGTGAGCAACGACGTCGCCAAGGTGGCGCCGGACCGCGCGGTGTTCGCGGCCTTCCTGACCCCCCAGGGCAAGTTCCTGCACGACTTCGTCATCGTCGACGGCGGCGACGCCCTGTGGCTGGAGATGGACGCCGCCGCCCTGCCGGACTTGCTGCGCCGCCTGCGCCCCTACCGGCTGCGCGCCAAGGTGGAGATGGCCGACGCCTCGGCGGCACTGGCGGTGGGGGCGGTGATCGGGTCCGATGCCCTGGCGGCGGCGAGCCTGGAGGGGGCCGCACCCGGCACAGCGATGGCCCGCAACGGCGCGGTGCTGCTGGTCGACCCGCGGCTGGCAGCACTCGGCCTGCGCGTGATCGCCCCGCCGGATCTCCTCGACGGGGCGCTGGACGCGTTGGCGGCGTCACGAGGCACGCTGGAGGACTACGATAGCCACCGGCTGGCGCTGGGCGTGCCCGATGCCCGGCGCGATCTGGAGGTGGAGAAGTCCACGCTGCTGGAGGCCGACTACGACACGCTCCACGCCATCGCCTGGGACAAGGGCTGCTACATGGGCCAGGAGCTGACCGCGCGCACCAAGTACCGCGGCCTGCTGAAGCGCAAGCTGGTGGCCGTGGAGTTGGATGGCGGGCTGCCGGAGCCCGGCACGCCGGTGATGCAGGGCGAGAAGCGGGTGGGCGAGATCCGCTCGGGCCGCGGCCGCCGCGCCATCGCCCTGATGAAGCTGGAGGCGCTCGACGCCGCGGACCTGACGGCCGGCGACTCTTCAGTGCGGCCCGTGATGGGGGAGTAGGCGACTGCAAGGCCACGGGAAATCAGATAGACTAATTAGAAATCCGGATAGCTCTAAGGAATTTGAGAAGTCGCAGTCCTAAGTAGCCAGTTGATTCTGAAATTGGCCCTGATACCCCTTGTCGGGTGTCCCGAGAGTTTGTTCAAATATTAGTTGGCAAACCTTCATGCCCGAGCGCAATACAACAGGGACGCTGCCGTGATTGGCGACTTCAAGCCTAATTCGCCCTTTGAATCCTGAATGAATAGTTGGTGCTGTTACATGAACTCCGACTCCGAAGCGCGCCAACGAACTCTTGCCCTCAATTCGAGCGGCAATTCTTGAGTAAATCTTAAGATCTACAGTCTCAGCGGTCCACGCCAGAATAAATTCCTGGGGCTTAAGTGAATACCCTTCCTCGTTGGGAATCACACGGCTGTCCGCGATTGTCTTTAGGGCCTCATCAAAATTATCGATCTTGCTAGAATCTATTGACGTATTAACGCCTTTCACCTCGGACCGGAAGGTCGAAATAGTCTTATCGAGCGTTAGGTCCACGCTCGTTGAACTATAACTATCTTCGCCAGGTGCTGGATCAATCGAAATGATCTCCCGAGCGATTGCAATCTTGATTTCTCGGTCAGTAAGAATCATACCTTCATCCAACCTATAGTTGTATGGTCTCCTTGGACACCCAAAGGCGCCAATGTCCATTGCTGGTTTCTCTCGGCATCTCGACAAGAAAGTTACCGTTTGAAAGACCGACAGGACTACCAACCTCTAGTAGGTCGCCCTGGACAGCTCCTCTGTCAATAACCATCTTTTCTCGGCCAGAAATAGTATTAATAGAGACAATTGCCTCCGAAGGGTGCATGCCTGGCCCTTCGACATTTACCCGGACGCGCGCCATGAGAGGATCCTATCGGTTTTGTAGCGGATTTCGAGAACAAATAGTGAATGACAGTTTGACTCGGTTGTCCCCAGTGTGCAAATAGATTCTCCAACTTTTCCACAGCCTTATATACAAGATATAGATAGTCAGTAGTTGACGTCTCATATATCTTGTGTCTGTACAGATTCGTCCTGAGCACATAGGGCTGCTCGCACCGCCTCGATCACCTTTCGGCGGATCTCGTCGCGTTCCATCAGCAGCTCGTGGCGGCCCTGGGGGAAGCGCTGCACGGCCACGTGGGGCAAGCGCCCCGCCGCCCGCGCCGGGCGGTTGTCCACCAGGCGGTCGCGCCCGCCCACCAGGATGGTCACCGGCCGGGTGAGTGTCGGCAGGGCCGCAGTAGCCTCCGCCATGGCACGGTAGGCGGCATCGAGCCAGCCCCAGGTGGCGCCGCCGACGCGGTAGGCGCTGTCCTCGGCAAAGCGGTCGGATTGCACGGCGAAACGCCGGCGGTCGCCGGTCAGCGTGTTCAGCACGAACAGCCGGTTCAAGCGGTGGAAATCGCGCTGGCCCCAGGCGTAGCGGAGGCCGAGGCCGCGCCCGGTCTGGCGCCGCGCCAGCCAGCGGATGAGCCGGTTGGGCCGCCACGGCAGAATGGCCAGCATGGGGGCGGTGAGGACCGCGCAGGTGAAGCGCTGAGGCGCTTCGGCCAGGGCCAGGATGGCCAGGCAGCCGCCCATGGAATGGGCCAGCACGGGCACCGGCTGGGCCGTCGACGGGGCGCCCACCACCCGATCCATCCAGCAGAACAGGTCGCGCAGATGGGTGGCGAAATCGTCCACCCATAGGGCTTGGGGGTTGGCGGTGGCGCGGTGGCTAAGCCCCTGGCCGCGCCATTCCAGGAGATGCACGGTCCAGCCGGCGCGCGCGAGGTCGCCCGCCACCTCCTGGTACTTCTCGATGAACTCGCTGCGGCCCGGCAGCAGCACCAGCGGCCGCACCGCCCCGGCCGCTTCCGCCGCCGGCCAAGTGGCCCAGCGCAGCGGTGCCGCATCGAAGCTGGCGAAAACGGAAATCGCGGGGACCGGACCACGTAGTGGTCCGACTCCGACATTTGCATCCCTTGCCGATCCGCCAGGAGCAAATGTCGGAGTCATGAGGACCACTACGAGTTAATCGCGTCGAGTGGATCTCTTGAATTTGACGTTTGCAACGTGCCCTGCGGCCAATGCGAGGCAAACGTCAAATTCGATCCACTCGCATCGGCCGATCCCCGCGATCTCGATACGCACGTTCGGAAAGACGAGAGGGCGTTACGCCGTGGCGTCCCCCGCGGTTCCTTCGATGGCCGCCTGGGCCGCCGCCAGCCGGGCGATCGGCACGCGGTAGGGCGAGCAGGAGACGTAGTCGAGCCCGGCGGTCTCGCAGAAGGTGATCGAGGCCGGATCACCGCCATGCTCGCCGCAGATGCCCAGCTTCAGCTTGGGGCGGGTGGCCCGGCCGCGCTCGCAGCCGATCTTCACCAGCTCGCCGACGCCGTCCTGGTCCAGCGTCACGAACGGGTCGTGCTCCAGCACCCCCTGGCGCTCGTAGGCAGGCAGGAAGTGGGCCGCGTCGTCGCGGCTGATGCCGAAGGTGGTCTGGGTCAAGTCGTTGGTGCCGAAGCTGAAGAATTCGGCCGTCTGGGCCAGCTTGTCGGCCTGCAGGGCGGCGCGCGGCAGCTCGATCATGGTGCCGACCATGTATTCGAACTTGGTGCCGGTCTCCGCCATCACCTCGCCGGCGACGCGGTCGATCACGTCCTTCAGGATGTCCAGCTCCTTCTTGGAGAAGGCCAGCGGGATCATCACTTCCGGGATCACCGGGTTGCCGGCCTCCTTGGCCACCGCGACGGCGGCTTCGAAGATGGCGCGGGCCTGCATCTCGGTGATTTCCGGATAGGTCACGCCGAGACGGCAGCCGCGATGGCCGAGCATGGGGTTGGCTTCGGCGATCTGGGCGGCGCGATGGGTGATCTGCACCGGATCGACGCCGGCCGCCTTGGCCACTTCCTCCATGTCGGCTTCCGACTTGGGCAGGAACTCGTGCAGCGGCGGGTCGAGCAGGCGGATGGTCACCGGCAGCCCGGCCATCACCGTGAACAGCTCGGTGAAGTCCTTGCGCTGCATGGGCAGCAGTTCCTTCAGCGCGGCCCGGCGCTGCTCCTCGGTGTCGGCGACGATCATCCGGCGCACCGCGGGGATGCGTTCGACATCGAAGAACATGTGCTCGGTGCGGCACAGGCCGATGCCTTCGGCCCCGAACTTGCGCGCGGTCTCGGCGTCCACCAGCGTTTCGGCGTTGGTGCGGACCTTCATCCGCCGCAGCTTGTCGGCCCAGCCCATCAGCGTTGCGAAGTCGCCGGAAAGCTGCGGCTGCACGGTGGGGATCTCGCCCACCATGACCTCGCCGGTGCCGCCGTCGAGCGTGATCACGTCACCCGCCTTGAGCGTGAGGCCCTTGGTGGTGACGGTCTGGGAGCGCTGGTCGATGTGCAGCTCGCCGGCACCGCACACGCACGGCCGGCCCATGCCGCGGGCGACCACGGCAGCGTGGCTGGTCATGCCGCCGCGGCTGGTCAGGATGCCGGCGGCCGCGTGCATGCCGTGGATGTCTTCGGGGCTGGTTTCCTCGCGCACCAGGATGACGGTGTCACCGAGCTGCGCCTTGGCCTCGGCCTCGTCGGCGGTCATCACGATCTTGCCCGAGCACGCACCGGGAGACGCCGGCAGGCCACGGGTGATGACGTTGCGCGGGGCCTTGGGGTCGAGCGTGGGGTGCAGGAGCTGGTCCAGCGAGGCCGGCGGCACGCGCATCACCGCTTCCTGTTCGGTGATCATGCCTTCCTTGCACATGTCCACCGCGATCTTGATGGCGGCCGACGTGGTGCGCTTGCCGGTGCGCGTCTGCAGCAGATAGAGCTTACCCTGCTCGATGGTAAACTCCATGTCCTGCATGTCGCGGTAGTGCTTCTCCAACTGGTCGCGCACGCCCGCCAGCTCCTTGTAGAGCGTGGGCATGGTCTCTTCCAGCGACGGCAGGTCGGAATGCTGGGCTTCCTTCGACGCGATGTTGATCTGCTGCGGCGTACGGATGCCGGCCACCACGTCCTCGCCCTGGGCGTTCACCAGGTACTCGCCGTAGAACATGTTGTTGCCGGTCGACGGGTCGCGGGTGAAGCACACGCCGGTGGCGCAGTCGTTGCCCATGTTGCCGAACACCATGGCCTGGACGTTGACCGCCGTGCCCCAGTCCGCCGGGATGTCGTGCAGCCGGCGGTAGGTGATGGCGCGCTGGTTCATCCAGGAGCCGAACACGGCACCGATGCCGCCCCAAAGCTGTTCCTGCGGATCGGTGGGGAACTCTTCGCCCAGCGCGTCGCGCACCACCTTCTTATAGCGCTTCACCAGTTCGGCGAGCTGCTCGGCGGTGAGGTCGGTGTCGAGGCGGGCGTTGGAATCGCGCTTCAGCGTCTCCAGCTCTTCTTCAAACAGGTAGTGGTCCACGCCGAGAACGACGTTGGAATACATCTGCACGAAGCGGCGGTAGCTGTCGTAGGCAAAACGGGAATCGCCCGACAAGCTGGCGACGCCGGTCACCGTCTCGTCGTTCATGCCCAGGTTCAGCACCGTATCCATCATGCCGGGCATGGAAGCGCGCGCGCCGGACCGGATGGACAGCAAGAGCGGATTGGAGGGGTCGCCGAACTTGCGGCCCGTCAACTGCTCCAGGCGCGCCACCCCTTCGGCCACCTGCTCGGCGAAGCCTTCCGGGTATTGCCGGTTGTTGGCGTAGAACGCCGTGCAAACTTCGGTGGTGCAGGTGAACCCCGGCGGTACCGGCAGCCCCAGGAAGCTCATCTCCGCCAGGTTGGCACCTTTGCCGCCCAGGAGATTCTTCATCTGAGATCGACCGTCGGCTGTGCCGCCGCCGAAGTGATAGACCCATTTCGTCATGGTGGCGTGCTCCCTGTGCCATGCCCGCCGCGCATATCCAGCGGGCCGCGACATTACCATTCCGCGCCATTCAACGCGCTTCCGGTTCTCATCACGTTGATCTGGCTCAACATAGCGCAACCCTGACGGCTGCGTGTCAGCCTTCGACCCGCGCGAATTCCGCCACCAGGTTCATGATGGCGGTGATGGTGGCAAGCAACGCCAAGCGGTTGGCGCGCAGCTCCGGCGCCTCGGCGTTGACCGTAACGGTATCGAAGAAATCGTCGACCGGCCGGCGCAGCGAGGCCAGCGCCGTCATGGCCTGCGCGAAGTCTTCCGCCGCCAGCGCCTCGGCCACCGCCGGGCGGGCGGCCTGCAGGCTGCCGTTGAGCGCGATCTCCGCCGGATGGTCCAGCAGGTCGGCACTGGCGTGGCCGTCGTAGGCGCGGCCGTCCTTCTTCGATTCGATGCGCACGATGTTGGCGGCCCGGCGATGGGCCGTCAGCAGGTTGGCGCCGTCGTCGGTGTCCAGGAAGCTGGCCAGTGCTGCCACCCGGTCGAGCAGGCGCACCAGGTCGTACTCGCCGCCCACCGCGAACACGGCATCGATGAGGTCGTGGCGGACGCCGCGATCGCGCAAGCTGATCTTCAGCCGGTCGGCGAGGAAGCCGATCACCTCGTCGGCCAGTGTCGCCGGGTCGGCCACGATGGCGCTGCCATAGCCGTCGCCGGCGGCGATCAGCACACGGCGCAGGTCGAGCCGCACGGCGTTTTCCACCAGCAGACGGATGACGCCCAGCGCCGCACGGCGCAGGGCATAGGGGTCGCGGCTGCCGGTCGGCCGCTCGCCCACCGCGAAGAAGCCCACCAGGGTGTCGATCTTGTCGGCCAGGGCCACCGCGATGGCGGTGGGCGCGGTCGGGCAGGTGTCGGACGGCCCCTGCGGCGCGTAGTGGCTGCCGATGGCATCGGCCACCAGCTCCGAAACACCACCGTGGCGCGCGTAGTAACGGCCCATGGTGCCCTGGAGTTCGGGGAACTCGCCCACCATGCCGCTCGCCAGGTCCGCCTTGGCCAGCCGGCCCGCATGCGCTGCCGCTTCGCCGTCGGCCTCGGGGATCTCGCCCGCCAGCAGGGCGGCCAGCCGGGCAATGCGCTCGGACTTGGCCAGCATGCTGCCCAGCTTGGCGTGGAAGACGATCTCCTCCAGCTTGGGCAGGCGATCGACCAGCGGCACCTTGCGGTCGTTGTCCCAGAAGAACTTGGCGTCCGACAGGCGGGCGCGCAGCACGCGCTCGTTGCCGGCGATCACCTCGCGCCCGTCGTGGCGCGCCTTGGTGTTGGCGACCACCACGAAATGCGGGGCCAGCGCGCCGTCGGCGTGGCGCAGGGAAAAATAGCGCTGGTGGGTGCGCATGGCGGTCGTCAGCACCTCCGCCGGCACGTCCATGAACTGGGCATCGATGCGGCCGATCAGCGGCACGGGCCATTCCACCAGGCCGGCCACTTCGTCTTCCAGGCCGGGATCGTGGATGAGGCGAAGGCCCATGGGCTCGGCCAGGGCCGCGGCGCCTTCGCGGATGATGCGCTTGCGCTCCTCGCGGTCGAGCACCACGAAGGCGTCGCGCAGCCTGAGTTCGTATTCGGTGAAGCTGTGCACCGGGAAGGCTTCCGGCGCCAGGAAGCGGTGGCCGTGGGCCATGGCGGAGAAGGTGAGGCGGGTGTGCGGCTCCGGCTCCAGCACGCCCAGCAGCGGCTTGCCGTCGAACACCGCCAGCACGTGGTGCAGCGGGCGCACCCAGCGGAAGGCGCCTTCGCCCCAGCGCATGGTCTTGGGCCAGGCGAGCTTCGGGATCTGCGCGTGGATCAGGTCGACCAGCACCTCGTCGGTGGGCAGGCCCGGCTTTTCGATCACCGCGAACCACACCGGCCCCTTGGGGGTGTCGCGCTGCTCGCACTGGTCCAGCGTCAATCCGGTGGAACGCAGGAAGCCGTCGATCGCCGCCGGCGGGGCATCCGCCCGCGGACCCTTGCGCTCCTCGCGGCTGTCGGGCTGGACGTCCGGCAGCCCGTCCACCACCAGCGCCAGCCGGCGCGGCGTCACGAAGGAGCGGGCCGCGGCGAAGTCCAGGCCCGCCGCCGTCAGCGCACCGGAGAACAGCTCCAGCAGGTCGTCCGCCGCGCGCGCCTGCATGCGCGCCGGAATCTCCTCGCAGAACAGCTCCAGCAGAAACTCGGCCATTCTCAACTATCCCCGTCGCCCGGCGCCCGTGGCCGGCGCGATTTCGTGGCGGCCCCTGTCCCGTTCCTGCCAGGCTGCCCGATCCATGGTGTCAGTGGATGGCCGGACGGAAGAACGGGCCGGCCGCGCCATTGTCGAACAAGTGGTCAGGCTTCGGCCAGCCACATCTCGCAGCACTGGCGGGCGAGTGCCCGCACCCGGCCGATATAGGCGGCCCGCTCGGCAACGCTGATGACGCCGCGGGCATCCAGCAGGTTGAACGTGTGGCTGGCCTTGATGCACTGGTCGTAGGCGGGCAGGGCCAGCCGCTTGTCGATCAGCGCGGCACAGGCACGCTCGGCATCGACGAAGTGCCGCATCAGCGTATCGGTGTCGGCGTGCTCGAAATTGTAGGCGGAGTGCTCGCGTTCGCCGCGCAGGAAGACATCGCGGTAGGTCAGCGGGCCGATGCTGTCCGGCGGGTTGAACGGCAGGTCGAACACGTTCTCCACGCCCAGCACGTACATGGCCAGGCGCTCCAGCCCGTAGGTCAGCTCCACGGGAACCGGATCGCATTCGATGCCGCCGACCTGCTGGAAATAGGTGAACTGGGTCACCTCCATGCCGTCGCACCAGATCTCCCAGCCCAGCCCGGATGCGCCCAGGGTCGGGCTTTCCCAGTCGTCCTCGACGAAGCGGATGTCGTGCAGGTGCGGATCGATGCCCAGCGCGTACAGGCTGCGCAGGTACAGCTCCTGGCTTTCCGCCGGGCTCGGCTTCAGCAGCACCTGGTACTGGTAATAGTGCTGAAGGCGGTTCGGGTTCTCGCCGTAGCGGCCGTCGGTCGGCCGCCGCGAGGGCTGTACGTAGGCGCAGTTCCAGTGGCGCTCGGGCCCCAGCGACCGCAGCGTGGTCGCCGGGTGAAAGGTGCCGGCGCCGACTTCCATGTCGAACGGCTGGAGAATGACGCAGCCATGCTCGGCCCAGAATGTCTGCAGGCGGAGGATGACATCCTGGAAGCAGGTTGGCGGAGGAGCGACGTGATGCATGGGGAGTGAGGTCAGGTCTGAAGGCGATGCAACCATAGGGGCGGGTCCTTGGCCGATCAACCGTTCGCAGGTGCACCCAAGACATGCGCTGCGGCAGTGGGATGCTCGCCGTGGAGATGGTCGATCACCCGCTGGGCCAGGGTGAGACGGTTCACCACGCGGGCAATGATCTTGGCCGGGTTTTCGATTGCGTGGAAGACGGGAAAGGCATCTTCCAACCGGTTGGGTGTCTTTACCGCCAGGAGGAAGTCGCACCCGTCGAAGGCTGCCTGCAGGCCGCGGCGGCGGAACATGTCGTCGATGGTGCAGAAGGTGCGGCGCAAGCCCTCCCCCAGCACGGCGCGGGCCGGCTCCTGGTGGGTGGCATAGACCTGGAAGCGCCGCTCGAACTCGGGGTCGTCGAAGCGCACGCGCTCGCGCCCGCCGAACTGCTTGACGAGGGCGGCGACCGTGTTGCCGAGGCCGCCCTTGTCGCGCGCGATCAGGATCCGCCCGGCAATCTCCCGCGGCATGGCGATGACGAACAGCAGGCCGGCGAACACGGCGGTGGTACCGGCGTTCTTGCCGTGGCCGCCGGCGAAGGTGTTGTTGATCCGCGTGGGCCGGCGCAGCTCCGCTTCGGCCAGGCGGAACCCGGTGTCGCGATGGCTGCCGGCGATCTGGTCGCTGAAGGTGGAGTATTTGTCCTGGTGGCCGCCGACCACGCCGAGATCGGTGAAACGCTCCATGCCGGCGAAGCCGCCGGGGGCGCGGGCGTAGCTAAGCCCGCCCAGCCGATCGCAGACCGCCGGCACCAGGGCGTTGGCCGCCGTGTCCTTGTAGGTCTGGCGCGGGCCGGCAGCCCAGACGCTGGCGAGGAAGGGGGCGACGATGGACAGCATGAGCAATGCCACCACCAGCGCCTGGAGGGACTGGAAGGACAGCCAGGCGGCGACGGCCAGCGCGATACCGCCGCCCCACGCCACCCCATAGCAGCGCAGCACGCCGGCGCGGGCGATCTGCCGTGCCGACTCGATCTTCTGAAAAGCCGGCTGCAGCTCGGCCGCCAGCCGGTCGACCAGCGCACGGTCGGCGAGGCCGCTCACGGCGCGCTCCCGGCCGGATCGGCGGGGCGTTCGCCGTGGAGATAGTCGATCACCCGGCGCGGGATGGTCAGCCGCTCCACCAGGGTTGCCACCACCGCCCGCGGCTCGGCGAGCGGGCTGAGGAAGGTGAAGGGGTCGGTCAGGGTTTCGTCGGAGCGTACGGCCATGAGGAAGTCGGAGCCGTCGAAGGCGGCCTGCAGGCCGCCCCGGCGGAACATGCCGTCGATCAGGCAGAAGGTCTCGCGCAGGCCCGGCCCGATCGCCGCCTGGGCGGCTTCCGGCGTCGGGGCATAGACCTCGAAGCGCCCCTCGAACTCCGGGTCGTCGAACGTCACCCGCCGCATGCCGCTGAACTTCTTGAAGAACCCGCCCAGCGCGTTGCCGATGCCGCCCTGGTCGCGGCCGATCAGGATGGGGCCCGGCATCTCCCTGGGCACGGAGATGGCAAACAGGTAGCCGCGAAACACCGTTTGGGTGCTGCTGCCGCCACGCGTGCGGCCGCCGGAGATGCGGCTGCGGTTCTTGCGCCGCTTCAAGACCGCATGGACCATGCGGAAATCGGTGTCGCGGTGCCGGCCCGTCAGCCGGTCGCGAAAGGTCGACCGGTTGTGGGAGCCGACCACGCCGATCTCGGTGAAGCGGTGGATACCGTCGAACCCGCCGGGACTGCGGGTGTAGTCCAGCCCGCCGATGGTGTCGCACACCGCCGGGATCAGGGCCGCCGCCGCCTCGTCCTTGAACGCCTGGTGGGGCCGGGTGGCCCAGGCGGCACTGAGGAAGATGGCCGCCATCAGGCCAAGGATGATGACGATGGGGCTGGTGAACACCAGCCAGCCCACCGCAGCCACCGCGATGCCGCCACCGATCGCCAGGGCGAACCGCTGGACCGCTTTGGACCGGTAGGCGCGGCGCGACGCTTCGATGCCTTCCAGCGTCGGCCGCAGGTCGCCAGCCAGGCGCTCAACCGCGGCCCGATCGACGGGGTCGCTCATGGCGCGTCGGGCCTGCCGGCGGTGGGGCTGACGTGGCCGTGCAGGTGGTCGATCACCCGGTACGCCAGGGTCAGCCGGTCCGCCAGGGTCGCCGCGATCTCGCGCGGTGCCGCCATCGCCTTGAAGACGGTGATGGGGTCGGTCAGCCCCTGTTTGGTCTTCGCCGCCAGGAAGAACTTGTGCTCGTCGAAGGCGGCCTGCACGCCCTTGCCGGAGAACATCTCATCGAGCATGCAGAAGGTCTGCCGCATCTCCGGTCCCAGCACGTCGCGCGCCGCTTCGGGGCTGCGGGCATAGACCTCGAAGCGCTTCTCGAATTCGCGGTCCTCGAAGCTCACCCGCTGCATGGCGGCGATCTTCTTCATGAAGCCGCTGAAGGCGTTGCCGATGCCGCCGCGGTCGCGCGCAATCAGGATCGGTCCGGTGATGTTGGCCGGTACGTCGATGGCGAACAGCAAGCCGTCGAACACCGTGCGCGGCGGCCCGCTGGTGGAGCGCAGGCGGACGTTGCCGGTGCCGCGCGAGATGGACCGCAGCACCTGGTCGCCGAAATTGTTGCGGATGGAATCGCCGAGACGGCCCGTCATGTCGTCGCGGCGGCGGTGCGTGCGCAGCACTGCCTGAACCACCCGGAAGCCCGTCTTGCGATGGCGTCCCACCAAGAGGTCGCGGAAGACGGCGCGGTGGTGGGTTTCCACCACGCCGATCTGCTTCATCCGGCCGATGGGCTCGAACACGCCGGGCTGGCGGGTGTAGCGCAGGTCGCCGAACACCGCACAGGCGGCGGGCAGCAGCAGGTCGGCCGCCTCGTCCTTGTAGGCGCGTTGGAGGCGCTTGCCCCACTGCACCACGACCACCACGCCGATGATGGCGATGAGAATGGCCACGCCCACATTGCCGAAGCCAGCCCAGGCCACGAGGGCACCCACCACGGCAACCGCGGCGACGCTGCCGAGGCGCAGCGCGGCTTTGGCAAACGCCTCCTGGCGCAACGCTTCCAGGCGCGCCACGGCGGGTTTCAGCTCTTCGGTCAGGCGGTCGACCAGGGCTGTGTCGGCAAGTTCTGTCATGGCTGCAGGATCCTCCCCCCTTGGATATCTGCTCACCGGCTGGTGGTGACCCCGCCGGGGGCCCCGCAGCCGCCGCTTACATGCGCTGGAACCAGGAGCGCGCCGGCCCGGTGTCGATATGGGCGAAGCGGCTGCGCCAGTAGATCCCCACGCCGCCGGCACCGATCTCGCGCACCCGGTCGGCCAGGAAGTAGATGCCCAGCCCCTGCACGGTGATGTCCACCGCACGGCCGAACTTGTGGAAGCTGTTGAGCGCTGCCCCTTCGGACAGGAGCTGGGTGTTGGTGCGCTCGGTGCGGTAAGCGGAGTTGATGTTGATGGTCACCTCGCGGTGGTGCACCGCCAGGAAGCGGTTCTGCAAGGTCCACAGCAGGTCGAAAAGGGCGGGGTCCATGTTGGTGGCCACGTCCTCGTGATGGTCGCGCAGGAACCAGTTGAGGCGTTGCCAGGCGCGTTCGAGGTAGCCTTCGCCGTTGTGGTAATAGTCGCGGAAGCTCTCCCCGGTGGTCACCTGGTAGAGCCGCAGCATGCGCGGCTCGGTGGCCGGGGCGGGGGTGGGCCGGACGATGATGGCGGCGCCGAGGCCGACGAGCGCGGCGCGGCGGCTGAGACTGGACATGGCGGGATCGCCTTCGGTCGCTGGGGTTGGCCGGGGTCGGAGCCCGGCGGTGCAAGCACTCTATCAGATCGAGGCCGCGGCTTCAGCCCCGCCGCGGGCACTGCCGGCGCCGGCAGCGCGGCGCGTCGTGCAGCACATAGGTATGGCAGACGGGGCATTCCTCCAGGTCGACGCTGTGGCGGTCAAGCGGCGGACGGCGTTCCCGGCCGGCATTGCGCAACCGGTCGGACCAGCGGCTGACGGCCCAGACCACGGCGATCACCACCAGCAGCACCAGCAGCTCACGCGCTCCGAACATAGCCTTCTGCTTTCCTACCCAACAGTTCCAATGCGTTTGGAGAGCCGGGAGCGGCCCGGCCGAAGGTCAATAGACCCTACAGCCCGAAGCGCTGCCACAGCAGCCGCTCCTCCAGCGCCGTCACCACGCCGTCCACCATCTCGGCCGGTGCGTCGATGCCGGCAAGGCCGGGGCGCAGGCGGCGCAGCAGGCCCTGGCGCTGGGTGATGGGGCGCAGCCGCACCTTGTCGCCGTAGCGGGCGCGCACGACGCTGCGCAGATCGCCCAGCCCGTCCACCAGGCCGAGCTTGAGGGCGGCTGCCCCGGTCCAGACTTCGCCGGTGAACAGGTCGGTGTCGCCGGCCTTCTCAAGCGCTGCCCCGCGGCGCGCCCGCACATGGGCCTTGAAGCTCTCGTGCACCTCGGCCTGCAGCGCTTGCAGGCGCGCCACGTCGTCGGCGCGTTCCGGGGCGAAGGGGTCGAGCATCGCCTTGCGGGTGCCGGCGGTGTGGACGCGGCGCTCCACGCCGAGCCGCCCGATCGCCTCGTGCAGGCCGAAGCCGGCGGAAATCACGCCGATGGAGCCGACGATGGAGCTGGCATCGGCGAAGATCTCGTCGCCGGCGCAGGCCAGCCAATAGCCTCCCGAGGCCGCCACGTCCTCCACGAAGACCAGCACCGGCTTGTGCTTTTCCGCCGCCAGGTCGCGGATGCGCCGGGCGATCAGGGCGGACTGCACCGGCGAACCGCCGGGCGAGTTGATCGCAAGTGCCACCACCGGGGCCGCCTTGATGGCGAACGCCTTGTCGATCTGGTCGGCCAGGCTTTGCAGCGACAGTCCGGCCGACAGGCCGCGGCCGGCGGAGATGACGCCCGACAGTCGCAGCACCGGCACCACCGGGTCCGCTGGGCCGAACGGGTGGCGGAGGCGGGAGATCAGGCCGGCCATGACAGCGGTCGCTTTCTCAGCATGTGGTCAGTCCCCAGCGGTGGCGAGCGCGTCGTCGAGGGCGGCACCGCCGCGCAGGATGGCGGTGGCTGCTGCGGTGAAGGCACCGTCGTCACGATGCAGCACCAGGCCGGGGCCGAGCCGGGCGGGCGAGCGCACGCCCTTGCGGGCGCGCACGATCACCCGGCGGGCGGCCGCCCCCGCCTTCGGCCAGATGGGCACGATCTCCACCCCGCCGAAGCGGCCGGCGAGCCGCGCGCACACCGCGTCCACCCGGTCGGCCCGGTGGATCAGGGTCAGCCAGCCCTTGGGCCGCAGCAGCCGGTGGGCGGCGGCGATCCAGGCGTCGAGGTCGGCACTGCCTTCCACGTCGCTCTGCCGGCGGCCGGGATCGACCGAAAGGGTGACGCGCCCGCGCTCCAGGAAGGGCGGGTTGCAGATCGCCTGGTCGAAGCTGCAGGGCACCACCCAGTCCGGCGGATCGGCGATATCGGATGCGGCCACCGCGGCGCGCGCGGACAGCCCGTTGCGCTGGATATTGGCGCGGGCGAGCGCCACCGCCTGGGGATCGACGTCGAGCCCGACCGTGTGCACGGCTTCCACCCGCGCCGCCAGGCAGAGGAAGGCCGCGCCGGCGCCGCAGCCAAGATCGGCGACGCTGTCGCCCGCGGCGGCCGGCGCAGCCGCGGCCAGCAGCACCGGGTCGATGGCGGCCCGGTAGCCGGCGGCGGGCTGGCGCAGGAGCACCCGGCCGTCGAGCAGCCGGTCCTCGCTCACCGGGTCGGCCACCGGCCCCATGCTCATGGTGCTGGCTCCCCGGCGGCGTCCGGCTCGGCCGCCGCCAGCACGGCCAGGGCCGCCTCCAGGTCCTCGTCGGCCACCATCAGCCGGCGCTGGATCGCCAGGATGCTGCCGTCGAGCACCGCGGCATGGCGGTCGAACTCCACCGCCGCGATGGCTTCGCCGGCCAGCACCGCCTTGGCCCAGGACAGGCGCACCGGGTCGTTGCTGCGCATCACCTCTTTCATGGGGTCTCCCGACGGTCCGAAGGCTCGTGGTGTGGCAGGTGGTGCCGCAGTCGCTCAAAGGCCAGTCACCCCGATCGCAGGGCGCAGGCGCACGCGCGCGCATCAGCATTTTCCGAAACGATCTAGCACAGGCGGATTCGCAGGTGACAACTTCCTGCCGACGTGGATTTGATGGGCGAGGCCGGGCCGCCACGGCAGACCCGGCCATCTGCGGGAGCACCATTGTGATCGACCTCACCAACTACTTGATCTACGTCGCGGCCTGCGTGGCCGTGGTGGCGGTTCCGGGGCCGACGGTTACCGTGATCATCGCCAACTCCATGCGCTACGGCACCCGCGCCGGGCTGATGAACGTGGCCGGCACGCAGGTCGGCATCCTCTCCATGATCGTCATCCTCGCCGTCGGCTTCACCGCGGTGGTGGAGGCCATGGGCCAGGTGTTCGACTGGCTGCGCCTGATCGGTGCGGCCTACCTCATCTGGTTGGGCGTCAAGCTGTGGCGCGCCAGGGGCGAGTTGGCGGCAGGCCGCGCGGCCAGCAACGGCTCGGCGCGCAAGTTCTTCATCCAGGGCTTCCTGGTGATCTGGTCGAACCCCAAGGCGTTGCTGTTCTTCGGCGCGCTGATCCCGCAATTCATCGACCCCGCGCAGCCGGCCTGGATCCAGACGGTGGTGCTGGGCATGACCTTCATCGTCATCGCCACGGTGCTGGACAGCACCTATGGTCTGATCGCCGGTCGCACCGGTCTGCTGATGGCCAAGGGCAACCTGCGCCTGGTGGAACGGGTGGGCGGCACCTGCCTGATCGGCGGCGGCATCTGGATGGCGCTGGCCCGCCGGTGAGCGCAGCACGCCGGGCGGCAGCGGCCAATCGGTCCACATGGCTTGACGGCATGGTCGTCCGACCTAGGGTCGGAACTCCATTGCCGCCTGCCGCCGTGGATCGTGGGGTCATTGAGTCCGGACCCTAGGCCCTGACACGGGAGACACCGTTTTGACCGTTGCTGCCCCCGCACCCGGCGGGACACCCGAAACCGGCGCTGCCGCCGCGTCGGCGCTCGACCGCCTGAGCGAGCTGCTGGCCGACGACCTGGCGCGGGTGAACCAGACCATCGTGGAGCGGATGGACAGCCCGGTGGCGGTGATTCCGCAGCTTGCCGGCTACATCGTGGCGTCCGGCGGCAAGCGCCTGCGCCCGCTGCTGACGCTGGCGAGCGCCCGCCTGTCGGGCTATGCCGGCAGCCGCCAGGTCGCGCTGGCCACGGCGGTGGAGTTCATCCACACCGCCACCCTGCTGCACGACGACGTGGTGGACGAAAGCGCCATGCGCCGCGGCAAGCCTTCGGCCAACGACATCTTCGGCAACAAGTCCTCGGTGCTGGTGGGCGACTTCCTGTTCGCCCGCGCTTTCCGGCTGATGGTGGAGGACGGCTCGCTGGCGGTGCTCGACACCCTGTCCAACGCCGCCGCGGTGATCGCCGAGGGCGAGGTGCTGCAGCTCTCCGCCGCCCACGACACCGAAACCACCGAAGACACCTACCTGGAGGTGATCCACGCCAAGACCGCAGAGCTGTTCGCCGCCGCCTGCGAGGTGGGTGGCCTGGTGGCCGGGCGAGCCGAAGCCGATGTGGCGGCCCTGCGCAGCTTCGGCATGAACCTGGGCGTGGCCTTCCAGCTCGTCGACGACGTGCTGGACTATTCCGCCCTGCAGGCGCGCCTTGGCAAGTCGGTCGGCGACGACTTCCGCGACGGCAAGATGACGCTGCCGGTGGTGCTGGCCTTCCAGGCGGGCAGCGAGGACGAGCGCGCCTTCTGGCGGCGCACCATGGAGGAGCAGGAGATCGCCGAGGGCGACCTCGACCATGCCATTGCACTGCTGCGCCGCCACGCCGCGCTGGACCGCAGCGTGGCGATGGCCCGCCGCTACGCGGCCGACGCCCAGGCCTGCCTGGCGCGGTTCGAGGACGGGCCGATGCGCCAGGCCCTGCACGACGTGGTCGATTTCTGCGTCGACCGGGACTACTGACCCACCGACCGGCGGCGGCGGCCAGGATCAGGCGATCGTCGGCACCCGCTTGCGCACGATGAACAGCCACGCCTCCATGTCCCGGTTGCGCTTGCGGCAGGTGACGAACCGGATGGAAATGTCGTGGCCGAACCACTGGGCGAGCACGTAGGGCATGGCGACGGGGCGAACGCCGAACGGATCCATGGCCGAGGCGCCGACCGGACCGTGTGCTTCGGTATGCTCGATCAGCAGCAGCCCATCGTCCTTGAGCTGGTTGAGCCAGGTCACCAGGGCGCCCCGCGGCTTCCAGGACTGGTCCAGCGAGTTGGAATAGACGAAGTCGAAGGCGCCCACCCAGTCCGGGTTGACGTCGTGGAAGTCCCATACGACGGAATGCTCGAACTGGGTCGCGGTGTCGGAAATGTCGGTGCCGGTGGCGTCGTAGCCGGCGGTCTTGCGCAGGTAGGCCTGTTCGAAGCCGTTGCGCGCGCCGTGGCAGAGGCCGCGCAGCGGCCGCTCGCCGAAGGTGTCCTTGAGCACGCCGATCACCGCGTCGAGGGTGGCTTCGTCCGCCCAGACCTGATTGAGCTTGCGCTTGTTATAATGAATCTGAATATCACGATATTCTTCGTAGCTGCCGTATTCGTGCAGATAGAAATCCGCCAGCTTTTTCTTCTTAGCCAACTGGTAACCGGTCGGCGCAAGCAGTCGGTTGGCGGCCGACCTCAAGGAAGCACCTATATTCATTGTCGATTTATCCGAGCAGCGGCAGGGCGATTGGGCTTCTCAACGGGAGCGAAGATAGGGGAGGGCATGGCCGACATCCAGCGATTTGGCCACGGCTTTGCAGGCGCGCCCGGCCTGTGTGGCGATGCCGTTCGATCAAGAAGTAGCTTCAGGTCCTAGTGGCCGGGTGTCCGTTCCAGCCACACCACCTTGGCATCGAAGCGGTCGGCCACCGCAAACCCCATTTCGGCCATCTGCTGGAGCAGCGCCTCGCACTCCGCCTCGCCGACGATGTGGGGATGCAGTTCCACGATGATGCCGCGCACCGAGGCCCCGGCGAGCAGCGGCAGCACGGTCAGCTCCGCCCCCTCCGCGTCCATCACCACCACGGTGGGCGCGAAGTCCGCCAGCACGTCGGCGGCACCTGCGATCTCCACCTCCGTCGGCGTGGTGCCGCGGCGGTCGATGAGGGAGGATGAGAAGATGTTGGTGTGGATATGGAATACCCCGCTGCCGCTGGCTTCGCCCACGGCGGCCTGGCGCAGGTCCGGCTCCAGGCCGTTAAGCGCGAAGTTGCGCCGGATGGCCCCGCAGGCGACGGGGTTGGGCTCGTAGATCCGCAGGTTGCCGGCACCGACGACGCCGGCGCACACCAGCGACACCAGGCCGACGCCGCCGCCCACTTCCAGCACGCGGTCGCTGGCGGTGAGGTGCTTGCGCGCCAGGGCGCGTTCGCCGACCTCGTAGTCGTCCAGGTAGAGGCCGCGCCGCACTTCCTTGCTGACCACGGCCAGGTCGGCGCTGAGGCGCACGCCGTCGACCGTCACCACCTTCGGACGAAAGCGCCGTCGCGCCCAGATCTTCAGCGACCCTTGCACCCTGTTCTCCCCTGGAGTCTTCCCGTGGCCCGAGGTCCGGGCCCCTGCGCGCGATGGCGCGGATACCGCAACACCAAAGCCGGGATCAGGCTGCCCCCGGCTATGTCCTTGGGCCGGCGTTCCGGGCTGCCCGCTTGCCAACCTGGGGACGTTCCGCTACCCATTCGCGTCCTTCCGCAGGCGCTGGCCGCACGCAACCCCGAATGTGAAGCATGAGGCGAGACCGTATCGCTATCGCCGTCTGCACGGCGCGCCGACCCCAGATGCTCCGCCAGTGCCTCGAGTCCTTAGTCGCCCTCGAACGCCCGCGCAACGCCGATATCTCCATCGTGGTGGTGGAAAACGACCCCGAGATCCGCTCCCGCGATGTGGCGGAGTCCGTGGCGTCCGTCTCCGGCGTGCCCATCCGCTACGTGCAGGAGCCGCGGCCCGGCATCCCGTTCGCGCGCAACACCGCCCTTGACGCCTGCTGTGCCGAACAGCCCGATTGGATCGCCCTGATCGACGACGACGAGCGGGCACGGCGCGACTGGCTCACCAAATTGCACACCGCCTGCCTCGACTTCGAGGCCGATGTCGCCAATGGGCCGGTGGTGCGCATCTACCAAGGCCAGCGCGAGCCCCACTGGTGGGTCAACCAGGTCACCAAGGACCGCCCCACCGGCACGCCCATCCGCTCGGCCGCCACCAACAACATCCTGATGGCCGCCAAGGTGGTGTGCGGCGAGGGGGCCGGCCTGCGCTTCGACGAGCGCTTCACCTACGGTGCGGAAGACATCGATTTCTTCAAGCGGGTGCGCGACACCGGCGCCCGCTTGATCTGGGTGGACGATGCCGTCGTGGAGGAGGATATCCCTGCCTCGCGGGTGACGCCGCGCCGGCTGATCAGCCGGGTGATCATGGCCCACAGCTCCGAAACCCAGCTCAACGCGTTGCGTCGCGGCACCCGTTACGTGGTGCTGCGCCAGCTTCCTAAGGCGCTGCGGCGGATCGTCGTGGGGGCGGCGGCGGCCGGCGTCGGCGGCGTGGTGATCCCGTTCAACCGCATCCGCGGCGAGAAGGTGGCCTATTACGGCATCCTGCGCATCGCCAAGGGGGTGGGCGTGATCCGCGGGCTGCTCGGCGTCTCCCACTCCTACTATAGCCGCATCGACGGGTCGTGACGGCATGGCAGGGGACGGCCAGGGCCTGCGCATCATGCACATCCATCTCGGCTCCAAGGGCGGGGCGGAGAGCTTTTTCGTACGGCTGGTGACGGCGCTGGCCGAAGCCGGCGTGGAGCAGACGGCATTCACCCGCCCCAAGCGCGCCTGGCACGCAACCATCGCGCCGGTCTGCCCATTCCACACCTCACGCTTCAGCCGCTCTGCCCTGAAGCGTCCCTACACCCGCTGGCGCGTCCTGTCCGTCGCCAAGCGCTTCAAGCCGGACGTCATCCTCGGCTGGATGGTGGATGGGGCCGCCTGGGTGCCCCAGGGCCTGCCGGGCGTGAAGACCATTGTGCGCCTGGGCGACTTTCCCACCCGCGCCAAGCGCATGCGCACCTGCGAGCGCATCGTCTGCAACACCCCGGAGATCGGCCAGTGGTGCGAGGTGATCGGCTGGCCGGCGAGCCGCATCCGCGTCATCAGCAACTTCGTGGAGACCACCCTGGCGGAGCCGGCGGACCGCAGCGCCCATGGCACGCCGCAGGACGCCTACCTCGTCTGCGCGCTCGGCCGCTTCGTCGAGCGCAAGGGCTTCGCCTACCTGATCGAGGCGGCGGCCCGGCTGCCCGACCTGCATGTCTGGCTGTTCGGTGACGGTCCGCTGAAGGCCCAGTTCGAGGCCGACATCGCACGCCTCGGCCTCGCCGGCCGGGTGCGCCTGTTCGGCTGGACCTTCGACCCCACACCCTATATCCGGGCGGCCGACTGCCTGTGCTGCCCGTCGACCATGGAGCCGCTGGGCAACGTGATCCTGGAGGCTTGGGGCCAGCAGGTGCCCGTGGTGGCCGCCGCCAGCCAGGGACCGTCCTGGCTGATCGAGGACGGGGTGAACGGTTTCCTCTGCCCGCCGGCCGATGGCGCAGGGCTGGCCGAGGCCATCACCCGGCTGCGCGCGCTGCCCTCGCCGCAGCCGATCGTCGATGCGGCGTCGCGCAAGCTGGAGGCGGAGTTCTCCAAGCCGGCCGTGGTGGCCCGATACCTGGAGATGTTCCGCTCATGAAGCAGCGCTCGACCTTCCACTTCGTCAGTGGCGACGGCCGGCCGGGCCGGGCGGACAGGGCGATCTTCCGCTGGTCGGCCCGACTGGAGCGGCTGGTGGTGCGGTTCGACCGCACCGACCTGGAAATCCGCCCGTTCGAGCCGGTGTTCGACCGTGCGGCCTATGTGGCGGCGTTCGGCGAGGAGCACCTGAACCGCAGCCCCAACCGGGTGCTGTGCTTCGCTTTCCTGCTTGCCCACGGCGGCGAGGTGTTCTCGCCGGAGCGCGCGGTGATCGATTTCGGCTGCGGCGATGGCAGCTATGCCGGCCATATCGGCCGCACCTTCGGCTATCGCAGCTATCTCGGCCTCGACATCGCCGAGCGCCCCAACTGGCCCGGCGTCGCCGACGCGCGCACGGCCCTGCGGCGCGCCCATCTCGGCCAGGAGCGGGTGGATGCCAGCGACTACGACACCATCTTCTCCCACTCCGCCCTGGAGCACATGGCCCACGATGTGCGCGCCTTGCGCCTGGTGGAGAGTGGCCGGCGCAAGACCATCTCCCACGTCCACCTGATCCCGGCGCTGCAGTCCTATTACGAGTACCACTACCACGGCTACCGGCGGTACCGGCCGAAGTCGGTGGCCAACCTGTTGACGCTGCCGGGCGTGCACAATGTGCGGGTCTATTCCTTCGGCAATGGGCTGACGCGGCGGATGGCGCGCGCCTACTACAAGGACGACGGCGCCTCGTTCGACGCCGAGGGCAGGGCGCGGCCGGCGACCATGTTCGACCGGCTGGAACGCGAGCAGGCCAATCTGCGCCCGCAAAGCCCGGCCGATTGCAGCTTCTTCGCCGTGCTGTTCGACCAGACCCTGGAGCCCACGGCCTGACGCGAGCGGGGCTTTGTCCGGAGTCTTCGCCGTTCTTTGCTTTTTCGCCTTCGGCGGAGTCGGCGCCGGCCCGCACCCCACCCGGCCACCCAATGTTTTGCAATGGCTAGGGTGGCCGAGAGGGGGAGAGGGCTGGTGCCGTGACGACCTGAAAGGTCCTACAGCGCCAGCGCCCAGTGGGTCAGCAGGTCGCGCTCCAGCAGCCGCGCCTGGTTGAGCCAGGCCCGCGTCTGGCCGTTCACCTCGCGCGCCGCATCGTCGGCGGCGGCATCGAGCGCCGCCCGGGCCCCCTGGTCGTTGACGAAGATGGCGAAGGCGAGCCGCCGCCCGTCGCCCGGCTCCAGCAGGCCGGCCAGCCCGACCGCGTAGTTCATGGTGCCGGACTTGGCGCGGATCGAGACCGGCGGCAGCCCTGCGGTTCGCCGCTCCTCGTTCAACTCGCCCACCCAGGGCACCATGCGCAGCAGGTCCACATACTCGCCGTCGCCGAAGCGCTGGCCGTCGATGGACACCAGCAGGTCGACGAGTTGCCGGCTGGTCACCCGCGAGGCGGTGGAGAGGCCGGAATGGTTGTCCAAAAGGAAGCCCTGCCAATCGATACCCGGGAAGCGCTCCGACAGCCAGAAGCCCATCAGCCGGCCCGACTGGGCGATCTCCAGCGGCTGGCCGGCCAGCGCCCGCATGGCCGCCAGCCCCACCATCTCCGCCGACAGGTTGTTGGAAAAGCGCAGCACGCCGCGCACGATTTCGCTGAGCGGCCGGCTCTGGTGGCTTGCCAGCACCACCGCTCCGGCCGGCGCCATGCCCGATTCGGGTGCCGCCAGGGCGATCCCCGCCTCGCGGGCCAGCGACGCGAACACCGCGGCGGCGAGCGGGGCCGGCTGGCGCACCGGCAGCCAGTCCTCGCCCTCCGGCGGCAGGGCCGGGGCGAGCTGCCACGCCTCGCCGGCCGCATCGTCGGCGGCGGTGAAGAACTGGGACCACGGCAGGCCGGCCGGCACCGGCCCGAAGCGGATGGTCGATGCCGCCACCCGGCGCGTATCGGTATTGGTGGTGGCCGCCGCCGCCAGGGTGCCGCCGGCGCGCGACCAGTGGACATTGACAACGTTGAAGTTGAGCGCGAAGGCGCTGACGCCGGTGTTGTAGGCGGCGGTTTCCGGCTGGTGCGGGTCGATCTCCGACACCGCGGGGTAGAGCGTGGCGTCGTAGACGAAGCGCCCGGTGGCGCCGAGCACGCCGGCCGCGTGCAGCCGCTCAGCCAGTTCCGCCAGGTCGTCTGTGGTGAGGAAGGGATCGCCGCCCGCGCGCAGGTAGAGGTCGCCCTGCACCACGCCGCCCACCAGCGGGCCGCCGGCCAGCACATCGGTACGGAAACGGTAGTCGCCGCCGAGGATGTCCAGCGCGGCGATGGTGGTGGGCACCTTGGCCACCGAGGCCGGGATCATGGCACTGTCGGGGTTCCGGCTGGCCAGGATCGCGCCGGTGGCGGTGTCGATCACGTGGTAGCCCACCTGCTCTGGCGCAAAGCCGTAGGCCGCGATGGCGCGGGCGATGTCGAAGGCCGGATTGTTGGGATCGGTCTGCGGCGGCCGGTTCGCCTGGGCATAGGCGTGGGCCGGGACCAGGACGACGAAGGCCAGCAGCACCAGCAGCGCCAGGCCCGGCGGCCCCCCGCTGCGTGCCCGGCCGAAACACAACACGCTGGATCGCAACGCCTGGAACATGGTCGCCCTGCCCGCACTGCCAGAAAGGGATGCTGTGCCGGCAAGATGACGCAAGGACGGGATGGCCTGCAACGGGTCGCTGCACGGCCCGGTCGCATGCCGCGCCGCCCGCTGTCCTCACCCCATCGCCCCTTGTGCCGCGGCGGTGGGGGTGACAAGCATGGCGCATGTCCCAGGTGCTGGATCAGATCTGGCCGGTCGTCCTGGTGGTTCGCGATTGGGGGGCCGTGGTGCTGGCCCTGGTCGCCGCCCTGTCGGCCCTGTCGGCCCGGCGCACGCTGCTGCGCCAGATGCGCGTGTTCGTCGACGGGCAGGCCGAGCCGATCAGTGAACGCACCCGCCGGCTCACCTTGCGCATCCGCAACCACACCTTGAAGGAGCTGCGGCTGCGCCGGATCTCCGTCGTCCGGCCGTCGCCGGCCGTGCTGGCCATGGACGGGCGGGAGGCGCGGCCGGGCCCGCTGGAGCTCAACCACATCTTCCCGCCCATGGATCGCGGCATCCTGGTGCTGCTGATCGGTACGCCCAAGGCGCTCACCCGGCCGGTGATGCTGAAGCTGCGCTACACCCACGGCCGGCGCGGCTGGCCCGTTCGCACCCGCACGGTGCGCATCGAGCTGGAGACGCGACTCGCTTCGGTGGACGGGCACGAGACCGTGCAGGAAAGCGACCTCGGCCTCACTGCCGCACCGCTTGCGGCCACCGAGGGCCAGGCACCGCCGCAGCGGGGGCTCAGGGCGTGAGCGGTCCCGGCTAAGTCGCCGCATGAACAGGATGGCCCAAAGGAAAGCAATCGTTTAAGCTTCGCGCGACTATTATGAGTACGAATCCTGGAGCGGCGCCGGTCCCTTAGGTGGGTGGGCCCATCCGCGGAGGACCGGGACCAGTCGGCCGGCACGGGGCGGCCGGGGCGAAGCAGGGGGGATCGACCATGATCGGAGGGCCACTGCGGTCGATCGCGCTGGGCGCTGCCTTGCTTGGGGCGGCCGCTTGCGCGCAGGTGCGGGCGCCGGATAGCGGCGTCGACCCGGCCAACCAGCCGATCACCGACACGCCGCGGCTGCTCACCACGGCCAACGACCAGGCACCGAGCGGCGCTTTGGCGCGGACGTTGCCGGGCCTCAGGGGCGATCCGGCGGCCACCCAGGTGGGCGGCCGGGTGCCGGTGGATCCCACCGTCTATCCGTGGTCGGCCATCGGCCGGTTGGATTTCGTGGGCGCGGAGTCGTGCACCGGTACGCTGATCGGCCGCCGCGAGGTGCTGACCACCGCCTACTGCATTCCCCAGGGCCTCGTCGGCGGCACGCTGGGGGCCGGTACCATCACCTTCACCACCGGGCTCACCCAATCGCTCGCCAATCCGGACGACGAAAGCTTCGTCACCCGTGCCCATGGCCGCCAGGTGATCCTGGCGCCGGGCTTCCGCGAGACGCGCGAATACCGTGGCAGCACCGTCTACAACTTCGTCGACAACTGGGCCCTGGTGATCCTGGACGAAGCCCCGCCGGTGGCGCCCATCACCTGGGAGTCGCTGACCCCGGCGGAAATCGCGGCCATGACCCCGGTGGGCACGGTCGCCCTGGTGGGCTACGGCCCGGGGCGCAACCACATCCTGTCGGGCGACTTCAACTGCCGCTTGGCCGGCACCGGCGGCGAAACCGGGCTGACCTTGCAGGCGTGCGACGCCCGCGTCGGCGACGGCGGCTCGCCGCTGCTGATGGAAACCGAGCGAGGCGAATGGCGCGTGCTGATGGCGCTGGGCGGCCCCGGCACCAGTGGCGTGATGCCGGAGGCACCGGTGCGCCCCAACATCAACGGCACCGGCCAGGTCTACGAGGTGGACCAGCCCTGGTTCACCTTCTGACCCCGGGTCGCCGCTCGATCTCTCCACCGAGTCGCTGAGTCGACCTCTTCCCGGCGGACGGTCAGTCCGCCGTCAGCAGGGCGTGCACCAGGTCGGCCACCACCTCCGGCGTCATCTCCCGGCAGTTCGCCTCGCACATCGGCGCGTTTTCCGGTTGCAGGACGGCGCGGGTCAGCCGCTCGGCATCGGCCGGTCCCAGGCCGTCGCCGGCCAGCGAGACCTCCACGCCCACCTGGCCGAGAAAGGCATCGAACCGGCTGGCCAGCGCCGGGGCGAGTTGCATGTCGTCCTCGCCGATCAGGCCCATCGCCAGGCTCACGGCGGCATGGCGCTCCGGTGCGGCGGCGGCGTTGCCGGGCAGCGCCACCCTGAGCCCCAAGGCCACCGAGCGGCCATGGTGCACGCCCGCCAGCGAGCCCAGCGCATGGCCCAGCGCGTGGGCGACGCCGGTGCCGCAGGCATCGATCGCCAGGCCGGCGAGGCAGGCCGCCACCTGCAACGTCGCCCGCGCCGCCAGGTCGGAGGGATGGCGCACCGCCACGGGCAGCGTGTGCACCACCAGGCGAATCGCGTGCAGCGACCAGGCATCGACGATGGGGTTGGCGCGCTTGTTGGTGCAGGCTTCGATGGCGTGCACCAGGGCATCGGCCCCGGTGGCGGCGGTGAGCGCCGGCGGCAGGCCGACCGTGACCTCCGGGTCGAGCACCGCCACATCGGGCCGCAGCGCGTCATCCCAGGCCCACAGCTTGGTGCCGGCGGCATCGCTGTAGACGGTGGTGCGGGTGACCTCGGCCCCGGTGCCGGCGGTGGTGGGGATCGCCACCAGGGTGGCGGTGCGCGCCGGAAACGGCTGGCGGCACAGGGCATAGTCCACCGCAGGGAAGTCGCTGCCAAGGAGGCCCGCCGCCGTCTTGGCGACGTCCAGCGCCGAGCCGCCGCCGATACCCAGCACCCCCGCCGCACCGATTTTCAGGGCGGCGTCCCGCGCGGCATCGATCTGCGCGGCCTTGGGATCGCTGGAAAAGCCGGTGAAGGCGGTGACGGCGAGCCCGGCCGCCTGCCAGCCCTCCAGCACCGGGGCCGCCACCCCGGCACCGACCAGCCCCGCATCGACCACGGCCAACACCGGCCCATCGATGGTCAGGCCGGCGGGCGGGCGGCGGGCTGTGCCCAAGCCGGAGACCACCGATCCGCGGCAATCGAACTGGAAGCTGTCGGCCACGACACACTCTCCCCACTCTTCTTCTTATTCCGCGCCCAAGTCGCAAGCCTGGACCGCGTCCACTGTAATCTGACACAGGCGGCAGCAGGCGGAAATCCGGCCGTTCCGATAGCCTTGCACGACGGGCCGATTGGCCGCACCTGCAACCGTGGCGTTAATTTTCCATGACACTCCGGTGGCCGTTGACCCGCGTCAATGTTGGCGGCGGGGCTGCCGCCAACGATGCCGGGTATGGAGGCGGTGCGCGTTCACCGCGTCCGTCCGGAACCCAGGATCGTCAGGCATGACCGACCTCGCACGCCGCACCGTTCTGGCGGGCCTGGCTGCGGCCCCGCTGTCGCTGACGGCGACCGGCGCCCGCGCCCAGGACATGCGCCGCTATATCTGTACCACCTCGGACTGCCGCCCCTACATCTACGATCCGGCCGTCGGCGACCCGGACAGCGGCATCGCCCCCGGCACTCCCTTTCCCGAGATCCCCAACGACTGGTACTGCCCGGTGTGCGGCAGCACCAAAACCTCGTTCATCCCGCTGGGATAGGGGTGCCTTTCTCCAGTCTGCGCCAGCCCGCACCACCGCCCGACCGCCCAAGCCATTGCAGACGATCGGGCGGTTGGCCGGGGTGAGGGCAGGTGCCGTCCAAACGTGAATGGTTCAGCCGACCAGCCAGGCGTAAAGCCCGACCAGGCCGGCCAGCACCGCCAGCAGGACCGCCACGAACACCAGGCCGAGCAGGAACTTGCCGAATTCGCCCTCGATCCGGGCGCGGCGGGCCAAGAGGGCCAGATAGACGAGGACGGCGACGCCCAGCCAGCCGAGCGGCGACATCACATGCGCTCGGGCACCTCGATGCCCAGCAGGTCCAGCACGTGGACGATCTGGTCGTGGGTCAGTGCCGCCAGCGCCAGGCGGGAGGCGCGCAGGCCGGGGTCGGTTTCGCTGAGGATGTGGCAGTTGGCGTAGAAGCGATTGAACTCCTGGCTGAGCTGGTGGGCGAAGTCGGCCAACTCGTTGGGCGCGCGCTTGTCCACCGCCGCCGCCACGGCGTCCGGCAGGCGGCCCAGCAGCAGCATCAAATCGCGGTCGATCTCGGTGGCCGGTTCCACCGCGCCCGGCTCCAGCCCGCGTTCGGCCGCCTTGCGCAACAGCGATCGGATGCGCACCGCGGCGTATTGCAGATAGGGGCCGGTGCGCCCCTCGAAGCGGGTGAACCGGTCCAGGTCGAAGACGTAGTTGGACATGCGGTGGTTGGCCAAATCGGCGAACTTCACCGCGGCGATGCCGACCTGGCGGGCCACCTGGGCGCGCTCTTCTGCATCCATCTCCTCGGCCAGCCCGGCTTCGGCGATCCGTTCGGCCGCCGCTTCGGTGGCCATGCGGATCAGTTCTCCCAGCCGCATCACGCCGCCGGCCCGCGTCTTGAACGGCTTGCCGTCCGGCCCATTGACGGTGCCGAAGCCGATATGCTCCAGGACACCGGAGCCGGCCAGGCCGGCCTTGCGGGCGGCCCGGAACACCTGCTCGAAATGCAGGTGCTGGCGCTGGTCGACGACATAGAGCGAAAGCGCCGGATCGAAGCGCTGCACCCGGTCGACGATGGTGGCGAGGTCGGTGGTGCCGTACATCACCGCCCCGTCGGACTTCACCAGGATCAGCGGCGGGATGTCCGACTTGTCGCCGTCTTCGGCGACGCGGACGATTTCCGCTCCCTGGTCGATTTCCGCCACCCGGTCGCGGCGCAACGCCTCGATCATCGGGGCGATCAGGTCGTGCACGCAGGCTTCGCCGTTCCACAGGTCGAAGCTGACGCCGAGGGCGGAGAAGTCCCGGCGCATGCCGGCGACCGAGACGTCGAAGAAGTGCTGCCACAGGGCGCGGTAGCCGGGCCGACCGGCCTGCAGCTCGGCGGTGGCCGTGCGGGCGGCCTCCAGCCGTGCGACATCGTCGCGGCAGGCCGCCGCGGCTTCGGGGTAAAGCTGTTCCAGGTCGTCCATTTCCACCGGCGACTGGGCGGGAAAGCTGGTCGCCGCCGGGTCGAAATAGGGCCAGTCGGGGTGGCGGATCGCCAGCTCGCTGATCAGCATGCCCATGGGCAGCCCCCAGTCGCCCAGGTGCACGTCGCCGATGGTGCGGTAGCCGGCAAAGCCGAACAGCCGGCGCAGGCTATCGCCGATGATGCTGGCGCGCAGGTGGCCCACATGCATGGGCTTGGCGATGTTGGGGCCGCCGTAGTCCAGCACCACCGTGGCGCCATGGCCGAGATCGGGCACGCCGAGGCGCGGATCGCTGGTGAGCGCATCCACATGTGCGGCCAGCCAGGCATCGGTGACGGTGAGGTTGAGGAAGCCGGGGCCGGCCAGCGACACCTCGGCAAAGATCGGATCGGCGGCCAGCCGGTCGGCCACCGCCTGGGCGATTTCCCGCGGCGGCTTGCGCGCCAGCTTGGCGGCCGCCATGGCGCCGTTGCACTGGAACTGGCTGAGATCCGGGCGGTTGGACACGGCGACGGCCCCCAGGGCGGGCGGCAGCTCCAAGGCCGCGAAGGCGGCACCGGTGATCTGGCTGAGGCGGTCGGTAAGGGACGTCATGGCAGCTCGGTCGACGGCTTTGGGGGCGGCTCGGCGGCAGGAACGGGACGGGCGCCGGGGCGGCACAGGCAAACGGCCTGAGACCGATCGCAGCGGCATCGGCGGTGGCGTTCATAGCATTGCGGAACGGCGGCGCAAGCTGCGGATCGCCGATATGTGCCCTGCCCGGGTGCCGGGCACCGGGCCGTGGCCGGCTGCGGACCGCGTCAGGCCAGGGTGGAAACGTCCATCCCTTCCGCCAGCACCGCTTCGATGGCGTTGCGCAGATCCTCCGCCCCGATCGGCTTGGCCAGCACCGGCACCGAGCCGGTGGTCGCCTGCGCCAGGGCGGCGCTGTCGCCGGTCAGGATCATTGCCGGCAGGTCGGAGCCGAAGACCCGGCGCAGCACGGCGATCGCTTCGGTGCCGGTGCGCCCGGTGCCCAGCTTCTGGTCGGCCAGCACCAGCAGCGGCCACACCTCGTCGCGCACAAGCTGGCCGAGCGCATCGTCCAGCGAGGTGGCGGCCAAGGTTTGAAAGCCCAGTTCGCCGAGGACCGCGCACAGGCTGTCCAGCACCCTCAGGTCGTCTTCGATCACGACGATCTGGCCTTGCAGCCCGATCGCCATCGGCGGGTGGCGCCCGTCATCGGCAAGGCCGGTGCTGCGGGCCGAAATCGACTCTTCGGCCGCCAGCGGCAGGCCGATGGCCACCAGGGTGCCGCCGCCGGGCCGGTGGCCGACCCGCCAGACGTGGCCGAGCATGCGCGCCAGGCGTTCCGCAATGGCCAGCGCCAAGCCGCCGTCGGGGGCATCGTCCACCAGGTCGCGAAACCGCGAGGCCGCCCAGATGGCGGCGGCCCGATCAAACGGTTCGGTGCCGTCGTCTTCCACCCACACGGTCGCAAGGGTGTCGTCGATATCGATACCGACCCGGACCGACCGCGTGCGTGGTGCCCGGAAGGCGTGGTCCAGCAAGTAGTGGAGGATGCGTTCGCAATGGTAGGGATCGCTCTGCACCGCCTGATCGGTGTCGGCGATCGCCAGTTCGATGGAGCGCAGCTCGGCCAGCGGGCCGAAGCGTTCCGCCAGCCGCCGGGTGATCTGGCGCACCGGGAAGCACTCGCGCTGCACCTCCAACGTGCCGTTGTCGATGCGCGCCACGTCGAGAAGCTGTTCCACCCGGTCGGCCAGGTCGCCCAGGCTTTCGCCGAGACGGGCAAACGCCTCGCGGCCGTCTTCGCCGACGGAGGTACAGCCGAGCAGCCCGAGATTGGTGATCGCGGCCTGCAGCGGCTGGCGCAGGTCGTGGCTGACGGCGCTGAGGAACAGGCTCTTGTCGCGGTTGGCCTGGGCGGCTTCCGCCTCGGCCGAGCGGTAACGCTCCAGGGCCGCTTCCAGGGCCTGGGTGCGGGCACGCACGCGTTCTTCCAAGGCGGTGTTGACGCGGCGCAGCTCCATTTCCGCGCGATGGCGGCGCGTCACATCCGCGGCGGTGCCGGCAAAGCCGATGAATTGCCCGCCGGTATCGTATTGCGGCGTGCCGCTGACGCTGATCCACCGGGTCGTGCCGTCCATCTGGCGTTGCGGGTAGACCAGGTTGCGGAAGGGCCGACGGGTGGCTTCGGCCGATGCGATGGCCGCGAAATCCCCCGGATCCTCACTGGGATCGAGAAAGTCGGACCGCTTGCGGCCGACCACTTCGGACGACACCAGCAGGCGCCCCGCCTCGTCGAAGGTTTCGATGAAGCGGCCTTCGGTGTCGGTCGACCAGAACCAATCGTTGGTCAGCCCGGCGAGCACGCGGAAGCGGCGCTCGAAGAACGCGTTGGCCGGGCCGGCGGATGCCGCCGTCGGCTGCTCGGTCATCGACAGCAGCACCGTGCCGTCGCCTTCCGGGATGCAGACCACTTTCAGCTTGGCCGGCGGGCGCGGTGGCGCCACCGGCAGATCCAGCACCGCTTCCGGCGCACCCCCGCCATAGGCGGCGGAGCGGATGGCATCGCGCAGGGGCAGGCAGGCCGACAGGTCGGTGACGGGCTCGCCCGGCCCTAGGGACAGCAGGCGGCGCAGTACGGTGCCGCCGGATGCGTTGACCGCCTTCACCTGGCCGGCGGCATCGACGATCGCCAGCCCACACGGAAGCAGATCCCAGCTCGGAGTATCGGGGGACAAGGTCAGCATGCCGGGCGACTACCGCGAGACCGGGATCGGCGCCGTCATGGCGCGGACCCGCGCCCGGTGTCCGGGACTGGCCGATCCGCTCGGCTTTCGGTTCAGTGCCTGTTCGCTTCCCCGCGCCACGATGCCGTTCCCCAGCCCATCCTCTGCCTTGCCCGTCTACGATGTATCATAGCGGTGCGGCTAGGCCACGCCAAACGACAGGTGCGGCCTCCGATCGACTATTTCGGTCGCGCTGGCCCCTGAGTCTACACCAAATCCGATCAAAGCCCGCCGAAGGGGCGCAATTGGTGACGGCGACGGTTGCACCGGGGCCGGTGCTGTGGCTGATGTCGGCGGCCGCTGACGCCCGCCGCCGCTGCGCCGGCGCCGTCCTTTCCGGGAGCCTCCGATGAGCCCAACGCCGTCGATTTCCGTGGTGATCGCCGCCTACAACGCGGCCGATACCATCGCGGACACCGTGGCTTCGGTCCGCCGCCAGGACGGGGAGTGCGAGATCGTCGTGGTGGACGACGGCAGCAGCGATGCCACCGCCGAGGTGCTCGACAGCCTGGCCGACCATCCGGCCGCCCCGCTGCGCTGGGTGCGCCAGGAGAATGCCGGTCCGGGGCCGGCGCGCAACCGCGGGCTGGAGCTGGCCGCCGCGGACTGCGTGGTGTTCGTCGACGCCGACGACGAACTGAGCGACGATGCCTTTGCCGCCTTCCGCCGCGCCGCCCAGGCAAAGCCGGACGCGGGGCTGTGGTTCGGCGGTTACGACGAAGTTTATCCCGGCGGGCGCACGCGCACCTATTTGCCGGGCACGGCGGACCGGTCGCCGGAGGCGCGCTTCCGCGACATCCTGTTCCACCGTCCCGTGCATCCCACCATCGGCACTGCGCTGATCCGCCGCGAGGTGGCGGCCGCGGCCCGCTTCCCCGCCATCCGCTTCGGCGAGGACCTCGTCTACTACGCCCGCGTGCTCGCCGCCGCACCGGCCGCCGCCTTCGCCAAGGTGACGCGCATCTACCGGGTGTCGCCGGAGCGGGCGATCCGCCGGGCGGTGGACTCCCCGGAGACCTGGGCGGCGATGGTCAGCGCCCTGTTCGACGACAGCGGGCTGGCGCCGCGGTTCCTTGCCTACCGGAGCCGCTTCGAAGCCAAGATCCTGCTGTCGCAGTTCCGCTCGCTCTACCTCGACGGCCGGGCAGACGAGGCGGCGGCCATGTACCGAGCCGCCGTCGCCGCTTCGGCCTCCCAGGCGCTGCGCTGGACCTACGTGCGCAAGTACCTGAAGCTGAAGGCCGGACTGGCAAGGCCGCGCGGCCGGGCGGACGGCCAATAGCGCCGCTGCCCCCGCGGCTCAGCGGGTGACGATCATGCGCGTGATGTAGCTGGCGCCCACCAGGAAGGCGACGCCCACCAGGTTGCCGTCGCGCCAGGCGACCCGGCCCGGCACCTCGCCAAGCCCGGCGACCCGCAGCATGATGCGGTCGTCGGTCTTGAACGCGCGGCCGATGTCGAGCAGCGCGCCGCCGGATGAGATGTCGTGGATCGTGCACTGCACTTCGCTGTCGCCGATCGCCATGGTGCCGGTCCACAGCACGGTGCGGCGGGCGTGGGCACGGCGTTCGGAACCCGGTGGCTCGGGCGCACCGTCGGCGGGTTGGTCGTCGGCGTCGCCGCCGCTCACCGGCTGCCGCTGATGGCGGCGCCACTGGCCCGCCCGTAGGATGTTGACTTCGACAACATTCGCACGCGATCCACAATAACACGCGTCAAGATGGTGCCGGCAGCAGGACTTGAACCCGCAACCTACCGCTTACAAGGCGGTTGCTCTACCAGTTGAGCTATGCCGGCAGTTCATGTTTATTTGGCGTTCTGGTAGGATCCTCCCTAATGGAATTGCTGCGCCGGCACAAGCAAGTGTACCGGCGCAAGGGGCCAGGAGCTTCCCCGGCGATTGCCATCAACCAAAATAATGAGTGGCCGGCCGCAGCGAAAAGGCACGGCCGGCGGTGGGAGGAGCGGCGATGCCAGCGGGCAAGAAGACACTGATGCAGCGGTTCCCCAGGTTCCGCAACCTGATCGACCACCTGTTCGAGAGCAATCAGAACTTCAACGACCTGTGCCGGCAATATGGCGAGATCGACAAGCAGCTCGCGTCGCTCGACCAGACGTCCGATCCCGGGCAGCGCGACCGGGCGCTCAACCTGCGCCGCCGCCGCGACAACCTGGAATCGGAGCTGCGCATGCTGATGGACCAGAACACCCGCGTGTGACGGCCGTCCTGCGCCGCCGTCAGCCGCCGGCCTGCGTCAGCGCGTAGAGGGCCACCGCTGCGGCGTTGGAGACGTTGAGGCTGGCAAAGTCGCCCACCGTGGGCAGGCGCACCAACTGGTCGCAGGTCTCCCGCGTCTTGGGGCGCAGGCCGGCCCCTTCGGCACCCAGCACCAGCACTGCCCGCGGCAGCGCCGGCAGGCCGCCGATGGCGGCTTCGGCGTGTTCGTCCAGCCCAATGCGGCGGAAGCCCCAGCCGGCCAGCGTGTCCAGTGCTGCAGCCAGGTTGACCACGCGTACCAGCGGCACCCGCTCGATGCCGCCCGAGGCACTGCGCGCCAGCGTGCCGGTGACTTCCGGCGCGTGGCGGTCGGTGACGATCACGCCGAGTGCGCCGAAACTGGCGGCCGAACGGACCACGGCACCGACATTGTGCGGATCGGTAACATGGTCGAGCGCCACCACCACGGCGGGGCCCGGCCGGGTTTCGGCCATGCGGCCCAAGTCGTCCAAGTCGGTGGGCGGCAGCGGGCCGATCTCCACCACCACGCCCTGGTGCACCGCCCCCGGCGGTACCAGCCGTTCCAGGCGCTGGCGGCCGAGCACCTGCGGGTCCGGCCGGGCGATGCCGGCGGCCCTGGCCTCGGCCACCGCTTGGGTGAGGTCCGCTGCCGCAGCCTCCAGGCACATCAGGCGGTGGACCGGCCGTTCGGGGTTGAGCAGGGCAGCCCGCACCGGGTGCCAGCCGAACAGGAATTTGTCGGGGAGCCGGTTGGGCCGGGCACCCGGCCGGTTGGCATGGGGGCGGCGGTCGGGCGGCGAACGGGCGGGATCCTTGACGGGGTCCATGGCGGGGTCCGGATCGGGGGCGAAGGCATGCCGGATAGCCTGTTGACACGCCAACGCCAAGGGTCATAGTGCGGCGCTTCCGGTCGCCCGGCGACTGGAACCGGCCTTTGGCGGTCTGATCCACGACCGCCGGCCGAGACGGCTGGAGGGGTGCCCGAGTGGCTAAAGGGGACGGGCTGTAAACCCGTTGGCATTGCCTACGTTGGTTCGAATCCAACCCCCTCCACCATCCGAGCGTCCCGCGATAGCGGGCGAAACGCTCCGGTGGAGCGTTTCGAGCGAGGATCGCCGAGGAGCTAGGCTCCGAGGCGCCCACCAAGTCCGCAAGAACCTCCCTTGGGAAACCGGGTGAGCGTGATCGCTGAAGGCCAATGCCCTTCGGGCTACGCGTGGCGCAGCCAAGGAGCCGCGTTCCCGGGCGCCCGCCGGCGCCGCAGACCCTCCCCTCGAACATCGGCTGGGCGCGATCGCTGAAGGGCGAAACGCTGCGGTGGAGCGTTTCGAGCGAGCATCGCCGAGGGGCCGGACTCCGAGGCCCCCCGACGTGCGCCGTCGCGACTACCCGATATTGGCGAACTTGGTGCCGAAGCGCGCGAAGTGGCAGAGCAGGCCCTCGTAGGGGTTCTGCGCCAGGGTCCGCAGGTTCTGGGCCGTGGCCGGGTTCTGTTGGCCCGAATACACCACCCAGCAAACCAGCACCGCCAGAGCGATGAAGATCCAGAACTCCGCGGAGACCAACAGCGCGCCAATCACCTCGACCATTCCGCTAAGAATTGCGCCGATCAATCGCAGCATCGTTTGCACGGCTGGCCAAATCTGCGCCCGCAGGATATTGCCGGCACCCACCAGCAGATAATTGATGGCCTGTTGTAGGTTGTCGCGGATCCACTGCAGCAGGCCGGGATCCGGCCTCGCGATGTTGCGTATGACCTGCGCATTGGCCCTGATGCACTGAACGACGTAAGTATTCAGCCGTGAAAGAGCTTGCCCGGCCGCTCTCATGTCGCCCCTGGCCATGAAACTCTCATAGGCCGCGTATAGCTGCCTGTAACTGGCCTGTTGAGCCTCCGTAAATCCTGGAGGGGGCACATTGGATGGTAGAGGTACAGTTGCCGGTCCGCCGCCCATTTCATGTCTCCCCTCAGTAAAGCCGTCACCAAACGGCCAATGCCTCCAGACATCCAGGCTCGTTCGCGCACTTTGTTAATATGCAATAGAAATTTTGGCGCAGGTGCAACGGAAAAGCGGCAATTTTCAGAACATATCTTTTGAGTTTTTGCATGGAAACTGCTGATCTCTGCGCCGGACTTGCCGTAGCCCGGTGCGGCGGCGGGCCGCGCGGCGGGGCGGCCGCGAGAGAGCGCGGCACGGCGTTGGCGAACCATTTCCGCCGCGACCGACAGGCTGCCATGGTGCGTGCAAGCACAGACCGCCGGGCGCAGCGGCGGCGCACGACAGGGGAGCCTTGCCATGCCCGATCACCCGATCCGACAACGCAGCGGGGCCGCGCACGCGCAGGCGCGGCGTGCCCTCGGCGGCATCCTCCTGTTGTTGGCAGCTTTGGCCGCCGGCGATGCCGCCGCCACGGTGGACGACGGCTCGCGCTACGCGATCGCGACCGCGGACGGGGTGCGCACCGCCCTGCTGTTGCCGGCCGGCGCCGGACCGCGGCCCACGGTGATCGTGCTGCACGGCGGGCTCGGCAGCGGCGCCCATACCGCCGCCACCAGCGGGTTCGCCGAGGCCGCCGCCGCGGCGGGCTTCACCGCCGTCTTCCCCGATGGGATCGACCGGCGCTGGAACGACGGGCGGGTGGGCTGGCGCGACGGCGACGGCCCCGACGACGTCGCCTATCTCTCAGCCCTCGCCGATGCCCTGGTGGCCGACGGCATCGCCCAGGCCGACCGTATCTATCTCACCGGCATTTCCAACGGCGGCATGATGACCTTCACCATGGCCTGCCGCGCGGCCGGGCGGTTCGCCGGCATCGGCACCATGATCGCCAACATGCCGGCAGGCGTCGGCCCCTGTGCGCTGGCGCCGATGCCCGTGGTGATGGTGAACGGTACGGAGGATCCCCTGGTGCCCTACGGCGGCGGCGGCGTCGGCACCTTCGGGCGCCGCGGCGAGGTGCTGGGCGTCGAGCAGACCGCCGGCCTCTTTATCCAGGCCTTCGGCTGCGGCGCGCCGGCTGCGGCGCCGCTGGCCGACCGCGATCCCGGCGACGGCACCACGGTGACGCGGTTCGACTGGCGGGGGTGCACGCCCGGCGCTTCGGTTACCCTCTTTCGCGTGGAGGGCGGCGGTCACACCGTGCCCGGCTGGACGGTGCGGGCGCGCCGGCTGCTGGGGGCGCCCAACCGCGATTTCAGCGCGGCGGAGGCGATCCTGGCCATCTTCGCCACTTCCTATTGAGGGGGGGCGGGGGGCGGCGTGCATCTCCGGGGTCGCCGTCAGCCGGGCTTGCGGCAGACGATCTGCACGGGGTGGGTGCGGCGCTCCTCGATGTTGCGGGCGGAGTTGAGCGTCTTGTCGAGCGCCGTCGCCCCCAACAGGATCTGCGAGCCGAAGGGCGGCAGCGTGCCTTGTGCGGCCAGCTCCAGGGCGCGCCGGTAGCCGGCGGCGTATTTCGCCCCGGTGTCCTCCACCGCGATGTCCGCGAACCCGGCTGCTGCCAGATAGGCCACGGTGTCGGCGGGCGTGACCAGGTGGGAGCCGCTGCCGTCCTCCGACCAGGGGACGGGGAAGTGGGGGTCGCCCGCCGGACCCAGGCAATGTTCCGTCAGCGCGAAGAAGGCACCCGGCTTCAGCACGCGGAACGCTTCGCCGTAGAACTGCGCACGGTCGGCCACGTTCATCGTTACGTGCTGGGTGTAGCCGCCGTCGAAGGCGGCATCGTCGAAGGGCAGGTGGTGGCCGTCGCCCAGTTGCACGTCCACCTGTCCCGCCATCCCCAGAAAGGCGGTGAGCTTGTTGGCGGCCTCCACGAAGGGGCCGGTGATGTCGATGCCGCTGACCTGGCAGCCGAAGCGTTCGGCCAGATAGCGGGCCGGCCCGCCGAGGCCGCAGCCGATGTCCACCAAGTGGTGGCCGGGGAGGATCGGCAGGGCATCGGCCAGCTCCACGGTGGCGGGAAAGCCGCGCGCGTGGAAATGGTCGACCGGCGCCATGCGCGCCACCGTCATGGTGTCCGGCGCGATCCCCGCCGCCGCCATGGCGTCGAGGATCAGGGCGAAAACGTCGCCCGATCCCCAATGGTCCGACATCGCCTGGGCGTCCATCCGCAACCCTCCCCGGTGCTGGCCGGACACAGGATTGCAGACAAGCGGCGGCACATCCATCTAAGCCCTCTGTGAGGACGCCGACGGAACCAGCGCGTTGACCGCAGGCTCTATGCGTGCTTTCCAGTTTGGCATCGGCACTGCGGCCTCACCGGCCCGGTGCGGCGCGGGTGTAGCTCAATGGTAGAGCACCAGCCTTCCAAGCTGGCAGTGAGGGTTCGATTCCCTTCACCCGCTCCACGCCCCGGCGGGCGGCATGGCTGCTGCGTCCGGCTGTGTAAAGCCCCTTTGCCGGCTTGCATCGCGCCTGCGCTTCGGCTATCACCGCCGCTCGCTCGCCGACACGTGTGTGTGCGAGACGGGTTTTTTGTGCCGGGCGGACAAGACCGAACCTAGGTGTTGCCGGCCGGGGTTGCCCGCATCGGCAGACAGGGGTGTAGCTCAAGTGGTAGAGCACCGGTCTCCAAAACCGGGGGCTGCGGGTTCGAGTCCTGCCACCCCTGCCAGTGGCGGCAACGAAACGTAAGGTTAGAATTCGGTCATCATGGCGAAGACGAGCCCGGCGCAATTCTATCGGCAGGTCCGCCAGGAGGTCTCCAAGGTCACCTGGCCCAGCCGCAAGGAGACCATGATCACCACGGCGATGGTGTTCGTGTTCGTCATCATCATGTCGATCTTCTTCCTGGTGGTGGACGGCGTGGTGAGCCTGACCGTGGGCGCGATCCTGGGCTTGGGGGGCTGAGGCCATGACCGCCAGGTGGTACGTCATCCACGTGCATTCGGGCTTCGAGAAGAAGGTCGCCCAGTCGATCCGCGAGCAGGCGGACAAGAAGGGGCTGGGCGAGCTGATCGAGGACGTCTCGGTGCCGACCGAGGAAGTGATCGAGGTCCGCCGCGGCCAGAAGGTCAACGCCGAGCGCAAGTTCTTCCCCGGCTACGTGCTGGTGAAGATGGATCTGACCGACGACACCTGGCACCTGGTGAAGGACACCGCCAAGGTCAGCGGCTTTTTGGGCGCGCGCCGGCCGGTGCCGATTTCCGAGCAGGAGGCCGGGCGCATCCTGCAGCAGGTGCAGGAGGGGATCGAGCGGCCCAAGCCCTCGGTCACCTACGAGGTGGGCGAGAAGGTGCGGGTCTGCGACGGCCCGTTCAACTCGTTCAACGGCGAGATCGAGGAAGTGGACGAGGAGCGCTCGCGCCTGAAGGTGGCGGTGTCGATCTTCGGCCGCGCCACCCCGGTGGAGCTGGAATACGCCCAGGTGGAAAAGCTTTAGGGCTTTGGGTTTGCGAACGGTCGCTGGCGCGCCCGTTCGGAAGTGCGGCGCAGCGATAGACTAAAGAAGCGATCCCGAGGTTTCGGCCGACGGATCAGAGCGCGCGGGAGGCTCAGTCCGGAAGTCCACGGACGGCCGCAACCGCGAACCCCACGGGGCAGGCCGCGCGCCCGGCCCCAATGGAGGACGAATATGGCGAAGAAGATCGTCGGCTACATCAAACTGCAGGTGCCGGCGGGGGCGGCCAATCCGTCGCCACCCATCGGCCCCGCGCTCGGCCAGCGCGGCCTCAACATCATGGAGTTCTGCAAGGCGTTCAACGCCCAGACGCAGAACCTGGAAAAGGGCATGCCGATCCCGGTGGTGATCACCGCCTACGGCGACCGCAGCTTTTCCTTCGTCACCAAGACCCCGCCGGCCAGCTACTTCCTGAAGAAGGCAGCCGGACTTGAGAAGGGCAGCTCGACCACCGGGCGCGGTTTCGTCGGCCAGGTGACCGTCGACCAGCTCAAGGAAATCGGCGAGATCAAGATGAAGGATCTCAACGCCAACGACATCGACGCGGCGGTCAGCATGCTGCGCGGCACAGCCCGCTCCATGGGCTACGAAGTGGTGGAGTAAGGGCAATGGCACGCACACCCAAGCGGATGGCGAAGGCCCTCGAAGGGCTCGATCGCAACAAGGCCTACGATGTCGAAGAGGCGGTCAAGCTCCTGAAGGCGCGCGCCAACGCCAAGTTCGACGAGACCATCGAGATCGCCATGAACTTAGGCATCGACCCGCGCCACGCCGACCAGATGGTGCGCGGCATGGTCCAGCTCCCCAACGGCACCGGCAAGAGTGTGCGGGTGCTGGTGTTCGCCCGCGGCGACAAGGCCGAGGAGGCGACCGCCGCCGGGGCCGATATCGTCGGTGCGGACGATCTGGCCAAGGAGATCCAGGAAGGCCGGCTCGACTTCGACCGCTGCATCGCTACGCCTGACATGATGGGCGTGGTCGGCCGGCTGGGCCGGGTGCTGGGTCCGCGCGGCCTGATGCCCAACCCCAAGCTGGGCACCGTGACGCCGGACGTGACCGCGGCGGTGCAGGCGGCCAAGGCCGGCACGGTGGAGTTTCGCGCGGAGAAGGCGGGCATCGTGCATGCCGGCGTCGGCAAGTGCAGCTTCGACGAGGCGCGGCTGGCGGAAAACGTGCGCGCCTTCGTCCATGCCATCGTGCGGGCCAAGCCGGCGGGCGCCAAGGGCCAGTACCTGAAGAAGGCGTCGCTCACCTCCACCATGGGGCCGAGCCTGCGCCTCGACGTGGCGCGCATCGCATCCGATCCGGGGGCGGCGACGTAAGTTGTTTTGATTGGTCGGCGCCGGCCCGCTGCCCCGCCTGGCCACCCATTCCAGGATACTGCTGTGGGTAGCCGGGTGGGGGAGCGGGCCGGAACCGGACTGAAGAAACGCCATTCCCGGCCGCTTCGGCGGCCCGGGTGGTGCGGGGGCGAGCGATCGACCCCGCAGAGCCTGTCCGAGACTGCAGGTGCCGGTGCGATCCGGCTTAAACCGCCTGCATAGACGGGAGGAGATCCAACACCCCGCCCGCCCGCCAGGGCCGGCCGGGGCCAGGGTCGAACTTCTGGGGCAGGACAATGTGAGTGGGCCGGACGGCCGGGAGCGATCCCCATGCCGGACGGTCCGGGGTGCAACGCCCGGAACCCGCGCTGCAGCACGGGGCACCGGGCCGAACGGAGGCAATCCGTGGAACGCGCACAGAAGGAAGAGAAGATCGCCCAACTGCACGAGGGCCTGCTCTCGGCGGAGACGGTGATCATCACCCATGCCCAGGGCATGACCGTCGCAGAGTCGACCGACCTGCGGCGCAAGGTCCGTGAGGCCGGGGCGTCTTTCCGCGTGACCAAGAACCGGCTTGCCCGCCGTGCCCTGAAGGGAACTGCGTTCGAGCACTTGGAGGGCCTGTTCACCGGGCCCACCGCCGTGGCCTACGGAACCGATCCGATCGCGGTCGCCAAGGTCGTCTGGGACTACGCCAAGAAGAGCAACAACAAGCTCACAGTCGTTGGCGGTGGCCTGGGCAGCCAGACCCTGACCGGAGAGGCCGTCGAGGCGCTGACCAAGATGCCGCCGATCGAGGAGCTGCGCGCCAGGATCATCGGCGTCCTGCAGGCCCCGGCGTCGCGCATGGTCGGCGTTCTCCCGGCGCCGGCCGCCAAGGTGGCCCGCGTCATCGCGGCACCGCCGACCCAGGTGGTCAACGTGCTCAAAGCCTATTCCCAGACGGGGGCGGCGGCGTGATCCGGGCCCATGGCCCCACGCGGATGCCGAAACCAGAAGTGAGACCAGGAGAGAACTGAAATGGCTGATTTGCAGAAGCTGGTGGACGACCTGTCCAGCCTGACCGTCTTGGAAGCTGCCGAGCTGTCCAAGCTGCTGGAAGAGAAGTGGGGCGTGTCGGCGGCGGCCCCGATGGCCATGGGTGCGATGCCCATGATGCCGGCCGGTGCCGCGGCGGAAGCGGCTGCTCCGGAAGAGGAGAAGACCGAATTTGACGTGATCCTCGCCGAAGTGGGCGACAAGAAGATCAACGTCATCAAGGAGGTGCGCGCGATCACCGGTCTCGGCCTGAAGGAGGCCAAGGACCTGGTGGAGGGTGCGCCGAAGGCGGTCAAGGAAGCCGTGCCGAAGGACGAGGCCGAAAAGCTCAAGAAGCAGCTTGAAGAAGCCGGTGCAAAGGTCGACATTAAGTAGGTGCGTAGCGCAAAGTTTCTGAAGTGACGTCGTCGTTCGGCGGGCGGCCCGTGTGGGCTGCCCGCCGCTCGGCGTTTTTGCATTCCGGTCTCCGGAAAGCACCGGCCGGGTACGGGGCGGCGTCGCGCCCGTCCCCAATGCCGCGGCGGTGCCCGGACCGGAAGCGTGGTTGGAACCGAACGGGACCCGGACGCGGGACCGCATCGGGGCAGCGAGGGGCATAGATGGCCAACACCTTCACCGGTCGCAAGCGTGTTCGCAGGGATTTCGGGCGCATTCCGGAAGTCGCCCAGATGCCGAACCTGATCGAGGTGCAGCGCAGCTCCTACGATCAGTTCCTGCAGATGCACGTGCCGCCCGAGCGGCGCGCCCACCTCGGCATCCAGGAGGTGTTCCGGTCGGTCTTCCCGATCCGCGACTTCTCCGAGCGGGCGGAGCTCGACTTCGTCCACTACGAACTGGAAGACCCCAAGTACGACGTGGAGGAATGCCAGCAGCGGGGCATGACCTATGCCGCACCGCTGAAGGTCACCTTGCGCCTCACCGTCTTCGACGTGGAAGACGAGACCGGCCTGCGCTCGATTCGCGACATCAAGGAGCAGGACGTCTACATGGGCGACATGCCGTTGATGACCGACAACGGCACTTTCATCATCAACGGCACCGAACGCGTGATCGTCTCCCAGATGCACCGGTCGCCGGGCGTGTTCTTCGATCACGACCGCGGCAAGACCCATGCGTCGGGCAAGTACCTGTTTTCGTCGCGCGTCATCCCCTATCGCGGCTCCTGGCTCGACTTCGAGTTCGACGCCAAGGACCACCTCTATGTGCGCATCGACCGGCGCCGCAAGCTGCCGGTGTCGACCCTGCTGATGGCGCTGGACGACGCCCGCACCGAAGCGCTGCGCGCCGAACGGCCGCTGGCGCCGTACGAGGCCCAGGGCATGTCGCGCGAAGAGATCCTCTCGATCTTCTACGAGAAGACGCCGTTCGAGCGCGTGGAGGGCGGCTGGAAGACGCCGTTCAACGCCGAAGTGGTGAAGGGCGTGAAGCTTCTGTCGGACCTGGTGAACGCCGACACCGGCGAGGTCGCCGTCAAGTCCGGTGAGAAGATCACCGCGCGGGCAGCGCGCAAGCTGGTGGACGCCGGGCTCACCCACCAGCTCGTCTCCGCCGACGACCTGTTCACCCGCTTCCTCGCCGAGGACGTGATCGACGAGGACACCGGCGAGGTGTTCTTCGAGGCCGGCGACGAGGTGACGGGCGAGGTGCTCGACCTGCTCGACAGCCGCGGCATCACCACGGTGATGCTGCTGGCGATCGACCACGCCAATGTCGGCCCCTATATGCGCAATACGCTGGCGATCGACCGCAACGCCAGCCGCGAAGACGCGCTGATCGACATCTACCGGGTCATGCGCCCGGGCGAGCCGCCGACCCTGGAGCCGGCGGAAACCCTGTTCAACGGGCTGTTCTTCGACGAGGAGCGCTACGACCTGTCGCCGGTCGGCCGGGTGAAGATGAACGCACGGTTGGGCATCCAGACCGACGACCAGCTGCGGGTGCTGCGCAAGGCCGACATCCTGCTGATCTTGAAGATCCTGCACGAGCTGAAGGATGGCCGCGGCGAAATCGACGACATCGACAACCTGGGCAACCGCCGGGTGCGTTCGGTCGGCGAACTGATGGAAAACCAGTACCGCGTCGGCCTCTTGCGCATGGAACGCGCCATCAAGGAGCGCATGTCGTCGGTCGACATCGACACCGTGATGCCGCACGACCTGATCAACGCCAAGCCGGCGGCCGCGGCCGTGCGGGAGTTCTTCGGATCCTCCCAGCTCAGCCAGTTCATGGACCAGACCAACCCCTTGTCGGAGATCACCCACAAGCGGCGCATGTCGGCCTTGGGTCCGGGCGGTCTGACGCGCGAACGCGCCGGCTTCGAGGTGCGCGACGTGCACCCCACGCACTATGGCCGCATCTGCCCCATCGAAACGCCGGAAGGCCCCAATATCGGCCTGATCAACTCGCTGGCCACCTACGCAAGGGTGAACAAGTACGGCTTCATCGAAAGCCCGTACCGCCGGGTGGAAGACTGCCGGGTGACCGAGGAGGTGGTCTACCTCTCGGCCATGGAAGAACACCGCTACACCATCGCCCAGGCCAACGCGGAGCTGGACGCGGACGGGCGGTTCGTCAACGACCTGGTGTCTTGCCGGGCCGGCGGTGAAGCCGTGGTGGCGCGGCCGGACATGATCGACATGATCGACGTGTCGCCCAAGCAGATCGTCTCGGTCGCCGCGGCGCTGATCCCGTTCCTGGAAAACGACGACGCCAACCGCGCGCTGATGGGCTCCAACATGCAGCGCCAGGCGGTGCCGCTGATCCGCGCCGAAGCACCCCTGGTGGGCACCGGCATGGAAGCCACGGTGGCGCGCGATTCGGGCGTGACCATCGCCGCCCGGCGCTCCGGCGTGATCGACCAGGTGGACGCCACCCGCATCGTCATTCGCACCACCGAACAGGCGGGGCCGGACGACAGCGGCGTCGATATCTACAACCTGTTGAAGTTCCAGCGCTCGAACCAGAACACCTGCGTCAACCAGCGGCCGCTGGTGAAGGTGGGCGACCTGGTGGCCAAGGGCGACATCATCGCCGACGGCCCGTCGACCGACCTCGGCGAGTTGGCGCTCGGGCGCAACGTGCTGTGCGCCTTCATGCCGTGGAACGGCTACAACTTCGAAGACTCCATCCTGATCTCCGAGCGCATCGTGCGCGACGACGTGTTCACCTCGATCCACATCGAGGAGTTCGAGGTGATGGCCCGCGATACCAAGCTGGGCCAGGAGGAGATTACGCGCGACATCCCCAATGTCGGCGAAGAAGCGCTGCGTCACCTGGACGAAGCGGGCATCGTCTATATCGGGGCGGAGGTGAAGCCGGGCGATATCCTGGTCGGCAAGGTCACGCCCAAGGGCGAATCGCCGATGACGCCGGAGGAAAAGCTGCTCCGCGCCATCTTCGGCGAGAAGGCGTCGGACGTACGCGATACCTCGCTGCGCCTGCCGCCGGGCGTCACCGGCACGATCGTGGAAGTGCGCGTGTTCTCGCGCCGCGGTGTGGACAAGGACGAGCGCGCGCTGGCCATCGGCCGGGCGGAGATCGAGAAGCTCGCCAAGGACCGTGACGACGAGCGGCTGATCCTGGAGCGCAACTTCCGCGCCCGCATGAAGGACTTGCTGCTGGGCCAGGAAGCGGTGTCGGGGCCGAAGGACTTTCCCACCGGCCGGGCGATCACCGAGGCCGACCTCCAGGGCTACACGGTGGCCGATTGGCGGCGCGTGGCGGTGGCCGACGAGGCCCGCATGGCCGACGTGGAAGCGTTCACCGCCAACTACGAGAAGTCCATCCAGGCGCTGCAGCAGCGCTTCGAGGACAAGGTGGAGAAGCTGCAGCGCGGCGACGAGCTGCCGCCCGGCGTCATGAAGATGGTCAAGGTCTTCGTCGCGGTGAAGCGCAAGCTGCAGCCCGGCGACAAGATGGCCGGCCGCCACGGCAACAAGGGCGTCATCTCCAAGATCGTGCCGATCGAGGACATGCCCTACCTGGAAGACGGTACCCACGTGGATATCGTGCTGAACCCGCTGGGTGTGCCGAGCCGCATGAACGTTGGCCAGATCCTGGAAACCCATCTGGGCTGGGCGGCCGCCGGCATCGGCCGGCAGATCGGCGAGTTGCTCGATGCCTACCAGCACGCGGCCCGCAGCAGCGGCTCCGCGGCGGCGTTCGAGCAGATCAAGGCACCGCTGACGGAGCGTCTGCAGGCGGTCTACAGCCCCGAGCAGTACCGCGACGACGTCGCCTCGCTGGCCACCGACGATCTCATCGAGATGGCGGGCAATCTGCGCAGCGGCGTGCCCATGGCCACCCCGGTGTTCGACGGGGCGCGGGAGGACGACATCGTGGAGATGCTCCAGCGCGCCGGGCTCGACAGTTCCGGTCAGGTGACGCTGGTCGATGGCCGCACCGGCGAAGCCTTCGCCCGGCCGGTCACCGTCGGCTACATCTACATGCTGAAGCTGCACCACCTGGTGGACGACAAGATCCACGCGCGCTCCATCGGCCCCTACAGCCTGGTCACCCAGCAGCCGCTGGGCGGCAAGGCGCAGTTCGGCGGCCAGCGCTTCGGCGAGATGGAGGTGTGGGCCCTGGAAGCCTACGGTGCCGCGTATACCCTGCAGGAGATGCTGACGGTGAAGTCCGACGACGTGTCCGGCCGCACCAAGGTCTACGAGGCGATCGTTCGCGGCGACGACAATTTCGAAGCCGGCATTCCGGAAAGCTTCAACGTGCTGGTCAAGGAGCTGCGCTCGCTCGGCCTGAACGTGGAGTTGGAACAGCGTTCATTTTGATCTTGTTGAATGATCCGTATCCGGTCCGGCGTTCGGCGCCGAGCCGCACCCCATCGGTTCGCAAGCCCACGGGAGTTGGTGCATGAACGAATTGATCAACCTGCTCGGCCAGGTCCAGAGCCCGCAGAGCTTCGATGAGATCAAGATCTCCATCGCCAGCCCTGAGCGCATCCGCTCCTGGTCGTATGGGGAAATCAAGAAGCCGGAGACCATCAACTACCGGACGTTCAAGCCGGAGAAGGATGGCCTGTTCTGTGCCCGCATCTTCGGGCCGATCAAGGACTACGAGTGCTTGTGCGGCAAGTACAAGCGCATGAAGTACAAGGGCATCATCTGCGAGAAGTGCGGCGTGGAGGTCACGCTGTCGAAGGTCCGGCGCGAGCGCATGGGCCATATCGAGCTGGCCTCGCCGGTGGCGCACATCTGGTTCCTGAAGTCGCTGCCCTCGCGCATCGGTCTGATGATCGACATGACGCTGAAGGAGCTGGAGCGCGTTCTTTATTTCGAGAACTTCGTCGTCACCGACCCCGGCATGACCGCGCTGAAGCCGCTGCAGCTTCTGAGCGAAGACGAATACCTGCGCGCCCAGGACGAGTATGGCGAGGAGAGCTTCACCGCCATGATCGGGGCGGAAGCCCTGAAGAAGCTCCTGTCGGAAATCGACCTGAAGGCCGAGCGGGTGAAGGTCCGCGAGGAGATGCTGGAGACCGGCAGCGAGGCCAAGCGCAAGAAGCTGGTGAAGCGCCTGAAGCTGATTGAGGCCTTCATCGAATCCGAAGCGCTGCCGGAGTGGATGATCCTCGACGTGGTGCCGGTGATCCCGCCGGAACTGCGCCCGCTGGTGCCGCTGGACGGCGGCCGCTTCGCCACCTCGGACTTGAACGACCTCTACCGCCGGGTGATCAACCGCAACAACCGCCTGAAGCGGCTGATCGAGCTGCGCGCGCCGGACATCATCGTGCGCAACGAAAAGCGCATGCTGCAGGAAGCCGTCGACGCGCTGTTCGACAACGGCCGCCGCGGCCGCGTCATCACCGGCGCCAACAAGCGGCCGCTGAAGTCCTTGAGCGACATGCTGAAGGGCAAGCAGGGCCGGTTCCGCCAGAACCTGCTGGGCAAGCGCGTGGACTATTCCGGCCGCTCGGTGATCGTGGTCGGCCCGGAACTGAAGCTGCATCAGTGCGGCCTGCCCAAGAAGATGGCTTTGGAACTGTTCAAGCCGTTCATCTATCACAAGCTTGAACTGTACAACCTGGCGTCCACCATCAAGGCCGCCAAGCGCATGGTGGACAAGGAGCGCCCGGAGGTCTGGGACATCCTGGAAGAGGTGATCCGCGAGCACCCGGTGCTGCTGAACCGGGCGCCGACGCTGCACCGCCTGGGCATCCAGGCGTTCGAGCCGGTGCTGATCGAGGGCAAGGCGATCCAGCTTCACCCGCTGGTCTGCACCGCCTTCAACGCCGACTTCGACGGCGACCAGATGGCCGTGCACGTGCCGCTGTCGCTGGAAGCCCAGCTCGAAGCGCGCGTCTTGATGATGTCCACCAACAACGTGCTGAGCCCGGCCAACGGCAAGCCCATCATCGTGCCGAGCCAGGACATCGTGCTGGGCATCTACTACCTGTCGATGGAGCGCACCGAGACGATGGGCGAGCAGGTGTCCATCGACAGCCTGGAAGCGCTCACCGCCGCGGTGACCAAGGACGACGTGCAGTTGCGCGACGCCGGCAGCCCCGGTGCGGATGTGGCTGTCGACAATCTGGATGCGCTGTACCAGCGGCTGAAGGCGGGCGAGGTGACGGCCCACCGCATCATGCGGTTCGCCGATGTGGGCGAGATCGAGCAGGCGCTGGCCGCCGGCATCGTCGACATGCACACCCGCATCAAGACGCGGTATGAGACCATCGACCACGCCGGCGAGCCGGTGGTGCAGACGGTGGTCACCACGCCCGGCCGCATGCTGTTGGCCAGCATTCTGCCGCGCACCTCGGCCGTGCCGTTCTCCATGGTCAACCGGCTGCTCACCAAGAAGGACATCCAGAACGTCATCGACGTGGTCTACCGCCACTGCGGCCAGAAGGAATCGGTGATCTTCGCCGACCGGCTGATGACGCTGGGCTTCGGCCATGCCTGCAAGGCCGGCATCTCGTTCGGCAAGGACGACCTGGTCATCCCGGCGGCCAAGCACAACGCTGGTGGCCGAAGCCACCAAGCTGGTCAAGGCGAGTACGAGAACCAGTATCTCGACGGCCTGATCACCCGCGGCGAGAAGTACAACAAGGTCGTCGACGTCTGGTCGAACACCACCGACAAGGTCGCCGACGAGATGATGCGCGGGCCTGTCGGACGCTGACCGACAACGCGCCCGGTGAACTCCGTCTACATGATGGCCCATTCCGGCGCCCGCGGGTCGGCGGCGCAGATCCGCCAGCTGGCCGGCATGCGCGGCCTGATGGCCAAGCCGTCGGGCGAGATCATCGAGACGCCGATCATCTCCAACTTCAAGGAAGGCCTGACCGTGCTGGAGTACTTCAACTCCACCCACGGCGCCCGCAAGGGCCTGGCCGACACCGCCTTGAAGACCGCGAACTCCGGCTACCTGACGCGCCGGCTGGTCGACGTCGCCCAGGACTGCATCATCGTCGAGGACGACTGCGGCACCGAGGAACGGCATCACCGCCGCCGCCGATGATCGACGGCGGCGAGATGATCGTCGTGCCGCTGGGCGACGCGCATCCTCGGCCGCGTGGCGGCGGAGGACGTCCCGCATCCGCTGACCGGCGAGGTCGTGGTGGGCAAGGGCGAGCTGATCGACGAGGACCTGGTCGACGCCGATCGACGCGGCCGGCGTCGACCGTATCCTGATCATCCGCTCGGCGCTGACCTGCGAGACGCCGCGGCGGCATCTGCGGCAACCTGCTATGGGCGCGACCTCGCCCGCGGCACCAAGGTGAACATCGGCGAGGCGGTGGGCGTCATCGCCGCCCAGTCCATCGGCGAGCCGGGCACGCAGCTCACCATGCGCACCTTCCACATCGGCGGCGCGCCCAGCGCGGCGCGGAGCAGAGCTTCGTGGAGGCCGCCTTCGACGCGACGGTGCAGGTCAACAACCGCAACGTCGTCATGAACAGCGACGGCGTGCCGGTGGTGATGGGCCGCAACTGCGCGAGGTCGTGCTGGTGGACGAGCAGGGCCGCGAGAAGGCGCGCCCACCACCGCGTGCCCTACGGCGCCAAGCTGCTGGTCGACCAGGGGCGCCGCGTGGACCGCGGGCCAGAAGCTGGCGGAGTGGGATCCCTACACCATGCCGATCATCACCGAGAAGGACGGCACGGCCCACTACGTCGACCTGATCGAAGGCGTGTCCATGCGCGAGGTGATGGACGAGACGACCGGCATTTCCTACAAGGTGGTGATCGACTGGCGCTCAGCAGCCGCGCGGCGACGACCTGCGTCCGCGCATCACCCTGCGCGACGACAAGCGGCGCGAGGTGGTGAAGCTGCCCAACGGGCTGGAAGCGCGCTACTTCATGAGCGTCGACGCCATCCTGTCGGTGGAGAACGGGGCGCAGGTGCGCAAGCCGGCGACGTGCTGGCGCGCATCCCGCGGAAAGCTCCAAGACGCGCGACATCACCGGCGGTCTGCCGCGGGTGGCCGAGCTGTTCGAGGCCCGCGGCGGCCGAAGGACTACGCCATCATCAGCGAGATCGACGGCCGCGTCGAGTTCGGGCGCGACTACAAGACCAAGCGCCGCATCGTCGTGGCGCCGCGGGAGGAGGCGGCCTGGAGGCCCGCGAATACCTGATCCCCAAGGGCAAGCACATCTCCGTCCAGGAGGGCGACTTGGTGGTCAAGGGCGACCTGCTGATGGACGGCAACCCGGTGCCGCACGACATCCTGTCGGTGATGGGCGTGGAGGCGCTGGCCGACTATCTGGTCAACGAGATCCAGGACGTCTATCGGCTGCAGGGCGTGAAGATCAACGACAAGCACATCGAGGTGATCGTTCGCCAGATGCTGCAGAAGGTCGAGATCACCGACCCCGGGCGACACCACCTTCCTGGTGGGCGAGCAGGTCGACCGCGAGGACTTCGAGGCGGAGAACGAGAAGACCGAAGCCGAGGACGGCTGCGCCCGGCCAAGGGCGAGCCGGTGCTGCAGGGCATCACCAAGGCCAGCCTGCAGACCCAAGTCGTTCATCTCCGCGGCCTCGTTCCAGGAGACCACCCGCGTCCTCACCGAGGCGGCGGTGTCCGGCAAGGTCGACAGCCTGAGGGGCCTGAAGGAGAACGTCATCGTCGGCCGCCTGATCCCGGCCGGCACCGGCGACGTGGTCAGCCGCCTGAAGCAGGTGGCCGCCGGAGCGCGCGACCGCGAGCTGGCCCAGGCGATCGCGGCGCATGCCCAGGACCGCGGAACGGGCGCCGGAGCTGGAGGAAAGCGCGGCCGGACGAGGCCCCAGCGCGGCCTGAGCCGGCGCGCAGGCAGGGGGCGGCCGGGGGACGTCTCCGCAACCCCCGGCGCTGCGGCTGCAGGGCGGGCCGACGCGCGTCAGCGACGGAATTTGACGCGAAAGAGCGCGTTTCTGCTGCGCTTGACGCGGGGCAGGCCGCCTAGTAGTCCGCCCCGCCCAGTTCGGGAGTTGGCTGTAAGCCTTTCCCGGGAGGCAGCGTCACCTTAGACGCGCACCGTTGTCCTGTGGGTGCGGGATGCCGGGTCGGGTACAGGCGATCGCGACCGACGAGGAGCCTCGCGCCGCATGCAGATGTCGTCGCGGGATACCCGGCGTGCCCTTGTGCGGCGCCGAGATGCCGGCGACGGTCGGTTTGGACGTTTTGCTCCGACAGGGCTTTGGATCGGGGCCGGTTTTCTGTGTCGACGAACGAGAGACGAAGATGAAATGCCGACGATCAACCAGTTGATCCGCAAGCCGCGCAAGCCGAAGGCGCCAAGCGGAACAAGGTGCCGGCGCTGGAGGCGTGCCCGCAGAAGCGCGGCGTGTGCACGCGCGTCTATACGACGACGCCGAAGAAGCCGAACTCCGCGCTGCGCAAGGTCGCGCGCGCGTGCGCCTGACCAACGGCTTCGAGGTGACCAGCTACATCCCCGGCGAGGGCCACAACCTGCAGGAGCACTCGGTGGTGATGATCCGCGGCGGCCGCGTGAAGGACCTGCCGGGCGTTCGCTACCACATCATCCGCGGCACGCTGGACACCCAGGGGGCGTGCGACCGCCGCCAGCGCCGGTCGAAGTACGGCGCCAAGCGGCCGAAGTAGGACGGAGAGGATCGACCGACATGTCGCGTCGTCACCGCGCCGAGAAGCGGGAGATCCTGCCGGATCCCAAGTTCGGCGATCTGGTGGTCACCAAGTTCATGAACAGCCTGATGCTGGACGGCAAGAAGTCCGTCGCCGAGCGCATCGTCTACGGCGCGTTCGAGCGCATCGAGCAGAAGCGCGAAGGGCGATCCCGTGAAGGTGTTCCACGAGGCGCTCTGACAACGTGAAGCCGCAGGTGGAAGTGCGCTCGCGCCGCGTCGGCGGTGCCACCTACCAGGTGCCGGTCGAAGTGCGGCCGAGCGCGCGCAGGCGCTGGCCATCCGCTGGCTGATCGGCGCGGCGCGCGCGCAAGCGTTCGGAAACCACCATGGTCGACCGGCTGTCGAACGAGCTGCTGGACGCCGCCAACAACGCGGGCGCCGCGGTGAAGAAGCGCGGAGGACACGCACCGGATGGCGGAGGCCAACGCGGCCTTCTCGCATTACCGCTGGTAACCAGGCGAGACAGCTGGGGGAGAGCCCCATGCCCGCACGCACACGCCTCGACGCTATCGCAACATCGGCATCATGGCCCACATCGATGCCGGCAAGACGACGACGACCGAGCGCATCCTGTATTACACCGGCAAGTCCTACAAGATCGGCGAGGTGCACGACGGCGCCGCCACCATGGACTGGATGGAGCAGGAGCAGGAGCGCGGCATCACCATCACGTCGGCCGCCACCACCTGCCTTCTGGCGCGACCACCGCGTCAACATCATCGACACGCCGGGCCACGTCGACTTCACCATCGAGGTCGAGCGGTCCTGCGCGTGCTCGACGGTGCCGTGGCGGTGTTCGACAGCGGTGCCGGCGTCGAGCCGCAGTCCGAAACCGTGTGGCGCCAGGCCGACAAGTACGGCGTTCCGCGCATCTGCTTCGTCAACAAGATGGACCGCATCGGCGCGAACTTCTTCCGCTGCGTCGACGATGATCGTCGACCGCCTGGGCGCGACCCCGCTGGTCCTGCAGCTGCCGATCGGCGCCGAGGCCGACTTCGCCGGCATCGTCGACCTGGTCGAGATGCAGGCGATCATCTGGCTGGAAGACCCCTGGGCGCCAAGTTCGAGTATCCGCGACATTCCGGCCGACCTGAAGGCAGGCGGCCGAGTACCGCCAAAAGCTGATCGAGATGGCGGTCGAGCAGGACGACGCCGCCATGGAAGCCTACCTGGACGGGCGCGACGAGCCCGACGCGGCGACCCTGCGGGCGCTGCATCCGCAAGGGCACCATCGGCTTGCCTTCGTGCCGGTGCTGCTGCGGCTCGGCCTTCAAGAACAAGGGCGTGCAGCCGCTGCTGGACGCCGTGGTCGACTTCCTGCCCTCGCCGACCGACGTCGCGCCATGCGCGGGCGTCAAGGTGCCGGACAGCGACGAGAAGATCGATCCGCGCAGACCGACGACGACGAGCCGTTCGCCGCGCTGGCCTTCAAGATCATGACCGACCCGTTCGTCGGTTCGCTGACCTTCGCGCGCATCTATTCGGGGCGGCTGGAAAGCGGGCAGCACGTCATCATCAACACGGTGAAGGGCCAGCGCGAGCGCATCGGCCGCATGCTGCTGATGCACGCCAACACCCGCGAAGAGATCAAGGAAGCCGCGCGCCGGCGACATCGTCGCCTGGTCGGCCTGAAGGACACCACCACGGGCGACACCCTGTGCGATCCGGCGCAAGCCGATCGTGCTGGAGCGCATGGAGTTCCCCGAGCCGGTCATCGAGGTCGCGGTCGAGCCCAAGTCGAAGGCCGACCAGGAGAAGATGGGCGTCGCGCTGCAGCGTCTGGCGCCGAGGACCCGTCCTTCCGCGTCGCCAGTCGACCACGAAAGCGGCCAGACCGTGATCAAGGGCATGGGCGAGCTGCACCTGGAAATCCTGGTCGACCGCATGAAGCGCGAGTTCAAGGTCGAGGCCAACGTGGGCGCGCCGCAGGTGGCCTATCGCGAGACCATCACCCGCGCGCCGACATCGACTACACCCACAAGAAGCAGACCGGCGGGTTCGGGCCAGTTCGCCCGCGTCAAGGTGGTGTTCGAGCCGCTCAGGAGCGCGGCGAGGGCTACGAGTTCGAGAACACCGTTGTCGGCGGCAACGTTCCCAAGGAATACGTCCCCGGCGTCGAGAAGGGCCTGAGGTCGTCCATGGAGAACGGCATCCTGGTCGGCTTCCCGGTGACCGGCGTCAAGGCGGTGCTGTACGACGGCGCCTACCACGACGTGGACTCCAGCGTCATGGCCTTCGAGATCGCCGCCCGCGCGGCCTTCCGCGAGGGCATGCAGAAGGCGTCGCCCAAGCTGCTGGAGCCGATCATGAAGGTCGAGGTGGTGACCCCCGAGGAATACATGGGCGACATCATCGGCGACCTGAACAGCCGCCGCGGCCAGATCTCGGGCATGGACCAGCGCGGCAACGCGCGGGTGATCTCGGCCATGGTACCGCTGGCGAACATGTTCGGATACGTCAACTCCCTGCGCTCCATGAGCCAGGGGCGCGCCCAGTTCACCATGCATCGCGATCACTTCGATCACTACGAGCAGGTCGCCCCCAGGCAGGCAAGGAGGAAGTCCGAAGTCCGCGCCCTAGGTCGGGCTGGGTTGAACCGCGGGCTGCGGCAAGACGGAGAGAGACGAGCAATGGCCAAGGAAAAGTTTGAACGTACGAAGCCCCACTGCAACATCGGGACGATCGGTCACGTTGACCATGGCAAGACGACGCTGACGGCGGCGATCACGAAGGTTCTTGCGGAATCGGGCGGCGCGTCGTTCACGGCCTACGACCAGATCGACAAGGCGCCGGAGGAGAAGGCGCGCGGGATCACGATCTCGACGGCGCACGTGGAGTACGAGACGGCGAACCGTCACTACGCGCACGTCGACTGCCCGGGCCACGCGGACTACGTGAAGAACATGATCACGGGCGCGGCGCAGATGGACGGCGCGATCCTGGTGGTGTCGGCGGCGGACGGCCCGATGCCGCAGACGCGCGAGCACATCCTGCTGGCGCGCCAGGTGGGCGTTCCGGCGATCGTGGTGTACATGAACAAGGTGCGACCAGGTGGACGACGAGGAGCTGCTGGAGCTGGTGGAGCTTGAGGTCCGCGAGCTGCTGTCGAGCTACGAGTTCCCGGGCGACGACATTCCGATCGTCAAGGGGCTCGGCGCTGGTGGCGCTGGAAGGCGGCGACGAGAAGATGGGCCACGAGTCGATCCTGGAGCTGATGGCGGCGGTGGACGACTACATCCCGCAGCCGGAGCGTCCGAAGGACGTGCCGTTCCTGATGCCGATCGAGGACGTGTTCTCGATCTCGGCCGCGGCACGGTGGTGACGGGCCGCGTCGAGCGCGGCATCGTCAAGGTCGGCGAGGAAGTCGAGATCGTCGGCATCCGAACACGACGCAGAAGACGGTGTGCACGGGCGTGGAGATGTTCCGCAAGCTGCTGGACCAGGGCGAGGCGGGCGACAACATCGGCGTGCTGCTGCGCGGCACCAAGCGCGCGAGGTGGAGCGCGGCCAGGTTCTGGCGAAGCCGGGCTCGATCACGCCGCACACCAAGTTCAAGGCCGAGGCGTACATCCTGACGAAGGAAGAGGGCGGCCGGCACACGCCGTTCTTCACCAACTACCGCCCGCAGTTCTACTTCCGCACGACGGACGTGACGGGGGCGTGGTGGAGCTGCCGGAAGGCACGGAGATGGTGATGCCGGGCGACAACACCACGATGGACGGTGGAGCTGATCGCGCCGATCGCCATGGACGAGGGCCTGCGCTTCGCCATCCGCGAGGGCGGCCGCACCGTCGGCGCCGGCGTCGTCGCCAGATCATCAGTCAGAGCGCGGTTTCGGAGGGCAGGGTACGCCCGCGAGGGGCGGCCCGCCCGTTTGGCCGGAAGCCGGGCGGGGCCGGATCGAACGGAATTGGGCGACGGGCGGCGGCATAGCCATGGAACCGGGGACAGGGCAAAACAAAACATCGCATCCGCCTGAAGGCGTTCGATCATCGCGTGCTCGACCAGTCGACCAGCGAGATCGTGAACACTGCCAAGCGGACCGGGGCGCGCGCGCGCGGCCCGATCCCGCTGCCGACGCGGATCGAGCGCTACACCGTGCTGCGCTCGCCGCACATCGACAAGAAGTCGCGCGAGCAGTTCGAGATCCGCACGCACAAGCGGCTGCTCGACATCGTCGACCCGACGCCGCAGACCGTGGACGCGCTGATGAAGCTCGACCTGGCCGCCGGCGTCGACGTCGAGATCAAGCTGTAAGGGCGCGGCGCCAAAGAGGCAGAGAAAGATGCGAACCGGTTTGTGATCGCACAGAAGCTGGGCATGACGCGCGTCTTCGACGACGACGGGCGCCACGTGCCGGTGACCGTGCTGAAGGTGGACGGCTGCCAGGTCGTGGCGCAGCGCACCGCGGAGAAGGACGGCTATACCGCGCGCTGCAGATGGCTGCGGCCGGGCCAAGGTGAAGAACGTGACCAAGCCCATGCGCGGCCACTTCGCCAAGGCGCAAGGTCGAGCCCAAGCGAAGCTGGTGGAGTTCCGCGTCAGCGCCGACGCGCTGCTCGACGTCGGCGACGAGCTGGCGGCCAGCCACTTCGTCGCCGGCCAGTTCGTCGACGTCATCGGCACCTCCATCGGCAAGGGCTTCGCCGGTGCCATGAAGCGGCACAACTTCGGCGGTCTGCGCGCCTCGCACGGCGTGTCGATCTCCACCGCAGCCCATGGCTCCACCGGCCAGTGCCAGGACCCCGGGCAAGGTGTTCAAAGGGCAAGAAGATGGCCGGCCAGCTGGGCGACAAGCGGGTGACCGTGCAGAACCTGGAGGTGGTGTCGACCGACGACGGCCCGCGGCCTGATCCTGGTGCGCGGCGCGGTGCCGGGTCCCAAGGGCGGGGCGGCTGGGTCCTGACGCGGTCAAGCGATGCCGTGAAGGCGCGCTGCCGGACGGCGTGCCGATGCCGAGGCGGCCGTGCGCAAGGCGCCGGACGCTGGCCCCGAAGCGGAAGCGCGCCGGCGCGGTGCCGCACCCGCCGATGCGTTGCCGAGGGCCGACGGGGCAGGCCGCCGACGCCGCCGCGCCGGAAGCCCCTGACGCGACGCGCGCCCGCCGTCCGACCCGACGAGAAGAAGGAATAAGCGGCCATGAAGTGCGACGGTGATCAGCCTGGACAACAAAGAGGTCGGCGAGATCGAGCTCGACGACGCCGATCTTCGGCGTCGGAGCCGCGCGCCGACCTGCTCCACCGCATGGTGCAACTGGCAGCCTGGCCAAGCGCCGCGCCGGCACGCACAAGACCAAGGGCGCAGCGAGGTCAGCGGCACCACCAAGAAGCCCTTCAAGCAGAAGGGCACCGGCCGCGCCCGCCAGGGATCGACCCGCGTCGCCGCAGTTCCGCGGCGGCGGGCACGATCTTCGGCCCGGTGGTGCGCGACCACGAGGTCAAGCTGCCGAAGAAGGTGCGCAAGCTGGGCCTCAAGCCACGCGCTGTCGGCCAAGGCAGGCCGGCGGCCAGCTGGTGGTGCTGGAGACGGCGGCCCGACCGACAGCCACAAGACCAAGGCGCTGCGCGCGCAGCTGGCCGGGCTCTGGCCTGTCGGCTTCGGCCCTGATCATCGACGGTGCGGCGGTGGACGACAAGTCTGCGCCGCGCCGCGCGCGCGCAACCTGCCGATGGTCGACGTGCTGCCGCAGCAGGGCGCCAACGTGTACGACATCCTGCGCCGCGACAAGCTGGTGCTGACCAAGGACGCCGTCGAGCAGCTGGAGGAGCGGCTGAAATGAGCAAGATGGCCAGTACCCTGAAGGTCCAGCCGATCAGCCGCGAGCGGATGTACGAGATGATCCGCGCTCCGGTCATCACCGAGAAGTCGACCATGATCTCCGAGCACAACCAGGTGTCCTTCAAGGTGCCCCTGGACGCCAACAAGCCGGAGATCAAGGCCGCGGTCGAGAGGACCTGTTCAAGGTCAAGGTGACGGCGGTCAACACCTGCGCGCAGAAGGGCAAGACCAAGCGGTTTCCGCGGCCGCATGCGGGCACGCCGTTCCGACGATCAAGAAGGCGATCGTGACCCTGGCCGAGGGCCATTCGCAGATCGACGTGACGACCGGCGTCTGACGCGGGGAAAGAGCTGAGCGATGGCGCTGAAAGCATCAAACCGACGACCGCCGGCACGCGCGGGGCCTGGTCCTGGTCGACCGGTCCGGCCTGTGGAAGGGTGAGCCGGTCAAGCACCTGACCGAGGGCCTGACCAAGAAGGGCGGGCGCAACAACAACGGCCGCATCACCGCGCGGCGCATCGGCGGCGGCCACAAGCGCGCTACCGCATGGTCGACTTCAAGCGCGCAAGTTCGACGTGATGGCGACGGTCGAGCGGCTGGAATATGACCCGAACCGGACCGCCTTCATCGCCCTCATCGTCTACGAAGACGGCGAGCAGGCCTACATCCTGGCGCCGCAGCGCCTGGCCGTGGGCGACCAGGTGATCGCTTCCGCCCGGGCCGACATCAAGCCCGGCAACGCGATGCCGTTCTCGGGCATGCCGATCGGCACCATTGTCCACAACGTCGAGATGAAGCCCGGCAAGGGCGGCCAGATCGCGCGCGCCGCGGGCACCTACGCCCAGTTCGTCGGCCGTGACGGCGGCTACGCCCAGATCCGCCTGTCCTCGGGCGAGCTGCGCATGGTCCGTCAGGAATGCATGGCCACCATCGGCGCCGTCTCCAACCCGGACAACTCCAACCAGAACCTCGGCAAGGCCGGGCGCAACCGCCACTACGGCAAGCGTCCCTCGGTCCGGGGTGTGGTCATGAACCCGATCGACCACCCGCACGGCGGCGGCGAAGGCCGCACCTCGGGCGGCCGTCACCCGGTGACCCCGTGGGGCAAACCCACCAAGGGCGCGCGGACCCGCAACAAGAAAAAAGCGTCGACGCAGCTCATCATCCGCTCGCGCCACGCCAAGAAGAAGGGTCGCTAACACATGTCGCGTTCCGTTTGGAAAGGCCCCTTTGTCGACTCCTATGTCCTCAAGAAGGCCGAAAAGTCCCGCGAGTCGGGCCGCAACGAGGTCATCAAGATCTGGTCGCGCCGCTCCACCATCCTGCCCCAGTTCGTCGGCCTCACCTTCGGGGTCTACAATGGCCAGAAGCATATCCCGGTGCTCGTCACCGAGGAGATGATCGGCCAGAAGTTCGGGGAATACTCGCCGACGCGGACCTACTACGGTCACGCCGCCGACAAGAAAGCGAAGAGGAAGCTGACCATGGGCAAGAAATCCGCCGATCGCGCGTTGGCCGACAACGAGGCCATGGCGTTCGCCAGCAGCAGCTGCGCACCAGCCCGCGCAAGCTGAACCTGGTCGCCCAGTCGATCCGCGGCAAGCGAAGCGTCGACCGGCCCTGGCGGAGCTGACCTTCTCGCAAGCGCCGCGTCGCCGGCGACGTCAAGAAGGTGCTGCAGTCGGCCATCGCCAACGCCGAGAACAACCACGAGCTGGACGTCGACCGCCTGTACGTGGCCGAGGCCTTCGTCGGCAAGGCCCTGGTGATGAAGCGCTTCCGCGCCCGCGCCCGCGGCCGCGTCGGCGCAGATCGAAAAGCCGTTCAGCAACCTGACCGTCGTGGTGCGCGAACTCGAGGAGGAAGAGGACTAATGGGTCAGAAAGTCAATCCGATCGGGCTCCGCGTCGGCATCAACCGCACCTGGGACAGCCGCTGGTTCGCGGACGGCGCGGCTATCCGAAGCTGCTGCACGAGGACCTGCAGATCCGCGAACTCCTGAAAAGCGCCTGGCCCAGGCCGGCGTGTCGCGCGTGGTCATCGAGCGCCCGGCCAAGAAGGCGCGCGTCACCATCCACACCGCCCGCCCGGGCGTGGTGATCGGCAAGAAGGGCGCGGATATCGAGAAGCTGCGCCAGGAGCTCAGCCGCATGACCGGCGGCGACGTGCACCTGAACATCGTCGAGATCCGCAAGCCGGAGATCGACGCCCAGCTGGTGGCCGAGAACATCGCCAGCAGCTGGAGCGCCGGTGGCCTTCCGCCGCGCGATGAAGCGGGCGGTGCAGAACGCCATGCGGCTGGGCGCCGAGGGCATCCGCATCAACTGCGCCGGCCGCCTGGGCGGCGCCGAAATCGCGCGCACGGTGTGGTACCGCGAGGGCCGGGTGCCGCTGCATACGCTGCGCGCCGACATCGACTACGGCACCGCCACGGCCAACACCACCTACGGCACCTGCGGCGTCAAGGTGTGGGTCTTCAAGGGCGAGATCATGGCCCACGATCCCATGGCGGGGAGAAACGGGCGCTCGAGCAGCAGCCCCAGCGTTAACGACCCAGGTAGCGAGAAAGCGACGGACCCATGCTGAGTCCCAAGAGAACCAAGTTCCGCAAGGCCCACAAGGGCCGCATCCATGGCAATGCCAAGGGCGGAACTGATTTGAACTTCGGATCGTACGGCCTGAAGGCGACGACGCCGAACCGGGTCACCGCGCGCCAGATCGAGGCCGCGCGCCGCGCCATGACGCGCCACATGAAGCGCGCCGGCCGGGTCTGGATCCGCATCTTCCCGGACGTGCCGGTGTCGCAGAAGCCGGCCGAAGTGCGCCAGGGCAAGGGCAAGGGCACGCCGGAATACTGGGCCGCCCGCGTCAAGCCCGGCCGCATCATGTTCGAGATCGACGGCGTGCCGCGCGACGTGGCCCGGCGGGCCTTCGAGCTGGCGGCCGCCAAGCTGCCGCTGCAGACCCGCTTCGTGTCGCGCCTGGGCGAGGAGGATTAGGCCATGAAACCCGAAGACCTTCGCGCCAAGACCGACGACGAGCTGAAGGACATGCTGCTGGGCCTGCGCAAGGAAGCCTTCAACCTGCGCTTCCAGGCCGCCAGCGGGCAGCTGGAGAACACCGCGCGCCGGCGGCAGGTCCGCCGCTCCATCGCGCGGGTCAAGACCATCATCGGCCAGCGCGCGGGCGCCGCGTCGTAACGCCGCCACGGAGACCAGAGGATAAAGCCATGCCAAGGCGAGTTTTGCAGGGTGTCGTGGTCAGCGACAAGATGGACAAGACCGTGACGGTCAAGGTCGAGACCAAGGTGATGCACCCGCTGTACAAGAAGTTCATCCGCCGCTCCAAGAAGTACGCGGCGCACGACGAGGCGAACGCCTGCAAGGTGGGCGAGACGGTTCGCATCCGCGAATGCCGCCCCATCTCCAAGCGCAAGACCTGGGAAGTGATTACCGATCAGGCCTGACCGGCCGGGCAGGTAGCGAGAAAGGAATTCTGAGTCATGATCCAGGCTGAAACCAACTTGGATGTCGCCGACAACTCGGGCGCCCGCCGCGTGCAGTGCATCAAGGTGCTGGGTGGCTCGAAGCGGAAGTACGCCTCGGTCGGCGACGTGATCGTCGTGTCGGTCAAGGAAGCGATTCCGCGCGGCCGCGTGAAGAAGGGCGACGTGATGCAGGCCGTGGTCGTGCGCACGGCCAAGGAGATCCTGCGCAAGGACGGCTCCGCCATCCGCTTCGACCGCAACGCCGCGGTGCTGATCAACAAGCAGGGCGAGCCGATCGGGACCCGCATCTTCGGCCCGGTCACCCGTGAGCTGCGCGCCAAGCGCTACATGAAGATCATTTCGCTGGCGCCGGAGGTGCTGTGATGGCGACGAAGGTGAAGATCAAGAAGGGCGACCGGGTGGTGGTGATCACCGGGCGCAACAAGGGCAGGAGCGGCGAGGTCCTGAAGGTTTTGCCGAAGGAGAACCGGGCCATCGTGCAGGGCGTGAACATGATCAAGCGTCACACCCGTCCGTCCCAGGCGCATCCGGGCGGGATCGTCGAGAAAGAGGCGGCGATCCACATCTCCAACCTGGCCCACATCGACCCCAAGGCCAGCGGCGAAACGCCGACCCGGGTCGGTTTCAAGTTCCTCGAAGACGGTCGCAAGGTCCGCTTTGCCAAGCGGTCCGGCGAAGTCATCGACTAGGTAGAGGTACCAACGTCATGGCGCGTTTGCGTGAACACTACAACTCCGTGGTCAAGCAGGCCATGTTGGACGAGTTCAAGTACGAGAATCCGATGCAGATTCCGCAGCTTGAAAAGATCGTCATCAACATGGGTGTCGGTGAGGCCGCCCTCGACAAGAAGAAGATCGACGGCGCGGTCGAGGACATGACCGCATCGCCGGCCAGAAGCCGGTCGTCACCAAGGCGCGCAAGTCCATCGCCGCGCTTCAAGCTGCGCGAGGGCATGCCCATCGGCGTGCAAGGTGACGCTGCGCGCGAGCGCATGTACGAGTTCCTCGACCGCCTGGTGACCATCGCGCTGCCGCGCGTGCGCGACTTCCGCGGCGTGTCGGCCAACAGCTTCGACGGCCGCGGCAACTACGCCATGGGCCTGCGTGAGCAGATCGTCTTCCCCGAGATCGACTACGACAAGGTCGACAAGATCCGCGGCATGGACATCGTGATCTGCACCAACGCCAAGACCGACGCGGGAAGCCAAGGCGCTGCTGAAGGCGTTCGACATGCCGTTCGCAAACTGACGCGGCCAACGGAGTAGGTACGGAATGGCTAAGAAAAGCGCCGTCGAGAGGAGAAGAACAAGCGGCGCCGCATGGCACGGCGCAGATGCCGCCAAGCGGGCCGAGCTGAAGGCCATGGCGAAGGATCCTCGCTGCCCCCCGAAGAGCGGTTCAACGCGCCCGCCTGAAGCTGGCGCAGCTGCCGCGCAACTCGTCGCCGGTGCGCGTGCGCAATCGCTGCGAGCTGACCGGCCGGCCGCGCGGCAACTACCGCAAGTTCAAGCTGTCGCGTATCGCGCTGCGGGACCTCGCCACCCGGGGCCAGATGCCCGGCATGGTCAAGTCGAGCTGGTAAGGGAGGAACGGCGAATGTCCATGACCGATCCCCTCGGCGATATGCTGACCCGCATCCGCAACGGACAGCGGGCGCGCAAGGATACCATCGTCGCGCCGGCGTCCAAGCTGCGCGCCAACGTGCTGGAAGTCCTGAAGCGCGAAGGGTACATCCGCGACTACTCGAGCTACGAGGTCAGCGAAGGAATCCGCGAGATCAAGATCGAGCTCAAGTACCAGGAAGGCGACCCGGTGATCCGCGAGATCAGCCGCGTGTCCACGCCCGGCCGCCGCGTGTACTCCAAGATCAAGGACCTGCCGCGGGTCTACAACGGCCTCGGCATCTCGATCCTGTCGACGCCCCGCGGCGTCATGTCCGACGCCGAGGCCCGTGCCGCCAACGTCGGCGGCGAGGTCCTGTGTGAGGTTTTCTAGGTCCGCCTGGCGGACGAAGGGTTAGGGCGAGAAGATGTCCCGTATCGGAAAAAATCCAGTCGAGGTGCCCAGCGGCGTCACGGTCGAGATCGCCGGCCAGCAGGTGACCGCCAAGGGCAAGAACGGCGAGCTGCGGGCCCGCCTGGTGGACGAGGTGGAGATCAGCCACGAGGATAACCTGATCTGGGTCAAGCCGCGCGGCGAAAGCCGGCGCGCGCGCCAGATGTGGGCCACGTCCCGGACCATGGTGAACAACCTGGTCACCGGCGTGTCCGACGGTTTCACCCGCAAGCTGGAGATCAACGGCGTCGGCTATCGCGCCCAGGTCCAGGGCAAGGACCTGGTGCTGCAGCTCGGCTACAGCCACGAGGTCCGTCATCCCATTCCCGACGGCATCACCGTCAACTGCCCGGACGCGACGCACATTGAGATCACGGGCGCCGACAAGCAGGCGGTGGGCCAGGTGGCCGCCGAGGTGCGCGGCTATCGCCCGCCGGAGCCGTACAAGGGCAAGGGCATCAAGTACGCGGAGGAGACGATCCTGCGCAAGGAAGGAAAGAAGAAGTAGGCCATGGCGAACGCGAAGTTGACGATTGGAGCCCTGCGCGCCCGCGCGCATGGCGCGCCTGACCGCATCCGCTGAGTCGGGCGGAAAGATCGGCCCAGGCTCTCGGTTTTCCGCTCGGGCAAGCATATATACGCCCAGGTGATCGACGACCGCGAAGGGAAGACCTGTGCCGCCGCCTCGACCGTCGAGAAGGACCTGCGGCAGATCGCTGAAGACCGGTGCGGACAGGAGGCCGCCGCCGCGCAGTCGGCAAGCTGCTGGCCGAGCGGGCGCAAGGCGGCCGGTGTCAGCACCAGGTGGTCTTCGACCGCGGGCGCCTATCCCTATCACGGCCGCGTCAAGGCGCTGGCCGACGCGCCGCCCGCGAAGGCGGTCTGGATTTCTAGGAGAGGGGATTGATGTTCGATGGCGAGAAGGATCCAACCCGGGACGCGCGGTCCCGCGAAGAGAAAGCGACCTGGTCGAGAAGCTGGTCAGCATCAACCGCGTCGCCAAGGTGGTGAAGGGCGGCCGGCGCTTCGGCTTCGCGGCCCTGGTGGTGGCCGGCGACGGCCGCGGCCAGGTCGGCTATGGCGCCGGCAAGGCGCGCGAAGTGCCGGAGGCGATCCGCAAGGCGACCGAGCAGGCCAAGCGCGCGACCATGGTCCGCGTACCGCTGCGCGAAGGCCGCACGCTGCACCACGACATCACAGGGCCGCTTCGGCGCCGGCAAAGGTGGTTCTGCGCGGCGCCCCTCGGCACCGGCATCATCGCCGGCGGTCCGATGCGCGCCATTTTCGAAGACCTGGGCGTGCAGGACGTGGTGGCCAAGTCCATCGGCACGTCAGAACCCGCACAACATGATCAAGGCCACCTTCGCGGCCTTGAAGGCGGTGGACGCTCGCGCTCGGTGGCTGCCCGCCGCGCATCAGCGCGTGTCCGATCTGATCGGCCGCCGCGAGGTGGCAGCAAGGTCGGAAGCGACATCGCCGCCGATGCGCCAGGAGCGGCGACGCCGATATCGCTGACGCCACGGTGACGGCCGAAGAGCCAGACCCGCCGGCAAGGTGGCCAGCAAGGTCAAGGTGACCCAGATCGGCAGCCCGATCGGCCGCAAGCAGGACCAGAAGAAGACCCTGATCGGGCTGGGCCTGAACAAGATGCACCGCACCGGGTTCTGCTGGAAGACGCCGGCCGTCCGCGGCATGATCCGCAAGGTGAGCCACCTGGTCGAAAGTCGATCAGGCGGCCGTGGACGCCGCGCGGCGGCCGGTCCGGCGGCCGGGAAGGATCGACGACATGAAACTCAACGATATTGCGCGACAATCCCGGCGCCAACAAGCGGCGGATGCGCGTCGGCCGCGGCATCGGCTCGGGCAGGGCAAGAGACCGGCGGCGCGGCGTGAAGGGTCAGAAGAGCGCACCGGCGTTGCCGATCGGCGACTTCGAGGGCGGCCAGATGCCGCTCTATCGGCGCCTGCCCAAGCGTGGGTTCAACAACGCCATGTTCCGCAAGCGCCACGCCATCGTGAACCTGGGCCGCCTGCAGAAGGCGATCGACGCCGGCCGCCTGACGGTCGCCAGCGGGACGCCATCGACGCCGCCGCCTTGCGCGCCGGGGCTGATCGACTGGAGTTCCGACGGCGTGCGCTGCTGGCTAAGGGCGAGATTTCCGCAGGCAGTCACCCTGTCGGTGCACGGGCAGAGCGCCGCCGTGGAGGCGGTGGGAAGGCCGGCGAGCTGCAGGTCGCCGTGGCTGCTGCCGCGTCGGCGGAGCCGTCGCCGGCCGCCTGACGCGTCCAGGCGGCGCCTTGGCGCGCTGTCGCCGCCGGCCCATATGCGGCGGCAGGGCCAATGGAAAGCGTGGTCGAGGTTGGCCCTGGACTTGGCGTCCGCAGGTCAGGGGATAGTGCGCGGGCCGCGCCCGTCCGTCGGGTTCTGGCTCCTGGTGACCACGTCCATTTTCCGAAACGCAGGGCTCCAAGATGGCATCGGCCGCCGAACAACTTGCCGCCAACCTCAATTTCGGGGCCTTCGGCAAGGCCACCGAGCTGAAGAAGCGCATCTGGTTCACCCTGGGTGCGCTGATCGTCTATCGCTTCGGCACCTACATATCCCGGTGCCGGGCATCGATCCCAGCGGCCTGTCGCAGGACATTCTTCCCGCAGCCCAGTCGGGCGGGCTTCTGGACGTGTTCAACATGTTCTCCGGCGGCGCGCTGCAGCGCATGAGCATCTTCGCGCTCAACATCATGCCGTACATCTCCGCCTCCATCATCATGCAGCTGATGACCGCGGTGTCGCCGCAGCTCGACCAGCTGAAGAAGGAGGGCGAAAGCGGGCGCAAGAAGATCAACCAGTATACCCGCTACGGCACGGTGCTGCTGGCCACCGTACAGGCCTACGGGCTTCGCCGTCGGGCTGGAAAGGGCTGAACGAGGGCGGCGGCCAAAGCGCGGTGATCGACCCGGGCGTGTTCTTCCAGGCGTCACCACGGTGATCACCATCGTCGGCGGCACCATCTTCCTGATGTGGCTGGGCGAGCAGATCACCTCGCGCGGCGTCGGCAACGGCATCTCGCTGATCATCTTCGCCGGCATCGTCGCCCGTGCTGCCCAGTGCGCTGGCGGACCTGCTGGACCTTGGGCGCACCGGCGCCCCTGTCGGGCTTCGTCATCATCGGCCTGCTGATCATGGTCGTGGCCGTCGTCACCTTCATCGTGTTCATGGAACGCGCGCAGCGCCGCCTCATCGTGCAGTACCCCAAGCGCCAGATGGGCAACCGCATAGTCGGCGGGGAAAGCTCGCACCTGCCGCTGAAGCTCAACACCGCGGGCGTGATTCCGCCGATCTTCGCGTCCTCGCTGCTGCTGCTGCCGACCACGCTGGTGAGTTTTTCGGCAGCACCGACGCCCGGCTGGCTGCAGTGGATCATCGGCAGCCTGAGCCGCGGCCAGCCGCTATTCATGCTGATCTATGCCGCCATGATCGTGTTCTTCTGTTTCTTCTATACGGCCATCGTGTTCAATCCGGGAGACGGCGGACAACCTGAAGAAAATACGGCGGCTTCATCCCCGGCATCCGGCCGGGCAAGAACACCGCCGACTACCTGGACTACGTGCTGACCCGCCTCACCGTGGTCGGCGCATCTATCTGGCGCTGGTCTGCCTGCTGCCGGAGCTCCTGATCGCGGATTTCCTGCCGTGCCGTTCGCTTTCGGAGGCACCAGCCTGCTGATCGTGGTGACCGTGACCATGGACACGGTGGCCCAGATTCATTCGCACCTGATGGCCCATCAGTACGAGGGCCTCATCAGAAAGGCGAAACTGCGGGGGAGACGTGGATGATCCTGATTCTGTTGGGCCCGCCCGGTGCGGGCAAGGGCACCCAGGCCCGGCTGATCGAACGGGACTACGGCGTCGTCCAGCTCTCCACCGGTGACATGCTGCGCGAATTGGCCGGCCAGGACAGCGAACTCGGCCAGGAAGTGCGCCAGGTGCTGGAGGCGGGCCAGCTCGTCTCCGACGACCTGATCGCCCGCATGATCGCCGACCGCATCGGCCGCGAGGACTGCCGCAACGGCTTTCTCCTGGACGGCTTCCCGCGGACCCTGGTGCAAGCCCACCTGCTGGACGAGATGCTCGACCGCAAGGGGCTGACACTGGACGCCGTGATCCGCCTGGCGGTGGACGAAGAGGTGCTGGTGGAGCGTATCACCGGCCGCTTCACCTGTGCGAAGTGCGGCGAGGGCTACCACGATACCTTCAAGGTGCCGCGGGTACCCGGCGTCTGCGACATCTGCGGCGGCACGCAGTTCACGCGCCGCTCGGACGACAACGAGGAAACGGTGCGCAACCGGTTCGCGGCCTATCGCGAGCAGACCGCACCGATCCTGCCCTACTACGAGGAAAAGGGGCTGCTGCGCGAAGTCGATGCCCTGCAGGACATCGACGTGGTGGCGGACGAAATCCGCGGCGTCCTGGGCGAACCCCAGGCCGCGGCCGCGGCGGGCGCATGACGGGCGGCGGCTGCGGCAGCCCTTGCGGTGCTTGACAGACCAGGTGGGGACGGGTATTGCCCCTCGGCTTGGTTCTCCGTCGGGGAACCGAAACCATTTCTTGTTGTGTAGAGCCGGCTGACGGCGTCCCTGCGGGACCGGGCCGGCACCATCGACGAAGCGGGAGAAACGGCGTGGCGCGTATCGCTGGCGTGAACATTCCGACCCAGAAGCGGGTGCACATCGCGCTGACCTATATCCACGGGATCGGGCGCAAGTCCGCCGAGGACATCTGCGATCGCCTGGCGATCCCGCGCGAGCGCCGGGTCAACCAGATGACCGAAGACGAGATCGTGCGGGTGCGCGAAGTGATCGACGGCGACTATGTGGTCGAAGGCGACCTGCGCCGCGAGCGCGCGATGAACATCAAGCGCCTGATGGACATGGCCTGCTACCGCGGCCTGCGCCACCGCAAGGGGCTGCCGGTGCGCGGCCAGCGCACCCACACCAATGCCCGCACCCGCAAGGGGCCGGCCAGGCCCATCGCCGGTAAGAAGAAGTAACCCCTTTCCCGTAGGGGCCACCGTCCAGAGAGGACCGATACGATATGGCCAAGGCCGCTGCCGGGCGGGGACTGCGCCGCCGCGAGCGTAAGAACATCTCTTCGGGGGTGGCGCATGTGAACGCCACCTTCAACAACACCATGGTGACCATCACCGACGCCCAGGGCAACGCCATCTCCTGGTCGACCGCCGGTACCATGGGCTTCAAGGGCAGCCGCAAGTCGACGCCGTTCGCCGCCCAGATGGCGGCCGAAGACGCCGGCCGCAAGGCCCAGGAGCACGGCATGAAGGTGCTGGAAGTGAATGTGAAGGGGCCGGGGTCGGGCCGCGAGTCGGCCCTGCGCGCGCTCCAGTCCATCGGCTTCCAGATCACCTCCATCCGCGACATCACGCCGATCCCGCACAACGGCGTGCGCCCGCGCAAGAAGCGGCGCGTCTAAGTTCGGCAGCGCCGGCCCGTCGGGGCCGGCCCCGCGTGCGTTTCGCCCACCGGGTCGGGAGTCGGACGGTCCGCCAAGCCGTTCCGCGTGCAGTGATCCGGTGACCATGGCGCCCCGGCCGCCCGTGCGGCCGCATTGGCAGGAGGTTCTAGCCCCCGTGATCCATCGCAATTGGAAAGAACTGATCAAGCCGCAGGCATTGGAAATCAATCCCGGCACCGATCCGTCGCGCAAGGCCGTCATCGTCGCCAACCCGCTGGAGCGCGGCTTCGGCCTGACGCTCGGCAATGCGCTCCGGCGGATCCTTCTGTCCTCGCTGCAGGGGGCGGCCATCACCTCGATCCAGATCGACGGTGTGCTGCACGAGTTCTCCTCGATCCCCGGCGTGCGCGAGGACGTCACGGAGATCGTCCTCAACATCAAGGGCATGGCACTGCGCATGCACGGCGAAGGCACCCGCCGCCTGCGCCTGCACGCCGAGGGTCCCGGCCCGGTGACCGCCGGCCAGATCATTGCCGGCTCGGAAGTGGAGATCCTCGATCCCGACCACTTCCTGTGCACGCTGGACCACGGCGCGCGCCTCAACATGGAGATGACGGTGAATGTCGGGAAGGGCTACGTGCCCGCCGCCATGAACCGCCCGGAAGATGCGCCGATCGGCCTGATCCCGGTGGATGCGCTCTATAGCCCGGTGCGCAAGGTCGCCTACAAGGTCGACAACACCCGCGTCGGCCAGGTGACCGACTACGACAAGCTCAGCATGACGGTTGAGACCAACGGTGCGGTGACGCCGGAAGACGCGGTGGCGCTGGCCGCCCGCATCCTGCAGGACCAGCTCAGCCTGTTCGTCAACTTCGAGGAGCCCCATGCCGACCGGCGCGACGACACGTCGGAAGACATGCCGTTCAACAAGAACCTGCTGCGCAAGGTCGACGAGCTGGAGCTGTCCGTCCGCTCGGCCAACTGCCTGAAGAACGACAACATCGTCTATATCGGCGACCTGGTGCAGAAGTCGGAAGCCGAGATGCTGCGGACCCCCAACTTCGGGCGCAAATCCTTGAACGAGATCAAGGAGGTGCTGTCGACCATGGGGTTGCACTTGGGGATGGAAATCCCCAACTGGCCGCCGGAGAACATCGAAGACCTGGCGAAGAAGCTGGAAGAGCCGTTCTGATTTAGCCGGCATCGCCTGCGTGCGGTTCGGCCCGCACACCCTCTGGAGCCCGTCATCCCCGCGACGGCGGGGATCTCCGGACGACGGAAACAGATCCTCGCCGGCGCGAGGATGACGAGAGTTCGGGACGTTAAGCTCCCGCCCGTTCTCCCGCCCGTTCTCCCGCCCGACCGCCCAGCGACAGTATGCTTGGGGTGGCCGAGCGGGGAAGCGGGCCGGGACCGACCACCAACGACCAGGGGCCATGCCGGCCCCGCCCCGCCGTGCCGGCATCCGGGCGGCGGGATGCGCCATCGGTCCCGCGCTGCGGGCCACATGCCAGAAGGAGGGCGCCATGCGCCATCGCCGCTACGGCCGCAAATTCAGCCGGACTTCCAGCCATCGCAAGGCGATGTTCTCAAACCTGGCAGCGGCCCTGCTGCTGCATGAGCAGATCAAGACGACCCTGCCCAAGGCCAAGGACCTGCGCAGCGTCGCCGAGAAGCTCATCACCATGGGCAAGAAGGGCACGCTCCACCACCGCCGCCAGGCGTTCGCGATCCTGCGCGACGATGCCGTGGTGGCGAAGCTGTTCGACACCCTGGCCGACCGTTACAAGACCCGCCAGGGCGGCTACACCCGTGTGCTCAAGGCGGGCTTCCGCTATGGCGACGCCGCCCCGATGGCTTATATCGAACTGGTGGATCGCGACCCCGAGGCGAAGGGTGCGGCGGACCGTGAACGGGTCGCCGCAGAAGCCGAAGCCGCCGAGGAGGCCGAAGCCGTCTACGGCTGATCGCCCGGTCGCAGAACCGGGCGGCGGCGGGGCCGGCACCGGGGCGATCCCTAGCGATCGACCTTTGGTGCAGGCTTGCCCATGACATCGGACTCCCCCTCCCGCCGCCATTCCTTTCGCACCGTCGCCATCGTCGTCGGGGCCGTCGCCTTCGGCGCACTGGCCGTGTGGGCCGCCGGGAGCGGCTGGAGCCTGCGCGGCCACAGCGGGTCGTCGGGCACCTGGCAGGTGGTGACCCAGCAATGGGGCCCCGCAGCGCCGGCCGGCGGCCAGGCGATGGATGCGCCGACGGGTGCGCCACCGCCAGCTCCGGCGGAGAGCGGCGGAACCGACCAGCCGACGGGCACGGCCCCGGCCGACCGGCCGGCCGCCTCCGCGGAGGCGGAAGCGCCGGCACCGGAAGTGACTGCGCCGGGGTCGCCGGTGCCCGAAGACGGCGCGCCGGCGCCGCGCCTGTTCTCCGCTGAGGCAGAGCCGGCGGCGGGGGCAGTTCCGGCGATCCAGGCTCCGGCCTCCAGCGAACAGATCCGCCTCACCTTTGCGCCCCTGGTGGCGGACGCGGCCCCGGCCGTCGTCAACATCTTCACCCACCGCACGGTCGAGGCGCGCGCTGGCTCGCCCCTGTTCAACGATCCCATGTTCCGCCGCTTCTTCGGTCCCGGCATGGGGCCGCCCGGCGGGCTGCGCCAGCAGCAGCAGAACGCGCTCGGCTCCGGCGTGATCCTGCGCCCCGATGGCCTGGTGGTGACCAATCACCACGTCATCGACGGGGCGGAGGAGATCACCGTGGTGCTGGCCGACCGCAGCGAGCACCCGGCCGACGTGATCGCCGACGATGCCCACACCGACCTGGCGTTCCTGCAGCTCCGCAATGTCGAGGCACCGCTGCCCACCCTGGAGTTGGCGGACAGCGACGCGGTGCTGGTGGGCGACCTGGTGCTGGCCATCGGCAACCCCTTCGGCGTCGGCCAGACCATCACCATGGGCATCGTGTCGGCCCAGGCGCGCTCGGCCGGCGGCATTTCCGACTACAGCTTCTTCATCCAGACCGACGCGGCCATCAATCCGGGCAACTCCGGCGGCGCCCTGATCGATGTGGACGGCCGCCTGGTGGGCATCAACACCGCCATCTACAGCCGCTCGGGCGGCTCCATGGGCATCGGCTTCGCCATCCCCTCCAACATGGTGGCGGCGGTGCTTAACGGTGTGGAAAGCGGGTCCCCGGGGCTGCGGCCGTGGCTGGGGGCCGATGGCCAGACGGTGGATGCCGCCATGGCGGAAGCGCTGGGGCTCGCCCGGCCGATGGGCGTGGTGATCAGCCAGATCACCGCGGGCAGCCCAGCGGCGCGTGCCGGGATCGAGCCGGGCGACGTCATCCTGGCGATCGACGGCCACGAGGTCGACGATGCCCAGGCCCTGCGCTACCGCATCGCCACCCTGGAGATGGGCAGCACGGTGCCGGTGGAGCTTTGGCGCGGCGGCGGGCGGGCGACGGTGGACATCGCCGTGGAGCCGCCGGCGGAAGATCCGCCGCGCCAGCAAACCGTGCTGGGCGGCCACACTCCGCTTACCGGCCTCACGGTGGTCAACCTGTCACCGGCGGTGATTGCCGAATACGGCTACGACGGCCCCATCAGCCGCGGCGTGATGGCTGCCGATATCGCCGCCGGCTCGCCGGCGGCCCGCCTGGGCGTGCAGCCGCGCGACATCGTGCTGTCGGTCAACGGCCGGCAGACCGACAGCGTCGCGGCACTGCTCGACGCCCTCAGCCAGTCCTCCGGCGTGTGGCAGATCGTCGTCCAGCGCGGCGAGCGGGTGCTGCAAACCGTGGTGTCCGGTGCCTACTGAGCGCGTGGGGATGTGATGGCCAAACGCGCCCGCCCCTCCGGCGCAGGTCCGGCCGGCGAGCTGTTCTCGCCGCTGGCGCCGCGGCCACTGGCCGACCGCCTGCGCCCGCAGACCCTGGGCGAAGTGCTGGGCCAGGATCACCTGCTGGCGCCCGATGCCCCCATCGGCCAGATGGTGGCGGCCGGCCGGCTTGCCTCCATGGTGCTGTGGGGACCGCCCGGTTGCGGCAAGACCACGCTGGCCCGCCTGATCGCCGGTGCCACCGACCTGGCCTTCGTGGCGCTCACGGCCATCGGCTCCGGCGTGGCGGAACTGCGACAGGTGTTCGACCAGGCGAAGGCGGCACGGGCGGGTGGCCGCGGCACGCTGCTGTTCGTCGACGAGATCCATCGCTTCAACCGCGCCCAACAGGATGCCTTCCTGCCCCATGTGGAGGACGGCACCATTACCTTGGTGGGCGCCACCACCGAGAATCCGTCCTTCGAGCTGATCGCCGCCCTGCTCTCGCGCTGCCGGGTGTTCGTCATGCGCCGGCTCGACCACGATGCCCTGGCGGCCCTGCTGGCGCGGGCGGAGGCGGCGGAGGGCAAGGCGCTGCCGCTGACGGAGGCGGCGCGCACCGCACTGATCGCGCTGGCCGATGGCGACGGGCGCTACCTGTTGAACCTGTGCGAAGCGATCTGGACGGCCGGCGTGGCGGAACCGCTGGACCCCGCCGGGCTGGCCGCCATCACCCAGCGCCGCGCGCCCGTCTACGACAAGGCCCAGGAAGGCCACTACAACCTGATCTCGGCCCTGCACAAGAGCCTGCGCGGCTCGGACACCGACGCGGCACTCTACTGGCTGGCGCGCATGCTGGCGGGCGGCGAGGACCCGCGCTACATCGCCCGCCGCCTGGTGCGCTTCGCGGTGGAGGATGTGGGGCTGGCCGATCCCCAGGCGCTGCCGCAGACGCTGGCGGCGTGGGACGCCTACACCCGCCTCGGCAGCCCCGAGGGCGAGCTGGCGATCGTGCAGGCGGTGATCTATCTGGGCACGGCCCCCAAGTCCAATGCCGCCTATACCGCCTTCGGGGCGTCGCGGCGGGCGGCGGCGGAAACCGGCAGCCTGATGCCGCCGGCGCATATCCTGAACGCACCGACCCGGCTGATGAAGGATCTGGGCTACGGCGCCGGCTACGCCTACGACCACAACGAGGCGGACGGCTTTTCCGGCCAGAACTACTTCCCCGACGGCATGGCGCGGCAGAGCTTCTACCACCCGGTCGACCGCGGCTTCGAGCGCGAGGTCGCCAAGCGGCTGGCCTATTGGGACCGCCTGCGCGCCGAACGCCAGGCGGGCGGGAGCCGAGGGCCGGTTTCACCTTGAGCTGAAAAGGTCTAGCGTTCGCCCGTCCATTCGTGGCGGAGCGGGACCTCATGACGATCACCTATTTCGAAGATTTCCAGGTGGGCCAGCGCAGCACCACCGGGTCCGTCACCGTCACGGCCGAGGAGATCAAGGCGTTCGCGGGGGCCTACGATCCCCAGGTCTTCCACCTGGACGAGAATGCCGCGCAAGACACGTTCTTCGAAGGTCTCTGCGCCAGCGGTTGGCACACCGCGGCCCTGGTGATGGGCCTGCTGGTGCGTGGCGACATTCTGGGCGGCACGCCGTTGATCGGTGCCAGCGTCGACCATCTGCGCTGGCCGATGCCCACCCGCCCCGGCGATACCCTCACCGCGACGGCCGAGGTGATCGAGAAGCGGGAAAGCCGGTCGCGGCCCGACCGCGGCATCCTGCGCATAGCCGTGACTGCGACCAACCAGGATGGCGGCGTGGTGGAGATGTTCGAAAGCGCCGTCGTGGTGCCCCGCCGGGTGCCATCGGACTGAGAGGAGAGGACGCCATGCCAACCGTGCTGATCACCGGGGCCGGACGCGGCATCGGCCTGGAATTCGCCCGCCAGTATGGCGAGGCCGGCTGGTCGGTGCTGGCCGGCGCGCGCACGCCGGACGGCATCGGCCACCTGATGGCGCTGGAGGGGGACATCTCTGCCGTCCAGCTCGACATCGCCGACCCCGCCTCGGTGGCCATCATGGCCGAACGCCTGCGCGGCGTCCCCATCGACCTAATGATCAACAACGCCGGCATCTATGGGCCGCGCACGCTGCGGCCGGGAGCGATGGACTTCGCCGTGTGGCGCGAGGTGCTGGAGGTCAACCTCATCGGTTCCATGCGTGCCGCCGATGCCTTCACCGAGCATGTGCTGGACAGCGAGATGAAGAAGATTGCCTTCGTCACCTCCAAGATGGGCTCGATCGCCGACAACACCAGCGGCGGCGCGTATGCCTATCGCGCGTCCAAGGCGGCCCTCAACGCCGCGGTGCGCAGCCTGGCCATTGACCTGGAGGACCGGGGCGTCACTGTGACCCTGCTGCATCCCGGCTGGGTGCGCACCGATATGGGCGGCCACGGCGCGCCGATCGGCGTGGAGGAGAGCGTATCGGGGATGCGCCAAGTGATCTCGCGGGTTGGCACCAGCCATTCGGGGCAGTTCTGGAACTACGACGGCAGCGCCCTGTCTTGGTAGGCCGAGCCGGGCCTGCCGGACGGCTCAAGCCAGTCCGAAGGCGGCCGCGTCCAGACCGGCGGCGCGCAGCTCGAACAGCACCGCACCGGTGGCCTCGGCTGGCGGCGCGTCCATGTGGCGGGCCACGATGGTGTGGATCTGCGAGAGCTGGCCCGCCGTCGGGTGGGCCGGGCGGTCAAGCCAGTCCAAACCGGCGTCATTGGCGGGATCGCCCGCCGCGGAGGCGTCATCTGCCGGGCGGCGCAGGCGGGCCAGCGCCTCGCTGCTGAGCTGCATACGGGTGGCGGGGCCGAAGCGGTCGGCGGGAGCGGCTTCCGGCGGCGCGTCGAACCAGTCGGTCTGGCGCGTGCGCGGTGGCGTCCGGCCCGGCGCGAAGCCGCCGATCCGTTCCAGACCCATCCTGTCCATCAAGGCCGCGAGCATCTCGCACTCCCGAGGTGATCCTCACGGAGTGCCCAGCAAGCGGCGTGCCAGTGGCCGAAGGGGCGGCTGGCGCGACGCCATGCGGGGTTTCAGGCGCAGGCTTCGGCAGATTCTGCCCGGCAGGGCGCTTCAGGCAGCGAGGATACGGGCAAAGATGTCCCGGTCGACATTCTGGCCCGTCAGCACGACGCCGATGCGCCGCTGGCCGTTCAGAACGCCCCTGCGCTTCTCCTGCATCGCTGCGGCAAGGGCCGCGGCCCCGGCTCCCTCCGCAACGCTGTGGGTGTCGGAGTAGTAGGCGCGCATGGCCTCTTCCATCTCCGCATCGGAGACCAGGACGGTACGGGCGATCCCCGCCGCGATGATGGCCAGGGCGGCCGGTGCCGGCGTGCGGCAGGCCATGCCGTCGCCGATCAGGGTGGTCGTCGGATGCGACACCATCTTGCCCTGGGCCAGCGACAGCGCGTAGGCGGGCGCTTCCTCCGCCACCACGCCGACCACCTCCACCGGGTGGCCCAGTGCGGCCTTGGCGGCCAGCATGCCGCAGATGCCGGACCCCAACCCGATGGGCACGTAGACCGTCTCCAGGTCGGGCAGGGCGGACAGGAATTCCAGCGAGTAGGTGGCGACGCCGGCCACCAGCTTCAGGTCGAAGGAGGGCATGGCGAAGAGGCCGCGGGCCTGGGCAATGCGGCCTGCTTCCTCCACCGATTCCTGGAAGTCGTCGCCGTGGACGATCAGTTCCGCACCGAACGCCTGCATGGCGGCGTTCTTTTCCTTGCTGTTGCCGTGGGGGACGAGGATCACGGACTGGAGCCCGGCGCGGCGGGCCGCCAGGGTGACGGACTGGCCGTGATTGCCGCGGGTGGCGGCGACCACGCCCGTCACCTCGGGGTGGCTGCGGGTGAGCCAGTCCATGAACACCAGGCCGCCGCGGATCTTGAAGGCGCCGGTGGGCGTGTGGTTCTCGTGCTTGACCCATACCTCGATGCCCAGGCGCTGGGCGAGCAGGGGCCAGGCATATTGCGGCGTGGGCGCCACCACGGGCGCGATCAGGCGGGCGGCGGCGCGGATCTCTTCAAGGCTGGGCAGCACGGCTCGGGCTCCGTCTCCTCACGGGCAGGAACCGCCAGTGTCGGTTATCGCGAAGAGGTGATCGATTGCGATATCGGCAAGGCTGGGGGCCGGCTGGCCGCCACCCCATCCTATGGGACGCAAAGACCGTCCGCCGGACGCCCCGGCTGCGGTGATGATTGCGGAGGGCGTGTCATGGCTACTCGCTTCCAATGCTGGGCACTCGTCCTGCTCCGGGTGGGGCTTGGCGGGCTGATGGTCTGGTGGGGACTCAACAAGATCGTCGACCCCGATTTGTCGGCGGACATCTCCGACATCTTCTATTTCCACCTGTTCGAGGCGGAGATGTTGTCCGTGGTGTTCGGCGTCGCCCAGGCGGGCCTGGGGGCGCTGGTGATCATCGGGCTGTGGCGCGGCATCGCCTACCCGGTGATGGCGGTGATCCTGGGCTTCACCCTGGCGTCCACCTGGTATGCAGTGGTCGACCCCTTCGGCTGGTGGCTGCCGCCGCAGGTCGACTTCCCGTTCACCCAGCTTTTCTACCCGTCGATCGTCAATTTCGCCGGCGCGCTGGTGCTGTGGAGCCAGATGGACACCGACCGCTGGGCCTTGGACCAGGCCCTCTAGCATACAATAGTATATCTATAGTTGTAATCAGCGTCGTATAGATTGCCAATGGTCGCTCGTCTGAGCGGGTCGGAGGCAAGCGATGAGAACGATGTTTAGACTTACTGTGATGGTCATTGCCGGCTTGGCCTGCGGCTGTGCTGCTCCGCTGTTAATGGTGGGAATCCCAGCCAGCGCAGTAGGAGCCGACCTGGCCGTCGGTTCAATGGGTGAAAGTGCTACGGCCTTGATTCCGGCGACAACGGAACCGTCGCCCGTAGCCGGTCCACTCCGGTGTTTCCAGCAGAGCTACAGCGGTGGGCATAGGATGCACTGTGAGGGGGGAGTTCCAGGACATGCTCGCTGGTGTAACGACCTCTCCCAGATAATGGAGGTTTCGGCCACTGGTGGCATTGTGCGCACTCTGACCCACACTCGGCGCGAAGACGACATTTACGAACGCTATTGCACCCAGGGCGAAGTCCCGCCGGAAATCGCCCGCCTGCAATAGCACCGCTCGCCGATCCCTCCCGATCCCCTTGCCGTGCCCGGCGGCCCGCTGCACTGTCGTCGGCAAAGCACGAAGAGGGAGACACGGGGGCCATGAGCGTGTTGGCGAGCACCGTCAACCCGCGCGAGGCGGCGTTCCAGGAGAACGCAGAGGCCATGCGGGCGCTGGTGGACGACCTGCGCGGCGTCGTCGCGCACATCAAGCAGGGGGGCGGGGAAGCCGCACGGGCGCGCCACCTCTCCCGCGGCAAGCTGCTGCCGCGCGACCGCATCCGCAAGCTGCTGGACCCCGGCGCGCCGTTCATGGAGCTGTCGCAGCTCGCCGCCCATGAGGTGTACGGCGAGGACGTGCCGGCGGCCGGCATCCTCACCGGAGTCGGCCGGGTGTCCGGCGTGGAATGCGTGATCGTCTGCAACGATCCCACGGTGAAGGGCGGCACCTATTATCCGCTGACGGTGAAGAAGCACCTGCGCGCCCAGGAAATCGCGCGCGCCAACCGGCTGCCCTGCATCTATCTGGTGGATTCCGGCGGGGCCAACCTGCCGCGCCAGGACGAGGTGTTTCCCGACCGCGAGCATTTCGGCCGCATCTTCTATAACCAGGCCACGCTCTCGGCGGCCGGCATTCCGCAGATCGCCGTGGTGATGGGAAGCTGCACCGCCGGCGGGGCCTATGTGCCCGCCATGTCGGACGAAACCATCATCGTGCGCCAGCAGGGCACCATCTTCCTCGGCGGTCCGCCGCTGGTGAAGGCTGCCACCGGCGAAGTGGTGAGTGCGGAGGACCTGGGCGGGGCCGATGTGCATTCGCGCACCTCCGGCGTCACCGACCACTACGCCCAGGACGACGCCCACGCGCTGGCCATCGCCCGCCGCGTCGTCGCCAACCTGAACTGGCAGAAGGCACCGGCGCTGGCGCTGCGCCCGGCCGCCGAACCGCTGTTCCCGGCCGAAGACCTCTACGGCATCGTGCCGACCGACCTGCGCCGGCCCTTCGAGGTGCGCGACGTCATCGCCCGGCTGGTGGACGGCTCGGAGTTCGACGAGTTCAAGGCCCTCTACGGTACCACGCTGGTGTGCGGCTTCGCCCACCTCTACGGCTACCCGGTGGGCATCGTCGCCAACAACGGCATCCTGTTCTCGGAGAGTGCGGTTAAGGGTGCCCACTTCGTGGAGCTGTGCGCCCAGCGGCGGATCCCGCTGATCTTCCTGCAGAACATCTCCGGCTTCATGGTGGGCCGCAAATACGAGGCCGGCGGCATCGCCAAGGATGGGGCGAAGCTGGTGACGGCGGTGAGCTGCGTGGCCGTGCCCAAGCTCACCGTGTTGATCGGCGGCAGCTTCGGGGCCGGCAACTACGGCATGTGCGGGCGCGCTTACGATCCGCGCTTCCTGTGGATGTGGCCCAACGCCCGCATCTCCGTCATGGGGGGCGAGCAGGCAGCCAACGTGCTGGCGACGGTGCGCCGCGACAACATCGAGGCCAAGGGCGACACTTGGTCGGTGGCGGAGGAGGCGGCGTTTACCGCCCCCATCCGCGCCCAGTACGAGCACCAGGGGCACCCGTACTACGCCAGCGCCCGGCTGTGGGACGACGGCATCATCGATCCGGCGGACACCCGACGCGTGCTGGGCCTCGGCCTGTCCGCCGCCCTCAATGCCCCGATCCCGGAAACCCGGTGGGGCGTGTTCCGCATGTAGGGTATGCGGGTGGCCGGGGCCTGACTGGCTACTTGCCCTTTTCTTTGGCCTCGGCCAGCTCCGCCACGGCCCTAAGGATGGTGAGCATGGAGACGGCGCCCACCAGGGTCTGGTTGGGATCGTCGACCACCGGGATCCGGAGCGTGCCGCCGCGCAGCAGCAGCAGCGCGTCGGTCAACGGCGTCTTGGGGCGCACCACCGGCACGTCATGGTCGATGAAGTCGCGGATCGGGCGGTCGAGATAGGGGATCAGGCGCTCTGCCACATCGTCCAGGGTTTCCCGGCGGGCCTCTTCGTCGTTGGCGTCGTATTGGGCGAACACGGCGCGCGGCAGCAGGGCCTTGGCGAACTGGTAGATCGACACTTCACCAATGAAATGACCGGTGTGGTCGGTCACCATCAGGACCAGCCGGTGCCGCTCCTCCATCAGATGGATGGCATCGCGGATCTTTGCGTCTACGTGGATGCTGGTCGGAGCCGCGGACATGATGCTTTCGCAGTACATCTTTTACGTCCCTTCGTTCGGTCGTCGCTCAATGGACCTTCGAGATCGGACGCCAGCACTTGATACCCGGCGCGGATCGGGCGACCGTGTCGGCGGCGACCATAGTCGCCCCGTCTGTTAGCGGATTTCGGGCGGGTCGAACAAGTGTGATCGGTCCAATTGTAAAGACGTTGCCGCCGGAAGCGGATCTGGAGACTGCAACCATGGCGATATCCGAGCAGATCCCGAAGGCTACAGAGGATTTGCTGGCGCGGGTGCGCTGGGACGCCAACGGCCTGGTGCCGGCGATCGCGCAGCAATTCGACAGCGGCCGGGTGCTGATGCTCGCCTATATGAATGCGGAGTCGCTGGCCGCCACCTTGGCAACCGGCCGGGTGACCTACTGGTCGCGCTCGCGCCGGCAGCTCTGGCGCAAGGGCGACACCTCCGGGCACACCCAGCGGCTGGTGGACGTGAAGCTGGATTGCGACGGCGATACGCTGCTGCTGCAGGTGGACCAGACGGGACCGGCCTGCCATACCGGCGCGCCCACCTGCTTCGACCCGCCGCCGGAGCCGCAGGCAAGCTGACCGTTCGGGGCGGCCGGCGTCCCTGGTCCTGGCGGCACCGATTCTCGCTTGATGTTGCGGCAGTAGCCCGGCATCACAACTTGTCGGACGGATGTCCGGCGGTGCCGCGGCACCGGGTGGGGCCTGTAGTTCAGCGGTTAGAACGCACCGCTCATAACGGTGTTGTCCCAGGTTCGAATCCTGGCGGGCCCACCAGTCGCAGCGTTGTCCAGCCCGGCGGCACGCCGGCAAAACCGTCGGGGGGCGGGTTTGAGCGGAGACTGCCGGAGCAGCTATGCTGCGACGGCCCGGTGGTGACGTGTGATCCGGTTCTTCAAGCTGCTTGAGCGCCTGTGGGTTTGCGCTATCGCGCTTCGCGCTGCTTGAGCGCATCCGCCGCGTCTCTCCCTGGCGCCGGATTGCCACCGTGTGCGGGAGCATCCCAGCGCCGGCGCGCAATGCGCTTCTTCGGCACGGGGTATCCTGCGACACTTAGTCAATCGCGCCAGCGTGATCGGTCCCAGCGGAACCTTTGCCGAAGGACGGCGTTGGCCCCCGTATCTGGAACATCAAAGGATGAAGACCATGCGGGCATTTCCGACCCTCATCGCCCTCGCCTTTGCAGCGGTCGCCGCGACGGCGTGCGGAACGTCTACTGGCGAACGGGCATTGAGCGGCGGCGGCATCGGCGCTGCGGCGGGTGTCGCCGGCGCGGCCCTGACAGGCGGGTCCCTCGGGGCCGGCGCAGTGATCGGCGGTGCGGCCGGTGCAGCGGCCGGCGCCTTGACGAACGCCGACGACATCTACCTCGGCGAGCCGGTTTGGGAGTAACCGGCCACCGGCCACGGAGTGAGTGCTCCAAGCCAGACTGAAACGGCACCGCTCCCAAGAGCGGTGCCGTTTCTCTTTTGGCCTCTGGTCGTGGACTGCCGTGCTTTTCCGACCCTCGCACCGGGCGCTGCCGCGTGCCGCAGCGCCGGTCGACGCAGGTGGTCCCGGTGCGCGCACACAGGCGCCATGACGCGCCTTACTCTGGCACGACGCGGAATTCGGTCGTCGTCTTTCCCTCGGGTTCCGGATCTCCCATGTCCTTGGCGATCAACCCGCGCTTCAGGAGTTCCCGGATGGCCGCCGCGCGGGTCGGCATCCGGTGCGTGAAGCGCCAGTCGTCGATGGCCTTAAGCTCCTCATCGTCCAGCATGATTTGGAGCTTTTCCGTTCGTTTCATTGAGTCCATTGGCGGCCCTCCAGTGCCGAACCCCCACATATGTCACTTACCGTGATTCAGCGGTTTACGCCATCGGAATCACTGACGGCACTTACTCAACTGCCACCAAGCGGGGCAGTGGGGTATTCCGGGCAATTTCCGGCAGTGGGGGTACTTCCGCCAGCGACGCAAGATCATGTCTTGGAGGAACTACTATAACTGTGTGAAGTCATAGTCATTGCTCAATCATGTCAATCTGCGGACTTACTGTAAGGCCATGATGTTCAATAAATGACAGATACGAAAGTTTTTGATTTCCGACTGGCCAGCTATAATATTGATCCTCGTGACCGAACGACGGCCAACGTGTCGTCTGAGGAGGCTTGGAGAGGTTCGATACAATGGCACGACCGATTGATGAACTCGAAGGCTACATCCCCAGCTTGCGGCGGTATGCGCGGTCGCTGACCCACGATGCCGACCAGGCGGATGATCTGGTCCAGGAGACCCTGCTCAAGGCCATCGGCAACATCGACAGGTTCGACCCAGAGACCAACCTGCGAGCTTGGCTATTCACGATCCTGCTCAACACCTTCAAGAGCCAGCGCCGCATGGTCGCCAGGCGAGGTGTCCATGTGGAATGGGAAGACACGGCGGACCAATCCGTGCAGCCGCCGGTGCAGGACCTGTGCATGGAGCTGGATGCCTTCGCCCGCGCCATCGAAGCGCTGCCCGCCCACGAGCGGGAAACCCTGATGCTGGTTGCCCTGGAAGGCTTTTCCTACGGGGAGGCGGCCGCCGTACTCGGTACGGAAATCGGCACCGTCAAATCCCGGGTGTCGCGCGCACGGGCGAAGCTGCGCGACTTCGACAACGACAGGGAACCGTCCATCCCACCGCCGGCCACGCCCATCAGCCGGCCAACTTCGAATGCTGCATGATGCCACTGATCGTTGAGTTCGTGTTCAACAGCCCGGATGCCGGCGACCATCGCAATGGTGCAAACGGCGTGGCCGGGCACGGGCTGGAGGCGGGAGAGCGCAAGACCCTTCTGCCGCACGAGTCCGAGATCGCGGCGAGACCGCCCGGATCCTCGGATGGCCACACGGGTACCCCCGACCCCCAGCGCCGCCAACGCACCTGACGGCGGCAGGCGGCCCACCGGCCGCCGGGTCCTGGGGACCCCGCCCAAGGACATGGGCCGCAGAGGCGCTCTGCGGCCCTGTCCGCGTGGCAGCGTGGTCCCAGCAGCCACCGAAAGGCGGGCGCCGGCAGGGCAGGGGGTGATGAGGGGGCATGATGTCGCACCACGCGTGGCGGAGGCATCAACGCCCGGACGATAAGACGGAGTCTGCGACGTGCCGGAATCCGAGTCCATATGTCGAATGGCGGATGTCACACTTCTGCCGCCGGGTGGGGTTGGCGTTCACAGTCAGGCCCCATTGTTTTACAATCAGTTGGGTGTCCGGCTGGACGCCGCCACGGGGGCGGCCACCCGTAAGAGCGGTATTCGGTGCATGCGTTTCGGGAACAACTCCCCTGCCCGGACGTTCTCCAAATACGACTTTTTCAGGGCGCAAACCGACGCGTGAGGAGAGAGACATGAACGCTGTGAAGCACCTCTTGAGGCGCGGGCTTTATGCCATCACGTCGGACATCACCGTTTCCGGCACGGCAAAACGCCGCCAACCCACCGATTGGATCGTCCACACCGGGTCGGGTCGCATGGACCCGGACGATCCCCTGGCCATCAAGCTGCAGGAGCTATATGGCCCGGTTGGCGAGGAACCACCGCCTGAGCGGCTGGCGGATATTGTCCGGCGCGCCGTTCTCGATGCCAAGAGAGGAAACTGACCCGGCAAGAGAGGAAACCGACCGGGACGGCTCCGGCGATCCGCCGGAGAACCAGCTCTCACCTCCACCCCGTCGGCGGCAGACGGTCGCCAACGAGTGCTCCGGGTGGACGTGAGGTCCGGAGTGTGATGCATCGGCGCCAAACGGTGCGCAGGGTTCATGCGGCCATAGAGACCAGACCCTAGGGAGCCGAGGGGCAGAAGGTGCGCGCCAGGGACGCCAGGATCTCGCGCACCGTTTCGTGGGCAAGGCTGTAGTAGATCGTCTGGGCTGAACGGCGCGTCGCCACGATGCGCTCGCGCCTGAGCACCGTCAGGTTCTGCGACACCGTCGCTTCCCGCATGTCGAGGCGGGCCGCCAAGTCGCCCACCGACCGTTCCCCTTCCAGCAGCGTACACAAGATCAGCAGCCGCGGCGGCGAGGCCAGCGCCTTCAGCAGTGCCACGGCGTCCTCTGCCTTTTCCGATAGGCCGTCGAGCGCAATCGTCTCTTGCATCTTCGTACCTATGAAGATAAGTAGCTACAGAGATTGGCAGCAACGCTACGGCATCGCCTTGGTCTTGGCAAGGCACCAGCGCGGGCACGCCGCTAGAGCACCACAAGCAAGGGAGATTGGCTCCATGCCCTCACTCACCGACCGGGTCTGGTCACCCTATGTCGCCGGGGTCATCGTCGGCCTGTTGCAGATCCCGGCCTTTCTTCTGGCCGATACCGCCCTCGGCGCATCGTCGTCTTTCGTCACCGCTGCCGCCTATGTGGCCTCGATCTTCGATGCCGGAGCATCGCAGATCGATTACTTCGCCCGCCACATGACGGATGCCAAGTATTTCTGGCAGTCCGCACTGGTGATCGGCATCGCCCTTGGCGCCTATGTCTCCGCCCGCGCCTCGGGCACGCTGCGGCCGTCCTTCTCCGCGGCGTGGACCCGGCTGGTCGGCATCCGCAGCTTCTGGGGCCGCTCGCTGATGGCCTTTGTCGGCGGCTTCGTGATGCTGTTCGGTGCCCGCATCGCCAACGGCTGCACCAGCGGCCACGGCATTTCCGGCATGGCCCAGCTCGCGGTCGGCTCCACCATCGCCGTCGCTGCCATGTTCGCCGGCGGCATCCTGGTCGCCAGCCTGTTCCGGCGCGTCTGATCGGCGTGGCACTCCGTTTCGCGTAAGGAGGTTCAAAGATGGATATTCTCGGTCTGGTCGTTCTCGGCCTGGTCATGGGCGCCGTGTTCGGCGTGGCGCTGGAGAAGTCGCGGGTGCTGGAGCCGGGCACCCTGGTCGGGCAGTTCCAGTTCCGCACCTTCACCATGCTGAAGATGTTCCTCACCGCCACGGCCACGGGCCTGGTGGTGATCGCCGCCATGAACGGCCTGGGGTGGGCGGAGCTGCACCCGAAGGCTCTGGCGGTTGGCCCGGTGCTGATCGGCGGCCTGATCCTGGGGGCCGGCATCGCCATTGCCGGTGCGTGTCCCGGCACTGCGCTCGCCCAGGCGGGCACCGGCTACCGTGACTCCCTGTTCGTCATCGCCGGCGGCATTCTGGGCGCCATGGTCTACGGCTACTTCAAGACCGAGATCGACGGCGCGCTGGACCTGGGCGACTACGGCAATCTCACCTTCGCCGACTTGGCGGGCGTGCCCTTCTGGGCCCTGGCGCTGGCCGTCGCCGCGGTGCTGGTGGTGGGCATCGTGCTCTTGGAACGCTGGCGGTCGTGGACCCGCGATCTCGGGGCGGACGGGACCGGTGTGTGGGGCAGCGGGTCGGACAGCGATGCTGCTGCCCCGCGCGGCGGCAGCCCGGCGGGGGCAACGCCCCACGGCGCGGAGTAGAGCGTTTCAAGTTTTGACGGCACCAGCCCTCTCCCCTACCCGGCCACCCAATAGTTTACAATGGCTTGCGCGGCCGGGTGGCGGGGTTGGGCCGGGAAGCCCCCGGCCCAACTGCTGGGACCGGTTTCGCCAAAGGCGAAAGGGCTCTAGGGTCCGGACTCAATTACCCCATGAGCCACGGCGGCTGACGGCGTTCGGTCCCACAAGGCGCTGAGCGCGCCGCGGTGCCTGTTCACCGCAAGGGCTCGGCAACGCCGTGGGGCGGGACGCCGCCAGCCGTCCGGAGGATTTGGCAGAAATCGGCCAGGACTGCGTCGCTCGTCGTCGAATATGCGTGGGCATGTCCATCCTCCTCACTCCTAGTCCTGTCCGATTTCTGCACAAACCATGGCCATGCGGTAATTGAGTCCGGACCCTAGCAGCCCCGATCCTTGGGAGACGACATCTGGCCCAAACGGCAACGGCGGCAGGGGAGACCCCGCCGCCGTTTCCTTGTTTGCACCGGGGAGCGGGGCGCCGGACCGCCGGTGATGCCCGGCGATCCGTTGGCCCGCATCCGGTCAGCGGGTGACGCGCACCGTGTAGGTGCCGGTGCCGCTGCCGAAGGCCTCGACGCCGATGTAGTAGGTGCCACCGGCGCTGGTGGTGAAGGTGACGCGGGGGTTCAGGCCCTCGCCGCCGTCATCGTTCATGGCCTCTTCGGTGCCGGCCGCGTCGTAGATGCGCACCAGCGGATCGCCCAGCGTGCCGCCGTTGGTCCGCCGGCCTTCCACGTCCACCGTGTAGCTGGTGTTGCCGTCGAGCGTGACGGCGAACCAGTCGACGTCGCCGTCGGTCTCCAGGCTGCCGGCGACGCTGCCGCCCACCGAAATCTGCCCGGCGGCCCCCGGCGCGTTGCCGAAGTCGTCACCGCTCGGCGGCGGCAGGGTCGGCGCCACCGTCGGCGGCTGGCCGCCGCCTTCGCCGCCCTGGGCGGCGATGCGCAGCGTGTAGCTGCCGGTCGACGAGCCGAAGGAGCCGGCGTCGATGTAGTAGGTGCCGGCGGCGGCGGGCGTGAAGGTCAGGCGGGAGTTGAAGCCTTCGCCGCCGTCGTCGTTGCGGCCCACCTGGTTGCCCTGGGCGTCGTAGAGGGTGAGCAGCGGATCGCCCAGCGAGCCTTGGCTGGTCGGCTGGCCTTCCAGGTCGATTACGTACGTGACTCCGCCTTCCAGGTCGGCGCGGAACCAGTCGTGGTCATCGCCGGTTTCCAGGTTGCCGTAACCCGGAGCGCTCAGGCTCACCTGGCCGGCGGTACCCGGGTTGTCGGCATAGTCGTCCTGCGGCGCCGGCGGAGCGCCACCCGCCACCGTCAAGGTGTAGGTGCCGGAGCTGGTGCCGAAGGAACGGGCGCCGAGGAAGTAGGTGCCCGAGGACGGCACCGTCAGGTCGAGCCGCGAGTTGAAGCCCTCGCCGCCATCGTCGTTGCGGGAGATCTCGTTGCCGAAGCTGTCGTAGACGACCAGCAGCGGATCGCCCAGGCTGCCGCGGTTGGTCCGCTCGCCCTCCAGGTCAATCGTATAGTTGGCACCGGCCTGGAGCTGGGCGGCGAACCAGTCTTCGTCGTCGCCGGTCTCCAGGTTGCCGGTGACCGAGCCGGGCACGCTGACCTGGCCGGTCGTCTGCGGCGTTGCCGGGTAGTCGTCCTGCGGCGCCGGAGGAGCACCGCCCGCCACCGTCAAGGTGTAGGTGCCGGAGCTGGTGCCGAAGGAGCGGGCGCCGAGGAAATAGGTGCCGGAAGACGGCACCGTCAGGTCGAGCCGCGAGTTGAAGCCCTCGCCGCCATCGTCGTTGCGGGAGATCTCGTTGCCGAAGCTGTCGTAGACGACCAGCAGCGGATCGCCCAGGCTGCCGCGGTTGGTCCGCTCGCCTTCCAGGTCGATCGTATAGTTGGCACCGGCCTGGAGCTGGGCGGCGAACCAGTCTTCGTCCTCGCCGGTTTCCAGGTTGCCGGTCACCGAACCGGGCACGTTGATGTAGCCGTTGGTCTGCGGGGTCGACGGATAGTCGTCCTGCGGCGGCGGCGGCGGGGCGGACCCGGTCACCGTCATGGTGTAGGTGCCGGCGTTGTTGCCGAAGGAGCCGGCGCCGAGGAAGTAGGTACCGGGGCCCGGAGCCACGAACTGCAGGCGGGAGTTGAAGCCGTCGCCGCCGTCGTCGTTGGCGGCAATCTCGCTGCCGTACTGGTCGTACACGCGCAGCAGCGGGTCGCTCAGGCTGCCGCGGTTGGTCGGCTGGCCTTCCAGGTCGATGGTCACCTGCATGCCCGCCTGAAGCTGCACGGCGAACCAGTCCTGGTCGTCGCCGGTTTCCAGGTTGCCGGTCACCGAACCGGGCACGCTGATGTAGCCGTTGGTCTGCGGCGTCGAGGGATAGTCGTCCTGGGGCGGCGGCGGAGCGCCACCCGACGCGGTCAGCGTATAGGTGCCTGCGGAGCTGCCGAAGGAGCCGGCCGACACGAAGTAGGTGCCGTACTGGGGAGCGACGAACTGCAGGCGGGAATTGAAGCCCTCGCCGCCGTCGTCGTTGCGGTCCAGCTCGTTGCCGTACTGGTCGAAGATGCGCAGGTACGGGTCGCCGAGGCTGCCGCGGTTGGTGCGCTGGCCTTCCAGGTCGAAGGTCACCGGGGCACCCGGCTGAAGCTGCACGGCGAACCAATCCTGGTCATCGCCGGTCTCCAGGTTGCCGGTGGTCTGGCCCGGCACGTTGAGGCGGCCGTTGGTCTGCGCGGTCGACGGATAGTCGTCCGGCGGCGGCGGCGGGGCGCCACCCGACGCGCTCAGCGTATAGGTGCCCGCAGAGCTGCCGAAGGAGCCGGCCGACACGAAGTAGGTGCCGTACTGGGGAGCGACGAACTGCAGGCGGGAATTGAAGCCCTCGCCGCCGTCGTCGTTGCGGTCCAGCTCGTTGCCGTACTGGTCGAAGATGCGCAGGTACGGGTCGCCCAAGGTGCCGCGGTTGGTGCGCTGGCCTTCCAGGTCGAAGGTCACCGGGGCGCCCGGCTGAAGCTGCACGGCGAACCAGTCCTGGTCGTCGCCGGTTTCCAGGTTGCCGCCGGTCTGGCCCGGCACGTTGAGGCGGCCGTTGGTCTGCGGGTTCGACGGGAAGTCGTCCTGCACCACCGGCTGCTGGCCGGTGACCCGCATGGTGTAGGTGCCGGCGTTGTTGCCGAAGGACCCGGCACTGAGGAAGTAGGTGCCCGACTGGCGCGCGGTGAAGGTGAGCAGCGAATTGAAGCCCTGCCCGCCGTCGTCGTTGCGCTCGATCTGGTTGCCGAAGCCGTCGTAGACGCCGAGCAGCGGATCGGACAGCGAGCCGGCATTGGTCGGCTGGCCTTCAAGGCTGATGGTGATGGTCTGGCCGGCATTAAGCTGGATGGCGAACCAGTCTTCGTCGTTGCCGCTCTCCAGATTGCCCGTCACCTGGCCCGGAACCATCACGCGGCCGCTGGTGCCGGGGGTCGCCGGGTAGTCGTCGTACGCCACCGGGGCACCACCGCCGACGCCGCTCGCAGTCAGCGTGTAGCTGCCGGTACTCGACCCGAAGGACTGGGCGCTGACGAAGAAGCGGCCCGTATAGGGAGCAGTCAGGGTAAGGCGCGAATTGAAGCCTTCGCCACCGTCATCGTTGCGGCCGATTTCCCGGTTGTTGACGTCGTAGACGGCGAGCAGCGGGTCGCCCAGCGAGCCCCGATTGGTGCGCTGGCCTTCCAGGTCCAGCGTCACGGACATGCCGGCCTGCAGGTCGATGGCGAACCAGTCCTGGTCGCTGCCGTTCTCCAGCGTGCCGTACACCGATTGTCCGGGATAGATCACGCCATTGGTGCCGGCGTGGTTGGGATAGTCGTCCGCGAATGCTGTGCCGCCGAGCCCGATGCTGATCACCGGGACCAGGGCCCATGAACAGGTATGACGCATGCCTCTCAGTCTCCCCTCGTGAATTTTGCCGCCTGGCCTTGTTGACTGACCCTTGGCCAGGGGCAGCGCTGATCCTTGCCTGCCGGTCATTCCAACCAGAAGTCTTACGGATCGTCGACCCAATTTGTGGCAGTCGTTGGGTGCCGCGGGCCCCGGCCGGCGGGTCGGCGAGGCGATCGCATGGCGACGCCGCGGCCACCTTGGGACGGCGGGCAGGAGTAGCCGGCACCGCCCGTCAAGCGGTGTCTGCGGTTACCCGCGCCGCTGCGGCAGGCGACATCATGGCGGCGTGGGGGCGCTGAAATGTCCCACTGGAGCGTCGATCGATCCGAAAGACTCGCCGGGCAATCCCTGCTGACGACCAGGCGCGCGCACCGCCACGGAGGCAAAGCAGGGGGTTTCGGCCGGGTGCGCGCGTTCGAGCACGCTTGTGCTTTACGCCGGTGCGGAGGCGGCAATGGCGTATTCCACCTCGCCCTTGCCGGCCGCCAGCAGCTCGGAGCCCTGGAGGAAGTGGTCGTCCACCCAATCGGCGAGGGCGTCAGCCACCTGGCGCCAGCCCGGTTCCAGCATCATGGCGTGGCCGATCCCGGAGAGAATGCGCACCTCGCCGTGGTAGTGGCGCGCCGTCGCTTCCACCAGGTTTGGCGGGGTGAACTTGTCCTCATCGGTGCCCAGGGCCAGCACCGGGACGGAGCTGTGCCGGTGCCACGGTGGTTCGCCCCACATCATGTCCATGGCCGCGCGCAGGCTTTCCGGCTGCCAATGGGACATCAGGCGGGTGACCTCGCGCTCCGGCATGGCGTCGGAAAACAGCATCTGGCGGACCGTGCTGTCGGCCCAGGGGAAGATCGGGCCGAACATCTGCACCAGGGAAATTTGCTGGAACAGCAGCGGGTTGCGCCACGCCATGTCGAACCCGGTGTGGATCAGCCCCAGAGGCGGCACCGAGCCCATCAGCACGGCCCCGGCGCAGGGACCGTACTGAAGGTACTTCTGGGCAATCATGCCGCCCATGGAGTGGCCGATCAGGATGGGCGGCCGGTCGAGCGTGGCGACCACCTGGTCGACATCCTCCAGGAAGTCGTTGAGCGACCAGAAGGGCAGGTACACCCTGCCGTCGCTCTCGCCGTGGCCGCGCAGGCTGAGCGCATGGGCTTCGAAGCCGCGCTCGGCCATGTCGTCGAGAAAGTGCTGCTCCCACACCCAGGCGCCGCTGTTGGCCCCGTGAATGAAGAGCAGCGGCGGCGCGGCATTGGGGTAGTCAGGCCGGCGGGAAATCACTTCGAGCTTCATGGCACGCTCCCTTCGCGCGCCGGCCGGCTCGCATTTTGATAACCTAGCTCGCGCGTATTCTCTAAAGAGTTGTCGGTATTGCGTACACGCCAAAGGCCCATGGGTGCAAGTGCAGGATTGCCGCGTACAGCGCCAGGGCGACCGCCAGGCGGACCCAGCCGATCTCGCGCACGGCAGCCCCGAGGCTCTGCCGGCCGGCCAGGATGGCTGCGAACGGCCAGCGCGAGGTTTCCGCCTCCAGCACCTGGAAGACGAGCGGATTGCGCGCCTTGGTCTTGGCGTCGATGCTGTGGATGCCCATCAGCGCCAGGGCGGTGAAGGTGCCGAACAGGATGACGGCGCGCAGTTCGCCATTGGCGAGAAGGTGGGCGACGGCCCACAGCGCCAGCGCCCACATCACCGGGTGGCGGGTGATGCGCAGCGCTCCGGTGGCCGGCCCGGCCTTGGGTGGGCCGTCGTCGGCGGTGGCGGCCGTGGGATTTGGGGCGGAGACGCCGGCGACCAGCAGAATGAAGGCAATCGGCATCACCACCACGGCGATCACCCCGCCCAGCTCGCCCAGGTTCCACAGCACCAGGCCGAAGGGGGCGTGGTTGAAGGCCATGGTGAGGGCGACCAGAGCCGCCAGCGCCAGCAGCGAGAACGCCGCAAGATAGATCCGTCGGCCGATCGCGCCGATCACCCGGTCGCGCACGCTGGCCCGCGCCGGCACCATGTGCAGCCCCAGGAACACCACCGCGGCGGCGAGCAGATGGCCGTAGTCCTCCAACATGGTCGCCCGTGTCCTTCCCGATCCTGGCATGTTGGTCCCGCCTGCCGGGCCATGTTGCCCGGGCAGTCCCAGTGTCCGCCGCCGGAAGATCCCTAACACAGGTGGCGCGTGCGCGCCCATGCGTCGAGGCAGGCGGCGATCTCGGCCGCATCCCCGGCGACGCAGACGGTCTTGCGCCGGTCCGCAGCGCCCGCGACGATCGTCAGCCGCGATTTGGCGAGCCGCCATTCCGCCGCCAGCAGCTTTACCACCGCGGCGTTGGCCTTGCCGTCCTCCGGCGGTGCCGTCACCCGCACCTGCAGGGCCGGCTTGCCGGCGGCGTCCACCGCCACGCCCTGCACGGCACTGCGGCTCGCCTTGGGGGTGACGCGCAGGTGCACCAGCACTCCGGCGGGCGAGGCGGTTGCCCAGGGCGGGCAGGCACCCGGCGGCGCTTCAGATGCCACCGAACAGGGACACCCAGTACTCCCGCAGCAGCATGCGCACGAACATGATTGCCAACAGCAGCACCAGGGGCGAGATGTCGATGCCGCCGAAGGAGGGGATGACCCGCCGGATCGGCGCCAGTGTCGGCTCGGTCAGCCGGTTGAGCGCGTCGCCCACCACGTAGACGAAGCGGTTGCGGGTGTTGAGCACGTTGAAGGCAACCAGCCAGCTCACGATCACCCAAGCGATGACGATGATCGAGTAGATCTCCAGGACCGTATCGATCAGGTAGTAGAGCGACATCATGGCAGTGCCTTCGGGGTCGTGGGGCGCGCTGCGGCGCGGCGCCAAGCTATAGCGACGGCCGCGTGGCGGCAAGTCCGGCCCCAGCCGGCGGCCGCCTTGACGGAGCGGCGGGCGGCGTGCATCGGCGCTGGCCACCCCGCTGGAGGCTGCCTTGACAGAGCGGCGGCGGGACTCCTATATCGCGGGTCTCGCCCGGCCGCCGGACCCAACCGGCATGGCCCGTGGTTCGGGCAACCGGGGCGGGACCACCGGCGGCAGCCGGCGGCGTGTGGGGCCGTAGCTCAGTTGGGAGAGCGCTAGAATCGCACTCTAGAGGTCGAGGGTTCGACTCCCTTCGGCTCCACCAAATCCAAGCCCACCCCCTGAAACACCCCCTAACATATTGAAGGGTAAGGTGGTTTTTGGGGTTCTAGGACCTGTTTTGCGGCAGTAGGCGAGACGCTCGGCAAAGGCCAGTCTGAGGACCATCCTGCGCAACTCCAAATGCCCGGAAGCCCAGACTTTCCAAGGGTTCGAGAAGAACGCCAGGGCGGGTTCTAGATTCTCCGCAGGCCCCCTCGGTTTGCAGACTGTTTCCAGTTGCCCCTGCACGCGCTGGCGCTCGGCTTCCAGCTTTTCGATACGGCGCTCGTAGGCGGTGACGGCGGTGGCACTGGTGGCATCGGCGATCTTGTCGAGGAAGCCGTCGATCCGCGTCTCCAACTTGGCGATCTCGCGGCGCAGCGTCTTGCGCCACTCTGCACCCTGCGCACGGCGTTGATCCCAGGCGTGCATGAACAGGTTGCGGACCAGGGCGACCACCGATTTCGACGGCCGCAGCGACTTGAGCAGGTCTTCGAATTCCCCTTCGAGATCGTCGCGGCGGATCGACTTGCCGTAGCTCGGGCAGGTCTTGGTGTGGCACAGATAGTAGGGATAGCGCTTGCCCAGCTTGCCGCGCGACTGGCAGGAATAGAGTGGATTGCCGCAATCGGCGCAGAGGACGAAGCCGCGCAGGGCGAAGACCTCGCCGGTGTTCTTGCGCACCGGCGCCCGTGCGCCGCTCGTCAGGCGGTCCTGGATTTTCTGCCAGGTTCCACGGTCGATCAGCCCGTCATGGCGTCCGTCCCGCCGGGATATGCCCCAGCCGGGCGCTTCGACATAGCCGGCGTAGAGCGGCTGTGTGAGCAGACGGCTGACTTCCTCGAAGGTCACTTCGCCGGAGGGCGGCTTCGGGAACTCCGGCCGGGACTGGAGAAACCGCTGGACCTCGCTTTGCGTATCGAAGCGGAGTTGGAGTTCCCCCGGTTTGATGGACACATTGTCCCTTGAGCGGAGAGTGTGCCGATGCGGAAGACGAGACCGCCGGATCCACCCGCGTTTCGCGAGCAGATCATCGCCCTGGCCCGCGTCGGCCGGGTTGTCGAGGATCTGACCAGGGAGTTCGAGCCGTGTGGCCAGACGATCCAGGTTTGGATCGATCGTGCCGATCGTGACACCGGTCGCCGAGCCGACACGCTGAGCAGCGCGGAGCAGGAAGAACTGCGCCGCCTGCGCCGTGAGAACCGCCAGTTGCGCCAGGAAAGTGACATCCTGGCAAAGGCGGCAGCCTGGTTCGCCCAGAGCGACGCGACGTCGTCTCGGTCTTCGAATTCATGACGGCGAACCAGGCCATGTACCCGATCCAGACGATGTGCTGCGTGCTCGGCGTCAGTCGGGCCGGCTACTATGCGTGGCGCGACCGCGGGCCGAGCGCCCGGGCCCGTTGCGACGGCGATCTCGCGGTCCGGATCCGGGCCATCCACACGACCTCCCGGGAAACCTATGGCGCACCGCGCATCCATGCCGAGCTGACCGACCAGGGCATCCACGTTGGCCGCAAGCGGGTGGAACGCCTGATGAAAGCCGAAGGTTTGGCTGGCGTCAGCCGCCGCCAGGGGCCCCGTTCCACGCTCCGCGACGACCGGGTGCGCCCTGCCTGTGATCTGGTCGACCGCTTTGTCCACGAGCTGTTTCGGAGCCAGACGCTTCGGCAGGAAAGCTTCAGCATCACCGGTGCCGGCTGCCGCGTGAACAAGACAGCCAGGCAGGCGTTTTTCCGGGCTTACGAGGCCGCCGCCCCGGTGCATCGCCGGCTGTTGGGCCGCGTCTGCCGGCAATTTGTCGCCGAACTTCGCCAGCAGGCTCCCCAGGCCGGCCAATTTGCCCTGGTTGCCCCATCACGGTCCCATAGAAAAGAGACGTCCGACGAAGAAAGAGACATGGATTATCGCTTATGACGTGTGCGAGCCGAAGCGCCTGCAAAGGCTTCACCGCTTCATGGTCAAGCGCGCCCACGCCTTGCAGTATTCGGTCTTCATTGCCGACTTGACGCTGGCCGACCGTAAGAAACTGGCCAAGCAAGTCATCAAGCGAATCGATCCGCAACAAGACGATGTGCGTTTCTATCCGGTGCCGCCGGGGGCGGAGATGCGCGTGACGGGGCCGAGCCGCTTGCCCGAGGGAGTGTCCATTGCCGACAGCAAGGTGTGGACGAACCGCGGCAAAGCGCACCGAACCAACGCTGGGGAAAAGACTGTTTAACGTGCAGGCGCGGCGGGTTAAGCTACCCACGGCTGTTGCTTTGCGTCCCGAAAAAGAGGCATTCAACGGGAAGTTCCAGATGCGAATGAGTCTCGATAACTGGGCTTGTAACCTCTTGAAATCGCCTGCGTTTTAGGGGGGCAGCAGTGCAGCCGAAGTCCTGAAGAAGAAGGAACTGAAACGTGGTCAGCCCATCCTCGTAACCCGCCAGTTCGGTGCAGCCGAAGTCCTGAAGAAGAAGGAACTGAAACATAGGCGGACCGACCGGAGCACGACCGGAGCACGACCGGAGCACGGGTGCAGCCGAAGTCCTGAAGAAGAAGGAACTGAAACTGTCGTGTTAACAACGACCTGAATTCGTCGCCCGTGCAGCCGAAGTCCTGAAGAAGAAGGAACTGAAACTCGTAGTCGTACAAGGCCAAGCAGTTGTGGTCAGTGCAGCCGAAGTCCTGAAGAAGAAGGAACTGAAACACGGCGCCATGCACCTGGCTGCGGAACCCCATCTCCGTGCAGCCGAAGTCCTGAAGAAGAAGGAACTGAAACACTGTAGCCCACGTGGGCAATGACCCGTCCACCGTGCAGCCGAAGTCCTGAAGAAGAAGGAACTGAAACAGGTAGTTCAGATCGGGGAACAGGAATTTGTCCCGTGCAGCCGAAGTCCTGAAGAAGAAGGAACTGAAACCATCTTCCCGTTCTTGCCTCTCCTTCTGGACACGTGCAGCCGAAGTCCTGAAGAAGAAGGAACTGAAACCATCCCGCGGGCATTGGTGACGACCTCCGCCTCGGTGCAGCCGAAGTCCTGAAGAAGAAGGAACTGATACTGGCCAGCTTACGATGGCCCATAGGAACCTGATGGGTGCAGCCGAAGTCCTGAAGAAGAAGGAACTGTGTTCGGGGGACAGGTAACGGGATCCGGGAACCGGGATTGCCAGTTTGACACGGCATCGCTGAGCAGGAGGGCAGGACGAAATCCATCCTGGCTCCTGACTCCCGTCACCCGGCTCCTGACAGACTGAATTTTATTGGTTACCTGCCTACGAAGGACGGAAGACAGCGATGGCGCGCATCCTCATCAGTTTCCTCGGGCGGGTGGCTCCCGGACGAACCGGACAGGCTCGCTATCAGCCGTCAACTATGGCTTTGAGGCCGGGCCAAGTTCAGGTGACCGATCGGCGCCGATCACCACGCGCTTCTTTGCCGAGGCGCTGCTGCAGCGTCTCAACGCAAGGGGCGGAAACCGCCATCGATCGGCTGCTCGTCATGCTGGGGACATCCGGGAGCATGTGGGAGCTCCTGGTCGAGCCCATTCTTGAGACACGCAGCGACTGAATTTCCTATACTCTGGGAGGTAGAATGAATCGTTTGTTTTGAGTTCTTTTATCCAACAAATAACTCCAATATTTCATCTCCGTCCTGCATTGATTATTTATCCTATTATGGGTCATATCTCATCGTTACGTCAAAGGTTCTTACCTTGTAATCGCGTGTGCTTACATACTGAAAGCGGCGGCGACGGATCAGAATTGCTGCTGCAACACTGGCTGCTGTATTTGGCTTCTGTCCACCTGTCATATCGACAAGAATATCAGCTTCGTCGAGATTTTTCTCACGAGCGTGCCTATAGATCTGATTTAGAGCTTCTTGACAGTCTTCGACGGATTCAAAGTCTACGCCGCGCTCATACGCAGTGTCCGACAAAAACTCTGAGATCGTCAACACAACGGGTGGGCTGTCAAGATCGTCTGTAGTGGCATTGACTAGAGACTTGAATAAATCAGTCTGCGTATGAGTTCCTGTTGTGAATTTTCCTGTTATTTTGCTGGTACTATCGGATGATCCGATCACAATGATGCTCTTCAACCTGTCTTTATGATAGGCGATGGCTTCCATGGGCATGCGCCACGATCCGCTGATGGCCTTCCGAACGTCTTGGTCAGCGATCTTCCCCGTAATTTCAGCCAGCTTAGCCATAGCTTTCTGCTTTTCCTCATCTGTCCCGATGGTAACTGCGGGGCTAAGAAAGAAGATCAGCATCTTCGCCTGCGGAGGCTGTTCGTCGGTAATGACGGTCGGCAAGAGATCCCGGTTCCACCTTCGAGCCAGAAAAATAAATACAAACATGATAGCAGAAAATATTAATACAGCGGCAACCCGCCAATAGTCAAACTCCTGAACAAAAGACTCGATGGCAGATGATAGAATGGAGAATGAGAGAAGAAGAATGAAAACAACTATCAATGACAATGGATCCGAAGACCCAAATGCCTGCGCAAGCCATTTGCGGAAGGCAAACCGGGCAGAATTTGGATTTTTCATCGGAAGTTCCGGTTCTTGAAATCAGGCCAGAACGGAAGTCCTCGATCGCCCGCCAGGTTGTCCAGCGCCAGTTGGTTACCGCTCGGCGCATCGCGCCCCGTGCGCTCGTTCTCCACGAACCATTCGAAATTCTTGCCTTCCGGGTCGGGCGCCTGGCTGTTGCGAGGGTAATGGACTGGGAGGCCGTCGCCGAACCCGCAGGCCGCCTGCACGAAAGCCCTAATGAAGGGCACGTCCGCCGCGCGCGACGCCTCCGGCTGGCCGGTGTATAGCTCGGCAATATTCTCTTTGAATGCGTTGACTTTGCCTTGTACGGCCGTGGCGCATTCCCCAATGGTTTCGGCCTCTAAATAATGCTGCTGAGTATCTTTATCGGGGAGGTCAGACTCTCTTTGGGGGAAGAAGCGGCTGTATTCCTGCCGCTTGCCTTCACCATCGGCCAGATCGAGGCAGGTGAGGCGAATGCGGGCGCTGCCGAACCCCAAGGGCTTGCCGCCGCCCAGCCTGTGGACCGGATTGCGGCCGGCCAAGTCCGGGTCATCGGGCAGAGACAGCAGCCACAGCAGCGCCCCCAGTTCCGCTTGGTTGAGGTTGATGACGTCGATCCAGGTCGTAAAGGTCGTGCCCGGCGTCACCCAGGCGCGGATCGACCGGTTCTGGTCATCACGCAGGCCGTCCGCGTCGGCGGCGCGCCGCCGATATTCCCGGTAGTAGGTGCGTCCATTGGCCATGATGGGATCGGCCTGTAGGGCCTCATCCTGGCTGGCGGCGGCAGGATCCCAATACCGCCGGGCGAGATCGTCCTGCGCCAGATAGGACGGATGGGGATAGACCTTGCGTCCCCGCAGGCCCTTGCCTGCGCCATAGGCGGCTGCTGCTTTGTCTGCATGGTCCTCCTGCGCCTCGGCCACTTTCGTGTCCTTGGCGACATAGAAGCGGGCCTGCTGGGGTTTGGGGGCCGACAGGATGGCCAGCGGCAGGGGTTCGCTGAACCGGGCAATCGCTGTCCCGGCGTCGGTGGTGCAGGTAATCGGGCCGATCCGAAGCTGCCCGCGCCAAGCGCCATCGCCGTCCTGGTTGGCCCAGCCGAACACGCGATCGGCGGGGGAGAGCTGGCCAAGCCGCACGACATGGCCGGTCCCTTCGCCCTTCTTTGCCGGTTTCAGCCAATCCGGCAGCAACTCAGCAGGTGCGCATTTGGCCAACTCCCGCGAGATCATTACGGGGTAGAGGGCCTTCACTTCGCTCCCTTCCATCTTGGCGTAGCACAGCGTTCCCGGCGTCAGATCCTTGTCCGCCGCCGTGTAGACGTGCCGCGACCAAGCAGTGTCGCCAGGATTTTTCCCCAAATATTCGTGAGCCGCCTTCTTATTCTTACGTCTCTTCGCCAGATCATCCTTGTGAATGTCCTGATAATTCTTAATCAGGTTGGTCCACTGTTCCTTCAATCGGGTGATGTCTACATCCATGCGCCGGGGCCGGGCGCCCCCACCCACAAAGAACACCCGCTCGTCGTGCTTGGAGCCGATGTTCTGGTTGGTCACGCAGACATGGCCGGTGGCCTCGACCAAAGGTTCACCGGTGACGGGACTGTGGTTTCGCGACTGGTAGGTGGAGGGGGGGGGCCGCGGTGGCAGCCCGTCAGCCGCCTTGGCGATCCTGAGCACCCGCCAATACCGGAAGCCGCGACTGTGCTGGTAAAGCTGCAACCAGCATTTCACCTCATCCCCATGCTCGGGTAGCGAGTGGTCGCCATATATCACGGCGTGGCGGTCGACGCCGCCATGCTGCCGGTCGTAGCGCGGCAGCCAGGCCGCGTACATCGTGGCCGGACGATCGGAAACGCGGGTCTCCGTGCCCAGCCAGAGTTCCACCGCCTGGCCGTCGTCACTGATGCGTGCCGGGACCATGCCGAGGCCGCTGCGAGCCTCCATGCGGTGGGCCAACGGCACCTTGTGCCCGTGGAAGACGGCCAATCGAGAATTGGTTACCGCCTCGTAGGCGGATCGCAGTGCGCCTTTCAGCGACGTCGGCGGCAGGTGGGGCTTGCCATCTTTGTCCGTCCGCAGATCGAAGATCTTGTGGCCGTTGGGCAATTCCTCGGCCCGTGCCGCATCGGGAATAAAAAGGGGAGTGATCGTTTCAATCTCGATGCCGATACGACCGGACCACCGATCTTTGTAGTACCGGTCGTGACCGCACGGTGCCCCCTGTTCCAGCCCTTTGGCTTCTCCAGAACTGTCGAGCTTGTCGGGGCGGGCCAGTGGTATCGCCGGAATGAAGTTGTACGGGTTGTGGAAGGCTCCAGGGGCACGGGGGCGGTTCATTTGGTGTTGGGAAGGCGAACCGTGTTGGTGCCCACCCTTGCCCGGGCCACCTCCCCGTCTCTGATCGTGGGGCGGGCGGGGCGCTGCCGCAGGGGCGCCGGCCCAGGGCTCACCTGCCGGGCGGATGCGCACCGGCTTGCCACCCTCCAACTCCAAATCCACCTCAACCGTTTCATCCTGGTTGTCGATCAGGGCCGGGGCAATCTGATCCGGGGCGTATTGGGTCGGCAGAGACGTGCCCTTCTTCGTCGGGTAAACCACACGGCGGACCTTGATGGTGTCCTTGCCCTTCTTGCTGCTCTGAAAAACCAGCTTGCCGCGCAGGATGTCAGTCACAGGCAGTCTCCTGCTTGAACCTCGGGGTCGACCACGGCCAGTTCCAGCAGCCGCTGGTCGGCGACCACGACGTTGCCGTGTGCCCGTCGGGCGAGATATTCGCATGCCTTCAGGGCGACCCGTTTGTTGTCCGGGGGCGGCTCCTGTAGCGGCACCCAGAGAGTGCCAATCCGCGCGGCCGTGAGCGCTGTCCAACCCTCCTTTGACCGGTCGGCATCCGGCTTGCCCCAGAGCAGGTATTGCTGAGGAACGATACCGGTCATCTCTTGGAGCATGCGGTAGGTCCAGTCACGCAAGGAGCCGGAACGCGGGGCTTCCGCTGAAGGGATGTCCCACAACACCGCGGCTTGTCCGCTGATGCCTTGGCGCAGCCAGCGGAATTCCCAAGCCGCAGTGAAGATGCGGATCTCATAGGCTGCATCGACCACCGCAGTGCGGAAGGGACCCTTGCCGCACGGGTGCTCCGGCGGTCCACGCAATTCGCCTTCGGCCGTCAACCGAGCAAACACGCAGCAACGCGGCGTGTAGAGCAGCGCTACGGCCTCGCCGGCCCGCTCCAAGGACGCCGCTGCCGCGTCCAGCACGGTATCGGCATCGCAATCGTCCCGGGTCCAGGTATGGAGAGAAATGGTCATGCCTTTCCCTCCGTCTTGAGGAATTCTCCCCAGACTTTTTCCATCGGGGCCAGCGCCTTGCACAACTCCGGGTCAGATTTGCGGAACTTCTCCGCGGTCAATTCGGTCCGGGAGAGCCCCACCAAGAAATCTCCACCCAGCCAGCCGTCTGCATCTTCCTCAGGTGAGGTGATCTTGATACTGGTCACCTTTACGGCCCCCAGTCCGCGATTGCTGCCGAAGCCGATGGGGATACGCTCGAACAGCAGGTCACGCAGCGTCAGCAGGAAGAGTGCGATGGCCGCTTGCCGTCGACCCAGGTGAGAGGCGCCGTTCCCGTCAGTCGGCGTTTCCCTCGCTGCGTTCACGTCCTCCCGTTCACGCAAGACGGCAAGCCGCGTGAGGTCCAGCTCGATCGAGATCGGCTCCCAGGCGAGCCCCCCCGGTTCCAGGACGCTGTAGAGGAAGCTGTCGGCGGCACCACCGGTCCATCGATCGATCGCCACATGGGTGGCCGGATAGAAGCCGCTCAAGTCGGCATTCTGTAGGGCCGAAAGTAAAGGCGCCTGGCTCTTTGTGTCCCCCGCCTCTGCATCCAGCAGCCCCTGCCATGCGTCCGGCTTGATATGCTGTTCGGCGAAGCAGTCGTCCACGGCGACCGCTCCCAGGCCGAGCACGGGGCCGGCAGCCTTCGGGGCGCGTGGCGGCCCTATGTCTTGCTTCTTCTTTGGCTTCTCCTCGGGACCTGGTGCACCGAACAGGGTTTCCACAAGGTCTACGCGGGCCACGTGGGTGAGGAAGCGCTCCCGCCCTGGGATGTCCTTGTCGAGGCATATGTCCAGGACGGTAGCGGCAATCCGTTCCGCCTGAGCCCGCAAAGCTCCTTTGATGGAAGAGCCGGGGATGACTGGGGCCAGCGTCTCGCCCGCACCGCTGACCAGCGGCAACATATCGACGCTGATGCCCTCAACGTCGGACTTCACCATGACGGGGCCGGCCGGTTCCCACGCGATGGAAATGGTGAGCTTCGGACACGCGACGGTGGCCAACTTTGTGGCGTCGACGGTGCACAATGTATCGAACAGGGCTTTGCCTGAGTTCGCCGGTCGTTGGTTGGCCCGTGCTTTCAGGACGGAAACGATGCCGTCCCGCGACCCCAAAGTCTCCTCGAATACGCTGCCATCGTTCAGCTTGATCCGTCCGAGCCCACGGGTCTTGCTCGCCCCCAGCCGAACATCGCCGTGCTTCAGCGCCGTCAACAAGTGGCCCAGCGCAGCCCGCACGCCGCTGTCAGCGCAGGAGTCCGGCACCTCGATGGTCATGTCGAGGTCGAAGCATGTGCCCCGCGGCAGGATCTGGCGGTCGTATTTGATGCGATCGGCAGCTCGTCCCTCCACCCGATCGATGCCCACGCCGTGGCGGATCTCCGGGGGCAGGGGGGTAGCGACCGGTGCGTCTTCGATGAGGACGTGGCTCGCGATGCCCCCCTTGTCCTTCCCGGAAAGCTGAAACCCCCAAAGGCGATCGCAGAAGGCTGCCTTCCCGCCTACCTCGCCGGTAAACTGGGCGTCCCAATGCGCCCCGCGGCAGGCTTGGCGGTGCCACCCCCGCAGCGCGCCGGCCAGGCTCGTGCCGGGAATGTAGTGGCGGCCAGCGCCATCGACCGCCAGGGGCAGATCGGTTTCAAGCCGCGCTCCTGTCCCACCCACATGCAGGGGTGTCTGGGCCACCAACGTTCCGGTTACGCGATAGCGCTTGTGAATGCGTCGGGCCATCTACGCCGCCTTCCACTCGTCGTGCGACCGCTCCTCCTCCAATGCCCGCTTGTGGGCACGGATGGACGCAAGCAGCACGGCCCGTACGGCGTCGTGCCAATGGCGCTTCTTCAGGTCTGATGGGTCGTCGGTCAGCAGGGTGCCGGGCCACGGCGACCGACTCTCGTCGAGAAGCGTCCAGACCGACGCTGAGTCGGACAGCAGCCTTTCCAGCGCGTTCAGGGCCTCTCCCCATTTGCCGGACCGGCTGTCGTTCTTCTTGACCTGGCCGAGCCAGCGCAGGGTGGCGGCGACATCGGTGTCGTCGGCGAACTGGCCCATGGCCGACCGCAGGGCGCCCAGTTGGCTCATCGGCGGCGTACCCTGGCCGCTGGCCTTCCATCGCAGCTTGTCGTGCCGCCTCTCTGGAGCGGCCGCGAAGGTAAAGGCTGCCTCCTCAATGGCCGCCAGCCACGCCGCCTGCTCGATCTGCTGAACAAAGGCACGCTCGGCCTCGGTCATGGCGGCCCCCTTCAGGGACGCGGCCATTGTGCCGTCCCTGCGCTGCGCGTTCCCTTTGTCCGATTTATCCTCCGGTGGGGTGGACCAGGAGGACGTTTTGACCGTCAGCAGTTTCGGATTGACCAGGATTTCGCCATAGCCTTCGGCACGGCGTTCGCCCAGCCCTTCGGAGTGGAGGCGAGCAAGGGCTTGTTCTGGAATCGGCGTGTTGTCCGCACTTTTCACAACAATGTAGGAACCGGCCTGAATGGCGATCAGGCTGGGCCGGGGCAGGTGCCAGGCAGCCGCCCAGGAGTCGATCCGCCGCGCCCGAAGACGGCAGAGGATGAGCCTGCTCTTCGCGCTTGTGCACTTTTCCTCCGTGCCTTCGGTAGCAATCGGCGGAGCGGCATCCGGCACCGTCACTTTCCAGCCCAGCGCGTCGGAAATGGCGGCAACAACCTGTTCCTGGTCGGTTCCGGTCCCCAGAAGCGGGGTGCGCAACAGGACGTCCGAGGCGAAGAAGATGGTGGCCTGCCCTGGATCCGGCAGGGGTGTGCTGTCCGCAGGCGGAGCATCTCCAACAAGCTTGAACGTTACCTCGCCATAGCCGGCCTTTCGGGCGCGGCCCAGGCGCAGGTTCCCCTCAGACAGACGGCCGCGCCAATCCCCCAGCCGCGAGCAAAGGGACTTGCGGATTTGCACCACCGTCCGAAACTGTGTGCCGGCCGCGATGGCCTCGTAAGAATAGACCCCGCCAACGTCTTCCGTCGGGCGCTGCACCTTGTCGTCGACCGTGTTGTGGGTTCGTACCACGGTTCCGACCCTGGTGAGGATGGTGGGAGAACCGCCGGCGGCGGACAGGGCGACATATCCCTGCGGTAGGGAGGTGAGCTGACACTCCTCTGGGTGCCTTTCGGTCGCTCGGTTGAAGAGCCGTCCTGTTAGTTTGCGATCACTTCTGTCGTCCTTCACCTGTTCCCAGGCGAGCGGGATCGGCAGGCTGCGGCAACCACCCAGCACCGGCCGTGCATGGCCGACCCGAATGTCGCCGGCCATGATATGGGGCGAGGCGTCGAAATCGGAGGTCTTCAAAGCCCGGGCGATATGGGGCAGCAAATAGGTGCCGGGGATAAAGGTGTAGCTGGTCACGACATTGCCCAACACCGCGTCGGCCACCACCAGCGGGGATTTGAGCGTCAGTTCCAGCGTCGCGGTTTCCCAATCCGAGTGCGCTTGCGGATCTGTGTAGGCCTGTGCGGACTGGTCGCCGGGCAAGTCTGCCGACCCGAAAACCGGCGGGGCGGAACCAAGGACGGTGATTGCCTGCGCAAGGTCGGTGACCGGGGGGGGCGTTTCTGGCGTTGCCTTTCCGAACGCCATCGACCAGGCGCAGCGCCCCGTGCCCCGCCGGCGCTTGCCGCCCAAGCGGTCCACCAGGGCGGCGGCGCCAACCAGCAATGCCATGGCGGCTTTGGCCAAATCCTCATCCTGTGGCAGGGTGAGGATTCCCTCAGCCGTTAGAACCGCACCCTGCCGGGCGACCTCTTCGAACCGCAAATAATCGGGCTTGGCACGACCGGATTCCGGTGCGATCGCCACGCCCGGCTTGACGAAGGTCAAAGCCTGGCGCAGCCGGCGGCGGCCGGGGTCGGTGTCGCTGCCGTCTGTGCCCGATTGCCACAAGGCATCGCGCAGATACGCGGGCAGGCGCGCGGCGCCGAGCATGAGGGCACCGGATTGCGGGCGCTCCCCGCTGGGCGCGCGTGCCAGCGCCGGCTGGTCGCCGAAGACCCGTTCCAGCACGGTGGACCAGGGCCCAGTGTCCGCGCCGTCATCCAGGCCAAGCGCCAGCGTCTCCGCCGCGTCGCGCCAGATGCCGCGCAGCGTGGTGGCGGGCACGAAGGGCAGATCGTCGGCATCCCGTTCGATCAGCCGGTCGATGGCACCATGACGGCCGCCGCCGGTGCCTATATGCCAGTCCGACAGCATAGTGACCGTCAGGGTGAAGACGACGTGCTGGGGCCCTGCCGTCATTGCTAAGTGCTCCGCTTCAATTCCGCCAGTTCCAGCGCGTCGAGCAACCAGGTGCGGACGCTGACCCTGTTTTTCTTAGTTTCTGTTTCTTCCAGCGCTTTGCAGTCTTCCTCCTCTTGTTCTTCGAAGAAGAGAACCTCGCACTGGGCCGGGTGGAGGTCTTCCCAGCGGATGCCCTTGGGGTTGCCCTGGTTCTTACCGTACCGGTGGCGGATCTGGTCAAGCCGCCCTTCGCCGGCGTCGCTTCCGAGGAAGACGCCTTCTCGGAGATAATGCTGCTGATTGCGCGGCAGGCCTTCGGTGACTCCGCTCAATGCTTCGACCGCTTTGTCTAGGCCGGAGCAACCGTCGGCCGCTGTCCACAGCCGGTTCTTGGCCCAGGCCCTCTTTTCCTCCTTAATCTTGTCGAGAGGCGTGAGCACATAGGGCTTGGCGCTCAGTATGGTTGTCCGGCCGTTGTGTTTGCCCAGATCGTAGCGCGCCCGCAGCACGCGCAGATCCGCACCGGAACTGTCGAAATGGACATGGTAGTCGAGGGCTGAGCAGCCTGGCCCCACCAGGGTCTTCACGGTCTTGGCGGACTTGGTCAGCGCTTCCGCCAGCTCATAGGCTCGGTGGGCCGGGAAATGCGGTTTTACGACTGCGACGCCGGCACAGGCGGAGAGGTGGGATGAGCTGTTCGCCGCCTTGGCAATGGCGGACAGGTGGGATGCCCCGTTCGCTGCCTTGGCGATGGCGGACAAGAGGTTGTTCTCCCCCGTCAGCCGCTCAAATTCCTGGAGGTAGGTTGCGGCGAAGGAAACAGCCGCCGATCCATCGCAGACCACGGTCAAGTCATCGCCACCGAGGATGAGGGGGACGAAGGCGCGCTGTTTGGCACCAGCATCGGGCAATACCTCCATCGCCACTCGCGCGGCCGCGAAAGTACAGTTGTCGAGATTGAGGGAGAACCGCTTGTAGTCTTCCACGTAGCTGCGGGCTTTATCGACGTCGTCCCGCTTGGCTTTCTTTCTATGCTTTTGGAAATTCAGGAAGATAGACCCAAGGCCGTTGCCATCGGCGTGGACATAGGCGAGCCAATCGCACTCGAACCGTTCCAGCTTGTCGAGCGAGCGAAATGGTGTGCAGCCTTTGCTATCCTCGAGGAGCCCAAGTCGATCACGCGCCGGGTCAATCTGCGCAAGCTTTGCGAGCACAGGTGACGAGCATTCATAGGTATCGGTTCCGATGGTCTTCGTGCCTGCTGCCGGCAATCCGCTGCTGGAACAGGGTTGCATCACCGGCAGCAGGGGAAAACGCGCCTGCGGGGCCGGCAGCGTCGGCCGCAGCGCCTCAAGCTCCTCGTGCACCTTCCTGACCTGGCAGTGGAGCACATCGGCCCGGTCGAACGTAAACGGGTCACCCACCGCGCCGTAGACGACTGCCCCCGGTGCATTCTTCAGGGAGCGGCACGTCACCGTCTTGACGATGCCTTCCCCGACGGTCCGATCGCGCACCAGCAGCAATGCCTTGCCGGAGGTGGCCAGCATCACCTCGACCGCCGTGGCGGGGTCTAGCTGCTGGTCGATCGGCGGGTTCTTGTTCGGATCAAGCAGATTGGCGGCGAGTCGCTCTCTATCCTCGTCGTAGAGCGGCTGTCCGGTTTTGGCGCTCACCGCCTCCAGTACATATTGCGTGCCGATCCGCCGGATGATCTCCGACGCCCCCACCTGCTCCCGCAGCCGGTTGGTGGCGAAGATGTAGTTCTGATTACCGGCAGTCTCGATCAGAACGAGATGTACGATGGTAGTCATTCAGGTTGTCCGCCAATTGGCGCCCTTAATTTTTCTCACAATACGATAAGCGTGCTTCCGCGCAACCCTCGTGATGGCAACCTTGCCAACCCGATAATTCCTCAAAGCGATGCGGAGGAGTAGCGAAGGGCGGCATCCCCCGTCGACGTGATCACAGGTCCGAAGAATCGATACCCAAGAAACTCAAACCCATCGGCAAAGCTGGTGACGCGGGTCTTCTCTGGGTGCAGGCGCAGCCCCTCGGCCGCCAGAAGCGCCGACAGGGTCTGCTGGGCGCGTTCCGCATCGCTGCGTCGCCGGCACAGCACCACGAAGTCGTCGGCATACCGCACCAGCCGCGTTCGGCGCCGATCTATGGCCCGGTCGATCGGGTCCAGGTAGAGATTGGCCAGCAGCGGTGAAATCGGCGAGCCCTGGGCCACGCCGCAGCCGTCGAAACCTTGGTCCTTGGCAAATCGCCATAGCCATGCCTGCACGAGAGCCAGCGTTCGCGCGCATCGGATGTGTCCGTGCAGCCGGTCCATCAGCCGGGCATGGGGGATGGTGTCGAAGTACCGTTCGATATCGCCGTCCAACACCCAGTCCGATCCCCACAGCCGATAGGTGGTCACCCGGCCCACCGCATGCGCCACCGACCGCCCACGGCGAAAAGCAAAGCTCGCATCCGACAAGTGGGGATCGATGATGCGGTCCAACACCAGACCCGCGGCCGTCTGCACCACCCGGTCGCGCACCGGCGGGATCGCCAGATGGCGCTCGCCGCCACCCGGCTTGGCCAAGAGGGCGGGCCGGAGCCGACCCGGCCGATACCGACCTGTCAGCAATTCCATCTGGAGCCGGCCCAACTGCTCCAAGAGCGACGCGCCAAAGCCTGCAATATCCGGATCACTTGCGTCCGTCCGGCCAAACGACCGAAGTGTGGCCAGCGCGTTACGCCGGACCCGGCGCCAGCCGGCCGCCAATTGTTCCGTCGATGCGATCGTCTCGAATACGGTCATGGCATCCGCGCCGCGGTGTTTCCCAGACATAGGGTCCAGCCGCGCTAGCCGGCAGGTTCGGCAAGGTTGCCAACCCGGATGCGGCAGGAGGAGGTGCCTTATGGCTGTGTGACGTGCCCGATGGCACAGCACGCAACCAGGAGGTCTCTTGATGGCCATTGTCGTAGCACCTGACCCTCCCATGGGATCCGCGCTCAGACTCGGCACCCTGCGCGACCGGCTTCATGGGCTGCTCCAGCGCCGCGCCGCCCCGACAGCCCGTCCGTCGGCGATCGACGCAGACACGCCATTGACCGACGCGCAGGCGGCATTGACCACATGGCAAGACAACCGGGCCGCGTTCGACAAGATTGATGGTGAGCTGCAGGGGCTGCCCAAGCGGGCTCTGCCGATTTGCCATTGGCTGGACCGTCGCAGGCGCCGTCTGGTCCTCGGCATTGTGGTTGGGTGCGGTCTGGGTGCGGCAGTCCTCGCGCTCCGGTCCGCCGACAGCCCGATTTGGGCCCCCGTCGCTGCCCTCGGCCTGCTGACCCATATTGTCCGTGCCGCCTACCTGGGTGGACGCCATCTCCGCCAGGCCGCCTTCCGGGAACGCGTCCGCGAGCGCTTAGCAACCGCTGCCAAAGGCGTGGCCGGTGTCGGGCAGGCGTGTCTCGTGGCCCTTTTCCCCCTCGGCTTCGGGGCGCAGTGGGTGGCGGTCTTGGCCTTGGTCAGCGTGTCTGTGGTCGCCGGCCTCGTCGCCTATCTGTCCCATGCCGCTGATCCGCGTTGGGATGTGATCGAGCAAGACCATGCGCAGGCGAAGGGCAAGTTGCTCGCCGCCGAACGGCGAGCCCATCAAGCGATTGCCAACGCACGCACCGCATGCGAGCACCAGCTTGCCACCCTGTCTGGGCAGCAGGCGCCACGGGCCATAGCGGGGCGATGACCGGATTGGCGCTGCGATAGTGAATGGGCGGAGGCATCGACCATCCAAATGCCGCGGGTGAACGCGGGACACTGTGGTGGTTGCCACAGGTGACACCGGCAGTGTCCTCCCCCGGATCTGAAGTCGGTGGGGATCGTCCCGAATGACGAAGGACGCCGGATGAGCAATCGGTTCATCCGGCGTCGGCGTGTCGGCACACCGCCGACACGCTTGTTCCGTGAGCCACGAGCGCCCTATACTACTTACACGCCTCTAACAAGGGGCGCAGGTCGTCCTCCATAAGACGCTCAGGATGGCCGAAGACCATGGCAATCGACGGGAACTTCCAGATGCGAATGATTCTCGATAACTGGGCTTGCAACCTGTTGGAATCCTTTGCCTTTTAGGGGGGTAGCAGTGCAGCCGAAGTCCTGAAGAAGAAGGAACTGAAACCGTCCGGGGCGATCGTGACCGTCCGGACGAACTGTGCAGCCGAAGTCCTGAAGAAGAAGGAACTGAAACTCGCCCGGGACGCCGCAGCGCACCCGGAAGGGATGTGCAGCCGAAGTCCTGAAGAAGAAGGAACTGAAACAGCTGGGTGGTGGTGGGAACGCCGTCCTTGCCCCGTGCAGCCGAAGTCCTGAAGAAGAAGGAACTGAAACCCGGGTCGGTCGAGTCCATCACCATACAGCTCGGTGCAGCCGAAGTCCTGAAGAAGAAGGAACTGAAACCGCGGCCAACTGGCGGCCGACGAGATCGTCGACGTGCAGCCGAAGTCCTGAAGAAGAAGGAACTGTATTCGGGAGACAGGGAACGGGATCCGGGAACCGGGATTGCCGATCTGCCCGAGCATCGCGGAACAGCAGGCAGCAAGATGAAATCCGTCCTGGCTCCTGGCTCCCGTCACCCGGCTCCTGACAAGCCGAAGTCCTGAAGAAGAAGGAATTGAAACTAGACGACTATGTCCACCGACCCGCGGTCGGAGACGCAGAAGGAGTTATGAAAAAGAACTGAGACCGTAGACGACCATCTCCACCGACCCGCGGTAGATTTGGTCGAAGTCCTGAAGAAGAAGGATTTGAAACGTGGAAGACCCACAGCGGCTGGCGGCAGCTCCAGACGATGACATGTTGCCATCCAATCTGCCGCTGCCCCATCTGCCCGTGGTCCGCTATGCACTGACGTTTCGGGCCATAGAGCCGGTCACACTGCCGCCCTTGGCCGCCGCCCTATGGCGCGGCGTGCTGGGCCGGGCCTTGAAGCAGATGGCCGATGGCGAGGCACCCGCGCCTTTGGGATTGCCGGCCGCTCGCGCCGCCACCCTCTACCGCGACCTCTTCGAAACCCCGCCGCCGCCCGATGCCGCCAAGATGCGTCGCTACACCAGCGTGCCCCACCCCTACGCCTTGATGTCGGAGGATGGCGGCGCCCGCCTGGCCGTGGGAGAGGAAACGCGCCTGGCCCTCACCCTGGTCGGGCGGGCCAATGCCGATTTGCCGGGCATCGTGGCAGGGTTTCGCCGTGCCGCGGAAACCGGGCTCGGCAAGGCGCGGTCGCGCATGGTGCTCGACCAGGTTGACGCAATCTGGCGGGAGGGGGAGCCGCTCCCGGTCTATCGCTCCGGCGGATCGGTCGTTGTGCCTACCGCAGAGTCACCGGCCGTGCCCCCAATGCCCCGCTTTATCGAGGTGGAGTTGCTCTCACCGCTTCGGTTGTTGCGCCAGGGACGGTTGGTGGGGGCCGATCTTTTCCAGGCGCGCGACATGCTGGGCTATCTGGTACGCCGCGTGTCCATGCTCAGCTATTTCCATACCGATTGCCCGCATGAGACGGACTTTCGGCACCTGAAGGAATTGGCTTCTCGCTTGCACATTGTGGAGCGCAACCTGGCCTGGTGGGACCAGCACCGCTGGTCCGCCACGCGCCAGGAGGAAATCGACATGGGCGGCCTGACCGGCTGGTTCGTGCTGGACCTGCGCGAGGCGACGCCCTTGTGGCCCTATTTGTGGCTTGGCCCATGGATCCATGCCGGCAAGGGCGCCACCATGGGGCAGGGGGCAGTGGCTTTGCGGCCCGCGTAGCGGAAGTGCCTGCAGGATCGACCCTTGGGGGCGGACGTCTGCAAGCAGACGTCGCACGACGGCACTTTAACGTGCGAGTGTCGTACGTTAGGCTACCAATGGCTGTTGCTGGGCCGCCGAAAATGAGGCGATTCAACGGGAAGTTCCAGATGCGAATGAGTCTCGATAACTGGGCTTGCAACCTGTTGGAATCGTTTGCGTTTTAGGGGGGTAGCAGTGCAGCCGCAGTCCTGAAGAAGAAGGAACTGAAACATGTAGGCAAGGCCGGTACCCTGATATCGGTACGTGCAGCCGCAGTCCTGAAGAAGAAGGAACTGAAACCCCACCAAGTGGATAGATATAAACTTCACCGCGTGCAGCCGCAGTCCTGAAGAAGAAGGAACTGAAACATACCCTTGAGGTTGATCTCGTTCGGCTTCACCGTGCAGCCGAAGTCCTGAAGAAGAAGGAACTGTATTCAGAGGACAGGTGACGGGATCCGGGAACCGGGAGTGCCAGTCTGACACCGCATCGCTGAACAGGAGGGCAGGACGAAATCCATCCTGGCTCCTGGCTCCCGTCCCCCGGCTCCTGATAAGCCGAAGTCCTGAAGAAGAAGGAACTGTATTCAGAGGACAGGTGACGGGATCCGGGAACCGGGATTGCCAGTCTGACACGGCATCGCTGAACAGGAGGGCAGGACGAAATCCATCCTGGCTCCTGGCTCCTGGCTCCTGGCTCCCGTCCCCCGGCTCCTGATAAGCCGAAGTCCTGAAGAAGAAGGAACTGAACATTCATCTGTCCGCTCCTCGGATGTGAGGCGCAAACAGAAGGGGGACTGTTCCGGGTGAGGATGCCGCAGCAGCCATGCTGCGACGGCCCGGTCTTCCGGTTCCACTCGTCTTTGGGACTGTTGCGCTGCTTGGGCGCAGCCACCATTCGCAGCGCTTGGCGGGCCGATGGCCGAACCCTCCAGGGAGCGGTTCTCACTGAAGAACCGGAGAAGCTGCGCCGCGACGGCTCGCTCCACGGGCTTGTGCCGCCATCGGACCGGACTCGTTCCGACTTGGGGCCGCCGCCTTGATTGCGACGTCTGCATCTGCCGTGCGCCCCTGTCCCTGATCCCGACGCCGGCTGGCGGCGATCCCTGCCGTCACGGTCCGCCGGTGGCCCCCAACCTCCCTGCGCCCCAGATGTGCGAGTGGGCCGCGCCGAGCGGGGCAGGGCTGCGCCATTAAGTCAACTGTTGACAGTCCGCAATTTGCCCGACACGGTAGCGGACAAAAGACGGGAGGACAACATGCGCGAGTACGGGCTCTATATCGCCGGGGAGTGGGTCGGCGCCGCGTCGGGGAGCACCTTTCAATCCTTCAACCCCTACCGCCAGCAGCCTTGGGCCACCCTGCGCGAGGCCAGCGAGGCGGAAGTGGATGCCGCGGTGCGGGCGGCCCAGGACGCCTACGCGACCACCTGGCGGCCGATGAACGGTGCGGCGCGGGCGGAGATCCTCAATCGCATCGCCGCGCTCATCGTGGAGAACGCCGACGAACTGGCGCGGCTGGAATCCACCGACAACGGCAAGGTGATCCGCGAAACCCGCTCGCAGATGCTCTTCGTGGCCCGGCTCTTCCGCTTCTATGCGGGCTATGCCGACAAGATCTTCGGCAGTGTCATCCCGCTCGACCAGCCAGCGATCTTCGATTTCACGACGCGCGAACCCTATGGGGTGATCGGCATCATCACCGCGTGGAACTCGCCGCTCAGCCTCTTGGCCAACAAGCTGCCCGCGGCCCTGGCGGCCGGCAACTGCGCGGTCGTCAAACCGTCGGAACACGCGTCGGTGACGACGCTGGAGTTCTGCAAGCTGCTGGAGAAGGCCGGGCTGCCGGCCGGCGTGGTCAATGTCGTCACCGGCGGTCCCAAGGTCGGCGACGCCATGGTGAAGCATCCCGGTGTCGCCAAGGTCAGCTTCACCGGCAGCCCCGGCGTTGGCCGCATCATCGCCGCGACGGCCGGACAGCACCTGAAGCCGGTGACGCTGGAATTGGGCGGCAAGTCGCCGAACATCATCTTCGAGGATGCCGATCTCGACCAGGCGACCGTGGGCGCGCTCGCCGGCATCTTCGCGGCCACCGGGCAAACCTGCATCGCCGGATCGCGCCTGCTGGTTCACAAACGCGTCCACGACGAGATTGTCGGCCGCCTGGCCGAACGGGCCAAGGCGATCCGCATGGGCGATCCGCTGGATCCGGCGACGGAGATGGGGACGGCGGCAAACGAGCCGCAGTTCGACCGCATCATGGCGGCCATCGACAGCGCCAAGACCGATGGCGCAACCCTGGTGACGGGCGGTGCCCGGGCAACGGGCGCGGGGCTGGACGAAGGGCTGTTCATCCAGCCGACGATCTTCAGCGGCGTCACCAACGACATGAAGGTGGCGCAGAACGAGATCTTCGGCCCGGTCCTCGGCGTCATCGCCTTCGAGACGGAGGAGGAGGCGGTGGCCATCGCCAACGGCACCCAATACGGCCTGGCATCGGGCGTGTGGACCACCGACCTCTCCCGCGCCATGCGGATGATCCCCAAGCTGAATTCCGGCGTCGTCTGGGTGAACACCTACCGCATGGTCACCGCCCAGGCGCCGTTCGGCGGCGTCAAGCAGAGCGGCTTCGGGCGCGAACGGGGCGAGCAGGGGCTGCTGGAATTCACCACGGTGAAGAACGTGATGATCGACTTCTCCGGGGAGAAGCGGGACCCGTTCGCGGTGAAGAACTAGCGCCACTCTAAGCATCAGCGCCGGCCGGGACGCCGCCCGATCCCCAAACCCATCAGGCCACCTGATGGTCGGGCTCGGCGCGGGCTGGCGCTGATGCCGCAAGGCGCGACGGTGCCGCAAAGAGAAACGACATGAAGGGAGACCCCAGATGAGCGTTGGCATCGGCTATGTCGGTATCGGCCAGATGGGTGCGGGAATGGCGCTGCGCCTGTCGCGTGCCGGCTTCCATGTGATCGGCTACGACGTCAGCCAGGCCAGCCGCGACGCCGCGGCGGCCGAGGGGCTGCGGGTCACCGCCACGTTGCGCGAGGCGGTGGCCGGCCGCGACTTCGTGCTCTCCAGCCTGCCCAATCCGGCGATCGTGCGCGACGCCTGGCTGGGCGAGGGCGGCATCCTTGCCCAGGGGCCGGAAAACGCCGTCTGCATCGACTTCAGTACCATCGATGCGGAGACCATGGAGGCCGTGGGGGCCGCCTGTGTGGCGCGCGGCCTCGGCGTCGTCGATGCCCCGGTGAGCGGCGGCCCCAACGAGGCCGTTGCGGGCAAGCTGGTGCTGCTGATCGGCGGCAGCGACGAGGACGTGGCCCGTGCCAAGCCGGTGCTGGACGTGATCGGTTCCGTGCAGCTTCGCACCGGCCCGGTGGGCACGGCCAAGACCGTGAAGCTGGTCAACAACGTGATGTCCATGGGCAACATCCTGATCGCCGCGGAGGCGTTCGCGCTGGGCGTCGCGGGCGGCGTGGAGCCCCAGGCGCTGTTCGATGCGCTGTCGGAAAGCGGCGGCCGCTCGCACCATTTCCTGAAGCGGTTTCCCAATGCGCTGAAGGCCAACTGGGATCCCGGCTTCAAGATGGAGCTGGGGGAAAAGGACGTCGCCCTCGCCGTGGAGTTCGCGCGCGGGCTCGGCCAGCCGATGCCGGCCGCGTCCCTGGTGCGCGAGCTGATGACCATGGCGCTCGCCACCGGCTATCGCGGCCGCGACGTGGTGGCCCTGCTCGACATGTACCAGCGGATGGGCCGCCAGGCGTCCGGCGCCTGACGCCGGGCGGCACCGCGGCGGACGTTCAGCGGAGAGGGCCCGGCATGTCGGACTACATCGTCCACGCCATCAAATACGCGCGCATCGGCGAGCGCACGGCCGCCGAGAACTTCATGAACGGCGATCCCCACAACGGCCCGATGCCGATGGACTTCTTCGTGTGGACGCTGACGGACGGCGACCGCACCATCGTCGTCGACACCGGGTTCGACCACGCCACGGCAGCGCGCCGGGGCCGCGTGGTGTCGCGGCCGGTGGCGGAGGGATTGCGCGCCGTCGGCATCGATCCGGGCACGGTCGCAGACGTCGTCCTGACCCACCTGCACTACGACCATTGCGGCAACCACGACCTGTTCCCGCAGGCGCGCTACCACGTTCAGGAGCGCGAGATGCGCTTCTGCACGGGCCCCTGCATGTGCCACCGCGTGTTGCGTCATCCCTTCGAGCTGGACGACGTGCAGACCATGGTGAAGCGCGTGTTCGAGGGGCGGGTGTGCTTCCACGACGGGGCCGCCGACATCGCGCCCGGCATCAGCGTCCACTGGGTCGGCGGGCATTCCAAGGGCTTGCAGGTGGTGCGCGTGCGCACGCGGCGCGGCTGGGTGGTGCTCGCGTCGGATGCGTCGCATTACTACGCCAACTTCCAGCAGCAGCGGCCGTTCGCCATCGTCGTCGACGTGGACGACATGTTGAACGGCTACGAAACGCTGTCCCGTCTGGCCACCTCCGAGCGGCATATCGTTCCCGGCCACGACCCGCTGGTGCTCGACCGCTATCCCGCCGCCGGCCAGGGCGAGGGCATCGTGCGGCTGGATGCGGAGCCGGTGGCGGCGGACTGAAGTGGGAGGCGGCGCCCCTCTCAGGCGCCCCGAGACGGCAATCGGGCGGGCACCACAGGCACCCGCCCGACCGTGCACCACGCCGCTTGGGGGAAGCCGCGGCGGTGCCGTCCCTCCTTTATGCCGTGACGGCCTCTGCCGCCGTTGCCTCTGCCGCCTCCCGCGGCGCGAGCAGCAGGCGGCCGATGGCGCCAAGATCGGGCGCCTGGTCGATCGCCTGAAGGCTTTGGAACAGCGGCGCCAGCCGGTCCTGCGGCAACACCCCTTTGGCGCAGTCCATGAACTTGCCGTTGAGGGCCGCCGGGTGATCGGGCATCAGGCGGCCGTTCGCCAGCACATTGTCGATGCGGCACGCCAGGCGGCGGCCGTCGACGGTGTCCACCACCACCTCGGCCGCCCATTGGCTGTCGGCGTCGTCGTCCATGTCCGGGTGGCCCTTGGCCTCCAGCAAGTCGAGCAGCCGGACGATCCTCGGTTCGGTGACGCGCGCTGGGGCGAAGTCCGCCAGCGTGACGGCGCCATCGGCGAGTGCGCGCGCCACCACGTACTGGACGGAGAACTTGCCCTCCAGCGAGGTGCGGGGATGCGGCGTGTCGGTGTGGCGCAGGCGGCGGCGGTGCGGCATCGCCTGGATGCGGGCGATCTGCTCCACGGTGATCGTCTCCGCCTCGCGCAGGTCAAGCGCCGCGACGATGGCGGCATGGGTGCTGCCGCAGCACGGCCAGAGCTTCAGCGCCTGCCCGTCGGTTTCCAGCTCCCAGGGAGCGCCCCAGGCCGCCAGCAGCACATCGACATCGTAGTTGCCGGGGCCACTGTAGAGTTCGAAGAAGCCCTGGCGATGCTCAAACGCCGTCCGGTTCGCGGTAAAGCCACGGCGCGCCAGCAGCGCCGACAGCAGGCCGGCCCGCGCGGCAATGCCCACATGCAATGGCTTGGTCATGGTGCCGAAGTTGGCCTTCATGCCGGCCGACTGCGAGGCGGCGATGCCGAGGGCCGTGGCGAGGGCGGTCTCGCCAAGGCCCATCATATGGCCACAGGCGGCGGCGACCCCGATGGTCCCCATGGTCGAGGTCGGGTGCCAGCCCTTGTCGTAGTGCTGCCAGCCGACGGCGCGGGCCAGGCGGATCTCGGTTTCCATCCCCGCCACATAGGCGGCAATGAGATCGGCTCCGGTCTTGCCTTCGGCTTCCGCCAGGGCCAGCAGCGGGGCCACCAGCGTTGCCGAGTAGTGCACGCCGAGCGTCGTGGAGAAGTCGTCGTAGTCCAGCGCGTGGGCCGCGACGCCGTTGATCAGGGCGGCATCGAGCAGGGACGCGCGCTTGGCATGGCCGACGAGCACCGCCGGCCCCGGCGCTTCGCCGATCCCCGGCGTCTCCAGCAGGATGCGGACGCACTCTTCACGGGACCCCGCGAGCATCACGCCGATGGTGTCGACAATGCCGATCACTGCCCGTGTTCTTGCTTTCGCCGACACTGTGTCGGCTGTGACTCCGCGAATATTCTGCGCCAGTCGCAGCCCGATAGGATCGGCCGTCGGCATATCTCTCCTCCCTCGGCTACAATTACGGGACGGGCGAAACCTGTGGATCCAGCCACGAAGTGGCCGCGTTCTGGATCTCGCCGGCCTCCGCATGGCAGCGGCCGTTTCCCTCATCCTGGCGGAGAGGGAGTTTTACTTGAATGGTGGCTGACGGTTAACGTCAGGACGAACAAGGATAGGAGGCAGGATGGCGCGCATAATGTCAACAGTTTACATAGAATGCGTGCCGCGCTAGGTCCATTCCAGGGGGCGGGACCGCGGTGATCCGGTTGGGACCACCCCGACGACCTGCACGACCAACGGAAAGTCCGGCTGTGGAGCGGACCATGCGCGCCTATCAGATCGACACCTACGGCGATGAATCCGTCGTCGTTCTTCGCGACGTGCCGGTGCCGGAGATCGCAGCCGACGAGGTGCTGGTGCGCCTGCACTACGCCGGCATCAATTTCATGGATATCCACACGCGCCAGGGCAAATACCGGCAGTCGGAGACCTACAAGGTCGCCGTGCCGACCACCCTGGGCATGGAGGGCGCCGGCGTCATTGAAACGGTGGGGGCCGCGGTCGATGGGCTGCAGCCGGGCCAGCGTGTCGCCTATTGCCTGAGCTGGGGGAGCTACGCGGAGTTCGCCGCGGTGCCGGCCTGGCGGATTGTGCCGCTGCCGGACGCCATCACCATGCCGGTGGCCGCGGCCTCGCTGTTCCAGGGGCTGACGGCCCATTACCTGATCCACGATGTCGGCCGGCTGGGCCCCGCCAGCACCTGCCTCGTCCACGCCGCGTCGGGGGCGACCGCTCAGATCATGATCCAGATGGCCACCGCGCTGGGGGCGACGGTGCTGGCCACCACCAGCACGCCGGAAAAGGCGGCGGTGGCGCGCGCCCGCGGTGCCGCCCGCGTGTTCGCCTACGAGGAGTTCGCCGACGGCGCGCGGCAGGCGACGGAGGGACGGGGGGTCGACGTGGTCTTCGATGCCATCGGCGCGCCCACCTTTCGCCAAAGCCTCAGGTCCCTCCGCAAGAAGGGATTGCTGGTCGCCTACGGCAGTGTGGGCGGCAGCGTGCGCGATCTCGATCCCATCGAGCTTGGCGAAGCCGGCTCCATCTATCTCGTGCGGCCCCGGCTGGCCGACCACACCGAAGATGCCGCCACCATCCGGCGCCGCGCTGGCGACCTGTTCACCTTGATGGAAGATGGTAAGCTTACGATCGACGTCGCCGAGGTCTTTGGGTTCAACGATGTCCTGGCCGCCCATCGCCGCCTGGAACACCGGGCAATGGTGGGCAAGCCTGTCCTCAAGATCACGGGGTGACCCGGATGTCCGCCGCCCCACGCCTGACGCCTGGAGACCCCGGAAATGGTTGACAGTCCGTGCGAACCTGCCGAACGTAGTGTCAACAGTCGTCGATTCTGGCACCGCGGTCAGCCGCAGGTCAGCTCTTTTCCCAGCAAGATCTACTCAAGTTATTGATATGGAAACAAAAATCGAGCCCATTTCTCTCGTCGACACCGTCACCAAACGCTTGGAAGCGGCGATCATAAACGGCCAGCTTGCACCGGGAGAGCGGATCCGCGAGCAGGTTCTGGCCGTCGAGATGGGGATCAGCCGCGGCCCGCTGCGCGAAGCGATTCGCCGTCTGGAAGGCCGGCGGCTGCTGGAGCGCACCGCGAATATCGGCGTGCGCGTGGCCGAACTGTCGCCGCAGAAGCTCGACGAGCTGCTGACGGTGCGCGAAGCCCTGGAAGGCATGGCCTGCCGCTTGGCCGCCGAACGCATTTCCGACGACGAGGTCGCCCAGCTTAGGGCGCTGCTCGACAGTCATGCCGAGCTGAAGGACGTGTCGTCCGGGGCCGGCTACTACCAGAAGAGCGGCGATTTCGACTTCCATTTCCGGATCGCCAAGGCATCGGAGAACGGCTTCCTGATGTCCATGATCACCGGCGACCTCTACGATCTGCTCAGGGTCTACCGCTACCGCTCGTCCACCATGCAGGGGCGGGCCGGCGCGGCACTCGACGAGCACCGCACCATCGTCGAAGCGCTCGCCCGGCACGATCCCGACGGTGCCGAAGCGGCCATGCGCAAGCACCTGCGCAACGCCCGCATCCACTCCCAGCTCGCCGTCCAGCAGATGGAGATGGCGGCCAAGGCCGAGGCGAACTGACGCCGCGGCGAGCCGCGGCCGCCGGCCCGGAAACCGCCGGCCCGGAAACCGTCAGGAACAGCAGCCCCCCGTCGCCGGCCGTAGCGTCGCCATGAGATCGGCGACGCTGTGCGCCTCCAGCTCCAGGACCGCGGTCCGGATGGATTGCGCCTGGGCGGCCGGGACCGCCAGGCAGGCATTGGCCATGAACTTGTCGGTGGCCTCGTCCAGCGACAACTGGCGGTCGCCCGCACCGCTGTTGACGGGTACATGGCGGCTGAGAACCCGGCCGTCGCTGAGCCGCACCTCGACACCGCCGGAAAAATAGGTGGGGAAGAGGGAGCCGGGGTCGGCCTCGCAGTCGCAGCGCAGCGCCAGCGCCTGCACCTCGCGGTCGGCCAGGGCCGCGTCGGTCAGGTCGGGCAGCCCGAACCGCCCCTTCAGGAGCGTGGAGGCCACCACGAACGGGGCGCTGAACTTGGCCTCATACTCGTTGGCGGCGCGGCGCTTCTGCTCGATCGGCTCGGCGACGATCTTCAGCGTGTCGTGCGGCAGCCGGATGGAGACCCGGTCGATCTCAGCACCGGCGATGTCGTCGCGCAGCGCCAGGGCGGCGTCGGCGCACCCGTGGATGAAGTGGCAGACCGGATAGGGCTTCAGCGCCGTGTCGGCCATCATCCAGGTCTCGCCGAGTCCGTCTGTCAGGAAGCTTTCGTCGACGTCCTTGCGGTGCTCGTGCAGGTGGGTTTCGAACAGCCCGAAGCGGCCTTCCAGCGCTCGCGTCGGCCCGAAGAAGCCATGGCGCGCCAGGGTCGCCGCGGTGATGCCGCCGCCGGCGGCCCAGCCCGGATGCAACCGCTTGGTCCAGGCGCCTTCCTCCAGGAACACCTGGACGCCGGACGCGGTGCTCGCGGCGATGCCCAGCGCGTTGATGTGGGCTTCGGCGCTGTTGCCAAGCAGGCAGCCGGTCGCGAGCGCGGAACTGAAATGGGCGATCACGCCGGTGGCGTGGAAGCCGGTGTGGTGGAACCCGCCCTTGACGGCGGCCCCCAGGCGGACGGCCGCCTCCATGCCGATGCAGTAGGCGCGCATGGCGGCCCGGCCGGACAGCGCCCTGTCTTCGCCGATCGCCAGCACCGCCGGCAGCACCGCCGCCGTGGGGTGGACGATCGCCTGCAGGTGGGTGTCGTCATAGTCGAGGCCGTGGATCAGCACCCCGTTGGCCAGCGCGGCATCGCGCGGCAAGGCGCGACCGGCACTGCCGATCACGGTACAGCGCCCGGCGCGCCCGCTCAGGTCCTGCACCGCCGCCAGGGTCGGCCCGGCAAAGGGAAAGGTGGTGGACGCCAGCGCCAGGCCCAGCCCGTCGAGAATGTGGATGCGCGCGCGGGCGAGCACAGCATCCGGGATATCGTCGTACCGGGTGCCGGCCGCAAAGGCGGCGAGCGCTTTGGAAGGGCCGGCCACGGCGGGCGGGCTGTCTGCGATGGCCTCGGCCTTCATGGGTGGATCCAAACCTCTGTTGCGGGGATGTCAGATGGCGATGGGGTCGGCGTCCAGGCGGACGATCCCGGGCCCCTTGTTCGATGACGGATAGCGCTCCAGCACCAGCGGGTCGTGGCCGGGCACGATGTGCTGCGGCGAGGACGCCAGCGCCATCATGGTGTCGTAGCCCTTCAGCATGTCGGCCACGTCGACGACGACGGCGAAGGGCGCGCGGCGCTCGAAGTTCTCGTAGTAGTGCGCGGCATCCGACGCCAGCACGACCCAGCCGCGGCGCGTCTTCACCCGCACCACCTGGAGGCCGCGGGAATGCCCGCCCACCCAATGCAGGCTGAGGCCGGGCGCGATCTCCCGGTCGCCGTCGTGGAACTGGACGCGGCCTTCGAACACCCGCTTCACCATGTGCTGCACATCGTTCAGGTCGAACGGATGGCGCAGCACGTGGTGGCACATGCAAGGGCCGGTGCAGTAGGCCATCTCCCGTTCCTGCAGATGATAGCGGGCGCGGGGAAACAGCTCGTGGTTGCCGGCGTGGTCGTAGTGCAGGTGGGAGAGAATGACATCCTCGACCGTGTCGGGGTCGACGCCGACGGCGGTGAGCCCGTCGCCCACCGGGCGCCAGATCTCCCGCCCCCGCGCGGGTCCCGAGATTTCATCGAACCCGGTGTCCACCACGAAGGTCCGCTCGCCGTTCGTCACCGCCCAGACGAAATAATCCAGGTCCATGCGGGCATCGTGGCCATCGCCGCCGAGAAAATTCTGCGACCGCGTGCGATCGGAATTGCGCGCGTATTTGATGGCGTGGATTTCGTAATCGGACATCCCGGGTGTCTCCCCTGTTCTTCTTGGTTCGGACTGGCAGTGCCTGGCGCCGGTCCGGCCCGTTCAGCCTATGGCAGGCCGCCCGCCCGATCACCCGGCACCCGTGCTCGGCCCGGCCGACCTGGCGAAACGGGCTGGCACCGGAGCCGTTGGGGGGCATGCGGTGCCAGCCCGGGGGTCGCGCTTCGCCACGGACGATACCCACCGCGGCAGCCAAGCAGCTTGCCCCCCGAATGTCAACAGTTGACGATTCAAAGGAGCGGCTGGCTTGGCGCGCCGCGCAAACGACCGCTGGGACTACCCCTGGCTCTGCCGCCAGCGGATCAGGCGCGCGATGCCGTCCTCGATCGACACCTGGGGCGTCCAGCCGATCATCCGTTCGATCTTCTCCACCGAAAAGTCGAGCGTGCTGGAGGTGGTGACGCGCACCGCACCTTCCTTGGTGCGGTAGTCGGGCGTGAGGTCGGAGCCGACGATCCCGGCGACGATCTCGAACAAGCGGTTGAGCGATGTGGCGGTGCCGGTGGCGACGTTGAACGCCTCGGCCGTGACGTCGCTTTCCATGGCCATCAGGTTGGCGCGGGCGACGTCGGCCACATGGATGTAGTCGTGCACCTCGCTGCCGTCGCCGGGGATCACCGGACGCTCGCCCGCCATCAGCTTGTCGAAGGTTTCGATGATGTAGAGCGCGTTGACGCCGCGATAGTGCTGGCGCTCCCCGTAGACGGTGGAATAGCGCAGCGAGAGGGACTGCACGCCGTGGCGGGCGGAATAGAGCCGCCCGAGCTGTTCGCCGATGATCTTGGTGCTGCCGTACAGCACGCCCGGCGGCGACATGGTGCTGAAGCGGAAGGGCCGGTCCTCGTCGATCAGGCCGGGCTCCGGGTCGCCGTAGGCCGCCACCGAGGAGGAGAAGATGACCTTCTTCACCCCGCGGTAGCGCGCCGCCTCCAGCACGTTGACGTGGCCCAGCGCATTGACCGTCAGGCCCAGCGCCGGGTTGGCGGCGAAGGGCAGGGTGAGGAACCCGGCAATGGCGAAGATCCCGTCGACGCCGTCCAGCGCGTCGTAGAGTTCGTTCACCCGGGTGATGTCGCCGCGCACCAGGCGGACCTTCGGATCCGCAAGGATGTGCGCGATCATCTCGGTGGATCCCAGCGAGTAGTTGTCGAAGAGGACCACCTCTTCGGCGCCGGCCTCCAGCAAATGCTCGGTGACGTGCGAGCCGATGAGGCTGATGCCCCCCGTCACCATGAAACGGCCGCCTTGGATCTGCATTGTTCCTCCCCGATCCTCTATGTCGGATTGCTGATTGCGAAAGGGTTGCCGGATCTACCCGGAGCGGTGACCTGTCGCGCCGGGCACCGCGTCGACCCGCTCGGCGGCGTGGCAGTCCGCCCGGCGCGGGTCTGCCTTGCGTCGTCCGGCGACAGAGCGACCCGCCACGGCCGCGCCCGGTTGGCTACACTCGCCATCGATGAAACGCCGGTGTCTGCGCATTGCGCGGTGTCCTCCCTGCGGGCCAGGCGATGCTTCAATCGGTCGAGGAAGCTGCCGACTGTTAACGGGATTCGTGCGGCGCTCGCCTTTCGTGTATTGTTAACAGTTGACGGCTGCGGGTCAATTCATCATTAGTGGACCCGCCGCGCGGCTCACGACGCGGGACAAAACACGGAGGAACACCATGAAAGCCGGTCTGTTGGCGCTCGGCGTCTCTGCTCTCGCTCTCAGCTCACCCGCCTATGCCGAAACGCTGACGATCGGCGTGGTGGCACCGCTCTCGGGCGCCGGGGCTGCCTGGGGCCTTGCCATGCAGGGAGCACTGGAATTGGCGGTGGAGGATCTGAACGCGGCCGGTGGCCTGCAGGTCGGCGGCGAGAGCTACGACATCGAGATCGTCTCCTACGACAGCCACTACAATCCCAACGATGCGGTGACGGCCGTCAACCGTCTGATCTACGAGGATGGCGCTGCCTTCATCGTGGGGCCGCTCGGTTCGGCGCCCCTGGCGGCGGTGGCACCGATGACCACGGACAACCAGATCATCACCATCACGGCGGCATTCACCCCGATCGCGGCCTCGCCGGAGCATCCCTACGTCTTCCGCGCCGTCCTGCCGACGGAGGTCTACGCCCATCCGCAGATCTCCTGGGTCGTGCACGAACTCGGGGCGACCAGAGTCGGGGCCCTGTTCCCCAACGACGAGAGCGGCCAGTCGATGCAGATCGACATCGCCGCGGCGTACGAGGAAGCGGGCGCCGACGCCTCGGCGATCGACTTCTACGAGCGCGGCCGCATGGATTTCGTGCCGCTCCTCACCCGACAGATCGCCCAGGGCATCGACACCTTCGAGCTCGACGGCAGCCCGCCGGAGACCGCGGGCCTGTTGGTGCGCCAGCTCCGCGAGCTGGGCTTCGAAGGCAACATCGTGCGCACCGGCGGCGATGCCACCGATGCCATCCTTGCCGTCGCCGGCGACGCGGCGTCCGATGGCCTGTACGTGCATATGGAGTTCGACGGCTCCTTGCCGGAGGTACAGGCGTACGAAGCGCGGTTCGAAGCGGCCTACGACGACTCCATGAACGCCTTCAGCCCGCTCTTCTATTCGCTCATCAACATGGTCTTCCAGGCCATGCAGGCGGCCGGCACCGTCGACGACAGCGATGCCATCGTCGCCGAGCTGGGCAATCTCCACGACTTCGTGGGCCCGGCGGGTGCGGCCAACTGGATCGGCGAGGACATCTGGGGGACGACGCGCCAGCAGTTCGTGCCCTACGCCATCGGCCGCGTCACCAACGGTGCGCCTGAGGTTGTTGCCATCTGCACGGTCGACTCGTGCGAGTAACGCGGTGAGGGTGGGGCTGCGGCCCCACCCCGTCGGCGCCGTTTTGGTGGATACCGGACGATGGATATTCTGGCCCTGTTGCCCCAGGCGGGACTGAACGGTCTCGTCATTGGCGCGATGTATGCGCTGATGGCGATCGGGTTCTCGCTTGTCTTCGGCACCATGCGGATCGTGAACTTCGCACACGGCGAGTTCTACATGATCGGCAGCTTCATTGCCTTTTTCAGCTATGCGCAATGGGAGGTGCCGTTCGCCCTGACCATCCTGATCACCGTCGCCGCCGTGGGCCTCGCCGGTGCCCTGATGGAATGGGTGGTGATCCGCCCGCTGCGCACCGACGAGTTGAGCAGCATGATCGCCACGCTGGGCGTGTCGGTGGTGCTGCAGAACTCGGCCCTGATGTTCTTCGGCGCCTCGCCGCGGCCGATGCCCGACGTGGTCTCCGGGCTGGTTCACCTCGGGCCGGCCGTCTTTTCCGCATCCAGGATTTTCGTGATCGTCGCCGCGGCACTGGTGATCGGCGCGTTCTGGCTGTTCATGCAGAAGTCGCGCACCGGCCGGGCCATGCGGGCGGTGGCGCAGGACCAGGAAGCCGCGCTGCTCCAGGGGGTCGATGTCGAGCGCATCTTTCCCTTCGCGTTCGGCATCGGGGTGGTGCTGGCGGCGGTGGCCGGTGCGCTCATGGCGCCGGTGTTTTCTGTGTCTCCCTTCGTCGGCGCCACGCCGATGCTGAAGGCCTTCATCGTGGTCATCCTCGGCGGTCTCGGCTCGATCCCCGGTGCCGTACTGGGCGGCCTGCTGATCGGGATGATCGAGAGTTTCGGCGCAACATTCCTCGGCGGCGTGGTTGCCGACATGCTGCAGCTTGCGGTGGTGATCGGGATCCTGCTGGTCCGCCCGGCCGGCCTGATGGGCCGCAAGGAGGCTTGAGTGACGAAGCCTGCCATTGCCGCCAAATCCGCCGAGGCCAGGATGATCGCCAAGACCGGTCTCACCGTCCGCCTGGGCCTCGTGGTCGCGGCCAGCATCGTCGCGGCCTTCGTGCCGGACCTGCTGCCGAACCTGTTCTACGTCCACATCGCCAACTTGACGCTGCTCAGCGGCATCTTCGCGCTCAGCCTGTGGATCATCTATTCGGTGGGCCAGCTTTCCTTCGGCCACGCCGCCTTCGCCGGGCTCGGCGCCTACATGTCCGCACTGCTGGCCATGCGCCTGGAGGTGCCGCCGGCCATTGCCCTGATCATCGCGGCCCTGGCGACGGCGGGCATGGCCGCGCTGCTGGGGGCAGTCATCCTGCGCCTCAGGGGCGTCTATTTCGTCCTGGTCACCTTCCTGTTCGGCCAGATGTTCACGCTTCTGGTGCTCAACTGGGCGGACCTCACCAACGGCGCCAACGGTCTGATCAGCATTCCGGCGATCGTCATTGCCGGGGTCAGCTTCGGGCCGCGGCCGATGTTCTTCTATCTGGTGTTCGGCGTCTTCCTGGCCGTGCTGCTGTTCACCTGGGGGCTGAAGCGCTCGACCTTCGGGCGCGCCTTCGACTCCATTCACCAGAACATCGACCTGGCGGAGTCCTGCGGCATCGACACGGCGCGCTACCAGGTGATCGCCTTTGCCATCGGCAGCGGCATCGCCGGGCTCGGCGGGGCCATGATGGCGCACTACATCCGCTTCGTTTCGCCCGATACCTTCACCTTCCACAATTCGGTGGCCTTCATCACCATGCTCGTGGTGGGCGGCCGCTCGTTGTTCTGGGGGGCGATGATCGGTGCCGCGGTGATCACGCCGCTGCCGGAGCTGCTGCGCGACTTCGAGGGCCTGCAGCACATCATCTACGGCGCCATCCTGATCCTGGTGCTGCGCCTGCTGCCGGGCGGACTGGTCTCGCTTCCGTCGGTCTTGCGCCGGCAGGGGGGCGGGCAATGACTCCGCTTCTCGACGTGCGCAACATCTCCAAGCGGTTCGGCGGCCTGATGGCCCTGAGCGACGTCACCTTCAGCGTCGGCAGCGACGAAGTGCTGGGGCTGATCGGCCCCAACGGTGCCGGCAAGACCACCTGCTTCAACGTGGTGAGCGGCAACACCTCGCCGACCTCCGGCTCGATCCGCTTCGACGGCCAGAACATCGTCGGGCTGCGGCCCAGCCGCATCGTCCGCATGGGCCTGTCGCGCACCTATCAGGCGACCAGCGTCTTCCCGGACAGCACCGTGCTGGAAAACGTGGTCCGCGGTGCCTTCACGCGCTCGCAGGACAGCCTGGCGGGGTCGATCTTCGGCACCGGGGCGTCCGCCGCGGCGCAGGCCCGCGACCGGGCCGACTGCATGGACATCCTGGAGCAGGTCGGCATCGCCCATGTGCACGACCAGCTCGCCGGCGCACTGCCCTACGGCTACCAGCGGCGGCTCGGCGTCGCCATCGCGTTCGCCTCCCGGCCCAAGCTGATCATGATGGACGAGCCGGCCGCCGGCCTGAACCCGGAGGAATCCCAGGCCATGGGTGCCTTGATCCGCGCCATGCACGAACGCGGCCGGGTGAGCGTTCTCATCGTCGAACACGACATGCGCCTGGTGATGGACATCTGCCACCGCATCATCGTTCTCGACCACGGCGAACTGATTGCCGCCGGCTCGCCCGACGAGATCCGCAACGACCCCAAGGTGATCGAAGCCTATCTGGGCACGGAGCTGGTGACATGACCGGCGGGCTGACCATTGACCGGATCGACGTCAGTTACGGCCCGCGCTCGGCGTTGCGCGGCGTGTCGCTGGATGTGGCGGAGCAGGAGATCGTGGCCCTGATCGGCTCCAACGGTGCCGGCAAGACCACCACGCTCCGCGCGATCATGGGGCTGACGCCGCCCGAGCGCGGGACCATCCGCTTCGAGGGCACCGACATCACGCGCCTGGCGCCGCCCGCCGTGGTGAAGCTGGGCATCACCTTGTCGCCGGAAGGCCGCCGGGTGTTTCCCCAGATGTCGGTGGAAGAGAACCTGCAGCTTGGCGCCTACCTGAAGACCGACAAGGCCGAGATCGCCCGCACCATGCAGCGAGTCTACGCCTATTTCCCGCGCCTGCTGGAACGGCGCGGGCAGATGGCCGGCTCGCTGTCCGGCGGCGAACAGCAGATGCTCGCCATCGGCCGGGCGCTGATGGCCAGGCCGCGGCTGCTGCTGCTCGACGAGCCGTCCCTCGGCCTGGCGCCGATCCGCGTGCAGGAGATCGGCCAGATCATCCGGGAGATCAACCGGGAAGAGGGGATCTCCATCGTGCTGGTCGAGCAGAACGCCAACATGGCGCTGCGCCTCTGCCAGCGCGCCTACGTCATCGAAAGCGGCGCCATCGCCCTCAGCGGCACCGGCACGGAGCTGGCAGCCAGCGAACACGTGCGCCGCGCCTACCTGGGCGGATGAGCGCGCCCGCGCCCGCCACCCCCACGCCGTCCGGCCCCACGCGGCCGGACCGCACCCTTCACTGCGCCGCATTCCGGCGGCGAACCTGCAAGGAGATGAGCTTTGGCCGAGTATGACGTTGTTGTTGTTGGCTGCGGCAATGCCGCCCTCTGTGCAGCCCTCTCCGCGAAGGAGAACGGTGCCAACGTGCTGGTGCTGGAGCGCGCGCCGGAGGACGAGAAGGGCGGCAACTCGTACTTCACCGCCGGCGGCTTCCGCTTCTCCCACGACGGGTTGGACGACGTGGTGGAGGACATCCTGACGGACCTGTCGGACGCCGAGCGCGACCAGATCGTGCTGCCGCCCCACACCCGCGAGTTCTTCTATGACCAGTTGATGGAGGTGACCAAGTACCAGTCCGACGAGGACTTGGCCAACCTGCTCATCGACCGTTCGCGGCCGACCATGGCGTGGCTGCGCAGCCACAACATCCGCTTCGTGCCGATGTTCGGGCGCCAGTCCTTCATCGTCGACGGCAAGCATCACTTCTACGGCGGCGTCAACATCGAAGCCGTCGGCGGCGGTGCCGGGCTGGTGGAGGCCGAGCTCGCCGAAGCCCAGAAGATGGGCATCGAGATCCGCTACGGCACGGCCGCCATCGGCCTCATCCAGGCGAACGACCGCACCGTGACCGGCGTGAAGGTGCGGGCCAAGGAGGGCTATTCGGAGATCCCCTGCAAGGCGGTGATCCTGGCCTGCGGCGGCTTCGAATCCAACCCGGAGATGCGGGTACGCTACCTGGGGTCGGGCTGGGACCTGTGCCGGGTGCGCGGCACCCGCCATAACATGGGTGAAGGCATCAACATGGCGCTGGCCATCGGCGCCAGGCCCTACGGCAACTGGTCGTCCTGCCACGCCTGCGAATGGGACATCTCCGCGCCGCCCTATGGCGACCGCTGGGTGCTCGACAACTTCCAGAAGCACTCCTACCCGCTGGGCATCATGGTCAACACCAACTGCGAGCGCTTCGTCGACGAGGGTGCCGACTACCGCAACCTGACCTACGCCAAGTACGGCCGCGAGATCATGGCGCAGCCCAACCGCACCTGCGTTCAGATCTTCGACCAGCAGACGGTGGCCATGCTGCGCGACGAGTACCGCATCCGCCAGGTGACCAAGGCCGAGGCCGATACCATCGAGGAACTGGCCGAACAGTTGGAGCTCGACCCGCAGAAGCTCGCCGAGACGGTGAAGGAGTACAACGCGGCGTGCGGCGACCAGCCGTACAATCCCGCGATCCTGGACGGCAAATGCACCACCGGGATCGAGCCGCCCAAGTCCAACTGGGCCCTGCCCATCAACAAGCCGCCATACGTGGCCTTCGTGTGCACCACGGGCATCACCTTCACCTTCGGCGGCCTGCAGGTGAACACCCAGGGCGAGGTGCAGGACATGACCGACCAGTCGATCCCCGGCCTCTATGCGGCGGGCGAACTGGTGGGCGGCCTGTTCTTCGAAAACTACCCCGGCGGCACCGGCCTGATGTCGGGCTCGGTCTTTGGGAAGCTGGCCGGCGAGAGTGCTGCGGCCTACACGACGTCCCTGGCGAACTAGTCCGTCCCGCCAAGCCAGGGGCACCCGGGGCGGGGGTCGGAGTGCACCTCTCCGGCCCCTGCGCCCCGGTGTCGGCCTGGGGATGGGGGCTGCGCGCCCGCCGCCCGCCCGCCGCAGGGTCTGCGCGCACGATTCCCGCCGCGCGGACAGCGCGCAAAGGCCGCTTCGCGCACCGGGCGCCCGAGCCCCATCGCACGCCAAAAGAAAGCCGGTTCCCAGGGGAACCGGCCTCAAGGGTGGCCAGGCGCTGGCCTTGCTGCGGTTAGGGACGCAGCCGATAGGGGATGTCGGCGGCCCCCATCAGGGGCCGGTGTGGCGGTAGTGGACGGTGCCGGAAAACAGCTTGCGCGCGGTCCGGTAGACGGTGCCGCTGACCGCCCGGACCGATCCGCCCGCCTCGACCACCTCGGCGTCCACCAGGATGGTGCCCGACGGGTGGGAGATCGTCAGCGGCCCCTGGCCGACGGCGCAGAACCGGTTGGGGATGGAGCCGGGGACGCGCGTGGCGACGGCCAGGCAGATCGCCCCGGTGATCGGCACCGCCCGGTGCGGCTGGCCGACCGACAGCATGCGTGTGATCACCGACGCCTCGCAGGCCCGCACCGTGCGGCCCGACAGGGTGACGGCATCGGTGGGAGCGGCGACGATGGCCACCTTGGGAACGCTCGGCATGCGGGCGGCTGCCGTGAGGTCGGCGGTGATCCCCATGGCGACAGACCCGGCGCGGCGGATGGCCTCCATGGTCGCCATGAAGCCCGTGTCGGCATCCATGGCATCCGGGTGCTCGGTGGCGGTCTTGCCGAGATCGGCGGCGGCCACGAAGACGCAGGGGTTGGCGGCGTCGACCAGGCTCGCCGTCACCTCCCGTCCGTCGGGCAGGCTGAGGGTGTCCACGGCGTTACCGGTGGGCAGCAGGGTGCCGGTCTTCGCCCCGCCGGGATCGAGGAACTCCAGGCGGATCGGGGCCGCGGTACCGGCGACGCCGTCGATGGCCAGGGTGCCATCGGGGTCCAGCAGCCCGCCCACCACCGGGAAGCGGGCGCGGATGACCTTGCCGGTGTTGGTGTTGTGGACACGCACCACCGCCTCGCCGTCCTCCGGGCGCTCCAACAGGCCCAGCTCGAACGCCGCCGGTCCCATGGCGGCACTCATGTTGCCGCAGTTGCCGCCGTAGTCGACGGTGGCATCGCCGATCGCCACCTGGGCGAAGGTGTAGTCGACATCGGCGTCCGGCCGGCTCGGCGGGCCCACCACGCAGACCTTGGAGAGCGACGAGATGCCCCCGCCCATGCCGTCGAGCTGGCGGCCGCTGGGATCGGGCGAGCCCAGGGCGGCGAGAAAGATGGCGTCCCAGGCAGCCCGCTCTTCGGGCAGATCGCGAACTTGCACCACGATCGCCTTGGAGGTGCCCCCGCGCATGAACAGGGCCGGCAGGTCGCACAGGCTCATCGGTCGTCTCCGACAGGTTTGGGCCTCACCTACGCCCCCTCGTAGCGTTCCGACAACGCGTCGTAGTCCGGCTTGCCGACCAGGCGCTGGCGTTCCTCGAAGCCGGCCAGGCGATCGGACACCTTGTCCAGCGAGCCGTCCCTCAACAGCGATCCCAGCACGTCCTGCATCGCCTTTACCGAGGCCTGCAAGGCCGCGTTGGCGTAGAGCACCAGCGAGAAGCCGGCGGCGATACGCTGTTCGGGTGCCATCATGGGCGTTCGCCCGCCGACCACAAGATTGAGCATCTGCGGTGCGGGAAGCTGGCCGATGGCGCGGATCTCCTCCTCGTTCACCGGCGCTTCGACAAAGGTGATGTCGGCGCCGGCTTCGATCATCTGGTGGGCGCGGTCCATCGCCGCCGCGAACCCTTCCACGGCGCGCGCATCGGTGCGCGCGATGATCTGGGTGTTGGCATCGCGGCGCGCGTCCAGGCAGGCGCGCAGCTTGCCGAGCATTTCGCCGATCGGGACCACGCCCTTGCCGGAGAAGTGGCCACACTTCTTGGGGAAAATCTGGTCCTCGACCTGGATACCGGCCGCTCCGGCCGATTCGAGTTTCTGCACCGTCTTGTAGGCGTTGAGCGCGTTGCCGAAGCCCGTGTCCATGTCGACGATCAGCGGCAACTGGCAGACGTCGCTGATGCGGGCTGTCGCCTCGATCACCTCCGTCGCAGTAATCAGCCCAAGATCGGGTTGGCCGAGATTGGTATTCGTAAGTCCTGCACCCGTGAGGTAGAGCGCGCGAAAGCCGAGATCTTCGATGATCCGTGCCGTCAAGGCATTGGCCGCACCGGGTAACAGCGCGGCTTTGCGTTCCGATACCAGCCGTTTCAACAAACGTCGGCGCTCGGCGGCATCGCAATAGGCAAGCGGTGCCCGGCCGGAATTCACGGAATCGTGCATTTCTTGGTTTCCCGCAGTCGAGGCGCGTCAATCTTATTGGCCGAGAAGTGCTTGTCAACTGTTGACATTCGACCGAAACGCCATCAGGCTCCGTGCCAGACTGGCCCAAATCCTCGGTGCGGAAGTGCACTCCGGGCGGTGATGGGAGCGATTTCGCAGCCGCCCTGCCGGTCCGCTCCGTCATCGACAGCGGTACGAAGCGCCTGGGCAAACCCACGCCACCCTGCGTGCCCGCGTGCTCTGCTTGACGAACCCGCCCGATCTATTGAGAATGCATCGCATTTGCAAATTTGGGCGCTCCAGGGGACGCTTGCCATGGACGAGGACGTGCGCGCGGCCACCGATGGCCTGGGCATGGCCGGTGCGCCGCCGGACGTGATCGACCGGGCTTTCCACCTGCTCCAGGCCGGCGGCCCGGTGGTGGCGATCCTGCTCGTCTTGTCGGTGGCGGCGTGCACCATCGTCTTCGCCAAGCTGTGGCAGCTTCGCACCGTGCGGGCCGGCGATACCGGCACGGCGCGCCGCGCGCTCGACCTTGCTCGCGCCGGCCGGAACCAGCAGGCGCTGGAGATGGCCGCCGGCTCGCCCAATCCGGCCGCCCAGGCCCTGGCACGCGCGCTCAGGGGCCGCCAGCGCAGCCTGCCGGAGCCGGCCGTGCGGGAGGAGGTGCTGCGCTACGGCACCGAGGCGCTGGACCGGCTGCGCACCTGGCTGCGGCCGCTGGAAGTGATCGCCTCGCTGGCCCCGCTGCTCGGCCTGTTCGGCACCGTGCTCGGCATGATCGAAGCCTTCCAGAACCTGGAGCACGCCGGCAGCCGGGTCGACCCCTCCATCCTGTCCGGCGGCATCTGGCAGGCACTGCTCACCACCGCGGTCGGGCTGGCGGTCGCCATGCCGGTGGTGGTGGCGCACACCTGGCTGGAGCGCTCGATCGATCGCCTGGCCCAGCAGATGGAGAGCATCGTTACCCAGGCCTTCACCCCCGACCTGTCAACCCAGAGCGACCCGGCAGCACACCATGCGTACCGAGACCTCACTGCAGCCCCGGCATCGGCCGCTTAGCACCGCGGGCCGCGCGCGCAGTCTGATCAGCCTGACGCCGCTGATCGATGTGGTGTTCATCCTGGTCATCTTCTTCATGCTGGCCTCCAGCTTCGTCGATTGGCGCAGCATCGAGGTGGCGTCGCGGGCCGGCGCCGAAGGCGGGGCGGCAGGCGCAGGCGCGCTGCTGGTGGAGGTGCGGGCTGGTGGCGTGCGCCTGTCGGGCGAACCGATGTCCCTGGAAGCGCTGTCGGCCCGGCTTGCCGACGTGCCCGAGCGGCGCGTGCTGGTGCGCCCGGAGCGCGGTGTGGCGGTGCAGGATCTGGTGGCGGTGCTGGACCGGATTTCCGCCGCCGGGGTCTCCGACGTGTCGCTGGCCGGCAGCCCCAGCTCCGGTCGGGCCCGATGAGCGCCCTGGAGTTCCGGTCGACGTCCGCGCGACGGGGGGAGGAAAACCTCCTGCCGCTCACCAACATCGTCTTTCTGCTGCTCATTTTCTTCCTGCTGGCAGGGCGGCTGGCCGCCGCCGACCCGTTCCCGGTCGATCCCCCCCAGTCGGCCAGCCGGGCGGACACCGGCGACCGCGACCTGGTGATTGCGTTGGCCGCCGATGGGCGGCTGGCGCTGGACGGGGTGGAGATCGAGGATGCGGCCCTGGAGGCCGCCGTTGCCGCGCGGCTGGCGGGAGAACCCGGCGTTGCGGCACAGCTTCGGGCCGACGGACGGGCCGAGGCGGTGGCGGTGGTGGCGCTGGTGGCGCGGTTGCAGGTGGCCGGCCTGGAGCGGCTGTGGCTGGTCACCGTTCCGGAGGCGCCATGACGGCGCCCGGCCGCCATCGCTGGGCCGCCTGCCTGGGGGCGGCGGTGCTGGTGCATGCCGGTGTGGTGATGGCCGCCCTGTGGCCGGCCGATCGGCCCGGCCTGGCCGGCGGCGGTGGCGGCGGGGAAGGCGGCTATGCGGTGTCCCTCGGCGGCGGGGAGGGCGCGGCGTGGGCGGCCGCCGCTTCGGCCGGACCGGACATGGAGGCGGCGGTTGAGACCGCAGATGCAGCGCCCGCTCCCCCCACGCCCGTGGCCCCGCCCGCGCCCATGGCCCCGCCAGATCCCATGGAGTTGGCGCCCACACAGGACGAGGCCGCGCCTGTCGCCCCGTTTCCCGTCGCAGCCGGTCCGGTAGAGACTGTCGGTGACGGGGACCCGATGCTGACTTCTGTCCCGCCGCCGCCGGACCTATCGGTGGTGCGTGAGGCGGCGGAGCCGGCCAGTCTTGACGTTGCCATCGAGAGTCCGGCCGAGGCCGTGGATTTGGCGGAGCCGGCCGAGGTGCCGGTGGAGGAGCCGGACATGGCGCTGGAGCCGGTCGTGGAAACGGCCGTCTCCCTGCCACCTCCCGCGGCCCCTGCGGCGGAGGCCGTGCCGGCGCAAGTGGCCGCGGCACCGGACGTCGAGGCCGCCGCGGGCGCCGAGCCGCTGACCGGCGAGGTCGATCTGCTCGACGATGCAATGGCGGTGCCGCCGCTGCCGGTCATCGCAGAGCCCAGCGTGGAGATCCCGCCGCGCCCGACCCGCCGGCCAACGCCGCCGGAGCGGCCGGAACCCGTTCTGCCGCAGGCGGTGCAGATCGCCTCGGCGCCCCAGCCGGCACCCGAAACACTGGGGGCGCCGCCAGCACCGGACGACGGCGGCGGGGTGGCACTGGACACCGGCAGCGACGCCCCGGCCGGGCTGCCGGGCGAAGGTGCGGGTACCGGTCCGGGTACCGACGAAGGCGCTGGTGGCGGCATCGGTGGCGGCGTCGGCGGCGGCATCAGCCCGAACTATCTCGCCAGCCTGCAGGCGTGGCTGGAACGCCATCGCGACTACCCCACCCGCGCCCGCCGGCTGGCCCAGGAAGGGACCGCGCTTCTCTACTTTTCCATGGATCGCAACGGCCGTGTGCTGGAAGCGCGGCTGGCGCAAAGCTCCGGCTACGACCTGCTCGACCAGGCAGTCATGGAGATGATCGCGCGCGCCGATCCGTTGCCGCCCATGCCGCAGGAAATGGCCCAGGCGCGGCTGGAACTGGTCGTGCCGGTGCAGTTCTCGCTGCGCTAGGTCGTATTCCGTTCAGTCGGCGCCAGCCGGTGCGGCTTGATCAGAAGATGCGCTAGCGGTCGGGCGCCGGAGCGGACGGCCGGCTCAGGTATCGCGTGCCCACCAGCGTTCGATGGGGGCTGGGGACAGGCCGTTGCGCTCGGATTCCGGACGGCCGAACCGGTCCCACCAGGCGATCCACGTCTCGCTGGTACGCCACAGCGGTAGCAGCACCAGGGCGTGGCGGAAGACGCGGTCGAAGGCGTGGGCGGCTGCGGCCAGGGCCTCGGGGCTTCTGGCGACCTCAAGCGCTTCGATGGCGGCGTCCAGGGTGGCGCTGCGGATGCCGGACAGGGCGTAGGAGTCCGGCATGTCGGCGAGCGCGCTGTGCCACAGCAGCCGCTCGGCCGTGCCGGGCAGGCGGGCCGGCGACCAACTCAGCGTGGCGAGATCGAAGTCCCGGTCGAGCATCAGCATGGCGGTGGTGGACGCATCGGCCTGGACACGGCGCACCGCGATGCCCAGCCGGTCGAACGCCGCTGCCAGCCAAGCGAGCGGTGGCTCGAACAGCGGGTCGAGGGTGAGCAGCGACAGGGTGAGGGGCTCGCCGGTCGCCGGATCGATGCGGCGGCCCTCGGCCACCGTCAGGCCGGCGGCGTCGAGCAGGCGTGCGGCTTCCACAAAGGCGGCGCGGCTGCCCGGCGGGGGCAGCCCGGCGAGGGGATCTGGGTCTGCCAGCACCGCCGGGTCGGCGGCTTCGCCGGACCCGGCGAGGCCGGCGAGGATGGCGCGTTCGGCCGCACTCGCCGGGCCGGCAGCGGCCAGATCGGTGTCGCCGAACACGCTGTCGAACCGCGCGTAGGCACCGGAAAACAGGGTCTCGTTCACTGCCTCGAAGTCGTAGGCCAGCCGCAGCGCCAGACGGACCCGCCGGTCGGCCAGGAAGGGCCGGCGCAGGTTATAGACCAGGCCGTGCACGCTGTGGCCATCGGGGCCCGGGCTTTCGGCCCGCTGCAGGTCGCCGGCGTCGAGGGCGGGGCCGGCATAGCCGCCGGCCCAGCGGATGGGATCGGTCTCGAAACGCAGGTCGTAGGTGCCGGCGCGGAACGCCTCCATCGCCACCGTTTCGTCGCGGTAGTAGTCGAACACCAGCCGGTCGAAGTTCCAGCGGCCCCGGTTGACGCCCAGCTCCGCGCCCCAATAGCCGGGCACCCGCGCAAGCGCGAGCTGGCGGCCGAAGATGGCGTCGGCCAGCCGGTAGGGGCCGCTGCCCAGCGGTTCCGGGTCGCTGCCGGCCGCGCGCGCCGCCTGCCAGACATGGGCCGGGTGGATGGGGATGGTGGCGATCTGGCGCACCACGTCGCGGAAGCCGATGCGGCTGTTGGCGAACTGCACGCGGGTCGGCGACAGCGCCGTGACGGTGAAGGGCAGGAACGCCTGGCGGTAGAAGGGCGGCCCATCGGTTTTCAGCGCGGTGAAGGTGAAGACGACATCCTCGGCGGTAACGGCCCTGCCGTCGTGCCAGCGGGCGAGCGGATTGAGGTCCACCAGCACCTCGGAGAAATCGTCGGCGACCCGGATGCCGCTGGCCAGCACGCCGTAGAAGCTGGCGGTCTCGTCGTCGCTGGGCACGACCAGACGGTCGTAGATGAGCCGCAGGTCGGCCGGCGGACGGCCGGGGAACGCCAGGGTGTCCAGCGTGTCGTAGGTGCCGATGCGGGCCAGCCGCAGGGTGCCGCCTTTGGGGGCGGCCGGCTCCACATAGTCGAAGGCGGCAAAGCCCGGCGGGTAGTGTAGGGCTCCCAGCGGCGAAAAACCGTGGGCGAAGGCGGGATCCTGGGCCGCCGCCCAACCCGGTCGCAAAACCAGCGAGGCCGCCGCCGTTCCGCCAAAAACCAAAGCCTGGCGCCGGGTGATCCCGGTGTCGCGGGTCATGGGTCCTGCCTCCACCCTTTCGTGCGCACAGCCGGGGCGGACGGTCAGGGTGTGACCGTCTGCAGCACCGAAAAGCCCTCGAAGGACGGCCCGCCCAGGTAGAGCCCGGCATTGCGCCCGGCATCCTTGTGGGCATCGCGGAACGCCTGGCTCTTGGTCCAGGCGACGAAGTCCTCCTCGCTGGCCCACAGGGTGTGGGAGGCATAGAGCACGTGGTCCTCAAGCTCCGGCCCGCGCAGCAGGTGGAACTCCACGAACCCCGTCTCCTTGGCGATGTGGACGTCGCGGTTGAGCCAGACGGCCTCGAAATCGGCTTCCTTGCCCTTGGCCACGCGGAACCGGTTCATGGCGATGAACATGGGGTGCTCCTGGTTTGGGGATGGTACCGCCCCTGGGAGGGCAGGGCCGGTCCGGAAGACCCGGTGCCGGCACGGCCGGGAGGCGGCAGAAGATGCAACTGATAATCGTTCGCATAGTCTAGCGCGGGTGGCGGGGACCGCCAACCGCGATGGCAGCCGGCACGCTGCGGCCCGGACCAGGGCCAGCGGCGTTCCAGGCATCTCAGAAGGTCAGCCGGTAGCTGAGGCCGGCGTAGAAGTTCCGGCCCGGCTCGCTGACCCCCGCCGACACCACGTCGTAGTCGGTGTCGGCCACGTTCTCCACACCGACATCCAGCCGCAGCCCGTCGAGCGGTCCGCCGGTTGGCTCCCAGGTGGCATAGAGGTCGAACACGGCGTAGCCGTCGCGCTCCAGCGACGCATCGGCCACCTCGTTGAAGTCGGCCGCCACGGTGATACGCGAGCCCAGCCGCAGATCGGCCTCGGGGATGCGCGTGCCGAGATCGGCATAGAAGCGGTTGGGGAACAGCACGCCGATGGGCTGGCCGGTGTCGCGGTCCTCGCCGTCGATGGTGGCGAAGCTGGTCTGCGCGTAGAAGCGCGGGCTGTCGTAGTCGAGCTCCAGCTCGAAGCCTTCCAGGTGGGCATTGGCCACGTTGACGTAGGTGGAATAGTTGCCGAAGGCCATGCCGGACCCGCAGGGCGGCAGCGGCGGCGAGGGCGCGCCGAAGCAGGCGGCCGGGATGTTCACCTGCAGGTCGATCAGGTTGTCCACCTCCGACCAGTAGTAGGACGCCTCGGCGGTCAGCAGGTCGCGGTCGAGCACCACCTCCTGGAAATCGAGGCCGAAGCCGATCTCGATGGTCTCGGAATGCTCCGGGAGGAGGTTGGGATTGCCGACGAATTCATTGTTGACGAAGGTCGTGTAGGTGGGCGGCACCGGCAGCGAGAAGTGGACGCCGCCCGAATACAGCTCGTCCATGGAGGGCGCGCGGAAGCCGCGGGCGTAGCTGGCGAACAGGTTGACCCACGGGGCCGGCTCGTAGCGCATGGCGATGCGCGGCGACACCGCGTCGTCGGTGACCTCCGCCTGCCCGTCGGCCTCATTGGCATAGTGGTCGTAGCGCACCGCCGGCACGAAGCTGAGCTCGCCCGGCATGAAGCCCAGGTCCGCAAACGTGATCTCGTTCTGCAGGAAGACCGCGAACACCTCAGCGTGCGCATTGGGCACGCCGCCGCGGACGCCGCCGGCGCCATCGCTGTCCTCGCCATCCTGCTCGTCGCGATAGAACTCCAGCCCGTAGGTCAGCACGCTGTCGATGCTGTCTGCGAGCTGGAAGCGGGTGCGGTTGTCGGCGGTGATGCCGAAGGTGTTGACCTCGCGCACCAGGTAGCGGTCGCTGGTCGCTTCGGGCTCCTCCACGCTGGCGCGGGTGAAGTAGGGCACCACGGCGAGGTCGATCCAATCGCTGTCAAGCGGCGCGTATGCGATGCGCAGGCGCACCGTATCGCTGGCGACCGACCGGTCGACCAGCGCGTTCGTGCTGTCGACGAGGTTGTTGGCTTGGGGGTTGTTGGGGTCGGCGGTATCGAGCCGGTAGCTGAGATAGCTGCCGGTGATGCTGAGGGCGTCGGACAGGTCGGCCGTACCGCTCACCAGGCCCGACACCAGGTCGTCGTCGGAGGGCAGGGTGAGGCCGCTGCCCAGTTCGATGTCGTCGGCGTTGCGGTAGACCACGCTGGCGACGCCGGAATAGCGGCCGTCTTCGGTGCGGCCGAACACGGTGCCGTGGCCCATCACCTCCTGGTTCACGTCCTGGTAGCCGACACCGATTTCCGCGCCGAACGTTTCGCCCGGCTCCAGGAAATCGCCGGCCTCCACGGTGCGGAAGGCGATGACGCCGCCGAGTGCGCCGGACCCGTAGAGGGCGGAACCGGGGCCGCGGATCACCTCCACCGCCTGGAGCATCGACGGTTCGATGAACACGCGGCCATCGTGGCCGGACACGAAGCTCTGGCGCGCACCGTCCACCAGGATCACCACGCCTTCGCCTTCCAGGCCGCGGATGCTGATGGACTGGCCGGTGCGGCGCGGGCCGCCCTGCACCTGCACGCCCGGTACGCCCTGCAGCACATCGAACACGCTGGAGGGCTGCAGGGTCTGGATGCGCTCACGGTCGATCACGGTGACGCGGCCGGGATAGTCCAGCACCGGGGTGGGGGAGCGCGTGGCGTAGACCGACACGGGCGGGATGGAAATGGGGCCGGAGGGCGGGGCGGTGTCCGTCTCGGTTTGCGTGGCGGTGGGCGCATCGGCGTCTTGTGCGGCGTCCTCGGCCTCGGTCTCGACGGCTGCGGCGCCGGACGCCGACGCCAGCATGGCGATCAACCAGACCGGCGCGCCGAACCGCCGAACCCAGCCCTCTTTTCCAGACATCTGCCCCTCCTGCGCTCTGCCCGCCGGGGTGGGGCCCTTTGGACATTAACGATTGAGGCCAAATACGAGGGCAAGGGGCGGTCTGTCAATGCAAATGCGACTCATTCGCAATTATCCCCGGCCGAGGTCGCCGCCGCGGGCGCGCGGCCGTCTCACTGCACGGCATAGGAGGCAATGCAGCAGGCGTGGGGGATGTGGGGGGGGCGGTGTGCAGGCAGCCGGCGAAGTACATCGATTGCGAACGAAGGGACCTGATTTACATAGAAACGAACATCGATTATACAAATAAAAATGATTGTCTGTGCCGGGTCTCAGGGCTTTCGGCGTGTATGGGGTGCCGCCTGCATCGCGCTGCGCGCGCCTGGGCGTGCGGCCGTGGGCAAGCTCAAGAGGGGGGACTGACGATGAAAGCCGCCGTTCTCGTTCCAGGCATCATGGCAACCCGGCTGGAGTTGCATGGCGAAGAGGTGTGGCCGCCGACGCCGTGGGAAACCAAGTTCGGCTATCACCGGATCAACGAGCTGCAGGACGCCGCCGTTCAGCCGACCGAGCTGGTGTTCAGCGTGCTCAGCTTCCAGTTCTATTCGACCATCCGGGACTTGCTGGCGGAGCTCGGCTACAGCGCCGGCGGCTCCAGCAAGCGTTACGTCGATGTTCCCTACGACTGGCGGCGCGACCTGTTCGACACGGTGGGCGTGCTGGCCAACCGGCTTCGCCAATTGCACCTCGACGGCGCCACGGAAATCGTGCTGATCGGCCATTCCATGGGCGGGCTGATCTGCCGCCTCCTGCTGGAAGGCGGGCAATTCGCCAACGAGCCGTGGTTTGCGGCGATCGACAAGTTCATTGCGTTGGCGGTTCCGCACCTGGGAGCCCCGTTGGCGCTGGCCCGCATCTTCGGTGTCGACGCCACGCTGGGGATTTCGGCGGAAGACTTCGCCAAGTTGGCGAAGAACGTCAACTACCCGTCCGGCTACCAGCTCATCCCGGCGCCCGGCGAGAAGGCCATCTGGGATTTGGCGACGACGGAACTCGACGCGCTCGACCCCTACGATCCCGCCGTCGCCACCAAGCTCGGCCTGGTGCCGGCACTGGTCGACCGCGCCCGCGCGGTGCACGACGTGCTGGGCAAGGCCGCACGCCCGGCCGGGGTGCGGTATTTCTACTGTGCCGGCGTTGGCCACAAGACGGCGACCCGCGTGAATGTGCGGCTGGGCGGACAGCAACAGGCCGATCATTCGCAGACGGTGGTCACCTTCACGCCCGATGCCGGCGACGGCACGGTGCCGCAGTTCAGTGCGCTGCCGCATCTCGGGCAGCGCCAGCTCGTCGTCAACGAGCATTCCACGGTGTTCGAGGGGCTGCCGTTCAAGCGGGTGTTCGCCCGCCTGTTCGGCCAGGACGCCGGACCGCCGGTGGAGGTGGACGGCAGCGGCGAACCGGAGGCGACGGTGGCGCTGAGCGTCGACAGCCGGGTGCAGGTGGCGGGCCGGCCCATCGAGGTCACCCTGGATCTGATCGCGCCGAACCCCGCGGCCAGCCAGGGTGCGGCCGGGGTTCCCGTGGCCACCACATTCCGCGGCACGCTCATCCTCGATCTCGTCGGCGATAGCGGCCGGATCGAGGCGCGCGGCTATCGCGAAATCCCCATCGCCTACGACGGACCCGGCATCAACCGTATCGCCGTGCATCTGCCGGCCGTCGACGAACCCGGGCTCTTCCTGCTGCGCTTCAGCGGAGATACCCGGGCCGTCAACGACGTGCGCTTCGCCGTCAGCGGCGCGTGAGCGTCAGGTCGGCGGCGCCGCGCACACGCGTCACCTGGCGGCCGAACACCGCTTCGTTGCGGGTTGCCACGTGCAGCGGGTCGGCGCCCTTGAGGTCGCCGAAGTCGAGGCCCGTGGCGTCCTCGATCAGCGTCAACGGCACCTGGTAGGTCTCGTAGTCGCCGAGCACGAATTCGGCTTCGGTCAGCCCGCCGATCATCTCGCCGTGGCTGAGCACGTAGCCGGTGGCCGACAGTGCGCCGGTGTCCGCCCGCCGCATGATCGCGATCTTCCAGAATTCGCGGGGGATCAGGATGTCCTCCGCCCCGGGCTGATGCTTCAGCCTGCGGTCGTCGTCGCGGAATACCGGGCCGGTCAGCACGCTGACCTTGAAGTCGTATTCCTCCGAGGCGTCGAGGATGTAGTCCTCCAGCCCGACCCAGTCCCGCTGGTTCAGGTTTTTGTGCTGGGGGACGGAGTTGGTGTAGTGGAAGGTATCCGCCTGCGCCTTCAAGACTGTTTCGTCGTCGGTGAGGTCTTCGCTCCAGCAGGGATCCAGACGGCGCACCATGTGGCCGCGGTCGAGCGGATTGGACTGGTAGAGCTCGTTGCCGATCTGGTGCTTGGTGTCGAGCCGGCCGTCGAGCCGCCATTGCCCCGACCGGGAAATGCGGCGCAGGCGCTGGCCGTCGATGTTGACGGCGGTGAGCAGCGGCAGGCGGCGCGAGCGGCTCTGCCACACCGAGAAGTGGCAGTAGCGCAGCTCGGTGCCGCTGCCATCCTTGAGCGGTGCCAGGTCGGCCGTCCAGGCGCCGAGGTCCGGAAGCGGCAGATCCGCGCCGAGAAAGGCGCGATCGTACCCGGTGCGGTCGGCGAAGCCGTCGGCCCGGCTCGCCTCGGTCTCGCCGGCCTCCACCGCCACGATGGCGGGAACGGAAATGCTGGCCTTCAGCCGCCGCAATGCCGCCGCGACGGTTGGCGCCGGCACCGCGCTGTTGCTTACCTCTGCGGCACCGGCGAAGTGCAGTCCCAGCGCCTCGCCGGTCCCCATGTCGACCACGACCGAGCCGGAATTGCCGCCGAGCGTCGAGGCGTCGTGTTCCAGCATCCAGGCGGTGCTCGTCATCACCCGGCCGGGGGCGAAGCGCTTCACGCCGAAGGCCTCGCCGAAGAAGGTGTCGATCAGGTGCTCCGGATTGTCCCTCGGGTCGCGTGCCGGGTAGCCGATCACGGCCACGGGCTCGCCGCCCTGCGGCCCTTTCGTCGCCAGGTCGAGCGGTTGAGCGCCGAACGCGTGCACCCGGAGGAACGCCATGTCGGGTTCGGCCATCCCGGCCACCCAGATCACCTCGGTCACGAAGGCGGACCGCGTGGGATCGTCCGGCGTCTCGATCTGCTCCAGCGGGTTAAGGCGAACTTCGACCTTGCGGCCGAAGGCGCCGTCGCTGAACTCCCAGACATCGTTCATCCAGCGGCGCGAGAACAGCTCGGCGACATGGCGGTTGGTCACCACGATGTCGGTGTCCACCAGCCAGCCGGTGCCGGCATACTCGCGAAAGCCGTTGTAGAGGTTGAGCCGGCCGACCGCGCGCGCCCGCGTTTCCAGGGTGGCGCGGTTGGTCTCGAAGACGGAGTGGTCCTCGAAGGTGAGGTCCATCTCCTCCATGATCTGCAGCGCGATCCCCGACAGGCCGGCCGTCTCGCTCAGCACCTTGTCCTTCGACATGTAGAGCGAGGGGCGCAGCGTGGTGCGCACGATCGCTTCCAGCATGAACCCTTCGCGGCTGGCAAAGGCGCTTTCCAAACGGCCGCTGCCCAGTGCATCGGCGGCCGTCTCGAACGCCGCTTCGTTCGGCCCGGCGCCGAATCCGTGCGCCGCTGCCTGTAGGCTGGCCGGCGCGTGCTTCTTGGCGGCGATGAGGGCCTTCTGCAGCGCCGCATCGAAGTTCGGATCGCGCCGCCTGAGTTCCTGCATGGTCAACGGCATCGCGGACTCCCTCCCCCGTATAGCCATTTCCAGAGCTTACCATAACGATACTATATTTTTATGACAGGCTCGATGGTTCGTGTATTGCGTGTAGATCATTGGGCTGAGATATGCATCGAAAATTGAATGTGTACGCGGCGGTTGAGGTAGTTTCAGAATATATATAGAGTGTTTCTCTATTTTCTTGCCGGAGGGTGCCATGCTCATCCAGCCACATGCGGGCCCAGATTGGCCCGATGCCGTCGAAGGATACGGGTTCGCACTGGCTGCGAAGATGATGTGCCGCGAAATCCCTTACATCCAGCGCGTCGTCCGCGAGATCTGGGAAACGGAGCCGGTCATCGTCGACGGAGACGGCCAGCGCATGCTGCTGGCCAGCATGGACGGCCGGGCATTCATCGTTTTCGGCGGCGAGACCAATTACGAGAAATGGTACGACCTCGCCGACGGCGACAATCTCGGCCGGGCCTATGGCACGGTGCATCGCGCCGTTTTCGAAGTGCTTGAGCCGTTCCTTGGCGAGGCGCTCGACTTCTGCGCCAGCCATACCCATGTGGCACTGCGCATCGCCGGCCACGGGCTCGGCGGCGCCCTGGCCGTCCTCGCCGCACTGGAAGCGGGGGTTGGCTTCACCGGCCAGGTGATCACCTTCGGCATGCCGAGGGTCATCGCCAACGGCGAGATCGACCCGGAAGTGGCAGCCCATCTCAATCCGCGCATCACCCGGATCGTCAACCAGGACGACCTGGTGGCCCGCCTGCCGCCGGGCTTCGAGCATATCGGACGGCCGGTCTGGTTCGATGCCTACGGCATTCCCGGCGACATCGACAGGGCGCCGCCCAGCGTTGTCGGCCCGCTGAGCGAGAAAACCTTCCGCAGGCTACGCGACGAGGTGCGACGGCTGGTCGAAGCGCGGGAAAACAGCAGGCCGGACACGGCACTCCAGGCAAGCACCCTCAACACGACCTTGCAGGGGCTGTTCCCGGGCATCCGTTCCCATGAGATCGACAGCTACCTGACAGCCCTCAGGCGGGCCGGCGGCAGGACGGTGGAGGCGTTCCGCAAGGAGAAGTCCAACGCCCGCCACACGTACGAGGCAGCCGCCGACATCGAATCGTTCGCCATCAGGCAATACGCCGAGGAACAGCGGGAACTGTCGACCACCGAGATCTCGGTCCAGCCCAAATCGGCCGCCGCGGTGCAGATCCCGGTCCTCCTGCGCCTGACGACGCTCGACTGGGATCCGCCCGCGGGCCTCAGGGTGCAGTCGCGCATCGGCACGATCGTTACCGCCCTGGTGACGACGGGGCAGCTCGACCAACTGCGCGACGACGACGCGGTCCAGAGCATCTCCATCAGCCGCAGTGCGGGAACGCTTGAGCTGGACGAAACGCTCTCCTTCATCAACGCCGACGATGCGCAGCTCTTGATCGACAATGAACCGCCGATCGCCGAACGGGGCGATGCCGCCATCTTCGGCCTCATCGATTCCGGCATCGACATCCTGCACGACGCCTTCAAGGACGCCGACGGGCGCAGCCGCATCATCGGGGTCTGGCATCAGGCGGGCACCCAGGGCCAGACACCCCATCAGGTCCATCCCGGGTTCACGCAGGACTACGGCACCCTCTACACCGGCGCCCAGATCGACGCCCTGGTGTGCGATCCCGCCCTCGCGCCCACCATGACGCCGCCGATCCTGCGCGATCCCGCCCCCGATCCCTGCGAACCGGGGCACGGCACGCATGTCGCGTCGATCGGTGCGGGGCGCGCGTTTGGCACCGTTGGGCGCGGCATGGCGCCGGATGCCAAGATCCTCGTCGTCATCCCCAACATGCGGACCACGCCGGGCGATCCGCCGAGCATCGGCTATTCCATGAGCCACGTGGACGCGCTGGCCTTCATGCGCACGGTCGCGGCCGGCGACAACCCGCTGCTGGGCAGTGCACTGCCCATCGCCATCAATGTCAGCCTGGGGATGAACGCCGGCGCCCATGACGGCAAGTCGACCCTGGAGGCCGCCTTCGACGCGATGACGGGGATCGGCCGCGAGCCCGGCTGCGTCATCGTGAAGTCCGCGGGCAATGAACGCGGCAACGACATCCACGCCCGGATCCGTCCCAACACCGATGCCTGGGAAAGGATCGACTGGGAGTCCGGCGCCACGCCGCGCGTTCGCGACTATTTCGAAGCCTGGTTCGATGCGCGCGACGACCTGGAATTCCAACTGAGCTGCCCGCCGCATGTGCGCGCCAACAACCTGGATCCCGTGCCGCCGGCACAGATCGACCCGGCGAACCCGGTGGCCACCGTCGATATGGGCGGCAACCGCGTGTCGCTTCGCCTGACGCGCTTCCATCCCGACAACGGCGACAATCTGCTGGCCATCGACATCCTGAAGGCCGACCGGCCGATCCACGCCGGCGTCTGGACGCTCAGCGTCCGCGCGCAGCAGATCGCCAGCGTCAACGGTGCGCTCGACGTGTGGGCCGAACGGGTGGGCCGGCGTCCCGTGCGCTTCCTCACGCCCGATCAGCAGCGCACCCTGTCGATCCCGGGGACCGCGGAAACGGTGATCACCGTCTCCGCCTGCGACCTCCAAGGCGTGCTCAACCCGTCGTCCTCCTACGGCCTGACCCGGACCGACGAAGCCAAGCCGGATGTCTGCGCGCCGGGGTACCGCGTGATCGGCGCGCGCAGCAACGGCAAGCCGTTCGAATGGGTGCACCAGACCGGCACGTCGATGGCCGCACCACATGTAACCGGCCTTGTCGTCCTGGCGCTGTCGCGCCGCCACAAGAGCGGCAAGCCGCAGTTCAACGCCAACCAGATCCGCCAGATGCTCAACCGCACGACCCGCACCTTCCCGGCACCGCACAATCACGGGCTCGGCTACGGCATCGTGCATGCGCAGAACTTCCTGCGCCTGACTTGAGGACGCCCGCGGGCACGGTGCCCGCAGAGACGCAGGCCAGGGGGCCGAGGCCGGTCAGATCGACACGGCGACGAGGTAGACCGAGAGCACGAACAAGATCGCCTGGATCAGGCCCAGATAGACACGGTCGGGCAGTGCTTGCGCCAGCTTGCGCCCGAGCACGGCGCCCACCGTCGCGACGGCCGCCATCGCCAGGAAGGATCGCCACTCGAAGGCGTCCAGCAGCCCCACCGTGGAATAGGCCGGCAGCTTGAACAGATTGACGGCGGCAAACACGATGGTGTTGGTGCCCGCGTACTGCATCTTGGGCAGGCGCTGCGGCAGCACGAACGCCTGGAAGGGCGGTGCTCCGGTGTGGGACACGAAGCTCGTCATCCCCACCAGGACGCCCCAGACGGCACCCTTGCGCGCATCGAACGGCTCGGCCTTCACCGTCTTGCGCAGCCTGCGCACCACGGCCTGAAGGCAGTAGGCGAGCCCGATCACCCCCGTTACCAGGGTCGCCAGCGCCACGGAGAGGTAGGGCGCCAGAAGGGCCGCCAGGATCACCCCGACCAGACCGGCCGGGATGAGGCAAAGCACGTTGCGCCGCGAATACTCATGCCGGTAGAGCCACACCCCGACACCGTCGCTGACGATGTAGATCGGCAGCAGGGTGCCCGCGGCCATCAGCGGGTCCATCCAGATGGACAGCAGCGGCACCGCCAGCGTGCCGGCCGAGGCGAGGCCGCCTTTGGAGGCGCCGACGATCAGGGCGGCCAGGAGAAAGAGCCACAGATGGTCCATGCGATGCCGGGTCTCCAGACAGGGTGCCGCGCCGGTCGGTAAGCGCCGCTTCGGCGCTGTAGCGGACCTGCCGGGGCGTGCCAAGCCGCCTGGGGGATGGCGCGGTCACTTCCTTAACATGATGTATAGGTAAAGGCAGATCTGCGTATTTGATGTTAGCCCGGAATCGGCATGAGATGACGCCGAGCAGACCGCCGTACGGGCGTTCGCATCCCAGGCGGCAAGCCGGTGGACGAAGCCGCACGGCGGACCGGAGACCGCGCAGCAGACCGGAGACCGCGCAGCACCGCCGCTCTGTGTGGCATGCCGGCCCGGCCGCCGTGGCCATGGCGCCATGCACCATCCGGGCCGGTGCTGCCGGCGATGTTTGCCACCGCCCATGCGCCGGCAGGGCTGTCCACGCCGCGACGGTACGCTGCCGGCTGAACGGCGGGCCGGCCCGTGGCGTGCCAACCACGCAACCAGTCGGAGGGTCAGGTGATGGAGAGCAAGTTCTCGTTGGCGCATCTGACTTTGATCGGGTGTTCGGCGCCGGAACTCACCTATATCGCGGCGCGCGTCGGCTACGATTTCGTCAGTCTGCGGCTGATCCCCATGGGCGTTGCCGGGGAGTACGCCTGCCCCGCCCAGGACAGGGAGATGATGCGCGCCACCCGCATCGCACTGGCCGCCACGGGCATCGGCGTTCACGATGTGGAGCTTGCCCGCATCCTCAAGGACTGTGATCCCAAAAGCTATGTGCCGGCATTGGAGGTGGCGGCGGAGTTCGGCGCCCGGCACGTCATCTCCAGCGCCTGGACGACGGACCCCGACGACCGCGATTTCGTGGCCGAGCGGTACGCGGAGATCTGCGACCTGGCGGCCCCCTTCGGCCTCACCGTGGACCTGGAATTTCCCAGCTTCTCGCGCCTGAAGACTCTGGCCGAGGCGGTCGACATCGTGCGGGCCGCGGGCCGCCCCAATGGCGGCATCCTGATCGACACCATCTATGCCCACTACTCCCACCTCGACCCGGCCGAGCTGGACGCCTTGCCGCGCGCGTGGTTCCACTTCGTGCACCTGGCCGATGCGCCGGCGAAATGCCCGCACAGCCGCGACGACATGGTGCACCTGGCGCGCGACGAGCGCCTCTATCCCGGCGAAGGGGCGTTCGACTTCGCTGCCCTGCTGGCGCACCTGCCGCCGGTGGTCTGTTCCATCGAGCTGCCCAACCTGCAGCGGGTGGACGAACTGGGCTTCGAAGGCCATGCCCGGCGTTGCCTGGAAACGGCCAAGCGCTGCCTCGGGGTCGCGCCAGCGGTACCGCCGGCCAGGGAATATGCCGTGTGAGCGTCGCGTCCGCCGGGTCCGGCGATGGCGAGTGCGCACATTCACCCATTCTATCGGGAGCACTCGCGGGCTATGACGGGGGAGGCAGGGCGCGGCGGACACCGATCGGCAGGGGCGGGACTTGAACGGTGCAATCATCGACATTGTCGGGCCGGTGTTCCTGCTGGTCGCCGCCGGCTATGTGAGCGTCCGCGTCAAGCTGTTCCCGCCGAGCGGAGTTACCGGCCTCATCACCTTCGTCAACACCTTTGCCACGCCGTGCCTGCTGTTCCGGGCGATGCTGACGGTGGAGTTCGGCACCACCTTCGATCCGGCCTACCTGGCTGCGTTCTACCTCAGCGCTTTTGTGGTGTTCGCCGCCGGCGTCGCCGCCGCGCGCTGCCTGTTCGGCCGCCGCCCCGGCGAATCCGTGGTCATCGGCTTTGCCGCCTATTTCACCAACACGGTGCTGCTGGGCCTGCCGATCATCCACCGGGCCTACGGCGACGAGGCGCTGCCGCTGATCTATGCGATCATCGGCCTGCACGCGCCGCTGCTGATGAGCTTCGGCATGATCGCCATGGAGCTGGCCCGGCGCGATGCCGAGCCGCTGGGCCGCGCGCTCGCCACCGCGGCGAAGCGGGTGGCGACCAACCCGTTGCTCATCGGCATCGCCCTGGGGCTCGCCACCAACCTGTCCGGCGTCCAGTTGCCGGCGGTGATCGACGATGCCACGCAGATGATGGTCCTGGCGGTGATGCCGGCCGCCCTGTTCGGGCTGGGCGGAGCGCTGAACGAGTACAAGCTGCAGGATAGCTGGGGCCAGGCGGTGGTCGCAGCGCTGCTGAAGTTGGTGGTGCACCCGCTGCTGGTGCTGCTGGCCGCGGCCTTCGTGTTCCACCTGCCGTGGGAGATGACACGGGTGGCCGTGGTGACGGCCGCCATGCCGTCGGGCCTCAACGTCTATATTTTCTCCACCTTCTACCACCGCGCCAGCGATGTTGCCGCCAACACGGTGCTGATCGCCACCGTGATCGCGGTGGCGACGATCTCGGTGTGGCTGGTGGTGATGGAGCGGCTGTCCGCCGCCTGGCCGATTGCGTAGCCAAGGCCGCCGTGCGGCTGGGGGAGGGACCTGCGGTCAGCCGCAGATCTCCTCGATCTTCGGGGCGACCAGCACGAACCGCAGCACGGTTTCCACCACCTGGTCTTCCAGGACCGACTGGCCGTCCGTCTCCGTCCAGTCCCAACCGAAAATGGTGGAAAAGGTCGGCTTGTTGGAGACGCTGAAGAACGACAGCGCGCTGATCAGCCAGTGGATCTGCAGCGGTTTCAGCCCACCGCGGAAGACGCCGTCCGCCACGCCCTGCAAATAGATGCGGTCGATCCGTTCGATGGCGCTGGCATTGAGCGAGGCGATCGCCGGAGAGCCCTGCAGAAATTCCGCGCGGTGGACGTTCTCGATCATGATCAGGCGGATGAAGTCCGGATTGCGCAGGTGGTGCTGGTAGGAAAACCGGGTGAGCGCACGCAGGGCGTCCACCGGCGCAAGCCGGCCCAGGCGCAGGTCGTCTTCCTGAATGCGCACCTTGCCGTACGCCGTTTCCAGCACGTGGCGGTACAGCCCCTCCTTGCTGCCGTAGTAGTAGTAGATCATCCGCTTCGACGTTTTGGTCTTCGACGCAATCTCGTCGATCCGCGCCCCGGCGAGCCCCTTCTCGGCAAACTCCTTGGTGGCGACCGAAACGATGTTGGCGCGCGTCCGCTCGGCATCGTGTTCGCGCGGCGAAGACACGGTGCTGCGGATAGCTCCTGTCGCGGTCGCTCGGGTCAAGGCAGCGCTCCCATCGGCTGAACGAACGTCTCTATCACGAATGTACCAGATAGTACAAAGCCGTTGCCTATACGAACCAGTTCGTACATACTCCACGGATAAGAGCAGCGGACCCGCACCCGGCAACGTCGACGGGTTCTGCAACTGCCGGGCTGTCCACGCACGCCGCGTGGCATGGGGAGGGGGAGGCCGCACGAGGCCCAATGCTTTGCCCAAGACACACACCCCCACACCGGATGCGGACGGCTGCGCGCCGATCGGGCCGGACGATCCCCAGGGGTCGCCGCCGGGCTCTGACCGGCCGTGGGCGGATGAAGCCGTCCTTGGACGTCTTCATCGAATGGGATCTCACTCCTGCGAGGGCGACGGTCCCGGCCGACCCTGATCAGCGGACGGGTCCGCTGACAGCGGAGAACCTAGCTAGCTAGCCCCGAGACAGGACTAGACAGACAACCGGAGGGAACGATGCACTTGACCTACCCGAAACTCACGGCACTCGCCTGCGCGACAGGCTTGGCGCTCACCCTGGCGACGGGGGCGGCTTCGGCGCAAACGATCCGCTTTGCCCATGTCGATCCCGCGGACTGGCAAAGCTCCAAGAAAGGGGCGGCCGCCCAAATCTTCCAGTACATCGTGGAGGCCGAAACCGACCTGACGGTCGAGCTGTTCCCCGCGGCCGCGCTCGGCAACGAGAACGAGATCATCCAGCAGGCGCAGGAAGGGCTCACCCAGGTCGTCATGGTGTCGGGCGCCATGTCGCGGCTGTGCCCGGCGGCCCAAGTGCTCGATATCCCCTACATGTTCGAATCGGCGCCGGTGGCGTGGGACGTGCTGGACGGCCCCTTCGGCGACGAGCTGGCCGAACACTGCCTGGAACAGACGGGCCTGCGCACCCTCGGCTATGGCGAAACCGGCTTCCGCAACTTCACCAACAGCGTGCGCGAAATCCGCACGCCGGCCGACATGGAGGGCCTGCGTTTCCGCGTCCAGCCGATCCCGCTCTATCTGGAGCTGGTCAGCGCCCTTGGCGGCGAGCCCACGCCCATCAACTGGTCGGAACTGCCGACGGCCCTGGCGACCGGCGTGGTCGATGGCCAGGAAAACCCCGTGGGCGTCATCTACAACAACAACCTGCACACCTTGCAGGACTACATGATCCTCGACGGCCATGTGTATGCGGCCGATTTCCTGCTGATCAACGAGGAGTTCTTCCAGTCCCTCACGCCTGAGCAACAGGCCGTCGTGCAGCGGGCCGGGCGGATCGCCGGCGTCATGGGGCGGGCGATCCAGGAGTTCAACACGGCCGAAGGCGTGTCCGCCGTGATCGCCGAAGGCATGCAGGTCTATTCGCCGACGGCGGAGGAACTGGCCATGTTCCGCGACCTGGCACAGCCGGCGGTGCGGACCTGGCTGGTCGGCGAATTGGGCGACGAAGCCGAGTGGATCGATCGGCTCGAAGCCGCAGTGGCCGCCGCCACGGAGTAATCTGTAGCCGTTCCGGCAGGGCGGGTCCTCCGCCCTGCCGCCTGCTGCGGCGGAGGGCGACCATGACGGTCTTGCAGGCGTTTCACGCAATACTGGCCAAGATCTGCGCGTTCGGCGCCGGCCTCTTCATGGCCCTCCTGTTCGCCATCGTGTTCGTCAATGCGCTGATGCGCTACACCATCGGCAGTTCGTTCCAATGGGGAGATGAACTGCCAGTATACTTGTGCATCTATGGCATGATGTTCGGCGTTGCCTACGCTTACTTGTATGACCGCAACATCAATTTCCGTGTCGTCGTCGAACTGCTGCCGCTACGCTTGCGGCTGTGGACGACCGCGGCCGTCCACCTGGTGGTGGTCGCCTGCTGCGCGCTGTTCGCCTGGTCGGGCTATTCCTTCGTGGCGCGGCGCGGCGACGTGGAGGCATCGGGCATCGTCGGCCAGGCCCGCGAGCTGGCGGAGGCGACCGGCCTTCCCTGGATCAACGTGTTCGGCCAGATGGCCTTCTGGCAGTCCTCGACCATTCTCGGCGGCGGCCTGATCGCCGCCGCGGCCTGCCTGAAATTCGTCGAGTCCGTGGTGGCCGTCCGGCAAGCGGGGCGCGACCGGTGACCATCGCGATCATCGTTGTCGGGCTGCTCGTCGGCATGCCGATCGCCTTGGCGATCATGGCGGCCCTGCTCTACTTCATGGGCACCGGCGACCTGCCCTACCACCTGCGGATCGTCGCCACGGAGATGTTCCGCGGCGTCAACTCCTACCCGCTGCTGGCGATCCCGCTGTTCATCCTCGCCGGCGAGCTGATGAACGAAAGCGGCATCACCACCCGGGTGATCGCCTTTGCCAACGTGATCTTCGGGCGGCTGCGCGCCGGCCTGGCGCTGGTGAACATCTGGGCTTCGGTGATCTTCGCCGGGCTGTCGGGCTCCGCCGTCGCCGATACTGCCGCCCTTGGCCGCGTCTTCATTCCGGAGATGGAGCGCCACGGCTACACGCGCGCCTTCGCCGCCGCGATCACGGCTGCGTCGTCGGTCATCGGGCCGATCATCCCCCCGTCGATCCCGGTGATCATCTACGCGCTGACGGTAACCGGCGTTTCGGTGCCGGCCCTGTTCATGGCCGGCGTGGTGCCCGGCATCCTGTTGGCCATCTTCCTGTCGATCTACGTGATGTCGACGGTGAAGGTCGACCGCCAGGCGGCCCAACGACTTTCCGTGGAGGCGGGTTCGGTCCGTTCCGCCCTGCTCGGCGGCATCATTCCGCTGTGCATGCCGGTGTTCGTGGTCGGCTCGATCCTGCTGGGCGTCGTCACGCCGACGGAGGCGGCCGCCTTCGCCGTGGCCTTCGCGCTGGTGGTCGGTATCGGCCTCTACCGCAACATCAAGCTCGGCGACCTGCCGCGCATTCTCGCACGGGCCATGTGCGACAGTGCCGTCATCCTGGTGATCATCGCGGCGGTGGCGGCGGCCAACTGGCTGCTCACCTACAACCGCATCCCCAACATCTTGACGGACTGGGTGCTGACCAACGTGGACAGCCGCTTCACCTTCCTGCTGGCCGTCGTGGTGCTCTTCCTTTTCGTCGGTCTCTTCCTGGAAGGGATCGCCGCCATGCTGGTTCTGGTGCCGATCCTGCACCCGATCGCCGTTGGCCTCGGCGTCGACCCGACGCATTTCGGCATCGTCGTCATCTTCAACCTGATGATCGGGCTGATCACGCCGCCGCTGGGCCTTTGCCTCTTCGTCGCCGAGGGCATCGCCAATGTCGGCATGACGAAGCTGATCCGGGCGATTGTCCCGTTGTTCGTCGTCGAAGTGCTCGTGCTTTTGATCATCACCTTTGTGCCGGAGACGGTCATCGCGTTGCCCCACCTGCTCGGCTTCTGATCCGAAGACCCGGCGGCGGCACTGTGGCGACGGTGCCGGAGGACTGGCCGCCGCTTTCATCCGGTCATGTGCAAGGGGGCAGCCGACCACCGATACCGGCCGACCATGACAAGAGGTGGACCGCGGACATGCAGACCTACAAGCTCGGCCTGATCGGCGACAACATCGCCCATTCCCAGGCACCGCGCCTGTTTCGCATCGCCGGTGCCATGACCGGCCTGCGGCTCACCTACGACCGGCTGGTGCCGCATGAGACTGGGCTGGAGTTCGACGCCCTGTTCGACCAGTGCGCGGCAGAAGGGTATCGCGGCATCAACGTGACGTATCCCTATAAGCAATTCGCCGCGGGGCGCGTGTCCGTGGCCGATCCGCTGATCCGCGCCATCAACGCCGTCAACACCGTGATCTTCGAGGCGGACGGGCCGAAGGGCTTCAACACGGACTATTCGGGCTTCAAGGCCGCCTACCGCAACGCCTTCGGTACCGCACCCCTCGGCCCGGTGTGCATGGTCGGCGCCGGCGGCGTGGGCAATGCCATCGCGTTTGCGCTGGTCGCCCTGGGCCTTAAGGACATCCGTATCGTGGAACAGGACCTGGCGCGCGCGGACGCGCTGGCGGCGGCACTGCGGGCCGTGCGCCCGGAGCTGCGGGTGGCAACCTCGCTGTCGGTCGCCGAGGCCATCGGCGGCGCCCACGGCCTCGTCAACTGCACGCCCGTCGGCATGGTGGGCCACGACGGCACGCCCATCGCCCAGGACCTGATGGCAGGGGCGCGCTGGGCCTTCGATGCCGTCTATACCCCGGTCGACACCCAGTTCCTCAAGGATGCCGCGGCGGCCGGGCTGCAGGTGCTCAGCGGCTACGAGCTGTTCTTCTACCAGGGGGTCGACGCCTTCCGCCTGTTCTGCGGCCTGGAGCTGGAGCAGCCGACCTTGCGGGCCAAGCTGCTGGACCCGGCGGCCGACCCGGCACTTGCGGTGCCGGGTGCGGTGGGGACCGGCGCTCCCGCCTCCCGTTGACGGTCCGAGTGGCCGGGGCCGCCGGAGGGCAGGGGGCTACGTGCCGTCCGGCACCGGGCGCGTCTCCGGCCCGTCGTAGGTCCACAGGTATTGGCGCGGGATCGGCCCCTTGTTGCGCCCGCCCTGTTCGGTCTGCTCCCAGGCATGGGCGAGGATGCCGACCGAGCGCGACAGGCAGAACAGCCCGCGCGCCAGGGGGGCCGGGAAGCCCAGCTCGGCATAGATCACCGCTGTGGCGCCATCGATGTTCATGGGGATGCGCCGGCCCTTCTTGGCTTCCAGCGTGGCTTCCACCTCCCGCCCGATGGCGGCGAAGCGGCCGCTAACCGCACCCTCCGCCGCGGCCTTGTCCACCATCTCCAGAAGGCGCGGAGCGCGCGGGTCTATGGGGTGGAAGCGGTGGCCGAAGCCGGGCACGAACTTGCCGCCGGCGGCGTGGAAGGCATCCAGCGCATCCGCCGTCGCATCGGGCAAGCTCCGGCCCTGCCGGTGGCGGCGGTCGATGTCCTGGTAAAGCTCGACGGCCTGCTCGCCCGCCCCGCCGTGCACGTCGCCCAGCACGTTGACGGCGGTCGCCATGGCGTTGTTGAGGCCGACGCCGCAGGTCGCCGCCATGCGTGCGATGGCGATGGAGGGCGCCTGCGGGCCGTGGTCCACGGCGGACATCAGCGCGATGTCCAGGAGGTCCGCCTGGGCGCGCGTCGGCAGCTCGCCGCGGGTCAGAAGCCAGATCATCTGGGCGAAGGTGACGGTGCCGATGAGCTGCTCGATGGGGTAGCCGCGGTAGCGGATGACGCCCGGCTCCATCTCGATGATCTCGGTACGCCACCAATCGGGCACGCGGGGGTCGTGGACCTCGGTCATGCCCCACCCCCGATGCGGTTGGCCAGCGCCTCCAGGGCGATCCGGTAGCCGAAGGCGCCGAAGCCGCAGATCATGCCGACGGCGACCTTGGAGATGTAGGAGAGGTGCCGGAACGCCTCGCGCTGGTGGATGTTGGACAGGTGCACCTCGACCACCGGCAGCTCCACGCTGGCAATCGCGTCCATGATGGCGATCGAGGTGTGGGTGTAGGCCCCGGCGTTCAGCACGATGCCCGCATGGACGCCCTTGGCCTCGTGGATCCAGTCGATCAGCGTGCCTTCGCTGTTGGACTGGCGGCACGCCACCTCCAGGCCGAGGGTGCGGCCCGTCTCGATGCACATCGCTTCCACGTCCGCCAGGGTGGTGCGGCCGTACACCTCCGGTTGGCGGGTGCCCAATAGGTTGAGGTTGGGTCCGTTGAGGACCAGGACCGAACGCGTCATGACCGTCGCCCTTCGTTAGTCGGTGCTCACGTGGGAGACCTGCTTGTCCGGCGAGTAGATGTCCAGGATGTTCCAGTGGCCGCTGGTCGGCGTCGGGTTGTTGATCATGGCGACGTCGATCACGGTGGGCCGGCCGGACGCGATGGCGGCCTCCAGCGCCGGCCGGAATTCGGCGGCCGAGCGCACGCGCACGCCGGCGATGCCGTAGGCCTGGGCGATCAGGTCGTAGCGCGGCAGGTAATCGGGGCCGTGGCTGGGGAAGGTGGTGCCGTAGGTCAGCCCGTAGTGGGCCTTCTGCAGGCCGGCGATGGTGCCGAACGCGTTGTTGTTCATCACCACCCAGATCACGGCCAGGTTCTCCGCCTCCGCCGTCGCCAGCACCGCCGGGTTCTGCCCGAAGCCGCCGTCGCCGACCATGGAGATGACGACCCGGTCGGGGCACGCCAGCTTGGCGCCCAGTGCTGCCGGCGGGCCGAAGCCCATGGTGGCGTAGCCGCCGGGGGTCAGCACCGAGGCCGGGGTGTAGATGGGAAACTGCTGGCCGACGCCGTTCTTGTTCCAGCCGACGTCGGTGGTGAGGATGGCGTCGCGCGGCATGGCGGCGCGCACATCGGCAAGGATGCGTTCCGGCATCATGGGGAACGCGTCCGACGTCTCCATCGCCCGGTTGGTGGCTTTGAAGCCGGCGCGGTAGTCGGCGATCTCCGCCGCCAGGGCGGGGTTCTTCAGCCCCTCGGGGTAGAGCGCCTTGGCCACCTTCAGCAGCACCGTCAACGCCTGCTTCAGGTCGGCCACCACGCCCATCTCGGCGGGGAAGTTGCGGCCGATCTCCGCCGGCTCGATATCGATGTGGATCAACTTGCTGGGGGGGAAATTGAAGGTGTAGCCGGGGTACCAGGAGCTGCAGTCGGCTTCCTTGAAGCGCGTGCCCAGCGCCAGCACCCAGTCCGCGGTGAGGCATTTGTCGTTGATGAACTTGGTGCCCCAGAACCCGGTCATCCCCAGGGTGAAGGGGTGGTCGTCGCGCAGCATGCCCTTGCCCATCAGGCTATGGGCGACGGGGATGCTGAGGTGGTCGACGAAGGCTTCCAGCTCCGCCGTCGCCCGGGCGATGGCGATGCCGCCGCCGACATAGAGCAGCGGGCGGTCCGCCTCCACCAGGGTCTTCACGATGGTGGCGGCGGTCTCCTCGTCGATGGACGGCTTGACCAGCGCCTTGGCGTTGTGGGCCAGGCGGTCGAACAGGGCGCCGTCGATCTTGGCGGAGAACACGTCCATGGGCACGTCCACCAGCACCGGGCCGGGCTGGCCGCTTTCCGCCAGGGCGAACGCCTTTTCGATGATCTCCGGGAACAGCTCCGGCGTGTCGACGCGCCAGGCCCGCTTCACGAAGGGGCGGTAGATTTCGGACTGCGAGCCGTCGGCATGCAGGTTCACCTCCTGGTGGGGGTGCTTGCCGAAATAGTAGCTGGGCACGTCGCCGGCGATCACCACCATGGGGATGCAGTCCAAGGCCGCGTTGGCGACGCCGGTGGCGGCATTGGTGAGACCGGGGCTGAGATGGCTGAGCAGCACCGACGCCTTGCCGGTGGCCCGTGCGTATCCGTCGGCCGCATGGGCGGCGATCTGCTCGTGGCGCACATTGACGAAGCGGATGCGGCTGTTGGCCATCGCCGAGAGCACGGCGATGTTGGTGTGGCCGCACAGGCCGAAGATGTGCTTGATGCCCCGCCGCTCCAGATAGCGGATCAGCAGGTTGGCGACGGTGTCTTGCATCCATGCCTCCATGGGGCCGTCCGGTCCGCCGCGCGAAAGGGTCCAGCCCTCCGCTGCGGCGGCTGGGTCGGTCGTTCTAAAGCGTCGCGCTGTTGTAGAACTCGCCGAACAGCTCCGCTTCGCTGGGCCGGTCTTCCTTGATGGGACGGCTGACCCAGGTGATGTTGAGGTAATGCTTCAGGTGAACGTTCTCGTTGGTGATGTTGCCGCCCCAGATGCCGCAGCCGAGGCTTGAGGTCATTGGCATGCCGTTGTTGAAGGCGCCGGCGTTGGCCTTCGACTGGGGCTGGCGGACCATCATGCGGCTGACGGGGGCCACCCGCGCCAGGCGGTCGATGTGCTCGTCGTCGAAGGAATAGATGCCGCACGAGTGCCCGGCCCCGCCGACGGCGTAGATCTGCTTCACCTTCGCCAGTGCGTCGTCGAAGCCCTGGTACTTGAACAGGGCCATGACGACGCAGAGCTTCTCGCTGGAAAACTTGTGCTGTTTGCCGATGGGACCCTGCTCGACCATGATGAACTTGCGGTCGTCGGGGATGGTGAAGCCGGCGGTCTCGGCGATGCGCTGGGCGGGGCAGGCGATAGTGTCCATCGTGCGGTGCCCGTGGTCGTCCCACAGGGCCGCCTCCAGCTTGTCCTTCTCCTCGGCGGTGCACAGGTAGCCGCCCTCGGCGACGAGCTGCTCCTTCAGCTTGTCGTAGATGCGGCTGTCGATCAGGAGGTTGCCGTCGGCCGAACAGCCCGAGCCGAAATCCGAGGTCTTGGAAATGCGGGAATTGCGCGCCGCTTCCTCGATGTCGGCCGTCTCGTCGATCACCATGGTGGAGTTGCCGGCGCCGACGCCGTAGGCCGGCTTGCCGGAGCTGTAGGCCGCCTTCACCATCGGCTTGCCGCCGGTGGCCATGGTGAGGTCGCAGATTGCCATCAGCTCCTGGGTCAGCGGGATGCTGGGCCGCTCGATGCACTGGAAGATGTCCTCCGGCGCACCCAGCGCCTTCAGCGTCTCGCGCATGATGCGCACGGTCTCGAACGTCGTGCGCTTGCTGCGCGGATGCGGGGAGAAGATCACCGCGTCCTTCGCCTTCATGGCGTAGATCGCGGTCACCGGGGGTGTCAGGGCCGGGTTGGTGGTGGGGATCAGCGAGGCGATGACGCCGGCCGGCTTGCCGTACTTCACCAGGCCCTTTTCCGGGTCTTCCTCGATGACGCCGACGCTTTTCTGGCGCAGCGCGTCGCGCAGCACGCCCATGATCTTGAAGCGCTTGGCCGGGCGGCCTTCGCGGTCGCCGAGCCCGCTTTCATCCACGCCCATCTGGGCAAGGCGGGTGAAGGTTTTCTCGTTTGCGGTGGCCCAGCCGATCGCCTGGCACAGCCGGTCCACCTGCGCCTGATCGTAGTCCTTGATCGCGTCCATGGCGGCACGCGCCTTGGCCACGAGGCCCTGGACGTAGGCACTTTGCTCCTCGGTCAGATCCCGATCCCATGCGGAAGTCTTGTTCATGGTTGCGCCCTTCGCGAATGTCGTGTGTTCCGCTGCGTGTTCCGCCGGGCAGGCCGCGCGCCGGGGCCGCCATCACCCCATCGGCGACGCTGCCGCTGGTCGCGCATCGACCGTTGCCGCCTGCTCGATCGCCTGCTCGATCGCCTGCTCGATCGCCCGCTTGATCGCCTGCTCGATCGCCCGCTTGATCGCCTGCTCGATCGTCGCCCGCCACGAACGGCTGGCCCCTGCGTGGGGGCGAGCGTGCCGGCCATCGCCAGCCTGCCGGCACTCCACCCGAAAGGGGTGCTGGCAGCCCGCCCGAAGGGAGCGCCGGGCCACATCGAAGCCTAGGGTATTGAAGGCCCACCGGGACTTAACACCAACTACCAATAGTTCCCGTTCGGGAAACACTATGTTAATCTGGCGTCCGCCCCCCGCCCCGGAGGGCGGACAGTGGCAGGGCCCAGTCGCCCGGCTGCGAAGGGGGGAGACATGGCGGGCCTGACGCTGCGCCAGATCGAGGTCATCCGCGCCATCATGGTCAGCGGCACCATCGCCGGTGCGGCCGACCTGCTGAACGTGTCGGCACCCGGCATCAGCCGCCTCATGAAGTACACGGAAAGCTCGCTGAAGCTGCGGCTGTTCCACCGCCACCGCGGCCGCTACCTGCCAACGCCGGAAGCCAGCGACATCTTCGAATGCATCAACGACGTCTACCGCAGTGTCGGACGGCTGCAATACGCCGTCTCGCGCATCGAGCAGGGCTATTCCCACCGGGTGAACCTGGCGGCAGTGCCCAGCATCGGCCGCTACCTGGCGCCGCGGGCCATCGCCAGCCTGCAGCGCAAGTACGAGAAGCTGGAGATCTTCTTCGATATCCTGAAGATCGAGGAGGCGGTCGAGAGCATCACGCTGCGCCGCGTCGACGTGGTCGCGCTGAGCTTCCGCTTCGATCACCCCGGCATCGCCTTCATGCCGCTGACAGCGGGCCGGCTGGTGTGCGTCGTCCCCCACGACCATCCGCTGGCCGCCAGGACGTCGGTGTCCCTGAAGGATTTGGCCGCGTGGCCGCTGATCGGCGTCGACCCGTCCGACCCCTACGGCAACCTGATGGCCGAAGCCTTCCGCCAGCGGGGACTGACTTACCCGTTGTCGATCCGCGTCCGCTTCGGCCAGTCGGCCTGCGCGCTGGTGGGCAACGGCCTGGGCATCTCCGTGCTCGACCAGTTCACCGTCGCCGGCGAAAGCCCGGACAAGGTGCGGGTGCTGCCGATCGAGGAGAAGACGGACTTCCACACCTACGTGGCTTCGAAGGTCGATGCGCCGCTGTCGGTCTATGCCGAGGACTTCGTGCAGTTCCTGCGCCGCGAGATGGAGCAGTCGAGCGCTGCGATCCCGCAGGTGCCTTGCCGCGAACAGGCGTGATACGGTTCCGGGCCGTCAATGGCCGCAGGCTGCCGCCGCGGCGCAGAACCGCAAGCGGGACGACAGCTCAGTGACGACGAGAACCACCTCCCACGCCCCCGCCCCCGCTGCCGCCAACGATCTGGACGTGCAGGGCCTGGAATTCATCGAGTTCGCGACGGCCGACGAGGGCGAGGCGAAGGCGCTGGAAACGGTGCTGACCGCACTCGGCTTTTCCTTCGCCGGGCACCATCGCTCCAGGAACGTGTCGCTGTTCCGCCAGGGGCAGATCAACATCGTGCTCAATTCCGAACCGGTGTCGTTCGCCCGCTCGTTTGCCTTCGTGCACGGGCTGGCCGTGTGCGCGCTGGGCCTCAGGGTCGACGATGCCGAAAAGGTGCTGAGCAGCCGCCGGGCGCGCGGCGCCCAGCCCTACGAGACGACCGGCCGCGAGGGCGAACTGAACATCCCGGCCCTTCGCGGCGTCGGCGGCTCGCTGATCTACCTGGTCGACCGCTTCGGCGACCGCGGCGACGTCTACAGCCACGATTTCAAGCTGGTGGACACCCGCGGGTCGGGCTGGAAAGGGGCCGGCCTCTTGCGCGTCGACCACATCTCCCAGACTGTGGCCAAGGGCTCCTCGCGCCACTGGATCTCGTTTTACGCCCGCCATTTCGGCCTGAGCGTGCTGGAGCACAACTACATCCCCGATGCCGGCGGCTACACCGTCAGCACCGTACTCGGCCAGCCGGACTCCGATGTCCGCTTCATCTTGAACGACCCGTCGAGCGACCAGAGCGATAGCGGCCGCTTCCTGGCGCTGAACCTGAGCGGCGGCGTCCAGCACATCGCCCTGCGCACCGAGGATATTTTCCACACCGTCACGGTCACCAAGCAGATGGGGTTGTCGTTCCTGCAGGTGCCGGCCTCCTACTACGCCGACCTGCGGACCGAGGGCTACGACCCCGCTCTGGTCGACCGGCTGGAAGCCAGCGGCGTGATGATGGACACCATCGGCGGCGGGCGCTTCCTGCACGCCTATACCCTGCCGCTCGCCGGCGGCATCTTCTTCGAGGTGGTGCAGCGGGAACACCACCGCGGCTTCGGACTGCACGACGTGGTCTACCGCCTGCGCGCCATGGAAGGCGACGGTTCGCAGGATGCCGGCCGGGTGTTGGCGCCGCCGATCCTGGAAAACCTCGGCGCGCGCATCGATGCCGAAACGGCGCTGACGGGCACCGTCACGGACCGCGACTCCGCCATCGCCACGCCGGAAGCCATGGAGCGCTGGTATGCCGTGCGCGGCATCGATGCGGCGTGGCTGACGTTCCGGGTGGCGGAGGGACGTCTGGACAGCTTCGTGGCGGCGGCCCGCGTACTGGAAAATCTGAAAGGCTTCACCGCCACCGCACCCCACAAGAAGGCGCTGGTGGCGCTGCTGGACGAGGTGAGCGAGCGGGCGCGCCGCATCGGCGCCGTCAACGTCGTGCGCCGCAACGCCGACGGCACATTGGCCGGCGACAACATGGAAGGGCTGGGGCTGGTGCGGGCGCTGGCGGCCCACGGCACCGACCTGCGCGGCGCCCGCGTCTGGCTGGCCGGCGCCGGCACGACCGGGCGGGCAATCGCCTGGGCACTGGCCGAAGCGGGCATCGGCCGCCTCGCCATCGACGATGCCGATCCCGAGGTGGCGGCGCTGCTGGCCGACCAGATCGGGGCCGTCCACACGGGGCTGGTGGTGGACGCAGGCGCCCCCGATCCGGCGGAGGTCGACGTGGCCATCAACGCCACGCACATCTCCGTCATGCTGACGCCGATCAGCCTGGAGGGGTTGAACCCGAAGGCCGTGGTGGTGGAAACGCTGCTGACCCCGCCGGTCACCGCCCTGATGTTCGAAGCGGAAACCTCAGGCCACACCGTGCTTGGCGGCATGGCCGTGCTGGACGGCCAGCTCGGGCTGTTCCGCGATTTCCTCGACCTCGACGCCTGACCGCAGCCCCTGACCGCAGCCCCTGACCACGGCCCCTGACCGCAACACCGGTCTGCGGCGCCGGGTCGGATCCCGCGCCCGCTCCGATCCGGCCACGCGAACCGGAACGATCAATCGCGTGGCCGGACGGAGGGTGCGGAACCGATCTGCTAACGACCGCTACCGGTCGGCTTAGGCGCAGCGCTTGGCAGCGCTCCGGGCGGTCTTGCGAACCTGGCGGGCGCGATCCAGCAGCTCCCCGGCTTCGGTTTCCATTCCGTCTTCCCGCAGCAGCATGGCCTGGGCGGTCATCATCTGTGCCAACTGCGCGTTTTCGTTCGACGTCAGGTGCAACATGACTCCTTAACCTCCCGATCTTCTCACGTTGCGGCTCGCTACCCGGTGTCTCGCCGCGCCCTTGATGTCCCGGAGGGGGGGGCGCGGACCAGGTCTGAGCCTCTGTGCAGGATCACATTGAGGGAAAGCTAAGTGTCCGACTGTGACGGCGATCACGCTTCAACCAGCACCTGCACCACCCGGTCGCGGGCGGCACTGGCGATCGCCGCGGCACTCTGGCGGCTGCCGATATCTGCCGTCGGCGGCTCGATGCCGGCCGCCAGCAGGAAGGCGCGGGCCACCGCCCCCTTCACCGCGAAGTTGACGTTCTGCGGGATGTCGCCGGTGATGCGGTGGATCTGCTCGGCATTCAGCTTGTGGCTGACGATGCCGACCACCAGCCCGTAGGCATCGAACAGCGGCCCGCCGGAATTGCCCGTCTGCACCGGGGCGGTGAACTGCAGCACGCGGCTGTCGTTGGCCGTGCCGGTGAGCGCGGAAATCGCACCGGTGGTCACCTGGGCGTTGCTGCCGAGCAGGCCCGACAGCGGGTAGCCCACCGTCACCACGTCCTCCCCGGGGTCCAGGTGCAGGCTGTCGCGAAAGGCCGTCGGCTCCCCCACGGCACGCTCGGCCTGCAGCAGCGCCAGATCGTTGATGGGATCGGCGAAGGCGACGCGCAGGGCCGCTTCCATGCGGTTGTTGCGGGCGGTGAACCGGCGGCCGTCACGAATCACATGCTCGTTGGTGAGGAAGAAGCCGTCGCGGGAAATGCAGAACCCGGTGCCGCTATAGCGGGTGCCGGGCGGTGGCGGCGGGCGCCGCTCGTCACCGGCTTCCGGGGCCGGCGGATCGTCGGGCGAGCGGCCGTCGCGCACCAGGATTCGGCCGTCCTGCGCTTCCACGATGTCGAGCCCGTGGGCGCGCCCCAGCGCGTTCAACCCGTGCACGAAGCCCTGGCCCACCGCCTTGGCCCGCCAGGCGCCGTGGCGGCGGTAGAGGTCGAGCAGGATCATGGCGGTTTCCGTGCGGCCGGCCAGATCCAGGGGAAAGGCGAGGAGGCGGGCACCCAGGTCGTCGGTTACGGCGGTCTCCACCGCCCGCAGGTCGGCCATGGTGCGCCCGGTGGACGGGCCGCCCAGCAGCGCCATGCCCAGCCGCACCTTCTCCACCTCCGGCCCCAGCCGGCCGAGATCCACCCGGAAGGTGCCGTTGCCGGCATCGAAGGCGACCGCGCCGCCCGCCCCCTCGGGGTTGGCATCGCCCACATAGGCGCGGCGGTCGGCCGCCTTGTCGGCGGCGTTCAGCAACAGGGCGACGCCGGTCATGCCGCCGGGGATACCCACCTGGGGGTCGAGCTGCACCACCAGGCGGGTGCGCTCCAACACGGTGTTCTGGCCGGGTGAAAGGGTCTGCATGCCAGTTCCTGGACGACGCAAGGGATGGAGGATGATAGCAAAGGCCGCGCCTGGGCACAGGCAGCACAGGACTGGGGCACCAAGGAGGCCAGGATGCCCGAAGCGCAACGGGCGCGAGGGGGCGGCGCGACGCGGGCGATCGACCTGCCGGCCGGCCGCCTGACGGTGACGGTCGATGGCGGCAGCCGCGATCTCGACGCGCTATGCGATTTCGCCACCCGCAACAATCCGCGGCGTGCCTTCCTGTTCGTCAGTCGGGTGCTGGGCCGCCATCTGCCGGCCGATCCCGCGGCCATGCGCGCCAGCTACCACGACCTGGCGGCCGGCATCCCGGCCGACCTGCCCGGCCCGGTGCTGCTGGTGGGCATGGCGGAAACGGCCGTGGCGCTGAGCACCGGGGTGTTCGCCGCCTGGCTGGAGGCGACGGGGCGCAACGACGCGGTGTTCCTCCACACCACGCGCTATGCCCTCGGCCGCCGGCGCCTGGTGGAGTTCCGCGAGGACCACAGCCACGCTGCCGACCACATCCTCTACGCGCCCGCCGGGGAGGCGGCGGCCGAGCGGCTGAAGGCGGCGCGCAGCCTGGTGCTGATCGACGACGAGATGACCAGCGGACGCACCTTCGCCAATCTCGCCGCCGCACTCACGCCCGCCTGTCCCCACCTGGAGCGCCGGGTGGGCGTGGTACTGACGGATTGGCGGGGCAGCCGGCCGGCGGTGGGCGCGGCGATGGAGACGGTGTCGCTGCTCTCCGGCACCTATACCTTCACCGCCGATCCGGACTTCGCGGTCAGCGATCCGCCCGATGTCACCGGTACGGGCGCGCTGAAACCGTTCCTGAAGCGCAACGATGGCCGGCTCGCCATCACCGCGGCGCCGCTGCTGCAGCCCGGCTGGGTGGAGCGGGCGCGCGCGCTGGGCATCGGGCCGGGCGACCGCGTGCTGGTGCTGGGCACCGGGGAGTTCGTCTATCTTCCGTTCCTGCTGGCCGAAGCCATCGCCGAGGCTCTGGGGGCCGACGTGCGCTGCCAGGCCACCACCCGCTCGCCCGTGCTGCCGGGCCACGCCATCGGCCATGTGCGCACGTTCGCGGACAACTACGCCGACGGCATTCCCAACTTCCTCTACAACGTGCCGCCGGGAGCCTACGACCACGTGATCTTGTGCACCGAAACGCCGGCCCCGCCGGCCGCTCTGGCCGAACAGGTGGGGGCCATGGTGTTCGCCATGGCGGAAGAACCATGACGCCCACCCCGCCCGAGGCCGATCCGCGGCCGCTGGTCTTCCTCGACCTCGACGACACCCTGTTCCAGACGCGCCGCAAGAACGCCACGGCACCGCATGTGGCGGCGGTGGACCGGGCGGGGCAGCCGCTGTCGTTCATGACCGATGCCCAGGCGATGCTGGCGGCCTGGCTCAGCGTCGCGGCCCGTGTCGTGCCCACCACCGGGCGCAACAGCGAGGCCCTGAATCGCGTGGGGCTGGGTTTCAGCCAAGGCGCCATCTGCAGCTTCGGCGGGCTGATCCGCCGGGCCGACGGCACGCCGGACCCGGAGTGGCAGGCGCGCATGGCTGCTCGCTCGGCGGACCATGCCAAAGCCCTGCACATGCTGGATGCGCTGCTGGGCGTGTATCTGGAGATGGAAGGCCTGGATATCCGCCATCGGGTGATCGCCGATGCCGGGCTCGACCTCTACCTGTCGGTCAAGCACAACGCCGCGGCGTGGGAGGACCTGGAGACGGTGGCGAATTGGCTGCGCGCGGAGGTGCCGGCCGGCTGGCGCGTTCACCTCAACGGCAACAATCTGGCGGTGCTGCCGCCGTTCCTCGACAAGGCGCATGCCGTGCGCTGGTTCCGCGACCGCATCGCCGGGCCGCACCCGTTCGCCATCGGGCTGGGGGACAGCTTTTCCGATGTGGAGTTCCTGCTGGCCTGCGACATCGCCGCCCTGCCGGCCGGCGCCCAACTCGCCCAGCGGCTGGCCGGGGGCTGATCGGGTGGGGTTCAGCGGCAGCTACGCGGCCGACGACGTGACCTTCCTCCTGAAGCCGGTGGACCTGGCGCCGACGCCGGTGGCGGAGAAGGAACGCCTGATCCAGTCCGGCGCCCGCCACTATTCGGAAATGCTGTCGGCCGAGGCCGCACCGGACGACACCTATCTGGCGCTGTTCAATCAAGCGCTGGCGGCCAACCGCGGGCGCTTCGCCGGCGATCTGGCGCGGCTCGCCAAGGCGCTCCACCGCGAGCGGCCGGCGGGCGAGATCGTGCTGGCCAGCCTGGCGCGCGCCGGCACGCCGGTCGGTGTGCTGCTGCGCCGTGCGCTGGTGGGGCTGGGCCGGCCGGTGGCGCACTACTCGGTCTCCATCATCCGCGACCGCGGGATCGACCGGGTGGCGTTGGACTGGATCTTGGCGCGCCACGCCGCAACCCGCGTGGTCTTCGTCGATGGCTGGACCGGCAAGGGCGCCATCGCCGGGGAACTGGTGCGCAGCCTGGGCGCGGAGCACGCGGGCGGAGCCGCGGTGCCGGCGCCGGAACTGGTGGCGGTGGCGGACCTGGCCGGGGTCGCGGCCCTTGCGGCGACGGCGGCCGACTACCTGATTCCGTCGGCCATCCTGAATGCCGTGATCTCCGGGCTGGTCAGCCGCACCGTGCTGAACGACGAGGTGGTCGGCCCCGGCGACTTCCATGCCTGCGTGGTGCAGCACCACCTTACCGGCCACGACTTGTCGCGCCGCTTCGTCGACGACGTGATGCCCGACCTGGAGGCGGCCCTCGCCGATCCGGCCGTGGCGCCCGCGGTGTGGCACGATGAGGTCCGCCAGCACCTGGCCTTGACCTCGGCGGCCTGCGTGGCGCGGCTGGCCGCCCGCCATGGGCTGAAGGACCGCAACCGGGTGAAGCCCGGCATCGGCGAAAGCACCCGCGCGCTGCTGCGCCGGCTGCCCGAGCACCTCTACCTCGCCGATCCCGCAGCGCCGGACGTCGCCCACCTGCTACACCTGGCGCAAACGCGCGGCGCCGCCTGGAGCCACGACCCCGATCTGCCCTACCGGGCGGCGGTGGTGATCCGCACGCTCGGCCGCGACTGAGGGCTGCCGTTAGCCGCCTGCCCAGTCCGTCGCCGCCCAGGTGACGCCGAACACCTTGTGGCGGGCCTGGATGGCTTCGGCCCAGGCGCGGTGGGTGGCCGGTTCGCACATGGCGCCGTGCAGCGAAAACACCGGTTCGGCCACCGGGTTCAAGATCTCCTCGGCCATTTCCAGCTCCACCGGCGTCACCCGGTAGCCGGCTTCGATCACCGGCACCTGGCTGGGGTGGACGGCGGTCTTGCCGAACAGCCCGTGGTCGAGGTCCTGGCGCACCTCGCGGGCCAGCACCTCGGTGTGCTCCAGCCCCTCGAACACCGGGCCGGTGAGGGCGAAGCCGTAGGGCCGGAACAGCCCGGCCAGCATGGCGATGGTGGGGCCGATGGCGGTTTCGTAGATGGTGCGGTCGAGCGAGCGGCGGATGCCCAGCAGGTTCATCAGGTCGTTGGCACCGATCCTCACGGCCAGGATGCGCGGCTGCACCTCCGGTGCCGCCAGCGCGATGCGCAGCGCCCGGGCTTCGGCGGGATCGAAGGCTTCGGCGGTTTCCAGGGTCGGCATCAGCCAGAAGCGGCGGTCGCCGCCCAGGGCCGCCATGTAGTCGGCCAGGCTCGCCACCGTGATCTTGGGCAGCACGAAGCCGTCGATACGGTCGATATCGGCCATCGCCAGCATGCGCGCCAAGAGGTCGGGATCGCGCACCCGGACGAAGCGATGGGGACCGCGGGGCCCGAGGCGCGCCAGCATGTCGGCCAGCCGGGCGAGTGCATCGTCCACCCGGTCGGCGGCCACCGCGTCCTCGGTACAGAAGATCAGCGAGCGCAGGCGCGGCAGACGGTCGCCGTTGGCCAGCGGCACCAGGTCCTGGCGGGTGGCCGGCACGTACAAGGTGGCTCCCAGATCCAGGGTACTCAGATCGGGCCTGAGGGTCGGGCGGGTCACGGGCGGCACCGTCGGCTGCGGGCTTTGGAGCGGGACAAGGGCGGAAACGGCCGGAACCGTGGCAGGTGCCACCTTGCGCCTGGGCAACATCGCATCACATATCGCACACACGCGTCCAGGGTCTGGCCCCGTGCGCGCCCTGCTGCAAGGCCGGGGCGCTGGCGCGGCGGGCCCTGAATCTGCCGAAAAATCGTCGCGTTTGTCGGGGCACTTGGCGGCGGGAAACAGGAGACGGAGCCGGCCCTAGGGCCAATCGACAGTCATCGCGTCGACCTGGCTGGCAGCAGAGACCCGCCGCCACGAGGAGTGAGGAGGAAGGACATGCCCACGCATATTCGACGACGAACGCCGACGTGGCGGCGGGTTTCTGCCCAGCCCCTCTGGGGTTCGGCCGAAATCGCCGCCGACGGCGTCGGAAATGCTCGAACGTGCACACACGTCCTTGTGCTTTCCTCCTTGTCAGCAGCGATTTCGGACACGAACCAGACCGACGCGATGACTGTCGATTGGCCCTAAGGCCGCACACCAACGAGGAGGGGACGATGGCGACGGTTTTGCAGCAGGGTGGCAATACCTCGATCTCCGGGACCGGGGCCAGCCGCGTGCGGGTGACGCTGGACTGGACGCCCAAGGGCGTGGCTGGGATGGATGTGGATGCATCCGCCTTTCTTCTGACCGCGGCGGGCAAGGTGCGCAGCGACGCGGACATGGTGTTCTATAACCAGCCGATGTCGCCGGAAGGGGCGGTGGTGTTCGAAACCGGCACCGTTGGCACCGGCGAACCCCAGGAGTTTTCCATCGATTTCGCCGCCATGCCGGCCGCGGTGGAACGGGTCGCCTTCTGCGTGACCATCCACGAAGGCCAGGCGCGCGGCCAGAGCTTCAGCCAGTTGCAGCGCGCGGTGATCGCGCTGATCGACGCCGCCTCGGAAGCCGAACTGGTGGAATTCCCGCTGCCGCTGAGCGGTGCTGCGGAAAGTGCCATGGTGTTCGGCGAGCTTTACCTCAGGAACGGCGAGTGGAAGTTCCGCGCCGTCGGCCAGGGCTTTGCCGGCGGGCTTGGGCCGCTGGCCACCTCGTTCGGCGTCGATGTGGAAGGCGAGGGTGCAGCCCCGCCGGTGCCGTCTCCCGCTCCGGCCCCACAGGCGCAGCCGGCACCCGCGGCCCCGCCACGGCCGGCGCCCGCCCCGTCGCCGGTCAACCTGTCGAAGATCACGCTGGAGAAGAAGGGTCAGGGCGTGAACCTGACCAAGACGCGCGACAGCTTCGGGGAGATCGTCGTCAACCTGAACTGGTCGCAGCGCCAGGTGGAGCAGAAGCGCGGCCTGTTCGGCATGGCCAAGCGCGGCTCGGGCGGCATCGACCTCGACCTCTGCTGCCTGTTCAAGCTGCGCGACGGCCTGGCCGGCGCCATCCAGGCGCTGGGCCGCAACTTCGGCAGCCTGTCCGACCTCCCCTATATCGCGCTCGACGGCGACGACCGCACCGGTGCTGTGACCGCCGGCGAAAACCTGCGCATCAACGGCCACCACTGGGACCAGATCGACAAGGTGCTGGTGTGGGCGATGATCTACGAAGGCGTGCCCAATTGGGCGCAGGCCGACGGCGTGGTGACGCTGAATGCGCCCGACCAGCCGCCCTTGGAGGTCCGGCTCGACTACGGCGACAACAACTCCCGCCTGTGCGCCATCTGCATGCTGGAAAACACCGGCGGCGGCCTGCGCGTGACCAAGCTTGCCGAGTACTTCCGCGACGCCCGGCAGATGGACCAGCACTACGGCTTCGGCTTGCGCTGGCGGGCCGGCAGCAAGGACTGACGCGAACACCCAGGCACCCGGCATTGCGGCCTCTGCCGGGTCCCGGCAGGGGCCGGCGTTTCCTTCCCTCCGGCCTCAGCGGCCCCCCCTAGGACACGGTACTCCCATGATCGAGCTCGCCGGCACCGACGCCTTGGTCCTTTCCTTCGCTGCCATCGTCTTGGGCATCGTGCTGCTGGTGAAAGGCGGCGACTGGACGATCAACGGGGCCGTCTACATCAGCGAGCACATCGGCGTGCCGCACATGGTGATCGGTTTTACCGTGGTGGCCTTCGGCACCTCGTTGCCGGAGCTGTTCGTTTCGGTGAATGCCAACCTCACCGGCTTTCCAGGGATCTCTCTGGGCAATGTGGTGGGATCCAACATCGCCAACATCCTGCTGGTGATCGGGGTGACTGCCCTGATCGCCACGGTGCACGCCTCGGCCAAGGATACGATGCGCGACCTGATGGTGATGCTGGCGTCCACCGCGCTGCTGGTGGGCCTGATGTACTACGGCGTCGTCGACCGCTGGATTGGGGCGCTGATGTTCGCGGCCCTGGTGGTGTACGTGTTCTACCAGTACCGGCTGGCCCGCCGCGGCCGTCTGGAGGTGGAGGAGGTGGAGGAGCCGGAATTCTCCTCCATGGGGATGGCGCTTCTGTTCCTGTTGCTGGGCCTGGTGCTGGTGACGGTGGGCTCCGAGGTGCTGGTGCGCGGCGCCGTGCTGGGCGCCACCGTGCTGGGCGTTCCGGAAGCCGTGATCGGCGTCACCATCATTGCCTTCGGCACCTCGCTGCCGGAACTGGCCACCTGTATCGCCGCAGCGGCGAAGCGGCACACCGACATCATCGTCGGCAACATTGTCGGCTCCAATGTGTTCAACATCCTGTCGATCATCGGCATCACGGCCCTCCTGGAGCCGCTGCACGTCGACCCGTCGCTGGGCGGCCTCGACATGTGGGTGATGGTCGCCGCAAGCGTTCTGTTCGCGCTGTGGCTGCTGCGCATCGGGCCGATCACGCGGGTGGTCGGCATCGTCTGCGTGGTCGCCTACTGCGCCTTCGTGTTCAGCCAGTTCGGCGATGTCCTGTCCGAGTGGCTGTTCGGCGCCGATGCGGCCGCGGCAACCGTGGAGTAGGGACCGGACGGCAGGAACCGGAAGGTAGGGACCGGAAGGTAGGAACCGGGAGATGGATCAGGCAGAAGCCGGCCGGGTACAGGCAAGGCATGGCGGCGTCGCAGTGTTCGACTTCGACTGCACCCTGACGCGGGTGGACTCGCTGCTGCCGTGGCTGAAGGAACTGGGCGGACCGTGGCGCGTGGCGCTTGCCCTGATGCCGTCCTGCTGGGCGTTTCTCGCCACCTGGGGGCGCGGCTGGGGCGCCCGCCGCACCGCCTTCAAGGACGCCATGCTGGTGCACCTGACGCGCGGCCGCTCGGTCACGTCGGCCCAGGCCGCAGCCGAGCGGCTGGCCCGCCACCTGCGCTGGCGGGAAAACCAGCTCTCCCGGTTTGCCGAGCACCGCGACCGCGGCGATTACGTCATCATCGCCACCGGCTCGCCGCGCCTGGTGGTGGAGGTTCTCACCGCCGAACGGTGCCGCCCCGATCTTCTCATCGGCACCGAACTGGAAGTGAACGAAGACCAGCGGCTGACCGGGCGCATGCTCGGCGGCAACTGCGTGCGCGAGGAGAAGGCCCGGCGCGTCGCCGCCCTTCTGGCGCGCCAGGGACCGTTCCGCGAAAGCCACGGCTACGGCAACCTGCCCCATGATCGTTTGATGCTGGAGCTGATGGACCATGCCGTTGTCGTATAGGTGGTCTTCGTGTAGCGTGAAGTAAAGTTGAGTGTAACGACCCGCAAAGATACCTCACTGGGGAGCAGAAGATGGCAATTTCTCTCAGCAAGGGCGGCAATGTCAGCCTGAGCAAGGAAGACCCGAACCTTAAGAACATCCTGGTCGGACTTGGCTGGGACGTGCGGGCGACGGACGGGTCGGATTTCGACCTGGACGCCAGCGTGTTCCTGCTGAACGAGGGCGGCAAAGTGCGGTCGGACCAGGATTTCATCTTCTACAACAACCTGCGCTCCAGCGACGGCTCGGTGGAGCACACCGGCGACAATCGCACCGGCGTTGGCGAGGGCGACGACGAGGCGGTGAAGGTGGCGCTGGACCGGGTACCGGCGGATGTGGCGAAGATCACGCTCGCCGTGACCATCCACGACGGCGAGGGCCGGCGCCAGAACTTCGGCATGGTCGCCAACGCCTTCATCCGCGTGCTCAACAACGACACCGGCCGCGAACTGGCGCGCTACGACCTGTCGGAAGACGCATCGACGGAAACGGCGATGATCTTCGGCGAGGTCTACCGCCACGGCGGCGAATGGAAGTTCCGCGCCGTTGGCCAGGGCTATGCCGGGGGGCTGGCACCGCTGGCCCGCAATTTCGGGGTCAACGTCTGAGCCAACGACCGGGCCTGGGCGGCGATGCCGATCGCCGCCTGGGCTGGCCGCATGCGGCGGCGGATCCGAGAAAGGGGGCAGCGATGGTGCTGGGACTGTTTCGCGGCGGCAACGTGTCGCTGAAGGACAAGATCAAGAACATGAAGCGCGTGCTGATCGGCATGGGCTGGGACCCGCTGCCGGGCGGGCGCGGCAAGTTCGATCTCGACGTGTCGGTGTTCCTCGTCAACCGCAAGGGCAAGGTGGCCTACGACGAGGATTTCATCTTCTACAACAACCTGAAATCGGCCGACGGTGCGGTGGAGCACCTGGGCGACAACCGCACCGGCCAGGGCGAGGGCGACGACGAGCAGGTGACCCTCGATCTGGAAATGCTGTCGCCGGACATCGACAAGATCGTCTTCGCCGTGTCCATCCACGATGCCGAGCGGCGCGACCAGAACTTCGGCATGGTCTCCAACGCCTATATCCGGGTGGTGGACGGTGCCGCCAACGACGAGTTGGTGCGCTTCGACCTCACCGAGGGCGTGGCGCGCGAGACGGCGATGATCTTCGGCGAACTCTACCGCAACAAGGACCACTGGAAGTTCAAGGCGGTGGGGCAGGGCTACGCCGAAGGGCTGAAGCGGCTGGCCGCCGATTACGGGGTGGAGGTCGAATAGGGTCCGGACTCAATTACCGCATGGCCATGGTTTGTGCAGAAATCGGACAGGACTAGGAGTGAGGAGGATGGACATGCCCACGCATATTCGACGACGAGCGACGCAGTCCTGGCCGATTTCTGCCAAATCCTCCGGACGGCTGGCGGCGTCCCGCCCCACGGCGTTGCCGAGCCCTTGCGGTGAACAGGCACCGCGGCGCGCTCAGCGCCTTGTGGGACCGAACGCCGTCAGCCGCCGTGGCTCATGGGGCAATTGAGTACGGACCCTAGGGCGGGTTCGCCTGGAACGAAGCGGCCGAGGGGGGATCGGGATGTCGGACGGGCCAGACGGCGAACCCGGCCGGGCGCTGACCACCCAACAGGACGCCGAGCGTGCGGGCGAGCCGATCGGCCTGCTTGGGCGCATGCGCGACGCCTTGCTGCGGCCGTTTCAGGGGCCGCGCGACCCCACCCAGACGGTGGCGTTCACCATCGCCATCATCGCGCTCGCCGCGAAGATGGCCAAGGCGGACGGCCATGTCAGCCAGCACGAGATCGCCGTGTTCCGCGAGCTGTTCCGGGTGCCGGTCAGCGAGCAGGGTAACCTGGAGCGGGTGTTCGACCTCGCCAAGCGGTCGGTGCACGGCTACGACAGTTACGCCAGGCGCCTGCGCCGCATGCTCGGGGAACGCATAGACGTCTTGGAACGGGTGCTCGACGCCCTGTTCATCATCGCCTGTGCCGACGAGGGGCCGATCCTCGACAGCGAGGTGTCCTATCTGCGCAGCGTGGCCGAGGTCTTCGGTTTCGACGAGGCCCAGTTCGCCCAGCTCCTGGCCCAGCATGCCGGCAACCCCGACGACGCGCCCTACGCCGTGCTCGGCGTCCACCCGTCGATCACCGACGAAAGCCTGAAGGAGGTCTACCGGCGGCTGGTGCGCGACAACCACCCCGACCGGTTGCTTGGCATGGGCGTGCCGGGCGAGTTCATCACGCTGGCCAACGAACGGCTGGCCCGCATCAACAACGCCTTCCACCGCATCCGCCGCGCGCGCGCCCGGCGTTCGGTGGACACCTGATGGACGATCGGTCGCAGGGGCTGAGGCTGAGGCTGAGGCTCGCCTGACCGGGGCGATGGGCCCGGCGCCAAGGGCGCTGCGGGCAGGTGGGATTCACTTCGGGAAGCTGTCAGGAGTGGCCGCGCAGGTCGCGCCTGAGTGCGTCGATCTGGTCGAAACTCTTCAGCACCGCTTCCGGCACGGTGCGCCGCTCCACGTCGCGCGGACCGGCCGAGCGGGTCATCACCAGCTCCAGGGCCTGGTGCAGCGCTTCGGCCACCGGCAGGTTGCGCTGGTCCAGAGCGAGCTGGCAGGCATCCAGGATCACGTCACTGATCCGGGTGAACTTGGGGTGCTCGCCTTCCGGCTTAGCCTGCACGGCTGTCTCCCCGGCCGTTGTCCCCGCGGTATGTCTCAGCATGCCCTATCTTACAGCCCCAATGTGGCACAACAAACGACTCTAGGTGCCGCCTTCCTCGGTGTCCGCGGGCGGCGTGAGCCGTAGCAGGGTGATCTGGTTGCGTTGCCGTCGCAGGATCTCGAAACGGAACCCGTGAAACGTGAATACCTGACCAACCTCGGGAATTCGCTGGGCCTCATATAACACCAGCCCGGCAATCGTCGAGGCCGAATCGTCGGGCAGACGCCATTCGAAGCGGCGGTTGAGATCGCGGATGGTGACGGTGCCGTCGATCAGCAAGCTGCCGTTGGGCTGCGGCCGCACGCCGGCCACAGGCAGATCGTGCTCGTCGACGATCTCGCCGACGATCTCCTCCAGGATGTCTTCCAGGGTCACCACGCCCTGCAGGCTGCCGTATTCGTCCACCACCAGGGCGAAGTGCTCGCGCCGTGTGCGGAAAGCCTGGAGCTGGTCGATCAACGAGGTGGTGTCGGGGATGAACCAGGGCTTCGTGGCAATCTCGGTGATCATCGCCTGGGTGAGGTCGCCGTTGTGCCGGCGCACCGCGCGCAGCAGGTCCTTGGCATGGAGCACGCCGATCACGTTGTCGGAGTCGGACTCGAACAGCGGCACCCGGGTGTAGGGGCTGTCCACCACGGTGGTGATGATTTCCGGCACCGGCTGATCGACATCGACCGCCAGCACGTTGCGGCGGTGGGTCATGATCTCCGCCACCTCCACGTCGCCCAGCTCCAGGATCGAGCGCAGCATGGCGCGCTCCACGGCCACGTCTTCTTCCGGGCCGCGGTGCAGCTCGATGGCGCCGCGCAGCTCGTCCACGTAGTCGCCCATGGAAATGGCCGACTGCCCGGCGCCGAACAGCCGCAGCAGCATGCGCACCAGGAAGGTGATGGCGGTGACCAGCGGGAACAGGGCGGCGATCACCGCGCGCAGCACCGGTGCGATGGCCCGCGCCATGGGGTCGGCGTGCTGGATGGCGTAGGTCTTGGGCAGCACCTCGGAGAAGATCAGCACCAGCAGGGTCATCACCAGGGCGGCAATGGGCACCGCCGCCTCGCCCACCAGGGTGGTCAGCACCGAGGTCGCCATGGCGGTGGCGAGGATGTTGACCAGGTTGTTGCCGAGCAGGATGGCGCCGATCAGGTGCTCCTTCTTCTCGCGCAGCCGGTTGACCATCTTGGCCCGCGCGTCGCCGTCCTGGGCGAGCTGGTGCATGCGGGCGTGGCTGGCCGCGGTCAGCGCCGTTTCCGACCCGGAAAAGAACGCCGACAGCGCCAGGAGCAGCACGATCGCCAGCGTGTTCAGAATGACGAATAGGTCCATCAGTCTCTCAGGCAGCCTGGTCCAGGGTTGCCGCGATCCGGGCGGGCTCGACGTCGCGCAGGATCACCGCGCGGCCGATGCCTTCGGCCAGGATGAAGGTGAGGCGCCCGCCGGTGGTCTTCTTGTCCTTGGCCATCAGCGCCATCAGCCCGTCGCGGTCGGCGAGGTCCGGCGGCGGGCGCACCGGCAGCCCCATGGCGGCCAGGTGGCGGCGCACGCGGGCGGCATCCTCGGGCGGGCAGAGGCCCATGGCGACCGAGGTGTCGAACGCCATCACCATGCCGATGGCCACGGCCTCGCCGTGCAGCAGCCGGTCGCCAAAGCCGGCGGCGGCTTCCAGCGCGTGGCCGAAGGTGTGGCCCAGGTTGAGCAGGGCGCGGGCGCCCGATTCGCGCTCGTCGGCGCCGACGATTTCCGCCTTGGCGGCCACACTTTCCACGATGGCGCGGGTAAGGGCGGCACGGTCGCCGGCGACCACGGCGGGACCGGCGGTTTCCAGCCAGGCGAAGAAGTCCGGCCGGTCGATCAGGCCGTACTTGGCCACCTCGGCATAGCCTGCCAGCAGTTGGCGCTCCGGCAGGGTGGCCAGCGTATCGATGTCGATCAGCACGGTGGCCGGCTGGTGGAAGGCCCCGATCAGGTTCTTGCCATGCTGGCTGTTCACCCCGGTCTTGCCGCCGACCGAACTATCTACCTGGGCCAGCAGCGTCGTCGGCACCTGCACGAAGGGCAGGCCGCGCAGGGCCACGGCGGCAAGGAAGCCGGCCAGATCGCCCACCACGCCGCCGCCCAGCGCCACCACCGTGGTCTTGCGGTCGACGCCCAGAGCGAGCAGGCGCTCCAGGGTCTCGCCTGCCTGCGCCCAGCTCTTGGTGGCCTCGCCGGCCGGCACCGTCAGGGTGTCGCAGCGGATATCGGCGGATGCCAGCGCAGCCGTCAGGCGCTCGCCATAGAGCGGCCCGACCCGGTCATCGGTGATGACGACGGCGCGCGGTTCATCCATCAGCGGACGCATCAGGGCGCCGGCACGGCCGATCACTCCGGGAGCGATGTGGATGTCGTAGCTGCGCGGTCCCAGGCTGACGCGCACGGTCTCAGTCATGGAAAGGGGGGTCTATCGCCATTGCCACTTCCCGATGTAGCGCGAAGCGGCGGCCCATGTACAGCAAAGCGGGATAGGCGGGCAAGCGACCTTCAGTCCGCGGCGGCCTGTTCGACCGAGCGGATAAACGGCGCCAGCTTCTGTTCCACCCGATCGGTGGTGGTGTCGACCGACCAATCGGTGGTGTCGACCACCACGTGCGCCTGGGCGTAGATCGGGTAGCGCTTGGCCATCAACTCGGTGAGGATGCGCCGCGGATCGCCCTCGTTGAGCAGCGGCCGGGTGTTGCGCCGGGCGGTGCGGCTGAGCAGCACTTCCAGGTTGGCGCGCAGCCACACCGTGATGCTGCGCTCCAGGACCAGCGCGCGGGTCTGCGGGTCGATGAAGGCGCCGCCGCCGGTGGACAGCACCATCGGCGTCTGGCCCAGCAGGCGCCGGATCACCCGCCGTTCGCAGTCGCGGAAGGCCGGTTCGCCCCACACCGCGAAGATGTCCTTGATGGCGCAGCCGGCGGCCTGTTCGATCTCGTGGTCGGCATCGGCGAAGGGCAGCGACAGGCGCTTGGCGAGGCGGCGTCCCACCGCGGTCTTGCCGGCCCCCATCAGCCCCACCAGCACCACCGAGCGATCCAGCAGCCCGGGCGAATCCGGGTTGGGATCGGGGCTGCGGATGGGGTGGCGGAGATGCGGCGGCATTCTGGGGTCCGGGCCGGTGGCAACGACGGGGTGACGGGGTGGACGACCCAGGGGACCGGTGCGGAGGTGCCCATCCGGTCTTGACAGGGCCTGTCCGTCGCATAGCACAGTGGCTGCGATTCAGGGAATCGTAACCGAACAGAGGAGCCGACCACGTGGCTCGGCGGCGCAGTTCCGTGTTTCACCAGCACCAGGGTCCCAGCTTCGGGGCCCGGCTTTCCCGTGTGGTGCTGGTGCTGTTGGTGCTCACCCTCATCGGCGGCGCCATCTTCCTCGGCTTCTGGGAAGTCCAGGCGCCGGTGGAGACGGTGGAGCGGTCGATCCCGCGGGAGCGCTTCTTGCCTTAGGGGCCGGTCCCCAGGGGCCGCCTATTCCACTTCCTCGAACGGATAGACCCCGTAGAGCGATTCGCGCGGCAGCCAGCCGCGGCGGCCTTCCAGGTCGACGAAGCACCAGCCGCCGTCGCTGGCATCGGCCGGCGGGCAGCGTTCCAGTCCGCCCAGCACGCCGGGCTGCACCAGGGCCACCGTGCGCGCGGTGTCTGCCGGCTCTTCCTGCAGCGGCTGGATGTCCTCGCCCTGCACCATGACGTTGCGCTGGCCCGACAGGAGGCTGTGGAACACCCAGCCCTCGATACCCTCGAAGTCGCGGATGCGCCGCCAGTTGCCGAACTCGCCAATCACCTCCACCGGCAGGCCGGCGCGCACATAGATCCAGTCGATGGGATACTGCTCGCCCGGGCCGGTGCGCAGGTTCACTTCGTTGGCGCGGAGGGTGACGAAGCGCGGCACCGGCAGCCCGGTTTCCGACTGGGACTGGGCGGCCGCCCCACCGCCGCCGGCCCACGCCAAAGCGGCCAGCGCCAGCAGCACCACGCCGATAGACTTGCGACACGCCGACATCGCCACTCCTCTTGCAGACGGTCCGCCCCGTTGCTTCGTCCGGAATTCGTCCGGCCGCGTCAAGTGACTGTACCTCTGGTCGCTGGACAAGGGGCGGTGGCGCGCTGTATCGACGCGCAGGACCGGCGCGCTGGAAGCAGGCTTATGGCAGACCGCAAACGCCCCTACGTCATCGTCACCCGCAAGCTGCCCGACGCGATCGAGACGCGGATGATGGAGCTGTTCCGGGTTCGCCTGAACCTGGACGACGCGGCGATGACCAAGGACGAGTTGATTGCAGCCGTCGCCGAGGCCGATGCCCTGGTGCCGACGGTGACCGACAGGATCGACCGCGAGGTGATCGAGAAGGCCGGTCCCCAGCTCAAGCTGATCGCCAGCTTCGGCACCGGTGTCGACCACATCGACCTCAACGCCGCCAAGGAGCGCGGCATCGCCGTCACCAACACGCCGGGGGTGCTGACCGAAGACACCGCCGACATGACCATGGCGTTGATCCTCGCCACCGCGCGGCGGCTGACCGAGGGCGTGGACCTGGTGCGCAAGGGCGAATGGACCGGCTGGAGCCCCACCAGCATGCTCGGGGCGCGGCTTTCCGGCAAACGCCTGGGGATCGTCGGCATGGGCCGCATCGGCAGTGCGGTGGCCCGCCGCGCCCGCGGCTTCAACCTGTCGATCCACTACCACAACCGCCGCCGCGTCCATCAGGAGCTGGAAGAAGAGCTGGAGGCGACCTACTGGGACAGCCTCGACCAGATGCTGGCGCGTATGGACATCGTGTCGGTCAACTGCCCGCACACGCCGGCCACCTATCACCTGTTGTCGGCCAGGCGCCTCGACCTGATGCGGCGCGACGCCATCCTGGTGAACACCTCGCGCGGCGAGGTGGTGGACGAAGCACACCTGGTGACGATGCTGCAGCGGGGCGACCTGGCGGGCGTCGGGCTGGACGTCTACGAACACGAGCCGGCGGTGAACCCGCGGCTGCTGCGCCTGCCCAATGCGGTGCTGCTGCCCCATATGGGCTCGGCCACGCTGGAAGGCCGCCTGGACATGGGCGAGAAGGTGATCATCAACATCCGCGTCTATTTCGATGGCCACTCGCCGCCCGACCGGGTGCTGGTGACGGAGTTCTGAATCACCCCGCTCCCGCGCGCCCTTGCTTTCAGCCCCAGGCCCGCCGCCGCCGGCATCTTCGTGAAATCATTAAGATCTCCGCCTTCGCGGGGGTGACGTAGACACGGGTTTGCCGGTTCAGGCCGGTGCCCCGCCACCGCACAGCGGGCAGGCGGGGTCCTTGGCCACCGCGATCTTGTCGAAGCTCATGGCCAGCACATCCACCAGCAGCAGGTGGCCGGCCAGGCTGTCGTCCAGGCCGAGCAGCTCCTTCACCGCCTCGATCGCCTGCAGCGTGCCGATCAGCCCGGCCAGCGCCCCCAGCACGCCGGCTTCCGCGCAGCTCGGCACCACGCCCGGCGGCGGCGGGCTGGGAAAGATGCAGCGGTAGCACGGCAGGTCGGCCCGATAGCCCTTGGATACCGTGAGCTGGCCTTCGAAGCGCAGAATCGCGGCCGTCACCAGCGGCGTCTGCGCGGCGTGGCAAGTATCGGCCAGCAGGAAGCGGGTGGCGAAGTTGTCCGACCCGTCGATCACCAGGTCGTAGCCGGCCACCAGGGCGGGTGCCGTCTCGCCATCCACCCGCAGGCGGTGGCGTTCCACGGTCACCAGCGGGTTCAACCGCTCCAGCCGCTCCGCCGCACTGTCCACCTTGGGCCGGCCGACCGCGGGCGTGTCGTGGATCACCTGGCGCTGCAGGTTGGTCAGGTCGACCACGTCGTCGTCGGCCACGCCGAGCCGCCCCACCCCGGCCGCCGCCAGATAGAGCAGGGCGGGCGCGCCGAGGCCGCCGGCCCCCACCACCAGCACCGAGGCGGCCGCCAGCGCCTGCTGACCGGCGCCGCCGATTTCCGGCAGCATGATGTGGCGGGCATAGCGTTTAAGGTAGTCCGGGGTCAGCATCGCGGGCATCGATCGTTGAGGGGGTGTGTGTCGGCGGCCGTTCATCAGGCGTTAACTCTACCGACGCACACTAGCCGGCAGTTCGGCCTTCGGGCAGAGGTTGCGCAGTCACATCGACGTCGGTCGGGGACTGATAGGGGGCGGTGGCGCATGCAACTTGGTGGACTTCTGATTGCCTACGGCCTCGTGACCGAGTCCGATGTGGAACGGGCAATCGAGCGGCAGGCGCAGATGGGGGGTCGCCTCGGCGAGAACCTGATCGCGCTTGGCCTGATCACCCAGGAGCAGCTTGACACGGTCCTCTACAAGGCGCCGTTGGTGCCGCGCACCGTCGCCGATACGGGCATCGCGCTGAACAGCCTGCTGCGGCTGATGATCAAGTCCATGGCGGTGGACGGCCACGAGACCCCGACGGAACTGATGGGCCGCATGAAGCTGCCCTACAGCGTGGTGACGAGCCTCTGCCAGGTGGCGGGGGAGCGCAAGCTGATCGAAGCGCTGGGCGCGGCCGGCATCCGCACCACCGAGTTGCGCTACGGCCTCACTTCCATTGGCCGCGACTGGGCGTCCGAAGCGCTGGACCAGAACCGCTATGTCGGGCCGTGCCCGGTCTCGCTTGCCCAATACACCCACCAGAGCCTGCGCCAGCGCATCTCCAACGAACGCATCGAGCGCGAGCGCATTCTGCAATACTTCTCCAACATCGTCGTGTCCGACGACCTGGTGCGCCGCGTCGGCCCCGCCATCAACTCCATGCGGGCGATGCTGCTGTTCGGGCCTCCCGGTAACGGCAAGACCACCATTGCGGAGAAGATCGGCCGCATCTTCAAGGACATCATCTTCATCCCCCACGCCATCGAGGTGGATGGCCAGATCGTCAAGTTCTACGACCCCGCGATCCACGAGACGCCGGAAACGGGCGAAATCGGCAACGCCGGAGCCGCCGGCCAGCTCCGTGGCGGCGACTACGACCAGCGCTGGGTGCCCTGCCGCAGGCCCCTGGTGATGGCCGGCGGCGAGCTGACCATGGAAATGCTGGACCTGCAGTTCAACCAGCTGGCGCGCTTCTACGAAGCCCCGCTGCATGTGAAGGCGATCAACGGCACCTTCATCATCGACGATTTCGGCCGCCAGATCGTGCGGCCCCAGGAGCTGCTGAACCGCTGGATCGTGCCGCTGGAAGCGCGCGTGGACTATCTGAAGCTCCACACCGGCAACAGCATCCAGGTGCCGTTCGACGAGTTCGTGGTGTTCTCCACCAACCTCACGCCGGACGACCTGGTGGACCCGGCCTTCCTGCGCCGCATTCCCTACAAGCTGGAAATCGGCAACCCCAACCGCGAGGGGTTCGTGACGGTGTTCCAGATGGTGGCGGACTCCAAGGGGATGGAGCTGACCGAGGAAACCATCCAGACGGTGGTGGACTGGCTGGAGGAGATGGGCATGCCGCTCGCCTTCTATCAGCCGAAATACATCACCGATCAGGTGCTCTCGGCCTGCAAGTACGAAGGTGTGCCCGCCGCCTACAGCCGCCAGCACGTGGTCGACGCGCTCGACAACCTGTACATGCGCACCACCAACAGCAACCCGAAGGCCCAGGTGAGCCCGCTGCGGCGGATCAACTGACCGGTTCCGGCCGGTCGGCCGGATGCGCCCGCATCGCCCGTCCGCGAGCCCCTCCCCCAGATCACCGGGTTTGCTGCACCAAGGCAGCCGCCAGATCGCTGTCGGTCCGGCCGGACGCCGCGGCGATGGCGGTGAGCGACACATCGGTGTTGTCGATCGCATAGCCCGCCTCCGCCAGCCCTGCCGCGAGGTCGGCCGCGGAGAGATCGAGGAGGGGGGCGACCTCGGCCACCGTGCCCTGCATCACCAGATCGGCGAGTGCGAATTGCGGGCGGCCACCGCCGCCACCTTGCCCGCCGCTGCCCGCCGACACCGCGAACCCCAGGGCGGCCACCAGCGACACCACGATGGCCAGGGCGAACGACCTGCGGCGGAAATAGCCTGCCATCTGCCGCCAGTTGCGCCACACATGCAGCACGAAGGGCAGCACCAGAACCATGCTGAGCCATTCGTGCATGCCGCGGAACCAGCCCATGCCGACATGGAAGAAGAGGGCGATCCCGGAGATCAGCGAAACGAGAAAAAGCCCCGTCATCAGCGGGGTCGCATAGCGCATGAGGAACGGTTTCATCGGGGACCTGGCAGTCGCGAAGGGTGGACGGCGCGAAACGCGCCCTCCTTTCACGCACCAGCCGGCAATTTCCGTCGCCCCGATGTGAGGGTGCCGGGGCCGGCCACAGCAAGCCGCGGCGCCCCTCGTCCGATCGTTGGTCTGCCGTGCGGCCGCCGGCCTTACCCGGTGGCGGTCGCACCCGCCGGCATCGAGAGGTAGTCCTCCGCCAGCGCCTCGGCGATCTGGACGGAGTTCAGGGCCGCCCCCTTGCGCAGGTTGTCGGACACCACCCACAGGCTGAGCCCGTTCTCCACCGTTGGGTCCTCGCGGATGCGGCTGACATAGACCATGTCCTCACCGGCGCATTCCACCGGCGTCACATAGCCTTCATCGGCCCGGTGATCGATCACCACCACCCCCGGCATGGCCCGCAGCAGCTCGCGCGCTTCGTCGGCCTCCAGCGGCTCCTCGAACTCGATGTTCACCGCTTCGGCATGGCCGACGAACACCGGCACGCGGACGCAGGTGGCGTGCACCCGGATCGACGGATCGAGGATCTTCTTGGTCTCCACCATCATCTTCCACTCTTCCTTGGTGGAGCCGTCCTCCATGAAGCGGTCGATGTGGGGGATCACGTTGAAGGCGATCTGCTTCGTCAGCTTGTGCTTCTCGATGGGGTCGTTGACGTAGACCGCGCGCGTCTGGCTGAACAGCTCGTCCATCGCCTCGCGCCCGGCGCCGGACACCGACTGGTAGGTCGCCACCACCACGCGGCGGATGTGCGCGCGGTCGTGCAGCGGCTTCAGCGCCACCACCATCTGGATGGTCGAGCAGTTGGGGTTGGCGATGATGTTGCGCTGGGTGTAGCCGGCGATGGCCGCACGGTTCACTTCCGGCACCACCAGCGGCACGTCCGGGTCCATGCGGAACTGCGAGGTGTTGTCGATCACCACGCAGCCCTGACGACCGGCGCGCGGCGCAAACTTGGCCGACACCGCCGCCCCCGGCGACGACAGCGCGATGTCCCAGCCGGTGAAGTCGAAGGTGTTCAGGTCGCGCACCGGCAACACGTCGTCCTCGCCGAACGACACTTCCTTGCCGACCGAGCGTTCCGAAGCGAGCGCCACGATATCGTCGATCGGGAAGTCCCGTTCGGCCAGCGTCTGCAGCATCTCCCGGCCGACATTGCCGGTGGCGCCGACCACAGCCACGCGATAGCCCATGAACCTGATCCTCATCGAGATCTGGATGACAGAACTTCAACGACTATCTGTTTTGCCACCGCGTCACAAGGGCCGTGACGGAGCGTCCGGCCCTGGGAGGGAGCGACCCGGATATGCCCGAAGATGGAGCCTCCGCCCGCACCGGAACGCCGCGCGGGCTCGCCAGCTTTCAGGACTTCTGGCCGTATTACTTGCGCGAGCACGCCAGGCCGGCCACCCGCAGGCTGCACTTTCTCGGCACCGGGCTTGCCGCGGTGCTGCTGTTGGCCGCAGCGGCCGCCTCCACCTGGTGGCTGGTACCGGTCGCCGTGGTGGCCGGCTACCTGTTCGCCTGGATTGGCCACTTCGCGGTGGAGCGCAACCGGCCGGCCACATTCACCTATCCCGCCTGGTCGCTGCTCGGCGACCTGAAGATGTTCTGGCTGTGGACCCAAGGCCGCCTCGACCCGGAATTGCGGCGCGCCGGTGTCGTGCCGAAGGCCGGCGGCACGCAATGATCTCCGCGCCATCATGGGCTTGCCTAAATTGGGCGCCAGCCTGCTATCGAATGCAGGTCCGGCCGACACGCCCGAAGGGCAGCGGCCGGGTGAGGAGAGGAGGGACAGGGTGACAGGTAGCTTCATGCGAATGCCGGGACTGGCCGCCCTCGGGCTGGCCGCCGCCGTTGCCGTGACGGCCGTTCTGGGCGGGGTGGCGCAGGCCCAGGAAAAGGTGCCGCCGGAGGACGTGCGCGCGTTCTACGGCCATGACGACCGCCAGTTCGTCGACAGCGCGCAGTTCCCGTGGAGCGCCATCGGCAAGCTCTACTTCGATTCCGGCGGGCATTGCTCGGGCACCGTGGTGGCACCTAGGGTCGTGCTCACCGCCGCCCACTGCTTCTTCATGGGCGACGGCTCCTCGGAGGTCGACCGGCCGACCGACTTCTTCGCCGGCTTCGACCAAGGCCACTATGTGGCGCGAGCCTATATCCAGTCCTACTACGTGCCGCCGGAATACGATCCCAACCGGCACCTCTACACCAGCGAGATCGACGGCTACGACTACGCCTTCATGGTGCTGGACCGGGATATCGGCCACATCACCGGCATGATGTCCTTGCACCCGCTGACCGACCAGGAACTCGACCAGGCGGTGCGCGGCACCTGGTTGACCATGAGCCAGGGCGGCTACAGCCGGGATTCGGAAAACCAGCTCACCGCCCATATCGGCTGCCCGGTGGTGCGCTATTTCAACGACGATACCTTCTTCCACGAGTGCGACACCCTGCAGGGCGATTCGGGGTCGCCGCTGTTCGTGCAGGTGGGCGACCAGTTCCACATCATCGGTGTGGAGAGTGCCACCTACATGAACGACCAGGGCGAGTACGACTGGAACATGGCGGTGGACGCGCGCGCCTTCTACGACGCCTTCCAGCGCTTCATGGCCACCAACCAGCTCACCCGGGCGGACTGAGCCTCATACCGGCGAGCGCATGAACGCAGTCATGCGCTCGCCTGGCGCGCCCGGGCGGCGAAGGGGTTGGCGGGCGCGCCCAAGAGCCGAACCGATGAGTCTCTTCATCGGTTCGGCGGTATCAGTCTCCAGGGCGCGGGCGCTGGCCCAACGAAAACGGGGGTCCCGATGGCAGCATCGGGACCCCCGGTCGCGTTCCCGGCGGCGGGACGAGGGATCGGCCCTATCGCACCAGCTTGCCCAGCTCGCGGATGATGCTGTCGCCCATCACGCTGGTGGAGACCCGCGCCATCCCCGGCGACATGATGTCGGACGTGCGCATGCCGCCCGCCAGCACGTTGCGGATGGCGGTTTCCAGCAGCTCCGCATCGTCGGTCAGCCCGAAGCTGTAGCGCTGCATCATGGCAAAGCTCAGCAGCATGGCGATGGGGTTGGCCATGTCCTTGCCGGCGATGTCCGGGGCGGATCCGTGCACCGGCTCGTAGACGGCCCTGCGGCGGCCGCTGGTATCGGCGGCACCCAGCGAGGCCGAGGGCAGCATGCCGAGCGAGCCCGTCAGCATCGCCGCCTCGTCCGACAGCATGTCGCCGAACAGGTTGTCGGTGACGATCACGTCGAACTGCTTGGGGTTGCGCACGAGCTGCATGGCGCAGTTGTCGGCGTACATGTGGGTAAGTTCGATGTGGCCGAAGCGCTGGGCGTGCAGCGCCGTCACCTCCTCGCGCCACAGCCGTCCGCTTTCCATCACATTGGCCTTCTCCACCGAGCAGACGCGCTTGGCGCGCTTCTCGGCCAGTTCGAAGGCGACGGCGGCGACGCGCTGGATTTCCGAGGTGGTGTAGACCTGGGTGTTGACGCCGCGGCGCTGCCCGTCCGGCAGGGTTTCGATGCCGCGTGGCTGGCCGAAATAGATGCCGCCCGTCAGCTCCCTGACGATCATCAGGTCGAGACCCTCGATCACCTCGGTCTTCAGGGTCGACGCGCTGGCGAGGGCCGGAAACACGATGGCGGGGCGCAGGTTGGCGAACACCGCCAGGTTCTGGCGCAGCGCCAGCAGGGCCGCTTCGGGACGCAGGGAAAAGTCCACGGCGTCCCATTTCGGGCCGCCCACCGCTCCCAGCAGCACCGCGTCGGCGGCCACCGCATCGGCCAGCGTCTCGTCGGTCATGGGCACGCCGTGGGCGTCGAGGGCGGCACCGCCGATCAGCCCGTTGCTCAGGTCGAAAGCCATCTCCCGGTGCTTGGCAAACCACTCCGCAACCCGGAACACTTGGTGCATGACTTCCGGCCCGATGCCGTCGCCGGCCAGGACGAGAACCTTTCGAGACACGACGTATTACCCTTCCTAACTGTGCCGTCGGCCCGCAAGCCGGCCGGGCGGCAATGTGCGTGTGGTCGGCGCAGTGCGCCGGATCAGCCGGCCGCGCCGAACAGCCAGGGCTGCGCGGTCCGCCGGCCTTGTTCGAACTGGGCGATCTCCTCGGCATGGCCCAGCGTCAGCCCGATGTCGTCGAGGCCGTTGAGCAGGCAGTGCTTGCGGAACGGCTCGATGTCGAACGTGATCACACCCCCGTCCGGACCGCGGATTTCCTGCGCCGGAAGATCGATGGTGATGGTGGCATTGGCACCCCGCGCGGCGTCGTCCAGCAGCTTGTCGACCTCCGACTGAGGCAGGGCGATAGGTAGGATCCCGTTCTTGAAGCAGTTGTTGAAGAAGATATCAGCGAAACTCGGCGCAATAATGCAGCGGATCCCGAAGTCCAGGAGTGCCCAGGGCGCATGCTCGCGGGACGAGCCGCAGCCGAAATTCTCACCGGCCACGAGAACCGTGGCGTTGCGGTAGGCCGGGCGATTGAGAACGAAGTTGGAAACCTCGGCGCCGCTCTCGTCGTAGCGCATTTCATCGAAGAGATGCCGGCCAAGGCCGGAGCGTTGAATAGTCTTCAAGAACTGCTTGGGAATAATCATATCGGTATCGACATTGATAAGCGGCAATGGTGCGGCAACACCAGTGTGAATGGTAAACGGTTGCATTTGTTCGAGCCTTCAGTAATTTTGGCTGTAGTTCGTAGTCAATCGACAGGTCTAATAAGACGTTTTCTTACGCCTGTCGAGAGGGCGGCAAGGCATGGCTGGCGTCTGCCAAAGCCGAGCGCGTGCACTTTCGCCGGCAGGCACCGTCGCATGCTGCGATCCGGGATCGCCGGGCGCGGCATCCGCCGTGCGGACTCGCGGCGTGTGCTGCGGCAGTCGCCACGGCCACCATATTAACTGCGTTGGCCGGCCGTACCTAGCCCTCGGCCGCCGACTCCACGTCGTCGCCATCGTGCTGTGCCGGGCGGTCGTCCAGCGAAAAGCGCTGGCTGATCCAGTCGCGCGTGCGCTTGGACGCGCGCCCGTAGTAGCTGGCCACGCCGATCACCAGGCCGGCGCCGTTGCTGCCGTCGTAAATGCCGAGCGTGCGCGACAGCTCCTGGGCCGTCGTCTGCCCGCCCACCAGCCAGGCGTTGAAGGCCAACACCAGGTGGTCCTTCGGGAAATGCCGGCGGATCGCCGCTTCGATCCGCGGGTTGGGATTCTCGCAGACGACCACAAACAGCTTCATCGGCCGGTCCGGGCAGCGGTGGGGGCCTTGGCAAGGTCGGTCAGGTCTGCCCCGTTTGTCGACCCCGTTTCGCCGAACTGCAGTGCGGCCAGCCGGGCGTAGAGGCCGCCGCGCGCCACCAGGTCGCGGTGGCTGCCGTGGTCGACGATGCGGCCGTGGTCGAGCACGACGATACGGTCAACCCGCTGCACGGTGGCCAGGCGGTGGGCCACCACGATGGTGGTGCAGCCCGCCATCAGCCGTTCCAGCGCATCCTGCACCAGGCGTTCGTTTTCCGCGTCGAGCGCGCTGGTGGCTTCGTCGAGCAGCAGCAGCGACGGGTTGCGCAGCATCGCCCGGGCAATGGCGATGCGCTGGCGCTGGCCGCCGGACAGGCGCACGCCGCGTTCGCCCAGATAGGTGCGGTAGCCTTCCGGCAGGGTGCTGATGAAGCCGTCGGCGAAGGCGGCCACAGCGGCCTGCCGCACCTCCTCGTCGCTGGCCTCGGGCCGGCCGTAGCGGATGTTCTCCAGCGCAGAGGTGGAAAACAGCACCGGGTCCTGGGGCACGATGGCGATGTGCGCGCGCAGGCTGGCGGGGTCGACCTGGGCGATGTCGACGCCGTCCATCAGGATGCGCCCGCCGGTGGGCTGGTAGAAGCGCAGCAGCAGCGACAGCACCGTGCTCTTGCCGGCTCCCGACGGCCCGACCAGGGCGACCGACTGGCCGGCGGCGATCGTCAGGTCGAAGCGGTCCAGCACGGCGATGTCGGGCCGCGAGGGGTAGCGGAAGGACAGCGCCTCGAAGGCGAGCGCTGCTTCCACCTGTGCCGGAAGCTGCGCCGGCCACGGCCCGGAAGCGTCGGCCAGCGGCGTGTCCAGCAGCTCGAACAGGCGTTCGGTGGCGCCGGCCATGCGCTGCACGTCGCCCAAAAGCTCGGTCACCGCCCCGGCGGAACTCGCGACCATGATGGCGAAGAACAGGAAGGCGGCCATCTCGCCCGCGGTCAGCCGGCCATCCAGCACCGCATGGCCGCCGGCCCACAGCACGAAGGCGATGCCGGCAAAGACGATGACGATCACGGTGGCGGTCATGGCGGCACGGGCCTGGATGCGGCGGGCCGCGGCTTGGAAGGCCGCTTCGGCGCGCTCGCCGAAGGTGGCGGTTTCCCGCACCTCGTGGCTGTGGGCACGCACGGTGCGGATGCCGTGCAAGGTTTCGTCCACATGGGCGGCGAGATCGGCCAGCCGGTCCTGGCTGTCGCGGCTGCGCCGCCGCACCCGCCGGCCGAACACGATCACCGGCACCACCACCAGGGGGATCACCAGAGCCATCAGCCCGGTCATCAGCGGCGAGGTGACGAGCATCATGGCCGTCCCGCCGATGGCGGTGAGCAGGTTGCGCAGCAGGAAGGAGACCGAGGTGCCGACGGCCCCCTGCACCACCGTGGTGTCGGTGTTGAGCCGCGAGATCACTTCCGCGGTGCGTGTCTGCTCGAAGAATGCGATGGGCAGCGACACCACATGGCGATAGATCGCGCGGCGCAAGTCCGCCACCACCCGCTCGCCCACCCACATGATCAGGTAGGCCCGCGTGTAGCTGGAGATCGCCAGCACAACGATCAGCGCGCACAGCGCCGCCAGCGCCAGGTCGAGGCTGCCGGCACTGCCCTCGGCAAAGCCGGAATCGACCAGCACGCGCAGCCCCAGCCCCAGCGACAGGATGGCCGACACCGCCACCAGCATCGCCACCACCGCGCCCAGCACCCGGCCGCGATAGGGTGCCAGCCACGGCAGCAGCCGGCGCAGCACCCCGAGACCGGGACGCGACGGCGATGTGGGCTGCCCCGTTTGGACCTCCATCCTACTTCTCCTGCAGTCGGTTCGGCCCGCCGCCCGCGCCGTGCACCGGCGGCATAACCGTCCCGCATCTGTTTACGCCGGTTGCACGTCCCTGCCGGTCTCGGCTATACACCGCTGCTTCGTGCAAGGACGCCAGAGCGATTACGAGGGTGCGGCGGTGAAGGACGGCATTCATCCCGAGTACCATGAGATCACCGTTGTGATGACCGACGGGACCGAGTTCAAGACCAGGAGCACATGGGGCTCACCGGGCGACACAATGCGCCTGGAAATCGACCCCAAGTCGCACCCGGTGTGGACGGGCGTGCACCGCGTGATCGAACGCGGTGGCCAGATGGCCAAGTTCAACAAGCGCTTCGGCAAGTTCGGCCTGAAGTCGAGCTGATCGGCTGCCCGGCCTACGGGGCCGGCGCCAGATCCCGTTCGCCCATCAGTTGAGGACAGTCGGCCCCGATGCAGGGGCCGTTGATGAGGAGGCCGCCCGCGCCGATGAGCGCGCGGCGTTCCACGTCCGACTGCACGTTCCACCAATAGGTATGAGCGCCGTCGAGGGCGGCCAGCGCCGTCTCGGCCATCCGGCGTGCTTCGTCGGCGGGGGCGGGCAGGACAGCACCCAGTGCGCGCACCGGCAGGCCGTGGAAGCGCTGCAAATCGCTGTCGTAAGGGTCGACCCGCACCAGGATGTCCCGGCAATCGGCCGACAGGCTGCGCACAGCCCCCACCAGGTGGGCGGCGGAGGCGGCCGCCGGCACGTCCATCAGCTCCAAAGTGAGGTAGCGCAGGCGCAGGGCATCGGCGAAGGCATGCAGGATCACCACCAGCGCCGCAAAGTAGGGCGCATGCAGGGTGGCGAAGGCGACGGGGACGATCACCTCGGCACTGCGCCGGTCTTCCACCGCCGTCTGCAATTCGGTGAGCGCCCCGTTGAGCACGGCGAGATCGAGGGCCGCACGGTGCGCCGCCGGCGCGTGGGGACCGAGCACCGCCGCACCGAGGACGAGCCGGCCGTCGGTCTCCTGGCGCATGGGCAGGCAGTGATAGTGGGTCACGCGGCCCCAGCGGGCGGCGAAGGTGGGCCGGAAGCGAAGCGCGACACCCACCGGCAGGCCCTCCTGCGCCGCCGGCGGGAGCGCCTTCACCAGGGCCGCTCCGCGCCGGCCGTCCGGCGGCCAGGTCAGCGTCTGCCAGCGGGGCTCGCCCGGCTCCTCCCGGCCAGCACCCGGTTGCGCCGTGCGGAGCCCGGCCAAGGGGGAGGCGCCCTTGGCGAGCGGCTGCCAGGACCCGTCCGGGCCGCCCGGACCGGCCGCCCGCCGCCCGGTGCCCGGATCGTCCAGCGGGACCGGCTGGGCGGCTGCCACCGCATCCTCGATGGCGGCCAGGTTCAGTGCGCCGGACTCGGTGACGACGGCATCGCGGTCGATGGTGCCCACCTGGATTTGGGCGCCGAGGAAGCGGTTGCCCACCAGCCGGTGCATCAGTTCGTTGGCGATCACCGCGGCACGCCGTGTCGCTTCGGTTTCCGACAGCCCGGCGAAGGAGAGGATGAAGGTGTCGTCGCCGTGCAGGCTGTAGACGTGCTGCACCTCCAGATGGCGGCGGAACACGCCGTCGCAGATCAGCTCCACATTGCGGGCGTAGCGCGCCCATTCGGCCGCCACCACCTCCTTGAATGCCCGGAGCGTGATGATGTGCAGCGTGACCGCCAGGGCGCCGGGTTCGCGGCGCAGCACCTCCTCCAGCGTCAGATTGGAGAAGTCCGCGGTCTCGATCAGCGATGGTTCGCGGTGGTGCTCGGCCTGGGCGTGCTCCTGGGGCGCGCGGGGCTCATCCCCGGCGAACCAGCGAGACATCTTGTTGAAGCGGGATTGCAGCCAGCCCTCGGCCATCGCGTCCCGGTCATCACAGCCACGGGGGCGCCGCCCCGTCGAGGGTGTCGTAGCACCAAAGTGGTGAAGATCCGGTATCCGCAGGTGGGCGCGTCTGCACCGCTGTTCATTCGGTCCCGGCCCGCACCCCTCCGGGCGCAGTCCTATTTCACTAAGCTCTAACGACCGAGGGGCCCCACATCGGTGCCCATGTTGAGGAAGCGCTGACGCCGGCGGGCACGCAGGCTGGCACCGTCGATGCTGGAGAGGTCGGCAAGGGCAATGGCGATGCGATCGCCCACCGCGGCGATCATCTCGTCGGGATGGCGGTGGGCACCGCCGACGGGCTCCTTGATGATGTCGTCGATCACCTTGACCTGCTTCAGGTCGTTGGCGGTGAGGCGCAGGGCCTGGGCGGCCTCGCCGGCCTGGTCGGCGCTGCGCCACAGGATGGACGCACAACCTTCCGGCGAGATCACCGAGTAGATGGCGTGCTCCAGCATCAGCACCCGGTCGGCCACGGCAATCGCGATGGCGCCGCCGCTGCCGCCTTCGCCGATCACCGTGGTGATGATCGGCACTTCGATTTCCAGGCAGGTCTCGATGGACCGCGCGATCGCTTCGGCCTGGCCGCGTTCTTCGGATGCGATCCCGGGGTAGGCGCCGGCGGTGTCCACGAAGGTCAGCACCGGCATGCCGAACTGGTTGGCGAAGCGCATGAGCCGCTGCGCCTTGCGGTAGCCTTCCGGCCGCGCCATGCCGAAATTGTGGAACACGCGGCTTTCGGTGTCCGCCCCCTTCTCCTGGCCGATCACCACCACCGCACGGCCGCGGAAGCGGCCGATGCCGCCGAGGATCGCCGGGTCGTCGCCGAAGGTGCGGTCGCCGGAGATGGCGACGAAGCCGTCCACCAGGCGCTGCAGGTAGTCGACGAAATGCGGCCGATCCGGATGGCGCGCCACCTGCACCTTCTGCAGTGGCGTCAGCCGGTCATAGGTGGTGCGCAGCAGCTTGACGACCTTGGTTTCCAGCCGCGCCACATCGTCGGAGATCTCCAGCGATCCCTGGTCGGACAGCCGCCGCAACTCGTCCAACTGGCTTTCCAGTTCGGCGATGGGCTTTTCGAATTCCAGGAACGCGTGGTGCATGACACCCTCTTTCGCTGCCTTTCGCTGCCTCTCGCTGCCGCAGCATCCACCTAGAGGTTTTTCGCCCGCGGCGGAAGCGGCTCCGGCCCGGGCTGGAACCGCAAAAGCGCAGACCGCTCTAGCACAGCCAGCCCGGCGGGCAAGCATGGAACCGGCGGCTAGCCGTCTCCGCCCTTGCGACCGCCACCGGCCAGCGGGTGGTGGGTTTCCACCAGGCGGGTCAGCCGGTCGGTCTGCACATGGGTGTAGATCTGCGTGGTGGAGATATCGGCATGGCCGAGCATCTGCTGCACCGACCGCAGGTCCGCCCCGTGCTCCAAAAGGTGAGTGGCGAAGGCATGGCGCAGCACATGGGGGCTCACCCGGCCGGGGTCTACCCCCGCCTCGACCGCCAGCTCCTTCAGCACCTGGGCGAAGCGCTGGCGGGTGAGGTAGCCCGTCTCCGACTTGCGCGACGGGAACAGGTAGCGGCTCTGGCGCGCTTCCTGGCCGGGGATCTGGAAATGGCTGCGCACCGCCAGGTAGGCGCCCAGCGCATCGCGTGCCGGATCGGTCAGCGGCACCACGCGCTCGCGCCCGCCCTTGCCGTAGACGAGCAGCGTGCCGTCGGACCTGAGCGCCGACATGGGCAGGCCCACCAGTTCGCTCACCCGAAGCCCGGTGCTGTAGAGCACCTCCATCAGCGCGATCATGCGCACGCCTTCCGGGGAAGGGCGGCCCTGGGCGGCTTTGATGAGCTGCACCACTTCGGCTTCGGACAAGGTCTTGGGCAGGGCACGCGCCTGGCGCGGGCTATCGAGCGCCGCCGTGGGCTCGTCGAGGCGCACGCCTTCGGACACCAGGAAGCGGAAGAACTGGCGGAGCGCGGAGAGCCGCCGCGCCTGGGTGCCGGCGGTCACCGGCGCACCGGCGGGATCGGCATAGCGGGCGAGGAAGGCTTGCAGGTCCGACGTCTGGGCCTGGGGCAGCTCGACGCCGCGCCCGATGAGAAAGGCGCTGGCGGTATCCAGGTCGCGGCCGTAGCCGAGCCGCGTGTTGGCGGCCGCTCCACGCTCGGCCACCATCATGTCGAGGAAGGCGTCGACCAGGGGATGGCGCGGTGCGGGCCTGCGGGCCGGCCGGCCGCGTGGGCGCCGTGGCGTCTCACTCATTCCTGCCGTTCCCCAACACCCACTGCCCGCTTGGGCCGGCAGCGCTCGCGTTTTCTGCCAGTGACTCGCCGGCAGTCTATCGCGAATCGCGCCCCATCCCCATGGGGTAGGCTGCCGCGTGCGAAGGCACGGGTGTTGCGCTGCAGCAACGGTGCGCCGAGAAATCGCGCCGGGACGTGGCCGGCGCCTCCCGTTCGTTCCTTCGCATCCTATCTTCCGGCGTTGGAGACACCGGGCCAGACAAAGTGGGCCCACGGCATAAGCCGCGGAGGACCAACCTTCGTGGGGAGAGAAACGCCGCCCCCAATCCGATGAGGAGCGGCAAGACCGATGAGCGACATCACGACGACGGCCATCCCCCAGCCCGCGGCTGGGCCGGCCCCAACGGCACAGGGTGCCGCCGCCGGTGTGCGGCGGCTGGCGCACCCGATTGTCCTGGCCGCCGGCGGCCTGGCCAACAATTTGGCCGGCGCGTGGCGGGCGGGCCGCGACTGGTTTGCCTGGGTGGAGACCGACGACCTGCCCATGGCCTTCCTGCCCGGGCACTGCCTGAAACTGCGCTACCGCGACCGGTTTGAACGGCGGTAGGCACCGCCGGCTCTGCACTCACCCGGACGATCCGCGATCCGTCATCCCCGCGCAGGCGAAGATCTCTTCGGGTTCGCGGAGACCCCCGCCTTCGCGGGGGTGACGACCCGGTGGTACGGAGTCGGGCGGTCCTAACCCCGCTTCCAGGTGGTGCCTTGGGGGCTGTCCTCCAGCACGATGCCGGCGGCCGCCAGTCCGTCGCGGATCTCGTCGGCGCGGGCGAAATCGCGGGCCTTGCGCGCCGCCGCCCGCTCGGCGATCAGGCTTTCGATGTCCTGCGGCGACGGGCCCGCGGCATCCGGTGCCGCCCCGGTGTGGAACCAGGCTTCGGGATCGCCCTCCACCAGCCCGAGCAGCCGGCCGCCGGCCAGCAGTTCGGCCTTGGCCTTGGCGACCGCATCGGCACCGTCGGCCTTGTTGAGTGCGCCGGCCAGATCGTGCAGGCAGGCCAGCGCCTGGGGCGTGTTGAGGTCGTCGCCCAGCGCGTCGGCCAGGGCGGGTGGCGGCGCTACGTTATCGTCCACCGCCACCTGGGCATGGGGCCTGAGCGCGCCGTAGAGCCGGTCGAGCTGCTTGCGGGCGCTGGCCAGCCCATCCTCGGTGAAGTCCAAGGGCTGGCGGTAGTGGGCACCCAGCAGGGCGAGGCGGATGGCCTCCCCGGGATGGCGCTCCAGCAGGTCGTGGACGGTGAAGAAGTTGCCCAGCGACTTGGACATCTTCTCGCCGTTCACCGTCAGGTAGCCGTTGTGCATCCATACCCGCGCCATCATCGGGCTGCCATGGGCGCAGCGGCTCTGGGCGATCTCGTTCTCGTGGTGGGGGAACACCAGGTCGAGCCCGCCGCCGTGGATATCGAAGGTCTCGCCGAGATGGGTGGCGGCCATGGCCGAGCATTCGATGTGCCAACCCGGACGGCCGCGGCCCCAGGGGCTGTCCCAACCCGGCTGGTCGTCGGCACTGGGCTTCCACAGCACGAAATCGGCGGGATCGCGCTTGTAGGGGGCGACGTCGACGCGCGCACCGGCGATCTGCTCGTCGCGGCTGCGGCCGGACAGCGCCCCGTAGTCGGGCATCGAGGGCACATGGAACAGCACGTGGCCTTCCGCCGCATAGGCATGGCCGTGGGCGATCAGGGCGGCGATCAGCGCCTGCATCTCCGCGATATGGGCGGTGGCCCGCGGCTCCACGTCGGGCGGCAGGGCGCCAAGTGCCGCCATGTCGTCGTGGTACATCTTGGTGGTGCGCGCAGTCACCTCCGCGATGGTCTCGCCGCGCTGCTTGGCCGCGGCCATGATCTTGTCGTCCACATCGGTGATGTTGCGTACGTAGGTGACGCGCGGATAGGCGTGGCGCAGCAGCCGCACCAGCACGTCGAACACCACCACCGGCCGGGCGTTGCCGATGTGCGCGGTGTCGTAGACCGTGGGGCCGCAGACATAGAGCCGCACATGGTCGGGATCGATGGGCTCGAAGGGAGCCTTGGTGCGGGTCAGCGTGTTGTAGAGCGAGATCTGCATGGCACTGCTACGCTTGCGGGTCGGTCATATTGGCCCAAGTCAGCCAATGCTATGCATGCGACCCCGCGATGGCTAGGTCACGACCGATTCTGCGAATAGCTGCATCCTCGTCTCCTCTGAATATCGGCATAGACAGAGATCGATTTTGGGCGCGCTGGAATTTCTTCTTGCTAATAGTGCGCATGTCAGAATCCTCAATGAGGGCAATGATTCGTAGATCCTGCCGGTTGAGCCTGTCTGCTTCCATTTGCAATAGTAGAGCTTCGTTTAATTTATCGTTTGATGTCACGAAATATAGTGCGCCAATCGCCGCTCCCTCTACATGTTTATGCCGAATAACCAAATCGGGCGGGAATTCTGCAAGCGTTTCGTCAACGGGCTGATTCTCGCAGAAATCCATAGAGTGACTGTATCGCCGTTCCAAGGCAGACAGAACGTCGTCATGGAACGTTGATCTAACTACGTCTCGTGTTAGGAGTTCTAGGTCTCTAACACGAATCAGGGTTGACAAGAACTTGATCAGCCGCGCCCCTACTTCAGTTTCCGGGAATACGTCACTCCGAATCTCAAAAGTGTCCCGATCCCAAGTAGCATCACCTTGTTCAAGGATAGCGTCTAAGATCTGGGCACGTTGGCCTTGATCTACCTGGACGCCTGTTGCAATCAATCGGGCAAGATATTCACCATCATCTTCAACTCTGTATCCATCGCTTTCTTCAGTCAAAAAACACCCAATGGGGTCGCCAGATCTGTCGGAGAACCATGTGCTGATCGCGAATCCACTTGGAACTGGATGGATTTCGATCGAAGAACAGAAAGTGTCGCATAGAAATTTCTTGACACCATGATAGTTGATCACAGCAAAGTTCCTTTCGGTTCTTTCACGCGAAAGAAACGTTTCGCAGCTTCCCAAAAAGCAGTTTCGGTCCATGCGATCTGGCGCCGATGATAGGATCCGCGGCCTACCTTTGGAATTCGTACCAGATCATCAAGGCCGGAGGGACCAAGTTCAATTCCACTGCGTTGGCAATGGCTATGCACATGCAAGCCAGGATGAGTGCCGTGATGTTCAAAACGCCCAACCACCGAGGCATTGCCATTCTGTTCAATCATCAAGAGCGCTGCCTTCCAATTGTCACGACCAGGATTGCACTCTGCTAACAAGATATATTGTCTGTTGGTGCTTCTGACTCTAGCCGACCGCCACTTCCATCCCGCTCGAATGGGCTTAGTCCTGGTAAATATCGGGGCGTATTTGTGGGTCAGGTCAACTGTCCTCCATTCGGTGTCTGACTCGATTTCTTTACTCTCCAGAACAATGCGCCGAACTCTCATACTAAGCCTCGCCAGAAATGGCTTTCATTAGAATATGATCCTATATGCAAACTCCAGGAGTTCAACGACCTATGGCAGTGGTTGGATCTGCAAGCTCGATCTCAGCCTACGCGGCCGTGCCACACAAACGGGCATGGGCGCGTGCCCGGCCGATCAGCGGGAGCAGGGCCGCCATTTCCGGTCCCGCGCTACGCCCGGTGAGTGCCAGGCGCAGCGGCAGGAACAGGGCCTTGCCCTTGCGCCCGGTGGCCGCCTTCAGCGCCGCGGTCCAGCCCTTCCAGGTTTCCGCGTCCCACGGTTCGGCCGGCAGCAGGCCTGCTGCCTCGGCCAGGTAGGCCGGGTCGTCCGCCACCGGAGTGATCGGTCCCTTGGCCACCCGCCACCAGTCCACCAGGTCGCCGAGGCGTTCGATATTGGGGTGCACGGCATCCCAGAAGGCTTGGTCCATGCCCTCCACACCGAGGGCCGCCACCCGTTCGGACACATGGTCGAAGGGGATGGCGTGCAGCAGCTTGGCGTTGATGCGCACGAACTCCGCGGGATCGAGCTTGGGGGTGGCGCGGGCGAAATGGCCGAAATCGAAGCTCTCGACCAGCGGCGCCAGGCTGGTCAGCGGCTCCACCGGCAAGGACGTGCCGACGCGCGCCAGCACCGCCGCCACCGCCATGGGCTCCAGCCCCTCCTCCTCGCGCAATGCCGCCAGGCTGAGGCTGCCGATGCGCTTGGACAGGCCCTTGCCCTCGGCGTCGGCGAGCAGCGGCAGGTGCGCGAAGGCCGGCGGCTCGGCCCCCAGGGCCTGGAACATCTGCACGTGCCAGGCGGTGTTGGTGACGTGGTCTTCGCCGCGCACCACATGGGTGATGCCCAGCCCCACATCGTCGATCACCGAGCACAGGTGGTAGAGCGGCCGCCCGTCCTCGCGGATCACCACCGGGTCCGACAGGTCCGCACCGTTGAACTGCACCGGGCCGCGCACCGCGTCCTGCCATTGGATGGAGCCATGGTCGAGCTTGAAGCGCCAGTGGGGGCGGCGTCCGGCGGCTTCCAGGCGCTGGCGGTCCGCCGCGGTGAGGGCGAGCGCCGCCCGGTCGTAAAGCGGCGGCCGGCCGCGCGCCAAGAGCGTGCGGCGTTTGAGGTGGAGTTCCTCGGCCGTCTCGTAGCACGGGTAGAGGTGCCCGGCCGCCTTCAGGCGCGCGATGCCGTCCTCATAGGCGGCTGTGCGGTCCGACTGGCGCTCGAAAGCATCCCAGTCGAGCCCCAGCCACGCCAGGTCGCGTTCGATGGCGGCCGCGAACTCCGGCGTGGAGCGCTCGGTATCGGTGTCGTCCAGCCGCAGCACGAAGCGGCCGCCCTGGCTGCGCACGAACAACCACGCCACCAGGGCGGTGCGCGCATTGCCGACATGCAGCAGGCCGGTTGGACTGGGGGCGAATCGGGTGACGGGAGGCACAGCTTGGGCCTGCTGGTTTCAGGGTTGGCGGGGGCTGATCGTCAGGGTGGGGCGACGGCGCAGCCCTGCGGCGAGTTGGCCAATGCCGAAGCGGCCCCGCCGGTGTAGGTGCGGCTGCAGGCGCTGGGATTTTCCTCCTCCGGCGGCGGGGGCGGCGGTGCTGCGGTCTGGCAGGCGGCCAGCAGCAGTGCCCCCGCCAACGCAACGAAGGCGGCACGGGGCCGACGGGTGCCTTGGCGGCCGGCGAATCCGGGCTCGGCGATGGTCATGGGCGGGTTCCCTTTCGACGGGTCCATCGGTACGGTTGCGCCACGGTAGCGTCAATGCCGCGGCAGGTGAATCGGCAAACTCCGGTCGGTCGCTCGGCGGGCCCGCCCGCGGTTCCGGCCGGCCGTGGCCACATGTTCACAAGGCTGGCGCGCGAGTAAGAATGTGGTATAGCCATCCGCGCTCAAGCCAGTCCGGGCGCTTGGCCCGAACGGCGGTGGGATCTGCCATTAGGTTCAGCAGTCCGCCCACGCGCCGGCCGGTTTTCACAGTACGCAACGGCGCACTGTCCCACCAGAGACGGACCCCCATGGACGACGTTCAGGACAAGATCTTCGACATCATCGCCAAGGAACGGCGGCTGGACCGAGCCTCGCTGACGCGTGAGACGCGCCTGGACGAGGTGGACATCCAGTCTGTCGATCTCGTCGAGATCATCTTCGCCATCGAGGACAGCTTCGACATCGACATCCCCCAGGAAGAGGACGCCTTCAAGCTGGAGACCATGGGGGATATCGTCGACGGTGTGCGGCGCCTGATTGCGGAAAAGGAGCAGGCCGCGGCCAACGCCTGAGCCATCGGTCGCCCAGGGTAGGCCAAGGGGGTGATGGGCATGGCACGTGTTGCGATCACCGGGCTCGGCTGCGTTACCGCCTGCGGGAATTCCGTGGCGGAGGCCTGGCCCGCCATCCGCGAAGGCCGGTCCGGCATCGCCGAGATCACCGGCATCGCCGAACCGCTGAAGATCAAGATCGGCGCCCAGGTGCGCAACTTCCGGCCGGACGAGCATTTCGATCCGCGGCTGTTGCCGGCCTACGATCCGTTTTCCCAGTATGCCCTGGTGGCGGCCCGCGAGGCGGTGGCCGACAGCGGCATCGACCCCGGTGCCGCCGATCTGAACGAGCGCCTGGCGGTGGTGACCGGCACCGGCATCGGCGGCTCCACCACCATCGATGCCTCGGCCCGCCGGGTCTACGGCGAAGGGCAGACCCGCGTGCATCCCAGCACGGTGCCGCGCCTGATGCCCAGTGCCGCCACGTCGAACATCACCATGGAGTTCGGCATCCGCGGTCCGGCGTTCACCGTCACCAGCGCCTGCTCGTCGTCCACCCACGCCATCGGCGAAGCCTATTGGATGGTGCGCAGCGGCCGTGCCGACGCCGCCATCACCGGCGGGTCGGAAGCGCTGTTCACCTATGGCAGCCTGCCGCCGTGGTGGGCGCTCCGGGTGATGGACCCGTTCTCCTGCCGGCCCTTCAGCAAGGACCGCCAAGGCTTCGTGCTGGGCGAGGGAGCCGCCATCCTGGTGTTGGAAGACCTGGATCGGGCCAAGGCGCGCGGCGCCCGCATCTATGCGGAAATCCTCGGCTACGGCCTGTCGTCGGATGCCCATTCCCTGCTGGAGCCTTCCGCGGAGGGAGCGGCCCGCGCGCTCGCCGGCGCCATCAGGGAAGCCGGCCTGGGACTGCAGGACGTGGGCTACATCAACGCCCACGGCACCGGCACCCAGGCCAACGACGTGAACGAGACCCAGGCGATCCGGCAGGTGTTCGGGCCGCTGGCCGAAGGGCTCGGGGTCAGTTCCACCAAGGCGGTGCACGGCCACGCGCTTGGCGGTACCGGTGCCATCGAATGCCTGGTGACCGCCAAGGCGGTGGCCGACCAGGTGATGCCGCCGACCGCCAATTTCACCGAGCCCGATCCGGATTGCGACCTCGACTACGTGACCGAGGGTCCGCGCCCCAAGTCGTTCCGGGCGGCCGCCACCAACTCGTTTGCCTTCGGCGGGCTCAACGCGGTGCTGGTGCTGGGAACCGTCGCGTGATGGGCCTATGTCCCACCCTCCGGAGCGCACAGCCCACCCAGGGCTGACAACTGTCGATTGGCCTAGGGGAACAGCGTGGCGACGCGGCCCAGACCTTTTCCATCGGCGTCGTGGCGCCGCTACTGGCTGTGGCATCCGCTGATCGGTGCCGCGATCCACACCGTGTTCTTTCTGGTGCGCCTGCTGCCGGTGGACCGGGCGTCGGATTTCGGTGCCTGGGCCGGCCGCCGTGCCGGACGGTGGGCGCGCACCGCGTCCGCCCGCGCCCGTGCCAACCTGGCCATCGCCTTCCCGGAGAAGAGCGCAGCCGAGCGCGAACGCATCTTGTCGGACATGTGGGCGCATCTCGGCCGCATCGGCGCGGAATACCCCCACCTGACGCGTCTGGCCGGCAGCGACCGTATCGAGATCGGCAATATCGAGATCGCCAAGGACGTGCTGACGCAGCCGCGGCCCGTGATCTTCTTCAGCGCCCATACCGGGCACTGGGAGGTGGGGCCGGCATTGGGTGCCCGCCACAACCTGCGGGTCAAGGCGATCTACCGGCCGCCCAACAACCGCTTTGTCGATCGCATCATCCGGGAGATCCGGGAAGCCTGCGGCGTCGACCTCGTGGTGCGCGGGGCGGAATCGGTGCAGGCGGTGCTGGGGGAGGTGCGCGCCGGTGGCCGCATCGCCATGCTGGTCGACCAGAAGCGGGCCTATGGGCTGCCCATCCCGCTATTCGGCAAGCCGGCCCTGACCGGCACCGTGCTGGCGCAGATCGCCACCCGCATCGACTGCCTTGTGGTGCCGGTACGCGTGGAGCGGCTGGAGCGCGCCCGCTTCCGCGTCACCTGCGAGCCACCCCTGGCGATCCCTGAGGTGGGCACGCGCGAGGAGCGCGTGCGCGACCTGATGGGGCAGGTCAATGCCTGCATCGAAGCTTGGATCCGCGCGCGGCCGGAGCAGTGGCTGTGGCCGCACCGCCGCTGGGACCAATGAGCGGAGCCCCCACGGAGCCTGCGGCCGACGCCCGCGCCGCTGCCCGTGCTGCCGCCTGGGCGCGCCATCACCGCCGCCGCAGCCGCCGGGCATGGCGCCAACGCAACATCGTGTTTCCGCTGGAAGCCGGGCTGGCGCGGGCGATCCTGGCCATGGGCCGGCGTATGCCGATCGACTGGGTGTCGGGGTTCGGCGGCTTCTGCGGCGCCGTGGCGAGCCGTCTGATACCCCGTCTGGTGCGCGATATCGAGGGACGCCTGGCCGAGTTGGGCTGGCCGGCCGAGGCAGCGCGCCACGGTGCCCGCGAGGCGGTGATCAATTTCGGCCGCACCCTGGCGGAATACGCCGTGGTCCAGCGGCTGTGGGATGCCGGGCGGGTGCGGGTGGACGCGCCGGACGCGGTGGAAGCGGCCATGCGCTCGGGCCGCCCGGTGGTCGTCGTCAGCGGCCATTTCTCCAACTGGGAAGCGCTTCTGGTGACGGCTGCCGGCATCGGCTTGCGCATCGGCGTCTTCTACCGGCCGCAGAAGAACCCGGTGATCGACGGCATCCTGAAGCGCATCCGCCGGCGTTTCGTGACCGCGCTGATGGAAAAGGGCCAGCGCGGCCTGCGCGACGCCGTCACCCATCTGCGCGACGGCGGCGCGGTGGGCATCCTGGTGGACGAACGGTCCGGCGGCGAGGTCACCATGCCGTCGAAGTCCGACGAGCCGGGGCTGCCGCTGCGCATCGCAGTCCGCCTGGCGCGCACCAACGGGGCGGTGCTGCTGCCGGTGCGGCTGGCGCGAGAGGGCGGAGCGCGGTTCGTGCTCACCAGTGCCGCCCCGCTGGCCTTGCCGGCCACCGCCAGCGTCAGCGACGAATTGGCGGTCGCCCGCTGGATCGACCGCTGGCTGGCCTCCCAGGTGGCGGCCCGGCCGCAGGACTGGGCCTGGATCGGCCGGGTCGACGGCCTGGCGGCCCGCCTTTCCGGGCGCCGACGCTGAGCTCCGCAGGCAGCGGTCAGGCCGGGCGCAGCCAGCCGAAATGCCGGCCGAGGAAAGACCGCCAGCCGCGGAAGCGGCCGTCGGCATTCATCAGCATCAGCAGCGCCCACAGGCCCGGCAGGATCATCAGCGCGTAGAAAGCCGGGATGAACACCAGGTTGGAGCGGGCGGCCACAACGGCGCCGTGATAGACGATGACCAGGACGCCGAGGGTGGCACCGACGGTGAGGAAGCGCTTGCGCTGGAAGCGCCGCTGGTGGGTGCCGGCAACGGCGCCGGCGGTTGCGATCAAGGTCAGCGTGATGCACAGGAGCGGTGTGGCGATGCGCTGGTGGCCTTCCGCCAGGCGCTCGCGGTAGTCGGGGCTGCCGGGCTCGATCTCCGGGGGCGGCCACAGCAGCTCCTCGGTGGACAGCTCCTGCACCGCGATGTCGTTCATGCCGCCCGACGAGATCAGGTCGTCCAGGTCCACATCGAAGGTGTAGGCGTCGAACCGGATGGTCGACAGCTCGTCTTCGCCGGGCACCTGGCGCTGCACCACCCCGTCCTGGAGCTGCACCGTCAGCGCGTCGAGCGTCTGGGCCAGCACCGCGCGGGCGGCGATCACCGTGGTCGGCCGCTCGTCGCTGCGCTGGTCGTGGATGAGGATGTGGGCGAGCACGCCGTCGGCGCTGTGCTCTGCGAAATAGATGGTGAGGCCGGCCACCACCTCGTTGAACACGCCGGCCTGCAGCAGCGTGTCCACCCGCGTGTTGCGCAGTTCCTGGCGCACGTCGCGGAACACCTGGATGCTCTGCGGGATCAGCGTGAAGGCCATGGTGTAGCTGATGGCCGCGCCGATCAGGGCGGCGATCAGCGCCGGCACCGCGAGCTTGAGCTGGCTGACGCCGCACGCCTTGGCGACGGTGACCTCGCTGTCCTCGGTCAGCTTGCCGTAGATGAACAGGACGCTGCCGGCCAGCGTGATCGGCAGCATGATCACCAGCATGGTCGGCACCATGAACACCACGAGCTGGCCGAACACGGTGAGCGGCAGGCCATGTTCGATGATGTCGCCGAGGTAGCGCTGGGAGTACAGCGAGCAGCCCACCAGCACCAGCACCAAGGTGGCGAACCCCGCGGCCTTGCCGAGCTGCGACAGGAAATAGAAGGTCAGGCGTCCCATGGACTGCGTGATAGCTCCTGGCCACGGCGGCAACAAGCGGCCAGTCCGCCACGCCCGCCGGTGCGCTCCTGGCGTTGCCGACAAAGCGCTGGACCCGTTCGGTGCGTCTGCTAGCGTGCGGAGCCTGCGATCCCAGGTCGATCGCGTGCCAATCCTTCCCCCAGCAGACGGACGCGAGCCCATGGCCGCCGCGATTTCCTATACCCTCCATGAACTCGCCGAACGGGTCGGCGGAGACGTGGAGGGCGACGGCCGACGCCTGGTCTGCGGCCTCGCCCACCCGGCCGCCGCCGGTGCCGACCAGCTGGCGCTGGTGCTGGATGCCGGCGGGGCGAAGGCCCTGGCCGCCAGTGCCGCCCGTGCCGCCGCCGTACCGCGGGCGATGCGCGGCAAGCTCACCGCTCCCCAGGTGACCGACTGGCTGCTGCTCGACCGGCCGCGGCTGGCCATGGCCGGACTGGCCGAAGCCTTCGAACCGCCGCCGTCTCTGGCCCCGGGCATCCACCCGAGCGCGGTGCTGGGTGCCGGCGTGGACCTGGGCGAGGACGTGCGGATCGGCCCCCTGGCGGTAATCGGCGACGCCACGCGCATCGGTCCCGGCACCCAGGTGGCCGGCCAGGTGACCATCGGCGCGGAGGTCACGCTGGGGGCGGGGTGCCGCATTGCCGCCGGGGTCCGCATCGGCGACCGCGTGCGCATCGGCGACCGGGTGATCTTGCAGCCCAACTGCGTGATCGGCGGCGACGGGTTCAGCTTCGTCACCGAGGACGTCAGCACCATCGAGCGCGCCAAGGAGGGCCCGGCCCTCAGGAGCAGCGAGACGGTGGGGCGCAACGAAGGCATCCGGCGCATCGCCTCGCTCGGCACCGTTGTGCTGGAGGACGACGTGGAGATCGGCGCCGGCTCCGCGGTCGATCGCGGCGGCCTGGGCGAAACGCGCATCGGCCGCGGCACCAAGATCGACAATCTTGTGCAGGTTGCGCACAACGTGCGCATCGGTGAGGACTGTCTGATCGCCGCCCAGTCGGGCATCTCCGGCAGCACGGTGATCGGCAGCCGTACCGTGCTGGGTGGCCAGGTGGGGGTCGCCGACCACCGGGTGATCGGGTCGGATGCGATCATCATGGCCGGATCCGGCGTCGGCACCGACGTACCGGATGGCGTGATGTACAGCGGCACACCGGCCAAGCTGCGCGGCGACTATGTCCAGGAGATCTTGTTCCTGCGGCGCAGCGGGCGCATCCAGGATGACATCAAGGGGTTCAAGAAGCGCCTCGCCGCTTTGGAGGCGAGGGCCGCAAAGACCGACTCGTCGGACGGTTAGGACGCGCCGAGGCACCTTGGCCGGGCCGATATCTGAAATAGACACGCCGATCTGCGCTCGGTGCTGGATTACACAGTCCAATTCCGATACATGCAACGGGCCGGCCGCCGCACTTCCGTCCAAGCATCGGCCGACCACCGAACGGCGAAAGACTGGCACGACATGACAGATATCGAAGATAAAATCATGGCGATCGTCGCGCAGGAAACGCGCCGGGACCGGGCGAGCCTTTCGCTGGACACCGAGCTTTCGGAGATCGAATCCCTCGATCTTGTGCAGATCATTTTCGCCATTGAAGACGAGTTCGACGTGTACGTGCCGCAGGAGGACGAGACTTTCAAACTCGACAACCTCCGCGATGTGGTCGACGGCGTGAAACTGCTCCTCGCGGAAAAGCAGGACCAGAGCGCGGAATCGGCATGACCCCTGGCATGCACCGCGTGGCCATCACCGGGATGGGCTGCATCTCGGCCCTGGGCCACGATGCCGACAGCCATTGGCAAGCGTGCCGCGACGGCCGCTCGGGCATCGACACCATCCGCCAGATCGATCCGGAGCGCCTGATCATCAAGGTCTGCGCCGAGGTGAAGGACTTCGATCCGGCCAGCCATTTCCCCGACCGCCAGCTCCACCTGCTCGACCGGGTGTCCCAGTTCGCCGTCTATGCCGCCCGCCAGGCGCTGGCCGACAGCGGCCTGGAGATGGGGCCGGAGCTGGTGCGGCGCACCGCCGTCATCCTCGGCACCGGGGCCGGCGGCATGAACACGCTGGATAGCCAGTTCTGGCGCCTCTACGGCGAAGGCAACCGGCGGGTGATGCCGTTGACGGTGCCGCGCCTGATGATCAGTGCCGCGGCCAGCCACGTCACCATGGATGCCAAGATCATGGGGCCGGCCTTCATGATCTCCAGCGCATGCTCGTCCGCCAACCACGCCATCGGCGAAGCGTTCTGGATGATCCGCACCGGCCGCGTGCGGGCGGCGGTCACCGGTGGCACCGAAGCCTGCCTCACCTACGGCACCATCCGCGGCTGGGAAGCCTTGCGGGTGATGACGCACGATGTCTGCCGGCCGTTCAGCCTGAAGCGGCGCGGCATGGTGCTGGGGGAAGGGGCCGGCATGTTCGTGCTGGAGCGCCTGGAGGATGCCCGCGCCCGCGGTGCGAAGATCTATGGCGAACTGGCGGGCATGGGCATGAGTGCCGATGCCGGCGACATCGTCTTCCCATCGGAGGAAGGCGCGGCGGCGGCCATCACCGGGGCGCTGGAGGATGCCGGCCTGGCCCCGGAGGAGGTGGACTACATCAACGCCCACGGCACCGGCACTGCGGCCAACGACGTAACGGAGACGCGCGCCATCCGCCGGGCCTTGGGCGCGGTGGCGGAACGCGTGCCGGTCTCCTCCACCAAGGCGGTGCACGGCCATGCCCTGGGCGGCGCCGGCGCGCTGGAGCTGGTGGCGGCGGTGAAGACGATCGCCGACCAGGTGATCCCGCCCACGGCCAACTACCTGGATCCCGATCCGGACTGCGACCTGGACTACGTGCCCAACCGGGCGCGCCCGGCTGCGGTGCGCACGGTGCTGTCCAACTCGTTTGCCTTCGGCGGGCTCAACGCCGTACTCGCGGTGCGGGCGGTGGAGTAGGGGGCGGGATCGGCCCTACCGGTCCAGAGTCTCGTCGGCCAGGATGGCCGCAGCACCCAGCTCGTCCATCACCCGTTGCAGCCGCTTCAGCCCGCGCGCCCGGCTGCCCGCCTTCATGCCCAGCTCGGGGTTGAGGATCATGGTGGCGTGGTCGGCATGGATCACCGCGCGCATGAGCTGGCGGGCCGGCAGGAACACCATGGTCCAGCCCGCCTCCTCCAATTGCCGGTGCAGCCGCTTGCCGGGCGGCAGGCCCGAGGCGTCGTCGACCATGGTGAGGCCGAGGTCCCTGAGCGGCGCCATGCGGTAGAGCGCGCAGTGACTGCGCAGGTAGTAGTAGTTCTCGCCCAGCCCTTCGATGCGCCCGTAGCCCTTGCCCAGGAGCGGGAAGACCACGCGCTGCACCGCCCGTTCCGCCCGCTTGAAGCCGCGCTGCCAGGCCGGGCGCAGGTCGAGCTTCCACGAGCCCACGCCGCCCACCTGGGGATCGGCCATGGGCGCCATCAGCAGGTCGAGCCAGCCGGCATGGCGGACGAAGGTGTCGGTGTGGATGAGCAGGGCGAACGGCGTATCCACCTGCGCCAGCGCCAGGTCGACGGCGCGGCCGTGGTTGATCGCCACCCGCTCGCCGGGCTCCGGCGTGCGCTCGATCAGGGTGATCCACGCCAGGCCGCGCAGATAGGCGACGCTGGCGTCGCCGGAGGCGTTGTCGACCACGATCACCTTGGCGCGGGCCGGGTCGGTATGCTTGCGGATGAGGCGCAGGCACAGCCGTGTCAGGTCCGGCGTGCGGTAGTTGACGATGATGATGGTGAGTTCGGGACCGGCCGCGGTCACGGGCGGCCGCCCTCGGCGATGCGGGCGATGATGGCGAGCGCCACGTCGAGGGCCGCGCGCCCGGCCTGGCCGTCCACCACCGCGGCGGTGCGGCTGCGCACGGCGGCGACGAAGCTGTCGAGCTGGCGGGCCAGCGTGTTGCCGTGGGGAAAGGCGTGCTCGTCCGTCGCCACCGGCGTGTCGGCACCGCCGGCGGGGTCGCGGCGGGCTACCTGAAGCTTGCTGGTGCCGAGATCGGCGGTCATCACCCGGTCGTCGGTGAGCACGCTCAGCACCCGCTCCGTCACCGTGGCCACGCGGCTGGCGGTGATGGACGCGGTTGCGCCGCCGGCGAAGCGCAAGGTGGCCTGGGCAAAGTCGTCGGTCGGGCTGAACACCCGTGCGCCGATGGCCGAGATCTCCACCGGGGCCGCCCCCACCAGGGCCAGCACCAGGTCAATGTCGTGGATCATCAGGTCCAGCACGACGCTGACATCGGTGCCGCGCGGCCGGAAGGGGGCCACCCGCCGGGCGACGATGAGGCGCGGCGCCTTGGCTTGCGCGCACACCTCGCCATAGGCGCCGTTGAAGCGCTCCAGGTGGCCGGCCTGCAGTACGCTGCCGGTACGCGCGGCAGCGGCGATCAGGTCGTCGGCCTCCTCCAGCGTGCGCGTCATCGGCTTTTCCACCAGCACCGACACGCCGGCATCGAGGAACAGTCGGCCGAGCGCGTGGTGGCTTGCCGTCGGCGTGGCGATGGACACGGCGTCGACGCGGCCCAGCAGCGCTTCGGGGTCCGTTACGGCTTCGCCGCCGTAGCGCTCCGTCGCCGCTTCGGCCATGGCGCGGTCGGCATCGCAAACGGCGACCAGATCCGCACCCTCAAGGGCGGCGTAGTTCTGCACATGGCGGCTGCCGAAGAACCCGGCACCGATGACGGCGACGCGAAGGGGAGACATGGGGAGCGTCCTAAGCTCGAACGGGACCGAACCTGCACTAGGCCAGGGTCGCCAGGCCGTCAACCGGCGGCGGTGTCGCCGGTGGCAGGTCCGCCGAGGCGGCGGGTCAGCCGTGCGGCCTTGGCATCGGCCGCCGCCCACAGCCGCCGCCGCTCGGCCGGCACATGGCGCCACGGCCGGCCTTCGTAGGCGGCAACGAAGCGCAACCGGTCGGCCTGGCTGAGGGTCAGCGGGGCGGCGGAAAAGATCAGCGCCGACAGGTCCTTCACCAGCCAGCGCGCCGGTACCGCCTTGCGCATCTGGGCGCGGTGCAGGTCGATCAGCGCCAGGGGGCCCGTGCGCCGGCCGTCCGCATCCACCGGCATGAGGACATGGCAGAGATAGAGGTCGCGGTGGTTGATGCCGGCGCCGTGCAGCCGCCGCGCGATACCCGCCACCTCGGCGATCAGCCGGCGGCGCTCCGCGGAGCCGGGCGGCGGCACACGGCCCAGCGCAACGTCTTCCAGGGAGACCGCCGGGGCAATCTCCGTCATCACCAGGACCGAGCGGCGGGCGGCCGGGTTTCGCCCGTCCTCGGCGAAGGCGACCGGCCGGGGAGCGGCGATGCCCAGCTTCGCCAGCCGCGTCAGCGCCCGCCATTCGCTGCGCGCGCCCAGCACCGGGGCGCGCAGGCCGCTCAGCGACTTGGCGATGTGCTGCCAGCCGACGCCGCGATGCTGCTTCACGTAGAAGCCGCGGCCGCCAAGCTCGATACGGAAGGTGCGGCGGCCCTCCACATCGCGCAGGGCATCGCCGTCCAGTGCCATCAACCCCTCCAGGCTGCGCGCTTGCGGCGCCAGCAGGCGGGCGAATTCGGGGTCGAGCACGATCACCCGCGGGCTGCCGCCAGCTCGGCGATGGTCGCTGCGGCGGTGTCGAGGCCGGAATAGAGATCTTCGGTGCGACCGTAGATGACGCCGGCAGCCGACCAGCGGGTACGGTCCGGCCCCCTGAGTGCGCGCACCAGCGCGCCGGCATAGGCGGCCGCATCGAACGGCTCGTCCAGCACGATGCCGGCATCGGCGCGGGCGATGTGTTCGGCGAAGCCGCAATTGGCCGTGGCCACCACCGGCAGGCCGGCGACGATGGCCTCCAGGATGGCGCCGCCGGTGTTCTCCCGCCGTGCGGGATGGGCCAGCACGTCGGCGGCGCACAGCGCGTCCACCACTTCCGAACGCGGTCCCGGCAGGTGAATGCGGCCGTAGAGCCCCAGGCGCACCGCGCGCTTGTGGATGGTGGCGATGTCGCCGCGCCCCAGCACCAGCAGGTGGGCTTGCGGCCCGCCACCGGAAGAGATCGCGGCCAGGGCCGCCAGCGTGCGGTCGACCCCCTTGGTGTCCATGCGCGCGCCGATGGCCAGCACCAGCGGCACGCTGGCCGGAATGCCGAGGGCGGCGCGGAAGATCTTGCCGCGGGCGGCGGCATCTTTGGGCCGCTGGCGGCTGGGGTCGATGCCCGGCGGCAGCAGGTGGAAACGTTCCTCCGGTGTGCCGTGGACTTGCCGGTAGCCATCCGCCGTGCGGCGGGACAGCGCCAGGATCTGCGTGCCCGCGGCAGGATCGAACACCGCGCGCTCCAGGGCGGCATAGGTGCGGTAGCGCGGCGTCATGCGGTAGAGCGGGCCGCGCTGGCCGGCCTCCGCGATGAACGACACGTCGCCGCAATAGTGGATGTCCAGCCCAGGCAGGCGGTTGAAGCCGGTGAGCGCATCGGGCCGGGCGGTGTCCCGCCAATCTCCCAGCGCCCGGCCGAACGCCGCCATGCGGGCGTGGTTTGAATGGCCGCGTACCCCCAGCAGGTGCACCGCCACACCCGCCGGCCGCGGGCCTTCCCAAGCGGTGGCGAGGGCGTGGACCTCGTGCCCGGCGGCGGCGAGGCGGCTGGCGATGGTGGCGAAATCCCGCTGCAGCCCGCCATCGGGGAACATGGCATGGATGGCGAGCGCCAGCTTCACGGCGCACCCCCGGCGTTCGCCGCCAGGGCCAGGACCTGCGCCCAGGCGGCAGGACCGTCCAACGTATCGAGACAGGGCGGCGGCGCCAGCGGGTCCGGCGCGATGCGGCACGATCGCCGCCGGCAGGGCACGCAGGCCAGGCCGGACATCCAGGTGCCTTGGGCGGTTCCCTGGGTACCGGTGAGGGCCGGATCGGTGGCCCCGTAAAGGGTGAGGGTCGGCACGCCGAAGGCGGCGGCGAGATGGGCCAGCCCGGTATCGACGGCGATCCCCGCGGCGGCGTTGGCGATCAGGGCGGCGGCGTCGTCCAGCCCCGGCGTGAACACCGGGTAGACGCCCTCCAGCCCCTCGGCGATGGCGTGGGCGCGGGTGGCATCCTCCTTTGCCGCGAAGGGCAGGGCGACGGCGTGGCCGCCCGCCAGCGCGGCCTCGGCCGCCGCGCGCCAGCGCGCCACCGACCAGCGCTTGGTGGGCCACGCGGTGCCGTGGATCAGCACTGCATAGGGCTGCGGCAGCCCCGCGGGCGGGGCGAACCCGGCACGGTCGAGCCCGTAGTCGGGCAGGCTGTCGGCCGCCACCTCGTAGCCCAGGGCCGCGGCCATGAGCTGGCGCACCCGCGCGATCGCGTGCTGGCCGGTGGGTACGGCGTGGCGGTGGCGCATCAGCCAGGAAGCCATGGGCTCGCGCGCCGAGCCGCGGTCCAGCCCATGGCGCGGGCCGTTGGCCAGCCGGGCGAGCACCGCACTCTTGTAAAGCCCCTGGGCATCCACCACGGCATCGTAGCGGGCGGCCCTGAGATGGCGACGGAAGGCCGACGGCTCGCCCGACAGCAGCGCCTTCAACGGCGTGCGCCGCCAGCGCCGCACGGCCGCCGGGATCACCCGGTCCACCGCCGGATGCCAGGAGGGGATCGGCGCCAAAGCCTCCTCCACCACCCAGTCGACCTTGAGGCCGGGATGGGCGCGCGCGGCGTCGGTGACCGCCGGCAGGGCATGGATCACGTCGCCGATCGAGGAGGTCTTCACCAGCAGCACGCGCATGACGGTCGACAGGCCCTCCTCAGCGTCCGGGCAGTGCCGCGATCACCCGCTGGGGATCGAGGCGGTTGAGGCAATCGGTATGGCCGAGCGGGCACACCCGCTCAAAGCACGGGCTGCACGCCAGGCCGAGGGAGACGACGCGGGCGCGCTGCGACAGCGGCGGCGTCATTTCCGGGCTCGACGATCCGAACACGCCGACCAGGGGGCGGTCCAGTGCCGCGGCAACGTGCATCAGACCGGAATCGTTGGTCACCACCGCGTGGGCCAGGCTCATCAGCGCCACCGCCTGGGCAAGTGACGTACGGCCGGCGAGTGAAAGGGCGCCCGGCACCGCATGCGCCACGGCGTCTGCCGTCTCCCGGTCCCCGGGTCCGCCGAGCACCCACACATCGCCGCCGGTCACCCGCCGGTGGTGGGCGGCGACGGCGGCGAAGGAGGCCGGCGGCCAGCGCTTGGCGGGGCCGTACTCCGCACCGGGGCACAGCACCAGCAAGGGCTCGGCCGGCGCGGCCAGGGCGAGGCTGGCGAGCGCGTCCTCCGCGGCGCCGGGCGGCACCGTCAGTCGCGGCCAGGGCACGGCACCGGGGGCGGCGTTGGCCGGCCGGCCCAGCGCCACGAAGCGGTCCACGGTGCGCGGCAGGCGCTGTTTGTCGAGCCGCCGCGGATCGGTCAGCAGCACGCTGCGGCCTTCGCGCCGGTAGCCGGTGCGGCGTTGGATCCCGGCCCACCACGGCGCCAGCGCGGACTTGAGCGAGTTGGGCAGCAGGATCGCCCAGTCGTGGCGGGCGGCCCGCAGGCTGCGGCCAAGCCGCCAGCGCTCCGCCAGCCCCAGGCGGCCGCGGCCCACGGGCTGCACCATGCCGGCATCCACCTCCGCCATGAAGGCCGCCAGCGGCAGCGTGGCGGGCGGGGCCAGCAGGGTGATGCGGGCGGCCGGCCGGTCGGCGCGCAGCACCTGGATCAGGCTGTGGGCCATCACCATGTCGCCCACCCAGGCGGGAGCCACCACCAGGATACGCGGGCGCCCGGCCGCATCGCTGCCGCGCTTGGCGTCGCTCATGGCGTGTCCGCGAAGGCCAGGTCGACGGCGAGGCGCGCGTGGTCGCTGCCGCCGACATCGCACAGGGTGGCGGGGCCGGCGGTGAAGCCGCGGGCGATCACCCAGTCGACACCGTTGTTGACCGCCACGATGTCGGGATCGGTGACGATGCCCGCCATCTCCGGCGCCAGGGCCGAGGTGTTGAGGTCGCCCAGCAGCAGCACCGGCGCTGGCGCGCGCCGGAACTGGTCGAGCACGGCGGCAAGCTGGGCCGGGCGGTCGCCGCGCCGGTCCACATGGGTCACCATCACGGTCACCGGCCGCCCCAGCAGCTCCATGCGGGCGATCAGCAGGCTGCGGTAGGAGGGGCCATCGGTCCGCGGCAGGGCGATGTTGACCCACTGGTGCACCGGGGCCGCACTCAGCAGCGCGTTGCCGAAATGATCGTGCCAGAACTGGCGTTCGGCCGGGGCGTAGAGGCTGTGGAGGCCGAGCCAGCGGCCGAACAGGCGGGCCTGGTCCACCCCGGTGTCGAGCGGCGTGCCGCCGTCGACCTCCTGCAGCGCCAGCAGGTCGAGCCCGGCCATGCACACGGCGGTCCGCCAGGACTCCGCGATGTCGTCGCGGCCGCGGGCACGGCGGATGTTGAAGGTGCCGACGCGCACCGCGTCGTCCAGGCCGGAGGGGGCGCGGGGGGCGACGGAAGGCGCCTCCACCACGATGCCGGCGCGCGGCGACGTGGGCGGGTGGCGCAGCGAGCCCAGCCCGTAGAGTGCCGCCCCGGCGACGAGCAGGGCGGCCGCGATGGTCCAGACGCGGCGGGAACCCAAGGCGGCGAGCATGGCGCGGCAGGTATAGGAGTGGCGGGTCGCTCCGGCAAGGCCGCGGCGGCCGGCAGGGGCGCAGGGGCGGTCCGCCCGCGGAAACGTTGTCATTAAAGCTTCAGGTACGTAAACGCGGGCTTCGGCTATGGTTCCCGCCCCATCGACGAGGTCGATCGCTGCCATGTCCAGCGCCAATCTCAACTTGTTGTTCATCACCGCCGACCAGTGGCGGGCCGACTGCCTCGGCGTGCTCGGCCACCCCGTGGTGAAAACCCCCAACCTGGACGCGCTGGCCGCCGATGCCACGCTGTTTGGCCGCCACTACACCCAGGCGGTGCCGTGCGGCCCGGCGCGTGCCTGCCTGCACACCGGCCGCTACCTGATGACCCACCGCTCGGTGGGCAACGGCACGCCGCTCGACGACCGCTTCGGCAATTGGGCTCGGGAGGTGCGCAAGGCCGGCTACGACCCCACGCTCTACGGCTACACCGACACCTCGGCCGATCCGCGCAGGCTGGCCGGCGACGATCCCCTGCTGCACACCTACGAAGGGCTGCTGCCGGGCATCACGCCGGGACTGTGGGTGCAGGAGGACATGGCACCGTGGCGCGCCTGGCTGGCGGCCGAAGGTTTCGGCCGGTTCGCAGGCATGCACGACGTCTACCGCCCGCGCGGGCGCACGCCGGACCGCGGTGCCACCTTCGATCCGCCGGTCTACGACGCCGCCCATTCCGATACCGCCTACATGGTGGACCAGGCGCTCGCCTGGCTGTCGGTGCGCCGCGACACCCGCTGGTGCCTCCACCTGTCGCTGCTGCGCCCGCATCCGCCCTGGGTGGCGCCGGAACCCTACAATGCGATGTACGATGCCGCAGCAGTGCCGGCCCCGGTGCGCGCGGCCAGCCGGGCCGAGCAGGCGGCCCAGCACCCCTTCGTCGCCTGGCTTCTGGACCACCTGCCGCGGCGCAGCTTCTTTCCCGACGGCGACGGCCCGGTGAGCCGCGCCGGCGAGACCGACCAGCGCCAGGCACGGGCCACCTACTACGGGCTGATGACCGAGGTGGACCATCACCTCGGCCGCGTCTTCGCCTTCCTCAAGGACAGCGGCCAGTGGGAGCACACGCTGGTGGTGTTCACCTCCGACCACGGCGAACAGCTCGGCGACCACCACCTCTACGGCAAGCTCAGCCCCTACGATCCCGCCTTCCACATCCCGCTGATGGTGCGCGCACCGGGCCATGGCGCGGGCCGCGGCCGCCGGGTCGACGCGTTCACCGAGGCGGTGGACGTCGCCCCGACCATCCTCGATGCGCTGGGCCTTGAGGTGCCGCAGGAGATGGACGGCTGCTCGCTGGTGGAGTTCCTGGCGGGCGGAACGCCGGCAGGCTGGCGCCAGGACGTGTTCTGGGAGTGCGACTTCCGCGACCCGGAAACCCTGGCGGCGGAAACGGCCCTCGGCCTGACGCCCGACCAGTGCAGCTTTTCGGTGCTGCGCGACCGGGCCGGCAAATACGTGCACTTCACCGCCCTGCCGCCGCTGTTCTTCGACCTTGAGGCCGATCCCGGCGAGCGGGAGAACCTGGCGGAGCGGCCGGAGATGGCGGCCACGGTGCTCGGCTACGCCCAGCGGCTGCTCAGCCGGCGCCAGCTCCACGCCGAGCGCACGCTCGTCAACCACCGCCTCGGCCCCGCCGGGCCGACCGTCTGGAAAGGTCCCCGCCGATGACCGCCCCGCCGATCCTGCTGACGCCGGGTCCCCTTACCACCGCACCGGAGACCCGCCGCGCCATGCTGGTGGACTGGGGGTCGTGGGACGACGACTTCCGCGCGCTCAACGACCGCGTCTGCCGTCATCTGGAGGCGATTGCCGGCGGCGAGAGCCATGTCTGCGTGCCCATGCAGGGCTGCGGCACCGCGGCGGTGGAAGCGGCCATCGGCACGCTGGTGCCGCGCACCGGCAAGCTGCTGGTGCTGGTGAACGGCGCCTACGGCCACCGCATGGTGAAGCTGGCCGCCACCATGGGCCGCGCGGTCGTGACCTACGAGACGGCGGAGGACACGCCGCCCGACCCGGCGGAGCTGGCGCGCCGGCTGGCCGCCGACCCGGCGATCACCCATGTCGGCGTGATCCATTGCGAGACCAGCACCGGCATCCTCAACCCGCTGGACGACCTCGCCCGCGTCACCGCCGAGGCCGGGCGCAAGCTGATCGTCGATGCCATGAGCACCTTTGCGGCATTGCCCATCGACTTGGCGCGGATGCCGGCGGCGGCCGTGGTGGCGTCCGCCAACAAGTGCCTGGAAGGCGTGCCGGGGCTGGGCTTCGTGCTGTGCGACCGGGCGGAGCTGGCGGCGGCCAAGGGCAACGCCCAGTCCCTCAGCCTCGACCTCTACGACCAGTGGCACTACATGCAGGCGACCGGCCAGTACCGCTACACCCCGCCCACCCATGTGGTCGCCGCACTCGATGTGGCGATGACCCGCTTCGCAGCCGAAGGCGGCCGCGCGGCCCGCCTGGCGCGCTATCGCGACAATTGCCGCCACCTTCTGGAAGGCATGGCGGAGCTGGGCTTCATCAGCCTGCTGGACCATGTGCGGCAGGCGCCGATCATCGTAACGTTCCTCAGCCCGCGCGATCCCAACTACCGATTTGCCGATTTCTATCGGGCACTGAAGGCCCGCGGGTTCATCATCTATCCCGGCAAGACCACCAAGGTGGACAGCTTCCGCATCGGCTGCATCGGCGCCATCGGGCCGGGGGACATGGACCGGCTGGTGGCTGCCGTGGCCTCGGCCCTCGACGAACTGGACGTGACCGACACCGCTCCCGCCGACACCCGATCGGCCTCCGCCACAGACACGGTGATGCCATGACCGGCCAGGCCGCCCGCTACACCGGCCCGCTGAAGGCGCTGATCGTCGACTGGGCCGGCACCATCGTCGACCACGGCTCGCTGGCGCCGGTGCAGGTGTTCATCGATGCCTTCGCCCGGTTCGGCGTCGCCCTCACCGCAACCGAAGCGCGGCGGCCCATGGGTTTGCCCAAGCGCGACCACATTGAAGCCCTGCTGGCCGATGTGGCCGTGGCGAGGCGCTGGCAGGCGGTGCACGGCCGACCGGCGAGTGCCGCCGATATCGACCGCCTCTACGATGCCTTCCTGCCGCTGCAGGTCGCCGTGGTAGGCGCCTCGGCCGTGCCGGTGCCGGGGGCGCTGGGTGCGCTCGCGGCGGCGCGGACGCGCGGGCTGAAGATCGGCTCCACCACCGGCTATTCGCGGGAGGTGGTGGAGGCGTTGCTGCCGGCCGCGGCCGCCCATGGCCTGACCGTCGATACCGTGGTGGCGGCGGGGGACACGCCGGTCGGCCGGCCGTCGCCCTTGATGAACTGGCAGGCGATGATCGATCTGGCGGTGTGGCCGGCGGCCGCTTGCGTGGTGGTGGACGACACCGTGCCGGGCATCACCGCCGGGCTGGCCGCGGGTGCCTGGACCGTGGGCGTCGCTGCCACCGGCAACGCCATCGGCCTGTCGGAAGCGGACTATTCGGCGCTGGACCCCGATGCGCGGGCTGCCCGGCTCGCCCTGGCGACCGCGGAGCTGACGGCAGCCGGCCCCCATGCGGTGGTCGGCGGCATCGGCGAACTGGAGCCGCTCCTCGACGCGTTCGAAGCGCTCCTGGCCGCCGGCAAGGCGCCTTGAGGCTTGCTCAGTCCTTCGGCGTGTCGGTCGACGGGTCGAGCAGCCGGTGCATGTGCACCACGAAGTAGCGCATATGGGCGTCGTCGATGGTGGCGTTGGCCTTCGCCCGCCACGCCTCGTAGGCCGAAGCGTAGTTGGGGAACACGCCGACGATGTCGAGCTTGCTGAGATCGGCGAACTCGATCTTCTGGGGGTGCACGAGCTCGCCGCCGAACACCAGGTGAAGCAGTTGTTTTTCAGCCATGCCGGCCCCCTCGTCGCGACGTCCAGCCCATGGGCGATCAAATCGATATGCCCGCTCGCGCCCCGGCCCGCAATGCCTGGCGGCCCCATGACGGCGGCCTGCGCCGGATGGCCGCTCTGCATCCGGGGGCGGCGCCAATTGTCTTGACCGGCAGACCGCATTAATGGCTTTTACAGCTTTGTCGCACCAATTTGGTGCACCGGCAGCGTGGAACTGGTCAGGCGACAGCGGAATGGAACGCCCCATCGCCATGGACGGACCTGAGATGACGATCGGCGCCCTGCGTCTCGATCTGCTGCTCCTTCCGCGACTTATCGGCGGTCGTCGGTTCCTGTTGGGCTGACCGACGGCCGTAGACCGCCCCGATCCCCGTATTCATGAACATGACGGACCGTTGCGTGCCCCACCGGAGGGTGGCGCGGCGCGCCGGCCCAAGCGAAGGACGCAGACGATGACGATGAACAGCGCCGAAAAGTACCGACCGTTCCCGCAGGTCGACCTGGCCGACCGGCAATGGCCCGGCCGCACCATCACCAAGCCGCCGATTTGGTGCAGCGTCGACCTGCGCGACGGCAACCAGGCCCTGATCGAGCCCATGGGGCCGGAACGCAAGCTGCGCATGTTCAAGGCCCTGGTGGAGATGGGCTTCAAGGAAATCGAGGTGGGCTTTCCCGCCGCCTCGCAGACCGATTTCGACTTCACGCGTATGCTGATCGAAAACGACCTGATCCCCGACGACGTGGTGATCCAGGTGCTGACGCAATCGCGCGAGGCCCTGATCCGCCGCACCTTCGAGGCCATCAAGGGCGCCAAGGCGGCGATCGTCCACCTGTACAACTCCACCTCGGAAACCCAGCGCCGCGTGGTGTTCGGCATGGACCGCCAGGGCATCGTCGACATCGCCGTCACCGGGGCCAAGCTGATCAAGGACCTGGCGGACGCCGAGAGCGAGACCAAGATCATCCACCAGTATTCGCCGGAAAGCTTCACCTCCACCGAGCTGGAGTTCGCCAAGGAGATCTGCGAGGCGGTACTGGACGTGTGGCAGCCGACGCCGGAGAACCGGGCGATCATCAACCTGCCGGCGACGGTGGAAGTCTCCACCCCCAACATCCACGCCGACCAGATCGAGTGGTTCCTGCGCAACGTGGAGGGGCGCGACCGCATCATCCTGTCGGTGCACCCGCACAACGACCGCGGCACCGGCGTGGCGGCGGCGGAACTGGCGCAGATGGCCGGCGCCGACCGGGTGGAAGGCACCCTGTTCGGCAACGGCGAGCGCACCGGCAACGTCGACATCGTCACCCTGGCGCTGAACCTGCACACCCAGGGCGTCGATCCGGGGCTGGATATCCACGACATCAACGCCCTGGTGCGGATGAGCGAGTTCTGCACCCAGCTGCCGGTGCACCCGCGCCACCCCTACGCGGGCGAGTTGGTGTTCACCGCCTTCTCCGGCTCCCACCAGGACGCCATCAAGAAGGGTCTGGGGGCGATGCGCCAGGCCAACGCGCCGGCCTGGGACGTGCCCTATCTGCCCATCGACCCGACCGATCTGGGCCGCACCTACGAGGCGGTGATCCGCATCAACAGCCAGTCCGGCAAGGGCGGCGTGGCCTATGTGATGGAGACCGATTTCGGCTTCCACCTGCCGCGCCGGCTGCAGATCGACTTTAGCCAGGTGGTGCAGGAAGCGGCCGACGCCACCGGCAAGGAGCTGACCTCCGCGGAGATCTGGCGGCTGTTCGAAACCGAATACCTGGGGGCCCATGTGGACGACTGGTCGTTCGTGGAGCACACCACGGTGCCGGACACCCATGCCTCCGAACTGCGCTCGCTGACCGCGGTGCTGGAGCGGGGCGGCCAGCGCCGCACCATCCGCGGCAAGGGCAACGGCCCCATCGATGCCTTCTGCGATGCGCTGAAGCGCGACCTGGGCATCCCGGTCAAGGTGATCGACTACCGCGAGCACACCCTGGGCATGGGGGCCGATGCCGCCGCCGCCGCCTACATGGAAGTGCAGGTGGGCGAAGGTCCGTCGATCTTCGGGGTGGGTCGCCACTCCAACATCGTGGCGGCCTCCCTGGCCGCGGTGCTGAGTGCGGTCAGCCGGGCCGCCCGCCACGGCGTCGCCGAAGCGGCGGAATAGGATAGGCGCGGCCCCGGGCTCCGGCCCGGGGCCGGCCCCTCCTCTCCTGACTAGGCGACCGCGCGCACCTCGGTATCCACGCGGTAGCCCAAGGCCGCAAAGGCCGCTTCGATCTGGTCCAGCTTGCTGGCATGGGTCAGGTCCAGCAGGCGCCACACCTCCTTCTGGCTCTTGTTCAGACGTTCCGCCAGATCGGATTGGCCGATGCCGTGCGCGCGCATCGCCCGGTAGAGCTGCACCTTCAACTCGGCCTGGAGGGGCAGACGGGCGACCGGCCGGCCTTCGGCGGACGAGCCGTCCGGGATCTCCTCCCGATCCTTCACCAGCGCGGTGATCAAGGTGAGCGCTGCGTCCACGGCCCGCTCCAGCGCTTCCTCGTGCGTCTCGCCGTAGGTTCGGCACCCCGGCAGATCGGGCAGGCTGGCCATAACGGTGTCGCCGTCTTCCAGCAAATCGACGGGGTAGGTCAGCATCCTATTTCAGCCCCAGGTCCTTCTTGATCGCTTCCACTAGGGTCCGTACTCAATTAGGGATTCCGATTGTGCGGCGGATGTGATTCAAGCTTCCAAACGGTTGGAGGCTTGTATGGGCAGGACGCTGTTCTGGTTGAAGGACGAGGAATGGGCGCGGATCGAGCCGTATCTGCCGCGAGGCCGGCGCGGTGCGCACCGGGTGGATGATCGGCGGGTGATCTCCGGCATCGTCCATGTGCTGAAGATCGGGGCGCGGTGGCGCGATTGCCCGGCGGAGTACGGCCCCTACACGACGATCTACAACCGCTTCAATCGGTGGAGCAAACAGGGGGTGTGGGAGGACATCTTCTACGCCCTGACCGGCACCAGCCTGGCGGTCAGCACCACGGCGGTGGACTCCACCCATATCAAGGCGCACCGCTCGGCGGCGGGGGCAAAAGGGGGGACCTCGCCCACGCCATCGGCCGAACGCGCGGCGGACGGACGACCAAAGTTCATGCCGTAGCCGACGCCGTTGGCCGGCCCATCGCTTTCGTCGTCACCCCAGGACAGATCCACGATCTGGTTGGTGTGGCCGCCCTGCTGGACCGCATCCCCACGCCCGGCCAACTGATCGCCGACCGAGCCTATGATGCCCGGCGGTTCAGAGACTGGCTGGCTGAGCGTGGCTGCGAGGTCGTCATTCCCCCGAACCCGACCCGCAAGCATCCCCACAGCTACGATCGCATCGCCTACAGGCGGCGCAACACCATCGAACGCCTGTTCTGCCGGCTCAAGGATTTCAGAAGGATCGCAACGCGCTACGACAAACGCGCCGACACCTTCCTGTCCGCCGTATTCCTCGCAGCTACCTGCCTCTGGTGGCTCAATTGAGTCCCGACCCTAGAGCACGGTCCGATCAGACGCGTTCGCGCCTGGCCGGACGTCGTGCTCTCGATAATTGAAATTGCGAGCACTGATCCGGCCTGATGGAGCGCGAAGCGATTCCATCAGATCGGATCAATGCTCTAGGCCGGTGCCAAGCTGCTTGGCGCCGCCATGGGTGGGAAGCACCGATCGCTTGCCGTTGGCCGGGTTCTTCAGCGCCCTGTGACCGCCCTTGCCCTCGTTGGAGATCTCGATCCCCTGCTTGCGCAGCCAGCGGGCGACTTGCGAGGCGTTCATGGCGGCCGCTCAGGTCAGCTATGGGCAGTTTACGGCATAAGTGCCGTATTGGCAAACTCAGGCTACCCCGCCCGAGCATGCCCGGCGATGCGGCGGAACACCCGCTTCATCAGCACCGGCAGGCAGTAGATCGGCACCTGGACGACCACGAAGAACAGGAAGATGTCCGGGTCCACGGCCTCGCCCAGGGCGGCCATGACGATCCCCATATTGCGGTAGCCGCACACCATGGCGACGGTGGCCAGCGTCTCCTTCGCCACCAGGGGCCAGGCGAGCAGCGGCAGCGTCTGGTGCATCAGCGCCACCCCCATGGCCAGTGCCGTCAGCCACACGAAGCGCATGGGCTCGGCCAGGAGGTGGTCGAGCACCCCGTCCATGATCGACAGCGCGAACACGGCCATCGCCAGCACCAACAGCCCGTCCAGGTGATCGGCCGCGCGCATCACCCGCGCCGGCCCCATGCCCCAGCGCACCACCCGGCTCGCCACCGTGGCCAGCGCCACCACGCCAGCCAGGCGCAACATCAGCTCGCCCGTCGCCAGGTCCATGTGGAAGCCGGCAAGCCAGTCCACCAGCGGCGGCACGGTGAGCGGGCACACCAGCGTCGCCAGCACCACCACCACCAGGCTCAGCTCGGCGCGCAGCCCCAGCATCAGGGCAAAGGCGATGCCGGCGAGGATCGGCGGGCCGGCGCTGAACAGCACCACGGCGGTGAGGATCGGCCCCTCCAGGCCGAGCACCCGGCCGAGCCCCAGGCCGGCCAGCGGCGAGCCCAGCAGCATCCAGGCGATGACGGCGACGATGAGCACCGGGCGGCGCAGCTCCCGCGCCACCTGGTGGGCATCGATGCGCAGCATGGACAGCACCATCATGAAGATGATGGCCGGCGCCAGCATGGGCCGGGCCAGCGCGGCCAGATCGGGCAGCAGCAGCCCCGCCACCAGGCCGAGCGGCATGGCGGCCGGGGCATGGCGGCCGAGCCAGGCCAGCGGATCGCGGGCGCGCGGCGTTGCGAAGGTGTCGGGCGGGGGCGGGTGGTCCATGGAACCCAAGGGCGGCGGAGACGCGGGAGCGCGTGTCCTTCCTTACGGCTCCGATCCGCCGTTGGCCACCAGGGCTTTCAGCCGGTCTGCGTTGTAGTCCGCCTCCAGCTTGCCGGCGACGGCGCGGGCCTCGGCCTCCAGATCGGCGCCGCACTCCACAAGGTCGGAGCGGCGCCATTCGGCCAGATAGGCATCGGTGTCGGCCGAGCCGCCGCGCATGGCCGCCCGGTCGATGGCTTCCTGGAAGCGGTCGGCCAGCATCACCTTGGCCTGGTCGCGGCGGCCGGCCTTGGCGATCACTTGGCTGGGGATGTCCCGCCAATAGACGATGGTCAGCGTGGGCATGTGGGCTCCCGCAGGCGGCGGTTCGAAGGTGCGGCTAGGCGGCGCGGATGAAGTCCGCCAGCTCGCCGTAGCCGGTGGCGCGGCGTTCGTAGGCGAGGCCCAACTTGGCAGCGGCAGCTTCGGCCTTGGGGTCGAGGTCCGCATCGTCGGTCTGGGCGAGGTAGAGCAGGCGCGTGTAGTTGCCGAAGTACATGGGCAGCAACTCGGGGTGCCGGTCCAGCCCCAGCCCCGCCCACACGATGGTGTCGAAGTGGCGGGCGAGGAAGTCGGTCAGGTAGAAGGTGCCCGGCTCCTCCTCCGCCAGGGCCTCGAACACCCGTTCGCCGGCAAAGAAGGCGTAGCAATGGGGGCCGCCGATGCGCGCCACCCCCTCTTCGGCGCACACCTGGTCGATGCCGCCGGCGGTGCCGCAATCGGCGTAGGCCACGGCGATCTTGCGCCAGCCGGCCGCGCGGGCGGTGCGCAGGCGCTGGCGCAGCCGCTCGGGAATGTCGGCCGGGCGGTTGTGCAGGGCGGCCGGCAGGCAGGTCAGCGCGAGGCGCTCTTCCAGCCCGTTCGCCCGCACCACCGCCTGCACCTCGCGGGCGAGCGCGCCGCAGGCGATCACCAGGGTGGTGTCGGGCGATGGAGCCGGTTGATGAGCCATGGTCCTCCGTCAGCCCGCCGCCGCGCGCAACTGGTTGTGGCGGCGCTGCATGAAGCTCTTGGCCGTTTCCACCGCCACCGCGGCATCGCGGCAATAGGCATCCGCCCCCACTTCGCGGGCGAACTCCTCGTTGAGCGGCGCACCGCCCACCAGCACCACATAGTCGTCGCGCATGCCGCGGGTCTTCAGCTCGTCGATCACCACCTTCATGTAGGGCATGGTGGTGGTTAGCAGCGCCGACATGCCCAGGATGTCCGGCTGGTGTTCTTCGATTGCCGCCAGATACTTTTCGACGGGGTTGTTGATCCCCAGGTCGATCACCTCGAAGCCGGCCCCTTCCATCATCATCGACACCAGGTTCTTGCCGATGTCGTGGATGTCGCCCTTCACGGTGCCGATCACCATCTTGCCCATCTTGGGGGCACCGGTTTCCGCCAGCAGCGGGCGCAGGATGGTCATGCCCGTCTTCATGGCGTTGGCCGCCAGCAGCACTTCCGGCACGAACAGGATGCCGTCGCGGAAGTCGTTGCCAACGATGCGCATGCCTTCCACGAGGGCCTTGGTCAGGACCTCGTAGGGCTGCCAGCCGCGTTCGAGCAGGATCTTCGTACCCTCGGCGATCTCGTCGGCGAGACCGTCGTAGAGGTCGTCCCACATCTGTTCGGTGAGTTCTTCATCGGACAGAGTCCGGAGATCCAACTCTTCGTCCTGGTCAGCCATTACGCACCCCCTGAAGTGAACCTGTCGGTCTGCCGGGTCCGCCGGAAGCCCGGACTATTGCGATCATCGAGTCTGCACCGCGCGCACGCCGGCGACACGGATTGATTTGCGGGCGACAATACAGCTCCGCACACCGTCAACGGTGAACATGCCTTAGTAGTTCGCATCGGGCACCTCCGCCTTCTTGCGCTGGATGAAGGCGTCCAGCGCTTCGGCGATGGCGGGATCGATGGCCGGCTGCTGATAGTCATTGAGCAGGCGCTTCCAGATGGCGTTGGCGCGCTCCGCGGCGTCCTTCGCCCCCTCGGCTTCCCACTGCTCGAAGCTGTTGTTGTCCGCCACCGGCGAGCGATAGAAGGCCGTCTGGAAATGCGCCTGGGTGTGGGCGCAGCCGAGGAAATGGCTGCCCGGCCCGACCTCGCGCAAGGCCGACATGGCCTGCCCGTCCGCCGACAGGTCGATGCCCTTGGCGAACGCCTGCTGGATGCCGAGCTGGTCGGCATCGAGGATCAGCTTCTCGTAGCTCGACACCAGGCCGCCTTCCAGCCAGCCGGCCGCGTGCAACACGAAGTTCACCCCGCCCATCATGGTCGGCATCAGCGTGTTCAGGCTTTCATAGGCCGCCTGGGCGTCGGGGATCTTCGATCCGCACAGCGAGCCGCCGCTGCGGAAGGGCACGCCCAGCCGCCGCGCCAACTGGGCGGCTCCGTAGAGCACCAGGGCCGGTTCCGGCGTGCCGAAGGTGGGGGCACCGGACTGCATGGACATGGAGGAAGCAAAGCTGCCGAACACCACCGGAGCGCCCGGCCGCACCATCTGGGCGAACGCCATGCCGGCCAGCGATTCCGCCAGAGTCTGGGTCAGCACGCCGGCCGCCGTCACCGGTGCCATGGCGCCGGCCAGGATGAAGGGCGTGACGATGCAGGCCTGGTTGGCCCGCGCATACACCTTCATCGCCCCCAGCATGGTACCATCCCACACCATCGGGCTATTGGCGTTGATCAGGCTGATCAGCACGCAGTTCTGGTCGACGAAGTCGGTGCCGAACACGATGCGCGCCATGTCCACGGTGTCGGCGGCCCGCTCCGGCGCGGTGACCGAGCCCATGAACGGCTTGTCGGAATAGAGGATGTGGGAGGCCACCATATCCAGGTGGCGCTTGTTCACCGGCAGGTCCACCGGCTCGCACACCGTGCCGCCGGAATGGTGCAGGTTGGGCAGGCTGTAGGCCAGCTTCACGAAGTTGCGGAAGTCTTCGATGGTGGCGTAGCGGCGGCCATGGTCGAGGTCGCGCACGAAGGGCGGCCCGTAGACCGGCGCGAACACGGTGGCGTTGCCGCCGATCTCGACGCTGCGCTCGGGGTTGCGCGCGTACTGGGTGAAGGTGGCGGGGGCGGTGGCCTGGATCAGGCTGCGGCACAGGCCGCGGGGAAAGTGCACCCGCGTGCCGTCCACGTCCGCCCCGTTGGCCCTCAGGATCTCCAGCGCTTCGGCGTCGTCGCGGAACTCCAGGCCGATCTCCTCCAGCACCGTGTCGGCGTTCGCCTCGATCAGCGCCAGCCCCTCTTCGCTGAGGATCTCCACGGGCCTCAATGTGCGCACGATGTGGCGGGCCTGGGTGAGTGCTCCGCCCCTGCGCGCACTGCGTCGGGCCTCCGCTCCGCCGCCGGTGCCGCGACCGCGGCGGGAGGCCCGGCCGCCGGATGGGTCGGGCGGTACGCTGGTGTCGTCCAAGGTCATGGCCATCCCTCCGGCCGCGCCGGCTGCAAGTCGCGATTCCATCAGCGAACACGAGACTTGGGCCGTTCGCCGCTCGGTTTGCGACATCGGCGCGGGGCCGTGCGACATGCACGATAAGGCCGGGGAGTTCGCCCTTGCCAGGAGGGGGAGCGGCGGGTAGGTGCGGCAGCGGAGTTGCGAGGTAGGAGAGGGGTCTGCGATGGCCGACCGCGTCGTTTCGCCCTGCATCGGCGTGTGCACCTTGGACCCGGCCAGCAAGCTGTGCACCGGCTGCCTGCGCACGGGCGACGAGATCATGGCCTGGCCGTCGGCCGACGATGCCCAGCGGCTCGCCATCCTGGCGCGCCTGAAGGCGCGGCGGATCGCCGCCGGCCGGGTGAGCGCCATGGACGTGAAGCCGCGCCGCCGGCGGCGGGCGGACGGGTCGGCGGCGGACGGGACGGACGGGCGTTCCACGTGAGACACGAGCGGCGGACCCATCAAACATAACGGATGACGTATATAAAGAAGGCGTTATATTGTGGCCGTGTCAAGGCTTTGCCCCGGGTGCAAGGCCGCAGCAACAGGGCGTGACGCCAGGGAGGCGGGGACGTGTCGCAGCTTCTGGAACAGCTTTTGGCGGAACGGGAGTGGCTGGTGGCCGATGGGGCGACCGGCACCAACCTGTTCGCCGCCGGCCTGATGCACGGCGATGCACCGGAAATCTGGAACCTGGAACAGCCCGGCAAGATCAGCGCCCACTACCGCTCGTTCATCGAGGCGGGCAGCGACATCGTGCTGACCAACAGTTTTGGCGGCACCGCCAACCGCCTGAAGCTGCACGGGCTCGACGGCCGGGTGCACGAGATCAACGAGATCGCCGCCCGCCTGCTGGCCGACGCGATCGCCGCGTCCGGCCGCCGCGTGGTGTGCGCCGGCTCGGTGGGGCCGACGGGCGATCTGTTCCAGCCGGTGGGTCCGCTCACCTTCGAGGACGGCGTGACCTCCTTCCGCGCCCAGATGGCGGGGCTGAAAGACGGCGGGGCCGATGTGGTGTGGATCGAGACCATGTCGGCGGAAATCGAGGTGCGGGCGGCCCTGCAGGCGGCGGCCGAGGTCGGCCTGCCCGCCGTCGTCACCCTGTCGTTCGACACCAACGGCCGGACCATGATGGGGGTGACGCCGGCCCGCCTGATCGAGGTGGTGCACGACGTGGCGCCGCCGCCGCTGGCCTTCGGCGGCAATTGCGGGACCGGTGCGCCCGACCTGCTGGCCGGCCTGCTGAGCGCACGCGACCGCCTGGCGCCTGGCGACATCTGGGTGACCAAGGCCAATTGCGGCATCCCGGAATGGGTGGCGGGAGAGATCTGCTACAACGGGACGCCGCAGATGATGGCCGACTATGCGGTGCTGGCGCGCGATGCCGGGGCGCGCATCATCGGCGGTTGCTGCGGCACCACGCCGGACCATGTGCGCACCATGCGCGCGGCCCTGGAAAGCCGGCCCAAAGGAACGGTGCCGAGCCTGGAGGAGGTGATCGACCGCCTCGGCCCGCTCACCGGCAGCACCGCCAGCCTGCTGCACAGCCACAGCCACGGCCCGGCGGAAGAGGCGCCGGTCCGGGCCCGTCGGCGGCGGCGGTAGCGACGGACGATGCCGCCGGGCCCCCGAGGGAGGGATCCGGCGGCCCCCTCAGCCTATTGCGCGCGCTGCAGCACCTGGCGGCACAGATCGATCATCTGCGGCGACGGGCAGGCGGCATTGACCAGCACCAGGGTGTTGGCGTTCGGCATGTCGAAATACCAGCTCTCGCCCGGAGGCAGCGGCCCCTCGCCCGCCGTGGAGTAGTGCTCGCGCACGTCGAGCCGCAGGATCTCGCCCTGGGTATACCAGGTGCCGGCGACGTAGTCGTAGCCGCCCGGCATGGCGAAGGATTTCTGGAACTCGCCGGTGGGGAAGAAGGAGTACTGCACCTGCGTGGGCAGGCCGGTGAAGGGCTCCACCCCCTGGCCAACCCAGCCGCCGACGACGGACTGCGCCTGGGCCGCCGATGCGGTGAGGGCGATGGCCAGGGCCATCAGGAGTTTTGCGATGGGGTGGCGGCGCGCGGACATCGTTTTCGCCCTTTCTCGCCTTTGGCTGCGAAGGGCCGGTCCCGGCGCTGGCCGGGATGCCACGGGCGGATTTTCCGCACTGGCCCGGCTCTACAATCATTTCGAGTGTAGGCCCGGGCGGATCTCCTGACAATAGAGCTGCGGTCCCGGCAGGCCGGATGCGGCGCGGGGTGTTGAAACTGCCGGCGGACTGCGGTAAAAAGAACATATAGCGAACATTCGGCAAGGGAGGGCAGCGGTGGAGCAAGCGGGCATGCTGGAAGCCTTGCGCGCGAAGCTGGGGGCACTGGGCCGGCCCGGTGGCGGGGCGGGGCGGGTGGTGCCCCTCGGCCTGGGGCCGGTGGACGCCGGGCTGCCGGGCGGTGGGCTGGCCGCCTGCGGGGTGCACGAGATCGCCGATGCCGCCCTCGCCGATGCCGCCCTCGCCGATGCCGCCCTCGCCGGCGTGCCCCATGCCGACATCGGCCATGCCGGGGCGATGGCTGCGCTGCCGGACGATGGCCTTCGCCTCGGCGAGGACGGGGCGGCCACCGGCTTTGCCGCCTGGGCGGCCGGCCGCCTGCTCGCCGCCAGCGGCGCAGGGGGGGCCGTGTGGATCGCCGCGGAGGACGACCTCTATCCCCCCGGCCTCGTGCGCTTCGGGTTGGCGCCGGCGGACCTGCTGCATGTCCGCACGCCCCGCCTCAGGGACCGGCTGTGGGCGCTGGAGGAATGTCTGCGCAGCGGTGCCGTCGCCGTCGCGGTGGCCGAGCTGGAAGCGATCGACCTGACCGCCGGGCGCCGGCTGCAACTGGCGGCCGAAGCCGGCGGGGCGGCTGCCATCCTGCTGCACCGGGCCGCCGGCCGGCGCCGTGCGACGGTCTTGTCGGCAAGCCCGGCCCTCACCCGCTGGCGGGTCGCCGCGGTGCCGGCCGATCCGGCGGTGACGGCTGTGGGTAAAAGGGTCGGCAGGGAGGCCGGCAGGGAGGTCGGCAGGGAGGCCGACGGGGCTGTCTGGCGGCTCGACCTGGTGCGCTGCCGCGATGGCCGGCCGGGCCGCTGGTGGGTGGACTGGGGTGCCCTGCGGCCGGCCGGGGTCGCCTGGGCCACCGTGGTGGCGCCGCTTCACCGGGCCGAACGGGGCGGGCGGATGGCCGCGCCGGCAGACACACAGTGCGCTGCGGGATACGCAGCCGGCGAACGCGGCGAGCAGGCCGCTTGATCCCCTTTTGTCCAGGAGAACGAATCAGGTCTTCGGGACTCTCTGGAAATGAGTTCGTTGTATAACCTCTTTATGATCCTGGTATGTTCTTAATTTTGACCATTCGGTGCAATGCACCTGCGCAAGCTTAGGGTTTCTTCAACATGGCCTCTGCGACTCGCTGCCTTGCCGTCTGGTTGCCGGCCCTCGCCATCGAGGGCTGCCGTCGCGATGCCGTGGGGGTATCGCAGGCGCTGCCCGCCGGGCCGCTGGCGCTGACCGAGGGTTTGCGCGGCCGCATCGTGCTGACCGCGGTCGACGCCATGGCCGCGGCGGCGGGGCTGACACCCGGCCTGCCGCTGGCCGAAGCGCGCGCCATCGTGCCCGATCTGGTCACCCGTTCCGCCCGGCCGGACCGCGATGCCGCCCGGCTCGCCGCGCTGGCCGACTGGTGCGAGCGCTATTCGCCGCTGGTCGGCGTCACCGGGGCACCGGCCGCAGGTGAGGGCGGGGTGCTGATCGACATCGCCGGTTCCGCCCATCTGTTCGGCGGCGAGGCGGCTCTGCTGGACGATCTGGTGGACCGGCTCGGCCGCTTCGGCCATGCCGCGCGGGCCGCCGTCGCCGGTACGCCGGCGGCCGCCTGGGCGGTCGCGCGGGTGGGGCCGGGCCATGCCACGCCCGGCTGGCGCGCGGCGGCTGCCGATATCGCCCGCGCCATCGTGCCGGCGGGCAGCGAGGCGGCGGCCCTGGCGGCCCTGCCACTGGAAGGGCTGCGCCTGGGCAGTGCCGCGGTGGCAGCCCTCGGCCGGGTCGGTATCCGCCGCATCGGCGAACTGGCCGGGCTACCGCGGGCAGCCCTTGCCCGGCGCTATGGGGAGGCCGTGGTGACGCGGCTGGACCAGGCGCTGGGCCGGCGGGGCGAGCCGATCTCGCCGCGCCGTCCGGTGCCGCGCTTCGCCGCCCGCATGGTCTTCGCCGAACCCATCGGTCGCAGCGAGGATGTGGCGGCGGCACTCGACCGGTTGCTCGCCCGCCTGTGCCGCGACCTGGCGGAAGCCGGGCTGGGGGCACGGGGGGTGGACCTGACGCTGTTCCGGGTCGATGGCCTGGCCCATCGCTGCCAGGTGGGCACGGTGCGGCCGGTGGACCGGGCGGGGCACCTGGCGCGCCTGCTCGCGCTTCACCTGGACGGGCTCGATGCCGGCTTCGGCTTCGACGCCATGGCGCTGGCCGCCCCGGCGGTGGAGTCCATGGCCGCCGTGCAGGGCGAACTGGTGGTTGCGGACGCGTGCGCACCCGCGCGCCCAGTAAGCACGCCGCTGGCCGAGCTGGTCGACCGTCTGGCCAACCGGCTGGGCACGGCCGCCGTGCGCCGGCGCCTGCCGCGGCAAAGCCACCTGCCGGACCGTGCGGTGGCCGATCGTCCGGCATTAGCCGCCCCTGGAGCCGCCCCTGGAGCCTCCCCAGGGGCCGCCCCCGATGCATCGCTGCCCGCCGCCTGGCCTGTTTCCTGGCCGGACGGCTGGGCGGAACGGCCGGTGCGCCTGCTCGCCCGGCCGCAGCCGCTCGACGCCGTCGCTCCGGTGCCCGACGATCCGCCGGTGCTGCTGCGCCGCGAGGGCCACAGCCACCGCATCCTCCGTGCCGCCGGGCCGGAACGCCTGTCGCCGGAATGGTGGCTGGCACCCGAACGGGGCGATCTTGCCGCCCGCACGCGCGACTACTACCGGGTGGAAGACGCCGCCGGCCGCCGGTTTTGGGTGGTGCGGGTGGGCGGGCATGCCATGGGGCGGCCGGCCCGCTGGTATCTGCACGGGCTGTTCGCCTGATTGGCCACCGTTGCCGTTTCCCTGCGACGTTTTCGACTACCCGAGTCGCGTTAGATTATGTTATTCAAATCAGCGCGATGTAGGGTGTTCTTAAGGGAACATAGAAATGATGGTGTTCAATCGGCGCGGCCGGCGGGCCGCCTTGGCCGTAGCTGCGGCCGTGTTGGGCAGTGCCGCCCTCGCCGGGTGCGGCGGCAGCACCACCCCGGTCGACAGCGGCTATCACGCCTCTGCGGTCGACATCGACTCCTACATCGCCGAAGCCTCCGGCCGCTTCAACCTGCCGGAAACCTGGATTCGCGAGATCATGCGGGTGGAAAGCGGTGGCCAGCAGTATCTCCACGGCCGGCCCATCACCAGTTCGGCCGGCGCCATGGGGCTGATGCAGGTGATGCCTGCCACCTACGAAGAGCTCCGCCGGCGCCACGACCTCGGCCCCGATCCCTATGATCCGCGCAACAACATCCTGGCCGGCACCGCCTACCTCAGGGAGATGTACGACCTCTTCGGCTCGCCCGGTTTCCTCGCCGCCTACAATGCCGGCCCGGGCCGCTACACCCAGTTCGTCGCCGAAGGGCGGCCACTGCCAATGGAAACCCAGCGCTACGTGGACCTGATCTATCCGCGCATCGCCGGCCATGTGCCCGCGGGCGAGGTGTATGCCCGTACCGACGTGCCCAGCGCCACCCAGCGGCCGATCCGCCTGACACGGGCCAACTGACGCCCCGCAGGCGGTCGCGGCGGAGGCCGTTTTCCTGGACTGCGGGCGCGCCCGCCGCCGCCGGCAACGCGCCGGCCGCGAGCCCATCAGGGCCGACCCGGCAGCCGGGTTGTTCGGCATCGCATTCGCTGCCCGGCCGGCCCTTCAGCTTGTCCAAGAAGAGCTCAAATCCCCACGAAGGGTCCGGGCTCTTAGGTCTGTTATCCCGAACGAAAAGTGTGGTAGTTTTCGTTAATCAATCTTATGCCGATGGTTCTCTCCGATCTCGCCCAAATCGGTTGAAATTCAAGGACCGCATCGATGGACGGCGCCTACGGCATTGCGACGGACCAGATCCGCACCCTGGCGCACCGCTGCCACGAACTCGATGTGCAGTTCGACCGTCTGTTCGTCGAAGGGTCGGTCCGCAGCTACTCCGACAGGACCTACCAGACCTATAACCACCTGCTGGCAACCAGCCTGTTGAACCTGGCCATTTCCATCCATGTGGCGCTGAACGCCGAACCGGAATATGTGCGGCGGGATGGGGCACTGGGGGCCAGCGCCGCCTTGGACATCGGTGGCCTGCCCGGCAACGGCAGTTTTTCGGTCAAGGATCTCTGCGACCGGGTGATCCAGGCCGACGACATCTTCAAACCCGTGGAACCGGAAACGGGGCACGCCGGCTGCCGGGTGATCGGCAGTTTCCGCAGGCAGCAGTGGGAGCTTGGCCTCGGCGTGCAGGGGCTGACCGATTACGTGTTGACCTGGCTCGACGAGATCGACCGCCGGCGCGGCCAGTAGCGGGGTCCGCGCGTCGCGGCGCCGGCTTGCGGTCAACAGTCAGCGGTCAGCGGCCTGCGGTCAGCGGTCCGGCGGGTCGAGCAAACGGCCGATCGGCACGTCGCGCCCGGCGATCGGCGACTTGATGACGACGTAGCTGAAATACTTCTCAATGCCGATGCGCGCATCCAGCACCCGCTCCATGGTCGCCTGGTAGTCCGACACGCTGCGCGCGATCACCTTCAGCAGGTAGTCGTAGCCGCCGCTCACCATGTGGCACTCCGCCACCTCGGGGATGCGCTGGATGCCGGCCTCGAAGGTGCCGAAATCCTCCCGCCGGTGGTCGGCCAAAGTGACCTCGGTGAACACGGTGATGGCATCGGCCAGCCGGCCGACATCGAGGCGCACGCCGTAGCCGCGGATCACCCCGTTCGCCTCCAGCCGGCGCAGGCGCTGCAGGCAGGGGCTTTGCGACAGCCCCACCGCATCGGCCAGGGCCGTGTTGGTGATGCGGCCGTTGCGCTGCAGCTCGGCCAGGATCTTGATGTCGATACGGTCGAGCTTGCCGGGTGGTGTCATGCGTGGTGATCGGCTTGCGCGGTGGTCACCGCCTTTGGGTCGGGTCCAGGCCGCACCCCCGCCCGGCCACCCAATGGTTGACAATGGCTTGGGTGGCAGGGCGGTGGCGTGGGCTGGTGCAGCGCAAATCCCAACAGGTGTCAGCCCGCCAGATCGGCCTGATGAGCCTTCACCATATCGGCCATGGAGGTGAAGGTGAAATCGGTCTTCGGCAGGTCGCCCGGATGCATGGTGGCGCCGAAACCCTGCTGGTCGTGGCGGCGGTAGATCCAGCAATTGGCCAGCCCGTGGGCGTTGGCCGGCGCGTGGTCGTGGAACATGCTTTCCGCGGTGTGCAGGATGTCCGACTTGGCGTAGCCGAGGCGCGCGAGCTGGCCCAGCATGTACTCGAAATTGCGCGGCGAGGGCTTGTAGGAGCCGACGTCTTCGGCGGTGTAGCGGGCATCGAAGTCGACGCCGAGCCGCTGGTTGGAGAGCGCGAAGCTGGCATTGTCCACGTTGGAGAGGATCACCAGCTTGTAGTAGCGCTTCAGGTACTGCAGCGCGCCGGCACTGTCGGCGAAGGCCGGCCAGGTGCCCACCGAACGACCGTAGGCGAGGCAGTCCTCCCACGCCACCGCCACCCCCCATTCTTCCGCCAGGCGCTTGTAGACCACCGCCAGCAGCTCGCTGTAGCGCTTGGCCGGGGTCTGCGCCTGGGTGGTCGATTCGTGGAAGGCGTGGGCTTCCAGGATCTCGTCGCGGCTGAGTGGGCGGCCGACCTGGGAGGTGAGCGGCCCCAGCGCGTCGACCATGCCGGTCTCCCAGTCGATCAGGGTGCCGTAGACATCGAAGGTCAGAACCTTGAAGTCGCTGAGGCGCATGGCGAGGGCTCCTTGGGCGGCAAGAGCAGAGGTAGGGGTGAACCGACGCGGAGCCTAGCCCGACCGGTCCGGCGCTTGTCGCCTAACTCGGACCAGTGCACAGCAGATTATGCCGTTTAGACAAGGGGAACGGCAAGATCTGCGGATTGGCTGAGCCGCCACCCGGAAGCGCGGCCTACTCCGCTGCCGACTTCAGCTCCGGGCCGGTGCGGAACTGGGCCAGCAGGTCCGCTTCGCGGGCCTTGGCGGCGGCGATGTTGGCGGCCTTCACGTGGCCGTAGCCGCGGATCTGTTCCGGCACGCGGGCGATTTCCACCGCCAGGGCGTGGCTGTCGGGGCCGAGGCCGGCGATCAGCTCGTCCACCGTGGCGACGTAGTCGGCGATCAGCCGGCGTTCGGTCCGCCGCTCCTCGCTGCGGCCGAACGGGTCCCAGCGCGTGCCGCGCAGCCGCTTGGCGCTGGCCAGCAGCGCCATGGCGCGCAGCATCCAGGCCCCGTAGGGGCGCTTCTTCAGCTCACCGGTGTCGGGATCGCGTTGGGCGAACAGGGGCGGGGCGAGGTGCACCTTCAGTTTCGCCTTGCCGTCGAACTGGCGGGCCACATCGCGAGCAAAGGCGCCATCCGAATAGAGGCGGGCGACCTCGTACTCGTCCTTATAGGCCATCAGCTTGAAGGCATTGCGGGCGACCGCCAGGGCGAGGCCGTCGCGGCCGGGGCTGCGCGCCTGCTCGGCTGCGGCGACGCGGTCCACCAGGGCGCGGTAGCGGGCGGCGTAGCCGCCATCCTGGTAGGCCGTCAGCTCGGCTTCCCGCAGGGCCGCCACCTCCGCCAGTGTGGTTACGGGCGCAGGGCGGGTGAGGGGGGCGGCAACGTCGGCCGCCTTGGCCACGGCCGCGGGATCATGGGCGGCCAGGCGTCCCCAGCGGAAGGCAGCGGCGTTCATCGCCACCGCCACGCCGTTCAGCTCGACTGCTTTCAGGATGGCCTCGGCCGACACCGGCACGAGGCCGCGCTGCCAGGCATAGCCCAGCAGGAACAGGTTGCTGGCGATGGCATCGCCGAGCAGCCGGGTGGCGATCTCCGTCGCCGCCACGGCGGCCACGCGGTCGCCATCGCCGGTGGCCTTGGCCAGCACCTTCAGCATGCGCCGGGTGGGGATCGTCAGGTCGGCATCGCGGGTGAAGGCGCCGGTCACCGCCTCGTGGCGGTTGACGACGGCACGGGTGCGGCCGGCGGCGACCCGCGCCAGCGCGTCGGCCCCGGTGGCCACCATGAGGTCGCAGCCTAAGATCAGGTCGGCCCCGCCGGCGGGGATGCGCACGGCGTGGATATCCTCGGTGCGGGCGGCGAAGTGCACATGGGTGGTGACGCCGCCGTATTTCTGGGCGAGCCCGATCTGGTCCAGCACCGCCACGCCGACGCCGTCCAGATGGGCGGCCATGCCCAGCACCGCACCGATGGTCACCACCCCGGTGCCGCCAATGCCGGTGACCAGCACGCCGTAGGGCCGGCCGAGCCGCGGCAGGGCGGGGGCCGGCAGGCCGGCATCGGGCGCCTCTGCCACGGCCAAGCGGCGCGGCTTGCGCAAGGTCCCGCCCTCCACGGTGACGAAGCTGGGGCAGAAGCCCTTGAGGCAGGAGAGATCGACGTTGCAGCTCGACTGGTCGATGGCGCGCTTGCGCCCGAACTCGGTCTCCACCGGCACCACGCTGAGGCAGTTGGACTGCACCGAACAGTCGCCGCAGCCTTCGCACACCCGCTCGTTGATGACGACGCGGCGGGGGGCAGGCGGCATCCGGCCGCGCTTGCGCCGCCGCCGCTTTTCCGTGGCACAGGTCTGGTCATAGATCAGCACGCTGACGCCGGGCACTTGGCGCAGGTCGCCCTGCACCCGGTCGAACTCGCTGCGCGGCTCCACGGCCACATGGGGCGGCAGGCCGACGGGGCCGGCGTAGCGCTCCGGCTCCTCGCTCACCACCACGATGTGCGCCACGCCTTCGGCTTCGAGCTGGCGGGCGATGCGCGCCACCGTCAGTCCGCCTTCCACCTTCTGGCCGCCGGTCATGGCGACGGCATCGTTGAACAGCAGCTTGAAGGTGATGTTGGCGCCCGCCGCCACCGCCGCGCGGATCGCCAGGCTGCCGGAATGGGTGTAGGTGCCGTCGCCGATGTTGACGAACACATGCTCGGTTTCGGTGAACGGCGCCTGGCCGATCCATGCCGCCCCTTCGCCGCCCATCTGGCTGAACGTCTCGGTCTTCCGGTTCATCCAGATGACCATGTAGTGGCAGCCGATGCCGCCGAGCGCGCGGCTGCCGGCGGGCACGCGGGTGGAGGTGTTGTGCGGGCAGCCGGAACAGAAATGCGGCACCCGCTCCATGGGCGGCCGGTGGGCCTTCTGGCGGGCGAGGCGGGCGTCGATCTGTGCCACGCGGTCGGCCACGCGGTCCGCCAGTCCCGGCACCGCAGGTGCACCCCGGCGCAACAGGCGGCGGCCGATGGCGAGCGCCACTTGGCCCGGCGCCAGTTCGCCCGCGGCGGGCAGCAGGGGGGCGCCGGTTTCGTCGGCCTTGCCCACCACCAGCGGCCGCCGGTCGGCCGGCCAGTGGTAGAGCTGTTCCTTCACCTGGGTTTCGACGACGGCGCGCTTTTCTTCCACCACGATCAGCTCGTCGAGCCCCGCGGCGAAGGCGGCCAGCCCGTCCGGCTCCAGCGGCCAGGCGAGCCCCACCTTGTAGAGCGACAGCCCGCAGGCACGCGCGGCGGCTTCGTCGAGCCCCAGATCGTCCAGCGCCTGGCGCACATCGCCGAAGCTCTTGCCGGCGGCGACGATGCCGATACGCCGGCCGCGGCCCTTGCCACTGCCAGAGCCGCCGCCAGGGCCGCCGCCTGGGCCGCCGCCTGGGCCGCCGAAGACGACCCGGTCCAGCGCGTTGGCGCGGGCAAATGCCTGCACCGCGGCCATCTTGAACTCGATCAGCCGGGCTTCCTGCACCAGCGGCGGGTCCGGCCAGCGCGGCCCCAGCCCGCCCGGCGGCGGCGTGAAGTCGGTGGGCTGGACGATCTCCGGCACGCCCGGGTGCACCGCAACGGAGGCCGAGCTGTCCATGGTTTCGGAGATGCACTTCAGCGCCACCCAGCAGCCGGAAAACCGGCTGAGCGCCCAGCCATAGAGGCCGAAGGCCAGCACGTCGGCCAGGTCCGCCGGGTTCAGCACCGGGATCATGGTGGCGATGAAGGCGTGCTCGGACTGCTGCGGCACGGTGGAGGACTTGCAGGCATGGTCGTCGCCGGCCAGCGCCAGCACGCCGCCGTAGCGCGCGGTGCCGGTCAGGTTGGCATGGCGCATGGGATCGCCGGAGCGGTCTACCCCCGGCCCCTTGCCGTACCAGATGGAAAACACGCCGTCGTACTTGGCACCGGGCCACAGCCCCACCTGCTGGGTGCCCCACACGGCAGTGGCGGCCAGGTCTTCGTTGACGCCAGGCTGGAAGCGGATGTGGTGGGCATCGAGCAGCCCGCGGGCGTGGCCGAGCTGCTGGTCGAAATTGCCGAGCGGCGATCCGCGGTAGCCGGAAATGAAGCCGGCGGTGTTGAGCCCGGCCGCCAAGTCCCGCTGGCGCTGCAGCAAGGGCAGCCGCACCAGGGCCTGCACCCCGGTCAAGTAGATGCGCCCGCTTGCCGCCGTGTACTTGTCGTCCAGCGTCACCGGCGCCAGCGCCATCCGCGTCTCCCCGGCATCTTTGTTTGGTTACAAACAATACCGGGCGGCGCGGGCGGGCTCCAGAGAGGGTGCACTGCACCATGAACAACGCAAGAACGTGAGGGCGCCGAGACCGCCGGCGCGGCGGGCGTTCGACGCGGCGGCCGGAACGCGAAGTTTTATGACTCGGGTCTAGCGCGTTTCATGTTTTGACGGAACCAGCCCACTCCCCCGCCCGGCCACCCAACGACGGTATGCTGATTTGGGTGGCCGGGCGGCGGGGTTGGGCCGGGAAGCCCCCGGCCCAACTGCCGGAGCCGATTCCGCCAAAGGCGAAAACGATCTAGGACTCGGCGGACCGGTAGAGCGCGTCGATGCGGCCGGCGTAGTGCTGGGCGATGATGTGGCGGCGGATCTTCAGCGTCGGCGTCAGCTCGCCGTTGTCGATGGAGGGCGGGGCGTCGAGCAGGTCGAAGCGGCGCACCTTCTCGATCACCGAAAGCTGGCGGTTGACCTCGTCCAGGGCGCTGCGCAGGGCGGCCAGGAAGTCCGGGTCGTCGCGCAGGACATCCAGATCGGCCGGCTTGCGCTGGCTGCGCGCCCAGGTCCGCACGAATTCCGGATCGGGGCTCACCAGCGCCACCAGGTAGGGCCGGCGGTCGCCGAATGCCACCGCCTGGGCGATTTCCGGGCGCAGCGCCAGCAGCCCTTCGATGCGCTGGGGGGAAATGTTGTCGCCGCCGGCGTTGACGATCAGGTCCTTCTTGCGGTCGGTGATGACGAGATAGCCGTCCTCGTCCAGGTGGCCGATGTCGCCGGTGTGGAGCCAGCCGTCCACCACCGTCTGGGCGGTCTGGTCCGGCAGGTTCCAGTAGCCCTTCATCACAAGTTCGCCGCGCACCAGGATTTCGCCGTCCTCGGCGATCTTGATTTCGGTGTCGGGCAAGGGCGGCCCGGCGGTGTGCATCTTCACCTTCCAGGGCGGGTTCACCGAGATCACCGGCGAAGCTTCGGTCTGCCCGTAACCCTGGCACACCGTCAGCCCCAGGCAGTGGATGAACAACCCGACCTCGGGGTTGAGCGGCGCGCCGCCGGAAACGAACGCCTTCAGCCGGCCGCCGAAGCGCCGGCGCATGCGGTTGCGCACGATGCGGTCGAGCGCCCAGTCCATGAGCGCATCCAAGGGCCCCAGCTTGCCGTCCTGGTGGTAGCGCTTGTGGCCGAGCCTGAGCGTATGGTCGAGCAGCAGGCGCGCCAGCCGGCCCTTCTTGGCGGTGTCGCGCAGGATGCGTTCGCGGATGGCGTGATAGAGCCGCGGCACCGCGGTCATGATGGTTGGCCGCACCTCGCCGACATCGCCCATGATGGTTTCCACGCCGCGGGCGAAATACACCTGGGCGCCGATGGACATGGGGAAATAGGCCCCGGCGATGTGCTCGTAGCTGTGGGAGAGCGGCAGGAAGGAGAAGAACACCTCGTCGTCCAGCCCGAACGTGTCCAGCACGTGGTGGGCGCCGGCACTGTTGTGCAGCATGCCGCCGTGGGTGAGCATCACCCCCTTGGGCGTGCCGCCGGTGCCGCTGGTGTAGATGATGCAGGCCACGTCGTCGCGCTTCAGGCGCCGCGTGGCCTCGTCCAGCCGGTCGGGGCCGGAAACGGGCGCTTCGGCCAGTGCCCGCCAGTCGTGGCGGGAAACGGCGGTGAGCAGGCCCTCCGGCGGGGCATCCAGCGTCACCAGGTGGCGCAGCGCCGTGCCGCCCTGGGAGGCCGCCTTCAACACGCGCTCGGCCAACGCCTTGGTCGATGCGATGGCGGCGACCGCGCCGCTGTCGGTCAGCAGGTGGTGGTGATCGGCCGGCGTGTTGGTGGTGTAGGCGGGCACGGTGATGCCGCCGGCCGCCATGATCGCCAGGTCGGATGCCCACCATTCCGGCCGGTTTTCGCTCACCAGCAGCACGCGGTCGCCCGGCTTCACGCCGAGTCCGGCGAGGCTGTGGGCAAGGCCGCGCGTCAGCCGCTCGACCTCGCGCCAGGTCCACGGCGACCAGCCCTCGCGGCCGCGCACCCAGGCGACCGGCCGGTCGGCCAGGCGTTCGGCCTGGCGGGCGAACATGGCGAGCAAATTGGGCCAGTCCCGGTAGGCGCCACCCATCGACATTTTATTGCGTCCCCTCCCGGTCCGAAGACCAGTCGTTATCTAGGAAGCGGTGCCCGGCTTGGCAATGCTGCGTCGCCCGTGGCCGGATGCGCTTCGCCGGCCGTGTAAGCCTTGGCGGACCGCCGGGTGCGGGCCATATCTCGACAAAATGAAATGCTGAAGGCGAATGCCATGACCCATCTTGCGCCCTCCGAGCCGGTGTCGCCGGAGCCCCTGGGCGACTTGCCCGAATGGCGGCTCGACGACCTCTACAGCGGCCGCGACGATCCGGCGCTGGCGCGCGCGCTGGATACCGCGGAGCGGCAGGCCAAGGCGTTCAACGGCGAATTCGCCGGCAAGCTGGCCGACCTGTCGGGCGATGCCCTGGGTGTTGCGGTAGAGCGCTACGAGCAGATCGACGAGACGCTGACGCGGGTGCTGAGCTACGCCTACCTGGTCTATGCCCAGGATATGGCCGATCCGGAGAACGGGCGCTTCCTGCAGGGCATGCAGGAACGGGCCACCACCATCTCCAAGGACCTGGTGTTTTTCACCCTGGAGCTGAACCGGCTTACCGATTCGGCCGTCGAGACGGCCCTGCAGGCGCCGCGGCTGGCGCGCTACCGGCCCTGGCTCGCCGATCTGCGGGCGCGCCGACCCCACCAGCTGTCCGACGAGCTGGAACAGTATGTCCACGACAAGTATGTGACCGGCCGGCAGAGCTGGGTACGCCTGTTCGACGAGACCATTGCCGCCCTGCGCTTTCCCATCCGCGGCCGCGAGATGACCTCCTCGGACGCGCTCAACTGCTTGTCGGACCGCGACGGGGCGAAGCGCAAGGAAGCGGCCGAGGTGATCGGCGACGTGCTGGGCAGCCGGGTGCGCCTGTTCGCCCACATCACCAACACGCTCGCCAAGGACAAGCAGATCGACGATAGCTGGCGGAAGTTCGCCCAGCCCTGGTCCTCGCGCAACCTGTCCAACCAGGTGGAGGACGCCGTGGTGGACGCGCTGGTGGAGGCGGTGCGCGCCGCCTATCCGCGGCTGTCGCACCGGTACTATGCGCTGAAGGCCAAGTGGTTCGGGTCGGACAAGCTGGATTACTGGGACCGCAACGCGCCGCTGCCCGACGACCAGGACCGGCCGATCCCGTGGGCGGAGGCGCGCGACATCGTGCTGGATGCCTATCGCGGGTTCACGCCGCTGATGGCCGATACGGCCAAGCGCTTCTTCGACGGCGGCTGGATCGACGCGCCGGTGCGCGACGGCAAGTCGCCGGGCGCCTTTGCCCACCCGGTGGTGCCCAGTGCCCACCCCTATGTGCTGGTGAACTACCACGGCAAGACGCGCGACGTGATGGTGCTGGCCCATGAACTGGGCCACGGGGTCCACCAGGTGCTGGCCGGCGGCCAGGGCCACCTGTTGTCCGATACGCCGCTGACGCTCGCGGAAACCGCCAGCGTGTTCGGCGAGATGCTCACCTTCCGGGCGCTGCTGGCGCGCGAGGCCGACCCGGCACGGCGCCGCTCGCTGCTGGCGTCGAAGGTGGAGGACATGCTGAACACGGTGATTCGCCAGGTGGCGTTCTTCGAGTTCGAGCGCCGGGTGCACACCGAACGGCGCGAGGGCGAGCTGCCGGTCGACCGCATCAACGATATCTGGATGGCGGTACAGGGCGAGAGCCTGGGGCCGGCGTTGCGCTTCGACGACCGCTACCGCGTCTTCTGGACGTACATCCCCCACTTCATCCATTCGCCGTTCTACGTGTATGCGTACGCCTTCGGCGATTGCCTGGTGAATTCGCTGTACGCGCTGTATCGCGGCGCCGAGGAGGGGTTTGCCGACCGCTATCTGGACCTGTTGCGCGCCGGCGGCACCAAGCGCCACAACGAACTGCTGGCGCCGTTCGGGCTGGATGCGTCCGATCCGCAGTTCTGGGACCGCGGGCTGGCGATGATCGGCGACCTGCTCGATGAGCTGGAGGCCACCGACCGGGCCATCTAAGCCAGGCTTGCCATTGGGCTGCCCGGCCCACGCCTCCGCCCTGCCATGCAAACCATTGAAAGTCATGGATGGCTGGTTCGGGCGCTGGCCGACCCCCAACGAATGGCGGTCCCGGACACCGTAGCGCTGGTAGTCTGGGATGCGGCCGCGCACTGTGGCGGCACGGCCGCCGCCGGCGGGCAACACGGGAGATCATCGGCGCATCATGGCCAGGGACGATGAGGAAAGCACCTTCGGTGGCCGGCTCACCCGCTACGCCCGGGTGTCGCGGACCATGGCCGGGCTGGGCGCCCGCATGGCCGGCGAGCGCTATCTCGGCCTCAGCTTCGACAACGAGAAGCACGCCGAATCGCTGAAGGTGGCATTGGGCGGGCTGAAGGGGCCGCTGATGAAGGTGGCGCAGCTTCTCGCCACCATTCCCGAGGCGCTGCCGGAGGAATACGCACGCGAATTCCGCCAGCTTCAGTCCAACGCGCCACCCATGGGCTGGGCCTTCGTGAAGCGCCGCATGCAGACCGAGCTGGGGCCCGACTGGCAGGGCCGCTTCGCGTCGTTCGAGCATGCTGCGGCCAACGCCGCCTCGCTGGGCCAGGTGCACAGGGCGGTGGCCAAGGATGGCACCAACCTTGCCTGCAAGCTGCAGTATCCGGACATGCGCTCGGCAGTGGAAGCCGACCTTCGCCAGCTCAAGATGATCTTCGGCATCGTCGAGCGCTACTACGGCTCGGTGGGCACCAAGCAGATCTACAAGGAAGTGGGCGACCGCCTGCGCGAGGAACTGGACTACGTTCTGGAAGCCAAGCACTGCGCGCTCTACTGCGACATGCTGTCGACCGAGGACACGGTACACGTGCCGGAGGTGTGGCCGGACCTGTCGACCGGCCGCCTGCTCACGTCCACCTGGCTCGACGGCCGGCCCATCATGGAGTTCATGGACGCCGACCTGGAGGTGCGCAACACGCTGGCCATGAACATGTTCCGGGCGTGGTACGTGCCGCTGTACTTCTACGGCGTGATCCACGGCGACCCGCATCTGGGCAACTACTCGGTGCGGCCGGACCACTCCATCAACCTGCTCGATTTCGGCTGCGTCAGGGTGTTTCCGCCGGCCTTCGTGCGCGGCGTCATCGACCTCTACCGGGCGCTTCAGCGCGACGACCGTGCGCTGGCGGTGCATGCCTACGAGACCTGGGGCTTCCGCGGCCTCACCGACGAACAGGTGGACGTGCTCAGCATCTGGGCCCGCTTCCTCTACGGCCCGATTCTCGACGATTCGGTGCGCCGCATCGGCTCCACGGAAACCGGAGTGTATGGGCGGGAAACCGCCACCAAGGTGCAGAAGGAGCTGGCCCGCGTCGGCCGCGTGGAGGTGCCGCGGGAGTTTGTGTTCATGGACCGCGCGGCCCTCGGCCTCGGCTCGGTGTTCCTGCACCTGAAGGCCGAGGTGAACTGGTACCGCCTGTTCAACGAGCTGATCGACGACTTCGACGAAACCGCGCTGACGCAACGCCAGCACGCCATGCTGGCCAAGCACGACGTGCCCGGTCCCGGGGAAAACCCGGTGGCCGCGGTGGCCACGCCCACGGTATTGCCCGAGTAGGGCGGGCCGATCGGCCGGCCCCGGCAGCCCTGTCGGGGCCACGCTGCGAAGCCGCACCCCAGGCCGGCATTTCGATTGCGCAGTTTTTCCAAAACCGAGAAGCACGGGCTTGCGGGATCCCCGAAACGGTTGCACACTCCGGCCGCACGTCAAGCTCCTGGCCGCAAACCGCAGCCAGGGCCTCCGACCAAGGGTCCAGTTTTGAAACGGGGGCGCCGATGAAGGTCGCTATTCCCAGGGAACGGCGCACCGGGGAAACCCGCGTCGCCGCAACTCCCGAGAGCATCAAGAAGCTGCTGGCCCTCGGCCTGTCGGTTCACGTGGAATCGGGGGCCGGCATCGCAGCCGGCGTCACCGATGCGGCCTATGAAAAGGCCGGCGCCACGGTGGAGCCCGACGCGGCGGCCACGTATGCCAACGCCGATGTCGTCCTCAAGGTGCAGCGTCCGCTGGCCAAGGGCGAAGGCGATGTGGACGAGGTGTCGCTGCTGAAGTCCGGCGCGGTGCTGATCGGCGCATTGGCGCCGTACGACGCCGCCGACGCGCTGAAGCTGTACGCCAAGCAAGGCGTGCTCGCCTTCTCGCTGGAGCTGATCCCGCGCATCACCCGCGCCCAGTCCATGGACATCCTGTCCAGCCAGGCCAACCTGGCGGGCTACATGTCGGTGATCCAGGGCGCGGAATGCTACGGCAGCCCTCTGCCGATGATGATGACCGCCGCCGGCACCGTGCCGCCGGCCAAGGTGTTCGTGATGGGCGCCGGCGTCGCCGGGCTGCAGGCCATCGCCACCGCGCGCCGGCTGGGCGGCATCGTTTCCGCCACCGATGTGCGTCCGGCCTCGAAGGAAGAGGTGCAGTCGCTGGGGGCCAACTTCATCGCCGTGGAAGACGATGAGTTCAAGCAGGCCCAGACGGCGGGCGGCTACGCCAAGGAGATGAGCGCCGAATACCGCGCCAAGCAGGCGGCCCTGATCGCCGAGCACATCACCAAGCAGGATATCGTCGTCTGCACCGCCCTGATCCCCGGCCGGCCGGCGCCGACGCTGGTCACCGAGGACATGGTGAAGACCATGAAGCAGGGCTCGGTGATCGTCGACCTGGCGGCCGAACGCGGCGGCAACTGCCCCCTGTCGAAGGCGGGCGAGACCATCGTCGCCCATGGCGTGACCATCATCGGTCCCGCCAACATGCCGGCCGAGCTGCCGGCGGGCTCGTCGGGGCTTTACTCGCGCAACCTGGTGGCCTTCCTCACCCCCATGGTGAACAAGGAGGCCGGCGCCCTGGCGATCAACTGGGACGACGAGATCATCGCCAAGACGGTGTTGACGCGCGATGGCGCCATCGTGCACCCCCAGTTCGCCCCGGCCGAAAAGGCCAAGCCGGCTGCCGAGAAGTCGGCGGATTCACCGGCTGAAGGCGCGCCCCCGGCCGTCGACGCCCCGGACCAGACCGGCGCTCCCGCGTCGTAGTCCCCGTGCCATCCCAGCGGAGCCTGCGCCATGGAACCTAATGAGATTCTCAATTCCGTTAACCAGTTGCTGGAGGAAACCCAGCAGCTGGCGGAGCGGGCGCGCGAACTGGCCGAACAGGCCCAGTCGCTGGACGTGGCGCCGGTCGCCGCGGCGGCGGTCGCGGCCCATGGCAGCGGCTTTCTGCTGTTCGGCCTGACCGTGTTCATGCTGGCCTGCTTCGTCGGCTACTACGTCGTCTGGTCGGTCACGCCGGCGCTGCACTCGCCGCTGATGAGCGTCACCAACGCGGTGTCGTCGGTGATCATCGTCGGCGCCATCATCGCCGCCACCGCGGCGCAATCCACCTTTGGCGGCATCATGGGCTTCCTCGCCGTGGTCCTCGCCTCGGTGAACATCTTCGGCGGCTTCATCGTCACGAGACGCATGTTGGCCATGTACAAGAAGAAGCAGCGCTGAGCGGGCGGGAGGACTGACACATGGTGGTATTTGCCACGCTCGCCTATATTGTCGCGGGCATCTGCTTCATCCTGGCATTGCGCGGCCTCAGCTCGCCTGAGACGTCGCGCGCCGGCAACAATTACGGCATCGCCGGGATGACCATCGCCATCCTGACCACGCTGGTCGCGATGTCGAGCCTGCTGCCGCAGGTGGAGACCTTCGCCTACTGGTGGGTGATCATCGGCATCGCCATCGGCGGTCCGATCGGCACGTTCATCGCGCTGAAGATCGAGATGACGGCGCTGCCCCAGTTGGTGGCGGCGTTCCACAGCCTGGTTGGCCTGGCCGCCGTGTTCGTCGCCATCGCGGCGTTCTACGACCCGGAGGTCTACAATATCGGCACCGCGGGCGACATCGCCGTCGGCAGCCTGATCGAGATGTCCATCGGTGTCGCCATCGGTGCCATCACCTTCACTGGCTCCATCATCGCGTTCGGCAAGCTGCAGGGCCTGATCACCGGCAAGCCGCTGATCTTCCCCTTCCAGCACCCGCTGAACGCGGTCCTCGGCATCCTCACTGTGGTGATGGTGATCCTCTTGTGCACCACCCAGTCGAGCTTCGCCTTCTGGCTGATCGTGCTGATCGCGCTGGCGCTGGGCTTCCTTCTGATCCTGCCCATCGGCGGGGCGGACATGCCGGTCGTCATCTCGATGCTCAACAGCTATTCGGGCTGGGCGGCCGCGGGCATCGGCTTCACGCTGCAGAACAACCTGCTGATCATCACCGGCTCCCTGGTGGGCTCGTCGGGTGCGATCCTGTCCTACATCATGTGTAAGGGCATGAACCGCTCGATCTTCAACGTCATCCTCGGCGGCTTCGGCGGCGAAGTGGCCGGCGGCAGCACCGACGACGGCGACAAGACGGTTAAGCAGGGCAGTGCCGACGATGCCGCCTTCATCATGAAGAACGCCCAGAAGGTGATCGTGGTGCCGGGCTACGGCATGGCGGTGGCCCAGGCCCAGCATGCGCTGCGCGAGATGGGCGATCTGCTGAAGAAGAACGACGTCGACGTGAAGTACGCCATCCACCCGGTGGCCGGCCGCATGCCGGGGCACATGAACGTACTGCTGGCGGAAGCCAACGTACCGTACGACGAAGTGTTCGAGCTGGAGGACATCAACCGCGAGTTCTCCTCGTGCGACGTGGTCTACGTGATCGGTGCCAACGACGTCACCAACCCGTCGGCCAAGACCGATCCCACCAGCTCGATCTACGGCATGCCGATCCTCGACGTGGAACTCGCCAAGACGGTGCTGTTCGTCAAGCGCTCCATGGCCTCGGGCTATGCCGGCGTGCAGAACCCGCTGTTCTTCCGCGACAACACCATGATGTTGTTCGGCGACGCCAAGAAGATGACCGAAGAGATCGTCAAGGCGCTCGACTAGCAGTCTCTCTGCCGGGGCGAAGGCTCCGGACACGCGACCGGAACGGCGGGTGGCGCAACGGCCATCCGCCGTTTTCGTTTGGCGATGGGGTTTGGGCGCGCCGGCTTGGCTGGGAGCGGCTGCGGCGCCGTCGCCACTGCCGTGGGCTCAGCGGGAGCGGCTGGCGAGATAGGCCGCGATCCCGTCGAGTCCGGCGCGCACGCTGTCGAACGCACCGGCTTCGGTGAGGGAGGCCAGGAATCGCTCGTTGAGGCCGCCCGGCGTGGCGTGCTCGTGTGCGAGCTGGGCGAAGTCCGAGCGGCCGAGGCGCAGCGGCCCGGTGAGGCCGGCGAACACCGCCGCCACATAGCGCCGCGCATCGCCGGAGGGAACGCCGCGGGTGGCCAGCCAGTCGCTGATGGCGCGGAGATGGGTGAAGTAGGCGGCCATGGTGGCCGTGGCGGCGGCAAAGCCCGCGAAGGTCTCCTCATCGGCAACCGTCACCACACCGCCGAGCCCGTCGAACAGGGCTTCGGCAATGTCGTCCGCCGGATAGATGGGTGTCACGCCCTCGCGCAGGGCCACCGCGGGCAGGGGAATGGCGCGGGAGATCCGCGTGGCCGGTGCCACGAGATGGCGCACCCGGGCAATCGTCCAGCCCGCCAGCAGGCTGACGATGGTGCGGTCCGCGGGGACGGTGAGGTCGGCGAAGACCGCGGCGGCGTCCTGGGGCCGCACGGCGAGGATCACCACCGACGCTCCGTCGATCACCGCCTGGTTGGTCTCGGCCACACGTACGCTGGGGAAGCGGCGTGCCAGGTCGGCGGCAACGTGGGGGTTGCGGGGGGAGATCAGGATCTCCGGCGCGTCGGCGCTCCCGTCGCACAGGCCGGTGACGATGGCTGCGGTGATGGCACCGGTGCCGATGAAACCGTAGACCATGCGCTGTCCTTTCCTGCCCTTACCCCCTGCGTGTCCCGGCGGACGACGTCAAGCCCACCCGCCGGCCGGCCCGGTTCGGCCCGGCCCGGCCCGGTTCGGCGACAGCCTACGGGACCGCCGATCTGCGGCCAAGAAACGGCCAAAGGCCGCGCGACTGGGGTGTCGGCGGCCGTCCATGCGATCTTGTTTCGGAGGGTGACCCGCTGGGGCCGGAGGGGCCGCGGAGCGCGACCGTCAACTGGGGCACGTCGGCATCGGCCGGCAGGGGTGCCGGCCGCGGCGGCTAGTAGCCCTCGCGCTCCAGGCGCTTGCGCAGCAGCTTGCGGCTGCGGCGGATGGCTTCCGCCTTCTCCCGCGCCCGCTTCTCCGACGGCTTCTCGTAGTTGCGCCGCAGCTTCATCTCACGGAACACGCCCTCGCGCTGCATCTTCTTCTTCAGCGCGCGCAGGGCCTGATCGACATTGTTGTCACGTACGGTAACTTGCACCTTGCCTCACCGATCCATGTTGCAGATGGTTCAGTCTCGTACCAACGGACGACTCAACCGGCACGGAAGCCTGGGGTCGACCGCGATGGGCGGTATGTATCACTCGGCCGCCGGTCCCACAAGACCTGCGGTCCCCATCGGGAGCGTCCGATGAGCCTGCTGAAGATCGCCCGTATGGGCCACCCGGTGCTGCGCCGCAAGGCCGAACCGGTGGCCGATCCCACCGATCCGGCGGTGGCCCAGCTCGTCGCCGACATGGTGGACACCATGCTGGATGCGTCCGGCGTCGGGCTGGCGGCACCCCAGGTGCATGTCAGCCGTCGCATCATCGTTTTCCAGATCCCCGACGCACGGCGCCAACGCGACGAGCCGCTGGGGCCGGACGGGGTGACGGCGCTGATCAACCCGGTGGTGGAGCCGCTCGGCGAGACCGTGGAGAACGGCATCGAGGGCTGCCTGTCGATCCCCGACCTGCGCGGCGTGGTGCCCCGCTGGGCCGCCATCCGCTATCGCGGGTTCGCCATGGACGGCACGCCGGTGGCGCGCGAGGCCCACGGCTTCCACGCCCGCGTGGTCCAGCACGAGGTCGACCACCTGGACGGCGTGCTCTACCTCGACCGCATGGACGATTTGCGGCTGCTGGCCTTCGAGAGCGAGTTGCAGTACCTCGTCGATCAAGCGGCCGCCTTGGCCGCCCTCGATGCGGCGGAAGGCAGCCCCCCATGAGCGACGACGCGATCTCCGACGACGCGACTCCCGACGACGCGATCCCGGACCCAGAGACCGGCGAGGGCATGGACGACGCGTTGACCGCGCTGCGCGACCGCCTCCTGGAAGAGGTCATGATCAACGTGGCGTTCGACGGCTGGACCGACCGGTCGCTGGCCGATGCCGCACGCATGACCGGCACCGACTCCGCCCTGCTGGTGGCCGCCTTCCCCGACGGCATCGAGGATGTGGTGCTGCACCTGCATGACTGGGCCGACCGGCAGATGCTGGCGGCCCTGGAGGCCGAGGGCGAAGCGTTCCACGCCCACGGCGTGACCGAGCGGGTGGAGATGGCGGTGATGGCACGGTTGGATGCACTTGCTCCCCACAAGGAAGCTGTGCGCCGCGGCCTGGTGCTGGTGGTGGCACCGCGGGTGGGCAGCCGCAGCACCCGTGCGGCCGTACGTACGGTGGACCGCATCTGGCGTGCGTGCGGCGATACCGCCACCGATTTCAACCACTACACCAAGCGGTTGTTGCTGCTGAGCGTGCTGGGCAAGACGCTGGTGTGCTGGCTGGGAGACAGCAGCGAGGACCACGCGGCCACCCGCCGCTTCCTCCGCCGCCGGCTGGCCGAGGTGACGCGCCTGGGCAAGCTGGCCGGCCGCGCCGGTGTGCTGGGCCGAGTCGCCGAAGCGCCGTGGCGGGCGGCGGCCAAACTGCGCCGCCGCGCGGTCGGCGGCGTCTGAACGGGCCGCGCGCCGGCGAACGGGCTGCCGCCCTCAGGGCTGCTTCAGGAACTTCTCCGCCCGGTCCAGTGCTTCCTGGAAGTGGCGCGGCCGCGCGTCGTACGGGCAGACGGCCTTGGCGTGCATCAGGAAGTAGCCGAAGTGGTGGCGCACCATCTCCGCCTGCTCCAGCTTGTTGGCGAGGGTCAGCAGGTAGTCGTACAGCTCCTGATCGCTGTACTTCTCGGAGTACGCTTCGGCCTTCTCGTAAAGCTCTTGAACGACGTCGCTCATTTGGGGGCTGTCTTTCGCTGGTGCACCACGGCCGCCAGAGTCCGGACGGAGGGTGGTGCTGTCAAGATTGGGGCTCGCCGACGTGTGGTGCGCTGGGGCATGGCAGGCAGCGCGCTGCCGGGTGCGGGGGCGGGGTTGGACCCTAGCGACCCTCCGACAAGCGGGTGAGTGCCTGCTCTGCCCGCTCCAGGGCGGCGGCCATGTTGTCGAGGTTGCTGCGTGCCCGCACCATGTCGTCGATCTCCGGGATGTCCTCGAAGCTGCTCGCCCGGCCGGTCATGCCGCGGCTGATCTGATAGGCGATCCGCAGGTATTTCGCTTCCAGGTCGCGGACGGCCTCGCTCAGCACCATCACCACGTCGGCACTTTCGCGCACCTTTTCCTCCGCCAGGGCGGTGGCGTCGGGCGCGCCCAGGTCCTCGGCGGCCGCGGGGCGGCGGGGCGGCGCGTTGGGCAGCGGCGGCAGCGGATTGAATGGAGGCATGGGCATCTCCCGGTTGCGGCCTGGAGGCTCTGCGGCCGGCCATGAGGGCGGCGCATGGAGTATACCGCGACCGATGCGTTCCGTCGCGGGGACCCCATGTGTAAGACGGTCTCTCGGATGTGGGGCGCAAAGCGCCCGGCGGCAACCTGGCAGGAGCGGTGCCTATGGCCAGCTACGACTTCGATCTGTTCGTGATCGGCGGCGGTTCCGGCGGGGTGCGGTCGGCCCGCATCTCCGCCACCCATGGCGCGCGCGTCGGCCTGGCGGAGGACCGCTACATGGGCGGCACCTGCGTCAATGTCGGCTGCGTGCCTAAGAAGCTGATGGTCTACGCCGCCCATTTCGCCCACGACGTCGAAGATGCGGCCGGCTTCGGCTGGACGGTGGACGGTGCGCGCCACGACTGGGCCACCCTGATCGCCAACAAGGACACCGAGATTGCCCGGCTGAACGGCATCTACCGCCGCCTCCTGGACGGCGCCGGGGTGACAATCTTCGATGCCCGCGCTCGGCTGGCCGATGCCCACACCATCGAGATGGGCGAAACGCGGGTGACCGCCGAGCGTATCCTGGTGGCCACCGGCGGCTGGCCGGTGATCCCCGAGGACCATCCCGGCCACCAGCACGGCATCACCTCCAACGAGGTGTTCCACCTGCCCCGCCTGCCGGAGCGCGTGCTCATCGTCGGCGGCGGCTACATCGCGGTGGAGTTCGCCGGCATCCTGCACGGGCTGGGATCGAAGGTCACCCAGATCTACCGCGGCCCCCTGTTCCTGCGCGGCTTCGACAACGACCTGCGGTCGTGCCTCGCCATGGAGATGGTGAAGGGCGGCATCGATCTCAGGTTCGACTGCAACGTGGCGCGGGTCGACCGCTCGGGCGATACCCTGCTGGCCGAACTGACCGACGAGGACGTGCTGGAAGTGGATTGCGTGCTCTACGCCGTCGGCCGCCGGCCCAACACGCGCAACCTGGGGCTGGAGGATGCCGGCGTCGCCATGGACAAGCACGGGGCGGTGCTGGTGAACGCCGATTTCCAGTCCTCCGTACCGCACATCTACGCGCTGGGCGACGTGACCGACCGCATCAACCTGACCCCCGTCGCCACCGCCGAAGGCCACGCCCTGGCCGACACCCTGTTCGGCGGGCGGCCGCGCCGCGTCGGCTACGAGAATATCCCGACGGCCGTGTTCTCCACCCCGCCCTGCGGCACCGTGGGGCTGACGGAGGCCGAAGCGCGCGCCCGCTTCGGTGCGGTCGACGTCTACAAGTCGGACTTCAAGGCGATGAAGCACACGCTCTCGGGCCGCGACGAGCGCACCATGATGAAGCTGGTGGTGGACCGCAACACAGACCGGGTGCTGGGCGCTCACATGGTCGGCCCCGACGCCGGGGAGATCATGCAGGGCGTGGCGGTGGCGCTGAACTGCGGGGCCACCAAGGCGGATTTCGACCGCACCATCGGCATCCACCCGACGGCGGCCGAAGAGTTGGTGACCATGCGCACGCCGATGCCCGACCCGGACGTGGACGAAGAGGGCCTGGCGGCGGATTGAGGGGGTACGGGCCGCGATTCTGGTCGGTTCCAGCCCGCACCCCCGCCCGGCCACCCAGTATTTTACAATGGCTTGGGTGACCGGGCGGGGGTACGGGCCGGCACCGCTTCCACACGGATCCCTCACCGGCGCAGCAGATAGCTGCGGATCGCCTGGTCGATGGAGAGGCAGCCGGGACCGGTGAGGGTGAGCAGCAGCCCCACCGCCATCCAAGGAAACTGTTCGTCCGCGACGGCGAAATTGCCGCCGATCACGAAGTAGATGGTGGCGGCCATGGCGGCGAGGCCGAAGGCCGCCAACCGGCCGAGCAGGCCCAGCACCAGCAGGATCGGCAGCGCGATCTCGGCTGTCGTGGTGATGTAGGCCGCCGCCATGGGAGACAGCCCGGGCAACGGGTGCACCAGCTCAAACAGGTAGGACTGGGCCGCCCATTGGTCGACGCGCACCAGCCCGGCTCGCCAGAAGGGCAGGGCGAGGTAGAGGCGGGCGCCGAGCAGCACCGCCGACAGCGCCCAGGCGGGCCCACTGCCCACCCGGTCGAGCGGCCCGGCGCCGAACACGAGGCCGAGCAAGCCGCCGGAGCGGCCGGCCGGTGGGGTGGAGGTGACGCTGGTCATGGCGACAGGTCCTGTCTGTGCGGCCACCCGCGGCTGCCGGTGCCGGCAAAGGTGCCGTGGACCAGATGCAGGGTGAGGCTGGCTTGCAGGTCGAAGGCCGGATCGGCCAGGCAGGCCGCCGCCGCGGCATCGATCAGCGGCCGGCCGGCGCCAACGGCCGTCAGGAAGGCGGCATCGCCGGGGCCGATGGCATCCAAGGTGACCTCGGCGGCGATGCGCGACACCAGAACGGTCTCGCCCGGTGCCGTGGTATCGACCCGGCCGACGGCCGCGCGGTCTGCCCGGTTCGCCCGGTGGAGGGTGAGGATCGGGAAGGGCGATGCGACGATGCGCACACTGGGGTGCAGCGCCAGCACCAGTTCCGCCGCCACCTCGTCCTGCAGCCCGGCGAGATCGGCAGGGCGGAGGGAGACGGCGTCGGCGGCGAAGTAGCTCCCCTTCACGGCCGCCTCCAGGCGTGCCACATCGGCCAGATAGGGCAGCGGGCGGGCCGGCGGGAAGCCGGCGATGAAGTCCGGCAGTTCGCCGCCATAGGCCAGCAGCTCCGGCCGCAAGGGCGGATGGGCGAACACGAACTGGCGCGCCATCGCCGTGAAGAAGTCGGCACCGACGATGCGCCGCGTTACCGGAAAGTCGGCGGCCAGCACGCCGATCAGCGAAAGCTGGGCGTTGTTGCGGTGGACCAGCAGGCGCTCGGCGGCGGCGACGGCGTTGCCCGCCACCAGCGCCTCGGCCGCTGCCGGATCGCCACCCAGCAAGGCGGTACGGACGCTGCGCTGCACCTCACGCAGCATCGGTCAGCGCCTTTGTCTCGGCGGCGCGATCGAGCAGCGCCTGGGCCGCCGCCACCTCGGCCAACAGGTCGGCCAGCGGCGGGACCTCGCTGTCGCGCTCCACCAGCACCGGCACCGGCCCGGTGCGGGCGAGCGCCGTGGCCAGCAGGCGCCACACCGCATCGGACACCGGCCGGTCGTGGCTGTCGATCAGCAGGTCGCCGCCGGTAAACCGGTGCAGCGTGTGCCCGGCCACGTGGATTTCCCCCACGGCGCCAAGCGGCACGGCATCCAGATAGGCGTCGGCGTCGAAGCCGGTGTTGTGGGCGCTGACATGGATGTTGTTGACGTCCAGCAGCAGCCCGCAGCCGGTGCGCGCCATCACCTCGGCGATGAACTGCCACTCCGCCAAGGTGGATTGGGCGAAGGTGACGTAGCTCGACGGGTTTTCCACCAGGATCTGCCGGGCGAAGGCGGTCTGCGCCTGGTCGATGTTGCGGCAGAGCACGCCCAGCGCCTCCTCGGTATAGGGCAGCGGCAGCAGGTCGTTCAGGTAGGCACCGTCCTCGGCCACCGACCAGGCGATGTGTTCGGACACCAGCCCCGGCTCCAGCCAGTCGTGGAGTGCGCGCAGGCGGGCAAGGTGGGTGCGGTCGAGCCCGCCCACCGAGCCCAGCGACAACCCGACGCCGTGGCAGCTCACCGGATAGTCCCGCCGCAGGGCGGCGAGGGTCGCGTTGCGCGGCCCGCCGTCGGCCAGGTGGTTTTCGCTGTGCACCTCGAGCCACGCCACCGGCTGCGGGCCGGCCAGGAAATCCGCCATGTGCGGCTGTCGCAGCCCCAGCCCGGCGCGGCGGGGGATGGTGGCGGATGTGGCGGGCATGGCGGCGTCAGGCCGGCGGGGTGTCGTTGATGCCGTCGTACGGCTCCAGCGCCCCCTGCATCTCCTCGCACGTGCCGGCCGGCACCAGCACCCAGTCGCCGCCGTGGAAGTCTTGGGTGGCCTGGCCGGCGCAGCTATGGCCCTGGAAGGCGTTCTCGCACAGGTTCTCGCCGGCCCGCGTGATGCCATAGCAGCGCTCCTGGCCCTCCTGGGCCTGGGCGGGCTGAGCGACAGCGGCGGCGGCTACGGCACCGGCCAGGGCGGCGGCGATGCCGAGGGGGTTGGACAGGGGGCGGGCCAGGGGCCGCGATGGTGTGCGGGGCATGGCTGGGCTCTCCCGGATGGTTGCATCACCCCGTCTGGGGCCTGCCCGGAAGTCTATGGCCCTTGGCCGCAGAAGGAATTGACAGTCCTCTGACGCGCCGTCACATGCGTGTGACGGGGAGTTTACCCGACAACGCTGCCATGACGCGCGCGGCGCGTCGCACACCGCCCGAAAACGGTGGCACGGCGGCACCGTGCGCATGTATACCCCGTTGTTTGCGGCGGCGGCGCCTGGACGGCCGCGCCCGATCACCGAGAGGTGCCCGATCATGGCCCAGCGCTGGACCCCCGAAAGCTGGCGGAGCCTGCCGGCCCAGCAACTGCCCACCTATGCCGACACGGCCGCCCTCGGCCAGGTCGAGCGGACGCTGAAGCGCTTTCCGCCGCTGGTGTTTGCCGGCGAAAGCCGGTCGCTGAAGGCGCACTTGGCGCGGGTGGCGAACGGTGAGGCGTTCCTGCTGCAGGGCGGCGACTGTGCCGAGAGCTTTGCGGAATTCCACCCCGACAAGATCCGCGACACGTTTCGCGTGCTCTTGCAGATGGCGGTGGTGCTCACCTTCGGCGGCTCGCTGCCGGTGGTGAAGGTGGGGCGCATGGCCGGCCAGTTCGCCAAGCCGCGCTCGGCCGACATGGAGACCATCGATGGCGTGTCGCTGCCGTCCTACCGCGGCGACATCGTCAACGGCTTCGAGTTCGAGGCGGAGCAGCGGCGGCCGCAGCCCGACCGCATGGTGCAGGCCTACAACCAGGCCGCCGCCACCTTGAACCTGCTGCGCGCCTTCGCCCAGGGCGGCTATGCCGACCTGCAGAAGGTGCACTCCTGGAACCTCGGCTTCGTCGCCCGCAGCCCGCAGGGCGAGCGCTATGAGGACATGGCCAACCGCATCGACGAGGCGGTGCAGTTCATGGCCGCCTGCGGCGTCACCGGCAAGACCGTGACGGCGATGCGCGAGACGGAGTTCTTCACCGCCCACGAAGCGCTGCTGCTGCCGTTCGAGGAGGCGCTGACGCGCGTCGATAGCACGTCCGGCGACTGGTACGACGTGTCGGCCCACTTCCTGTGGATCGGCGACCGCACCCGCCAGCTCGACGGCGCCCATGTGGAATTCGCCCGCGGCATCAAGAACCCGGTCGGGCTGAAGTGCGGTCCCAGCCTGGACGGCGACGACCTGATTCGCCTGATCGACCGGCTGAACCCGGAGAACGAGGCCGGCCGGATGACCCTGATCATCCGCATGGGCTCGGACAAGGTGGCCGACCTGCTGCCGCCCCTGGTGCGCCGGGTGCAGGCGGAAGGCCGCACGGTGGCGTGGGCCTGCGATCCCATGCACGGCAACACCGTCAAGTCGTCGAGCGGTTTTAAGACGCGACCGTTCGAGCGCATCCTGGCGGAGGTGCAGGGTTTCTTCGAGGTGCACCGGGCGGAAGGCACCTATCCCGGCGGCGTGCATTTCGAGCTGACCGGCGAGGACGTCACCGAATGCACCGGCGGCGCCCAGGCGATCAGCGAGCACACGCTGAGCCAGCGCTACCACACCGCCTGCGACCCGCGGCTGAACGCCGCCCAGGCCCTGGAGCTGGCGTTCCTGATCGCAGAGAACCTGCGGGCGGCCCGCGTCAGCCGCGCGGCGGAACGGCGGGCGGCAGCGGAGTAGCCGGCCGGCACCAACGGCCGGCTCGCCCCGCGAACATGGGATATCGGGGGCAGGCCATGGACCAGCAGGAGGGCGGCCGCCGGCCGGTTTCGCAACGGGTCCCCGGCGATGCCGAGCTGGCGGAGTGGACCGACGTCTACTTCACCCGGACCCGCCAGGTGATCGCCCGCCACGGCGACATGCCGGTGACCTACGCCGTGTTCCTGCGCCGCCCGGTGGTGTCCGCTCCGCGGCTGGCGCTGGCCTGGCTGGAGCGGCTGGCCGCCGAGCGCGGCACCAAGGTCGAGGTCGACCTCTGCTATCCGGAAGGCAAATGGGTCGGTGCCGGCGATCCGCTGCTCTACCTCACCGGATCCTTCCAGCACCTGGTGGAAGCCGAGACGCTGTTCTTGCAGAAGATCGGTCCGGCCTCTGTGGCCGCCGCCAACGCCTATTCCATGTGCGCCGACCTGCCCAAGGTGGGGTTCCTCGCCATGGACGCGCGCCACTGCGCCGGCACGGAAATGGCCGACCTGATGGCCTATGCCGCCAGCGTCGGCTCCGCCCGGGCCAGGCGCAAGCACGGGGCGGTGGGCTTCATCGGCAACGCCACCGACGCCACGGCCGCCTATTTCGGCCAGCCCGGCGGGCTCGGCACCATGCCGCACGCGCTGATCGGCTACGCCGGCTCCACCGTGCGGGCGTGCGAGCTGTTCCACGAAACCCACCCCGATGTGCCGCTGACCGCCCTGGTGGACTATTTCGGCCAGGAGATCAGCGATTCCCTGGCGGTCGCCCGGCGCTTCCCCGATCTTGCCGCCGCCGGCCGCCTGTCGATCCGGCTGGACACGCCGGGCAGCCGCTTCTGCGAGGGGCTCGACCCCGCCAAGTCCTATGCGGTGCTGGAGCGCCACGTGCCGGAAGCGATCCGCGGCTATCGCACGGAAACCGAGCTGCGCCACCTGATCGGCACCGGCGTCAGTGCCGCCGCCGTGCACCACGCCCGCGAATGCCTGGACGAGGCCGGGTTCGACACGGTGAAGATCGTCGCCTCCTCCGGCTTCGGGCCGGCCAAGTGCCGGGTGATGGCGCTGGCCGAAGCGCCGATCGACGTGATCGGCACCGGCAGCTACCTGCCGGAGATATGGTCGGAGACCTACGCCACCATGGACATCGTGGAATACGACGGCGTGCCCAGGGTGAAGGTGGGCCGGGAATTCCTGTTGCGTCGGTAAGTGCCGGGCGCCTTGATGGGGGCGGCGCCGATGCCGCGGCGCACGTTCGTCCCGCAGCCGAGATCCGCATCGTGACCGACACGCTTTCCATTGCCATCGCCCAGTTGAACCCGGTGATGGGCGACATGCCCGGCAACCTCGCCAAGCTGCGCGCCGCCCGCGCCCAGGCGGCGGCCGAGGGCGCCGACCTGCTCGTCACCACCGAGTTGGTGATCTGCGGCTACCCGCCGGAAGACCTGGTGCTGAAGCCGTTCTTCCTCGACCGCGTGGCGGAAGCCGTGCACGCGCTGGCGGCCGACACGGCAGACGGCGGCCCGGCGGTGCTGCTGGGGGCCCCCTGGCGGGACGGCGGCAAGCTGCACAACGCACTGCTGGTGCTGGATGGCGGCGCCATCGCCGGGGCGCGCTACAAGGTCGATCTGCCCAACTACGGGGTGTTCGACGAAAAGCGCGTGTTCCAGCCCGGTCCCATGCCCGGCCCCATCGAGGTGCGCGGGGTGCGGCTGGGCGTGCCGATCTGCGAGGATATCTGGACGCCCGACGTGGTGGAGTGCATCCACGAAACCGGCGGCGAGCTGCTGGTGGTGCCCAACGGCAGCCCCTTCGAGGCGGGCAAGACCGACGTGCGCCTGCAACTCGCCCTGTCGCGGGTGGTGGAGAGCGGCCTGCCGCTGATCTACGCCAACCAGGTGGGCGGCCAGGACGAGCTGGTGTTCGATGGCGCCAGTTTCGTCGTCAACCGCGACCGCACCGTGCCGGTGCTGCTGCCGGGGTTTCGCGAGGCGGTGGTGACCACCCATTGGCAGCGGGAGGCCGACGGCGGCTGGGCCTGTGCGCCCGGCCCCCAGGCGCAGCCGCCCGCGGACCTGGAGGAGATCTGGCTCGCCATGGTCACGGGCCTGCGCGACTACGTGGACAAGAACGGCTTTCCCGGCGTGCTGCTGGGCCTGTCGGGCGGTATCGACAGTGCGCTGACGGCAGCCTGCGCGGTGGACGCGCTGGGGCCGGACCGCGTGCGCTGCGTCATGCTGCCGTCGCCCTACACATCGGACCACTCGCTGGAGGATGCCGCGGCGGCGGCCGAGATGCTGGGCGTGGTATGCGACACCGTGTCCATCGAGCCGGCCATGGACGCGTTCGGCCGCATGCTGGCGCCAGCCTTCGACGGGCCGCCCCAGGGCGTGACGGCGGAAAACATCCAGTCGCGCGCGCGGGCCATCGTGCTCATGGGTCTTTCCAACGCCACCGGATCAATGCTGCTGACCACCGGCAACAAGTCGGAAATGTCGGTCGGTTACGCCACCCTCTACGGCGACATGAGCGGCGGCTACTCGGTGCTGAAAGACGTTTACAAGACCACCGTGTTCGCGCTGTCGCGCTGGCGCAACCAGCACCGGCCGGACGGGCTGAAGGGCCCCGCTGGGCGCATCATGCCCGAACGCATCATCACCAAGCCGCCGTCGGCCGAACTCAGGCCCGACCAGAAGGACGAGGACAGCCTGCCGCCCTACGACGTGCTGGATGCCATCCTCGCCTGCCTGGTGGAGGAGGATCTGGGCGTGCCGGACATCGTCGCCCGCGGCCACGACCAGGCCACGGTGAGCCGCGTGTGGACGCTGCTGGACCGGGCGGAATACAAGCGCCGCCAGGCGCCGCCCGGTGTGAAGCTGACGGGCCGCTCCTTCGGGCGCGACCGCCGCTATCCCATCACCAACCGGATGACGAGCGCCTACTGAGCGGACCTGCGGCCCGGCCGATGGTAGCGATGGGGATGGGGCGTCAGCCGCCTTCGGCGCACAGGCGCAGGAAGCGGTCCTCCATCCGCGGGTCGTCGCGGAAGGCGCCGGTGAAGCGGGTGGTCACGCAGGCCACGCCCGGCTTGTGGATGCCGCGGGTGGTCATGCAGCTATGTTCCGCGGAGATCATCACGGCGATGCCGCGGGGCTGCAGCACCCGCTCGATGGCATCGGTGATCTGCGCCGTCAGCTTTTCCTGGGTTTGCAGGCGCTTGGAGAAGATCTCCACGACGCGGGCGAGCTTGCTGATGCCGACCACCCGGCGGGTGGGCAGATAGGCCACATGGGCCACCCCCAGGATCGGCACGATGTGGTGCTCGCAGTGGCTTTCCAGACGCACCCCACGCAGCATCACAATATCGTCGTACCCCGCCACCTCGTCGAAGGTGCGGAGCAGCACGTCTTCCGGGTCCTGGCCGTAGCCGGCGAAGAACTCCTCGAACGCCTGCACGTAGCGCTTCGGCGTATCCACCAAGCCCTCGCGCGAGGGGTCCTCGCCGACATACTCCAGCAAGGTGCGCACGGCGGCTTCGGCCTCGGCACGCGTGGGGCGCTGGGCCGGACACCCGTCAGGCGCCACGGCGTTCTCGCTTGACGACGGGACGAATGACAGCGCTTGGTCCATCAATGAGCAATCCTCGATCGGTGGGGCAGGATTGGGCATATAAGTCCGGGCCGCCGGGTAGGTTCCCCAATCTTGACGCGCCTGCGAAAGGCCCGCGGCTTGACCATATGCTTGTCTGGGTGTGGTTCAAGTCCGACGTGATACACGGTTTGGTGGTGGCACGGCTGGACGCGCCAAGCGGGATCGCAGGATGACAGCAGACGACCTGTACGATTTCGAGGTCCTCGGATGGGCAGCGGCGATCACACGGGTAGGTGACCTCCCCGACCCCTGTATACGCGTCCACAGGGAAAGTCGGATCTGTGGCAGCCGTGTGGCCGTCAGTCTGCGAATGCAGGACGGCCGCGTGGTGGACTATGCTCAGCGGGTCGAAGCCTGCGCGCTCGGCCAGGCGGTGGCCTCGATCATCGCCGACCGGGTGATCGGCCAGACGCGCGCGGAGGTGGACGCCGCGCACGCCGCCCTCGCCGGCATGATCCACGAGCGCACGCCGCCGCCGAACGGCCACTGGGCGCCGCTGGCCGCCCTGGAGGCGGCGGCCGACATTCCCACGCGCCACGCCTCGGTGTTGCTGCCCTTCGAAGCGCTGGCCGCCGCCATGCGCCAGGCCGACGAGCCGCCGCAGGATCACTAGCCCCGCAGAAGCCAACAGCTCAGTTGGGCGCCAGCACCGCACATTGCGCCGGCAAGGCCGGCAGCGGCGGCGGCACGGTCGGCCCCGTCTGCTGGTAGGGCGCCTCGGACAGCCACCACGCCAGCGCCCCGCCGCAGCCGTCGTCCGACAGGTCGACCGGCGTCTGGTTGACGCACCAGGGACTGTCCGGCGGGCAGGTCAGGCGCACATGCATGTGGCCATCATGGCCGTACCACGGCACCACGCGGGCGAGCCAGCTCCGGTCGCCCGTCACCGTGCGGCAAAGCTGCTGCTTGATCAGAGGGTTGGCGAAGATCCGCGCGGTCAGCGGGTAGGTGGCCGCAGCGCGGTAGAGCGCCACCTGGGCGTCGCTCCAGCGGGCCGGATCGATGGCGCTGCCGTCGGCGGTCAGCATCGAAATCTCCTCAGGCTCCGCGCGCTCGGCGGCACTCAGGGTGCCGTCGGGCAGCAGGCGCAGCCAGATGTCGACGTCGAGCCCGACCTCGTGGCTGGCATGGCCGCTGATCGGCCCGCCGCGCGGCTGGGCCAGGTCTCCCACCATCAGGGTACCGAGGCCGTTGTCCGCGGCAAACCGGCCCATATACGCCACGAACTCCACCAGCCGGGGGTGGCCCCAGTAGCGGTTGCGCGCGGTGCGAATCACCGCATAGCCGGGTCCATCGACAGGTAATGGAACCGCACCGGCTATACAGCCGTTAGAATAGCTGCCGAACACCTGCGGGCCACCACCCCAAGGTGTTTGCTCCAGGGGTGCCGCGGCGCGTGCCCAGAGCTCCTCGTTGTTGAGAGCTTGGGCGCCGGCGGAACCGGTGCCGGCGGCGAAGACGGCGAAGAGGACGGCGGCGAACAACCTGGGCATCTCGGCGATCAACCCCCATGGGGCGCTGGGACCGGGTGGTGCGGCATTCGCGCCGGCCCTGCGAATTCACCGAGACAGACGTCTCGCGGGGGGGCGTGTCAACCACTCCCGCGGTCGCTGCCCCCACCCTGGGTCCCACACGGGGCAGACCTGAGCCAATTGGTCGCCGTCGAAAGAGCTTTGAAGACTAGGAAAACGGAGTCTTAACCGTGTGAGTACACCCTACTGGCCAATCATCCGGGCGCTCGGGGCGCACCGGACGGGTCGGGCGGCAAGCCAACCCATCGCAACAACGGATCGGCGACAGTGAACCGAGCGGGCCGCACGACTGCGCGAGGAACTCCGCGGGAGACGGCGCCACGGCGCGTCAGCCTGACCCGCCGCGTGCGACTGCATTTGGCGGCGATCATGTTCGGCAGTGCCCTGACCTTGGCGGTCGGCATCCTGCTCATCGGCGAACTTCGCCAGAACCTCCACGAGGTGGTGGCCGACGATCTGCCGCGCCTGCGCATCACCACCGAACTCAGCACCGGGGCGCAACAGGTGATGGCGAGTGCGCCGCGCCTTGCGTTTGCAGCGACCGAAGAGGTGCGTCTCTCCACCGAGTCGGAAATCGAACAGGTCCTCTCCGGTCTGCGGACCAGCCTGGGAGACGACCACCGGCGCTACTTCGGGCGCCACCGCTACCCGCTGCTGGGTACCGTCGTGACCGCATTGGAGACCAACCTGGAAAGCCTGTCGGGCTTCGTGGAGCAGCGCATCCGGCTTGAACGGGAGCTGTCGGAGCTGCAATGGCACCGCCCCGGACCGGAGGCTCCCGATGTGGACCAAAGCTCCGAAAGCCACCGGCTGACGGACCTGGTGCTGACCATGTTTGTGCAGCGCGATTTCGAGGGGATCGAAGCGCAGGCCCGCGCGCTGCAAGCCTATCTCGATGCACCCGGCACCACGCAGGCCACCCCGGCGGAAGACGTGAGTGCCGCCCGCGAGGCCATCGACCTGGCCCTGAGGCGCGTGCGGGTGTTGCGGGGCGTCGACCGCGCATTGGCTGCCAACCGCGCGATCGCCGGGATTCTCACCCAGGAGATCACCCTCGCGGTGGAGTCCATCGAAATCCATGTGGCGAGCCGGCAGAACACCATCGACAACATCTCCCTCACGGCGACCTGGGTGTTCGTGGCGTGCAGCATCCTTGTGCTGGCGGTCTGCGGGGTGGCGTATCTGCGTGTCCGTACGCGCGTCGTCGACCGGCTCAACCGCTTGCACGACGCCATCGCCGCGACGGCCCAAGGCGAATTCAGCGGCCCGGCGCCCAGCGACGGCGCCGACGAAATTGCCGATATCGGCAGGGCCTTCAACGACGCCCATGCCGAAATTGCCCGACGCGAGGCCGACCGTGCGCTCCTGGAAGACCGGCAATGGATGGTCGCCAATGCATCGCCCTTCCCGGTCCTGGTGACCAGCCAGGCCACCAGCCGCATCATTTTCATCAACGACGCCGCCCTGAAGCTCATCGGCTGCGAGTCCGCCGCCGATGTGGTGGGGCGCAACGCCGTGGAGTTCTACGCCGATCCCAGCGTGCGCCAGGGCATGTTCGCCGATGCGTTCCAGGGCGCCACCTTCAGCGGCCGCCAGTTGGAGTTGCGGCTGCCCCAGTCCGGCGAGTCCGTCTGGGTGCTGGTCTCCTGCGTTCCCATGGTGCTCAACGGGGAACCGTCGTTCTATGTGGCGCTCAACGACATCACCGAACAGAAGGCCCGCGAGCAGGAGCTTGCCGACCTCAACGCCAACCTGGAGCGGGCGCGGCTGGAAGCCGAACAGGCGCGGATCGCAGCGGAGAAGGCGAACCGGTCCAAGTCGGAATTCCTCGCCACCATGAGCCACGAGCTGCGGACGCCGCTCAACGCCATCCTCGGCTTTTCGGAGATCATCCGCGACCAGGCCCTGGGGCCGGCCGGCGTCGACCGCTACTCCGAATATGCCGCGGACATCCGCGACAGTGGCGCCCACCTTCTGGAGCTGATCAACGACATCCTCGACATCTCCAAGATCGAAACCGGCCGCTTCGACATCCGGCCGGAGCCGATGGACGTGTCGGAGATCTTCGACCGGGCGCTGCGCCTGACCAGCGAACGCTTCCGGTCGTCCGGCGTCCGCGTCACCATCGAGGTGAAGCCGGACACGCCGCGGGTGATGGTCGACCGGCGGGCCGCCAAGCAGATCCTGGTCAGCCTGCTCGGCAACGCCGCCAAGTTCACCCCGAAGGACGGGCGCGTGACGCTGCACGCGGAACCGAAGGAAGACGACCGCGTGCTGATCGCGGTGGAGGACACCGGCTGCGGCATCCCATCAGACCAGCTCGAACGCGTGCTGGAGCCGTTCGTCCAGGTGGAAAGCACCTACGGCCGCTCCAAGGGCGGCACGGGCCTGGGGTTGACGCTGGTGCAGTCGATGACGCGGCTGCACGGGGGCAAGGTGAACCTGCACAGCACCGTCGGCGTCGGCACGCGGGTGGAGGTGGATCTGCCCGCCGTTCCTGAACAGAAGGGCCGTCCCGCGCACGACCGGCAATCCCAAGATCAGGCGCAGAGCCTCGCCTGAGGGCGCTCGGCGGCAGGGAGCGGCAGGGAGCGGCAGGGAGCGGCAGGGAGCGGCAGGGAGCGACAGGGAGCGACAGGGACCGGTCACTCCGCGATCATCGCTTCCAGCGTCGCCAGCGCGTCGGCGTCCTCGGCGGGCTTGTCCCAGCGGATGCGGTGGACGCGCGGGAAGCGCATGGCGACGCCGGACTTGTGGCGCGACGAGCGGTGCACGCTGTCGAACGCCACTTCCAGCACCAGCCGCGGCTCCACCGCGCGCACCGGGCCGAAACGGTCGGTGGTATGGGTGCGCACCCAGCGGTCGAGATCCACCAGCTCGGCATCGGTGAAGCCGAAATAGGCCTTGCCCACCGGCACCAGCTCGCGCCCGCCGCCGGCCACCTCGCGCCAGGCCCCGAAGGTGAAGTCGGAATAGTAGGATGAGCGTTTGCCGTGGCCGCGCTGGGCGTACATCAGCACGGTATCGAGGGTGAGGGGGCCGCGCTTCCACTTGAACCACGGACCCTTGGGGCGGCCGCCCACATAGGCGCTGTCGCGGCGCTTCAACATCAGGCCCTCGATGGCGCGGCCGCGTGCCCCGCGGCGCAGGGCCGCCAGCTCCTCAAGCCCGGCGAACGCCACCAGGGGCGACAGGTCCATGCACTGCGGCCGTATGCGGGCGAACCACGCCTCCAGGCGCGCCCGGCGGTCGGTGAAGGCGAGCCCCCGCAGGTCTTCGCCGGCTTCGAACAGGATGTCGTAGAGGCGCACCCAGGCCGGGTGCTCGGCCAGCATGCGGCGCGTCACCGTCTTGCGGTTGAGGCGCTGCTGCAGGTCGTTGAAGGGGGCGATTTCCGCTGCCGCACCGTTGGAGCCGGAGCCGGAGCCAGAGCCGGAGCCGGCTTCGGCGCCGGGGCGGGCCACCAGCAGTTCGCCGTCCAGCACGGCATCGAAAGCCATATGCCGGGCGATGTCGGGGAAGGCGGGCGTAATGTCGTCGCCGGTGCGCGAGAAGATGCGCCGCACGTCGGCTCCGGCGACGAGTTGCACGCGGATGCCGTCCCATTTCCATTCCGCGGCATAGGCGGAAAGATCTAGGGCGGCCGCCTCCGTGTCCTCCAGCGGGGTGGCCAGCATCAGCGGCCGGAAGGTGGCGGCATGGTTCACCTGCGGCCGGCCGGCGCGCCCGTCGAGCCAGGCGAAGAGGTCGCGATAGGGCGGGGCGAGGCCGTGCCACACCTCCTCGATCTCTTCGGGCGCGCGGCCGCCGAAGCGGGCCAGGGCGGTCTTGGCGAGCCGCGCCGACACCCCCACCCGCAACCCGCCGGTGACCAGCTTCAAGAAGGCCACCCGCGCGCTGTCGTCCAGCCGGTCGAGCCAGGCGGCGAGCAGGGCCGGCGCTTCCGCCCGGCCGCTGAGGGTGAGGCGCTCCACCGCCTCGGCCAGGCTGGGGGCGGTGGCGGACACGCCCGTGTCCGGCCACATCAGCGCGACGGTTTCCGCAAGATCGCCCACGAAGTCGTAGGAAGCGGCGAACAGCACCGGGTCCAGCCGGGCCGCCGCAGCCGCCCGGATGGCGCCGGCCTTCACTGCGGGGAAGGAAAGCGCCCCGGTAAGGGCGGCCAGGGCCCAGCCGCGGTCGGGATCTTCGGCCTGGCGGAAATGGTCTTCCAGCAGGCGCAGCTTGCCGGTGCGCGACGGCATGAAGGCGAGCCGCTCGATCAGCAGGGCAAAGGCGGTGACCGACATGCCGGCTACTCCGGCTCGTCTTCGAAGCCGACCAGGGCAAGCGCCCGGGCGGCCCGGCCGGTCTGCCGGACGGCGTGCACCAGGGCATCCTCGCGGCCATGGGTCACCCACACCTCGGCGGGGTCGGTGTCCTCCACCGTGGCCAGCAGTTCCGGCCAGTCGGCGTGGTCGGATATCACCAGCGGCAGTTCGACGCCGCGCTGGCGGGCACGCTGGCGTACCCGCATCCAGCCCGACGCGGCGGCCACCACCGGATCGGGCAGGCGGCGCGCCCAGCGGTCGGCGAGTGCCGACGGCGGCGCCAGCACGATGGCGCCGGCGAGGTCCGCCTTGGCGGCGGCACTTGCCGGCAGCAGCGGGCCGAGGCTGACACCCCACGCCTCGTAGAGTTCGCACAAGGCGACGAGGGCGCCGTGCAGATAGATCGGCCGGTCGTAGCCGGCGGCGCGCAGCAGCGCGATCAGGCGCTGGCATTTGCCGAGCGCGTACACTCCCACCGCATGGGCGCGCTCGGGGAACAGGCGCAGGCTGTCCAGCAGCTTGGCGACCTCGGCTGCGGGGGGCGGATGGCGGAACACCGGCAGCCCGAAGGTGGCTTCGGTCACCAGCACGTCGCAGGCCACCGGCTCGAAGCCGCGGCAGGTGGGATCGGCGGTGCGCTTGTAGTCGCCCGTCACCACCACGCGGGTGCCGGCATGCTCCAGCACGATCTGGGCGCTGCCCAGCACATGGCCGGCCGGGCGGAAGGTGATATCGACGCCGCCGAGGCTGCGGGTTTCGCCCCAGGCGAAGGGTTCCAGCCGGCCGCCCGCCGCCGCGCCGTAGCGGGCGCGCATGATCGCCAGCGTTTCCTCCGTGGCGCCGACATGGGCGGAGCCGGGCCGCGCGTGGTCGGCATGGCCGTGGGTGACCAGTGCCCGGTCGACCGCGCGCAACGGATCGACGAAGACGCCGGCGGGAACCACCAGCAGTCCTTCGGGACGCACCGCCAGCCAGGAGACCGGCGGCCGTCGCCCATGTCGTGTCGCGGTCATGTAAAGAGGTATGCCATGGCCCACCCGGCTTGTGCAGCGGCGGCTCCGGCCGGTCCGGCCGAACCGCGGCTTGCAGCGAAAATTCAATCCATATTTGCGTATTCTTTCAATAAAGAGAGCGAATTTGACAAATGATTCTACTCATCATTACTTTGCGATCATTGGCAATGTCTGCGCTACGCGTCTCTTGCAGAAGGCACGGAGGAAGCGATGGCGGCAAGATGGGAAACCGTCATCGGCAGCGGCGTCAGGGCATGGGCGCCGCACCGCTGCGAAGACTATCTGATCATCGATGCGCTCCTCAGGGTGCGCGACCACGAGCCCTACGACCGTGACCTGACGCTTGTGGTGAACCGCTATCTCGGCCAGGGCGACGCGCTGAGCGATGCGGATCTGGAGCTGATCAACGGTCACCTGGCCGACGCCGGGCTGGATCCGGTCGAGCTGATCGAGACCCGGCCGGACTCCTATGCCCAGCAGAAGGGCTACGGGAAAGCCAACGTGCGCAATACGATCATGCGGACCATCGCCGCCATGACCCTCAGCAAGAGGACGGAAACGATGATGCAGTACCGTCAGGAGGCCCTCTCCGGGGCCAAGCCCCTCGTCAACGGCAACGGTGCGGCGGCTGCCACCCTCTCCGCGTCGCTGGACCGCCCCATCATAACGCCGCAGGCGGCGGACGGCGGCCGGCCCGCACCCGTGGAGCCCAACCGCCGGCCGCCAGAGCCCGATGCCGGCGGCCTGCGGCAGTTCGAGCTGACCTTCAGCCAGGCGATGAGGCGCACCGGCCGGGTGACCGTGACGGCGACCGACCTGGCCTCGGCGCTCGCCATGGCCCAGGAGGTCGATCCCGACCACGTCACCTGGACCGAGGCGGTGGCTCCCACCGATCCGCGCGTGACCGGGGTTCTGGAAGTCTAAAGCTTCCCTCTCGCGATTACGGGGCGTGCTCGACGGGCGGGACGGCACTGCTACAGTTCCGCCATGCCCGATGCTCCGCCCCCGTCCGCCCCGTCGCTGCCGGCCCTCTTTGGCGGCTGGTTCGCCGCCAAGGGCTGGCAGCCGCATGCCCACCAGCTCGACATGCTGGCGGCGGCCGCGGCCGGACGGAACGCGCTGCTGATCGCCCCCACCGGCGGCGGCAAGACGCTGGCCGGCTTCCTGCCCTCGCTGATCGAGCTGGCCGAACGCCCGCGCGAGGGCCTGCACACCCTCTACATCTCGCCCTTGAAGGCGCTGGCCGTGGACATCCGCCGCAATGTCGAGGTGCCGGTGGCCGAGCTGCGCCTGCCCATCCGCATCGAAACCCGTACCGGCGACACTCCGCAGGTGCGCCGCGAACGCCAGCGCCGGCGGCCGCCGCACATGCTGATGACGACGCCGGAAAGCCTGTCGCTCATCCTTTCCTACCCCGACGTGCCCCAGATGGTGGGCGGCCTGCGCTGCATCATCGTCGACGAGCTGCACGCGCTGGCCGGCACCAAGCGCGGCGACCTGCTGTCCCTGGCGCTCGCCCGCCTGCAAACGCTGGTGCCCAAGGCGCGGCGGGTGGGGCTGTCGGCCACCGTGGCGCATCCGGCCGAGCTGCTGGCCTGGCTATCGCGCCGCGGCCGGGCCGATGCCGGCGACGTCGCCCTGGTGGAAGGCCGCGCCGGTGCCCGCGCCGAGGTGGAGATCCTGGAAACCCGCGAACGCCTGCCGTGGGCCGGCCACATGGCGCTGCACGCGCTCGATGAAGTGATGGCGCGCATCAAGGGGGCCGGCACCACGCTGGTGTTCGTCAACACCCGCGCCCAGGCGGAGCTGGTGTTCCAGGGGCTGTGGCGGATCAACGAGGACAACCTGCCCATCGCCTTGCACCACGGCAGCCTGTCCGTCGAGCAGCGGCGCAAGGTGGAAGCGGCCATGGCGGCCGGCAAGCTGCGCGCGGTGGTGGCCACGTCGTCGCTGGATCTGGGCATCGACTGGGCGGCGGTGGACCTGGTGGTGCAGGTGGGAGCGCCCAAGGGCGTGAGCCGGCTGGTCCAGCGCATCGGCCGCGCCAACCACCGGCTCGATCAGCCGTCGCGCGCGCTGCTGGTGCCGGCCAACCGGTTCGAGGTGCTGGAATGCCGGGCGGCGGCGGACGGGGTGCGGGAGATGACGCTGGACGGTGCGCCGTCGCCGCCGGGCGGGCTCGACGTGCTGGCCCAGCACATCCTGGGCATGGCCTGCGCGGCACCGTTCACGGCGGACGATCTCTATGCCGAAGTCACCTCGGCCGCCCCCTATGCCGGGCTCGCCCGGTCCGACTTCGACGACGTGCTGGCGTTCGTCGCCACCGGCGGCTACGCGCTCGCCGCCTACGACCGCTACCACCGGCTCGCCCGCAGCGATGCCGGCACCTACGAACTGGCCAACAAGGGCTTCGCCCAGCGCTACCGCATGAATGTCGGCACCATCGTGGAGTCCACCATGGTGAAGGTGCAGCTGCGCGGCGGCCGGCGGCTCGGCGAGGTGGAAGAATACTTCGTCAATGGCCTGTTGCCGGGCGACACCTTCATGTTCGCCGGCGAGCTGCTGACCTTCGTCGGGCTGAAGGAGACCACGGCCGTCTGCACCCGCGGCGGCCTGGGCGAACCCAAGGTGCCGGTCTACGGCGGCGGCCGGCTGCCGCTCAGCACCCACCTGGCCGACCGGGTGCGCGCCATGCTGGCCGATCCGTCGCTGTGGCCGCTGCTGCCGGCCGCGGTGCAGGAATGGCTGCGCCTGCAACGCTGGCGCTCCGTGCTGCCGCGCGCCGACCGGCTGCTGGTGGAAACGTTTCCGCGCGGAGGGAAATGGTTTCTGGTCGCCTACACCTTCGCAGGCCGCAACGCCCACCAGACGCTCGGCATGCTGCTGACCCGCCGGCTGGAGCGGGCCGGGGTGCAACCGCTGGGCTTCGTCGCCACCGACTACGTGATCGCGGCGTGGAGCCTGGGCGAACCCACCGACATGGACGGCCTGTTCGATGAGGACATGCTGGGCGACGACCTGGAAGCCTGGATGGCGGAAAGCAGCCTCTTGCGCCGCACCTTCCGCAACGTGGCTGTGATCGCCGGGCTGATCGAACGCCGCCATCCCGGCCAGGAGAAGTCCGGCAAGCAGGTCACCGTGAATTCCGATCTGATCTACGACGTGCTGCGCCGCCACGAGCCGGGCCACGTGCTGCTGCGCGCCACCAGGAACGATGCCGCGCGCGGACTGACGGATATCGGCCGGCTCGCCGACCTGCTGGCGCGGGTGCGCGGGCGCATCGACCATCGGCGGCTCGACCGGGTGTCGCCGCTGGCGGTCCCCATCCTCTTGGAGGTGGGGCGCGAACAGGTCTACGGCAGTGCCATGGATGCCCTCCTGGAGGAGGCCGAAGCGCTGATTCGCGAGGCCATGCCGGAACTGGTGGACCAGGACCCCGCCCAGCCCGGCCTGCCGCTGTGACGCATCCTGCCCGCGGCGAGTCCGCTTGAGCCTGCGGCCGCCGGGCGGTTATCTGGCCCGCATGAGCGAGTCCTCAGGCCACCGCTTCCACCTGAACGGCGCCGAACTGGTGGCCGAGCCCGACGGCTGCCTGTGGTGGCCCGCCCGTGGGCTGCTGGCCGTCGCCGACCTGCACCTGGAAAAGGGCTCCGCCGGGGCGGTCCGCGGCCAGCTTTTGCCGCCCTATGACAGCCGCGAGACCCTCTTGCGGCTCGCCCGTACCGTCGGGCGGCTGCGGCCCCGGCGCATCGTCTGCCTGGGCGACAGCTTCCACGACCTGGGCGGCGCCTCCCGGCTGGGCGAGGAGGAGCGGGCCGCCCTGCACGCCCTGATGGCCGGCTGCCACTGGGTGTGGGTGCTGGGCAACCACGATCCGGCGCCGCCGCGCGGACTGGCCGGCGAGGTGGTGCCCGAATGGGTGGAAGGTGCCCTGTGCTTTCGCCACGAAGCCGCGGCCTGCCCGCCGCGCCAGGTGGCCGGCGGCGAGGTGTCCGGCCACTACCACCCGAAGATCACCCTGCCGGGCCGCCACGGCAGCGTGCGTGGCCGCTGCTTCGCGCGCGCCGGCAACCGCCTGATCCTGCCCGCCTACGGTGCCTATGCCGGGGGGCTCGACGTGTTCAGCCCGCCGCTCGCCCGCCTGCTCGGCCGCTCGGCGGAGGTGTACGTGCTGGCCGGGCAACGGGTGCTGGCGGTGCGGACGGATGCGGTGCGGCGGCTGGCCGGGCTCGATGCCGCGCGGGCATTGCCCTGAGCGGCGGATCCGATCGCGGAGAGCGATGCCATGACCACCCTCGTCTGGTTGCGCAAGGACCTGCGGCTGGCCGACAACCCGGCCCTGCTGGCGGCATGCCGTGCCGGGGCGGTGGTGCCGGTGTTCATCCTGGACGAGGCGGGCGAGGGGTGCCCCCGGCCGCTCGGCGGGGCATCGCGCTGGTGGCTGGCCGGCAGCCTCGCCGCCCTGGCCGCGGGGCTGGCGGAGAAGGGCTCGCGCCTGATCCTGCGGCGGGGGCACCCGGCCGCCGTGCTGGGCGAACTGGCGGCCACGGTGAAAGCCACGGCGGTCCACTGGAACCGCCGCTACGATGCCGCCGGTGCCGCCCGCGACGAGGCGGTGGCCGCGGCGCTCGGGGCCCGCGGGCTGGAGGTGGCGACCTTCAACGCCGGCCTGCTGGCCGAACCCTGGGAGATCGCCACCGGCTCCGGCCGCCCCTACCAGGTGTTCAAGCCCTTCTGGGTCGCCCTGCGCGACCGCATCGGCAGCGTCGCTGCGGATGGCGCTCCTGAGGCCATGGCCGCACCCGAACGCTGGCCGGCGAGCGACGCGCTCGACGCCTGGGGCTTGCTGCCCACCCGGCCGGACTGGGCGGGCGGCCTGCGTGCCGCCTGGACGCCGGGAGAGGCGGCGGCGAAGGACCGGCTGGAGGCGTTTCTCGCCGATGCCGTCGAAACCTACCCGGACCGGCGCGACCTGCCGGCGGTGGAGGGGACCGCGCGCCTCTCCCCCCATCTGCATTGGGGGGAAATCGGGCCGCGCCAGGTTTGGGCGGCCGTCGCCAGCCGGGCGGGCGGCGGGCGCGCTGGCGCCGCGGCGGAGGCGTTCCTCCGGCAGGTGGCATGGCGGGAGTTCTGCTGCCACCTGCTGCACCACTTCCCGCGCATGCCCGCGGCCAATCTGAGGTCCCAGTTCGATGCCATGGCGTGGTCCGACGATCCCGCGAGCCTTAGCGCCTGGCAGCGCGGCGAGACCGGCTATCCCATCGTCGATGCCGGGATGCGCGAGCTGTGGGCCACCGGCTGGATGCACAACCGCGTGCGCATGGTGGCCGCGTCCTTCCTCACCAAGCATTTGCTGATCCACTGGCGCCATGGCGAGGCGTGGTTCTGGGACACGCTGGTGGATGCCGACCTCGCCAACAACGTCGCCAACTGGCAGTGGGTGGCGGGCTGCGGCGCCGATGCGGCGCCCTTCTTCCGCATCTTCAACCCCATCCTCCAAGGCCAGACGTTCGATCCTGCCGGTGCCTATGTGCGCCGCTGGGTGCCGGAACTGGCGGCACTCGACGACCGCCACCTGCACGAGCCGTGGCGGGCGCCGCCCATGGTGTTGCGCGCAGCGGGGATTGCGCTGGGCCGCGACTATCCGCCGCCCATGGTGGACCACAAGACGGCGCGGCAGTGGGCGCTCGACGCCTTTCGCGCGCTGCCGGCCCAACCCTGACCCGGAGCGCGCAGCCATGGGTGGCAAGCGGTGCGGCTTTATCGCTGCATGCGGGGCACCTCTGCAGCCATCGCTTATTGACCGGAACGCCAAGTCGCGGCACCAGAAATACATGCTGACCGACGGATCGTCTGACGGGTCGGCCCCGCGCCGACCCTACCGCCCCTCGCGCGCCATGCGGCTGCTTCTGGCCCTCGGCGAGCGCATCGCCATTGGCTCCATCGACGTGGAGTTGCCGGACGGCACGCGCCGCGTCTTTGCCGGGGGGGCGGACGGTCCTCGGGTGCAGCTCGCCATCCACCGCGACCGGCTGGCGCGGCGCTTTCTCATCGGCGGCAAGCTGGGGTTCTGCGAAGCCTATCTCGACGGCGACTGGTCGAGCCCGGACGTGGAAGCGCTATTCCGCTTCTTCCTGGTCAACACTGCGGCGCTGCGCCAGCAGATGCAGGGGCGGATGTGGTACCGCTTCGCCCAGCGGCTGGTGCACACCTTAAGGCCCAACAGCCGCGACGGGGCGAAGCGCAACATCGCCCGCCACTACGACCTGGGCAACGAGTTCTACCGGACCTGGCTCGACCCCACGATGACATACTCCTCGGCGGTGTTCGACCGGCCGAGCGACGACGATCTGGCGGCCGCCCAGACGCGCAAATACGAAGCGCTGGCCCGCCGCCTCGGCCTCGGCGAGCGCGACGAGCTTCTGGAAATCGGCTGCGGCTGGGGCGGCTTTGCCGAGTTCGCCGGCAAGCGCGGTGCCCGTGTGACCGCGATTACCATCAGCCGCGCCCAGTGGGAGTTTGCCCGCGAACGCATGGCCAAGGCCGGGCTGGCGGACCGCGTGGACGTGCAGTTGCGCGACTACCGCGACGTCGACCGGCGCTTCGACAAGATCGCCTCCATCGAGATGTTCGAGGCGGTGGGCGAACGCTGGTGGCCCACCTATTTCCGGTCGCTGCGGGAAAACCTGAAGCCGGGCGGCTCGGCCGGGCTGCAGGTCATCACCATCAATCAGCGCGACTTCCTGCACTACCGGCGCTCCATGGACTACATCCAGAAGTACATCTTCCCCGGCGGCATGCTGCCCTCGCCGAAGGCGCTGAAGCGGGGGCTGGATGCGGCGGGCCTGCGCCTGCGCGAGTGGTCCAGCTTCGGGCCGGACTATGCGCGCACGCTGCGCACCTGGAACGCGCGTTTCCAGGCCGCCTGGCCGCGCATCGAAGCGTCCGGCTTCGACCAGCGCTTCAAGCGCATGTGGGAGCAGTACTTCCACTACTGTGCCGCCGGTTTCTCCGTCGGCACCATCGACGTCGCCCAGATCGCCGTCGACCGGGACTGATCGGCCCCAAGGGATGCCTTTGGCCAACGACCGCGGCTACGGGTGAGGCTCGTCCGGGTCGCGGTCGTCGCTGACGTCACTGTCGACCCGCGGCTGCCGGCCGATGCGGCGCCGGGCAAGCCGGATCATCCAGCCCAGGAGGGACAGGTCCTCGTACACCTGGCCGGCGGCGTCCCAGTGGTCGAAATGCGCTTCGATCAGGCCGCTGTCGCCGTTCTGGCGCAGTTCCGCAACGCCTTCCAGCAGGCGCGGCACGCCGCCCCGGCTGGTGCGGAAGCGTAAGGTCCACAGCACCAGGGTCACCAGGTCGTCGCGGGCACGGGCGCGGATGTCGATGTGCACATGGTCGATGCGCTCGAACACCGAGCGCCAGACGGCCACCACCGCCTCGCGCCCGGTGGCGTCGTGGAAGGGGCCGCGATAGCGCATGTCCCGGTCCATCAGGTCGGCGAGATCGGCCAGCCGATCGGCATCGCCCGTCCGCCACACCGCAAGGTAGCGGTCGATCACGTCCTCCAGGCGGTCATGGTGGGGATCGCCGGTATGGGTCATCTGCAGGCTCCTCGCCGGTCGATCGCCTGGCGGGCGGCCCACGCCGCAGACTGACCGGCCCGGTCGACGATCGAGATCTCGGTCATCGTCTGTCCCTCCGCTGCGTTTACCACGCCGTCCGCCCGAATTCGGCCTTCCTTTTGCCACAGTTTCAGACGCAATCCGAGGGAGATGTGCCCTGACTTGGGCTATTCTTTGAATATCGCACTCGTTTCAGTTTGGCGACTTGCAACAGATCTCCGGCTCGGGGTATTGTTGACACGTCGGGTCAGGTATGCCGGACATTTCTTTTCAGCCTGCGGGAGGGCGCGGATGAGTGACAAGAAAGAGCGTCGGTCGCTGACCGATGGTGAGATCAAGACGACGGACAAGGTCGGCCGCCGGTCGCTGCTCGGAATGCTCGGCGTGGGTGCTGCGGGCACCGCCATGCTGGCCGCCAGCGGTACCATGAACCAGGCCCATGCGGCGGATATCGACAACGGCACGTGGACCGACAGCGGGTCTTGCCCGCGCGGCTCCGGCGGCATCTGGACCGGCCTGACCGATGCCGACAACGGCAACATTACCGACGCCGGCGGCTACGGCCGCGGTGCGCCGTACTGCTGATTGCCGGCTGCGTCCACCAACGCAGACTGGTTGGGCGGCCGCTCCATGGGGGGATGGAGCGGCCGTTTCGCATTCGCCATCTCTGAGTAGATTTCTCAATGATTGATTGAATAGCCGGACCTGCCTGGCGGGCCGCCGGCCGCGCCCCGCCGCGGTGCGGGCAGCCACGGATTTGTAAAGCTCCTGTCAAAAAACGATAACGCAGTCGTGCTAACGCCCCTCTCACGCGCATCCGCCGCCGGCCGATGCCGGGGTTCGGCCGTTCCGGCCGGTGCAACCAGGGAGAGGGACAAGACATGGACCAACGCGATCGGGCGTTTTCGTGCAAGGCCGAAGCCCATGAGGCGTCGGAGGATGTCGGCCGCAACCGCTCGCAGGCGCCGACCATCGGCGACGTGATCGCCGGCCGCTTCGGCCGCCGCGATTTCCTGCGCGGGTCGCTGACCGCCACCGCGGTCGCCGCCACCTTCGGGCCGAGCCTGCTGCGCGCGGGCGATGCCGCGGCCCAAACCGCCTCGCGCTACGTCTTCGACGAGATCGAGCACGGCGTCGACGAAACCCACCATGTGGCGCCGGGCTACAGCGCCAACATCCTGATCCGCTGGGGCGATCCAGTGGTGCCCGGGGCGCCGGAGTTCGATCCGCTGCACCAGACCGCCGCGGCCCAGGAGATGCAGTTCGGCTACAACAACGACTATGTCGGCTATATCGGCCTGCCCTTCGGGTCCAACGACCCCGAGCACGGCCTGCTCTGCGTCAACCACGAATACACCAACGAAGAGGTGATGTTCCCGGGCGTCGGCATCCAGGACGAAACCGGCTTCGCCAACATGACGCCCGACCTCATCGAGATCGAGATGGCCGCCCACGGCAATTCGATCATCGAGATCCAGAAGGTCGACGGCACCTGGCAGGTGGTGGCCGACAGCCCCTACAACCGCCGCATCTCGCTGCGCAGCACGCCGATGGCCATCAGCGGCCCGGCCGCCGGCGATCCCCGCATGAAGACCTCCTACGATGCCGCCGGTACCCGCGTGATCGGCACCGTCAACAACTGCGCCGGCGGCATCACCGCCTACGGCAGCTACCTGACCGCCGAGGAGAACTTCCACGGCTACTTCTGGGGCAATCTCACCGAAGACCACCCGGAATACGCCAACTACGAGCGCTACGGCGTTCCCGATGCCTGGTACAATTGGGGTGAGCACTTCTCGCGCTTCGACCTCGGCAAGGAGCCGCGCGAGCCGAACCGCTTCGGCTGGATCGTCGAGGTCGACCCGCTCGACCCGACCTCGACCCCGGTCAAGCGCACCGCGCTCGGCCGCTTCAAGCACGAGGGCGCGGAGAGCATCGTCAACAAGGACGGTCGCCTGGTCGTGTATTCCGGCGACGACCAGCGCTTCGAGTACCTGTACAAGTTCGTCAGCGCGGGCCGGGTCGACCCGAGCGATCGCGAGGCCAACCGCGATCTGCTCGATCACGGCACGCTGTACGTCGCGCGCTTCGCCGATGACGGTTCGCTGACCTGGCTGCCGCTGGTGCATGGCGCGGGGCCGCTGACCGCCGGGGAAGGCTTCAACAGTCAGGCGGACGTGCTGATCGAGACCCGCCGCGCCGCGACGCTGCTCGGCGCGACCCCGCTGGACCGCCCCGAGGACGTGGAACCCAATCCGGTCAACGGCAAGGTCTACGTGATGCTGACCAACAACACGCGCCGCACGGCCGAGCAGGTGGACGGCGCCAACCCGCGGGCCGACAACGCCTTCGGCCACATCGTGGAAATCACCGAAGCTGGCGACGACAACACCGCCACCAGCGGCACCTGGGAGGTGCTGGTGCAGTGCGGCGATCCGGCGGAAGGCGAGGTCGGCGCCCTGTGGAACCCGGCCACCAGCGAGGACGGCTGGTTCGCCTGCCCGGACAACTGCGCGATCGATCCGCAGGGCCGTCTGTGGGTGACCACCGATCAGGGCAACGGCTGGAAGAAGGCCTCCGGCACCGCCGATGGCGTGTGGGCGCTGGAGACCGAGGGCGCGGCGCGCGGCACCGGGCGGATGTTCTACCGGGTGCCGGTCGGCGCGGAGATGTGCGGGCCCTGCTTCACCCCCGATGGCAAGACCCTGTTCGTCGCCGTGCAGCACCCCGCCAGCGATGGCACCAAGGACTATCCGGGCTTCGAGCGCAGTTCCACCTTCGAGGACCCGGCCACGCGCTGGCCGGATTTCGACCCGGAACTGCCGCCGCGTCCGTCCGTGGTCGCGATCACCCGCATGGACGGCGGCGGGCCGATCGGCTCCTGATCCGGTCGCCGCTGCCGCGCATCCGTTGGCAGGCGGGGCAGCCGAATGGCTGCCCCGCTTTGCTTTGTCCCGGTGGCGCTCCCATGATCGGTGGGCGGACGGCAACGGTAGGTGCGGAGGGTGGCACACGAAACGCCCAGCGGGGAAACCGAAGCGGTAGCTGGTGCCGCCTGCCCGGCGCCGGCGCGGCCCTTGGTGCTGGTGGCCACCATCCTCGCCTCGGCCATGGCGTTCATCGATGCCAATGTGGTCAACATCGCCCTGCCGGCCATCCAGCGCGACCTCGGCGCCGGCTTCGCCGCGGTGCAATGGGTGGTCAACGCCTATGCCCTGCTGCTGGGCGGGCTGATCTTGATCGGCGGTGCCGCGGGCGACCGCTTCGGGCGCAAGCGCATCTTTCTTTTCGGCATCGCCCTGTTCGGCGTGGCCTCGCTCGCCTGTGCCGCGGCCCCGACGGTGGGCACCCTGATCGCCGCGCGCGCGGCCCAGGGGCTGGGGGCGGCCCTGCTGGTGCCGCAGAGCCTGGCGATCATCGCCGCCACCTTCCCCAAGGCGGTGCGCGGCCGTGCCATCGGCATCTGGGCCGGCGCCTCGGCCATCACCACCTCGCTCGGCCCGCCCTTGGGCGGCATCCTGGTGGACCTGCTGGACTGGCGGGCGGTGTTCTGGGTCAACCTGCCGTTCGCCGCCGCCGCTTTGTGGTTTGCCGGACGGCACATCGCAGAGAGCCGCAACGCGGGTGCGTCGGGACCGCTCGACTGGCTGGGGGCCGTCCTGGCGATCACCGCCTTCGCGGCGCTCACCGTGGGGTTGACCCTGCTGGCGGATGCCGGCGGTTCGCCCTGGCCGGCGCTGGCGCTGCTGGGCGTCGCCGCTGCCGCCACGGTGCTGTTCTTGCGGGTGGAGGCGACGGCGCCGGCCCCCCTGGTGCCGCTGGTGCTGTTTGCCGACCGTGCCTTCGCCGCCGCCAACCTGTTGACCCTGTTCCTCTACGGTGCGCTGCGCGGGATCCTCTTCCTGCTGCCCTTCGAGCTGATCGCCCGGCGCGGCCTGTCGGCCATGGAGGTCGGGCTGACGCTCTTGCCGGTGGGCCTGATGATCGGCCTGGTGTCGCGCTTTTCGGGTGCCTGGGCGGATCGCCACGGCCCGGCCCGCCTGCTGGTGGCGGGGGCACTGCTGGTGGCGGCGGCAGCGGCGGTGCTGGCTTTGCAGGTTGACGCCTTCGTTGCGGGCATCGCTTTGCCGGTGGGCCTGCTCGCCTGCGGCATGGCGCTGGTGGTCGCACCCTTGACCACGGCGGTGATGACTGCCGCGGCCGACGACCGGGTGGGTGTTGCATCGGGCATCAACAACGCCGCCAGCCGCGTTGCCGGTCTATTGTCGGTGGCGGTGCTGGGCTCCATCGCCGGGATGATCTATTTCGGGCAGGTGGACGCCGCCGGCCTTGCCCACGCGGGCTTGCGCTTCGGGGTGCTGCCGGCCCCCGGCGCGCCCGACCGTGCGGTGCTGGCCGCGGCGTTCGATGCCGGATATGCCGCGGCCATGGCGACGGCGGCCGCTCTGGGCGCGCTGGCGGCACTGGTGGCCCATCGCCGCTTGCGGCCGGCGGCAGACCGTAACTGAACAGGGACGCGACGGGCGATGGTCGGGTTTTCTTCATGGATGGTGGCGATGGCGGGCCTGACCGTCTGCGGGCTCTTGGGGCTGGCGGTGGCGGCCGATGCCGGCAGCGGGGCGCTCTACGTGCTCGGGCTGGTGCAGGCCGGCGTGAGCTTTCTGCTGATCGTCCGGATCGCCGGTGCCGTGCCGGTGGGCGAACCGGTCGGGCCGGGTTGGCCCGCCACCCGCCGCGGCAACCTGCTGGCCATGGTGCTGTTCGCCGCGCTGGCCATTGCCGGCGCCGTCCTCGCCGCGCTGACCGAGGCCTATTGGCCGGGCCTGGCGCTGGCCGGGGTGTTCGCCGCCGGTGTCTTCCGCGCCATCGGCGGCTATTTCGATGCACCACCCTCGGCGCCCGTGCCGCCCGAAAGCGCGGGCTGACCCGGCCGTGATGCTCCGGCGGGTCCCCTTTCCGCGTACGCTCTACCGCCTGAGCCGCGGCTGGATGGGCATCGCCAAGCCCTTCCGCCTCGGCGTGCGCACCTTGATGTTCGACGGCGACGGTGCGGTCTGCCTCGTGCGCCACACCTACCGGCCGGGCTGGTACCTGCCCGGTGGCGGGGTCAAGCGCTGGGAAACCGCGGCCGCCGCGGCGATCCGCGAGACGCAGGAGGAAGCCGGCGTGCGGGTCGACCGGCTCGGCCGCCTCGTCCACCTCTACGCCAATTTCCAGGTGGGCTATTGCGATCACGTGGCGCTCTATGTGGTGGACGCCTGGCGCCCGGCCGAGCGCCACAGCCTGGAAATCGCCGAGGTCGGATTTTTCGCGCTCGATGGGCTGCCGGCCGACACCACCCGGCCGACCTTGCGCCGGCTGGAGGAGTGGCGCGGGGCCGCGGAGCTGTCCGAACACTGGTGAGCCGACAGCCCGGCTATCGCGTCCGCCACCGCCGCAATGAGGCAGAGCGGGCCAAGTGTCTGCCCAGATTTGCCATTTTCCCCGGCAAGTATGGCCTGCTTGCCGTGGGCCGCGTGACCGTATGCCGGACGCGCCGGCCCGTGGCCGTGGCATGGGGAGCAGGCCGTGGCCTCTGGGTCGCACAGGTACCGGTGGATTGGCTGGGCGCTGCCGCTCTGGATCCTGCTGATCCTGGCGCTCGGCGGGGCAGGGTGGCGCGTGCTGGAAGCCTGCGGGCTCGCCTGGGTGGACGGCCAGCCGATCCTCACCTTCTGTCCCGAACCCGCAGAGCCAGATCCGCGGACCGGCGTGCTGGTGGCCGAACGCCAGCGCAACCTGGCGCTGGAGGACGAGTTGCAGCGCCTGCGGCTGGCCATGATCGATGCCGCCGATTGCCCGGTGCCGCCGGAACCCGAGCCGGACCCCGAGCCGCCGCTGCAGATCGCCCAACTCGACGAGCCGGAGCCGCCGCCCGAGCCGGTCGTGGAACCCGAACCGGAACCGGAGCCCGACCCCGTGCCGGCCCCGCCTGGCCTGCCGGAGCGCCGGCCCGATCCGCCGCCGCTGCCACCCCAGCCGGTACCCCAGCCGCAGCCGGAACCCCAGCCCATCCCGCCGCAGCCGCAGCCGATGCAGCCGCAGCCGATGCAGCCCCAGCCGCCCCAGCAGCAACCGCCGCCACCACCACCGCCGGGCCCGGTCAGCCTGTGCAACACCGACATGTCGGCGGCCGGGCGCCACGACGACCGGCGCACCGTCAACCTGGGCACCCGCGGCGGCATCGTGACGGTGGACTACGATACGGTGCGCGTGCCCGACAGCATCGAGGTCTGGTACCACGGCCAGCGCATCGTCGCGACGCCGGGCATGGTGTCGGGCCGCGGCCGCCTGCAGTTCTTCTTCACGCCGATCGGCAACGACCCATACGTGCAGGTGGTGGTGAACTCCAACCGGCTGTTCCCTACGCGGTGGAGCTACCGGGTGAACTGCCCGCGCTGACCCGGCGCACACGAAAGCGGCAGTCGGCGCTGCGTAGTCCATGATTTGTTAAGCGTTGAGGTGTTACTCCGACACTGGGTCGGCGAGCCTCGAAGGGACGCAGCATGCCTCTAGTCTGGGATGAAACCTTGTGCGTCGGTCACAAGGGCATCGATGACGACCACGAACATCTGGTGGCGCTGTACAACCGTTTCGAGGAGGCCGTGCACCGCGGCGAGAGCGGTGCCATCATCGTGGAAACCGTGTGTGCCCTGGCCGAATACTCGATGTCGCATTTCACCCGCGAAGAACATGCGATGATCCGCTCCCGCTATCCGCGATACGACGAGCACAAGGTGCTGCACGACGGGTTCCTGGAGCAGCTCACCGCGCTCGCCAACGTCGTGGAGCAGCACAACGAGGATATCAGCGAAGAGCTGCTCGGCTTCCTGAAGGGCTGGATCGTCGAACACCTGATGTCGGCGGATCAGGACCTGTCGGACTATCTCTGCGAAGGCAAGGTGGCGGTCGCCCTCGCCTGACCGCCCAGCCGGCAGCCGCGATCACGGTGTCAGCAGCAGCTCCGACTTGCCGGGCAAGGCATTGTCCCCGGCGATCTTCACGACCACCGTTCCAGGATCGACGAAGCGCCGCGTCGTCAGGCTCCAGACGCGTCCGGCCGCGGCTGCGGTGAGTGCTGCCGGCTGAGGTGCCGGCAGTCCGCTTGCGGCCGGTCCCGATGGGTCGAGCACCTCCGCCACACGGGCGCCGGCCGCCACCTCCTCACCCACCGCCACCAGGATCAGCACGATTCCGGAGACCGGGCTGGTGACCATGTCCACGCCCGCCAGCGGCGTGGCCGCGCAGCGCAGCGCCGGCAGCGGCGGCGGCGTGCCGGCAATGGCGCCGCGGCGCGTCAGGAACGCGACGATGGCGTCGGCGTCGCGGTCGGCGAGGCCGCCGTCCACATCGGCCATGCCCCGCAGCTCCACGGTGGAGGCAAGGCAGGCGGGCGGGATCGGCACGTCGGGCCCGAAGCGCGCGGCGAGCCGCCACCATAGCGCCGAGCACGCCTCGTCGAACGGATGGCCGCCGGACACCTCGGCCACGAACACCGCTTCGGCCCCCAGATCGCCCGCCAGGTCGGCTGCCCCCGGCCACAAGGGCGTGCCGAGGTAGAGGTGCAGCGGGGCGATCTCGTCGCAGTGCAGGTCGAGCACGATGTCAGCGTCGACCGCCTGGCCCAGCAGCGTGCGGCGCAGGTGGTCGGCCTGGGAGAGCGGTGAAAGGGCCGCCACCGCCGCCAGTGCGGCCTCCCGGATCGTCGTCATATTGGCGGCGGGATCGGCGCCCAGGCGGCCCTCCACCCGCCTGGCCACCGCGTCCGCCAGGTCGGCATGACCGCGGTTGAAGTTGCCGTTGCCGGCCATGTCGAAGCGGCCGATGCGCTCGTCGAACACACGCTGGTCGAGCCCGAGCGGGTTGGCGACCGGCACCACGCGGACCTCGCCCACCACCCTACCGGCGGCATCCAGCTCCATCAGCCGGCGCACCAGCCGGTCGGCCACCAGCATGCCCGGCACCTCGGTGGCATGCAGGCCGCCCTGCACATAGACCAGCGGGCGGGCGCCCGCCGTGCCGAAGCGGTGCAGGCGCACGCTGCGGGCCGTACCGGGCGGGTTGCCGCCAAGGGGAAGATCAACGACGCGATGGGCCATCCGATGGCACTCTCTTGCGGCACGGACTGCTGCGCCGGGGAGCGGAGCCATGACTGTAGGAGAGCTGGGGGAGCGTGGCCAGCCGGCCGTCCGGCCGGTGACGGCCCTGCGCGCGCAGCTCTGTCTCGCCCTGGCACTGGCGGTGCAGGCCGGCTTCGGCACGCCGACGCCCGATGCGATCGGTGCGGCGGACGTGGCGGTGGGCCTGTGCCTGCTGGGAGCCCTGTGGTGGCCGATGGCGCTGCGTCGTGCCGTCGGGCTCGACTGGCCGGGGCGGGCGGCGCTGGGCAGCGTCTTTGTGCTGGCCGTGCTGTGGGGGCCGCTGGTCACCGGTGCCGCCCATGGCTGGCCGGCGGCCGACATCCTGCGCGACATCATCCCCATGGGGTTGATCCTGCTGCCGGTGTGGGTGGATGGACGCAGGCTGGCCGATTGCGTATCGGCCGAAACCGTCCACCTGGCTTTGGGCGTGGCCGGCTGCGTGCTGGCCGGGCGCTTCTTCGTGGAGCATGGCGCGCTGCCGGGCACGCTCGGGCTGTCGGCGGCGGGGCCGCGGGCGCACTACCTGGCCAATAGCCCGCTGGTGTGGTTCGCCGCCCTCTACTGGCCCGCCCGGGCGCTGGCCGCCGGGCCGGGGCCGGGGCCGGGGGCTGGGCCGGGAGCGAGGGCGGGGGCGAGGCGGCGGCGAGGGCCGGTCCGCCTGGGCGAGCGCCTGGGGGCGGCTTTGCTGGCCTGCCTGCCGGCGGCGGCCGCCGCTGCCACCACCCAGCGCGGGCTGCTCGTCCTGATGGTCCTGGTGGCGGCGATTGCCGCGGTGCGGGCGCTGGTGCGGCGACCCGATTGGACGTGGATCGTGCTCATGGCCGCGCTCGGCCTGGCTGGCGTGATCGCCTGGCCGTGGCTGGGCGGGCTCGTCCGGCTGGTGGAGGTGAAGACCCATCTGGTCGGCTGGAACCACCATCTGGGCGAGGTGGCTGTGGTGACGGACCTGCTCGGCCGCAGCCTGACCGATGCCGCCTTGGGGCTCGGCTGGGGGGCGCTGGTGGACCTGCCCGCGATCCCGGATCTGCGCGTCTCCTTCCTCCACTCCGCCCCACTCTACCTGGCGGCCAAGACCGGCCTGGTCGGCCTGACGGCGACGGCGGCCCTGTTGCTGGCCGGGCTCGGCAGTGGTGGCCTGTGGTGGCCGCGCGACCTCACCGCCGGCACGGTGGCGCTCGCCGCTACACTTGTTCTGGCGTTGCTTGTGCTGCCCGGGTTCAAGGCGATCGATTTCGCCTTCGTCGTCCTGGCTTGCGCCTTGTCGGGCCGGGGCAGGCCCACCGACAATCGCCTTAGTCCATAAGGGTCGTTTCGGTGCTCTGCATGCGATAGCATGCCGCATCCGCCGAGCTGCCGCGGGCCGCCATGCCGTCCATCCTGTTCGTCAATCGCGTCTTTCCGCCGGACCCCGGCGCCACCGGGCGGCTGGCAGCGGACGCGGCCCGCCACCTGCATGGCCAGGGCTGGGACGTCGCCGTGCTGTGCTGCGGCCCCACGGACGCCGCGGATGTCCACCATGGCGTGGACGTGCGCCGCGCCGCCGCCCCGCAGGGCCAAAGCTGGCGGGATACGCTGGAGCAGATTTCGGCACTGGCCCGCGGCGTCGCGCAACTGCCGCCGGCCGACGTCACCGTGCTGATGAGCGATCCGCCGCTGCTCGGCCTGGTGGGCCGGCTGGTCAAGGCACGCGGCGGGGTTTCCATCCATTGGCTGCAGGATCTCTACCCCGACCTGTTCGATCTGGTGGCGCCGGGCGAGGCGCCCTCGGCCGCCGTCCTGCGGCAGGCGGGGCGGGCGGCCCTCGCCTCCCATGACCGCATCCTGGCGATCGACGTGGCGATGCTGGAGCCGCTGGCGGCCTACGGCGTGCCGCGCCACCGCGTGGCGGTGGTGCCCAACTGGGCGGACGCCTGGGCGGACGGCGGCCGGCCGGCGTGGCCGACTGCGATGCCGATTGCGATGCCGACTGCGATGCCGACTGCGAGGCAGGGGCTGCATGTGGTCCACGCCGGTAGCCTGGGGCGGGCGCACGACACCGCCGGCCTGCTGGACGCGGCGGCGCGGCTGGCCGCCGATAGGACGGCGATCCGCTTCACCTTTGCTGGCGGCGGCTCGGCCAGGCACCGGTTCGATGCGGCGGTGCGGGCGCGGGGGCTGGCCGACCGGGTCGCCTGCCGCCCCTGGTTGGCCGATGCGGCGCTGGCGCGGCTGATCCGGTCGGCCGATCTGGCGCTGGCGGTGCTGGACCGGCGGGCCGCCGGCATGGCGCTGCCGTGCAAGGCCCATCTCGCCCTGGCCCTGGGCCGTCCGGTGGTGTTCTGCGGACCGCCGGGCACCGGCCTTGCCGCCCTGCTGCGCGACAGCGGGGCCGGGCTGTGGCTGCCGCCGGGCGACGGGGCCGCACTGGCGCGAACCCTGGCGCACCTCGCAGCCGATCCGGCGGCCATGCAGCGGCTGGCGGCGGGTGCTGCCGCGGTGGCGCCGTCCCAGGCCCACGCTGCCGGCGTGGCGCGGTTCCACGGGGCGGTGCGCGATGCCCTGGGGGTCACCGCTGCAGCGGACGCGTTGGTCCAGGTGCCGCCGGCGCTTGCCGCTCTGGCCGGGCAGGATTTGGGCCTGTGCCGGCCGTAGCGCTGCCGGACAGCCCCTCGCCCGCGCCGCCGGCGCCGCCCGCCGCGGAGACTGCGGGCGAACGCTGGCGCCGACCTGCCGGCGGGCCAGGGCGTGGGCGGAAGCGCCGGCTGATGGCCCTTGTGGCCGGGCTGCTGGTGGCGCTGCTCGGGATCGTGGCTACGGTGGCCTGGCTCTCCCTGACGCCGGCGCGCTACACGGCCTGGATGGTGGTGGCCCCGGCCACCGCGCTGCTGACCGAGGCCGAAGGCGACCGCGGCGGCCGCGACCTCAACCTGGCCACCGTGCTTACCGGTGCCGAAGAGACGGAAGTTACCGACTACCAGCGCTTTCTCCAGCTCCTCACCTCGGTGGAGGTGGCCGCCCGCATCGTCGATGCGCGGCCGGACCTGGTGCGACGCCTGTTCGCTGGCCAGTGGGATGCGGCGGCCGGCTCCTGGCATCCGCCCGAGGGCTGGTCGGCCCGGCTGTCGGCGTGCGTGCGCGCGTGGTTCGGGGCGCCGGCCTGGCAGCCGCCGGAGGCGGAGGAGCTGGCCGAACGCCTCGGCCGCGATCTGGTGGTGGAGCGGGTGGGCACGACGGCCATGCGCCGCGTCCTGCTCGCCCATGCCGACCGGGCGCTGGCGCTGGAGGTGCTGGCCGTGCTGCACACCACGGCCGATGAGATCCTGCGCGGCCACGCCGCCCGCCGTGCGGCAGGCCAGATCGCCTATCTCAACCAGCAGCTCACCGAAGCGCGGCTGGCCGAACACCGCCTGGCGCTGGGCCGCCTGCTCGGCCAGCAGGAGCGCCAGGCCATGCTGATCGCCGCCGACGGCCCCTATGCCGCCGACCTGGTGGAGCGGCCCTCGGCGCTGGACCGCCCGACCGTGCCCGAACCGCTGCTGGTGCTGGCCGCCGGGATCGCGGTGTCGCTGGTCGCCGGCATCGCCGTGGCCGGTCTGCTGGGTGGCCGCCGGTGATCCCGGTGAGCGTCCTGGTGCTGACGCGCAACGAGCGCGCCGCCATCGCCCGCTGCCTCGCCAGTGCCGCCGCCTTCGACGAGGTGGTGGTCGTCGATTCCGCGAGCAGCGACGGCACGGCGGAGATCGCGGCGGCGGCCGGCGCCCGCGTGGTGCCCTTTGCCTGGAACGGCCGCTACCCCAAGAAGCGCGAGTGGAGCGTGGCCAATGCGGCGGCACGCCACCCCTGGCAGCTCCACATCGATGCCGACGAGGAGATCACGCCGGCATTGGCGGACGAGATCGCCCGGCTGATGGCGACGGGGCCGCACTGTGCCGGGTACTTCATCGACGGACGGCCGGTCTGGCAGGGCCACCGGCTGCGCTTCGGGTCGCCCAACCGCAAGCTGGCGCTGTTCGACAGCCGGCGGGTGCGCTTTCCCCGGCCCGACGACCTGGCGCCGCACCTCCATTGGGAAATGGAGATGCACTACCAGCCGGTGGTGGACGGACCGGTCGGCCGCCTCCGCCATCCCGTGCTCCACCATCTCGACAAGCCGGTGGCCGCCCTGGTGGCCCGCCATGTGTTCTATGCCCGCTGGGAGGCTCACGTACGGCTGAACGGCGAGCGCGCCCGCCTCGACCGGTCGGACCGGCCGTTGAGACGCGTCCTCAAGGCGGTACTGCGCGAAACCTCCTTCACCCCCTGGCTGGTGGCGGCTGCGGACCTGGTGGCGCGGTTGGGCGTGCTGGACGGTCCGCCGGGCTGGCAGCGCGCCGGGTTGCGCATCGCCTACTACCGCTGGGTCGGCCGCCTGGTCCGGCGGGCGCGGCGGCGCGCCGCCCTCAGCGGGCAAAGCGCAGGCGCCCCCACAGGCCGGGAGCGATGCGGCGCAGGTGCCATGACAGCGTCTGTGCCGTCCACACCGCAGCGCTGACCGGCCAGGACACGCCGCGCCGGCGGCGCACCCGCCATTGCTCGTCGCGGCCCAACCGGGCGTGGCGGGCGGAAAAGCCGGCGGGGGCGCAGCGGCAGATGGGGAAGTCGACCACCGCCACCTTCGCGGCGCGCCGCCAGGCATCCCACACGAAGGCGTAGTCGGCGGCGACCTTGAGCGCCGGGTCGTGGCACAGGCCGGCCACCAGCGCGCGACGGAAGACGATGGCGGGGTGGTGAGTCGGCAGGCCGCGCCACAGGCTGCCCGGCGGCCGGCAGCGCTTGGTGCGGACGCCGCCGGCGGCGTCCTCCAGCGCTGCGCCGAAGATCATGTCGGGCCGCTCGGCCAGGGCAGCGGCGAGTCGGGCCAGCATGTCGCCCCCGGCGAGTCGGTCGCCGGCACCGAGGACCAGCACGTAGTCGCCGGACGCCCGCGCCAGCCCGCGGTCGATGGCCTGGTAGAGCCCGTCATCGGCGGCGGACGCCACCTGCGGTACGGGGTCGGCGAGGCCGGCGAGGACGGCCAGGGTGGCGTCCCCCGAGGCGCCGTCCTGGACGATCCACTCAACGCCTGCGGGCGCTCCACGCAGGCTGGCGTGGGTTTCCGCCACGGCCTCTGCGGCGTTGCGAATGGGCGTGACGACCGACAACCACATGGCATAATTTCCTTCAGGTTGTGCCTGTCGGCCCCGGCGATCCGCCGCTGCCGAAACCGGCGCGGGCAATATTAGTTTTGCATAGCAGCAATTTGGATCGTAAACTCTGAATGATTTCATGTAGATAGGGAATGGTTCAAGGAGTTTCCATGAGAACTCTAGGGATTTAGGATTGATTTCTCCACTAAGGAGCGTTACATTATCCGTTGCCCAAATGTGGAACCCCTCCGGCGTACAAGCCGGCTCCTGGTCAACGCCCACCCTCGCGGGTTGACGCCGCCCCGGTCCCGGTACGCGACTGGAAGGACTGCTTCGGAGACCGGCAATGAACAAGGGTATCCAGAAACCAACACTCGACGTGGTGGGTTTCGCCGACGTCGAGCCCGTCTCCGCAGGCGACGAAGCTCAGTATTTCGACCAGAGCCTGCGGGAAGCGCAAAGGGCCGTCACCCGGGTATTGGCCTCGCGGATTGCGGCCAAGGGGGTATCGATCGGCCACTGGTACTTCCTCCTGGCGCTATGGCAGGAGGAGGGCCTCACGCAGCGTGACCTGAGCGGCCGCGTCGGCATGATGGAACCGACCACCGTGACGGCGCTGAGCGGCATGGAAAAGCAGGGGCTGGTGCGCCGCGTGCGCAACAGCGAAGACCGACGCAAGGTCAACGTCTACCTGACCGACCGCGGCCGTGCCCTGCGCGACCAGTTGCTGCCGACCGCCGCAGAGGTGGAAAGCCTGGCGCTGGCCGGTTTCTCCGCCGAAGACTCCGCGAAGCTTCGCACGCTGCTCCGCCGCGTGACCGACAACCTGTTGGCTGCATAGGCCAACGGGGCTCGTGCCGGGCGGTTCTCCGCCCGGCCTTGCCCAAAGTACCCTTCCCTTTAGTGAAAAGGTGTCAGCGCCGGCAGGTCGGCCAGCAGAAGTTCTGCGCCCTCCGCTCCCGCCGTCAGTCCGACGCCAGCCTGGTCGTGCACCACGGCGCCATCGCGCGCGCCAAGCCCGACGCCGTCGGCCTCAAGCCCACCGCGCGCCACCACCAGGTAGCCCAGCCCGCCATGAACGAACCGGTGGTCGAGTCGCTGCCCTGGCGTCAGGATGGCGGCGAACAGGGTGGCGTCCTGCAGGATCGACGCCGCCCCCTTGGCCTGCAACTCGTCCGATCCCGACGCTAGGGGCACCATCAGCCCGGCCCGCTCCGCCGTGGGGAAGGCCCGCTGTTCCCAATGCGGCGCACCGCCTGTCCTGGCCGGCACGATCCAGATCTGGAACAGGGTTGTCGTCGCCGGCTCGCGGTTGAACTCCGCGTGCAAGATGCCCTTGCCGGCACTCATCACCTGGATGTCGCCCGCCGCGGTGCGGCCATGGTTGCCCAGATGGTCCTGGTGGGTGATGGCCCCCTGCCGGACATAGGTGATGATTTCCATGTTGCGGTGGGGGTGCATGGGAAAGCCGGTATCCGGCGCGATGATGTCGTCGTTCCACACCCGCAGCGGCCCAACCCCCATGCGTGCGGGGTCGTGGTAGTCGGCAAAGCTGAAGTGGTGGCGGGTGTCGAGCCAGCCATGGTCGGCGTGGCCGAGGCCGGCGAAGGGACGGGGCGTGATCATGCTGCGATTCTCCACGGTTCGGCCGGGAGCCGGGCGCGGTCGTGCGGGGCTGCGAGGTCGATATCGGGGCCCTTGGGAACGATCCCGGTCGGGTTGATCGAGGTGTGGCTGGCGTAGTAGTGCCGCTTGATGTGCTGGAGGTTCACCGTCTCCGCCACGCCGGGCACCTGGTAAAGCTCGCGCAGGTAGCTGGACAGCGCCGGATAGTCGGCGATGCGCCGCTTGTTGGTCTTGAAGTGGCCGACATAGACGGGATCGAAGCGCACCAGCGTCGTGAACAGCCGCCAGTCGGCCTCCGTCAGCCGCGGGCCCGCCAGGTAGCGGCGGCCCGACAGCAGCGACTCCAGCGCATCGAGGGTGGCGAACAGGGCATCGAACGCCTCCTCGTAGGCGGCCTGTGTGGTGGCGAAGCCGGCCTTGTAGACGCCGTTGTTGACGGTCTCGTAGACCCGCGCGTTCACCGCGTCGATCTCGGCCCGCAGGGGGGCCGGGTAGAAGTCCACCGCGGCGTCGGCGAAGGCATCGAAGGCGCTGTTGAGCATGCGGATGATGTCCGCACTCTCGTTGCTGACGATGGTTGCCCGCGCGGTGTCCCACAGCACCGGCACGGTGACGCGGCCGTTATAGGTGGGGTTGGCCAGGGTGTAGACCTCATGGAGCCGCGCCTTGCCGTTGACGCGGTCGGGCGTGCCGCCGGGACTGTCGCCGAACACCCAGCCTTCGGCCCCCATCAGCGGGTCCACCACCGAGACGGCAATGGCGTCCTCCAGCCCTTTCAAAGTGCGGAAGATCAAGGTCCGATGGGCCCACGGGCAGGCGAGCGAGACATAGAGGTGGTAACGCCCCGGCTCGGCCTTGAAGCCGCCCGCGCCGGTGGGGCCGGCGGCACCGTCCGCCGTCACCCAGTTGCGGAAGCGGCTGTCCTGGCGGACGAAGCGGCCGTCGCCGGACGCGGTGACGAGCTGGCCGTCCTGCCAGATGCCGTTCACGAGCTGGCCCATGGTGGCGCCCCCCTGCGATTGCGTGTCTCCGGCCAAATGGGTATCAACGTTCGCAGATAAATCCCATCAATCGGGAACGAATTGTTGCTCAGGGAAGGATAATGCCGTGGACCGCTTCGGCGACATGCTGGCCTTCACCCGGGTGGTGGAGGCGAAGACCTTCACCGCCGCGGCGGACCGCCTGGGCTGGTCCAAATCGGTGGTCAGCCGCCGCATCGCCGATCTGGAAGACCGGCTGGGCGTGCGCCTGCTCAACCGCTCCACACGGCGGCTCAGCCTGACGGAGCCGGGCCGCGCCTACTACGACCGCTGCGCGAGCATCTTGAGCCAGATCGAGGAGACGGAGGCGGCCGTCTCCTCGCTCAACCTGGAGCCGCGCGGCCTCCTGCGCATCAACGCGCCGCACAGCTTCACCCTGCGCCACCTGTCGGGCGCCCTCGCCCAGTTTCTCAGGCGCTATCCCGACGTGTCCATCGACCTGGCGCTCAACGACCGCGTGGTCGACCTGATCGACGAGGGGTTCGACGTCGCCGTGCGCATCGGCACGCTCCAGGACAGCGCGCTCATCAGCCGCCGTCTGGCGCCGCTGCGCCGGGTGCTGTGCGCCAGCCCGGACTACATGGCCGCCCACGGCAGGCCGGCGACGCCCGACGCACTGGCCGACCACGAGGTGCACGTCTACACCAACGCCGCCCAGCCGGGTCAGGTGCGCATCCGCCGGCCCGACGGGCGGATGGCGACGGTACGGCTGACCGGACGGCTGCGCGCCAACAACGGTGAACTACTGGTGCAGGCAGCGGCCGAAGGCGTGGGAATCGTGCTCAGCCCGACCTTCCTGGTGGCCGACCAGATCGCCGCCGGCACGCTGGTGCAGGTGCTGGCCGACCACGAGGTGGAGGATCAGGGAGCCATCTATGCCGTCTACCCCCACAACCGGCATCTCAGCGCCAAGGTGCGGGCGTTCGTGGACTTCCTGGCCGGCCGCTTCTGCCCCGATCCGCCGTGGGACCACGTGATCGACACGGCGGCCGCGGACGGTGCCGTCCAAGCGGAGTAGGGGGGGGAGGTCAGACGGGCCGCAGCCGCGCCGGGCTTGCCGGAGGCGTGGGCTGCTTGTGCCGCCAGTCGTCGATCGCCAGGAAGCGCTCGCAGTCGGGCGGCGGCATCGGCCGGGCGAACACGTAGCCCTGGCAGAGCTGGCAGCCGGCGGATTTCAGCGCCTCCACGTCGGCGGGCGTCTCCGCGCCTTCGGCGATCACCTCCAGGCCCAGGGAATGGGCCAGGTCGACCACCGACTGCACGATCACGCTGCTGCCGCGGTTGGTGAGGATGTCGGCGACGAAGCTGCGGTCGATCTTGAGGATGTCGAAGGGGAAGCGGTGCAGCCGGCTCAGGGACGAGTAGCCGGTGCCGAAATCGTCGATGGACAGACGCACGCCCAGCGCCTTGATCTGCGACAGCAGGTCGAACACCGAGGCGCGCTGCTCCATCAGCAGGGATTCGGTCACCTCCAGGTGCAGGCGGTGGGGCGGCAGGCCGCTGCGCTCCAGGGCCGTGTGCACCATTTCCGGCAGGCCGGGCTCGTCGAGCTGCCGGCGCGAGACGTTGACGCTGACGAACAGGTCGTTGTGGCGCTCGTCCAGGCCCGACAGGCGGGTGATCTGCTTGGTCGCCTCGTACACCGCCCAGGCCCCCATCTCCACGATCAGGCCGAGCTGCTCGCACAGCGAGATGAACTGGTAGGGCGGGATCAGTCCGCGGTCGGGGTTGCGCCAGCGGATCAACGCTTCGAACCCGGCCACCCGTTCCGCCGACAGATCGATGATCGGCTGGTAGAACAGCTCGAACTCGCGGCGGTCGAGCGCGTGGTGCAGATCGGCTTCCAGGGAAAGCTGGCCGGCCACGTAGTCGCCGCGCATCCGCGGGTCGTAGGTGTGGATGAGCCCGCGCCCCTGGTCCTTGGCCCGCGCCATGGCGGTGTTGGCGTCCGACAGGATGGCTTCTGCGCGGCTGTACCCGGCCGTGCACAGCGCCACCCCGAAGGAGGCGGTAGGGAAAAATTCCTGACCAGTCAGGATCATCGGTTGTTCGACCGCTTCCGCCAGCCGCTCGGCCACGTGCTGGGCGGCCGCCTGGTCGGGTGTGTTGGCGGCATGGATGGTGAACTGGTCGCCGCCGGTGCGGGCCACCAGCGCGCCCGTGCCGGCGGTCATCATCAGGCGACGGGCCACCGCGATCAGCAGGTCGTCGCCGGCCGCCTGGCCCAGGTTGTCGTTGACCATGCGGAAGCCGTCGAGGTCGATGGAGATCACGGCCGAACAGCCGATCTGGCCCTTCTTCACGCGGTCCAGGTCGGCGGCCAGGCGTTCGATCAGCAGCGTCCGGTTGGGCAGGCCGGTCAACCGGTCGTGGAAGGCGTCGCGGGTCAGCCGCGCCTCGGTGTTCTTGGCATCGGTGATGTCGGCCAGCAGCACCACCAGGCGTACCGGCGTGCCGCCGGTGGTGATGTCGGCAACGGCGCGCACATGCACCCAGGGGGCTTCCGAGCCGTCGGTGCGCAGCAGCCGGACCTCGCATTCCGCGGACGTGTCGGGATCGCTGCACGCGGCGTCCAGTGTGGCGGTCAGGGTGCCGCGATCTTCCGGGACGGCCGCCGACACCAGATCGTCGATGCTGCGCACGGTGTGGCGGTCAAGCAGCATGCGGGCGTGATGGGAAGCCCAGACGCGGCCGTCGTTCATGCGGATGTCGACGACACCGTCGCGGATGCCGCGCAGGATGAGAGTGTGGCAACTGCTGACGTCGTGGATCTGGGCGGCATACTCCTCCACATCGGCGGCCAGTGCATCGAACTCCGTCAGCGCCAGCCCCGACCGCTGATTGCCGCCGCGGGTGCGTGCCGGCGTGGGATCGGCCGTCAGCGGGCGCATCACCCGGCCGATACGGTCGACGATGGCCTTGCCGAAGCCGTTGCCCACCAGGGCGGCGATCACCAGCACCAGCAACAGGGCCACCACGCCGAGCTCCACGAGCGGCCGCTCCACGTGTAGGGCCGGCGGAATGGGGGGGCCCAGGTGCAGCAGGGCCCAGTTGTCCTGACCGCCAACCCCGCGCATGCCGAACGCCACCGTCTCGGCACCGTTCACGTCCGCATTGCCGAGTGGCCTGGGGTCGGAACTGGTGGGCGGCAGCCGCCGCACCAGCTCGGCCAAGATCTGGGGGTCCAGCGATACCGCGGCAGCGGCGGTGGCGTCCGGGTCGAACTGATCGCTGGCGGGAATCTGCCAGGCCACGGTCGGTCCCTCCACCACCAACAGGGTGGTCGGGCAGGGTGCGGGATGGTGGCAGCCCAGCCGGGCCAGCAGGTCGGGATTGTTGAGGCGGGCGTGCACAACGCCGCCAACCATGCCGTCGGCGGCATAGGTCGGCAAGGCGACGGCGACGATGGGGGCCGCCCCGTCCATCGATTCCAGGGAGACGGACCCGTTCCGCCGCGCCACGGCGGCCTGGTACCACGGTTGCTCGCGCGGGTCCGGCCCAGCCTCGGCGGTTTCCCAGAACAGCGGCATGGCATGGTCGTCGAGCTGGGCCACCTCGGCGCGTTCACCGCTGTCGTCGGTGACCCGGACGGTACTCTGGAAGCCGCCTTCAATCTGGCCGCTGTCGCGCGCCACCCGGTGCATGCGGCCATCGTGGTCGGCGTATTCCAGGCTGACGACCCAAGGGTTGCCGGTGACCAGCGACACCAGCAGCCATTGCAGGTCGTCGCCGGTGGCATCGGTATCGCCGCGTGCCGCCAGGAAATTGACGATGGTGTTTGCATAGTGGCGGGCGAAATCGACCTGTTCGCCGATTTCCTCCGCGGCCTCCTCCAGGGTATGCAGGGCCGCGCGGTCGTCAAAACGTCGCAGCGTATCGTCGTGCAGCGACAGCAGGGGCCATCCCGCGGCGGCGAACGCCAGGAGCACCAGGAACACCGCGGTGGCGGCTGCGGCCAGTTGGGTCGGAACTCTCAAGCTTGCGCTCCAGCACGTCCGGGCGGTCGAAGGTGGGGCAGCGGGCGCCTGCTGCAATACGACCTCTGCTGAGACCTTGCCATGGATTCGTTGGGTTTTCGTAAATCCGCGGCGACCTCCGGCAGACCTGCCATGGTGCGACGGCAAATCACCGTGGCATTGACGGGGAAGAACCGCGCGCGCAAGGGATGGACGTGAGCCTTGCCGCCGGTCGGCGGCCCACCGAATAGGGAATGCCATGCCGCAGACCGTGGAGATCACGCCGGGCGATTTGACGCTGGCCCAGCTCCGCGACCTCCACCGCCGGCGCCGCAGCGTCGCGCTGCCGGAGGGTGCGCGGGGTGCGATCGCGGCGGGGGCTGCGGCGGTGGCCCGCATCGTCGCCCGCGGCGTCAGCGTCTACGGCGTCAACACCGGCTTCGGCAAACTGGCCCAGCAGCGCATCGCCACCGACCAGCTCGAACGCCTGCAGCGCAATCTCGTGCTGTCCCACGCCACCGGCACCGGCCCGCTGCTGGCGGACGAGGTCGTGCGCCTGGTGCTGGCCTTGAAGATCGCCAGCCTGGCGCAGGGCCATTCCGGGGTGCGCCCGGAGGTGGTGGCGGCCTTGGCCGAGCTGCTGGCGCGCGACGCCTTGCCCTGTGTGCCCGCCCAGGGTTCGGTGGGCGCCTCCGGCGACCTGGCGCCGCTGGCCCACGTGGCGGCAGCCCTGATTGGCGAAGGCGAGATCCGCCTGAAGGGCCGGCGCTGGCCGGCGGCCGATGCCTTGCGCCAGGTTGGCCTGGCGCCGCTGGCCCTGGGGCCGAAGGAGGGTTTGGCCCTGCTCAACGGCACCCAGGTGTCCACCGCCCTGGCGCTCGCCGGGCTGTTCGCGGTGGAGGATGCCTTCGCTGCGGCGGTGGCGGCGGGATCGCTGTCGGTGGACGCCTCGCGCGGCAGCGACACGCCGTTCGATGCGCGCATCCACGCGCTGCGCGGCCATCCCGGCCAGCGCGACGTGGCTTCGGTCTACCGCCGGCTGACCCATGCCAGCCCCATCCGCGACAGCCATGTCGATTGCGACAAGGTGCAGGACCCCTACAGCCTGCGCTGCCAGCCCCAGGTGATGGGCGCCTGCCTCGATCAGATCCGCTACGCCGCCGGTGTGCTGGAGCGGGAAGCCAACGCGGTGTCCGACAATCCGCTGGTGTTTCCGCAAACCGACGACGTGCTGTCCGGCGGCAACTTCCACGCCGAACCGGTGGCGCTGGCGGCCGATGCCCTGGCGGTGGCGGTGGCGGAGGTGGGCTCGCTGTCGGAACGCCGCATCGCCATGCTGGTCGACCCCACTCTGTCGCGCCTGCCGCCCTTCCTGGTGGCCGATCCGGGGATCAATTCCGGCTTCATGATCGCCCATGTCACCGCCGCCGCCCTGGTGAGCGAAACCAAGCAGATGGCCTTTCCGGCCAGCGTCGACAGCATCCCCACCTCGGCCAACCAGGAAGACCATGTGAGCATGGCCACCCATGGGGCGCGGCGGCTGGGGGCGATGGCGGAAAACGTCGCCGGCGTGGTCGCCATCGAGCTCTTGGCGGCGGCCCAGGGGATCGAATTCCAGCGGCCGCTCGCCTCCTCCCCGCCCATGGAGGAGCTGATGGCGCTGATCCGCGCCAAGGTGGCGCCGTGGGGCGAGGACCGCTACTTCGCGCCGGACATCGCGGCCATCAAGGCGATGGTGCGGGCGGGCACGCTGCGCCGTTTCACCGAAGGACTGCTGCCCAGCGACGGGCCGGGCTTCGCCGATCCCTGACCCGCCTCACGCCGTGCCGGCGATGGAGGCGTGGGGCCGCGCCCGCGCGCGGGGGTGGCCCGCCACCACCGTGCCCACCAGTGGGTTGAAGCCGATGCGGTAGGGCAGTTCCGCCAGGTCGCCCACCCGCCAGATGGCGAAATCGGCGGCCAGGCCGGGGGCGATGCGGCCGCACACCTCGCCCAGCCCGAGCACCCGGGCAGCCACGCAGGTCACGCCGCGCAGCACCTCCGTCGCCGTCATGCGGAACAGCACGCTGGCCATGTTCATGGCCGTCAGCAGGGAGAACAGCGGCGAGGTGCCGGGGTTGCAGTCCGTCGCCACGGCCATCGGCACGCCGTGCTCGCGGAAGGCCGCGATGGGCGGCATCCGGGTGTCGCGCAGGCAGTAATAGGCGCCCGGCAGCATCACCGCGACGGTGCCGGCAGCCGCCATGGCGGCGACGCCGGCCGGGCTGGTGTGCTCCAGGTGGTCGGCGGAGAGGGCTTTGAATTGGGCTGCCAGGGCGGCACCCCCCTGGTCGGTGATCTGGTCGGCATGCAGGCGCACGGGCAGGCCGAGCCGTGTCGCCGCCTCGAACACCCGGGCCACCTGGGCGGGGGTGAAGGCGATGCGCTCGACGAAGGCGTCCACCGAATCGGCCAGGCCCTCCTCGGCCACCAGCGGCAGCATCTCGTAGCAGATGCGCGCCACGTACTCGTCCGGCCGCTGGGCGTATTCCGGCGGGATGGTGTGGGCGCCGAGAAAACTGCGGTGAAGCCGCAGCCCGGCCGCGGCCGCCGCCTGGGCCGCCGCCCGCAGCATGGCGGCTTCCGACGCTGTGGTGAGCCCGTAGCCGGACTTGATCTCCACCGTCGTCACGCCTTCGGCCATCAGCGACGCCAGGCGGGGAGCCGCCAGGCGGGCCAACTCGTCGACGTCGGCCGCCCGGGTCGCCGCGACGGTGGAGAGGATGCCGCCGCCCGCCCGTGCAATCTCCTCGTAGCTGGCGCCGGCCATGCGCAGGGCGAACTCGCGCGCCCGGTCGCCGGCATGCACCAGATGGGTGTGGCAGTCGATCAGGCCGGGCGTCAGCCAGGCGCCGCCCAGGTCGTTGACGGTGCGGGCGAGCGTGTTGGGGGCACCGCCAAGGTCTGACCGGGCGCCGGCCCACACGATCTTGCCGTCGCTCACCGCCACCGCGCCGTCGGCGATGGCGCCGAGGCCGTCGCCCGCCATGGTGGCCAACGACCCATTGAGCCACAGTGCATCCCACATGGTTCGTCCACCCCCTGTTCAGGGACGCCGGTGCGCGCGGCCGCCGGTTCCGTCCCTCCCCCCGGATGGCTATGGTGCCGCGGACCGTGGACCAGCGCGAGAGGCAAGCATGCCCGTTCTCCAGGCTCCCCGCGCATGGCTGCCCCAGGGGTGGGCCGGCGATGTGCGCATCGAGATTGACGATCAGGGCTGGATCACCGAGGTGGCGCCCGGCACGCCGGACCGCGGGGCGCAGACCATGGTGGGGGCGGTGGTGCCCGGCATGGCCAATCTGCACAGCCACGCTTTCCAGCGCGCCATGGCCGGGCTGACCGAGCGGGCCGCGGGACCGAGCGAGGATTTCTGGAGCTGGCGCGGCACCATGCACCGCTTTGCCGCCGCCCTGGTGCCCGACCAGGTGGAGGCGATCGCCGCCCAGCTTTACGTGGAGATGGTCAAGGCCGGCTACACGGGCGTCGCGGAATTCCACTACCTGCATCACGGGCCGGCCGGGCGGCGCTACGAGGACATGGCGGAGCTGTCCTTGCGGGTGGTGGCGGCGGCCCGCCGGGTGGGGCTGGCGATCACCCACCTGCCGGTGCTCTACCAGCGCGACGGCTTCACCTCCGGTCCACCGAGTGAGGGACCGCTGGCGCGTTTCGCCAGTTCGCCCGACGAGGTGCTGCAGATCTGCGGGGCGGTCGCGGCCGCCCATGCCGGCGACCCCGACGTGGCCGTGGGGCTCGCCATCCATTCCCTGCGCGCCGTGCCGAAGGCGGCGATGGACGATGCGCTGGCGGGCCTGCCGGCGCTCAACCCCTCGGCACCGGTGCACATCCATGTGGCCGAGCAGGTGCGGGAGGTGGAGGACTGCGTCGCCACCCTGGGCGCGCGGCCGGTCGCCTGGCTGCTGGACCATGCCGAAGTCGACGGCCGCTGGTGCCTGGTGCACGCCACCCACATGGACGCCGAAGAAGTGGCCCGCATGGCGGCGACCGGGGCGGTGGCCGGGCTGTGCCCCACCACCGAGGCCAATCTCGGCGACGGGCTGTTCGCCCTGCCGGAGTATCTGGCGGCCGGCGGCGCCTTCGGCATCGGGTCGGACAGCCACATCTCCGTCGATCCGCTGGAAGAGCTGCGCCTGCTGGAATACGGCCAGCGGCTGGTGCACCGGCGGCGCGCCGTGGCGGCGGGCGATTTGGAGCCGTCCACCGGCCTGCGCCTTTTTGCCGGGGCCGTGGAGGGCGGGGCCCAGGCGCTCGGCCGGCGCAGCGGGCACATCGCGCCGGGCTACCGGGCCGACCTGGTGGTGCTGGACCCGCTGGCGCCGCCCATCGTCGACCAGCCCGACCACCACCTGTTCGACGCGCTGGTGTTTTCCGGCGGCGGGCGGCGGGTGCGCGATGTGATGGTGGGCGGCCGCTGGGTGGTGCGCGACGGCCACCACCGCGAGGAACGCCAGATCCTCAATGCCTATCGCGAAGCCGTGGCGGGGCTGATCGTGGCGGCCTGACCGGGCCGCCACCGGCTTACTCAGAACACGCGCCGGCCCTGCGACCACACCGTGCGCACCTGCGGTGCCGGATCGTGGCGGCGCACCTGCACCAGATCGGCGCGCAGCCCCGGCGCGATCTGGCCGCGGTCGGCGAGCCCGGCCATCTCCGCCGGTGCACGGGTGACCATGGCGATGGTGGCCGGCAGGTCGAGGTCCGCCCGGTCGGCCAGCACCAGGGCGGCGTGCAGCAGGCTGGCCGGCACATAGTCCGACGACAGCCCGTCCAGCAGCCCGGCATCGGCCAGGTCCAGGGCGGAAACGTTGCCGGAGTGGGAGCCGCCGCGCACCACGTTGGGGGCGCCCATCATGATGGACATGCCGGCATCGTGGGCGGCCAGGGCCGCTTCCAGCGTGGTCGGAAATTCCGCCACCGTCAGCCCGTCGGCCTGGGCTTCCTCCACATGGTCCAGCGTGGTGTCGTCGTGGCTGGCGATGGGCAGGCCGCGCGCCTTGGCTTCCGCCACCACCAGGGCGCGGTTCGGCTGCGACCATTTCTCCTGCACGCGCTGGCGCCGCGCCACCACGGCGGCGACCTCCTCGTCCGACCAGCCGCGCAGCGCGTTGAACTCGCGGAACTTCTCCACCTTGGTCCATTGCCGCTGGCCCGGCGTGTGGTCCATCACCGACAAGAAGCGCACGCGCGGATTGTCGATCCACGGCGCCAGCATCTCCTGCATGGTGGGGTCGGACACCTCGCAGCGCATGTGCAGGTAGTGGTCGGCGCGGAACAGGCCGGCCTCGGCCGCGTCGCACACCGCCTGGCTGGCCCCGTGGAAGATGTCCCGGCGCAAGCCGCCGGCGTGGTAGTCGCCGACGCACATGGCATCGAACACCGTCGTGATGCCGGAGCCGACGATCTGGGCGTCGTGGGCAAGGGCGGCGGCCACGGGAGCCGGCCAGATCACGCCGGGGCGCGGCACGAAGTGCTTTTCCAGGTTGTCGGTGTGCAGTTCCACCAGGCCCGGTAGCAGCAGGTCGCCCTCCAGGTCGATGGCGCCGGCCACGCTCGTCAGTCCATCGTCCACCGCAGTGATCAGGCCGTCCTCGATGCACACGGTGCCCTCCACCACCTGGTCGCGCAGGACCACGCGGGCATTGGTCAACACCGTCTCACCGGTCATCGGGCCGTCTCCTTCGCCAGGCTGTAGGTGCGATCGGCCACCCGTGCGCGCACGTCGGCATCGTGGAAGATGCCAAGAAGGGCCGCTCCCCGCGCCTTGGCTTCGCCGATCAGGGCAACCACCGTATCCCGGTTCGCCCGATCGAGCGAGGCCGTCGGTTCGTCCAGCAGCAGGATCGGCGGTTCGGCGATGAAGCCGCGGGCGATGTTCACGCGCTGCTGTTCACCGCCGGAAAAGGTGGCGGGAGCAAGCTGCATGAGCCGTTCGCCGATGCCGAGACGCGCCAGGAGAGCGGCTGCACGGGCGAGGGCGGCGGCGCGCTCCTCGCCCAAGCGGATCAGCGGTTCGGCGACGATCTCCACCGCCGGCACCCGCGGGATTGCACGCAGGAACTGGCTGACATGTCCCAGGCTCAGGCGCCGCACCTCCTGCACCCGGCGATGCGGCGCCGTCGCCATGTCCACCCACTGGCCGCGGTGGCGCAGCTTCACGGAGCCGTGCTGGGCCAGGTAGTTGCCGGCCACCACCCGCAGCACGCTGGACTTGCCGGAGCCCGACGGCCCCACCAGGGCGAGGCATTCGCCGGCGGCGACGGAGAAGGCGACATCGCGGAACGCCTCGATCCGCACGCCGCCCTGGATGTGCAAGGTGAACGTCTTGGCAAGCCCGCTCACCTCCAGCATCGCGGGCGAGGCAGCGGCGGCGTCGGTTTTGTGGGCCGCCGCGGTCATGGTTGCAGCACCGAGCTGACGAGAAGCTGGGTGTAGGCGTGCTGGGGATCGTCCAGCACCTGGTCGGTCAGTCCGGTTTCGACGATCCGCCCGTCCTTCATCACCACCAGCCGGTCGGCCAGCAGACGCGCCACCGCCAGGTCGTGGGTCACCAGCACCACCGCCAGGTCGAGGTCGGCAACGAGGCGGCGCAGCAGGTCGAGCAGGCGCGCCTGCACCGAGACGTCGAGGCCGCCGGTGGGCTCGTCCATCAGCACGATGCGCGGGTCGGTCACCAGGTTGCGGGCGATCTGCAGGCGCTGCTGCATGCCACCGGAAAAGGTGGCCGGCGGGTCGTCGATGCGGTCGGTGGGGATTTCCACGCGGTCGAGCCAGTCGCCCGCCTGGGCGCGCAACCAGCCATAGTGGCGGTGGCCCAGCACCATCAGCGGCTCGCCCACATTGGCGCCGGCCGAGACGCCGAGGCGCAGCCCGTCGCGTGGGTTCTGGCGCACGATCCCCCAGTCGGTGCGCAACAGGCGGCGGCGCTCCGCTTCGCCCAGGCGGTGCATGTCGACCCGCTTGCCGTCGCGCGTGAGGAAGCCGACACGGCCGGCCTGCGGCGCCAGCTCGCCCGACAGGCAGCCGAGCAGCGTGGTCTTGCCGGAGCCGCTTTCCCCCGCCACCGCCAGCACCTCGCCCGGCCACACGGTCAGGTCCACGTCGGCCAGCGCCACCCGCGCGCCGTAGGCAAAGCAGAGGCCGGAGACCGCCAGCAGGGGCGCTTCGCCGTCGCCCGCGTCGTCGTCGTCAGCGTCAGCATCGAAGGACACGGAGACGCAGGGGATCACGGCGCACCGCCTGCGCCGGCCGCCTGGCGGGCCGCACAATGGTCGGTGTCGGAGCACACGAAGCGGCGGTTGCCCTGGTCGTCCAACAGGATCTCGTCGAGGAAGCTGGCCGTGTCGCCGCACTGGCTGCACGCTTCCGTCCAGCGCTGCAGGGAAAAGGGATGGTCTTCGAAGTCGAGGCTCACCACAGGCGTGTGCGGCGGGATGGCGTAGATGCGCTTTTCGCGGCCGGCACCGAACAGCATCAGCGCCGGGCTGCGGTCGAGCTTCGGGTTGTCGAACTTGGGGATGGGCGAGGGCGCCATCAGGTAGCGGCCGGCCACCCGGACGGGATAGTCGTAGCTGGTGGCGATCTGGCCGTAGCGCACGATGTCCTCGTAGAGCTTCACATGCATGGCGCCGTAGTCGGCCATGGCGTGGCTCTTGCGGTTTTCGCTCTCGCGCGGCTCCAGCCACCTCAGCGGTTCCGGGATCGGCACCTGGAACACCATGATCTGGCCCGCTCTGAGCGGCGTTTCGGGGATGCGGTGGCGGGTCTGGATGATCGTCGCCGCGGCGGTGCGGGTCGTCGTGGCCACCCCGGCGACGCGAGCGAAGAAGCGGCGGATGGAGACGGCGTTGGTGGTGTCGTCGGCCCCCTGGTCGATCACCTTCAGGATGTCGGCGTGGCCGAGGATCGAGGCCGTCACCTGGATGCCGCCGGTGCCCCAGCCGAAGGGCAGCGGCATCTCGCGGCTGGCGAACGGCACCTGATAGCCGGGAACCGCCACCGCTTTCAGGATCGCCCGGCGGATCATCCGTTTGGTCTGCTCGTCCAGGTAGGCGAAGTTGTAGCCGGCCGTCATGGCAGGGTGCCGTCGTCGGGCGCGTCGCTCTTGTCGGCGGCCGCCGGGGGGGCTGCGGCGAGGCCGGCATGCATGCGGCGCAGGCCCTCCAGTTCGCTCTGGAAGTCCACGTAGTGGGGCAGCTTCAGGTGCTGGAGGAAGCCCGACGCTTCCACGGTGTCGCTGTGCGGCAGTACGAATTCGACATCCTGTGCCGGAGCGCCGGTGCTGCCGCCCAGCTCGGCCGATCGCAGTGCCCGGTCGACGATGGCCATGGCCATGGCCTTGCGTTCGGACTCCCCGAAGGTCAGCCCATAGCCACGGGTGAAGCGCGGCGGTTCGCCCTGGGATCCGGTGAACTGGCCGAACATCTCGCATTCGGTCACCGCCACCGTGCCGATGGTGACGGGGAAGCCCAGCTCCTCCGGCACGATCTCCACCGCCACTTCGCCCTGGCGGATCTCCCCGGCGAAGGGGTGGATGGTGCCGTGGCCGCGCTGGCTGGAATAGGCGAGCGAAACGAGAAAGCCTTCGTCGCCGCGGGCGAGCGCTTGCAGGCGCAGGTCGCGGCCGGCGGGAAAGCGCAAGGGCTGGCGCGTCAGGTCGGCCGGGGCCGGTTCGGGATCGGAGGGCTGGGCTGGCTCGATCAGGCCGTCGCGGCCCACCAGGTCCGATACCCGCGGCGGACTGACGGGCGGTGCCGCCGCTGTGTCGGGCGCTGCTGCTGGGGCCGGGGCGTCACCGCCGCCATCGTCGCCGGCCGGCGGCGCGGCTGCCGCGAGAGCGAAATCGAGCAGGCGGTGCGTATAGTCGAAGGTGGCACCCAGCACCTGCCCGCCCGGCAGGTCCTTGAAGGTGGCCGAGATGCGCCGCGCCACCGCCATCCGCCCGGTTTCCAGCGGAAGCGAGGCGGCCAGCCGCGGCAGCGTGGTGCGGTAGGCGCGCAACAGGAAGATCGCCTCCAGCAGGTCGCCGCGGGCCTGCTTGACGGCCAGCGCGGCCAGCTCGCGGTCGTAGACCGAGCCCTCCAGCATCACCCGGTCGACGGCGAGGGCGAGCTGCTGGTCGATCTGCTCCAGGCTGAGATCGGGCACCGCGGGGTCGCCGCGGCGCTTCTTCGTCAGGGCCGCATGGGCGGCATCGATGGCGGCCTCGCCGCCCTTCACCGCGACATACATCAGGCGATCTCCACGGCGACGGTGCGGGGCAGGCCGATCCAGCCGGCCCGGCCCACCAGCAGCAGGTCGACGCCCAACGGGAAGGCAGCACCGTTGGCCTGCACCTGCTCCCAGAATGCGGCGGGCCCCAGCGCCAGCACGCGCGGTTCGGCTTCGGGCACACCCGGACCCGTCAGGCGCACGGACACGTCGGGGCCGGCCGGCGGGCCATCCACATCCACCACCACGGTCGCCGCTGTGTCCGGGAAGGCCGGTTCGCCGGGGAAGAAGCGGGCGAGCGGCGGCAGCCGGGCGAATCCGTCCACCATGGCGAAGGCCGCCTCCTGCGGGGCTGCCACCAGCGGGCAGCCGCAATGGAACTTCAGATAGCCGGCCCAGCGAGCCGCCACGGACTCGTCCAGCCACACCGGTGTGTCCAGGTCGCACAGGGTCAGCGCCACCGCCGCCAGTGCCGGCACGGGGGCGATGGCGGCCGGCGGCCGCACCGCCAGGCCGGGATTGGCCAGGGCGTCCAGGACGGTCCGGAACACCGCCTGGGTGGTGCCGACGGGGTCGGCGAAACCGGGCGCGATGGTCCGGTCCTCCGCCCAGGGTGCCGCGGCGCTCACGCGTGCTCCCGCGGCAGGGTGAAGAACTCCACGCGCGTCGCCGCCGCCGCCTCGGCGATGGCCCGCTGGCGCTGTTCGTGGCGCCGGCGGGCCGGGCCGATGACGGCGGCCGCCACGCCATCGCGCCGCGCCGGGTCCTGCATCAGTGCATCGAACACGGCGGCCAGTTCGGCGTGGCGCTGGCTGCGGCCGCGGACATAGCCATGACCGACCGCCCCGCCGCGAAGCCGCACCGAACAGCGGGTCATCGTCATCTCGCCGAGATTGAACGGATCGCCGGTGCCGGACATGCGGCCGCGCACCATCACCAGGCCGGTTTCCGGGGCGCGCACATGGACAAAGTCGGGTCGATCCGGCAACGTCGCCCAGCGGTTTTCCAGCCAGTCCGGATCAGCCAGCGCCAGCGTGCGCATCCACTGGGAGCGGTCGGCGTGGTCGGGCGATCCGCTGTCCGGCGCCATTTCGCTGGCCTCCACCGACATGCTTATGCCCACAAGTGTAACATAAATGTCTAGACATCCGGTCTAGCGGTTCCTAGGGTAGTCATTCGCCAGGCGACCTGTAAAGCGCGCAAGGGTGAAGGTTCGATGACAGGCAGCACAGGCGGGCACGGCGCCGCACCGCTCGATCGCGGGACCGGGGTGGCACTGTGGCGCCAGGTGGAAGAAATCCTGGCGGCGGAGATTGCCGCCGTCGATCTCGACACCTCCACGCGCCTGCCCTCGGAAAACGAGCTGGCGGCGCGCTTCCGCGTCAACCGCCACACCATCCGCCAGGCGCTGTCCAGCTTGCAGCAGCGCGGCCTGGTGCAGATCGAACAGGGCCGCGGCACCTTCATCGTCGCCCGCCGCATCACCTACGCGCTGGGTGCGCGCACCCGCTTTTCGGAGAACCTGGAGCGGGTTGCCCGCCGCGCCACGGGCCGGCTGCTGCGTAGCGCCACGGTGTTTGCCGACAGCGATCTGGCCCACGACCTGGCGGTGGCGCCGGGCACGCTGCTCGGCCAGATCGACACCGTGCGCGATGCCGATGGGCGGCGGCTGTGCGTATCGAGCCATTTCTACCCGGCCGCCCGGTTTCCCGGCTTGGCCGATGCCTTCGGCCGCTCCGGGTCGATGACCGAGGCGCTGCGCCTTTTGGGCGTGACGGACTACCGCCGTTCGGTCACCCGCATCACCGCCCAGCTTCCCACGGTGGAGGATGCCCGGTTCCTCCACATTCCGCGCAACCGGCCGGTTATGGTTACCGAGAGCGTCGACGTGGACCCCGCCGGCACGCCGGTGCAATACGGCGTCACCCGCTTTGTCGGAGACTTGGTGAAGCTGGTGGTCGAAGGGGCGGGGGAGGCTTTGGAGGCCGCTGCCGAGACCTAGGTCGCGGCTGCCGCAGCACCGGATTTCGTTAACTCTCCGGAAGTGTTCTGCACCTAGTCTTGGACCGATGGGGACCGCCGGCCGCGGTCCGCCGGTGGAGGTTATGGTGCCAGCGTGAAGCTTGTCGGAACCAACTCATCGGGAAACTGGCTGAAGGCCCCGATCACCTCGGTCGACTGGCTGCCCGAGAACGGCAGCAGCATCGACCAGGACAAGCTTAACCAGTTGATCGAGCAGCACAAGCGCTTCCTGAAGGGTCTGACGGGCGGGCGCCGCCTCAACATTGCGCTGCTCGAAGCCCAGGGCCTGCGCTTCGACAACCTGGATCTCACCGAGGCGGAGTTCCGCGGCGCGCGCATGTCCGGCAGCAGCTTCGTCGGCTCCATCCTGACGCGCGCCAACCTGTTCGGGGCCGACTTGCGCCACTGCGACATGCGCCGCTGCGACCTCACCAAGGCCGATTTGCGGGGTGCCGTTCTGCGCGGCTCCAACCTGGATATGGCGACCATGCGCGCCACCGATGCCCGCGAGGGCAAACTGTTGCAGCGCCGCCAGGGCGAGCTGGTGCAGGTGAATGTCGGCGGCGAGGACCTGGACGCCGCGTCGGCCCAAGGGGCGGACCTGTCCGGCGCGCGCCTGTCGGGCTCCATGTTGAAGGCGACCGATCTCACCAACGCGGTGTTGCGCGACAGCCGGCTCGGCGGAGCCGACCTTTCCAACTGCATCCTGCGCGGCGTGCAGTTCGACGGGGCCGACCTGACCGGGGCCAATCTCAGCGGCTCGGTGCTGCACGGCGCCATGCTGTGCGGCGCCAACCTCAAGGACGTCAACCTCGACGACGCCGACCTCAACGCCGCGATCTTCGACCGCGCCACCTTGCAGATGTGCGACACCTCCAAGGCGATCCTGCCGAAGTCGGTGTCGGACCTGGATCGGCCGATCCAGGACATCGTGCGGGCGCACTACGACTGGATCCTCTCCCTCGGCGGCAAGGGCCGGCGCGCCGATTTCAGCGGCTACGACCTGGCCGACACGTCGTTCGAGAAGGTCGAGCTGTCGGCCGGCGATTTCAGCCGCGCCCTGCTGACGAACGCGAACTTTGCCGGTTCGGGACTGAACGCCGCCCAGTTCTCCTGCGTCAACGCCATGGACGCGGTGTTCCGCGGTGCCCGCATGCAGGGAGTGAACCTGGCCAACGCGGTGCTCACCCGCGCCGATCTGCGCCAGGTCAACGCCAGCGCCATGCTGATCCGCGGCCAGGAAGACATGCTCTGGCCAACCAACCTGCAAGGTGCCGTGCTCGACGAGGTCAACCTGACCGGCGCCAACCTGGCGGGCGCCAACCTCTTCGGTGCCTCGCTGCGCGGGGCCAAACTGCGCGCCTGCAACCTGACCAATGCCAATCTGCTGGACACCGACATGTCCGGCGCGGACCTCGACGGGGCTCGGCTCACCGGCGCCAAGACCGGCAAGGCCAGCGCCTGAGCGTCCGGCCTGCGGCGGCCCGCAGGATCGCTCCTGCTCCCCCCGAACCTACGACCGCTGGCCACCGCCCCAATGGATGGTGGGGGCCTGGCGATCGCCGCTGTCGATGTCCGACACGCGTGGTTCGGAGTAGGAGAGCAGCAGCCACACCCCCAGCAGGAACGCCGCGATCAGCACATAGGGCATGATCGAGCGATTGTCCTCGCGGCGGCGCTGGCGCATTTCCAGCAGGTAGCGCGGCACCTGATAGGGAAGTCCCGTCCGGTTGCTGCGTGCGCGTCTGGCCATGGCGTGTCTGGGCGTTTCCGTGCCGAACTTCGCGGCGCTTTCCGGTGCCGCCACACCCGTTGGACCCGGCCGCTGGCCGGCTTGGGCGATCGGGCGGCACCCATGCACCGCAGGGTCCGATCGTACGCCGGTAACGTTAATAAAGCCTAAAACCACGACCCCTGGTGGCTCCGGCCGGCGCGGTACGGCAACCGGTTGACCGGCCCTGGATGCGCCACGATCCTCGGCCATCAAACCCGTCCGGGGACCTGCGAGGGGGGAGACTTAGGATGAGCGAACTGCCACCGTCGGCTGCCGGCGGCCCGGCCCGGCCGCAGGATGCCGAGGCCATGCCGGACCATCCCGATGGGCTGAGGGCGTGGATTGCCGGCCACCTGGCGGTGGCAGGATCGGATCCGGTCGCCGCCTACGCCCTATGGGTGCCGCCGCCGGTCGACCGTGCTTCGGCCACCGTCGCCGCGGCCGCCTATGCGGCGGTGGTACGGGTGTTCGATCCTGTGGTGCGGGTCGTCGTGGTGGGCCGCGCCGCTCCCGGCGCGGCGGCTCCGCTGTCGCTGCTGGACCCCGCGGCCGTCGCCTCGCCCGTGGGGCCGCCGCCGGCGGACGGTGAGGCGGCGGCGTGGCTCGACGGGCTGGCAGGAGGCAACGTGCCGGGCGAAGCCGAGGCGGTGGTGCCCGGTCTCGCCGCCCAGCTTGCCTTCGTGCGCCAGCGCTTCCCGGAGGCGGCTGTGGCAGCCGTGGCGGTGGGGCCCGGTGCGGACGCTGACCAGGTGGCCCGGCTGCTGCAGCGTGTGGCCGGCACGCCGGGCGCGCTGGCGATCGTCAGTGGCGGTGCCGGCAGCCAGGACGGGGAGGACGCAGCACGCCGGCAATCGGAGGCATTCGCCGGCTGGCTGGAAAGCGGCGGCCAGGCGAACGCGTGGCCGGACGACGGCGATCCGCTGTGCGGTGGTTTCTTCCTGGCAGCCAGGTCATGGCGGGTGACGCGGGCGTCCATCGGAGTTGCGGTGGCCGACGCCGGAGCGCGGGGGCTGGCGGCCCTGGTGGCCGAACCCCTGGCCTATGCCCAGCTCGCCCCTGGGCTCAGGGCGCGGCTGCACCGCATCGCCCGTACCGCGGTGGAGAACGCCGCACGCTACCAGCCACCGCAGATGGTGGATCGCGTGCTGGCGTTCGAATCCTGGTCGCTCCAGGCGGTCCGCGCCGTCTGCGTGATGGCGCCGGGCCATGGCCACCTGCGCCGCGAATCGGGCGCCTGGCAACCCGCCCGGCCCTTGGCGGTGGAAGTGGCCCACCAGGCCAACCGGGTGGTCATCTCCGATCCCATCGTGCCGCGGCCGTCGCTGGACGAGGCCAAGACGCTGGCGCTGCGGATCGCCGTGCTCAGCGTCCCGGAGCGCCTGACGGCGGCCACCGAAGCCGACGTCGCCCTGCAACTGCGGCCGGACGCCGACGGACTGTTGCTGCGCCGGGGCAAGCGCCAGGCGGTGCTGATGCCCGATGTGTGGGCCGAGCAGCGCTATACGCCGAGCAAGGCAGTGTCGGTGACGAAACAGCGGATCGGCCTGCGCAGCGAAGCCTGGGCGGACGACATCGAAGCCTACCGCTTCGTTGCCGAGATCTTCTGACGTGCCGTGTAGAGCGGTGGTCGGGCGCCGGCCGGCTGCCTCTACGCCCGCCGGCGGATCGAGCGGGCGTTGCGTTCCAGGATCAGCCCCCAGGCCAGTAGCGCGATGGTGACGAAGACCGGATAGCCGAGGTTGATGCCTTCGGGCAGGTCGGTTCCGGCAAAGCCGGCCCGGCCCATTTCCACAAAGTGCAGCAGCGGATTGTACAACATGTAGCTGCGCATGGGTTCGGGTACGACGTCGATCGAATAGAACGTGCCGGACGTGTAGAACCAGGCGCGGTTGATGATGAAGTTGGGCGTTTCCAGCAGCGGGAAGATGTTGATCAGCGAGCCCATGGTCACGCCCCAGGCAAATCCCAGGATCACCACCCCGAGCAGGACCAGCAGGCACGCCATGCCATCATCGGGCCAGTAGCTGACCCCCAGGAGCACGGCGACGAAGTTGATGATGAAGCTGACGAGCACCCATTTCGGGGCTTCCGCCAGGGCCCGCGCGATCAACGCGTCCAGCGCCTGCACCTGAACCAGGCCAAGCAGGTTGCGGTTGGCATTGCGCCCACCTGTGACGCGTCCGGCCGTGGTGCGGAACATCAGAACCACGGCGATGCCGCACAGCAGGAACGGGATGACGTCGATCCCGGAATTCACCCGCACAAAGCTGAAGATGAATGCGAAGAACAAGATCAGCAGGGCCGGCTCCACCAGCGCCCACACCGCGCCGACGGCATAGCGGCTGTAGCGGCTGGTGATTTCCAGCATCAACAGGGCCCAGATGACCCGCAGCATCAGCCGCAGGCCCTTGACTGGCGGGGGAGTCGGTACCGGTGGGCGGTCCCAGACGTCTTTTGGTTGGACTGCGTTGGCCATCGCTGTGCCGAGATGTTTGCCGCCGCATTGGGCCGATTTCCGACCGCTCAGGCAAGCCGCTGCGTGCAGTGGTCGGATCGGTCGGACCCTTGCGGGGCAAGGCGGTGGCCAAACAAGTCTATGCTCCGCCGGCGGTGGCCGGCCACCCCGGTCCGGCGTCGGCAGTGTCGTCCACCGGGCTTCTCCCGCCGGCCCGGGCCGCTCGCCCGCTATCATCGCAGCGGCGGAGCGCCTATGAAACCCTGCGACTCGCACCCGCGCCACCCGGTCGGCGGAGCGCGGGTCGCGGGCTTGCGGGGACCTCAGGATGGCCAGCCACCGGGAATGTCGTTCGTGCGATCCCACCAGGAGGTGCCGGCCGATGCGGACGGCGTTCGCTTCGGCGGCGCTGGCGATGCTGGCGGCCGGCCCGGCGGCCGCCCACCCGCATGCCCATATCGATATCAGCGTGCAGGTTCTGTTTGCCGGCGACACGGTGACGGGCCTCAGCGAGACTTGGCTGTTCGACCCCGCCTACACGGCCTTTGCCACCTACGGGCTGGGGCTGGAGCAGGCCGACGATCCGCAGGCGGCCCTTGAGGCCCTGATGGCGGAGAACCTGCAGAACCTCCACGACTACGACTATTTCTCTGAAGTCCAGGTGAACGGCCGCGCGGTTGCGTTTGCCACCGCCGAGGCCATCGCGACGGCCATCACCGGCCAACAGCTTTCCATGACCTTCCTGCTGCCGTTCGCCGAGCCGGTCAGCCTGGACGGCGCGACCCTGGAATACCGGGTGTTCGATCCGACCTACTACATCGAGATGGTGCACGCTCCGGGGGAGGGTGCGATCGTGCTGGAAGGCGCCCCGGCCTCCTGCCAGCACCGCCTGGTGCCGCCGCGGCCCACGGAGGAACAGTATCTCTCCGCCGCCGCGCTGGATGTGAACGCCACCGCCACCGCCACCGATGGCCTGGGGCGCTTGTTCGCCGAGGTCGTCGTCGTCGACTGCACGCCATAAACGCAAGGCGAGCCGGGTCCGTGTTGCAGCACCTCACCGTGTGGGTCCTCCAGCAGTCGAGCGCGTTGCACGCCCAGCTCGTCGATGGCGTCCGCGCCGCCGCTGAGACGGCCGGGGCGGGCGGAGCCGCCGGGTTGATCGGCCTGGCCTTCCTCTACGGCGTCTTCCACGCCGCCGGTCCCGGCCACGGCAAGGCGGTGATCGCCACCTATCTGGCGACCCGGCGCGAACGGCTGGCCCGCGGCGTGGCGCTGGCGGTCCTCGGCGCGGCCTGCCAAGGGCTGACTGCCATCCTCCTGGTCTACGGGCTGATCGGGCTGGCCGGCTGGATGCCGCGCGAGACGAGCACTGCGGTGGACTGGAGCGAGCGGGCGAGCTTCGTGCTGCTCGCCCTCATCGGCGCGCTCCTGTTGGTGCGCGCGCTCGCCACCTTGTGGCAGGTCGCGGCAAAGCGCAGGGGGCGGGCGCCGCCCGCGGCGGTCGACGCACAGGCCCGCGCCGACGAAGCCGGCCACGGCCACGGCCATAGCCACAGCCACAGCCACAGCCACGGCTGCGGCCATTCCCATGTGCCGGAGCCCGATCGAATGGCGGCCGGCACCGGCCTGAAGGCGATGGCGCTGATCGTGCTGAGCATCGGCCTCCGGCCGTGCACGGGGGCCATCCTGGTGCTGGTCTTCGCCAAGGTGGTCGGTGTGCCGTGGACGGGCGTGTTCGCCGTGCTGGCCATGTCGACCGGTACGGCACTGGCCGTCGGCACGCTGGCAGTCCTGACGGTGGCGCTGCGCACCTGGATTGCCGGTCTGGCTGCGGCCCGCCAGGGCAGCGACACGCTGGCCATCGGCCGGGGGGCCGTGCTGCTGGTGGGGGGATCGGTGCTGCTGGTCCTGGGTGCGGCCCTGCTGATCGCCTCGTTCAACACGGCACCGCACCCGCTGGGACTGTAGGGCCCGAAGCCGGGCGGTGCCGTGGACATCGGCAATCCGCCCCGGCGCGACGTTGAGAACTCTTCCTACTCGGACGGAGGAGCGACCGGCCGCCGGCCCAGCTTTTCGCCGTAGGTGCGCTGCGGCTGGCCGGATACGCGCCAATGCGCTTCCGGCTGGCGGGCGGCCAGATCCTCGTCGATCTCCACCTCGTCGAAGCCGCAGGCCAGCGCATGGCGGAACTGGTCGCTGATGACATGGCCGTGGGCGCGCAGCCGTCCGCGATAGCCCAACTGCCGCAGCCGCCGCGCCAGGCTGAAGCCCCGCCCGTCGGAGGAGCTGGGGAAGGCAATGCGGATCAGCGCGATGCGGTCGAACAGCGCCACCAGCGCCTGGGGGTCGGCGTGGTTGGGCAAGTCGACACCCACACCCTCGCCATCGCTCTCCGCGGCTGCGTCGGCGGCAACGAAGTCCACCGGCTCCACCGGGGCGAAGCCGGCCCGTGTCACCAGCGGCATGGCTCAGGCCCCGGGATGGGCGACGGCGATGCGCACGGGCTTGCCGTCGACGAAGTGGATGCCGCACTCCGTCTTGCCCTGGTCGCGCCAGCGCCCGGCCCGCGGATCCTCGCCCTCGGCCACCGGCGTGGTGCACGGCGCGCAACCGATGGAGCCGTAGCCGCGGGCGACCAGCGGGTGGCGCGGCAGGTCGTGCTCGATCATGTAGGCGCGGATATCCTGCAGCGACCAATCGGCCAGCGGGTTCAGCTTCACCCGCCGGGCGTCGTCGTATTCCGCGAAGGGCAGTTCGCTGCGGGTGTGGGCCTGGAAGCGCTTGCGCCCGGTGATCCACGCGGCATAGGGCTCCAGTGCCCGGTTCAGCGGTACCACCTTGCGCAGGTGGCAGCAGGCTCCGGTATCGGCGGCGTGCAGCGTGCCGGCGGGATCGGCCTTGGCGAGGCTGGCCAGCGTCGGGCGCACCCGGCGCACGTTGGTCAGCCCCAGCTCGTCCGCCACCTCGCGCTGGTAGGCGAGGGTTTCGGCAAACAGCATCCCGGTTTCGTTGAACAGCACCGGCGTGGCCGGGTTGATCCGCGCCACCATGTGCAGCAGCACCACCGCCTCCGCCCCGAAGGACGACACCAGGGCGATGCGGCCGGGGAAGTCGTGCAGGATGGCGCTGCGCAGGAAGGCCAGGGTGCCTTCGCCACGCCGGGCAGACGCGCCAGGGGCGGGCTCCGGCGCGCGCTCGCCGGCGTCCAGGTGGAGGTCATGCGGCACGGTCGTGTTCCCCATCCTTGTAGAGTGCGACTTTGAACGGCGCGATACCGAGGCGGCGCAGCGCCATCAGGAACGTCTCCTCGGGGCCGTCGCGCAGCGCCAGATAGGCGTCGACCAGCCGCTCGATGGCCGGCACCACCTGGTCGGCATCGAAGCCGGGGCCGGCGCGCTCGCCGATCGCCAGGGTTTCGGTGTGATCGCCGCCGAGGGTGATCTGGTAGTTCTCGCGACCCGCACGGTCGAGCCCGAGGATGCCGATATGGGCCACGTGGTGGTGGCCGCAGGCGTTGATGCAGCCGGAGATCTTGATCTTCATCTCGCCGATGGTCCGCGCGTAGTCGGGATCGGAGAAATGCTGGGCGATGTCCTGCGCGATGGGGATGGAGCGCGCCGTGGCCAGCGCGCAGTAGTCCATACCGGGACAGGCGATGATGTCGCTGATCAGCCCCACGTTGGCGGTGGCCAGCCCAGCCTCGCGCAGCCGCCGATGCACCGCCGGCAGGTCGCGCTTGCGCACGTGCGGCAGCACCACGTTCTGTTCGTGGCTGACGCGGATTTCGTCGTGCCCGTAGGTTTCCGCCAGATCGGCGATCACGCGCATCTGCTCGGCCGAGGCATCGCCCGGTGCCGCGCCGATGGGCTTCAAGGAGATGGTGGCGATGGCATAGCCCGGCCGGCGATGGGCCGCCAGGTTGACGTCGGTCCACGCCCGGAAGACGGGGTCGGCGGCGCGCGCCGCCATGTAGCCGGCATCCTCCTCGGGCAGGTCGTCCCAGGCCGGCGGGGTGAAATAGCCGGCAATGCGCGCCACCTCGTCGGCGTCCGGCGCCACCATCGGCCCGCCTTCCGCCGCCATCTGGTGGGCGAAGTCCGCTTCCACCTGGGCGCGGATGTCTTCCAGGCCGGCCTCGTGCACCAGGATCTTGATACGGGCCTTGTACTTGTTGTCGCGCCGGCCGAGCAGGTTGTAGACGCGCAGGATGGCCTCGACGTAGGGCAGCAGGTGGCCCTTCGGCAGGAAGTCGCGGATCACCTTGCCGACCATGGGCGTGCGGCCGAGCCCGCCGCCGACGATCACTTCGTATCCCGGCTCTCCGGCATCGTTGCGCACCATGCGCAGGCCGATGTCGTGCGCCTTGGTGACCGCCCGGTCGTTGGGCGAACCGGTGATGGCGATCTTGAACTTGCGCGGCAGGTAGGCGAATTCCGGATGGTCGGTCGACCACTGGCGCAGCAGTTCCGCGGTGGGCCGCGGGTCGTCGATCTCGTCGTCGGCGGCCCCGGCGAAGTGGTCGGCAGTGATGTTGCGGATGCAGTTGCCCGAGGTCTGGATGCAATGCATCCCCACATCGGCGAGCGCGTCCAGGATGTCGGGAATGTCCTTCAGCGTCGGCCAGTTGAATTGGATGTTCTGGCGCGTGGTGAAGTGGCCGTAGCCCTTGTCCCAGCGCTCCGCGATCATCGCCAGTTGGCGCATCTGGGCGCTGTTCAGCGTGCCGTAGGGGACGGCGACGCGCAGCATGTAGGCGTGGAGCTGCAGGTAGACGCCGTTCTGCAGGCGCAGCGGCTTGAACTCGTCCTCGGTGAGGGCACCGGAGATGCGGCGGTCCACCTGGCTGCGGAACCGCGCCACCCGGTCGCGCACGAAATCGGCGTCGAACTCGTCGTAGCGGTACATGATCGGAAATCCCTAGATCCCGTCACCGGCAAACAGCGATCCGGGGTCGTCGGCCAGGTCGGCCTGGCGTCCCAGATCGGGCCGCGTGGAGGGGCCGCGGTCGCGGATGCGTTCGCGTAGATGGGTGGGCAGCGGAGGAGATCCGGCGTGCGGGCGGGCCACGTCCGCCAGGTAGGGCCCCACCACCTGGTCGGGCTGGGTGGCGGCGACGGCCAGGAGGTCTTCGGCCGCGCCGGGGGTTTCTGCCACCGCAGCCGCGTCCAGGCGGCGGGTCCACGTGCCGGCGCGGTCGAGATAGACGACATCGCCGGACAACAGGTCGTTGGCGCTGACGATCTTCGGCCGGAAGGGCTTGGCCATCAGTGGGCTCCCACCGCCTGTGCCGGCAGCCGCTCCACCTCCGCCAGCGCGGCCCGCGGTGCCAGCCCCAGGAAGAGGATGGCGGGACCGGCGACGCCGTTGTCCGCCAGTGCTTCGGCAAGCCGGCCAAGGCTGGTCGCCACCACCTTCTGGGTGGCGCGCGCAGCGTTCTCCACCGCCGTCACCGGCATGTCGGCCGACGCCCCGTGGATCATCAGCCGGCCCTGCAGGAAGCGGGCGGCCCGTACGCCCATATAGACCGCCGCCACCGCTCCCGGCCGGGCCAGTCCGTGCCAGTCGTGCTCGGCAAAGCCGCCGATGTCCTGGCCCGTGAGCAGCCGCATGCCGGAATTGCGGTGGCGCCGGGTGAGCGACACCTTGATGGCCGCGGCGGCGGCCAAGGCCGCGGTGACGCCGGGCACGATCTCGTACGCGATGCCGGCGGCGTCGAGCGCGTCCAGCTCTTCATCCAGCCGCCCGTAGATGCCGGGGTCGCCGGACTTCAGGCGCACCACCTGGGCGCCGCCGCTGGCGTGCTCGACCATCAGCGCGTTGATGTCCTCCTGCGACCAGCTCGGCCCGCCCGGCTCCTTGCCGACCTCGACGATCACGGCCTCGCGCCGGGCCAGCTCCAGCACCTCGCCGGGTACCAGGCGGTCGTGGATCACCACGTCGGCGCGATGCAACGCGCGGCGCGCCCGCAGCGTCAGCAGGTCGGGATCGCCCGGACCTGCGCCGACGATGGTCACCCGCCCGCGCGGCCGGTCTTCCAGCCGGTGTTCGGCAATCAACCGGTCGAGTGCGGCCATGGCCGCCGCTTCGCCGCCATCGCGCAGGGCCGCGGGGCCGACATCCTCATAGAACGTCTCCCACAGGCGCCGCCGCGGGTCGCCGAACATGACGGCGCGGGCGGCTCCCCGCAGCCCCTGGCCGATGCGCGCCAGCACGCCCAGGCTGGTGCCCAGCAGTTCTTCGATCTGCGCCTTGATGCTGCGGGCCAGCACCGGGGCTGCCCCCTCCGTGCCGATGGCGACGGTGACGGGGTCACGGTCGACGATGGCCGGAGAGATGAACTGGCTGCCTTCCAGGTCGTCGACGACGTTGACCAGGGCGCCGGCGCTGCGCCCGATGGCGGCGGCGCGGGCATCTTCCGCGGCATCCTGGTTGATCGCGTAGAGCAGGCGGGCGCCCGTGGCATCGCCGTCTGCGATCGGCCGCGTGTGCAGCGAGATGCGGTCCTCCGCCGCCCAGGCGGCCACGATGTCCGCCGGGTTGCTGGCGAACACCGCGATCTCGGCTTCCGTCTTCATGAGCAGGCGCAGCTTGGCCGCCGCCATCTCGCCGGCACCGGAGACGACGACGCGCTGTCCGCGCAGATCGACAAAGACGGGAAAGTGCCGCATGGCGGGGCCTCGCCGGGGTTCTTGCAGGTGGAACGCGTGCCGCCTGATATAGAACGATTTCCCGAAAATTGGCGATATGCCTACGGAAAGAAGGACAGCATCCTATTTCGGATGGTAAGACGGATCTGTGGTTCCGCAGAATGAGGCTGCATCGAAATGCCCGCCGCACTGGACGCGCTCGACCGGAAAATCCTCGCTGCACTGCAGGAAGACACCACCCGCCCGCTCGACGATCTGGCGAAGCTCGTCGGCTCCTCCAAGACGCCGGTGTGGAACCGCATTCGCAAGCTGAAGGCGCGCGGCGTGATCCGCGGCGAGGTGGCGCTGCTCGACCGCAACGCCGTCGGGCTGGGGAGCTGCTTTTACGTGCTGATCCGCACCGCGCGGCATGAAAAGGCGTGGATGGACCAGTTCCTGGAGGCGCTGGCCAAGCGCCCGGAGGTCATGGAAGCGCACCGCCTGGCCGGCGACATCGACTACATCTTGAAGGTCTATGTGGCCGACGCGGCCGCCTACGACGCGTTCTACCGCTCGCTGGTGGCCGACATCTCGATCTTCAACGTGACGTCGCTGCTGTCGATGGAAGAGATCATCTCGCGCACCGCCCTGCCCATCGGTCCGCCGCCGGCCGATGGGCCTGCCTGATGCCCCGCGCACCCCAGCGCACCCCAGCGCACAGGGGGGCCGGGCGCCCCGGCGGGGGTCTACTTGTCGGCGGGGGCCGCGTCCTTGGCGAGCTTTCGCACCTCCGAAGAGGCGGTAATCTCCCCGGCCGTGGTGAACCGCTCGTGGTTCTGGGCGATCCGCCGGATGTTGTAGAGGTAGTTCACCATGGCGCCGGCGGACTGTTTCAGGCCCTTGGCGGACACGTCCGCCCCGGCGTGGACGGCCAGCACCTGGGCGCCGTTGCCCAGGTGGAAGCGCGCCACCGGGTCGCGCGGCTGGCCATCGCCGCGCTTTGCCGTCAACAGATAGCGCGCCGCCGCGCGGCGCAGCGTATCGGGCGTCGGCGGATCGCCGGTGCGTCCATCTTCCTCCATCCAGGCCCGCAGCCCCGGCATCGGCGACAGGGTGACGAACTGCTTCAGTCCGGGCAGCTCCGCGGCGAGGTCCGAAACGACCTGCTTGATCAGCGAGTTGCCGAAGGAGACGTTGGCGAGCCCCGGCTGGCAGTTGGAGATGGAGTAGAACACCGCCGTGTTCGCATCCTCCGCGGCAATCACCGTACGGGTTTCGTCGAGCAGTGCCTGGATGGAGTTCGGCACGCTGTCGGTCAGGGCGACTTCCACGAAGATCAGCGGATCGTCCGGCATCGCGGGATGGAAGAAGGCGAAGCACCGCCGGTCCGTGGGCTCCAGGCGGTGGCGCAGCTCGTCGCGGCTGTTGATGGCGTGCACCGCCTCGTAGGCGATGATCTTCTTCAGAATGGCGTTCGGGCTTTCCCAGCCGATGCGGCGCAGCACCAGGAAGCCGCGGTTGAACCAGGACCGGAAGAGGTGGCGCAGATCGACGTCCAGCGCCGTCAGATCGGGGTCGTCGTCGGCCAGCCTCAGAAGGTCGGCCCGCAAGGCGACCAGCCGGCCGGTCGCGCCGGGGGCCTGGTTGAGGCGGCGGAACAATTCCTGGCGCGGCGGATCGGTGGCGACCATGAAGGTCTCGTAGGTGCGGCCACCGGGGCTCTTTTCATAGCGGTCGAGGGCGCGGCGGACGGCCGCGGAATCGACGCTCATGGTCGTCGACACATGGCGGAAGAAGGCGAGCTTCTTGGCATCGTCCATGTGGTCGATGCGCGTGAGGATCTGTGCCGCCAACGCAGCACCGCGGTTCTCGCCGACCGCCCCCATGAGATCCTTCAGCAGCTCCGGCATGGGCCGGCGGTCGTCGCCGGCCGGCAGCCGGCTGGGGTTGCGGCGTTCGAAGATCGAGCCGAGCAGGTCGGCAAAGAAGGTCATGGTCGAGGCTCCCACATCCTGCGCGGAATGCGAGCAAGGGCCGGCTTCGGCCGGTCGCGATTCGGGAAAGTATACGCCTAATCGGCGGTCAGGCGGAGCCCATCGGAGGCCGTCCGGCGGGGCATAGTGTCGTCACCGGAAGCGCTGCGGGGCGTAGGGAGCGGGGTCGGTGAAAGGGTCCCCGCCGGTCATCAGTTCGGCCAGCAGCCGTCCCGTGGCCGGGCCGAGCGTAAGGCCCTGGTGGCCGTGCCCGAAGCATGCCCACAGCCCCCGGCCGGGCAGCGCGTCGCCGATGACGGGCAGCATGTCTGGCATGCACGGGCGCGTTCCCTGCCACGCGGCGGCCTCCTCGGGCGGGCCGAGATCGAGGAGGTCGCGGGCGGCGGCCTCGGCGCGGCGTAGCTGGATGTGGCATGGGCGGGCGCCGGGCAGGGCGATGTCGGCACCCGTCGTCAGGCGCAGGCCACGTGTCATCGGGGCTGCCACATAGCCGCGCTCGGCATCGAGGAACGGCAGGTCGACCCGGTTCGCCGCTTCAGGATAGTGGCGGTGGTAGCCGCGTTTGGGGATCAGCGGGATGTGCAGCCCGTGGCGGGCCAAGAGCGACGGCGACAGGGCCCCGAGGGCGACGACGGCCGCCTCGCCCTCCGCCGCGCCGTCGTCGGTGGCAACCGTCCAGCCGGCGCGCGCGCGGCCGGCCAGCGTCAGGGCATCGCCGCGGGCGAAGGTGCCGCCGCGTTTCAGGAAAAGATCTGTGTAGGCGGCCACCAAGGCACCGGGATCGCGGACCGTCCACGGGTCCAGCCAATGGATCGCCCCGGCGAGCGGCCGCGTCAGCCCCGGTTCGGCCGCCGCCAGCTCGGCCGCGGTCAGGGCGCGGGTGGCGACCCCGAAGTCGCGGCCGAGCGCTGCGGCATAGCGCAGCTCGGCGTCCAGCGCGGCCTGGGAGCGGAAGACGGAGCGGAAGCCGTCGCGGCGGATCAGGGCGTCGGCGCCCGAGGCTTCGATCAGCGGCGCGTGCTCCTGGGTGGCGCGTGCCACCAGCTTGGCATAGTGCCGTGAGGCTGCCGCGTGGCGCACCGGGGCGGAGTGCCACCAGTAGCGCAGCAGCGGGCCGGCCAGCCGTGGCAGGGAGGCAAGGGCGAGCCGGACTTCGTATCCGCCGAACAGCGTCAAGCTGCCAAGGACGGACAGCCCCCGCGGCATCGCGTAGGGCTCCATGGCCTCGGCCTGGATGATCCCGGCATTGCCGAAGCTTGCGCCGCGGCAGGCGGTGTCGCGGTCGATGAGGGCGACGTCCAGCCCGGCCTGCTGCAGGTGCAGTGCGGCCGAAACGCCGGCGATCCCGGCCCCAAGGACGAGCACGCTTGGCCTTAGCACCTGCTGCATTCCCTCATCCGGCGGGGCCGGCCTCCGCCGTCGTCAGCATGGCGGCGACGTCGGCCTTCACCTTGTCCACCGCCGCCCGCTTCACGGGGCCGAAGCCACGGATCTCCATCGGTGCGCGGGCCAGGGCCAGGAGTGCGTCGGGCGGTTCGGAGCCGAGGCGGGCCACCATGGTGTCGATGAGCACGTCGTACCAGCCGATGAGCGCGCGTTCCATGCGCCGCTCGGCGGTGTAGCCGAAAACGTCGAACGGGGTGCCGCGCAGCCGCTTCATGCGGGCGAGCAGGCGGAACGGGATCTGGATCCACTGTCCGAAGGCGCGCTTGCGCGGCCGGCCGCGCGCATCCCGGCCCAGCGGCAGCAGCGGCGGTGCCAAGTGGTAGCGCACCGTGTAGCCGCCTTCGAAGGTGCTGCGCAGATCCTCCAGGAAGCCCGATTGCATGTGCAGCCGCGCCACCTCGTACTCGTCCTTGTAGGCCATCAGCTTGAAGAGGGCGCGGGCGACGGCGTCGGTCAGCGCGTCGGACCCGTGGGCGCGTTCCGCTGCGCGCACCGCCGCCACCCTGGCCCGGTAGCGCTCGGCCCAGCCGGCAGTCTGATAAGCCGTCAGGAAATCGGCGCGGCGGGCGATCACCTGGTCCAGTGTCTCCGGTGCCGCTGCACTTTCGGTGGCCGCCATGTCCGGCTGTGCCTGCGCCAGCCGGCCGAGCGCGAAGGCACGGCGGTTCTTTTCGATCTCCACGCCGTTCAAGGTGATGGCGCGCATCAGGGCGGGGTAGGACACCGGCACGAGCCCAGCCTGCCAAGCGAAGCCCAGCATGATCATGTTGGCGTAGACGGCGTCGCCGAGCCGGCGTTCGGCCAGCGCGTTGGCGTCGAGCGTGGCGAGATTGGCTTCGCCGATGGCGCGGGCGATGGCGGCAAGGCGGGGTCCCACCGCCAGGTCGGCATCGCGGAACCGCACCACGTCGCCCGTCGGCATCTCCGCCACGTTCACCGCCGCGCGCATGCCGTGCCGGTAGGTCGTGGAGGCTTTGGGCGAGGACGACACCACGAGGTCGCAGCCGATCAGGGCATCGGCGTCGCCATGGTCGATGCGCACCTGGTTAAGCTGCTCCGGCCGGCTGGCGAGGCGGATGAAGCTGACCACCGGGCCGAACTTCTGGGCGAACCCGGTGAAGTCGAGCACCGTGGCGCCCAGACCTTCCAGGTGTGCGGCCATGGTGATCACCGCGCCTACGGTGATGACGCCGGTACCGCCGACGCCGGTCACCATCAGGTCGTAGACGCCGTCGATGGCCGGCATCTCGGGGGCGGGCAGCCGGTCCGCCTGCGCTTCGGACTCCCCCGACGTGTCGCCGCTGCGGCGCAGCTCCGCCCCCTCCACGGTGACGAAGCTGGGGCAGAACCCCTCAAGACAGGAAAAATCCTTGTTGCAGGTGGACAGGTTGATGCGGCGCTTGCGCCCCAAGGGCGTGTCCTTCGGCTCCACGCTGAGGCAGTTGGACTGCACCGAACAGTCGCCGCAGCCTTCGCACACCAGGTCGTTGATGACGGCGAAGCGCTGGGGATCGGCCAGGGTGCCGCGCTTGCGCCGGCGGCGCTTTTCGGTGGCGCAGGTCTGCTCGTAGATCAGCACCGTGACGCCCGGGATCTCCCGCAATTCGCGCTGCAGGGCGTCAAGGTCGCGGCGATGGCTGATGGTGACGCCCTGGGGGAAATCGGCCGCACGGAACTTGCCGGGCTCGTCCGACACCAGGGCGATGCGCTCCACACCCTCCGCGCGGACGCTGTGCGCGATCGCCTGCACGGAGACGGGGCCGTCCACCGGCTGGCCGCCGGTCATCGCCACGGCGTCGTTGTAGAGGATCTTGTAGGTGATATTGGCCTTCGCGGCGATGGCTTGGCGGATCGCCATGGAGCCGGAGTGGTAGTAGGTGCCTTCGCCCAAGTTCTGGAAGATGTGCCCCTTGCCGGTGAACCGCGAGGACGCCGCCCAGTTGACGCCTTCCCCGCCCATCTGGATGAGCGAGGTGGTGTCGCGGCCCATCCAGCTTGCCATGAAGTGGCAGCCGATGCCGGCTAGGGCCTTGGATCCCTCCGGCACCCGGGTGGAGGTGTTGTGCGGGCAGCCGGAGCAGAAATAGGGCGTGCGGGTTGCCCCGCTCACCTGGATCAACCGTCCCGGTTCGGGCGCCAGGGCCGCCTCGCGCCGCGGCAGGTCGAGCTCCGGGAAGAACGGGTCGAGGCGCTTGGCCACGATGCCGGCCAGCAGGCGCGGCGACAGCTCGCCCGTCCACGGCACCAGGCGGTCGCCCGCCTCGTCGCACTTGCCCACCATCGCGTGGGGCTTGTGGCCGGGGTAGTCGTAAAAGCACTCCTTCAACTGGCTTTCCACGATGCCCCGCTTCTCTTCGATCACCAGGATCTCGCGCTTCTCGCGCACGAAATCCAGCGCGTCGCGATGCGCCAGCGGCCACACCATGCCGACCTTGTAGACGTCGATACCGAGGCGGCGGCAGACAGGCGCGTCGAGCCCGAGCAGGCGCAGGGCCTCCATCAGGTCGAGATGGGCCTTGCCGGTGGTGACGATGCCGTAGGTGGCGTCCGGCACGTCGAACACCCGCCGGTCGATCGGGTTGGCATCGGCGAAGGCGAGGACGGCGGTCTTCTTCGCCTCCATGCGCTCTTCGATCTGCGGGCCCGGCAGGTCGGGCCAGCGGTAGTGCAGGCCGCCGGGCGGGGCTGCGAAGTCCGGCCGGCGGAAGGTGCGGGGCGGCAGCAGCTCCACCGAGGCGGCCGATTCCACCGTCTCGGAGATCGCCTTGAAGCCGACCCACATGCCGGAATAGCGCGACAGCGCGTAGCCGTATTCGGCGAACGGCAGGTACTCCGCCACCGAGGCCGGCGACAGCGTCGGCACGAACCACGTCATCATGGCGACGTCGGACTGGTGGGGCATGGAGGAGGACACACAGCCGTGATCGTCGCCGCAGACGATCAGCACGCCGCCATGGGGCGAGGAGCCGTAGGCGTTGCCGTGCCTCAGCGCATCGCCCGCGCGGTCGACGCCGGGCCCCTTGCCGTACCACAGCCCGAACACGCCCTGGACCGTGCGGTCGGGATGGCTTTCCACCTGCTGGGTGCCGAGCACGGCGGTGGCCGCCAGGTCTTCGTTGACGGCGGGCAGGAACTGCACGTGCGCTTCGTCCAGCAGGGCCGCCGCCCGCCACAGTTCCAGGTCGACCGCGCCCAGGGGGGAGCCGCGATAGCCGGAGACGAAACCGGCGGTGTCGAGGCCGGCGGCGCGGTCGCGCCGCGCCTGGTCCAGCACCGCACGCACCAGGGCCTGCGTGCCGCTGAGGAAGACGCGGCCGCTCTGCTTGGTGTAGCGGTCTGCCAGCGCGTAGCCGGTGTCGAGCGTTCGCTGCGGGGTCTTGGCCATCGCTCAGGCCATTTCCGCCATTGCCCATCTCGCGGAGATCACGCGCGGAATGATACGCCGAGCAGGGTGGAATGTTTCGCCGGATTGCCCGTGGAATCGGGGCCGTGTGGATAAACTTTCCAGGATGCGGGCCAATCGTGGAAAATCTATCCGTAGCGAGATGATGGAGTGGCGATGGACCTGAGCGAACCCGACCGGCGCCTCCTGAGGCTGCTGCAGCAGGACTCCCGGATCTCCAACCAGGAGCTGGCCGAGCACACCGGCTTGTCGGCCTCGGTCTGCTGGCGCCGCGTCAAGGCGCTGCAGGAGGCCGGCGTCATCGCCGCCTACCCCGTCGTGCTCGATGCGGAAAAGGCAGGGCTCAACTTCGCCGCCATCGTGCATGTGACGCTGGCACGCCACGGCACCGCAGCCGTTGCGGCGTTCATCAAGCGCGTGTCGGAACGGCCGGAGGTGCTGGATTGCTTCGCCACCAGCGGGGAGGCCGACTACCACCTGCGCGTCCTCTGCCGCGACAGGGATGCCTACAACCTGTTCCTCGAAGAGGTCCTGTTCAGGCTGCCCGGCATCGCCCATGTGCGGACCAACCTGGTGCTCAAGGTGATCAAGCTGCAGACGCAGATCCCCATTTGAGCCGACTCCGCCCCAGGCGCCCGGCCACACCAGGTGGGCCGAAGACGGGGGCGCACCTCGGCCGCTTCGGATTCGCGCGTAAAAACAAGGATGTATGGTGCCCCGCCCGAGAGATAGGTGGCGTTTTGTACCGGACACATGGGTGACACTCTTGGCCCTTTGCCGGGGAGGCAGAGGTGCCGTGGAAGGAGTGTCGCGTCATGGACGAACGCGTGAAATCCGTGGCCCGGCCGCACCGGCCGCAGGGGAAGTGAGACCCGTCATCGCGCAACCAGCGCCTCAACCGCGTCGATCAGGTGCGGGGACCCGCACGGCCAGTAAGATCCGGGGACTTGCAGGACCGGGGTGTCGGCGAGAAGCCGCCGAAAGACCGCATGGTGTGCAAAGCGCCCGGACAGCGATTGCCGGTTCATGTCGAAGAAACTGGTGACCAGTACATCGGGAGGGGACAGGACGAGAGCTTCAAGAGTAAGTCGCCCCCACCCGTGGTGCCCCAGCTCCGCCGCCAGGTTGCGCAGGCCGGCATGGCGCATGACGTCGTCCACGAAGGTGTCGTGCCCGGCGCTGCCGCCATCCGGCCGCAGATAGGCGGCCAGCTCCGGCGGTGGGGCCAAGGCGTGAGCCTGCGCCAGCCGGGCGTCCAGGTCAGCGACGACGGCCTGCGCCGTTTCTTCCCGGCCGATGGCGCGGCCGACCTCCAGCAGGGTGTCGCGGACACCGTCGAGGGTGGCGACGGTGTTGACGCGGACAAAGGGAATGCCGCGGCGTTCCAGCATCCGCGCCAGGGCGAAGGTGCGGAAGTCGTCCATCACCACGATGTCGACATCCAGCATCAGCATCTCTTCAGCATTGGCCCGGTTCGCCGGGAACCGGGCGGCGAGATCGCGATGGGGCGACAACGGGCCGGTGGCCTGGGCCGACAGCGATGCGATCTGCTCCGGTGCGGCCAGGATCAGCACGTAGTGGTCGCTGCACAGGCCGACCGACGCGATCCGCGGCAACGGGTCCGGGTCGGCCCAGGCCGGACGCGACGGCGGGACGAGGAGGGCAGCGGCCACTACGACCGCCGCAAGGCACAGTGCCAGCCATGCCCCCGGTGGCCGTTCAGCCATGGGAGAAGCCGGTGCCCGTGCGGTCCCTGCCATCGGGCTCGCGGTTCAGGTAGCGGCGATTGATCTCCTCCCACAGGGCCAGGCGGCTCCAGTCCGGCGTCGCCAGCAGGGTGTCGTCGGCGGCGAGGAAGGGGTTGGGCAGAAACACGGTCATCTGCTGTTCGCCGGCACCGTTGAACAGCCGCAGGCCCCAGGTCACCGGGCAGCCGCTGTCGTCCAGGCTGCGGAAGAACTCCGCCCGCGCGGTCCTGCGGTGGCGCCGCAACGCGTCCGGCGTCGGGTGGCTGGGCACGCCGAAATTGTCGCCGATGCACAGGTGGACGTGCGACGGGCCGAAATGGATGGTCAGATAGCCATCCAGCAGGCCGATCTTGTGCGGCTTCGCTGCGGCGCGGATTTCGTAGGCGGCCCCCTGGATGATCGGGCCGAAGACGATCTTGTCCCAATGATTCTCGAAAAGGTCGACAATCAGGGCATCCAGGACGGCTTCATCCACCGGCAGCGGGAAGACCTCACACGGGCGGCCGCCATCGTCTTGCTGGAGGATCGGTTCGATGCTTGAGGGGGATGGCACGGGGAACATCCTTTCCGGGCGACTGCCCCGGGGCGACCTGACCGCCGGTACCGGCGGGCCAGCCGCCCCGGGGACTGGGTGTCAATCCGACCTTCGCTTACATGCTGAGGCGGATGCCGCCGTAGGCCCCGATGCCAAGGCTGTTGTATCCGTCGACCTCCTGGTAGTCTTCGTCGAAAACATTCTCCACGCGGCCGAATATTTCGACGCCGTCCATGATTTCATATCGCCCACTGAGATTGACTAAAGTGTAGCCATCCAAAGTGATGCGGTGGCCGAGGAAGTTCGTATAGTCGATATCTAGCTGGTTTCCATTGTAGACCACGCCAAGACTGATGGAGGCGCGATCCTCAAGAAAGCGGTAGTTGGCGTTGAAGCTGGCGGTGTTGTTGGGGCGGCGCACCTCTAGGCGGCCGTCCGGATCTTCGGCGTAGAGATAGGTGTAGGTGGCCGTCAGGTCCAAATTGTCGATCGGCGACGCGGAAATCGCGACCTCGACCCCCTGGCGACGGCTTTCACCGGACTGGTTGAACGGCGAGAAGATGCCCTGGGCGTTAGCCATTGAGGTGATCTCGTTTTCCAGGTTGGCCCGGAAATAGGTGATGTCCGCCATCAGCCGATCATCGAACAGGGCCTGTTCCACCCCGATGTCCCAGCCGAACGACTCCTCCGGCACCAGATCGGGGTTGCCGACGAAGTTGTTGAAGTAGCCGAACTGTTCGGTCGGCGAGGGGCGCTGCACGCCGGTGCCGACGCTGCCGTGGATGCGGGTTCCCCAGTCGGCGATCCGGTAGGCGCCGGTCACCCGATAGGTCGTGAAGTCCTCAAGTCCGTCGAAGATGTCCTGGCGCACAGCCGCCGTGAGGAAGATCTGATCCAGCAGGCTGAGCTGGTATTGCCCGACAAAGGCGTAGTCGACGGTGTCGTTGTTGCCGTTCTGGTTGGAGAAGTGGGTGGACTCCCGTTCCACCGCGACGGTGAAGATATGATCCGTCTGCAGAGTGCCCGTCGTGTTGAAATAGACGTTCGACTGATACCGGGCGTTGAACACGGTGGCGTTGGAGAAAGACAGGCCGCCGCCGAAATAGTCCGTGTTCGCATCTGAGACCGTCAGGGTGCCGATCTGCTCCCACTGGTCGTCGAACAGCAGCAGGGTTCCCTGCAACAGGCCGTAGAGCCGGTCGACGTCCTGTGCCTGCGTCTCGTCGTCGACCACGGTGTCGGGAGCGGCGAAGGCGAAGCCGTCGTAGTCCGCATGCGCGCTGGTGTAGCGGGCCGCCAGGTCGACGCGGAAGTTGTCGAAGAGGTTGACGTGGCCGGTGCCGCTGAGCGTCAGGTTTCGGTACTCGTCATTTTCTCCGCCGTCGCCGGAAACATCGATGCCATCGGTGTAGAAATAGGTGGCGGTGCCGGCGAAGCCGTAGTTCGCACTGCCACCCTGCACGCCGACGACGCCCTGCCCGGTGGCGAAGGAGCCGCCTTCGACACTGGCATACGCACGGATCGGCCCGTGGCCGCGGCGAGTGACGATGTTGATCACGCCGCCGATCGCCTCACTGCCGTACAGCGCGCTTTGCGGACCGCGCAGGACCTCGATCCGCTCGATATCGGCCGCCAGGAGGTCGGCGAAATAGACCTCGCGCCCGATGGCGGGATCGTTCGCCGGAATGCCGTCGATCAGCACCACCGTGTGGTTTGCTTCCGCACCGCGGATGCGCACCTGGGTCTGTGTGCCCACCGGCCCGGTGCGGCTGACGGCAAGGCCCGGAACCTCCCGCAGCACGTCCGACAGGATGGCGGTGCCGCGCTCCTCAAGCTCTTCGGCCGTGATGATGGTCACCGCGGACCCCACCTGGTTGACCGGCGTCGGCGTGGCGTTGGCACTGATCGTGATGGTGTCGAGAACAAGGGTGTCCTCGGCCTGTTCGGTGGTTTCCTGTTCGGTCTGGGCATAGCCCGGCGAATTGGCAACGCAGGCTGCGAGGCCGGCGCAAAAGGCGATGGCCCGGCGGGCCGTAACGGTGGTTATGGATGTGGAGCGGAACCGGCGGCAGGAGCAGCCGAACGGACGGGTGGACATGACCGAACCTCGCTGTGCAGGAGAAGCGGAGGTTGGCCGGGCTTCGACGCCGCCTGGACGCACGCCATCGCGGCGGCGCATGCACCGTGGAAGTTCCCTATAATATCAAACCGTTGGAGCACCAGAGACCCCGCCCGGACAACCTCACCGACTGTGATTGGTCGCCACAACGGGTTTCCGCGCCTGAAGGATCCCTCGCCTTCCGGACGGGCGACACACGGCGGCAGGTTTCCTGGCTCTCGATCAATGGCTGTTTCGGACCTTCCCAGGGCCTTTGGCCCAAGTGGTCATGCAGTTCGAAACAGCCTCACGATTACAGTTGCGAGGACAGCCGCGGATTTGGCCCGATTTGGTTAGCCGCACCGCGTTCCCTTTTAACCCCCATCCGGGGGCACCACCGTGGATCTGCATGGAACATGAGCTGGATTAACACAATGACGCAGGTCAATAGCGTTTGGTGGCGCCAATCCTGCGCATTGCGAGCGGGGCAAGCACACCGCGGCCATCCCACGGCGGCCCCTCAGGCCGGGTAGAAAATGGCACCCGGGGCATAGGCGGACGGGATCTCCATGCCCAACGGCAGGTCGCGGCCCAGCGCGATGTGGTCCGGCAGGAAATGCGTGTGCGGGCCGTCGGGCGACGCGCCGTCCGGCGGCGGAATCGGCGTGGCGATTTCCACCCGTCCGAGTCCCGTCTCAATCACCCGGACGGGGCTGACGGCGACCAGCAGCGGGGCGATCCGCGGCAGGATCTGCTGCCAGGTCTCCCCCACCGCTGCATTCAGCGCCTCGATCAACGGCGGGAATTCCGTGCGCACGCAAAAGCGCGCGGCCGCACGCCCCAGCCCCATGTCGAACAGGCGGCCGTCCCGGTCATCCGAGCGGATGGCGGCGGTGTCCGGCCCGCAATCGCCGATCGTGTCCCGCATCGGAACCTCCATCGCGGCGGCGGGGAGCGACAGCACAATACGGCGCTTGTCTTCCCGATCGGTGGGGCCGGGCAGCGAGGTGGCCCGCACCCGGCGACCGAGCGAGACTCGCAGGGCCGCCCGCGGCGTCGTCGCGGCGATGGTGTCGCCGTCCTCGGCAATCTCCACGGCCTCGTCGGCGGCGCGCAGGAACTCGCCCACGGCGCCGACCACGCCCAGCACCCAGGTGCCGGCGGCGGAGCGGATCGATTCAGTAACGAAGCGCCGGGCCATCTGGCCGTCCCAGGGAAGCTGGTGGCTGCTGACGTTCATGGCGGCCAACCGCGCCGGAAGGGCCCGCCACACGGCGCCGCGTGCCGCGGTGTCCATGTCCCTCCACAGGGTGATCTCATCAACCGTTCGGGCGCAGCCCAGACAGAGCCCGCTGGCGTCATCGAGCCGGCAGACGCCGACGCAGGGGCTGACCCGCGCCGGCGGTACGAATTGAATGTCGGCCCCGGCGGTCGCTGTCCCGTTGCTGCCGGTGTCCAGGGTATGGCCGGCGACCACGGCTGGCGCGGACGGTGCGACCGGAGGGGTCGGTTCGTCGTCACGGCAAGGTTCAGTCTCGGAAAGGGCGCCGGGGGCATCCTGCTGTGTCATCTCGATCTCCGCGCAGGAGCGGGGATCGGTGAAGACAGAACGGACTTTGCGGCTTGCGCCGATATGCCATCCCTAGCCTCCTTCCGGGGCACCCCGCCCGGGTTGGGTTGCGTTGGATGGCAGGTCTCCTGGCTCGCGGCTCCTCGATCCCCCGATCCTTCCCAGGCCGGTTGGCCCAGTGGCGTTCGCTCGGGGTCTCTCGCCGCTCACAGTTGCGGGGGCAGCCACGGCTTTGGCACCCCCGAGAGGGTGCCGCACCGTGTTCCCTTTTCATCCCGGGACGCGGACGCCCCAGGAACCATCGGGCCCAACTGTGTCGAGCGGCCGCCGCGACGTCAACCGCGTGTGGACGCAGGTGTCGGCGGGCTCACGGCCCGGCATGGCTCCAGCCCACCGCGATCATGATCACCCCCACCACGCCGATCAGGATGGCAGACAGGTATGGGGCCTTGGCCATCGCCGCGTCGAACCTCGCCGTGCGCCGGGTGACGTAGCGCAGGCCCACCGCGGCCACGACGCCCACGGCCACGAGGGTGAGTGCCAGGCCGACGCTGAAGGCGGCCACCAGGGTTGCGCCCAGCCAGAGCTGGCCGAGCTGGATGCAGATCAGCAGAACGGTGATGGCCGCGGGGCAGGGGATCAGCCCGCCGGACAGGCCCATCAGGATGGTCTGACCGGTGCCGGTACGGCCGGCCGCCACCTGGGCTTCGATCTGGCGGGCATGGGCGAGCGTGTGGGCGTCCGGCAGGGCGGGATCGTGATGATGGCCGTGATCGTGCGTGTGGTCGTGACCATGGCTGTGCCCATGGTCGTGGCAATGCCCGTGGCAATGCCCGTGGTCATGAGGGTGATGGCCATGGCCCTGCGGCACGGACGCCGGCCGGGCCCGCGTGAACATCCACGCGGCGATCCCCAGGATGATGAAGCCGGAGGCCATGGCGAACCACGGCTCCAGCTGCTCGCCGATCAGCGCGTCGCCATAGACCGCGCCGAGGATGCCGAGCACCCACACGATGATGGAATGCGACGCGGCCGCGGACACGCCCAGCAGCACCGCCTGCTTTACCGATCCGCGCACGGCGACGATGTAGGCGGCCATCATCGTCTTGCTGTGGCCCGGCTCCAGCCCGTGCAGGCTGCCCAGCACAAGCGCCGTCAGGGCGAGGAGGAGGGGGTTGGCCCCGCCCTGCGCAATCAGGTCGGACATACCGTCCTCCGCCTCAGAGGTACTTCGAGATTTCCTTGAACTCCGCCACCATCGCCCGCTGGTCCTGGCTGGTGCGCACGCCGTCTTCCAGGCAGTGGTCGATGTGGTCGTGGATGAAGACCTTCTTGGCCTGGTCGATGGCTCGCACCACGGCGTGGAGTTGCTGGGCCACAGCCGGGCACGGGCGCCCCTCCTCGATCATCGCGATGGTGTGCCGCAGATGACCTTCGGCCCGCTTGAGGCGCTTGAGTACGTCGGGATGGCTGGTGTGCTGCATTGGTCTATCCTATCCCCCTGGAGAGGATAGAGTCGAGTCCGGAGCAGGCGGAAACTATGAAGTTCTTAGTCCAGATTGGATCTGTGGCGTGGGGAGGATAGCTGGCCCGCGCGCTCAGCGGGCGAGCGACCAGATTGTGTCCAGGTCCATGTGGGCTTCCAGATGGGCGGCCAGGCCGTCCAGCGTGGCGTCGACACGGGCGGCATGGTCGGCGCGATCGCTGGTGCCACCGAGACGGCCGAGCCAGGCGGCCCGCTGGTCCGTCGCCGTGAACAGGCCGTGGATGTAGCAGCCGGCCACCCGCCCGTCGGCGGAGATGGCGCCGTCCGCCTGTCCGTCGGCCAGCCGAACCAGCGGCCGGGCGGTGTCGGCACCGGTGGTTGCTCCCACATGCATCTCGTATCCCGCCAGGGGGGATGCGTCTGCGGCGCTGGTGCCGGTCACCTCCACCAGCCGCTTGTCCCCCGTCAGCACGGTGTGCACGTTGAGCAGGCCGAGCCCGTCGACCTGGCCGGGCGGTCCTTCGATGCCGTCCGGGTCGGCGATGGTGCGCCCCAGCATCTGGTAGCCGCCGCAGATCCCCAGCACCCACCCGCCGCGGCGCACATGGGCGGCGATGTCGATGTCCCAGCCTTGCGCACGCAGGGCAGCGAGGTCGGCAATGGTGGCCTTGGAGCCCGGCAGGATGATCAGATCGCACACCGGCAGCGGCTCGCCGGCCGGCACCATGGCCAGGCGCACGCCCGGTTCGGCGGCCAGCGGATCGAAATCGTCGAAATTGGCGATGCGCGGCAGCATGGGCACCGCGATGGTCACCATGTGCCCTGTTGCGGCGCCCGCACTGCCGCGGTCCGCCAGTTCCATGGCGTCTTCGGCCGGCAGGGCGCGGGCTTGCGGGAAGTGCGGCACCAGCCCCAGGTCGCGCCAGCCGGTGCGCTCGGCGATCATTGCCATGCCGTCGTGGAACAGTGTGGGGTCGCCGCGCATGCGGTTGACGATGAACCCGACCACCAACGCCCGATCCTCCGGCGCCAGCACCGTGTGGGTGCCGACCAGCGCGGCGATCACCCCGCCACGGTCGATGTCGCCGATCACCGCCACCGGCACATCGGCCGCCTGGGCGAATCCCATATTGGCGATGTCGCCGGCGCGCAGGTTGAGTTCCGAAGCGCTGCCCGCTCCTTCCACCAGCACCAGATCGGCTTCGGCCTTCAGGTGGCGGAAGCTCTCCAGCACCGCCGGCAGCAGGGCCGCCTTGCGGCTCTGGTAGTCGCGCGCCTGGGCCTGGCCCCAGATGCGGCCCCGGACGATGATCTGGGCGCCCACCTCCGTCTGCGGCTTCAGCAGCACCGGGTTCATGTGGACGGACAGCGGCACGCCGGCCGCCAGCGCCTGCAACGCCTGGGCGCGGCCGATCTCTCCGCCGTCGGCGGTGACGGCGGCGTTGTTGGACATGTTCTGCGGTTTGAACGGGCGCACGGCCAAGCCGCGCCGGGTGAAGGCGCGGGCCAGCCCGGCCACCAGCAGCGATTTGCCGACGCTGGAGCCGGTGCCTTGCAGCATGAAGGCCCTCGCGGGGCCACGCCCGGTCAAAACTCGATGCCTTCCTGGGCCCTGACGCCGGCTGCGAAATGGTGCTTCACCAGCGCCATCTCGGTCACCAGGTCGGCCAGGTCGCACAGCTCCGGCTTGGCGTTGCGGCCGGTGACGACCACGTGCAGCCCGTCGCGCCGGTGGGCCAGCGTGTCCAGCACCTCGTCCAGGGGCACATAGTCGTAGCGCAGGGCGATGTTCAGTTCGTCCAGCACGACGAGGCCGAGATCGGGGTCGGCCAGCAGGGCCTTGGCGGTCTCCCACGCCGCGGTGGCAGCCGCGATGTCGCGGGCGCGGTCCTGGGTTTCCCAGGTGAAGCCTTCGCCCATGGAATGCCATTGCAGCGGTGCCAGCCCGGTGCCCGCGATGGCCTCCAGTGCCGTGCGTTCGCCCGTCGCCCACGCGCCCTTGATGAACTGCACCACCCCCACGCCGCGGCCCCGGCCCAGCATGCGCAAGGCCAGCCCGAAGGCGGCGGTGGACTTGCCCTTGCCCTTGCCGGTGTGGACCATCAGCAGCCCCTTCTCCACCGTCTTGCCGGCCACTTCGGCATCCTGCGCGGCCTTGCGCCTGGCCATCTTGGCCTTGTGACGAGCGGCGATTTCGGCGGTGTCGTCGGTCATCGGGAGCCTGGGGTGACGGGGCTGCGGGCGTCAGATTGACTTTCAGGAATCACCCGGATATCGGTAGCGCGACGGTTCTTCCACACGGAAGATGAAAATGGGAATGCGGTGCGGGCGACTGGTCTGAGGACCTGGAGCCCAATGCCGCGACTGCCCCCGCAACTGTAGGCAGACAGCCGCCCGTCTTACTGCAAAGCCACTGGACCTGCGGGTCTGGGAAGGCGACGGGCCGGCGCTAGGATCTGCGAGTCAGGAGACCTGCCGTCACACGCGTACTGTAAGGCCGGACGGGGTGGCTCCGGGCTTGCGGTGGGACGGTGGCGATGCCCATGTGCTGACACCCCCTGTCCCCAACCGCTCGCTTCTGTCCCGCGCCCGGCTCTACGGCACTTTGGCTGCGGCGGGCGGGACGATCGATGCGGGCACCTTGTCTTTACATCTGCACCACCTGCACCGGTGTGGCCGGAGACGGCGCGCGCGGCGCTGCGGACTATGATGCGGCGGGCGAACCGCGCCCCGGCAGCCGCCTCTATGGGACGGTGCGCGATGCCGCATCGGCTGCGCATGCGCCGGTGGAAATCCACCCGGTTACCTGCCTGGCCAATTGCGAGCAGGGGTGTTCTGCCGCCATCGCCCAGCCGGGCAAATGGGGCTACCTGCTGGGCCGGCTGACCCCCGACATGGCCGAAGATGTGCTGGCCTATGCGGCCACCTACGCCCAGTCGGCCAGCGGCACCGTGTTGCGCAAGAACCGTCCAGACTCCCTCCGCAATGTCCTGATGGCGCGGGTGCCGATCCCCCGCCAGGACACCGGCGATGAAGCCTTCCTCAACCGAACGGTGTCCCCATGACGCAAAGCTTCGCCAAGATTCCTGCCGCCAAGATTCCTGCCGCCAAGATTCCTGCCACCGTCATCACTGGCTTTCTGGGCGCGGGCAAGACCACACTGGTCCGCCACATCCTGGCGAATGCGGGTGGACGGCGCATCGCCATCATCGTCAACGAGTTCGGCAGCCTGGGGGTGGACGGCAATCTGCTGAAGGGCTGTGGGTTCGCAGCCTGTGCCGACGACGACATCGTGGAACTGGCCAATGGCTGCCTGTGCTGCACGGTGGCCGACGAGTTCCTGCCCACCATGGAAGCCCTGCTGGATCGGCCGACGCAGCCCGACCACATCGTCATCGAAACCTCCGGCCTGGCGCTGCCTAAGCCGCTGCTGAAGGCGTTCGATTGGCCCAGCGTGCGCGCCCGCATCACGGTAGACGGCGTGATCGCGGTGGTGGACGGCCCGGCGGTGGCCGATGGCCGCTTCGCCGACGATCCCGACCTGGTGGAGCAGCAGCGCACCGAGGATGCAGCGGTCGACCACGACAACCCTCTCGCCGAGGTGTTCGAAGACCAGTTGAACGCCGCCGACCTGGTGATCCTCAACAAGACCGACCTGCTGGCTGACGGAGCGGCCGCACTCCTGGCTGCCGAGATTGCCGGCAAACTGCCGCGCGCCGTGCAGGTGGTGCAGGCCCGCGAGGGCAGGGTGGACGCCACGGTGCTGCTGGGCCTGAACGCCGCGGCGGAAGACGATCTGGCCTCCCGGCCCTCCCACCACGACAGCGTGGATGGCGAGCACGAGCACGACGATTTCGACAGCTTCCCCGTCGAGATCGCGGAGGCCGATGCACCCGATACGCTGCTGGCCAAGCTGAAGGCGGTGGCGCTGCGCCACGATATCCTGCGCATCAAGGGGTTCGTACCGGTGCGCGGCAAGCCCATGCGCCTTGCGGTTCAGGGCGTCGGCCAGCGCTTCAGCCATCACTTCGATCAGCCCTGGCCAGCCGGTGCGGAGCGGGTGGGCCATCTGGTGGTGATCGGACGCAGCGGCATCGACCGGGCGGCCATCGCCGCCGACATCGCCGGCTGACGGCGAAGCCAGGGGCGGCCCCGGGCCATGCACCTTCCCTTCCGCGCCGACTATTCCCTGGACGATGCCGCCCAGGCGGTGGATCTGGGCCTCAGCCCGGCCCCCATCGTTCTACTGTCGTTCTCAGACAGCGACCTCGGCGCCGCGGCGGCGGCGTGGGAAGCGGAGCGGGACCGCGGGCACCCGCTGCCGACCATGCGGCTCGCCAACCTCCAGCAGCTCCGCCACCCCATGTCGACCGACGTGTTCTTCGAACAGGTGGTGGAGCATGCAAGCTGTGTGGTGATCCGCCTGTTGGGCGGGATCGACTACTGGCGTTTCGGGGTGGAGCGGGCCGCCGACATCGCGCGGGAGCGGGGAACCGCCTTTGCCGTGGTACCGGGCGATGGGCGGGACGATCCGCGTTTTGCCGAGCTGTCCACGGTGGCGGAGGCTGAGCGCGGCCGCCTGCAGGCCCTGCTCGATGCCGGCGGTCCGGCCAACATGGCCACGGCGCTCTGCCTGCTGGCCCATTGGGCGGGGCAGGGGGCGGGGCAGGGGGCGGGGCAGGGGGAGGGACAGGGGGCGGCACCGGAAGCACCAGTGGCGGCGGTGCCGGGGGCGGGAGAGCACGTCTTCGCCACGCTCAATCGCGGCGACCGGCCGTTGGCGGCGATCGTGTTCTACCGCTCCTACCTTCTGGCCGCCGACCTGGAGCCGATGGACGCCCTGGCCGCAGCACTGGACGGCGTGGGGCTGGACGCCCGCGGGATCTATGTGGGCAGCCTGAAGGAGCCCGGTGCCGCCGCCCTCGTGCGCAACCGGCTGGCGGCATGGCGGCCCGATGTGGTGATCAACGCCACCGGCTTTGCCGCCCGGCTGGACGACGCCAACGGCTCGCCGCTCGATGCCGCCGACGCGCCGGTGTTGCAGGTGGCCTTGTCCGGCTCCTCGCGCGCGGCGTGGCTGGCCTCTTCGCGCGGGCTCAGCCAGCAGGACCTGGCGATGCACGTGGTGTTGCCGGAACTGGACGGAAGGTTGTTCGCTGGTGCTGTCTCCTTCAAGTCCGCCGACCGGGAGCTGTGCGCGCTGGAATTCGCCCGGCTGCGCCATGGGGCGGATGCCGGCGGTGTAGAGCGGGCGGCACGGCTCGCCGCGGGCTGGGCGCGCCTGCGCCGCACGCCGCGGGCCGACCGCCGGTTGGCCGTCGTGCTGTCCGACTATCCGGGGGCTGCCGGGCAGGCTGGCCATGCCGTGGGGCTCGATTCCCTCGCCAGCATGTCAGCCCTGCTGGCCGATTTGCGCGACGCCGGCTTTGCGGTTGGGGAGGGGCCACAGGATACGGCCGGCCTGACCCGCCGGATCTGCCGCGACCGTGCCGCGCCGTTCCTGTCCGTCGCCGACTATCGGGCGCTGGCCAACCGCCTGCCGGACGCCGCCCGCGCCCGCATCTGGGCGGCATGGGGGGAGCCGGAGGACGATCCCCAAGTTGCCGGCAGCGCCTTTCATTTGCGCCATGCCCGCTTCGGCCACCTGATCGCCGCCATCCAGCCGGACCGCGGCAACCGGCTGGACTGCAAGGCCAGCTACCACGATCCCGACCTGCCCCCCTGCCACGCCTATGTGGCCTTCTATCTGTGGCTGCGGCAGGTGGAGCACATCCACGCGCTGGTGCATCTGGGCACCCACGGCACCACCGAATGGCTGCCGGGCAAGGCCGTGGCGCAATCGGAAAGCTGCTTCCCGGCCCTGCTCACCGGTGCCGTGCCGGTGCTCTACCCCTTCATCGTCAACAATCCCGGTGAGGCCGCGGCGGCCAAACGGCGGCTGGGGGCGGCCATCCTCGGCCACCTCACCCCGCCCTTGAAATCGGCCGGCAGCCACGGTGCCGCGGTGGAGCTGGAAAAGCTGATCGACGAATACGCCGCGGCCGACGGGCTGGACGCCCGGCGCATGCGCCTGCTGCGCCAGGAAATCCTGGACCGCGCGGCCGCCGCCGGCGTGCTGGATGAAAGCGGCGTGACGGCGGAGATGGACGAGGAGGAGCAGCTTTCCCGCCTCGATGCCTATCTGTGCGACGTTAAGGAGTTGCAGATCCGCGACGGCCTGCATGTGTTCGGCCGCACCCCCGAGGCCGACTGCTATGCCGCCCTGGTGGAGGCCGTGCACCGCGCCAGCCCCTCGGTGTCGGTGCAGGAGGTGCATCGGCGCATTGCCGCCAGTGCCGAAGCGGAACGCGCCGCCCTGCTGGCCGGTCTCGATGGCCGCTTCATCCAGCCCGGTCCGGCCGGTGCGCCCACCCGCGGGCGGGCCGATGTGCTGCCGACGGGCCGCAACCTGTTCGCCGTGGATCCCCGGGCGGTGCCCACCCGCTCGGCCATGGCGCTTGCCCGCAAGGCGGCCGATGCGCTGATCGCCCGTTACTTGCAGGACCACGGGGACTGGCCGCGGACCTGGATGGTCGATCTGTGGGGGTCCACCACCATCCGCACGGGCGGGGAGGATTTCGCGCTGGCCCTGGTGCTGCTGGGCACCGAACCGGTGTGGGACGATGGCTCCAACCGGGTCTCGGGCATCCGCGTGTTGCCGATCGACCAGGTGGGCCGGCCGCGGGCGGATGTGACCCTGCGCATCTCCGGCCTGTTCCGCGATACCTTCGAGCCGCAGATCGCGCTGTTCGACACCGCCGTACGTGCGGTGGCGGAGCGGTTTGAGGAAACCGAGGAGATGAACCCCATCGCTGCCGCCGCCTGCGGGCTGGAGGGCGAAGCACTGCGGGCAACCACCACGCGCATCTATGGCGCGCTGCCGGGAGCCTATGGCAGCGGGCTCAACCCCATTCTGGAACGCAGCACCTGGGGCGATGTGAGCGACCTCGGCCAAGCCTACCTGGCCGCCGGGGCCGCCACCTATGGCCAGGGGCTGGAGGGGCGGTCGGACGGGGCCGGCTTTGCCGATCGGGTGCGCGCGGCGCAAGCCTTCGTCCACCACCAGGACCACCGGGAAACCGACCTGCTGGAGGATGGAGAGTATGCCACCCATGAAGGCGGGTTCGCCGCCGCTGCCCGCACCCTGGGCGCCGACCCCGCCCTCTACCACGCCGATGTGGGTGATCCCGACGTGCCGGCCATCCGCACGGTGGCGGAAGAAGTGGCCCGCGTGGTGCGCGGCCGGGTGGCCAATCCCGCCTGGCTTGCCGGCATGATGCGCCATGGCTACCGCGGTGGGGCGGAGATGGCCCGCGCGGTGGACGCGCTCCACGCCTTCGCCGCCACGCTGCCCCAGCGGCTCGACACGTCGTTCGACCTGGCCTTTGCCGCCACGCTGGGGGACGCCACCGTCGACGACTTCCTGCAGAGCCAGAACCCGGATGCGCGGGAGGCCATGCGCGCCAAGTTCGCCGATGCGACGCGGCGCGACCTATGGCGCCCCCACCGCAACAGCGTGGTCGCGATCCTGGCGGGAGAGCGGCTGGCGGGGGAGGCGACGGAATGAGCGCGGCTGCCCCGCCGGATCCTCGCGTGAAGGGTTGGTGCCCCTCGCTGCTGCGGCCCATGGCGTCGGGCGACGGGCTGGTGGCACGCATCAAACCCAGTGCTGCGACCCTGACGGCGGACCAGCTTCAAGCGGTGGCAGAGGCGGCAGCCCGCCACGGTTCCGGCGAGATGGAGGTGACCAGCCGCGGCAACCTGCAAGCCCGCGGGTTCGACGAGGCGGGGCATCGGGCCTTCGCCGAGGTGGTGCTGGCCCACGGCCTCGCCTCGCCCGATCCGGCGGCCGAAGCGCAGCGCACGGTGCTGGCCGCCCCCCTGTCGCCGGCCGACGATCCCACATGTGCGTTCGATGCCCATGGGTTGGCGCGGGCGCTGGAGCGGGCGAAGACCGCAGACCCGGCACTGGCCCACCTGCCCGAAAAGGTCGGGCTGGCCGTGTGCGGCGGCGGGGCCTTGCCGATCGCGCCCGGCGGCCAGGTTGTCGGTGCAGACATCACGGTCAGCCCCGCCGGGAGCGGGCGGGCGATGATCGCCCTGGCCGCGGGCCGGGCCGCGGCGACGGTTGATCCTGGCGATGTCGTTCCGGCCGTCGTGGCCCTGCTGCACGCCTTCCTCGACCTCGGCGGCCGGGCGATGCGGCGCATGGCGGGACTGGTCGCCGGGGTCGGGGAGGAGCCGGTGTTCGCCGCCGCCGGGCTAGAGGCGAACTCGACACCGATCCCGTCGGACCTGAGCTGCCGCGTGGTGCCCGGCGTGGTCGATCTCGCCGGCGGGTGGGCCGCGGTGCTGGTCGCCCCCGCCTTCGGCCGCGCCCAGTCCGCGGCCTTTGCCGATCTGGCCGAACTCGCCCGGCGCCATGGCGACGGCACGGTGCGGCTGACCCCTTGGCGCACCCTGGTCCTGCCCGGCGTCAAGGCGAATGGGGCTGCTGGGGTACAGGCGGAGGCCCGGCGGCTCGGCTTCCTCACCGACCCGGCGGACCCGCGCCGCCGGATCGCCGTGTGTGCCGGGGCGCCGCGCTGCGTCCACGCCCATGCCGATGTGGTGGCAGATGCGGAGCGCTTTGCGCCCCTGCTGCCGGAGGATGTGGTCCTGCATGTCTCCGGCTGTTCCAAGGGCTGTGCCCATCCCCGCCCGGCAGCCCTGACGTTGACCGCCGGCCCCGGCGGCTACGGCTGGATCACCAACGGTCGGGCCGACGATGCCCCGGCCGCCGAGGGGCTTTCCGCCCAAGATGTCTCCACCCTGCTGAAACGGATGTCCGCATGACCTCCCCGCAAACCCGCTACGACTACATTCGGGAACCGGCCGCGATCTATCGCCGGTCGTTCGAGATCATCCGTTCGGAAGCGGCGCTCGACCGGTTCTCGCAGGCCGAGGCGCGGGTGGCGGTGCGCATCATCCACGCCTGCGGCCGGGTGGAGGTGGCAGACCTGATCCGCTTCACCCCCGGTCTGGTGGCCAAAGCCAAGGCCGCTTTGGCGGCGGGTGCGCCCATCCTGTGCGATAGCCGGATGGTCGAAAACGGGATCACACGGTCCCGCCTGCCCGCCGACAATCCGGTGATCTGTACCCTGGCCGATCCGGCCGTGCCGGAACTGGCCGCGAAGATCGCCAACACCCGCACCGCTGCCGCGCTGGACCTGTGGGGCGACCGGCTCGGCGGTGCGGTGGTGGCCATCGGCAACGCGCCGACGGCCCTGTTCCACCTGCTGGAGCTGATCGACGCCGGGGCGCCCAAACCAGCCGCCATCATCGGCATGGCTGTCGGGTTCGTGGGGGCTGCGGAAAGCAAGGACGCGCTGGTGGCCGACGGTCGCCTCGACAGCGTTGTGGTGGCCGGCCGCATGGGCGGCAGTGCCATGGCCGTGGCTGCCGTCAACGCCTTGGCGAGCGATGCGGAATGAGCACGCCTGGAACTGCACCAGGCATTCTTTGGGGCGTCGGCGTCGGTCCGGGCGATCCCGACCTGCTGACGGTGAAGGCGGCGCGCGTGCTGTCTGACACCCGGGTGGTGGCCCATTTCGCCAAGAAGGGAAACGCCGGCACCGCGCGCACCATCGCCGGCCCCCACCTGCGGCCCGATTGGCAGGAGCTGCGGCTGGACTACCCCTTCACCACCGAGCTGGAGGTGGGGGCGGCCGACTACACCAATGGGATCGAGGCGTTCTACGACACCAGTGCTGCCCGCATTGCCGGATATCTCGATGCGGGGGAGCCGGTCGCCGTGTTGTGCGAGGGCGATCCATTCTTCTACGGCTCCTACATGTACCTGCACGACCGCCTGGCCGGGCGGTACGAGGCCCGTGTGATCCCCGGCATCACCGGGATGGGCGGCTGCTGGGCCGTGGCGGGCACGCCGATCACCCGGTGGAACGATGTGATGACGGTGATCCCGGCGACTCTGCCGGAAGAAGCCCTGGCGCAGCGCCTGGCGACCACCGATGCCGCGGTGTTCATGAAGGTGGGCCGGCATCTGCCCAAGGTGCGCGCTGCGCTGGCGGCGGCCGGTGCGCTGGACCGCGCGGTCTATGTGGAACGCGGCACCATGGCCAACCAGAAGGTGGTGGCCCTGGCCGACCGTCCGGCGGACGAGGCGGCCCCCTATTTCTCCATCGTGCTGGTGCCGGGGCGGGGGGTGCGCCGATGACCGGGTTCCTCGCCATCGTCGGGCTGGGGCCGGGGGCCGCCGACCTGGTGACCCCGCGCGCCACCGCGGCGCTGGAAACGGCGACGGACCTGGTCGGCTACGGGCCGTATCTCAATCGCGTCCCCCTCCGCGATGGCCAGCGCCGCCACCCGTCGGACAATCGCGAGGAGCTGGCCCGCGCCGGTTTCGCGCTGGACCTCGCGGCGGAGGGGCGGCGGGTGGCCATCGTTTCGGCCGGGGATGCCGGCGTGTTCGGCATGGCGGCCGCCCTGTTCGAGGCGCTGGAGACGGCCGGCGGCCGCGACGACGTGGTGGTGGAGGTGATCCCCGGCATTTCGGCCGTCCTCGCCGCCGCCGCCCGCATCGGTGCGCCCTGCGGCAACGATTTCTGCGTGATCTCGCTGTCGGACAATCTGAAACCCTGGGAAACCGTGCTGGCGCGGGTTGCCGCAGCGGCGGAGGCCGGGTTCGTGCTGGCGCTCTACAACGCGGTGTCGAAGGCGCGGCCCTGGCAGCTCGACGCCGTGCTGGAGCGGCTGCGCGAGCGCCTGGCGGGCGACATTCCGGTGGTGTTCGCCACCGCCGTCAGCCGGCCCGAAGAGCGCATCCAATACACCACACTGGCCGAGGCGCGCTCGGTGGGCGCGGACATGCGCACCCTGGTCCTGATCGGCACGGCAGAGACGCGGTGCGTGGCGGGCAGTGGCCGTACCCGCTGGGTCTATACCCCACGTCGCGTCGGCTGCGGGGCCGCAGCGGTGGGGGCGGCGTGATGGGCGCAAAGCCAGTCGAACGCCGCGTCGGCATCCCCCACCTCCGCGGTGGCGGTGGGCAACGCAGGCCGCGCCACCATGATCACCTGCACCCCCAGTTCGCGGGCGGCCGCCAGCTTGGGGGCGGTGGCAGCGCCGCCGGAATTCTTGGTCACCAGCACCTCGATCCGCCCATCGGCCAGCAGCCGCCGCTCGCCGTCCAAGGTGAAGGGGCCGCGGTCGCGGATCAGCCGGTGGTGCGGCGGCAGCACCTCCTGGGGCGGCGTTTCCACGCTGCGGATCAGGTAGCTGTGCTGCGGGGCGGCGCGGAACGGGGCGAGGTCGATCTGCCCGATGGTCAGCAACGCACGCGCCGGGTGAGGGCCGATGGCAACGGGCGCATCGGCCATTTCGGCCACCATGGTCCAGGCGTCGCCAGGCCCAGGCTGCCAGGCCGGACGGCGCACGGCCAGAACCGGAATTCCGGCCCGCTCGCCGGCCGCGACCGCGTGGCGGGACATCTGGGCGGCGAAGGGATGGGTGGCGTCGACCAGCAGGTCGATGGCGTGGTCGCGGAGATAGGCGGCCAGCCCGGCGGTACCGCCGAACCCGCCGGACCGGCACTCCACGGGCGGCAGGCGCGGCGTCCTGGTGCGCCCGGCCACCGAGTAGACGGCGGACAGGTGCTGACTGCCGGCCACGCGCTCGGCCAGGGCGAAGCCTTCGCCGGTGCCGCCCAGGATCAGAATGCGCATTGTGCGTCCGTGGGGGTGTGTCCGTGACGATGCAGCGCCAGAGCCCTGTGCCGGAGGCAGCACCCACAGCCTGGCTCGCCATCCTAGGCATCGGCGAAGACGGGGTCGAGGGACTGTCCGAGCGCGCCCGGGAGCTGATTGCCGGCGCAAGTCTGGTGGTGGGCGGGCGGCGTCACTTGGCTTTGGCGGCCGAGCTGATCGCCGGGGAGACGCTGGTGTGGGGTTCGCCGATTGCAGGCACCATCGATGCGGTGGCTGCCCGGCGGGGCGAGCCGGTGGTGGTGCTGGCTTCGGGCGATCCCTTCTGGTTCGGCGTGGGGTCCATGGTGGCTGCCCGAGTGCCGGCGCCGGAACGGCTGGTGCTGCCTCAGCTCTCGTCCATCAGCTTCGCCGCGGCCCATCTGGGCTGGCCACTGCAGGAGGTGGAGGTCGTCTCCCTCTGCGGGCGCCCGCTGGAAACCCTGCGCCCCCATCTGGCGGACGGTGTTCGCCTGTTCGTGCTGAGCGCCGATGAAACCACGCCCGCCGCAGTGGCCGCCTATCTCTGCACTTTGGGCGTCGGGCCGACGCGGATGCACCTGCTGGAAGCCCTGGGCGGCCCGCATCAGCGCTGCCGCAGTGTGGAGGCCGCAGGCTTCGACCTGACGGAGGTCCAGCCCCTCAACCTGGTGGCCCTGGAGGTGGCGGCCGGAGCGACGGCACAGCCGCTGGGCGCGCTCGCCGGGCGGCCGGACGCCCTGTTCGACCATGATGGCCAGATCACCAAGGCGGAGGTGCGGGCAATCACGCTCGCCAGCCTGGCGCCCGCCCCCGGCCAGTGCCTGTGGGACATCGGCTGCGGCTCCGGCGCCATCGCCATTGAGTGGCTGTTGGCAGCCCCCCGCACCCGTGCCGTCGCCGTCGACCGCCGCGCCGACCGGCTGGAGCGCGCATTGGCCAACGCCCGCGCGCTCGGCGTGCCGCATCTGGAGGGGCGGCTGGGCGCGGCACCGGTGGTCTATGCCGGCCTGCCGCCGCCCGATGCCGTGTTTCTGGGCGGCGGGGCCAGCGATCCGGCCGTGTTGCAGGCCGCCTGGGTAGCGCTGCCGCCGGGCGGCCGGCTGGTCGGCAACGCGGTGACGCTGGAAACCCAGCAGGTCTTCTTCGAAGCCCACCGCAAGATCGGCGGCCGCCTGATGCGCATCGCCATTGAGCGGGTGGAACCGGTGGGCCGCCTGCACGGCTTCCGGCCGGCCATGCCGGTGCTGCACTTCGCGGCGGTGAAGCCTAGGGACGCCGCGCCATGATCTGTGCCGGCATCGGATACCGCCGCGCCGCTACCGCCGAGGACATCGCGGCCCTGGTGGCGCGCGCCGGCGAAGCGGCGGCGGAGCCCATCACCCACCTCGCCATCCCCGGCTTCAAGCCGGCCGACGATCCCGCGGCGCTGGAAGCAGCGGCGACACTCGGCCTGCCCATCGTCCACATCGGGTTGGACGAATTGGCGCGCGCCGCACCCGCCTGCCCGACGCGCATGAGCCACCCCATGCCCGGTTGCGGCACCGCCTCTGCGGCGGAGGCGGCAGCGCTGGCCGCAGCGGGGGAGGGAGCAAAGCTGATCCTGCAAAGGATCAGGACACCCACCGTCACCTGCGCCCTGGCGGCCAGTCGAGACTTTGGAGACGGCCGATGACCGTTCATTTCATTGGCGCGGGCCCGGGGGCGGCCGACCTAATCACCGTGCGCGGGCGCGACCTGCTGGCGCGGTGCCCCGTCTGCCTCTATGCCGGGTCCGTCGTGCCGCCGGAGGTCCTGGCCTGGTGCCCGGAGGGGGCACGGCTGGTGGACACCGCCCCCCTGGACCTGGACGCCATCGAGGCGGAATACGTGCGCGCCTTCCGGGCTGGGGAGGACGTGGCGCGGCTGCATTCCGGCGACCTGTCGGTGTGGAGTGCGGTGGCGGAGCAGATCCGCCGGCTCGATGCCCATGGCATTGCCTACACGCTGACCCCCGGCGTGCCCGCCTTTGCCGCTGCCGCCGCCAGCCTGGGCCGCGAGCTGACGGTGCCGGAAGTGGCGCAAAGCGTGGTGCTCACCCGCCTATCAGGCCGCGCCTCGAAGATGCCGCCGGCGGAGACGCTGGAGAGCTTTGCCGCCACCGGGGCCACGCTGGCAATCCACCTGGCCGTGCACCGGCTTGCGGAGATCGTGGACATCCTGCGGCCGCACTATGGGGCCGATTGCCCGGTGGTCGTGGCTGCGCGGGTGAGCTGGCCCGACGAGCAGGTGGTGCGTGGCACGCTGGGCACCATCGTCGACCGGCACGCCGCCAACCCGGTGCAGCGAACGGCGGTGATCCTCGTGGGCCGGGCGCTTGCGGCCGAAGGGTTCCGGGACAGCGCGCTCTACGACCCCGGCTATGACCGGCGGTTCCGCCCGTCCGCTGCGTCCGGGAGTGCGGAATGACCGAAGGGCGCCATCCCCACCAGGCCGCCCTGGCGGTCGAACACCAGTACCTCCACCGCGATGGGCGCGCCGGCCACCACCCTGGCGGCGGTGGCGCGGGCCGCGCTGGCGATGGCACCGCCCAGATCGATGTGGGCCGCGCGGGCCAGATCGAAGGCTTCGGCCACGGTGTTGGCGGTGGCGATCCGCGCGGCCAGATCGTCCGCGGCACCGCAGGCCCGCGCCGTTTCGGCCAACGCGCCCATGTCGGCGCTGCCGCGGCGCGAATGCAGGTCGAGGAAGCCTTGCGCCAGCTTGGTCATCTTGGCCACGCCGCCGGCCACGGTGACGCGGCGCACCGGGTGCCGGCGCAGGTATTTCAGCATGCCGCCGACGAAGTCGCCCATGTCGATCAGCGCTGCATCCGGCAGACCGTGATGGGCGGCGACCGCCTTTTCCGAGGCGTTGCCGGTCGCCCCGGCGACATGGGTCAAGCCCTCCGCGCGTGCCACATCGATGCCCCGGTGGATGGAATGGATCCAGGCCGAGCAGGAAAACGGCACGACGATCCCCGTGGTGCCCAGCACCGACAGGCCGCCAACGATGCCCAGCCGACCGTTCAGCGTCTTCTCCGCGAGGCGCGCGCCATCCTCGATGGCGATCTCCACCACCACATCGGCGGGGTGGCCGGTGGCGGCCGCTGCCTCCTCCAGGTTGGTGCCGATCATGGCGCGCGGGCCGGGATTGATCGCCGGCTCTCCCGGCGGCAGGGGCAGGCCGGGCTTGGTGATGGTGCCGACGCCCTCCCCGGCGCGGAAAACGATGCCGCTGCCGGGCGGTGCCGGCCGCACCGTGGCCTTCACCACCGCCCCATGGGTCACGTCCGGGTCGTCGCCGGCGTCCTTCACCACCGCAGCCCAGGCTTCGCCGGTGCCCAACCCCTGCTGGGCCAGGGCGAAGGCGGGTGTCTGGCCGCCGGGAAGGCTGACGGCGACGGGATCGGGGAAGTCGCCCGTCGCCAGGGCGACGAAGGCCGCCTTGGCTGCCGCCGTGGCACAGGTGCCGGTGGTCCAGCCATGGCGCAGTGCGCCGCCGGGCCTGCGGTCCGGTGCGGGGGTCTTGGCGGCATCTGGGGCCGAAGCGGTGGACATGGGCCAGGATATAGGCGGGCGACGATCTGCTGTCACGCCGGGGAGCGGCGGCCATGACCGGCGGGGATGGTACGGCGCTGGACGGTCTGCTGGCCGGCGCACCGGACTTCGAGCCGGGGCAGGTGTGGCTTGTGGGGGCCGGTCCGGGTGACCCCTCGCTGCTCACCCTGGCAGCGGTGTCGGCCCTGGGGCAGGCCGACGTGGTGGTCTACGACGCCCTGGTGGATCCGCGGATCCTGGATCTGGCACGGCCGGAGGCGGAGCGCCTGTTCGCCGGCAAGCGCGGCGGCAAGCCTTCCCACAATCAGGCGGATATCAGCGCCACGCTGGTGGATCTCGCCAGGAAGGGTCGGCGGGTGCTGCGGCTGAAGGGGGGCGATCCCTTCGTGTTCGGCCGGGGTGGGGAGGAGTGTGCCGCCCTGGGCGCTGCCGGCATTCCCATCCGTATCATCCCCGGCATCACCTCCGGGCTCAGCGGGCTGACGGCGGCCGGCATTCCCGCCACCCTGCGCGGCGTCAACCAGGCCATCTTCCTCGCCACCGGCCATGGTGCCGGGCAAACCGGCGCTGCCGATGCCATCGATTGGCGCCGGGTGGCGGGGCTGGGCCAGCCCATCGTGCTCTACATGGCGATGAAGATGATGCCGCTGATCCGGGCCGAGTTGCGGGCCGGCGGGCTGCCGGGGACCACGCCGTGCGCTGCCATCGTGTCGGCCACCACGGCAGACCAGCGGGTGGTGTTCAGCCAGGTCGATCGGCTGGTGGAGGACATGGAGGCGGCCGGGCTGGAGCCCCCTGCGGTGATCGCTATCGGTGAGATCGTCCGTCATCGCTCCGTGCTCGACGGCGCCGTCCGTCTGGCAGTCGGCTCCGAACGGCCGGCCGCGGAGTGACGGGAGCATGACGCGGGCCATTCTTCTCGGCGCCCCCAGATCCGGCTCCGGCAAGACCACGCTGACCTTGGGAATCCTGCGCGCCCTCGCGCGCCGCGGTGTGGCCATCCGCGCGGCCAAGACCGGGCCGGACTATATCGACCCGGCGTTCCACGCAGCGGCCTGCGGCGCACCGTCGATGAACCTGGACAGCTGGTCGATGCCGCCGGACCTGCTGGCCGGTCTGGTGGCCGATGCCGCAGCGGGGGCGGATTTGCTGCTGATCGAAGGCGCCATGGGCCTGTTCGACGGCGCGGACGGGCCGCCGGGACGCACCGGCGCTTCGGCCGACCTTGCCCGGTTGCTCGGCATCCCGGTGGTGCTGGCCATGGACGTGAGCGGGCATTCGCAAACGGCGGCCGCGGTGCTGCACGGGTTTGCCACCTTCGATCCGGGCGTCCGCGTGTCCGCCACCATCCTCAACCGGGTGGCCAGCGAGCGGCACCTGATCGGGCTGACCAAGGCCATCGCGCCGCTCGGCATCCCCATCGTCGGGGCGCTGGGGCGCGATGCCTCGCTGATCCTGCCGGAACGCCATCTGGGCTTGGTGCAGGCGGGCGAGCATGCGGATCTGGAGGCGCGGCTGGAACGCCTGGCCGACGCCATCGAGGGACAACTCGACCTCGACCGGCTGCTGGAGGCGGCAAGCGAGTTGCCGGTCGGTCAGCCGGCCGGCCGGGTGGCGCCCGCCCTGCGTCCGCCGGGCCAGCGCATCGCCCTGGCGCGCGACGCTGCGTTCACCTTCTTCTACCCTCACCTGCTGCGTACCTGGCGGGCGGCGGGGGCTGAGGTGGTGACCTTTTCGCCCCTGGCCAACGAACCGCCGCCCGATGACTGCGATGCCTGCTGGCTGCCCGGCGGATACCCGGAACTGCACGCCCCTATGCTGGCAGCGGCCGAGCGGTTCAAGGCGGGGCTCGTCCGGTTTGCCGAGACGCGGCCGGTGCATGGCGAGTGCGGCGGCTACATGGTGCTGGGCCAGGTGCTGACGGATGCCGATGGGGTGACCCACCGCATGTGCGGCCTGCTGGGCCATTCCACCAGCTTCGCCACGCGCAAGCTCAACCTCGGCTACCGCAAGGCCGTGGTGCAGGAGGGGTTTGCGCTGGCCGATGCCGGCAGGGTTCTGCGCGGCCACGAATACCACTATGCGACGGTCACCGACCCGGGTGCAGATGCCGGCCTGGTCGACCTGACCGATGGTTGGGGCAACGACCTGGGGTCGGCCGGCAGCCGCAGCGGCCTCGCTACCGGCACGTTCTTTCACGCCATCGCCGCGGACCGGGCGTGACGCCGACAGGGTGCGGGCTCACGCCGTGGAGGAAACCGTTTCCAGACCGGTGCGGTGCAACCGGACGACGCGCGTGGCCAGCCGATCGATGATCGCGCGGTCATGGGAGACGATAATCATGGCCTGGGGGAGCGCCAGCAGCAGATCCACCATCCGCGCTTCGGCCGCTTCGTCCAACCCGGTGGTGGGTTCGTCCAGCAGCAGAACTTCGGGCTCCATGGCCAGTACCGTGGCCAACGCGACGAGGCGCTTTTCGCCACCGGACAGGCGGTAGGTGATCCGTCGCTCGAACCCGGCGAGGCCCAGCCGGTCGAGCGTGCGGCTGGCGATGGCGGCGGCCTCCGGCGCGCTGGCGCCGAGGTTGCGCGGCCCGAAGGCCACATCCTCCCCCACGGTGGGGCAGAACAACTGGTCGTCGCTATCCTGGAACAGCAGGCCGGCGCGGCGGCGGACCGCGGCAAAGTCCCGTTCGCTGCGGGCCACCTGCCCGCAAACCTCGATGCTGCCCGCCGAGCAGGCCAGCAGGCCGACGATGGCGTGCAGCAGGGTGGACTTGCCCACGCCGTTGGGGCCGATAAGGCCGATGCGCTCGCCGGCTTCCAGGCGGAAATTCACCCCGTCCAGCACGACGCGCCCATCCTCCCGTGCCACGCGCAGATCCGACAGGGTCAGCAAGGGGGACGCGCCGCTGTTCATAGAGGAGCGTGGTCCAGGATCAGGCAGGCGATCGCCGCGCAGGCGGCCATCACGGCAAAGCCGAAATCCTGCGGGCTGAGCGGCGCCATCCGGTCCAGCGGAAAGGCGCCGGTGAAGCCGCGGCAGCGCATCGCTGCGATGATGCGTTCCGACCGGTCGAAGCTGCGCACCAGCAGCATGCCGATCAGGTAGCCGACGCTGCGCAGACTGTGCCAGTTGGCCCTGGCTCGGAAGCCGCGGACCTGCATCGACCGGCGCAGGCGGATCAGATCCCGCCGCAACACATCGAAGTAGCGCACGGTCAGCACCAGCAGCGTCACCAGCTTGGCGGGGCAGCCGAGGCCGGCCAATGCGCGTCCGAACTCCAGCGGCTCCAGCCGGGCCACCAGGGCGGTGAGGGTGAGGACCACGATGGTGGTCTTCAGGATGATCCGTGCGGCCTGCATCAGCCCGCTGCCGCTGGCCGTCAGCCCCCCCCAGCTCAGCAGCACATCGCCGGCGCCCGTGGGCGGTACGGTGAAGGGCAGCATGACCAGGATCAGCAGCATGAAGCCTTCCACCGCCATCATCCGGCGCAGCACGACGCGGACCGGCGGGCGTGCGGCGACCAGGGCGGCCAAGGCGATCACCAGGCCCATCACGAGCGCCGGAAAGCCGCCGAGCGCCACGCAGGCAAGGCAGAACAGGCAGGCTGCCACCAGCCGGACGCGGGGATCGATGCCGGCAAAGAGGTCCCGCAGCTCCTCTGCAACAAGGGGACCCGGCAGCAGGCTGTGGTTGTGGGCCACGCTGCGGACCTAGCCGGCGACCTTGCGACGGCGCAGCGACATCAGATAGGCGGCGATGCCGAACAGGCCGAGGATGTAGCCGATGCCGCCCAGCACATCGTGCATGTGGATCGCCCCCTCATAGGCGAACAGCTGCTGGCGCAGGGGCTGGATCTGCCGCTGCACCGTGCGGCCGATCAGGCTTTCCAGCTCCGCGGGATCGATGGCCGGGGCTGCGGCGACCGCCGGCACGTCGGTGGGCCGATCGGCGACGGCTTCACTTTCGGCGGCTGGCGGTGCCTCGCCGGCCTCCGCTTCGTCCGCGGCCACGGGGGCTTGCGGTTCGGCAGCGGGTGCCGCCAGCGGGGCCGGCAGTTCCGCTGCCGTCACCACGAATTCCGCGGCATGCCCGTCGGCCGTGGCAATGGTGATGCGATGGTCCACCGGCTGCGTTGGGGTGAAGCTGAAGTTCCCGTCTGCATCGGTGGTCGCGTGGCCGATTTCCGCCCCATCCGGGCCGTAGGCAACGATCTCCGCACCGCCCGGCGCTCCGCCGCCACTGTAGTAGGCAGAGCCTTGGATGGATTGGCCGTCGACGAAGGCAAACAGGTTCAAGCGGTGCGCGTGGGCCCCCTGCGAAGCCAGGACCACCAGCACCGCTGCCAGGAGCGGGACAACGCTGCGAACCGCAAGGGACAGTGGGGCGCGCATCTTAAGACTCCAACGGGATCACAAGGTTGAGCCAAGGGGTGGTGCCGATGGACGGCATCACAGGGGGGCGACCGTGCGGCGGCTTGGGAACATGTCCGGGCGAACGCGCTTGATCAGCACCACCGCGGCGGCCGTGATCAGGCCCTCGATGGCCATGACCGGCATATGCGCCAGCACGACGATTTCAGCCGCCGGCAGAAACTCCTGCCCGCTCAGGGCCAGGGCGATGGCAACGCACATCGCGGTCATGGCGATCGCTGCGGCGCCGGCGACACCGCCGACAGCGGCGGCAACGGCGGGGCGCGACGTGGCGATCACCTCCCGGGCCGCGACGCCGCAAATCACGGCGGGCACGGCGATGTTGAACAGGTTGAGGCCAAGCACCGTGATGCCGCCGAAGCCGAACAGAACGGATTGCAGCAGCAGCCCCACGAACATGGCCGGGAAGGCGGCCCACCCCAGCAGGACGCCGATCAGCCCGTTCAAGATGAGGTGCACGCTGGAGGGGCCGAGATTGATGTGCACCAGGGATGCCACGAAGAAAGTGGCGCTGAGCACGGCGACCTGGGGAACGCGCGTGTCATCGATGCTGCGCAGGCCAAGGCCGAGGCCGGCAACGGCGATGGCGGAGGTGGTGGCGATGACGGGGACTGCGACGACGCCGTCTGCGATGTGCATGGGCTGTGCCCTCGGTTTGCGTGGCCTTGGTTGTGGGCCGGTTTCACTCCGGCCTGTCTGTGCTCGCTGGGAGCCGGCCGGAGGAGCGGTCACCGCCCCATCCGACCGGCACCAGCCACGGCAAAGGCTTGGCTACGGCACGTCGACGGCCTGAACCCAGATCACCGCATCCTGGGACAGCGGCAGGCCCTCAAGTTCGGTTTCCGGTCCCACGCCGAGGGCGCAGAACCCCCACCAGCCGGCTCGCGGCATGGCGAAATCGAAGGTGCCGTTGGCGTCGGCCAGGATCACCTGGGTGCCGAACACGCCGGCCGGAAACGCGACACCGTCGGCGTTCAGGTATTCCACCTCGATCTCGGCGAAGGGCACGGGTTCACCGGCGCTCAGCACGACCCCGCGGAAGACGTTGCCGGTCCACAGCCCGTAGGGGCGCACCAGGGGCCGGATTTCAGCCGGCAGGCCAACCAGCTCGGTCCAGCCTTCCTCGGCACCGAAGGCTTCCACCACCACCTTGGCGAATTGCTGGATGTAGACGCCTTCGGACTCTTCCAGGTAGGGGGCCGGTTCCAGGAAGAAGATGTGGTCGCCCGGCGCGCGCACGTCATAGCTGGCGGCATAGGCCGGCACATCGTCGACCGTCGCTTCCGCCAGGCTGTCTGTCAGGTCCGTGACCTCACCGTTGTGCAGCACGCCGAAGCGCAGCGGCGCGCCCATGGCCATGGTCGGTCCGCCATGGGCCGGGTGGGTGAAGACGATGTCGAAGTCCAGGCTGCGCGCCTGTGGGGTGGCCAGATCCGTGGACGGAATCAGTTCCTGGAAATGGGCAAAGGCCGGACCGGTTGCGAGGCAGGCTCCGATGGCGGCAGCGGCGGCCAAGGCGGAGAGCGGGCTACGGTCGTTCATGGTCGAAGTCCCCCGTCGGGTGGTGCGCACCGGATGGGCAAACGGGAGTCGACCGAACGCTGCGGGAGCTGGCGCCAGCGGCAGAAATCAGCTTGTAGGATAGGACCCGCATCGAAGACCCACCACCGGATCACCCCGTCCGGACGCAAGAAGGTTAAACCGATGCCGGTAGGTCTCCTGGCTCACGGGTCTCTGGGCCACCGCACCTTCCCAGCCATTCGGCCAGTGGTGTCTTGCGATGGACCTCGCCGCTTACAGTTGCGGGGGCAGCCACGGCCTTGACGGGTTTGGCCCGTCGCACCGTATTCCCTTTTAATTCCGAAAGGTTGCCCGTTCGGAAACCGACGCCGCAAAGTATCCGGGCACAGCCAATGGGTGTCAATGGCCAGCACTGGCAGGTCTGACCGATCGGGGGCCGGGGCGGCGCCATTGCAGCCCGGCAATCTCCTGTTGGGGACGCGGACTGTGTGAGAGCCGAGTTGGGTGGGGGGGGGGAGTGAAACTGCGAGAGGCTATGGAGCGGTGACTGTGTTCGGGATTGGGCCTTTCCGTTGCTGGTTTCGACGATCCTGCCAATTGGCGTCTCGCGTACCGGGAAAGAGCAGGTCGGACCGGCGGTTTGCCGCCATCCGGCGTACGATCAGGTTTGCCGGTGAGGCTAGGGGACCACGTGATTTTCCATTGTGCCCGGCCGGAGCTTGGCGTGACGCGGCTTTTTCCAACCGGATTGGCGAGTCTTGAGGTAGGCGAGGGCGTATCGCTGGAACGTGCGCCACGGACCGGCTTCAGTCTGCTGCTCGTCGGCGCATTTCCCAGATTTTTTAAGCACTTGAACGCGTCGTGCGCTTAAGCCTGTCGCTCGCTTCGGCAAAGCGACTCTCCAACCATTGGGCGGTTGAAGGTGGGTCATCTCGGGCGGACTGCCGTCGACCCCACCAATGCATCCACCAAAGGAGGGGGGATTTGCGTGGACGAGTGCGGACGCCAGAAGACTTCAACTGTCTGATATGAAACAGAGTTTCTGGGGTGCTTCGGCAGCGATAGATATCTGTGGATTAGGCGGTGGCTCCCGGGGAGGGATTCGAACCCCCGGCCAAGCGGTTAACAGCCGCTTGCTCTACCGCTGAGCTACCCGGGACCAGTGCTGCGCGGAGGTGAGCGGCGTCTATAGCAAAGCGGTCCGCTGCGTGCCAACCCGGATTTTCGGCACCGGGGGGCATGCCTGCGGCGGCGGTTTCGCGGTGGCGGTGCGGCCGCGGCGGCGGGCAGGCGCAACCTTTCGTTTGGGTTCCGCCACGTTCACGATGGATCGTAGGTCTTTTCCATGTTGATATTCCTCAAGCCGACGGGAGTCCGCCCACCACCCAGCGGCGCGGCGGTTTCCGGCTGCGTGCCGGGACCGAGGAGGGCCGGACCCGGTCGGGGACCGCAGATCGGCGCGCGCCAGCGCGGCCCACGGACTCGAGCGAGCTGTGTACCGACTCATCCTTTTCATCACGGGCGGTACCAGCGCCTCCGACGCCGCAGTGCGCAACCTTCGCGCGCTCTGCCGGTTGAACCTGGCGGACCGGCACGAGTTGGACATTGTCGATGTGCTGCTGGAGCCCGGCCGAGCCGCCGGGGAGGGAATTGTGGCAACGCCGACCCTGGTGCGCGTGCTGCCGGAACCGCAGCGCCGGGTGTTCGGAGATCTCGCCGATTCCTGCGCGGTGATGGCAGCCCTGGAGCTGGACGCAAGCCCCGGCGCGGGCGCGGCAGAGGAGCCGTAGGGTCGCGGTCCGGCAAACGGGCTGCCGGTTCACCCCGCCCCCGTCACCACGGTGCCGAGCCGCCAGCCGAGCGCTGCCCCACCCACGCACAGCACCACCGACGCCACGGAATTGAGGGCGGCCTGGCCCCAGTCGCCCGCCTGGATCAGCGCCAGCGTCTGCACGCTGAAGGTGGAAAAGGTGGTGAACCCGCCGAACACGCCAACCACCAGGAACTGCCGCCAGTTGGCTTCCATCACCGTCCAGCGGTGCTCGCCGCTCAACAGGCCGAGCACCACGCCCAGCAGCAGCGACCCGGTGACGTTGACGAACAGCGTACCCCAGGGGTAGCTGCTCTCCTCCGCCAGGCTGTCGACCCATTGGATCGACCAGAAGCGGAGCGCTCCGCCGACGGCGCTGCCGAATGCAACGAAAAGCCAGGTCATGGTGGCGTGGTCCGTTCTGCGAGCGAAGACGCGGACCGCCCGGCGCGCGCCGGCCGGACCCGTTGCCTGTGTGGCCAGTTGTCGTGGGCAGTGCAACACGTAGATTAGGAGCGGGCTCAATTGGCGCGTCTGTGCCGGGCCCGACGGCGCGGTGCCGCCGGGCATCCGCATAACATGCCGCACTCAGCGGCCTAGTGTCCCGATTCCGAAGTTCGCCAGATCTCAAACCCAGGTCCTAAGCGAACTTCGGAATCAAAGGGACACTAGTAATTCTATAATTCTAGTGTGGTTTCTGGATCAGAAGTTCGTTTCCGGTCTGGCGTCCTGATCGAACGAACTTCTGATCCACCACACTAGAGCACGGTCCGATCAGACGCCGTCGCGTCTGGCCGGACGTCGTGCTCTAGGAGTTTGAATTTGCGAGTGCTATCCGATCTGGCGGACTCGCACGGGCGAATCCGTCAGATCGGATAGCACTCTGGGGGCGAGTGGTGCGGTCGGCGATGCGCAGTTTCCTCTTCTTGCAGGGCCCTCCGGCACTGTTCTTCTGGCGCCTGGGCAAGGTGCTGGAAGGCGAAGGCCACCGCGTCACCCGCATCAACCTGTGCATCGGCGATCATCTGTCCTGGCCGCGGCTGGGCGCCCGCAACTACCGCGGCTCCGCCGCCCGCTGGCCGGACTATCTCGCCCGCGTGCTGGCCGAGCGGGGCGTGACCGATGTGCTGATGAGCGGCGAGCAGCGGCCGCTGCACAAGGCGGCCCTGCCGGTGATCAAGGCCCATGGCGCCAACGTCGTGGTGACCGACTTCGGCTATCTCAGGCCCGACTGGATCACGCTGGAGCGGGACGGCATGTCCGGCCTGTCGCGTTTTCCCCGCGACCCTGAGGCAATCCGCGCGCTGGCGGCCCGCGTCGGCCCGCCGGACCTGGACCTGCGCTTCCGCGACAGCCTGCCCAAGATGGCGCTGTGGGAGATCACCACCGACGTCCTCAACTGGTTCTACTGGGTGTTCTTCCCCCACTACCGCAGCCATCTGCTGGTGAACCCGGCACGCCTCTACCTCTCCGGCGTCTGGCGCGACCGCTCGCGGGCGCGGCGCAACCGGGCGGCCAGGACCGATCTGGCGGTGCTGAAGAAGAGCCGGCGGCCCTACTTCGTGTTTCCGCTGCAGATGGAGGTGGACTTCCAGATCCGCGCCTATTCGCCCTATCGGGGGCTGAAGGAGGCGATCGTGGAGGTGCTCGACTCCTTTGCCCGTGCCGCTCCGCCGGAGGTCTGCCTGGCGGTGAAGACCCACCCATTCGACCAGGGGGTGACCCCGTGGGACCGCGTGGTGAAGGCATTGGCGGCCGAACGCGGGCTCGGCGACCGGGTGGTCATGCTGGACGGCGGCACGCTGAAGGCGCTGCTGGCGCGCACCCGCGGCATTGTCACCATCAACAGCACCTTCGGCATCTGGGCGATCCGCGAGCGGCGGCCGGTGCACGTGCTGGGCACGGCGGTCTACGACGTGCCGGGGCTGACCCACCAGGGCGACCTGGACAGCTTCTGGCAGGCGCCGCCGCCGCCCGATCGCGACCTGGCCGACGCTTGGGTGCGGGCCGCGGCCGGCACCATCCAGGTGCGCGGCACCTACTATTCCCGCGACGGGCTGGAGCACGCGGTGCGCGAATCCGCCTATCGGCTGATCCATGGGCTGGTGGGCGAGCCGTTGCGTGCGGAGGATCGGGCCGCCCTGGCGAGGATCAAGGTCTGACGGGATAGGCTACGCGGCGGCGCGGGTGCCCAGCCAGGCATCGAGATCGGCCAGTGCGCGGGCACAATAGGCGCGCTTCCTGTCCTGCTTGCCGCGGCGGCCGCCGCGCACGTCTTCCAATGGCGGGAACAGGCCGAAATTGACGTTCATGGGCTGGAAGGTTTCCGCCTCCGCCCCGCCGGTGATGTGGCCGATGAGGGCGCCGAGCGCCGTGGTGGCGGGCGGGGGCGTCATCGCCTGGCCAAGCCGCTCCGCCGCGGCGAAGCGGCCCGCCAGCAGGCCGATGGCGGCACTTTCCACATAGCCTTCGCAGCCCGTCACCTGGCCGGCGAAGCGCAGCCGCGGCATCGCCTTCAGGCGCAACTGGCCGTCCAGCAGGCGCGGGCTGTTGAGGAAGGTGTTGCGGTGCAGGCCGCCCAGGCGGGCGAACTCGGCCTTCTCCAGGCCGGGAATGGTGCGGAACACGCGCTTCTGCTCGCCGTGGGTCAGCTTGGTCTGGAAGCCGACCATGTTGTAGAGGGTGCCCAGCGCGTTGTCCTGGCGCAACTGCACGATGGCGTGGGGCTTGACGTCGGGCGCGTGGGGGTTGGTCAGGCCCACCGGCTTCATGGGGCCGTGGGCCAGGGTCTCGCGCCCGCGCTCGGCCATCACCTCGACGGGCAGGCAGCCCTCGAAGTAGGGGGTGTCCCGCTCCCAGTCCTTGAACCCGGTCTTGTCCCCGGCCAGCAGGGCATCGACCAGGGCGTGGTACTGGTCCCGGTCCAGCGGGCAGTTGACGTAGTCCTTGCCGGTGCCCTTATCGTAGCGGGACTGGAACCAGGCGCGGTCGAAGTCGATGGTCTCGCGGTAGACGATGGGCGCGATGGCGTCGAAGAAGGCGAGCGACTCCTCGCCGGTCAGCTCCCGCACGGCGGCCGCCAGGGCGTCCGAGGTCAGGGGGCCGGTGGCGACGATCACGCTGTCCCAGTCCGCCGGCGGCAGGCCGGCCACCTCGCCGCGCTCCAGGGTGACCAGGGGATGGGTTTCCAGGGCCTGCTGCACGGCGCCGCTGAACCCGTCCCGGTCCACGGCCAGGGCGCCGCCCGCCGGGACCTTGTGGGCGTCGGCGGCGCGCAGGATCAGGGAGTCGAGGCGCCGCATCTCGGCGTGCAGGGTGCCGACGGCGTTGGACTCCCAGTCGTCCGAGCGCAGGGAGTTGGAGCACACCAGCTCCGCCAGCCCGTCGGTCTTGTGGGCTTCGGTGGCGACCTGCGGGCGCATCTCGTGCAGCACAACCGGCACGCCGGCCTCGGCTGCCTGCCACGCCGCCTCGCTGCCCGCCAGCCCCCCGCCGACGATGTGGATGGGCCGGTCAATCCGGTCGGTCATGTGCGGTTACCATGGCTGCGAGCCAGCGCTCCATGAGGGCGAGGTGAGACGGGAACCGTTCCGCCAGTTCCTGTGCCAACTTCTCCCGGTATGTGTGGGCCACGAGGTTGCGGTCATCGACCAGTCTGCCGGCCACTTTGGCGTCGTCATCGGAAAGCCATCCGGCAATCCAGGCTTCCCGAATCACCTGCTTCGGGCCGCCCCGATCCTCGCGTTCCCAGCCACTTTTCGCACCTAGAAGAACTTTGGCGTATTTCCACACCGTATCCAGCGCCAGCATGAAGCGCAGCGTACAGAACTCCCGCGCTCCGATGCTGCCGTCATATTCGGCCATGCCTGCATGGAAATGGGCGACCGCCCGCTCGGCGTCTTCTCGGCGCTGGGTCAATCGATCGGCCACGGAACGCCTGTTTTCTCCAGTTCGGCCCGATATTCCGTGTCGGACGCGGGCACCTCGACCACGTCAACGTAATAGGGGATGTTGCTGTCCTCCAGAGCGTCGATCAGCTCGGATAGCCGGTTGCGGTTGAGCGGCCCGGTGGCTTCCACAGCAATGTCGATATCGCTGTACCGGCCCACGGTTCCTTGGGCATAGGACCCGAACAACCACACCTTGACCGGCTCGCCCGCGAGTACGCGTCGGGTGATGCGCCAGGCTTCTTCCACGGCCCAGATGCGCGTGGGGCTAAGGCCCGCCGCTAGATGGGGAGGCAGGATCCAGCCGGGTTCGTCGCAATATGACGCATCCGTATCTGAAACGGTCATTGCGCGGCCATCCGTTGTTCCAGGCCATTGAGCCAAGTGGCCAACAGATCCCGATGGCCCGGCAATCGCGATTTGATGGCTTCCGCCAGGGATGGATCGTAGGCGTGGATGCCCAGATTGCGATCCTTCAGCACATCGTCCAGGGCAGCCGCTTCGGCATCCGTCACCAATCCCATCTGCATGCCGGCCCGTTCCAGGTCGTCGCGCGGCTGTTTGTCGGCCACGTCAGCAAAGGCCTTCTGTGCCCGTATGGCCCGATCAATGGCAACCGCTACATCGGCCATTCGACTGCGTGCTCCAGGATGTGGCCCCGCATTTCGTCGCTGGCTTCGGCCAGATTGACGAGATCCACCGTATAGGGGATCCAGCTTTCGTCGAGATCGCCGGCAATGCGCGCCATGACCGCAAAGGGCAAGGGCTCCAGCGGCAGCACTGCGACATCGATGTCGGACCGCATCAGGGCGTCGCCGCGGGCTGAAGAGCCAAACAGGAACACCCGTGCGGGATGGCCGGCCAGTCCTTCGGCCACGACCTGACGCACGAACTCCAACGCGCGCGCCCGCGTCGGCGTCATACCGCTGCCGCGGATCTGCCTAGGAAGGTCGGTTGCCGTTGCCATTGCACAAGGATAGCGCCGATGCGGTGCGGCGTCATTCGGTGCGGCCGCCGCTACCCCGCCTTGCGCTTGGGGCCGCCGGCCGCCAGGTGGCCGATGAGGTAGTGGCCGGTGTGGCTGTCCGCCGTGCGCGCCACCTCCTCCGGCGTGCCTTCGGCGACCACGCGGCCGCCGCCGTCGCCGCCTTCCGGCCCCATGTCGATGATCCAGTCGGCGGTCTTGATGACCTCCAGATTGTGTTCGATCACCACCACCGTGTTGCCCTGCTCCACCAGCTCGTGCAGCACCTCCAAGAGCTTGGCCACGTCCTCGAAATGCAGGCCCGTCGTGGGCTCGTCGAGGATATACAAGGTGCGGCCCGTCGCCCGCCGCGACAGCTCCTTCGACAGCTTCACCCGCTGCGCCTCGCCGCCCGAAAGCGTGGTGGCCGGCTGGCCGATGTGGATATAGCCGAGGCCCACCCGGTCCAGCGTCTGCAGCTTGTCGCGGATCGCCGGCACGGCTTTGAAGAAGGCGGCCCCTTCCTCCACCGTCATGTCCAGCACGTCGGCGATGGATTTGTCGCGGTAGTGCACCTCCAGCGTTTCGCGGTTGTAGCGCTTGCCGTGGCAGGCTTCGCAGGTGACGTAGACGTCCGGCAAGAAGTGCATCTCGATCTTGATGACGCCGTCGCCCTGGCACGCCTCGCAGCGCCCGCCCTTGACGTTGAAGGAAAAGCGGCCCGGCCCGTAGCCGCGCGCCTTGGCTTCCGGCAGCCCGGCATACCATTCGCGGATCGGCGTGAAGGCGCCGGTATAGGTGGCGGGGTTGGAGCGCGGCGTGCGGCCGATGGGCGACTGGTCGATGTCGATGATCTTGTCGATGTGCTCCACACCCTCGATGCCGTCGTGGTCGGCCGGCAGCTCGCGGGCGCGGTGCAGCGTGCGCGCCAGGCCCTTGTAGAGGGTTTCCACCACCAGCGTGCTCTTGCCGCCGCCCGATACGCCGGTGACGCAGGTAAACGTGCCGAGCGGGATGCCCGCATCGATGGACTTCAGGTTGTTGCCGCGCGCGCCCTTCACCCGCAACACCTGGTCCGGCCGGCCCGGCCGGCGCGCCGGCGACACCGGGATCTGCCGCATGCCCGACAGGTACTGGCCGGTCAGGCTGGCGGGGGACTGCATGATGGCCGCGGGCGTGCCTTCCGCCACCACCTCGCCGCCGTGTACGCCGGCCCCCGGCCCCATGTCGATCACATGGTCGGCCTCGCGGATGGCGTCCTCGTCGTGCTCCACCACGATCACGGTGTTGCCGAGGTCGCGCAGCCGCTTCAGCGTCGCCAGCAGGCGGTCGTTGTCGCGCTGGTGCAGCCCGATGGAGGGCTCGTCCAGCACATAGAGCACGCCGGTCAAGCCGGAGCCGATCTGCGAGGCCAGGCGGATGCGCTGGCTTTCCCCACCGGACAGCGTGCCGGACGCGCGGTTGAGGGTGAGGTAGGTGAGCCCCACGGCTTCCAGGAAGCCCAGGCGCTCGTTGATTTCCTTCAAGATGCGCCCGGCGATGGCCTGCTGCTGCTCGCTGAGTGTACCGCTGAGGGCGGCGAACCAGGCGGCCGCGTCGGCGATCGACTTTTCGGTGGTTTCCGAGATGGTCAGCGCACCCACCTTCACCGCCAACGCTTCCGGCTTCAGGCGCTGGCCCTGGCACGTCTCACAGGGGCGCGAACGCTGGTAGCGTCCCAGCTCCTCGCGCACCCAGGCGCTGTCGGTCTCGCGGTAGCGGCGCTCCATGTTGGGCAGGATGCCTTCGAAGCGCTTGGTGGTTTCGTAGGTGCGCAGCCCGTCCTCGTAGCGGAACACGATCTTGTCGGCGCCGGAGCCGTTGAGGATGGCATCGCGCACCCGCTCCGGCAGGTCGCACCAGGGCGTGCGGGTCGACACCCCGTAGTGCCGCGCGATGGCGTCCAGCGTCTGGGCCTGGTACTGGCTGGACGATCCGGCCCAGGGGGCGATGGCGCCGTCGTAGAGGCTCAGCGCATCGTCCGGCACCACCAGGCTTTCGTCGAACACCAGCTTCACCCCCAGCCCGTCGCAGGCGGGACACGCGCCGTGCGGGTTGTTGAAGGAGAACAGCCGCGGCTCGATCTCGTCGATCGTGAAGCCGGACACCGGGCAGGCGAACTTGGCGGAAAACAGGATGCGGCTTTGGTCGTCGGCGTTTTCCGCGATGCACAGCCCATCGGCCAGGCCCAGCGCCATTTCCACGCTGTCGGCCACGCGGTTGCCCAAGGGCGCGTGCACCACCAGCCGGTCGACCACCACCTCGATGTCGTGCTTGCGCTTCTTGTCGAGCGCCGGCGCGTCTTCGATGTCGTAGAGCTGCCCGTCGATCTTGACGCGCTGGAAGCCGCGCTTGCGCAGGTCCTGCAGGTCCTTGCGGTACTCGCCCTTGCGGCCGCGCACGATGGGGGCGAGCAGGTAGAGCCGGGTGCCGTCCGGCAGGGCGGCGATGCGGTCCACCATCTGGGTGACCGTCTGGCTTTCGATGGGCAGCCCGGTGGCCGGCGAATAAGGCACGCCGACGCGCGCCCACAGCAGGCGCATGTAGTCGTAGATCTCCGTCACCGTGCCGACGGTGGAGCGCGGGTTACGGCTGGTGGTCTTCTGCTCGATGGAGATGGCCGGCGACAGTCCTTCGATGGACTCCACATCGGGCTTCTGCATCAGTTCCAGGAACTGGCGCGCGTAGGCCGACAGGCTTTCCACGTAGCGGCGCTGGCCTTCGGCATAGATGGTGTCGAAGGCGAGAGAGGACTTGCCCGAGCCGCTGAGCCCTGTGATCACCACCAGGGCGTCGCGCGGGATGTCGACATCCACCCCTTTCAGATTGTGCTCGCGCGCCCCGCGCACGGAGATGGTCTTGTGCATGGCGTCCCGTGGTTGCAGCACCGGAAATCGCGGCAGCCTGCCGCTGGCGAACCGAGAACAAAACAGAACCAGAAGATCGGTCGCGCCGGGGGGAGAGTCAAACGCCGGTGCCGGGCACCAGGCAAACGCTGGCCCGGCCGGCCGCCCTAATCTACGCCGCGGCGGCAATGATCAAGTGCGGAGTCGCGGGGTGCGGCCATCGGCGACGGCGTGTTGAACCGCGGCGCCATCCGCCCCAAGCTCTGCGGGAGCGTGCCGGCGGTCCGTTGACACCTCTTGGGGGCCTCGCACAGTCTCAAGGGGAAGACGGAGTTTTGTATTTGGAATTCGGCGGTTGGGATATCGCCGCCGTCCGCGCGTCAGGGAGCATGAAGGAGAGGTTGCCGTGTCCTACCTGAACGATCTTGCCGGCAAGAAGGTGCTGGTCACCGGTGCGTCCACCGGCATCGGTGCCGCCGTCGCCAAGGGCTTTGCCCTATGCGGTGCCCGCGTCGCCGTGCACTACAACGCCAGCCGCGCCGCTGCCGACAAGGTGGTGGAGGAGATCGCTGCAGCCGGCGGGATCGCCTTTTCCATCGGGGCGGACGTGACCGACAGCCAGGCGGTGGCCAGCCTGGTGGAGGAGTCGATCGACGCGCTGGACGGGCTCGACATCCTCATCAACAACGCCGGCGGGCTGGTGCGGCGGGCACCGACCGAAGAATTGGACGACGACCTGTTCGGCCAGGTGGTGGACCTCAACAGCCGCTCGGTGGTGATGGCCTGCAAGGCGGTGCTGCCGCATTTCGTGAAGCAGGCGCACGGCAACATCATCACCACCGGCTCGGTGGCCGCCCACCACGGCGGCGGGCCGGGGGCGGGTGTGTACGCCAGCGCCAAGGCGTTCCTCCACACCTTCAACCGGTCGCTGGCCAAGGACTACGCGGCCCACGGCATTCGCGCCAACATCGTGGCCCCGGGCGTGGTGCTGACGCCCTTCCACGCCGACACGCCGCAATCGGCCAAGGACGCCTGGGTGAAGTCGATCCCGCTGGGCCGTGCGGCTGACCCGGAGGAGATGGTGGGAGCCTACCTGTTCCTGGCGTCGGACCGCATGAGCGGCTACGTCACCGGCCAGGTGATCGATGTGAACGGCGGCATCTTCCTCTCCAATTGACGGGAAGCGGGCCGGTGCTACGGACATGTGACGGACAGAGGAAGGGAGCGGCAGGATGAAGCTCGTGCGCCATGGCCCGGTGGGGCGGGAAAGGCCGGGAATGCTGGACGGCGAGGGCGGCGTCCGCGACCTCGGCGGCGTCGTCGACGACATTTCCGGGACCGTTCTGTCGGCAGTCGGGCTCGACCGGCTGCGCGCCATCGATCCCGCCACGCTGCCCCCTGTGCCCGTCGGCACGCGGCTTGGGCCGTGCGTGGGCGGTGTCGGCAAGGTGGTGTGCGTCGGCCTCAACTACGCCGACCACGCCGCGGAAGCGGGCATGGACGTGCCGGCGGAACCGGTGCTGTTCATGAAGGCCATCACCGCCGTGTGCGGCCCCGACGACGACCTGCTGATCCCGCCGGGGTCCCAGAAGACCGACTGGGAGGTGGAGCTGGGCATCGTCATCGGCGCCACCGCCAAGCACGTCGCGCGGGCGGACGCGCTGCGCCATGTCGCCGGGTTCTGCGTCGTCAACGACGTGTCGGAACGCGCCTACCAGTCCGAAAGCACCGGCCAATGGGTGAAGGGCAAGAGCTACGACAGCTTCGGCTCGCTGGGCCCCTGGCTGGTGACGCGCGACGAGGTGGCCGACCCCCAGGCGCTCGCCCTGTGGACGGAGGTCAACGGCCACCGCTTCCAGAACGGCAGCACCCGAACCATGGTGTTCGGCGTGCTGGACCTGGTGAGTTACATCAGCCGCTTCATGCGCCTGGAGCCGGGCGACGTGATCGCCACCGGCACGCCGCCGGGGGTGGGGCTGGGCCAGCGCCCGCAGGTGTTCCTGAAGCCTGGCGACGAGGTGGTGATGGAAGTGGCCGGGCTCGGCCGGCAGCACCGGCGCTGCGTGGCGGACACCTGAGGCCACCGGGCCATCGCGCCGCGAAGAGCACGCCGCCATCGGCGCCCGTCATCCCGCCGACAGCGAGGATCTCCCTGATATCATTGAGATCCTTTGTCCTGTCGCGGCGGCGGAGGGGCCTTCGGTCGGGCCGGTGTACGCTCGACGACGCGATGTCCGGCCCGTCCGGCGGACCCCACCGCGAACGGCCGCCAATCCCGTCCGCGGTGGATTGCGGGGGCGCATCGCGGGCGTTATGGTTTCGCGCGAACAAAACGGCGACGACACACCCGTTCGGCGTAGGGCACTGGCCGGCGGCATTCCAAGAAACTCGGCACTCCAAGAGACTAGAAGGCACATCCCATGGCAGGCACGGTCAACAAGGTCATCCTGGTCGGCAATTTGGGCCGCGACCCGGAAGTGCGGACGTTCCAGAACGGCGGGCGGGTGTGCAACCTGTCGCTGGCGACGACGGAGACCTGGAAGGACCGCACCAGCGGCGAGCGCAAGGAGCGCACCGAGTGGCACCGCGTCGCCGTGCTCAACGACGCCCTGGTGGGGGTGTGCGAGCGCTACCTGCGCAAGGGCTCCAAGGTCTATATCGAGGGCCAGTTGGAGACCCGCAAATGGCAGGGCCAGGACGGCCAGGACCGCTACACCACCGAGGTGGTGCTGCGCCCCTTCCGCGGTGAGCTGACCATGCTGGACGGGCGCCAGGGCGAGGGCGCCTCGGGCGGCTTCAGGAACGGTGACGTCAACCCCTACGACGCCGGCCCGGACTATGGCGACCGCGGCGGCGACCGCGGCGGCGACCGTGGCAGCTCCTCCGACCAGGGCCGCTCGGCCCCGGGGGACTTGGACGATGAGATACCGTTTTAGGCGCCGTCTGCATTTGAAGTCGTGCGTTGCCAGGCCGCTCCCGGCACATATATACATGTGAATACAAGGAGCGGTCGTCATGCCCACAGCCCATAGCCGTACGTTTCGCAGCGGGAACAGCGAGGCCGTACGCCTGCCCAAGGACGTGGCGTTCGGCATCGACACCGAAGTGGTGATCGTCCGCTCCGGCGACGTGATGACCATCTATCCGGCCAAGATGACGGTGCCAGAGATGCTGGAGCGCCTTGCCGAAATGCCACGCCCGAACGCAATCGAAGCCAGGGACGAGGCGGAGATTCCGGAACGCCCTGGCCTTTGAGCCATGGCCTATCTGATCGACACCAATATCGCCATCCGCCTGCGCGACGGTGACCCGGACACGCAGGCACGTATCGCCAACCTAGACGGCGCGGTCCTGATGTCGGTGATAACGCGGGTGGAATTGGAAGGCGGCGTCTACCGCGTGCCAGATCAAGCCGCAATTCGGCGCGCGCGGCTGGACGTCATGCTTGCCGCCATTCCCTGCCTTCCGTTCGACGATTTGGCGGCGGCGCGATACGGAGCGATCGTCGCCGCGGCCGGCTATTCCCGCCGCAAGATCCTGGATCGCATGATCGCAGCACAAACTCTGGTGCATCGGTCCACGCTGGTCACAACAAACGGGGCCGATTTCGCGGACATTCCCGATCTTGCCTGTCTCGTCTGGTAGGTATCCGGGCCGGCAGGCGCGCTACCCCTTCTTCTCTCCCAACTTCCGCTCGGTGCCCGACACCAGGCGCACGATGTTGCCGCGGTGGGCGAACCACACCAGCACCGCCAGCACGATGAAGAACTGCGTGCGCTGGGCGTCGGCGAAGTAGGTGCCGGCGACCTCCACCTGGCTGATGGCGTACGCGTACACCGGCGCCAGGGCGCAGGCGACCAGCGCGCTCAGCGACGCGTAGCGTGTCACCACGGCCACCAGCAGCCAGGTAAGCCCGGCCAGCACGCCCACCGGCCAGGAGAGGGCAAACAGGATGCCGGCCCCCGTCGCCACGCCCTTGCCGCCGCGGAACAGAAGCCAGATGGGAAACAGGTGGCCGAGGAAGGCGCCCAGCCCGGCCAACACCGCGTAGTCCTGGTTGATCCACCAGTAGCCGCAAAACACCGCCAGCGCGCCCTTGCCGGCGTCCAGCAGCAAGGTGAACGCCGCCAGATCCTTGCGGCCGGTGCGTAGCACGTTGGTCATGCCGATATTGCCCGAGCCGATCTTGCGCACGTCGCCCAGGCCGGCCAGCCGCGTCAGCACCAGCCCGAAGGGGATGGAGCCCAGCAGGTAGCCGCCGCAGACGGCGATGGCCAAATAGGGCCACGCCTCCTGCCATCCCAGCACACGGATGCCCAGCAGGAACCGCAGCGCGTCGGCGATGAATTGGCTGTCCATGGGGAGTTCCCCTGTGGTTCGCTTACTCCGCCAGGTGCACCGTGCGGCCGTCCACCACGGTCCGCAGCACCTTGCCGCTGGTGAGCCGGCGGTCGAAGGGCGAGTTGCGCGACTTGCCCACCAGCGTGTCGGCATCGATGCGCCACGGCCGGTCGGGGTCGAACACGATCAGGTCGGCCGGGGCCCCCGGCGCCAGCGTGCCCAGCTCCAGCCGCAGGATGCGCGCCGGGGCCGCGGTCATGCGGCCGATCACGTCGAGCAGCGACAGGTGGCCGTTGTGGTAGAGGTCGAGCGCCACCGGCAGCAGGGTTTCCAGCCCGGCTCCGCCGACGGCGGCGGACGCGAAGGGCTGGCGCTTGCTGTCGGTGTCCTGGGGGTCGTGGTCGCTGGCGATGGCATCGATGGTGCCGTCGGCCAGCCCGTCGACGATGGCGCGCCGGTCCATCTCGTCGCGCAACGGCGGGGAGAGCTTGGCGAAGGTGCGATAGTCGGTAACGTCCATCTCCGTCAGGGCGAAGTAGGGCGGGCTGGTGTCGCACGTCACCTTCAGCCCGTCGGCCTTGGCGCGGCGCACCAGTGCGACCGCTTCGGCCGTCGACACATGGGCGATGTGGTAGCGCGCCCCTGTGCGGGCCACCAAGCGCAGGTCGCGCTCGATCAGGATGGCTTCGGCCTCGCGCGGGATACCGGGCAGGCCCAGCCGGGTGGAGACCTCGCCTTCGTTCATCACGCCGGCCGCGGCCAGCCGCGGATCTTCCGGGTGCTGGCAGATCAGCAGGTCGAAGGCGGTGGCGTAGCTCAGTGCCCGCAGCATCACCAGCGGATCGGCCACCGCGTGGTTGCCGTCGGTAAAGGCGATGGCGCCGCTTTCGGCCAAAAGGCCCATCTCGGTAATCTGCTCGCCCGCAGCACCTCGGGTCAGGCAGGCATAGGGGAAAATCTTGGTGCGCTGGGCGGTGCGGGCACGCCGGGCGACGAACTCCAGCCCATGCACGCTGTCCACCGGCGGCTGGGTGGTGGGCAGCATGGCGAGTGCGGTCACCCCCCCCGCCGCCGCGGCAATGGAGGCGGTTTCGATGGTCTCCTTGTGCTCCTCGCCCGGCTCGCCGATGCGCGCGCGCAGGTCCACCAGGCCGGGGGCGAGGCAGGCCCCCTGGCAGTCCACCACCGCGGCACCCTCCGGCAGCTCGGCGGGATCGGCGAACAGGCCGGCCCCGGCGGCGGCGATGCGTTTTCCTTCCACCAGCACGCCGCCCGGCGCGTCCAGGCCCGCAGCGGGGTCGAGCAGGCGGGCGTTGCGGAACACGGTCGTCATGCCGCCACCCCCGTCCCGTCCATCTCCGTTTCGCCCAGCAGGGCGTCCAGCACCGCCATACGCACCGCCACACCCAGTTCAACCTGGTCGAGGATCACCGACCGGTTGGTGTCGTCGGCGATGCCGCTATCGATCTCCGTGCCGCGGTTCATCGGCCCCGGATGCATGATGACGACGTCGGGCTTGGCGGCGGCCAGGGCGGCATCGTGCAGGCCGAAGAAGTGGAAGTATTCGCGGGTCGACGGCACGAAGCTGCCGTGCATGCGCTCAAGCTGCAGGCGCAAGATCATCACCACGTCGGCGCCGGCGATGCCGGCCTTCATGTCGTGGAACACCTCCACGCCCATACGGTCGATGGCGGCGGGCAGCAGCGTCGGCGGCGCGACCACGCGGACATACGCCCCCATGGCCTGGAGAAGCAGGATGTTGGAGCGGGCGACGCGGCTGTGGGCGACGTCGCCGCAGATCGCCACCTCCAGCTCGGCGATGCGGCCGAGCCGGCGGCGCAGGGTCAGCGCATCCAAGAGCGCCTGGGTGGGGTGTTCGTGGGCGCCGTCGCCGGCATTGATCACATGGGCCTGCACCTTTTGCGACAACAGGTGGGCCGCCCCCGCGTCGGGATGGCGGATGATCAGCGCGTCGGGGTGCATGGCGTTGAGCGTGGTCGCCGTGTCGATCAACGACTCGCCCTTCTTCACCGAGGAGGCGGCAACCGGCATGTTGATGGTGTCGGCCCCCAAGCGCTTGGCCGCCAGTTCGAACGACGCGCTGGTGCGGGTGGAGGCTTCGAAGAACAGGTTCATCACCGTGCGGCCGCGCAACAGGGCGGTGCGCTTGTCGCGGCGGCGGCTCTGGTCGACATAGCCGTCGGCCCGGTCGAGCAGCCAGGTGATGTCGGCCGGGCTCAGCCCCTCGATGCCCAGCAGGTGGCGGTGCGGAAAGCCGGTCGTCGTGTCCATGGCGGCACATAGTGCATCTTGTGGGCCGTGGTGCCAGCCCGCAGCCCCATCCGGCGGCCCGGCTGGCGATGCTGCCGGCGGCGGCCGGGGTGGGGAGCAGGCCGCGGCCGACTCGGGAGGGCGACTGGGGATGGGCGCGCGCCTACCAGCCCAGGGCCGTCAGCCCGCCCAGCACCAGCGGCAGGGTGATCGCCGACAGGGCCGTCTGCAAGGTGATCAGGCCGGCCATCAGGGTTGCGTCGCCGCCGAGCTGGCGGGCCAGGATGTAGGAATTGGTGGCGGTGGGCAGGCCGTTGAACATGACGGCGATGAACCCCAGCATTCCCACTGCGCCGAAGGCCAGGCAGGCGGCCAAGGTGATGGCCGGCATCACCACCAGCTTCAGCCCGCAGGTTACCGCGGCGACCCGGCCGCTGGCGCGCAGGCTGTCAAGGTCGAGCGCCGCCCCCACCGCCAGCAGGCCGAAGGCGAGCGCCGCGTTGCCGAGGATGCGCAGCACGCTGTCGAACACGATGGGGATGCCGATGCCCGACAGGTTGAGCGCCAGGCCGAGGATGACGCCGACGATCAGCGGGTTGCGGGCAAGCTGGCCCAATATGCCGCGCACGGACGGGGTGCCGCTGGAGGCGTAGTGGGTGATCACGGCCACGGAGATCACGTTGGCCAGCGGCACGATGGCCACCAGCGCCACCGCCGCCGCGGCGACGCCGCCGTCGCCGTAAAAGGCGGCCGCCACCGCCAGGCCGATATAGCTGTTCTGGCGGATCACGCCCTGGACGACGGAGCTGAATTTCGGCCCCGAGGGCCCGGTGGTCGGCCGCGCCAGCACCAGGGCCACCGTCATGCCGATGATGGCCACCCAGATGGCGCCCACCATGGGCAGCACTTCGCCCAGTCCGCCGAGATCCGCAGTGCCCAGCGTGGACACCAGCAGGGCCGGGAACAGCACGAAGTAGGTAAGCTGCTCGGCCGGCCGCCAGAAGCCGGCGTCGAGGAACGTCGCCTGGCGCAGCCAGATGCCCAGCACGATGATGGCGAACACCGGGGCCAGCGCCAGGAGAACGGAGATCATCGCCTATCCGTCCCGCCGGGCGGCCGCCAGACGGTCGAGCGCCCCTTGCAGGATGTAGGCGGCCGCCGCGGCGTCCACCGCCTTGGCGCGTTTGGCCCGCGACAGGTCGGCGTCGATCATGGCGCGCTCCACCGCCAGGGTGGACCAGCGCTCGTCCCACCACGCCAGCGGGATGTCGCGGATGGCGAGCAGGTTGTCGGCGAATGCGCGCACCGATTGGCAGCGCGGCCCTTCGCTGCCGTCCATGTTGACCGGCAGGCCGGCCACCAGCCCGCCGACACCGCGCTCGTCGGCCAGCCGGAACAACTCGGCGGCATCGGCCCCCATGCGGGTACGGCGGATGGTCTTCACCGGCGAGGCGACGATCCATGCGGCATCGGAGACGGCGAGCCCGATGGTCTTCGACCCGATGTCCAGCGCCATCAGCCGCGCGCCCTCGGCCACCGTCCCGCGCAGGTGCAATATGTTGTCCAGCAGCATGCCGCGGTGATAGCGTCCGGCGTCCTTGCGCACAATCGGGCCCGTGCCGGCCGCCGCGCAGGGCTTATCTGCTCGCAAGCCAACGGACCCGCGCCTGCCATGGCCCTCGACACCGATAGCGTTCGCCGCATTGCCCATCTGGCCCGTTTGAAGGTGCCGGACGACCAACTGGACCACCTGGCGGGCGAGATCAGCCAAATCCTCACCTTCGTGGAACAGCTCGGCGCGGTGGACACCACCGATGTGCCGCCGATGACCGGCATGGCCACGCAGAAGCTGCGGCGGCGCCCGGACGTGGTGACCGACGGGCAGATCCCCGACAAGGTGCTGGCCAACGCGCCGGACGCCACGGGCGGCTTCTATTCCGTTCCGAAGGTGGTGGAGTAGGCCATGGCCGACCTGCTGTCGCTGACGCTGGCCGAAGCGCGGGATGCGCTGAAGGCCGGCGAGACCTCCGCCGTGGACCTGGTGACCGCCCATGTCGGCGCCATGGAGCGCGCGCGGCCGCTCAACCTGTTCATCACCGAAACGGCCGAGCAGGCGCTCGCCATGGCCGAAGCGGCCGATGCGCGCCGCGCCAGGGGCGAGGCCGGGCCGCTCAACGGCCTGCCCATCGGCGTGAAGGACCTGTTCTGTACCACCGGTGTGCTGACCACCGCGGGCAGCCACATCCTGGACGGCTTCGTGCCGACCTACGAAAGCACCGTGACGTCCAAGCTGTGGGCGGACGGAGCGGTGATGCTGGGCAAGCTGAACCTGGACGAGTTCGCCATGGGTTCGTCCACGCTCACCTCCTACTACGGCCCCACCATCAACCCGTGGAGCCCGCGTGACGGCGGCGGCACCGGCGACGGGTTTGCGCGCAAGCTGGTGCCCGGCGGCTCCTCCGGCGGGTCCGGGGCCGCCATTGCGGCCGGCGTCGGCGTCGGTGCGCTGGGCACCGATACCGGCGGGTCGATCCGCCAGCCGGCCAGCTTCTGCGGCATCACCGGCATCAAGCCGACCTACGGACGGTGTTCGCGCTGGGGCATCGTCGCCTTCGCCTCGTCGCTCGACCAGGCGGGCGTATTCGGCGTGACGGTGCGCGACTGCGCCATCCTGCTCACCTCCATCTGCGGGCTCGATCCCAAGGACTCCACCAGCGTCGACCTGCCGGTGCCGGACTTCGAGGCGGCACTGAAGGACGGCGTGCGCGGCCTGAAGATCGGCGTGCCCAAGGAATACCGGGTGGACGGCATGCCGGCGGAGATCGAAGCCCTGTGGCAGCAGGGGATCGACTGGCTGCGCGCTGCCGGGGCGGAGGTGGCCGAGGTCTCGCTGCCGCACACCCACCACGCGCTGCCGGCCTACTACATCGTCGCGCCCGCCGAAGCTTCGTCCAACCTGGCGCGCTACGACGGCGTGCGCTACGGCCTGCGCGTCGACGGCAAGTCGATCATCGAGATGTACGAGAACACCCGCGGCGCCGGCTTCGGGGCGGAGGTGCGGCGGCGTATCCTCATCGGCACCTATGTGCTGTCGGCCGGCTACTACGATGCCTATTACCGCAAGGCCCAGCAGGTGCGCAGCCTGATCCGCCGCGACTTCGACCGGGTGTTCGAGGGTTTCGACGCCGTGCTGACGCCGACCACGCCGAGCGGTGCCTTCGGCCTCGACAACGTGCCGGACGATCCGGTGACCATGTACCTCAACGACATCTTCACGGTGACCGCCAACATGGCCGGGCTGCCGGGGATTTCGGTACCGGCCGGGCTCGACCACCAGGGCCTGCCGCTGGGCCTGCAGGTGCTGGGCCGGCCGTTCGACGAAGCGACGCTGCTGCGCGTCGCCCAGGCGATCGAGGATGCCGCGGCGTTCAAGCTGGCCCCGCCGTTCAACATGCGCGCCTAGCCGTGGCAGCCCCGCCGACGGACGCCTATCGGCGGCTGGTCCAACGCGGGCGGTGGCTGGCGCGGATGGGAGCGCTGGACGCGGCGGCACTCGCGGTGGTGATCCTGCTGGTCGGCGTCGGCGTCAGCCTGAACGCGCTGTTCCTGGTGGTTCTGCCGGCGGCGGCGCTGGTCACAGCACCCCTGGTGGCAGCGGGTTTCTGGGCCTGGCTGGCACCGGGCCGCGGCACGTTCCGTCTGTGGCCGGGCACGCTGTCCGGCGTGCTGACGGCGCTGGCCGCCCATCTGGCGATGGCTCTCGCCGTGTTCGTCGTTTTGGCGCTGGACCTTGGCCCGGCGGCCCAGCCCCCGGCCGATCTGTGGCAGCGGATCGAAACGAGCGCGGTCATGGCCGCGGGCTTCCTCTGGGTATCGCTGGGGGTGTGCTGGTGGATCACCCTGCCGCTGGGCGCCCTCTACGCCCTGGTGGTGACGCTCTATTGCCGCAGCCGGTGGCGCAAGATCGCCGGTTAGGGCTTGTCGACCCCGTACCGGGAGGTGCGACGGATCTGCTAAGCTCATGGGCCATGGCAACCGCGACCCCGCCCGTCGATGCGTGAAGACGGTCCACCGCCGGCCGACCCCGCCTATGCCCGGCTGGTGCGCATCGGCCGGCGCTGGGCTGCCATCACGGCCCTCGCGGTGGGGTTCACCGCGGCCATGGTGATGGACCGGACGACCGGTGCGCACCTGCTCGGCATGTTCCGCTGGTACCTGCCCACCTGCGCCTGCATCGGCGCCACCCTGGCCGCACCGTGGCTGTGGGGCGCCATCGTGCCCCGGCGCGGCCGCTTTCCCCTCGGCCGGGGCGTTCTGGCGGGGCTGGCCACAGCCCTGATGGGCCATGTGGGGATTGGACTTGGGGCCTTCGTGGCCTATGCGACGGCGCTCGACCGCCCGCCGTTGCACCAGGCCGGGGCCGCCGTGACGGTCCTCGATGCCCTGGGATACGGTGTCGTCGCGCTGGCGGTTTCGGTCCTGCTTGCGGGCCTGGTCACCCTGCCGCTGGGGGCCGTGTGCGGTGCCCTGGTGACGCAGTACTGCCGCGACCAGCTCCGTGGAGCGGGCAGCGCATGACACCCGACGATCCCCGTCTCGGCCCGGTCGCCGCCTGGGGCCAACGCCGCATGGCCTGGGCGGCCTTCGTCGCCTCCTTCGTGCTGGGCGTGGTCCTGGTCGCCAGCCGGCCCGACAGCGTGCGCTTCATGTGGAGCGTGTGGGCGCTCGCCGGCTGCGCCTCCGCCACGCTGCTGGCGCCGCGCTTCTGGGGCCGGATGGCGCCGCGCAATGCCGGGTTCAGCGCCTGGCGGGGAGCTGCGGCCGGGGCGCTGACCGCGGTGGCGGCCTATGGCCTGATGTGCGCCATCGGTACCATCGCCGCGGGCACGCCCCTGGTGCTGGGCTACCTGGCGGCGACCTTCCTTTATCTCGGACCCTGGCTCGCCCTCCTGGGGGCGGTGACGGGGGCCGCGATCGCCGGGCTTTGCCAGCGGCGGCTGGAACGGGGCCGTAGCGACGGGGCGGGGCACCGCACCTGACGTCCAAATGCGGGGCTGCCGCCGCGCCCGTCTCACCGTGCCCGCGCGCATGCCCCCTGCGCGTGGCCCCTGCGCGTGGCCGGCGATTGTGGCGCGGCCGAAGCCTCGGTTACCAAGCAAATATGACCCCCCACACCCCCCAGGCCAGGCCATGAAGCGGCCGCCCGACCCCCTTCTCGGCATCCTCTACAAGGTGCTGGCGGTGGGCTGCTTTTCGGTGATGAACGTGATCATCAAGGGGGTGGGGCAGGACCTCCACACCGGTCAGATCGTCTTCTTCCGCGGACTGTTCGCCTTCGTGCCGCTGGCCTTCGTGATCTATTCCGCGGGCGGGCTGAGAGTTCTGCGCACCCGCCACCCGGGCAAGCACATCATCCGCTCGGGCGTCGGCACCATGGCGATGCTGCTGGGCTTTACCGCCCTGGTGCTGATCCCGCTGGTGGACGCGGTGGCCATCACCTTCGCGTCCACCTTGTTCACCACCGTCATGGCGGCTCTGATCTTGAAGGAGTCCGTCGGCGTCTACCGCTGGAGCGCCGTCACGGTGGGGTTCTTCGGCGTGCTGATGATGCTGGAGCCGTCGGGCCTGCGCCTGCTCGACCCCGACGCGCTGGCCGGCGACGCCGACCAAACCTATGCCATCGGCGCGGTGGTGGCCCTGTGCGGCGCCTTCTGCATGGCGGTGGCGATGATCTCCATCCGCTCCATGAGCGGCACGGAAACCAGTGCCTCGATCATCTTCTACTTCACGCTGACCAACACCCTTGTGGCGGCGTGTTTCCTGCCCTTCGTGTGGATCTGGCCGACCACGCTGCAATGGCTGATGCTGATCGGCATCGGCGTGTGCGGCGGGGTGGCGCAGATCTGCTTGACGCTCGGCTACCGCTACGCCCAGGCGAGCCTGCTGGCTCCGTTCGACTATACCGCCATGGTCTACGCCCTGGTGCTGGGCTACCTGATCTTCGCCGAGGTGCCGCAGGCCATGGTGCTGGTCGGCGCGGCGGTGGTGATCGGCGCCGGGCTGTTCATCATCTGGCGCGAACAGGTGCGGCGCGCCCGCCGTGCCCCCAACCTGGGCGGCATGCCGGGGTAGGGCCTTTACTTTGGTCGCACCAGCCCTGGGGGCGCGGGCTGGAACCGGACTGCGCCGAAGGCGACCAAAGAAATTGACGGGAGCCGGGAACCGGGATGGGCGAAACTCCTTGAACCGGTGCGTTGCCGCGGCAAGGATCAGACCCGATATCGCACACAGCTACGCAACACGGGATCGACGGACCATGGCGGCGGTGATCGAAGGCAACACGGGCACGTGGGAGATGGTGATCGGGCTGGAGGTCCACGCCCAAGTGATCTCCGAAGCCAAGCTGTTCTCCGGCGCCGCCACCGCCTTCGGGGCGGAGCCCAACAGCCAGGTCAGCCTGGTGGACGCGGCCATGCCCGGCATGCTGCCGGTGATCAACGAAGCTTGCGTCGCCCAGGCGGTGCGCACCGGCCTTGGCCTCAACGCGCAGATCAACAAGCTCAGCGTGTTCGACCGCAAGAACTACTTCTACGCCGACCTGCCCCAGGGCTACCAGATCTCGCAGCTCTACCACCCCATCGTCGGCGAAGGCACCATCGTGCTGGACCTGGAGGACGGCCGCACCCGCGAGGTGGGCATCGAGCGCCTGCACCTGGAGCAGGATGCCGCCAAGTCCATCCACGACCAGGACCCCCGGCGCACCTTCATCGACCTGAACCGCACCGGCGTCGGGCTGATGGAGATCGTCTCCAAGCCCGACCTGCGCAGCCCCGAGGAGGTCGGCGCCTACCTGCGCAAGCTGCGCTCCATCGTGCGCTACCTGGGCACCTGCGACGGCAACATGGAGGAAGGCTCCATGCGCTGCGACGTCAACGTGTCGGTGCGCAAGGTGGGCGACAACGAATTCGGTACGCGCTGCGAAGTGAAGAACGTCAACTCCATCCGGGCCGTGCAGCAGGCCATCGAGTACGAGGCCGCCCGCCAGGTGGAGCTGCTGGAGGACGGCGGCAAGGTGATCCAGGAAACCCGGCTGTGGGACCCGGGCAAGGGCATCACCCGGTCCATGCGCGGCAAGGAGGAAGCGCACGACTACCGCTACTTCCCCGACCCCGACCTGCTGCCGCTGGAGCTGGACGACGACTGGGTCGAGGCCATCAAGCAGACCCTGCCGGAACTGCCGGACGCCAAGAAGGCCCGCTTCATGGCCGACTACGGGCTGTCGGAATACGACGCACGCGTGCTGGTGGCCGAACGCGCGCGGGCGGATTTCTACGAGGACGTGGCCAAAGGCCGCGATGCCAAGCTTTCCGCCAACTGGGTGATCACCGAGCTGTTCGGCGCCTTGAACAAGTCCGGCAAGGATATCGGCGACAGCCCGGTGACGGCAGCCCAGCTCGGCGGTCTCGTCGACCTGATCGCCGACGACACCATCTCCGGCCGCATCGCCAAGGACGTGTTCGCCGACATGCTGGAAACCGGCCGGGACGCCGATGCCATCGTCGAGGCCAAGGGGCTGAAGCAGGTGACCGACACCGGCGCCATCGCTGCGGTGATCGACCAGGTGCTGGCCGAACAGGCGGACAAGGTGGCGGAATACCGGTCCGGCAAGGACAAGCTGTTCGGCTTCTTCGTCGGCCAGACCATGAAGAAGTCCGGCGGCAAGGCCAACCCGGCGGCGGTGAACGAGATCCTCAAGCAGAAGCTGGATGGGTAGGGGGAGCGTCTCCCCACAATCGCGCCCTTGATGGAAGGGGGCCGGGGCGGGCATGAAGTGGGATCCCGAAAGCCCCCGGACCGCCCATGACCGACCGCGAAGACCGCCCCGCCCGCAGCCTGGAGACCCGCCTGGTCGGGCTCGACGGCTTTCTCTGCCCCCATACAGGCGCGGTGGTGCCGCAGATCCACCCGTCCACCACCTTCGCCCGCAACGGCGTCGACTACGCCCAGGTGGGCGGCCGCGGCTACACGCGCGACGAAAACCCCACCTATCTTCTGGCCGAACGCCTGTTGGCCGAACTGGAAGGCGGGGCGGGCGCGCTGCTGTTCGCGTCCGGCATGGCGGCCATCGCCACCCTGGTGCAGGCCCACCGGCCGGGCGACCACATGGTGGTCTCCAGCCACATGTATTTCGGCACGCCCAAATACTTCAAGGAATGGGCCAGGCCCTGGGGCCTTGAGAGCGACCTGGTGGACCCCGGCGACCTGGACGCGGTGCGCGCCGCCATCCGCCCCGGCAAGACCAAGCTGGTGTTCGTGGAAAGCCCCGCCAACCCGCTGTGGACGGTGTGCGACATCGCCGCCCTGGCGGAGATCGCCCACGCTGCCGGTGCCCGCCTGGCGGTGGACAACACGGTGGCGACGCCGGTGCACACGCGGCCGCTCGACCTCGGCGCCGATATCGTGATGCACAGTGCCACAAAGTACCTGAACGGCCATTCCGACGTGCTGGCCGGCGCCTTGGTGGCGCGGCAAGCCGATGCGCTGTGGGAGGAGATCACCCACCTGCGCTACCTCGCCGGGCCGGTGCTGGGGCCGTTCGAGGCGTGGCTCCTGGTGCGCGGCATGCGCACGCTGTTCTTGCGGGTGCGCCACCAGTCGGCGGCCGCGCTTTACATCGCCGGTTGCTTTGCCCAGCACCCCAAGGTGGAGCAGGTGTGCTACCCCGGCCTCGGCGACTTCCCCGGCCACGCCATTGCCGCCAAGCAGATGAGCGGCGGCTACGGCGGCATGCTGTCGGTGCGGGTGCGCGGCGGGGCCGATGCGGCCCTCGGCGTCGCCAAGCGCTGCCAGGTGTGGCAGCGCGCCACCAGCCTGGGCGGCGTGGAAAGCCTGATCGAACACCGCTATACCATCGAAGGGCCGGACACCCCGACGCCGCCCGACCTCCTGCGCCTGTCGGTCGGCATCGAGGATGTCGGCGATCTGGTGACCGACCTGGCCCAGGCGCTCGACGGCGTATAGCCCAAACCCGTCGATGGCGGGCCGGTGCCGGACGAAGATCTGAGGCCAGCGGGCCGGAGGGGAGGGGATGGCGGAGATCGAGCCCTATCTGGCCACGCTGCCGGTGCTGGCCCTGCATTTCGGCACGGCCCTGCTGGTGCTGCTGCTGGGCATGGGCATCTATGTGCTGGTCACGCCCTACAAGGAAATTACGCTGATGCGCCAGCGCCGCCCGGCGGCCGCCATCCTGCTGGCGGGGGCGGCGATCGGCATGGCGCTGCCGGTGGCGGCCAGCCTGCAATATGCGCTCAGGCCCTTCGATATCATCTTCTACGGCGTGCTGGCGGTGCTGGTGCAGATCGTCGCCTATTTCATCATCGCGCTGCTCTTCCGGCTGAAGACGCGGCACCTCGGCGACGGCGACATCGCACCGGCCATCGGCGTCGCCGCCGCCCAGATTGTCGTCGGCCTTCTCAACGCCGGCGCGCTGTCGACTCCGTGAGGCCGGGGAACGTGACGCCGCTGTCCGCGGGCACGACGCCGTGAGCCGGCTCGGCATCGGGCTGTGGGACGTGCTGGTGATCGCCGCGCTGGTGGTCATCGTCGCTTACGAGTTCGGCGCCTTTTCCGACCGCGCACCGCCCACGGGCCCGCGCCTGCCGGTGGGCGCACCGGTGGCGGAGGTGGCGCCGGGCGACGCGCGCCACCGCTACCCGTTCGCCGATCCCGCCGGCATCGCCCTGGTGGCGCGCATCAACCGCGGCGTCGTCGGCGGACCACCGCGGCGGCCCGGCTACACCGCCGGTACCGGCTTCGTGGTCGATGCGGGCGGCCAAGGCGAAGGCAGGGACAGGCCGGCGGAGAGCGTGTGGCTGACCGCACGCCATGTCACCGAAGGCTGCCACCGCCTGATGCTGGAGGGCACCGGTCGCCTGCTCGATGCGCCGGTCTACCATGTGCAGGGCCATCCCAGTTTCGATGCCGCGGCCTTCTGGGTGGCGACCGGCGGAGGCGAGCCGTTGACCGTGGTGGAGGGGGAGGTGCCGGCGGGCACCCCGGCTGCCGGCATCGGCTTTCCGCAGGGCGCCGCGGGCGTGGTGGAGGTGCGCTACCTCGGCCCCGCGGTCTATCGCAGGTCCGCAGCCGATTTCCTGCTGCCCGAACGCCAGCACGATGTGTGGATGGCGGTGCACTACCCGCGCCATATCGGCTTCGGCGGCTCGCTCGGCGGCATCAGCGGCGGCCCCCTGGTGCTGGCCGATGGCGGCGTCGTCGGCATCGTCATCGCCGAGGTGCCGCGCCGCGGCCAGATCGTCAGCGTGCCCATCGCCGTGGCCAGTGGCGGCGCCGCCTTCGTGGCCGCCCAGCCCACCGCGCGGCCGGTGCAGCCGGTGCCCGACTCCGATACCCTCTTCACCACATTGTTGAGCAGCGGACGGGTACGCGAAGTGGTGTGCGAGACCATATAGATCGCCAGATCACCACCCGGCGCGCGCGCCATCCCGGACCTTCCGGCGCGCCGGCCCCCGCTCAAACCGCGAAAGGCCGCCCCGCATGATCGACCTCTACACCTTCGCCACGCCCAACGGCCGCAAGGCGTCCATCATGCTGGAGGAGACGGCACTGCCCTACAGCACCCATGTCATCCATATCGGCAAGGGCGAGCAGTTCGCACCGGAGTTCGTGGCCATCAACCCCAACTCCAAGATCCCCGCCATCGTCGATCCCGACGGGCCGGGCGGTGCGCCGATCTCGGTGTTCGAAAGCGGGGCGATCCTCTTCTACCTGGCGGAGAAGACGGGCCGGTTCATGCCGGCCGATGCGCGCGGGCGCACCTTCGTCATGGAATGGCTGATGTTCCAGATGGCCGGCGTCGGCCCCATGTTCGGCCAGGCCAGCCACTTCGTGAAGTTCGCCCCGGAGGACGTACCCTACGCCAAGCAGCGCTATCTGAAGGAGATGCACCGGCTGCTGGCGGTGATGGACCGCCGGCTGGGCACGGCGGACTACCTGGCGGGCGACTATTCCATCGCCGACATGGCCACCTATCCGTGGGTGTTTTCCGCCGCCAACTTCATCGGCGAGGACCTGTCGCCCTATGCCAATGTGCTGCGCTGGCAAGAAGCCGTGGGCAGCCGCCCGGCCGTCGCCAAGGGAATGGCGGTGCCGCAGGTGTGAGGCGCGCCATCTCCCGTCAGCGGAGCGCGAAATCCCGCTGCTGCATGAGTTCCGACAGCATCTGGGCGCGGCTGACGCCCAGTGCGGCAAGCACGCCGAGGCGCTCCATCTCCGCTGCGATATGCACCAGGTTGCCGTTGCTCACCAGCCCGGCCCCGGTCACGTTGGGGGCGATGTTGAGCGCCTTGGCGAGTTGCATGGAGGTGAAGTCGCGATAGGGGCGGCCCCCGTCGTTCTTAGTGCCCAGTGCCTTTTCCAGCATGCTGCCGAAAGCCTGGTTGACGGAGGACTTTACCAGCACCATCCGGACAAAGGTGCTGGGCGGCAACTGGTGGGTGAACGCCAGGGGATCGGCCGGGGCCGGATCGTGGCTGCGGCGCACGCGGCCGCGGTTGAACAGATGGTCGACGTCGTAACCCGGGCACTTCGCCCTGTCGTAGGCAAAGCCCAACTGGGTATTGGCAAAGAGGGTGAAGGCGTTGGTGTATCGACCCGCCTGGGCGCGGCACCACAGCTCCTTGTGGCCGTTCTTGTTGATCACGAAGACGGCGTTGCGGAACCGGCCGAGAGGGTGGACGGAGCCGTTGGACATTGCCACCCGGCGGGTGAGGTACGTCAGGTCATGTGCCGCAACGACCCCCGTGCCGAAGGGGTCTTCGAGGGCGCGGACGAGCGACGTTCGCTGGTAGTCGAGATAGTCTTGAAGTGTCATGGTCGTTGGAAGATCGATTTTTGCGATACATCTATAGCGCGGTTCTTCTCGATGAGTAGCGATATCCGGAGAGCCATGTGCCGGGTGCGATCGCAGCGGGGAGCACCCAACGCCGGGCCGGCCAGATGCGCGTCGGCGATGGATGCGTGCGGGGCGGGCCGTGGCAGAGACGAACGGTTTGCAACGGCAGCGGGGCATGGTAAGCACCGTCGCTTCGGACAGGTGGGTGAGTGGCTTAAACCAGCGGATTGCTAATCCGTCGTACTCCTTTAAGGGGTACCGAGGGTTCGAATCCCTCCCTGTCCGCCAGAGTCTTGATTTGCGCTATCGGTCTTCGGCCTGCTTGAGCGCTTGTGGGTTGGCACTACCGCGCTTCGGCCTGCTTGAGCGCTTGTGGGTTGGCACTACCGCGCGTCGCGCTGCTTGAGCGCTTGTGGGTTGGCGCTAACGCCCTTCGGCCTGCTTGAGCACCGGGGCTGAGGCCAGCGCGATCACTCGCCAGACTGCCGCTCAAAGTTCAAGGCGTGCGCGGGCAGCCGTCCACCCGCGATCCCTCCACTGCGCGTGGTCCGGGTCGATACCGCCCGGCGCTACCTGGCCATCGATTTTCCGGTTGACGGCATCCGCCCGGATCTGAGACGGTCCCGCGAGTGCAAATCATTCGCAAATTGTCCGGTTGATCCGCCGTCCACCGGGCAAGCCCGCGGCGCAGGGAACAGGCCCCCATGCTCAGAACCACCGACTTGTCGGCTGCCGAGCAGCTCGTGGTGTGGAGCGCCAGGGCCTGGATGGCGGCCTACCGCGACCGCAGGCCGGTGCTCGGCGATCTTGAGGATGCCTACGCGCTGTCGGGCATCGGCGATGCCGCCCACGACATCGACGAGTTGTTCTGCATCATGGTGACCGGCCAGCGGGCACCCCTGTCGTTCGGGGCGCCGCAGTGCCCGGCGGTGCATGCCATCGAGGCGGCAATGGTCAATTGCCTGGCCGCCTACCAGATGGCCTGCCGGCGCTGCGGCGGCGAGATCCTGGCGCATCTGCTGGAGCCGGCCGAAGCCCACATGGCCACGGCACCGGCGGAGCGCTGGGCAAAGCAGCTGGGCGACGCCGGCTGGCCGCTGTCGATGATCACGCGCCGCCAACTCCTCGGCCAGGCGCCTCCCGGTATCCGCAGCGCACCCGGATGGCGACCCCAGCCGCGCGGGCGCCGACCGGCCGAGCGGCCGGATGCCCCGCCGCGGCATCTGCCGGATTGACGGCAAACCAGCTTCATCGGCCCGTGGACGCGGGCGAGATCCACCAGCAAACGCCAAGACAGCCAGGAGCGACCGCCCATGACCGCGCAGCTTTCCCACCGGCTTCTCGCCACCGCATCGGCCGCCGTGCTGGCGGTCGCCGTCGCCGCGGCCCCAGTGCCGGGCCACGCCCAGACGGCCGACGCTGTGCTCACCACCTATGCCGACATCGCCCACGCCATCTACAGCGATTCCCTGGCGACGGCGCTGGTGCTGCGCTCGGCGGTGCAGGACCTGGTGGACAACCCGTCGCCCGTCACCCTGGCGGCGGCGCGCACGGCCTGGCGGGCGGCGCGTGCGCCCTACCAGCAGTCGGAGGCCTACCGCTTCGGCAATGTCATCGTCGACGATTGGGAAGGCCGCGTGAACGCCTGGCCGCTGGACGAGGGCCTGATCGACTACGTCGATGCCGGCGCCTACGGCTACGAGAGCGACGAGAACGTGCTCTACACCGCCAACGTCATCGCCAACCCGACGCTGACCTTCGGCGGCCGCACGGTGGATGCCTCCACCATCACTCCGGAGCTGCTGGCCGATGAGTTGCAGGAGGCCGACAACATCGAGGCCAACGTGGCCACCGGCTACCACGCCATCGAGTTCCTGCTGTGGGGCCAGGACCTGAACGGCACCGGTCCCGGCGCCGGCGACCGCCCCTACACCGATTTCGACACGGCGGACTGCACCGGCGGCAACTGCGACCGCCGCGCCCAGTACCTGCTGGTCGCCACCGACCTGCTGATCTCCGACCTGGAGGAGATGGTGGCCAACTGGGCCGAGGACGGCGCGGCGCGCGCAGCCCTGACGGACGGTGGCGAAACCGCCGGGATTTCCACCATCGTGATGGGCCTCGGCAGCCTGTCCTACGGCGAACTGGCCGGCGAGCGGATGCAGCTCGGCCTGCTGCTGCACGATCCGGAGGAAGAGCACGACTGCTTCGCCGACAACACCCATTTCAGCCATTTCTACGACCAGGCGGGTATGCAGGCGGTGTATTCCGGGCGCTATGTCGGCATCGACGGCCGCGAGGTCGCCGGCCCCTCGCTGTCGGACCTGGTGGCGGCAGCCGACCCGGCGCTGGATGGCCGCATCCATGACCTGTTGGACGAGACGTCGCGGCGCATGGCCTACATGGTGGCCGTCGCCGAAGGCGGCTACGCCTACGACCAGATGATCGGCCAGGGTGCGGATGCCGGCAACGCCACGGTGCAGGCCGCCATCGATGCGCTGATCGCCCAGGCGGGCGCGTTCGAGGAGGTGGTTGCGGCCCTGGAACTCGACGTCGGCGGCTTCGAGGGCTCCGACAGCCTGGACAATCCCGGAGCGGTCTTCGAATAAGAAGCCCGACGAGGGGTGGGGATTCAGGCAGGCGGGCAGATGCGGGCGGGAGAGAGCGGCAGGCTGGTACAGTCGCACGGTCGAACGGTGGAACGGCGCGGTCCGGCCGGGCGGCTGGCCCTCCCGGCAATGCTGGTGGCGGCGGCGGTGCTGGCGGTGGGATCGGTGGCCACTGCTCAATCCACGGGCCAATCCACGGGCCAATCCGCCGGCGGCGCGCTGGCGGTGCTGCTGGGCGGCGAGGGCACGTCCACCCGCACGCCCGACCACAACGCCTTCTCCCACCCCATGTCCAACCTCACCTTCGCCGACCGCGCCAGCTTCAACATCGGCAACGCGGTGTTCCGCCGCGCCTGGGTGGTGGCACCGTCGTCGACCGCCAGTGCCGATGGGCTGGGGCCGCTCTACAACGCCCGCGCCTGCCAGCACTGCCACCTGAAGGACGGCCGCGGCCACCCGCCGGAAGCCAACTTCCCCGAGGACACGCTGCTGTCCATGCTGGTGCGCCTCAGCGTACCGGGGGAGACGGCCGGCGATCCGCCGCGGCCGGAGCCGGTCTATGGCGGTCAGCTCCAGGACCTGGCAGCCCCCGGCCTGGTGCCGGAAGGCCACCTGCGCACCGACTGGACGGAGATACCGGTGGACCTTTCGGGCGGTGAGACGGCGTCGCTGCGCCGGCCCGGCTACAGCATCGTCGATCTCGGCTACGGGCCGATCAGCCCCGACGTCATGCTGTCGGTGCGTGTGGCGCCGCCGATGATCGGGCTGGGCCTGCTGGAAGCCGTGCCGGAGGACGCGATCCTCGCCAATGCCGATCCCGACGATGCCGATGGCGACGGTCTTTCCGGCCGGCCCAACTGGGTGGAGAGCCCGTCGCTGGGCGCGGTGGCGCTCGGCCGCTTCGGCTGGAAGGCCAATGTGGCAACGCTGGTCGACCAGAACTCCGGGGCCTTCAATGGCGATATCGGCATGTCCACGGCCCTGGTGCCGGCCTCCTTCGGCGACTGTACGGAAGCCCAGGCCACGTGCCGATCGGCCCCCCACGGGGCGCTCGACGGCGAGGTGGAGGTGGACACCCAGCTCACCACCTTCCTTCTCTTTTATACGCGCACGCTCGCCGTGCCCGCCCGCCGCGACGCCGACGATCCGCAGGTGGTGCGCGGGGCGGAGGTGTTCGCCGATCTCGGCTGCAGCGGCTGCCACAACCCCACCTTCCGCACCGCAGCCGACGCCCCGATGCCGGCACTGGCGGACCAGGAGATCTGGCCCTACACCGACCTCTTGCTGCACGACATGGGCGAGGGGTTGGCCGATCACCGGCCGGACGGCGAGGCCAGCGGCAGCGAATGGCGGACGGCACCCCTGTGGGGAATCGGCCTGACCGAGGTGGTGAGCGGCCACACCTACTTCCTGCACGACGGCCGCGCCCGCAACCTCACCGAAGCGGTGCTGTGGCACGGCGGCGAGGCGCAGGCGGCGCGCGACGGCTTCGCCGCGCTGGCGCCGGACGACCGGGCGGCGATCCTCAGATTCTTGGAGTCCCTATGAGCACGAAGACGGTGTGTGGCGGCGCAAGGCGGCGGGTCTGGTGTGCCATGATCGGCTTGGCAATGGCCGTGACGGCAGCGCTGCCGGTCCGTGCCCAGTGGTCGGGGCCCGTGCAGGTATTGATTGACCGCGTCGCGGCCGACCACGACCGTTTCGCGGAGGCGGCGGGCACACTGGCCCATGCCGTTACGCTGGATTGCCGGGGAAGCGGCCACGGCTGGCAATCGCCGGACGCATTCCACGATGCGGCCGATGCTTTCCAGGCGGTGCAGTGGGCACAGATCGGGCCGGCCGTGTTGTTCGATCGGCGCTACCGGGTGAACTTCTGGCCCGACGACAACAACGCCGTCAGCCGCCAGCTCGGTGCCGCCGTCAGCGAACCGGACATGACCCTGCTGGAGCCGGGCGCCATCGCCCAGGCGAGCGTGGCGCTGCAAGGCTTGCCCGCGCTGGAACGCCTGCTGTTCGGCCAGCCGCACATCGAAAACGGCGGCTATCGTTGCGAACTGGCGGTGGTGATTGCGGACAACGTGGCGGCGATCGCGGCCGATACCGCCGCCGATTGGCGCGACATCGACCGCATGCCGGGCATGACCGGTGCGGACGCCGCGCTGGACTCCATGATGGGCGCCATCCTGGCGTATCTGGAAGTGGTGGTCGATCGCAAGATCGCCCGCGTTATCGGCACCACACCGGACGAAGCCCGGCCACGGCGCAGCGAAGCCTGGCGCTCAGGCCGCTCGCTCGCCAACATCGCCATCAACCTGGAGGCCATCGACCGCCTGCTCTACGGCGGGGACGATGCGCCGCTGACGGCCCTGCTGGCGGGCGCCGGCGTGCCGCAGGTGGCGGACGACGGGCAGCACCTGATGGCCGAAGCGGTGGCGCAGGCCGAGGAGGTGCGCGACCGGACCATGGAGGAGGTGGCGACGAGCGAGGACGGCCACGCCCGCCTGCTGGCATTGCGTGCGGCGATTTCCGACGTGCGTCACCACATGGGCGAGCAGATCTTCCCCGCTCTCGGGCTGACTGTCGGCTTCAATTCCATGGACGGCGACTGATGGACCTGTCGCGGCGCGGCTTCCTGGCGGCAGCAGCGGCGGCCACGGCCTCATTCGGGGTACGGCCGGCGGCGGCGACGGTGGGGGATGCCGGAGCGGCGGCGGCCGATCCCGATCTCGCCCGGCTCACCCTTCTCGGCACGGCACAGGACGGCGCCGGGGTGGACGGCATCATGTTGGCCGATGTGGCCGGCGGCCAACGCCTGGCCGCGACGCTGCCCGGCCGCGGCCACGGCGTGGCGGTGGCGCCGGACGGCAGCCTGGCGGCGGTGACGGCGCGCCGCCCCGGCACTTTCGCTGCGGCTTTCCGGCCCGACACCGGCGAGGTGGTGGCCCGCTTCGCCACGCCGCCCGGCCGGCACTTCCAGGGCCACGGCGTGTTCAGCCGCGACAGCCGGCTGTTCCTCGCCACCGAGAACGCGTTCGACATCGGCGAGGGCCGCATCGGCGTCTACGACGCCACCGCCGGCTTCGCGCGCGTCGGCGAGCTGCCATGCCACGGCGTCGGCCCGCACGAGATGGTGCGGGTGGCCGGCCGCGACGCCCTGGTGGTGGCGGTGGGCGGCATCCGCACCCACCCGTCGACCGGCCGCTCCGGCCTCAACACCGATGTGATGCGCCCGCTGGTGGCGGTGGTGGACGCCCGCACCGGCGAACGCCTGGCCGAACATCGCGCACCGGCCGACCTGCATCAGCTCAGCCTGCGCCACCTGGCGGTGCGCCAGGACAGCTACGCGGTGGTGGTGGGCCGCTGGGAAGGCCACCCACTGGAACGCCCGCCGCTGATCCTGGCGGGCTCGCTGCAGGCGGGCCTGCGCCCGGTGGTGCTGCCGGACGAGGTGTCCGAGCGGCTGGCCAACTACACCGGCGCCGTCTGCTTCTGCGGTGGCGGCCGCCACATCGCCGTCAGCGCGCCGCGTGGCAACGTGTGTGCGGTGCTGGCGCTGGAGGACGCGCCGGTGCTGCGCCGGCTGCTCGACATCCCCGACGTCTGCGGCCTGGCGCCGGGACCGGGCGAGGGCGAGGTGTTCCTCACCAGCGGGCGCGGCCAGCTCTACCTCTACCGTGCCGGGGAGGACCGGTTGGAGCTGCTGAGCGGCCCGTCGGCCCACCTCAGCCACTGGGACAACCACCTGACCACCTGGGCGGCGGAGCCCGCTGCTGGATAGGGACGGGCCGGGACCGAAAGCAAATGGACCCTACGCCGCCAGGGCCTTCTTCACCGACACTCCGTCGTGGATCAATGCGCGGAGCTGGCGCAGCAGCCGGGCGGGATCGTCGGCCTGGAAGATGTTGCGCCCGAACATCAAGCCGTGGGCGCCGCCCTTCAGCACGTCGGCCGTCATCCGCACCACCGCCTCGTCGTCGTTGAGCGACGGCCCGCCGGCCACCAGGATCGGCGCCGACACCCCCTCGGCGATGGCCGCCAGCGCCTTGGCGGAGCCCGGCCAGTCGGTCTTGATGAGGTCGGCCCCCAACTCGTCGGCGATGCGCGTGTGCGCCGCCACCACGGCAGGGTCGAACGGGTCGGCCGCACTGCCGCCGCGTGCCGCCATGCTCTCGATGACATGGGGAATGCCGAGCCGCTGGGCATCCTCCGCCACGCGCATGTTCAACTCGAAACAGCGGGTTTCCAGCTCCGGGTTTTCGAAGCCGAGGAACAGGTAGGTGATCACCGCGTCGGCCCCCAGCCGGGCCGCCTGCTCCACGGAGAACACCTGGCGGGTCTGCCCGACATCGAAGGCGAACGGCGGGCCGGAGCGCCACATGCTGGTGTGGTCGAGCCGGAGCACGATGGCCGGCGCATCGGCACCGGCGAGGAACTCCGCCCCGTGGCGCATGACCACGCCGGCCGACAGGATGATGCCGTCCACCGGGGCAGCACAGGCGAGCTTCAGGGTCTTGCGCACCTCCGGCACGCCGGGAACCGCGCCCAGGTGCAGCCCGTGGTCGAAGGCCAGGCACAGGGCCCGCCGCTGCTCGCCCCTGAGCAGCCGGCCAAGGCGCCGCTGCTTGCCGAAGGTCGTGTCCATGGTCCTTCTATCCTCCCTCGCATCGGAGTCGGTATTGGTGGCGGCCGGGCGGGCCGCGGGATGGGGTGCCGGCGCGCCTAGACGACGGTGAGCGGGATGCCGCGGTCCTTCAGGTCGGCCTGGATGTCCGGCTCCAGCCCGCTGTCGACGATCACATGGTCGAACTGCGATAGGTCGGCGAAGCCGTGCAGCGCGCGGTAGTGGAACTTGCGATTGTCGGCCAGCAGCACGCGCGACGCGGCGACGTTGAGCATCACCGACTTCAGGCGCACGCAGGTTTCCAGCGGATGGTGCAGCGTCGTGCCGATGACCGACGGCGTCGACAGAAACGCCATGTCGGCGCGCAGGTGGCTCAAGGTGGTTTCGGTGACCAGACCGTAATAGGCGTCCAGCGTCGGGTTGTAGGTGCCGCCCAGCGACACGATGGTGATGTGGTCGTGGCCCACCAGGCTTTCGATCATCGCCCGGAAATGGGTGATGACGGTCAGCGATTCCAGGCGCAGCAGGTGGGGCACCATGGCCAACACCGTGGTGCTGTCGTCCACCACGATCACCGACTGGTTGGGCACCAGGGCGGCGGCTGCCTTGGCGATGGCTTCCTTCTGCCGGCGCGCCTGGTTGGCGCGATAGTGGTAGTTGCCGGCGAACACCAGCGACTCTTCGGCGGTGACATAGCCGCGCTCCTTGCGCACCAGGCCGCGCCGCTCCAGGTCGTCGAGATCGCGGTGAATGGTCATGCGGCTCACGCCGAAACGCCGCACCAGCGTTTCGATGGGCAGCCGGCCGGAGGCCATGACGTCCGAGACGATCGCCTTCTGCCGCTGCTCGACCTTCATGTGAGCCGTCCGTTTCCGTGTGCCGGGGCCAGTGTCATCCCGTGGCGCGGCCGGACGCGACCGCCAAATGCACGCATTGGATGCGTTCTCCCCTCCCTTAACAAACTGCCAGTCCTTAAACGGATCTGGTCTCGGAATGGCATTTTTCTCACCGTAACACAATAAGATCCCATTATCACGCTTTGCAGCGCAAGAATGCACAAAAGCGGGTGACAGGGTTGGCGCCGCTGGAGTAAGGTCGGCACCTTGGAAGTCATAACCGAGGGTTGCGCTTCTATACCCGCCTTGCTGGCGCCGGCCTGTGCGCACTCAGAATGACAACAATGTAACATGAGGGAGTAATGCCATGAAGAAATGCAATCGCACTGCCGTTCTGTCAGGTCTCGTCCTCGGTGTATCCGCTCTTGCGCTGTCGACGGGCAGCGCATCCGCGCAAGGCACGAGTTTGACATTTGTCTGGCATGCAGGAACTTGTGCGGACATCTTCGTTGAGATCGCCAATGATTTCCCGGGCGACATCGAGATCGTGCCGGCGCTGGTTCCCTACGGGCCGGAATGGCACAACCGAATTGCCTCGGAGTTCGCCATCCAGGGCGACGGCTTCGACTTCGCCATGTGGGACAGCCAGTCGACCGCGGAATTCGCCGGCGCCGGCCATGCGGCGTCGATCAACGAGCTGTTCGACCGGTCGGACGTGCTCGACGCCTCGCTGTTCCCGCCGGCCTCGCTCGCCCGCTACGGCGAATATCCCGACGGGTCCGGCCAGTACTGGGGCCTGCCCATCAACCAGGACGCCTACGGGCTGATGTATCGCCGCGACCTCCTGGAAGATCCCGAGGAGATGGCCGCCTTCGAAGCGCAGTACGGCTATCCGCTGGCGGTGCCGCAGACCTACCAGCAGGCGCGCGACATCGCGGAGTTCTTCACCCGTCCCGACGAGGGGCTGTACGGCTGGGGCCAGATGGGCGGCCGCGAATACGACTTCGCCACCACCGCGTCCGACAGCTTCCTGTGGTCCTTCGGCGGCGAGCTCTATAACCCCGAGACGTTCGAAGTGGACGGCTACCTCAACAGCCCCGCTTCCATCGACGGGGTGCAGTTCTACGTCGACATGTTCCAGTACGGCCCGCCGGGCTCCAACAACTGGGGCTGGGACGAGATCAACGCCGCCTTCCAGCAGGGCCGCTTGGCCATGGCCATGCAGTGGTTCTACTTCAACGGCTCCAACGCCGACCCCGACGTGAACCCCCATGCGGAGTCCACCGGCTTTGGCGTGCTGCCGGGCGCCATCGGCCGCGACGGGCTGTTCCGCCGCCAGTTCAGCGTCGGCGGCCAGGGCGTGGGCATCAACGCCTATTCCCAGCAGCAGGACGCCATCCAGGAGTTCCTGGAATGGTACTTCCAGCCGGAGCAGCAGCAGCGCTATGCCGCCGTCTGCCAGACCGGCCTGGCCTCGGTGCTGGAAAGCCCCGAATGGCAGGATCTCAACAGCTTCAACGCCGCCTTCGCCGTGGCGCTGAACTACACCAACGACTACTGGCACCTGCCCGAATACAACATCCTGCTCGATATCCTGCAGGAAGAAGTCTCCAACGCGATCTCCGGCGCCAAGACGGTTGAAGAGGCGCTGACCGATGCCGCGGAGCGCCAGGAGCGGGCCCTGGTGCGTGCCGGCTACACCATCGGCGAGTCCGAGGCCCCTGAGGTTCCGGACACCGTGATCTCTCCGGTGGGCATGCAGGAAGTCGAAGTCCTGACCTTCGACTGATCGCCTGCGCACCCGCAAGCGCCGGTCGCCCGGGTCCCCCACCCGGCGGCCGGCGCGAACGCGGATGAGATCCCGGTTCCCGTCACCCTGGGCGTGGCAGCGCACCGATGAAGAACAAGCACCTGATCTTGCCGGTCGTCATTCTGGGGCTGTACACGCTCTACAATGTCGGCCCGCTGCTGTGGCTGATGATCTCCTCGCTGAAGTCGCGGCCCGACCTGTTCGCCATGCCGCCGACCCTGCTGTTCGAGCCGCATCTGGCCGGCTACGAAGCCGTGTTCGGCGTCGGCGCGGCCGCCGATTCCGCGTCCTCCCACGGCGTCTTCGCCAGCCTCATCAACTCCATCGTCATCGCGTGCTCCGGCACCGTGCTGGCCACCATGTTCGGCACGCTGGCGGGCTACGCCGCCTCGCGCTTCAACTTCTTCGCCAAGGGCGACTTCATGTTCTTCGTGTTGTCGACCCGCATGATCCCGCCGGTCGCGGTGATGGTGTTCTACCACCAGATGTTCTCCAGCCTGGGCCTGGCGGACACCTGGACCGGCATGATCATGATCACGACCTTCATCAACGTCGGTCTCGCCACCTGGATCATGAAAGGCTTCTTCGACGGCGTGCCGACGGAGGTGGAAGCCATCGCGCTGATGAACGGCTATTCGCGCTGGTATGCCTTCCGCAAGCTGGTGCTGCCCATGGTGCGCGGCGGCATCGCGGCCACCGCCGGCTTCAGCTTCATCTTCGCGTGGAACGAGTTCGCTTTCGGCTCGATCCTCACGACCACCGAAGCCAAGACGCTGCCCGTGCGCATCTCGTCCGCGGCCGGTGCGACCGGCATCGAATGGACCCAGATCTTCGCCGCCGGCACCGTGCTGGTGATCCCGGTGATCCTGTTCTTCTACCTGATCCGCCGCCACCTGCTGATGGGCATGACCTTCGGCGTGCTGGGAAAGAAGGGCTGAGCCATGGCTGCATCGCGCATGCTCCGCAAGCCGATCAGCGACCGCACCTTGTGCACGCTGTTTCTGGTGCCCTCGCTGGTCATCCTCGCCGTGATGGTGGCCTATCCGTTCCTGTCGCTGCTGATCAACAGCACCTACCGGTTCTCAGCACTCCGCAGCAACGTGGAGCCGGTGTTCGTCTGGCTCGACAACTACGACTTCCTGCTGTCCGACCCCGACCTCTGGGACCGCTTCACCTTCACCGGTACCTTCGTGGTGCTGACGGTGTCGGTGCAGTTCATCCTGGCCATCTCGGTCGCCTACTACCTGCAGCGCGACTTCAGGGGCCGCGACCTGCTCTTCACTGTCCTGATGATCCCGATGATGCTCAGCCCCATCGTCATCGGATTTCTCTGGCGCTACATCTTCAACTCCGAATGGGGCCTGATGAACTTCTTCGTTACCCGGCTCGGCTTCGATGCCATCGACTGGCTGGGCGTGACGGACAACGCGCTGATCGCCGTGGTGATCGCTGATACCTGGATGTGGACGCCCTTCGTCATCCTGCTTGCGGTGGCGGCGTTCCGCGGCATCCCGGTGTCGATCCAGGAAGCCGCCACCATCGACGGCGCGTCGCCCTTCTTCCGCTTCACCCGGCTGACGCTGCCCATGTCGGCGCCGATCCTCGGCATCGCCTTCCTGTTGCGCCTGATCGACAGCTTCAAGCAGTACGACCTGTTCTTCGCGCTGACCGGCGGCGCGCCGGGCTCCACCACCGAGACGGTGTCGTTCTACCTGGCCAAGGTGGCGTTCAGCTACTTCTACACCGGCGAGGCTTCGGCGCTCGCGGTGATCCAGCTCGTCATCATCATCGGCCTGTCGCTGATCTTCGTACGCCTGCTGACGCGCATCGGCCGGCAACGGCAGTGACCCGGCCGGTGAAGGGAGCACCCGTTCCGTGACGGTACTCAGCATTCAGGATCTGTCGGTCCAGTTCGACGACGTGGTGGCGGTCAACCAGCTTTCGCTGCGCGTGGCGTCGGGCGAACTGGTGGTGTTCCTCGGGCCGTCCGGCTGCGGCAAGACTACGCTGCTGCGCTGCGTGGCCGGGCTGCAGCAGCCGACCGGCGGCCACATCCTGTTCGACGAGCGCGAGGTGACCGGCCTGTCGCCGGCCGACCGCAACGTCGCCATGGTGTTCCAGTTCGTCTCGCTCTACCCGCACCTGTCGGTGGCCGAGAACATCGCCTTCCCCCTGCATGCCCGCGGCGTGCCGAAGGCGGAGATCAAGACGTCGCTGGAGTGGGCGGCCCAGTTCTTCAAGCTGGGCGACCTGATGCGCCGGCGCCCCAACCGCTTGCCGCCGGGCGACAAGCAGAAGGTGGCGCTGGCCCGCGCCGTCGTGCGCAAGCCGAGCCTGCTGCTGCTGGACGAACCCTTGTCGGCGCTGGATGAGCAGTTCCGCGAGGACATGCGCTGGGAGCTGGGCAAGCTGCAGGCCGAGCTGGGGATCACCACGGTCTACGTCACCCACGACCAGCGCGAGGCCATGTCGTTGGCCGACCGCATCGTGCTGATGCGCGACGGCAAGCTGATCCAGAATGCCGGCCCGGCGGAGATGTACGCCAACCCGGTGGACCGGTTCGCCGCCTACTTCATCGGCTCGCCGCCCATGAACTTCCTGTCCGTCCACCGCTCAAGCGGTCGCGCGCCGTGGCTGGTGGACGCCGAAGCGGCCGAATGGCCGGGCCCCAACTCCGCCGTGCCGCTGCAAGCCTCGCCCGGGCTGGCCGCGCGCCTGGACAAGATCGGGCGTGACCGCTTCACGCTCGGCGTGCGGCCACAGCATCTCGGCATCGACGGGGCGAACGGCGGCAGCCGTATCGCGGTGCACGTGGTCAATGCGTTCACCGTCGGCCACGACCATCAGTTCGACTTCTCCGTCGGCGGCACGCTCTATTCCGGCATGCCGGCGGCATTGCCGGCGATCGGCGCCCGCGTCGATGCGGTGATGACCGACGACCATGTGCACCTGTTCGACGCCGATACCGGCGATCGCTTCGACGTATAGCGGAGGGACGGTCGCCATGCTCGAACTCAACGACCTCTCCAAACGCTTCGGCCGCCGCGTCGCCTTGGACGGCGTGTCGCTGTCGGTGGGCGAGGAGGAGATCCTGGCCCTGCTCGGCCCAACGGGAGCGGGCAAGACGACGGCGCTGCGCTGCGTGGCCGGCGTGGAGAAGCCCGACCGTGGCTCCGTCACCCTGCGCGGCGAAGACGTGACGCGCACCTCGCCCATGTTCCGCGACCTCGCCATGGTGTTCGAGGGGTTCAACCTGATCCCGGTTCTCAACACCTTCGACAATATCGCCTTTCCCTTGCGCTCCCCGGTCCACCAGAGCCCGGAGGAGGACATCCGCAAGATGGTGACGAAGGCGGCGGCGGACCTGCACATCGACCACCTGCTCGACCGGCCGGTGGAAAAACTGTCGGGTGGCGAACGCCAGCGCGTGGCCATCGCCCGCGCCCTGGTGCGGCGGCCGGCCGCCTATCTGCTGGACGAGCCCCTGTCGGCGCTGGACCTGAAGCTGCGCGAGGAATTGCGGGTAGAGCTGCGGGCACTCCACCGCAGCCACCGCTCGGCCATCCTTTACGCCACCAACGACTATCACGGGGCAGCCGCCCTGGGAGACCGCATCGCGCTGATCGACGGCGGCCGCATCGTGCAGACCGATACGCTCGCTACGCTGATCGACCATCCCCAACACGTACTGGTGGGCAAGCTGATCGGCAGCCCGTCCATGGCGGTGCTGAACGCCACCAGCCGCGACGGCGGTGTCGCCATCGACGGTACGGACCACGTGGTGAGCTACGCCGAACTGGGGATCGCCGCCCCGGCCGGCGGCCAGGTGAAGCTCGGCCTGTGGCCGGAGGTGATCGAACTGGCCGACCACGAGTTGGCGGGCGCGCTCCAGGGGACCGTGCAGGCCAGCGAGTTCCGCGGCCTGGAGCGGGTCGTCCAGGTGGAGCTGGGCGGGCAGACCTTCCGCAAGACGGTCGCCACCAGCTTCGATGCCACCTTCGGGCGGCCCTGCTGGATGCGCTTTCCGGCCGCCCGCATGTTCGTCTTCGACGGCGAAACGGGCGTGCGCATCGGCAAGGCAGCGCCCGATCTGGCGAAACGGTAGGGGAGGGGCGGAATGTACAGGCTGTCCAAATGGCTCTACGGCATCGCCACCGCCGCCATCATCACCGGCGTGGTGATGCTGTGCCAGCCGTTCAGCGTCGACGTGTTCTTCAGCGGCTTCGAGGTGCTGGCGCTGGGCACGCTGCTGTTCATCATCCTCGACCACACGCCGCTGGCCAGCGCGGACGACGAGGACGCGTAGGGTCGACAACGGGTCGACAACGGGTCGGCACGGGCGGGCGGCCCCGGCGGCGAAGGGAGTGGCACGATGTCTGGTGCACCGAAGAAGATCGTCAACGATCCCCGCAATGTGGTGGACGAACTGCTGGAGGGCCTCCACCGCGCCGGCGACGGGCGGCTTGCCCATGTGGCCGGGTTCCGCGGCGTCGTGCGCGCCGACCTGCCGCCGGATCGCGTGGGCGTGCTGATCGGCGGCGGCAGCGGCCACGAGCCCATCTTCCCCGGCTTCGTCGGCCCCGGCATGGCCGATGGTGCGGCCTGCGGCAACATCTTCGCCGCCCCGGCCCCGCCGATCATCCTGGACGTCGCCCAGGCGGTGGACCGCGGCAAGGGGGTGCTGTTCATCCACGGCAACTACGCCGGGGACAACATGAACTTCGCCATGGCGTCGGAGCTGTGCGAGGACGAAGGCATCGCCACCCGCACCGTGCGCGTCTATGACGATGTGGCATCGGCCCCGCCAGCGGAAGCGGACAAGCGCCGCGGCATCGCCGGCGACCTGCTGGTGATCAAGGCGGCCGGTGCTGCGGCCCTGGAAAGCGACGAGCTGGCCTATGTGGAAGCCGCGGCCATCAAGGCGCGGGACAATGTGCGCACGCTCGCCGTGGCGGTGCGCGCCGGCTCCATCCCCGAAACCGGCCACCCCACCTTCGAACTGGGCGACGACGAGATCGAGATCGGCATGGGCGGCCACGGCGAGCCGGGCGTGGAGCGCCGCAAGATGACGCCGGCCGATCCCCTGGTCGACGACATGATTGCGATGCTGCTGGGCGACCTGCCGTTCAAGCGCGGCGACCGCGTCGCCCTCGTGCTCAACGACATGGGCGCCACCACCATGATGGAGCTCTACATCGTCAACCGGCGGGTGCGCCAGATCCTCGATCGCGAGGGCATCGCCGTCCATCGTACCGAAGTTGGGCGCTTCATCGCGTGTCAGGAGATGGCCGGCTTCTCCATCTCCCTGATGCGCCTTGATGACGACCTGCAGCGCTGGGTCGACGCCCCGGCCGACGCGTTGGGCTATAGGAAGGTCTAAAGCCGCTAAGCCGCGCCGCACCACAGGAGGACACGCATGTACGCGCCCAAGAAGATCGTCAACGATCCCCGCAATGTGGTCGACGAGCTGCTCGAAGGGATGACGCTGGCCGGCGACGGCCGCCTGAAGCAGATCTCCGGCGGCCGCGGCATCATCCGCACCGACCTGCCGCCCGACCGCGTGGCCGTGCTGATCGGCGGCGGCAGCGGCCATGAGCCGGTGTTTCACGGCTTCGTCGGCCCCGGCATGGGCGACGGGGCCGCCTGCGGCAACATCTTCGCCGCCCCCGCGCCCAACATCGTGTTCGACGTCGCCCAGGCGATCCACCGGGGCCGCGGCGTGCTGTTCGTCTACGGCAACTATGCCGGCGACATCATGAACTTCGACATGGCCGCGGAGCTGTGCGAGGAGGATGGCATCGCGGTGCAGACCGTGCGCGTGTGGGACGACATCACCTCTGCCCCACCCTCGGAGATGGACAAGCGCCGCGGCATTGCCGGCGACCTGCTGGTGATCAAGGTGGCTGGGGCGGCGGCCCGCACCTTCGGCACCCTGGAGGAGGTGGCAGCGGCCACGGCGCGCGGGCGCGACGCCATCCGCTCCATCGGCGTGGCGGTGCGCGCCGGCTCCATCCCGGAAACCGGCCATCCCACCTTCGACTTGGGCGATGACGAGATCGAAATCGGCATGGGCGCCCATGGCGAGCCCGGCGTCGAGCGCACCAAGCTGATGCCGGCCGATCCGCTGGTCGACAACATGATGGAGCGGCTGTTCGCCGACCTGCCGCTGGCCAAGGGCGACAAGGTCTGCCTGGTGCTCAACGACCTCGGCTCCACCACCATGATGGAGCTCTACATCGTCAACCGGCGGGTGCGCCAAATCCTCGATGCCCGCGGCATCGAGGTGTACCGCACCGAGGCCGGGCGCTTCGTCGCCTGCCAGGAGATGGCGGGCTTCTCCATCACGTTGATGAAGCTGGACGAGGAGCTGGCGGGCTATCTGGACCAACCGGCGGACACGCTGGGCTACCGGCGGCTCGGGTGACGTAGGCGGTATGCACCGCTGTTTCTTCGGGTCCGGCCCACGCCCCCACACGGCCACCCAATATTCTACAATGGCTTGGGCGGCCGGGTGGGGGAGCGGGCCAGTGCAGCCCTATCTCAAATAGACCTTAGGGCGGGGGAGATTGGACCATGGGATTGAGCGTTGAGGACACCCGCGCCCTGTTGATCGCGGTGGCCGACAGCGTGGTGGCGGCCAAGGACATGCTGACGGAGGCGGACTCCGCCATCGGCGACGGCGACCACGGCATCGGCATGGCGGTGGGGTTCGAAGCCGCCAAGAAGGAGATCGAAGGCAAGGACTTCGCCGATGTGGGGGCCGTGTGGAAGGCCGCCGGCATGGGCATCATGAAGACCAGCGGCGGCGCCTGCGGGGCGGTGTTCTCCACGCTCTTTCGCTCGGCCGGCAAGTCGCTGGGAGCGGCCGACACGCTGGAGACCCCGGCCCTCGCCGCCGCACTGGCCGAGGCGGTGGACGCCATCAAGGCGCGCGGTGGCGCCAATCTCGGCGACAAGACCATGCTGGACGCGCTGGCCCCGGCGGCCGACGCGCTGGCCGCCCAGGGCGATGCCCCCTTGCCGGCGGCCCTGGCGGCAGCGGCGGCGGCGGCCGAAGCCGGCGTGGAAGCCACCAAGCAGATGGTGGCCAAGACCGGCAAGGCGCGGCCGCTGGGCGAACGCTCGCTGGGCCATGCCGACCCCGGTGCCGTCTCCACCGCGGTGATCTTCCGGGCGATGCGCGATCACCTGGCCGGCCAGGGCTGACGCGTCGCCATGGCGCCGTTCTGGGTCGGCACCGGCTGGAAGATGAACCACACGCGCGCCGATGCGGCGGCCTATGCGGCCACCCTGCGTGCCTCGCCGCTGCCGCGCGCGCCCGGCCTCCAGCTCTTCGTCTGCCCGCCCTTCACGGCCCTGGCGACGGTGGCGGACGGGCTCGGCGACTGCCCGGTGAAGGTGGCCGCCCAGAACATCCATTGGGCCGCAGCCGGCGCCCATACCGGCGAGATCTCCGCGGCCATGGTGGCGGACTGCGGGGCCACCATGGCGGAGCTGGGCCATTCCGAACGCCGCCACGACATCGGCGAAACCGACGAGGAGATCGGCCGCAAGGTACGGGCCGCGTTGGATGCCGGGTTGATCGCCCTGCTGTGCGTCGGCGAAACCCGGCTGGAGCGCCGGGCGGGGGCGGCGATCGAGGCCACTGTGCGCCAACTCAAGCTCGGCCTTGGCGACGTGGCAGCGGACGAACTCAAGCGCTGCCTCGTCGCCTACGAACCGGTCTGGGCGATCGGCGAGGGCGGGGTGCCGTGCTCGCCGGCCGATGCCGCTTCGGTGCACGCGGCGCTCAGGGCAGCCATGGCGGAAAAGGCGGGCGCGGTGGGTGTCGTCCCGCCGGTGCTCTACGGCGGCAGCGTGAACCTGGAAAACTGCCGGGCGCTGGCGGCGGAACCTGAGATCGACGGTCTCTTCGTCGGCCGCGCGGCGTGGCAGGCAGAAGGGCTGCTGGCGGTGGCCGAAGCCGCGCTTGAGGTGCGCCGGCAGAGGACGGCCTGAGCGGGCGTTTACGATTCGGGAACGAAGCTGCGTGCATCCTATCTTGGGGTCCCGTGCCATGCGGCCGGAGATGCCCATGATGGAGAACGGCACAGCATGGTCGCAGCGGTGTCCAGCCTGGGAGTGAGCGTGTCCCTGCCGACCGCGGGCGGCACGCGCACGGCCACGGCGGGCAGCGCCAGAACTTGGCCGGACGACGTGGCGCGCTCGCTGGAAACGCTGGCCCAGCTCGATCCCGACAGCGCCGACGCCCTGAAGCAGAGCCTGCAGACGGCCGAGGACACGCTGAACCAGCTTGAGGCGACCCGCCGGCAGCTTGCCGAACAGCGCAAGGCGGCGGCGCTGGAACGTATCCGCCAGATCCACGAAGGGCTGAAGACGCTCAGGCTGTTCGCGACCATGGACGCCAAGGGCTCCGTCAGGCTGGCCACCCAATGGAGCCGCGACCTGGCCAGTGCCGCCAAGGACTACGCCGAAGCCAGCGGCAAGACGGCGGCCGGTTCCAACTCCGCAACGGCCCTCAGTTTCGGGCCCGACGGCGACATCGCCATCGAGCCCTTCGCCGCCGGCACGTCGTTCGAGGACATCAAGGCCCGCTACAACGCCGCCCTGCGCGAGCAGGTGCTGGGCGAGGTCGTGCCCTACGCCGCAGCGCTGCCCATGACGCGCGAGCACGCGGAGTTCGCCTTCGCCGCGCGCAGCATCAAGATCACGCTCAACGCCACCATCGATGCCGCCAAGTGGATGATGGGCGACCGGCTGGACTACGCCACCGCGCGCAACGTCAAGACCGCCAAGTCGGCGTGGCGGCAGATGGAAAGCCACCTGCGCGAGCTGTCCGCCGCGCAGCGATCGGCCGCGTTCAGCATTCGCACCTGATCTCGTTCACCCGGTTCCAGATGCCGGCCGCCGTGGTGGGGATCGCGGCGCGGTTCAGCGGGTTGATCTGCACCAGCACCAGGTCGGCGCAGTCGGTGTTGTGGATCGGCGGGAAGATCGCCGGGTTGCCCATGTAGCCGCCATCCCAATAGGGCTCGCCGTCCACTTCCACGGTGCGGAAGAGGAACCGCGGGTGTCGCGGCGATATCCTGGGCACCTTTCACCCGTCTGCCGTTTCCCCTATACAACGGGTGATCGTTCGACTGGCCGTCGAGCGCCGAATCCCGAGTGGTTGGGACCCCGTCATGAAAGAAAAGCTGTTCGCAGCGGTCCTGCTCATCGCCGTCCTTCCGGTGCAGACCTGGGCGGAGACCACGCTGGAGCACGATCCGAACTCCCTCATCCCGGAAAATCCGATGATGTCGCGCGATGGCGTGGCGCCGGCCGTGCCGGGCCACCGCTTCGGCCATGGGACCGAACTTGGCGCAAGAGCTGCCCCCCAAGACAAACAATCGGCGCAGCAGAACATCTACGCCACCTTTACCTCTGCACCGTTCCTGTCGCGCGATAACCTGGTCCGGACGATCGATGAGTTCCAGGTCGTCGTCCGGCTCGACGAGGATCTGGAGGAGATCATTGACGAGGAGGAATTCGAACAGGCCATCGGCCGACAGCTCGAATCTGCCGGATTTACTATCACCGAGGACGCACCAGCAGACATCGTGTTCAGCTTTCTCCAGCTGCAGCGCACATTCGGTGGCGCTTTTCGTGATGCAGTTGCTATGTGGGCCCTTCAGGCAGAGATAAGGATTGACAGTTTCACTTTTTTTGATGGCGATTTCTATTTGATGCCATTCTACCTGTACGAGAACTTCTCGGTGCAAATGACGCCCAGCTCAATTGCAGTAAACCGGCTTTCGGCGTCGAATGTTCGCGCAGAGCTGCTCGACATGGCGGATGAGCTGATCGATGGTCTTCCCCGGGGAGAGATCGACGAAGCTCCGGCACCCTTTCCAGAGGGGGGACCGGTGTTCGGTGAGTTGACCGAAGATGCGGTTCTCGACCTATATTCGGCTTTCGTGGAGCGTCTGCAAGCTGCGGCTGTCTCGTCGAACTATCGAGCGGTAACCATCAGTCGCCCGTTGACGACAGTTTTCTCCCTTAGGCGACCCATAATCATTTTGGTCGGCGACGCCGCAACCTACGTATCGGCAGATGCACTGATCGATGCATTGGTCGAGCATCTACGTGATGTCGGGGTCAATATATCGCCGTCGGCGCCTTTTGCGATCTTTATTCAACAAGGCTTGTTGCTTCATCGGCAAGCATCACCCTTCGATTCCCCAGGTTATGCCGGTGTGATGACGGACATGAATGTGACGGGAGTTGGCTTGGTTTTTCAAATGCCGGATGGTCAATGGTACCGGGCCAATCCCTTCATAGATATCGACCAACTGAACTATCTCGACACCAACCAGGCGATCAACTGGGACGCGCGCAACCGTTTCCTGCAATATGCGAACGAGTCTTACGAAGATATTGCCGATTTGTTCTTGCGCTGATCGGCACGGCCGGGGCCGGACAACGGCCGCTACAGAAACGTAGCGCCGATATCGAGCGAGCTGCGCTGGCCGATGTCCCCGCCGTGCTGGGCGAGCCAGCGGTCGGCGGCAGCACGGCCCACCGTCTTCAGGTGCAAGAGGAAGTCCATCTCCGCGTTCATCTTGCTGGCGACGCCAAGCCCGGTCATCTCCGCCTCGTCGGCGATGGCGTGGATGCGCAGCGCCTTGTAGGCCGATGTGTCGAGCCGTTCCTGCTCGATCAGCCGGGCGACGAAGGCGATGGCCCGCATTTCGCGCATCAGCGTCGAGTTGAAGCTGATCTCGTTCACCCGGTTCCAGATGTCGGCGGCCGTGGTGGGGATCTCGGCGCGGTTCAGCGGGTTGATCTGCACCAACACCACGTCGGCGCAGTCGGTGTTGTAGATCAGCGGGAAGATCGCCGGGTTGCCCATGTAGCCGCCGTCCCAATAGGGCTCGCCGTCCACCTCCACGGTGCGGAAGAGGAAGGGCAGGCAGGCCGACGCCAGCAGGCAGTCGATCGACACCTGGTCGGTGGCGAACACTTTGATCTTGCCGGTGCGCACATTGGTAGCATTGACGAACAGCTTGATCTTTTCGCAGCGGCGGAGCTGGCCGATCTCCAGCACCTCCTCCAGCACCTGGCGCAACGGGTTCATGTTGAGCGGGTTGAACTGGTAGGGGGAGAAGGCGCGGGTGAGCGCGTCGAGGAACAGGTAGCTGATGGAATAGTCCAGGTTCCACGGGTTGCCGGTGGACCAGCCGGTCCAGGGCATGCGGCGGATCGGACTGAAGGAGGCGAAGCTGGAGATCTTGCCCCAGAAGGTGTCCAGCAGCTCGCGCGCACCCGCCGCCCCGCCCGCCTCGAAACCCGCCACCACCATGGCGCCGTTCATGGCACCGGCACTGGTGCCGCTGATCGCCTCGATCTTGAGGTCCGGCTCTTCCAGCAGGCGGTCGAGCACGCCCCAAGTGAAGGCGCCGTGGGCGCCGCCGCCCTGGAGGCCGAGATTGACGCGGCGCGCGGTCTTGGCGGAACGGGAGGCGGCTTTGGCCATCGGACGATCTCCTCTCGGCGACGTGCCGGCCGGTGCCCTCCCGCCAGGTCTCCGTCTGCTACGGTTTCAACACGCCTGCTGCGGCACCCAGGCGCAGGCGCAGCGCGTTCAGCTTGATGAAGCCCTGGGCATCGCGCTGATCGTAGACCACGTCGTCTTCGAACGTGACATATTCCAGGCTGTAGAGGCTCTTGGGCGCCTTGCGCCCGGCCACCTGGACAGCCCCCTTGAAGAGCTTCAGGCGCACCGTGCCGGTGACGTTCTCTTGCGTCTTGTCGATCAGTGCCTGCAGGGCGACGCGCTCCGGGCTCCACCAGAAGCCGTTATAGATCAGCTCGGCATAGCGCGGCATCAGCTCGTCCTTGAGGTGGGCCGCCCCGCGGTCGAGCGTGAGGGATTCCATGGCCCGATGGGCCGCCAGCAGCAGGGTGCCGCCGGGAGTTTCGTAAACGCCGCGGCTCTTCATGCCGACGAAGCGGTTTTCCACCAGGTCGAGCCGGCCGATGCCGTTGGCGCCCGCCAGCTCGTTCAACCGCGTGAGCAGGGCAGCCGGCGACAGCGCCTCGCCGTCCACCGCCACCGGGTCGCCGCAGACGAACTCGATCTCCGTATAGGTGGGCTGGTCGGGTGCTTCTTCCGGGGCGACGGAGCGGGTGAACATGTCCGCGAAGGGCTCTACCCAGGGGTCTTCCAGCGCCTTGCCCTCGTAGGAGATGTGCAGGAGGTTGGCGTCGGTCGAATAGGGCGGCTCGCCGCGCTTGTCCTTGGCGATCGGGATCTGGCGCGCCTCGGCATAGGCGATCAGCGCGGTACGGCTGTTCAAGTCCCATTCCCGCCACGGCGCGATCACGCGGATATCCGGCTTCAGGGCGTAGTAGCCGAGTTCGAAGCGCACCTGGTCGTTGCCCTTGCCGGTGGCGCCGTGGCAGACGGCATCGGCCCCCACCTGGTTGGCGATCTCGATCTGCCGCTTGGCGATCAGCGGCCGGGCGATGGAGGTGCCCAGCAGGTAGGTGCCCTCATAGACCGTGTTGGCGCGGAACATGGGGAACACGAAGTCGCGCACGAACTCTTCGCGCAGGTCGTCGATGAAGATGTGCTCGGGCTTGATGCCCAGCATCTCCGCCTTGGCGCGCGCCGGCTCCAGCTCTTCGCCCTGGCCGAGATCGGCGGTGAAGGTGACGACCTCGCAGGCGTAGGTTTCCTGCAGCCAGCGCAGGATCACCGAGGTGTCGAGCCCGCCGGAATAGGCCAGCACCACCCGCTTGACGTCGTCGGCCATGGGTACGCCCTTTCATGAGGATTGGTGGAACACCGGAAGTCGGCGCGGACCCTAAGGCCGGCGTGGCGTGCAGGCAAGCCGGGTGCGGGGGCGGGCTACCAGGAGGGACAGCGGCTGGAGGTGGCGCGGTAGCTGTCGACGCTGTCGAGTTGGCGATGGCGCGCATTGCGGTCGCTCACCATCACCTGGACGGCCTGCTCCAAAGCGGTGCCGAGAATGGTGCCGGCCAGCCGCTGCACGTCGTCCGTCGAGGTGCCGCGCACCGGAAACTGGTTGGAAACGGCGCGGCGCACCGCCTCCTCGATGGCCGGCAGATAGCGCTGCAGGGTGTCGTAGTTGATCCGCACATGCTCCTGCTCGTGCTCCAGCACCGCTTCGTACTGGCAGGAGCCGGGGCGGTAGCGCTCCAGAATGTGCACCAGCATCTGGTCGTAGCCGACGCGGATGGTGATGTCGCGCGGCATGCCGCAGACCCGGCCGGAGTCTTCGGACATCACCACGTTGAAGCTGTAGCCGTAGGCCAGGCGGGCGGTGGTGAGGCCGAGTGCGGTGGCGTGGTGGCCGACGGTGGCGATGGCGGTGCCGGCCTGGGCCGCCAGCTCGGCCTGGGTGACGGAGTTGTCCAGCGTGATCGGCACCTGCTGCACGTCGAGGGTGATGTCCGGCAGGATTTGCGGGCAGACTTGCGCCCATGCTGCACCGGGAACCGCCGGCAGCCCCAGACACGCCAGCACCAGCAGCAGCCTTGCACCGATCATGGCCCGTTCCGTTGCGTTCCTCGCAATGGGCGGCATTGTGCCGGGCCGGCTGCGGCTTGGCCAGCCGCCGGGTCAGTTGGCCGCGGGTGTGCCGGGGGACCGGGCGGGGGCTTGACCGGCGGGGGAGGGCGGGGCGCAAAGTCGCCGTGTCGGGGTGCCTGCCGCACCCCCGCTGCCGAGGCCGCCGCCATGTCCCTGGTCGCCCCCCATGCCCGCTTTCCGACCGCCCGCGTGCTCGCCCACCCGGTGGTGGCCGACGTGCTCTCGCGGTTGCGCGAACACGCCACGCCGACCATGGAGTTCCGTCGCCACATGGCGGTGCTGGCAAAGGCGCTGGGGCTGGCCGCCACCTTGGATCTGGAGGCCACGACGCGGTCCATCCGCACGCCGCTGGATGTCATGGAGGCACCCGCCCTGCCGGACCCCGCACCGGCCATCGTGGCGGTGCTGCGCGCCGGGCTGGCACTGTCGGACCATCTGGTCGATCTGATGCCCGATGCGGTGCTGGGCCAAGTGGGCCTGCGCCGCGACCCCGAGACGCTGGAGGCCGTCAGTTACCTGACCGCCCTGCCGGATCTGGCCGGCCGTCCGGTGCTGGTGTGCGACCCCATGCTGGCCACCGGCGGGTCTCTGTCCCGCACGCTGGAGCTGGTGATGGCGCATGGGGCCATGGCGTCCCAGGTCCGCGTGCTCACGGTGATCGCGGCCCCGGAGGGGCTGGCCCGGGTGGCCACCGCCTTTCCGGAGGTGGTGATCTACACCTGCGCGGTCGACGACCGGCTCGACGAGAACGCCTATATCCGTCCCGGTCTGGGCGATGCCGGCGACCGCTATTTCGGCACGCCGCATTAGGGTCCGTACTCAATTACCCCATGAGCCACGGCGGCTGACGGCGTTCGGTCCCACAAGGCGCTGAGCGCGCCGCGGTGCCTGTTCACCGCAAGGGCTCGGCAACGCCGTGGGGCGGGACGCCGCCAGCCGTCCGGAGGATTTGGCAGAAATCGGCCAGGACTGCGTCGCTCGTCGTCGAATATGCGTGGGCATGTCCATCCTCCTCACTCCTAGTCCTGTCCGATTTCTGCACAAACCATGGCCATGCGGTAATTGAGTCCGGACCCTAGGGCCAATCGACATTCATCGCGTCGACCTGGCTGGCAGCGGTTTTGTGCCCAGCCCCTGCGGGGTTCGGCCGAAATCGCCACTGACGGCGTCGGAGATGCTCGAAAGTGCATACACTTCCTTGCGCTTTCCTCCTTGTCAGCAGCGATTTCGGGCACGAACCAGACCGATGCGATGAATGTAGATTGGCCCTAGCCGCGCGCCGATCTGGAATGGCGATCTTCCGCCGGGTGGATCGACTTCTAATCAAAAACAAACAGGCTTGACTGTTTTGTTTATCTGACGGCAAGCTTCCACGCATGGCCGGTCTGCGCATCAGTGCTGGCTGCCCCGTTCCCTCGCGGCTGCCAGCCCGCTTGAGCCGCTCACCCCGCCGTCAACGCAAGCTTGGAGAGTGAACCGCCCTGCGATCCGCGCTCCATCATAACCAACCCATCCATGGAGGCTTCCGCATGACCGTTTCCGCCTGGACCCGCGCCCTTGCCGCCGGTGCCGCCCTGTCGGCCCTGGCCGCCGGCCCCGCCGCCGCCCAGACCAGCTTCATCGCCAATTCCTTCTACAACGAGGCCCATCCGCTCAGCCAATATGGCTACGTGCAGTGGGCGGAGATCGTGGAAGAGCTGTCGGGCGGCGATCTCCTGCCCGAGGTCTACACCGGCACCGTGCTGCTGGAGCCGCGGGCCAGCCTCCAGGGGGTCATGGACAACGTCGTGCAGGTGGCCCACCACGCCGCCGTGTACACGCCCTCGGAGCTGCCGGTGGCCAACGCCGTGCAGGAGCTGGGCTTCAACTACGACGATCCGCTGGTCGCCATCATGGCGGTGACCGAGTTCAGCATCGAGAACGCGGTGCAGCTCCAGGAGTGGGAAGACCACGGCATCGTCTATCTCGGCGCCTATGCCACGCCCGCCTACATCATCTTCTGCCGCGAGCCGATCCGGAACCTGGAAGAGATCCGGGGCATGCGCATCCGCACCGCCGGTTCCACCGTGTCGCAATGGGTGGAGGAAGTCGGCGGCATCCCGGTCAACGTGCCGTCGAGCGAGATGTACACCGGCTTGGAGCGCGGCACGCTGGACTGTGCGTCCAACGCTCCCAGCGACCTCATCGCCCGCTCGCTCTACGAGGTGGCGGAGCACACGACGCTGCTGCCCACCGGCATGTATTGGGCCGGCCCGCACTGGGGCTACAACGCGGAGTTCTGGGCCTCGCTGTCGCCCGAACAGCGGCACATCCTGATGGAAGCCACCGCGCTCTCCATGGCCCGGCTGGCCATCAACTACGTGGCCGAGGGTGAAGAGGCATTGGCCCAGGCGATTGAACTGGGCGGCAACGTCTACGAGCCGGAAGCAGACCTGATCGCGTCCGTCGAAGCCTACCGGGAGCGTGCCCTGGAAATGGCGGCGGCCACGGCCGAGGAGACCTACGGCGTGGAAGACGGCGAAGCGCTGATCGCCGACTTCGTCTCCTACATGGACAAGTGGGCGGACCTGATCGCGTCGGTCGACCGCACCGACGAGAACGCCCTGGCGGCCCTCGCCATGCAGGAAATCTACGACGAACTCGACCCCGCCACGTACGGCGTCTACGAGTAACGGTGGCCTGCCGGACCCGCGGCACACCGGCCGTCCCCCACGGCCGGCGCTCGCTGCGGGTCCGGTGGCCCCGTGCCGCCAAACCACCGGCCACCCTTTTCCTGGTCCTGTTGCCGAACCCGCCATGCCCCCTGCCGCCCCAGCACCGCGCCGCCGCCGCACCCAGACGGAAAGGTCCGCCGAGACGCGGGGCAAGATCCTGGCGGTGACGTTGGACCTGGTGGACGAGGTGGGGCTGCGCGACACCACCACGGTGCTCGTGGCGGAGCGGGCGGGCGTCTCTCGCGGCGCCTTGCTGCACCATTTTCCCAGCAAGACCCTGCTCCTGCAGGAATGCTACCGGACCATGCTGCGCCAAGCGACGGAGGACATCCGCGCCATGGCCGCGGCGATCGACGCCGGCAAGCTGGACATCGACGGTTTCCTCGACGCGCTGTGGGAGATCTTCTCCGGCCGCGTCTTCGCCGTCACCCTGGAGTTCATCACCGCCGCCCGCACCGATGCCGACATCATGACGGCCGTGCGCTCGGTGGCGACGGAGTTCAACGCAGCGCTCGACGAGATCTGGGAGCGCTTCCTGGTGCGCAGCCCCCTGGCGCCGGCCGAACGCCGCCAAGCCCTCACCGCCACGCTGTGTCTGCTGCGCGGCATGGGCGTGCAGTTCGCCTGGCGCGTCGACCCGGCCTATTTCGACGGGCTTCTGGAGTTCTGGAGGGGCCGCGTCCTGACCGCCATCCTGTCGCCGGCAGCGGCCGAAGGCGAAGGCCCCGAAGGGCCGCTGCCGCTGCGCGCCGCCGGCCGCACCTGAGCACCGCCATGGTCAAGATCATCGACAAGATCGACCACTGGGTATCCCGCGCGCTGCTGGCGGTGGGCTGCCTGTTTCTCGTGCTGATGATGCTGCACGTGACCATCGACGTCGTGCTGCGGTCGTCCTTCCACTACCAGATGATCGGCACGCTGGAGACAACCGCCTACTACCACATGATACTCGCGGTATTCCTGCCGCTCGCCTATGTGGAGCGCCAGGGCGAATCCATCCGGGTGGACCTGTTCGTCCAATGGATGCCGCGGCCGATCCAACTCTTTCTCTATCAGGTCGCCTGCCTGCTCGGGCTGCTCTACTTCGGGATCCTCGCCTACCAGTCCTTCCGGGACGCGTGGCGGGCCACCGAGCAGCTTGAGACCTTCATGTCCAACTTCCTGTTCTACATCTGGCCGTCGCGCTGGGCGCTGCCCATCGGCTTCATCGCCGCCGCACTGGCGGTGCTGTCCTGCAGCCTGCGCTCGCTGGCCCAGCGCCGGCCGCTCTGAGCCTTCGCCCGCCGGGACCCGGCGGGCCATCCCAACCCTAGCGCCGGCGGGCCGTTCCGCCGGCAGCCCGGAGGTGCGATGGACAACCTGGAGATCGGCGTCGCCGGCATCGTCGTCGCCCTGGTGATGATCGCGATCCGCGTGCCCATCGGGGTGTCGCTCGGCCTGGTCTCGATCGGCGGCATCGCCGCCATGACCAACTACCGGGTGGCGCTCGGCATGGTGTCCGCGACACCGTTCGACTTCGTCGGCAACTGGTCGCTGACCGCCGCCCCCATGTTCTTGCTGATGGGCTACATCTGCACCGCGACGCGGTTGACGGACGGGCTGTTCAACGCGCTGCGCATGTTCCTTGTCCGCCTGCCCGGCGGGCTGGCCATTTCCAGCGTCGGCGCCTGTGCGCTGTTCGCCGCGGCGTCGGGCTCGTCGGTCGCCACCGCCGCAGCCATGTCGCGCATCGCCGTACCGCAGATGCTGCAGCACCGCTACGACAAGGGACTGGCCACCGGCGTGGTGGCGGCGTCCGGCACGCTGGGCTCGCTGATCCCGCCGAGCGTGCTGATGGTGCTCTACGGCGTCTATGCCGAGGTGTCGGTTGGCCAGCTCTTCATGGCCGGCGTCATCCCCGGCATCGTCTCCGCCGCCCTCTACGCCGTGATGATCGCCGTCCGCGTCAAGCTCACCCCGGAACTGGCGGGCCGCGTCAGCGTGCATACCCTGAAGGAGCGCCCGGACCTGGCCGCCTATGTGGACGAAACCTTCACCTGGGCGGAGAAGCGGGCGGCGTTGAAGGAGGTGTGGCCGCTGCCGGTGCTGATCCTGGCGGTGCTCGGCGGCATCTTCGGCGGCGTCTTCTCGCCCACCGAGGCCGGTTCCGTCGGGGCCTTCTGCGCCTTTCTGGTGGCGCTTGTGCGCGGCCGGGTGAACCGCCAGACCATGCGCGAAGCCCTGGTGCAGACGGCGTCCAGCACCGCCAGCATCTTCCTCATCCTGATCGGGTCGGTGTTCTTCACCCGCTTCCTGGCGCTGAGCGGCGTGCCGGAGGCTTTTTCCGAGCTGATCCTCGGCGTCAGCGACGCCACCTGGTGGGTGCTGCTGGCCGTGGCGGTGATCTACATCGTGCTGGGGATGTTCGTGGACCCGATCGGGCTCTTGCTGCTCACCCTGCCGCTGATCCTGCCGCTGGTGGGGCCCGAGGGGGCCGGCTTCAACCTCATCTGGTTCGGCATCATCGTCATCAAGCTGCTGGAGATCGGCCTGGTGACCCCGCCCATCGGGTTAAACGTGTATATCATCAAGGGCGCACTCGGGAACCTGATCACCCTGACCGAGGCGTTCCGGGGGATCTGGTGGTTCGTCGCCATGGACCTGGTGGCCCTGGTGCTGCTGATCGCCGTACCGGTGCTGTCCTTGTGGCTGCCGGGGCTGATGTATCAGTAGGGATTGGGAGCCGGGGTGCTGCCGGCCATCGCGTGAGGGGAGTTCGCCTGCCATGCCGACCTTCGTGTTCGAGAACGCATCGGTGCTGGATACCGTCGCGGGAACGCTGCTGCCGGACCACCATGTGCTGGTGCGCAAGGGCCGCATCGCCGCGGTGAGCGACGCGCCGATCGGGCCGGCCGATGCGGGGCGGGACGCCCGGCGGGTGGACTTGGCCGGCAAGGTGCTGATGCCCGGCCTGTGCGACGGCCATGTCCACGTCACCGCCATCACCGCCGACTTCCCGCTGCTGCAGCGGCTGTCGCCGTTCTACGTGGCGTTGCGCTCGTCGAACGTGATGGAGGAGATGCTGCTGCGCGGCTTTACCACCGTGCGCGATGCCGGCGGCGGCGACCACGGCATCGCCCGCGCCGTCGATGAGGACCGGGTGCCCGGCCCGCGCATGCTCTATTGCGGCAAGGCCCTGTCGCAGACCGGCGGCCATGCCGACATGCGCAGCCCCGGCGAGCACCAGCACATCGACGAGTGCTTCTGTTGCTCCGGCCTCGGGCGCGTGTGCGACGGCGTGCCGGAAGTGCGCCGGGCGGTCCGCGACGAGGTGCGCAAGGGCGCCACGCACATCAAGATCATGGCGTCGGGCGGCGTGTCCTCGCCCACCGACCGCATCGACAGCACCCAGTTCGCCGGCGAAGAGATCGACGCCATCGTCGAGGAGTGCGAGGCCGCCAACATCTACGCCATGGCCCATGCCTACACCGCGCGCGCCATCGACCGGCTGATCGTGCGCGGCGTGCGCACCATCGAGCACGGCAACCTGATGGACGAGGGCACGGCCAAGCTGTTGATCGAGCACGGTGCCTATCTGGTACCGACGCTGTCCACCTACCACGCGCTGGCGTCGGAAGGCGTGAAGTGCGGCCTCTCGCCCGACCTGCTCGGCAAGTTGCACGAGGTGCTCGACGCCGGCACCCGCGCGCTGGAGCTGGCCCACCGGGCGGGCGTGACCATGGTCTACGGCACCGACCTCCTGGGCGACATGCACCGCCACCAGCTCAACGAGTTCCACCTGCGCAAGGAGGTGGTGGGCGCGGCCGAGCTGATCCGCCAGTGCACGGTGAACGCGGCCAAGGCGTTCCTGGCCGAGGGCGATTTCGGTGTGGTGGCGGAGGGGGCACGGGCCGACCTGCTGGTGGTGGACGGCAATCCGCTCGACGACATCACCGTGCTGACGCGGCCGGAAACGGCGTTGCTGGCGATCGTCAAGGGCGGCAAGTTCTACAAGAACCTGCTTCACTGAGGGTGACATGGCCGTCGCATATCTGGGATCGGGGAATGCACCGCAGCTCCTCCGCGTGAACGAAGGCGACGGCCCGATCATCCTGGGCCAGCCCCATGGCGGCACCTTCGTTCCCGGCGACGTGGCGGAGACCTTGAACGAAACCGGCCAGGCGCTGGCCGATACCGATTGGCATATCGGCCTGCTCTACAGCGGCACGCGCGCCCGGCCCGATACGTTCACGCAAGCGAATGCACGTAGCGAAGAGACGACCTGGAAGATCGAGCGGGCGCACGCCCACGCCGATTCCACGGTCGTCGCCACCTCCGTCCACCGCTATGTGATCGACTGCAACCGCCCGCCGGACGGCGCCAGCCTCTATCCCGGCCAGAACACCACCGGGCTCTGCCCGCTGACGGATTTCGACGGCAAGCCGATCTACAAACCCGGCATGGAGCCCGACGCGGCGGAGATCGAGCGCCGCCGCACCCTCTACCACGCGCCCTATCACGCAGCACTCGCCGCCCAGATCGCGCGGGTGAAGGCGATCCACGGCGTGGCGCTGGTCTACGACTGCCACTCCATCCGCTCCAACATTCCCTACCTCTTTGAGGGCGAGCTGCCGGTGCTCAACATCGGCACCGCCGGCGGCACCACCTGCGATCCGGCGCTGGAAGCCGCCGTGGTGGAGGCGGCCGAGGCGTCCGGCTTCTCCTGGGTGCTCAACGGCCGCTTCACGGGCGGCTGGACGACGCGCCACTACGGCCGGCCGCAAGATGGCGTGCATGCCATCCAGATGGAAATCGCCCAGCGCGCCTATATGGACGAAGCGCCGCCGTGGCAGCTCGGCCTGGTGAAATGCCTGAAGCTGGGGGCCGTCCTCACGCCCATGCTGGCACGCCTTGACGAGCTTGTGCGCTCGCTTGCCAGATAGGCCGCCCCCCACCCGGCCAAGGACCTGCCCGCCATGATCGACCGCCTGCGCAATGCCCGCGCCGTCCGCGCACCCCGCGGCTCGCAGATCTCCACCAAGTCCTGGCTCACCGAAGCGCCCTTGCGCATGCTGATGAACAACCTCGATGCCGAGGTGGCGGAGAACCCTAACGAGCTGGTGGTCTATGGCGGCATCGGCCGGGCGGCGCGGAGCTGGGAGGATTTCGACCGCATCGTCGCCACCCTGAAGACCCTGGAGACGGACGAGACGCTCTTGGTGCAGTCCGGCCGGCCGGTGGGCGTGTTCCGCACCCATGCCGACGCGCCGCGCGTGCTGATCGCCAATTCCAACATCGTGCCCCACTGGGCCAACTGGGCGCATTTCCACGAGTTGGACCGCAAGGGCCTGATGATGTACGGCCAGATGACGGCCGGAAGCTGGATCTATATCGGCACCCAGGGGATCGTGCAGGGCACCTACGAGACGTTCGTGGCCGCCGGCCGCAAGCACTATGGCGGCGACTTGCGCGACCGCTGGATCCTGACCGCCGGGCTGGGCGGCATGGGCGGTGCCCAGCCGCTGGCCGCCACCATGGCCGGGGCGTCGTGCATCGCCGTGGAGTGCGACCCCGACCGCATCGATTTCCGCCTGCGCACCGGCTACGTGGACGCCAGTGCGGAAACGCTGGACGACGCGCTGGAGATCGTGTCGCGCGCCCATGCCGCCGGCCGGCCGGTCTCCGTCGGCCTTCTGGGCAATGCCGCCGACGTGGTGCCGGAGGTGGTGCGCCGCGGCCTGCGCCCGGACATCGTCACCGACCAGACCTCCGCCCACGATCCCGTCAACGGCTACCTGCCCCAGGGCTGGACCATGGCGGAATGGCGGGACAAGCGGGAAAGCGATCCCGCCGCAGTGGAAGCGGCGGCGCGGGCCAGCATGAAGGTCCACGTGAAGGCCATGCTGGACCTGTGGAACGCCGACGTGCCGACGCTGGACTACGGCAACAACATCCGCCAGGTGGCCTTCGAGGAGGGGCTGAAGGAGGCGTTCTCCTTCCCCGGCTTCGTGCCGGCCTATATCCGCCCGCTCTTCTGCCGCGGCATCGGGCCGTTCCGCTGGGCGGCCCTGTCCGGCGATCCGGAGGACATCTTCAAGACCGACGCCAAGGTGAAGGAGCTGATCCCCGACGATCCGCACCTGCACACCTGGCTCGACATGGCCAGGCAGCGCATCCACTTCCAGGGGCTGCCGGCGCGCATCTGCTGGGTGGGGCTGGGCCAGCGCCACCGCCTGGGCCTGGCGTTCAACGAGATGGTGCGCAAGGGCGAGCTGAAGGCGCCCCTGGTGATCGGCCGCGACCATCTGGATTCGGGCTCCGTCGCCTCGCCCAACCGCGAGACCGAGGGGATGCTCGACGGCTCGGACGCGGTGTCGGACTGGCCGCTTCTGAACGCGTTGCTCAACTGCGCGTCGGGCGCCACCTGGGTGTCGCTGCACCATGGCGGCGGCGTCGGCATGGGCTTCAGCCAGCACGCCGGCATGGTGATCTGCTGCGACGGCACCAAGGAAGCCGACGCGCGCATCGCTCGCGTGCTGTGGAACGATCCCGCCACGGGGGTGATGCGCCACGCCGATGCCGGCTACGACATCGCCAAGACCTGCGCCCGCGAATACGGCCTGCGCCTGCCGAGTTTGGGCGGGTAGGGCGCCGCGTTCGCCCCGCTCCCGATCGTCACGCCCGCGGAAGCGGGGGGCCTTGATCTCCCAGGAGATGCCCGCCTGGGCCGGCATGATGTGCGAGGGGAGGTAGGGCTACGGCTCGCCCGTGCCAATCGCTTCCTTGCGCTGGGCGATGTAGGCGTCGAGCGCCTCACGGCGGTCTTGCGGCATGGCGGGCTGCTGGTACTCGCGCAACGCCTGCTGCCAGATCTCCGTCGCCCGTGCCGTGGCGTCCTTCGCCCCCGCCGCCTCCCACGCCTGATAGTTCTGCCAGTCGGACACCAGCGGCCGGTAGAACGCCGCCTCGTAGCGCTCCAGCGTGTGCGGCGAGCCGAAGAAATGGCCGCCGGTGGGCACGCCGGCCAGCGCTTCGAACGCCAGTTCACCCTCATCCACCGCAATCGGCTTCAGGGTTTCCACCATGTGCTGGATCATCTCCACATCCAGCACCAGCTTTTCGAAGCTGGCGGTGAGCCCGCCTTCCAGCCAGCCGGCTGCGTGGTAGATCAGGTTGGTGCCGCCGAGCACGCAGCTCCACAGCGCGTTCAGCGTCTCGTAGACCGCCTGGGCGTCGGGTGCGTTGGAGGCGTTGGTGGGGGACGCGCGCAGCGGCAGGTTGTAGCGCCTGGCCAACTGGCCGCTGGCGATGTTGGCCTTCACGTTCTCCGGCGTGCCGAAGGCCGGCGCACCCGACCGCAGGTCGACGTTGGAGGTGTAGGCGCCGTAGATCACCGGCGCGCCGGGCCGCACCAACTGGGTGAGCACCACGCCGAACAGCGCTTCGGCATTCTGCTGGGCCAGCGCCCCGGCGAGGGTGACGGGGCTCATGGCGCCCATCAGGGTAAACGGCGTGATGCACACCGACTGGCCGTGGCGCGACAGGGCCATCATGCCGTCGGCCATGGGACCGTCGAACCGCCGCGGGCTGTTGACGGAGATGATGGTGGTGAGCCCGGGGCTTTCCGCCAACTCGTCCAGCGTCAGCCCGCGGGCCAGCGCCAGCATGTGGATGGCGTCCATCACCCGGCCTTCGCCGATGGCCTGGGCGTGGAACACCAGGTCGCAATAGGTCAAGTTGGCGTCGTAGGTATCCAGGTGCCGGGTGTTGGCCGGCAGCTCCACCGGTGCGATCACCTGGTTGCCGATCACCTGGATGACGTTGAAGTGGTGGGCGAGGCGCACCAGGTCGCGATAGTCGGCGATGTTGCCGCGGCGGCGGCCGCGCACGCAGTCGTGCACATTGGGCGGGCCGGCCACCAGCCCGAAGGTGACGCGGTTGCCGCCGAGCACGATCGCGTGGTCGGGGTTGCGCGGGGTCAGGGTGAAGCTGGGCCGGGTGGTGGCGAGCGCCTCGGCCACCAGCCCGCGGTCGATGCGCACGGTGCCGCTGGCCTCGTCCACCTCCGCCCCGGCGGCACGGAACACGGCGCGGGCCTGCGGGCTCATCAGCTCGATGCCGAGTTCTTCCAGGATGCGCAGGCTGGTCTGGTGGATGGCGTCCACCTGGTCGTCGGTGAGGATGCGCAGGGGCGGGTAGGGGTTCACCACCTGCTGCCAGGGGAGCTGCGGCAGTCCGTGTTCGACGGCTGCCCGGTCGCGCGGCGAATGGCCCTTGCGGCGGCGCCTGTGGGTGTCCTTGTGGCCCTCAGCGTCCGGCATGCACCAGCTCCGTTTCCAGCGGTTCGACGATCGCCGGCGCGTGCAAGGCCACCAGCAGGGCGGAGAAGTCGGCGTCCGGTGCGCCGGCGTTGAGGATGGCGGTTTCCAGCAGGGCCGCCCGCGTGCGCCCCAGCACCGGTTCGGCAAAGCGCCGGTACTTGGCAATCACCGTAGCGGCATCGGGCTGCGGATCGGGGCCGCCGCTGGCCTCGATCAGCCCGCTGTCCAGCCGCTGCCCGTCCCTGAGCACGACGCGGATGCCGCCGCGCCGCTTGGCGGGGAAGGTGGCATCGCAGTCGGCGTCGACGCACACCGTGGTGGCTGCCACCAGGCGCGCGATGTCCGCATCGGCGAGCCCCGGATCGGTGATCTCCGCCACGCCGACGCGGCCGCGGGCCAGTGCTGCCGCCACCGGCCAGGCGAGCGAATACTGGGCGCGCGCGGTGTCCGCCGGCACGCCGTTGAAAAGCTCCGTCGCCTCGCGGAAGGCGGCGATCTCCACCCCCGCCACATCGTCGGCGGTGATCCCATGCCGGGCCCGCAGCGCCAGGGCGGCGTCGATGGGGGCATGGGCCCAGCGGCAGATGGGGTAGGGCTTGATGTATTGCCGCGTCGTCAGCCAAACGCTGCCGAGGTCGCCCCACACCGCGGCGGCATCGTCGAACTCCACCAGGGCGGCCGGAGCGCCGGTAAACCCGCCGGCCGCCAGCAGGGCCGCAGCAGCACCGACGGGAGCCCCCCAGCCGGTGCCGTCGTGCAGCATGGTCGGGTTGGCGATTTCCCGCATCATCTGGCTGCGCGGCCCGTGGAATTCGGCGATGCCAAACGCGTGGCGCAGGGCCGAACGGTCGAGCCCGATGAGGCGCGCGGCGATGGCCACGCAGCCCAGCGCGTTCCAGGCGCCGGATGTGTGGTAGTCCGCCGTGGTGGCGTGCAAGGCCACGGCGGCGCGGTAAGCCACCTCGTAGCCCACCACCAGGGCGGCAAGTGCTGCGCGGCCGCTCAGTCCTTCGGGTGCCAGGGCAGTCAGAACCGGCAGCAGGGCCGCCCCGGCATGGCCCTTCGAGGGCTGGTAGCCGTCATGGGCATCCAGGTTGTCGATCTGGGTGGCGAGCGCGAAGGCGGCTCCCGGTGGCGACACCGGCCGCCCGTCGAACAGCAGATGGGCCGTGGGCACCCCGGCGCCGGCAGCCCAGAAACGGGCGGCATGGTCGCGGGCGATGCGGCCCGCCGGCAAGGGCGTGGCGGCGGCGGCCACGCCCACCAGGTCGAGCAGCAGCAGGGCCGCGAAATCGCTGGCCGGTTCGGGGATGTCCTCAAACCGCGTCTCCAGCACGAAGTCGGCCACTGCCGCGAAGGCGGGTGCGGGCTCGGGCAGGCTCTGCATGCGCGTCATGGGGAGATCTCCCGTCCATCGCCCATGGGCCATGGGCGGTGCCAGTCCGGTTCCGGCCCGCTCCCCCACCCAGCCACCCACGGCAGTATCCTGGATTGGGCGGCCGGGTGGCGGGGTCGGGCCGGGAAGCCCCCGGCCTGACTGCCGGTGCGAGGCCGATGAGCCGAGCGCATCGGCGTCAACTCCTCAGCCGCTCGCCGGCCGGATCGAACGGCGCGTGCGGCAGGATGCGGGCGGCATGCGGGCGGCCGAGGATGGCCACCTCCAGCGCCCGGCCGGGCTCCGCCAGGTCAGCGCGCACGAAGCCGAGCGCCAGGGAGCAGCCGAAGGTGTGGCTGTAGGCCCCGGAGCTGACACGGCCCGCCGCGGTGCCGTCGATGAGGAAGATTGGCTCGCTGCCGGACGCATCGGCGGTGGGGGCGTCGACCTCCAGGACCACCAGGCGCTCGCGCGGCGGCCGGTCCTTCACCGCCAGATACGCCTCACGGCCGAGGAACTCCGGCTTGTCCAGCTTCACCAGGCGGTCGAGCCCCACCTCCTGGGGCCAGTATTCCGGCGAATATTCCCGCCCCCAGCTCCCATAGCCCTTCTCGATGCGTAGCGAGGCCAGCGCACGGCTGCCCACGGGGCGCACGCCCAAGTCTTCGCCCGCCGCCAGCAGGGCATCGAACAGGGCCGGCTGGTCGGCCTCGGCCACATAGATCTCCCAGCCCAGGTCGCCGGTGAAGGAGACGCGGACGGCGACCGCGTCGAGCCCCGCCACGGTCAGCCGGCGGCCCGTCAGGAAGGGGAAGGCGGCGGACGACAGGTCGGCATCGGTGAGGCGCGCCAGTAAGGTGCGCGCCTGCGGTCCCGCCACGTTGAAGCCGGCGCGGGCTTCGGTGACGGAGCGGAACCCCACGCCGGCCGGCCGCGGTACCGAATCGAAGAAGCGCTTGTGATAGCGCTCCGCCATGCCGGAGCCGATGATCAGCAGGGTTTCGTCGTCGATCCGGGTGACGGTGAAGTCGCCGGCGATGCCGCCGCGCTTGCCCAGCAGCGGCGTCAGCGCGGCACGCCCGGTCTTGCGCGGCACTTTGTTGGCGACCACGCGGTCGAGCCAGTCCGCCCCGCCTGCGCCGGTCACCTCGTACTTGGCGAACGTGGAGGTGTCGATGATGCCGACACCGCTGCGCAGCGCCCGGCATTCCGCCCCCACCGCCGCATGCCAGGGCTGGCGCTCGTAACCGAAGGAATCGTCCCGGGCGACACCGTTGCCGGCATAGAACAGCGGCTGTTCCCAGCCGTAGTTGAAGCCGAACACCGCGCCCAGCGCCGTCTGGCGATCGTAGGCCGGCCGAGTGCGCACCGGCCGCCCGGCCGCGCGTTCCTCGCCGGGGAAGTGGATGCGGAAGCGGTGGGCGTAGCAGTCGAGCGCCCGCGCCTTGGTGAAGGATTTTGAAGCCCAGGCACCGAACCGCGCCAGATCCCAGCCGAACAGGTCCAGTTCCGGCTCGCCGTCCACGATCCATTGGGCGAGCAGCAGCCCCAGCCCGCCGGACTGGGAAAAGCCGGGGATGATGCCGGCACAGCAGTAGTAGTTGGTCAGTTCCGGCACCGGGCCGAACAGGGCGGCACTGTCGGGCGACCAGATCATCGGGCCGTTGATCACCCGCTTGATGCCGGCCTCCGCCAATACCGGGACGCGGCTGCAGGCGGCCATGACATTGGGCTCGATGCGCTCCAGGTCGGCCTCCAGAAGCTCGTGGCCGAAGCCGGCCGGCGTGCCGTCCTCCGCCCAGAAGCGGCCGTCGCGCTCGTAGGCGCCGACCAGCAGGCCGAGGCCCTCCTGGCGCAGATAGTATTCGCTGTCGCGGTCGGCGACGGAGGGCAGGCGGCGGCCCAGTCGGGCGATTTCCGGGATCGTCTCGGTGACGAAATACTGGTGTTCCAGCGTCATCAGCGGTAGCTCGAAACCGGCCATGCGCGCCACTTCGCGGCCCCACAGTCCGGCGGCGTTCACCACCACATCGGCGTGGATGGTGCCGGCGGGCGTTGCCACATCCCAGCCGCCGTCCGCCCGCGGGGCGGTGGCGACAACCGGCGTGAAGCGGTGGATCTCCGCCCCCAGCGCGCGGGCCGCCTGGGCATAGGCGTAGGTGACACCCGACGGGTCGACGTTGCCGCCGTCCGCCTCGAACATCACGCAGCGGATGCCGGTAAAATCCACCAGCGGGTGCAGATCCTCGGCTTCGGCGATGCTGAGTTCGTGGAAGTCGATGCCGAACTGCCGGGCCTTGGCCGCCTGGATGCGGAGCTGGTGTTCGCGGTCTTCCGTCTGGGCCAGGTAGAGCGAGCCGGGTTGAAAGATGCCGCAGCCCTGGCCGGTTTCCGCCTCCAACTCTTTGTAGAGCTTCATGGTGTAATACTGCAGGCGGGAGATGTTGGTGCTGTCGTGCAGCCCATGGATGCCGGCCGCGGCGTGCCAGGTGGAGCCCGACGTCAGCTCCGAACGCTCCAGCAGCACCACGTCGCGCCAGCCCAGCTTGGCCAGGTGGTAGAGGATGGAGCAGCCGATCAGCCCGCCGCCGATCACCACCGCCTGTGCGTGCGTCTTCATTCGTACCGGTCCGACCGCGCCCGTGGGAGCCTCCGCCGGCAGGGAGGAGGTGTCCCTTCCTCTATCGTGCATGGACGGCCGGATCGGCCGTCAACGCGAAGCCTAGGAACATGAGAACGACACTGGCGGAGACAAAACCCGCCCTCCCAACCCGGCAATGCCGCGCGATAAACGATTTTCCGCCACTAAGCGGGCCTAACGGGCGGCCCCACAACAGCCAATGGGGGGAGGAAAGCCATGGCAGAGGCGCAATCGGGGCTGGGCGCGGCCCTTTTGAATGTGGCCGCCAAGATCAATGTCGAGGTCACCCTGGCCGATCCGGCGATCAAGAAGATCGTGTTCGACCAGGGCGGCATGTCGGTCAGGCCGACCTGCTTCGCGGAGGTCGCCAAGGCGATCACCGGCGGGCGCATCAAGGTCATCGTGGTGAAGACCCTCAGCACCACCGGCGTCTATGACGCCGCCGTGGACCGCATCGAGCTGAAGTCCGCGGAGGTCACCAGCATTCCGCGCAAGGCGCTGATCGTCCACGAATGCCTGCATGCCTGGATGGACATCGCCGCCATCAAGAACATGAAGGTGAAGACATCCGAAGCGGCGGCCTACCTGGCCCAGTGCATCTTCGCCCGCGCCAAGGCGAGCGACCCGAAGGACGAGGAAATCCGCCTCTACAGCGAAGACGACAAGATGGACAAGGTGTTCGCCAAGGCCTGGGCCATGGCCGGCGAGGTGGTGCTGAACAACGCCAATCCGGCGGCTGCGGACTTCACCGCGCTGGAGGGGCTGGTGGAGGCGACCACGAAGTACAGCCACGAGGCCAATTCCAACGCCAAGTGGAACGGCGTGCCGGCGGCGTAGGGGTGATGAGATAGGGCCGGAACCGGTTCCGCCGCAGGCGAAAAAGGGCCCTACGCCGCCGGGGCCTGACGCAGCACACTCAACGAGCGGCGCGCCAGGTCCAGCACCTTCGGCCGCGCCACCCGGCGGAAGGTGCAAGCCCGGCAGGCATCCATGGCGCCGAGCCCCAGCCGGATCATGAACAGCCCGTTGACCACGCCCTGGCCGATGCGGGTGGAAACGCGCGCCGTGATGCCACCGCCCAGAAGCTCGGTCGTCACCTCATGGGTGGCTTCCAGCCCGCCCGCCAGCGCCACCTGGCCCAGCACCCGGCGCAGCAGGCCCATGGCGGCAAGTCCGCTCGCCCGGGCGCCGTAGATCTCCGCGATCGCCCGCAGCAGGATCACCGCCCGCCACAGCGTCACCGCCACGTCCAGCACCACGAACGGGCTGATGGCGGTGAATACGGCGGTGCGGCGGGCCGCCCGGGTGATGGCGTCCGTGGCGCGGGCATCGAGCGGCGCCAGCACGGTTTCCTCGAACACCGCCAGGCGGTCGCCGGCATCGATGGCGTCGGCCGCCGCTTCGGCGTAGCGGGCATGGCTCCAGGCGGTGTCGGCGCGCCCGGCGTAGAGGCGGTCCAGCTCGCCGAACAGGGCGCCCGCGTGCGGTGTGGACGATGTGCCGGCGAGCGCCCCGGAAACGATGGTATCGGCCTCCGCCCGGATCAGGCCGATCGCCTCCAGCCGGCGGATCGCCGCCACCTGGCGGCCGATCAGCACCACGGCACAGGCCACCGCCGCCAGATAGACGAGGCCCCAGGCGATGGTGCCGGCGGTGGGGGCCACCACGGCCGCGTAGCCGATGCCCACCAGGTCCACCAGCACGGCCGCCGCCACCAGCCCGCCGAGAATCCACAAGAGGCGCCGGCCCAGCCGTTCGGCCGGCGGGTCGTCCGCCGGGTTGAGGGCGGGGTTGAGGGGCGGGACGGCGGCGGCCAGCGGGTCCGCTTCGACGGATGCGTCCCCAGGCTCGGGGACGTCCAGCGGTGGCGCCTTCACGGTGAAGGGTTGGGTCATGTCAAGGCGTCTCCGATGAGCTGCTCCAGCGCGTGGTCCAGCCGCGCATGGGGCAGGGCGCGTCCGCCGCCGGGGACGGCCGGCGGTGCGAAGGCGAGCGGGCGGAACTGGGCGGCATCGCCAAGATGGTCGGGACTGGCGGGGAAGCTGCCGGGGTGGTGCAGCACGTCGCCGGCCTCGCCCTCCGGCCGGCCGCGCAGGCACAGATGCGCCGCACCGTCGCGCCGCACCGTCTGTTCGGTGGTGGTGCGCAAGGCCGCCAGCGCCACCGTGCGCACCGCCGCCCGGTCGAAGCGCGCGCGGTTCATGCCGGCGAACAGCAGGGCATCGAGGAAGCCGGTCATGCGGTCGTGCTGGTCGGACGGCACCAGGTCGGCCTTGGTGGCGGCAAACACCACCCGGTCGATGCGGCGGCCAAGCAGCGACCACGGCCAGGGGGCGCGGCCGTAGCGGAAGCATTTGAGCACGTCGTCGAGCAGCGCGGTAAAGGCGCCCAAACCCTCGCCGCCCTGGGCCACCAGGCCCGGCAGATCGACCAGCACGATCTGGCGGTCCAGCCGCGCGAACTGGGCCTTGAAGAAATGGCTGTGGACGTAGCGCTTGTAGCTGTCGAACCGCCGTTCCATCAGCCGCCACAGGCTGTCGCGCGCGGGCTCGCCGGCATCGGGGCGCAGGGGGGCGAAGGTGAGCAAGGGCGAACCCGCCAGATCGCCGGGATCGTGGAAACGGCCGGGGGCGATGCGCCGCACCGCCCAATCGTCGGGCGAGGCGGCGAGGATCCAGGCGCCGAACCCGTCTGCCAGGCGGCGGGCCAGCGCTTCGTCCTGCGGGCCGGCGGGATCGCTGGCGCGGGTCAGGCTGCGCCACGCCTCGGTGCCGGCAGCGCCGGTGTCCAGCAGCGGCCACACCGCGCGGCACCAGGCGGCATAATCCAGCGCCATCAGGCCAAGATCGCTCAGCCACTCGCCGGGGTAGTCGACGATGTCCAGGTTGAGGGTGCGGGTGTCGCCAAGCCGGCGCGCCCAGAAGGACCTGGGGGCGTAGCGGATGGAAACGCGAAGCTGGCTCAGCCGCCGGGTGGGCTGCGGCCACTGGCCGGCCGCGATGGCGTCCCGGTGCGCCTCGAAATCGAAGCGCGGCGTGTCGTCGTCCGGTTGTGGGCGCAGCACGGCGGCGGCGTAGCGGCCTTCGGCGACGGCACTGAGCCCGCGCAGCCGGTCCGGCCGCAGCAGGTGATCGACCAGGGCCGTCGTGAACACCGTCTTGCCGGAGCGCGCCAGCCCGGTAACGCCGAGGCGCAGGGTGGATTCGCCCAGCTCGTCGACGCTGCGCACCACCCGGCCGGCGACCCCTTCGGCAAGGCCGGCGACGCCGCCGATCAGGCTGCCGACGCCGGCAGCGGCATCGTTGAGGACGCCGGCTACGGCCTCCGTGGTGCGGTCCAGCAGCCCGTCCCCCCCGGGCGTGGGCGGCGGCGTGACATTTTCGGACCTGTCGGACGGGGGATCCGTCGCCATGCCAGCCTCGCCGGGGTGGTGGTGCGCACGCTGCGAACAGGTGTGCCCCGGCCGGGCCAGGCCAGGGCGCCCCCGCTCCATCTGGGCGGATTCGCACCTGATTTCAAGGCAATAGGCGCCGTGCAGCGAGCCGGCAGCGTGGCTTGGCCGTCAGATGTCCAGGTTGGCGACGTTGAGCGCGTTGTCCTGGATGAATTCGCGGCGCGGCTCCACCACGTCGCCCATCAGGGTGGCGAACACCTCCGCGGCGTCGTCGGCGTGGCTGACCTTCACCTGCAGCAGCGCCCGGTGGGCCGGGTCCAGCGTGGTTTCCCAAAGCTGGTCTGGGTTCATTTCCCCCAGGCCCTTGTAGCGCTGGATGGAGATGCCCTTGCGGCCCAGCTCCATCACCCGGTCGAACAGGCCCACCGGCCCGCGCACCAGCCAGGATTGCTCCTTCATGCGCAAGGTGGCGGGGTGGGCATAGACGTCCTGGATCGCCGCGGTCATCTGGTCGAGCCGCCGCGCTTCGCCGGAATGCAGCAGGTCGCGGTCGATCAACCGGGTTTCGGTGACGCCGCGCAGCGTGCGCCGGAACTCCAGCCCGCCGTCGACGGTGGGCATGCCCGACCAGCCGCGCTCGTAGTCGGGCGACAGCACATCGAGCCGCCGGGCGATGTAGCCGGCCACCTGGGCGGCCCGCTCGGGGTCTTCCAGCACGCCCGCCCCCATGGCGCCGGCGATCAGCACCTGTTCCACCACATCGGCGTTGCCGACCTTGCGCACCATGGGGTCCAGCAGGTGCTTTACTTCGCGCGCCTGGTCGATGATGGCGCGCAGGTCGTTGCCGGCAACCTCGCCGCCTTGGTGGGTCACCAGCACCATGTCGGCGTAGCCCTGGTCGATCAGCATCTCTTCCAGGGCGCGGTCGTCCTTGCAGTAGACCAGCGACTTCGACCGCTTGACGCCGTAAAGCGGCGGCTGGGCGATGTAGAGATAGCCACGCTCGATGATTTCCGGCATCTGGCGGTAGAAGAACGTCAGCAGGAGCGTGCGGATGTGGCTGCCGTCCACATCGGCGTCGGTCATGATGATGATCTTGTGGTAGCGCGTCTTGTCGATGTTGAAGTCATCGCGGATGCCGGTGCCGAGCGCAGTAATCAGCGTGCCGATTTCGGCCGAAGACAGCATCTTGTCGATGCGCGCCCGCTCCACGTTCAGGATCTTGCCGCGCAAGGGCAGGATTGCCTGGTAGCGCCGGTCGCGCGCCGACTTCGCCGACCCGCCGGCGCTGTCGCCCTCCACCAGGAACAGCTCGCTTTCCGACGGATCGCGGTTCTGGCAGTCGGCCAGCTTGCCGGGGAGCGACGCGATGTCGAGGGCCGACTTGCGGCGGGTCAGCTCGCGCGCCTTGCGGGCGGCTTCGCGCGCCGCCGCGGCCTCGGCGATCTTCTGGACGATGCGCCTGCCTTCGGCGGGGTGCTCCTCGAACCAGATGCCCAGCGCGTCGGACACCGCGCTGTCCACCGCCGGCCGCACTTCCGACGACACCAGCTTCTCCTTGGTCTGGCTGGAGAATTTGGGGTCCTTCACCTTCACCGACAGGACGCAGGTGAGACCTTCGCGGGCGTCGTCGCCGGTCAGCGCCACCTTCTCCTTCTTCAGCACGCCCGAGGCATTGGCGTAGCTGTTGATCTGGCGGGTGAGCGCGCCGCGGAAGCCGGCCAGGTGGGTGCCGCCGTCCTTCTGGGGGATGTTGTTGGTGAAGCAGAGCATGGTCTCGTGGAAGCTGTCGTTCCACTGGATGGCCGCTTCCACCACCACGTCGTCGCGCTCGGTCAACACCACGATGGGGTCGGTGTGCAGCGCGGTCTTGGCGCGGTCGAGATACTTCACGAAGGCTTCCAGTCCGCCTTCGTAGTGCATGTCGACCACGCGCGGTTCCACACCGCGCTTGTCGATCAGGTGCATGGCGACGCCGGAGTTGAGGAACGCCAGCTCGCGCAGCCGGTGTTCCAGCGTCGACAGGTCGAATTCGATCACGTTGTTGAACACGGCCCGCGCCGGCTTGAAGGTGACGCGCGTGCCGGTGCGCGGCCGGCCATCGTCCTTCAGCGGCGCGTCACCGACGACGGCCAGCGGCGCCACCGCCTCGCCGTTGGCAAAGCGCATGCGCCATTCCCGGCCGTCGCGCCAGATCGTCAGGTCGAGCACCTCCGACAGCGCGTTGACGACGCTGACGCCGACGCCGTGCAGACCGCCGGAGACCTTGTAGGAGTTCTGGTCGAATTTCCCGCCGGCATGCAGGTGGGTCATGATCACTTCGGCGGCGCTGACGCCTTCCTCGGCGTGCATGTCCACCGGGATGCCGCGGCCGTTGTCCTCGATGGTGGCGATGCCGTCGGGCTCCAGGATCACCGTCACGGAGTCGCAATGGCCGGCCAGCGCCTCGTCGATGGCGTTGTCCACCACCTCGTAGATCATGTGGTGCAGGCCCGACCCGTCGTCGGTGTCGCCGATATACATGCCGGGACGTTTGCGCACCGCTTCCAGGCCGCGCAGCACCTTGATCGAGCCGGCGTTGTAATCGTCCGGACTCACGGGAATCGGATTGTCTGTCATGCGCTTAGTTTAGCCTGAACGGGGTCCGGGCGGCCAGTGTCATCGCGTCGCCTAGGCCAGCGGCGGCGATGCGGTCGGGCCCGGCGACAGGGTGCTCTGGTGAACCGCGATCCATTGGGCGCGCTCGCCCAGCGCTTCGAACAATAGGGCGTCGGTGCCGGTCATCCAGACCTGGGAGCCGAGCGCCAGGACGGCGTCGAACAGGGCCGCCCGGCGGGCGGCATCCAGGTGGGCCGCCACCTCGTCCAGCAGCAGCAGCGGCGGCACCCCGCGATCGGCGGCCAGCAGCCGGGCATTGGCCAGCACCAGGCCGATCAGCAGCGCCTTCTGCTCGCCGGTGGAGCACTGGTCGGCGGCGACACCCTTGGCCGCATGGCTGACGTGCAGGTCGGTGCGGTGCGGCCCGTCGGTGGTAACGCCGGCCGCGGCATCGATCCGCCGGCGGCGCGCCAGGTCCTCCTTCAGCGCGTCCTCCACCTCCAGGGCCGGGCGGCGGGCCGCCAGCGCGCCTTCGGTAGCGCCGGCGAGCGCCAGGTCGGGCTTGGGGAAGGCCCCCTCGCCGGCCTGGGCGATGGCGGCGCGCAAGCGGGCGACCACGTCGCCGCGGGCGGCGGCCACGGCGACGCCGGTTTCCGCCATCACCTGCTCCAGCCCGGAAAGCCAGGCGTCATCGAGCATGCCTTGCTTCAACAGGCGGTTACGCTCCCGCATGGCCTGTTCGTAGGCCGACACGCGGCCGGCGTGGGCGGGATCGAAGCCATAGACGATGCGGTCGAGAAAGCGCCGCCGGTCCCCCGCAGGGCCGAGAAAGAGCCGGTCCATCTGTGGCGTCAGCCAGCTTACGGTGAGGAATTCGGCGAGTGCGGTCTGGCTGGCGGCGGCCGCCCCGTTGATGCGCACCGCCCGGCGGCTGCCCTGGGGGGCATCGGGATCGGGGCCGGTGCCCAGCGCCACCGGCCCGCCCGGCGTGTCGAGTCGCGCCGCCACCGCCCACAATGGCCCGGCGCCGTGGCGCGCGGCTTCGGCCAGCGAGGCGCGGCGCAGCCCGCGGCCGGGGGCGAGAAAGGAGATCGCTTCCAGAAGGTTCGTCTTGCCCGCACCATTGGGCCCGGTGAGCACGACGGGGCGCGGGTCGAGGTCCAGATGGGCGTCGACATAGGCGCGGAAATTGGCGAGGTCGAGCCGGCGCACCGCCGGCAATGGGGGCGGCAGGGTGGCCGCCAGGGCAGGCGAACGTGCGGGAACGGCCTCTTCGGCCCCGGTGCCGGCGACCACGGACGGCGCCACGGACGGCGCGGTCACACCCGCATCGGCATCAGCACGTAGAGCGCGCTGGAGTCCGACATGTCGCGCACCACCGTCGGGCTCGCCGCATCGAACATGCTGAACTGCGCGGCATCGCCGTCGATCTGCTGGGTGATGTCCAGCAGGTAGCGGGCGTTGAAGCCGATCTCCAGGTCCGACGCGGAGTAGGAGACTTCCAGCTCCTCCGTCGCCAGGCCCTGCTCGGTGTTGGACGCCATCAAGGTGAGCGTGCCCGGCTCGCCGGCCGAGACCGACAGCTTCACCGCCCGGCTCTTTTCCGTGGCGATGGTGGCGACGCGGTCGACCGCTTCGGCCAGCGACTTGGCCTCCACCTCCATGGTCTTGTCGTTGTTGGACGGGATCACCCGCTCGTAGTCGGGGAAGGTGCCGTCGATCAGCTTGGAGGTGAGCATGATGCCGTCGGTCGCCACGCGGATCTTGGAGGCGGAGAGCGAGATGGTGACGCTGTCGGTCGCCTCGTCCAGCAGCTTGCGCAACTCCGTCACCGTCTTCCGCGGCACGATCACGTCCGGCATGGTTTCGGCCCCGCTGGGCAGGGTCATCTGGATGCGCGCCAGGCGGTGGCCATCCGTCGCCACGGCGCGCAGCACCGGCATTTTGTCTTCCGTCGTGGTGGCGTGGAAGAAGATGCCGTTCAGGTAGTAGCGCGTCTCCTCCGTGGAGATGGCGAATCGCGTGCGGTCGATCAGCAGGCGCAGGTCGCCCGGCGCCAGGCTGAAGCGGGTGGGCATGTCGCCCTCGCTCATGGAGGGGAAGTCCTCCACCGGCAGGCTGCCCAGCCGGAAGCGCGAACGCCCGGCGCTGAGCTGCAGGGCCTGGCCGTCGCCGGTGCCGTCGATCTCCACCTGGGCGCCGTCGGGCAGCTTGCGGGCGATCTCGTAGAGCACATGGGCCGGTGCGGTGGCGGCACCCGGCACCGCCACGTCGGCAGCCACCGACTCGACGATCTCCATGTCCATGTCCGTGGCGGTCAGTCGCAGCACGCCCGGCTCGGCGCGCAAAAGCACGTTGGACAAGATCGGAATGGTGGTGCGCCGCTCGACCACGCTCTGCACATGGCTTAATGTCTTCAGGAGATTGGCGCGCTCAATGGTCAGCTTCATGGCGAGTTGGGTGTCTTCGGTCGGGCTGGTTGCACAAGTTGCAGCGGCAGGCCTGTTCGACGCTGGCCTTGGCGCACCATAGTGCCGCGGCAGGGCCGCGCACTATAGCCGAAACACCTAAACTGCCGAATGTCTTTTTGTGGCGCGCCGGACGGCGGACGCTCAGCGTCCGTCAATGGGGCCGATGCCGGCGGAGGATGGCGTCCGATGGAAGTGAGCGTGTTTCTGCAGGCTCTGCTGGTGCTGGCGGTGGTGGTGGTGATGCCGCTGGTGGAGCGCCTCAGGATCAATGCGGTGGTCGGCTACCTGGCCGTCGGCATGGCCATCGGCCCCAACGGTGCCGGCATGATCCACGACCTGGACGGCGCCATCGAGCTGGCCGAATTCGGCATCGTCTTCCTGCTGTTCACCCTGGGGCTGGAGCTTTCGGTCGACCGGCTGAAGGCGATGCGCCACGACATCTTCGGGCTCGGCACGGCCCAGGTGCTGTGCTGCGGGGCGGCGGTGGCGCTGGCCGCCTGGGCCATCGGCTTCCCGCCCACGACGGCCCTGGTGCTGGGCGCGGCCCTGGCCATGTCGTCCACCGCGGTGGTGGCCCAGATCCTCACCGATGAGGGCGAGATGGTGAAGCGGCTCGGCCGAGTCGCGTTTGCCGTGCTGCTGTTCCAGGACATCGCCGTGGCGCCGATCCTGGCCATGGTGCCGCTGGTGGGCGAGGAAGCCGAGCTGGGCTCGGTGCTGGGCTCCGCCCTGATGCGCGCGGTCTTGGGCGTCGGTGCGGTGCTGCTGATCGGCCGCTACGTCACCCCGCACCTGTTCCGCCTGGCCGCCCGCACCCGCCGGCGCGAGGTGTTCGTCGCCCTGGTGATCTTCACCGCACTCGGCACCGGCTATCTGACGTCGGAGGCCGGGCTCTCCATGGCCTTGGGAGCCTTCCTGTCGGGTGTGGTGCTGGCGGGCTGCGTGTTCCGCCACCAGATCGAAGCCGACATCGAGCCGTTCAAGGGCATCCTGCTCGGCCTCTTTTTCATGACCATCGGCATGATCCTGTCGCCGGGTGTGCTGTGGCAGCAGGGCCCGATCATCGCCTGGCTGGTGGTCGGCCTGGTGACCATCAAGGCGCTGATCATCTTTGCGCTCTGCCGGCTGTTCAAGGTGGGCCTGTCGACCGCCATCCGCATCGCCCTGCTGCTGGCGGCGGGCGGCGAGTTCGCCTTCGTCATCGTCGGCCTGGCGCTGGCCAACGGCCTGCTGCACAGCCTGGCCGCCCAGACGATGATCGCCACGGTGGCCGCCAGCATGGCGCTGACGCCGCTGCTGGCGATGGTGGGACGGCGCGTCCAGCAGTGGCTGGAACGCCGGGTCGCCAACCGTACCGACCTTCTGGGCGAGGAAAGCCGCGGGCTGGTGGATCACGTGGTGATCCTCGGCTTCGGCCGCGTCGGCCAGACGGTGGCCCGCCTGTTGAAGGACCTCGACGTGCCCTATCTGGCGCTCGACCTCGACCACCGCGCGGTGGCCGAACACCGCGCCGCCGGAGCCAACGTGCTCTATGGCAACGCCGCCCAGATCGGGGTGCTGCGCAAGGCCGGCATCGGCCGGGCGCGGATGGTGGTGGTGACCATCGACCAGCCGTCGCGCGTCGCCCGCATCCTCACCATGTTGCGCAACGAGTATCCAGCCCTGGAGGTGATCGTGCGCGCCCACGACAACGCCCAGGCCCGCGCGCTGGAACTGGCCGGCGCCACCCGCGCGGTGCCGGAAACGCTGGAAGCGAGCCTGCAGCTCGGCCGTTCGATCCTGACCACGATCGGCCTGCCCATCGACGACGTACGCCAGATCATCCAGCGGGTGCGCTCCGAGCATTACGAGCGCTTGGAGCCCACCGGCGGCGCGCCCTAGGGTCCGGACTCAATTACCGCATGGCCATGGTTTGTGCAGAAATCGGACAGGACTAGGAGTGAGGAGGATGGACATGCCCACGCATATTCGACGACGAGCGACGCAGTCCTGGCCGATTTCTGCCAAATCCTCCGGACGGCTGGCGGCGTCCCGCCCCACGGCGTTGCCGAGCCCTTGCGGTGAACAGGCACCGCGGCGCGCTCAGCGCCTTGTGGGACCGAACGCCGTCAGCCGCCGTGGCTCATGGGGCAATTGAGTACGGACCCTAGCGCGCCTACCCGTTCTCCGCCAGCACCGAGCCGGCCAGGTAGAGCGAGCCGGTGATCAGCACCCGGCCCGGCCCGGCCATGCCGGCCGACAGACCCACCGCCTCGGCGACGCTGCCCACCGCGTGGATGCGCGAAATGCCGGCGGCGCGGGCGTGCTCCACCAGGGCTGAGACCGCAAAACTCGCCTCCTGGCCGGGGATTTCCAGCACCGCGACGCTTTCGGCATGGCGCGCCAGCGGGGCGAGGAAGGCCGCGGGATCCTTGCTTTCCAGCATGCCCACCACCAGCAGCAGGGGTTTTGCCGGCATCTCGTCGAGCCAGGCGGCGAGCACATCACCGGCGCTGTCGTTGTGGCCGCCGTCGAGCCACACCTCCCAGCCGGGCGGGGCCGCTGCCACCGCCGGGCCGCGGGTGAGGCGTTGCAGGCGGCCCGGCCACACCGCCCGGCCCAGGCCCTCGCGGATCGCCTGGCCGCCGCCGGGGCCCAGCACGCAGTCGGCGCACAGCACGGCAGTGGCGGCATTGGCGAGCTGGTGGCGGCCCAGCAGCGCCGGAGCGGGGAGATCGCGCGTGCTGCCGTCTGCCGTCAGGCGGAAGCCTTCGGCCAGCGGCTCCACCGTCCAGTCGCGCCCGTGGATGCGTCCGTCGGCGCGCGTGCGGGCGACCGCTGCATCCAGGGTGCGGCGCACCTCGGCATCGGGCTGGGGGCCGATCACCGCCGGCACGCCGGCCTTCAGGATGCCCGCCTTCTCGCCCGCGATGGCCGCCAGCGTGTCGCCGAGGAACTGCATGTGGTCCATGGAGATGCGGGTGATCGCCGTGGCCACCGGCCGCTCGATCACGTTGGTGGCGTCGAGCCGCCCACCCAGTCCCACCTCCAGCACCAGCACGTCGGCCGGCACCTCGGCGAAGGCGAGGAAGGCGGCACAGGTGGTAACCTCGAAGAAGGTGATGGGCTGGCCGCCGTTCACCTGCTCGCAGCGGTCCAGCACCTCGGCCAGGGCATCGTCGCCGATGGTCGCCCCGGCCAACCCGATGCGTTCGTTGAAGCGCACCAGGTGGGGCGAGGTGTACGTGTGTACGTGTTGATCGGCCGCCTCCAGGATGGCCTTGAGGAAGGCCACGGTGGAACCCTTGCCGTTGGTGCCCGCCACGTGGATCACCGGCGGCACCTTCAGATGCGGATTGCCGAGGTCGCCGAGCAGGCGATACATGCGGCCGAGCGACAGGTCGATCTTCTTGGGGTGGAGCGCCATCAGGCGCTGCAAGGCCCGGTCGATCGCCGGGCTCGGCGGCGTCGGCGCCTCGGCGGCGGGAAGGGCGGTCACTTGGGGGCTACTCGGCCGGCGTGCCGCTCAGCCGCGGACCGTGGTAGTGCTCGGGCTCCGGCTCCAGTTCGCGCTCCCACTCGCGGGCGGGTTCCGCTGCGAAATGGGGGGTCGCTTCGGCGGCCGGCGGGCTGGTGCGCTCGGCGTCCGCATCGGCGGCTTCCATGGCGGCCACGCCGGCGTTTTCGATCAGGCGGTCGGGGGCCGTTTCGGCTGCCGCGTCGTGGGGCGCAGCGGCGTCGGCCGTGGTCCCCTCGCCGTTCTCCACCGCGTCGGCAGTGACTTCCTCCACCACCGGCCGGCGCAGCAGGTCGAGCACCTGAACGAGGCGGCCGCGCAGCTCGCGCCGGTGCACCACCATGTCCACCATGCCGTGGTCGCGCAGGTATTCGGCCCGCTGGAACCCGTCCGGCAGGGTCTGGCGGATGGTTTCCTCGATCACGCGGGCTCCGGCGAAGCCGATGCGGGCACCGGGTTCGGCGATGTGCAGGTCGCCCAGCATGGCGAACGAGGCGGTGACGCCGCCGGTGGTCGGGTCGGTCAGCAGTACGATGTAGGGCAGGCCCGCCTCGCGCACCCGCTGCACCGCAATCACCGTGCGCGGCATCTGCATCAGCGACAGGATGCCTTCCTGCATGCGCGCCCCGCCGGTCGACGGGATGGCGAGGAAGGCCGCGTCCTGCAGCACCGCCAGGTTGGCGGCGGTGCAGAAGCCTTCGCCCACCGCCAGGCCCATGGAGCCGCCCATGAAGTTGAAATCGAGGGCGGCCGCCACCACGCGCAGGCCGCCGATGGTGCCGCTGGCCACCAGGATGGCGTCTGAACTGCCGGTCTTGCTCTGGGCTTCGCGCAAGCGCTCGGTGTAGCGGCGCGAATCGCGGAAGCGCAGCGGGTCCACCACCACCTTCGGCAGCTCCGCCAGCCCGTATTTGCCACCGTCGAACAGCAGCGCCAGGCGATCGCGCACGGGCAGCCGCATGTGGTGGTTACATTCCGGGCAGACCTGCATGTTGGCCGTCAGGTCGCGGTGGAACACCATGGCCTCGCAGCCGGGGCACTTGACCCAGAGCGTGTCCCGCGTGTCCGACGGCGCCACCAGGGCGCGGATCTTCGGCCGGACGAAATTGGTCAGCCAGTTCACGGCGTGCTTGCCCCTCTCATGGCGTACCGGAGCCGGTGCTGCCCCGTTTCCGGGCGCCGGGCCATACGTACGCACCGGCCCGTGCACCATGCATACATGACGCTGAACCCGGACGGGTCAAGCCAGATCGCCGCATCGGCAGATCGCCTACCCCCGGCGGGCGCCATGCACGCCGTCCGCCAGTTGGCGCACGAAGGCGGCGATGGACTCCACCAGGCCGCCCGGCCCGCCCGCGGGCGATTGGGTCCAGCGGGCGATGCGGTCGACGATCGAGGATCCCACCACGGCGGCATCTGCAAAACGTGCGATCGCGGCCGCTTGTTCCGGCGTCTTGATGCCGAAGCCCACGGCGATCGGCAGTTCGGTGGAGCGGCGCAGGCGCGCCACCGCCTCGGCCACCACGCCGGCATCGGCCGAGCGGGTGCCGGTGATACCGGCGATGGCGACGTAGTAGAGGAAGCCCGAGGAATGCTCCAACACCTTGGGCAGGCGGCGGTCGTCCGTCGTCGGCGTGGCCAGGCGCACGAAGTGCAGGCCGGCCTCCAGTGCCGGACCGCACAGCTCTTCGTCCTCCTCCGGCGGCAGGTCGACGACGATCACCCCGTCCACCCCGGCAGCCAGCGCATCGGCGATGAAGCGGTCCGTGCCGTAGCGGTAGATGGGGTTGAAGTAGCCCATCAGGATGATCGGGGTGTCGGGGTCGCGCGTCCGGAAGGCGCGCACCATGGCCAGCGTCTTTGGCACCGTCATGCCGGCGGCGAGTGCGCGCTGGCTGGAAGCCTGGATCGCCGGCCCGTCGGCCATGGGATCGCTGAACGGCATTCCCAGCTCGATCACGTCGGCCCCGGCGGCGGGCAGGGCCGCCAGCAGGGCCGCCGCCGTCTCCGGGTCGGGATCGCCGGCGGTGATGAAGGTCACCAGCCCGGCGCGGCCCTGGGCGCGGAGGTCGGCGAAGCGCCGGGCGATGCGGTCGGTCACCGGGGCCGGGTTGGGCAGCGGCGTGGCGGCAGCGGTCTCGCTCATCACATGGGCACCTCAAGGGCGTCGGCGACGGTGAAGATGTCCTTGTCGCCGCGGCCGCACATGTTCATCACCAGCAGGTGGTCCTTGGGCAGGGTGGGCGCCAGGCGGACCACGTGGGCCAGGGCGTGGGCCGGCTCCAGCGCCGGGATGATGCCTTCCAGGCGCGAGCACAGGCTGAAGCCGGCCAGCGCTTCGGCATCGGTGGCCGACACGTAGTTGACCCGCCCCATGTCGCGCAGCCAGGAGTGTTCCGGCCCGATGCCGGGATAGTCGAGCCCGGCGGAAATCGAATGGGCGTCGAGGATCTGGCCGTCGTCGTTCTGCAGCAGGTAGGTGCGGTTGCCGTGGAGCACGCCGGGCGACCCGCCGGTGAGCGAGGCGGCGTGCTTGCCCGTCTCCAACCCGCAGCCGGCCGCTTCCACCGCGTGGATCGCCACCGTGGGCTCATCGAGGAAGGGGTGGAACAGCCCCATGGCGTTGGAGCCGCCGCCGATGCAGGCCACCAGACTATCGGGCAGGCGCCCTTCGGCCTCCTGCATCTGCTGGCGGACCTCAATACCTATGATGGATTGGAAGTTGCGCACCATGGTCGGGTAGGGGTGGGGGCCGGCCACCGTGCCGATCAGGTAATAGGTGTCGTCCACATTGGCGACCCAGTCGCGCAGTGCCTCGTTCATGGCGTCCTTCAGCGTGCGGCTGCCGCTGGTGACGGGCCGCACTTCGGCGCCGAGAAGCTTCATGCGGAAGACGTTGGGCTTCTGCCGCTCCACGTCGACGGCCCCCATGTAGACGACGCACGGCAGGTCGAACAGCGCACACACCGTGGCCACCGCCACGCCGTGCTGGCCGGCCCCGGTTTCCGCGATGATGCGCGTCTTGCCCATGCGCCTGGCCAGCAGGATCTGGCCGATGCAGTTGTTCACCTTGTGCGAACCGGTGTGGTTCAGCTCGTCGCGCTTGAAGTAGATCTTGGCCCCGCCCAGGTGCTCGGTCAGCCGGGCGGCCTGGTAGAGCGGGCTCGGCCGGCCGACATAGTGGGCGAGGTAGCGGTCCATCTCCGCCTGGAAGGCGGGATCGTCCTGGGCGGCGGCGTAGGCCTTTTCCACCTCCAAGATCAGCGGCATCAGGGTTTCGGCGACGAAGCGGCCGCCGTAGATGCCGAAGCGGCCACGCTCATCGGGGCCGGCGCGGTAGGTGTTGGGAACGGCGCCTTCGGGCGGTGCGGACATGGCGCGGTCTTCCTGGTGCGGGCAGTGTCAGAGGAGGCAGCCTAGAGCGCCGAAACCTCGCTGCCAACGGCGGCGGCGGTAACGGCGCGCATGAAGGCGGCGATCTTGGCGGGGTCCTTCACCCCCGGCCGCGCCTCCACGCCCGACGAGACGTCGACGGCGGCAGCACCGGTTTCGGCCAGCGCCTGGCCGACATTGTCCACCGTCAGCCCGCCGGACAGCATCCACGGCACCGGCCAGTGGCGGCCGGAAAGGATCGACCAGTCGAAGGGAATGCCGTTGCCGCCGGGCAGGGCGGCCACATTCTGCGGCGGCTTGGCATCGAACAGCAGGCGGTCTGCCACCGCGGCATGGGCCGGCACGTGGTCGAGGTCGGCCGGTTCGGCGACGCGCACCGCCTTCATCACCGGCATGGCGAAGCGGGCGCGGATGGCCGCCACGCGCTCGGGCGTCTCATGCCCGTGGAGCTGCAGCATGTCGAGCGGCACCGAACGCACGGTGGCCTCCAGCGCCTCGTCTGTGGGATCGACGAACAGGCCGACGGCGCGTACGCCCGTGGGCACCATGCGCGCCAGCTCGGCCGCCACCTCCAGGCCCACGGCGCGCGGGCTCGGCGGGTAGAACACCAGCCCGACATAGCGCGCGCCGCTGTCGATGGCCGCGGCCAGCGCCTCGGGCGAGGTGAGCCCGCAGATCTTCACATCCACTCTCATGCCCAGGAAGATGCGCGGGCGGCGGCGGCGGATCAACTCTCCACGCCGGCCAGCTCCTCTGCAATCTGGCGAGCGGCCTCGGCGGGGTCGGTGGCGCGGGTGATGGGCCGGCCGATCACCAGCAGGTTGGCGCCGAGTCCCAGGGCCTCGGCGGGCGTGGTCACCCGCTTCTGGTCGTCGTGGGTGGACCACGAGGGGCGGATGCCCGGCACCACCAGCAGGAAGTCGGGGCCGTGGCGGCGCCGCAGATGGGCGATCTCGTGGGCCGAGCAGACAACCCCGTCGAGACCGGCATCCTGGGCGAGGAAGGCCAGCCGGTCGGCCTGGCGCGTGGCCGAGGGGTCCTGGCCGAGGTCGTGCAGGTCGCTTTCGTCCAGGCTGGTAAGCACGGTCACGCCGAGCAGCCGCGGCCGCGTCACATGGGCTTCTTCCGCCGCCTCGCGGGCTGCCTGGACGGCCGCCTCCAGCATGGCCCGGCCGCCGGCCGCGTGCAGCGTCAGATAGCTGAACTCAAGCGGTACCAGGGCGCGCACGGCCGAGGCCACGGTATTGGGGATGTCGTGCAGCTTCAGGTCGAGAAAGAGGGGATGGCCATGCTCGGCGATGCGGCGCACGCCCTCCGGTCCGTTGGCGCCGAAGAACTCCAGTCCCAGCTTGAGGCCGCCGACCAGGTCCCGAAGCCGGCGGGCGAGGTGGTCGGCCGCGTCCATCGACGGGGTGTCGACGGCGCAGAAGACCGGGCTGGGGGCGATCGGATTTGGCTGAGACATGGCCGGCTCCGCGTGATTGTGCGGTGCAGCATGTGGCGTGGAGGACGACGGGTCAACCCTATCGCGAGTCCACCGGAGGTGTCCGCAGATGCGAACGCTCCACATAGCTGCCGCAGGGGACGGCGGATCGCACTTCTGCGGTGGGACCGGCCTTACGCCTGCTGCACGGTCAACTGGGCGGCGGCGAGGTCTTCGATGGCGGTGCCGACCGACTTGAACAGCGTGATCTGGTCGTAGTAGCGCCGGCCCGCCCGGTCGCCGCGGGTCAGGTCGAACAGGTCGCCGGCGATGTCGTCGGCGGTGATCAGGCCGGCGGCCAGCGGCTGGGCGAGATCGCCGCCTTCAGTGAGGGCACCTTCGCGGGTGTCGACGAACAGGCGGGCGCGCAACACCGCCGCGTCGTCGCATTCGCGCATGGTCGGCTTGTAGGCACCCACCAGGTCCAGGTGGGTGCCGGGCTGCAGCCACTCGCCCAGGATCAGCGGCTCGCTGGACATGGTGGCGCAGGAGATCACGTGGGCGCCGCGGGCGGCACCTTCCAGGTCGTCGGTGGCGGCGACGCGCAGGCGGCCGCGGTCGAGCCGGGCGGCCAGGCGCCGCGCCTTGTCGTAGTTGCGCCCCCAGATCAGCACGTTGCGCAGCGGCCGCACGCTGGCGTGGGCGAGGATCAGATGCGGCGCCAGCGCCCCGGTGCCCACCATCAACAGGCGCTCGGCGTCCTGGCGCGCCAGGTAGTTGGCCGCCAGGGCGGAGGCGCACGCGGTGCGCCGCACGGTGAGCGAGGGGCCGTCGATCAACGCCAGCGGCGCCCCCGTCTTGCCGTCGGACAGCAGGTACGCCCCCATGATCGAGGGCAGGCTCTTGGCGGCATTGTCGGGAAACACCGTGACGATCTTGATGCCGATGTGCCGGCCCACCTGCCAGGCCGGCATCACCAGCAGCGTGGCGTCGGCCTCACCGAAGGTGGGGATGGCATAGTGCTGGCGCAGCGGGACTGCGATGTCGCTGCGGAAGGCCTGGCGCAGGCGTTCCACCAGCGGCTTGTAGTCGAGTGCGACGTCGACCTCGGCAGCACCGATCACCCGCATGGTTCAGCCCGCTCCGCCGCCGGCCGGAACCGCGGCACGATCCAACACTCCACCTCTCACGCCGCGCGGTCGGGGCTCGGCAGTTCGCGCCGGGCGGCGTCCCGCGCCCCATCGGTGGCGGCTTCGATGCGGCGCGCTTCGGTGACCCGCGCCATTGCCTGGTCGACCCGGCTTTTGCTGGCCTGCAGCCGCTCCAGCTCGGCCCGCAGGTTGGCGATGGCGCGCTTGCGCTGGCGGGCGACCCGGCGGGTGTGGCCGCCGCCCATCCAGACGATCAGCCCACCCAGGAAGAATGCGATCGCCGCCGGCACCAGCACGATCGTGTAGAGCGGCAGCGGCCGGCTGGCGAAGGGCAGCGGCCACAGCTCCACCACCACCATGTCCTGGTTGGAGATGGCGAACAGCACCAGGGCCACGGCCAAAGGGATGGTGATGAGGTAGGACAGGATCCGCATGGTCCCTCCGGAGGCTTGGGCGATGCCCGCCGCGGCGGGCCGGAACGGATGCCGCGAGTGTCCCGATTCCGAAGTTCGCAAGATCTCAAACCCAGGTCCCAAGCGAACTTCGGAATCAATGGGACACGAGCAATTCTATGAGTCTAGTGTGGTTTCGGGATCAGAAGTTGGTTTCCAGGCTGGCGTCTTGATCGGGCGAACTTCTGATCCACCACACTAGTCGGTGTTCAGCCGCTCGCGCAACTGCTTGCCCGTCTTGAAGAAGGGGACAAGCTTTTCGGCCACGTGCACGGCTTCACCGGTGCGCGGGTTGCGGCCCACCCGGGCGTCCCGCCGTTTTACGGAGAAGGCGCCGAAGCCGCGCAGCTCCACCCGGTTGCCTTGGGCGAGCGCGTCGCTGATTTCATCGAAGATGGTGGTGACGATGCGTTCCACATCCTGGCGCGACAGGTGCGGGTTGATCTCCGCCAATCGCGCGATCAGGTCGGACTTGGTCATCGCAGGACGCCCTATGCTGCCGCCAAGGATCTGGACACATCACCGCCCGGAGCCCGCGAGGCCGGACTCCATAGCGGCAATCGTGCCAAACCCATTTCGCGTTGGCAAGCTAAGTGGTTCTGAATCACCGGTTTTCTTGCTCGATCCAGGAAGGTCCGCGCTGCCACCTATGGTCGAAAGACACCGGACGATTACCGCACAGGTCGCCCGCGCGATGCGCCGGCAACGTACGGCTGCGGCCGATCGCGGGGTAGCGGGCTACTGGGGAAGGTCGAGCCAGCGGCGGATCGAGCGCTCCAGGACACGGGCGAGGAAGCCGATCAGGTCGGTCGGCATGCCGTCCTCGAACATGGCGGGATCGCGGCTCGCCAGGGCCAGCATGCACCGCGGCGCTTCCGGCGACACGGTCAGCCCCAGCAGCACCTGGCTGCGCACCAGGCTGGCACCGGGGCCGTAGATCGCGGGGTCGCCTTCGATATGGCTGGTCAGCACCACGTCCGCGGACCCCAGGCATCGGCCGACGAAGCCGGCATCCACCAGCGACACGCCCGCGGCCATGGCCGGCGGCGAGGTGCGCCCGTCGCTCTCCACCACAAGGGCGACGACGTCGAGGTCGAGCAGCACCGCCATGTCGGTGGTCACCGTCTCGATCAGCGCTTCGAAGCTGGGGGCATCGAGGATGCACTGCACGGCGGTATGGATGCGGCTCATGGTGCTCTGGTTGGCGCGCGCCGCACTGACCAGGGCTGTCTGCTCATCGGCGACGCGCTCCAGTTCGCCGCGCAGGCGCCGCACCATGAAGCCGCGCAGGTCGACCACCCGCTGGCCCTCGAAGCCGCCGTCGTCGAGGATGCGGTTCAGCCGGTCGGCGTTGCGCGCGAAGAAGTCGGGGTGCCGCGTCAGGTAGTCCAACACCTCCGCATCGCCGAGGCCGGCTGCGGCGCTGTCCGATTTCGAAGAGGTGTCGCCGCCCGGCATGTCGCGGCTCACCCGTTCTTGCCCGCAGCGAGGGCCGCCGCCTCGCCGGAGTCGAGGATGCGCTGACCGGTCTTCTCCCAGTCCGCCAGGAAGGTCTCAAGCCCCTTCTCGGTGAGCGGGTGACGGTAGAGCTGGTGGACCACCGAGGGCGGCATGGTGGCGATGTGGGCGCCCAGCTTGGCCGCTTCGATCACCTGCTGGGGGCCGCGCACCGAGGCGACCAGCACCTCCGTCGCGATCATCGGGTAGTGGTTGTAGATCTCCAGGATGTCGGCGATCAGCGCCATCCCGAAGGAGCCGACATCGTCCAGCCGGCCGACGAAGGGCGAAATGAAGGTGGCACCGGCCTTCGCGGCCAGCAGCGCCTGGCCGGCGGAGAAGCACAGGGTGACGTTGACCATCACGCCTTCGTTGGTCAGCGTCTTGCAGGTCTTCAGCCCGTCCGGCGTCAGCGGCACCTTCACCGCCACGTTGGGGGCGATCTTCGCCAGTTTGCGCCCTTCGGCCAGCATGGTCGCGTGGTCGGTGGCGGTCACTTCCGCGCTCACCGGGCCGTGCACCATACGGCAGATCTCGGCGATCAGGTCGAGGAAGGAACCGCCCGCCTTGGCCACCAGCGATGGGTTGGTGGTGACGCCGTCCACCAATCCCGTCTCGGCCAATTCGCGGATCTGGTCGAGGTCCGCGGTGTCGACGAAGAACTTCATGGCGGCTGTCTTCACTGTGCCGGTGGCGGATGCGAATGTGCCTACCATCATGGGCGAGGCCAAGACAACCGATACCGACGCCGCACCGGACACTGACGGCGCCGATCACAAGCAGGCGGTGAAAGCACCCGGCGACCCCGCCGTGTGGCGAGTGTTGCTGCCGGTTCCGCTGGCCGGGCCGCTCGACTATGCGGGGCCGCCGGACCTCCAGATCGGGGCGGTGGTGGAGGTGCCGCTGGGCAGCCGCCGGGTGGTGGGGGCGGTGTGGGGACCGGCCGAACCCGGCGATGCGGCGGTGCCGGCGGCCCGCCTGAAGGCCATCGAGCGGGTGTTCGAGGTGCCGGCGCTGCCGGACACGACACGCCGCTTCGTCGACTGGATGGCGGGCTATACCCTGGCGCCGCCCGGCCAGGTGCTGCAGATGGCCCTGTCGTGCCCCGCGGCCCTGGTGGCCGAGGAGCCGGAAGCGGTGGTCGCCCTGGCAGCGGACTTGCCGGCCGAGCCTGCCCCTCCCTTCAAGTGGACGGCGCCGCGCCGCCGCGTCGTCGAACAGGCGCGCGAGCTGCCGGCGATGCCGGCGGCGGAGCTGGCCCGCCAGGTGGGCTGTGGCGTGCCGGTGATTCGCGGTCTTATCGAGGCGGGGGTGCTGGCCACCCACTGGCGGCCCAGGGCGGCGGTACCGCCCCGCTACCGGCCGGGCCATGCGCCGGCCGACCTGTCGGCCGACCAGGCGGCGGCGGCGTCGAGGCTGTGCGACACCGTGGCGGCGGGCGGCTATTCCGTCACCCTCATCGACGGCGTCACCGGGTCGGGCAAGACGGAGGTCTATTTCGAGGCCATCGCCACGGCCCTCGCAGGCGGCCGCCAGGTGCTGGTGCTGCTGCCGGAAATTGCCCTGACGGCGCAATGGCTGGAGCGCTTCGAGGCGCGCTTCGGCGCCGCACCCACGCAATGGCATTCCCGCCTGACGCCGCTGGCCCGCCGCCGCGCCTGGCGGGCCGCCGCGGAGGGGACGGCCAAGGTGGTGGTGGGCGCACGTTCGGCCCTGATGCTGCCCTATCCCGATCTCGGCCTGATCGTGGTGGACGAGGAGCACGAACCCGCCTTCAAGCAGGAGGACGGGGTGCACTACCACGCCCGTGACATGGCGGTGACGCGCGCCTTTCTGGGGGAGATCCCGGCCGTGCTGTGCTCCGCCACGCCATCGCTGGAAACGCTGGTGAACGTGGAGCGCGGGCGCTACGGCCAGGTGGTGCTGCCGCGCCGCTTCGGCGGCGCCGTGCTGCCGGAGGTGGCGGCCATCGACCTGCGTGCCGATCCGCCGGAGCGCGGCAACTTCCTGTCACCGCCGCTGCTGGCCGAAGCCGCCGCAACCCTGGCGCGCGGCGAGCAGGTGCTGCTGTTCCTCAATCGCCGCGGCTACGCCCCGCTGACGCTGTGCCGAAGCTGCGGCCACCGCCTGCGCTGCCCCAATTGCGAGGCCTGGCTGGTGGACCACCGCCTGGGCCGGCGGCTGGTGTGCCACCATTGCGGCTACACGAGGTCCGTGCCGCCGGCCTGCCCGGAGTGCGGGGCGGTCGACTCGCTCACCCCCATCGGGCCCGGCGTGGAGCGCATCGCCGAGGAGGTGGCGGCGGTGCTGCCGGAGGCGCGCACGCTGCTGCTGACCAGCGACCACCTGCGCGGCACCGCCGACCTGGCCGACAAGATGCGCCGCATCCGCGACGGCGAGGTGGACGTGGTGATCGGCACCCAGCTCATCGCCAAGGGCCACCACTTCCCGGGATTGACGCTGGTGGGGGTGGTGGATGCCGATCTCGGGCTGGCCGGTGGCGATCCGCGGGCGGCGGAGCGCACCTATCAGCTCCTGTCGCAGGTGGCGGGGCGCGCCGGGCGGGCCGACCGGCCGGGCCGGGTGCGGCTGCAGACCTACGATCCCGATCAGCCGGTGCTGGCCGCCCTGCTGTCGGGCGACCGCGACGCTTTCTTGGAGGTGGAGGCGGCGGAGCGGGCGGCCCGCCACCTGCCGCCCTTCGGCCGGCTGGCGGCCATCGTGGTGTCAGCCCCCACGGCAGCGGCGGCCGACGATGCCGCCCAGGCGCTGGCCCGGGCCGCGCCGCGGGCGCCGGGCCTGGAAATCCTGGGCCCGGCGGATCCGCCCTTGGCGGTGCTGCAACGCCGCCACCGCCGCCGCTTGCTGGCCAAAGCACGGCGCGAGGTGCGGTTGCAGCCGATCTTGAAGGACTGGCTGGGCCGGGTGCGCCTGCCGGGGTCGGTCCGCGTCACCGTGGACATCGACCCCTATTCCTTCATGTAGGCAGGGGGGCGGCAGGGGGGGCGGCGGCGCGACCGGCGCGTCCGGCTACTCCAGCACGCGCACGGCGGAGAGATCGATGGTGATGGTGACGTCGGTGCCCACCAGCTCGCCGGTCGCCCAGTCGCCGGTGCCCAGCGTGTAGTCGCGCCGGTCCACCGTCAGTTCGCCCGACATGCGGGCCGTGTCGCCGTCGATGTCCAGTGTGAAGGGCAGCACCACGTCCCGGGTCTGGTCCTTGATGGTGAGCGTGGCGGCAGCTTCGTAGGTGCCTTCGCCGGTGGCTTCCACGCGCGTCACCTCGAACACCGCTTCGGGATAGGTCTCCGCGTCGAACCAGTCGGAGTCCATGGCGGTTTCGTCGCGATCCTCGCTGCCGCTGTCGAAGCTGGCGACGGCGATCACCACGCGCACCTCGACGGCCTCCAGGTCGGCGGGGTCGAAGGAGATGTCGGCGGTGAAGTCCGCAAAGCGGCCGGTGAACTCGCTGCCCGCCTGGGTGCCGATGAAACCGAGTGTACTGGTGTCACCGTCGACGCTCCAGTCGGTGGCGGCGGCCGGCCCGGCGGCAAGGGCCAGGGCGGCGGCCAGGGTGGCGGCCAGGGCGGTGGCGGGGGCGGAAAGACGCAGCATGAATGCTCCTCTCGATCGGCCTGATCAGGGGATGGACTGGCCCTATCTCGCCCGGCATTGCGGCCCCGCCAGGGCAGGGCGCACGCCGGGCGAAAGGTCCCGGTGTCTTAGCGGCCCTGGGACCAGGCGCTGCGCAGCTTGGCGCCCGGCGACATGCGCCGCAGCACGTCGTCCTTGGAGATGAAGTGGTGCTTGAGCGCGCCCAGGATGTGCAGCGCCAGCAGCCCCACGATCACCCACAGCATGGTCTCGTGCACCTCGCCGGCGATGTTGCCGATCTCCCGGTCCGTCCCGATGAGGTCGGGGATGGTGAACAGACCGTAGACCTCGCCGGTGGGGAAGTCCGAGGCGGAGATCATGATCCAGCCGCTCATCGGGAACACGATCATCGCGACATAGAGCAGGAAATGCACGAGGTGGGCGAGGAACCGCTCATAGCCCTTGGTGGTCAGCGGCAGCGGCGGCGCCGGGTTGGCGAGGCGCCACAGGATGCGCAGCGCCACCAGGGCCAGCAGCAGCAGCCCGGTGGACTTGTGGAGCTGGATGATCTCGTACTGCTGCGGGCCCCGCGGCAGTTCGCCCATATAGAGGCCGAGACCGATCATGGCGAAGATTACCAGGGCGATCAGCCAGTGCAGGGCCTTGGCCACCGCACCGTACTTCTCCGCCGAATTGCGCCACTGCATGGAGGTTCTCCTTTGCCCGGTCGCGCCGGTCCGCCGGCGACGGCGGATGCCACCGTCCGTCGCCGCGGGGCCGTCGCCCACAGCCGCTGTTTAGCGGGTTGGGCCGAGCGCTTCCATCTCGATGCGCACGTCCACCTCGTCGGCCACCGCCGGGGCATAGAGGCCGAGGCCCCAATCGCTGCGGGCGAGCGTGGTGGTGGCGGTGAAGCCGGCATAGGCCTGGGTGCCGTCGATCATCGGGTGATCGTCGCGCAGGCCGTTCAGGGTGACCTCCAGGACCACCGGCCGGGTCTCGCCCTTCAGCGTCAGGTCGCCGGTCACCTCCGCGGTGTCCTCGCCCGTCACTGCCACCGCGGTGCTGGTGAAGGTGGCGGTGGGGTAGGTTGCCACGTCGAAGAAATCGGCGGACAGGAAGTGGGTGTCGCGCCCTTCGAAGCCGGTGTGCAGGCTGGCGATGTCGATGGTGATATCGATGTGGCTGCTTTCCGGGTGCTCCAGGTCGAGATCGAAGGTGCCTTCGACCTCGCTGAACTCGCCGGAAATGGTCGACATACCCAAATGATTTACTGTGAAACCAATATAGGTATGGCTGTTGTCGATGGTGAAGGGCTCGGCCGCGGCCGCGGCGGGCAGCAGTAGGGCAGCGGCGGCCAATGCAGATGCGATGCGGGTCATGACGTCGTCTCCTCGTTGTCGGCCCCTTGACTTGGGCGTGCCGGCATCAGATGCGAAACGGCGACCGATGCCTTGCGCGGGACGCAACGCTGCAAGCAGGGTCGCTGTCGCGGGTGTGCCCAGAGAGGTGGCCCTGCCGCCTGGAGGCACAACCGAGCGATCTGTGAATAGATTGTTGCCGCATGCGCAACAACGCCGCCCCCAGGGGTGGGTTGCGAAACGTGCCGCTGGCCGCAGCGATTGCGAGCGGCGGTTGCGTCTGACGTTGCGTGGGCCGGAGCCCTGTGATATTCGCCTGCCGACCATCGCGACAGCGGCGCGGCGCTCCGTCCCGGTGCGAGGTCGCGATCACCCATTCCCGCGGGGGTTCTGCGTTCCGGCGGGGCAGAAACTAAGGACTTCGAACAACCGTGGCAGCATCAGCGCTGGGATTGATGGAACTTGCCACGCGGTATGCGTCGGCATTGTTCGACTTGGCAGACGAACAGCGTCAACTTGACGTGGTCGCCGAGGAGTTGAAGGCGTTCTGCGCCGCCATCGCCGAAAACAGCGACCTCAATCGTCTGGTTCGCAGCCCGGCGCTGTCCCGCGCGGACAAGCAGCGGGCCACCGACGCCTTGCTGGAGGCCTTCGGGGCATCCGAGCTGACGCGCAAATTCGTCGGCTACATCGCGTCGCGGCGCCGGCTGTTTATGATCGGCCAGATTACCCAACGGTTCCTGGAGGAGTTGGCGCGCCGCCGCGGCGAAGTCACCGCCAGCGTGGTGTCTGCCCAGCCGTTGAGTGCGGCGCAGGAAGCCGCCTTGACCGATGAAATCAAAAAGCAGGTGGGCGCCAAGGTCCAGGTGGAGCTGTCTGTCGACCCGAGCCTCCTGGGCGGGTTGGTGGTGCGCGTTGGATCGCGCATGGTCGACACCTCCTTGCGTACCCAGTTGCAGAAACTCGAGACCGCCATGAAGGGAGCAGCCTGATGGAAATCAGGGCCGCTGAGATCTCTGGGATCATCAAGAACCAGATCGCCAGTTTCGGAACGGAAGCCGACGTCGCGGAAGTCGGTCAGGTGCTGTCGGTGGGCGACGGCGTGGCCCGCGTGTTCGGCCTGGACAACGTCGAAGCCGGCGAGATGGTGGAGTTCCCCCACGGCATCAAAGGCATGGCGCTCAACCTGGAGAGCGACAATGTCGGCGTCGTGATCTTTGGCGAAGACCGGGCGATCCGCGAGGGCGACACGGTGAAGCGCACCGGCACCATCGTGCAGGTTCCGGTGGGCAAGAGCCTGCTGGGCCGCGTGGTGGACTCGCTGGGCGAACCGATCGACGGCAAGGGCCCGCTGGGCGCCACCGAATTCCGCCGGGCCGAGGTGAAGGCGCCCGGCATCATTCCGCGCCGCTCGGTGCACGAGCCCATGCAGACCGGGCTGAAGTCCATCGACGCTCTGACCCCCATCGGGCGCGGCCAGCGCGAACTGATCATCGGCGACCGCCAGACCGGCAAGACCGCGGTGGCGATCGACACCATCATCAACCAGAAGCCGGTCAACGAATCCGACGACGAGTCGAAGAAGCTCTATTGCATCTATGTGGCCATCGGCCAGAAGCGCTCGACCGTCGCCCAGATCGTCAAGGCGTTGGAAGACGCCGGCGCGATGGAATACACCACCGTCGTCGCCGCCACCGCGTCGGAAGCCGCCCCGCTGCAGTTCCTGGCACCTTATGCCGGCTGCGCCATGGCGGAATACTTCCGCGACAACGGCATGCATTCGCTGATCATCTACGACGATCTGTCCAAGCAGGCGGTCGCCTACCGTCAGATGTCGCTGCTGCTGCGCCGTCCGCCGGGCCGCGAAGCCTTCCCCGGCGACGTGTTCTACCTGCACAGCCGGCTCTTGGAACGCGCCGCCAAGATGAACGAGGACCACGGGTCCGGCTCGATGACCGCTCTGCCGGTGATCGAAACCCAGGCCGGCGACGTGTCCGCCTACATCCCGACCAACGTGATCTCCATCACCGATGGCCAGATCTTCCTGGAAACGGGCCTTTTCTATAAGGGCGTGCGCCCGGCCATCAACGTCGGCCTGTCGGTGAGCCGCGTCGGTTCCGCTGCCCAGATCAAGGCGATGAAGCAGGTGGCCGGCACCATCAAGTTGGAACTGGCCCAGTTCCGCGAGATGGAAGCCTTCTCCCAGTTCGCCTCGGACCTGGACGCGGCCACCCAGCGCCTCTTGGCACGCGGTGTGCGCCTGACCGAGCTTTTGAAGCAGGACCAGTATTCGCCCTTGCCGGTGGAAGAGCAGGTGGCCGCCATCTTCGCCGGTGTGCGCGGCTATCTGGACGGCATGCCGGTGGGCAAGGTGCGGGCCTTCGAAATGGGGCTGCTGTCGTCCCTGCGGGACGGCGGTGCCGACATCCTGGCCGACATCCGCGAGCAGAAGGCGCTGTCGCCGGAGCTGGAAGAGCGGCTCCACGCCTTCATCAAGGACTACAAGAAGGTGTTCGTCTAAGCCGCGGCCATCGCCCAAGGCGGACCGGAAGGACGATGACAGGAAAGCGGCATGCCTAGCCTCAAGGACCTGCGGAACCGGATCGACAGCGTCAAGTCGACGCGCAAGATCACCTCGGCCATGAAGATGGTCGCGGCTGCCAAGCTGCGCCGGGCGCAGGAGCAGGCGACCCATGCCCGCCCCTATGCCGAAGGCATGAGCCGCATGGTGGCCAACCTCGCCAAGGCCATGGAGGGCGACGCCCGCGCTCCGCGGCTGATGAGCGGCACCGGCAAGGACGAGCGCCATCTGCTCGTGGTGGTAACCGCCGACCGCGGCCTGTGCGGCGGCTTCAACAGCAGCGTCATCCGCGAAACCCGCAACCGCGTGCGCGCCCTGCGCAGCGAGGGCAAGGCGGTGCAGATCTTCTGCGTCGGCCGCAAGGGTGCCGATGCGCTGCGTCGCGATCTCAACAGCTTGATCGTCGAGCGCGTGGTCGACGTGATGCGCCGCGGCGTGCGCTTCGACGACGCCAAGGAAGTCGCGGCCAAGCTGCGCCAGAAGTTCGAGGCCGGCGAATTCGACGTCTGCACGATCGTCTACAACCGTTTCGTTTCGGCGATCACCCAGCAGATCACCGTACGCCAGTTGATCCCGCTGGCGATCGACGAGTCGCACCACGAGGCGTCCCACGCGCTCTACGAGTTCGAGCCGGACCAGGCGCAGATCCTGGAAGACCTGTTGCCGCGCAACTTGGCGATCCAGACCTTCCGCGCCATGCTCGAAAGCCAGGCGGGTGAACAGGGTGCCAGGATGACGGCCATGGACAACGCCACCCGCAACGCCGGCGAGATGATCGACCGGCTGACGCTGACCTATAACCGGACCCGCCAGGCGGTGATCACGAGCGAACTGATCGAGATCATCTCCGGGGCAGAGGCCCTTTAGACACCGCACCGCACTCCCGGCCCACGGGGGCACCCGTCGCCGCTACCGGGCACGCGGGCCCGGCCGACCAGAACGGACGACCCCGACCGCACGAACCGAGGACACGAACGACATGGCAAAGAGCACCAAGAGCAACGCCACCGGCCGGCTGACCCAGATCCTGGGGGCGGTCGTCGATGTCCAGTTCGAGGGCGAGCTGCCGCCGATCATGAACGCGCTGCACACCAAGCTGGACGGCCGCACGCTGGTGCTGGAAGTCGCCCAGCACCTGGGCGAAAACACGCTGCGCTGCATCGCCATGGACGCCACCGACGGGCTGGTGCGCGGGGCCGAGGTGGTGGACACCGGCGGGCCCATCACCATGCCGGTGGGGCCGGAAACGCTGGGGCGCATCCTCAACGTGATCGGCGAGCCGATCGACGAGCGCGGGCCGGTCAACACCGCACGCCGCGCGCCGATCCACCGTCCGGCACCGGAATTCGTGGAGCAGTCGACCGAGACCGAGGTGCTGGTTACCGGCATCAAGGTGGTGGACCTGCTGGCGCCGTATTCCCGCGGCGGCAAGGTCGGCCTGTTCGGCGGTGCGGGCGTCGGCAAGACCGTGCTGATCCAGGAGCTGATCAACAACGTCGCCAAGGCCCATGGCGGCGTGTCGGTGTTCGCCGGCGTGGGCGAGCGGACCCGCGAGGGCAACGATCTCTACCACGAGATGGTCGACTCCGGCGTCATCAAGCTGGGCGACGGCACCACCGAGGGCTCCAAGGTGGCCCTGGTCTACGGCCAGATGAACGAGCCGCCGGGGGCGCGTGCCCGCGTCGGCCTGTCGGGCCTCAGCCTGGCGGAATACTTCCGCGACGAGGAAGGCCAGGACGTGCTGTTCTTCGTGGACAACATCTTCCGCTTCACCCAGGCGGGCTCCGAGGTGTCGGCCCTGCTCGGCCGCATCCCGTCGGCGGTGGGCTATCAGCCGACCCTGGCGACCGACATGGGCGAGCTGCAGGAGCGCATCACCACCACCACCAAGGGCTCCATCACCTCGGTGCAGGCCATCTACGTGCCGGCCGACGACTTGACCGACCCCGCGCCGGCCACGTCGTTCGCCCACCTGGACGCCACGACGGTGTTGAGCCGCCAGATCGCCGAGCTGGGCATCTACCCGGCGGTGGATCCGCTCGACTCCACCAGCCGCATCCTCGACCCGCGCATCGTCGGCGAGAACCACTACCTGGTGGCCCGCGAGGTGCAGCGGGTGCTGCAGTCCTACAAGTCGCTGCAGGACATCATCGCCATCCTCGGCATGGACGAGCTGTCGGAAGAGGACAAGCTGGTGGTGGCGCGCGCGCGCAAGATCCAGCGCTTCCTCAGCCAGCCCTTCTTCGTGGCCGAGGTGTTCACCGGCAAGCCGGGCGTGTTTGTGCCGCTTGAGGAGACCATCAAGGGCTTCAAGGGCATTTGCGACGGCGAGTACGACCATCTGCCCGAAGCCGCCTTCTACATGGTGGGCACCATCGACGAGGCGGTGGAGCGGGCGCGCGAGATGGCGCAGGAAGCGGCCTGATCGGCCGCCCGCAGGCGCCTGCGCACGTGAACCGGAGCTGACCCATGTCCCGACCGCTGTCCTTCGAACTGGTTTCGCCCGAACGCCTTCTGGTCTCCATGGAGGCGGAGATGGTGGTGGTGCCGGGTTCGGAAGGCAATTTCGGCGTGCTCGCCGATCACATGCCGATGATCTCGTCGCTGCGGCCGGGGGTGATCGACGTGTATGCGCAGCGCCCGGAAATCGAGCGCAGGGTGTTTGTCGCCGGCGGCTTCTGCGAGGTCACCAAGGACACCTGCACGGTGCTGGCCGATTCGGCCAAGCCGGTCGAAGATCTGGACGCCGCCGCCATCGACCGGCGCATTGCAGACCTCAAGGAGGATCTGCAGGACGCCAAGACGGACGCGGAGCGGGCCGCAGTGGCGCATGCCCTGGCGGTTGCCCAGGCGGAGCGGGCCGCTGCGGGCTGACCGAGCCACCGCTCCGTGCGACCGTCTTGCATTTCACCTGCCATCGGGACAATTCTGCCGGGCGTTGATCCGGCGGGAGGGGCGGGAGCGGACGTTTCGTAGGGAGGCCAGAAATGGGCTTGGGCTACAGACATTGGACCATGGAAGACTTTCCGTGGGACAAGTTCGATCTCAGTAAGGTCGATGACGATCAGGTGCGCATCGTCCGGGCGGCAGCCCTCGTCGAATACAATGCCGACGATTATGTGAGGTATCTCTCCAACGTCTTTCATGACGATCCGGAGTTCGTGCAGGCGGCCCATTGCTGGGGCGAGGAAGAAAAGATGCATGGCCTGGCGCTGAGCCGCTGGGCCGCGATGGTGCCGCCTGGATACGACTTTCCGGCGTCGTTCGACAACTTCCGCGAGAAGATCAAGCTCGACCTGCAGACCCACCAATCGGTGCGCGGGTCCCGCCCCGGCGAGCTGGTGGCCCGCTGCATGGTGGAAGTCGGCACCAGCTCCTACTACTCGGCCCTCGCCGATGCCACCGAAGAGCCGGTGCTGAAGGAGATCTGCCGCAAGATCGCCAGCGACGAATTGCGCCACTACAAGCTGTTCTACGATCACCTGCGGCGCTACCTGAAGGCGGAGAACGTCGGCAAGTTCAAGCGGCTGAAGATCGCCGCCGGGCGCATCATGGAGACGGAGAACGACGAACTGGCCTACGCGTACTACGCGGCCAACCATGCCGACGAGCCGTACGACCGGGAGAAGTTCAACCACGAGTACATGCGCCGGGCGTACGCATACTACCGGCCGACCCACATCAACCGCGGCATGGCCATGATCTTCAAGGCCGTGGGGCTGCAACCCCACAGCACGCTGTTCAAGGCCGTGGCCGGCGGAGCACGCTGGTACATGACCAAGCGCCAGCGGGCGCTCGCCCGCGCGGCGGACCGCGAAGCGCAGCGGCACGCTGCAACCGCGGCGGCCTAGAGCGCTTCCGCGCTTTGTCGGTTCGGTCCCGGCCCACTCCCCCACCCGACCCCCCAATATTGTCCAAGGGCTTGGGTGGCCTGGCGGGGGGCGGGCCGGAGCGGAATGAAGGGAAACCGCGCCAGCCGGTTGGCGGCGGGGCGAAGGAACGGCCCCGATGATTCGCTATCTGCTCTGGTTGGCGGCGCGCCGTGCCGCCGGCAGCGAAACGGCCCAGCGGGCAGCGCGCGGCAGCGTCGAAACGGCGCGCCGGGTGCTGCCCCAGCTTGCGCGCAAGGCGGGCGAAGCCTCGCGCGTCGTCGCCCCGCCGGGCGGGGCGGAAGAGCTGGGGCGCAATCTCGGCCGGGTGGTGGGGCGCACGTGGCGGCGGATCAACCGGCCGGACCCCTGAACGCGGGGCAAGCGCACGGGTGGCCTGCCGGCCGTGGCGGTGCGGTCAATCGGTGGATCGGACCAGATCGGCGAAGGCAGCGAACACCTGCTGGTAGACCGGCCGCTTGAACGCCACGATGCCGGCGGCCACCTCATGGGCCGGCTGCCAGGCCCAGGTGCCGAACTCCTGGGGCAGGTGGGCCGTCAGGTCGATATCCTCGTCGCGGCCGGTGAAGCGGAAGGCGAACCACTTCTGGGTTTGGCCGCGGTAGCGGCCCTTCCACAGCTTTCCCGCCGACAGCGACCGCGGCAGGTCGTAGCTCACCCAGTCGCGGGTTTCCGCCAGCAGGCGTGCCGAGCGCACGCCGGTTTCCTCGAACAGTTCGCGCACCGCGGCCTCCGCCGGGGTCTCGCCGCGGTCGATGCCGCCCTGGGGCATCTGCCAGGCGCCGGGCATGTCGATGCGTTGGCCGACGAAGACCCGTCCGGCCGGGTTGAGCAGCACGATGCCGACGCCGGGGCGGAACGGCCGCGGATCGTCCACGGCCAGGTCGGCGCTGTCCTCCGCGTCGGCCTGCGGTCCGTCCACCGCTGGCGGCGTCATGGCGCCGGCCGCCCGGCGGCCACGGCGGTGATTGGCACCAGCGCGAAACCGCGTTCGCGCAGGCGCGGGAACCAATCCGACAGGCGTTCCAGAACCACGGGGTAGGGGCGCGCCACACCCACGGCGATGCCTTCGGCGAGTGCGATCGCCTCCAGCTCGGCCAGCCGCGCGTCGATGGCATCGCGCGACAGCACATCGTCGATCACCCGGTTGGCGGTGGCGTGGGGAACACCCAGCTCTGCCGCCACCGTGTCGATGGAGCTGAGCACGGTGGCGCCGCCATCCACCACCATCAGCCCGGTCTCGCCGAGCTGGGCGATCATCGGTCGCAGCGCCGGTGCGAAGCGAGCGAAGCGCCCGCCCATCTCGGTGATCACGCCGACGATGCCGTCGGCCCGGCCCAGCACCCAGTTCAGGCGCGCCCGGTTCTCCGCCGTCGGCAGGTCGACCAGCAGGGTGTGCGGCCCGGGATCGTTCTGCGGATAGTCCTGGGGCTCCATGGGCACCATCAGCAGCACCTCGTGCCCGGCGGCACGGGCCTGCGGCACCCAGGCGTCCAGGTTGCTGGCATAGGGTGCGAAGGCCAGGGTGATGGCACCGGGCAGCCGTTGGATGGCGGTTTCCGTGCCCGACTGGAGCTGTCCCAGGTCGGTCAACACGATGGCGATCCACGGGCGCTGGTCGTCGCGGTCGAACGGCCGGGCATGGGCGCGCCAGGCGACCCCAGAGGGCGGCGGCAGCGCCAGGTCCGGCGGCGCCACCTCGACGGCCGGCGGCTCCGGCAGGGTGAGGGCCGTTTCCACCTGCGGGCCGGAGTGACCGTGCAGCGGATCGACGACCGTGGTTTCCGCCGGTTCGGGCGGGTCGGTGGCGGCCAGGTCCACCGGCTGCGGCGGACCGCTGTGGGCGGCCGGCGCCGGCACCACAGCCGGTGCGCCCGAGGGCGGTTCGGGCGGAATCAGAATGACGTGCTGCGGCTGGGCCGGCTCTTCGTGGGGTCCCACAGGCGGCGGCGCTTCGGCCACGGCGAGGGGCGCGGTCGCAGGATCCGCCGTCTCCGGCTCGGCGGCCGCGGGTTCGGCCGTTGCCGGATTCGGAGGAAGGGGATCGGGAGGAACGGGATCCGCGGCCGTTGCCTCATGCACCGGGGCTGCGGGCTCCGGCGGCTCGGCAGCCGTCGCGTGGGCCGCGTCCGGCGGCTCCGGGGCGTCCGCGGTCGTCGCCTGGGGACCGGCCGGCAACAGCGCCAGCTCGGTCTCGGCCTCCGGTTGGCCGGCCGCCGCACCGGGCCGTGCCGGCAGGTCCACCACCGCCACGGGGATGGCGCCGATGGCCTCGGTGCGGATCAGGTCCAGCGCGTCATCGGCGGTCACCGCCAGCCAGATCACGGTGGCGCCGAGCAGGCCGATGAACAGGGCCAAGGCGGTGCCTGCACCGCCCAGGCCGCCGGAAGACCTGCCGCTCCGGGTCTCTTGCCGGGGCCGTTGGCGTGGCTGGGGCGCCATCTCCCTTGTCCGGTCCGCCGGGACGTCGGGCCCTTACGGGCTCGCCATCCGTTCGGCGAACAGCGAGACGCCGCGGATGAGGTCGATGGCGCGCGAGAGCTGGTAGTCGAACGGCTGGCCGTCGCCCACCGAAGCGCCGGCCCCAGGCTCCCCATCTGCCGGATCCACACCCTCGGGGCTGTTGTCGGGGTTGTCGAGCGCGCCGCGCAGGTCGGCCTCATAGCGGCGCTGCACCTCCACCTCTTCCAGGTTGGCCTGGTGCACCTCGATATCCGGCTCGATGCCCAGCGCCTGGATCGAGCGGCCGGACGGCGTGTAGTAGCGCGCCGTGGTCAGCCGCATGGCGCCATGGCCGGGCAGCGGCACCACCGTCTGCACCGAGCCCTTGCCGAACGACCGGGTGCCCAGCAGCACGGCGCGGCGGTGATCCTGCAACGCACCGGCCACGATTTCCGAGGCCGAAGCCGAACCGCTGTTGATCAGCACCACCAGCGGCAGCCCTTCGGCGAGATCGCCGGCGCGGGCGTTGTAGCGGGTGGAGTCCTCCTCGTGGCGGCTGCGGGTCGACACGATCTCGCCCTGTTCCAGGAACGCGTCGGCCACCAGCACCGCCTGATCGAGCAGGCCGCCGGGATTGTTGCGGAGGTCGAGCACGAAGCCGATCAGGTTGTCGCCCATCTCCTCGCGCAGGTTGGCGACGGCGTCTTCCAGGCCGGCGTCCGTCTGCTCGGTGAAGCTGGAGATGCGGATATAGCCGATGCCGCCTGCTTCGGCCCGATAGCGCACGGACTGGATGCGGATGACGTCGCGGGTGATGGAAACGTCGAACGGCTCCTGGTCTTCGCGCTGGATGGTCAGCACCACGTCGGTGCCCACCGGACCGCGCATCAGTTCGACCGCCTCGCTGAGGCCGTCCATCTCCAGCACTGGCTCGCCGTCGATGCTGATGATGCGGTCGTTGGCTTGCAGCCCGGCGGCGGCGGCCGGCGTGTCGTCGATGGGCGACACCACCACCACCACGCCGTTCTCCATGGTCACCTCGATGCCGAGACCGCCGAAGGAGCCGCGGGTCTGCACCTGCATGTCCTGGAAGCTGTCCTGGTCGAGGTAGCTGGAATGGGGGTCGAGCGACGCCAGCATGCCGCTGATCGCGGCCTCCACCAGTTCCTCGTCGCTCACCTCCTCCACGTAGTCGGCGCGCACGCGCTCGAACACGGTGGCGAACAGGTCGAGCTGCCGGTAGGTGTCGGTGCTGGAGTCGTCCTGCGACAGGGCCAGGGGTACCGAAAACGCAACAACCACTGCGCCGATCAGCACCGCCGCAAGTCCATGCTTCATGGTGATCCTCTCCGTTGCACCGCGCCCAGGCGCTCCAGTGGGTCGACCGGGCGACCACGCTGGCGCAGCTCGTAGTACAGAATCGACGTACCACTGTGATCGTTTTGTGGCGCGGAAACCACACCCACCGGTTCCCCCAGGAGCACTTCCTGGCCCACCGCCACATTGATCCGACCGAGCCCGGCGATCACCGAATGGTATCCGTCGGCGTGTTCCAGGATCAAGGTTTCGCCGTAGGACGGCAGCTCGCCGGCGAAGCGGACCGTGCCGTCCAGCGGCGACACCACCGGTGAGCCCGTACCCGTCCGGACGCGAATGCCGCTCAGCGGTTCGCCCAGCAGGTCGGGGTCGCCGTACTGGCTTTCCACCCAGCCGTCCACCGGCAGCACCACGCCGTCGATCACCGGCAGCGGCAGGAGGTCGCGGGTCGGTCCGGTGCTGGCGACCACGGCACCGGAGACGCCGTCCAGCGGCCGCGGCGGCAGGGTGACGGCATCGCCGCCCATCAGGCCCTCCACCGGCACCGCCGGGCGCAGGCCCTCGAACATCAGGCCGTCGTCGCGGCGGATCAGGTCCATCAGCGGCGTGTCGGGGGCGAGCATGGCCAGCGCCGTGCGCTCGTCCAACTCCGTGGGAAGCAGGGTGGGCGATTGGGCCAGGCCGCGGGCCGCCGCGGCGATCTGGGCGTTGCCGAACCATAGGCCGTTGAGGTCGCCGGGGACGGTGGCCTCCACCGGGCTCAGCGACGCCGCCCCGCCGCCGCGGGCTTCGGCCACCACGTCGCGCACCGCCGCGGCCACCGCCTGGGGCGGCAAGGTCACCGGCTCGCGGGCTTCCAGATCGGCGACGATGCGTCCAAGGTCGCCGGTTTCTTCCGCCAGCGCGTCGAGCGGCCCCTGGGTCAGCGACACCGCCTCGCGCGCCCGGTCGATCAGCCACTGCCGGCGCTCGATATCGGCCTGGAGGCTGGCGGTGCGCAGGTCCAGGTCGGCGCGTAGCTGCTGCAGGTGGTCGCGGCGGACCACATGGGTGGCACGGATGGCCTGCAGCCGTTCGATGCGCGCGGCATGCTGCGCCATGGCGGTGCGCAGCGATGCGATGCCGGAGCGCACGATCACACCGGCGCGGAAGCGGTCCATGGGGGCTTCATCGAGGCCCAGCAGCAGGCCGGACGGCACCCGGGCAAGGCGGTGGAGCGATTCCACCATCACCGCGATCTGGCGGCGCCCGGCGGTGATCTGGTCGTCCAGCCGCAGCTCCGCGGCGTCGAGAACGGCGATCTCCGCTGCCACCTCGGCGATCTGGTGGTGCAGCACCTGCACCCGGTCGGTGGAGGCGACCAGCCGGTCCCGCAGCTCCTCCAGTTCGCCTTCCACCGCGTCCAGTTCGCGCGCCAGGGTGGAGCCCTGGTCGCGGATCTGGTCGAGTGCATCGCCCACGCGGTCAAGCCGGCCGGCAGCATCTTCGGCGGGCGTTTCCGCAGCGCCTGCGGGCGCTGCCCCCTCCTGTGCCGGGGCCGCGGAGGCGAGTGCCAGCGCAGCCGCAAGAACGGCCGCGGCGCCGAGCCCAGGGGCTGGGCGCCGGCCGCTGCGGCCGCACCGGCGGGCGGTCAGGCGCGCCCCTGGTTGGCGACGGCGGCGGCTGCTGCCGCCACCGCTTCGGGATCGCCCAGGTAGCGGCTGGAGAGGACGCCCTGGTTGTCGTCCAGTTCGTAGACCAGCGGCACGCCGGTGGGGATGTTGAGCTTGATGATCTCGTCTTCGCTCATGTTGTCCAGGTGCTTCACCAGCGCCCGCAGGCTGTTGCCGTGGGCGGCGATCATCACGGTGCGGCCGGGGGTGAGTTCCGGCACGATGCTGCCGTGCCAGTAGGGCAGCACGCGCTCCAGCGTCGTCGCCAGGCTTTCCGTCATCGGGATGTCGGCGACCGGGATGTCGAGGTGCTGGTAGCGCCGGTCGTTCTTCGGATTGTCCGGGTGGCTTTCTTCCATCACCGGCGGCGGGGTGGCATAGCTGCGCCGCCACACCAGCACCTGGTCGTCGCCGTACTTGGCCGCCGTCTCTGCCTTGTTGAGCCCGGTGAGGCCGCCGTAGTGGCGCTCGTTCAGCCGCCAGGAACGCTCCACCGGCACCCAGAGCTGGTCCATCACATCCAGCGCGATCATGGAGGTGCGGATGGCGCGCTTGAGGACGGAGGTGAAGAGGATGTCCACCTTGTAGCCTTCGGCGGCCATCATCTCGCCGCCGGCCTTGGCTTCGGCCATGCCGGTTTCCGACAGGTCGACATCGACCCAGCCGGTGAATCGGTTCTGCAGGTTCCAGTCGCTCTGGCCATGGCGCAGCAGAATCAGGGTCGAGGGCATGGAGAGGGGCCTCCTCATCGATAGCGGGGTCTGGGCTGGAAAATCGCCGGCACTATAGCCGCGTTTCACGCCCGATGATACGGGTGCCCGGCCAGGATGCACGCGGCACGGTAGAGCTGCTCGGTGAGCATGGCGCGCACCATCAGGTGCGGCCAGGTGGCCCGGCCGAAGGCCAGCACCAGGTCGGCGCGTGCGGTCACGCCAGGCGCCAGCCCGTCCGGCCCGCCGATCACGAAGGCCGCCTCGCGCACGCCGTCGTCGCGCCAGGCGCCCAGGCGCTCGGCCAATTCGACGCTGGCGAGGTCGCGGCCGCGCTCGTCCAGCGCCACCAGCACCGCGCCCTCCGCGACGCCGGCCAGCAGCGCTTCGGCTTCCGCCTGCTTGCGCAGAAGTGCGGTGGCGGCCCGGCTGACCTCCACCTCGCGCACGGCCAGCGGCGACAGCGGCCCGCCCGCCAGCCGCTTGGCATAGTCGGCCACCACCGCGGCCAGCGGATCCCGGCGGGCGCGGCCGACCGCATGCAGGGTAAGGCGCACGGAGCTACCGGCGAGGTCCTGCCCGGCGCGAACCGGGGTAGGCGCGGCTCAAGCGGGCGGTCTGGGAAGCTGGCGGGGATCGGCGCGGGTGACCGGCGTGCTCACCCCCCACATCTCTTCGATGCGGTAGAAGGCCCGCACTTCCGGGCGGAACAGATGCACGATCACGTCGCCGGCATCGATCAGCACCCAGTCGGCCTGCGCCTGGCCCTCCAAACCGATGGGGCCCGGCACCTTGCCCTTGAGCCGTTCGGCCAGGTGGTCGGCCATGGCGGACACCTGGCGGGCCGAGCGGCCGGAGGCCACCACCATGGCGTCGGCGATGGTGGTCTTGCCCACCAGGTCGATCACCACCAGGTCCTCGGCCTTGTTGTCGTCCAAACATTGGCGGATCAGGTCGACGAGTTCGGCTGATCCGGCTCCGTCCGCTGGCAGCGCACCCGGGATCGGGGGCTCGTAACGGAGTGTCTGGGCCTGCGTGTATATGGCTGTCACCTCTGGGTTCTGGCCGGCGCACCGGCACGTTGGATGGGGGAATTCACGCGGGGTCGATGGTCTGCGGCGGGTCGATCAACGCCCGGCCGCTGGCGCGCAACGCAGTCGCCGATGCGGGGTGGCGGGGTATGTGCAGCAGCACCCATTGGGGGGGCCGCCGCTGGGCCAAGCCGTGGCATTCACGCTCCGAGAGCCGTTGTCGCGCAAACCGGCGTGCGCCCGTCGCCCACGCCACTTGTCTAGAATAAGAACCACGGTCGAACACCGCAACGACGGCGGCGTGAAAGATTTGTGGCCAGCGCTGCCAGTGCGAAATCTGCAACAGATTGTCCGCCCCCATCAGCCAGACGAAGCGGGTGCGCGGGAAGCGCCGCGCGAGCGCCGGCAGGGTATCGGCGGTGAAGGTCGTGCCCAGGTCGGCCTCCAACCCGGTAACGCGGATGCGCGGGTCGGTGGCGACGCGCCCGGCATGGGCGATGCGGCTCGCCTGGCGGGCCATGCCGGCGCTCGGCTTCAGCGGGTTCTGGGGGGAGACCAGCCACCACACCTGGTGGAGCCCCAAGCGCGTCAGCGCCTGGCGGCTGATCCACAGATGACCCTCATGGGCCGGATTGAACGATCCGCCGAGCAGCCCGACCGTGGGTGCCGGCAGGGGCCAGCCCGTCTTGGCGACTTCCATGGGCTCACGCGGCGGGCATGGCGGTTGCCGGCGGGCAGGGCGCGGTCATGGGCGGACCTGGCCGGTACCGCGCACCTGGTACTTGTAGGTGGTCAGCTCGTTCACCCCGACGGGCCCGCGGGCGTGCAGCTTGCCGGTGGAGATGCCGATTTCCGCGCCCATGCCGAACTCCCCGCCGTCGGCGAACTGGGTCGAGGCATTGAGCAGCAGGATGGCCGAATCCACCGCCGCGAAGAAATGCTCCGCCGCCGCCTCGTTCTCCGTCACGATGCACTCGGTGTGGTGGGAGCCGTAGCGGCCGATATGGGCGATCGCCGCCTCCACCCCGTCCACCCGGCGCACCGAAAGGATGGGGGCCAGATACTCCGTCGCCCAATCCTCCTCCGTCGCCGGGCGGATGCGGGCATCGAGCGCGCGGATCGCCGCGTCGCCGCGCAGTTCGCAGCCGGCTGCGATGAGGTCGTCGAGCACCGGGCGCACCACGTCGTCGCTGAGGGCCGTGTCCACCAGCAGGGTTTCCGCCGCTCCGCAGATGCCCACCCGGCGCATCTTGGCGTTCAGCGTGACCGTGCGGGCGATCTCGGGATCGGCGTCGCGGTCCAGATAGACGTGGCAGATGCCGTCCAGGTGCTTCAGCACGGGGATCCGCGACTCCTCCGCCACCCGCGCGATCAGGGATTTGCCGCCGCGCGGCACCACCACGTCGATCAGGTCGTCGAGCGCCAGCAGGGCGCCCACGGCCGCCCGGTCGCGGGTGGCGACGAGCTGGATGGCATCTTCCGGCAGCCCGGCCTCCGCCAGCCCGGCGTGCAGGGCCGCGGCGATGGCCTTGGCGCTGTTCAGGCTGTCCGACCCGCCGCGCAGGATGGCGGCGTTGCCGGCTTTCAGGCACAGCGCCCCGGCATCGGCGGTAACGTTGGGCCGGCTTTCGAAGATGACGGCAACGACGCCCAGGGGCACGCGCACGCGTTGGATGCGCAACCCGTTGGGCCGGGTCCATTCCGCCAGGGTGGCGCCCACCGGATCGGGGAAGGCGGCGATGGCGTTCAGCCCTGCGGCCATGGCGTCGATCCGCGCGGGCGTCAGCGTCAACCGGTCGATGAAGGCCGGCGCCATGCCGGCCGCCTCGGCCACTGTCACGTCCAGCGCGTTGGCAGCGAGCAGGTCGTCGGCACGGCGGCGCAGCTCCGCCGCCGCGGCGATCAGCGCGTGGTCCTTGGCGGCGGTCGGCGCCTGGGCCAGCACGGCCGAGGCTGCCTTGGCGCGCACCGCGATGGCACGGACTTCCTCGGTCAAGTCGTGGGGGGCGTCGTGGTGCAGGTCGTGGGCGATCGACATCGGGCGGTCCTGGCGATGCTGGTCTCAGACCAAACTACCTGTCCACCGCCGCCGATCCAATGCCGATCCCAGCGCGACATGGTGACCTCCCAGGCCCGCATGCGCGACCGCCCCCACTCGGCCCCGCATGCGTCCCGGCCCGACCGGGTAACCGGCCTGGCCGAGCCCTGGATCCTCAGAAGCGGTGGTCGCAGCGGTCGCCGCGTCCCGCGCTATGACGTTCGATCGGCCCTACAGAACGAGTTCGCTTTCGACCCGCCGGATGTATTCGATGTTGTAGTGGCCGAAGGTGCTGTTGCACTGCTTGACCAACTCATCGACCAGATCTTCCGGAGGGACGCCGTTGCCGATGTGCTCTTCGATCAGCGTATGCAGGTCTTCGGCGAATCGGGTGAGATAGACCTTCGACATTGCGGCCTCCTGTTGTGCGTTCGGAACAGGCACGCCCAAGGAGTACAGCCCTTGGCGACGCGCCAGCGCTCCCGCCAATGAACCACTTTAACAGGTATTTAGAATACCACATATCCCTCGCCGAGGCGAGACGAAATGCCCGCGGACGGCAGCCATGCACGACACGGTTGTGGGATGGGCTATTTAGGGATGTGTCCTACCGGTCGACGGCCAGATCGTCGCGGTGGACCATTTCGTCGCGGCCGGTCAGCCCGAGGATGCGCTCGATCTCCTGGCTGCGCCGTCCGGCGATGGCACGGGCATCGGCGGCGGAATAGGCGCACAGCCCCTGGCCGATATGGGTGCCGTGCATGTCGACGATGGCAACCGGGTCGCCGCGGTCGAAGGTGCCGGTCACCTGCACCACGCCCGCCGGCAACAGCGACCGGCCGCGGCGGAGCGCCTTCACCGCTCCATCGTCGATCACCAGGGTGCCGACCGGGCGCAGCGCACCGGCGATCCAGCCCTTGCGTGCCGCCCGCGGCTCGAACGACGGCAGGAACCAGGTGCAGCGCGCGCCCGCGTCGAGCGCCTTGAGCGCGTGCGGGTCGCGGCCATGGGTAATGGCCATGCGGCAGCCCGCCTCCATGGCGATACGGGCAGCCGCCAGCTTAGTCACCATGCCGCCGGACGAGTAGCCCACCGGCGCATCCCCGCCCATGGCCAGGATCTCCGGGCTCAGGTCCTTGACCACAGGGATGTGCATGGCCTGCTGGTTGCGCCGGGGGTCGCCGGTATAGAGCCCGTCCACGTCCGACAGCAGCACCAGGGTGTCGGCACTGGTCATCTGGGCGACGCGGGCGGCCAGCCTGTCGTTGTCGCCGAAGCGGATCTCACTGGTGGCCACCGTGTCGTTCTCGTTGATCAGCGGCACCACGCCGAGGCGCAGCAGCGCGTCCAGCGTCGCCCGCGCATTCAGATGGCGGCGGCGCTGTTCGGTATCGTCCAGGGTCAGCAGCACCTGGGCGACGGTGAGCCCGTCGGCCGCCAGCGCTTCCTGGTAGGCATGGGCGAGGCGGATCTGCCCGGTGGCGGCGGCGGCCTGTTTCTCCTCGATGCGCAGGGCACGGCCGCGCAAGCCCAGATGCTCGCGTCCCACGGCGATGGCACCCGAGGTGACGATCAGCACTTGGGTGCCGCCGGCGCGCAAGGCGGCAATATCCTGGCTGAGGGCCGCCAGCCAGGGGTGGCGGACGGCCCCCGTGGCCTCGTCCACCAGAAGCGCGGAGCCGATCTTCACCACCAGCCGGCGCGCCTCGGTGAGGCGGACGGCGGGCGAGGAGGGCGCGGCGTCGGGGGTCACGAGCCCAGCTCCGGGCCGCGATAGGCGGGCGGCGGCGGCAGCTCCGCCCGGTCGGCTGCGTCGATGCGCTCGGCAACCGCGCGCATCAGCGCCGTCGTGCCGATGCCGGCCGCACCGGACAGCAGGAACACCGATGCCGGGGCGATGCCGGCCGCCTGGGCCAGTTCGCCCCGGCGAGCCTCGGCCGCCGCGGCGTCCAGTGCATCCACCTTGTTCAGCGCCACCAGTTCCGGCTTGGCTGCCAGACCGGCGTCGTAGGCCGCCAGTTCAGCCCGCACCACCCGGTAGGCATCGGCCACATCCTCGCCGGTGGCGTCCACCAGGTGCACCAGCACGCGGCAGCGCTCGATATGCCCCAGGAAGCGGTCGCCCAATCCGTGGCCGAGATGCGCCCCTTCGATCAGGCCGGGGATATCGGCCAGCACCAGTTCGCGCTCGTCCACCGCCACCACGCCGAGGTTGGGGTGCAGCGTGGTGAACGGATAGTCGGCGATCTTCGGCCGGGCGCGCGAGGTGGCGGCCAGCAGCGTCGACTTGCCGGCGTTGGGCAGGCCCACCAGCCCGGCATCGGCGATCAGCTTCAGGCGCAGCCGGATCCAGGTTTCCGCACCTGGCCAGCCGGGATCCTTGCGCCGCGGCGCCTGGTTGGTGGAGGACTTGTAGTGCAGGTTGCCGAAGCCGCCGTCGCCGCCGCTGAGCAGGCAGACGCGCTGGCCCACCTCCGTCAGGTCCGCGAGCACGGTTTCCTGGGCCTCGTCCAGCACTTCGGTGCCCACAGGCACCTTCAGCGTCACCGATGCGCCGGCCGCCCCGTCGCGGTCGCGGCCCATGCCGGGCCGGCCGTTGGCGGCCTTGAAATGCTGCTTGTAGCGGTAGTCGATCAACGTGTTGAGGCCACCCACCGCCTCCACGAACACATCGCCGCCGCGGCCGCCGTTGCCGCCGTTGGGGCCGCCGAACTCGATGAACTTCTCGCGCCGGAAGCTGGCGCAGCCGGGCCCGCCATCGCCGCTCTTCACGAAGACCTTGGCTTCATCGAGGAACTTCATGGCCCGTTACCGTTGGCGGCTGGCGGGTGCGCTGGCCAGCACAAGCAGGCCGGCCAAGGGGTCCCTGGCCGGCCGCTTCGATCGCACTGGGACTTTGCGGGAGTGGGGAGGCCGGCAGCCTATTCGGCAGCCGCGGCCGGGGCGGCATCCGCCGCCTGGTCCGCCGGCATCACCGAGACACTGGTCCGCCCGCCGGCCTTGTGGAAGGTCACATGGCCTTCCACCTTGGCGAACAGCGTGTGGTCCTTGCCCATGCCGACGTTGCGGCCGGGATGCACCCGGGTGCCGCGCTGGCGCACAATGATGTTGCCGGGGATCACCAACTCGCCGCCGTACTTCTTGACGCCCAGCCGCCGACCTGCGGAATCGCGGCCGTTGCGCGACGAGCCGCCTGCCTTCTTATGCGCCATCCTCAGCCTCCGTCGCTTCGCTCTTGGCCGCCGCAGCGCCGGCGATGCCGGAAATGCCGGTGATGCGCACCGCCGTCAGATCCTGGCGGTGGCCGCCCTTGCGCCGGGAGTTCTGCCGCCGCCGCTTCTTGAACCAGATGATCTTGGGGCCGCGGACGTGGTCGACCACCTGGCCGGACACGGCCACGCCCTCGACCAGCGGGGCGCCGACGCGCGGCGAGGCGGTGCCGCCGACCAGCAACACCTCGTCGAAGGTCACCGCCTCGCCGGGCTCGGCGACCAGCTTCTCGACGGTGACAATGTCGTTTTCGGCGACGCGGTACTGCTTGCCGCCGGTGCGGATCACCGCAAACATGGTGTCGATCCCTTGAAGTGCGAAGGCCAATAACCTTCCGGCCGGCAGACACGCGGGGGCGCTGCTCGGGAGCCGGGAGAATAGTCGCTGGTTCCGGGCAGTCAACCCGATTCAGCACGCTATGCGCAGGTGCTGCCGTGCGGACGCTTGCATCGCGGCCATGCCATCGCATAGGGTCCCGCCGCTCGCTTGAGGCCACACCATGCGGAGAGGTGCCGGAGTGGTCGATCGGGGCGGTCTCGAAAACCGTTGTACGCGCAAGCGTACCGTGGGTTCGAATCCCACCCTCTCCGCCAGATGCCCGATCGGCTGAGTTCGCCAAAATCCGAGATCACCACACGAATACCGCAGATCCGCTGATGTCGCGCATCGACTTGATGCGCTGAGGTTCGCGTTTGACCGGCTGAAACCGCTGCTTTATGGCGGGTAGGAAGGTTGGTTGGTGGGTATCCGGTCCGACGGTACCCACCAAAGCGCGGAGATGGCGATGCCCAAGCGCGCGGCGGGACTCAGTGCCAGGACGGTACAGACCATCAAGACGCCCGGCATGCATGCCGACGGTGGTGGCCTCTACCTGCAGGTCACCGCCAGCGGGGCGAAGACGTGGATCTTCCGATACAGCCCTGACGGCAAGCGCCGGCGTGAAATGGGGCTGGGCAGCACCAGCCTCTACGGGCTCGCGGAGGCGCGCCAGAAGGCCCAGGACGCGCGCCGGCTGGTGGCTGAGGGGATCGACCCTATCGAGGCCAGGAAGCGCCAGAGCGAAGCCCAGCGCGTCGCCAAGGCAAGGTCGGCAACCTTCAGGGAGGTGGCGGCCGCCCATATCGAGGCCAATAAGGCTGCTTGGCGGAATTCCAAGCATGCGGCGCAGTGGTCCGCGACGCTGGACACCTACGCCCATCCGGTGGTGGGTGACCTGGCCATCAGCGAGATCGAAACGCGGCACGTCCTGGAAATCCTCCAGCCCATCTGGACGGAGAAGCCGGAGACAGCATCGCGGGTGCGCGGGCGGATCGAGGCCATCTTGGATGCGGCCACGGTGCAAGGATTGCGGGAGGGCGAGAACCCCGCCCGCTGGAAGGGACACCTGAACGCGCTGCTGCCGCCCAAGAACCGCGTTCGGCGGGTTACCCACCATGCCGCCATGGCCTACGCCGACCTACCCACCTTCTGGCCTCGCCTGGAGGTGACCGATGGCTTGGCCGCCAAGGTGTTGATGCTGGCGATTCTGACCGCCGCGCGAACCCAGGAAGTCCTGGGAGCGCGCTGGGATGAATTCGACCTGGACAACGCACTCTGGACGATCCCGGCGGAGCGGATGAAGGCCGGGGCAGAGCATCGCGTTCCGCTGTCGGCGCCGGCCGTGGCCCTGCTGCGAAAACTGGAAACGATCCGGCGGGGCGATCTGGTGTTTTCCGGTCAGCGCAAGGAGCGACCGCTTTCCAACATGGCCATGCTGATGGCGCTGCGCCGGCTTCAGGTCGACGCGACCGCACATGGCTTCCGTGCGACCTTCCGAAGGTGGGCCGCTGATTGCACCAGCACACCGCATGAGGTTTGCGAGGCGGCCCTGGCCCACACCGTGACCGATCAGGTGGTGGCAGCCTACCAACGGGGGACGTTCTTCGAGCGCCGCCGCGCGCTGATGGATCAGTGGGGCACCTACGTCACGACGCCAGCCGGCGGCAAGGTCGTGCCGCTGGCGGTGACGAGGGGGTAGGCGATGCCGCGGCAGGGACGCATCTGGCCGGGCGGTGGGAGCATACCAAACGGAATTCCGGACGCGGATGTGCTGTTCGACGATCTGGTGCAGACCAGTTGCCCAATCGACCTGTCGACGATGGAGCCTGACGAGCTTTCCCAACTAAAGCTGAAGCTACGGAATGAGGTCTGCAGCTACTTCGCGTGTCGAAATGCTGCGATGACGGCGACGGAAATCGAGAAGCTCCTCCGCCCCGTTGTGGTTCATGCGAGGCAGCTACAAAAGGATCCCAGCTCCCTCAATGCAGCCGAACGGTTGGACGACGCCCTCACCCGAACTCGGCTGGCCCTCGTGGAGCGGTGGCCGAGTGAACTCAACAGCCTGGAAATATGCCTTACAGAGTGGTTCCGGCTTTATCCGCAACGCACATCGAAAAAGTGCGACCGCGATCCGCCAGCAGAGTCGTGCCCTTCGCTGAGCGCGGAAGACCGTGCGGCCCTGAGCCGTCTGGCGGAGAAGAAGGGGTCCCGAGGCTACTCGAAGATCTCCCGCGACGTGGCAATTGCTGCGAGGGAGCTGACGCGGGATCTGCCCGCGGAGCCGACACCCGACAGGGCGTGGGCTCTGCCTGAAAAGGCGAGGGCGCTGTGCCAGCAGCTTGCCAAAGAGCGCCCTCCGCGATCGCACATCCCCAGGCAACAGGTGCATCGGGCGTCGCAGCCGAACTGGCCCTATGACATCGGCACCGGCCGGGAGCTGAGAGACTTCGAGATGAAGCTTGCTCAGTGGGTCCTTCACCAGGAAGTCAGGCCAGAGACCGAAGACTTGGAGATTGTCCGCCGTTTGGCGGCGATGGATCCGAGGACCGGGTTGCCTGGCCCGGTTGGAGAGAGATACGGCCGGGAGATGCGCGGTGATGGTGACGGCGCATTAGCCATCTTTTTGGCGGCCGTGGTTCCGATTTGGGAGCGCCTGACCGGCCGCAACGCTTATGTGGCGGTAGTGCGGTCAGACGGCTGCGAAGAACACCGTTCACCACTCCATCCGTGGCTGTGCGAGATCGCAGAATACGGCCGCGTCCCGGCGCCCAGCGTCGGTCAGGTCGATCACATCATCAGAGCCATCAAGAACAGAAAATAACTGCGTGTCCCCACGGGGCCGGACTGTTCGTAGACCATTCGCATCACACCGAACCCGAACCGTGTCTCGGAGATGCGAAATGTCCGTTGAACATACACGGCCTGCTCAAGGTCCGATTCTGTACTCCACCGCCGACGCAGCCAAGTTGCTCTGCTGCGGCAAGACCAAGGTCTTCGAATTGATCCGGCAGGGGGATCTGCAGACCGTCGTCATCGGTCGGTCCAGGCTCGTCCGCGCCGACAGCGTTCATCGGCTGGCAACCGAGGGCACCGGCCCGAAGGCCGCATGAGCCATGCCCAGAAATCGATCGACCCGGAGCGCGGGCAGGCGCTCACGGGGCCGGATGATCCTGATCGACTGAACGATCAGCAGAATATCCGGACCTCCTCCAGTCTGCAACGGGTGCGGGCGTGGATCGAGCGTCGGCTTTGCCGCAGGGCACGCCTCGCCTGGCTCAGACAGGTTTCGGAAAGCCCTTCATGACGACGCCCTTCGACCCCGAGGATCCCGGTCACGCACCGGGGCCCCAAGACCGGCCGGAGCCGCTCCTCGCCACCGACCCCACCTTGCTCCAGGGGCGACCTGTTCCGGAGCGCCGCTGGATCGTGGGGGATTGGCTGCCGATGGGGCAGACGACATCGCTCTACGGAGCGGGTGGCACTGGCAAGACCCTGCTCGCGCAGCAACTCGCGACCTGCGTCGCCACCGGCCGCCAGTGGTTGCACTTGCCTACCCACCGGTGCCGCGCCCTCGCTGTCTTCTGCGAAGACGACGAAGACGAACTGCACCGCCGGCAACATGACATCAATAGTCACTACGGCTGTCAGTTCAGCGACTTGGCGGATTTCCGGTGGATATCGAGGGTTGGGGACGACAACCTGCTGATGACCTTCGACGCCGGCCGCACGGATGGCGTTGGACGTCTGAAGCCGTTCTGGACGCAGATTTGCGAGGCGGCCAAGGATTTTGGGGCTCGCCTGGTCATCCTGGACACCGCCGCGGATATGTTCGGTGGCTCAGAGATCGCCCGCCCTCAGGTGCGCCAGTTCGTTCAGGGAGCCTGCACCCGTATCGCCCGAGAAATCGACGGAGCCGTCCTGCTGTGTGCCCACCCGTCGCTGAGCGGGCAGGCCACGGGTCGCGGCGACGGTGGCTCGACCGCGTGGAGTGCTTCGGTTCGGAGCAGGCTCTACCTGAGCCTGCCGCCCAAGCCCGACACCGACGATGTGGAGGTCGATGACGACCTGGACGACCAACGCTTCCTCAGCCGGAAGAAAGCGAACTACGCGCGATCGGGCGAACAGGTCGTTCTCCGATGGGACAAGGGCGTTTTCGTCCGCGAGGACGTGGCCGCCACCGATTTGGTCGACACCATTGAGCGCCGGAACCGTGAACTGAAAGGGGAGGAGACCTTCGGGCGGTGTCTGGATGCCCTGGACAAGCAAGGGATCAACGTCAGCCACGCAAAAGGAACCGCCAACTACGCCCCGAAGTACATGGCTCAGCATTTGCCGGACGCGAAGGGTTACAGCGAGCGCCGGCTGGTGGCCGCCATGCACAGGCTTCTGAACGCAGGGAAGATTGCAGCAGGAGTAACTGAGATCAGGGGCGCCGACCGAAAGAGGAAGCCTGGCCTCATCCGCATTCATGAGGCACCGGATGGCTGACCAAACGATTGCAGCAGGGTGCAGCACGGTTGTCTGTAACGCATTGATTTCATTGCAGCATGGTGTCGCGGGATTGTGCGGGATGGCTGCACATAACCTATTGATTTCATTGCAGCATGGTGCGGGCGGTGTGGGGCCCCCTTACTACGTAAGGGGGTCTGGCGCCCTCCGGGGCGCGCCAGACCCTTGCCTTCAGGTGGAAGGGTGGCCGGCAGCGGGAGGTGGCGATGGCTTCCCTCGCTAAGGAATGGGGGCGCTGCAGAGATGCCCTCACCGATCGCCACATCGACCGGCTGGCCGGCCTGGGCATCCTGCCGGAGATCAGCCGCCGCGCCGTTGGTGTCGCCTACGTCGAGCGCTTCGGCTCCGGTTGGTGGCAGCCGCTTGAGGAAGGCGGCACCCCATGCTTCGTCAGTCCGGCCGGCTGGTGGTGCGCAACCATGGGGGAATGGCGATGGATTGCCGATCTGGTGGCCTGGGGGCCGAACAGCCCGGAGCATTGGGCGCTGCGGACCGGGGAGGGCTTGATTCTGGGCGCAGAGGTGGCCGACGAAGCCGCTCGGCAGCGCCGCCCCTTGGAGCTGGACGAAACGCCGCTGTCATGGCTGCGCCGGGCCTGCACGGGGGCCTGCATCCTCGATTGGCATCGGGTCCACCCAGTTCTGGATTTTTCCGCTCAGGTGGAACTCCGATGCGCCACGCCGGAGCTGCGCCGCCGCCTCCAGCGGCGCATGGCCGAGCTGGCCGCACCGGCCTTCACCGTCACCACGACTGCGGTCAGACGGCCTGATGAAGCGGCCTGAGACGTGGCGGGCGGATGGGGTGTCATCCAACATCTATAGCTAACCTACTATAGATCAACGATTGCCCTGGAAGCGCGGCCGGCCTACCCACCGCCTTACCCCCCAGACGCTCCGAGATGAAGGGGGCCTCGATCGACTGCATGAATAACGCCACGACGTGGATCGGCGCCGTGATAAGCCGTGGCGGCCCGAGCGATCACCGGCAACGGAGGAGCCAGGATAGGCGGAGTGCGCCTTGACTTACAAATGCAACGTATATGCTGATCTAGGCAACATAGAGCATGTTGTGCGCAACAAATGCGTCTTGACAAACAACATATCTTCGGCATGATGCACTAACAAGATGGGGCAAGAAACTGCGGTCGAGTGGACATGGAACATTTCTCAATCGTGCAAGCGCTTTGCAGGACGGCAATGGCTCACCCAACGCCGGCGTTGCGCAAGCAGATCGAGCGGCTTCGAGATGCGTTGGCGAAAGGGGGGGAGGGGAAGCAAGCAGGCACCCTTTCGAGCCTGCTTACGGCGGCTGGCAAGGCAACGGACATGGCTCCGAAGGGGCTTTCGCGTTCCCGAATGCAGATGCCGGGCGTTGCCATGACCACTAATACGCCGCTGCCAGTTGATCGGGAGACTTCAGCGCCTTTGGCGGAGATCCTTTTCCCGCCAACCATTCGAGCAGAGGCGCCCGTGTTTAATTCGCGGGTAGCAACGGCAATTCAGACGATTGTCGATGAATGGGCAAATGTTGAGGCGCTTACCGATGTTGGCCTCGAACCGGCCAAGACATGTCTGATTTTCGGAGAGCCCGGCACCGGCAAGACGCGCCTGGCATTGTGGATGGCGCGCGAACTCGACATGCCGGTTGTCCTGGTACGTTTGGACGGCCTCGTGTCGTCCTTTCTCGGCACGACGGCGCGCAACATTGGCAACCTGTTCACCTTCGCCAACCGACACCGCTGCATTCTGCTGCTCGACGAGTTCGACGCCATTGCCAAACTGCGAGACGATCCGCAGGAGGTTGGTGAGATTAAGAGAGTCGTCAACGCGCTGCTGCAGAACCTCGATGCGCGTAGGAGCATCGGATTCACCATCGGTATTACCAATCACCCGAGACTGCTCGATCCGGCCGTTTGGCGAAGATTCGAAGTACAGCTCGAAATCCCCAAGCCGGATTTCGATGTCAGGCTTGAGATCGCACGCCACTTCATGACGCCGGTCACGGCACCGGATACTCATCTGAAGCTGATCGCTTGGTTCACGGAAGATGGCACAGGCGCGGAAATCGAAGCCCTGGTCCGAACCTACAAGAAGGCGGAAGCCGTCCGGAGAGAGAGGCAGCCTGGGCTACTTCACACCCTTCAGCAGTTCGCCACGCTCAACAGCGCGCGCGTGAACGCGGAACGGCGTAGTCATCTCTTCGGAGACCCGAGCATGCTGTTCAGGGTCATGAGAGACGATCCGGAACTCTGTTTCTCCTTGGCTGACATCGGCGAAGTTGCCGGCAAGGACAAATCCACGATCAGTCGAACTCTCGGCCGGCGGGATGCCCGGGAAGGCGAGAAGGAAGGAGTGGCAGCGGATGGCTAGCCCTGTTCAGATCGTCTTGAACCCAGAGAACTACGACGAGGCGCGCGAGGCAGGCGGCGGCGGTCCGAAGACAGACTTCTTCGCCTTTCGCGACGACGCGTTCCGGCTGCACAAGACGCGGCTCATTGAACAGCTCGAAGGGATTGCCCGGGCATTGGAGAGGCAGCCGCAGACGAGCATCGGACATGCCAAGGTCATTCTCCGCAAGATTGCTTGGGCGAAAAGCCATCGCCCGGTGAAGGCACTGTTCACGGCTGAGCGGACACCCGTCGTCGGGGGCGGAAGGCTTGGGGTGTTACTGGTGGAGATGAGGCCGGAAACAGCGCGAGCAGTCGCCGCGAAGATCTACGAGGCCGAGGAGACCACAACGTTGCGATTCTCAGCGGCGCGGGGCAAAGACGTGCCACACCCGTCGGCGCGACGCAGCGAAGCTGGAGCCATCGAGAAGATCGAACTGTTCGGCCCTTCAGACCGGCGGTCGTTTTCGATTGAGGAAGCGTTGGTTTGGCTGGCTAATCCAATGACCGGTGGCAGCTACCAGGTTGAGCTGTTCGAGGTGCCGCCGCCCCGCAGCAGCTGGGACGCGGTCGGAGAGAATCGCCGACTGCTCTACCAATCCTTTGTCGACGGGCTCACAAGGATCGGCAGGGGATTGGATGTGGGGCGAACTGTAACTGGCCGCCGCGCCGAACCGCTTCTGTCGGTGCGCCTTGGTCGGTCGGAGATGCCGGCGACCCTTCGTCTCGGGGAGCCCTCGCAAGCCGAACGACGAAAGGTACTGGTCCCATTCAATTCAAACCGCGAGCGGCACACGCAGCTTCTGGGCTTTCTTGAGACTCATCCGCTGGTTCGGCATATCGATCTGCCCGGGATCGTCGTGCGCTCACCAGCAGAAACCGGTCGAGTCCGCCCCGACATAGCCGAAGTGCCGACACGGAACGCTTCCCGAACCTATCCGCTGGTTGGGGTCATAGACGGCGGCATCTCGCCTGTATTGGCTGATTGGGTGGTCGACCGGTGGGATTTTCTTGCCGACGCGGATACAGACGCGAGTCACGGAACTTTCATCGGCGGCCTTGCCGTAATGGGCGGCTCGCTCAACGGCACTGCAACCTGCCCGGAACCGGATGGCGCTCTACTCGTCGATGTGGACGTATTTCCAAACGACCAACAAGCGGACAGCTTCGCGAGCTACTATCCAAGCGGCCTGCCGGACTTCTTCGGCGAGGTGGAAAGCGCTGTGAGTGAGCTAAGAGCACGCCAGGGCGTCCGCATGTTCAACATGAGCCTCAATATCCGCCAACCGGCGGTGCCGGCCCGCTACAGCGAACATGCCTCGCGGCTGGATGCGATCGCAGATGCCAATGATGTGCTGATCTTCATATCTGCCGGCAACACCGAGGCGCAGAACACTCGGACAGAGTGGCAAGCCGATCCGAGCTCCGCTCTTGCTCACCTTGCTGCGGCACAAGATGATGGGATGTTAATGCCGGCGGAAAGTGTGCGGAATGTTGCTGTTTCTGCGGTGAACCCGCCAGGACTCGCCAATGCAATTGCCTATGCCCCGAGCCGGTACAGCAGACGTGGTCCTGGCTTGCGGACGGGTGTCAAGCCGGACTTGGCTCATGTGGGCGGCTCCGGGTCGCCCAAGGGACCGCTCGGGCATGGCCTGTTTTCAGTTGCGGCGGATGGAACCGTGATCGACGGTTGCGGCACGAGCTACTCGACGCCTCTTGTGGCCAAGACAGCAGCAGCGCTGGATCACGCAATCGAAGGCGAGGTATCACGGGAAACCCTTGTCGGCCTTCTGGTGCATCACGCTCAAATGCCGGAGCCGCTAAGACCCAAGGTGATGTGGCCTGTGGCGCGTCATCTGGTGGGGTTCGGCATACCGCAATCGGCAGATCGGATGCTGGAGGGCAGTGATCACGAGATCACTTTGGTTTTCGCCTCTCGATTGCGGAAGGGGCAGCAGATGAACTTCCGGTTCCAATGGCCGACGTCACTTGTGGGCGCAGGGGGGAAATGTCGAGGAGCCGCAAAGCTAACGCTTGTCTCGACGCCGCCACTGGACCAGCGGTTCGGTGACGAGTTTGTGCGGGTGAATGTCGACGCCTCGCTTCAGCAGGAGAAAGAAGATGGTGGGTGGGAAGGCCGGCTCGACCCAATCTACCTTCCCGGCAAGGGCGAGACCCCGTCGATAGAGGCGGAGCTTATTGAGCATGGACTGAAATGGAGTCCGGTCAAAGCATACGCCAAGGCAAGCCCGAGAGGAGTTGGCAAGTCGCCGAACTGGCGCTTGACCGTCGGCTACTTGACGCGGGTCGGAGAGGAAATGAGAGAGGAGGGTGTACCGTTTACTGCGATTCTGACGATTGCCGACCTGGAAGGCACTCGCCCGGTATTCAACGACCTTCGGCAATCGCTCCTGGCTTCAAATATTCAGATCGCGGATATCCGGACGGCGGCGCGCGTGATGCCGCGTGTGTAGCCGCGTGGTGGTGCGGGGTCCAAGCCTCTGTAACTTCACCGGCGCGCACGGGCACTGCAACTCAAACTAGCCGAATGCCGTGAAATCCAGTACATTTGAGCTGGGCTGTTCATTGAGGACCGGGCCACCTCTCATGCTCAGCCATCAAGCAAAGACAATCCGCACATTTCTCATCATGCTAATGTTCTGCCTTGGATCTTGCGCCGCAGATGTGGCGCAGCCCACGACTGAGACCGAACAGCAAAGCGATTTTTGGGCGAACTTGGAAGAACAGCGTCGCCGTGCAGATGAAACAGCTGCGCAACTAGAAGCCCAGACCCAAGAGATTTTGGAAGAATTGGAGCGGCGACATCAGGCGAGTCTTGAAGAACGGCGCCGCGTTGAAGCTCAACAGGATGCGGAAATCGAGGCACGCTCGACAGAATGGGGTCAATGTTTATGGAATTCGATCTACTACTATTCTGACAATACGAGCGATACCCCTGAAAACGTCACTGCCGCGGCGTTTACGTCATGCCGAACTGCGGAAGAACATCTTGTGGAGGCCATGACCCTTCGGCACGGGAGCCCAAATGGTCGACGCATCGTAGACCGACTCGCTAACCGCCTTGTGCCAGATTTCATCGGCGCCGTTGTTATTCGACGCACAGCGAACTGATCAGTACCGTTGTGATCGTTACGTTCAAGGCGGCAATCAAGCGCCGATGTCTCCCTATGACACTGACCTGCCGGCGATCGATTGACTGTGGAGGCCAGCAATCGGAAACACTACGCAGCCTCCCTGGCATCCAGCGCCGCGGACAGCCGAGCCAATCGTTCCGCACTGATCGGGAAGCGTCCAGCAGCGAAGTTCGCGAGAGATGGGCCGCTGATGCCTGTTTCCCGCGCCAGCCACGCCATGAAGCCTTTGGGTGCCGATGCCTTCCCAGCTTTCAGGCGGGCTCGAACTCGATCAGCGTCCGGCTTTGATCGCGTCTCTTGACCATGGGACACTTCCACCTGCCTGGTAGATTCTATAAGTGAACCCGTCTCAGGTTCCGTCGGTAGACCAAAACATGCCTTGACGGTACCTGCCACAGGTTCCGTGCGCGTAATATTCGGTAATTTTTTGGCGGGCACTGTACCTGCCTCAGGTTCCATCTGTACCTGCCTCAGGTTCCGTAGATTTTTGTCGTAGTCTCGGTACAAACACTTCGGTGGTGCACCATCACATGCTTCGGCGGTGATTTCCCACTCGGTTGCAGAGCGGTTCTTGACGCTGAAGCTTCCCTGTTGACGGCGGATCAGAAAGCCATGGTCGATGGCCTGATTGGTGGCGTCGCGCACCTTGTCGCTGCCGATGCCCAGGGCCGCTTTCAGTTCACGCACCGACATGGGGATCTGTCCGTTGTTGGTGCCGTCGTGGCGCTCCCAGATCTCCAGGACGACGCACCGCGCGTTGGGGGAGAGGGAGCGCCATGCCACGGATTGGGTGACGCCACGGTGCAACTTGATGAAAGGAACGGACTTCGACCGGCCCTTGGCGTCGATGCCTCGTCCGCGCATGGTCTGGGCCTCATGGACTGGATGAGCTTTCTGCAGCGCATTTGGCCGATGGCCTTACTGCCCCGCCGAGCCTTCAGCGACCAGGCTGCGGATGGAGGCCAGCCGGATCATCCGCCGGCCGCCGACATGGACGGCATCGAGCGCGCCCGTGTCCATCAGCCGGTAGATCGTGCTGCGGCCCAGCCCGCCCAACAGCCGGCGTGCTTCGTCGATCGGCACCACCAGCGGTTCCGCGGTGTTTGTCGGTGTGCGTTCAATATTGGTGGCGGCCATGGCCGGTCCCTTTCATCCCTGGGTATCTCTCGGACGAAATTGGGACCGCAACCGTTTCGCGTCACATGGGGAGAATTTGGTCTTCCCGCACACCCAATTATTTCTCGGCATCAGGGCTTGCGCGCTTTGCAGCCTTGTTCAATTCACCGAGCTGGTTGCCTCCCGGAAGGGTGCCGATCTGGGCGCGTTTGGTTTCCGGCCGGCGCAAGTCGGTTTGTTCAGCCTCATGAAAAACAGCCGTCAGGAAGCGGTGGAAGGGACCACAAAAATTTTCGGAATCAGCAGTTCGACTGAGCCATCCCGAATTCCCTGTTACTTCTTCGTAGATGGCGTGGATGTCACGGATCAGTTTTTTAATGGCAGTTCTATTCCGCGGTCGGCCAGGCTTGCCTTCCAATACAAGCCCCCCTGTTTTCCTAAGCACCTTTAGGGCGAGTTCGTGTAGTTCGAACGTGTCATCTGAGTTCCACCCGTCGGGGCGGCGACTTGCCGTCGCCTCTCGAACCAACCGATGCGCTGTCGCTGTCGCCTCTGTCTTTGGGTCGCCTGATCCCTGTGGGCTGCTGGCGAGAGCGACGTAGGCTTCGATCATGCCGACCACGGCATTGCGGTACTGGTCTATCTTGTCGCGTACGCTCTGCCGCGGGGGTTCTTGATGCAGGGTTCTGATTGAAACGACGTAGTGGAGCAGAGCCAACCGAATGCGCTGAATAGCTTCAGGCGGAAGTGCGATGCCGACTTCTTTGGCTACGGCCGCTGCCTCTTCGTCCCCGAAATCCGGGCAGTAGCCGGCTGGGGGGCTACCTAGCGGCTTACGCACCATGACCTCGGCCGTTCCCAAGTAGCGGCACGACGCGCGCACCGGCGGGTGTGATGACGAACCGCGCCCACGCATCCATCAGGTGCCGCCGCCGCTCGAACAGGTCTCCCCGCTGATAGGCGGCTACGACCTGCGAGCTGGGAACATGGGCCAATGCGGCCTCGCAGACTTCGTGTGGCGTGGACGTTTGTTCGGCCGCCCATGTCCGAAACGTCGACCGAAACCCATGTGGCGTCACATCCAGACCAAGGCGCACCAGCACGCGTTTCACCGCCATATCCGAAAGGGGCCTCGCGGGCTTCTGGCCGGGGAACACCAGGTCCGACTGACGGACCGCCGCCATGCGCCTCAGGATGGCCACAGCGGCGTCGGAGAGCGGCACGCGGTGGGTGTTGCCCGCCTTCATGCGCTCGCCTGGAACGGTCCAGACCGATGCCTCAAGGTCCACTTCGGACCATTCCGCGCAACGCACCTCGCCCGGACGGCACGCGGTCAGGATCTGAAAGGCCAGAGCCTTTGCTCCGATGCCATCCTGTGCTTCCAGCAACGGCCAGAAGCCCGGCACATCGGCATAGGCCATGGCGGCGTGATGGACGACGCGCGCAACCCTTCCCTTGGCGGGAAGGATGGTATCCAGGTGCCCCTTCCACCGCGCGGGGTTCTCGCCTTGTCGGTGGCCTTGGGCTTTCGCGGAATCCAAGATCACTTCGATCCGTCCGCGCACCCGCGATGCCGTTTCCGGTTTCTCCGTCCAGATGGGCTGGAGCACCGATAGGACGTGCCGGGTGTCGATCTGATCGACCGGGAGGTTCCCCAACGTCGGGAAGGCATAGGTGGCCAGGGTATTCGCCCATTGCTGGCCATGCTTGGCATTCCGCCACCCCGCCCGGTTAGCCCCGATGTAGCTCAGGGCTATGTCGTGGAAGGCGGGTATAGCGCGGTGGGTAGCTTCGCGGTCGTGGTCGCGCTTGTCGATCGGGTCTAGCCCGTCCGCCACGAGTTTGCGGGCATCGCCAGCCCGGCTGCGCGCCTCCGTCAGCGTGAAGGTGGCAAGGCTGCCCAACCCCATTTCCCGCCGGCGCTTCTTTAGGGAGTAGCGAAATATCCAGGTGCGCGCGCCGGCGGGTGTGACCTGGAGATAAAGGCCACCGCCATCGGCGTGCATTCCCGGCGGCAGGTCCTTGAGGGTGCGGGCTGTCAGTCCCTTTGCGCTTCCGGCCATATCGGCCTCGCATCGATCTGGTGGGTAGAGCGTTGGCGAGTGGAAAAACCCACCGTTCTACCCACCATACAATCCGGGATGCGCGGGGTCAATCCGGGCTGCGCAGAGACGGAAACCCTATGTATTACAGTCTTCTTTGGACAATGTGGGGCGCCATGAAGCGGATGATTGGCGGATGGGGTGGGATTCGAACCCACGGGGCGCTTGCGCGCCCGCCGGTTTTCAAGACCGGTGCCTTAAACCGCTCGGCCACCCATCCGGCGCGTCGGTGCCACCCAGCCGGGGCGGGACCGCCGCCATGCGCTTATCATGGCCGGGCGCCCGCCGGAACCCTGGGATGCGGCCCGGCGGGTGGTCGAATAGCCGAGTGACCGGTTGCGCTGCGGTGCCACCGTCGGCCGAACCATGGAAGGGCCGGTCCTGCGGGGCCGGCCCGCTTGCGTTGCGGCGGTACCATGCCCCGTCCAGCGACTACGCCGCCGGACCCTTGTGATTGGGTGGCTTCCGTTGAAGGACCCGTCGGCACAACAGACCGAAGGCGAGATGGTAACGCTTGAGAGTTTGGTGCCGCGAGATCACCTGCTTGGCAAGATTGGTGCGGTGATCGACTTTCCCTTCATCCACGGCCTCGTCGCCGAGCTCCAGGGCCCGGACAACGGCCGTCCGGCGTTCGATCCGGTGGTGATGTACAAGGCGTTGGACATCGGCTCCCTGTTCAGCGTGCGCGCTCCGCACACCAACTGCTGCGCGAGATCGAGGTGAATGTCGCCGACCGCTGGTTCCTGCGCCTGCGCCGGCGCGATCCGGTGTTCGACGCCTCGCACCTGTCGCAGAACCGGCGCCGTCGCTACCGCGACACCGAAATGGCGGAAAAGGTCTTCGACCACATCGTGGAGCAGGCGATCGGCTGCGGGCTGGTGGTCGGACCGGTGCTCTACACCGACTCCACCCACCTGGCAGCCAACGTCAACAACAACCGCTTCGACAAGGCCGTGGCGGCTAAGTTGCGGGCCGACTACTGGGAGACGCCGGATGCGGCGGTGGAGGCGGACCGGGCGGCCCATGGCAAACCGCCCTTGCAGCCCAGGGAACGACGCCCGGCAGAGAAAGAAACCAAAATCAGCCGGATCGAACCCGACGGCGGCCACATGGTGCGCGACAGCAAGCCCAAGGGCTTCGTCTCCCCCGATCACCGCACGGTGGACGGCAAGCTGGGGATCATCACCTGCAGCTTTGACACCCCGCCCAAACCCGGCGTGATGCGCAAGAAGGTCGTCACCTGCCTGCCGGCGGTCGACGGCTATGGCCATCCCGAAGGCCAGGTGCTCGCCAATTTCACCACCGACCGCACCGCTACCGCCACGACGAGTGCGTCCCCAACTGCTGCCGCACTGACCCACTGCTCGCTTCGTGCACCGCCATCGCCCAGGCCCAGCGCGTCATCACCCGCCATGTCTGGCAGGACGCCCGGGAGTGCTGCCACGCCCACCGTCTGACCGACGGGGGCAAGCGCATCTACAATCGCTGCAAGGAGACGGTCGAACGGTCATCCGCCGATGCCAAGCAGCTCCATGGGTCGGCTGTGCGCAGTTCCGCGGGGACGTGTGGGTGGCCTGCCGATGCCTGCTTGCGACTGCCGCCCAGAACATCATGAAGATCGCCCTGGTGCCGGCCAAAGCCACGAATCCCAGGGCGGCATGAGGCCTGGCCCTCCTTCTAACCAGCCAGAACGCAACGCCAGACACCCAAAACCGAAAAACCCCGCCGAAATTCGACGGGGTTTGTCAGCGGTCTGAAGGCCGGTCCTTCGACCGGCCCTTGCGGGTGTACGTTTTCTTGTTCGGCTCCACCCCGTGGCCGCGGCGCCTCAAGGGCACGGCGAAGGGGTTGCGCGGGCGCCGCGGCGGGCGCGGTTTGGCGTGCGGCATGGCACGGCTCCTTCCACTGGCCCGGACAGGGGCGCGGCAGGACGGCCGTGCGGGCCCGGCCCCAAGCCGGGCGGCGCCGGTCAGCCCTGGCGCGCCTTGTAGCGGGGATTGGACTTATTGATCACGTAGACGCGGCCACGGCGCCGGATCACCCGGCACTGGCGATGGCGGGTCTTCAACGTCTTCAGGGAATTGACGATCTTCATGGGTCCAGTCCCGATCAACACACGCAAAAAAACATCACGGCCCGAAAGCTCGGGCCGCGCGGACCGTTGATATGCGCTGCGGGCGGCGGCCTGTCAAGGTTGCCGGCCGGCAATCCAACGGCTGCCGAGCAGCGCTGCCGCCGCCGGCGTCAGGCGCGAGCCGCCGCCGGGGGTGCGCTCGAACAGCCAGCCCTGGGCGGCCATGCGGTCGCGCAGCCACAAGGTGGTGACGTAGGCGAGGGCTGCGCCGCCGATCACGTCGCTGACGTAGTGGGCAACGATGACCGCGCGGCTCAGCGCCAGCACCGTGGCCAGCGCGATCAGGCCCCAGCGCCAGCGCGGCGCCAGCACCGCCAGGGCCACGGCCGCGGCGAACACGGTGTTGGCGTGGCCCGACGGGAAGGACTGGAAGGCATACTCGAAGGCGAAGGGGTGGAAGCCGTGATAGTCCAGCGTATCCAGCAAGACCGGGCGGGAGCGGCCGATCACTTGCTTCACGAGGTTGGTGGCGATCCCGGAGCCGGCGATGGCAACGAACAGGAAGCCGGTCGCCTGCAGGGTTACGGTGACCGCTTCCGTCTCGCCGCGGCCGCGCAAGGCCAGCCACGCAGCCGCCATCACCAGCCCGGCCAGCCCCAGCGGCACCAGCGAATAGACGGACTCGCCCGTCACGGTGATTGCCTGGAACGGTCCGTTCAGCCAGGCGGGAGCACCGTGCATGGCGGCGGCAAAGCCGGTGTCGAGGACGAAGGCCGCCAGCGCGATGGCTCCGGCGATCGCGGCATACCAGTGCCACCCCGGCAGATGCCAGGGGCAGACGTCGCGATCGGGGGGCGGTTGGGCCGGGGGCATCGCGCGGAGTGATGACCTATTCGGCGGGCACGTCCTCGGCCCCCGCAACATGCCGGCGGGCGGCCAGCTTGTCGCGCCACACCCAGTAGATGTTGCGGGAGTAGATCAGCAGGCCAGTCGCCTGGCCGACGATCAGCACCGGATCGGCCCGATAGATCACGTAGGCGAGCAGCGTGGCGCCGCCGAAGAAGCTGAAATACCAGAACACTTCCGGCATGACGCTGCGCCGCGCCCGCTCGCTGTAGATCCACTGGAACAGGAAGCGCATGAAGAACAGGCCCTGGCCTAAAAAGCCAATGGCCAGCCACACCAGTTCGGATGTCGGCATGCCGTCGAAATAGGCGCCAAGACGCCCAAACCATTCGGCAATGCTATCCACGATGAACATCCAAACCGGGTCCTTCTGCGATCTTCGGCGCGGCGTTCGGCAGCGACTTTGCAGGGACGGCCGAAGCGCTTCGCTAAATCCCTACTCCTCAGTCACCTTTGTGGGCAAGATTGTTCTGCGGCGCAACCACATGACGCCGCGCAGGTCGGCAATGCCCTGAAGGGCGCGCCGCCAGTTGGTATACTTGGTGTGGCCATGCCGGCGCGGCCGGTGGCCCACCGGCACGAAGGCGACGCGGCCGCCGTAACTCAGCACCAGAGCCGGCAGGAAGCGATGCAGACCACTGAAATAGGGCAGACGTAAGAACACGTCGCGGCGTACCACCTTCAGCCCGCAGCCGGTATCCACACAGCCGTCCTTCAGCAGCGCCTGGCGCAGCCCGTTGGCGAACCGCGTGGCGACGCGGCGCGACCAGGTGTCCTGCCGCTTCAGGCGCAGGCCGCCGACGAGGTCGAGGTCCTCTTCCCAAGCGTGGGCGAGCAGGGCGGGCGCGTCGGCGGGATCGTTCTGGCCATCGCCGTCGAGCGTCAGGATCCAGGGGGCAGCGGCCGCCCGTACGCCGGTGACGATGGCAGCACTCTGGCCGCTGCGCCGGTCGTGGCGCAGCACGCGCACGGGCACGCCCTCGGCACGCAGGCCAAGGGCGGCGGCGCCGGTTCCGTCGCTGCTGCCGTCGTCCACCACGACGATCTCGTAGCTGCCGAGGGGGGCGAGTGCCTGGGCGATCTCGCGGCCCAGCGCCGCGATGTTCTCCGCTTCGTTCAGCGCCGGCACCACGGCCGACACACGGGGGAGGTCCACGGGATCGCCAGGCATGGGGGCCTCACTCACTTCCGGGCACGGGCCACACCGCCACCGCCGGCCACAGGCCGGATTGCGAACAGCCCAACAGGCCCCGAGACGAAACGTCCCTGGGCCCGGGTGTCAAGCCATTGCCGTTGCCTGCGTGGCGGATGCGGAGCGGGGCTCCGCGTTCACCAGTTGCGGATGGGGCCGTTGTCGATGTGGACGAAGTCGGAGCTGGGGTAGTAGCCGACGCCACCGCCCTGGAGCGCCAAGGCGGCCTGCCGCAGGCCGGCCAAGCTGACGCCGGGGATGCGGATATCCGCGGCCCGCCCGTACATGTGGTAGCTGTTCTGCGCCACGCGGCCGCTGCGTGCGGCCAGATAGGCGTTGGTGGCCGGCGAGCGGTAGCCGCTGACCAGGTGGATCGGGAGCTGCGCGCCGAACTGGCTCTGTACCGCGCACATCAGATCGACCAGTTGCGGGTCCATCTGCATGATCTGGTCGTTGCGGCGGTCGCGCATGAAGAAGTTGATCTGCGCCAGCGCATCGGGGCTGTACCAGCCGTCCTGGAAATACGTGACGTCGAGCGACGTCATGCGGCTGGGATCGTAGAGCGAGACCGATCGGTTGTTGCCAAGCGTTGCCATGGCTTCATGCAGGGGCGGAAACGCGGAGACCGCCGCGACACCAACCATGCCCCCGAGGAGTTTGCGGCGGTTCAACTGAGGGGCGTTCGTCTCGCTGTGCCCGGGCACCTTCGCGCTCCCTATATCCGAGTTGAATTCTTAGGAATTACTGATTCGTAAGCAACCATACTGTTTCTGCGCCACCTCTGCCAGAAAGGCAACACAGAATCGACTGGATAAGAGCGGAATTCAGGGTCCGCTGCAATGGCAGAAGTACCTGCCCATATGTTGCCATATTGCCGCACCTGTTGCGTGAGAGTCGCAGGAATGTGCGGGTTGTGGAGCTGCAACCCCCGCGATTCGGCCCAAACCGCGGCGCAATGCCGCGAGAATTGCGCCTGAAACACCGACATCAATCATCGGCGGGCAAGTAATTCTCCGACGTTAATTTCACAAGTCTTAGATGTCGCCCGGGCGGCCGTCAGTCCTAAACCGAGTCGTTTATCGCCCGCCGCGCCGGCTGTGCCACATCTGCGCCATGCTGTCGACGATCGTGATGGCCGGGCGGCACGGGCCGCGCGGGGTCCGAGTTGTCTTGGCGGGGCCGGCGTGGCAGGGTCGCGCCACCGTGATCGCACGCGTCGGAAGGCGAACCGCCCCATGTCCGCAGACATCGCGTCCGTCATTTCCGGGACGCCGGCTTGGACGTGCGCCGAGTTGGTTGCACCGCTGGATCGGCAAACCTTTCTTGGCGAGTATTACGACCGCCGGCCCGTCCACCTGACGGGCGCGCCTGACCGGGTCCGCGATCTCTTGTCGTGGTCCAGGCTGGCCGACCTGCTGGCGATCGGTATCGCCACGAAACCGGCCCGTGCCCACGGGATGGGATGACCGCAAGAAGGCCCGCCGATCGTGGCGGGGCGTCGACGCAGGGGGATGGATGACGATGGGGTCTGTGCTGCGCACCTGGATGGCATTGGCCGCGGTGTCTGCGCTGACGGCGTGTGCCGGACCGACGGCCGCCGACCGCTCGGCGGGCGGCCAGGCCGGGGCGGCCGCGGAGCCGGCGGCAGAAGCGCCCGCCTCGGCGGCGGTACCGGCTGCTCCGGCGGCGCGCACGGCTGCCGGCGGTCTGCGCCTGCGCATGGTGGGCGACATCATGATCGGCACCAACTTCCCCGACGACTACACACCGCCGGAACTGGCGCCCGGTGACGGCGCCGATGCCATCCTCGATGCCGCGATGCTGGCGGTGCTGCGCGATGCCGACCTCACGCTCGGCAATTTCGAAGGCGTCCTGTTCGACGGTACCGGGGCGCACAAGACCTGCGGCAATCCCACCCAGTGCTATGTCTTCCGCAGTCCCGAGTACTACGCCGACGTGCTGGCCGACGCCGGGTTCGACGGGGTGACGCTGGCCAACAACCACAGCGGCGACTTCCTGGAAGCCGGCCGTGCCGCCACGCGCGCAGCGCTGGACCGTGCCGGCATCGCCTATACCGGGCACGACGAGCCGGGCGTACGTACGGCGATCATGACGGTGAACGGTATCCGCGTCGGCCTCGCCGGCTTTTCGCCCAATCCCGGCACCCTGTCGATCAACGACCCGGAACGGGCGGCGCGCATCGTGGAGGAACTGGACCGCGAGGCCGACATCGTGGTGGTCACCTTCCATGGCGGCGCGGAAGGCACCGGCGCCACCCATGTGCCGCGGCAGACGGAAATCTTCCTCGGCGAGAACCGCGGCGACGTCTACGCCTTCGCGCGCCGTGTCATCGATGCCGGGGCGGACCTGGTGTTCGGTCACGGTCCGCACGTGCCGCGCGCGCTCGATGTCTACCGCGGCCGGCTGATCGCCTACAGCCTTGGCAACTTCTGGACCTACGGCCGCTTCAACGTCAGCGGTCTCGGCGGCGTCGGCACCGTGCTGGAGGCAACGCTGGCGCCCGACGGCCAGGTGGTGGCCGCGCGCATCATCGGCACCCGCCAGCAGGGGGCGGGGATCCCGGCGCTCGATCCCACCAACGAGGCGGCGCGGATGATCGCCCAGCTCACCGTGGGCGATATCCCCGAAGCCCCCATCAGCATCGCACCGGACGGCACCATTGCGCTCGGGGCGCTGGTGTCGGCGCGGTAGCGCATTTTCCGTTTTATCCGCACCGGCCCGCACCCCCACCCGACCGCCCAACGGATTGTAAACTATTGGGTGGCCGGGTGGGGGTGCGGGCCGGAACCGAACCAACAAGGCGCGAAAGCGCCCTATTCACACACTCCCGCGCGCGTTTCCACCGTTGCCGCGGCTTCCGCCGGCCGGCTATCACATGCGCTGGGGCAACAGGCTACTCGTCAACAGGTTACTGAAGGGATCGATCCATGGGTGTGCGGATGGCCTTGGCCGCTGCGGCGATTGCGGTTTCGGCCGCGGGCGGGGCGAACGCCCAGATGGAGGAATGGGCGCGCTGGCAGGTGGTCGACGGTGTCGCCACCATCCAGAACGACGCCGCGGCCTTCGGCGTCACCTGCGGCGAGGGCGGTGGCCCGGCCGTGACGCTGACGGCCCCCGACGCCGCGGCGATCCCGGAAAGTGCCACCGTGCTGATCCAGGTGAGCAACCGGTCGGACGCCTACGTGCTGGAGGACGGGACGGAGATCGAGACCTTCCTGCGCCATTTCCGCCCGGCGGCGGGCGGCGGCTACACCTCCGACGAAGACCCCATCGCGCCGCTGGTGGACAGCCTGCGCGCCGGCGTCAACCTGATCGTGGCCGTCGAGGTGTTCGACCGCTCGCAGCGCTTCACCCTGGCGGGCTCCAGCCGCGCCATCGAGACGGCCCTGGCCGACTGCGGGGGGTAGCGGGAAGCGGCCGGGAGACCGGTGAAGGCCACTCCTACCCCCGCCTACGCCATCTCGCTGGGCGGCAGTTCGGTGACGTTGGCCATCGCCGAGGCCCGCCCCGCCGGTTCGCTGCGGGCCATGCCGGCAGCCGTCAGCCAGTGGCCGCGCAACGCCTGCAGGCTCTCGGCCACACCGGGAACGCTGAGGCGGCCGTCACGGTCGATGACCAGCAGGTCGAGGCGGTCGAGCTTGTCCAGCGCATCGGGCAGGTCGAAGTCCACGTGGCTGCTGAACTCCGTCTCCAGCCACGTCTCGACCCGCCGCTTCAACGCTGGCCCGCCCAAGGGACCTGCCTGCGCCAGGTGGAAATAGGCTAGGGCCGCCTCCTTGAACTCCTGGTCTTCCGCGGTGCCGATCAAGAAGTCGAACACGGCAGCGTTGTTGCAGACGTTGCGGTAGTAGAGATTGTCGCTCAGCGCCATCTGGTACTTCAGCGCCTGGCGCTCGAACTTCACCCATTGGCGCATGCAGAAGCCGCCAAGGCCGGCCAGTGCGCTGATCGCCGCCAGGGCCTGGGTGAGGTCCTGCTCCCCGACCGTGCTGGCCGCGCGCAGTCCCAGATAGGTGGCGGCCACCACGAACAGCACCGACAGGGCCGGCAGGATGTTCAGCAGCACCGGCACGCCGCCGGCCAGCGCCGGCACCCCCAGCATCAGCTTGTCGCGTACCCGCATCACCGCGCGGGCGCTGGGGTAGAGCATGTTGATGTCGGCCTCGGCGATGGAATGGAACAGCTTGATCACCGCCTTGCCGGGGGCGATCCGCCGCTTCGGCGTGTGCCGCAGCCACTCCGGCAGCCGCTGCTTGCGTTCCGGTGTCTCGTCGAAGCGGATCACCACCACCACGTGGTGCAGGCGCACCGCCCGCACCTTGCGCTTCAGCAGGCCCCAGAAGCGGCGCCGCACCACCGTTTCGTCGCGCCGGCCGCGGCTGAAGAAGGCGACGTGCCGGTAACGGCGCTGCGGCACCTTCACCTGGACGTCGAGCTCCGCGGAGACGCCGAGGGCGGCCCCCAACTTCTCTTCGGGAATGCGCGAGAAGTTCGCCTGGAAGAGCACCCGGTCCAACCGCTCCATCAGCCGCTCATAGGCCTCGTCGGACTGGTCGAGATCGCCGGCAGCGGCGGGCAGATCGGGGTTGAAGCCGTAATAGTCGTCGCGCAGGCCGACCAGCAGCTCGCGCCCCTCCACCCGGAACAGCATGCCCAGCAGGCGGCAGAGCTGGCGGCGTTCGGCCGGCGTACCGCAATCCCCAAACGTGTCGATCAGCCGGTCGGCGAGGCGCTGCTGGCGCACGCCGATGAACGCGTCGGGTAGGACCCGCGGCAGGCCATCGCCAACGCCGCCGACGGCGGCGGGCTGCGGCGCCGCCGTCGGTGTTGCAGCCGGTCGGGATGCCTCCGTCGCGGCCATGGGCGACCCTTTTGCAGAGTTAGGTGATGTCGGCCTCGTCGACGTCCATCTGGCCGGAGATGCGCCGCCGCACATGCGACCACGACAGGCCAACCGCTAGGATCAGCGAAAGCGCGATCAGGGCGGCCCACATGATCAACTCGGTGGTGAAGGCGCTGGTGCCCACGTAGGTGGCGATCACCCAGCCCACCACGAGGAACAGCACCACCATCAGCACGATGCCGGGCACGCCGATGGAGCGCATGGTGGCCCGAAGGTAGATCACGTAGCCGATCACCAGAACCAGGGCGAGCAGCGCCTTCAGCGGCAGGCTCTCGTCCCACAGCGTGGTGGAAACCCAGCCCACCAGCGAATACTGAGTCGGGTTGAACGTGGCCAACACCAGGATCAGCGCGATCACCCAGCGGACGATGAACCCGGTGAACGTGAACGACGACCTCGCCATGGCAAAGCCTCCCCCTCCAAGATATCCCTCTGGCGGGCTTGATAGTCCATGAACTGGGGCCAAGCAATGGCAGGGTCCGGGCCGTAACTGGGCCGATGATGCCCCTTTGCCGCCATCCCGGCGGGCCATCGTGCGGCGGTTGGACCGGCCGGTCCGTTCTCGCATTGGGCTGGTGGCGCGTCTCCGCTAGTGTGGTGGATCAGACGTTCGTGCGATCGGGCCACCACGGCAGAATCGCACGTCTGATCCGAAAACCACACGAGATTCATATATTTACGAGTGTCCCTCATGAGTCCGCAGTTCGCTCGGGACCTGGTTCTGAGATCTTGCGAACTTCGGAATCGGGACACTAGGATCGCGCCCTGGTTGGCCGGGCCGCTCGCGCGGCCGGGCCGAAGGAGGAGGAGCTACGAATGAGACGACACGGCACACACACCCTGCGGATCATCGCCATGGGGCTGCCCGCCCTGCTGCTGGGCGCCTGCGACAGCGGTGTGGATTGGCAGGAGGTGGCCACCGAGGCCTGCTCGGCCGACTACACCGAAGCCCAGTGCACCTGCATGGTCGACGGCCTGACCGAGCAGTTCGACGGCGACGAGGAGTCGCAGATGCTGGCCGCCTTCTTTGCCAGCCTCGACGGCAGCCAGGTGACGGACGAGCAACTCGAAGCGCTGGACATGAGTGCGGCCGAGTTCGCCGGCTATCGCGAGGAGAACGAGCGCACGATCTCCCGCCTGCGCCGCTCCTGTACCGAAGGCTGAGCGGCGGCGCGCCGGCGCCCGAATAGGTCCCAAACGACAAGCCGCGGGGCATCGCCGCTCGGCGGATCGGCCCCCGTTCCAGCCCAGCGTGTGGGCGGGGGGAGGATCCGCATTCGGCCGGGCGACGGCGCGCCATCGCCACCTGCATCGCCGCCCTTCTCGTTTCGAGCGTTGCCCGCGGCGGGCCGGTGGGGCTATCGCAAGGCGCCATGAGCTCGCCCGCAGCGCCAGATCCCCCTGCCATCGCCCCGGCAATTGCGCCTGCCGATGCGACCGCAGGCACCAAGGCCGCCGCCGCTGCGGCCCTGGCGGCGGTGGTGGGACCGGACCGGCCGGCCCAGCGCCGCGGTGCGATCCTGCAGGCCCTGGCGGCGCTGTTGTGGATCCCGCAGGCGGCGCTGATCGCCATCACCCTGGCAGCCCTCGTGGAGGGCAGGGCCCTGCCGTTGCCCTCGGCTGTCCTCGTCGGCCTATACCTGGCGGTGGCGGCGCTGCGCATCGGGGTCGACGCCTGGGGCAAGCGCATCGTCCACCTGGCGGCCGATCGCGTGCGCGAGCGGCTGCGCGCCCGCCTGGTCGATGCGCTCGCCCGTTGGTCGCCCATGGATGCCGGTGCACCGCATTCCGGCGCGGTGGCGGCCCTTGCGGTCGACCGGGTCGACCACATCGAGCCCTACCTCACCCGCTACGAACCGGCGCGCCTGAAGGTGACGGTTGTGCCGCCGGTGCTGTGGTGCGTGGTGATGCCGCTGAGCTGGGCTGCCGGCATCATCCTGCTGGTGGCGGGGCCGCTGATCCCGGTGTTCATGTCGCTGATCGGCATGAAGGCGCGCCAGGCGAGCCAGCGCCAACTGGCCGAGATTGCCTCGATGACTGGCTACCTGCTGGACCGCATCCGTGGCCTGGTGGACATCCGCCTGCTCGACGGCACCGGCGGTGCGGCCGCGGCCCTCGGCGGGGCGGCCGATCGGGTGCGGCGGCGCACCATGGCGGTGCTGCGCATCGCCTTTCTCTCCACCGCGGTGCTGGAGCTGTTCGCCGCCCTCGGCGTCGCCATGGTGGCCGTGCATGTCGGCTTCGAACTCCTGGGGCTGACGGACTTCGGCACCTGGGGAGCACCGCTGGGCCTGGCTGAAGGGCTGCTGGTGCTGATGCTGGCACCCGATTTCTTTCAGCCGCTGCGCGACTTCGGGGCCGCCTACCACGACCGCGCGGATGCCGAGGCGGTGGCGCTGGAAGCGGCCTCCCTGCTCGGCCGGCAGCACGCTTCCATCCTCGGCAAGGGTGCCGGCGACGTGCCGTCCGCTGGGGCGCCGGCAATCCGGCTGGAGGACGTGTCGTTCGCCTATGCTGAGGGCCGGCCGGTGCTGGACGGCGTCGACCTTGAGATCCGCCCCGGCAGCCGCGTCGCCATCACCGGGCCGAGCGGGGCCGGCAAATCTACCCTTCTGGGACTGATCGCCGGCTTCCTCGGCCCCGGCGCGGGGCGCATCGAGGCCGCCGGCCGGCCGCTCGATGCCGCATCGGCCGATGGCTGGCGCGCGCGCATCGCCTGGATCGGCCAGCGCCCGCATTTCGTGGCCGGCAGCTTGCGCGCCAACCTGGCGCTCTACGGCGCCGCACCGGCAGGCGAGGGGCTGGAGCGCGCACTCAAGGTGGCCGATGCCGCGGGCGTGGTGGCGGCGGCGCCGCGCGGGCTCGCCACCGCCATCGGCGAGACCGGGCACGGCGTTTCCGGCGGCGAAGCGCGACGCCTGGCGCTCGCCCGTGCCGCCCTGGCTCCGGGCCGCGACGTGGTGCTGGCCGACGAGCCGACGGCGGAACTGGATGCGGAAACCGCGGCGGTGGTGAGCGACGGCCTGATGGATCTGGCGGCCGGACGCACCCTGATTGTGGCAACCCATGACGAGGCGCTGGCCGCCCGCATGGATGTCCGTCTGGCGGTGGTCGGCGGCCGGCTGGTCGCCACGGAGGCATCGGCATGAGGCACCGCACCGCCGGGCTGTGGACCGTGCTCGCCGTCTTCCGGCGCCACCACGGGCGCGTGTTGACCCTGGGCATCGGGCTCACCGCCGCCACGCTGGCCGCCGGTGCCCTGCTGCTCGGCCTGTCGGGCTGGTTCCTCACCGCCGCTGCGGCGGCCGGCCTTGCCGGGGCCGGGATGGCGTTCGATGTGTTCGGCCCGGCGGCCGCCATCCGCTTCCTCGCCCTGGTGCGCACCGGCGCGCGCTATGGCGAGCGGCTGGCCAACCACGACGCCACGCTGCGGGTGCTGGCGGCCCTGCGCCTCAGCGTCTTCCGGGCGCTCGCCGCGCGGCCGCTGCCGAAGCTGGCGGCGTTGCGCCGGGGTGTGGCGCTCAACCGCCTCACCGCCGACATCGACGCGCTGGATGGGTTGCACCTGCGCCTGGTGCTGCCGGTGGCGGCGGGCGCCATCGTGCTCGCGGTCGCCGCGGCCCTGCTGGCCTGGCTGGTGGCGCCGGTGATGGCAGCGGTGGTCGGTTTGCTGGTGGTGGGCGGTGGGCTGTCCGTGCTGATGGCCGGACGGCCGGGAGCAGGCGTCTCGCGCCGCCGCGGGCTGGCGCAAGACGCGCTGCGCGTGCGTCTGCTCGATCTGGCGCGGGGCCGTGCCGACCTTGCGGTGGCCGGGCGCCTGCCGGTCCAGATCGCAGCCTGCGGTAAAGCCTCGAACCGCGCACTGGCGGCGGGCCGCCGGCTCAACGCGCTCGACCTGAAGAGCGAGGCGGTGCTCTCCGCCACCGTCCAGGTCGCGGTGGTGACGGCCCTGGTGCTGGGCGTTTGGCTGGCCCAGGCCGGCACCATCTCCGGCCCGGTGGCGGCCATCGGCGTATTCGCCGCCATAGCACTCGGCGAGGTGCTGGCACCACTGCGCCGCGGTGCCCTGGAGATTGGCCGCATCCTCCTGGCGGTGCGCCGCATCGCCCCCGCCCTGGCCGAGCCGGTGCCCGAACCAGCGGCACCGCCGCGGGTGCCGGAGGCGGGACCGCAGGCAGCGCCGCTGTTGGAGGTGAGCCAAGTCGATTTCGCCTATGGCAGCGCCCGGGCGGTGCTGGAGGGCGTGTCGCTGGCGCTGTCGTCCGGCGACACCGTCGCTCTGGTGGGCCGCAGCGGCGGCGGCAAGACCACGCTGTTGTGGCTGGCCGCGGGGGTGCTTCGCCCGACCGCCGGTTCGATCCACCTGTGCGGCTGCCCGCTGGCCGACTGGCCGGAGGCGGCACTGCGCGCCCGCATCGGCCTGCTGCCCCAACGCAGCGAACTGTTCGCCGGCACCATCGCGGAAAACCTGCGCGTCGGTGCTCCCGATGCGCCGGACGACGAGCTGCGGGCCGCCCTCGCCGTGGTCGGCCTGGTGGGAACCGTGGACGCGGCGGGCGGCTTGGCGGCCCGGCTGGGCGAGGGCGGGGCCGGCCTGTCGGGCGGTGAAGCGCGGCGGCTGGCGCTGGCCCGCCTCATCCTCCGCCGGCCGCAGGTGCTGCTGCTGGACGAACCGACCTCCGGGCTCGATGCGCCGACCGCCGCGGGGGTGATGGCGCGGCTGCGCGCCTTTCTGCCCGACGCGGCCATTCTGGTGGCCACCCATCGCGCGGGCGACTTGGAGAATACTGCGGATGTTAGGATTTTCCGACTATCGAGCCCGCCCGCCTCAACAACGTCCATGCGGCAAATCAGCATAGAGTAAGGACCGGTTGCCGAATTCTTCTGCTTCTATCTTAGGATGTGGTCGCCTGCAGCGGCTGGAGGAGCGATGCTGGATCGGATGACTGTGCAAAACTCCGCCGCGTGGTTGCGCGGGCTGCACAAAACTGCATGACTGCCAAGATCGGGACCGAAATACCGATATTTTGGATATACGTATTCGCATGTGCCTGATATGACGACCGGCAACGGATCGCCAGGTGCATGCCGGCTACGTCCGAGATCGCCCGGGAGCTGACCCATGGAACTCGACGTCGTATCGCTGTCGCGGCTGCAGTTCGCCATGACGGCGCTGTACCACTTCCTGTTCGTCCCCTTGACGCTCGGCCTGTCGGTGCTGGTCGCCATCATGGAAAGCGTCTACGTGATGACCGACCGGCCGATCTGGCGCCAGATGACCAAGTTCTGGGGCACGCTGTTCGGCATCAACTTCGTGCTCGGCGTCGCCACCGGCCTCACCATGGAATTCCAGTTCGGCATGAACTGGAGCTATTACAGCCACTATGTCGGCGATATCTTCGGAGCACCGCTGGCCATCGAAGGGCTGATGGCCTTCTTCCTGGAGGCCACCTTCGTCGGCCTGTTCTTCTTCGGTTGGGACAAGCTGTCCAAGGTCGGCCACCTGGTCACCGCCTGGATGGTGGCCATCGGCTCCAACCTGTCGGCCCTGTGGATCCTCATCGCCAACGGCTGGATGCAGAACCCGGTGGGGGCGGTCTTCAACCCGGAGACCATGCGCATGGAGGTTGAGAGCTTCTTCGAGGTGCTCTTCAACGAAGTGGCGCAGGCCAAGTTCGTCCACACCGTGTCGGCCGGTTACGTCACCGCGTCGATCTTCGTGCTCGGCGTCAGCGCCTTCTACATGCTGCGCAACCGCCATATCGACCTGGCCAAGCGCTCCATGACGGTGGCCGCCAGCTTCGGGCTGGCTTCGGCCCTATCGGTGATCGTGCTGGGCGACGAGAGCGGCTACACCGCCACCACCCACCAGCAGATGAAGCTCGCCGCCATCGAAGGCATGTGGGAGACCGAGGAGGCGCCCGCTCCCTTCAACCTGATCGGCGTGCCCGACCAGGAGGCGCGGGAAACCCGCTACACGGTACAGGTTCCCTGGATCTTGGGGCTGATCGCCACGCGCTCGCTGACCGAGGAGGTGCCGGGCATCAACGACCTGGTGGCGGAAGCCGAAGAGCGCATCCGCGACGGCCTCATCGCCTACGACGCCCTGGTGCAGATCCGCGCGCTGGGCCGCGGTGCGGAGGTGCCGGACGCGCTGCGCGCCCAGTTCGACGAGCACGGCGGCGATCTCGGCTACGCCTATCTGTTGCGCCCCTATGTGGACGACCCGCGCGACGCCACCGACGCCCAGATCGAGCAGGCGGCGTGGGATACCGTGCCCATGGTGGGGCCGCTGTTCTGGTCGTTCCGCATCATGGTTGGGCTCGGCTTCTTCTTCCTCATCCTCACCGCCTACTTCTTCTGGAAGACCTCGTTCACCCGGTTCCGCATCCCGCGCTACGCCCTGTGGGTCGCCTTCCTGTCGATCCCGCTGCCCTGGGTGGCGGCCGAGCTGGGCTGGTTCGTCGCGGAATACGGCCGCCAGCCCTGGATCATCGAAGGTGTGCTGCCCACCGCCATCGCGGTGTCGGAACTGGGCATCACCGACCTGCTGATCACGCTGGCCGGCTTCGTCGCCCTCTATTCGGCGCTGTTCGTGGTCGAGGTCTGGCTGATGGTCAAATACGTCCGCAAAGGCCCCTACCTGGACCAGGAAGCGGTGGACGCCTTCGCCCAGGCCCGCGCCGACGTCTTCCATCTGCCCTATGGCGGCGGCGACCGGCCGACCACCGGCGCCCCGGCGGAGTGAAGAGGTCCTGTGGGCGGATTGGGAATGGGTCTGGCTGGTCTCGCAGAACCGCTGATCCTAGGAGTCGAGGACGAAGAACATGCCTGACGCATATTCGAGGACGAGCGACGACGGAGCGGCGGTTCTAAGCCCAGCCCCGAAGGGGTTCGGCCAAAATGGCCTCCGACTGCGTCGGCAATGCTCGGAAGGACCAAAGTACTCCCTTGTGCTTGCCTTCCTGTCGGCGGCCATTCTTGCGTCGAACCAGATCCATACCCCATCCGTCCACAGGACCTGGCCATGATCCTCCATGAACTCATCGACTACGAGACCCTGCGGCTGATCTGGTGGGTGCTGCTGGGGGTGCTGCTGATCGCGTTCGCTGTCACCGACGGGTTCGACATGGGAGTGGGCACGCTGCTGCCCTTCGTCGCCCGCAGCGATGTGGAGCGGCGGGTCGTCATCAACACCATCGGCCCGGTGTGGGAAGGCAACCAGGTGTGGCTGGTGCTGGGCGGCGGCGCCATCTTCGCCGCCTGGCCGCCGCTCTATGCGGTCAGCTTCTCCGGCTTCTACCTGGCCATGTTCATCGTGCTGGCCGCCCTGATCCTGCGCCCGGTGGGCTTCAAGTATCGCTCCAAGCGCGACAGTGCGAAGTGGCGGACCATGTGGGACTGGGCGCTGTTCATCGGCGGCGCGGTGCCGGCGCTGATCTTCGGCGTGGCGGTGGGCAACGTGCTGCAGGGGGTGCCCTTCCGCCTGACCGACGAGTTGATGCCGATCTACGACGGCACCCTGTTCGGGCTGCTCAACCCCTACGCGCTGCTGTGCGGCGTGCTGTCTGTGTGCATGCTGGTGATGCATGGCGGCGCCTGGCTGGGCTTGAAGGCCGACGGCGTGGTGGCGGACCGCGCCCGCCTCTATGGCGCTTTCGGAGCGGTGGGGGTGATCGTGCTGTTTGCCGTCAACGGCGTGCTGCTGGCGCTGTTCGTGGACGGCTACCGCTTCACGTCGGAGGTCGACCCGCTCGGCCCCAGCAACCCGCTGTTCAGCGAGGTGACGCGGGAGGGTGCAAGCTGGCTCGACAACTATGCCGACAACCCGTGGATGCTGATCGCCCCGGCGCTCGGGTTCCTGGGCGCGCTGGGTGCGCTGATCGGCCTGCGCCGCGGGGTGGAGGGGCTCACCTTCCTCAGCTCCAAGCTCAGTGTGGTCGGCGTGATCTCCACCGTGGGCCTGTCCATGTTCCCGTTCATCCTGCCCAGCTCCATCGACCCGCGGTCGAGCCTGACGGTGTGGGACTCCAGCTCCAGCCACCAGACCCTGTTCATCATGCTGATGTGCGTGGTGATCTTCCTGCCGCTAGTGCTGGCCTACACCGCCTGGGTCTACAAGGTGCTGTGGGGCAAGGTGACCGAGGACAGCGTGCGCGAGCATTCCGACCAGGTCTATTGAGCGGCCTGGCCCAACCATCGGGAGGTGGCAACATGTGGTACTTCGCCTGGCTGCTGGGCATGCCGCTGGCGGCATTGCTGGCCGTGCTCAACGCCATGTGGATGGAGGCCAAGCTCGACGACCGGGCGCTGCGCTCGAACATGACCGACCTTAAGGAATAGGCGGCTCCGGGCCGCCGGGGTGGGGCCTGCGGTTCCCCATCCGGTCGGGCGGCCGGGAAGCACCATCGCTTCCGGACAGCGCTTCATGAGCCTCTGTTCAGACCAGAGCGCTCTGGCGCTTTGTTGATTCGGTTCCGGCCCGCACTCCCACCCGGCCACCCAATATCTTACAATGGCTTGGGCGGTCGGGCGGGGTGTGGGCTGATGCAGATTGATCGGAAAGCGCACTCGCTTCCCAATTGCCGTCTCCGGCCCGCTGCGAGGGCCGGAGACCATGCCGACTGGCCCGAACCGGCTCACGCAGGCCGGTCTCCGGCAATAGCCGCGACAAAGCGCGCACCGGGCATCGATTAATACGTTGTCAACTTGCCGCTGTCACGGTGCCCAGCGGATGAATGTGACGTCGCGTCCTGGGGCAGGCCCCGGTGCGGCGGTTTCCCAGACAGTTAGAAGTGCGGCCCGGCGCGTCGCGAGTTGAGACCGGTGACAGGCAAAGGAGTCGTGTGTTGCCGAACACTCCGCAGCGCGTATCGAGGGCGCTTACCCTCAGGTACATCATTCTGCTGACGCTCATCGCCGCGTTCTCCACGGGTGTATGGCTGTTCAGCAATGCGGTGACGCGGGAAACCGAGGGCGCTTCGACCATCGTCAATCTGGCCGGGCGCCAGCGCATGCTGTTGCAGCGCATCGCCCATCAGAGTCTGCAGCTCGCCGTTGCCGGAAACGAAGAAAACCTGGACGCGCTCAACACGGCGATCGAGGAGATGGCGACCGGCCATGCCGCACTGGCGGGAGGCGAAGAGCACCCGCATCTGTTCGTTCCCGCGAGTACGGCCGAGCCCATCACCGCGATCTACTTCGAACAGCCCCATGCCGTGGACGCTCTGGTCCATCGCCTGTTGGACGCCGCCCGCGCCGTGGCCGACCGGGCGGAAGCAGGGACGCTGACACTCGACGATCCGGATCTCGCGACCATCGCAGAGCTTAGTTCCGGCTCCTTGATTGAGGGCCTGGAAGCGGCCGTAACCGCTTACGAAATCAATGGCGAAGCGGGTCTTGCGCGGCTGCGCGTCCTGGAATTTGTCGCTTGGGCCTCGACCGTCGTTCTACTTGGCCTGCTCGGTGCGTTCATCCTGGCACCCACGGTGCGGAAAGTAAGCTCGACGCTGGCGGAAAAGGTGGTGGCAATGGAGAACCTCCAGAAAAGCGAGGCTCGTCTGGCCCTGGCTGCCGAAGCGGGCAATATCGGGCTATGGGATTGGGACGCGGAGAACCGCCAGACCTGGCACTCCACGCGCTGGCTGCGCCAGCTCGGATACACGCCCGACGAGGTCTCCTTCGACTTCGACATCTGGCGGGACCACCTCCATCCGGAAGACCTGGAGCGCGTGTCAGAGTTCCTCCAGGACTTCCTGGATGGCGAGACGGCGACGGGCAGCCGCTGGACGATCGAATACCGGATGCGCACGAAGTCCGGCGAATACCGGTGGTTCCGCACCTTCGGCAAGGCGCAGCGGCATGGCGAGGGCCAGCACCGCCACCTGGCCGGCGCCACCATCGACATCACGGAAGAGAAAATCCAGGCCGCCAGGCTGGAGCGGACCGCCCAAAGCCTCAGCCGTGCCCAGGCGACGGCGCATCTGGGAAGCTGGGAATGGTACGTTCAGGAGGACCGCATTCAGTGGTCGGACGAGATGTACCGCATCTTCGGTGTCGAGCCGGACAGCTTCGAGCCCGTCTACGACGATCTGCTGACCCGCATGCATCCCGAGGACCGGGAGCAGGTGGCCGAGGCGGTGCGTAAGGCCATCCAATCGGGCACGGCCTTCGACACTGAATATCGCATCCAGCGCGATCCTGGCCTGGACGGCTGGACCTATGTCCATGCCATCGGCGAGGTCCATCGCGACGAAGCGGGCAACCCGACGCTCTTTGCCGGCACCCTGCAGAACATCAGCCGGCGCAAGTATCTGGAAGAGCAGCTCAGGCACCGCACCGAAGATGCCGAGATGATCTTGAACCACGTACCCGTGCGCATCTGGTTCAAGGACGATACCAACCATATCCTCAGGCTCAACCAGCCGGCGGCCGAGTTCATGGGCGTCAGTGTGGATGAGGCCGAGGGTGCCAACTTCTACGATCTGCTGCCGGCATCGGCGGCCAAGCTGCACGCCCAGGACCTGGAGGTGATCGACAGTGGGGTTGCCAGGATAGGGGTGGTCGAGCCGTCGCTTTCCGCGGACGGGACGCAGGGCTGGATCGTCACCAACCGGGTGCCCTATGTCGATCCGGTCACCGGGCAGCGCTTTGTGTTCGTGGCCTCCCACGACATCACGGCGGAGAAGCAGGCCGACGAGCAGCGCAGCGCCGCGGCGGAGCGCTACCGCGTCTTCTACAATTCCGCCCCGGCCATGCTCTGCTCCATCGACCGCGACGGCCACCTGGTGAGCGTGAGCGACCAGTGGCTGGAGAAACTGGGCTACGCCCGCGATGAAGTGATCGGCCGCAAGCTCACGGCCTTCTTCGTCTCCGAAACGGACGATGCCTACATGCGCGATTGCATGCAGCGGCTCGCGGAGACCGGAGAGTGCAAGCACGTCGACGTGCGGGTCGCAACGAAGGTCGGCGAGGTGCTGGACACGCAGATCTCGGCCGTCGCCGTGTACTCCGAGAGCGGAGGCGTCAGCGGCGCCATGGCGGTGCTGACCGATGTCACCGAGCGCAAGGTCATCGAGCGGCGTCTCATCCACTCCCAGAAGATGGAAGCGGTGGGGCAGCTCACCGGCGGCATGGCCCACGACTTCAACAACTTGCTCAGCGTCATCATCGGCAACCTGGAGCTGCTGGAGATGACGGTCGAGTCCGATCCGCGGGCGCAACGCAGGGCCAAGGCGGCCATGGAGGCGGCCGAACGCGGCGCCATGCTGACCCAGCGCCTGCTGGCCTTCTCCCGTCGCCAGGCCCTGGAGACGAAGATCGTCCACGTCAACGACCTGCTGGAGAACATGAGCGGCATGCTGCAGCGGACGCTGGGCGAGACCATCGAACTCACGTTCAACCCCGGAGCCGGCCTGTGGCCGACCGACACCGACCCCGGCCAGCTTGAAACCTCGGTGCTCAACCTCGCCATCAACGCGCGCGACGCCATGTCGGGCGGCGGCCGCCTGTTCGTGGAGACCAGCAACGTTCACCTGGACGCCAACTACACGCGCCACGAGGTGGACCTGGAGCCGGGCGACTATGTGCTGGTGACGGTGTCGGATACCGGGACCGGCATCCCCGAAGCCATGCTGGACCGCGTGTTCGAACCGTTCTTTACCACCAAGGAGGTGGGCAAGGGCACCGGGCTCGGCCTCAGCATGGTCATGGGTTTCGTCAAGCAGTCCGGCGGCCACGTGAAGATCTACAGCGAGGAAGGCCACGGCACGACCATCGACCTCTACCTGCGCCGCGCCGCCACCTCGGTGGACGAGAAGCCGACGGTCGTGGAGGGGTTCGAGGACTACGCCGGCGCCGAAGGGACGATCCTGCTGGTGGAAGACCAGCACAACATCCGCGAGCTTGCCCAGGAGATGCTGGAAGCGCTGGGCTACCGGGTGCTGACCGCGGAGAATGGCCTGGTCGCCCTGGAGATCCTGGAAACGGCGCCGCCCCTCGACCTGCTGTTGACCGATATCGTGATGCCCGGCGGCATCAGCGGTACCGAGCTGGCGAAGCGGGCCTGCCAGCAGCGTCCCGGCCTCAACGTGTTGTTCATGTCCGGCTTCGCCGAGGGTCGGGTGCTGGCGGAAGGCGGCGTCGGCACCGAGCGGGACCTCATCCGCAAGCCGTTCCGCCGCGCGGAGTTCGCCCGCAAGGTGCGGGCGGCCATGGGGACCGAACCGCAAGACGATCTGGCCGCGGCCGCTTCCTGAGCCTCTCGGCCCGGCCCGGCCTGACCCGGCCCGGCTCCGGCGGTCCGCCTGATCGCCGGGACAGATCGCTCTATTCGCTTTGTTCTGTTGGAACGATCACCGCACGGGGTCCATTGTCGGCTTCGGTCGCGCCGGCTGCGGCGCGCAATCGTCGCCCGAGGGAGTCCCCATGCAGTATATCCAACTCGGCCAGTCCGGCCTGCGCGTGTCCCGGTTTGTCTTCGGCACGCTCACCTTCGCCGGCACCCAGGGGTTCGAGGCCATCGGCTCGGCCGCCGGGGCCGAGGCGCGCCGCCAGGTGGACCTGGCCCTGGAGGCGGGCGTCAACATGATCGACACCGCCAACCTCTACTCCCGCGGCGACTCTGAGATTGTGGTGGGCGAGGCGCTCGCCGGACGGCGCGACCAGATGCTGATCGCCACCAAGGTGGGCTTTCCCATGGGCGATGGGCAGAACGACCGCGGCTCCTCGCGCGCGCATCTCGTCGACCAGGTAGAGAAGTCGCTGCAGCGGCTGAAGACCGACCGCATCGACCTTTACTTCATCCACCTGTGGGATGGCCTGACGCCGGTGGAGGAAACGGTAGCGGCGATGACCGACCTGATCCGGGCCGGCAAGGTGCGCTACTGGGGGGTGTCCAACTACAATGCCTGGCACCTCACCAAGACGGTGATGGCAGCCCGCGCCATGGGCGCTATCGCGCCGGTGTGCCAGCAGATCTATTACACCGCCGAAGGCCGCGAAGCCGAATACGAGCTGTTGCCGGCGGCCCAGGACCTGGGCGTCAGTTCGATGATCTGGAGCCCGCTCGGCCAGGGCGTGCTCACCGGCAAGGTGCGGCGTGGCCAGGCGGCACCGGACGGCAGCCGCCAGAGTGCCAACTGGCCGGAACCGTGGGTGATGAGCCAAGACCGCCTGTTCGACGTGGTCGACGTGCTGGAAGCGGTGGCCGGCGAGATCGGCGCCACCATCTCGCAGGTGGCGCTGGCCTGGCTGGCCGGGCGGCCGGATGTCGGCCCCATCGTGGTCGGCGCGCGCACCGACGCCCAGCTCAGCGAAAACCTGGCGGCAGCGGACATCGCGCTCAGCGAGGAGCAGGCCGAGCGCATCGAAGCGGCGGCACGGCCGGCCCCGCTCTATCCCTTCTGGCACCGGGCCATGCACGCCCTGGCACGGGCCACCCCGGACGAAGCCGCCTGCCTGCGCGGCCACCGCCGGACCCTCGGCCTCGACGGGTGATCGCGACGGCCGCTGAAGGGGGCGGACCGGCGCCGCCCGCCGTTTGCAGCCCCCCAGCCCCATGCTACAAGGCCGCCCCAGTCCGGAGCGGCCTGCCGCCTGCCGCAGTTGGGGAAAGCGTCTAGTGTGGTCGATCAGAAGTTCGTTCGGTCACGACACCAGATGGGAAGCGAACTTCTGATCCAGAAACCACACTCGACTCATAAAATTGCTAGTGTCCCTTTGATTCCGAAGTTCGCTTAGGGCCTGGGTTTGAGATCTTGCGAACTTCGGAATCGGGACACTAGCCATGGCCGAACACCGGCGCCGCACGGCGCTGCTCACGGGGACCGCGGGTTTCATCGGATTCCACCTGGCCACACGGCTGTTGCAGGACGGCTGGCGGGTGATCGGCATCGATGGTTTCACGCCCTACTACGACGTGGCGCTGAAGCAGGCCCGCCACCGCTTCCTCAAGCAGTCGCCCGACTTCACCGAGCACGTCTTTCTGTTGGAAGACGCCGCGGCGGTGGCGGCCGCCCATGACGCCGCCCAGCCCGACCTGGTGGTCCACCTCGCCGCCCAGGCCGGCGTGCGCTACTCCATCGAAAACCCGCGCGCCTATGTGGACGCCAACCTGGTGGGCACCTTCAACCTCCTGGAAGCGGTGCGCGCGGCGCCGCCGCAGCACCTGATCCTGGCGTCCACCAGCTCGGTCTACGGCGGCAACCCCTCGATGCCGTTCCAGGAGACCGACCGCACCGACTTTCCGCTCACCATCTACGCGGCCACCAAGAAGGCCGCGGAGGCGATGACCCACAACTACAGCCACCTGTGGTCGATCCCGACGACGGTGCTGCGCTTCTTCACCGTCTATGGCCCCTGGGGGCGGCCGGACATGGCCCTGTTCAAGTTCGTCAAGGCGATCTCGACGGGCGCGCCCATCGAGGTGTACGGCCAAGGCCAGATGCTGCGCGACTTCACCTATGTGGGCGACCTGGTGGAGGCGGCCGTGCGCCTGATCGAGCGGGTGCCGGTGATGGGGGTGCCGGCCAGCCCCGGCGATTCGCTGTCGCCGGTGGCGCCGTGGCGGGTGGTCAACATCGGTGGCGGCCAGCCTGTGAACCTGATGGATTTCGTCGCTACCATCGAACGTGCGCTCGGCCGGGTGGCGGAGAAGATCATGCTGCCGATCCAGGCGGGCGACGTGCAGGCCACCTACGCCAAGTCCGACCTGCTACGGACGCTGACCGGCTACACACCCTCCACGTCGGTGGCGGATGGGGTCGGCCGCTTCGTGGCGTGGTACCGCGAGCACTACGCCACCGGCTGACCGCGGCCGGCTGACCGCGGCCGATTTACTGGGCCGATTTACTGGGCCGGCTGACCGCGACCGATTGACTGGGCCGGTTGACTGGACCGATTGACTGCGGCGACCGTCCCAGCCGCTCCGCCGCCGGAGCAGGGCGGACCGGATGCGCAATGGGTTTCGGCCGCTGCCGGTTTGCGGCAAACTCTCTCACTCCGATCAGGCCAGCCGCGGACCGGGAATTCTCACCGGTGGCTGGCCGCTTCCCGCCGGCGTCCCACCCGGCCGCGTTCCGCGCGCCCGGGTGCATTGATCGTGGCCGGCCGGTGGGTCGGCCCGCCTTGCATCCGCGGCCAACACGGCAAAGATCCCTCCATGCTGGACGTCTGGCTCTACGGCATTTTCGCTCTGGACAGCGCGCAGGTGCACCACGTTTCGCACGAGCCGCTGCTGGAGATCGTGCGGGTGCCGATGGCCATCAACGTCGGCATCTTCGGTGCCCTGCTGGTGCCTCTGGTGGCACAGGCGCGGGTGCGCGAGGTGCTGATCGCCTTCAGCCTGGTGTGCTTCCTGGTGTTGACCGGGCTGGTGTTCACCGGTTTGCTGCTGGGGGCTGCCGCCGTGGTGTTCTTGACGGCGCGGCTGCTGCAGGGCTGGGCGCAGCGGCGGCGCAGCCCCGAGCGGCCGCTGGCGGTGGGGTGGCTGGTCATCCACCTGATGTACCTGCCGCTGTTCTTCGTCATCCTGCCGCCGTTCGACGGCCGCATGACGTGGGGAGAGGTCACCCAGTTCTGGGGGGCCGCCTTCGTCACCCTGAAGTCGATCAACTACGTGCGGATGGCCTGCGAGCGCCGCGTGGACCCGTTCGCGGCCGGCGCCTTTCGCCGCTTCCTGCTCTACGTGGTTCACATCGCGTCGTTCCGCTTCGGGCCCTACCAGACCTTTCTGCAGTTCGACCACGAGGTGTCCACCTGCAAGGAGCGGCTGACCTGGCGCAACCGCGCCATCGGCGCCGGCCGTATCGCCATCGGCATCGCCAAGTTCCTCGTCATTTTCCATTGGATCAACAAGGAGTTCTTCTATCCCAACGGCTATTTCGGGCCGCTGGCCGAAGAGCTGTTCCTCAATGCCGCCAACGCCGATCCGGGGCATCTCTGGCTGATGATGTACCTGTACGTGCTGCGCATGTACCTGTTCATTTCCGGCCTCAGCGACGGTGTCATCGGCATGAATCTGATGATGGGCATCCGCGTTCCGGAGAACTCCAACTGGCCGTTTCTCTCGCGCGACGTCATCGAGTTCTGGCGGCGCTGGCACATCCAGACGGGGGCCTTCCTGCGCGACGAGGTGTTCTTTCCGGTGGGCGGGCTGCGCAACCGCAACCTCGGCTTCTTCTGCGTGTTCGCCTATTGCGGCTTCTGGCACTTCCCGTCCGCGACGGCGATCCTGCTGTTCCCCATTCTCCAGGTGGCGGTGTTCGAGGCCACCCACCAGCTCCGCGCCTTCTGGCAGCGCCACCAGGCGCTGGACGACGCCATCTACGTCTGGGGCGGACGGCTCTTCCTGCGCGATTCATGGCTGGTCCATGGGCTTGGCATCGTCATCGTCGTTCATGTTTTCGCGCTTTCCTGCCTTTTCGTTTTTGATCACAACTACGGCGGCCTGACGATGCTGCCGCGCATGTTCGGGTTCTGACCGGCCGGAGGGGACGGCCGCTGGGGGAGGCGCGCGCGTCCGGTTGGGCGGCGCGTCAAGAGGTGCCGGAAGGGGGCAACGGCCATGGATGTGACGACACTGGTGAACGATCTGCGCGCCCTGTTGGTGGAGTCGTTTCCCCGGAAGAGGAACCTCGGCGCCATCTCCGCCGAACAGAACCTCCAGGACGCCGGCATCGACAGCATGGACACCATGGCGTTCATGACCGCCATCGAGGAGCGCTTCTCGCTCAAGTTCGAGCGGTTCGAAGGGTCGTATTTCGACACCCTGGGGCGCATCGCCGGGCTGATCGCAGCGAAGACGGCGTAACCACGCGCTAGCCGGGGGGTGGGGAGCGGTGCCGTCGCGGATTGCCGATATCGAGGTCTATCTGCCGCCCCAGGTGGTAACCAACGCAGACCTGTGCGGGGTGTTCGATCCGGCCCTGGTGGCGCGGGTGGAAGAGACCACGGGGATCGTCGCCCGCCGTATCTGCACCGACGGCATGACGGCGCTGGACATGGCCGAGCAAGCCGCACGGCGCCTGCTGGAGCGCAGCGGCAGCGCCGGCATCCAGTACCTGATCTTCTGCACCCAGTCGCCCGATCACGTCCTACCGACCGGGGCGTGCATCCTGCAGGCCCGGCTGGGGCTCGCCGAGCAGATCGGTGCCTTCGACTTCAACCTGGGATGCAGCGGCTATGTGTTCGGCCTCGACCTGGCCGACGCCTTGATCGCAGCGGGCCGGGCGGAGCGCGTGCTGCTGCTGACCGGCGACACCTACAGCCGCTTCATCAACCCGCGCGACCATGCCAACCGCCTGGTGTTCGGTGACGGTGCTGCCGCCACCCTGGTGGAGCGCGCGGACGCCGCTGCCGGCTCCTCTCTCGGTCCGTTCGTGCTGCGCACCGATGGGCGGGGAGCAAACAACCTGATCGTGCCGGCGGGCGGCGCCCGGCTGCCCCGGTCTGCCGAAACCGCGGTGGAGACGGTGGATGCCGGCGGGTCCGTGCGGTCGCTCGACAATCTCCACATGGACGGCCGGGAGATCTTCCTGTTCGCCGCCACGGCGGTACAGGCGGTGATCGGCGAGGCACTGGAGGCGGCCGGCGCCAGCCTGGACGACATCGACTGGTTTGTGCCGCACCAGTCCAATCGCTTCATGCTGCGCCACCTGGCGGCGCGCGCGGCCATTCCGCAAGACCGCCTGGTGGAGCACTACGCGGAGGTGGGCAACACCGTCTCCACCTCCATTCCCCTCGCGCTCAAGGCCCATATCGAGGCCGGCCGCATCCGCCGCGGCCAGCGCCTGCTGCTGGTTGGCTACGGCGTCGGCTACTCCTGGGGCGCCTGCCACGTGGTCTTCTGACGGGCGAGGACCTGCCGGTCGCGGCGATTGCCCGTCCGGCGGGCGCCCATGCGGTCAGACGGCCGGTGCGGCCGCCTGCATGCGGCTCGGATCGCTGACCGATGCCTTGTCGGCGGGGGTCAGCGGCAAGGTCAGCGTCACCACCGTGCCTTCGCCCGGCGTGCTGGCCAGTGTGATGTGCCCGCCATGCTCTTCCACCATGGCCTTGACCAGGGGCAAGCCCAGCCCGGTGCCCTGGATGCCCTGGCGTTCGGACGCCCGGGTGCGGCGGAACGGCTCGAACACGCGGCCGATCTCCTCCTGAGCGATGCCCATGCCGGTGTCGGCCACCGTGATGACCATGGTGGCGGCGTTGCCCTTGCCGGCGGACAGCACGATGGACCCGCCGTCGGGCGTGAACTTGATGGCGTTGGACAGCAGATTGAACAGGATCTGGCGGATGGCGCGGCGGTCCGCGGTCAGCCGGGGCAGTGCCGGCGCCAGCTCGCAGGTGATCGACAGGCCATGGTTGGATGCCCGCTGGGCCACCAGGCGCAGGCAGTTCTGGATTTCGAAGCCCACGTCCAGCGGCTCCAGTTCCAAAGCCATCCGCCCCGCTTCGATCTTGGCCAGGTCGAGCAGGTCGTCGATCACCGCCAGCAGGTGGCTGCCGCCCTGGTGGATGCTGCCGGCGTAATCGCTGATCGTCGCGGCGTCGAGCGGCCCCAGGCCGCCGTCCCTGAGGATTTCGGCAAAGCCGAGAATGGCGTTCAGCGGCGTGCGCAGTTCGTGGCTGGCCGAGGCCAGGAACTCGCTCTTCGACTGGTTGGCCTGCTCGGCCACCGCCTTGGCCAGGCGCAGTTCCGCGGTCTGCTCCTCCAGGCGGGTGCGGGCCCGGCGTACGGAGTCGTAGGCCTGCGACAGCTCGGCCATCTTCTCCTGCAGCTTCTGGGTGCGCTCGGCCACCCGGTTTTCCAGGTCCTCGTAGAGGCTGGCGTTTTCCAGCGAGACGGCGATCTGGCTGGCCAGCATCTCCAGGATTTCCAGGTGCCGGGCGGTGAAGGCACCGGAGGTCAGCGTGTTCTCCAGGTAGAGCAGGGCGACGAGGCGGTTGCGGCTCCGCAGTGGCATGCAGAGCGCGGACAAGACGCCGTGGTCGACAAGGTAGGGATCGTCGACGAAGGGCGGGTCCGGCAGCTCGGAGGTGTGAATGACGGTGTGCAGGGTGGTGGCGACGTAGTTGACCAGGCTGAGCGGCAGCCGGTCCGATGGGTCGGTGTCGGCCGCGGGCGATGCGATGGAGGCGTTCTCGCCGAACCTGGTTTCGGCCCACAGATGGATGTCGCCGGCCGAGTCGACGCGCAACAGCAGCCCACGGTCAGCCCCGGCGTTTTCCAGCACCGTGTGCATGGTGCGGTCGAGGAAGCGGTCCAGCACGATCTCTGCGCTGATCGCCTGGGACGCCTTCAGAACCGTCTTCAGGTCGAGGCTGCGGCGGTCGGCTTCCACACGCTGCGGTGCGGCGTGCGGTCCGGACGGCGGCGCGCCGGCCAGCAGGCCGCCATGGGTTTCGGCCAGCGCCGCCACCTTGGCGTGGGCGCCCCACGCGGCATAGCCGGCGGATGCGTCGGCGAGGTAGATCCCGGCCACCCGGTCAAGGCCCTTCGCCAGGAAATGCCGGCCCGCCAGCTCCAGGCAGATGGCGCGGTCCCAGGCATGGCCGTGGGTCTGCGCCAGCGCGATGGCGCTTTCGTAAAGCCGCACCGCTTCGTCGCCGTCGCCCTCCAGGTCGGCCAGACCAGCGGCCATGGCGGCGTGCTTGTGGGCATAGTTCATCGGTGCGTTGGCGGCCCATTCGGCCATCTGCGCGGTGCTGGTGCGCATGGCCTGCAGCATCGCTTGGCGCTCGTCCGGCGCCACGCCATCCGGCCCGCGCAGCAGCTCAAGGCGGCCGAGGAAGGCGAAGAAGTGGCACACCGGGACGTGGACGATACCCACCACGGCGAACAGGAACTGTTCGGCCGGCACCAGGTGGCGCACGATGCCCGGACGGTCCCCGAACATCACGCAGATCATCAGCTTGATGAAATGATAGACGAAAATCAGCGTCTTATCGCTGCTGTCCTGGATCGTATCGAGGTTCTCCCGCTCGTCGAACAGCGGCCCCACCAGCGCCGTCGGGTCCTCCCTCGGTCCTTGCAGGTTGCGCACGAACTGCCAGAAGATCCGCGTCCACAGCGCCACATGGTCCTGCCCGCCGGAGACGATCGCCCGATGCCGATCCTCCATCGCCGCGTCGATTTCCGTCAGCGTCGGGGCGGTGAACAGTTTGTGGTGGCAGTACACGTGGGCGTGGACGGCGGCGAAGAACAGGTTGCCGTGGTTCTGCCCCATGCGCTGCCCTTCGGTGAAGTAGGGCAGGGACTCCGCCAGGTGATGGCGCCAGTGATGCACGAACAGGTAGACGTTCAGGTAGATCTGCGCCTTCAGGTGATCGACGTTGAAGCGGTCCGCCAGGTCCAGCGCCACCCGCCCGAAGGCATAGCCTTCCTCGTAGTTGCGGGCGACGACGCACAAGGCCATGGCATAGGCCGAATAGGCCACCGCGGCATCGGCACCGTTGCCGTAGGTGAGAAACCATTCGACCTGACGGAACACCATGCACATGAAGAGCTGTGGTGAGGAATTGTAGGTCGGCCCGGCGAGCGCGTTGCAGATCTGCATGACCGACAGCGCCGTCGCGTCGGTCATCTCCGGCAGGTCGACCAGCCGGTTGATGTCGCGGCCGGCCAACAGGGTCTGCACCTGCGCCAATCCGGCGGCGACGTCGTGGTCGCTGGGCGTGTCGGGCAGGCTGACGCCCAGCCGCGCCAGGAACTCCCGGCCGATGGCGACGGATTCGTGCAGCGCCCCGCGGGCGTTGGCGCGCAGGATCTGGATTTCCACCGCCCGCGTTTGGTCCACGAGCTGCCGGGAATTGGCCCGCACCGCCGCCACCCAGCCGTCGATCGCCTGGTGGCAATGGTTCAGGTAGGCGTTGACGATCGTCTCGTCGTGGAGTGCCAGGGTCAGCTCGTAGTCCCGCTCCCAGGCGTCCTCGGGCAGCAGCGACAACCCGAAGGATGCGTGGTGGAAAGCGGCCGCGAAGCCGCCCGCGTCCCCGGCCTTGCAACTGGCGTCCAGCGCCAGGCGGGCCACGGCCTGGCGTTCGGCCGGGGCGGTGATGAGGGCCTGGCCCCAGTTGAAATGGCGGACGATCTGGAAGGTCCGGTCCTTCACCTGACGGTCCGAGAGGCGGGTGAGCAGCGCCCGCCCGATGCCGAGGTGGGTCGCTTCCTCTTCCGCGGTATCCAGAAGGGCCGCCGCCGCTTCCCGCACGCGGTCATGGGAGAAGCGGTAGCCGGCGTCGGCGTCCTCTGCACTCGGCCGCCGTGCTGCGTCGGCCTCGTCGCCCACCTGGCGGACCAGACCGGCGGCGATGGCATCGGTCAGGGCGCCGGCAGCGTCCGCCAGGGTGCGGCCGGACACGATCGCCAGGGTTCGCAGGTCGAAGGCGGTGCCGATGCAGGCAGCGATTTTCAGCAGGCTGCGGGTCGCATCCGGCAGATCGTGGAACCGCGCCACCATCAGGTCGATCACGTTTTCGGCCGCCGCCATTTCGGCGATGCGCTCGCGGCTCCAGGTCCAGCGTCCGCGCCGCTGGTCGAACCCCAGGCAATGCCGCCGGTAGAGCGTGCGGAGGAACTGCGTCAGGAAGAACGGGTTGCCCAGGGTCTTTGCCGCACAGGCTTCGGCCAGGTCGGCCACCGCATCGGTGTCCTGATGCAGGCTATCGGCAAGGAATGAGGCGATTTCGTCCAGGCTGAGCGGCGGCAGCTCGAACTGGGTCAGGCAGTCGGGCGACTTGCCGAATGCGGCGATCGACCGGCGCAGGGGATGGGCCGGGCCGACCTCGCCGTTGCGGTAGGCCCCGACGATCAGCAGGTTGTGCAGGCGGCGGTCGCCGGCCAGGGCGAACATGATATCGAGCGACGAGGCGTCGGCCCATTGCAGGTCGTCGAGGAAGATGATCAGCGCCTTGCCCGTCTCGGCGAAGGCAGCGATCAGTTCGCGCTGCACCAGCAAGGTGCGCGCCCTGACATCCTGCGGCCGTACGTGCGGGATCTCGGTCTGCGGGCCGAGCACGTGCACCAGGTCCGGCACCAGTTCGATGGCGACGGCCCCGTTGGCCCGCAGGCGCGGAAACAAGCGCGCCCGCAGCGCATCGATGGCTGAGTCGCCCTGGCCGATCACCTGGCGCACCAGCGCCTGCAAGGCCATGCCGATGGCATGGTGGGGCACGCTGTCGGTCGCCGGGTCGAACTTGCCCGCGGCCACCCGGTCACCGGCCCGTGCTGCACTTTCCTGGAAGGTGCGCACCAGACTGGACTTCCCGGATCCCGAGGGGCCGGAGATGAGGACCACATTGGAGGTCCCGCTGTGCACGCGCAGGCGCACGGCTTCCAGCGCCGCCAGTTCCGTGTCGCGGCCCTGCAAGGTGGCGGAGATCGTCAGTTGGCCGGGCACGTCGTGGCGCCCGAGCTCCAGATCGGGCGGCGGGGCGCCGTCATGTGCCAACGCCTGTACGGCTTCCAGGTCCGCCCTCAGACCGAAGGCGCTCTGGTAGCGGTCGCGCGGCTGCTTTTCCATCATCTTGTGGATGATGGCGGCCACCACCGGCGGAACCTCGGGGCACACCTGCGCGGCATCGGGGGCGGGGCGGGCGATGTGGGCGTGCACCAGTTCCAGCGGGTCGTCCGCCGCAAAGGGCAGGCGGCCCGTGACCAACTCGAACAGAGTCACGCCGAGGGAGTAGATGTCGCTGCGGCTGTCGAGCGGGATGCCGACCCGCCCGGTCTGTTCCGGCGACAGGTAGGCCGGGGCGCCGACCAGACGTTCGGGGTCGGCGAAGAACAGCGTGCCCGCAGGGGGCCGCAGAGCCGTGCAGAAGTCGTAGACGCGCAGCTCGCCGGTCGCCGCATTCCACAGAACGCTCGCCGGGTTGATACTGCGATGGACCACGCCGCCGGCGTGGATGTCCTGCAGGGCGTCGGCAATGGCGATGGCCAGGGTTACCGCTGTGCGCCAAGGCAAAGGCCCAGGCTGAACGGCGCCCACCAGCGTCCCGCCGCCGATATCCTCCAGCACCAGGGCCGGCGACCCTGTGACCTTCTGCATGTCCAGCGGCCGGGCGACGTGCTGACCATCGACCAGACGCAGCAGTTCGTATTCCCGGGACAGCGCCATCTCGCAGGCAGGGTCCGTGGGATGGGCGCGTGCCAGCTTGACGATCACGCTGCAGCGGCGCGCCGGGTCGTAGGCGCGCGCAACCAGCGATGAACCGGTCTCCACCAGCGTTTCCGTGAGAGACAAGCCTCTGGTTTCCGTCACGCCTCACCCTCTCGGGCTGATGGGTCTGCTGGCACGAGGCTCCGCTGAACACGTGGGACGCTCGGCGGGCCACGGGCCGCGAAAGCGGGGCGCAACGGACCTGTCCCACCCATGCGGATCGCTTCCGCACGCAAAAGAGTAGAGGGATCGTGGTTACAAGGTTGTTAACGCGGTGCATTCCATGGGCCAGCACACTATCACCGGGATTTCGGCGGCTGGCCTAGGGAATCCGGCACTTCCAGCGGCGTGGAGCAGGATGGCCGAGCGCGCCGGCGGTGAGGGAATCCTACCTGTCGTGCCGTCCGCCCTGTGGTTCGCATTGCTGCCTGCGGGCGTGCCCTCCGGCTGAGCCATAGGTGGTAGAGCGCCTGCGAGTCTCTTGCTTTTCGGTCATGCGGACCGCAAGCTGACGGGACTTGGCCCAGCGGGAGCGCTGGCGCGGCCAGGCATTGGCGGTGGCTTGGCACCGCCCGCCGTCGCGGGCAGATCGACGGCCACTGAAGGCGCCCGGGCGCGCCGGTTGACGCCCCTGGGCAACAAAGAACAAGCCGGCCGCTGCCGGCCAGCGTCTGGGAGGACGCCAACGATGTGCACCACCTGCGGCTGCGGTGTGCCCGGCAAGCATCACGCGCACCAGCACGACCACGACCATGCCCATGGGCACAGCCACAATCATGGACATGACCACGGCCACGATCATGACCACGGCCACGCCGCCGACCACTACCACGATGCCGACGGCCGGGTGGTGATGACCGATCCCAGCGGCGGCGCCCAGGAGGATCGGCGCGTCGCGGTGGAACAGGCGCTGCTGGCGAAGAACGACCGGCTGGCGGCAGGCAACCGGGCCTTTCTGCAAAGCCACGGCGTGATCGCCCTCAACCTCGTTTCCAGTCCCGGCGCCGGCAAGACGAGCCTCTTGGTTCGCACGCTCAAGGATCTCGGCGGGCAGATCGCCATGGCCGTGATCGAAGGCGACCAGGCGACCGACCTGGATGCCCGTCGCATCCGCGCCACCGGCGCGCCGGCCGTGCAAGTGAATACCGGGCCCGGCTGCCACCTGGACGCCGCCATGGTCGGCGATGCGCTGGACCAGTTCGACCTCGACAAGCTCGACCTTCTGTTCATCGAGAATGTCGGCAACCTGGTGTGCCCGGCTGCGTTCGATCTGGGGGAGGTGGCCAAGGTGGTCCTGGTGTCGGTCACCGAAGGCGACGACAAGCCCCTGAAGTACCCGGACATGTTCGCCGCCGCGACGCTGATGGTGGTGACCAAGACCGACCTTTTGCCCCATGTGCCGGCCAGTCTCGACCGCCTGGTGGCCAACGCCCGCGCCGTCAATCCGGCGATCCAATGCGTGAGCGTCTCGGCGGAAACCGGGGCGGGGCTGGACGACTGGTACCGCTGGATCGAGGACCGGCGGCCGGCCGCCGCGCAAGCCGTACCGGCCGGCCATGCCGTGCACGCCTGAGCCGCCGGAGGCGGTTCGCCGCTGCCGGTTGCGCATTCGCGGTCAGGTGCAGGGGGTCGGCTTCCGCCCCCATGTCTACGCGCTCGCGCTGAGCCGCGGGCTGAGCGGCTGGGTGACCAACGACACCGAAGGCGTGCTGGCCGAAGTGCAGGGCCGGGCGGTACGCGACTTCCTGGCGGATCTGGTGGATCGTGCACCGCCGCTGGCCCGCATCGACGATATCCGCGTGGAGGACCGACCGCCGAGCGCCGGGGCGGAGGACTTCGCGATCCTCGACAGCAGCCGCGCCGGGGCCGTGGCGACCGAGGTGCCGCCCGATGCGGCGGTGTGCCCGGCCTGCCTGGAGGAGCTGTTCGACCCGCAGGACCGCCGCTACCGCTACCCCTTCCTCACCTGCACCCATTGCGGGCCGCGCTTCACCATCACCGGCCAATTGCCCTACGACCGGCCGCAGACCAGCATGGCCGGCTTTGCGCTGTGCGCGGCTTGCGAGCGCGAGTACCGCGATCCGGCAGACCGCCGCTTCCACGCCCAGCCCATCGCCTGCCCGGACTGCGGCCCGCAACTTTCCATGCCGGTCGAGAAGATCGTCGCCCGCCTGATGGCCGGGGAAATCCTCGCCATCAAGGGCCTGGGCGGCTTCCACCTGGCCTGCGATGCCCGCAACGCCGCCGCCGTTTCCCGCCTGCGACGGGCCAAGCAGCGCGACGGCAAGCCGTTCGCGGTGATGGTGGCCGGTCTGGCCTCGGTTGGCGGCCTCGCGGAGGCCGATGCCGACGAGGCGGCGCTGCTCACCGGCATCGACCGGCCGGTGGTGCTGTTGCGCAAGGCCGCGGGTGCCGCGGCGCTGGCAGACGGGATAGCGCCCGGCCTGCCCTGGCTCGGCGTGCTGCTGCCCTATACGCCCCTGCACGCTCTGCTGTTCCACGAAGCGGCGGGGCGGCCCAACGGCACCGGCTGGCTGCAGCAGCCCCAGGATCTGGTGCTGGTGATGACCAGTGCGAACGTCGGTGGCGAACCGCTGGTGATCGACGGGAAGGATGCTGCCCGCCGCCTGGGTGGCATTGCCGATGCCACCGTCGACCACGACCGGCCCATTGTGGTGCGCGCCGACGACGGCGTGGTGCGCCGGGTGGCCGGCCGGCCGCTGTGGATCCGCCGCGCCCGCGGGGCGGTGCCAAGGCCGGTGCGCCTGGCGCGGACGCTGCCGCCGGTGCTGGCGCTGGGTGCGCATTTCAAGTCGACCGTGTGCCTGACGCGCGGGGCCGACGCCTTTCTCTCCCAGCATATCGGCGACCTGGACACCGCGGAATCCCTGCGCTTCTTCGAAGAGGCGGTGGCGCATCTGCGGCGGCTGGTGGGCAGCGAACCCGTGCTGGTCGCCCATGACCGGCACCCCGACTATGCCTCCACGCGGTTCGCGGACGGCTTGGATCTGCCGGCGCTGCCGGTGCAGCACCACCACGCCCACGTGGCGGCGGTGGCGGCCGAGCACGGGGTGGCCGGGCCGCTGCTCGGGCTGGCGCTGGACGGTGTCGGGCTGGGCGACGACGGCACCGCCTGGGGCGGCGAACTTATGGAAGTGGACGGCGCGCACTACCGGCGGCTCGGCCACCTGGCGGAGCTGCCGCTGCCGGGTGGCGACGCCGCGGCCACCCAGCCCTGGCGCATGGCCGCGGCCGTGCTGCACCAACTCGGTCGCAGCGGTGAGATTGCGCCGCGCCTGGCCGCGCACGGTCCGGCGGCAGAACTGGCGGAGCTGCTGCGCCGCGGGCTGCGCTGCCCGCCCACCAGTTCCGCCGGCCGCCTGTTCGATGCCGCGGCGGGCCTGCTGGGGATCTGCCCCGTGGCGTCCTACGAAGCGGAAGCGGCGATGCGCCTGGAAGGGCTGGTGTCTGTTCCGCGCCTGCAGCCCGGCGGCTGGACCATCGACGACCACAACCGGCTCGGCCTGCTGCCCCTGCTGGAGGCCCTGATCGGCTGCGACCCGCAGGTGGGGGCGGAGCTGTTCCACGGCACGCTGATCGCGGGACTGGTCGACTGGGTGGGCCGCGCGGCCGAAGCCACCGGGCTTACCCAGGTGGCGCTCGGGGGCGGCTGCCTGGCCAACAGGGTCTTGGCCGAAGGGCTGATCGACGGTCTCACCGCCCACGGACTGGCGGTGCTGACGGCGCGCAACGTGCCGCCCAACGATGGCGGCCTGGCGCTGGGCCAAGCCTGGATCGCCGGCCTGTGGGCCGCCGACAACGGCATGTAAGGGAGGGGGCGATGTGCCTGGCGGTTCCGGCTGAGGTGATCGAGATTTCCGGCGACACGGCCCTGGTCAACCTGGGCGGCATCCGCAAACGCATCTCCTTGATGCTGGTGGACGATGTGGCGGTGGGGGACTTCGTCATCGTCCATGTCGGCTTTGCGCTCACCCGGCTCGACCCCGAGGAAGCCGCGGAGACCCTGGAGCTGCTGCGCCAGGGCCTGGCCGTGGAGGAGGCGGGGGCATGAGCAGCACCGACAAAGGGGCCTTGCGCTATATCGACGAGTTCCGCGACGGCGATCTTGCCCGCGGACTGGCCGATGGCATCGCCGCACGGCTCACGCCCGGCCGCACCTACCGGCTGATGGAGTTCTGCGGCGGCCACACCCACACGATCAGCCGCTACGACCTGGAAAGCCTGCTGCCGCCGGCCGTTACGCTGATCCACGGGCCGGGCTGCCCGGTGTGCGTGCTGCCCATCGGCCGGGTCGACCAGGCGCGCGCCCTGGCGCTCGGCCACGACGTCGTCCTGTGCTGCTACGGCGATGTGGTGCGGGTGCCGGGATCGGGCGATACCAACCTGATCGGCGCGCGCGCCGCCGGGGCCGATGTGCGCATCGTCTATTCGCCCACCGATGCGCTGGACTTTGCCAAGGCGATGCCGGACCGCCAGGTGGTGTTCCTCGGCATCGGCTTCGAAACCACCGCCCCGGCCACCGCCGCAGCCGTGCTGCAGGCCGAAGCGGCGGGCCTCACCAACTTCTCCGTGCTCTGCTACCACGTGCTCACGCCGCCGGCCCTGACGGCGATCCTGGCGCCCGCGGCCGGCCGCGCCATGCCGACCATCGACGGCTTCGTCGGCCCCGGCCATGTCAGCACGGTGATCGGGGCTGCCGTCTACGAACCCCTGATGCATCGCTACGCCAAGCCGATGGTGATCTCCGGCTTCGAGCCGGTCGATATCCTGCAATCGATCGCCATGCTGATCGACCTGCTCAACCAGGAGCGGGTGGAGGTTGCCGTACAGTACCGCCGCGTCGTCTCGTGGGAGGGCAACCGCAAGGCCCAAGCGATGATGGACCGCGTGTTTGCGGTGCGCGACAGCTTCGAATGGCGCGGGCTCGGCAGCATTCCGGAGAGCGCGTTGCGGCTCGCCGACCGCTACGCCGGGTTCGACGCGGAACGCCGCTTCCCACTGGCCGAGCGCTCGGTCACCGACAATCCGGCCTGCGACTGTCCGGAGATCCTGCGCGGCATGAAGCACCCGCTGGACTGCCGGCTGTTCGGCAACGCCTGTACGCCGGAAACGCCGGTGGGGGCGTGCATGGTGTCCTCGGAGGGTGCCTGTGCCGCCTACTACACCTATGGCCGCGGCCGCGAGGTGCCGGCCAAGAGCGAACCGGAACCGGTGTAGGCGGGGGCCCGGCATGTCGCGACGTCCCCCCTCGGCCCGCCACCTCGACCTGCGCCACGGGGCCGTGACCATGAGCCATGGCGCCGGCGGCAAGGCCATGAACCAGTTGATCGAAGGCGTCTTCCTGGCGGCCTTCGACAACCCCGCCCTCAACCGGCGCAACGACCAGGCGGACATCCCGCTGCCGGCCGGCCGCGCCGTGATGACCACCGATAGCTACGTGGTGTCGCCCCTGTTCTTTCCCGGCGGCGATATCGGGGCGCTGGCGGTCAACGGCACGGTCAACGACATCGCCATGGCGGGCGCGCAACCCCACTACCTGTCGGCCGGGTTCATCCTGGAGGAGGGACTGGCGCTGGCCGACCTGGTGCGGGTGGTGCGCTCCATGGCGGAAGCCGCCCGCCAGGCCGGCGTCGTCATCGTCACCGGCGATACCAAGGTGGTCGAGCGGGGCAAGGGCGACGGTGTGTTCATCACCACCACCGGGGTCGGCGTGGCGCCGGTGGGCGTGAACCCGTCCGCCGACCGCGCGCGGCCGGGCGATGCGGTGGTGCTGAGCGGATCCATCGGCGACCACGGCGTGGCCGTGCTGGCCCAGCGCGAGGCGCTGAGTTTCGAGACGACCATCCTGTCGGACACCGCACCGCTGGCCGGGCTGGTGGCGGACATGGTGGCGGCGGTGCCGGACATCCATGTGCTGCGCGACCCCACGCGCGGTGGCCTAGCGGCGACGCTGAACGAGGTGGCCGACCAGTCGCAGGTCGGCATCGTGGTGGAGGAGGCGGCCATTCCGGTGCGCGGGGAGGTGCGGGCGGCGTGCGAGCTGCTGGGGCTCGACCCGCTCAACATCGCCAACGAAGGCAAGCTGGTGGCCATCTGTGCCGGCGACGAGGCGGACCGCCTGGTGACGGCGATGCGCAGCCATCCCCTGGGCCGCGACGCGGCGGTGATCGGCCGGGTGGTGGAGGACGAGCGGCGCTTCGTGCAGATGCGCACCGGCTTCGGCGGCTCGCGCCTGATCGACTGGCTGGCCGGCGAGCCGTTGCCGCGCATCTGCTGAGCCGTGCCGGCGCGATCGCACGTGACCACAAGACCAAGGACGTGCGGACAGACAAGAAGATGCCGAAATTCACGGACTGAAGGGAGAAAACCGATGACTCGACTGTCGCTGATGCTCGCCGCGGGCCTTGCCCTGGTCGCGGTGCCCGCCTGGGCCCACACCGGAGCCGGCGCGACCTCCGGGCTTCTGGCCGGCCTCGGCCACCCCATTTCCGGGCTCGACCACGTGCTGGCCATGGTGGCCGTCGGCATTCTGGCGGCCCAGCAGGGGGGACGCTCGCTGTGGCTGATCCCGCTGGCCTTTCTGGCCATGCTGGCGGTGGGGGGAACCCTGGGCGTCTATGGCGTGCCGCTGCCCCTGGTGGAAACCGGGATCGTCGGTTCGGTGATCGTCCTGGGGCTGGTGGTGGCTCTCGGCCGCCACCTGTCGCTGGCGGTTTCCATGGCGCTCGCCGGCGCCTTCGCGGTGTTCCACGGCCATGCCCACGGCACCGAGATGCCGGTGGTGGGCGGGCTCGACTATGCGGCCGGGTTCATGCTGGCGACGGCGGCATTGCACGCGGCCGGTGCCGGCCTCGGCATCGGCGTGCGCAAAGCTGCTGCCACGGTAGCCCCCTACGCGGTGCGGGCGCTGGGCGGCGCCATCGCGGTGGGCGGGCTGGTACTGGCAGCAGGATAGCAAAGCCGCGCGCCGCTAAGGTGCGCGGGCCGTCCTACGATGCACGGTCGAAGAAGAACGGCGGCGGCAGGGGTGAGGCTTAGAAGCCCCTGCCGGCGACGGCCATGGCGTACAGGACCGTCAGGGCGAGGCACGCAACGCCCGAGCCGGCCAGCATGGCAAGCACGGCGCGTTCTTCCAGTCGGCGAATCATGGGTCTGTCCTCAGATGGGCTGGCCCGCGGGTCTTTCGCTGCACTCAATCAAAGCAGGCTTTGTTGCAATGCAACGACTTGGCGGCCGCGCGAGCCTACAAACACAGGTCAATCCACAGCCTAATATTAGGCCGGGCTCCCACCCCGGGGAGTCCGACATCTTGCGGACCAGCTCCCAACCGCATGCATGGCGGGTGCAGCGAGTTGTTGCCGAGAACTGGCGTTTCGGCATCCGGAGAAGAGCTGCCATTCGATTTCATAGTAATCGAGGGCTTGCGGCATTGACGCGCGGCCGAAACATGTTTGTGACCTCGGCTCCTGGTATTTGTGGGCGTGGATTGCTCGGGGGTGCCGCGACCTGCAACGATCTTGCGCTGCGGCAGAGCGCGCCCGGCCCAGGCCCTACGGATCGGCGGCATGATAGGGGCTGAGCGGAGCATGCGCCGTCGGCGAGCCGCCCTGGCGGTGGCGGCGATGGTGGCCGGCCTGGGCGTGGCCGTCGCAGTCCTGGGGCTGTGGCAGCCCTGGCGCAGCCCGTCCCCGCAGGACACTGCGGCTGTGGCGCAGGGCCGTGTGCTCGCGCAGCCCTGTGCCGTGTGCCATGCGCTCGACCGCGGAGCCGCCCCGCGCGTGGGGCCGCCGCTGTGGGGCGTGGTCGGCCGGACGGTCGGCGGCGTGGACGGCTTCGGCTACTCCCGCGCGCTCAGGACCGCCGACGGCATCTGGACACCCGAGCGGCTGGACCACTTCCTCGCCGATCCGGCTGCGGCCCTGCCGGGTACCGCCATGACCTTCGGCGGTATTGCCGATGCCGGCGACCGGGCGAGGGTGATCGCCTTCCTGCAGACACTCTCAGATTGAGCAGTGGAGGGCCAACGGACTCCCAGGGTGCAAAGCGTCAAAATGAGAGAGAAAAAGGGGAGCTTCGGGGCAAATATTTCACTCTAAGTGGGCATAAGTTGATCTACATCAGAGACTTGCAAAATTCGAATGCTTAGTTTCGGCTGAACGCATGGCTCAGACTCAATCGGGCCTTGCCAATAAAAGCCGCACAGCGGCCCCGCGTCGCAAAGACGACGGGAAGATCGGGAGGATGTGCCTATGGCCTCGCGACAGGTCGCCATCCCCGTGCCCAGTCACGCAAGTGACGAGCCGATTGGCCAATTGGACAGTTATCAGGGGGCGCTCGGCGGCGTCACTCGCCGGGAATTCCTGATGTACTGCACGGGGGTGGCGGCCGCGCTCGGCTTGTCGCCGGCCTTGGGGGTGCGCATCGCCAACGCCACCACCAGTGCCACCCGGCCGCCGGTGATCTGGCTGTCCGGCCAAGCCTGCACCGGCTGCACCGAAACGCTGCTGCGGGCCCATCACCCGACGCTGGAAAGCCTGATCCTCGACCAGATCTCGCTGGACTACCACGAGACGCTGTGTTCCGGCGCCGGCCGCCAGGCGGAGGAGTTCCGCCGGCGTTCCATGGAAGACAACCATGGCCGCTACCTCTTGGTGATCGACGGTGCCATCCCCACCGGCGATACCGCGGACTACTGCAAGGTGGCGGGCGAACGGTTCGTCGATTCCGTCACCCATGCCGCGGAGGGGGCGGGCGCCATCATCGCCATGGGCTCGTGTTCGTCGTGGGGTGGCGTTCCCTCAAGCCAGCCCAACCCCACCAACGCCCGCTCCGCCCAGGAGGTGTTGCCCGACCACACCGTAGTGTCCATCCCCGGCTGCCCGCCAAACCCCTACAACTTCCTGGTCACGGTGCTGCACTACCTGACCTTCGAGCGGCTGCCGGAGCTCGACCACCGCAACCGGCCGCGCTTCGCCTACGGCCGGCTGATCCACGAGAACTGCGAACGCCGCCCGCATTTCGATGCCGGCCGCTTCGCCCGCGAGTTTGGAGACGAGGGGCACCGCCAGGGCTGGTGCCTCTACTACCTCGGCTGCAAGGGACCGGAGACCTGGGCCAACTGCCCGGCCATCGGCTTCAACGATATCGGCGAGAGTGCCTGGCCCGTCGGCATCGGCCATCCCTGCTTCGGCTGCACCGAGCAGGGGGTGGGCTTCACCAAGTCAATCCACAGCTTGGCCACCTTGCAGACCGTGACGCCGCCCACCGCGTTCCCGCGCGTGGTGGAAGACCAAGGAGAGCTGAGCACCGCCGCCGTCGGGGTTGCGGCCGGCGTGGCCGGGGCCGCGGTCGGCGCTGCGGCTGTGCTCGCCAGCCGGCTGGCCAAGCACGGCCCGCCGCCCAGCGAGGCACCGCCCGCCGGCACACCAGCGGACAAAGCATCCTCCGACCAGTCAACCTGACGACAGCGGTGATACGGCCATGACCCTGAACCGACGCGACTTCCTGAAGCTCGCCGCGGCCGAGGGGGCGACCGGTGCCGCGGCCGTTACGGCCGTGACCGCCGGCGGCAGCGCCACTGCCATCGCCCAGGATCTGCGGCGCGACCCGCGGCCCATGCCGGAGGACGCGGTCGGCCTGCTCTACGACTCCACCCTGTGCATCGGCTGCCGCGCCTGCCAGGTGGCGTGCAAACGGGCCAACGGCATGCCGGTGGAGGTGCCGGAACAATACGAAGCCTGGAACGGCGGCACCTGGGACACGCCGACCGACCTGTCGGGCGACACGCTCACGGTGATCCAGGTCTACCAGGACGGCACCATGGAGCAGAAGGACCGGGAGGTCGACGGCTACGCCTTCGTCAAGCGCCAGTGCATGCACTGCACCGACGCGTCGTGCGTCTCCGTCTGCCCGGTTTCGGCGATGACCAAGGACCCGCAGACCGGCATCGTCACCCACCATCCCGAACGCTGCATCGGCTGCCGCTACTGCGTGCTGGCCTGCCCGTTCAACGTGCCGCGCTACGAGTTCGACGAGGCGTTCGGCCAGATCCAGAAGTGCCAGCTCTGCTCCAACCTGCCGGACCAGGATATCCCGGCGTGTGCCGACGTGTGCCCCACCGGGGCAACGCTGTTCGGCCATACCGACGTGCTGCAGGCCGAAGCGCAGCGGCGCCTCGCCATGGCTCCCGGCGAAACCTACGCCTTCCCGCGCGGCACCTTGCTGCGCGCGGAAGATGGCGGGGCCCCGGTCACCGACCGGGCGCGCCAGGTCGCCCCAGTGGCGCACTACCGGCAGGACATCTACGGCGAGGAGATCCTGGGCAGCACCCAGTGCCGCATGCTGGCCGGCGTGCCGTTCGGCCTGCTGGGCCTGCCGGAGGACGTGCCGACGACCTCCTACGCCTCGATCACCGAAGGCATCCAGCACACGCTCTACCGCTACATGGTGGCGCCGATGCTGCTGTTGGCGGGCCTGGTGGTGTTCGCCTACCGCAGTTCGCGCCGGCATCGGCCGGAGGACTGGGACTGAAGGCTTGGGCCGAGGACGGGGACTGAGGACGAGCGACCAAGCGACGGGACAAGAACCATGGCCGATGTTCGCACACCAAAGCATGCCGCACTGGGCGGCCGCATCCTCACCGGCCCGTTCATCGTGCTGGCGGCGCTGGCGCTGATCGCGACCTACTTCCTGGTGCAGCGCTTCGTCTTCGGCCTGGGGGCTGTCACCAACCTGTCTGACGGGTATCCCTGGGGCATCTGGATCGCCATCGACCTGGTGGTCGGCACCGCCTTCGGCTGTGCGGGCTACGCCATCGCGCTTCTGGTCTACATCCTCAACCGCGGCGAATACCATCCGCTGGTGCGCCCGGCCCTGCTGGCCAGCCTGTTCGGCTACGCGCTCGGCGGCCTGTCGGTGCTGATCGACCTGGGGCGCTACTGGCAGGGCTACAACATGTTCCTGCCCTGGCTGTCGCAATACAACTCGGTGATGCTGGAGACGGCACTGTGCATCGCCGCCTACCTTACCGTGCTGATGGTCGAGTTCTCCCCGGTGTTCCTGGAGAAGCTCGGCATGCGCAACGTGCGCCAGAAGCTCGATCGCGTGCTGTTCATCTTCATCGGGCTCGGCGTGCTGCTGCCCACGATGCACCAGTCCTCCATGGGCACCATCCTGGTGATCCTCGGCCACCAGCTTTCGCCCCTGTGGCAGACCCAGCTCTTGCCGCTGTTGTTCCTGGTGTCGGCCCTGTTCATGGGCTTCGCCATCGTGGTGTTCGAGGCGGTGCTGGCGTCCATCGGCTTCCGCCGGCCCATGGAGACCTTCATCCTCAACCGCCTCTGCACGGCCATGGCCTGGCTGCTGCTGGGCTTCCTGGTGCTGCGCCTGGCCGACCTGGTGTTCAGCGGCAACATCAGCTTCGCCTTTGCAGCGACGCTGGATGCCGTGATGTTCTGGGTGGAAAGCGCCCTGCACCTCGCGGCCCTCATCCTGCTATGGCCGCGCTCCTCCCGGCCGAGCGCGCTGCGCCTGTTCTTGTCGGCGTTGTTGCTGCTGGTGGCCGGCACGCTCTATCGCGTGGACTGCTACCTGATCGGCTATCACCCCGGCGACGGCTGGTTCTACTTCCCTTCGGTCGGCGAGATCATGGTGACGGTGGGGATCTTCTCGCTGGAAGTCATGCTCTACCTGGTCTTCGTGAAGCGGCTGCCGGTCCTGGAAACCGTCGAGGCCGCCTACCGGGAAGAGCACGCCGAACACCCCGAAGGAACGGCATCGGCCTGATCGAACAAGAAGACCTCAACAGCCCCCATGGGCCTTGGCGCCCGGCACCACCGGGCGACCGCAGGAGGACCGAGGAATGCGCATCACCGTCGACCCGATCACCCGCATCGAAGGCCATTTGCGGATCGACTGCGAGGTCGACGACGGCCGCGTCGCCAACGCCTGGGCGTCGGGCCAGATGTGGCGGGGGATCGAGCTGATCCTGCGCGACCGCGACCCCCGCGATGCCTGGATCTTCTCCCAGCGCATCTGCGGGGTCTGCACCACGGTGCACGCCATCGCGTCCGTCCGTTCCATCGAGAATGCGCTCGGCCTGGAAGTGCCGCTGAACGCCCAGTACATCCGCAACATGATCATCACCGCCCACGGCGTGCATGATCACATCGTGCATTTCTACCACCTGTCGGCCCTCGACTGGGTCGACATCGTCTCGGCCCTCGACGCCGACCCGGCCGCGGCGGCGCGGGTTGCCCAGACCCTGTCGGACTGGCCGCGCAACAGCGTCCAGGAATTCACCCAGGCGCAGGAGCGGTTGCGCGCCTTCGTCGGTTCCGGCCAGCTCGGCGTCTTCGGCTCGGGCTATTGGGGCCACCCGGCCATGGTGCTGGAACCGGAGGTCAACCTGATCGCCGCCGTCCACTACCTCCAGGCCCTCGATTATCAGCGCAAGGCCAACCGCATCGTCGCCATCCTCGGCGGCAAGACCCCGCACATCCAGAACATGGCGGTGGGCGGCGTGGCCAACGCCATCAACCTGGACAGCCAGTCGACGCTCGGCATCGAACGGCTGATGCAGATCCGCCAGGTGATCGACGAGATCGGGGCCTTCGTTACCCAGGTCTACCTGCCCGACGTGGCGGTGATCGGCGCGCAATACGCCGACTGGACCGGCCATGGCGCCGGCGTCACCAACTATCTTTCGGTGCCCGACCTGCCGCTGGATACCCGCGGCACCGAATTCGCCATGCCGGGCGGCTACATCCCCAATGGCGATGTGGACCAGTTCCACGCCATCACCGGCTTCGACGATGCCTACTTCGCCGACGGCGTGAAGGAGAGCGTGAAGCACGCCTGGTACCAGGGCGGGCGCGGCGCGCTGCACCCCTACGACGGCGAAACCATTCCCGACTACACGGACTTTGAAGAAGACAGCAAGTATTCGTGGGTGAAGTCGCCCACCTTCTACGATGCCCGCGCCCAGGTCGGCCCGCTCGCCAACGTCCTGTGCATGTTCGCCGCCGGCCACGAGCCGACGCAGCGGCACCTCACCTGGTTGATCGAGCAGGTGCAGAGCCATCTCGGCAGCGAGATCCCGCTGTCGGCCCTGCACTCCACCATCGGCCGCCATGCCGCCCGCGCCGTGCGCTGCGCGGTGCTGATGGAAGCGCTGGGCGACCAATGGGACCTGCTGGTGGCCAACCTCGCCCGCGGCGACTTCGACACCTTCAACCGGCCGGAGTTCCCCGACGAGGAGGTGCGCGGTGTCGGCTTCCACGAAGCGCCGCGCGGCGTGCTGTCCCACTGGGCGGTGCTCAGGAACGGCCGCATCGCCAACTACCAGGCGGTGGTGCCCACCACCTGGAACGCCGGGCCGCGCGACGAGGCCGACGCGCTGGGGCCGTACGAGGCTTCGCTCCTGGACAACCCCGTGGCCGATCCCGACCTGCCCTTGGAGATCTTGCGCACGATCCACTCCTTCGACCCGTGCCTGGCCTGCGCCATCCATATGGTCAACGCCAAGGGCAAGGCGGTTACCCGCATCCAGGCGCAGTAGGCTTCGTATTCTGGTGTGTCGGTTCCGGCCCACACCCCACCCGGCCACCCAATAGTTTACAATGGCTTGGGCGGCCGGGCGGGGGTGCGGGCTGGTGCAGAATGAACGAAAAATGGACGGGGCAGCGGCAGTGAACACAAAGGACACCCCGCCGCGGGGCGTGCTGATCCTCGGGCTCGGCAACATCCTCTTGGGCGATGAAGGGCTCGGCGTACGGGCCGCCGAGCGGCTGGCCGAGCGCTTCGATCTGCCCGACGGCATCGACGTGGTCGATGGCGGTACCACCGGCTTCGACCTGATCGAGGTGCTGGCGGACCGCGAGACGGTGATCGTGCTCGATGCCGTGGACGACGATGCCGGCCCCGGTGCGCTGGTGCGCCTCGACCAGTCGGCGATTCCCGTGGGCTGGCAGACCAAGCAGTCGCACCACCAGTTGGGCCTGGGCGACGTGCTGGCGGCGCTGACGCTGCTGGACCAGGCACCGCGGGCGATCACCGTGCTCGGCCTGGTACCGGTCGATCTGGAACTGGGGCTCGCCCTCAGCCCCCTCATCGCCGAACGCCTGGATGCGCTGGTCGACGCCGCGGTGGCGGAGTTGGCGTCACTCGGTGTTACCCTGTTGGCCCGCCAACCCGTCACCGTATAGGCGCCGAACGCCCAGATGCACGAGCTGTCCCTCAGCCAGAGCCTGATCGAGATCGTGGCCGATCACGCGCGCCGCTACGCGCTGGAGCGCGTCACCGAAGTGCTGGTGGACGTCGGGGCCTTGTCCTGCGTGTCGCCCCACGCGCTCAGCTTCTGCTTCGATGCCACGGCGCGCGGCACGGTGGCGGAAGGCGCCACGCTGACCATCTCCGTCGTCGAGGTGGAGGCGTGGTGCTGGACCTGCGGCAAGTCCGTCACCGTGACCGACCGGGCGGGAAGCTGCCCCGGGTGCGGCGGTTACACTGTCCGTGCCACCGATCACGGCGATCTCAAGGTGCGGGAAATCGTCGGCAAGGTGCGCCAGGACGGCGCCGCTTGAGCCGCCGGCGAAAGGGCTTTGGCCGCCGCCGCGCCGCCGCCGCATGCACCGAAAATTGGAATTCCTTCACCATCAACAAGTATTCCGCAAATATACCAATAATCTTGATTTGGGTCAGTGCTCGCGAGCGATTTCATCGCTAGCCTTAATCTCCTCCAATCTGACCGCGCCTGAGGGAGCTGTAGCGTTCTTGTGCAGCAGGTGCGCGCCGGGGAGGCGGAGGTCCATGGTCGAGCCGGACAGAAAAGACCCCCCAATCATGGCCATCGACCGTGATGGCCTCGACGCACTCATCCAGTGCCTGGCCCATGACGGCTACCAGGTGATCGGCCCGCGGGTGGAGAACTCCGCCGTGGTGCTGGGGCCGGTCGCCGGGGTCGCCGATCTGCCCAAGGGCTGGACCGACGAGCAGGCGGGGGGCCACTACCGCCTGGTGGCGGACGGCCGCGGTGAGGACGGCGCCCTGTTCGGCTTCACGCTCGCCGCCCAGGGCTGGAAGCGCTACCTGCACCCGCCGCGCACCCGCCTGTGGCAGGCCCATCGCGAGGGGCGGTCCTGGCGCGTGGAGGCGGAGGACGCAGCGCCGCGCTACGCTTTCCTCGGGGTCCGCGCCTGCGAGCTGAGCGCCATCCACGTGCTCGACCGGGTGTTCGACAACGGCCAGTTCACCGATCCCGGCTATGCCAAGCGGCGCGGCGGCACCTTCATCGTCGCGGTCAATTGCGGGCGGGCGGCCGCCACCTGCTTCTGTGCCTCCATGGCGACCGGGCCGAAGGCGGAGGCCGGCTTCGACCTCGCCTTGACGGAGCTGTCCGACAGTGCTTCTGCGCGCTTCGTCGTCGAGGTGGGCTCCCGCGCCGGTGCGGCAGTGTTGACGGGCATTCCGCACGGGCCGGCGACAGCCGCCGACATCGCGGCGGCCGAGCGCGCCGTCGCCAACGCCACCGCCCAGATGCAGCGGGCCGCCGGCGGGCGGGAAATGGTGGACGACGCCGCTGGGGTGCTCAGCCGCAACGTCGAACACCCGCAGTGGGACAAGGTGGCCGCCCGCTGCCTCGGCTGCGGCAACTGTACGGCCGTATGTCCCACCTGTTTCTGTACCTCCATGGAGGACACGACCGACCTGTCGGGCGACGTGGCGGAGCGGTGGCGCCGCTGGGATTCCTGCTTCACGCTGGACTTCAGCTACATCCACGGCGGCAGCGTGCGCCGCGCTACGGCGTCGCGCTACCGCCAGTGGATCACCCACAAACTATCCTATTGGCATGAGCAGTTCGGCACGTCGGGGTGCGTCGGCTGCGGGCGCTGCATCACGTGGTGCCCCGTGGGGATCGACATCACCGAGGAAGCGCGAACCCTTGCCGAAAGCGAAGGGAGGACCTGAGCCGTGCACGTGGAAGGGCTCGACCGCCTATTGAAGGAGCATCCGTTCTTCGCCGGGTTCGATGCGGCCACCTTGGAGCTGCTGGCCGGCTGTGCCGCCAACGAACGCTTCGCCGCCGGCGATTTCATCGCCCGCGCGCAAAGCCGGGCGGACAAGTTCTTCGTCATCCGCCACGGCAGCGTGGCCTTGGAGATCCGCGTGCCGGGCCGCGACCCGCTGATCGTGGAAACCCTGCACGAGGGCGAAATCCTCGGCTGGTCGTGGATCGTGCCGCCCTACACCTGGTCCTACGACGCCCGCGCGGTGACGCTGACGCGCGCCGTCAGCCTCGATGCCACGTGCCTGCGCGACAAGCTGGAGGCCGACCATTCGCTGGGCTACGAGCTGTTCAAGCGGGTGATGCCGGTGGTGGCGAGCCGCCTGGCGTCGGCCCGTCTGCGCCTGGTGGACATGTATGCGCCGCCGGCCGGCACCGCCGGGCGCCAGCGCTAGGCCCCCCGGCGGATCGACACCATGGATAGTGCCGCCCCCTCCATCCGCCTGCCCGCCGGCGACCCGATGCTGCCGCGGCTGTTCCGCATCGAACGCGTGAAGAAGGAGCTGTCCGACACCTTCACCATGGAGATCACGCCGGCCGATGGCGGCCCATTCCACTTCCGCCCCGGCCAGTTCAACATGCTGTCGGCATTCGGCGTCGGCGAGGTGCCGATCAGCATCAGCGGCGATCCCGGCGCTCCGGATGTGCTGGTGCACACCACCCGGGTCGTCGGCTCGGTGACGGCGGCGATCTGCGCCTTGAAGCCGGGCGACACCATCGGCGTGCGTGGCCCCTTCGGCAGCCACTGGCCGGTTGAGGACGCGCGCGGCGCCGATGTGGTGTTCGTGGCCGGCGGCATCGGCCTCGCCCCGCTGCGCCCGGCCATCTACCAGATCATGGCCGACCGCGAGCACTACGGGAACGTGGTGATCTTCTACGGCTCGCGCACCCCCGAAGACCTGCTCTACCGCCACGAACTGCAACGCTGGCGGGGCCGCTTCGACATGAGCACGGAAATCATCGTCGACCGGGCGACGGGCCATTGGGGCGGCCGCGTCGGCGTCGTCACCAAGCTGATCCGCGGCGGCGGCTTCGACCGCCACCACGCCGTCGCCTTCGTGTGCGGGCCGGAGGTGATGATGCGCTTTGCTGTAGAGACGCTGGGCGAATGCGGGGTCACGGGCGACCGCGTCTACCTGTCCATGGAGCGCAACATGAAATGCGCGCTCGGCTTCTGCGGCCACTGCCAGTACGGGCCCAGCTTCGTGTGCCGCGACGGCCCGGTCTACCGCTACGACGCCATCGAGCGCCTGTTCAACGTGTGGGAAGTCTGACCCATGGTCGCTGTGCGCAAACCCAAGCTGGCGGTTTGGAAGTTCTCGTCCTGCGACGGCTGCCAGCTCAGCCTGTTGGACTGCGAGGACGAGCTCCTGGCGGTCGCCGACGCGGTGGAGATCGCCTATTTCCTGGAAGCCACCCGCGCCCAGGTGAAGGGCCCCTACGATGTCTCGCTGGTGGAAGGTTCGGTCACCACGCCGGAGGACATCCGGCGCATCCGCAAGATCCGCAAGCAATCCAAGGTGCTGATCACCATCGGGGCGTGCGCCACGGCCGGCGGCATCCAGGCGCTGCGCAACTTCAACCGGGTCTACGACTTCATCACGGCGGTCTATGCCGAGCCGGACTATATCGAGACACTCGCCACCTCCACGCCCATCCAGGACCATGTGCCGGTGGACTTCGAGCTGCGCGGCTGTCCCATCAACAAGTACCAGCTCCTGGAGGTGGTGAACGCGCTGCTGAACGGCCGCCGGCCGGTGGTGCCCGCCCACAGCCAGTGCGTGGAATGCAAGGCCCACGGCACGGTGTGCGTGATGGTCTCGCAAGGCACGCCCTGCCTCGGCCCCGTCACCCAGGCCGGCTGCGGCAACCTCTGCCCGTCCGTCAACCGCGCCTGCTACGGCTGCTTCGGCCCGAAGGAGATGCCCAACACCGCCAGCCTGGCCGGCTGGTTCGGCGATCACGGCCTCGGCCCGCCGCATGTGCGCGACTTCTTCCGCTCCTTCAATGCCGGGGCCGAACCGTTCCGCCGCGAAAGCGAAGCCCATGAGTGACGCCACGGCCGCCGGTGCCTCCGGCATCGCCAAGACCATCAAGGTGGACGCGCTGGCCCGCGTGGAAGGCGAAGGCGCGCTCTACGTCCGCATCAAGGATGGGGCGGTCAAGGACATCAAGTTCCGCATCTTCGAGCCGCCGCGGTTCTTCGAAGCGCTGTTGCGCGGGCGCATGTTCTCAGACGCGCCGGACATCACCGCGCGCATCTGCGGCATCTGCCCGGTCGCCTACATCATGGGCGCCAGCCACGCCATGGAGGATGCGCTCGGCGTGATGCCATCCCCGGCGATCGGCGATCTGCGCCGGCTGCTCTATTGCGGGGAGTGGATCGAAAGCCACGTGCTGCACGCCGCCATGCTGCATGCGCCGGACTTCCTGGGCCTGGACGATGCGTTGCAGCTCGCCAAGTCCAACCGCGCGGTGGTGGAAAAGGCGCTGGCGCTGAAGAAGCTGGGCAACGACATCCTGGAGGTGATCGGCGGCCGTGCCGTGCACCCGGTGAACACGCGGGTCGGCGGGTTCTACAAGGCGCCGGCGCCGGCGGCGGTCGCGGCCCTCGCTGACCGGCTGCGCTGGGGCGCCGATGCCGCACAGGATCTGGCCCTGCTGTTCGGCGGGTTCGACTTCCCCGACTACGAGTACGACTACACCTGCGTGTCGCTGCGCCACCCCGATGTCTACGCCATCGAGGCCGGGCGCCTGGTGTCGAACCGTGGGCTGGACATCGCGCTGGCGGAGTTCTTCGACCATTTCGGCGAACTGCACGTGGCCCACTCCAACGCGCTGCACGGTGTCATGACGGACGGCAGCGGGCCCTACCTGGTGGGTCCCATCGCGCGCTACAACAACAACTACGCCCAGTTGTCCGAGCGCGCCCGCGATGTGGCCAAGCAGGCCGGGCTGGGCCCGGTCTGCAACAATCCCTATCGCAGCATCGTCGTGCGCATGGTGGAAACGCTCTATGCCTGCGAGGAAGCGCTGCGCCTGGCGGAAGCCTACGAACCGCCCGCGCCGCCGGCGGCCGACGTGGTGCCGGGGCCGGGCAAGGGCTACGGCTGCACCGAAGCGCCGCGCGGCATCTGCTTCCACCACTATGTGCTGGACGCCGAGGGCCGCATCGTCACCGCCACCATCGTGCCGCCGACGGCCCAGAACCAGCCGCAGATCGAACGCGACCTGCTGGGCGTGGTGGAGGCCAACATGGGCATGGCCGACGACGACCTGAAGTGGCGGTGCGAGCAGACCATCCGCAACTACGATCCGTGCATCTCGTGTGCCACCCACTTCCTCGACCTGCGTGTCGAGCGCGACTGACCCGCCGGGTCCGGGTCCGGATCCGGGGCCACTGGTGATCGGCGTCGGCAACCGCTTTCGCAGCGACGACGGCGTCGGCCCCTGGGTCGCCGACCGGCTGGCCGAGCGCGGCGTGCGCGCGACGGAGGCGAGCGGGGAGGGCGCCAGCCTGATCGCGCTGTGGGAGGGGGCAGAGGCGGCCGTCGTGGTGGATGCCATGGCAAGCGGCGGGGCGCCCGGCAGCATCCGCCACTTCGACGCTGGCGCAGCGGACATTGCGGCCGGCACCTTCGCCTATTCCAGCCACCAGTTCGGGCTGGCCGAAGCCGTCGCCTTGGCGCGGGAGCTGGGCCGGCTGCCCGGCCGTCTCCTCGTCTACGGTATCGAAGGCGAAAGCTTTGCGCCCGGCGAGACCCTATCGTCCGCCGTCCGGGCGGCGGCGGACGAGGTGGTGGCACGCATCCTCGCCGACATCGCCGCTTGGCAGTGCCGCTGACGCAGCACCACGGCCGGCATCGGCCAAAGGGGTCGCGACAGGCGCAAACTGGCAGGCCGTTTCCCATTCCGTGGGCGGCCTCGCCATAGTACCACCTCGGGTCTCCAGCAATTCCCCAGCAATGGCACCGGGAAGCGGTCCGATGGCAGGCGATCTTGACGGCATTCAGGTGGTGGCCATCGAGCAGGCGGTGGCAGCGCCCTATGCCTCGTGCAAGCTGGCCGATGCCGGTGCCCGCGTGATCAAGGTGGAGCGGCCGGAAGGCGATTTCGCGCGGGACTACGACCGCCTCGCCGCCGGCCACAGCGCCTATTTCGTCTGGCTCAACCGCGGCAAGCAGTCGATCCGGCTGGACCTGAAGGACCCGGCGGACGCGGCCTTGGCGCACCGCATGGTGGCCGCCGCCGACGTGTTCATCCAGAACCTCATCCCCGGCGCGGCGAAGCGCCTGGGATTTGGCTCCGACGACCTGCGCGCCGCCCAGCCGCGGCTGATCACCTGCGACATCAGCGGCTACGGGGAAGAGGGGCCGCTGCGCGACCTGAAAGCCTACGATCTGCTGATCCAGGGCGAAAGCGGACTGGCCAACATCAACGGCACGGTCGCCGAGCCGGGCCGCGTCGGCGTGTCGGTGTGCGATATCGCAGCCGGCATGACGGCCTTCCAGGCGATCTTGCAGGCGCTGTTCGCCCGCGAGCGCACCGGGCAGGGCTGCGGCATCCAGGTCTCGCTGTTCCACGCCATGGCCGACTGGATGAACGTGCCCTACCTGCAGGCGCGCTATGGCGGCAAGCCGCCCAGCCGCTCCGGCCTCAATCACCCCTCGATCAGTCCCTACGGCCTGTTCCGCTGCGGCGACGGGCAAGGGCTTCTCATCTCCATCCAGAACGAGCGCGAATGGCGCCGCTTCTGCGCCGACGTGCTGGACCTGCCCGACCTGGCCGACGATCCGCAGTTCTTCGACAACCCGGCGCGGGTGGTCCATCGCGCGGCGCTGACGGCCCGGATCGAAGGGGCGTTCGCCGAGCGCGACCGCGCCAGTGTCATCGCCCGGCTGGAAGCCGCCAGGATCGCCTATGGGCGGCTTAGCTCGCTCGACGATTTGATGGGCCACCCGCAGGCCCGGTTCGTCGCGGTCGGCCTGTCCGGCGGCAAGGAGATCGAATGCCTCGCTCCCGGTGCCGTGGTGGCCGGCCGGGCGGAACGGTACGGCCCGGTGCCGGAGCTGGGCGCCCACGATGCCGCCCTGCGGGCCGAGTTCGCCGAGGGGTAAGGGCGGAGCCTCTTCGCCTTCGGCTGAGTCGGTTCCAGCCCACTCCCCCGCCCGGCCACCCAATATTTTACAATGGCTTGGGCGGTCGGGCGGGGGAGTGGGCTGGTGCAGCTTGAACCAACAATGTCTTAATACGACCTCGGCATGCCCAGCACGTGCTCGGCCAAATAGGCGAGGATCAGGTTGGTGGAGATCGGCGCCACCTGGTAGAGCCGTGTCTCGCGGAACTTGCGCTCCACGTCGTATTCCTCGGCAAAGCCGAAGCCGCCGAAGGTCTGCACGCAGGCATTGGCCGCCTCGAAGGAGGCATCGGCGGCCAGCATCTTGGCCATGTTGGCTTCGGCACCCGGGTTGGCGCCGGCTTCGTAGAGCCGCAACGCCTGGCGCACCATCAACTCGGCCGCCCGCATATGGGCATACGCGGTCGCGATGGGGAACTGGATGCCCTGGTTGCGGCCAATGGGGCGGCCGAAGACGTGGCGTTCGCCGGCATAGGCGGCGGCCTTCTCGATGAACCATTTGGCGTCGCCGATGCACTCTGCGGCAATCAGGATGCGTTCGGCGTTCATGCCCGAGAGGATGTAGCGGAACCCCTTGCCCTCCTCGCCGACCAGGCTGTCGGCCGGGATCGCCATGTCGTCGAAGAACACTTCGCAACTGTTGTGGTTCATCATGGTGCGGATGGGCCGGATGGTGAGCCCGTTGCCCAGCACCGCACGCATGTCGACGATGAAGGTGGAGAGGCCATCGGTCTTGCGGGCCACCTGGTCCCTCGGCGTGGTACGGGCGAGCAGCAGCATCAGGTCCGAGTGCTCGGCCCGGCTGGTCCAGATCTTCTGGCCGTTGACGATGTAGCGGTCGCCATCGCGCCGGGCCGTGGTGCGTAGCGCCGTGGTGTCGGTGCCGCTGGTCGGCTCGGTCACGCCGAAGGCCTGGAGTCGCAGGTCGCCGCTGGCGATCTTCGGCAGATACTCCTGTTTCTGCGCCTCCGAACCGTGCCGCAGGATCGTGCCCATCGTATACATCTGGGCGTGGCAGGCGGCGGCGTTGCAGCCTTGGCGCTGGATCTCTTCCAGGATGGCCGCGGCGGCGGACAGCGGCAGGTCCGATCCGCCATAGGCTTCCGGGATCAGTGCGGCGAGGAAGCCCGCCTCGGTGAGCGCGTTCACGAAGTCCGTGGGGTAGGCGCGTTCGGCGTCGAGCTTGCGCCAGTATTCGTTGGGGTAGCGGGCACAGAGCTTGGCGATTTCGGCGCGGATCTCTGCGTAGGGCTCGTCTTCGACACTCGTCATGGGCATGGGCTTTCCGCCGTCGCCGGTACCGCTCCTGGCCATAGCCCCCGTGGGGCGGCGGCCGCGGTCCGGCCGTGTTGTTTGTTGGTGCCGCCAGCATCCGCGGCCTTCGCCGGTCTGTCCAATACCGAGCGAAGATGCTGACCATACGGACTGTTTGTGGCTGCGGTCGCCTGCGGCTCCGTCCGATTGCACGATGCGGCGACCGGGACCTATCGTCGACAAGACGGACAACCCCATCTGGAGAGGACCGAAGATGGCTGACCCGGCCGCCCGATGGCCCGCGGTGGAGATCGCGGAAGCGGATATCATCGCCAGCGTGCGCGAGGCGCTGCAGTTCGTCTCCTACTGCCATCCCAAGGACTTCATCCAGCACCTGTCTGCCGCCTACGACCGCGAGGAGGGCCCGGCGGCCAAGGATGCGATGGCCCAGATCCTGGTGAATTCGCGGATGGCGGCACTCGGCCACCGGCCGATCTGCCAGGACACCGGGCTGGTCGTCGTGTTTGCCAAGGTCGGCCAGGATGTCCGCATCGCGTCGGACCGGTCCCTCGCGGACCTGGTCAACGACGGCGTGCGCCAAGCCTATCTGGACGAGGCCAACCCGCTGCGCGCGTCCATGGTGTTCGATCCGCTGTTCGAGCGGACCAACACGCGGGACAACACCCCGGCCGTCCTGCATGTGGAGTTGGTCCCGGGCTCCACGCTTGAACTCACCGTCGCCGCCAAGGGCGGCGGGTCGGAGAACAAGGCCCGGTTCGCCGTGCTGAACCCCGCCGGGTCCGTGGTCGACTGGGCGGTGGAGACGGTGGCAACGGTGGGGGCCGGCTGGTGCCCGCCGGGGCTGATCGCGCTCGGCGTCGGCGGCAGTGCGGAAAAGGCCATGCTGCTGGCCAAGGAAGCGCTGCTGGAGCCGCTCGACATGGGCGACCTGATCCGCCGCGGCCCCGCCAACCCGACGGAGGCGATGCGCCTTGAGCTTTACGACAAGATCAACGGCCTCGGCATCGGCGCCCAGGGGCTGGGCGGGCTGACCACGGTGCTTGACGTGAAGATCGCGACCTTTGCCACACACGCCGCGTCGAAGCCGGTGGCCTTGATCCCCCAGTGCGCGGCCAACCGGCATGCGACCGTCGTGCTCGATGGGTCGGGCCCGGCCCACATCGATCCCCCCGACCCGGCGGACTGGCCGCAGATCGTGATCGACCGGACCGCGTCGGCGGCGCGCAAGGTCGACCTGGCCACGCTGTCGCGCGCGGAGATGGCAACCTGGCGGCCGGGCGAAACGCTGCTCCTGTCCGGGCGGATGCTGACGGGGCGGGACGCCGCCCACCGCCGCATGGCCGAGATGCTGGCGCGCGGCGAAGCGCTGCCCGTCAACCTGGAGAACCGCGTCATCTACTATGTCGGCCCGGTCGACCCGGTGGGCGACGAAGTGGTGGGCCCCGCCGGCCCCACCACGGCCACGCGGATGGACGCCTTTACCGACGCGATGCTGGACCAGGGCCTGCTGGCCATGGTGGGCAAGGCGGAACGCGGGGCCGCCACGGTGGCATCGATTGCCCGGCACAAGGCGGCCTACCTGATCGCCGTGGGCGGGGCGGCCTTGCTGGTGTCCAAGGCCATTCGCTCGGCTCGCGTGCTGGCGTTTGCCGATCTCGGCATGGAAGCGATCTACGAGTTCGAGGTCGAAGACATGCCGGTGACGGTGGCCGTCGACCCATCCGGCGCATCGATCCACACGCTTGGCCCGACGCTCTGGCGCGGCCGGCACCGCCCGGCCGCCGTGGCGGGGGGATAGGGCGCGCATCGGCCGGTGCCGCCCCGCAGCCACAATGCCCAGCTAGAAACCGCGGACGTCCATCATCGTCCAGGAGCGGAACGTGCTGCGCCATTTGTCGATCATCACCGGGGTGCTGGCACTGTCGGCCGGTGCCGAGGCCGGGCAGAGCGATATCGTCGGCCACTGGTCCATGCCGACCTCCGGCATGGTGATCGCCCTGGCCGCGTGCAACGGCGCGGTCTGCGGCGAGGTGATCGGGTTGCCCGATCCGGCGGCACGCGACCAGTTCAACCCCGATCCCAGCCTCGCCGACCGGCCCCTCTGCCGCTTGCAGGTGCTGCAGGTCGACGAGGCCGAGGGCTTCGATGGCTGGCAGGGCCGGTTCTACAATCCCGAGGATGGCACCCACTACGCCGTCGAGCTTCTGCTCAACCAGGATGGCCGCTTGCAGGTCTGGGGCCAGACCGGCGAAACGATGCTGACGCGCATCATACCGCTGGCCGTTGTCTGGTCGCCGGTGTCGCCGGACCGCGAGCCCTGCGAGGTGCCGCCCGTGTCCTGAGCCAGGCTTCGGCCAGTGCCAGATTGGGCAACCAGCTCAGCCAGGCGACCGCGGGGTAGCCGAGGCTGAAATCCAGCCTGAGGTCCACCAGCACGATCAGCTCCAGGCGCAAGGTCACCGCGGCGCAGGTCAGCGCGGCACTGCGCACCATCCAGGCGCGGTGCCGGGGGAAATCGCCGGCCCGCGCCGCCAGCACGCCGCGCAGGGTCGTCGCCAGCCAAGCCAGTGCCAGTGCCGCGAACCCGGCCGCCGCCACCGGTCCGTAGGCGGTGCCGAAGGCGATGCGCAGCCCAGCCAGCCCAGCGACCGTGCAGGCCGCCACATAGACGCGGCCGAGCCAGCGGTGCGCCTTGGGGTGGCGCCTCCGCAGCCAGGCCGAGAGCTGCACCGGGGTCAGCAGCAGGGCCAGACCGCCGGCGGTGGTGTGGGCAACGAAGGCGATGGGGTGGGCGAGGAAGTTCACCCGCAGGCCGGCCGGCAACAGGCCCGGATCGGCCTCGACATAGCGCAGCGCGACCACGCCGATGGGGATCGCCAGGACCGCCAGGACGAGCAGGGGCAGGGTACGCCACGCCGCAACCGCGCGGGCCGGCAGCCACCCCTGCGCCGGCTGTCGCCGATGTCGCCGCCGCCCTGGGTCGCTGTCGTCGGCTCCGCCGCCGCCGCGGCAAACTGGTATCCCTTGCGCCCGCACCCTGTGGTCTCCGTCCGTCGCGACGTCCGGCCGTCCCCTGCGGACGTGCCGTCCATCACACGCGGCTACGCCAAGAAACAGGCAGCAAAGCGGATGCGGGCACCTCAGGGCACGCGGATGATGCGCAAGCCGTTGGTGGTGCCCGACGTGCCGAGCGGGAAGCCTGCCGTCATGACGATGGCCTCGCCGGAGCGGGCGTAGCCTTCGCTGAGCGCGCGGCTGCTGGCGGCTGCGGCCATCTCGTCGGAGCTGTCGAAATGGTCGACCACCAGGGCTTCGACACCCCACACGATGGACAGCCGCCGTGCCGTGCGAACGCTTGGCGTCAGGGCCAGCAGCGGCGTCGCCGGGCGGCGCCGCGCCGCCCGGAAGGCCGTCGAGCCGCTGTTGGAATAGGTGACGATCAGTGCGGCCGACAGCGTCTCGGCCATCTGCCGGGCACCGGTCGTCACGGCGTCGGCCTCCATCGCGCGCGGCGGCGGCGTGTAGGCATCGATGACGTTGCGGTATTTGGGGTCGCGCTGCACCCGCTTGATGATGCGGTCCATCATCGCCACGGCCTCCACCGGGTACTCGCCGACCGCACTTTCCGCCGACAGCATGACGGCGTCGGCCCCCTGGTAGACGGCCGTCGCCACATCGGAGGCTTCGGCCCGCGTCGGCGTCGGTGCCGACACCATGCTGTCCAGCATCTGGGTCGCCACCACCACCGGCTTGCCGGCGCCGCGGCAGATATCGACGATCTGGCTTTGCAGCACCGGCACGTCTTCGGGCTGCATCTCCACGCCGAGGTCGCCGCGTGCCACCATGACTGCGTCGGCCTGCATCACCACGGCTTCGAGCTGCTCGATGGCGGATGGCTTCTCCAGTTTGGCCATCAGGCCGACCCTGCGCTGGGTGAGCTCGCGCGCCTCGATCAGGTCTTCCGGCCGCTGCACGAACGACAGCGCCACCCAGTCGACGCCGAGGTCGAGCGCGAAGCTCAGGTCCTCGCGGTCCTTCTCGGTCAAGGCGGAGATGGGCAGGCGCACATTGGGCAGGTTGACGCCCTTGCGGTCCGACAGCCAGCCGCCGGCGACCACGCGGGTATCGGCATAGCCCCGTCCGCAGCTTTCCACGCGCAGCCGCACCCGGCCGTCGTCCAGCAGCAGCTCCGCCCCGTGGACCAGTGCTTCGAAGATCTCCGCGTGGGGCAAGGGCGCCCGCCGCTCGTTGCCCGGCTGGTCGGTGAGATCGAGGCGAAAGGGATCGCCGGCTGCCAGGTGGATGCGGCCCTTGGCAAAGGTGCCCAGCCGGAGTTTGGGGCCCTGCAGGTCGGCCAGGACGCCGATGGGCCGGCCGGTGTCCTCCTCCACCGCGCGGATCGCCTCGTAGACGGCGCGGTGGCTGGCGTGGTCGCCATGGCTGAAATTCATGCGGAAGACGTCGGCCCCGGCATCGAACAGGGCGGCGATCTGCTCCCGGCTGGACGAGGCGGGGCCCAGTGTTGCCAGGATCTTGGTGTGGCGGTAGCGGCGCATGGGCGCAGAGTATAGGGAGATCGCCCGCGCGGGGGGAGGCCCGGCGTCGTGCAATGCGCCAGGATCTGCACCGATCCAAGGCGGCCGGGGAGACCGCGCCGGCAACGGACACCGTTGCGGACGGATTGGGCCCATCGCACCAGGCGGCGACACCCATGTCTTAGGTCCGATCGGCCACCCATGTCTCCAGGCAGAACACAGGAAAGGGCGCGGGTTGAGACTGCCGTGAAATGACTACTAGTGTGACTCCAGGTCAAACCTGCAGGGCAAGATTGGCCAGGTCCGGAACCCGTCCTGCGACGATCCTTGAGGAGGCTGCATCGCGTGCCAGCAGGTCGTCTGACAAATAGGGGTGGTATTTCTCCGTCTGCAGAGGGGCTGCATGCCTGGCCAGCCAGACACCGTCGGGTGCCGGCTTGCCCGCCAGCTCCCTCAATCGCGCCATGACATCGGCCGTCGAATTGGCGCAGTCGATGGCCACGGGGGCGTAGGGATTGATGTTGGCTTCGAGACCCGATGCGCGCATCGCCAGCATCAGCGTCTCAACCGCGGCCGTTCCCTGCCATAAGAAGACGGTCGCCGATCCCGCGTCCTGCGAGAAGATGCGGCACCGATCCAGCCGGTGGTGCTGGAACCAGCCGCGCCCCTCTTCCAGCAGGGTCCGCGCCGTGCGGTCCAGATATCCGGGGACCTCCGTCCCGGCCAGGACCTCCTGCATCTTCCCGGCAACCCGATCGTGCAGCGGTTCCGCATCGCCGCCCATGAACCTTGGGGCGATACCCCTCGGGTCCGGCTTCACTTCGATCACCTTCTCGCGGTCGTGGATCGCTTCCACCTGCCAGCGGCGGCCAGCAAAGATGATGGTGGCACCGACCGTCAGCAGGGATTCGACCGGCAGGGTCCCCAGGACTTTGCCCGCCGTTTCGATGCGAAATTCTTCGGACGTCTTGAACACGGCATAGAAGGAATAATGTTCGACGATCCGCTCGCCCGCTTCGCCCAGCAGCAAGAGCCCCTCGGGCGATTGCTCGATCAGTCGTGGCTCCCCCCCGCCCATGCATCGCAAGACATCGCCGAACAGTGCTGCGTCGACATCGGCAAAGGGTCCCTGTCGACACAGCAGCCCGTAGATCTCCCGCGCATAGGCGCCGCCATGCTGGGCGATGACCGACAAGATCTGGTGGACCAACGTTGAGAGGTGTAGCGCGCGGGCCGGCGGCGGTTCGCACCAGCCGGCAATCAGCAGCTCGATCACGGCGATGGCCTGCACCAGATTGAGGCGCAAGCGCTCTCCGGTCGCCGATTGTGTGTCCAACTCCTCCTGCGTGACGTAGCACCGCAGGATCGCTGGCTTACCGGCCCGGCGGCCCGAGCGGCCCAATCGCTGGCGTAGCGAGGCCACGGAGCGGGGAGGTCCGATTTGGGCGACCGACTCCACCTCGCCGATATCGATCCCCAGTTCCAGGGTAGAAGTGCAGACGGCCGTCGTCGGCTCGCGGCCTTCCTTCAGCCGCTGCTCCAGCAGCTCCCGGTGCTGGCGGGACAGATTGGCGTGGTGGGGGAGGAACTCATTGGGCACACGCTGCGCCTCGGACAACCCCAGCAGGAGGTCCGCGAACACTTCCACATTCTGCCGAGACCCGGCGAACACCAGGTTCGACGTGCCGCGCAAATACTTGAACAGGTGCTGGCCGATGCGCTGAGCCGTACCGCCCGTGGCGTCATTGCTTCCCACCGTGTCCTGGCCGGTGCCTTGCGGCGGTTCGGCGGGCGGCGCCGTCTTGCCGCCGTTGCCAACCCTCATGGGCTTCGACGCATAGGCCTTGAGTTGCCCCTTCTGTTCGCTGTGACCGCCGGGGTCGACGATGGTCACTACGGCTGCCGGGTTCTCGCGCCGCAGATAGGCGCAGGCCAAGGACATGTCGCCCAGGGTGGCGGATAGCCCGACGCGGCGGACGCGCCGGCCCATGAGGGCTTCGAGCCGGACCATGAGCGAACTGAGCTGCACGCCCCGTTCCGGCCCCAGAAACGCATGCAGTTCGTCGATCACAATCGCCTGCAGCGGCTGGAACAGCCCAGGCAGTTCGAGACCGCGGCGGACGAAGAGTGCTTCTAAGGATTCCGGGGTGATCAGCAGAATGCCGTCCGGCGCTTTGCGCGCCTTCGCCTTCTGGGCCATCGACACATCGCCGTGCCAGCGATGGACCGGAATGGCCATCTTCTCGCACAGGTCGTCCAGTCGCCGGAACTGATCGTTGATGAGCGCCTTCAAAGGGCTGACATAGACCAGCTTGAACCCGGGTGCCGAAATCGGCTGCGCGAGAAGGCGCGAGATGAGCGGCAGGAACGCCGCCTCGGTCTTGCCCCCGGCCGTCGCGGCGGCAATCACCACATCGGCGTCGGTCGTCGCCAGCGACGGGATCGCGCGTTCTTGGACGCCCCGCAGCTCCGTCCACCCCTTGTCCCAGATCCAATGCTGGACCGGTTCTTCCAGGAGCCCAAAGCTGGAGGGTGTGGCCGACGCGGTGCCGCTTTCAGGAAAGCCGGAAGCCGACGAGTTCGTCATCGTCATCCCCCGAGCCCGGCTCGCCCTGCAGCATGCCGCTGTCTTCGACCAGGTCGGGTGCGACCTCGACCGTGTCCAGCGCGGTCTGCCAGTGGGTTCCCGGGTTCTGTTCCAGCACCGAGAGCAGATTGACGAACGCCGTAACGGTGGTGCGGGGCGTGCGGAAATAGGCGTCGCCGATGCGCTTGGAGCAGTGCACCATGAAAGCCTGCAGCATGGCATCGGGCATCATCCCGTCCGCGCCCTCCAGTCCCGCCAGGTAGACGCGTCGGAGATTGCCCAGAAGCACGAACAGGTCTTCCTGCGTCAGACTCTGCAATTGCAGCACGGGCCCCGAAAGATCGACCAGCCCATCTCGCGCAAAGGTGTTCTGGGCGAGGCGCGATTTTAGAGCCTCGTAGCTGTAGAGGCCGCGCCGCGTATCGAACAAGAACTCCGGCGTGCCACCAAGCAGGAAGCCGATATTTGAGGCTGATCCTTGGAGTACGTCGTTGACCATACGCAAGATCTGCTCGTAGTTGGCGCTGCGTGCCTGGCTGTTGGCTAGCTTGTAGAGGTTGACCATCTCGTCGAGGCAGATCAGCAATCCACGGTAGCCGGCTTCACGCACGAAAGCGGCAAGCAGCTTCAGGTGGTCATAGACCGACGCGTCATCGACGAAGGTGCGGACGCCCAGCGCCGCCCGGGCATCCGTCCGGGTGGCGAATTCCGCGCGCAGCCACCGCAGCGCTGCCGATTTAAGCTCTTCGTTGCCGCTATCGTGCCCCTCCCAGTAACGGGCAACGACGGTGGCGAACTCATACCCACCGACAAGGTCTTCCAAATGCGCCAGCTTGCGGCGGATGACGGAGGACACGTCGCCATCCTCCGCTTCCTTCATCGACTGGGCCACGAAGCGTTCCACGACACTGGTCAGGGCGCCGCCTTCGGGGGCCGTCCGCGTGGCGGTGTTGCGAGTCAGCTCGGCACACAGCGACCGGGCCTGCCCGCCAGTGGCGTGCAGCCGCCGATCGGGCGCGAGATCGGCCGAGAGCACGACCAGTCCCTTCTCCAGGGCGATCAAGCGGACCAGGTTGAGGAAGAACGTCTTGCCCGATCCGTATTCGCCGATGACGAAGCGCACCGTCGACCCGTCGTCGGCGACGCGCTCGACATCCTTGACCATCTCAACGATCTCGCGGGCACGCCCGACTTGGATATGCTGGAGGCCAAGGCGCGGCACCACGCCGGCACGCAGTGCCTGAAGGATGACGTCCCGTTCCTTGCGCTTGATCTTGGGCCGCGTGCCTTCAGGCTGTGCCATGGTGTTCTCCCTGCCCTAAGCTGCTCGTCAGTTCCTGAAGTACGATCGGGTTCATCGTCAGGTCGCCGTCCTCCTCCAGCAGTGGCTCGTCCCACCGGCCGAAGGCCCATTCGTTCAACGTTTCGAGCGCGCCGCCGGGCATCAGGCCGTAGCGCGCCGCAAGCTTCGCGAATTCCGCCTGGGTCCATGTGGTCCGGGAGGCCAATTCGTCGGCCAGGGGACGATGTTCCGCGTCGAGGCCGGCGAATGCCTGCTGGTACTGGGACAGCGCCGGCTCCTCCTCGATCGGCGGCTCGTTGTCCGGCTCTTCCTGGCGGAAGACTTCGTGGAGGATGCGTGACACCTTCTCGGTGTCGCGGCGGATCCGGGCCACCTGGTCCGCGTCCAGAGATACAGTGCCGTCCTGAGCGGCGGGCCGACGGGGCGCAGCAGGGCGATCGTTGCCAAGTCGGGCAGGCTGCCTGGTCACCGGTGCCGGCGGCGCCTGCCCCACCGCGGCATGCAGGTCGGCGAACACCGCAGATTCCTCCAGGTCGAGGGTCCGGTAAAGTTTGGTGAGGGCGTTCACCTCTCCCGGATCGATCCGGCCATCGCTGGCGGCGATCGCCACGGCCAGCTTGGCCAGCGTCTGCCGTGCGTCTTCCGGCAGATCCTTGAAGTGCTTGCGCAGGTCCGTGAAGCTCGGCGGCACCGCCAGGGCCCAGCTCAGATTTGCCCGCAGCCGCGCCACCTCCGCCGGCGGTAAGCCGTCTACCCGGTCGATCCAGCTTTCCAGATCGCGCCGCTCCTCATCGGCCACTTCGCCATCGGCATGGGCGACGTACGCGCCCAGCATCACCGAGATCAACGCCCCCGAATATCCAGGGGAAGCTTGGTCGACGGTGGTGATCCCCTGCGGCAGCCGGAACAGGATGGCGGCTTCACCCGCCTTGGGCGTTCTGAGTGCGAACCGCGGATCGGGAGCAAGCCCCACCCCCTGGCATGCGAGGGCATCCGCCGCAGTGGTCAGGGCCTTGCGCGTGACCTTGTCGGGCGGTTGACCTTCCAGGCGCCCAAGAACATCGAGGACCGGCACAAGCCCGCTGCTCGATCTGATCTTGTCTTCTGCCCATCCCTTCAGCGCGTCCAGTTCCTGGTTGGGCAGGCGGCTCGCCAGTTCGGGCGGGAGCAGGGCGTAGGCTTCGAGCTTGCCGCGCCCGTCGGGCTTGCGGCCGAGGAATCGGCTGAAGCCGGCCAGGTCCTCCATGCAGGGTTCGGCGATGGCGGTGACCGCACCCACCGGGGCACTAACCGCGGCAATGTCGGGGATGTTGCCGAGGCGTTCGGTCAGGTCCACCTCGAAGCTACCGCTCGCCGCACGGTAGATGTATTTCAGCCGCTGCTTCGGCCCGCGCACTTTCAAGCCATTGGGATAGCGTTCGGCAAAGCGCAGCAAGAAGAGCTGGCGAAACTCGGAAAAGGCGCGGACCGCCGGTGTCCGCAGCCGTGTTTCGGGGTGGTGCCACCACCAGGCCAGCATGGAATCTGCGTCAAGGGGTTGGCCTTCCTTGATCTTGCGACCCAGGGCGACGCGGGTTGCCAAGGGCAGATCGCGGGCCGGCCCACCATAGCTCAGTCTTCCCAGGTCGGACTGGTCACCCAAGACGGCGATGGCGTCCAGCAGTTCTGCGGAATAACGCTCGAACGACCGGTTCTCTCCGTAGGCGCGCCGGAGCCTCCGAACTTCATCGGCGATTCGTGCCAGTTCCCCGGCGCCGCATCCGTCCACCAGGACGCGGCGCTCAAGCCCATAGAAGAACAGGAAGACGTAGCCGATGCCGATGTCCGCTCCCTGACGACCGCCAGCGAGCCACTGCAGGTAGGCGAGGCGGGCCGGCGGCTCAATGGAGGAGTAGGAAGGCCAATAGGGCATCGATGCGCCGGTACGGTCCGGTTGCGTCTTCGCCACCGGCAGCATCGGGTTGATGAGGCAGTTTTCCGGCGTGCGGGCAAACCCATCGCGTGTCAGGCCATAGAGGCTGGTGCCGACATAGACCATGCCCCCGATCCGGTGCCCCGCCACCTCGGCGCGGCCTTCTGCCGGCACCCAGCAGCCGTCGGTCGGCTTGTGAGGGCGGGGCGGGATCGGCAGTGGAGGGGGGCGTCCTCCAGTCACCTGAACGGAGATCTTCAGATCGACCACATCATCCGGATCCAGCGTTTCCAGGGTCCGCGCGGCGGCTGCAGGAGGCGGCGGGGCAGCGGGTGGAACGGGTGCCCTGGGGCGTGCCGTGATGGCTTTCTCCGGGACAAGGGGTATGACCGGCGGTCCTGCCGGCTTTGCGGCTGGCGTCGGCCAAATCTGCCCTTGCGATGTTCGCCGTTCGACCGGAGGCGCGCTGCGTTCAGTGCGGCCAGATGAAGTGCGCCAAGGGCTCGATTTGCGAGCTTTCCGGCGGTGCCAGACCAGAAACGCGATCACCCCGCCAATTCCGAATGCCGCGACCAACGTGGGAAACAGCGAATCTTCTGCCTGTCGCTCCAATGCCGATGGCATCTGTACCGGCGTCGCTGTCCTGATCGGCGGCGCATCCGTCAGCCCAGTAAGGTCCGGTGTGCTCTGTCGCGTAGACTCCGCGGGCTGGTCGACAGCATCCAGCTGCGGTATCGGGCGTTCTTCTGGTCGTTCTGGTGCTCCCGCCTGCACTTCGTTCGAGGCGGCGCTGTCCCTCAGCGCATCAAGTATTGCGGCATCGACGATGCCAGTGACAGGCAGGCCGACGTCGCGCTGGAACCTTTGCACTGCCAAACTGGTCTGCGGGCCAAGTAGCCCATCGGCAAGCCCGGGCGAATAGCCCAACTCATTCAGCATTTCCTGCGCCTCGCGCACTTGCGGTGACTGCGCTGTCACCGCGCCAACAGGCGCCAAGATTGCAGACAGGAGTATGATAGCTAAGCGAACGTACCGCACGAGGACCCACGACCACCTGAAAAGCGAAGCCGTCGCTGACCGTATCACCTTGCGGCGGAATATTTCCAGCCGATCCGGCCCTGCCGCGCCGGTGCGGTTGTCTCAGGTCATACCAATCACGCTGGAGAGGCCCCAATCGCTCTGACCTGCCAGCTAATCAAAGCGCTCTTCGCGTTCTCGGCTGTCGCGTGCTATTCGTCTGCGTAAATACAAAGAAATCCGGCCAATTGATGTAATGAACATCATCATAACTTTCATGTTTCTAAGTATACGACGTAATATTTATCAATATATTTGGAGATGAGCCTTTACTATCTATGTAGTCCAAAATTGCATTGGAGAAACGGGCGAAATCTCGGTTGATAATGTTATTATTGCTCAAATGTACATTTGCTGCTTTTAGGAGTTGATAGATATTTCTGGTGTGCCGACACGTGTTTCTGTCCATGAAGTCTGGATTGACCATGCGATAGCGGCAGAGAGCGCCAATCATTTGCAGGAGGACGGCAAAAAGCTGTTTGTAGGTCTTCTCTTCAATCTCGCCCGCCAGCGCGTCGCCGCCCCACCGAAGAAAATCATCCGCCTGTCTGGGGGTCAGCAAGCGGGCGGCACGTTCACGAAAGGCCAGCAGGAGCCCGATGCCGCGCAGATGGTGAATCTTCGCTTTGCCCTGCAGCGCATGGCGATGGAGGCGATCGAAGGCGGCGCGGATGGCGTCGTCGCTGTCACTGATCCTTCCCAGGCCATAGAAGATGACATTGAAGTTGATGCCGGTCGGGATGCCGGCGATTTCCCGGTCGGCAATGGCCCGGAGTTGGGTGGCGGTGGTGTTGGGTGCCCGGGCAAAACACCAGGTGGTGAAGTTCAGCAAGGTTCCGAGCGCCGCCCTGGCGGAAGGGACTTCCTGGTGCATCGCCAACGCCGCGATGTCCTGCTCGGCCTTGGCCAGCGCGGCATCGAGCAGGACCGGTGCCGCATCTGGCATATCGATGCCCGGGATCGACGGAGGCAGCGTGCCATCCGTGCCGAGGCAATACGCCCGCAAGTCTTCGTCCACCTGCACGGGAAGGCCGAACTTTCTACTGAGGAAGGCAAGGGCGTGCTTCTGCCGAAACGCTGCGACCAGCCGGTCCAGAATGCGTTTCTGGCCTACGGGTATGCGCCCGTCGGCGGGTAGCTGCAGATCAAGATAGGCCTGCAACACCTCACAGACGGGGCCGCCACCGGGCGCTGCGCTCCAGGCAAGACCGTGCCCGGGAAACGGCCTGGCATTAGGATATCTGCGCGATGCCGCGGCGTCTGCTAGCTCCCGCAGGATGTCGTCGCGCGATCGTTCGATGACCGTCATCGTGTCCCAGTCCAGATGATGCGGCTGGGTGCGGAAGGGGGCATAGCTGTCAGAGTGCAGAGTGACCCGCGCGCGGCCTTGGCCGGGTTCCTGTTCCACCGTCACCTGCAATTCATGGGTCGATGTCGGTACATTGGCCGAGATATCCGCCGTCCAGTGCCGTGGCCAAGGCTTGTCTTCCTTGATCAGGTAGAACTGCACGGCCGATGCGCCCTTGGGCAGCGCGAAGTCTGAGGCTGCGGCCCCACGGTAGGGCTGCCCGCCGCGCACTCGTTCGCCCTTTGCGATCAGGGTGACGAATTTGGGGTCGCCGTCGACTAGGGCGTTGATCTCAAGCTGGGGCAGATGGTCGAAATAGATCGGATCGCCCTGGGCCCGGCGCTGGGCGGCTTCCAGACAGCCGCGCGCAGCATCGCTGGGGGCACCGATGACCACGCGCCGATCGTCCGCCGCCACCCCCAAAGCACCGAGCACCTGCCGCTGCCAGGCTGCGTTTTCGACAAATGGCCCCGCGACCAGGATGTGGTCCGCGCCGGTCAACCGCCCGTCCAGCTCCATCGGGTCAATGGCGGGCAGGTACCGACAGGACGGAGTTGAGACCTTGGGGAGTAGCCGCCACACACCGTTGGGCAGGCGGATCGGCTCCGGTGGCGCTGTCTGACCGGATGCCATCAGCCAGGGGGTCCGCGCTTGGGTAACCAGGTCGAGCCGCCGTTCAGCGAATGCCTCTCTCAGGAGCCCGTCATGGGATCGAGAGATCGCAATCTCGGTCTGCGCTGCCGTATGCCCGGCCAGGCATCGTCCCGCCCAAGCCCCGGCAAGCATCACGCCCGGCCGCTGCCTTTCCGGCGCCAGCACGTCGCCCCGCAGCCCCTGGTCCTTGACCAGCAGCATGTCGGCGATATTGACGCCTTGCGCGCCGAGCACGAGGACGGCCACTCGCGTTCCACCCCAAGGCAACGCAACCTCAGGATTGCGGGCGATCCACCCGAGGACAACGGCAATCGGCCGCCATAGCAATGTGATGGACGGTGCACGCGGCTGGCGGAGCCGCCGCAGCCGGGCTTCCCGATGCTCCTCGTCGAACCCGTCGTGGTCCGGGATGGCCAGAAACCCTGCGCGCGCGCCGGGTGCCATCGCGGCCAGGGCCGTCACCAGCGCCCGGCCGGGGTCAATTGTGTGGGGATCTGGGAAAGCGTCCGGCGCCGCTAGGGCATCGGCGATCCGCAATCGACGATCTGGCCGCCCGACATCGCCCCAGCCGCCGCCGCGGCCATGGGGCGCCAGGGTCGCCGCCGCCCCGCCGACCAGGGAACCACCGCTCCCCGGTTGCAGGCACACCACGGCCGGGTCGATGCCGCCATCCACCAGCCGGATGGCGATTGAGGGGACCGCCTCGCTGTCCTGCGATGCTGCCCAATCCCACCCGCCGTTCAGGTCCCACCCGGCAAGGCCCGTCACGTCGCGGCCTCCACCAATCGGCGCAGGCTGTTGCCAAGCTCCTCCAGCCCAAGGGCGAGCTGGATCTGTTCGGGGCCGAAGGACACCCCGAACACCCCCGATCGCGCGGCGCTGCCGCCGGGGTCTTGCGGGTCGACGGTACTGGTGAGCACCAGGCCGCCGACAAGTGGCCAGCCGGATTGCTGCTGGGACTTGACCGCGTTGGCAGCCTTGGCGACCAGGCAATCCAGCCCTGGAGCGCCGGGCCGGGGGTGGATGGCCCACACCGGCACATAACGGGCGGGCTCCCCGCCAAAGGTGTCGACCTTCAACCAACTGGTGGCGCCGAAGGCGTCCATCGACCCGCGGTCCACCACCCCCACATGCGCCCTTTGGCCCAGTACCTCCAGGATCCATCCACCGTGATCGGCCATCGCGACCAACAAGGGATTGTCATGGATCAGCCATTGCCCCTGGCTCTGTTCGGCGCGATGGACCACCGGCGAGGCGGCGATTGGCGGATGGCCGGCCAGGGTGCGGGCGGCCGCGGCCAAGGCGGCCGTACAGAATTCTGCCCAGCTTCGATGCTGCCATTGCCAACTGTCGTCCTCCACCTGGCGTTCGCGCACGAGGTCGAGCCAGGCGGCATGGATCCGCCGATAGCGCACATCGTGCTGCAGCACGAAATTGGGCTGAAACGGTGTGGCCAGCCGCGACACCCCCATGGCCGCCATCTCGCGCTCCAGCAAGCGGCAGTGGTGGCCATGGCGGTCCACCAGGCGCACCCGCTGGCTGTGGCGAACGGCGCTATGCAGCCGTGCATAGTCGCGGGCGGCACGGTCGCTGCGCCACAGGAGATCACGCAACACGCGGTTTTCCAGGGTGTCAGCGGTGGCCTCGCGCGCCAGCCCCAGGATGCGTTGGCGGGGCCCGGCGCGTTCGGCAATGGTCTCCCCCGGCTGGCGCGACAGCCACACCATGCATTGGGCATCGATATCCTGCACGCGGTCGACCGATTGCAGCTCGCGAACCCGCCGCAGCAGCCGGCGGGGGCGGGCGCACACGTCCTCCAGCAGCCCTTGCAGGGTTTGAGCGTGGCGCACCAGCACGCTCATATGGGGGTCTTGCAGGCGGTCGAAGTCGGACCATCTCCGGTAGACTTCCGCCCACGGATCGGCCGCGTGGTCGGGGTCCTGGACGACGGTGTCGATATCGGCCATCCGACCGATCAGCCGGCGGACGAAATCCTGATAGGCGAACCCGGCGGGACCGCCGGACGGCTGCGCGGTTTGCCCGGTTGCGTTGTGGTCCGCCTCCGCCGCTGGCGATCCCGTTCCCTGCCCCGAGGGGGCCGATCGCAGGCTGGGCCGGTCCACCCCGGTGCCCCAGCGCAGACTGACGGATTGCGGCCAGTCGCCGGGTCGCAGCGTTTGGGGATGGTCGGCGCGCACCGGCCACGGCAGGGAAAGGTAGCGCTGGGTCACCCGGCCCAGGCGCGGGTCGCGCGAGGGGAAATCCGCTTCCCTCGCCAAGCGACCATCTCGCCCGTCCAGCAACACCCGGTCGGATTGACCGGACACCAGAAGAAGGGGGGAGGCTGAGGCGGGGACAAGGTCCACGGTTTCGCCCGCACGGATGGGATGCAGGTCATACGTGATGCCGGCCCACGGCAGGGGCAGGAGGTACAGGTCCGATGGCATGGGCACCTACTCCGTGCGCGACAGCCCGCGCCAGGTGAACATGCCGTCGCCGCCATCCGCCTCCTCGATGGCGGTGTGGATGGCAGCGGCCAATTCGCGATCGTTGAGGTTTTTCCGGGCGATCTCTTCAAGCTGCTGCAGCCCGTCCCGCGGGTGCCCGGCCGATGCGTCGACGCCGCGCAGCTTGGGCAGGATACGCAGTTCCATCTGGTCGGCCAGGGCGTGGCGTAGGAAGTCCTGATCGCGCTGGGGGTAGTTGACGACGTAGTGCAGGATCGCCTGGTTCATCCGATGGGCGAACGGGCGATGCATCAGGTCGAGGGCGTCATTCATGGCTTTGACGATCCCCTCGGCCGTCGACTTCTGGTCGGAGCTGATCGACCGCGAAGTCTCGTACAATCTTCGCCAGCCGGCCCAGCGCTGGCGGGACAGGTAGCCGGTCGCCCGTTCGATCTCCTGGTGATCCGGGATCGCCGTCTGCAGGTCCTTCGGCTTGCCGAACCGCAGGATATTAGCGCGGTCCAACACCTTGTCCGACAGGCTCAGGGTCGATTCATCCTCATTCATCGTGCCGACGAACAGAACATTCTGGACCGGATAGACCTTGTGAACGCCCTTTTCGGTACGCTGAATGTCGATCAGCATTTCGCTGTGGGAGCGCGCGCCCGCGTCCGCCTTATCGTCATCAATGGGTCGGCCTTCCAGGCGGCTGAGAAATTCCGAGAAGTAATATTCGATGCGTGCCAGGTTCATTTCATCCAATAGAACCATCAGCATGCGGTCGCCATAGGCCCCGCTGTCTTCCGGCCAGTTGAAACGATCCAGATGGACCATGGCCCGCGCCAGGTCGGTCGCCTTGTAGCGCTGTTCCAGATAGTTGTAGAAGCCAAACAAATCTTGCGGGCTGTCCCAGCGCGGCTGCACCGGGATTTTCAGGAAGTGGATGCCCATCACCTCGGCATAGTAACGGGGCATCTGGCTCTTGCCGGTGCCGCTGATCCCGGCGAGCACCGCCAGGGGGCTGATGACGGCGGTTTTTAGGCTGGTGTGGAAGGCATTCAGGGTCCGCCGCGGGAATTCCAGCTTTGCGTCCTTGAGGCAAAGCGCGAGCCGGTCGAGCATCGCCGATTCGTCTTCAGAGACTGGGATCTCGTCTCGCCAGTCGGTCCTGTTCAGGCACTCGGGCACCCGCCGCAGATCGGCCAGGGCGGCCTCCGGGTCATCGCCCCCGGCGGGATGGCCGCCGGGATTGCCGCCGGGAAGGCCGCCAGTCTGCGCCGCCAGTGCTTCGCACTGCTCTTGCAGATGGGCACGGCGGTCGTCGAGGATTTCGCACTGTGCATGCAGGCGGGTGTGGCGGTCTGCCTGCGCTGCAACGTCGTCGTCCAGTTTGATCCGCTGCTGCTTCAGGGCCTCCACATCGGCGCGGGCGTGCTCGTGCTCCTGCTGGATGGCGGCCAGCTCCTGGCGCAAACGCCCGGTCTCGTCCGCCAGCCGCTCCTGGTACTCGATTTGCCGCTGGAGCTGGACAAGCTGCGCTTCGCCCTCCTCCAGTGCACGCTGCAGCTCTGCCCGTTCCACCGCCAGCCGTGAGAGGGCTGCCTCTGCGTCGCTGACCTGCTGGTGCAGGGTCTCCCACTCTGCCCGCACCGTCGCCAGCCGTTCATCCAGCGCGCGGGCTTCCATGGCCCTGGTGTCGCATTCGGCCGCCAGGGTCCGCAGGCGTTGTTCCAGTTCCTCTTGTCCCGCGCCCAGCTTGGCCTCGGCCTGGTCGATCTGCTGAGCTAGCCGTTCCAGCTCTGCTTGTTTGAGTTCAAGATCGACCAACGTGTCGCCCAGTTCCTTTTCTGCAGCACCACGGGCTTCAACCGCATCGCGATAACTTTGTCGTTCGGCCTCGATCTCTCGCCGCTGTTCAGCCAGCCCTGCATATTCAGCCTTCAGCCCGTCCACCACATTGTGCCAATGGCCGGCTTCGGCTTCGGCCTCGGCACTTTCGGTCAGGTTCCTGCGTGTCTCGACGATTTGCCGGTTCAGGTCATCCAGGTGTGCCTGTTTGGACGCCACTTGGATTTCCAGAGAGCCATTGCGCACGGCTTGAGGCAGTTTTCTGCGTTCAATCGTAAAGACGACGGAGAGAATGGACAGTACGAATGAAATAATGACGACGGTCGTTGCCGCGATAGCAAGGGCAACCGTGTCGGCACTGAGACTGTTCAGGAACGTCATTCAGTATCACTCCTGACCCTGGGGCCGGTTCGGGTCTTGGTCGGCGGCGCCTCCTTCTTGGCTGACTTCGCCTTCGGGCTGATCTGGCGCATCGCCTTCAACCACCCCATCCGGGATGGCGTCCGGCGTTTGTCTCCCTATGACTTCGGATTCATCGGTCGGTCGATCGGTAGGCGTGGCGAGGCGGGTAATCTGGTTCTGAAGCCCCGCAACCATTCCCAGCAAGGCATCCCGCCGGTTGAGCAAAGCAGCGATTGCCTGGTCAAGGTTGCGCTGTTGGTCCCGACCGCTGGAGATCTGTGCCTCCAGCGCTGCTACGTCCTGCCGCATCGCTGCGACCCGTGGAGTGAAATCTGCAAGTGTCTGCTCCTGCGCAGCGGCGTCTTCGCGCAACGCGTTCAGTCGATTTTGTTGCTGGCTGATCTGGGTGAGCAGGGCCTGCTGACGGGTGGAAAGCGTTTGCTCCACGGTGTCGAGCGCTGCCTGCAAGTCTTCTAGATGCGCTTGAACCCCGTCCCGTGTTCCCTCCAGGCGTGCGACCTGGGCGGACAGGTCATCCCGGGTTGCGGTCAAGTCGGCAACGGCTGTGGTGAGGCCGGTGTTTTGCTGTTCGGCAGCCGATATCTGTTCGGCCATCGTTGCCAGATCTGCCTCAGCCTGGGTGACCTGATTGCGAACCGCCGACAGCCTTTCGGTGCGGGTCGCGATGTCCTGCTCCATGGCAGCCGCTTGGTTCTGCAGTTCGGTGATGCGGGCCCCCACCGTGTCCTGCCGGGTCATGAGCGCGGCCAGGTTTTCCTGCTGTTGGGCTATCTGCGTCGCCAGGGCATCCCTCGTGGACGTGAGGTTGGCGATATCTGTTGCCAGGCTTTCCTGTTGGGCCTGGGCGGCCTCGCTGCGTTCTGTCAGTTGGGCCAATTGCATCTGTGCGTCTGAGATTTGGGCTTGCAGAGCCGACACCTGTTCGGTACGCGCCGCGAAACTGGTGCTCAGGCCTTCCAGCCGGGTCTCGGCCGAGGACAATGCTTGCTCCCTGTCAGCGATTTGTGCCGTGAGATCGTCGCGGCGTTGCTGCAGTCCGGCAACTTCAGCGCGAGCGGCCGTCAATCTGGTCGCGACCTGATCCTGATCTTGTCGGGCCTGACTGAGCTCCGATCGCGCAGTCCTCAGGGTGTCTTGTGCGGCCGCAACTTCTGCATCCCGCTGCGCCCGCATCTCCTCGTAGTTGCTAAGGTCCTCGGCGAGGGCATCGCGCTGCGCGCGCAGACCGGCGATCTCGTCCGACAATCCGGCGCGCGCTTGGCGCAGGCCGTCCAGTTCGCGGTGGCCCGCCTGGATATCCGCCTGCAGTAGGTCGGAAGTCCGTTGCGCCTGTTCTGCCGAGGCAATGGTATCGCGGGCGCCTCCAACCACCGCCTCAAGGTCATCGCGCTCCTGTTCCAGGTCGTCCCTCTGCTGTGTCAGGGATGCAATCTCCGCCTCCAGGCTTGCTACCTGCCGCTGCAGGGACTGCGCTTGGGCATTGCGGGAACCCAACTCTGATTGCAGGTCCGCAAGTCGGCCTTCCCGGACGTCGATGCTTACTTCATTGGCAATGGTGCCCAAGGCCAGAACGGCCATGGCGCCCGCCGCAAAAAGGAATAGGACGAAGACGAGATAGACCGGATGCCATCTGGGCGTGTTCTCGGATTTTCCCGCTTGCGGAGCATCGCCCCTAGCGGGCGCGGACAAGTTGTCGGACACGGTCAACAACGGCCTCCATATCATCACGCAGTTCGTGGACCCAGAACCGCACCACCACCCAGCCGAGGCTTTTCAACTGGTGGTCGCGCCATAGGTCCGATGGCAGGCGGTTGCCATCCAGCCCTCGATGGTAGGCGGCACCGTCGACCTCGATATCCAGATGCAGCGGGGGATCGCGCGTCTCGTCGACCATCGCGAGGTCGAGGAAGCGGCCGGCCACCGGGTATTGCGGGAGGGGCGACAGCCCGGCATCGACCAGGGCGCGGTACAGCTTCTGTTCCCACGGCGATTCGAACCGGTCGTCGCCATCCTGGATGGCCGATCGGTCGCCGCTTCGCCGGGACTGTCGGTCCAGCCGCCGAACCAGCAGTTCCACATGGTCGATGCCGCAGGCCCCCGCATAGGTGCGGTCGCCGAACACATGGAGAAGCGCACGTGCCCGGCTGACCGCGACGTTCAGAAGCCGCCGTTCCGACCGGATGAATTCGCGCGCATTCGCCGGCATGTCCGGCCCCATGCACAGGGAGAACAGGATGACGTCGCGCTCATCACCCTGCAGCCGATGGGCGGTACTGGCGGTCAACAGGCTGCGATCGATGACCTCCCGGCTGAGCCTCCGATTCATCCGTTCTTGGATGGCGGCAGCCTGGTAGTCGAAGAAGGTCACCACACCAACGGTGCCGCCATAGCGGTGCCTTTCCAGCAGCACGGTCAAATGGTCGACGATGGCGTCGGCTTCCGCCACGGAACGGGCAGATCCACTGGTGCCGGGAGCCTGACGACGGTCGATGGGACCGGTTACATCGGTCCAATGCAGCCCTTGCGGGTAGCCGACTGGCAGCTGATGTTGCCAGCGCGCCTGGTCGGTGAGCACCGTCAACTGGCGGCCGTAGAAGGCTTCATTCACGTAGCCCGCGATGTCCGGGTGGCACCGGAAATGCTCTGTCAGCATGATCCGCTTGGCACTCGTGCTGGTGCTGATCAATTCAAGCAGGTTGGTCTGTCCCTGGGCCAACCGACCTATTCCTTCCAGCCAAAGGCCATGGGCCATCAACAAGCGGCGGTCTTCGGCTGGCGTCGGGTTGGCGATCATCGCCAACTGGTTAGGGTCCCCCACTACCGCGGCGGCCTTGGCGCGGTACAGCAGGGGCAAGGCCGACGCGATGTCCACCTGGGTGGCTTCATCGAAGACGACGAGGTCGAACAGCCCTGCGATCGGGGGCATTCGACTGCCTGCCGCCAGCGTCGTCACGGCCCAGACGGGCATGAACCGCAGGACAAACGCCGCCAGTTCCGCCGCCATGGGATCGCCTGCATTCTGCAGGGCGGCGGTCGCCCGTAGATTGAGCAACTGGGCCCGATCTTCCGCACCGCAGGCCGCCAACCGGTCGGCGAGGTCGGGCAGCAGGGCCACGCTGCGGCGTGCAATCTCCTCACCCAGGGCGATGGCGTCGTCTTCATGGTCTTCGGCGATGGCTCGCGCCGCGTCGAGCGCCCGTTCCTGGCGTGCAATCTCGACTTCGTAGTCCTGCAGTCCGCGGAGCGACGTGCGCGTACCGGTACGAGCGCGGCGGAGCAACGAGAGCAGCCAAGCTAGCCAGCGCGCTATCCCCTTCTGCGCGTTGGGCATTGGGACGTCCAAACGGGCTTCCGCGCGGGCCAACCGCTCCTGCTCTTCGCGCAGGCCCGCCAGTTCGTTTGCGCGCGCCTTCACCTCTGCCCAGCGCTCGATTGCAGCTTGGCGACGGCGATCTAGGTCCGCCAGCGTTGCCATCTGCCGTTCGCATCGTTGAACCGCTTGAGGATCGCTCGTCCGCGCCAACACCGCGTCGATTGCGGCCCGGAAATCCAGGCCCCTGGTCCCATCCTGTGGGTTGGCACGAACCAGCAGCACCCGATCGCCCGACACTGCGCGCAATCGCTGGTCCACCGCGTCTAGGGCCTTATGGTTGCGTGAGGCGAACAGGACCGACTGACCGGCTGCGGCAGCACTGACTAGGATGGCCGCGATCACTTGGCTCTTGCCCGTGCCCGGCGGCCCGATCACCACGGACAGTGGCAATGTCAAAGCCAGCCGTGCCGCAAGCTGTTGGCTTTCGCTGAGCGCAAAGGGATGAACCAGGCAGGCCGCCGACCGTTGCGCGGGCCGTTCGTTGAACAGCGGTGCCAGAGCGGTTCCACCCGGCGTCACGGTCGCTGACTGGGTGATCAGGCGCTCGTAGTCTCGAATGGCACCGCGGGTGTACTGCCCCTGGGGCGCCACCATAACCATCAAAGCATTGTAAAGCCCCGTACGGGGTGCAGAAGGCAAGCCGATGTCAATCACGCGGGGATCGAGACGAGTACGAACCTGGGTCGCCATCGCATCAGACAGGCGGCCCGCCAGGATCGGAATGTCGACAAAGCCTTGACCGATGCTGGCTTCGTCTTCGTCCAGCCCTGGATCGGGCGCGCCTCGAAACAGATACCCGGCCAAAGCCCCAGTACTCCAGCGCTGGAACTTGGCATCCTTGAGCCATTCTCGATTAAGCAGCGGAGATGCCGGATCAACGGCAAGCTCCAAGTTTGGTCCTTCGATGCGGAACTGCGCCGGAAGCACGGTCACGGGCCGAAGAAACGGCTCTTGACCATCGGAATGGACGGCAAGGATTGGATATCCCAAGAGCAGGCGGCCTTGATGACTGCTGGTGATAGTGAAGGACTGGCGCAAGGTATCACCGAGATCGGCGGCGCGAAGCACGAGGTGCCGCCCACAATCCCTGGTTGGCCACCAAGGGCCATCCGGACACACCAAGACGAACCGCTCTCCGACTTCGTTCAGTCCAAATGTCAGCTTGGCCGGGGCATCACCGGCCCGCAGCGCATCGCGGTAGTATGGCAGAAGGCGGGAAAACAGCCGGTGATCGCACGATACGCGTCCATTCTGGGAGACTGCTCCATCTCCGTCGATCAGGTCACCTTCGGATCCTGCAGCCGGTATGGCGGTAATTATTGGCCCCGCTCCAGCCGTGTCTCCTCTTATGCTTCGGCCGAGGCCAATTGGACTGCGTCGCACAGTCGCGAGCCATTTACGATTCGCCCCGATTGTAACCAGGCCCAACTGCCGCAACTCGTTGAGCGACCGGACAATGGTGATTTTTTCAACAGGACGTCCGGCTTTGGCGAGGAGATGCTGCAGCCGATCAACGGTTGTGCCAGATCCTGCTTGGCGAACCAGGCTTTCCACGACATCGGCAAAGGATTTCATGATCAGCGACGGTCGTGGATTCGAGGAGGGTTTGACAACCATTCTAAGTGCATCTTGAGCCAGACTCACCAATCATCCGATCTATGGCACACCTCGGTGGTCAAATGTGACCCTTGGGCCTCTCGAAGAGTATTCAAAGTTTTAAGCGATGTCTCTGGCGGTACGTGGCCGGGAGAAAATGAAACTCGGGGCGAAGCTCTCGGACGAAGACCATTCAGCAGGAGCTTGCCCGCAGATGGGTTGAACATCCGCTGAATATCGTTGCCGACATCGCATTACGCACACATGGGCTGACGGTGACGAACTCTGCCAGTTCGAAATCAACTTGCGTGTCCTCCAAACCGTCTAGGCTTGCCATAGCGAACCAGGACTGGAGGGACGCAGGGGACGATCAACAGCAGTGAAGGAGGTGGCCCCGGCACCCGGAGCGGGCTCTCGCCGGTCCAGTCTCACTCCGAGACGATGATGGCATTCAGCAGCTCGTCCAGCTGTTGGGCCACGGCCTCGGCGCGCGCGGCTTGCAGTTCCGCTTCCCGCTGGGCGGCTTCGGCCTGCCGGCGGGCCGAGGCTTCCGCATCCGCAGCCGCGTTCGCGGCATCGGCCGCAGCTTCGGCCAAGTCGCGCGCTTCCGCCGCCTCCTGGGCGGCCCGCTCGGCAATCTCGGTCTGAGTTTCCGCCCACTCCTGCTGCCGCACGGCTTCCTGTTGCTGGTCGTAGGCCCACAGCCCGAGCCCGGTGGCGACGACGGCCAACACGGCAAACACCACGGAGGCGGCGGTGGTTAGGCGCTGGCGCAGATGCGCACGGTCGGACGAGACGCGGACGAAGGCGTTGGTGTCGCTGTCCAGCTCGCCACCGAAGCGGCGCCGGAGGCCGGCCGCCTCCTCCAGGGCGATGCCCGGTGCGATCAGGCGGTCGCGGCGGCGGCCCGAAGACTGCCAGCGAGCGCAGGCGTCCTCGACCTCCTGGCGGATGCGGAAGAAATCGAGGTTGGCCGCCACCAGATCCCGCGCCCGCTTCCAGCTCGAAATCACCCGCTCATGGGCCAGCCGCACCGTGCTGCGCGATGCGGCCCCTTCGGACAGCAAGATGCGCGCTTCGACCAGGGCCGCCACCAGGCGCTTGCTCGGTCCGTCATCGGCAAAGTCCGACAAGGCGACGGAGCGGATGGTCAAGCGATCCCTCCGCTCGGCATCGCCGGCCGGGGCGACCAGCGCACGCAGCAGCCGCGGCAGCGACCGCAACTCCGCCTCGCCAAGCCCGGCGAGAGCCTTTTCGGCTTCCTGATCGACCGCGCCGTCCAGCCCGCCGATGGCGTCGCAGGCGGCATGGGTCAACCGGATCTCGCCCTCCACCTCTTGGCGGGCTTCGAACAGCCGGTTCAGCGTGAACTGCAGCAGCGGCAGCATATCGGGCTGGTCGGCATCCGCCAGCACCCGCTCATCGAGGCGACGGCCGCCGTCGTCGATCTCGTAGACCAGATCCGCCGCGGCCGCCGGTGCCCGCACGATCTCCGCCAGCTCCGCCGGGCCGGGCGGCTGCAGATCGAAGGTGGCACCTGCCGACTTCAAGGTCAGCAGGCCGGGAACCGCCACCGCCGCTTCATAGAAGTCCGCCCGCAACGTGGCCACCACCCACACCCGGCCGCTGGCGGCAAGCCGGACCAGCACGGCTGCGAACTGCTGGCGGGCATCCGGCGGCACATCGGCGGCAAACAATTCATCGAGCTGGTCGACGATCAACAGCAGCCGGGCCGCAACTTGCCGGTCGTAGCCGCCGGCCGTCCGCTCCGCCGCGGCCACCCGATCCAGAGCGGCCAGAACCGGCAGCACGGCGCTATCGTCACCATGGGCCAGCAGACCCGCCAGATCGGCCGGCGTGGCGTAGGGACCCTGGGCCAGTTCCGGCAGGGCGGGAGCGCGGCCTTCCTCCTCCGCTTCCAGCGCCTCGGTTGCGTCGAACAGCCGGGTCGCCAGGGCCGCCAGCGGCCCCCCAGGGTGCTCGCCCGGCCGCAGGCTTGCCACCCGCCACACGTCGACGCCCGACACTGCACCTGGGGCGGTGAGATGCGGCGCCAGCCCGGCCCGCGCGAGTGACGACTTGCCCGACCCGCTGGGGCCGATGACCAGCAGGAACGGCGTGCCGCCGGCAGCGGCATCGCGCAGCGCGTCGGCGGCGCGCCGGGTTTCCCGGGCACGGCCGAAGAACACCGGTGCATGCTTCGCCCCGAATGCTCCCAGGCCGCAGAATGGGGAGCCCTTCAGCGCCACCGGCCAGGCGATCAGCCGGCCGCGGGCGAGGTGTTGGGCGATCCATTGGCGGAGCAGCCGGTCGACTTGGGTCTCCAGGTCGTCGATGCCGTCATAGGTTTGGAAGGCTGCGACGAACTGGCCGTCGGTCGTCACGAACCAGCGCTGGAAGAACGCCTTCAATCGCTCCCACTGGCTTTCGGTCTCCGCCCGTTCCTCCGCAGCGTCGAGCCGCACCACGGGTGGCGTGGCGTAGCGAAACACGTAGATATCCGGCAGGTCGCGGGACCGGCGGGCCTCCAGGGCCGACAGCACCTCGTAGGCAGTGCCGCTGGGATAGGGCTCGCCGGAGGGCAGGCGGGGAAAATGGGGCGGCAGTTCGGTCCCCAGGCGATGGCGCAGCACCGCCACCACCACGTCGCACTCCGCCGCTGCGGGGATCTGCTTCTGGAACGTGTCGTGGGCGGAATAGAAGCCCTTCTCCCAGCGCACGGCCTGCAAGCGCGTGCTGCCATCCAGTTCGCCGTTCAGCCGATCGATCACCCGCTCGATGCGCCGGCGCTCGGCCACCGCATCGCCGGGTGAGGACATGAACACGCGATAGGTTCTTACGTCCATTGCGAGCGGCGATGCGCGGCTGACGAGAAGACGGCATGGGGGATCGTGGTCACGATCACCGAAAATTGCATCATTCGCTCGATCTCCGTCAAATGCCGGCAGCCCGCACCCCACGCGGCCAGCCAATAGTCTGCAGTGCCTGGGTGGCGGGGGGAGGTGGCGCAGACGCACCATCTGGCCTGCCGCACGGGACCCCGGCGATCTCCCGGTGCGCCGCCCCATTGCGGAGCGTGCGGCCCGCGGCAGGCTGGCGCCGTCCAGGGGCTGGGCCCATCGTGGCCGGCCCGGACTCCGCGGATCTGGCGGGCATTCAAGGGATGGCCGGTGTGTCGCCTGGAGATCCGCCACCGGCGCGCAGGATCTGACGCCGGCATGGCGGTGGGCGCCGTGCCGTCAGGCGCCCGTGAGCCGCTCTCCAACGGCGGTCCGGTCATTCACCATCGCGCGGGAGGTACACACGATGGAAATCGGGCCTGCTCGCAGTCATGGCGACAGGGTGTCGATTGGGTCGCCCTCGGCGCCGGGCGGGTGACCGTCGGGCTATCGCCGGCCATGCGCCCGCTCGTCCCGCCGATCACGCAAGCCCGTTGCCGGCGCCCTTGTCGATGCGTTCGACCGCCGCCAGTCGCAGGCGATTGTCCACCATGAGCTTGATTTCATCGCCCTCTTCCGCCTCCAGCAGGGATTCGGCGAGGGGGTCCTGAACCCAGATGCGGCCGCGTTCGGGGTCTTTGCGGTGCGCATCGATGATGACCTCCAACGACCGCCGGTCGCCATCGAGGAAGCGCAGCATCACCCGGTCGCCGACGGCCACCACGGGGATATCGTCTGCCGCTGCTGCCGGCACGAGAGCCTCCGTCGGCTCTTCCGCCTCTTCTGCCCCAAGCGGTGGCGTTGGCACGGCTGGCGCCTCCACCGCTTGCGTGGGGGCCGCCGCCGGCGCAGCCGCCGGTAGGCTTCCGCGGTGCTTCTCGGCTTCCGCCTGCAGATCCGCCAGCCGCGCGTCGATCACTGCGCGCAGGCGGTTCATCTCCCCGACCGCGTCCTGGAACCAGTCGGTCGACCAGATGCGGTGGACGTACCAGCCCAACCCTTCCAGGACCTGCTGGCGCAGCCGGTCGCGGTCGCGCGCCGACGGCGAGGAATGGTAGGTGGGACCATCGCACTCCACCGCCATCAGGTAGCCAGGGGGCCATTGGGGGTGTTTCACCCCGATATCGACGAAATAGCCGGCAGCCCCCACCTGCGCGTCGGCCTCCAGCCCGAGGGCTCGGATCTCGTCGATCACGTGGCGCTCGAAATCGGAGTCCGGTGTCCCTTTGGCCGCCCCGGCGTTGGGCAGGCGGCCGGTTGCGCAATAGTCGAGCCACCCTTTCAGCATGGATCGACCGCCCGTGCCCGCCGGTTCCGGCACAATGTCGGCCGACGTCATGGAGGAAAAGGTGACGATCTTGCGCTTGGCGCGGGAGAACAACACGTTGAGCCGCCGCCGCCCAGCCGGTCCGTTGATCGGGCCGAACCGTTGGGCCACCGGTCCGCCCGCCGTCTCCGGCCCATAGACGGTCCCAATGAAGATTACGTCGCGCTCGTCGCCCTGAACGTTTTCCAGGTTCTTGACGAAGAAGTCCTGCAGTCCGCTGTCTGCTTCCTTCCACCGGTCGACATAGGCTTGGGCTGCCTTGTCGTCGGAGAAGGCGCGTTCGAGCAGGTCGGTCAGCAGGTCGCGCTGCTTCTGGTTCAGGGTGACGACGCCCAGCGACCGGTCCGGAGTCTCGCGCATGAAGCGGCAGATGGCGTCGACCATCGCGGTCGCTTCATCCACGTTGACGCTCGATTTGTAGAGGCCCTGCACCGGATGCAGGGAGACTCCCTGGCGCGGATCGTCCGGCGTCGGTGCCGGAAAAACCGTCAGGCTGCCGTCGTAGATCTGGTGGTTGGAATAGTTGATCAGCCGCGGATCGCGGGACCGGTAGTGCCAATGCAGTCGCCGCCGCGGCTGGAACCGGGCATTGGCCATGGCGAGAACCGAATCCGGCAGAACCTCGTCTTCCTTCGCCTCGTCATCATCGTTGTCGATCATGGCGCGGAAGAAGCTGGTGGGCGGCAACTGGTTGGTGTCGCCCACGACCACGACCTGACGACAGCGCAACAGTGCACCGAGGGCCGCTTCCGGTGGCATCTGCGAGGCTTCGTCGATGATGCACAGGTCGAAGGTCAGTCCGTCCTTGGGCACGTATTGGGCGACGGCCAGCGGCGACATCATCCAGCACGGCTTCAATTCCTGCAGCGACCGCGCCGCCCGGGCGATGAGATCGCGCGGCGAGATGTGCATCCTTTTCTTGTTGACCTCGTTGTTGACCAAGGCCATTTCGGTCCACTCAGCCTTGGGGCCGCGGCCATTGCCGGGCCTTGGCTGTGCCGCGCCGAACAGCTTCTGGCGCAAATGGCGGCGGCTCATTTCGATGATGGCGCGGTCGAGCCGGGCGAGCGATGTCCGCAGCCCGTCCAGCGTCCTGCCGGCATAGTGCTGCAGGTCCCGGCCATGGGTCGCGTAGACGGCCACGGCCATCGCCCGCGCCACCGCCGCATCCAGCACATTGGCCAGGTCGTCCAGCGGTTCCCCGCCATCCAGCAGCGCCTGTGCCACCCAGTCGAGCCCGCGTTCGCTCAGTGCGCCGCGCATCCTGTGGTAGGCCGCATGGGCCAACAGGCCGTCCACATCCTCCCCCGCCCGGTGCAAATGGGCGGCAGCCGCCGCATGGTCCGTGCCGGCGAGGACGGACGGTCGCGCCATCGCCGCCTGTTCGCACAGCTCCGCCACCGCCGCCTCGGCCCGCTGGTGGGCCTGCAGTGCCGTTTGCACCGCCTGCCGCGAGTCTGCGAACAGCCCTTCGTCCAGCAGGCGCAGAACCGTCGCGCACTCGCCTTCGTCCGCCAGATCCTCGGCGGTGGCGATGGCCCGCTGGAAGGCCGAGGCGGTGGTGGCCGCACCAGCGAACCGCTCGCCCAGCAGATCACGCATGGCCGGCTCGACATCCAGCGTGCGGGTCCGGTCGAGATAGGTTTCCAGCTTGCCGGCCAGGTCTGGCACAACGGCCGTCGGCAGCGGTGCCGAGCAGCCGAGCCGGGCGATCAGCTCTTCCAGGCGCGTGCGGTCCCGGGCGAATTCGGCCAGCCAGTCATCCAGCTTGTCCGCCGTAGCGACAAGATGGTCGATGGTCCCTGCGCAGTCGGCGGCAGGCAACGCCTGCAGATCCGGCAACAGCCGGACCTGATCCATCGGAGCTTCCTTGAGGAACCGCCTGAGCGGAGCACACACCGGGTCGGCAAGGTCGCGATCGACGGCGACATAGAAGTCCAGCAGCCCTTCGAACATCGCAAAATCTGTGTCGATGCCGCGGAAGGAGAGGCCGAAGACCGACTGATAGGGCGCCTCCGCCATGAAGCGGTCGGCGTCCTGTTGCCACTGGGCGAGTGCCAGCAGGTCGTCCGCGGCCGTCATCCGGTCGAACTGCGCCCGCTGCATCAAGCCCAGGTAGAAGTGCTTGGCCGCCTTGTAACTGCCGGAAAACGCCCGAAACAGGCCGGCTTCCCGCAGCGTGGCCGCATGGGCGCGCAGCTCTGCCACCGGCTGGGGAAACGATGTGGCGACGGCCGCTGACAGGGCGGTGCGGCGGTCGCGTAGTGCCAATGCCTCTGCGGCTGCCTGCCGGATCACCTGGGCCGCCCGGGGATCGGCCGTTATGGCATTGCGCTGCGCCTGGGTTGCCGCCGAGGCACCGCTCCACAAGGCAAACGCCGCCTTCAGGCGGTCGAGCGGGACACGCGCGCCGTCCGGCAGGGCCTGGATGAAATGGCCCATCTGGCGTTCGGCTTCGCGCAGCGCCCCGCGCTGGGCCTGGCTGCGCTGCAAGGCGGCCTGGATTTCCGCCAGGTCCAGCGAAGCGAGGCCGTACCTGGCGCCGAGGTCGCCGGCTTCCCGCAGGGTGGCGACGGTGCCGTCCACCAGCGGTGCCGCGAACTGCCGGCTGAGGTCCTGGCGAAGCTGTTGGACCTGCTGGCATGCAGCCAGGAAATCCTTCAGCGCGTGCAGTCGCCCGTCGCGGCAGAGCCGACCGACATAGACCGCATCGGCAAGCGAGGCGGGGTTGCCGGCCGAAGGATCCGGCAGCACATCCAGCGCGCGGTTCAGGCCGGCCAATCGGTCGGGCGTGAAATCGTCCCCGACGGCGAAGCGAGCAAGCCGCGTCCAGGCCGCTGCGGCCGCATCGTGTTCGCCCGCCGCCGCCGCCGCCGCGCGGCACAAGGTCTGGGCCTGCCACCGTCCGTCGACGGCGACGCCGATGCCCTGCCACACCGGAGAGGTGCCCTCCAGCGCGCGCCAGGCAGCGGTGACCGCCTCTCCCCGGCGCCGCAGGTCGTCAAGCTTCGCCCGGTCGTACGTTTCGATGTCCGGCACGGCCGGGAACTGGAACTGGGAGGATCTGCTTTCCAGGAACGGGCCGGTGCGAATGGCCCGGCCGAGCACCTGGTGTACTGTCCACCCGGTGCCGGCATAGGTCCGTTGGATCAGGTCGATGTAACCCGCCAGTTTCTCGCGCACGTCGCGGAACCGGTCGATGCTCTGCTCGTAGTCCCGCGGGCGTTCGCCGAGCGCCATGCCGAGCCGGTCGCGCAACGACTGGATGACTTCCTGGCGGGACGACCGTTCGGCCTGCAGCGGCAGCAGGAATTCGCCGAGGTGCACCGCCTCCAGGCGCGATTTGACGACGTCCAGCGCCGCCAGTTTCTCCGCCACGAACAGCACCTTCTTCCCGGCGGCCAGGGTGTTGGCGATCATGTTCACGATGGTCTGGGACTTGCCGGTCCCGGGCGGCCCTTCGATGGCCAGGTTGCGGCCTCTGGCTGCGTCCACCATGGCGCTGAACTGCGACGAGTCCGCGTCCAGGACCAGATGCGTCACATGCTGTTCGACGGTTGGCTCGTCCACCCGGTAGACGGGAGCAAACGGGCTCGCCGTTCCGGCGGTCTCGCCCTGGAACAATGCGGCCGCCGGACTGGCACCGGCCAGGCTCCAGTGGTGTGTCGCCAGGTCGTGGTACATGGCGATGCGCGCCGACGGGAACACACCGAAGGCCACCTGACGGCGCACCCGCCAACGCAACGCCTTGGGGCGGATGTCGTTGATCCTGGCGAAATACCCTTCCACCGATCCGCCGTCGAAGGCGGGCAGTTCGATGCCGTGGACGCGCCGGAGCTTCTCCACCAGAACCTGGTTCAGCTCTCCCGTCTCTTCGCTGGTCGACACCCAGTATTCCGGCCCCTGGTTGGTTCGCTTCTTGTCGATGCCGACCGGCAGCAGGATCAACGGCGCCAGCAGGTCGGTGTCCTGTCCGCTCTCTTCGTATTCCAGGAACCCGAAAGCTGCGTGCAGCACGTTGATGCCGGTTTCCTGCATCCAGGTCCGGCATTTGCCGGTTAGCCCGTTGAGCTTGCGGTCCAGGTCGTCGGGCAGCAGGAGGGTCTGGATCTCGTTGTCGCCGTGCCGGCCGTCCGGGTGTTCCTCCTCCGGCTTGGGCAAGTCGTAGGAGGGCGAAATGCCGTTGATCCGGGCGTGCTGGGGCAGCGACAGGTCTTCCTTGGTCTGCCGCGGCGGCATGCCGAGCCGCTGGCGGACCCGGTCCTTCAGTGCCCGTTCCGCCACGCGTCCGGCCTGGAGCAGTTTGGCATCTTCCGCGGCATCGTCGTCCGATACCCATTGGTTCGGACTTTCGATGCGCGCCATCTCCTCCTGGTAGGTCTCGTCCGTCAGCAGTGCGCTGGCGAGGGCTTCCTGGAAGGCAGGTTCCCGTTCGTCCTTGGGGTCTTCATCGAGCGGCGGAAGCGCCGCGAACCTCATCGCCTTGCCCCTGGTCAGGTCGAAACACAGGGCGTCCGGCAACTCGTCCACCACCCGCACCTGGGACGTGGAGCGCGGCGAAAATCGAATCGATACCAGGGGATTGACACGGCTGAGGTCGAGCAGCCGCGGCCTCAGGTTCTCGATCTGCTGGCGAATGTAGGGGTCCAGGTCGGCGCTGGAGGGGGCGGGCTGTTCCGGCATGGCACCGCACGCTTTGCCTTTGCCAAATGCTTTGGCGCAACCATGGCGCCGCAAACCCGCAATGGGAACTGATTTTCGTCTGAGCGTTCAGCGGTTGTGCGCGCGATCGCGGCGACCGGCGACGGTGGGCGATGCCCATTGGGGCTTCTTCCGCGGCATGTTGGTGGACCTGGCGGCGCTCCTCGACCGTGCGCAGCGGCAGCGCCTGGATGCGGCACTGGCCGAACGCATGCCGCCACTCCCGCCACTCCCGCCGCCGCCCCCGCCGCCCCGATAGGGCCTGCCGGTTCAGTCCGCGCCGGTCCCCACCGTCCGGGCCGCGACCGGGTTCGGTGCGGCTGCGAGTTCAGCACGGTTCAGCCGCGCACCGCCGCGGCTTGGCGCGCCCCTGGCGCGGGTTTTGCCCAACCACTTGTCCGAACGTCGTTCTCGATCAGCCGGTTCTGGTGCGCATTGCTTTTTGCGATCTGTCGATAAGATGACGAAGCGACTATCCGTTGCATGTGTGTTTAGTAAACCCACGCAGACATGGGCAGTTCACCGCACTGCGGTAACTATGCCCTGCGGCGCATCGCCAGGGCCTGATTGCACCAGATTGTTATGGCAGACTCTCAAAATGTTCGCTATACTATTGGTTGTTTTCTAACTTTACAGATGCTTACCCGGTCGGCCGGTCGGTCCACAGGGTGAGCGTCGATGCTGCGCCGCCGAAAGGCCGGCGCAGGGATCAACTCCCGGAGGGCTGAAACGTGGATACCCAGGACCCGGCGGCGACGCCGACGCTCTCGACGCCCCTCTTGGACCGGTGTCGCGCGGCCCTTGTGCCCGCCGAAGCGCTGGTCGCCGCCATGGCGGATCGGGTGGTCGAGCGCCTGGGCAAAGGCGGCGGCGAGGCGATGAACATCCATCAGACGGCGGCCCATGGCTACGCCTGGGCGTCGACCTACGCTGCCGCGCTGAAGGAGCTTCTGAGCTGGGCCCAGCGGGTGCACGACGCCGGCCATGGCGGGCCCTTGGAAGCGGCCATGTTGGAAGTCGGCTTCGGCGAATACCTCGCCCAGCTCGCCGGCGGTATCCCCATCAGCCAGATGGAAATCGTGCGTCCGGCGACCTTCGGAATCACCGACCTGTCGGACTTCTACACCCCCGAGGTGCGCCAACTCATCGCCGCCGCCCATGACGAGCGGATCTGGGAATGGCTCGGCACCGCGGTGGCCCAGGCCAAGGACTCCGGCAGCATGGGCGCTGCCGGGCTGGAGGATGAAAGCCTGGAGATGGTGCGCGACCAGTTCCGCCGCTTCGTCGATGACGAAGTGGTGCCGGCCGCCCATTCCTGGCACCTGGCCGACGAATTGATCCCCATGGAGATCGTCGAGCAGATGGCCGAGATGGGGGTGTTCGGCCTCACCATCCCGGAGGAGTACGGCGGCGTCGCCATGGGCAAGACTGCCATGTGCGTCGTCACCGAAGAGCTGAGCCGCGGCTACATCGGCGTCGGCTCGCTGGGTACGCGCTCGGAGATCGCCGCGGAACTGATCCGCATCGGCGGCACCGACGACCAGAAGTCCCACTACCTGCCCAAGATCGCGTCGGGCGAGATCCTGCCGACGGCGGTGTTCACCGAACCCAACACCGGCAGCGACCTGGCCAGCCTGCGCACCCGCGCGGTGCGCGACGGCGACACCTACAAGATCACCGGGGCAAAGACGTGGATCACCCATGCCGCGCGCTCGGATCTGATGACCTTGCTGGCACGCACCAATCCCGACGAGCCGGGCTACAAGGGCTTGTCGATGTTCCTCATCGAAAAGCCGCGCGGCACCGACCTCGATCCCTTCCCGCTGGACGGCATGACCGGCGGCGAGATCCGCGTGCTCGGTTACCGCGGCATGAAGGAATACGAACTCGGCTTCGATGGGCTGACGGTGCCGGCCACCGCCCTGCTCGGCGCCAAGGAGGGCCAGGGCTTCCGCCAGCTCATGGCGACCTTCGAGAGCGCGCGCATCCAGACCGCCGCCCGCGCCGTCGGCGTGGCGGAGAACGCGCTCGATCTCGGCCTGCGCTACGCCCATGAACGCCGCCAGTTCGGCCGCCAGATCATGGACTTCCCGCGGGTCTACCGGAAGCTGGCCTGGACGGCGGTGGAGATCATGATCTCCCGCCAGCTTGCCTACCACTCCGCCCGCGCCAAGGACAGCGACGAGCGCTGCGACATCGAAGCCGGCATGGCCAAGCTGCTGGCCGCCCGCGTCGCCTTCGCGGCGGCCGACGTCGCCCTGCAGATCCATGGCGGCAACGGCTACGCGCTGGAATACCCGATCAGCCGGGTGCTGTGCGATGCCCGCATCCTCAACATCTTCGAGGGTGCGGCGGAGATTCAGGCCCATGTGATCGCCCGCGGCCTGCTCGGCCGCCGGGCCGGGTGAGGGAGGCCCGCCATGACCGAGACCGCCGCGCCGAAGCGCGACAAGCCGTGGCTCATCCGCACCTATTCCGGCCATTCCTCGGCCGCAGCGTCGAATGCGCTCTACCGCTCCAACCTGGCCAAGGGGCAGACCGGCCTGTCGGTCGCCTTCGATCTGCCGACCCAGACGGGGTATGACGCCGACCACCCGCTGGCCAAGGGCGAGGTGGGCAAGGTGGGCGTGCCCGTCTGCTCCATCGCCGATATGGAGACGCTGTTCGCCGACATCCCGCTCGACAAGATGAACACGTCGATGACCATCAACGCCACGGCGCCGTGGCTGTTGGCCCTCTACGTGGCGGTGGCACAGAAGCAGGGAGTCGACGTTTCCAAGCTACAGGGTACGGTGCAGAACGACATCGTGAAGGAATACTTGTCGCGCGGCACGTATATCTTCCCGCCATCGCCGTCGCTGAGGCTGACCAACGACCTCATCGCCTATACGCTGACGGAAATTCCCAAGTGGAACCCGACGAACATCTGTAGCTACCATTTGCAGGAAGCCGGTGCCACGCCGGTGCAGGAGATCGCCTTTGCGCTCTCCACCGCGATTGCCGTGCTGGACAGCGCCACCGAAGGCGGACCGGTGCCCAAGAGCGCCCTGCCGCTGATGGTCGGCCGGCTGTCGTTCTTCGTGAACGCCGGCATCCGCTTCATCGAAGAATGCTGCAAGATGCGCGCGTTCGGGGAGATGTGGACCCGCATCTGCCGCGACCGCTACGGCGTCACCGACGAGAAGCTGACGCGCTTCCGCTACGGCGTGCAGGTCAACTCGCTCGGCCTCACCGAAAGCCAGGCGGAAAACAACGTCCAGCGCATCGTGCTGGAGATGCTGGGCGTGGCTCTGTCGAAGAACGCGCGTGCCCGCGCCATCCAGTTGCCCGCCTGGAACGAAGCACTCGGCCTGCCGCGGCCGTGGGATCAGCAGTGGTCCTTGCGCATCCAGCAGGTGATGGCGCTGGAAACCGACCTTCTGGAATACGGCGACATCTTCGACGGTTCGCACGTCATCCAGGCCAAGGTGGACGCGCTGATCGCCGGCGCCGAGGCGGAAATGGCGCGCATCGCAGACCACGGCGGCATCGTGCGCGCGGTGGAGAACGGCTACGTCAAGCGCGCCCTGGTGAAGAGCCACGCGGAGCGCATGGCGGCGATCGAGCGCGGCGACATCAAGATCGTCGGCGTCAACTGCTTCACCGAAACCGCGCCCTCGCCGCTGACCCAGGGTGTCGACGGCGGCTTCATGAAGGTCGATCCCAAGGCGGAGACCGAGCAGATCGCGCGGCTCAACGCCTTCCGCCAGACCCGCGACGATGCGGCGGTGGCCGAAGCGCGCGAGAAGCTGCGCGCCGCGGCCGCGGAGGGCGGATCGATCATGGAGGCCTCGCTGACCTGCGCCCATGCCGGCGTGACCACCGGCGAATGGGCGGAAACCCTGCGCGCCGTGTTCGGCGAATACCGGGCGCCGACCGGGGTGGACCAGATCCTGGCAAGCCCGACGTCCGACCTGCTGGTGCGGTTGCGTGAGCAGATCCGCTCCACCGGCGATGCGCTGGGCCGCCCCTTGCGCGTGCTGATCGGCAAGCCGGGGCTGGACGGCCATTCCAACGGGGCCGAGCAAATCGCCGTGCGCGCCCGCGATGTGGGCTACGAGGTGATCTACGAAGGCATCCGCCTGACGCCCAGGGCGATCGCCCAGACGGCCCTTGAGGAAGGCGTGCACCTGATCGGCCTGTCGGTGCTGTCGGGCAGCCACCTGGAGCTGGTGGCCCAGGTTCGCCAGGAACTGGCGGCACTGGGGATCGACAATGTGCCCATCGTGGTCGGCGGCATCATCCCCGACGACGACGCGGCCCTCATCCAGTCCCAGGGCATCGCCGCGGTCTACACGCCCAAGGATGCCGACCTCAACCGCATCATGGCCGGCATGCTGGACGTGGTGCGCACCGCCAACGGTCTGGAACCCTATGCGGTGGCAGCATGACCGTCCTGGCAAAATCCAAGGCGCTCGACGCCGCATTGCCCTACGCCGGGCACACGACCGGCGGGCGTGCGGCCGTGGCGGCGGCCCTCAACCTGTTGGACGACCGGCGGCCCCGGGCGCGGACCGAGGCGCGGGCACTGCTGGACGCGCTGGCGGCCGAAGTGCCGGCGGACAAGGGCCATGTGGTCGGCGTCACCGGTCCGCCGGGGGTCGGCAAGTCCACCCTCACCGGGGCCATCATCCGCCATTGGCGCAGCGAGGGCCGCAGCGTCGGCATCCTCGCCGTCGATCCGTCCAGCCCGATCGGCGGCGGTGCCCTGCTGGGCGACCGGCTGCGCATGCTGGCGGCGGCGGAAGACGACGGCGTGTTCATCCGCTCGCTCGCCGACCGGCGGGCCGTGGGCGGGCTGTCGGACGAAGTCTGGCCCATGTGCCAGGTGCTGATCGCCGCCTTCGATGTGGTGATCGTGGAAACGGTGGGCGTCGGCCAGCGCGACGTCGACGTGACCCATCTGGCCGATACCACCTGCTTGGTTGCCCAGCCCTTCGCCGGCGACATGGTGCAGTTCCTCAAGGCCGGGATCCTGGAAGTGCCGCAGGTGATCGCCGTCAACAAGACCGATCTCGGCCAGGACTGGGAAGGCACGGTGGCAGAGATCTCCGCGGTTTCGGCCACCGATCACGGCGGCTGGACGACCAAGGTGGTGCCCACCAGTGCGCGCAACGGCATCGGCATTGGCGGCCTGGCCGCGGCGCTCGACGCCCATCACACCTGGCTTTCCAGCGACGGCCGCCTGGCCGCGCGGCGCCGCGACGCCTCCGCCGATTGGGTGTTGCGGATGCTCGCTGCGGAGTTTGGCCGGTACGGCATCTCCACCCTGGGGGGTGAGGCGGCCCTCAGAGCCCGCCTTGCGGATTCCCCCGGTTCGGCGCTCGCCCAAATCGAAGCTCTGACCATCCAACTCACTGGCACACAAACGTGACTCTGCGCAGCCTCACACTGCGCGGCCCCCATAAGGAGGATCAGCCATGACGATGACCGAAACCGTAACCAAAGATTTGTACCCGGTTGGTGAAGCCCCGCCGTTGGGCGTGGTGCCGGCGGAGATGCACGCTTGGCTGGTCCGTGCCGACCGGTTCGGCGAGCCCATGAAGGGCTTCCAGCAGGAAGTCGTGCCGGTGCCGACCATCGCGCCGGACGAAGTGCTCGTCTACGTCATGGCCGCCGGCGTCAACTACAACAACGTCTGGGCCTCGCTGGGCATTCCGGTGGACGTCATCAAGGCGCGCAACAAGCAGGGCGAGCCGGAAGACTTCCACATCGGCGGCAGCGATGCGTCCGGCATCGTCTACGCGGTCGGCGAGAACGTGACGCGGGTCAAGGTGGGTGACGAGGTCGTCGTCCACTGCGGCATGTGGAACGGCGATTGCCCGTTCGTGAAGGCCGGCGGCGATCCCATGTATTCGCCGAGCTTCCGCATCTGGGGGTATGAGTCCAACTACGGCAGCTTCGCCCAGTTCACCCGCGTGCAGGCCCACCAGTGCTCGCCCAAACCGAAGCACCTGACCTGGGAACAGGCGGCGGCCTATATGCTGGTTGGGGCCACCGCCTATCGCATGCTGATGGGCTGGCCGCAGCACAAGCTGAACCCGGGCGACCCGGTGCTGATCTGGGGCGGGGCCGGCGGGCTGGGCTCCATGGCCATCCAGATCGCCGACAGCATCGGTGCCGTGCCGGTCGCGGTGATCTCCGACAACGACAAGGTCGAGTACTGCAAGAGCTTGGGTGCCCGCGGCTGCATGAACCGCAAGGACTACGACCATTGGGGCATGCTGCCCCACTGGAAGGACGCCGCCGGCTACGCCAAGTGGCTGAAGGGCGTGCGCGCCTTTGGCGCCGGCTTCTGGGAAGCGCTGGGTGAGAAGCGCAACCCGAAGGTGGTGTTCGAGCATCCGGGCGAAGGCACCATCCCCAGCTCGATCTTCGTGTGCGACACCGGCGGCATGGTGGTGATCTGTGCCGGCACCACCGGCTACAACGCCACCGTCGACCTGCGCTATCTGTGGATGCGCCAGAAGCGCCTGCAGGGCTCGCACTTCGCCAATGACGAGCAGTGCTATGCACTCAACGACCTCGTCCTGGCCGGCAAAGTCGACCCGTGCATGAGCCGGGCGTTCACCTATGCCGAACTGCCGGTGGCCCACCAGCTGATGCATGACAACAAGCACCCCCACGGCAACATGTCGGTGCTGATCGGCGCGCCGGGCTTCGGGCTGGGCAAGACGGCGGACGTGCCGGAGATGCACCATGTGGCGGCCGTGCGGGTCGACGAGGCGCCGGAAGCCACCAAGGCCGAGGTGGTGCCGCGGGTGCCCACCGGCGACACCGACGAGGCCCTGGACGCCCTGGAAGGCCTGGTGGTCGACGAGACCACGAAGGTGGGCGACGTGATGACGACCAGCGTCATCTCCTGCCGTCCGGACGACACGCTGAAGACGGCGGCCGAGACCATGCTGGAGCACCACATCCGCGCCATGGCGGTACTGGAGAACGGGCTGGCGATCGGCGTGATCTCCATGACCGACGTGATCCTGGCCCGTCAGCAGTGGCCGCAGGGCGATGCGCTGCGCCTGCCGGTGCGCCGGGTAATGACGCTGGGTGCGTACACCTGCCGGGCCGACGACCTGCTGAGCGACGCCGTCAGCACCATGACGGCGCGGCGCATCCATCGCTTGGTGGTGGTGCGCGAGAAGGAGGGCCGCGACGAGCCGATCGGCATGCTGTCGACCTCCGACGTGGTCCGCAAGATGCTCGCCGAGCCCAAGAAGAAGTAGGCGATCGACGAGTCGAGACGGGGCGGGGCGGCCATTCGGCCGCCCCGTTTCGTTTGGGGACTTCTATGGTTTTCCGCCTTTGGCGGAGTTTGTTGCGGCGCTCTTCGCCGCCCGGCCACCCAACCCATTGTCAAATACTTGGGTGGCCGGGTGGGGACGAGGGCCGGTGCAGACCGAACAAGACATGCTCTACGCCTCGGTGGCACCGCGGCGCGCCAGCGCCCGGCCGTCGGCAGCGAACACGTGGCAGGCATCGGCGGGCAGGCCGAGGCGGATGGTATCGCCGACGCGGGCCTTGGTTGCAGCACCGGCCGCCACCACCAGGTGGCCGGCCTGGGTGGCCACATGCAGCAGCGTGTCCGACCCCAGGCGTTCCACCAGGGCGATGCGGCCGTGGGGGCCGGCCGCTGCCACGCCATCGCCCACCACGATGTGTTCCGGCCGGATGCCGAGGCTGACGGCTGCACCGGCCGCCTGGCCGTCCGGCGCCACCGCTGCCGGCACCGGGGACGCAAGGCCGGCCAGCGCGACGGCGACCCCATCGGCACCTGCCGCGGCCAGCGTGCCGGGCAGGAAATTCATCTGCGGCGAGCCGATGAACCCGGCGACGAAGCGGTTCTGTGGCCGGTGATACAGCTCCAGCGGTGCGCCGACCTGCTCCACCGCCCCGGCGTTCAGCACCACGATCTGTTCGGCCAGCGTCATCGCTTCCACCTGGTCGTGGGTGACGTAGACCATGGTGGCGCCCAACGCCCGGTGCAGCTTGGCGATTTCCAGGCGCATCTGCACGCGCAGGGCCGCGTCCAGGTTCGACAGCGGCTCGTCGAACAGGAACACTTTGGGCTCCCGCGTGATCGCCCGGCCGATGGCCACACGCTGGCGCTGGCCGCCGGAGAGGTCCTTGGGCTTACGCTCCAGCAGGTGGTCCATCTGCAGGATGCGGGCGGCTTCGCGCACCCGCCGGTCGGTCTCACGCCGGTCGGTCTTCGCCAGCGACAGGCCGAAGGCCATGTTCTGGTAGACCGACATGTGCGGGTAGAGCGCGTAGGACTGGAACACCATGGCGACGCCGCGCTTGGCCGGCGCCACGTCGTTCACCGGGCACCCCTCGATCAGAAGTGTGCCGGCGGTGATGTCCTCCAGCCCGGCGATCAGGCGCAGCAGGGTGGACTTGCCGCAGCCGGAGGGACCGACGAACACGGTGAAGCTGCCCGGCGCGATGTCCAGGTCGACGTTGCGGATCACCTCCGCCGTGCCGAAGCGCTTGGACACGCGATCGAATACGATGCCCGCCATACCGCTCAGCCCTTCACCGCACCGGCCGTGAGGCCCGACACGATGCGCCGCTGAAACACCAGCACCAGCACGATCAGCGGCACGGTGACGATCACCGAAGCGGCCATGATGTTGCCCCAGGGCAGCTCGAACTGGCTGGCGCCGGAGAAGTTGGCGATGGCCACCGGCACCGTTCGCTGGCTGTCCGACAAGGTGAAGGTGAGCGCGAACAGGAACTCGTTCCACGCGGCGATGAAGGCCAGCAACCCGGTGGTGACGAGGGCCGGGCCCATCAGCGGCAGGAACACGCGGGTCAACGTGGTCCAGGGGCCGGCGCCGTCCATGATGGCGGCGTCCTCAAGCTCCCTGGGCAGCTCGCGCAGGAAGGTTGTCAGCACCCACACGGTGAACGGCAGCGTGAAGATCATGTAGGACAGCACCAGGCCATAGAGGCTGTTGTAGAGCCCGAGGCTGCGGATCAGCTCGTACATGCCGCCCAGCACCGCCACCTGCGGGAACATGGAGACCGACAGGATCGCCAGCAGCAGCAGGCCGCGGCCGCGGAACCGTACGCGGGCCAGCGCATGGGCGGCGGTGAGCGACAGGGCCAGCGAGATCCCCACCGTCAACACCGCTACGAAGACCGAATTCAAGATGTTGCGGCCGAAAGGCTGGCCGTCGAACACGTGGGCGTAGTTGCCGAAGCTGAAGGAGAACGGGAACCAGGTGACGTCGAACAGCTCCTGCGGGGTTTGCAGCGACGAGTTTACCGCCCAGTAGAAGGGAAACACGGTGTAGACGACGATTACGGCTACGGCCGCATAGAAGGCGGCGGTGGCGGGTCGCGAGCGGCCTGGGATCGCCATGGCTAGTCCGCCCCCAGGCGCACGCGCCCGGCCATCAGGTAGAACACCGTGACCAGAGCAATCACGAACACCAGCAGCGTGGAGGCGGCCGACCCGGCGCCGACGTTCTGGAAGTCGATCAGTTCCTGGCGGGCGTAGACCGACATGGTCATGGTCGCCTCGGTGTTGGCGGTGAGCACGTAGATCAGGTCGAAGATCCTCAGCGCATCGAGGGTGCGGAAGATGATGGCCACCACCAGCGCCGGCTTGATCAGCGGCAGGGTCACCCGCCAGAACACGGTCACCGGGTGCACGCCGTCGACGCGGGCGGCCTCGTAACATTCGCCGGGCAGCATCTGCAGGGCCGCCAGCACCAGCAGCGCCAGGAACGGCGTGGTCTTCCACACATCCACGAACACCACCGCCGCCATGGCCAGGTGAGGGTCGGCGGTCCAGGCGAGGCCCTCTGAGATCACGCCCAGACCCAGCAGGATGTCGTTCATCACCCCGAAGCTGTCGTGATACATCCAGCCCCACATCTTGGCCGACACCACGGTGGGGATGGCCCAGGGAATCAGCACGGCGGCGCGCAGCAGCCCGCGGGCCTGCAGTCCTGCGTTGAGGGCCAGGGCGATGGCGACGCCGAGGATTACCTCCAGCGACACCGAAGCGATGGCGAAGACGAGCGTGTTGGCAACCGCGCGCCACCACAGGCGATCGGCCAGCACGCCGGACCATTGGAACAGTGGATCGGCGATGCCGGGCGCCGGCTCCCCCGTTTCAGCGTGCACATAGTCGCCGTCCACCCGGTCGTAGACGATCGGGTGGTCGCGGTCGGTCTCGTCGGTCAGGCGGCCGGTCTGCGCATCCAGCACGAAGTGGCGGTCGTGCTCGGCGTCATAGAGGTAGTAGGCGCCGGCGTCGGGATCGAAGGCGTCGAGGGGCGGGCCGTAGGCCAGATAGTTGGCGACGCCGACGAAGTTGGCCTCGTCCAGGGTGTTCAGCGTGGCATCGGTGAGGCTGAGCGCCACCGTGCGCGCGAGCGGCCAGCCGGCCACCAGGGACAGCACCACCAGCATGGGGGCAAGGAACAGCCAGGCCCGGCGCACCCGGCGGCGGTGGTGGGACGACGGCGGTGCCGCGGCCCGGACACGCGCGCTGCTGCCGCCGGCTACCACCGGCCGCCGCGGCTCATGCGGTTGAGCTCGGCATTGAGGTCGGCCAGCGCTTCGGCGGCCGCAGCCTCACCCGACAGCACGGCATGGACGGCGCTGAAGACGGCGGAGCTGACCTCGTTGTAGCGCGCCCCGGTGATCCGCGAGGGCCGTGCCACGGCATGCGTGAAGGTGTCGAAAAGCTCACCGAAGAAGGGGTTGGCCGCCAGCACCTCGGGGTCCTCGTAGAGCGCCATGATGGTGGGATTGAAGGAGCCCGCGATGGCCCGGCGCTTCTGTTCTTCGTAGCCGGCCAGGTAGCGCACCAGGTCGGCGGCGACCACCGGGTGCTCGGAATAGCGGGAAACGGCAAGCTGGGCGCCGCCCAGAGCGCCGGTGTGTCCGGCCCCTTCGCCCTCGCCGCGCGGCAGGGCGGCCACGCCCACGAGGCCGCGGATGGGGCTGTCTTCGCCCTGGGAAAGTGCCCAGGCATAGGGCCAGTTGCGCATGAAGGCGGCATTGCCGGCCTGCCAGACGCCGCGGCTCTCCTCCTCGGTGTAGTTGAGCACGCCCGGCGGTGCGATGGCGCCGACCCAGCTTGCCGCTTCCTCCAGGGCCGCGATGGCCTGGGGCGTGTCGACGGTGGGGCGGCCGTCGTCGCCGATCAGGCCGCCGCCATAGGCATCGATCCATTCCAGTGCGTTGCAGGTGAGGCCCTCGTACGCGCTGGCTTGGAACACGTACCCCCAGAACTGGGCGTTACCGGCGGCCCGCTCGCCCTCCTGGATCGCCGCAGCCGCCTCTGCCATCTCCGCCCAGGTTTGCGGCACCGTTTGGCCGTACGCGTCCAGCAGGTCGGTACGGTAGTAGAGCAGCCCGGCATCGATGAACCAGGGCAGGGCGACCAGGCGGCCGTCGACTGTGTTGTTGTCGACGATGGCCGGGAAGTGCTGGTCGATGTCCTCCTGCGGCACCAGGCCCGACAGATCGACCAGGTGGCTTTCCAGGATGCCCGGCCAGATGACGTCGATCACGAACACGTCGATGTCCGACGCACCCGACGCGAGCATCTGCTGGTAGAGCGCCAGCCGATCGGTGGCCGAGTTGGGCGTGGACACCAGCTCCACCGTGTTGCCGGTGGCCTCCGCCCACGCTTCGGCTCCCTCCCGGCACAGCTCCAGCTCGGTGCCGAGCGCGCTGCAGCTCAAGGTGATGGTTACGGCCGCAGCCGGGCAGGCCGTCCCGAGGGTTGCCAGTGCAGCCGCGAAGGCAGCGCACCGAAGCGATCGCGCCGTCGCCATCGCCGTCCTCCCTGAAATCTGCGTGGTCTTCTGCGGTCCCGTCCGGCCAACGGTAACACCCTGACAGGGCTGAACAAGGCCCCTGCAGCGGCGCCCGTATGGGTTGTCTGGATGTCGCCGGTCCGGGCTGTGGCCAAGGATCTTGCGCGGTATTCGCTTCCTGAGTCGCGGTTCGTCGCGTGTCGGAATATTCTGGTGCCGGTCTGTTCCCACGCGTCGGGTAACTATATTACCCAAAATAGGTGCGGACCCTCACCTGCCATGTGGATGCATGCAAGGGACATTGAGCCATGACCATAACAACCGATGCCATCATTGCCATCGCCCAGCAGGCCGCCGAGAGGACGGGCGACAGCCTGGCCGTCTTCGCGACGGACAACACGCTGGTGTTCGGCAATGACCGGTTCTTCGAGTTGCAGGCCTACGCCGAGCCGCGGCCGGGGCGAACCACTCCGGAAGACATCATCCGGTCGTGCATTCGCCAGGGGATCTACGCCGATCCCGCCGCGTACCGGGATCCGCAGCGGTTCATCGACCGCCAACTCACCGACCTTGAACGGTCCTGCCGGACCGAAACGCGCCGCGCCCAAGGCGGCGTGGTGTCGACGCTCACCCACTTCCGGGTCGACTCCGGGTTGCTGGTGCAGCGCCGAACCTTCTCCCAGGACCCCTGGCTGGTGGCCCAGGACAGCGTGGTCGGGATCGCCGAGAACTGGCTGATCCCGCTGGCCACGGTGTCGCCGTCCACCGGCTACCTGCTGCAGGCCAACGCCGCCTTCCTGAAGCTGGCGCATGCGAGCCGGGACCTGTCCATCGTCAAGGGGCATGTCACCAGCCCGACCACGCCGGCCAACTTCTCCCGCCTGCTCAAGTCCGACCGCGACCGGACCATGCTGGTGGGCGGCGATGAAACCCATGTCGGCCTGGTCGTGCGGGCTCGCCGCATCTCCGAAAGCTGCCTGCTGCTGCAGGTGGTGTTGACCGGCCAGCCGGCCGTCGATCCCGACACGCTCTCAGATCTTTACGAGCTGACCCCCGCCGAGGCGCGCCTCGCCGTGGCCGTCGGCACCGGTGACACGGTGCTGGATGCCGCGCGGCGCCTCGGGCTCTCCGAAGGGGTCGCCCGTAACACCCTGTCACAGGTCTACGCCAAGACAGGCTGCGCTGGCCTCCCGGCCCTGGCGCGCTTGCTGGCTCAACTGGCGCCGCTCGACGACCCCCTGTCGTCCACGACGCAGACACCCAGCCAGACAGGAGCACAACCATGTCCTACGTCAACCCGAAGGAGGCTTTGGCCGCCACCACGCAGATCGATCTGAGCGATGTGTCCTCGGCGCTGTGCGCCAAGGGCTTCAGCCGCTTGGATGCCGAATTTTCCGTCATCCAGTACCAGCAACTCCTCGCCCTCCACGCTTTGTATCCCACTTTGATGCTCGTCCCGCCGAAGGCGGCAGATGAAGCCCTGCATATCCACCTGGAAAACGGCCGTTTCGAGCAGGATTGCCTGAAGCTCTTCGGCTCCGTCCCCCAGCACACCACCGAATGGTGGGCCGAACAGATGCTCCCGGAATCGTGGGAGCTGACGCGGGACCTGTACCGCCAGCACTTCGGCGTGGAGCTTTCCAAGGCGTCCGCCGCCGGTTGCGGCATCGCACCTGCCGACATGAACGGCCCCGCCGGCTGTGGCATCGCACCTGCCGACATGACCGGTCCGCCGAACGGCGTGACCACGCACTAAGCGGCGGGTGGGTGAGCCGACCCGCAGCTCAAGGCAGCCGCAGGCACGCTTACTCCGATCCCTAGGTCAGCCGGCAACGGCAGGGTTCACCCACCCCCGGACCACCGCTTTGCGGTCCTCGCGGCATGGCGCCGCCATGGGCCAGGAGCGCAGACGACTCCGCGCGTGGAGCCGTCCCTTCGGGGACGGCGCCATTGCGCGTGCCTGACGTTCCGGTGCATCGGTCCGGTGTGCGCCCGGCCTATTCCGCCGCCTCCGCATAGGCGTCGGGCGAAGGGCAACTGCACACCAGGTGGCGGTCGCCATAGGCCTGGTCGATGCGGCCCACCGGCGGCCAGTACTTGGCTGCGGGATCGACGCCGGCGGGGAACACCGCGTCGGCACGGCTGTAGGGCCGGTCCCAGTCGTGGGCGGCCAGATCGGCCGCGGTGTGCGGCGCCAGGCGCAGTGCACTCTGCTCCACCTCAACCCGACCCTCGGCGATTTCCGCGATTTCGCCGCGGATGGCGATCATGGCGGCACAGAAGCGGTCCAGCTCGGCCAGCGGCTCGCTTTCCGTCGGTTCCACCATCAAGGTGCCGGCCACCGGCCACGACATGGTGGGGGCGTGGAAGCCGTAGTCGATCAGCCGTTTGGCCACGTCGTCCACCGTGACGCCCGACGCCTGTTTGAGGCCGCGCAGGTCGACGATGCACTCGTGGGCCACCAGCCCGTTCTCCGCGGTGTAGAGGATGGGGTAGTAGGGGGCCAGGCGGTGGGCGATGTAGTTGGCCGCCAGCACGGCGGCGGAGGTGGCCGCCCGCAACCCCTCGTCGCCCATCATGCGGATATAGGCCCACGAGATGGGCAGGATGCCGGCCGATCCCCACGGAGCCGCCGACACTGTGCCGAAACCGCCGGGCGGACCCTGGTCCTCCACCACCGGGTGGCGGGGCAGGTAGGGCGCCAGGTGCGCCTTCACCCCGATCGGCCCCATGCCCGGCCCACCGCCGCCATGGGGGATGCAGAAGGTCTTGTGCAGGTTGAGGTGGGAGACATCGGCCCCGAACTTGCCGGGCCGCGCATGGCCCACCAGGGCGTTCAGGTTGGCGCCGTCGAGGTACACCTGGCCGCCATAGGCATGGACGATGCCGCAGATGCGCCGGATCGCCGCCTCGAACACGCCGTGGGTGGACGGGTAGGTCACCATGGCCGCAGCCAGGCGGTCGCCCGCCGCCGCGGCTTTCGCTTCCAGGTCGGCGATGTCGACATTGCCGTGCTCGTCGCAGCCCACCACCACCACCTGCAGCCCCGCCATGGTGGCAGAGGCCGGATTGGTGCCGTGGGCCGACGAAGGGATCAGGCAGATGTCGCGGTGTGCTTCGCCGCGGCCGGCGTGGTAGGCGCGGATGGTCAGCAGGCCGGCGTATTCGCCCTGGGAGCCGGCATTGGGCTGCATGCTCACGGCGTCGTAGCCGGTGATGCGCGCCAGCCAGTCCTCAAGTTCCGCGATCATCGCCCGGTAGCCGCGGGTCTGGTCGGCCGGGGCGAAGGGGTGGATGGATGCGAACTCCGGCCAGGTCACCGGCTCCATTTCCGCTGCCGCATTGAGCTTCATGGTGCAGGAGCCGAGCGGGATCATCGCGCGGTCGAGCGCCACATCCTTGTCCGCCAGCCTGCGCAGGGTGCGCATCAGGTCGGTTTCGCAATGGATCCGGCGAAAGGCCGGGTTGGTAAGGGCGGGGCCCTCCCGCCGCAGCGCGTCCGGCAGGCCGGGTTCGGCGGCCTCGGCCAGCGCCGCACCGAAGCTCGCCGCCACCGCCGCCGCATCGGCTTGCGTTGCGGTTTCGTCCAGCGCCACGCCCACATGGTCGGCATCGACGAGGCGCAGGTTGTAGCCGCGCCCCAGGGCGCCAGCGACGACACCGGCGGCCCGCCCGGGCACGGCGACGGTAAGGGTATCGAAGAAGTGCCGGTTGGTGCGGCCGATCCCCGATGCGGCAAGCCCGGCGGCCAGCCGGCCGGTGAGGTGGTGGACACGGGCGGCGATGCGCACCAGCCCGTCCGGCCCGTGATACATGGCGTAGAGGGCCGCCATCACCGCCAGCAGCACCTGGGCGGTGCACACGTTGCTGGTCGCCTTTTCCCGGCGGATGTGCTGTTCGCGCGTCTGCAAGGCGAGGCGCAGGGCCGGTCGGCCGGCACCGTCCACCGACACGCCGACGAGACGACCGGGCAACTGGCGCTGATAGGCACTGCGCACCGCCATGAAGGCCGCGTGCGGGCCGCCGAAGCCGAGCGGCACGCCGAAGCGCTGGGCGCTGCCCACCACGATGTCGGCCCCGAGCGCGCCGGGCGGGGCGAGGACCTGGCAGGCCAGCAGGTCGGCGGCCACCACCAGCAGCACGCCGGCCGCGCGGCAGCGGGCGGCGATGGCGGGGAGGTCGGGAACCTCGCCCGACGCGCCGGGATACTGCACCACCAGGGCGAGAGCGCCCGCCAGCGGGGCCGCGGGATCGCCGGGATCGACCTCCTCCACCGCCAGCTCCAGCGGCGCCGCCCGGGTGCGCGCCACGGCGAGGGTCTGGGGCAGGGCGTCGCGGTCGATCAGCACGCGGCTGCGCTTCGTCCTGTCCACCCGGTGGGCGAGCGCCATGGCTTCGGCCACCGCCGTCGCTTCGTCGAGCAGCGAGGCGTTGGCCACGTCCATCCCGGTGATCTCCGCCACCATGGTCTGGAAGGCCAGCAGCAGCTCCAGCCGGCCCTGGCTGATTTCCGGCTGGTAGGGCGTGTAGGCGGTGTACCAGCCGGGGTTTTCCAGCACGTTGCGGCGGATCGCCGGCGGCGTCACGGTGCCGTGGTAGCCCAGCCCGATGAATGACTTCACCACCTGGTTGGCGGCGGCATGGGCGCGCAACTCGGCCTGCGCCACGTCCTCCGGCAGGCCGGGGCCGATGCCCAGCGGATCGCTGTCGCGAATGGTGGGCGGCACCACGGCCGCCATGAATGCCTCCATGTCGGCAAAGCCCAGCTCCGCCAGCATGGCCTGCTGCTGATCGGCACTGGGGCCGATATGGCGGCGGCGGAATTCGTCCGAGCGGTCGAGCACCGGATCCGTCGTCAACGAAGCGGTGCTCATGCTTCCGCCCCGTCGACGAGGGCCTGATAGGCGGCCTCATCCATCAGCGCGGCGACCTCCTCGGGATTGGACAGCTCCATCTTGTAGAACCAGCCGTCCGTCTCCGCCGCGTTGTTGACGAGGGCGGGCTCGCCTTCCAGCGCGGTGTTGACCTCCGTCACCGTGCCGGAGGCGACGGCGTAGACGTCCGATGCCGCCTTCACGCTCTCCACCACGCACACCGCTTCGCCTTTTTCCACCACGCGGCCCACCTCGGGCAGTTCGACGAAGACGATGTCGCCCAGCTTGTCCTGGGCATAGTCGGTGATGCCGACGGTGGCGCTGGTGCCATCGACGGAAATCCATTCGTGGTCCTCGGTGAAGCGCAGTGCGGTCATGGCGGGGCTCCGGTGCTCGAATGCGGGGGAGTTGAACGCGGATTCGGGGCGCCGCCGGTCAACGGCGGCGGCGGTAGCGGTGCGGCACGAAGGGCAGGGCTGTCACGCGGCAGGGCGTGGTGCGGCCGCGCGCCTGGGCGATCAGTTCCGTGCCCGGCGAAGCCAGGTCGGCGTTGACGAGCGCCAACGCGATGGGTGCCTCCAGCATCGGGGAATAGCTGCCGCTCGTCACTGTGCCCACGGGGGTGCCGGCGGGGGTGCCAGCGGGGGTACCGGCGGGGGTGCCGGCGGGGGTGCCAGCGGCGGCCACCAACCCGGTTTCCGCACGCACCGGCGCCCGCCCGTCTGGCCGCAGGCCCACCAGCTTGACGGACGGGCCGTCCTGGATCTGGCGGCACACCGGCTTGGCGCCGATGAATTCCCCGCCGGCGCGGCGCCGCTTGGGGATCGCCCAGGTAAGCCCGGCTTCGATCGGCGTAACCTCCGGGCCGATATCGTGGCCGTGCAGGCACAGCCCGGCTTCCAGGCGCAGCGTGTCGCGGGCACCCAGGCCGGCCCAGCGCACCCGCGCGTCGGCGGTCAGCAGGTCGGCGATGTCGCCCGCCATGTCGCTGGGCAGGGCCAGTTCGAAGCCATCCTCGCCGGTGTAGCCGGAGCGGGTGAGGGCGCACGTCACGCCGCCCACGTTGGCGGTACCGGCCTCCATGAAATAGAGCGCATCCACCGCGGGATCGATCGCCGCCAGCACGGCACCGGCGTCCGGGCCTTGCAGGGCAACCAGGCTAAGGTCGTCGCGCGGCTGCACGGCGACCTCGGCGCCCAGGTTCTCCGCCAGCCAGGCGATGTCGGTGGCCCGGTTGGCGGCGTTGATGACGAGGCGCCAGCAGTCCTCCAGGCGCGTCACCATCAGGTCGTCGATGATGCCGCCGCTTTCGTTGAGCAGGAAGCTGTAGCGCTGGGTGCCCACGGGCTGGTCGGTGAGGGCAGCCGGCAGCAAGCGTTCCAGGGCCTCGCCAGCGTCCGCACCGAGAATATCCACGATCCCCATATGGGAGACGTCGAACAAGCTGGCGTGGGTGCGCGTCCAGCGATGCTCCTCAACGATGCCGCCGCCGCGCTTGGGGTCGTACTGGATGGGCATACGATAGCCGGCGAAGGGCACGAAGCGTGCCCCGGCGGTGGCGTGCCGGTCGGCCAATACGGTGTCTTTCAGGTCGCTCTCGGTCTCGGCCACGGTCGGCCCCCATGGGGACAGGGAACAGGACGGCGCCGGGCCGAACGCCCGCACCGCCCCCTTTCTGTCCCGAGACCTGAGAGTTTTGCGGGCGGCCGAACCTGGCCGTGATCCCGCACCCCTTCGGTGAGGCGCCCGTCCGAACGGCGCCTTCTCTCCAGAAGCAAGCGGCCACCCCGCACTGGGGCAGCGGTCGCCCGGTCCGTCTGCCTGAGAGATTGAGGGGGCCTCTTGCTCCTTCGGCGCCGGCCTTGCGGCAACACAACATGCCGCGGCCGATCTCTCCCAAACGACCAACGCTTACAAGGCAAACGGTAAGCCCATGCGCCCGCCTTGCCAACCGCAACATGGGCGGGGAGGGCGGCGGCCGGCGAAGACCACCCTTGGCGCCGACGCCGGGCATCGTCGATAACGGCGCGTTCCGGCCCATTTGCGGGTCGCTGCGCACGCCCCCGTGGGAGACCCGATGACCAGCCCAGATTCCCCCGCCGCAGTGGTGGACCACGACGCGATCTTCCGGGACGTCGTCGCCCGATTCGGCGGCGAGCGGGCGATCTGCGTCGGCTTTCCCTACTGGCGGGCCTTCAACCTGCGGCGCTTCCTGGCACCGTGGCAGGCCGTGCGACTCGCCGAGGACGTGCCTGCGGCCGCCGCCCTGGCACCCGGTCCGGCCGATGCCCTGATCTGGTGGGGCTGCGAGGTGCCGGCGGAGCTGCAGACCTTGGCCGCCGACCGCGGCTGCCGCCTGCTGCGCATCGAAGACGGGTTCTACCGCTCCGTCGGCCTGGGTTCGGACTACATCCCGCCGCTGTCGTTGATCTTCGATGCAAGCGGTCTCTATTTCGATGCCCGCCAGTCCAGCGACCTGGAGCACATCCTCAACACCGCGGAGTTCACCGGGGCGGAGCTGGCGCGGGCGGCGGCGGTGCGCGGCATGATCGTCGACGGTGGCCTCACCAAGTACAACCTGTCGCGGCCCGGCCACAGCGACTGGCCGTCCGGCGGGCGCGAGGTGGTGCTGGTGGTGGGCCAGGTGGAAGACGACGCGTCCATCCTCCATGGCTGCGCAGACGTGGCCAGCAACCACGCCCTGCTGGAAGCGGCCCGGCGCGACCATCCCGATGCCATGCTGATCTACAAGCCCCACCCCGAGGTGGAGGCGGGCAACCGCAAGGGGCTGCTCGGCGGCGACGGCCTGGCCGACCGGGTCGAGTACGCCGCCGCCATCGCAAGCTGCATCGATGCCAGCGACACCGTCGTCACCATGACCTCGCAGGCCGGCTTCGAAGCGCTGCTGCGGGGCAAGCGGGTGGAGGTGCACGGGCGGCCGTTCTATGCCGGCTGGGGCCTGACCCACGACCGGCTGGTGATCCCGCGGCGCGACCGGGCGCTGTCGCTGGAGGCCTTGGTGGCGGGCGCCCTGATCCGCTACCCGGTGTACTGGGATCCGGTTGCCAAGCGCCTCACCACCGTGGAAACCGTGCTCTGCCGGCTGAAGGACCAGCGCGACCGTCTGGCGGCAAAGGGCCGGCTGGCGCGGCTGCGCAGCGGCGATCTTGCCCGGCGCATCCGCAAGCTGCGCGTGGTGCGGGCAAGGCTGTCGGAAGCGCTGCGGCGGGGATAGGACCTGGGAGGACCGGGCGGGCCGGCGCCGCTTGAACCGAAGAGGCCCTATCGGCCGGGATCGGTGTGGGGCTCGCCCGGCGGCACCTCGTCGTCATCGTCGAACAGGATGCGGTGGGCCGCCCCGTCCAGGTCGTCGAATTGGCCGGATTTCAGCGCCCACAGGAACACCGCCAGGCCCAGCAGACCGAGGGCCAAGGCGATGGGGATCAGGTAGATCAGAATGCCCATGGCGGGGGGTCAGCGCGATGCGGCCGTGCGGCGGCCGGCCAGCCGCAACGCGTTGCCCACCACCACCAGCGAGGAGGACGACATGCACACCGCCGCCACCAGCGGCGTCACCCAGCCGGCCATGGCGATCGGCACCGCGATCAGATTGTAGCAGAAGGCGAGCGCGAAATTCTGGGTGACCAGCGATCCGGCGCGCCGCGCCACCGTCAGCACCTCGACAACCGGCGCCAGCAGGCGGCCCTGGAACACCGCATCGGCGGCCGTCTGGCTGATATCGATGGCCGACGACGGCGACAGAGAAACGTAGGCGGCGGCCAGGGCCGGGACGTCGTTGAGGCCATCGCCCACCATGAGCACGCGGCGGCCTTCGGCGGCCAGCGTTTCCAGCCGGGCCACCTTGTCGGCCGGCGTGGTGGCGGCGGTCCAGCGGTCGATGCCCACGGCGGCCGCCACCGCGGCGACGGCGGCTGGCCGGTCGCCCGACAGGATCTCCACCCCGAGGCCGCGCGCCTGCAGCTTGGCCACCACGTCGGCGGCGTCGGCCCTCAGCGCATCTTCGAACCGGAAACAGTGGGGGGCAGCACCCGGTCGGGCGAGCCAAAGCTCCGGCCCGGTGGCGTCGTCGCCGTCGCCTGTGCCGCTGCCGGTGGTGCTGCACCAGTCCCGCCGGCCGAGGCGCACCTCGCCGTCTGGCGTCTCCAGCGCCAGGCCGAAGCCCGCCACCTCGCGCACGCCATCGGCCGCCCGGCCCGGCCCCAAAGCGCGCACCAGGGCACGGGAGAGGGGATGGCGGCTGGCCGCGGCCAGCGACACCGCGAGCGCCTGGACCTCCGGCGAGCCGGCGGAAGCGGGATCGAGGCTCGGCCGGCCCACCGTCAGCGTGCCCGTCTTGTCGAACACCACCGTGTCCACCTGGGCGAACCGCTCCAAGGCCGTGCCGGTCTTCAGCAGGGTGCCGCCGCGCATCAGCCGGCCCGACGCGATCACCTGCACCGCCGGCACCGCCAGCCCCAGGGCGCACGGGCAGGTGACGATGAGCACGCTGACGGCGATCAGCAATGCCGGCTGCCAGGCGATCCCGCCCAGCAGCATCCAGCCGAGGAAGGCGGCGGCAGCCAGCGCGTGCACGGCGGGCGCGTAAAGGCGCGAGATGCGGTCGGCGATCGCCACATAGCGCGCCTTGCGCTGCTCGGCCGCCTCCATCAGCCGCACGATCTCGCCCAGCAACGTGTCGTCGCCGATGGCGGAGACGGTGACCGTCAGCGGAGCGGTCTGGTTCAGCATGCCGGCGAAGATGCGTTCGCCGGGGCCGACGGCGGCCGGCACCATTTCGCCGGTGATCAGGCTGGTGTCGAGGTCCGAGCGCCCGGCGGTGACCACGCCGTCCACCGCCACCCGCTCGCCGGCAGCCACCAGCACGGTCATGCCCTGGCGCACCTTGCCGGGTGGCAGCACGGTCTGGCGGCCGTCCTCCCCCACCACGGTGATGGCGCGGGCCGCCAGCGCCAGCAGCCGGTGGGCGGCAGACCGCGCCCGGCCGCGCGCCCGCCGGTCGAGGAAGCGGCCGATCAACAGGAAGAACAAGAGCGTGATGGCGGAATCGAAATAGACGTGCTCCGCCCCGCGCATGGTCTCCGCCAGGCTCATGCCGGACGCCAGCAGCACCGCCAAGCTGATGGGCACGTCCATGTTGGTGTGGCCGGCCTTCAGGGCCGCGAGGGCCGAGGCGAAGAAGGGCCGGCCGGCATAGGCCACCGCCGGCAGCACGATCAGGGCCGATAGCCAATGGAAGAAGGCGCGCGTGCCCTCCTCCATGCCCTGGGCGGCACCGGCCCACACCGACACCGACAGCAGCATGACGTTGGCCGCGGCAAAGCCGGCGACCGCGGTGCAGCGCAGCAAGCGGCGCTGGTCGCGCTGCTCGCTGTCGTCCATCTGGGTGGGGTCGTAGGGCACCACGCCGAAGCCGAGATCGGTCACCGACTTGACGATGGGGGCGGCCGCCTCGTCCGGCCCGCTCCAGGCGATGGCCAACCGCTTGGTGGTGAGGTTCAGGCGGCCGTGGGTGACTTCCGGCCGGGCGGCCAGCGCGCGCTCGATCCTGGCTACGCAGCCGCCGCAATGGGCGCCTTCCACCAGCAGCGACAAGGTGGCGTGGCCTTCGGGGTCGTGGCCGACATGGCTGGTGAAATCGATGGCAGGGGCATCGGCAGGGGCGTCGTCCTCGGCCAGCCCCGCGGGCTTCGTACCGCAGACCTTGGCCGTGGCGGATCCGCCGTCCATGGCTGCCTCAGCGAACGGAGATCCGCTCGGTCAGCCGGTAGCTGCCCTGCGGATGCTGTGCCGTGATATCCACCTCCCACTGGCCGGCCAGGGGAAAGGCGACGGTGGCGGCGTAGCGGCCGTCGCCCACATCGTCCAGCGGCACCTGGAAGTCGTAGCCGGTGGTCGTCGGGCGGACGAGATCGGCGGTGACGGACGCGCGCGGCAGGGTGTTGCCGGAGGAGTCCCGCAGCGTGATCCACAGCTCGCCGGTGCGCCGGTCGCCGCCGCGCTCGAAGCCGCTGTCCACGGTCCAGCCGAGCGCCCGCTGTTCGGCCACCTCCTCCAGGCGCTGGTTGTATTCCAGACCCTGGCGGTAGGTCGAACCGCTCTCGTCGGTCAAGCCGGTCCAGCTTGAGAAGGCGGCGTAGACCATGGCGCCGTTGGCCCCGAGCACGATCACGAAGAACGCGACAAAGGCCCACGGCACCCAGGCGCTGCGCCGGGGGTCATGGGGGGGAACGGTGGCGTCGTCCATGGCTCAGGGTCCCCGGAACACGCTGTCATGACTGGATACCAGACCGGCGTCGGGGTCGTCGAACACGAACGCGATATCGGTGGCATTCTCGTCCAGCACATCGGCGGGCACCGACACGAACACACGGTAGGTCAACACCGCATCGCTGGTCACGTTCAACCGGGCACTCACCGCATCGTCCTGCTCCGCGCCCACCACGGTAATCTCCGCACCGGGCAGGCCGTCGACCGTCAGCGTCATCTGCCGCTCCTCCTGGCCCATGTTGAGCACATGGATGGTGTAGCCGTTGCGGATGGAGCCGTCCGACAGGGTGACGAAGAGGGGGTTGCGGTCGTGCAGCACGTTGACGTCGAGCTGGCTGCGCAGGGTGAGTGCCGTCAGCAAGGCCAGCGTGATGCCGGTGATGAGGAAGGCGTAAATGATGGTGCGCGGCCGCACCAGGCGGGACCGGCGCGACACCGGCGGCAGGCCGGCCGCATTGAGGCGCTGGTTGCGCTCGCTGTCGAAGGCGATCAGGCCGAGCGGCCGATCCACCTTCGCCATCACGCCGTCGCACGCGTCGATGCACAGCCCGCAGCCGATGCATTCGAGCTGGATGCCGTCGCGGATGTCGATGCCTGTGGGGCAGACGCTGACGCACTGTTTGCAGTCGATGCAGTCGCCGCGGCCTTCCCAGCTCTGCCCCTTCTTGTGCTTGCCGCGCGGTTCGCCGCGCCACTGCCGGTAGGTGACGACGAGGCTGTCCTCGTCCAGCAGGGCCGCCTGGAAGCGCGGCCACGGGCACATGTAGGTGCACACCTGCTCGCGTGCCATGCCGGCCAGCATGTAGGTGGTGCCGGTGAACAGGAAGATGAAGAAATAGGTGACGGGGTCGAGCCCGCCGGTGACGAAGCCCGTGACCAGGTGCGGGGCATCGACGAAATACATGATCCACGCACCGCCGGTGAGCAGCGAGATCAGCAGCCAGACGGCGTGCTTGGCGAGCTTGCGCGTCAGCTTGCTGCCGCTCATGGGCTGGGCGTCCAGCCGCATGCGGGCGTTACGGTCGCCTTCGATCCAGTGCTCGACCTTCATGAACAGGTCGGTCCACACCGTCTGCGGGCAGGTGAAGCCGCACCACACGCGGCCGCCGATGCTGGTGGCCATGAACAAGGTGAAGGACGCGATGATCAGCAGGGCCGTCAGGTAATAGATTTCCTGCGGCCAGATCTCGATCCAGAACAGGTAGAAGCGGCGGTTGGGCAGGTCCAGCAGCACCGCCTGGTCGGGCAGGTTGGGCCCGCGGTCCCAGCGCACCCAGGGCAACAGGTAGTAGAGCGCCAGGCAGAGCCCCAGGACCGCCCATTTGACCCGGCGGACGCGGCCGGACACGGCCTTGGGGTAGACCTTGACCCGGCCGGTGTAGAGCGGCTGCGACCGCTGTTCCTGGCGGGACAGGACGTCTTCGGACTGCACCACCTCGGGGTGCGCTTGCGTGGTGTTCACCGTAGTCTCCCGGACGACGGGGCGGCCGCCGCTGTGGGCGGCGGTCTTTCCTCTCCGCGCTGGTATAGCCACTGGGCCATACCGAAACCTTGCGCTGATTCGCCGACGGGCATCTGGTCGCAGGCAGCCGGGGCCGGGCGGGTAGGCTGGCGGGGCGCTATTCGCCGCCGCCCAGGCTGTGGACGTAGACGGTCAGCATGCGGATGGTCGTGTCGTCGAGCCCCTGGCCGTTGGCCCGCTCCTCCCAGGCCGGCATGACGCCGAGGCGCGGGTGGTTGACCTGCGCGATCACCTCGGAGCGCTCGCCGCCGTAAAGCCAGATGGCGTCGGTCAGGTTGGGGGCGCCGAACTCGTGCAGGCCGGTGCCGTCCGCGCCGTGGCAACTCACGCATTGCGCGGCGAAGATCTCCGCACCTTCCGCCAGGGTTTCCGCGCCGGCGTCGCCGTGGCCGGAGAGCGACAGCACATAGTCGGCCACCGCCGCCACTTGCTCACGGCTCAGCAAGCCGTCGGAGCCGAAATTCGGCATGGTGGCGAGCCGCGTGTTGGTGTCCAGGTCGCTGCGGATGCCATGGCGGATGGTGACCATGATGTCGTCCATGGTGCCGCCCCACAGCCAGTCGTCATCGGCCAGCACGGGGTAGCCGCCGGGATTGCCGGCGCCGCCCAGCGCGTGGCAGGGCGCGCAGTTGTCGGCAAAGGCCGCGGCACCGCCGGCCAGCGCGAAGGTCAACAATTCGGGGTCTTCGGCCACCTGTTCGGGCGAGAGACCGGCCATGCGGTCGAGGAACACCGACTGGCGCTGGTGGGCGGCGGCGAGCTGCTCTTCCACCGTCGCCCGTTGGCTATAGTCCCAGATCCCGCCGAAATAGCCGGTGATGTAGGGCACCGAGGGCATGAAGATGCAGTAGATCACCGACCAGATGATCGAGGCATAGAAGATGTACAGCCACCACTTGGGCAGTGGCGTGTTCAGTTCCTTGATGCCGTCCCACTCGTGCCCGGTAGTTTCCGTGCCGGTAACCGAGTCCTTTTCAACCTTGGTCGGCATGGTTCAACGCTCCTCGTCCGGCTCGTCATCCCTGAGCGGGATGTGACTGTAGTCTTCTTCCAGCTTGCGCCGCCGGTTCGGCCACAGGGTCCAGACCACCACGCCGACGAACAGGGCCATCAGCCACACCGGCCAGAACGATCTGAGGACCGAGATCAACTCCTCCAACGGCATTCTCCCGGTTGCGGCCGCCGCAATCCCCCGTCACTGGCGCAGGTCTTCGACGCTGTATTCGCTGAAGTTCACCATGGTCCCCAGCACCTGGAGATAGGCAACCAGCGCGTCCATCTCCGTCAGCCGTTCCGGATCGCCATCGAAGTCGCCGGTGACGACGTTGTCGCCGTAGCGCTCCTCCAGCCCGCTCCAGTCGGCCTCGGCATCGGCCTGGGCGAGCAGGTCTTCGTAGGCGGCCGCGATCATCTCCTCGGTGTAGGGCACGCCGACGGCGCTGTTGGCCCACAGGTGATCGGCGATGTCGCGGTAGCCGAGCTCGCGTTCGGCCAGGAAGGCGTACGGCGGCATGATCGATTCCGGCACCACCGAACGCGGATCGATCAGGTGGGCGACGTGCCAGTCGTTGGAATACTTGCCGCCGACCCGCGCCAGGTCCGGTCCGGTGCGCTTGGAGCCCCATTGGAAGGGGTGGTCGAACATGCTCTCCGCGGCGATGGAATAGTGGCCGTAGCGCTCCACCTCGTCGCGGAAAGGCCGCACCATCTGGCTATGGCAGTTGTAGCAGCCTTCGCGGATGTAGATACGCCGTCCGGCCAGCTCCAGCGGCGTGTAGGGGCGCACGCCGTCCACCTGCTCGATGGTGCTGTCGATGGTGAACAGCGGGACGATTTCCACCAGGCCGCCGATCGACACCGTGATGAGGATCACCACCGCCATCAGCAGGGTGTTTGTTTCGAGCCGGGCATGGCCCTTGGTGACAGGCTTCTCCAGCACCATCGCTGTGTCCTCTTACTCGGCCGGGGTGGAGCGGACGGTGACGGTGGCGGGCCGTGTCCCGCCCACCGGTGCGGCCGCCCGGCGCTCGGTGGCCTCATCGCCCCGGATGGTGCGCCAGAAATTGTAGACCATGAGCAGCGCGCCGACGACGAACAGCACCCCGCCGAGCGCCCGGATCACGTAGAACGGGTGCATCGCTTCCACGGTCTCGATGAACGAGTACTGGAGGAAGCCGAGGCCGTCGTACGACCGCCACATCAGGCCCTGCATGATGCCGCTCACCCACATGGCGGTGATGTACAGCACGATCCCCAGGGTCGCCGTCCAGAAGTGCCACTCCACCAGGCGCAGCGAGTAGAGCTCGCGGCGGCCCCACAGCTTCGGCACCAGGAAGTAGAGCGCGCCGAAGGAGACGAAGGCGACCCAGCCCAGCGCGCCGGAATGCACGTGGCCCACCGTCCAGTCGGTGTAGTGGCTGAGCGCGTTCACCTGGCGCACGCTCATCAGCGGGCCTTCGAAGGTGCTCATGCCATAGAAGCCGACCGAGACGACGAGGAAGCGCAGCACCGGGTCGGTGCGCAGTTTGTCCCAGGCGCCGGCCAGCGTCATGATGCCGTTGATCATGCCGCCCCAGCTCGGCATCCACAGCATCACCGAGAACACCATGCCCAGCGTCTGCGACCACTCGGGCAGGGCGGTGTAGTGCAGGTGATGCGGGCCCGCCCAGATGTAGAGGAAGATCAACGACCAGAAGTGCACGATCGACAGCCGGTAGGAATACACCGGCCGGTTCGCCCGCTTCGGCACGAAGTAGTACATGATCGCCAGGAAGCCGGCGGTGAGGAAGAAGCCCACGGCGTTGTGGCCGTACCACCACTGGGTCAGCGCATCCTGGACGCCGGAGAAGGCGGAATAGCTGACCGTGCCGAAGAACGACACCGGCACCGCCAGATTGTTGAAGATGTGCAGGATGGCGATGGTGATGATGAACGCCATGTAGAACCAGTTGGCCACGTAGATGTGGGGTTCCCGGCGGATCATCACGGTACCGATATAGACCACCGCATAGGCGACCCAGACGATGGTCAGCCACAGGTCCAGGTACCATTCCGGCTCGGCGTATTCGCGGCTCTGGGTGATCCCCATGATGTAGCCGGTCGCCGCCAGCACGATGAAGATGTTGTAGCCCCAGAAGATGAAGTTCGCGAGGTCGCGGCCGCCGAACAGAGTCGTTCGGCACGTGCGCTGGACCACGTAGAAGGAGGTGGCGAACAGCACGTTGCCGCCGAAGGCGAAGATGGCGGCCGAGGTGTGCACCGGCCGCAGGCGGCCGAAGGTGGTCCACTCCAGGCCCAGGTTCAGGACGGGGAAGGCGAGCTGGAAGGCGATGAAGGTGCCCGCCAGGAAGGCCACGATCCCCCAGAAGGTGGCCGCCAGCGTAAACTTGCGCACCACGTCTTCGTTGTAGACCACTTGCGTCCGGTCGCCGGCGGCTGCGGCGCCGGCCGCGTCGGCGGTGGTGTCGGCTGTCATGGCCATCTGGACTTCCCCAAAGCTTCCCTCGCCACTCCACCGTCGGAGCCGCGGGCGGACCACGCCATCGTGATTGCCCCAACGTCAGAGACGGGCAAGCCCCGAGCATTGATCTGGATCAATGGTTCGGGTGCCACTTTTGCACCGCAACCGTCGCCATAGCGCACGGCGTCGAAACAGGCGATGGGAATGCCTTGGCCGCGGCGGTCGGGCGCAGCGTCCGCGGGCGATGCTCCGATTGCGCGTATTTTTCGTGGCTGTGCGCCATTGTTTCGGCCGGCCGCCGGAGCGTGCGTCACCCCGCGGCACCCGCCCTTGTGGAAAAGCAGCCGGGAATCTGATTGACTCCAAGTTGCGCTCAAGTCAGATCCGGACCTCGGCCCGCATTGGGGCCGCAAGAAGCCGCATAACATACGGAGGGGGGACGCCATGTCGGACACCATGAACGCGACGGACGCTGCCGGCAGCTCGCCGACGGACTCCATGGGCCACTCGCTGGAAGCGCCCAGCTACCGCATCCGCAAGATCGACGGGGCGGTGCCCTGGACCTGGCTGGAACGCGGCTATAAGGACCTCTATCGCAGCCGGTTCCTGGGCTGCGCCCACGGTGCCTGGTACGCCATTCTCGGCTTCGCCCTGACCACCTTGTTGTGGTGGCACGACATCCTCTACGTCAGCCTGCCGCTGGCCGCGACCTTTACTCTGATCGGCCCGCTGGCCGCCGTCGGCATCTATCAGATCAGCAAGGACCTGAGCGAAGGCCAACGCCCCAGCTTCGGCCGCAGCCTGCTCGCCTGGCGGGCGAACCCCACGCAGATCGCCCTGATCGGGGTGGCGCTGCTGCTGCTGGCGCTGGCCTGGATGCGCATCGCGCTGATGATGTTCATGCTGTTCTTCTCGGAAAATCCGCCGGGCCCGGAAGCGACGTTGATGCTGGACGCGCTGGTGACCGACGAGGGCGTGCCCCTGTTGGTGGCCGGTGTGCTGGTCGGCGGCGCGCTGGCTTTCGTCGCCTTCGCCATCAGTGCGGTGTCCATCCCCTACCTGCTCGACCAGCCCGAACAGCACGTCTTTCAGGCGATCTTCGTCAGCATCCGGGCGATCCGGGAAAACCTGTGGCCGATGATGATCTGGGCGGTGCTGATCGCCGTGGCGCTGGCGGCCGGGCTGGTTACCGCCTATGTCGGGCTGATCTTCACGGTGCCGATCATCGGTCACGCCACTTGGCACGCCTACAAGGATCTGGTTGAACACGTCGAGCCCGAGGCCGACCCGGCCGCCGTCTCCTAGGAGGCGGGCGGCCGCACGGCGGAGCCGGGCAAGGATGAAGAGGAGAAGGCGGATATGGGCATTTCGCCACGGTGGGTCACGGGCGCCCTGATCGCAGCGCTGGGGCTGCTCGCCCTGTTCATGGCCAGCCGCGCCCACGACGACATGATGTATTTCTTCGGCCTCATGATCTTCGGTTTTGCGGTGCTGTTCGACTTTGGGTTGATTGCCCGCTACGTCGGCCGGCCGACCGATCACGGCAGCAGCGACGGCCATTCGGCCTGACGTCGCCTGCGATCTTCGCGTTTTAGCTGGTATCCCCCGGGCCGCCTGGGCGGCGCGGGGTTGCATGTTGCGACCGTTTGTCCCTTAGGCGCGGGCTGTAGTTGGCCGTGACCATTAGTGACGGCTATGATGATCGGCATGAAGAGCGGCAATCAAAATGATAGATTAACCTTAAGATAACGTCGGTGATTGATCCATGGGTGCCCTCGAGTTCGGCATAGAACCAAGCCTGGTTCCGCTGGGCGTCTCGGAAGTCGACCGGGACCACCATGAGCTTGAGACGCTGCTGGCCCAGCTCAGCATCGCCAGCGTGGATGGCAATCGCGAGCATTTCACCAAGCTTTTCAACGATATGATCGAACATAGCCGGGACCATTTCGCGCGCGAGGAAATCCTCATGCGCAAGGGGCGCTGCCCCTCCCTGGAGCTCCACAGCCAGGAGCACAAGGCCATTCTCGATCGCTTGGCCCGCTATGCCCACGCCCTGATGCTGAAGCGCCAACTCCTGCGCCTGGACGAGATCCGGGCACTGGGGACCTGGCTGCAACGGCACGCCGATACGGCCGACAAGAATATGGCCGCCCATCTCCGCCGCCACTACGCGCCCAGCGGCATCTCTGTCTGAAGCTCATCCCAAAGGCGCCGGGCAAGCGCGCGGAACGCCGCCAACGCGGCGGTCTCCAGCGCGTCGGCCCGCCGTATCAGCACGGTTTGCGCCTCGCGCCAGCGCGCCTGGGGCGTGTGCAGCGACACCTTGCCGGCGAAGCGAGAGGCGGCCACGGCACTCACCGGCATGTAGGTGAAGCCGATGCCGGAGGCGACGCCGCCGAGGATGCCGTCCAGCGTGCCGAAATCCAGCAGGCGCGTGTGGCGCAGCCCCAGGTCGGCCAGCATGCCCTCTAGCCACGCCCGATAGGTGCAGCCCGAGCGGAAGCAGAAGGCGGTCAACCGGCCCTGCCGCACCTTCAGCGGCCAGTCCGCGCCGGCCGGCAGAACCAGCGCCATGCGCTCCGTGCCCACCGGATCGGCCACCAGCTCCGCGTGCTCGCAGGGGCCGGCGATCAGGGCGGCATCCAGCCGGTGGCCCAGTACGTCGGCGGTCAGCGCAGCGCTGGAGCCGGTGGAGGCCGACAGGTCCACGGTCGGGTGGGCACGGTGAAACGCCGCCAGGATCTCCGGCATCCGTACCGCTGCCGTCGACTCCATGCTTCCCAGCGCCAGCCGGCCGCTCGGCCGGTCGGGGTCGGTGAGGGAGGCAGCCACCGCCCGCGCTTCCTCCAGCGCCGCGCATACCTTGCGGGCCGGCCCGAGCAGCGCCTCGCCGGCACGGGTAGGACTGACGCCGCGGCTGGAGCGGTGGAACAGCGGCGTCGCCACGGCTGCCTCCAATGCCCGCAGGCGGGCGGTGACGTTGGACTGGACACAGTGCAGCCGGTCGGCCGCGCCGGTGATGCTGCCGGCTTCGGCGACGGCGACGAAGAACGCCAGGTCGCGGCTCTCCATGGCCCCTCTCCATCAAAAAATTTGATCCACAGCATCTAAAAAATTCGCTCTGGGAGATGTCAATCCTGTGCCAGGGTCGCGCCCTGGCGAGCGCGGACGTAACGGCGGAACACCCCATGCACGGCAACGAGTTGAGGATGGATGGACTGGCCCGCACCGGGGCCGCGGCGTCCGCCCCCCTGTCGCTGGCGTCCCTGGCGCTTGCCGGCGGGGTGGCGACGCTGCTGGGCGTCGGGCTCGGCCGCTTTTCCTTTACGCCGCTGTTCCCCGCCATGGTGGAGGCGGGGTGGGTGAGCGGCGGCGATGCCGCCCTGCTGGGGGCGGCCAATCTGGCCGGCTACCTGGCGGGCGCGCTGGCGGCTCCGTGGATCGACGCCCGGCTCGGCCGGCGCACCGCCCTGCGCTGCGGCATGGTGCTGACGGCCCTGGCGTTGATCGCCTGCGCCTGGCCGGTCGGGCTGGTGTGGCTGATGGGCTGGCGGCTGACCGCCGGCGTCACCGGCGGCATGCTGATGGTGCTGGCGGCGCCGACCGTGCTGGCCGCGGTGCCCGCCCTGCGGCGGCCGCTGCTGGGTGGACTGGTGTTTTCCGGCATCGGCATCGGCGTGGTGGTGTCCGGGTTCGGCGTGCCGCTCTTGCTGCCGGCGGGCGTGGGAGCTGCCTGGCTGAGTTTGGGGTTGGCCGGGCTGGCCATGGTGGCGCTGGCCTGGTCGCGCTGGCCGGCCCCGCCGGTGACGGCGGCACGCCGCGCACTGGCGCTCCACCGGCCGCTGATCCTGGCCCTGCTGATCTGCGCCTATTCCAGCGACGGCATCGGCTTCCTGCCCCACACCGTCTTCCTCAGCGACTATGTGGCCCGCGGGCTTGGCTGGGGCGTGGCGGCGGGCGGCCACATGTGGGCGGTATTCGGCCTGGGGGCCGCCGTCGGCGCCCTCAGTGCCGCCGCCGTGGCCCGCGCGGTGGGGTTTCCCCTGGCCCTGCTGCTGGCCCTTATCGTCAAGACGGCCATGGTCGGGCTGCCGCTGCTCACCAGCGAGGCCATCGCCCTGGGGATTTCGGCTGCCATGGTCGGCCTGCTGACACCGGGGTTGGTGGTTCTGGGCAGCGGTGTGGCGGCGGAGCTGGCGGGACCGGACGGCCATGCCCGTGCCTGGAGCTGGATGACCTCCGGCTTCGCCGTGGCCCAGGCGGTGGGCGCATTCGGCCTCGCCCGCCTGTTCGACCGGACCGGCGACCACATCGCCATCTTCGCCATCGGCACCGCAGCGCTGGCGGCAGGCACGCTGGCGGCCGTCGTCGCCGTGCTCTTGCTGTCGAGGAGACCCCACCGATGAAGCTGTTCGTGGCCCCCACTTCACCCTACGCCCGCAAGACGCTGGTCTTTCTCCACGAGAAGGGGGCGGCGGACCGGGTGGAGGTGGTGCGCGTCGACCCCTGGAGCGACCCGCCGGAGCTGCACGGCGTGGCCCCCGCCGGCAAGGTGCCGGTGCTGGTGACGGGCGAGGGGGCGCTCTCGGAAAGCTGGGCCATCTGTGCCCATCTGGATGTGGCCCTGGCCGGGCCATCGCTGGTGCCGGACGATCCGGCGGCCCGCTTCGCCTGCCTGCGCCTGGCCGGCCTCGCCCAGGGGCTGATGGATGCCGCCTTCGCCGCGGTCATCGAAACGCGCCGTCCGGCAGGTGAGCAGAGCCCCGGCTGGATCGCCCGGCAGGTGGCCGCAGTGCGCCGCCTGGTGGCGGCCCTGGAGGCAGGAGCGGTGGACCTTGAGCGGCCCTTCGATCTGGGCGCCCTCTCCGTTGCCACGGCCCTTGCCTATCTCGACTTCCGCCACGGCGATCTGGGCTGGCGCCAGGCGGCCCCGGTGCTTGCCCGCTGGCAGGATGGTGCGGCGGCCCGCCCCTCCCTCAAGGCCACCGCCTTTGCCTGATCCGTAGCCGCAGGACGGGGCCCGGCACACCGATGTGCCGGGACAATCGCGCCCTTGCCGTGCAGGGGGCCGTCCGGGCACAGTCCGCTCAGTCCCGCAGCCGCACGGAGATTGGGCAGATGAGCGATCCCAGCTACGACGTGACCAGCGAGGCCCAGCTCGACGAGATCTATGGGGCCGCGCACGAGGTCTCGATGCTGAAGGAGATCGACCATGTGTCCGATCACTACCGGGCGTTCATCGATGCGGCGCCCTTCGTGGTGGTCGCCACGTCCGGGCCGGAGGGACTCGACTGCTCGCCGCGCGGCGATCCGGCCGGCTTCGTGCGCGTCGCCGATGCCAGGACGCTGCTGATCCCCGACCGCCGCGGCAACAACCGCGTCGACAGCCTGCGCAACATCGTGCGCGATCCGCGCATTGCGCTGCTGTTCCTCATTCCCGGCATCGGCGAAACGCTGAGGGTGAACGGCCGCGCCCGCATCTCCACCGATCCCGAGCTGCGCGCCGGCTTCGAGATGCAGGGCAAGGTGCCGGCTTCGGTGATCGTGGTGGCGGTGGAGCGGGTCTATTTCCAGTGCCCGAAGGCGCTGGTGCGCTCCCGCCTGTGGAGCCCGGACGCGCAGATTCCGCGCTCCGCCCTGCCCAGCACCGGCACCATGGTGCAGGCATTGACCGAGCGGCGCGTGGAAGCCCAGGCCTACGATGCGGCCTACCCGCAGCGGCTGAAGGAAACGATCTACTGAGGGTCGGCGGCTTGCGCCGTCGCATGGAGATTTTCTCCACCGGCGAAACCCCGTAGAGTGGCGGCCCTCGACCGTCGTTCATCACCCGGCCAGCCATGACCGCGCCCGCCACCCGCACGCTGCTGTTCGTCCTGTGTGCGTTGGCTATGGCGGCCTGCCAGTCGACCCCGCGCGAGCAGACGACCCAGGCGGCCGATCCGCCGGCGGCAGCGCGGCCGACCATTGCCGCCATCGCGGCCTTGCCGGCCGGGGGCACCGGAGCCGATCTGGGCGGCCCCTTCACCGGAGCGGACCGGGCGAGCTACCAGCGCGCCTGTGCAGCCGCACTGAGCACCGGCCAGCCGGTGGGCTGGGACGGTCCGTCCGGCGCTTTCGGCCGTGTCGCCGCCACCAGCGATCCCTACGACAGCGCCGGCCGCACCTGCCGCGACTATGTCCAGTCCTACAGCCACGGGGGCCGCATGTTCACCGAGCGGGGAACCGCGTGTCAGGGAACCGACGGCACGTGGGCACTGTCGAGCCGATCCTAGGCGCGTCGGCGGAGGGCACGCCGTCGCCGGGGGCCACCGCCCGCGGGCGGGTGGCGGCCGTCGATGTCGCGCGCGGCGTCGCCTTCGTCGCCATGGCGGTCTACCACCTGTCGTGGGACCTGATGATCTTCCAGCTTGCCGCCTGGCCGGTGGAGGACGGGCTCGGCTGGCGCATCTTCCGCACGCTGATTGCCGGCAGCTTCCTTGCCATTGTCGGCATCGGCCTGGTGCTGGCCGGCCGCGGCCCGCTGGGGCTTGGCCGCTTCGCCCGGCGGCTCGGCTGGATCGTCGCGGCGGCGGTGCTGATCAGCCTCGTCACCTGGCAGGTGATGCCGGACACCTGGATCTTCTTCGGCATCCTCCACTGCATCGCCGTCGTCAGCGTGCTCGGCCTCCTGGTCTTGCGCTGGCCCGCCTGGGCGCTGGCGGCCTTGGCCGTGGTGGCGGCGGTGCTGCCCCAGGTGGCCGCCGACCCGCTGTTCAACCAGCCGGGCCTGCGCTGGACCGGGCTCGTCACCATGGCACCCGTCACCAACGACTATGTGCCGGTGCTGCCCTGGATCGCCTGGATGTTCGGCGGCATGGTGTTGGCTCGCCTGGCTTTGGCGCGGTCAGACGCACTTGCCGGCCTGTGGCGCTGGCGCCCCGGCAGTGCCGTCACCCGCACGCTCGCCTGGGCCGGGCGGCACGCCTTGCCGCTCTACCTCCTCCACCAGCCGGTGCTGATCGCCCTGGTGGCCGGTTTCGTGGCGGTGAGCGGGGAGGGACGCCTGCCCATGGTGGCGGCAGGGGAGCCGGCGGGGGACACGCGGGCCGGCTTCCGGCAGGCGTGCACCGCGTCGTGCGTGCAGACGGTGCAGACCGACACCGGACTTGAGATCGCGGACCTGTGCAGCCGGCATTGTACCTGCCTGGCGGAACGGGCGGACTCAGCCGGGCTGCTGGCCGGCCCGGACACCGAAGACAGCCGTACGGCGATGGTCAACCTGGCGCACGCCTGCTTCGCCGAAGCGGAAGGAGACCCCCAATGAACGAGTGGTGGCGCGGTGCGGTGATCTACCAGATCTACCCGCGCAGCTTCCAGGACAGCAACGGCGACGGCATCGGCGACCTGCCCGGCATCATCGACCGGCTGGAGCACGTCGCGGCCCTGGGGGCGGACGCCATCTGGATCTCGCCCTTCTTCCGCTCGCCCATGAAGGACTTCGGCTACGACATCGCCGGGTATACCGAAATCGACCCCATGTTCGGCACGCTGGAGGACTACGACCGGCTGGTCGCCACCGCCCACGAGCTGGGGCTGAAGGTGGTGATCGACCAGGTCTATTCCCACAGCTCCGACCTCTGCCCGTGGTTTGCGGAAAGCCGCCAGGCGCGCACCGGCCCCAGGGCCGACTGGTACGTGTGGGCCGATCCCAAGCCGGACGGCACGCCGCCCAACAACTGGCTGTCGGTGTTCGGCGGCCCGGCCTGGGACTGGGAGCCGCGGCGGCGCCAGTACTACCTGCACAATTTTCTCGCCGAGCAGCCGGACCTTAACCTGCTGAACCCCGAGGTGCAGGATGCCGTGCTGGACGTGGCGCGCTTCTGGCTCGACCGCGGCACGGACGGCTTCCGCCTCGACGTGGTGAACTTCTACGCCCACGACGCGCAGCTCCGGGACAACCCGCCGCGGCCGCATCCGGACCCCGTCAAGCCCTATTGGCTGCAGCGGCCGCTCTACAACCGCTCGCGCCCGGAAACCCTCCCCATCATCGAACGCTTGCGCGGCGTCCTGGACGGCTACGACGCGCGCATGCTGGTAGGCGAGATCGCCAGCGACAAGCCGGTGCAGGACCTGGTGGAGTACACCGACGGCCGGAAGCGTCTGCACACCGCCTACACCTTCGTGTTCCTGCGCGAGCCGGTGACGGCCGGCGGCATCCGCGCCACTTTGGCGGAGGTGGCGAAGGCGCCGGACGGGGCGTGGCCCTCCTGGGCGTTTTCCAACCACGACGTGCCGCGCGTCGTCACCCGCTGGGGGGCTGGGCGCGACCGGACGGCCTTCGCCAAGCAGATGATCGCGCTGTTGTGCAGCCTGCGCGGCACCGCCTTTCTCTACCAGGGCGAGGAGTTGGGCCTGCCCAACGCCGACGTGCCGTTCGAGGACCTGCAGGACCCCGAAGGCATCCGCTTCTGGCCCGACCACATCAGCCGCGACAATGCCCGCACCCCCATGGTGTGGGAAGCGAGCGCCCACAACGCCGGCTTTTCCGACGGCGTGCCGTGGCTACCTGTGGACATCGCCCAGCGCACGCTGGCCGTCGACCGCCAGGCCGGCGACCCCAGCTCGGTGCTGGCCTTCACCAAGCGCTTCCTCGCCTGGCGCAAGACCAAGCCGGCCCTGATCACCGGCGATATCCGCTTCTTCGACCTGCCCGATCCGGTGCTGGGCTTCGAGCGGTTCGGGGCCGGTGGCGAAGCGCTAGTGTGCGTGTTCAACCTGGGCACGGAGCCGGTGCGCGTACGCCTGCCCCTGGAGGTGCGCCCGCTGGACCAGGATCTGGCACTCCCCGGCGAAGTCGATGGCGACCTGGTCGACCTGCCGGTGTGTGCGGCGGTGTTCGCCCGGCCGTAGGACCAAGCCGAACTCTTGATTGGAAGAGTGGGAGCCGGCGGCATCCGCGCCGGGCTGCGATGCATCGTGCGATGGGGCTTGAATTCCGATATATCGAGATATATATCGGAAGCCATGAGACATACCCATTCACATCACATCGGATGCGGCTGCCATGGCGGTCCCCATGCCGATCGAGCCTTCCATCACACGCCTGACCAGCCGCACGGCCGCGGCCATGGATGTGGCCATGAGCCCGGTCATGGGCCCGGTCATGGGCATGAACGCGGGCACGGCCGCGGGCGCCGGCCGCTGGACTACGGGGAAATCCGCCTGCTCTTGCTGTCGATGATCGCCGAGGAGCCGTGCCACGGCTACGACCTGATCCGCGGCGTGGAGGAGCTGTTCGGCGGCAGCTACGCGCCCAGCCCCGGCGTCGTCTACCCCACGCTCTCCTGGCTGGAGGACATGGGCTACGCGGCGATCGAGCCGTCCGACGCCGGCCGCAAGTCCTACGCCGCCACGCCCGAAGGCCGGGCCTTCCTTGCGGAGAATGCCGCCGCGGTGGACGAGCTGCGGGCGCGCATCGGCGGCGGAGGCGAATTCGGCCGGCGCGGCCGCCATCCCCAGATCATGCGCGCCATGGACAACCTGAAGATGGCGCTGCGCCTCAGGCTGCGCGGCCAGGAGCTGTCGGACGAGATGGTGGACCAGATCGCGGCCGCCATCGACAGCGCGGCCCAGCAGGTCGAACGGGTGCGTTGAGCATGGCCGAGCAAGCCCACCGCGAAACAGTCTGCGTGCGCCGGGCCGAAGTCGCCACGCCCAACGCCTCGCGCTACCTGCAACAGCTCTGCAAGCATTTCGGCCACCGGGTGCCGGCGACGTTCGACCCAACCGATGGCCAGATCGGCTTCGCCGCCGGCGACTGCACCCTGCATGCGGAGGGCGATGTGCTGAGCCTCCGCGTCGCCGGCTCCGGTGCGGCGGAGGCGGCCGAGCTAGAGGATGTGGTGACCCGTCATCTTGTGCGGTTCGCCTTCCGCGAAGACCTCGCCGTCAACTGGCGCACCGCCTGACGCAACGGCGGCCGGGAGTTGCCCGGCCGGCCGATCGTCCGGTCGCGGCTCAGTGCTTGAAGTGGCGCATGCCGGTGAACACCATGGCCATGCCGGCCTTGTTCGCGGCCTCGATCACTTCCTTGTCGCGCACCGAGCCGCCCGGCTGGATCACCGCCGTCGCCCCCGCTTCGGCCACTGCCAACAGCCCGTCGGCAAACGGGAAGAAGGCGTCCGACGCCACCACGGCTCCCGCCGTGCGCGGTGTATCCTCGCCCTCCGCGGCACCGATCTCCACCGCCTTCTGGGCGGCGATGCGGGCACTGTCGATGCGGCTCATCTGGCCGGCACCGATGCCCACCGCCATGCCGCCGCGGGCGAACACGATGGCGTTGGAGCGCACGTGCTTGACCACGGCGAAGCCGAACAGCAGGTCGGCCATCTCCGTTTCGGTGGGGGCGCGCTCGGTCACCACCTCAAGCTGGGCGGGGTCCACCCGGCCGGCATCGCGGGACTGCACCAGCAATCCCCCGGCGACGCTGCGCACGGTGATGCCCGGCCGGTCGGGGCGCGGCATGCCGCCGGTCACCAGCACCCGCAGGTTGGTCTTGGCGGCCAGTGCGGCCTGGGCGTCCTCGGCGATGTCGGGCGCGATCACCACCTCGCAGAACATCTCGCTGATGGCCGTTGCGGTGGCCGCGTCGAGCGGCCGGTTGAGTGCCACGATGCCGCCGAAGGCGCTGACGGGATCGCACGCGCGCGCCTTCAGGAAGGCTTCCGCCGGGCCGCTGCCGAGTGCCACGCCGCACGGGTTGGCGTGCTTGATGATGGCCACCGCCGGGGCGGCGAACTCCGATACCAGGTCCAGCGCGGCATCGGCATCGGCGATGTTGTTGTAGGAAAGCTCGCGGCCCTGCAACTGGCGGGCGCCGACCACGCCGGGCACGGTATCCGCCGTACGGTAGAGCGCGGCCAACTGGTGGGGGTTCTCGCCGTAGCGCAGCTTGAGGGAGCGCTCGCCGCCGAAGCTGATGTGCTTGGGCAGATCCTCGCTGGCCTCGCCCGCCAGCCAGCCGGCGATGGTCGCCTCGTAGGCAGCGATGCGCCCGAAGGCCCCGGCCGCCAGGCGCCGCCGCAAGTCCAGCGGCACGGCGTTATCCGGGCCGGTCATGGCGGCCATCACGTCACCGTAGTCGGCGGGGTCCACCACCACGGTCACGAAGGCGTGGTTCTTGGCGGCCGCCCGCGTCATCGCCACGCCGCCGATATCGATGTTCTCCACGCAGGTGTCCCAATCGGCACCCGACATCAGCGTGTCCTCGAACGGGTAGAGGTTGCACACCAGCAGGTCGATAGGAGCGATGGAGTAGTCCGTCATGGCGTCCAAGTGCTCGGGGCTGTCGCGCCGGGCCAGCAGGCCGCCGTGGATCTTGGGGTGCAGCGTCTTCACCCGGCCGTCCATGATTTCCGGGAAGCCGGTGTGCTGCGACACCTCGGTCACCGGGATGCCGGCGCCGGCCAGGGTGGCCGCCGAGCCGCCGGTGGACAGCAGCTCGATCCCGCGATCGGCGAGGAATCGGGCGAAGTCGACGATCCCGGCCTTGTCGGCTACGGAGATGAGGGCGCGGCGGATCGGGGCGACGGGATCTGTCATGGCGGGGCACTGGTTTCGCGGTGTGGGGCGCCGTCTGTGCGGCGGGGCACCACGCTACTCCCGGTGGCCCGGCTTGTCGAACCGGCGATGGCGCAAAACGTGACCGCCCAACTAGCCGCCGCGGCGTTCGCGCTTGAAGGCCCAGCGCACCAGGGCAGCCGGCGCGTCCGCCGCGTCCGCCAGGGCGCCGGAGACGACGATCTGGCTGGATTTGCGCACGCTGTCGGGCCCGGAGATGTAGACGGAATCCTCCAACGCCAGGCTGCCGCCGGCCGCATGGAAGCGCCACCCCTGGCCGCCGGACAGGCGCAGCAGCATGCTTTCGCCGTCCTGCGAGGCGGCGACCCGCACCTCGGGGTGGAGGTGAAAGCGCACGGTGAAGGCGAGCGGCTCGGCCCCCTCCGCCCGGGTTTCCGGGCCGTCGTGCGCCAAGGTGTCCTCGCCGCGGATATCCTCGCCGCTTTCGGCAATCCAGATGCGGCGGTGGTGGGTGACGCCGAAGCGCGCCCGGTAGTGGCTGTGGGCGGCTTCGGCCAGCAGGCCCTCCGGCGGATCGACGGCTTCGGCACTCACGCCGCCGGTAGCCGGTCCCAGTCCGCCGCCTTCCAGCACCGGCACGCAGTTGGCGCCGTCCACCACCAGGGTGGAGTGGGCGGCCGTACCGCGCAGGGCCGTGTGCCACACCGGGCCGGACTTGCCGCCGCGGCCGTCCCACGCGCCGCAATTGACCACCATGCGCTCGCGCCCCACCGACATCTCGATGGCCAGCGGTGCGGCGTGGGCGTCGCGGTCGTCGCCCGGCGGCGGCACCGTCTCGCTGTCCATCATGATCACCACGCGGCCCATGCCGAGCCGGCGGTAGCCGCCGATGGTGGAACTGCGCGCCACCCGCACCCGCGAGCCGGCGTGCGACAGGATGGTGTCCAGCAGCACGCGGTCGCCCTCCTGGGCCCCGTGGAACAGGGCCAGCCGGCCGTCGCCGTGGCGTAGCGTGCGCAGGCCCAGCGCCAGCCGGTCGATCATGTCCTGGACGGTGGTGCGCACGGCGTCGACCCCGCTGAGGGCGAGGCTGGAAGCGGCGGCGTTCAGGGTGGCGCGCAGGTCGATCAGGTCGCGCAGGATGGTCGCCATGGTCATGGGGTTGCGGTCGGTCACCCCACCGTCGGGACGGATCTGCCGCGCCAGCACGGTGTCCACCAGCCTGCCGGCCTTGGGCCACAGGCGGTCGCCGCCGGGCAGACAGATGGACCCCAGCGCCAACCCGTAGGCGGCAGACCAGGCGGGCAGACCACGCAACGGACCGGGAGCGGTGCGCGCCAGGTGGCGGAGCTGGCGGGCCATGGAGGCGAAGATGCGGCGGCGCGCGTCGTCGTCGGCGCTGGCGCAGAAGAAATCGTGGCCGGTGGCCCAAGAGGCGAGGCGGCGGCCGATCACGTCCGGCCGCCAGATCACCGGATGCCAGGCGCTGCAGGTGTCCAGCCAGTCGTCCACCAGCAGGCGGGCGTGGCGCCGTGCCGTATCGCCGCCCAGCGCGCGCAGGTCGCGCAGCCAGGAAAAGCCGTGCAGCCCGGCCAGGTAGTCCTCGCCGGAGCCCAGCGGCGTCCAGTTCGGCCGTGCCGTCTGCACGGTTTCGCCGGCGAAGTGGTAGACGCCGGCCAACAGCTCCTGGCCGCGTTCGGCGCTGCCCGGCCAGGGATCGGGGGGGACGAGGCGCAGATGGGTCGGGTGGGTGCGCCCGAGCGTCAGGCCGTAGACCGGGTTGCCAAAGAGCAGGCGGTGCGCCTGGCGTCGGATCGATCCCGCCTCCGCCCCTGCCATGATGCCCACCCCCGACTACACGCCCCTGTCGCTCCGGTCGCTCGCCCGAAGCTCACCTATCACCTTAACTGGTACGCCGCAATCGACTGACATGAAAGCCGTCGAGCCCGCCCTGGTTCGGCCAGTGGCTGGGCAGCGTGCGCACATCGCCCTCGGGCGTGATGGCTTCGGTGAGGCCCGGCATCTCGTTCGGCTGCACCGGCTCGCGCACCATGGGGGCGCCGCGCTCCAGCAGACGGGCAATTTGTCGCTCGCCTTCTTCGGGCAGCAGCGAGCAGGTGCAGTAGACGAGCAGCCCGCCGGGAGCCAGCATCGCCACGGCGTTGTCGAGCAACTCCGACTGCCGCGCGGCGAGCCGGTCGACCGCGTCCGGGCCCTTCAGGTGGGGCACGTCGGGGTGGCGGCGGATGGTACCGGTGGAGGTGCACGACGGGTCCAGCAGCACCGCGTCGGGCGGCGCATCGGGCCGCCAGGTGGCGGCATCGTCGGTCACCAGGTCCGCCGTGAGCGACAAGCGGGTGAGGTTGTCCGACAAGCGGGTGAGGCGGCCCGGCGCCTGGTCCACCGCCGTCACATGGGCTCCGGATGCGGCAAGCTGGGCGGTCTTGCCGCCGGGAGCGGCGCACAGGTCGACCACGCGCTTGCCGGCCACGTCGCCCAGCAGGCGGGCGGGCAGGGCGGCGGCGGCATCCTGCACCCACCAGGCGCCTTCCGCGTAGCCGGGCAGCGAGGCAACGGCGCCGCCGTCCACCCGGCGCAGGGTGCCGGTGGGCAGCACTGCGGCATCGAGCTGCTCGGCCCAGCCTTCCGGATCGCCTTTTACGGAGATGTCGAGCGGCGGCTCGGCGAGGTGCGCCACCACGATGGCATCGGCGGTGGCCGCACCGTAGGTCTCCACCAACCGCTGATAGAGCCAGTCCGGCAGGTTGGCGCGGGCGGCGGCGGCACTGTCCAGGTCCGTCGGCACCGCGTCGGTCAAGCCGCGCAGCACGGCGTTCACCATGCCGGCGGCGTGGGCGGCCCCATTGCGTCCGGCCAGGTCGACGCCGGTGGACACCACCGCGTGGGCCGGGGTGTTGAGGAACCACGCCTGGGCGACGCCGATGCGCAGGATCGCCAGCACCGCCGGCGGCGTCTTTTCCAGCGGCCGGGTGAGGCGGGCGGCCAGTGCCGTGTCGATCTGGCCCAGCCGGCGCAGGGCGGTGGCGACCAGCATGCGGGCGAACGCGCGGTCCCGCCAGGCCAGGCGGGGGAGCTGGCCGGACTGGTTGAGGGCGTCGTCGAGCGGCTGATTGGCGACAAGCACGGCCTGCAGCAGGTCGATGGCGGCTTGGCGTGCCTCCAGCCCGCTGCGGGCGGCGGGCGGAGCGGAACCGCGTCCTGGACGGCGGCCGTGGGGGCGACGGCTCATCCCCATGGGCTGGGCACGTGCGCCATCTCGCGCAGGCGGCGGATGCGGTTCTCGGTGCTGGGGTGGGTGGAGAACAACTTGTCGCGTCCGCCTCCGTGCAGGGGGTTGATGATGAACATGTGGGCTGTGGCGGGGTGGCGTTCGGCGGCGCGGTTCTCGATGCCGCGCGCGGCCTGCTGGATACGGTCGAGGGCGGAAGCCAGCCACAGGGGCTTGCCGCAGATCTCCGCCCCGATGCGGTCGGCCTCGTACTCCCGGGCCCGGCTGATCGCCATCTGCACCAGGGCCGCGGCCAAGGGTGCCACGATCATCGCCACGAGCACGCCGATCAAGCCCAGGGGGTTGTTGCGGTTGCCGCGGAAGAAGAACGCGAAATTGGCGATCACCGCAATGGCGCCGGCGAGTGTGGCGGTGATCGTCATGATCAGGGTGTCGCGGTTGCGCACATGGGCCAGTTCGTGGGCCATCACGCCGGCCACCTCCTCGACCGACAGGCGGGACAGCAAGCCGGTGGTCGCTGCCACCGCGGCGTTGGACGGGTTGCGGCCGGTGGCGAACGCGTTGGGCTGGTCGGTGTCCACCAGGTAGACGCGCGGCATCGGCAGCCCGGCGTTGGCGGCCAGTTGGCGCACCGTGCCCACCAGTTCCGGTGCCGAGCGCTCGTCCACCTCGCGCGCATTGTGGAGGCGCAGCACCATCTTGTCGGAGTTCCAGTAGGCGAAGGCATTCATGGCGAAGGCCACCAGCAGGCCGATCACCAGGCCGCCGGTGCCGGCCAAGAGATAGCCCAGCCCGCCCACCAGGGCGGTAAGGGCAGCCAGCAGAATGGCCGTCTTTGCGTATCCTGACATGCAGGTCGTGTCCTTCTCCCAAAGGCATCCCGCCGGCCGGCCCAGGCCCGCGGCGGAACGTAGCGCGCCTTGCAGGTGGGATGCAGCCGGGCGGGATCAAGATATGGACGATACGGTCGCGACGGGCCATGTATGGGCCATGCCGCACGATACGCCCGATCCTGCCGCCCCCGCCGCGGCCGACACCGCCGTTCCTTCGCAGACCGCCGAGGAACCGGCCGCCACGCCCAACGACCCAGCCGCAGACGCGACTGCCGGCCTGAAGGGGCCGAAGCAGCCGCCGGGGGAGATCGGCGGCCCGGCCGGTCCGGAGCCGACGCGCTATGGCGACTGGGAAGTCGGCGGCCGCTGCACGGATTTTTGAGCGCTTTTGCGCTCTGTCGATTCGGTTCCGCCAGTTGGGCCGGGGGCTTCCCGGCCCAACCCCGCCACCCGGCCACCCACTATTTTACAATGGCTTGGGGTTGCCGAGGGACGCCCGCAGGGCGTCCCAGGCCGCAGCGAGGCTTGCTCGGCAACGGGCGGGGGGTGCGGGCTGGCACAGACTGAAGGAAGATGCCCTGGCCGTCCGCCAACCGGGGGCGGGGCGTCCCTATGAATACATACCCACGCATGCAGCAGGAATCGTTGATCTCGGCGCTTTGCTAGGATATTGATCCTGCATGCGCGCGATCGTTCTACCGATACTTGTGCTGTTGGCCGGTCCGGCTGCCGCCGACGAGGTGATTCCCGGGCCGATCCCGGCAACCGTGCTGCGCGTCATCGACGGCGATACGGTGCGGGTGCGCGCCCGCGTATGGCTGGGCCAGGACATCGAGACCTCGGTGCGCATCGCCGGCATCGACACGCCGGAGCTGTACCGCCCGGGCTGCGAGGACGAGGCGCGGCTGGCCGAGGCGGCGCGCGACCGCTTGGCCGAGCTGCTGGGTGACGGTGCCATTTGGCTGCGCGATGTCGAGCACGGCACCTATGCCGGCCGGGTGGTGGCGCGGGTGGAAGCCGCCAACGGCACCGACGTGGCCGAGCCGCTGCTCTCCGACGGTCTGGCGCGAGCCTATGACGGCCGCCAGGCCCGCGCCCCCTGGTGCCCGTAGGCCAGTCCCGGTCTGGTGAAGCCGTACAGCCCCACCCCCGCCGCCACCCCCGCCGCTGCCCCCGCCACCGCCACCACCCCCGCCGGGGGCAGAACCGGGGAGGGCGATGGCCTGGTATGCACGCCCCGGCGCGGCGGGCGGGTTCAGGCACCGATCCGGGTGGGCCGGTGCGGCGCAGTCGCCACCGGCCGCTCCGCCAACGCCTTGGAATTGATGGCCGACGCTCCCGGCACCGGCAGGCCGGGAGAGGGGGCCAGCAGCCTTGGCGCGCCCCAGTCAGCCGGCGCTTTTCTCAGTTTAGTTTAACATCAGCCCGCTTGACTTTAGGTGCGGTTGATTGCTCTTGAATCGGAATAGCCGTCCGCACGGTCGGCTTTCGGACTCCCGACGTCGGTGCTGTCCCAGCCCGGCCGGAGAAGAGGCCGATCGCAACGCCGCTTGGAGAGAAACGCGATCGGGTGTGCCCCGGCAACGCCCGTGGAACCTAAGACAGGAAATGGACACCACACGCACCAGGAAGTGGCCGTTTGAATACAAATGGCTGGTCGCCTTCACCGGCATGCTCGCCCTGTTCACCGCACTTGGCCTTGGGCGGTTCGCGTTGGGGATGCTGCTGCCCTCCATGGGCGCCACCCTGGAGCTGAGCTACGCCCAGATGGGGTTCATCGGCACCGGCAACTTCATCGGCTACTTCGTAGCCGTGTTCCTGACGCGCTACGCGGTGGCGCATTTCGGTTCGCGCCCGGTGATCTGCATGGCACTGCTGGTGCTGGGCGTGTCGATGATCCTGATCGGCGAGGCCGACGGCTTTATGCAGGTGATGCTTCTCTACTGCGTCACCGGCGCGGCCAGCGGCTTTGCCAACGTGCCCATGGTGAGCCTGGTCACCCACTGGTTTCCCCCCGAACAGCGCGGCCGCGCCGCCGGCATCATGTCCATCGGCAGCGGGCTTGGCATCATGTTCAGCGCGGTCGTGATCCCCCTGGTGAACGACCGCATGGGCCCCGAAGGCTGGCGTACGAGCTGGCTGATCTTCGGCGTTATCGGCCTGGCGCTATCCGCTGCCTGCCTGGTGTTGCTGCGCGAGCACTCGCAGACCTACGGCAAGACGCCGACGCCCGCCAAGGCCGCCGCGGCAAGTGCCGCGAGGCCGGCGCCCACGGCCAAGGCGGGGCGCTGGCTGGTGCCCCATCTGGGCAGCGCCTACTTCATGTTCGGCTTCACCTATTCCATCTACGTCACCTTCATTGTGACGACGCTGGTGCAAGAGCGCGGCTACACCGAAGCGGTGGCGAGCGACTTCTGGTTCTGGGTGGGCGTGCTCAGCATGTTCTCCGGCCCGGTGTTCGGTGCGGTGTCCGACTGGCTGGGGCGCCGCGCGGGCCTCTGCCTGGTGTTCGCCCTGCAAGGGCTGGCCTATGTGCTGGTGGCGGGGGCGTTTCCGTCCTACGCGCTCTACCTCTCCATCGGCTTCTTCGGCATCTGCGCCTGGAGCATCCCGTCGATCATGGCCGCAGCGGTGGGCGACTATGTGGGCCCGCAGCAGGCGGTGAAGGTGTTCGGCTCCGTCACCTTGATCTTCTCGCTGGGCCAGATCATGGGGCCGGCCCTGGCCGGCGTGCTGGCAGAGGAGAGCGGCGGTTTCGCCTCCAGCTACTGGCTGGCGGCAGGGATGGCCGGCACGGCGGTACTGATCTCCGCCGCCCTGCGCAAGCCCAGGGTGCACTGGGAGTAGGGGGCGCTTGCCCCGGATTGGTCCGGCGCCCTATCGGCGGATGGCGATGCTGCGGCCGAGCTTGGGCGGCCGCGGCAGGGTCGCCTGCTCTGCGGAGATGCGGGCGATGGCGGCGGCCACGTGCGCGGGGAAGGGGGCCGAACGGCGGGCCTTCAGATCGAAGAACATGGTCATCTGCTCGCAGGTGGCGGCCGGCCCGTCGCCGCCCGCCTTGTGCATCTCGTGGTAGAGGTGCAGGCGCTTGGCATCGTGGTCGATCAACCGGGTTTCCACCCACACGGTGTCGTCGGGCAGCACCTCGCGGTCGTAGGTCACGTGATTTTCCAGCACCACCCAGGAGCCGCCGGTCTCGCGGCTATAGGCTTCGCCCATGCCGAGATGGTCGAACAGCGCCACGCCGGCCATGTCGAAGATCAGCACGTAGTAGGCGACGTTGAGGTGGTCGTTGTAGTCTAGCCACTGCGGCTTGATCGGGGTGGTGAGGAGGCGCAGCGGCGCGGCATCGGGCATGGGTCTTCCAATCGGGCTAGGTGGGCACCTGGGCCGGGCAGGGCGGTACCGGCGGGTCGGCGGGAATAGGCGGTCAGTGCGCCACGGGGTCCGCCAGGTACTCTTCCTCGGTCACCGGCTCCAGCCAGTCGACGGCCGAGCCGTCCAGCTTTTCGTGGATGGCGATGTGGGTCATCGCCGTTGCCGGTGCGCCCCCGTGCCAGTGCTTTTCGCCCGGCGGGATCCACACCACGTCGCCGGGGCGGATTTCCTCCACCGGTCCGCCGAGCCGCTGCACCCGGCCGCAGCCGGAGGTGACGACCAGCGTCTGGCCCAGCGGATGGGTGTGCCAGGCGGTGCGGGCGCCGGGCTCGAAGGTGACGCAGGTGGCCGCCACGCGGGCCGGATCGGGCGCGTCCACCAGCCGGTCGAGGCGGACAGCGCCGGTGAAGTACGCCGCCGGCCCGGTTTGCGATGCCACGGTGCCGTTGCGCTTGATCTCCATGGGTCCTCCTTTCGCCGCTCGGGTGGCCTCGCCCGCCGCTACCTTGGCTCCAGGCGCGCCAGGGTTTGCAGCATCTTGGCACACAGGCGGTAGCCATCCGACCGCTCGGCGAACACCTCCACGTCGCAGGTGGTCAGCGTGCGGCCGGGTTTGACGACCTTGCCGATGGCGTGCAGCCGGTCGCCCGCCGCCGGGGCGATCAGGCTGATCTTCATCTCCGCCGTCAGCACCAGGCTGTGGGGCGGAAACAGGCTGTAGGCGGCATATCCCCCGGCGTTGTCCGCCAATGTGGTGGTGACGCCGGCATGGAAATAGCCGTTCTGCTGGGTGAGGTCGGGCCGGTAGGCGATGGTGATCTCCACCAGCCCCGGCTCCACCCGCACCAGCTCGGCACCCAGCAGCGCCATGAACCCCTGCTCGGCGAAGCTGCGCACCACCTTCTCCTTCCACTCGGGATCGGTGGGCGGGAAATCCGGCGCGGCAAACGGGTTCATCGGCCGGGTCCTTCGGCTAGCCGACTCACAACAGCACCCAGGCGGCCAGCCCGAGGAAGGCGAAGAAGCCCACCACGTCCGTCACGGTGGTAAGGAACACGCCCGACGCCACCGCCGGGTCCACCTTGAAGCGGTCGAGCGCCAGCGGAATGATGGTGCCCGAGAGCCCGGCGATGATCAGCGTGACGATCATGGCGCTGCCGATCACCAGGCCGAGCAGGATGTCCTGGAACCACAGGGCGGCCACGGCCCCGGCGATCACGGCGAACAGCACGCCGTTGATCGAACCGACCAGCACCTCCTTCCACATTACCCGGCGGGCGTTGTGGCCGGACAGCTCCTTCATGGCGATGGCGCGCACCGCCACCGTCAGCGTCTGGGTGCCGGCATTGCCGCCCATGGAGGCGACAATGGGCATGAGCACCGCCAAGGCCACGATCTGCTGGATGGTGCCTTCAAACATGGCGATCACGGAGGACGCGACCACCGCGGTGACCAGGTTCACCCCCAGCCAGGCGAAGCGGGCGCGGCTGGTTTCCATGACGTCGTGGTAGAGGTCGCCCTCGCGCACGCCGCCCATCTTGAACAGGTCGTCCTCGGCCTCCTCGTCGATCACGTCGACCACGTCGTCGACCGTGACCACGCCGATCAGCCGTCCGTCGGCATCCACCACGGCGGCGGAGGTGAGGTCGTACTGGCGGAACAGGAAGGCCACCTCCTCCTGGTCCATGGCGGCGGGGACGCTGCGGATCTCCTCCTCCACCAGGTCGGCCAGACGCACGGAGCGCTTGGACCGCAGGATCTTGGAGATCTTGATGTCGCCGGTGGGCCGGTAGCGCGGGTCGATCACGAAGACGTCGTAGAACTCGTCGGGCAGGTCTTCCGCGGTGCGCAAAAAGTCGATGGTCTTGCCGACGGTCCAGAACATGGGCACCGCGATGAACTCGCGCTGCATCAGGCGGCCGGCGGAATATTCGGGGTAGTTGAGGCCCTCTTCGATCCATCGCCGGGCGATGGTGGGCATGGCGTTGAGCACGGCCTCGCGGACGTCTTCGTCCAGCTCCTCGATGACGGTGAAGGCGTCGTCGCTATCGAGGCCGGTGAGCGCGCGGGCCAGCTCCTCCGGGTCGAGTTGCTCGACCACGTCCTCGCGGATGTCCGGGTTCAAGTAAGTGAGGAACTGGGCATCGGACTGGAGCGCCGGCCGGATGACCTCCACGACCGTCTGGCGGTCGTCGGGGTGCAGGCGTTCCAGCAGGTCGGCCATGTCGGCGCTGTGCAGGCCCGAGGCCAGGCGGTCCACCTCCTCCAGGCGGGAGTCGTCGATCGCCTGCTCGATCTCGCGTTGCAGCTCTTCCTGCAGGCCGTAGGGGTTTTCGGTGGACGCCGCTTCCGGATCCGCGGGGGCGGCAGAGGAGACGGTGGCCTCGTCCTCCAAATCGCTCGGTCGCTGCGGCTCCGCCATTCGGCTCTCCAGTCGCTCAAGGTGGGGTGGTGCTTAGGGCCGGGGGCGCCGGCAGCGGCGGTCGGGCCCCTGCGTCAGGCAGCGCCGACCCTGCGCAGCCACTGTATGGCGTCCCCGAGCGACGCGGCCAAGGGGCGTGGCACAACTCTTAGGGTGTCGAGCGACCGGGCGGCATCGTACCGCACCGATTTTGCGGCGATGCGGACGCCGGCCAGCGTCGCCTGCGGGGGCTTGCCGGTGCGCCGGGCGATCGCCTCCTGGGCCGCTGCGGCCGCCAGGGCGAGGCGCTGGGGTACGCGGTGCCTGGGCATCGGCCGGCCCGACAGCTCGCCCAGGGTGGCAAGCAGCGCGCGGAACTCCACGCCGTGGCCCGCCGCCAGGTAGCGGCCGGGCGGCGCGGTGAGCGCGGCGACGATGGCGCGGGCGAGGTCGCGTACGTCGATCAGGTCGAGCCGGCAGTCCAGGTAGGCCGGTGTGCGGCCGCCGAGCAGGTCTGCCAGCATGGCCATGGGCTCGGTGCCGCGGGCGTCCTGCTGCTGGTGGCCGGGACCCACCGGGGCGGTGGGCAGCACCACCACGGGTTCGGCCAGGCCGGCGCCGGCGAGGGCGGCTTCGGCGCGCCGTTTGGAACGGGCATAGGCGCCGAACAGGGTGTCTTCCGGCGGCTGGCCGGCCGGCGTCACCACCGCGCCGCGGGCTGTGGCGGCGCCAACCAGGGTGACGGCGCTGGACATCAGGACGACTCGCCGGATGCCGGCGGCCTGGGCGGCCTCGGCCAGCCGGCGCGTCCCGTCGACGTTGACGCGCTCGTAGGCAGCGGGATCGCGCTGCCAGAGCACGCCGATGCCGGCGATGTGGATCACCGCCTCCACGCCGGCCAGGGCCGTGGCGACGGCCGCCGGGTCGAGCAGGTCGCCCACCACGTGGCCGCGGGCGTCGGGCAGCGGTGCCAGGTCGAAGCCGCGGGCCGGCCGGCCGGCCTCGGCCAGGGCGTCCAGCACATGGCGGCCGATGAACCCCGCCGCGCCGGTGACCAGCACGGTCATGGTGCCGCCCCGCGGCATACCAGCAGGCCGGCATCGAAGGCGGAGCCGGCCAGCAGGTCGCCGCCCGCCAGTGCCGCCACGGTGGCCGCGGAGAGCAGCCGGCCGAAGGGATCGTCGACCAGCAACGTAACGCCGCCGCTGGCCGGATCGATGGCCACCAGGCGGGTCGGTGCCAGTTCGATCCCGGCCAGTCGATGCATGTAGGCGGCCAACACCAGCAGGCGGGTGTGCAGGGCGGCCAGCAGGCTGCCGTCCGGCGCCGCCATCAGGTTGTCGGGGCCGCCGGGCATGTCGATCGACCGCCGGCCGCCGCCGGTGCCGGTGCCGGCGCCGGTGCCGTCCAGCAGGGTCACCGCCGAGCGCCGGGTTTCCGCCACCGCGATGGTGCCGCCGGGCAGCACCGCCACGCCGTTGGCGAAGAGCAGGCCGTCGGCCACCAGGCGCTGGGCCGGCGGATCGGTGGCGAAATCCAGCTCCACCACGCGGCCCAGGGCAGCCCCGACCAGGCGTTCCAGGTCGAGGGAGAAGCCGCCGCAGTTGCGCTGATCGAGGGTGACCAGCAGCCGCTCGCCGTCTCGGGCCGCCACATCGTTGGCACGGCACAGGTCCGCCCCATCCGCCCGGCCGGTGAGCTGCAGACCGTCGGCGGTGACGGCGAAGCGCAGCACGCCGGTCTCCTCGGTCCAGGTACTGCCGGCTGCCGCGTCCCGGCGGTAGCTATGGTTGACGACGAAGAGCGCCGTCTCGCCCGACGCGTCGCGCCACAGGTCGATGCCGTGGGGGCGCAGGTCGACGAAGGCGGCCAAGTCGTCCGGCAGGTTGCTGGCCAGGTCGTGCACCGTCACGCGGTCCCCGGCCGCGGCAAGCTCCGCCAGGTCGAGGCGATAGAGGCCGCCCCGCGGGATGGCGTCGGCATCGGCCGCCACGGCGTCCTCCTCCGCCCAGCGGTCGGTCGCCGACAGGTAGGCGAGGCCGGCGTCCGGGTCGACGGCAATGTCCTCGATGCCCACGAGACGGCGCCCGTCCTCGGCGTTCAGCACGTCCACATGGCGGCAATCGGCAAAGCGCGAGTCCCAATGGGGCCCCGTGTCGGACCGGCAGCCGGCCAGAGCGAGGACTGCCGCCACGGCGGGCAGCAGCCACCTCACACCGCGGCTCCATCCGGCCGGCGGTAGCCCCAGCGGTCGATCCAGGGCCGCCAATGCGCCTCCACCAGTTCGGCATCGGCGGTGGAGTAGGCGTAGCTGTTCTTCTGGTAGCTGGCGACGGTAGACAGATAGGCGGCGAAATCCGGCGCTGCGTCGGCGAACCCCGGCAGGCCGAGCCGGTCGTAGATCGTCGCCAGAGCCTCCATCGGCCGCTCCATCAGCTCCTGGTAGCCGATCTCGACGAACCGGTCATCGGGGATCCCCGGCCTGTCGGCGTCGAACCGGCGCATCAGGCGCGCATAGCTGGCCAGGATGTGGTTGTCGATATCGATGTGGTCGAAGGGCTGGAGCGCCAGCTCGGCCAGGAGCTTGCGGTAGAAGTTCCGCATCGACTGGAAGACCGCGTAGGGGTTGCGGTGGATGTGGATGAAGGCGGCATCGGGCCAGATTTCGCGCAGCAGCGCCACGCGGCCGGTGTGCACCGGGTTCTTGATGAGCAGGCGTTGCCCGCCGAACTGCAGCGACAGCTTGCCGAGCAGGTGCTGCAAGCGGTCGCGCCACAGCGCGATGTCGGCGTCGCTGCAATCGTCGAAGAAGACGCCGCGGTCGAAGTTCTCCTGGAAATGCCGCGGGAAATAGAGCCCGTGGTAGAACGACAGGTCGCACATATTGGCGATGGCGATTTCGTCTTCCTGGGGCGAATCGGGATGAACCGGCACGCTGTCGATATAGCGGTGCTCGGGCAGGGCGCGTTCCAGCAGCGGGCGCAGCCAGCGGGCCAGCCCGAACAGGTCCCACGGCATGCCGGTGGCGATGGGCGGTACGTAGGCGAAGCCGCGGCGGGCCATCACATTATAGAGATGGGTGGTGCCGCTGCGCCAATGGCCGAGGATGAACACCGGCGCCTCGGGTGCCGCGTCGCGGGCCAGGCGGCGGCGTGCCCATGCCTGCTCCACCAAGGTAAAAGGGGAACGGCCGAGAACTGCCCCGGCCGCCAGGAGGGTTCGCCCCCAGTTGCGGCCGCCGTGCGGCCGGCCGTTGTGCCAGAGCACGCGGGCGAAGGTGGCGGGGTCGCTGCCGCTCAGCGGATGCATGCGCGTGGCTTTCGGTTCCGGGAGCATCGCTCCCTGGGGCGAGCTTCGATGGCATGGCGGGCCGTGGATCTGCGGCCGACAAGTCGAGCCCCCAACTCCCCTCTACACGTCCTTGCGGGCGAACGGCAGTCTTGGCACTGCCGCATCTGCCCTGCTCGCCGGGGGACAGGCCCCCTGGTCGGGCTCTCGCACAGGACTTGCGGACCTTGGCGTTTTGCCTGCCTTTACCGATCACCGGCACCGGCAGCGCCCGCGGGGGGTGGCGCCGGGCCCGCCGTGCCACGGCGCTCAAGAAACCGAGGAGGACACCACCATGCCGACCAACGACAGTCTGCGCGAAATCCTGGACAAAGCCTGGGAAGACAAGCCGCTGAAGGAAATCGTCGATGCGCCCGTCGATGTGCTCCAGGGGGTTTCGCCCAGCGACGCCGACCTGTTGCGCCAGGCCTTCAACATCAAGACCGTGGGCGATCTGGGCACCAGCAAGTTCTTCTTGTGGGCGCAGGCGCTGACGACGTTGGCCAAGTACGAGAAGTAGCCGGCCCCGTAGGGGCGACCATGCCGTCTATGGGTCCTGACCCTAAAGGGTCGGGGCGGCCTCCCAGATGAACCCGGCGATCCGGGGCACATCGTCAAGATCGAACCAGGGCAGGTTCGCGTCTGCCGGCACGTCGGCGGCGACGCCCCGGATCATCGGGTCATCGGGATAGAGCCAGGGCGAGCCGTTGGCGGCGCGATGCACCTCCAGTTTGGGGTGCCGATAGGCCTTGAAGCCTTCCACCATGACCAGATCCACCGGCGACATGTGCGCCAGCAGGTCGTCCAGCGACGGCTCCGGCGTGCCGCGCAGTTCGTGCAGCAGCACCCAGCGGCGGCTGGAGCCGATCAGGACCTCCGTGGCGCCGGCCGCACGGTGGCGATAGCTGTCCTTGCCCGGCTGGTCGACGTCGAACGCATGGTGTGCGTGCTTGATGGTCGAGACCCTGAGGCCGCGGCCGGTCCATTCCGGGATCAGTCGTTCAAGCAGTGTGGTCTTGCCCGATCCGCTCCACCCGGCCAGGCCGAAGATCTTCATCTGACACGCACCGTTCGTCGATTGAACAAGATCGGCTGACGAAATCGCATGGCCCGAGGGAACCGATCGGGACGCCAGTCGTTAATTCCCGCAGAAGCAGGGGCGGCGATGGCTGCCGATGCGCGGGGAACCACCTAGCCGATCGGTAACCCGGGGTCGAGCCGAATTGAGACACCCCCGCCCTGACCGCGGCGTCCGCCGGCCGCGGCCGTAAGGACTGGTTGTGGTGCGCTATGATGTCGCGCAAGCAAGAACTAAGTGGCCGATGTTATAAATATCTTCAAGTATCGCAGCTTTGTTTTAATTCTTCCAATATAAAGTTTAGCTGGATGCATTGGACATGGAGTTGTAAGCAGATCTGTGTCTCAAATTCTAAAACGGCTTGCCTGGGAGTTTGAGGCCCACTTAATCGAAGCTGAACAACGAACCAACCGACGGTGTGCTTGCTTGTCCGGACATGTCGATATCAGGTCTTTAAGGACGCTCGTGGCAATCGCCGACCAGCGTACCTTTGCCGCGGCCGCGCAAGTCGTCGGACTTACGCAGAGTGCGGTCAGCCTGCAGATCAAGGCACTGGAGTCCGAACTCGGGGTGATCCTCTTCGACCGCACCCGCAGGCCGCCGGTTCTTAATGCCGACGGGCGGGCGCTGGTGGACCGCGCCCGCGAAATCATCGACCTGGCGGATCAGCTCACCCAGTCGTTCCGTCCCGACAGCATGGGCAGCGTGCTGGCCCTGGGCGCCATTCCGACCACGCTCACCGGCGTTCTGCCGGCCACCCTCGGCCGCCTGTGCCGCAAGATGTCGGGCCTGCGCATCCGCCTGAGCGGCGGGCTGTCCCACGAGTTGGAGCGGCGCGTGCATGTGGGCGACCTGGACGTGGCGTTGGTCACCGAACCGGAGTACTTGCAGCCGACGCTGACCTGGCGGCCCTTTGCTGCCGAGCCGTTGATGGTGATTGCGCCGGAAGGCTGCGAAGGCGAGACCGACGAGGAGTTGCTGACGGCCATGCCGTTCATCCGCTTCAAGCGGTTCGCCTGGGCCAGCCGGATCATCGACAGCCATTTGCGCGAGCGCGGCATCTCCGTCGACCCGATGATCGAGATCGACAGCTTGGACGGCATCAACATGCTGGTGGCCAACGGCCTCGGCGTATCGATCGTGCCGCGGCGCCACGTCGACGAACCGTTCCCCGAAGGCGTGCGGGTGGTGCCGTTCGGCACGCCGCCAATCGTGCGCACGATCGGACTGATCGAACGCTCCGACACCACCAAGTCGATGCTCACTTCGGCCTTGCACGAGGAACTGGTGGGCATGTGCGGTGACCCGGGCGTTTCCGTCAAGAAACGGCGGAAACGCTAGGCTGCGGGCTGGTCGGCCCTCCCTTTCATAAGAATTTTTAAATTTATTCTGCCATATTATTCGCTACGCTCAGGTTATGGGCTTTGGTACCCTCACACCATCGTGATTGATCGTGGTCCATGAGCCGGCTGCCCCCGCGGGCGGCCCGCCGACGGGTCTGTCTTGTGTGGGAGAAGCGTGGTGGGCGGATCAGTGAGCTTTGAACTCGGCAGCGACCAGCAGGACCTGAAGGCGCGCGCACATGCGCTGGCCCGCGAGGTCCTGGCCACCCGAGCGGCGGACATCGACCGCACCGAGCAGTATCCGTGGGACAACGTGCAGGCGCTGACCGACGCCGGGTTCATGGGCATGACCATTCCCACCGCCTATGGCGGCCGGGGTGCCAGCTTCCTCGACGCCGTCGCGGTGATCGAGGAGATCGCCCAGGTTTGCGGTGTCTCTGCCCGTATCGTGGTGGAAGCCAACATGGGCGGCATCTCCGCGGTGATGAAGTACGGCGACGATGCCCAGAAGCGGCTGGCGGCCGGCCTGGTGCTGGCGGGCGACAAGCCGGCCATCTGCATCACCGAACCCGATGCCGGCAGTGCCGCCTCGCAGATGGCCACGCGGGCCGATCGCCACGGCGACACCTACGTGCTCAACGGCCGCAAGCACTGGATCACCGGCGGCGGCGTTTCCAGGCTGCACGTGATTTTCGCGCGGGTGTTCGAGGATGGGGAAGAGCAGGGGATCGCCGCCTTCCTGGCGGTGCGCGGCGAAACCGAGGGGCTGAAGATCGGCGAGCGCGCCTATGCCATGGGCATGCGCGGCGTGCCGGAAACCGAAATCCTGTTTGAAGACATGGTGGTGCCCCGCGCCATGATGATCGTGCCGCCGCGCGGGCTGCGCCATGGCTTCGGCGGTCTGATGAACGCCTACAACAGCCAGCGGGTGGGGGCGGCAACGGTGGCCCTGGGCGTGGCCGAAGGGGCCTATGGCCTGGCCCTGGAGCACGTGAAGGAGCGCCAGCAGTTCGGCCGGCCGATCGCCGAGTTCCAGGGGCTGCAATGGATGCTGGCAGACATGTCGATCCAGATCTCCGCCGCCCAGGGTCTGATCTACCGCGCCGCGGCCAGCGCCGGCGACGGCTTCCCCGATATGGAGATGGCGGCCAAGGCCAAGATCTTCACTTCGGAGATGGCAATCCGCGTGACCAACGATGCCCTGCAGCTTTTCGGCGCCGCCGGCTACGGCCGCGACATGCCGCTGGAGCGTATGGTGCGCGACGCCCGCATGTTCACCATCGGCGGCGGTACCGCCCAGGTGCTGCGCACCCTGGTCGCCTCGCGGGAGATGGGGCGCAAGCTGCCCCAGACGCGCGACGGCTACGCACCCAGAGACGCCGCGGCGGCGGCCCTTCAGGCGGCGGAATAGGCGGCGGGACCCACAGCGCCGGCACCATCCGGCCGGCGCAGGGTCACCACCAGCGGCGTGTGGTCGCTCGCCTTGGGCTTGCCGCGGGGGACGCGGTCCACCGTGCAGCCGGCCAGCAGGTCGGTCGCCTGGGGCGACAGCAGCGCATGGTCGATGCGGATGCCGTTGTCGTGCTGCCAGGCGCCGGCCTGGTAGTCCCAGAAGGTGTAGATGCCGGCGCGCGAGGTGGTGGCGCGTAGCGCATCGGTCCATCCGCTGTAGAGCAGCCGGCGGTAGGCCCGCCGCGTCTCCAGGCGGAACAGCGCGTCTTCGGCCCACGCCTTGGGATCGTGGCAATCCTCCGGCTCGGGGATGACGTTGAAGTCGCCCAGCACCACGGCCGGCTGGTCGGCGGCGAGCAGCTCTTCCATGCGCACGCCCAGCCGCTCCATCCAGGCGAGCTTGTAGGGGAACTTGTCGCTCTCCACCGGATTGCCGTTGGGCGCGTAGAGGCAGACCACGGTGAGCGGCCCGACCTCGGCTTCGAGGTAGCGGGCCTGGTCGTCGCCGGGGGCATCGGGCAGTCCCGGCCGCACCTCGCCGAGGGGCTCCTTGGAGAGGATGGCGACGCCATTATAGGACTTCTGGCCGATGGCGGCGACGTTGTACCCCAGATCCTCCAGCTCGCTGCGGGGAAGCTTCTCCTCCTCGCATTTCAGCTCCTGCAGGCAGGCGATATCGGGCCGATTGGCGGTGAGCCACTCCACCACGTTGGGCAGGCGGGCGCGGATCGAGTTCACGTTCCAGGTGGCAAGCGTGACCGTCCCGGCGTCGGCGTCGTCGGCGTCGGCGGCGGCCATGGCGCGGGCCGTCAGATGGAGAAGGAGACGCCGCAGCCGCAGGACGACGTGGCGTTGGGGTTGTGCACCTTGAAGGACGCGCCGATCAGCTCCTCCACGTAGTCCACCTCCGCTCCGTCCAGCAGGTCGAGCGAAGCGTCGTCGACCACCATGCGCACGCCGTCGCGCTCGAACAGGTGGTCGTCTTCGGCCGCCGTGTCGTCGAACCCGAAACCGTACTGGAAGCCCGAGCAGCCGCCGCCGGAGACGGTGACGCGCAGCATCAGCGCCTCGTTGCCTTCGGCCTGGCGCAATACGCGCACCTGCCTGGCCGCACTGGCGCTCAGCGACACCGTGCGCCCGTCGCCCGCTCCGGTGGTGGAGGGGCCGTCGTCGCGTCCGGCTTCGTGCAGTGCTCCGCTGGTCATGGTCGATCCCCGCGCTAATGCCTCGGCGCCCTTGATTGCCTCCTTAACATATGTGCATGACCGGCCGGTTGTAAGTGACCGGGAGCACCCGGAGCGGCTCTCGCCGCTCTTTGGTTCGGTTCCGGCCCACTCTCCCATCCGGCCGCCCAAGCCATTGTACGATCGTTGGGTGGCCGGGTGGGGGAGAGCGCTGGTGCAGCCTGCCAGGAGCCATTCACGCATGATCGCCACCTACGCCGCCGACCCCCGGCTCAGCCGCGGCCGGCGCCAGCCCGAAGCGGAGAGCGGCACGCGCACGCCCTTCCAGCGCGACCGCGACCGCATCATCCATTCCGGCGCGTTCCGCAAGCTGGAGTACAAGACCCAGGTGTTCGTCTACCACGTGGGCGACTACTACCGCACGCGCCTGACCCACAGCCTGGAGGTGGCGCAGATCGCGCGCTCCATCTGCCGGGTGCTGGGCGGCGACGAAGATCTGGCGGAAGCCGTAGCGCTCGCCCACGACCTCGGCCACACCCCCTTCGGCCACGCCGGGGAGGCGGCGTTGCAGGCGGCCATGGCCAACCATGGTGGCTTCGACCACAACGACCAGACGGTGCGCACCGTGACCCGCCTGGAGCAGCGCTATGCCGAGTTCGACGGCCTCAACCTGACCTGGGAGACCATCGAGGGGCTGGTGAAGCACAACGGCCCCCCCGATGCCGCAGCCCGGGCGCGGCTGCCCACCATCATGGCGCTCGACCGCGACTGGCCGCTGGACCTCGACGGCCATCCCAGCCTGGAAGCGCAGATCGCCGCCATCGCCGACGACATCGCCTACAACAACCACGATATCGACGACGGGCTGCGTGCCGGCCTGTTCCAGCCCGACGAGTTGCGCGACCTGCCGCTGGTGGGCGCCTGCATGGCCGAGGTGGAGGCGCGCTATGGCCGCGATCTCCATCGCCGCCGTTTCGTGCACGAGACCGTACGCCGGCTGATCGACCGCATGGTGGGCGACCTGATCGCCGAAACGGGGCGCACCCTGGCCGCGCTGAAGATCGCCTCGGCGGCCGACATCCGCGCGGCCGGGCGGCCGGTGGTGGCGTTCTCGGACGCCATGGAGGCCGACCAGCAGCACTTGCGGTCGTTCCTCTTCACCCGCATGTACCGCGACTACCGCACCAATCGCGAGACCAGCAAGGCGCGCCGCGTGGTGGCCCAGCTTTTCGCCCTGTTCCTGGAGGAGCCGGGCCTGCTGCCCACCGAATGGCAGCCGCACGGGCCGGGAGGGCAGGAGGGAACGGCGGAGCGGGCGCGCACGGTGTGCGACTACATCGCCGGCATGACCGACCGATATGCCCTGCTGGAGCACCAGCGGCTGTTCGCCGTTTCAGCCAGTCTTTAATGGTTCGTCAATCAATTATGACGATTTCCTTGGTTTTGGATTGAAGTCGCGAATCGGGTGTGATTCACTTCGAGTCGCGGCAATTGAGCGCGGGAAATCGTAATGGACGGTTGGCGGCTTGATCGCGTGGGCGAGACGCAGGGCGACACCGACCGGCGGTTCGACACCATGCCGATCTACGGCGGCGAGCAGGAGGAGGTCGAACCGGCCCACCTGCGGGTGCGCCGTGCTCGCCTTGCCGAAGCCGAAGACGACGGGGCGCTCGATGCCGACGGTCAACCGCGCCGCCACCGTGCGCTGCGCTGGCTGCTGAGCGGCGTCGCCATGATGCTGATCGTCGGCGGCGGCTTCCTGCTTTGGCAAGTCTACCGCACGACCTCTGGCCCGCAGGATCGGGAAGTTCCCGTGCTGTGGGCGGATACCAACCCCATCCGCATCGCGCCGGAAAACCCCGGCGGGCTCGATGTGCCGCATCGCAACCGCCTGGTCCTGGAAGGGACCGAAACCCCCGCCGATTTGCCGCAGGACGAAGACACCGTTGCCGAGGCGGCGGCGCCCGAGGAGCCGATGACCGAAGTGGTCGCCGCCATGCGCGACGGCATCGGGGGCCCCGAGGTCGATCCCCTGGCGCCGGAGGAGGAGGCTGCTGCCGCCGACAGCGACGAGGCCGTGGCGGCCGATCTGCGGGCCGCCATGGAGGCGCTGATCCTGCGCGGCGGGCAGGAGACGGAGACCGAAGCGGCGGTCGACGAGGCCGCCGCCGAACAGCAGCTCGCATCGGCCGCGCATATTGCCGCGCCGCCCGGCGTGGTCTGGGACAGTGAACCGGACTTCCGCGACCGCATCGGCGCCACCGCGTTTGTGCAGCCGCCGACGCGGGTGATCGCGCGGCCGCTGGTGGGCCGCACCGAAGAGGCGCGCCCGGTGGGCCATCGCGGCGAAGGCGAACCCGGTGCACTTGCCGTCCTGGGCGCCGATCTGGCGGTGGCCGCCGCGGCGGACGCACCGCATGCCGGCGCGGTGGAGGCTGCCCAGGCGGCCCCGTCGCAAACCCTGCCGCAAACCGCGCCGCAAACCGTGCCGCAAACCGTGCCGGAGCCGGCCCAAGCCGCGGTACCCGAGGTACCCGAAGCCGCGGCTCCCGCCGCCGCACCCGAGCCCGCTCCACCGGAACCGGAGAGTTTGGCGGCTGCCCCTGCCGAGGTGGCGGAACCCGACGCCGCGCCGACTGCACCGGTGCCGGCCCATCGTCCGGCAGACCCGCCGCCGTTGCCGGCCTCTGCCTCCCCCGCCGAACAGATCGCCGCCGCGCCGCCGCCGCCGGCCGCACCGGCGCTGCCGACCCACGGCGTGCAGGTGGTGGCGGTCCCGTCGGAGCTGGAAGCGGCCACCGAGTGGGCGCGCTTCCAGGACCGCTTCCCCGATCTGCTGACCGGCCGCCGCCTGGAAGTCCAGCGGGTCGATCTCGGGGACCGCGGCGTGTGGTTCCGCGTCATGGCGACCGGCACCAGCCGCAGCGATGCCGACGGCCTGTGCTCGGCCCTGCGCAGCCGCGGGGCGGACTGTATCGTCCGCGACCTCTGACACTTCCGGTGCCGACTTCCGCCGATCCGCTGCCGCGTGAGCTGCCGGCCGATGTCCAGGCGGTCATCTATGGCTGTGCCGGGACGCGGCTGAGTGCCTGGGAGCGCGCCTTTTTCCAGGATGCCCGGCCCTTCGGCTTCATCCTGTTCGCCCGCAACTGCAAGAGCCCCGATCAGGTGCGCGCCCTGGTGGGCGACCTGCGCAGTGCAGCCGGCCGCCACGTGCCGGTGACGATCGACCAGGAAGGCGGCCGCGTGCAACGCCTGAAGCCGCCGCACTGGCCGCGCCACCGGCCGGCCGGGGCCCTGGGCGACCTGGCGCTGCGGCAGCCGCCGGAGGCGGTGGCGGAGGTGGTGCGCTGGTGGACCACGGCCATCGCGCTCGATCTGCTCGATCTCGGCATCGACGTGGACGCCACGCCGGTGGCCGACCTGCACCTGCCGGGTGCCCACGATATTATCGGCGACCGCTCCTTCGGCGCCTCGCCGGATCTCGTCGCCCGGCTCGGCCGGGTGGTGTGCGAGACCATGCTCGGCTGCGGCGTGCTGCCCATCATCAAGCACCTGCCGGGCCACGGCCGGGCGCGGGAGGATAGCCACCACGTCCTGCCGGTGGTCGATGCCGGCCTCGACACGTTGGTCGCCACCGACTTCGCGGCCTTCGCCGGCTTGGCCGACCAGCCTTGGGGAATGACGGCCCACGTGGTCTATTCGGCGCTGGATCCGCACAACGCGGCCACCGTCTCGCCCACGGTGATCGCCGAGACCATCCGCCGGCGGATCGGCTTCGACGGGCTGCTGCTGAGCGACGATCTCTCCATGCAGGCGCTGGCCGGTCGGCTTGACGAGCGCGCCGCCGCAGCCCTGGCGGCGGGCTGCGACATCGCCCTTCATTGCACCGGCAAGGCGGCGGAGATGGTGGAGGTGGCGGGGGCCGTCGGCCCCCTTTCGCCGGCGGGACGCGTCCGTGCCCAGCGGGCCGAAGACCTGCGCCAGGCGGCGATGGCGGCGGCCGTGCCGCTGGCCGCCACGGCCGCGGAGCTGCTGAGCCGTGTCGACGCGGCCCTGTCGACGCCCTAAAACCGAGGCTGGGGCAACGCCAAGGGGCCAGCGACGGGCCATGGACGCCGATCCGTTCGACCAGCCGGTGCGCAGCGAGGACGAGGAAGACGCCGACTTCCTCTTGCGCCTGGACAGCTATGAAGGGCCGATCGACGTGCTGCTGGACCAGGCGCGCAGCCAGCGCGTCGACTTGGCCCAGGTGTCGATCCTGGCGCTGGCCGAGCAGTACCTGGACTTTGTGGAGCGGGCGCGCCGCCTGCGCCTCGACCTGGCAGCCGAATACCTGGTGATGGCGGCGTGGCTGGCGTTGCTGAAGAGCCGCCTGCTGCTGCCCGACGAACGTACCTCCGACGAGCCCAGTGCCGCGGAAATGGCCGAAGCCCTGGCCCTGCAACTGCGCCGCCTGGAAGCGGTGCGCGCGGCGGCCGAACGGCTGGTGGCGCGGCCGCGCCTGGGCATCGCAGTCCACGGGCGTGGCGCGCCGGAGGGCCTGGGCGGTACGCCGCGGCCGGTCTACGAAGCCTCGCTCTACGAACTCCTGCAAGCCTACGCCGACATTCGCCGCCGCACCGACCGGCGCGCCCACCACCTGCGCATCGAAGCCTCGCGGGTGCATTCGGTGGAGGATGCGCTGGCCCGGCTGGTGGCGATGCTGGGCCATACCGTCGATTGGACGGAGCTGGCCCATTTTCTGCCCGAACCCGATGCCGATCCGCTGGTGGCGCGCTCCGCCCTCGCATCGACCTTTGCCGCGTCTTTGGAACTCGTGAAGAGCGGGAGGGCCCAGGTGCGCCAGGACCGCCTGTTCGGGGACATCTACGTGAAGCCGGTGGAGCGCCGGGCATGACCGATCAGGCCGACCTGCTGCCCGACGGCGAGGACGACGGCGACGGCGTGAGTGGATGCGGGCCTGCCGCCGATCTGGACGAGCTGGCACGCCTGGTGGAAGCGCTGCTGTTCGCCGCACCGGAACCGCTGGCCGATGGGGCGATCCGCGAGCGCCTGCCGGAAAGTGCCGACCTGGCTGCGGTGCTGGAGCGTTTGCAGGCCGACTACCGGGGTCGCGGCGTGCACCTCGTCCAGGTGGCCGGCGGCTGGGCCTTCCGCACCGCCCCGGACCTGGCCGACCGGCTGCGCCTGGATACGGTGCGGCCAAAACGGCTGACCCGCGCTGCGTTGGAAACGCTGGCGATCATCGCCTACCATCAGCCGGTGAGCCGGGCGGAAATCGAAGCGATCCGCGGTGTGTCGACCAGCCGCGGCACGCTGGATGCGCTCTTGGAAGCCGGCTGGGTGCGGCCGGGCCGCCGCCGCCAGACGCCAGGGCGGCCGCAGACCTGGGTAACGACGCCGGGCTTCCTCGACCATTTCAGCCTCGATAGCCTGGACGACCTGCCCGGCGTGGAGGAGATGAAGGCGGCCGGCCTGCTCGACACCCGGCCGCTGCTGACCACGCTGCCGGGCGGCATGGTGGGCGACGGCGACGAGGAGATCGATCTGCCGACCTTGCCCACCAACGATCCCGCACCCGAAGACGACCTGTTCGACGATGGGCGGGACGATCCATGAGGAGACGAGCCGGTGTACAGCCCGCTTGATGCCAGCCGGGCGACCCGCGCAGTCGGCGGCCGGCGGCCCGCCGCCGGCGGAAGTCCGGATGCCGCGGCCCTGGCCGTCGTCGGCGTCGGCCACCGTTACGGCCCGGTGGTGGCGCTGGACGACGTGTCGCTGTCCGTCGCGCACGGCGAGATCGTTTCGGTCGTGGGGCCGTCGGGCTGCGGCAAATCCACCTTGCTGCGCGTCACCGCCGGGCTGGAGGACGTGCAGGCGGGCGAGGTGCATATCGGTGGCCGGCGCATGGCCGGTGGCGGCGATGCCGTGCCGCCGGAACGCCGCGGCGTCGGCCTGGTGTTCCAGGACTACGCCCTGTTCCCGCATTTGAGCGTGCTCGACAACGTCGCCTTCGGGCTGACCGGGCAGGCGCCGCCGCAGCGCCGGCGCCGGGCCGCGGCCTGCCTGGAGCAGGTGGGCATGGCCGGCTTCGCCAAGATGTACCCGCACACGCTGTCCGGCGGCCAGCAGCAGCGGGTGGCCCTGGCCCGCGCATTGGCGCCCGAGCCCCATGTGATGCTGCTCGACGAGCCGTTCTCCGGCCTCGACGTGCTGCTGCGCGACCGCGTGCGCGACGAAACCCTGCACGTGCTGAAGCGGGCCGGCACCTCCACCTTGCTGGTCACCCACGATCCGGAGGAGGCGATGTTCCTCAGCGACCGCATCGCCCTGATGGCGCGCGGCCGCATCGTCCAGGCCGGGCCGCCGGCGGAACTCTACTGCTATCCGCAAACGCCCTTCGTCGCCCGCTTCTTCGGCGAGGTGAACCAGATCCCCGGCCGGGTGGAGGGGGCCAAGGTCACCACGCCGGCGGGGCCGGTGGATGCGCCCGACCTGCCGGCGGGCACGCCGGTGGACGTGCTGATCCGTCCCGAAGCGCTGTCGGTCGGCCTCGGCGCCGCCGCGGGCGGCGTGGCGGCAGAGGTGATGGCGGCCCGGCTGCTCGGCCGCACCAGCCTGGTCCACTTGCGCATGGAGGGCGGCGAGGCCGGGCCGATCCACCTGCACGCACGGGTGCCGGGGGTGTTTCTGCCGGCCGAAGGCACGGCGGTCTCGATCGGGCTGGATCCGCGGCAGGCGTTTGTGTTTCCCTCCGGCGCCGGTGATGACACGGGCGAAGACCTGTTTGCGTGACCTCCGTAGCAGTGATTGCGGCCTGCCGCCGGTTAGCGTAAGGAACCCTCGGTCACGGGCCGGGGTACGGCCGACAGGGGGATCCCATGGGACTGAGTATCTGGCAACTTCTGATCATTCTGCTGATCGTCGTCTTGCTGTTCGGCGCCAACCGCATTCCGCGGCTGATGGGTGACGTCGGCAAGGGCATCCGCAGCTTCCGGTCCGGTCTGAAGGAAGAGGATGACGAGTCCGGCACCACCACCACCAGCAGCACCGAAGGGTCGCGCCGGGTGGAACAGGACAGCACCGAGCCGGTGAACCGGACCGACGACAACGCGTCGGCCTCCTCCAACCGGGGGGGCGGGACGGCCCGGTCGTCCTGAGCGCTGCTGGGCGCATGATCGCACTCCCGCAGGTCGGGGCACGCCGCCATGCTTGATATCGGTTGGCCGGAATTCACGGTCATCGTGATCATCGCGATCGTGGTGATCGGGCCGCGGGACCTGCCCAGGGCGCTCAACACCGTCGGCAAGTGGGTGCGCAAGGCGCGTACCGTGACGCGCGAATTCCAGCGCCACATCGACGACATGGTGAAGGAAAGCGAGCTGGAGGAACTGCGCGAACTGCGCAAGCTCAATCTCAGCAAAGGCAACATCGCCAAGCACATCGGCAAGGAAATCGACCCCACCGGCGAGATGAAGAAGTCGCTGGAGAACGCGCGCAACATCGGCAAGCCGGGCCAGGCCCTGGAAGAGAAGGCCGATGCCGCGCTGGACGAGGCCAAGAAGGCCGAACTGGCGGCGGAAATGGACAACGACCGCGTGCCGCTGGAGAAGAAGGCCCCGGAAGCCGCGCCGCAGCCGGCCGCAGCCGCAACCGGCGACGAGGCGGCGGCCCTGAAGCCCGTCGAGAAGGCGGGCGTGGTCGGCAACCCCAATGCGCCGGCCGGCGATGTCGATGCCATCCGCCGCGCCAAGCTGGCCGCCGCAGGCCATCCGCCGCCGCCCATGCTGCCCAAGGAAGCCGCGCGACCCGGCACGGACGCCGGGACAGCCGGGCCCGACGGTGCGGCGGTGAAGCGCTCTACTCAGATGACGCCGGACGAACTGGCCGAATGGCGGGCCCGCTACCGCGAATCCCGCTCCATCGCCGCCCAGCGCCAGCCGATGATCAAGGCACCGTCGATCACGCCGGCGGCGGGCGAGCCGGCACGTTCCGATCAGGCCGGAACCGAATGACCAGCGGTGCATACCGCTTTTGTGTGGTGACTCGGGCGGTCGGTCGATCAAGACGCCGGACCGGACACGAGCATCGGATCCGAAGACCACGTTAGAGTCTTGAGTTGGCTAGTGTCCCTATGATTCCGAAGTTCGCTCGGGACCTGGTTTTGGCATCTTGCGGACTTCGGAATCGGGACACTAGGGCCTCCACGGATGGCAAGCACGCGCGATCAGGAGATTAACGACCCGCCGATGCCGCTGCTCGCGCACATGATCGAGCTGCGCAATCGGATGATGTACGCCGCCCTGGCATTGGTGGTGGGGTTCTGCGTCTGCTACGTCTTCGCCGAGGACATCTTCGATTTCCTGGCGACGCCGCTGGTCCACGCCATCGCCGAGGCCAGCAATCGCAGCGTGGAAGAAGTCCGCCTGGTCTTCATCGACCTGACGGAAGTGTTCTTCACCTACATCAAGATCGCGTTCTACGCCGGGGCCTTCCTGACCTTCCCCTTCATGGCCGGGCAGATCTACATGTTCATTGCCCCCGGCCTCTACCGCAACGAGAAGCACGCGTTCCTGCCGTTCCTGGTGGCCACCCCGGTGCTGTTCTTCCTCGGCGGGGCGATGGTCTACTACTTCATCATGCCGCTGGCCTGGCAGTTCTTCTTGAGCTTCCAGTCCAGTGGCACGGACCGGGCGGCCGAAATCGAGCTGTTGCCGCGGGTGGCCTCCTATCTCAGCCTGGTGATCAAGCTGATCTTCGCCTTCGGCATCGCCTTCCAGCTTCCCGTGGCGCTGACCCTGATGGGGCGGGTCGGGCTGGTAAGTTCCGGCGGGCTGCGGCGCAACCGCAAGTTCGCCATCGTGCTGGTGTTCATCGCCGCGGCCATCCTGACGCCGCCCGACGTGATCAGCCAGATCGGGCTCGCCCTGCCGATCCTGGTGCTCTACGAGATTTCCATCCTGCTGGTGCGGGCGGTGGAGCGCAAACGCGAGCAAGCCGCCGAAGCCGAAGAGGTGACCTGAGGGACGGGGCGGTCCGCGCGCCTCCCCCCGCCGGGATCGCCCTGAGAGCTTTTCATGTTTTGACGGAACCGGCCCACTCCTCCGCCAGGCCACCCATCGACAGTATGCTGAATTGGATGGCCGGGCGGGGGAGTGGGCTGGAGCCAATTCCGCCAACGGCGAAAACGATCCTGCAGGCGCTTTCCCCCGTCGCGGGCTTGGCGGCAGCACCTTCCTGCCCCTATAACCGCGGGACCATCACGCCCCTCCAGCCCATAGATCCGGCATGCACGACATCCGCGCCATCCGCGAGGCCCCCGAGGAGTTCGACCGCGATCTGGCGCGCCGCCGCCTGCCCCCAAAGGCGGCCGAGCTGATCGCGCTGGACGAACGCCGTCGCGCCCTCCTGACAGACCTGCAATCGCTGCAAGCGCGGCGCAACGAGACCTCCCGCCAGATCGGCCAGGTGAAGCGCAGCGGCGGCAAAGTCCAGCCGCTGATGGACGAGGTCGCCGCCATCAAGGACACCATGGCGCGCCTGGAGGAAGACGAACGCGCCGCCGGCCAGGAGCTGGCCGACGCGCTGTCCGGCATCCCCAATCTGCCGCTGCCGGGCGTGCCCGACGGCGAGGACGAGGCCGACAACGTGGAGGTGCGCCGCTTCGGCCAGCCGGTGATCCTGGAGTTGCCGAAGGAGCATTTCGACATCGGCGAGGGCCTGGGCGAGATGGACTTCGCCACCGCGGGCAAGCTGTCGGGGGCCCGCTTCGTCCTGCTGCGCGGCGGATTGGCCCGGCTCAGCCGCGCCATCGGCCAGTTCATGCTTGACCTGCACGTCACCGAGCACGGCTACACCGAAGTGGCGCCGCCGCTGATGGTGCGCGACGAGGTGGTGTATGGCACCGGCCAGCTTCCCAAGTTCGCCGACGACCTGTTCCGCACCACCACCGGCCACTGGCTGATCCCCACGGCCGAGGTGCCGCTGACCAACCAGGTGGCCGGCGACATCCTGGAGGCCGAGGACCTGCCGCTGCGCTTCACGGCCCTGACGCCGTGTTTCCGGTCGGAAGCCGGCTCGGCCGGCCGCGATACCCGCGGCATGATCCGCCAGCACCAGTTCGACAAGGTGGAGCTGGTCTCCATCACCACGCCGGAACAGAGTGCGGACGAACACGCCCGCATGGTGCGCTGTGCGGAAACCGTGCTGCAGCGCCTGGGGCTGGCCTACCGGGTGGTCAGCCTGTGCACCGGCGATCTGGGCTTCGCCGCCCAGGTGACCTACGACATCGAAGTCTGGCTGCCCGGCCAGGGCACCTACCGCGAGATCTCCTCGTGTTCGGACTGCGGGCCCTTCCAGGCGCGCCGCATGAACGCGCGCTGCCGCGCCAAGGGCGAAAAGGCGACCCGCTTCGTGCACACTCTCAACGGCTCCGGCGTGGCGGTGGGCCGGGCGCTTGTGGCGGTGCTGGAAACCTACCAGCGTGCCGACGGTTCGGTGGAGATCCCTGCCGTTCTGCGACCCTACATGGCCGGCCGGGAGGTCCTAGTTCCCCATGCCTGATCGTTCCCACGCGGGCGGCTTCCGCGTGCTTCTGTCCAACGACGACGGCATCCACGCGCCGGGGTTCAAGGTGCTGGAGGAAATTGCCGCCGGGCTGTCCGACGATGTGTGGGTGAGCGCACCGGAAACCGAACAGAGCGGCGCCAGCCATTCGTTGACGCTGCACCGGCCGCTGCGCATCCGCGAGATCGAGCCGCGGCGCTTCATGGTCGACGGCACGCCGACCGACTGCGTGCTGCTGGCGGTCAACCGGGTGATGAAGGACCACGCACCGGACCTCGTGCTCTCCGGCGTCAATCTCGGCCAGAACCTGGCGGAGGACGTCACCTATTCCGGCACCATCGCGGCCGCCATGGAAGCGACCCTGATGGGGGTGCCGTCGATAGCGCTGAGCCAGGTGCTGCGCGTCGGCCATCCGCCCGACTGGTCGACCGCCCGGGTGTGGGGGCCCAAGGTGATCCGCGCCTGCCTGGATGCCGGCTGGCCCCAGAACGTGCTGATCAACATCAACTTCCCGCCGGTCGGCGCCGACGAGGTGACGGGCATCGCCGTGGTGCCCCACGGCCGCGCCAAGATCGGCGACCAATTGACCGCGCGCACCGACCCGCGCGGCCGCGAATACATCTGGATCGGCACCCAGCGCTCCGAGCTGCATCGCTTCGATCCCACCGCACCAACGGGCGACACCGATCTCGACGCCATCGCCAAGAACAAGGTGACGGTGACGCCGCTGCACATGGATCTCAGCCACTACCCGACCATCCAGGCCCTGGAGTCCGTGATCGCGTGATCCTGGAAGCGCGCCGCATCCGCCTGCTGATGAAGCTGCGCCGCTCGGGCGTGACCGACCACCGCGTGCTCGGTGCCATCGAGCGTGTGCCGCGCGAGCTGTTCGTGCCCGACGCCTTCGAGGACCAGGCCTACGAGGACATCGCGCTGCCCATCGGGCTCGGCCAGACGATCAGCCAGCCCCTGGTGGTGGCCCTGATGACGCAAGCGCTGATGGTCGACGAGTTGCACAAGGTGCTGGAGGTGGGGACCGGCTCCGGCTACCAGGGGGCGGTCCTGGCAAAGCTGTGCCGGCGGCTCTACACCATCGAGCGCCACCGCGACCTGCTCACCGTGGCGGAAGGGCGATTCGAAAAGTTGCGCCTCCACAATGTCACCACACGCCACGGCGATGGTATGGCCGGCTGGCCGGAACAGGCCCCCTTCCAGCGAATCCTGGTGACGGCGGCTTGCGGAACATCGGCACCGCCGCCGGCCTTGACGGATCAACTCGCGGTTGGTGGTGTATTGGTGATTCCGATGGGCGACGACCGGCGCCAGCAGCACGTTGTCCGGTTTACCCGGTCTGACAGCGGCTTGGAGAGGGAGGAACTTTGGCCCGTCCGTTTCGTACCTTTGGTGCCCGACCTGCCGGACGCTGCCGCGGGCGCGCCCTAGCTGCAGCCCTCGCCGCTGCCGTGCTTTCCGGCGGCCTTGCCGCGTGCACGCCGCCCCAGCCGGTCGCCACCTCCGCCCCGCCCACCATCGGCGCGCCGCCCGGCTGGGCCATCGCCACGGTGCAGCAGGGCGAGACGCTGGATCAGGTGGCCGCCCGCTACGGGGTGCAGACCCAGACCCTGATGGACGTCAACCACCTGCCTTCGGCCAGTGCGCTGATGGCGGGCGACCGGTTGCTCATCCCGCAGCAGGGGCGCACCCACACGGTGGGCACCGGCGAATCGATCTATTCCATCGCCGCGGACTACGGCGTGCGCCGTGCCGACCTGATCGCCGCCAACAATATCGAGAACCCGGATTACATCCGCGCCGGGCAGACCCTGCAGATCCCGCTGTCCAACGAGCAGATCGAGGCCGCCCGCACCTGGGCGCCGCCGGCCCCGCAGACGGTGCAGCCGGGGCCGCAGACGGTGCAGCAGACCGTGCCGCCCCAGGGGCAGCCCTCGGGGCAAGTGGCGGCGGCCCCCATTGCCGGAGCTCCCATTGCTGGAGCTCCCATTGCCAGACCCGGCGTGAGCGGCAGCGGCGGTACCGTAGAAGCCGTCCCGCTGGATGCACCGCCCGGCGGGCAGTCCGTCCCGCCGGTGCAGCCGGTGACCGGCGGGCCGCCGGCGGCTGGCCATGTGGCCGGCGGGCCGATCCCGCAGGGGATCGACAGCGAACTGATCGCCCACCAGGGGGCGGCGCCCTTCGAGCCCGCCGCCGATGGGGCCCCCGGGCCGGGGATGGCGCTCGACCAGGAAGTGCCGCCGTCGGGCCAGGTGTCGGCGCTGCCGCCCGCCCAGACGGCCGCCGTTCCCGCGGCGCCGAGCCTGTTCCAGTGGCCGGTGCGCGGCGATCTGATCCCGGTGTTCGACCCGGCGGACCGCGCCCGCTTCGATGACGGCATGAACATCGTCGCACCCGAAGGCACGCCGATCCTGGCGGCCCGCGGCGGCACCGTGATCTATGCCGGCAACGAGCTGCGCGGCTATGGCAACCTGGTGGTGCTGAGCCATACCGACGGCTGGGTGACCGCCTACGCCCACGCCCGCGAGCTGATGGTGGAGCGCGGCGACACCGTACGCAGCGGCCAGCAGATCGCCACCGTGGGGCAGACCGGCGCGGTCAGCTCGCCCCAGCTCCACTTCGAGATCCGCCAGGGCTCCGACCCGGTGAACCCGCTCGACCACCTGCCGACGTCGCAGTAGGCCCGGCCGCCCTCGTCGGCCCGGCTGTTCTCAGCCGCCGTCTGCCGCTGCCGCCGTGGGGGGTGCGACGCGCGCAAGCTGGCAGCCCAGGCTGCCCGCCAGGTCCTGGATGAATTGCCAGGCGACGCGGCCGGACCGCGCGCCGCGGGTGATCGCCCATTCGTTGGCCCGTGCCACCAGCGCCTCGTGCGCGATCGGCAGGCCGTAGGCCGCCGCGTAGCCCTGGACCATCTGCAGATACATGTCCTGCCCGCAGGCGTGGAAGCCCAGCCACAGCCCGAAGCGGTCGGACAGCGACACCTTTTCCTCCACCGCCTCGCCGGGATTGATGGCGGTCGACTGCTCGTTGTCGATCATGTCGCGCGCCATCAGGTGGCGGCGGTTGGAGGTGGCGTAGAACACCACCGTTTCCGACCGGCCTTCCACGCCGCCTTCCAGCACCGCCTTCAACGACTTGTAGGTGGTGTCGGAGTGGTCGAACGACAGATCGTCGCAGAACAGGATGGCGCGCCGCCCGGTCGGCCTGAGCAGCCCCAGCAGGCGCGGCAGGGTGCGGATGTCTTCCCGCGCCAGCTCGATCAGCGCCAGGGGTGGCCCGCCCTCGGCATCGGCGTTGACCGCACCGTGCACCGCCTTGACCAGCGAGCTCTTGCCCATGCCGCGCGCCCCCCACAGCAGCGCATTGTTGGCCGGCAGGCCGCGCGCGAAGCGGCGGGTGTTCTCCAGCAGCAGGTTGCGCTGCAGGTCGACGCCGCGCAGCAGGTCGATGTCGACGCGGTTCACCTGGGCCACCGGCTCCAGCCGTTCGGGGTCGGTGTGCCACACGAAGGCGTCGGCCGCCCACAGGTCGGGATCGGCCGGAAGCGGCGGCGCCAGGCGGTCCAGTGCCGCGGCGATGCGGGCCAGTGTGGGCAGAAGGGCGTCGGTTTCGCGGGCGGCTGTCATCGTCGGTCTTTCGTAACGGAGCGCCAGACCCTACATCCTCCTGGCGGCCAGGCAACCGGCAAGCGGTTGCAACGGCGCGGCGCGTGGCTATAGTCCGCGGACCGAATGACAGGGAGCCCATCGATGTTCATCTCCACAGCGTTCGCGCAGGAAGCGGGCGCCGCCGACGGCGGGGGCGGTTTGCTGATCCAGATTCTGCCCCTGGTCCTGATCTTCGTGGTGTTCTATCTGCTGCTCATCCGGCCGCAGCAGAAGCGGATGAAGACCCACCGCGAGATGCTGGGCGCCCTGCGCCGCGGCGACCGGGTGGTGACGGGCGGCGGCATCGTCGGCACCGTGACCAAGACCGGGGACGACGAATTGACGGTGGAGATCGCCGAGGGCGTACGTGTACGCGTGCTGCGCAGCACCGTCAGCACCGTGCTGTCGAAGACGGAACCGGTGCGCGAACGCAAGCGCCCGGCCGGCCGCCGCGGCAGTTCCGGCGAGGTCAGCCTGGACAAGACGAGCGACGCCGACGACGGCGCCGAAGAAGGCGCCCAGCGCTAGCCGCAAGCCGGCGCATTCGCGGCATCAAGAAGGGCCGGCATGGTCTATTTCGCACGCTGGAAGATCATCCTGATCGTGGGGCTCTGCCTGTTGGGGGTGGTGTACGCGGCACCCAACGTGGTGTTCGATCGCCAAACCGCGGCGGAGATGCGCGAATCCCTGCCCGGCTTCCTGCCGGTGCGGCAGGTCAATCTCGGGCTCGACTTGCAGGGCGGCTCCCACCTGCTGCTCAGGGTCGACTGGTCGGGGCTGGTGCGCGAACGCCTGGAAGCGGCGGTGGACGGCCTGCCGTCGGCCCTGCGCGAGGCGCAGATCGGCTACACCGACCGCGGGCTGGACGGCGATGCCCTGGTGTTCACCTTGCGCGACCCCGGCCAGGCCGAGCAGGCGGTGGAGATCGTGGAGAACGCCGACGCCGACCTGGACGTCGCGTTCGACGAGGCGACCGGCCAGGTGCGCGGCACCTTCGACGAGGGCGCGCAGGCGGAAATCCGCGACAACGCCGTCGCCCAGTCCATCGAGATCGTGCGCCGGCGCATCGACGAGCTGGGCACCACCGAACCCAACATCCAGCGCCAGGGCGAAGACCGCATTCTCGTTCAGATCCCCGGGTTCGACGACCCGCAGCGGGTGCGCGACCTGCTGGGCCAGACCGCCCGGCTGACCTTCCACCTGGTCGACACCTCCGCCTCTGCCGGCGCGGGGCCGAACGTGCAGGTGCCGGCCGGGCGCATCCTGATACCGTCGTCAGACCTGCGTGAGGACGGCACGCCCGCCACCTGGTATGTGCTGCACCGGCGGGTGGAAGTGTCCGGCGAGAACCTGGTGCAGGCCAGCGCCACCTATTCCCAGGGCTCGCCGGTGGTGTCGTTCACCTTCGACGGGGCCGGCGGCCGCCGCTTCGGCACGCTGACCAGCGAGAACGTGGGTGGCTATCTGGCCATCGTGCTGGACGACGAGGTGATCAGCGCGCCGCGCATCAACTCCGCCATCCTCGGCGGTTCGGGCATCATCGAAGGGCGGTTCTCGTTGCAGGAGGCCACCGACCTGGCGATCCTGCTGCGCGCCGGCGCCCTGCCGGCGCCACTGACGGTGCTGGAGGAACGCACCGTCGGCCCCGGGCTGGGGGCGGACAGCATCGCGGCGGGCGAAATCGCCTCGATCATCGGCATCGTCGCCGTCGTGGCGTTCATGGTGCTGTGCTACGGCCTGTTCGGCGTGATGGCCTCGGTGGCGCTGTTCTTCAACCTGGCGCTCATCATTGCCGCCCTGTCGCTGCTCCAGGCGACGCTGACGCTGCCCGGCATCGCCGGCATCGTGCTCACCGTGGGCATGGCGGTGGACGCCAACGTGCTGATCTTCGAGCGCATCCGCGAGATCGCCAACGGCCGCTCACCGATCTCCGCCATCGATGCGGGCTACGCGCGGGCGCTGACGACCATCGTCGACGCCAACCTCACCACGCTCATTGCCGGCGTCCTGCTGTTCGCCATGGGGGCGGGGCCGGTGCGCGGCTTTGCCGTCACGCTGTCCATCGGCATCGTCACCTCCATGTTCGCCGGTATCATGGTGACGCGGCTGATGGTGGTGACGTGGCTTCGGCGCACCAAACCCAAATCCATTCCGATCTAGGCGCCCCGCATGCGACCGCTTCGCCTCGTCCCCACCAACACGAACGTTCCGTTCCTGCGCTTCCGGCGGGCCGCCTTTGCGCTGTCGAGCGCGCTGGTCGTGCTGTCGGTGGTCATCCTGATCCTGCGCGGGCTGAACTTCGGCATCGATTTCGCCGGCGGTATCCTGATCGAAGTGGAAACCACCGAGCCGGCGAACATCGCCGAGTTGCGCACCACCTTGGGCAGCCTGCAACTCGGCGAGGTCAGCCTGCAGGAGTTCGGCAGCCCCAACGACGTGCTGATCCGCGTGCAGCGCCAGGCAGGCGACGAGGAAGCCCAGGCCGCGGCCATTTCCAGCGTGCAGGCAGCCCTCGGCGACCAGGTGGCGGAATACCGGCGGGTGGAGTTCGTCGGGCCCACCGTGGGGGCGGAGCTGATCGAGGCCGGCGTGATCGCCGTGGTGCTCGCCCAACTGGCGATCCTTGCCTATATCTGGCTGCGCTTCGAATGGCAGTACGGCGTGTGCGCCATCATCGCGCTGGTGCACGACGTGATGAGCACCATCGGGTTGTTCGCGCTGATCCAGCACGAATTCAACCTCACCACCGTGGCTGCCCTGCTGACCATTGCCGGCTATTCCATCAACGACACGGTCGTGGTGTTCGACCGGGTGCGCGAGAACCTGCGCCGCTACAAGAAGGCGGAGATGGCGGACGTGCTGAACCGCAGCCTCAACGAGACGCTGTCGCGCACCACCATGACCAGCTTCACCACCCTGTTGGCACTGTTCGCGCTTTACATCTTCGGCGGTGCGGTGATCCGCGATTTCGCCTTCGCGATGATCTGGGGCATCGGTATCGGCACCTATTCGTCCATCTTCGTGGCGGTGCCGTTGCTGCTCACCATCAAGCCGCGGGTGCGGCCGGCCGCCAAGGCCGAAGCCTCGCAGGCCAAGCCGTAGCCGCGGCAAGGCGGGCTGCGACTTTGCGCGAGGGCACCGGCGGCGGCGTGCACCTGTCCAGATTCCAAGGGAGGCGGCGATGATCGACATCACGCCCCAGCGGCCCGCGGGCCTGCACGCCATCGACAGCTACCAGCCCGGCTGGTTTCGCATCGCCGGGCAGGTGCACGAAGGCTCGGTGATCGTGTTTCCCGACCGGGTGGTGGCGTGGCCGGTGACGGCGTTCGCCGACGTGACGGCGGACACGCTGGCCGACGTGATGGCCACCGCCGGGGTGGAACTATTGCTCATCGGCACCGGGGCGGAGCCGCAGCCGATCCCCAAGGCGTTGCGCGCGGCGATAAAGGATGCCGGCATCGGCATCGATGCCATGGCGACTCCGGCCGCCTGCCGCACTTACAACATCCTGCTCAGCGAACACCGGGCCGTCGCCGCGGCGCTGATCGCCTTGTGACGCCGCGGCTGGGCGGATCCCGCCGGCCCGAATGAGAACGGGGGCCCGTGCGGCCCCCGTCTCCGTGCCGGATTGGACTGGAGTTTGCTCGTCCCGTCTGCGCCGGCCCACACCCCCACCCGGCCACCCAAGCCATTGTATAATATTGGGTGGCCGGGTGGGGGCGCGGGCTGGAACCGAGTAGACGGAGCGCGAAAGCGCCCTATGCAGCCTGGCCGTACATCTCCGCCACGCGCTCCCAGTTGACCATGCTGTCGAGGAACGCCTTCAGGTAGTCCGGCCGCCGGTTGCGATAGTCGATGTAGTAGCTGTGCTCCCACACGTCGCAGCCCAGCAGGGCCGTCTTGCCGTGGGCCAGCGGGTTTTCCGCGTTGGGCGTCTTCATGGTGACGAGACGGCCGCCGTCCAGCACCAGCCAGCACCACCCGCTGCCGAACTGGCCGACGCCGGCCTGCACGAAGGCCTCCTTGAAGGCATCGACGCTGCCGAAATCCTCGATCAGCTTCTTTTCCAGCTCACCCGGAATGGCGCCGCCGCCATTGGGCTTCATCCACTGCCAGAATTGGATGTGGTTCCAGTGCTGACCGGCATTGTTGAAGATCGCCTGGCGGTCCGGCTTGCCGAAGGAGGCGGCGACCACGGCCTCCAGGTCCTTGCCGGCCAGGTCGGTGCCCTCCACCAGCTTGTTCAGCGTGGTGACGTAGGCGTTGTGGTGCTTGCCGTGATGGAATTCCAGCGTTTCCGCGGACATGTACGGCGCCAGCGCGTCCATGGCATAGGGCAGGGGCGGAAGTTCGAACGCCATGTGTTGTGTCCTCTCCTGGTTGCTTGGTCGGCCTAGGGCCTTGTGAGTCTCAACAGACCCTGAATGGCTTGATGGTCCCCCGGTGACATAGGGTGCCAAAGCCAGACTGTGAAGCTCGGATTTGCGCAGCCGCCCGGATCGGATAGGGTCCGGTGCGCCGATTTGCATCGGAACCCGCCGGAGACGCTGCCCCATGCCCCAGCTCAGCTATTGCGGCGAGGAGGTGCGTCGCCACGACCCGGAGCGGTTCCTGGCGGCGCTTTTCACCCCGGCCGACCGGCGCGAGGCGACCTTCGCGCTGCTCGCCTTCAATGGCGAGGTGGCGAAGACCCGCGAGGTGGTGTCGGACCCGCTCCTCGGCCAGATCCGCCTGCAATGGTGGCGCGAGGCGCTGGACGGCGCCTACGCCGGCACGCCGCGCGCCCACCTGGTGGTGGAGCCCCTGGCTGCGGCGGTCGCCGCCCACGGCCTCACCCGTGCCCGGTTCGACCGGCTGATCGACGCGCGTGAGCACGACCTGGACGACACCGCCCCGCCCGATCTGGCGGCCCTGGAAGCCTACGCCCGCGACACCGCAGCACCGCTGCTCGGCCTGTGGCTGGAGGTCCTGGGGGTGCGCGACGGGCCCGCCCAGGCCGCCGCGGAGGCGGTGGGCACAGCCTATGCGCTGGCCGGGTTGATGCGGCGGCTGCCGCTGGATGCCGCGCGGCGGCGCATCACCTTGCCGACGGCGGTGGTGGAAGAGGTGGCGGTCGATCTCGGCGAGCTGTTCGAGCTGCGGCCCCACGCAGCCCTGGCCCGCGCGGTGGAGCGGGTGTGCACCGCCGCCGAAGGCCACCTGGCGCACGGCCGGGAGTTGGCGCCCCAGGTACCGCCGGCTGCCCGTCCGGCCCTGCTGCCGGCTGTGATTGCGGCCCGCCACTTGCGCGTGCTGCGGCGCTGCCGGTTCGACGTGTTCCACCCCGCCGTGGCGCGCCGCCCGGCCAACCTGGCCGCGGCCCTGCTGTGGCACGCGCTCAGGAAGCGGTACTGATCGGGCGTCAGGTGTTTACGGCACCGGCCCACACCCCACCCGGCCGCCCAATAGTTTACAATGGCCTGGGTGGCCGGGTGGCGCGCGGGCCGGCGCAGACTGAACCCAAGGAACGCTAGTCTTCCGGCTTGCGGACGATCAGGCGGGTTACGGCCGCCGGGCCGTTGTGGCCGCGGCCTTCGCTCAGCGTCACCTCTTCCACCGCACACGCCACCACCGCGAGGCCCAGATCGGTCACCTCGCCCGCCAGCACCCCGGGATCGTAGAGCAGGGCGGGATCGCGCGGGCCGCCCGACGGCCGGTCCACCTGCGCCGGTGCGAAGCCTTCGGCCAGCAGCAGGCCGCCCGGCCTGAGCGTGCGGGCGATGCCGGCCAGCACCGGCCGGCGGTTGTCCGGCGGCAGGTGGAGGAAGGTCATCACCGCGGCATCGAAGGCGTCGGCCGGCCAGTCCCACTCCAGCAGGTCGGCGCAGACGGTGCGCAGCGCCACGCCGCGCCCCAGCGCCAAAGCGGCCGCCTTCTGCAGTGCCCGCGGCGAGAAGTCGACCGCCGTCACCCGGTGGCCCTGGCCGGCCAGCCACACACCGTTGCGGCCCTCGCCGTCGGCCACCGCCAGCACGCGCGAGCCGGGGTCGAGCCGATAGCTCTGGTCGGCCACGAAGGCGTTGGGCCGGGTGCCGTAGACATAGTCGGCGGCGGCGAACTTGGTATCCCAGAATGCCGGGCCGCGGTCCTTGTCGGCGGTGCCGCCGTTATGTGGGGGTTCGGCCATGGCTGTCCCGGAAACATCAACTCAGATGCCGGCCACCATAGATGCGGTGGCGCCGGGGGCAAGCCGACAGGCTGGGCCGGTCCGCGCACGTGCTGGTCCGCGCGCGTGCGTCGGGCGCGGTCAGATCCGCCCGGTGGGCCGGCGCACCGCCCCCTTGGCTTCGGCCAGCAGGCACAGCCAGTCGTGCGCCACCGTAGCGGCGGCGAGCGCCGTCACCTCGGCATGGTCGTAGGGGGGAGAGACCTCCACAACGTCCATGCCCACCAGGTTAAGCCCGGCGAGCCCGCGCACCAGCTCCAGCGCCTGCCAGGTGGCGAGCCCGCCGGCCACGGGTGTGCCGGTGCCGGGGGCGAAGGCGGGATCGAGCACGTCGATATCGAAGGTGACGTAGACCGGTGCTGCGCCGACGCGGGCACGGATGGCCGCCGTGGTGGCCTCCGTGCCGTGGCGGTGGATCCACGGGCTGGTCAAGATCTCGAACCCGCAATCGCTGTCGTTGTGGGTGCGCAGGCCCACCTGGATCGACTGCGCGGGGTCGACCACGCCTTCGGCCGCCGCGCGGGCGAACATGGTGCCGTGGTCGAGTCCGGTGCCGTCGTCCTCCCAGGTGTCCGAGTGGGCATCGAACTGCACCAGCGCCAAGGGGCCGTGGTGGGCGGCATGGGCCTTCAGCAGCGGGTAGGCGACGAAGTGGTCACCGCCGAAGGTGAGCATCTTCGCGCCGCTGTCGAGGATGGCCGCGGCATGTGCCGCGATGGCGGTGGGGACGGTGGCGGGATGGGCCGGCTCCAGGAAGCAGTCGCCCCAGTCGATCACCGCCAGGTGGTCGAAGGGGTCGAAGCCGAAGGGGAAAGCCCTGAGTTCGGCAAGCTGCACAGAGGCGGCACGGATCGCCTGGGGGCCGAGGCGGCAGCCGGGCCGGAAGGTGGTGGCGCCGTCATAGGGGATGCCGCTCACCACCACGTCGGCCCCCGTCAGGTCGCGGGTGTACTTGCGGCGCAGGAAGCTAAGCGCGCCGCCATAGGTCATCTCGCGCCGCCGGCCGGTCAGCGCGCCTGCCCGAAACGCCTGGTCGCCGTGGTCGCTCTGGGTCATGGGGTCGGGCTCCTAAAGCCGGTCGCGCAGTGCGTAATACGTCATGGCGAGCGTCAGCAAGCCGTGGCGCAGCCGGGTGCCGCCGGGGAACGGCGGAGTGGGGGCCGCCGCCATGGCATCGAACCGCCCGGTCTCCCCGGCGATGGCTTCGGCCACCACCTGGCCCGCCAGGGTCGCCAGCGCCACCCCCTGGCCGGAATAGCCCGAGGCCGACACCACCCCCTTGGCCGGCCGGCACAACAGCGGCAGGCGCGAGCGGGTGATGGCGAGCGTGCCGCCCCAGCCGTACTCCAGCGGCGTATCGGCCAACTGGGGGAACACCTTCAGCATGGGCCGGCGCACGAACGCCTTGATGTCGCGGGGAAAGGCGTAGCCGTAGCTCTCGCCGCCGCCGAACAGCAGGCGGTGGTCGGGGGTCGGCCGGAAGTAGTTGATGACGAAGCGGCTGTCGGCCACCGCGACGTTGTCGCGAAGGACGGTGCGGATGCCGTCCGGCCCCAGCGGTGCGGTGGCGACGATGTAGTTGTTGATGGGCAGCACGCGGGCCGCCACCTGGGCATCGAGCCCGCGCAGGTAGCCGTTGCACGCCAGCACCACCGTGCCGGCGCGCACGCGGCCGCCGGGGGTGGCGACCACCGCCGGGCAGCCGGGCTCCACCGCCAGGGCTTCGGTGGTTTCGTGGATGCTCACGCCGGCCGCCAGGGCCGCGCGGGCGAGGCCGAGGGCATAGCGCAGCGGGTGCAGGTGGCCGGCCCCGGTGTCGAGCGCGCCGCCGTGGTAGTCGGCGGAGTTCACGATCGCCCGCATCTCGTCGCGGTCGAGAAAGCGGATCTGCGTGTACCCGTAGGCATTGCGCAGGTGGTCAACCCCCTGGCGGGTGGCGGCGACGAAGCGGGCGCGATGGTCGGCATGCACCACGCCGGAGGCGGCGTCGCAAGCGATGGCGTGGCGGTCGATCAGCTCGTGCACCAGGGTCTTGGCCGCTTCGCCCAGGTCCCACAGGCGGCGGGCGGCGTCGCGGCCCACCAGGCGTTCCAGGGCGAGCTGGCCGATGCGCTGGCCGGAACCGATCTGGCCGCCGTTACGGCCCGAGGCGCCCCAGCCCACCCGGTGGGCCTCCAGCACCACCACGCGGCGGCCGCGCTCCGCCAGGTGAAGCGCCGTCGACAGGCCGGTGTAGCCGGCTCCGATCACGCAGACATCGGCTTCGGTGTCGGCGGCCAGTGCGGGCAGCGGGTCGAGCAACGGGGCGGTGGCGGCGTACCAGGAGGGCGGATAGGCACCCGGACGGTCGTTGACGTGCAGCAGATCCATGCTGGTCAGGCCGCCACCATCAGCCCATCGGCGCGCAGGCCCGCCAGCGTGTCGTCGAGGCTCTTGCGCGCCAGCTCGATCAACCGGTCGATGCCGCCATGGCTGATCACCAGGGGCGGGGCGATGATCATGCTGTCGCGCACATGGCGCATCACCAGCCCGTTGGCAAAGCAGCGCTCGCGGCAGCGCAGGCCGACGGTGCCTTCCTCCGCGGCGAAGCGGGCACGGCTGGCCTTGTCCGGCGTCAGCTCCAGCGCGCCCATCATGCCGACGATGCGCGCTTCGCCCACCAGCGGATGGTCGCCCAGTTCCCGCCAGCGTTCGGCGAGATAGGGGGCCACGTCCTCGCGGACCCGTTCCACCACGCCTTCCTCTTCCAGGATGCGCAGGTTTTCCAGGGCGACGGCACAGGCCACCGGGTGGCCGGAGTAGGTGTAGCCGTGGAAGAACTCGCCGCCGTCTTCGATGAGGCCGCCGGCCACGCGGTCGGACACCATGACGGCACCGATGGGCAGGTAGCCGGAGCTGAGCCCCTTGGCCAGCGTCATCAGATCCGGGCGGATGCCGTAATACTGGCTGCCGAACCAGGTGCCGAGCCGGCCGAAACCGGAGATCACCTCGTCGGCGATCAGCAGGATCTCGTGGGCGTCGCAAATGCGTTGGATTTCCGGCCAGTAGGTGTCGGGCGGGATGATGACGCCGCCGGCGCCCTGCACCGGCTCGGCGATGAAGGCCGCCACCTTGTCCTCGCCGATCTCCTCGATCGCCGCTTCCAGCGCGCGGGCGCGGGCCAGGCCGAACGCCTCCGGGCTCTCGTCGCCGCCCTCACCGTACCAGTAGGGCTGGTCGATGTGGCGGATGCCGGGGATCGGCAGGCCGCCCTGGGCGTGCATCGGCTTCATGCCGCCGAGGCTGGCGGCCCCGACGGTGGAGCCGTGATAGCCGTTCTTGCGGGCGATCACGACGGTCTTGCCCGGCTTGCCCTGGCTTGCCCAGTAGTGGCGCACCAGGCGCAGATTGGTGTCGTTGGCTTCGGAGCCGGAACCGCAGAAGAAGGCGTGGTTGAGATCCCCCGGCGCCAGCTCCGCCAGGCGTTCGGCCAGCGCCAGCACCGGCGGGTGGGTGGTCTGGAAGAAGGTGTTGTAGTAGGGCAGCCGGCGCATCTGGTCGGCCGCCACCTCGGCCAGCTCTTCCCGGCCATAGCCGATATTGGTGCACCACAGGCCCGACATGGCATCGAGGATGCGGTTTCCGTCGGAATCCCACAGGTGCACGCCTTCCGCCCGCACGATCACACGGGCCCCCTTGGCGTTGAGTGCCTTGGTGTCGGTGAAGGGGTGGAGGTGGTGGGCGGCATCGATCGCCTGCAACTCGGCGGTCGGAAGATGGTTTGGCTGGATGGTCATGGGTGGCAGCCTCGGGCAGTAGACGCGGGGGGACCCCGCGATCCTCCTGTCTACCACCGCCCCACGGCGCGGGTCACCGCCGGCAGATGGGCTGACCGCCACCGCTGCGTCAGGAGGCGTCCTCGTCCGCCGTTTCGCTTCCCGGCGCCGCCAGCTCCCGCACCTCGTCGGAATTGTAGAGCTCCTCGCCCAGCCGGCGCAGCAGCGCGCCGTAGGCTTCAGATGCGGCGTCGGCAATCACGGCCGCCCCGTTGCTGCAAAGCAGTCCGGCGCTGTCGGTGACGTGGCTATGCCCATCGGCCGAGCTGCGCAGGACCCGGCCATCGGGCCCGAACACATCCATGCTCGCGGTGATGTCCACATCGGCGTCGAGGTCGAGGGCCATGAAGCTGGCCACCGCCGTCATTTCCGCCTGGGCGGTGTGCACCTCGATGATGATCTGGCCGGTATAGCCCTGGGCGGCCAGCGCGTCGGCCCGGAGCGGGGCGGACACCAAGTCGACCTCGGCGATGAGGTTGCGCAGGCTCGTCACCGCGGATTGTTCGAACGATGCTGCACCGTCCAGGCGAAAGCGCTGGGGATCGCACGCGTTGCTGCGCATGCGCACGCGGCCGCTGAGCTCGGATGCTTCCAGATAGAGCGCGAAGGTCCCCGGTATGGCGTCGTCGTAGGCGGCATAGGCGGCGAACTCCGTCGCCACCGGCACCGGGGCCTGGTTCTGGCACGCCGCCAAACCGGCGCCACACAGCACAACGGCGGCCTGCAACCGCATGTCCAATCTCCCCCCAGGCCAGGCACTGCGCGCAAGGGTAGAAGACGCCGTTGGCCTGATCAACGCACGAGCCACGGCACCGGCAGGGATGCCCGCTGCTTTGACAGCCGGCGGCGATCCGCCAATGATGGCCGGCAACAACGAGCGTGGCTTAAATCAATGTTGGGGGGCGAGATGGGAACGATGCGACGGACGAGCGTGCTGGCTGCGGCTGCTGCCTTGGCGGTTGCCTGCCAGTCGCCACAGCCGCCGGCACCGGCACCGCAGCCGGCCCCACAGGCCGCTCCCATGGTGGCCCCCACAGTCGCTCCTACGATCGCCCCGGCCGGGATGCAGCCCATGGTGTCGCCGGACCGTATCTACGTGCTGCCGGCGGGTGCCCGCCTGGCCGATGTGGCGCGCATCGAGGGCTATCCCCTGGCCCAGCTCCAGGCGCTGAACCCCGCCATCGGCATGGGCCCGGTGCCGGTGCCGACACGGGTGCTGTTGCCGCCGCGGACGACGCCGTAGGCAAACACACTGTGGCGTCGGCACCGGCGCCGGGCCCATGCATTGTCCCCGCGGCATTGGAGGGCGCTTCCGTCCCGCAAGGACGTAGACGCGCTCAAATGCGCTAACGGGTCTGACAATCGCCTCCAAGAAATGGGCGTTACGGTAACCAGAATAGCGGTGCTTCCTCTATCGAAAACGAGCCAGATAACTCTGGCAGATATTTCCATCGAGGAAAATTTCATACACATGGTGATCCGCATTAAGAGCAATTCCGCGCCTTCCTGCGGGCCTCCAGCCGGAAAATCCAAATATGGCATCTCGGGCAAGTTCCACTGAAAAATACTCGCTGCTACAATGAACTTGGCCAGCCAGATTCATGCAAACCTCACGATTTGTATTTGACCAAGTGCCAGTTGCCGATAGCTCCGAGCCTTGCATAATCATGCTCATGAGTAGTTGCCGGTCTGGGGAAAAATAGACGCATAATGGCGTGTTCTCGCGTTCGCCGATCAATGATCTATTAGAAATTAGTTCGGCAATCGTGGAGGGTGGTCTCAATAGCGCAGAAGTTGGGGGTGCAGAAGGTACTGCAGGTACAGACGTCACGGCAGGTGCGGCAGGCACAGCGGGTACGGTTGGAATTGGCCGCTCGACACCTGCTCCCTCGAAATCGCCAAACCCCGCCTGGGCGTGCGCCAATTCAATCCAGACGCAGCCCAACATCGCAACCGTCAGGACAGCAGTGCGAACAAGCATGCCAATCTCCACAGGGCAATCGATCATCTACCGTAAATTGTTAAAATTTCCCGGTCGAATATGCAAATCAGGAAGTTTCTTTCACCTAATGGTCTCAAATAGCGAAAGAACGCCCATCGGTCGGAGACTGCGGGAGCCGCGGCAGGAGAGGCTTTTCTGGCGGGCTGAACGGTGACTTTGGGTGTCTTGTTGAATGCTCAGTGATGGGGACGTCGGCAGACGCGCCATGCGGACGCCGCACCCCATTCAGCCAGCTTGTGCGAGCCCAATGCTGACCACACGGGATCGCAAGTTGCCATCAATGGAAGGCAATGGGGGAATCCGGTTGAATCACCCTATCTCAAGATCTCGTCCATGCGGCGATTGAATTCTGTGAACCTTTCCGTGGCATGCCGCGTCAGATCAGCTTCGAGATGCCCAAGTTCACTGAATTCTGGCGAGTTATCTGGATCAAGGCGAATTATATCATCAATGATATCCCGGTCGGCCTGGAGAAACTGGTTGGTGTATGCAGCATATAGATACATTATATTATCGTAGCGCTCGCGGGTCATCGAAGATCTTGCCGTGTAGGTATCCAGAACCTGCATCAAGCCGTCAAATGAACTATCCAGACTTAAGCGTGTTGCATTGATGCGTTCAACAATTTGAACGTACTGCTGGCGTTGGCTGGCGGTGAGGGTTGGCGCTGCAGGCGGCGCCTCTGGTTGCGGCGCAGCTTCAAGGGCCGGGCCCTGGAAATCGCTGAACCCCGTCTGTTGCGCACGTCCGGGCGCCGGGAGAAACCCGGCCAAGGCGAAGACCATGGCGCCCGTCAATGCCGGCCCCCAAATCCCGGACCTCCCGAAGCGTTGTCTGCCCGATGCCAAGCGCATCACTCTTCAACCTCGCCCAAACCGACAAAAATCGGGTCGCCGGGAAAAACCGAGCGGTTGCCGCCGCCATTCGGTCGGTTCCGGCCCGCACCCGCGCCCGGCCACCCGATAGTCTACAATGGTTTGGAGTTGCCAAGGGACGCCCGCAGGGCGTTCCGAGCCTCTGCGAGGCTTGTTCGGCAACGGGCGGGAGTACGGGCTGGTGTGGACTGATCCACCAAACCAGAATCATAAGATCACTAGTGTCCCCTTGATCTCGAAGTTCGCTCGGGACTTGATTCCCAAATCCTGTGAACTTCAGAATCGGGACACTGGCTCCGAGAACGCAAGTCAAAAGTTGATGGGGGCCTTTAACAGGGCTGAAGATAGTTCGAGAAATCGCTCCAATCGGTCCCTAACCTGGCGCGCTGCCCGGGGCAGGGCGGCGAAGACCGGGATGAGAAGACCGGGATGAATTGTGCTCGCTCCTGTGGCTCCAGGGCATCGGCGTTGGCGGCACCGGTGCTCCCGGTGCGGGTATCGCTAAACGTTGAGCAGCAGGTGTTCGCGTTCCCACGGGCTGATGACCTGGCGGAACTCCAGCATCTCGTAGCGCTTCACCGTGCCGAACAGGTCGCAGAATTCCGGCCCCAGCACCACGCGCACCGCCCGATCGGCGCTGAACAGGCGCAGCGCTTCCTCCAGGCTTTCCGGCAGCGGGTTCTGCGAGGAGGTGTAGGCGTTGCCGGTGATCGCCGGACGCGGCTGCAGCCCCGCCTTCATCCCCAGGTAGCCGCAGGCCAGGCACGCCGCGATGGCGAGATAGGGGTTGGCATCGGCCCCCACCACGCGGTTTTCCACCCGCCGTGCATTGGCCTCGGCATTGGGAATGCGCAGGCCGACCGAGCGGTTGTCCCAGCCCCATTCCAGGTTCACCGGGGCCGACGAGCCGGGCACCAGCCGGCGGTAGGAGTTCACATAGGGCGCCAGCAGGCAGGCGACCGAGGCGATGTGCGTCTGGTGGCCGGCGAGGAAGCCGTGGAACAGGTCGCTCACCTCGCCGTCGTCGTTGCTGAACAGGTTACGCCCCGTGGCTGCGTCCACCACGCTCTGGTGCAGGTGCATGGCACTGCCCGGCTCGTTGGCCATGGGCTTGGCCATGAAAGTGGCATAGCAGTCGTTGCGCAGGGCCGCCTCGCGGATGGTGCGCTTGAACACGAACACCTGGTCGGCCAGCTCCAGCGGGTCGCCATGGTTGAGGTTGATCTCGATCTGCCCGGCGCCGCCTTCCTGGATGATGGTGTCGATCTCCAGGCCCTGCGCGGTGAGGAAGTCGTAGATGTCCTCGATGATCGGCTCGTACTCGTCCACCGAGCTGATGGAATAGGCCTGCCGGCCCACGCCCTGGCGGCCGGTACGGCCGATCGGCGGCTCCACGGGGTAGTCGGCGTCGGTGTTGCGCTTGGTGAGGTAGAACTCCAGTTCCGGGGCCACCACCGGCCGCCAGCCCTCCGCGGTGTACAGCTCCAGCACCCGTTTCAGCACGTTGCGCGGGGCGAAGGGGACCGGCGTACCGTCGAGCCAGTTGAGGTCGTGGATCACCTGCACCGTGACGTCGCTGGCCCAGGGCACGGCGCGCGCCGTATCGATGTCCGGCACCAGGCGGAGGTCGATCTCCGTCCAGTATTCCTCGCGTTCGATATAGGCGTACTCGCCGGTGATGGTCTGGAAGAAGATGGAGACCGGCAGGTAGGTCGGCGTGAGCTGCACGTACTTGCCGGTGGGCATCGCCTTGCCGCGGGCGATGCCGACGATGTCCGGCACCACGCATTCCACCTCTTCGATCTGGCGGCCATCCAGCCACTCCACCAGGGCGTCTGAGAGGCCGGGGAAACCCCGATGGGCAGGCGTGGAGCGTGGCTGTGGCACGGGCATGGAGAGCTCCGGATCGTATGGCCAATTGTTATTCCTTTGCCTGCGAACCGCCAAGCGGCATCGGGCCGCCGGGGAGATCTGCACGTCCAGCACGTCTCTGCCAGTTGACAGGCTCATGAACATAGATAGGCTATCTATATTATGTTGGAGACCTGGATGGTGGCCTTGGCCACCCTGGCGCGCGACGGGCTGGAGGCGGCGGGCGGTGCGCTGTCGCCGTCCGCCACGGCGGTGCTGCTGACGCTGCGCCACTGGCAACCGCTTGGCGTGTCCGAGCTTGCCGGCATCCTCGCGGTGCGCCAGCCGACCATGACCAGCGTCGTCAACGGTTTGGTGGAGGAGGGGTTGGTGGAACGCGGGGCGAAGCAGGGGCGCACGGCCCCCCTCATGCTGTCGGCTGCGGGGCGGGTGGAGGCGGACCGGCTGCAGGATGCCCAGCGCCACGCGGTGGCGGTGCTGCTCGGCCCCTTGGATCTGGCGGAGCGGGCGGCCCTGGTGCCGCTGCTGCGCAAGGTGCTGTACGGCGCCGTCACCTCGCGCGCCCAGGCACGCACCACCTGCCGCTTCTGCGACCATGGCGTCTGCCAAGGGGCCAATTGCCCCACGGGAACCCGCGCCACGGAGATCGACGGCCCCATGGGGGGCGACCAGCGGGGTGGCCCAGACAGTCGGTCGATCAGGCCGCCGCAGCGGCCACGGACGCCCGATCTCTCACCCTGAGTTCATCAATTGGCGAGCGTCCCGATGAGACCGAAGTTCGCGGGGGACCTGGCCTTTCCGATCTTGCGAACTTCGCAGCCGGGAGACGGTGGCACCATGAGGATCATCCACGACGGCCACACGCCGCGCATCCATCCCAGCGCGCGGATCGCCCCCAACGCCGTCGTCTGCGGCGAGGTGGAGATCGGTGCCAACACCTCCATCGGCTTCGGCTGCGTGGTCACCGCGGAAAGCGGGCCGGTCTGCATCGGCGAGGACTGTGTGGTGATGGACACCGCCGTGCTGCGCGGCGTCCGCGGCGCGCCGCTCACCATTGGCAACCGCGTGCTGGTGGGGCCGCGCGCCTATCTCACCGGCTGCCGGGTGGAGGACGAGGCGTTCCTGGCGACCGGGGTTTGCGTCTTCAACGGGGCCTGCATCGGTCGCGGGGCGGAGGTGCGCATCAACGGCGTGGTGCACATCCGTACCGTCGTGCCGGCAGGCGCCACCGTCCCCATCGGCTGGATTGCCGTGGGCGACCCGGCGGAAATCCTGCCGTCCGGCGAGCACGCGCGCATCTGGGCCATCCAGAAGCCGCTCGACTTCCCGCGCGTCGTGTTCGGCGTGGCGCGGCCGCCGCCGGGGGAAAGCATGATGACGGCGGTGATGCCGCGCTATGCCCGCCGCCTGGCGACCCATCGCGCCGACGAGGTGGTCGAGGGATAGTCCGCCCCGCCGTGCCACGGGAGCGGACACGCCACGGGGCCTTGACGCCGCGAGCCTGGCGGCGATCCTGCTGGCGGCAAACGACAGTCCAGGCACCGCCATGTCGTCCACCGTCAGGCGCAAGCTGACCACCATCCTCGCGGCAGATGCGTTCGGCTACAGCCGCGCCATGGAGGTGGACGAGATGGGCACGCTGGCGGCCTTGCGGGCCGCCCGCGCAGTGTTCTCCCAGTCCATTGCACGCCACGAGGGGCGCATCGCCAACACCGCTGGCGACGGGCTGATCGCCGAGTTCCCCTCGGTGGTGGAAGCGGTGAGCTGCGCCATCGAGGTGCAGCGCGAGCTGGTGACCGGTGACGGCGCGCCGGGCGGCAGCCTGCGCTTTCGCATCGGCGTCCATCTGGGCGACGTCATCGTCGAGGGCGGCGACCTGCTGGGCGAAGGCGTCAACCTGGCGGCCCGCCTGCAATCCATGGCGGAGCCCGGAGGCATCCTCGTTTCCCAGCAGGTCTACGACCAGGTCCACAACAAACTGGGGGTGACCTTCCGCTACCTCGGCGAACGGCGGCCGAAGAACTACGAGGACGACATCCCCGTCTACCGCATCGAACGCGACGGCCCCCAGGGCAGCCGGCGCGTCTTCCCGACGATCGAGCGGGTGCCCCGGATTTTCGACGGAGCGGGGGCTGCGGCCGCGCCGGACCTGGCAAGGCGCGTCCGCCATCTGGCGAAGGTTTTCGCCGCGGTGTGGCTGGTCCTGCTGGTCGTCGACCTCGCCACCGGCACCACCTTCTGGTCGCACTGGCCGGGCCTGGTGCTGGCCGCACTGCTGGCGCTGAAGGCAGCACCGCTCGTCGCCCGCGGCGGGTTGACCGTGCCGCTGGTCGGCGGCCTGGTGGTGGTGGCGGTCCTGGTGCTGATCAACCTGTTTACCTGGAGCGGGCATCCCTGGGCGATCTATGCCATCGCGGCGCTCGCCCTGGTGGTGGCGCTGCGCCGCCTGGGCAGCCGCAGCTAGCTACCCCGGGTGTCGCGCGGGCCGCGCCCAAGTCGTTCGCGCCAAAGCCCATATGGCGCTTGCTGATAAGGGGCAAACCTGTTGTGATCCAATCCATCTTTGGCTCACTCCACAATCGGTCGAGGAGCATCCCCATGATCAAGAAAGCGTTGCTGTGCACGTGCGCCCTTGCCGCCATCGGCGGTCCGGCCGCGGCCCAGGACGTCGTCCGCGTGTTCAACTGGTCGGACTATATCGACGAAGACATCCTCACCTCGTTCACCGAGGACACGGGGATCGAGGTCATCTACGACGTCTACGATTCCAACGAAGTCCTGGAAACCCGGCTGCTCGCGGGCAATTCGGGGTATGACGTGGTGGTGCCCACGGCCAGCTTCATGGCGCGCCAGATCGAAGCGGGGGTCTATCAGCCGCTCGACCGGTCGCAGGTTCCCAATGCCCAATATGCGTGGCCGGAAATCGATGAGCGCGTCAGCCGCTACGATCCGGACAACACCTATTCGATCAACTACATGTGGGGGACGACCGGCCTTGGATTCGTGCAGGAACTGATCGACGAGCGCATGGACGATGCGCCGGTGAACTCCTGGGCCATCGTGTTCGATCCGGAAATCGCTGCGCGGTTCGCCGATTGCGGCATCTACTGGCTCGATGCTCCAAGCGAGGTGTTCCCGGCCGCGCTCGCGTATCTGGGCTATGACGGCAATTCCACCGACCCCGATGAACTGCAGGCCGCCGCCGATCTGATGATGGCCGTGCGCCCCTATGTGCGCCGCTTCCATTCGTCGGAGTACGTCTCCGCGCTGGCCAACGGCGACGCTTGCCTGGCCATCGGTTGGTCGGGCGACGTACTGCAGGCGCGCGACCGCGCGGCAGAAGCCGAAAATGGGCTGACCATCGACTATCGCATCCCGGTGGAAGGCACGCAGATGTGGTCGGACCAGTTCGCCATTCCCGCCGATGCACCGGACCCGGCGGCGGCGCGGGCGTTCATCAACTACATCATGGACCCCCAAGTGAATGCCCAGGCGGTCAACTACATCAACTACGCCAGTGGCAATCTGGGTGCCCAGGAGTACATCGACCCGGAGATCCTGGCGGACCCGGCCATTTACCCCGACGAAGCAACCATGGATAACCTGTTCATCGTGGACCCCTACGATCCTCAGACCCAGCGTCTGGTGAACCGGCTGTGGACTCGGATCAAGTCCGGCCAGTAGCCGACCGAACGGCCGCGGCGGTGTGCCGGCCGCCGCGGTTCGCTTGCCCCGCCGGCACGTCCTGAACGGGCCGCCGCCCATGCCCGAACCGCCTGTCATCCTGGCCAAAGGCACCGGTGCGGCCACCGCCGCCGGGCATGCCGGCACGGCGTCCGGCGGTCCCGGCGGGGCCAAGGTGTTCGCCCCCTGGAACGATCCCGACGCCAAGCCGTTGGTGGAGTTCCGCTCCGTGACCAAGCTGTTCGGCGAGGTCGCGGCCGTCGACGACCTGTCGCTGAAGATCTATCCGCGGGAGTTCTTCGCGCTCTTGGGGCCGTCGGGCTGCGGCAAGACAACGCTGATGCGCATGCTGGCGGGCTTCGAGAGCCCGACTCACGGGGAAATCTGGCTCGACGGCAAGGAACTCACCGGCACGCCGCCCAACCGCCGGCCGGTGAACATGATGTTCCAGGCCTACGCCCTGTTCCCCCATCTCTCCGTCGCCGACAACATCGCCTTCGGGTTGCGCCGCGACGGCCTGCCCAAGGGCGAGGTGGCCGAGCGGGTGGAACAGATGCTGGCACTCGTCCAGCTCCACGGGCTGGCCACGCGCCGGCCGCACCAGCTTTCCGGCGGCCAGCGCCAGCGCGTCGCACTCGCCCGCTCGCTCGCCAAGCGCCCGAAGATGCTGCTGCTGGACGAGCCCCTGGGCGCGCTCGACAAGAAGCTGCGCGAACAGACCCAGTTCGAGCTGGTGAGCATCCAGGAACGGCTGGGCACCACCTTCCTCATCGTCACCCACGACCAGGACGAGGCGATGACGGTGGCCGACCGGATCGCGGTGATGGACCAGGGCCGGCTGGTGCAGGTGGCTCCGCCCGCCCAGATCTACGAATACCCCACCAGCCGCTATGTGGCGGACTTCCTGGGCGACGTGAACCTGATCGAGGGCCGCGTGGCGGCCATGGCGGCGGAGAACGCGCGGCTCACCTGGTGCGAAGGGCGGCCCGACTTCACTTGCCCGGCCAACCCCGACCTCAAGCCGGGTGACACCGCCTGGTTCGGCATCCGCCCGGAAAAGGTGGCGATCGACAAGGACATGCCGCCCGACCGCCCCGGCCAGAACGCCGTGGAAGGCACGGTGTGGGACATCGGCTATGTCGGCAACCTGTCCACCTACCACGTGAAGCTGGATGACGGGCAGATGGTGCGCGCCCAGGTGGCCAACCGCGTGCACCTGGCGCGCCGGGAGATCTCCTGGGAAGACCGGGTGTGGCTGAGCTGGGGGAAGGACGACGGCGTCCTGCTCGCCCGCTGATGAGGGGCGGCGGGTGGGGCCGGCGTACCCTCATCGCCATCCCCTACGCCTGGCTGCTCGTCCTGTTCCTGGCTCCGTTCCTGATCGTGCTCAGGATCAGCCTTTCGGACTTCGCAATCTCACAGCCGCCCTATTCCCCGGTGCTCGACCTGCCGGCCTGCTTCGGCGAGGCCGACCTGCCCGCGGCGGAGGGCGAAGCGCCGGATCTCCTGTCCTGCCTCGGCGGCTGGGCCGATCAGTTCTGGGGACTGGTCGAGGAGTGGGACTTCGATAACTACATCTGGCTGACCCAGGACAACATCTACTGGCTGTCCTACATCACCAGCCTGGAGATCGCGGCGGTCTCCACTCTGTTGATCCTGCTGATCGGCTACCCCATCGCCTACGGCATGGCGCGTGCGCCCAAGGCGTGGCAGCCGACCTTGCTGATGCTGGTGATCCTGCCGTTCTGGACCAGCTTCCTCATCCGCGTCTACGCCTGGATCTCCATCCTCAAGACCGAGGGGCTGCTGAACCAGTTCCTCCAGGGCATCGGGCTGCTCGACGAGCCGCTGGTGATCCTCGGCACCAACACCGCGGTCTATATCGGCATCGTCTATTCCTACCTGCCCTTCATGGTGCTGCCGCTCTACGCCACCCTGGTGAAGATGGACGAAAGCCTGCTGGAAGCGGCCCAGGACCTGGGGTGTACCCGGTTCACCGCCTTCTGGCTGGTCACCATCCCATTGTCGATTCCCGGCATCGTCGCGGGCTCCATGCTGGTGTTCATCCCGGCAGTGGGCGAGTTCGTGGTGCCCGACCTGCTCGGCGGGTCGGAGACCCTGATGATCGGCCGCACGCTGTGGACGGAGTTCTTCGGCAACCGCGACTGGCCGGTGGCGTCCGCCGTGGCGATCATCCTGCTCCTGGTGCTGGTGGTGCCGATCGTGCTGTTCCAGCGCCACCAGGACCGCGCCCAGGAGGCCGGGCGATGAGGCGCTTCACCTGGTTCAACGCCACCTCCATCACGCTGGGCTTCGTCTTCCTCTACCTGCCGATCATCCTGCTGGTGATCTACAGCTTCAACGATAGCCGGCTGGTCACCGTGTGGGGCGGCTTTTCGGGCCGCTGGTACGGCGAGGCGCTGAGGAACGACGCCTTTCTGTCGGCCGCGTGGAACACCCTGCAGGTGGCCCTGGTCACCGCCACCGTCGCCACCGTGCTGGGCACGCTGGCCGCCATCGTGCTGGTGCGCGGCGGCCGCTTTCTCGGCCGCACCCTGTTCGGCGGGATGGTCTACGCGCCGCTGGTGATGCCGGAAGTGATCACCGGCCTGTCGCTGCTGCTGCTGTTCGTGTCGCTCGATGTGCCGCGCGGACTGATGACGATCATGCTGGCGCACATCACCTTTGCCATGTGCTACGCCAGCGTGGTGATTTCCGCCCGCCTGGTCAGCTTCGACCGGTCGCTGGAGGAAGCCGCACTCGACCTCGGGTGCAACCAGTTCAGCGCCTTCCTGCGCGTTACCCTGCCGAACATCCTGCCCTCGATCATCGCCGCCTGGCTGCTGTCGTTCACCTTGTCGCTGGACGACCTGGTGATCGCGTCGTTCACCTCCGGTCCCGGCGCCACCACGCTGCCCATGCGCATTTACAGCCAGGTGCGTCTCGGCGTGACGCCGGAGATCAACGCGCTGTCGTCCATGCTGGTCGGCCTGGTGACGGTGGGCGTGATCGTCGCCTCGCTGATCAGCAAGCGGGCGGAAACCCGGCGGCTCGCCGCGGAGCGGGCGGCAAGGTAGTCGCCGGCGGTATCGCGGGAAGGCGCCCGCGCACCGTTGCCGCCGCACCGAGGTTCGCGTCCTGATCGGTCAGGGCTAGGAGCGGGTGGGACGCGCATGCTAAGCATATGTGACGACGAGCGACGCAGGTGCTGGCCAATCTCGGCCATGTCCTGCGGACGGTGACGGCACCCGCACCGACGGCGGTGCCGGGCCCGTGCGGCGGGGTGGTCCTGCAGCGGGCCCTGCGCCCTGTGCAACGCGGTGCTGCCGGCCGCCGTGGCTCATGGGGCGATCGAGTGCAGACTCTAAATGCCACCAGAAGCAGCTGACAGTACCATGGCGTCCGGCCATGCGACGAAAGTTGCGCCGGCCGCCCCAAGCAGAGCCAGGCCGTTGTTCGACGACGCCGCCTTCGGGGCGGAAGCCGCAGCCTATCTCCACGCCCATCCTGAAACCGAAAAGGTGGAACTGCTGTTCCCGGACGCCAACGGCGTGATCCGCGGCAAGTGGGTGCCGGCGGACGACCTGCCGAAGCTGTCCAACGCGTCCGTCCGCCTGCCGATTTCCGCCTATGCGCTGGACATCTGGGGCGAGGATGTGGATGCCGCCGGCTTGGCGCTGGCCCTTGGCGACCCCGACGGGCTGGCCCATCCGGCGCCCGGCACGCTGGTGCCCGTGCCCTGGGCCGTGCGCCCCACCGCCCAGGTGATGATGAGCCTGAGCCCGGCCGACGCGCCGGACGAGCCGTGCCCCTACGATCCGCGCTCGCGCCTCTACGCCGTGCTGGAGCGGCTGGCCTATCTGGGGCTTACCCCGGTGGTGGCGATGGAGCTGGAGTTCTTCGTCTACCGGGCCGACAGCCCGCCCCAGGGGCCGCCGCTGCCGCCCCACGGCGCGCCGGAGGTGGGCGAAGCCTCGCAGATCTACGACCTGGACGTGATGGCGAGCTTCCAGCCGCTGCTCGACGACATCCGCGAGGCGTGCCTGGACCAGAACGTGCCGGTGGGCACCACCATCGCCGAATTCGGTCCCGGCCAGTTCGAGATCAACCTGCTGCATGTGCCCGACGCCATGATGGCGGCCGACCACGCGGTGATGTTCCGCCGCATCGTGCGCCATGTCTGCCGCTCCCACGACCTGGAGGCGACGTTCATGGCCAAGCCGCTCGACGGCCAGGCGGGCAGCGGGCTGCACATGCACGCCAGCCTGCTGGACCGGGCGGGCGTCAACCTGTTCGCGGCCCCGGAGGAGGAATTTTCCCCGGTGCTGGGGCACGCCATCGCTGGGCTTCTGGACACCATGGGCGACTGCATGGCGGTGTTCGCCCCGCACGCCAATTCCTACCGCCGCTTCCAACCCAACGCCTACGTGCCGATGAGCCCTTGCTGGGGGTTCGATCACCGCGGTGTGGCCGTTCGCGTGCCGTCGACCAGCGGGCCGGCCGCCCGGCTGGAGCACCGGGTGTGCGGTGCTGATGCCAACCCCTACCTGGCCCTGGCCGCCATGCTGGGCGGTATCCTGAAGGGGCTGGAAGCCAGCCGCGAACCGCCGGAGCCGCTGGACGGGCAGGTGGAACCGACCGACGGCGACCGGCTGCCGACCGACTGGGCGAGCGCGCTGGCGCGCTTCGAGACCTCGGCGGTGGCCCAGGAGATTTTCGGGGAGGATTTCCACCGGGTCTATACGGCCTGCCGCAAGTCGGAACTGGGGGTGTTCAACGCCACCATCACCGACCTGGAATACCGGACGTATCTGCGGCGGCTGTGAGTCCGTAGGCTGGTCGTTGACGTTATCCCGACGCCTCTCGGCGCCGCCAGTTCCGCGAGGGCGGGACTCTCAATAGATTCAATGAGCTACCCGCCTGCGTGGGTATGGCGACGCAAAATACCCGTCCTTGCCAAGCAGGCAGGACTCTAATGAAATCAAGTAGATTTGGGCGTTTGCTGGTGCAATATCGAAGGGTCAGCCCGCCTTCACCTGCGTGCTGAACTCCGCCGCCGAAGCTTCCAGCCACTCCCAGAAATCCTGGGCAAAGCCGCTGGGCACCAGCAGGTCGAAGCCGCCGTCCGTCGCCGCGATGGCGGTGGAGATGTGGGCGATCTGGGTCTGCGCGCAGGCCTCTGCGGCGAAGCCTGCCAGGTCCAGCGAGCAGCCCTTGGCCAGGATGTCGAGCACCCGCGGGCCGGTGACGCGGATCAGCGCGCGCGCCTGGCTCTGGTCGCTCACATAGCCCGTCCCGCCCAGCTTGCCGGCCACCGTGTCGGCAATGCCCGCGGCCCGGCCCGTCTCCGCCACCGCCCACCAGCGGCCCGGCGCCACGCACCAGTAGGCCACACCGTCCGCACGGCTCACCGTGCCCACCCCGGCGGCGATGCCGAAGGCTGCCGCCAGGGCGTCGGCCTGCCCCTTGCGCGCCAGCAGGTGGGCGCAGGTGGCCTCGGCGAGGCTGCGCAGCACCGCGTCCGGCGTCTCGGTGGGCCGGGCGGTCAGGTGGTCGAGCGGGTGGCGCAGCGGGGCGTCAGGCATGGAGGCGGCTCCCGTCGGGGTCGACGAAGCAGGGGTCGACCACCAGCACGTCGACCCATTCGTTCTTCAGCGGATAGGCGGCGACCACGCGGCGCGGCACGCCGCCGTCGTCCCGGCGGCCGCCCTTCAGCAGGCCGAGCGCGATCCAATGGCCGCACTCGGGGCTGTACTGGCACGAGGACACCCAGCCCAGCGAGGTCTCCAACGTCTTCGGCGCATCGGGGTCCAGCAGGTGGGCACCGGCGCGCAGCCGCTGGTCGCGCTGGCGCGGCTTCAGGCCCACCAGCACCGGCCGGTCGGGATCGTGGGCGGCGCGGTGGTGGGCCATGGCGCGGCCGATGAAGTCGCCCGACGTCTTCATCAGGCGGGCCATGCCCAGGTCTTGCGCCATGGTGTGGCCGTTCAGCTCCGGGCCCGCCGGGTGGCCCTTTTCGATGCGCATCACCCCGAGCGCCTCGGTGCCGTAGGGGATGATGCCGAAGGGCTCGCCCGCTGCCAGCAGGCGCGTCCACAACGCTTCGCCGTGGCCCCAGGGCACCGCCACCTCATAGGCCAGCTCGCCGGAAAAGCTGATGCGGAACACCCGCGTCGCCACGCCGTCCTGCACCCCTTCGCGCACCCCCATGAAGGGCAGAGCGTCGGCGGAGACGTCGAAGGCGGGCAGGGCCTTGGCCAGCACCTCGCGCGACTTCGGCCCGGCGACGGCGATGGAGCACCACTGCTCGGTCGCCGTGCACATGGCCACGTCCAGCTCCGGCCACAGCACCTCGTGGGCGTATTCCATATGGGCCAGCACCGGCCCGGCATTGGCTGTGGTCGTGGTGATGAAGAAGCGGTCCTCGGCGAGGCGGGAAACGGTGCCGTCGTCGAACACGTGGCCGTCCTCGCGCAGCATCAGCCCGTAGCGCACCTTGCCCACGGGCAGCTTGGCGAAGGCGTTGGCGTAGAGGAGGTTGAGGAAGGTCGCGGCGTCCGGGCCGAACAGGTCAATCTTGCCCAGCGTGGAGACATCGCAGAGGCCGACCGCGCTGCGCACCTGGCGCACCTCGCGCATGGTGGCATCGAACATGCTCTCGCCCGGCTTGCCGTAGATCTGCGGGCGCAGCCACTGGCCGGCTTCCACGAAGGTGGCGCCGTGGCGGGCGTGCCAGTCGTGCAGGCCGGAGCGGCGGGTGGGCGCATGGTGCTTGCCCACGGCGTGGCCGGCGAAGGTGGCGACGGCTACGGGCGTGTAGGGCGGCCGGAAGGTGGTGGTGCCGACCTCCGCCGGGCTGACGCCGCGCAGACCCGCCACGATGCCGATAGCGTTGACGGCCGAGGTCTTGCCCTGGTCGGTCGCCATGCCGAGCGTGGTGTAGCGCTTGGTGTGCTCGATGCTGGCGTAGTTTTCCCGCTGGGCGAGCGCCAGATCCTTGGCCGTGACGTCGTTCTGGAAGTCCACGAACGCCTTGCCGCGGGCCGGCACCTGCCACAGGGCGACGGGCGGTGCGCCCTCCAGCGCCTTGGCGGGCGGTCGCGGCGGGGCGGTGCCGGACACCCCGGCGCGGGCGGCGGCATCCAGCCCGGCGCGGCGGCCCTCTGTCATGCAGTCGGACAAGGCGAGCGTGCCGGCCGCGGTGCCGGCAACGAAGATCGGCCCATCCTTCGGCAGGTCGGGCACGAAGGCGGCCAGCGTATCGGACCACACCGGCGCGCGGCCCAAATGGGTCGTGAGGTGCACGGCGGGGGTCCAGCCGCCGGACACCAGCAGTGCATCGCAGGCGATGCGTTCGCCGCCGCCCGACGCCAGCTCCAGCGCATCGACGGCGCGGACGGACTTGCTGCCCACCACGCCGGCCGGGGCGGTGCCCGGCAGTACCCGCAAGCCGATGGCGGCGGCGCGGGCCGCTTCCGGCCCCGGCTCGGGCCGGGCATCGAGGATCGCAGCCACCTCCACACCGGCATCCACCAGCCGATAGGCGGTGAGATAGGCGTCGTCGTTGGTGGTGGCGATCACGCAATGGCGGCCCACCGCCACGCCGTAGCCGGTGAGCAGGCTGCGCGCGGCGGACGCCAGCATGACGCCCGGCCGGTCGTTGTCCGGGAACACCAGCGGGCGCTCATGGCCGCCGGCGGCCACCACGATGGCTTCTGCCCGGATGGTCCAGGCGCGCTGGCGGGGCTGGCCCGCGGGCGGTTCGGCCAGGTGGTCGGCCACCCGTTCGATGGCGCGGGCGACGCCGTGGTCGTAAAGCCCGGCAACGGTGGTGCGGGTGAGCACGCGCACTTTGTCGTCCGCGGCAAGCTGGGCGGCGATGGCGTCGACCCAGGTCTGCGCCGCAGCACCGTCGATCTCCTCGCCGTCCAGGGGCGCGCGGCCGCCGAGATGGGCGGTTTCCTCCGCCAACACCACGCGGGCGCCGGCCGCCGCGGCACTCGCCGCCGCCATCAGCCCGGCCACACCGCCGCCCACCACCAGCACATCGGTGTGGAGATGGGCCTGTTCGTAGGTATCGGGGTCGGGCGCCAGGGTGGCGCGGCCGAGGCCGGCGGCACGGCGGATCATCGGTTCGTAGACCGATTTCCAGAAGCTGCGCGGCCACATGAAGGTCTTGTAGTAGAAGCCCGCCACCAGCATCGGGCCTGCGAGCTGGTTGGCCGCCTGCACATCGAAGCGCAGCGAGGGCCAGCGGTTCTGGCTCCTTGCCACCAGCCCTTCGTACAACTCCACCATGGGGGCGCGGGAGTTGGGTTCGGTGCGGGCGCCGCTGCGCAGTTCCACCAACGCGTTGGGCTCGTCGGATCCCAGGCTCAAGAGGCCGCGCGGCCGGTGGTACTTGAAGCTGCGGCCGAACAGCGAGACGCCGTTGGCGATGAGGGCCGAGGCCAGGGTGTCGCCCGCCGCACCCTGGTAGGCGTGCCCGTCGAAGCGGAAGCCGATGGGCCGGCGGGGATCGGTGAACAGGCCGGTCGAGGCGCGAAAGCCGCTCATCGCCCGGCCTTCCCGGTGTTGGGGGCCGCTTCGGGCATCGGCAAATCCTCGTCCGGCCAGCCGGATGCTGCGATCTCATGGGTCACGGTGTGGCGGATCACCTTGATCCAGCGCCGGCAGCCCTGGGCGTGGTGCCAGTATTCGGCATGCCAGCCGCGGGGGTTGGCGCGGAAATAGACATAGGCGGCCGCCGCGGCGCCATCCTCGGGATCGGTGGGGCGGGGGGCTTCGGCCGAGCCATTGTAGGTGAACTCGGTCTCGTCGCGCAGGCCGCAGCAGGGGCAGGGAATCCTCAGCATCTTATCGTCTCTACGGCTCTTTACTGCAGCCAGGGGCGCGGACCCGCCCCCTTCTCGTCGATCACCCGGCCGGTGCGGAACCGCTCGATGGTGAAGTCGCGGTTGAGCGGGTGGGGCTCGCCCGCAGCGATGGTGTGGGCGAAGCACCAGCCCGACGCCGGGGTGGCCTTGAAGCCGCCGTAGCACCAGCCGCCGTTGAGGAAGAGGTTTTCCACCGGCGTGGTGCAGATGATGGGGCTGCCGTCCATGGTCATGTCCATGCGGCCCGCCCAGTGGCGCAGCATGCGCACGCGCGACATGGCGGGCACCATGGCGATGCCGGCGGTGAGCACGTGGTCGATTTCCGCAAGGCCGCCGCGCTGGGAATAGGAGTTGTAGCCATCCAGGTCGCCGCCGAAGACGAGCCCGCCCTTGTCGGACTGGCTGAGGTAGAAGTGGCCGGCGCCGAAGGTGACGACGCCGTCGATGAAGGGCTTCAGCCCTTCCGACACGAACGCCGTCAGCAGGTGGGTTTCGATGGGCAGCTCGATGCCCGCCATCTGGGCGACCAGGCTGGTGTTGCCGGCCACGGCCAGGCCCACCTTGTCGGCCAGGATGCGGCCGTGCGGCGTTTCCACGCCGGCCACCCGGCCCCCTTCGATCACCAGGCCGGTCACCTCGCAGGTCTGGGCGATGTGCACGCCCAGCCGGTCGGCCGCCCGCGCGTAGCCCCAGGCCACGGCATCGTGGCGCACGGTGCCGCCGCGCGGCTGCAACAGGCCGCCCTGGACGGGAAAGCGCGCGTTGTCGAAATCCAGCAGGGGCGCGTATTTGCGCACCCCGTCCACGTCCAGCAGCTCGGCATCCACGCCGCAGAGCCGCATGGCGTTGCCGCGGCGGGCAAAGGCGTCTCTCTGGCTATCGGAATGATAGAGATTGAGCACGCCCCGCTGGCTCACCATCATATTGAAATTGAGATCCTGGGCCAAACCCTCCCACAACTTTAGGGAGTGTTCGTAGAACGGCTCGTTGGCCGGCAGCATGTAGTTGGAGCGGATGATGGTGGTGTTGCGCCCGACATTGCCGCCGCCGATGTAGCCGCGCTCCAGCACCAGCACATCGGTGATGTTGTGGTTTTTAGCGAGGTAGTAGGCGGTGGCCAGCCCATGGCCGCCGCCGCCCACCACGATCACCCGGTAGCGGTCGCGCAAGGCGTGGTCGCGCCAGGCCTGGGGCCAGGATTTGTGCCCGTTCAGGGCGGCACGGGCGAGGGAGAAGACGGAATAGCGCATGGGCTGAGTTTATCTGACGGGAGCGGCCGGCGGGGCAGGCAAGCGGCTGCCGGCCCGCTCCATGGCATACGAAAAATCCCGGCCCCGGCAAGCCACGTTTCCGACGCCGATCTGTCGTTTTGGGCCAAGAGTGTGCGCATCGCGGACAAAAGTCTGCCAACCGAATGGGCGCGCGCGCCTTGCCCAGATCAACCATGGTGATAAAGTGCCCGCCGCATGACGACGGGAACATGCGCTCGGGCACCCCTGTCGGCGGCGCCTGCCGCCCCCGCCCCAGCCTCTGCGAAGCAAGCCCGACAAAGCAAACGGACGGATCGGCCATGAACATTCACGAGTATCAGGCGAAGGCCTTGCTGCAAAGATACGGGGTCGCGGTGCCGCGCGGCGGTGTGGCCTACACGGCGAAGGAAGCCGAAGACGTGGCCCGCCAGCTCGAAGGCCCGGTCTGGGTGGTGAAATCCCAGATCCACGCGGGCGGCCGCGGTGCCGGCCGCTTCAAGAACGATCCCGACGGCAAGGGCGGCGTCCGCGTCGTCAAGTCGATCCAGGATGTCCACGACAACGCCGCGGCGATGATCGATAGCGTGCTGGTGACCAAGCAGACCGGCCCGGCCGGCAAGGAGGTCAAGCGCCTCTACATCGAGGAAGGCTGCAACATCGCCCGCGAGCTCTATCTCGGCATGCTGGTGAACCGCGAGACCAGCCGGATCGTCGTGATGGCGTCCACCGAAGGCGGCATGGAGATCGAAGAGGTCGCCGCCAAGACGCCTGAGAAGATCATCAAGCTGGACATCGACCCGCTGACCGGGCTGCGCGGCTATCACGCACGCGCCATCGCCTTCGGCCTGGGGCTGACCGGCAAGCAGGTGTCGAGTGCGGTGAAGTTCCTCACCGGCATGTACAAGGCGTTCATGGACCTCGACGCCTCCATCGTCGAGATCAACCCGCTGGTGGTGACCGGCGAGGGCCAGGTGATGGCGCTCGACGCCAAGATGAATTTCGACGGCAACGCGCTGTTCCGCCATCCCGACGTGATGGACCTGCGCGACGAGAGCGAGGAAGACCCCCACGAGCTGGAAGCCGCCAAGAACGAGCTCAACTACATCAAGCTCGACGGCAAGATCGGCTGCATGGTGAACGGCGCCGGCCTGGCCATGGCGACCATGGACATCATCAAGCTCTACGGGTCGGAACCGGCCAACTTCCTCGATGTCGGCGGCGGTGCGACGAAGGAACGGGTGACCGCGGCCTTCAAGCTGATCCTGTCGGATCCCAACGTGGAAGGCATCCTGGTCAACATCTTCGGCGGCATCATGCGGTGCGACGTGATCGCCGAAGGCGTGGTGGCTGCGGCCCGCGAAGTGCACCTGCACGTACCCCTGGTGGTGCGCCTGGAAGGCACCAACGTGGAGCTGGGCAAGAAGATCATGGCCGAGAGCGGTCTGCCCATCGTTTCGGGCGACAACCTGGCGGACGCCGCCGAAAAGATCGTCAAGGCGGTCAAGGACGCCGCGTAACAACGCCGGCAGACAAGAGAACAGGAGTTGTCACGATGGCCGTTCTGGTCGACGAAAACACCAAAGTGATCTGCCAGGGCTTCACGGGCGCCCAGGGCACGTTCCATTCCGAACAGGCAATCGCCTACGGCACCAAGATGGTGGGCGGCGTCACCCCCGGTAAGGGCGGCACCACCCATTTGGACCTGCCGGTGTTCGACACCGTGGCCGATGCCGCCAAGACCACCGGGGCCAACGCCTCGGTGATCTACGTGCCGCCGCCGTTTGCCGCCGACGCGATCCTGGAAGCGATCGAAGCCGAGCTGGAGCTGGTGGTGTGCATCACCGAAGGCATCCCGGTGCTCGACATGGTGACGGTGAAGCGGGCGCTCGGCGGGTCGAAGACCCGGCTGATCGGCCCCAACTGCCCCGGCATCATCACGCCCGACGCCTGCAAGATCGGCATCATGCCGGGCCATATCCACCAACGCGGCAAGATCGGCGTGGTCAGCCGCTCGGGCACGCTGACCTATGAAGCGGTGGCGCAGACCACGGCGGCCGGGCTGGGGCAGTCCACCTGCATCGGCATCGGCGGCGATCCGGTCAACGGCACCAACTTCATCGACTGCCTGGACCTGTTCCTCGGCGATCCGGAAACCGAGGGCATCATCATGATCGGTGAGATCGGCGGCTCTGCGGAAGAGGACGCCGCGGAATTCTACCGCCAGTCCAAGACGAAGAAGCCGATCGCCGGCTTCATCGCCGGGCGCACCGCCCCGCCGGGGCGGCGTATGGGCCATGCCGGCGCCATCATCTCCGGCGGCAAGGGCGGGGCCGAAGACAAGATCGAGGCCATGCGGTCGTGCGGCTTCGTGATGGCCGAAAGCCCGGCCAGCCTCGGCTCGGCCATGCTCGCGGCGATGAAGGGCTAAGCCCGCGCCCTTGATCGCGCGGCGATCCGAACGTGCTTGCGGCGGGGCCGGGGACCGATGGGGGCCCGGCCCCGTCTGCGTTGCGGCGGGGGCCGATCTGTCACGCCGCGGCGGGCGCTTTTGGCCGGGTGCGGCAGAGCGTCACCGAGCCGCCGAACCGTGCGTCTCGCTCATGATTTGACCTGAAATCACCGCAATCGGAGGTCTATCTTTCCTCGCCGGCTTGAGAGGAGGGAGGGACTCACGAATGGCTTGGTTTACTCGGTTTACCCGGTTCGGTGACACGCACCTGGTCTACGCGCAGGAAGCGGAGAATTCCTGCGGTATCGCGTGCGTGATGATGTGCGTCTTCAAGATCAACAAACTGCGTCCTGGTGCCACGGCGGTGCACGAGGAGCAGCGCATCTACCAGGTGTACGACCGCCATTTCCAGCGGATGGCACCGGCCCAGCGCGCCGGCACGCCCTATGACGGCAGCATCTACACCTATGCCGGCATCCTGGCCGCCACATTGAACGACTTGAACTGCGGCACCTGGGAGGCCGTGTGCCTCAACGAAAACGCCGTGTCCCAGGCGGTCGTCAATTCGGTGGGGACGGACATCGTCACCGGCACGCTGGCGGGGGCGGCCATCAACGCAATTACGCGCGGCTACCCGATCATCCTGCTCACCCGCTGGGACCAGGGCGGCGGCCACTTCATCGTGGTGGATACGGTCAACAACTTCTTCGGCCGGCTTTACGCCAGCGTCTGCGATCCGTGGGACGGCAACGTCCACATCACGCATTTTTCTACCGGCCAGCCCTTCGTCTACGAGGCGAGCACGCCGCGCTTTTCCTGGGACCTGGGCGGCACGCGCCACGAATATTCCGGTGCCCACGGCAGCACGGTGCGCGGCTGGGTGATCCGCCGGGTCAACTGAGCAGCACTGCGGGCAATCGTTGAGCGTCCGGCCTCCTCTGCGGGGCAGGTAAAACGAAACCGGGGCCGGCAGCGATGCCGGCCCCGATCCCGTTGGCCTTGGATGGTCGAGCGGGCGCTCAGGCGCCTTCGGCCTGCAACTTCTTGGTGATGGCCACCAGTTCCTTCACCGCGGCGACGGAGTCGTCGAACATCGTCTTTTCGTCGGGGTTGAAGGTGACCTCGACGATCTTCTCGATGCCGCCGGCGCCGATGATCGTCGGCACGCCGACATAGATGCCGTCGACGCCGTACTGGCCCGACAGGTAGGCCGCGCACGGCAGCAGGCGCTTCTTGTCCTTCAGGTAGCTGTCGGCCATGGCGATGGCGGACGCGGCCGGTGCGTAGAAGGCCGAGCCGGTCTTCAGCAGGGCCACGATCTCGCCGCCGCCACCGCGGGTGCGCTTGACGATGGCGTCCAGCCGCTCCTGGGTGGTCCAGCCCATGGCCACCAGGTCGGGCAGCGGAATGCCGGCAACCGTGGAATAGCGCACCAGCGGCACCATGGTGTCGCCGTGGCCGCCCAGCACGAAGGCGGTGACGTCTTCCACCGACACCTTGAACTCGTCGGCCAGGAAGTAGCGGAAGCGCGCGCTGTCCAGCACGCCGGCCATGCCGCACACCATGTTGGCGGGCAGGCCCGACACCTCCTGCAGCACGCCCACCATGGCGTCGAGCGGGTTGGTGATGCAGATGACGAAGGCACCCGGGGCGTACTTCTTGATGGCCTCGCCGACGCTGGTCATCACCTTGGTGTTGACGCCGATCAGGTCGTCGCGGCTCATGCCCGGCTTGCGCGGCACGCCGGCGGTGACGATGATCACGTCCGCCCCTTCGATCAGCGCATAGTCGGTGCCGCCGGAATAGGCCGCATCGAAGCCTTCCACCGGGGATGCCTCGGCGATATCCAGCGCCTTGCCTTCCGGAATGCCTTCGGCGATGTCGAACAGCACGACGTCGCCCAATTCCTTCAGGCCGGCGAGGAGGGCGAGCGTGCCGCCGATTTGCCCTGCGCCGACCAGCGCGATCTTGGTCCGTGCCATTGCGGTTTCCCTTCTTTAGCGGTCTTGTCGATGACTTTGGCGGCGTCGCGCGGGTCCTCCCGAGAGCCCGCCGGGCGGCTCTGCGACGATCACCATAGGGTCAGTCTGCTACCGCGTTTTGCCCCTGCGAACAAGGTTGTGTGCGTCTGCACAGGCGGTGGGGAGCCTTGCGGCGGCAAAACTATGGGGAGATCCGCCGCCGCGCCGTATACACGCCCAGGTCGTACCAGCGGCCGTTGGAGAAGTTCAGCCCGCCCACCCGGCGCCCGGTATAGGCCAGTTCCAGCGTCGGATCGGTGACCTCGGCGAACAGGGCCTCGCGGGCCTCATCGGTCAGGAACATGACGGCACAGCGGTCGCCCAAGCCGTTGAGGGCGGCGGCCAGCAGGTCGGTGTGCTCCAGCACGGTGTCGGTGCCGTTGAGGTAGACCACGCTCTCCAGGTCCAGCGGTGCCGCCATCACTTGGTAGTCGGCGCAAGGGGCCACCGCCGCGGCGGCCGGCGCAATCTCCCGGTAGAAGAAGATCGTGTCGATGCGCGGCATCACGAACAGCATGTTGAAGGAGACCACCATCAAGGTCAGCAGCGGCGCCGTCCAGGCCACATGGGCGATCTCCCGCTGGAAGAGCGCGCGCACCGCACCCGCCACGGCCAGCAGGCCGACCGCGGCGACGGCGATGGCGGTGGCGTGGATGCCGCCGTCGAGCCAATGGCGCAAGATCGCGGGGATCACCGCCAGTCCGGCGCCGACGGCGACGAACCCCACCAGCACCGGATAGCGCCAGAACCGCGCCCAGCGCCCGCGGGTCAGCAGCAGCGGCCCCAGCGTGGCAATGGCCGCGGCCGTCAGGATCGCCAAGGCCGGTACCGACGCCAGGATATAGTGGGGCAGCTTGGTGACGATCAGCTCGAAGAACAGCCAGAAGGGCACCGCCCAGGCCAGGCAGAAGCGCACCTCCGGCGTCTTGCGCTGGCGCCAGATCCACGGCGCCGCCAGCACCAGGCCCTGGCCCATGGGCCACAGGGTGCCGATACCCATCAGCAGATAGGTGCCGGGCGGCGCGCCGTGGCCCTGCTGGCCGGAAAACAGCTTGTCGAACATGTTGTCGCCGGCCGAGCGGGCGAAAAAGGCGCCGTCCGTCAGCCGGTCGATGGCGATGAACCAGGGCAGCACCAGGGCGCAGAACAGGGCGACGCCGGCAATCGGCCTGAGCGCGAACAGCCAGAGAAAGCGCCGCTCCAGCACCACCAGGGCAAGGCCGGTCAGCCCCGCCACCATCAGCACCACCGGTCCCTTGATCAGCACCCCGCAGGCCAGCGCAGCCCAGAAGGCCATGGCCCACGGCCACGGCACCCGGTCGGGCACGTCGCGCAGCTCGTAGGCGCGCAGGAGGCCATAGATGGCCACCAGGATGGTCACCAGCAGCATGGCGTCGGTCTTGGCCAGCCGCGCTTCCACGCCGAGCAATACGGTGGACGTGAACAGAATTCCCGCCAGCATGCCGATGCGCGGGCCGAACAGGCGGGCGCCGATCACGCCTGTCATCAGCACCGCCGCCATGGCGCCCAGCAGCGACACCACCCGATGCGCCCAGACCTGCCGGTCCGCCGGGTCCGACAGCAGCCACACTGCGGCCGATTGCAGCCAGTAGATGCCCACCGGCTGCTGGTAGCGCGGATGGTCCTGGAAGCGGATGTCGATGAAGTCGCCGCTTTCCAGCATCTGTACGGTCGCCTGGATGTAGCGGGTTTCGTCGCGGTCGATGGGCGGCAGCGCCGTCTGGCCCGGCCAGAACACGACGAACGCCACTGCCAGGAGCAGCAGCATCTGCCAGAGGGAGAGGGTGCGCTTGGTCATCGGGGCGTCGGGACCGGTTAGGGCGGACCAGGACCAGTGTGGTGGATCAGACCTTCGTTCGATCAGGCCGCCAGGGCAGAATCACACGTCTGATCCGAAAACCACACGAGATTCATATAGTTACTGGTGCCCCTCTTGAGTCCGAAGTGTGCTCGGGACCTGGGTCTGAGATCTTGCGAACCTCAGAATCGGGACACTAGCGCATTTTCTGATCAGTCTGCACCAGCCCGCACCTCCGCCCGACACGCGGAACCCGGCAGCCGCCAGCGCGTTCACAGCCGGTGATCCAGCACATCCGGTGGCATTGATGACCAGACAGACCGGCGGCGGCACGGTGGTCCTGGGGCAACCCCAGTGGCGGCAGCGGGCATGCCGCGACAGGGCCGGCACGTGCGGCGACAGCCGGCCGGCCAGCGCCGGGCTGCCGCGACCACGCGCCTCAGGAGTCGTAGGACACCAGGGTCTCGATGGGCACGCGCACAGTCTCGCGGCCCTTGAGGAAGGTCAGCTCGATCAGGCAGGCGGCGCCGCGCACGTCGCCCCCCACCTTGTAGAGCAGTTCGACCGCCGTCTGCATGGTGCCGCCGGTGGCCAGCAGGTCGTCCATCACCACCACCCGCTGGCCGGGCTCCACCGCATCGGTCTGGATTTCCAGCGTGTCGCTGCCGTATTCCAGCGAATAGGTGTGCGAGACGGTGGGCCCCGGCAGCTTGCCGCGCTTGCGCACCATCACGAAGCCGATGCCCAACTCCAGCGCCAGGGGGGCGGCGGTGAGGAAGCCCCGGCTTTCGATCCCCGCCAACACCTGCGGGCGGAACGGGCGAACGGCTTCGGCCAGCCGGTCGACCGTCACCCGCCATGCCTCGGGGTGCGCCAACAACGTGGAAATGTCGTAGAACAGGATTCCCGGCTTCGGGAAGTCGGGGATGCCGCGGATGTGCGCTTTCAGGTCCATGGATGCGTACAATCCCGCTTTGCCAGTGACGCGGTATCGTAGCCATCGCGGCGGCGACCGCAATCCCCAGTCGGTATCGGAGCCGAACTCGGTCACCGCATGGCCATGGTTTGTGCAGACATGGGATAGGACCGGGAGGGGGTGGACATGCCCACGCATATTCGACGACGAGCGGCACCGTCGCGGACGAATTCCGCCGACTCCCGCGAACGCCGCCCGCCGCCCTGGCCCATTGAGTAGCCGAATACGGACCTTAGAGAGCGATTCCCCTTGTCGGATGCCAACGCACCCCCTCTGCTGACCGCCAGCCGAACGCCCGAGACATCGCGGGTGCGCGAGGGGTGGCTGCGCCTGGACGACACGGACCAGCAGGGCGGCACGCTCAGCTTCGGCGGCGAGTGGACGCTGGCCACGGCGACGGAGCTGGACGGCCGCACCCGCGCCATGGACCCGCAAACGGTGACGGCGGTCGACCTGTCGGCCATCACCCGCATGGACACGGCCGGGGCCTGGCTGATCCACCGCACCATCGCCGAGATACGGGGGGCCGGCCGCGAGGTCGTGGCCACCGGCCTGCCGGAGCGCTTCGGCAGCCTGTTCGACGACGTGGGCCGTGCCGATCTGCCCGATCAGCTCGAAGAGCGCGGGCCGACCTGGTTGACCGACATGGTGTTGCGCGTCGGCGAGGCCAGCTTCGGGCTGTTCCGCGAAGGCCGCCGGCTCCTGTCCTTCTACGGCATGCTGCTGGTGAAGGGGGGGCGCCTCGTCGTGCAGCCGCATCGGCTGCGCCTGACCTCGCTGGTCCACCACCTGGAACAGACGGGGCTCTACGCCGTACCGATCGTCGCGTTGCTCTCCTTCCTCATCGGCATCGTGCTGGCCTACCAGGGGGCCGACCAGCTCCGCCGCTTCGGTGCCGAGCTGCTCACGGTCAACCTGCTGGGCCTGTCGATCCTGCGCGAACTGGGCGCCTTGATGACCGCGATCATCGTGGCCGGCCGCTCCGGGTCCGCCTTCACCGCCCAGATCGGCACCATGAAGGTGAACCAGGAGGTCGACGCCCTGGAGACCCTGGGGCTCGACCCGGTGGATATCCTGGTGCTGCCGCGCATCCTGGCACTCATGGTGGCGCTGCCGGCGCTTACCTTCCTGTCGGATCTCGTCGGCATCATCGGCGGCGGGCTGATGAGCTGGGCGGTGCTGGACATTCCGCCCGACGCGTTTGCCCGCCAGTTCCGCGAGGCGGTGCCCATCAATCACCTCTGGGTCGGCCTCATGAAGGCCCCGGTTTTCGCCTTCATTATCGGCATGGTGGGCTGCTACGAGGGTCTCAAGGTCACCGGCAGCGCCGAAAGCGTGGGCGCCCAGACCACCCGTGCCGTGGTCGAGGCGATCTTCCTGGTGATCGTGGTGGACGCCGGCTTTTCCATCCTGTTTTCCACCGTCGGCATCTGAGCCATGGAGGCAGACATCGCCGATCAGCCGATCATCCGCATCCGCGGGCTGCACACGCGGTTCGGCCGCCAGGTGGTGCACGAGGATCTGGACCTGGACGTGCGGCGCGGCGAGGTGATCGGCGTGGTCGGCGGCTCGGGCACCGGCAAGTCGGTGCTGCTGAAGGAGATCATCGGGCTGATGGCGCCTGCCGCCGGCACCATCGAGGTGTTGGGAGAGGATACCGGCTCGCTCACCACCACCGGATGGGAGGCGCTGCGCCGCCGCTGGGGGGTGCTGTTTCAGGATGGTGCGCTGTTCAGCTCGCTCACCGTGGCGCAAAACGTCCAGGTGCCCATGCGCGAGGCCACCGACCTGCCGCACGACCTGATGGATGAGCTGACGCGGGTGAAGATCGGCATGGTGGGGCTGCCGCACTTCGCCTGCACGCGCTTTCCCTCCCAGCTTTCCGGCGGCATGCGCAAGCGCGCCGGGCTCGCCCGTTCGCTGGCGCTCGACCCGGAACTGCTGTTCCTCGACGAACCCACCGCCGGGCTCGACCCCATCGGGGCCGCCGCCTTCGACGACCTGATCCGTGGCCTGCAGCAGAGCCTTGGCCTGACTGTCGTGATGATCACGCACGACCTCGACAGCCTGGCGGCGATTTGCGACCGTATCGCCGTCCTGGTGGACCGGAAGGTCGTGGTCGATACCATGGAAGCGCTGATGGACATGGACCACCCGTGGATCAGGTCTTACTTCCACGGGCCACGCGGCCGCGCCGCCCGCCGCTCCCACGGACCCTAGTGTATGGAAACCCGCGCCAGCTACCTCGCCGTCGGCACCTTCGTGCTGTTGGTCTCCGTCGCTCTCCTCGCCTTTGTGGTGTGGCTGAGTTCCCGCGGTCCGTCGCAGGCGGACGATCTCTACGTCATCCGCTTCGCCGGGTCGGTCACCGGCTTGTCGGTGGGCAGCCCGGTGCGCTACCGCGGCATTCCGGTGGGCAGCGTCGACGACATGAGCATCGACCCGACCAACCTGGAACGGGTGCGCGTGGTGATCGCCGTACGCCCCGGCACTCCGGTGGTGGCCGACAACGTGGCCTCGCTGGAACTGCAGGGGATCGCCGGCGGCGTCTATGTGCAGATCTCCGGCGGCACCATGGACAGCCCGCGCCTGTTGCCCGAGCCCGACGGCACCTTGCCGGAAATCCCGTCGACGCCGTCCACCATCCAGGCGCTGGTGCAGTCCGTCCCGGAGGTGCTGGACGCCGCCAACGCGGTGCTCGACCGCGCCAATCTCCTGCTGTCCGACGACAATCTGGATACTGTCGGCGGCATCCTGGCCGATGCCCGCCAGGTCACCTCGGCACTGTCTGACATGCATGATGGGCTGCCCGCCCTGACCCTCCGGGTGAACGAGATGGCGCAGGAGCTGGAAGCCCTGTCGGCGGAAGCTCGGGTCGACATGGCGCGCATCAGCGATTCCGCGGTGGCCGCCCTCACCACCACCGAGCAGCAGATGCGCACGGTCGGCGACCAGCTCGCCCAGGCGTCGGGCAGCATCAGCCAGGTGGCCGGCGAACTGGTGCAGCTTACCCGCGCGGCCCGGCCCGGCCTGGTGGAGTTCACGCAGTCCGGCCTCTACGAATTCACCTTGATGATCAGCGAGCTGCGCGGCCTGGCGACGACGCTTACGCGGGTGACCGAGCAGTTCGAGCGCGATCCCGCCCAGTTCATCCTGGGCGAGCCGGTTTCGGGAGTGAACATACGATGACGGATGGGCGACTGCCGCGGCGCGGCCTGCTGACAACCGCCGGCCTCGCTGCGTCGGGAGCCCTCCTGGGCGGCTGCGGCGCCGCCAGCCGGCTGCTGGTGGGCGATCCCGCCCGGCAATTCACCCTGACCCCCAAGAGCACCTTCGATGAAAGCCTGCCGGACGTGTTCTGGCAGCTTCTGATCGAGATGCCGATCGCCGCCACCGCGCTGGACAGCGTGCGCATCGCGCTGCAGTCCGACCCGTTCGAAATCCAGTACTACAGTGGCGTCGCCTGGGCTGCCCGCGCACCGGCCATGGTGCAGACCCTGCTGGTGGAGAGCTTCGAGAACTCCAACCGCATCGTCGCGGTGGGCCGCGAATCCATCGGCCTGCGCGCCAACTACGTGCTGAAGACCGAGCTGCGAGAGTTCCAGGCCGAGTACCCCGACACCGACAGCGTCGGCACGGCGAGCCCGACCGTCCGCGTACGCCTCAACGCGAAGCTGGTGCGGGTGCCCGAACGCACCATCATCGGCTCGCGCAATTTCGAAGACCTGGCGGAAGCCGGGGCACCCACCATCGCTGCGGTGGTGACTGCCTTCGACGAAGCGCTGGGATCGGTCATGGGAGGGACCGTGGAATGGACGCTGCAAATGGGGGAGGCCGATTGGGTCGCCCGCCAAGTCGGTGGCGGCGGGTGAGCCGAGCCTCCGGCAGGCTGCGAAGGTTGAGATTTCTGGCCGGAGTGGGTGTGTTGGCCACGGCACTGGCAGGCGGGCCGGCGGCCGCCCAGTCCGGCGACGAGGGGCCGCTCGTCATCGGCTCCGGCGCGGTGCTCGGCCTCTACTTCCCGGTGGCCGGCGCGCTCGCCTCGCTCGCCGACCATGGCAACGTGCTGGTGGAAAGCACAGGCGGCTCGCTGGAGAACCTGGTGCGGCTGCGCGAGGGCGATCTGGACATGGCGGTGGTCCGCTCCGACCTCGCCTACGAAGCCGCCCTCGGTCTCGATGCCTTTGCCATCGACGAGCCCTATGGCGAACTGCGTACGGTGATGACGCTGCATCCCGAACCGCTGCTCATCATCGCGGCGGCGGACAGCGGCATCCGCACGCTGGACGACGTGGACGGCCACCGCGTGCAGCTCGGCGAACCGGGTAGCCCCACGGCGGAGCTGTTCGAACTGGTGCTGGGCACCCAGCAATGGCCTGAGGACCGCTACGTGGTGGCCGAGCCGGTACCGCTGGCCGAGCAGACCGACGGGCTGTGCGCCGGCAGCTACGACATGATGGCATTCATCTCCGGTGCCCCCAGCGGCACCGTCTACGAAGCGCTGAGCCGCTGCGGCGCCCATCTGGTGAGCGTGGAGGGCACGGGGATCGAAACCCTGCTGCTCGACCATCCGGCGCTGGTGGAGGTAACGGTGCCGGCCGGGCGCTTTCCGGGCGTCGACCGGCCGGTCCATGCGGTGGGGCCGGTCGCCCTGCTGGTGACCACGGCGGCGGAGCCCGAAGACCGCGTCGCCGGCTTCGTTACCGCCGTGGTGGAGGACCTGCCGCGGTTTGTGGCGCAGCACCCCTCCCTGGCCGATCTCGATCTCCATTGGCTGGCCACGGCCGCCCATGTGGTGCCGCTGCACGACGGCGCGGCAGCGGCCTACGAAGCGCTGGGGGCGGAGTAGGGCTTCCGCTCTCTCCGGCCTGCTCCCGGGATCGGCGGCCAGGTCAGCCCAGGCGCACCAGCTCTCCGGTGATGGCGGTCTGCGGCCCGGCCAGGGCGGCTACAGCGTCTGCCCGGCTGTCCGGGTCCGGCAGGGCGGCGGCATCTTCGCCGGGAAAGGCCAGGCGGCGCAGCCGCGTGCGCATGGGGCCCGGGTCCACCAGGTTGGCGCGTACCGCGCTCTTGGCCATCTCCGCCGCATAAAGCCGGACCAGCGTTTCCAGGCCCGCCTTGGCGGCGGCATAGGCGTACCAGAAGGGCTGGCGGCCATCGGCCTGGCGGCAGGTGGCCATCACCACGCGGCCGGCGGGCGAGGCCGCCAGCAGCGGATGCAGGGTGGTCAGCAGCCGCTGGTTGGCCGTCAGCGTCACATCCAGCACGCGTTGCCACGCCTTGAGGTCGCCATGGGGCACCGGATTGAGCGGCCCCAGCTCGGCCGCCAGAGCCACCAGGGCGTCCACCCGGCCGAACCGCCCATGCAGGCTGGGGCCGAGGCTCAGCACCGTATCCAACTCCGCCAGGTCGAGCGGCACCAGGGTGGCGCTGCCGCCGGCGGCCCGGATGGCGTCGTCGGTCTCCTCCAGCCCGCCGACGGTGCGGGCGATCAGCACCACATGGCTGCCGGCCGCGGCCAGCCGCTTCGCCACGGCGGCCCCCAGGCCGCGCGACGCGCCGGTGACGACCGACACGCGGCCCGCCAAAGGTCCGTCGGCCATAAATCGACTACTCCGCGGCGCGTTCGGTCAGGAACGACAGGCAGGGTTGGCTGATCGCTTCCTCGCGGTCGGCGAGTGCTGTCGGGTAGTCGCCGGTGAAGCAGGCATCGCAGAACTGCGGCGAGTCGCTGTTGCGGCCGGTGGCCTCGCCCATGGCGCGGTAGAGCCCATCGATGCTGATGAAGGCCAGGCTGTCGGCGCCGATCAGCGCCCGCATGGCATCGAGCCCGTAGTTGTGGGCCAACAGCTTGGTCTGCTCCGGCGTGTCGATGCCGTAGAAGCACGGGTGCATGGTGGGCGGGCTGGAGATCCGCACATGCACCTCCTTCGCCCCGGCCAGGCGCACCATCTCCACGATCTTCTTCGACGTGGTGCCGCGCACGATGCTGTCGTCCACCAGGATCACCCGGCGGCCCGCCAGCAGCGCAGCGTTGGCGTTGTGCTTCAGCTTCACGCCGAGGTGGCGGATCTGGTCCGTCGGTTCGATGAAGGTACGGCCCACATAGTGGTTGCGCACGATTCCCAATTCGAACGGCAGGCCGCTTTCCGCGGCGTAGCCGATGGCCGACGGCACGCCGCTGTCGGGCACCGGCACCACCATGTCGGCGTCCACTCCGGCCTCGCGTGCCAGCTCGCGGCCGATCAGCCGGCGGGCATCGTAGACCGAGCGGCCCTCGATGCGGCTGTCGGGCCGGGCGAAGTAGATGTATTCGAATATGCAGAAGCGCTGCTTCCTGGCCGGGATCGGCTGGAAGGAGGTGACGCCGGAATTGTCCAGGATCACCATCTCGCCCGGCGCCACGTCGCGGATCGCCTCGCCGCCGATGATGTCCAGCGCCACCGTTTCCGATGTCAGCACATAAGCGCCGGCCACGCGGCCCAGCACCAGCGGGCGCACGCCCAGCGGATCGCGGAAGCCGATCACCCCCTGTTCGGTGATGGCCACCAGGGAATAGGCCCCCTCCACCTGGCGCAGCGCGTCCACCATGCGGTCCAGCGTCGTGGCGCCGCGGGAATGCGCCATCAGGTGGACGATCACCTCGGTGTCGGTGGTGGTCTGGAAGATGCTGCCCTGGCGGATGAGCTGGCGGCGGAGCTGGTAGGCGTTGGCCAGGTTGCCGTTGTGGGCGATGCCGAAGCCGCCGAACTCCAGGTCGGCGAACAGGGGCTGGACGTTGCGCAGCGCCGTCTCGCCGGTGGTGGCGTAGCGGTTGTGGCCGATGGCGGACTGGCCGCGCAGCCGTTCGATGATGTCGGGCGTGCTGAAATTGTCGCCCACCTGGCCGAGGCCGCGGTGGGCATGGAACAGCCCTGCGGAATGGGTGACGATGCCCGACGCTTCCTGGCCGCGGTGCTGCAGGGCATGCAGGCCCAGCGCGGTCATGGCGGCCGCTTCGGGGTGGCCGTAGATGCCGAATACCCCGCATTCGTCGTGAAACTTGTCGTCGTCGCCGGCGCTGGAAGGTCGAGAAGCTGAGGCGTACGACGTTTTCACTGCTGGTTTGACCCCGACTCTTCGGTGTTTTCGATCAATTGGTTGATCCCCTCGCGGTCGAGATCGTCGGAGGTATCCTCCGGCGTCTCGCCCCCGGGGGCCGGTGGACCGGTGAGATCGAGCTGGTCGCGCACCTGCTCCTCCACCTCCGAAGCACCCGCCATCAGCAGGTCTTCGGGCACCAGGCTCTGCAGGAAGGCGGCCCCGTCGGCAAGGTAGGGGGCGGACTTGGCGTCGGTCATCCACTGCGGCCGCCGCTCTTCTTCCGGCATCAGCCAGATCAGCACCAGATAGCCGAGGCAGACCAGCAGCGCCCCGCGGGCGACGCCGAAGACGAGGCCCAGCAGGCGGTCTATCCCCGTCAGTGCGGCACCGCGCACGCCCTTGGCCAGGAGGTGGCTGATCAGCGAGAACAGCATGAGGGCGACCACGAACAGCACGACGCCGGTGATGGCATCGGCGATCAGCGGCTGGTCGATCACCTCGCGCAGGTAGGGCCGGGCATAGGGCAAGCCGTAGAGGGTGACCAGGGCGGCGCCCACCCAGCTAGCGATCGCCAGCACCTCGCGCACGAAACCGCGGACCACCGACACGATCGCCGAAAGCACGATGATCACGATCACGACGGCATCGAGCAAATTGATCGGCCAGTCGCTCATAGTGTCAAATTCCTCGGGACCGCACCGTGGTCACGTCGGCATCCGCGTCCGCATCGAAGTATAGCGGCAGCAGGGCTGCGACGCGCGCAATCTCGCGCAGGTTCATGTCTTTGCGCAAGCCCGCGGCAACACTTCGCTGATCTTCCCGTGGGGCTGGGCAGATGGCCTGCGTGAGGCCGAGCTTGCGAGCCTCGCGCAGCCTGAGGTCGGCACGGCCGACGGCGCGCACCTCCCCACTCAGCCCGATCTCGCCGAACACCACGGTATCTGCGGCCACCGGTGTGCCGCTGAGGGAGGACAAGATCGCCACCGCCACCGCCAGGTCGGCCGCCGGCTCCTGGATTCGCAGGCCGCCGGCGACATTGAGGTAGACGTCGCGCGGGCCGATGGGCACGCCGCAGCGCGCCTCCAGCACGGCGAGGATCATCGACAGGCGTGCCGAGTCCCACCCCACCACCGCCCGCCGCGGGGTGGCCAGCGCACTCGGTGCCACCAGTGCCTGGATTTCCACCAGCACCGGGCGGGTGCCTTCCAGCCCGGCAAAGATGCAGGCGCCCGGCACGTCCTCGGTACGTCCGGCAAGGAACAGCGAGGAGGGGTTGTCCACCTCCTCCAGCCCGCGGTCGCTCATCTGGAAGACGCCGATCTCGTCGGACGGGCCGAATCGGTTCTTCACGGTGCGCAGGATGCGGAAGTGGTGGGAGCGTTCGCCTTCGAAGGACAGCACGGTGTCCACCATATGCTCCAGCACGCGCGGGCCGGCGATGGCGCCGTCCTTGGTGACGTGGCCGACCAGCACCAGGGCGACGCCGCTGTCCTTGGCGGCGCGGATCAGGGCAGCGGCGGAACCGCGCACCTGGGTAACGGTGCCGGGAGCCGAATCGAGCAGTTCCGTCGCCATGGTCTGGATCGAATCGACGATCACCAGCTTGACGCGGCGGTTGCCGCTGATGGCCGACGCCAGATCGTCGGCGGAGGTGGAGGCGGCCAGTTCCACCGGGGCGTCGCCGAGGCCGAGGCGCTGGGCGCGCATCTGCACCTGCTCCGTCGCCTCCTCGCCGGACACGTAGAGGCAGCCATGCTCCGCGGCCATGCGGCAAGCCACCTGCAACAGCAGGGTCGACTTGCCGATGCCGGGGTCGCCGGCGATCAGGATGGCCGAGCCCGGCACCAGGCCGCCGCCCACCACCCGGTCGAACTCCGCCATGCCGGTGGGGCGGCGCGGCTGGTCGGGCATCTGGGCGGCCAGCGACACGGTGGCCAAGCCGCCGCGCTTGCGGCCCTTGGCGGCCACCGGCGTCAGCGATTCCTCGATGATGTCGTTCCACGCGCCGCAGGCGGTGCACTGGCCGGTCCAGCGGGCGTAGCTGGCACCGCAAGCCTGGCAGACATAGCGCGTGGTGGGTTTGGCCATGGCGGCGACTATGCGGGCGCCGGCCGGCCGTTGGCCCGTCCGCGGTCGATCGTCACCGCGCCCGTACCGGCATGCGGATCGGCCCCTCCGCCCGGCCGTGGACGAACTGGTCCACATAGGGGTTGCCGCTGTCATCGATCGCCGCCGGCGGGCCGACCCAGACGATCCGGCCCTCGTGCAGCATGGCGATGCGGTCGGCGATCTTCCTGGCGCTCGCCATGTCGTGGGTGATGGACAGTGCCGTCGCCCCCAGCTCGCGCACGCACTGGACGATCAGCTCGTTGATGACGTCGCCCATGATGGGGTCGAGCCCGGTGGTCGGCTCGTCGAAGAAGATGATCTCCGGGTCGGTGGCAATGGCGCGGGCCAGCGCCACGCGCTTCTGCATGCCGCCCGACAGCTCGGCCGGCACCAGGTTGCCGACATCCTCCGTCAGGCCCACCTGGGCGAGCTTGGCGAGCGCCACCTCGCGCGCTGCGGCGCGATGCATGCGGCGGCCCTGGATCAGCCCGAAGGCCACGTTCTCCCAGACGGGCAGGCTGTCGAACAGGGCGGAGCCCTGGAACAGCATGCCGACCCGCGTCATGAACTCGCTGCGCTCGGAGCGCGACAGGCCGACCACGCTGTCGCCGTCCACCTCGATGTCGCCGGCATCGGGCCGCATCAGGCCCAAGATGCATTTGATCATCACCGACTTGCCGGTACCGGAACCGCCGATCACCACCAGCGATTCGCTGCGGCCGATCTCCAGGTCGACGCCGCGCAGCACCGACTTGTCGGTAAAGCTCTTGTGTACGCCGGCAAGCGCGATCTTGGGGGGCGGTGGGGCGGCAGACTGGGTCATCGCGCGAAGAAGAGCTGGGTGATGATGTAGTTGCAGATGAGGATGAGGATGGAAGCGGACACCACGGCACCGGTGGTGGCGGCCCCCACGCCCTGGGCGCCGCCGCGGGAGTTGAAGCCGTGGAAGCAGCCCATCAGCGACACCAGGAAACCGAAGGTGGCGGCCTTCACCAGGCCGGAGATCACGTCGATCGGCTCCAGGTACTCCAGGGTGGCTTGCAGGTAGTTGGCGGCATTGAAATCGAGGCGGTAGACGGCGATGAGGAAGCCGCCGAACACGCCGATGATGTCGCCCACCACCACCAGGAGCGGCAGCATCAGCAGGCCGGCCAGCACGCGCGGCAGCACCAGGTAGCGGATCGGGTCGGTGCTGAGCGTGGTCAGCGCGTCGATCTGCTCGGTCACCCGCATGGTGCCGATTTCCGCTGCCATGGCGGCGCCGATGCGCCCGGCCACCATCAGCCCGGCCAGCACCGGTGCCAGCTCCCGCGTGATCGACAGCACGACGACCGTGGCCACCGCACTTTCGGCGTTGAAGCGGGCGAAGCCGGTGTAGCTCTGCAGCGCCAGCACCATGCCGGTGAACAAGGTCGTCAGCCCCACCACCGGCAGCGAGTAGTAGCCGATCTGCACGAGCTGGCGGCCGAGCTGGCGGGGGTAGAAGGGCGGCTGCACGAGCGACGCGGCGATCGCAGACACAAAGATCACCAGCCGGCCGATGGTGCTCAGCAGGGTCAGGAAGGCGCGGCCGATGGCTTGCACGAAACCCATTCTGCAAACTCACTGGATTGGTAGTCGCGTCGAAACCGGCTGCCCAGCGCGGTCAGGATCTCATAGCCGATTGTTCCGGCAGCCGCAGCAAGTGTATCGGCCGTAATGCTTTCGCCCAACACCTCTACCCGGCTTTCTCCCGGGACCACAGCACCTTCGGGCAGACCGCCGATGTCCACCGTCACCAGGTCCATGGACACCCGGCCGACCACCGGCACCGGCAATCCGTCCAGCCTCAAGGTCACGCCATTGCCGAGACAGCGCAGGAAGCCGTCCGCATAACCAATTGAAATCGTGGCCAGACGCTGGCCCGCCTGGACACGCGCCGTGGCCCCGTAGCCGACCGTTCCAGGATGGCTGACGGTGCGCACCTGGAGCACCGGGGCGAGCAAGCGGACCACTGGCCGCATGGGGTTGGCGGCCGCCGGCGTGGGGTTGATGCCATAGAGCGCGCAGCCCGGCCGGGCGATCTCGAAATGGTAGGGCGCGCCCAGGAAGATCGACGATGAATTCGCAAGGCTGGCAGGTGCTTGCGGGAGGTTCTTGAGAAGAAGATGGAAAAGTGAACGCTGCTGGACGTTGAGCGGATGCCCAGGCGTGTCGGCGCACGCCATGTGGGTCATCCAGCCGCGCAGGGCGATCCCGTCCAGCAGCTCCGGCCGCTCCACCAGGGTCTTGGCCGCGTCGGGGTCGAGGCCCAGGCGGTTCATCCCGGTGTCGATGTGCACGAAGGCAGGCCGGCCGCGGCCGGCGACCCGCCACAGGGCGACAGCGCCAAGGTCGTTGAGCACCGGCGTCAGGCGGGCGGCGTGGATCTCCGCCACCTCCGGGCCCATCATCCCGTTGAGCACGGCGATTTCGGCGTCCGGCAGCAGGGCCCGCAGCGCCACCCCCTCGGCCAGATGGGCGACGAAGAACAGGCGCGCGCCGGCCCCGTAGAGCGCCGGAGCAATATGAGCCATTCCAAGGCCATAGGCGTCGGCCTTCACAGCGGGGGCGCAAACTGCCCGGTCGCCCAGCCGGGCGGCCAGCAGCCGGTAGTTGGCCACCACGGCGTCGAGGTCGACCTCCAGGGTCGCCTGGGTGGACGGATGGGTGGGGACGGCGGCCAGGCGGCCGCCCAAGGCCGTTTCGTCAGCCGTCATAGTCGGCATGCCGCTCCAGGTTGGAGAAGCGCGTGAAGTTGCCGTCGAAGTGCAGGCGCACGGTGCGGGTGGGGCCGTGGCGCTGTTTGGCGACGATCACGTCGGCCAGATTGTGCACGTCGGCCATCTTCTCCTGCCACTTCTCGTGCTCCGGCGTGCCTTCCGGCGGCTCCGCCTTGCCGACATAGTAAGCCTCGCGGAAGACGAACATCACCACGTCGGCATCCTGCTCGATGGAGCCGGATTCGCGCAGGTCGGCGAGCTGCGGGCGCTTGTCCTCGCGCTGCTCCACCTGGCGGGAGAGCTGGGAGAGCGCCAGCACCGGCACATGAAGTTCCTTCGCCAAGATCTTGAGTCCACGGGTGATTTCGGAAATCTCCTGGACCCGGTTCTCATTGCGGGAACTGCTGTTGGGGCGCATGAGCTGCAGGTAGTCGATCACCACCAGGCCGAGATTGTGCTTGCGCTTCAGGCGCATGGCGCGAGTCCGCAGGGTCGACAGGGTGAGGCCGGAGGTGTCGTCGATGAACAGCGGCGTGCGGTGCAGCTCACTGGCCGCGGCGGTGAGGCGCGGGAAATCGTCGCGCTTCATCGCCCCCTTGCGGATCAGTTCCGATGAGATCTCCGCGCGGTCCGACAGGATGCGGGTGGCGAGCTGTTCGGCCGACATCTCCAGGGAGAAAAAGGCGGCCACGGCCCCTTCCGATCCGCCATGCTCGCGGTGCGCCAGGGCGGCGTTGAAAGCGATGTTGGTGGCCAGCGCCGTCTTGCCCATGGAGGGGCGGCCGGCAAGGATGATGAGGTCGGAACGCTGCAACCCGCCCAGCAGCTTGTCCATGTCAGTGAGCCCGGTGGTGACGCCGGTCAACCGGGACTCGCGGTTGAGGGCCGCCGACGCCATGGTGATGGCTTCCTGGGCGACGGAGTCGAAGTCGCGGAAGCCGCCCGACGTGTCTTCCTGGTCGGCGATCTTGTAGAGCTGGTCCTCGGCGTCCTGGATCTGCTGGGTGGCCGGGTTTTCCACATCGTAGGTGTAGGCGGTGTTGACGATGTCCTCGCCCAGCGTAATCAGGTCGCGGCGCAGTGCATGGTCGTGCAGCGTGCGGGCGTAGTCCTCCACGTCGATCACGCCGGTGACGTCGGCGGCCAGGTGGATCAGGTATTGCGCCCCGCCGACCTCCGACAGGTCGTCGTCGCGTTCGAAGTAGCTTTGCAGGGTCAGCGGATCGGCCACCCGGCCCATGGCGTGCATGGCCTGGCAGGCGCTGTAGATGCGGCCGTGGGCGGGGAAATAGAAGTGCTCGGGCCGCAGGATCTCGCTCACCCGCTCCAGGGCGATGTTGTTCACCAGGATGGCGCCCAGAACGGCGCGCTCCACCTGCTCGCTGGCCGGCATGCGCCGGAAGCCGGGCTTCGGGTCGGTAGGTTCGATGACGGCGAGGGTGGAGCGGTCGGTGGCCATGGCGCCAGCCTCCACCAATCCCGGGTATACGGAAAGCCTGGCCGTATCCCCACGTGAATTTTAGCGGGGATACGGGTGCACAGGTCTGTGAATAAGTGCCCTAAGGGCTTGCCGCAGAAAGGATCTCTGGCTTAAGCGCCAAGGTCCTCGCGCACGTCGTCGCGGTCTTCGCCCAGAAGCTCGGCGGAGTCGGTCTCCGGAGCGGCGAACGCCGCTTCGGCTTCCGTCTCGTCCTCGTCCATCTCCGCGCGGTCGATCATGCCGCCGCGCTCGGCCTGCAGCGCCGCCTCATCCTGGGAGCGGGCGACGTTGACGGTGACGGTGACGGCGACTTCCGGGTGCAGGACGACGCGGATGTCGAACAGCCCCAGGCTCTTGATCGGCCGGTCGATGGTCACCTGGGTACGGCCGACGGTGAAGCCCGCCTGGCCCAGCGCTTCGGCGACATCGCGGCCGGTGACCGAGCCGTAGAGCTGGCCCGCTTCGCCGGCCTGGCGGAGCACCACCACCGTCACGCCGTCGAGCTTGGTCGACACCGACTCCGCTTCCGACCGGCGCTTCAGGTTGGTCGCCTCAAGCTGGGTGCGCTGGCGCTCGAAATAGGCCAGGTTTTCCTTGGTGGCGCGCAACGCCTTGCGCTGCGGCAGCAGATAGTTGCGGGCGTAGCCGGGCCGGACCCGGACGGTATCGCCCATCTGGCCCAGGTTCTCGACACGCTCCAGAAGAATGACTTCCATCGCTCACGGTCCCGTGTGGTGCAGGCTCGGCCGGCTGTCGATCAGCCGACGCGGTAGGGCAGCAGTGCCAGGAAGCGCGCTCGCTTGATGGCGCGCGCCAGTTCGCGCTGCTTCTTGGTGGACACCGCGGTGATGCGGCTGGGCACGATCTTGCCCCGCTCGGACAGATAGCGGCCGAGCAGCTTGGTGTCCTTGTAGTCGATCTTCGGCGCATTGGCGCCGGAGAACGGGCAGGTCTTGCGGCGGCGGAAGAAGGGGCGGCGGGCCGGTGTTGCCATGGCTGTGCCTCCTTGAGATCTCGGTTACGGGGCCGGGTCAGGCGTCGGCGCGCTCGGGCCGCTCGGCCCGCTCGCCCCGGTCGAAGCGCTCGCCCCGGTCGGGACGTTCGCCCCGGTCGGGACGTTCGCCCCGCTCGCCGCGATCCCCGCGATCGAACCGGTCGCCGCGATCCCCGCGGTCTCCGTCGCGGTCACGCCCGCCGCGGCCGCCGCGGCCCCGGTCGCCATCGCGGCCGGCGCGGTTCTGCATCATCGCCGAGGGGCCTTCCTCAAGCTCCTCCACCCGCACCGTCAGGTGCCGCAGCACGTCTTCGTGCAGGCCCATCTGCCGCTCCATCTCCGCCACGGCAGCCGCCGGGGCGTCGATGTTCAACAGCACATAGTGGCCCTTGCGGTTCTTCTTGATGCGGTAGGCGAAGCTCTTCAGGCCCCAATACTCGGTCTTGGGCACAGAGCCGCCATTCTGCTCGATCACCTCCTTGAAGTGACCGGTCATCTGCTCGACCTGATTGGCGGCGATATCCTGGCGTGCCAAATACACGCACTCGTAGTACGGCATTACGCGTCGGCTCCTTTCGGCTCATGCGGCCCGGCGCCACTCCGCATCCGCTCCAAAACGAGGAGACTCGGCTGGCCATCCGGACCCAGCCGACCGTCGCAGCGGCCGGCAAGGAGGTATGTGAGCCGCGGTAAATGGCCCAAGCGTTGCCGATTTTCAAGGGAAATCGCAGGCGGGACAGGCACCGCCGATCGCGGCATGGCGGTCCGCCACCTCGCAGTGCAGCAGGCGGGTTGACATGCGCCGGGCAGCCGATATCACTGCCCGGTCCATAAATCTGTCATTTCCCATGGGGCCCGTCGCCCCCCGTTCGATCGGAGCAGCACCGTTGATCAAGCAAGAGCTGGCGCGTGCCTTCGTGTTCCCGGGACAAGGTAGTCAGAGCATCGGTATGGGGCGGGATCTGGCCGCAGCCTCGCCCATTGCCCATGCCGTGTTCGAAGAGGTGGACGAGGCGCTTGGCCAGAAGCTGTCGACTCTGATGTTCGAGGGCGACCCGGCGGAGCTGACCCTGACGGAAAACGCCCAGCCCGCCCTGATGGCGGTGTCGCTGGCGGTGATGCGCGAGGTGGAGGCCCGCTCCGGGCTGACCATCGTGGAACTGGTGGACTGCGTGGCCGGGCACAGCCTCGGCGAATACTCCGCCCTGGCGGCGGCCGGCGCCTTCAGCATCTGGGACTGCGCGCGCCTGCTGAAAGTGCGCGGGCGGGCCATGCAGGCGGCGGTCCCGGTGGGTGTCGGCGCCATGGCGGCCCTGATGGGCGTGTCGGTGGAGGAAGCCAACGCCATCGCCCGCGACGCGGCGGCAGGGCTGGTCTGTGCTGCGGCCAACGACAACGCGCCGGGCCAGGTGGTGGTGAGCGGCCACCGCGAGGCGGTGGAAGCGGCCGTCGCCCTGGCGGCGGAACGCGGCGCACGGCGCAGCGTGCTGTTGCCGGTGAGCGCTCCCTTCCATTGCGACCTCATGGCGCCGGCGGCCGAAGCCATGCGCGAAGCCTTGGACGCGGTCGAGCTGCGCGCCCCGGCGGTGCCGCTGGTGGCCAATGTCACGGCACAGGCGGTGATCGATCCCGATGTGATCCGTGACCTGCTGGTCGCCCAGGTCACCGGTGCGGTACGTTGGCGCGAGAGCGTCGGCTACATGCGGTCGGAAGGCATCACCGAGGTGGTGGAGCTGGGGGCCGGGCGGGTACTGTCGGGCCTGGCCCGGCGCATCGACCGCGACATGACCGGGCTGTCGCTTGGCAGCATCGAGGACATCGAGGCCTTCGTGGCGCGCGTTATGGCGGGCGCCTGAGCACCGTCCGGGAGACGACATGTTCGACCTGACCAACAAGGTCGCCCTGGTCACCGGGGCAAGCGGGGCGCTGGGTGGCGCCATCGCCACGGCACTCTACGGCCAGGGGGCGACGGTGGTGCTCTCCGGCACCCGTCGGGAGCGGCTGGAAGAGGTCCAGGCCGCCCTGGGCGACCGCGCCTTCGTCGCCGTTGGGGATCTCGCCGACCCGGCCTCTCCGGCGGCGGTGGTGAAGGCGGCCGAAGCGGCGGCCGGCCAGGTGGACATCCTCGTCAACAACGCCGGCATGACCCGCGACATGGTCTCGCTGCGCCTCAAGGACGAGGATTTCGAAGCGGTGCTGGCGGTGAACCTGACGGCAGCCTTCCGCTTCGCCAAGGCGACCATGAAGGGGATGATGAAGCGCCGCTGGGGGCGAATCATCGGCATCACCTCGGTGGTCGGCTTCACCGGCAATCCCGGCCAGGCCAACTATGCCGCCAGCAAGGCCGGCATGGTGGGCATGTCCAAGTCGTTGGCCCAGGAACTGGCCAACCGCTCCATCACCGTCAACTGCGTCGCCCCCGGCTTCATGGTCAGCGCGATGACCGATGCCCTGACGGAAGACCAGCGCGCGCGGGTACTCGCCATGGTGCCGGCCGGCCGCATGGGCACCGCGGAAGACGTGGCTGCGGCAGTGGTTTACCTGGCCAGCGAGGAGGCGGCTTATGTCACCGGTCAGACCGTTCACGTGAATGGCGGCATGGCGATGTACTGAAGTTGGCCGGCAGTTGAGGCGGGCTCTGGCCAAGATCGAAAACGCTGTGTTATGTCAGCGCACCGTCCGATGGCCGATGCACGGTCAAGCGTCCCGGCTGGACACCAAAGCAAACTCCCTCGAAATTGATGACTTGAAGATGAGGAAAGGCATCGTGCCATGAGCGACATCGCGGACCGAGTTAAGAAGATCGTCATCGAACACTTGGGCGTCGAAGAATCCAAGGTCACCGAGGCCGCGAGTTTCATCGACGATCTGGGCGCCGACAGCCTGGACACCGTGGAACTCGTCATGGCGTTTGAGGAAGAGTTCGGGATCGAAATCCCCGACGACGCCGCCGAGCGCATCCAGACCGTGGGCGATGCCATCCGGTTCATCGAAGCCGAATCGAGCTGATCGCTCGGCCCGTCGCGTCCGGCGGGCGCGGGCGGGGCAAGGCAGATCGAGGCAAGGACAGGACTGGGACGCCAGAATGCGACGCGTGGTTGTAACCGGCCTGGGCCTGCTGACGCCGTTGGGCGCCGGCGTCGAGGTCAACTGGTCGAGGCTGCTCGCCGGACGCAGCGGGATCGACAGGATTCGCGGCTTCGAAGTGGACGATCTGCCGTCGCGGATCGCCGGCCAGGTGCCCGGGCCGGAGGACGAAGAGGGCGGGTTCGAGCCGGCCAACGTGATGGCGGTGAAGGACCAGCGCAAATGCGATCCCTTCATCCTCTACGCGGTGGCTGCGGCGACCGAGGCTCTGGCGGATTCAGGCTGGGTGCCGGAAACCGATGAGGAACAGTGCCGCACCGGCACCCTGATCGGCTCCGGCATCGGCGGGCTGCAGGGGATTGCCGAGGCCGCCGTGATCCTCGAATCGCGCGGACCCCGCCGCATTTCCCCGTTCTTCATTCCTGCCAACCTGATCAACCTGGCGTCCGGCCAGGTGTCGATCCGCTTCAAGCTGCGCGGCCCCAACCACTCGGTGGTGACGGCCTGCTCCACCGGCGCCCATGCCATCGGCGATGCCGCGCGTCTGATCGCCCTGGACGATGCCGACGTGATGGTGGCAGGCGGGGCGGAATCCGCCATCAACCGCCTGGGCGTGGCGGGGTTCGCCGCCATGCGCGCACTGTCCACCAGCTACAACGACGCGCCCCAGACCGCCTCGCGCCCGTTCGACGAGGGGCGGGACGGATTCGTCATGGGCGACGGCTCCGGCGTCGTGGTTCTGGAAGAGCTGGAGCACGCCAGGCGCCGCGGTGCCAAGATCTATGCGGAAATCGTCGGCTACGGCCTGTCGGGCGACGCCTACCACGTGTCGGCCCCGGTGGAGGACGGCAACGGCGCCCGCCGCGCCATGCGCATCGCCCTGAAGCGGGCCGGACTGGCACCGACGGACATCGACTACATCAATGCCCATGGCACCTCCACGCCGCTCGGCGACGACATCGAGCTGGGGGCGGTCAAGGCGCTTTACGACGGCGGCCCGGTCACCTGCTCCATGTCGTCGACCAAGTCCGCCATCGGCCACCTGCTGGGGGCTGCCGGTGCGGTGGAGGCGGTCTACTGCGTGCTGGCCATGCGCGACCAGGTGGTGCCGCCGACGCTCAACCTTGAGAACCCGTCTGCCCATGCCGAGGGCATCGACCTGGTGCCGCATGCCGCCAAGGAGCGTAAGGTCGACGTCGTGCTGTCCAACAGCTTCGGCTTCGGCGGAACCAACGCCTCGCTCGTGCTCCGCCGCGTCCCGGCTTGATCGATGCGCCGGACGGCCGGCGTTTTCAGCTTTCTGCTGACGGTGACGGTGGTCGCCGGCCTCGGCGTCCTGGCGCTCATCCGTGCGTCCGAAGCGCCGGGTCCGGCGGACCGCGAGATCACCGTTGTGGTGCCGCGCGGCGCCGGCGTTGAGAGCATCGCCAGCCTGCTCACGGCCGAGGGAGTGATCGACGAGCCGCGCCTGTTCGTCGTCACCGCAGTGCTGCGTGGGGACTCGGGCAGCCTGCAGGCGGGCGAATACGCCTTTCCGCCGCGGGCCAGCGTGGTCGACGTGCTGGCCCGGCTCAACGATGGGGCGGTGCTGACCTACCAGGTCACCGTGCCGGAAGGCTGGACGTCCGCCCAGGTGGTGGCCGCGCTCAACGCCAATGAGCACCTGACGGGTGCGGTGGCCGCGGTGCCGCCGGAGGGCAGCCTGCTGCCGGAAACCTATCGCTTCCGCCGCGGCGACACCCGGGCGGAGCTGCTGGACCGCATGGCCCGGGCCCACGACGCGTTGCTCGCCGAGCTGTGGGAGGCCCGCGCCGCCGATCTGCCCTTCGACACGCCGCAGGAGGCGGTGACCCTGGCTTCGATCGTGGAAGCGGAAACGCCCCTGGCGGAGGAACGGCCGGTCGTGGCCGGCGTCTTCGTCAACCGGCTGGAAACGGGGATGCGGCTCGATTCCGATCCCACCGTGGCCTACGCCATCACCCAGGGCCGCCAGCCCCTCGGGCGGCCGCTGACCCGCGCGGACATCAACGCCACCCAGTCCCCGTACAACACCTACCGGTCGAACGGACTGCCGCCGGGTCCCATCAACAATCCCGGCCGAGCGGCCCTGGAAGCGGCCCTCAACCCGGCGGAAACGCCCTATCTCTTCTTCGTGGCGGACGGCAGCGGCGGCCATGTGTTCGCCGAGACGCTGGCGGAGCACAACCGCAACGTCCGCGCCGCACAGGCGGCCCGCGACGCCGCCGAGCAGCCGGCGGACCCGCCGCCCGATCAGTAGATCAAGCGCCGGCTACCCGTGGCGGCTGGTGAGGGCCGCCTGGATGGATTGCACGAAGCGGGGCAGGCCGGTCTGGCGGTCGCGCTTGAGGCGCTCGCCGTGCAGGATCGACTGGACGGCGCGCACGCAGTCCGCCACCTCGGCATTCACCACCGCGTAGTCGTATTCGCTCCAGTGGGAGATCTCGTCGGCCGCCCGCGCCATGCGCCGGGCGATCACCTCGGCGGAATCCTGGGCCCGCGTGTTGAGCCGCTGTTCCAGCGCTTCGCCGGAGGGCGGCAGGATGAACACGCTCACCAGGTCGGACCGCGCGGCGGCGCGGAGCTGCTGGGTGCCCTGCCAGTCCACGTCGAACAACACGTCCTGGCCGGCGGCCAGCGCCGCGTCCACGGGCTGGCGCGGGGTGCCGTAGAAATTGCCGAACACCTCGGCCGACTCCAACAGGTCGTTGGCGTCGCGCAGGGCGTGGAAGCGCGCGGCGTCGATGAAGTGGTAGTCGATGCCGTCGCGCTCGCTCGGCCGCGGCGTGCGCGTGGTCACCGAGACCGACAAGGACAGGTCCGGCTCCAGGCGCAGCAGCTCGCGGGAGATCGTCGTCTTGCCCGCACCGGAGGGCGAGGACAAGACCAGCATCAGCCCGCGCCGCCGTCCCAGCACGGCGCCGCCGGCGGCCGCAGGGGGAGCGGAGGCGGTCATTCGACGTTTTGAACCTGTTCCTTGATCTGGTCGATCACCGCCTTCAGCTCCAGCCCGGCGCGGGTGACCTGGAGATCGGCGGCCTTCGAGCAGATGGTGTTGGCCTCGCGGTTCAGCTCCTGGCACAGAAAGTCGAGCCGGCGACCCGAAGGCTCGCCGCTGGCCAGCAGCGTTTCCGCCTGGGCCACATGGGCGTCCAGCCGGTCCAGCTCCTCGCGGATGTCGGCTTTGGTGGCCAGCAGCGCCACCTCATGGGCCAGGCGCTCGTCGGGCACCGGGCTTGCCTGGCCGTCCAGCAGCTCGGCGATCTGCTGGTGATAGCGGTCGCGCAGGCTCATCGTCTGGCGGTCGGCGATGGCGCGCAGGTCCGCCACCTCGCGGGAGACCGCGGCGATGCGGTCGGCCAGCACGTCGTGCAGGCGGGCGCCTTCCTCCCGCCGCGCCGCCACCAGGGCCACCAGGGCCGCCGACAGGCTGGCCAGCATGGCATCCGCCGGCACCTCCAGATCGGCCGGCCGGGCGTCCGCCTGGGCCAGTTCCACCACGCCGCGCACCCCCAGCAGAAGTTCGGGCCGCGGCGGCGCATCCCCCGGCTCGATGTGGCGGCGCGACACGTCCATCAGCCGGGCCAGCAGGTCTTCGTTGACGGTCACGGGACTGTCCTCGCCCACCGCCGTCCGCACCGTGAGCGTGACGGAGACGTTGCCGCGGGCCAGTGCACCGGCGATGCGCTGGCGCAGGTCGCTGTCGAGCCGGTCGAAGGGGGCGGGCAGCCGGGCACGCACGTCGAGCCCGCGGCCGTTCACCGAGCGCAGCTCCCAGGTCCAATCGAGCCCGCCGTCGCTACCGTCGGCACGGGCATATCCGGTCATGCTGGCGATCATGGTCTGTCCTGGGCTGGGGGCGGCACGGGTGCGCCCCGCAGCGTTGCGGGTCGGCGCATCGGCGTTATAGCGTCCGCCGGCGAGCTGGCGATAGCCGCCGCAATGACGCTGCGAGGACGAAGGCGACGATGCGCGACCCCAGAACCATCGTCATCACCGGCGGATCGAGCGGCATCGGGGCCGCCCTGGCCCGCTACTACGCCCAGCCGGGCCGCACGCTCCACCTCAGCGGCCGCGACGCGGGACGCCTGGAGGCGGTGGCCGAGGATTTGCGCCGGCTGGGGGCGGTGGTGGAAACCGCCTGCCTCGACGTCGTCGACCGTGCGGCCATGGCCCGCTGGCTGGCCGGGGTCGATGCCCGTACGCCGGTCGACCTGGCGATTGCCAATGCCGGGGTTTCCGGCGGCACGGCCGGCGGCCAGGAGGGCGAGGAGCAGGCGCGTGCCATCTTCGCCGTCGACCTGGACGGCGTGCTCAACACCATCCACCCGCTGATCGCCCCGATGGCGGCGCGCCGCCGCGGCCAGTTGGCGCTGGTCAGCTCGCTTGCCGCCTTCCGCGGCTATGCCGGCGCCCCCGCCTATTGCGCGGCCAAGGCGGCGGTCCGGGTGTATGGCGAAAGCCTGCGGGGCGTGCTGCGCGGCGAGGGCGTGGAGGTGACCGTGGTCTGCCCCGGCTTCGTGAAAAGCCGGATGACCGACGCCAACGACTACCGCATGCCCATGCTGATGGAGACCGACCGGGCCGCCCGGATCATCGCCCGCGGCCTGGCGCGCAACAAGGCGCGCATCGCCTTTCCCTGGCCCACCTATTTCGGCGCCTGGCTGGCCGCGGCCCTGCCGCCGGCCTGGGTGGATCCGCTGATCGAACGCATGCCGCGCAAGGGCACACTCACTCAGCCGGGGGCCGGCCCAACGGCCTGAGCCGCCTGCCAGGCGAGCGCCAGCCGCCGGAACTCGTCCACGGCCAAGGCATCGGCGCGCATTGTGGGGGCGATGCCGGCCGCCGTCAGCAGCGCTTCGGGCGGTGGTCCAAGGCTCTTCAGGCTCTGGCGCAGCATCTTGCGGCGCTGGCCGAAGGCGGCCGCCAGCACCGCCTCCATGGCGGGCACGCGCAGGTGCGGGTCGGGCGGCCGCGGGTCGAAGCGCACCACGGCCGACGCCACCTTGGGCGGCGGGGTGAAGGCGCGGGCGGGCAGGGCCAGCACCACCTCGGCCCGGGTGAGCCATTGGGTGAGCACCGACAGGCGGCCGTAGGCCTTGGTGCCCGGCTGGGCGACCAGGCGCTCGGCCACCTCCGCCTGGAACATCAGGGTCATCCCGGCGATGCCGGCAAGCCGCTTCAGCCAGCGCACCAGCAGCACCGAGGCGACGTTGTAGGGCAGGTTGGCGACGATGAGGCGGGGCTGACCACCGAGCTCCGCCGGGTCGACCGTCAGCGCATCGGCTTCCACCAGGCGGAGGCGCCCCGCGGCGGCCTCCACCAGGGGTGCCAGGGCGGCGATGCAGCGGGCATCGCGCTCTATGGCGGTGACCTGGGCCGCCCCCTCCAGCAGCAGGGCGCGTGTCAGCCCGCCGGGGCCGGGGCCCACTTCGATCACATGGGCGCCGGCGAGCGGCCCGGCGGCGCGGGCAATCCGCCGCGTCAGGTTGAGGTCCAGCAGGAAATGCTGGCCGAGGCCCTTGCGCGCCGTCAGGCCATGGGCCTGGATCACCGCGCGCAGGGGTGCCAGGGCGGCAACCGGGTCGGCTGATGCCGCCGCACCCGCCCCGTCCCTTTCGGTCACCGGGTGCGCACCGCGGCGATGCGCCAGGCCTGGCCGATGGCCGCCATCAGGCTATCGGCATTGGCGACGCCGCGGCCGGCGATATCCAGCGCCGTGCCGTGGTCGGGCGAGGTGCGCACGAAGGGCAGCCCGAGCGTGATGTTGACCCCGCGGTCGAAATCCAGCGTCTTCACGGGGATCAGCGCCTGGTCGTGGTACATGCACAGCGCTGCGTCGTAGCCGGCGCGGGCGCGCGGGTGGAACAGGGTGTCGGCAGGGTAGGGACCGCTGACCTGGCTGTGGCGCTCGGCCCGCAGTGCGGCGACAGCAGGCGCGATCACGTCGAGGTCTTCCCGGCCGATGCTGCCCGCTTCGCCGGCATGGGGGTTGAGCCCGGCCACCGCCAGCCGCGGCATCGGGCAGCCGAAGTCGTGGACCAGCGAGGCCAGCACGATGCGCCCCACCGTCACCAGCCGCTCCACCGTCAGGGCGGCGGGCACCCTGGACAGCGGGATGTGGACGGTGGCCGGCACCACGCGCAGGCCCTCGACGGCCAGCATCATCACCGGGGTGGCGTCGCCGCCAGCCAGCTCGGCCAGGTATTCGGTGTGGCCGGGATGGCGGAACCCTGCCTCGTAGAGCGCCTTTTTCTGGATCGGGTTGGTCACCACGGCGGCACAGATGCCGGCCCGCGCCAGGGCCACCGCCCGGTCGATGCTCTCCAGCACCGCGGCGGCGGTGGCCGGCGAGGGCTGGCCGGGCTCGGCTTCCACCGCCATGCCCAGGGGCAGCACCGGCAGCCCTGCGGAAAAGCGGGCGGGCGCATGTTCCGGCCGGGGGATCTCCACGATCGGCACCGACCAGCCCAGCCGGGTGGCCAGGCGGCGCAGGCGCGCCGGGTCGTCCAGCACGGCAAAGCTGACACCCGGCGGCAGCTCCGCCCGGCGCAGCCAGGCGGCGAGCGACAGCTCACCGCCGATCCCCGCTGGCTCGCCCATGGTCAATGCCAGCGGCGGCGGGCCGGCTGGCGATGCGTGGGCGGGCACTTGGGGTACGCCGGTCATGGCGGGGCAGGCTCCAGGCTGCGGGGCGCGGCCGTCACTCGACGCGGATATCCACCATGGCATCGCGCCTGAGGTCGCGCAGATAGCGCTGCTGGGCCAGGTTGATCCGCTCCTCCTGGAGGTTGGAGAGAATCTGGTCCAGCGTCGCCCGGTCGGCCGGCGTGCGCTCGCACACCATGAAGATGCCGAGCCCGCCGGGCGTGCGGATAAGCCCGCTGGGTGCGCCCACCTCAAGGCTGTTGAGCAGGTTCTCCAGGTCCGGGCCCAGCGTGCCGATGCGTACCGGGTCGCTGGTCACCGGCGGCGCGCCGAGCTGGTCGGCCTGCTGCTGCAACGCCTCGCAGCCGTTGATCCCGGCCGTTGCCTGCTCCAGGCGGTAGGCGGCGGCGGCGAGCCCCTGCTGGGTGGGAGGATCGACTGCGAGGATGAGGCGGCCGAGCACGACGATGTCGTCTTCCGCGGTCGGCGTGTTGGCCAGGCGCTGGTCGCGCAGCTGCACGATGTGGTAGCCGCCGGCGGTGCGCACCGGGTCGGACACCTCGCCGGCCGCCAGCGTCTCCACGACGGTACGCAGGTCGGCGTCGAGCTGGGCGCCCAGTACCCAACCCATGTTGCCGCCTTCGGTCGCGCCGACGCCGTCGCTGAACTGGCTGGCGATGGCACGGAACGAACCGCCGCCGCGCAATTCGTCGACCAGCGACTGGGCAAGCTCGCGCACCTCCGCCTCTTCCGACGGGGTGTCGACCGACAAGAAGATGTCCGACAGCAGGAATTCCGGCTCGCCTTCGGTCTGCTCGATGCGGCTGAGAACGTCGCGTGCCGCTTCCTCCGTCACCTCCACGTTGGGCACCACGCGGCGCTGCACGAAGCCGCGCCAGGCGAGCGTCGCGCGGACCTGGTCCTCAAGCGTGGTCAGCGGCACGTTGCCTTGGCGCAGCAGGCCCTCGAAGGTCTCGCGCGTCATGTTGTTGTTGGACGCGATGGTGCCGATGGCCGCCTCGACGTCTTCGTCGGACACGTCGATGCCGGCATCCTCGCCGGCCTGAAGCTGGAGCTGCTCGTCGACCAGGGTGTCGAGCACCTGTGGGCGCAGGCGCTGGATGTTCTCCTCGGTCGCCTGCAGGCCGGAGGCGAGCAGGGCCAGGCGCATGCGGTCTTCCAGCGCGGAATGGGTGATGATCCGGTCGTTCACCACGGCGGCGACGCCGTCCAGCATCCGCGTCTCGGGTTGCTGCTGGGCTGCGGCCGGACCTGCGAAACCGGCTAGCGCCAAGGCCAGCAGCAGGGCGGCCAGTGCGGTTACGGTCGGGGTGCGCGGGTGACGATATCGGTGCGTCGGCATGGCGACCCTATCCTATCCGTCTTCGAGGTGGAGCAGCAGGGCGAGCCCGATGAGGCCGCTGAGGATGGGCGGCGACCAGGCCGCCAGGGCGACAGGGGCCGCGGCGGCCAGCCCCAGGGCGTAGCTGATATCGGTCAGCACGAAGAAGGCGAAGCTGGTGAGCGTGCCCAGCGCCACGATCAGCAGGGTGCCGCCGCGCCGGCTGTAGCGCAGCGTGAAGGCCGCAGCGTAGAGTACCATGGAGACCATCATCAGCGGCTGGGCGAGCAACGACTGCAGGTGCAGCCGGTGGGGCAGCGAGGAGAAGCCCGTATCTTCCAGCGTGGCAATGAATTGCGGCAGTTCCCAGACGGACTGGGCGCGCGGGTCGGCATAGCTGTCCTGGATCGACGCCATGGTGAGGTTGGTCGGCAGGGTATAGCGGTCCCACTGCTCGGCGGGCGCGTTGATCATACCGACGGTGACATCGTGGAACACCCAGTGGCCATCCTCCAGAACCGCCTGGGCACTGTCCAGCCGGCCCTCGAAATCGCCGTTCTCGTCGAACAGGAAGACGATGGCCTGGTTGAAGGTGGATGTCGGCACGTCGATCGACTGGGCGCGCACAATGGCGGTGCTGCCGTCCTGGGACTGCCGGAACCACAGCCCATTGCGCGACAACAGGAAGATCCGCGCCTCGCCGCCGAGGTATTGGGCCGACATGTCCTGGAAGCGGTCGTACATGGCGGTGCTGACCGGATTATACACCGCAATTTTGAAGATGCCGATCAGCAGGGCCGCGAACACGACGGGAAACAGGAACCGCCAGACCGAGATGCCGCTGGCCCGCGCCACCACCAGCTCGCGGCTGCGGGTGAGCCGCCAGAAGGCGAGCATCGCCCCGAACAGCACGGCGAACTGGAACATCAGCTCGATTGGCTGGGGCACCGCCAGGGCCGACAGCAGCAGGGCCGTCTGCAGCGTCACGTCGTCCACATCGGCCGTGCGCCGCAGCATCTCGATGAATTCCATGAGGAATGCAACGCAGATGAGCACGGCGAGCGTGACGGCGAACCACATCAGATAGTGGCGCATCACGTAGCGGTCGAACGTGGCGAAGCCGAGGGTCATGGCGCCGGCGGTATCTGGTTCAATCGAGCGGTCCTTGGCGCTGTCGGCCCGGTCTGGCAGTGTTGGCAGCCCGGCGGTCTCGGGCGTTGCCCTGTCCTATAGCAGCGGGGCGGTGGCGGCGCCAAGGCGACCGTCCGGCGGGGCGGCGGGACCCGAACCGGGCCAGCGTTTGTTGCACGAAAGCGAGCGGATTGACCATGGAAGTTAAGTTCATCGAGCCGAGCGTTCCGAGCCGCGGCGTCTGGGTGGTCGGCGCGTTGGCGGACAAGGCGCTGACGCCGGCCGCCAAAGATGCCGACCGGATGACCGGTGGTGCGGTGACGCGGGCGCTGGCCGCCGCCGGCCGCTTCACCGGCGCGCGCGAGGAGGTGCTGCACCTGCCGGCCCCAGGCGGCCTGGAGGTGTCGCGGCTTGTCGTCGTCGGGCTGGGGGACCCCGCCAAGCTGACCGCTGCCGCGCTGGAGCGCATCGGCGGCAGCCTGTTCGCCGCCATCGATGCCACCGGAGCGACGGCCGCCAGCCTGCACCTGGACGGGCTCAGCGCCTGCCCGCTCGACGATGCCACCGTGGCTGCCGCGCTCGCCACCGGCCTGCGCCTGCGCAGCTACCGGTTCGACAAGTACAAGACCCGCCAGAAGCCCGACCAGGCGCCCGCCCTGGCTGCGGTGGACATCGCCACCACCAGCCCGTCGCGCGCCCGTGCCGCCTTCGAGCCCACCGACCGCGTGATCGACGGGGTGTTCCTCGCCCGCGACCTGGTGAGCGAGCCGGCCAACACGCTCTACCCCGTCAGCTTCGCCGAGCGCTGCCTGACCCTGGCGGACAGCGGGCTCGACGTGCAGGTGCTGAGCGAGGGCCAACTCGCCGAACTGGGCATGGGCGCCCTGCTGGGCGTCGGCCAGGGCAGTGCCCGGGAAAGCCGCGTGGTGGCGCTGACCTGGCGCGGCATCGAGGAGGAGGGGCCGCCGATCTGCCTGGTGGGCAAGGGTGTCACCTTCGACACCGGCGGCATCTCCATCAAGCCGGCCGCCGGCATGGAGGACATGAAGTGGGACATGGGCGGGGCCGCCGCCGTGGTCGGCACCATGCTGGCGCTGGCCGGGCGCAAGGCACGCGCGCATGTGGTGGGGCTGATCGGCCTGGTGGAGAACATGCCGGGCGGCAATGCCCAGCGGCCGGGCGACGTCGTCACCTCCATGTCCGGCCAGACCATCGAGGTCATCAACACCGATGCCGAAGGCCGGCTGGTGCTGGCCGACGTGCTGTGGCACGCCCAGCAGGCCTATAAGCCGCGGCTGATCGTCGATCTGGCGACCCTGACCGGAGCGGTGATCGTGGCGCTGGGCCAGGAATACGCCGGCGTCTACGCCACGGAGGAGGAGTTGGCCGATCGGCTGGCCGCCGCCAGCAAGGCCACCGGCGAAAAGCTGTGGCGGATGCCGCTGGACGACGCCTTCGACAAGGAGATCGACAGCCTGATCGCCGACGTGAAGAACGTGGCAGCCAACCGCTGGGGCGGCTCCATCATCGGTGCCCAGTTCCTCAAGCGCTTCGTCGATGCCGCGGTGCCGTGGGCGCATATCGACATCGCCGGGGTGACCTGGACCACCAAGGGCGGCCCGACCACGCCCAAGGGCGGCGTCGGCTTCGGCGTGCGGCTGCTCGACCGGCTGGTCGCCTCCTACGAAGGCTGAGGCGCGAGGCGGGGGCACGGGGCGCTCGGCAAAGGCCATGGGGGACGCGATGGCCGAGGCGCGCTTCTATCACCTGCTGCGGGTTCCCCTGGAGCGCGCCCTGCCGCTGCTGCTGGAGCGCTGCCTGGCCCGCCGGTGGCGCGCGGTGGTGCGGGTGGCCTCCGCAGAGCGGGTGGCAGCACTCGACCAGCACCTGTGGACCTACGGCGACCGCAGCTTCCTGCCCCACGGCACGGCACGCGACGGCGACGGGGAGCTGCAGCCAATCTGGCTGACCGACGGGGGGGACGTGCCCAACGGCGCCACCGTGCTGTTCCTGGCCGATGGCGCGGAGGCGGAGGACACGGGGCCCTTCGAACTGGTGTGCGACCTGTTCGACGGCAACGACCCCGACGCGGTGGCGGCGGCACGGGAGCGCTGGAAGCGGCTGCGCCAGGCGGGGCTGACGCTGACCTACTGGCGCCAGCAGGCGGACGGCACCTGGACCGAAGAAGCCCGCCACGACCCCAAGGCACCGGAATAGGCTTTGGAATCCTGATTCGCCGGCTCGCCGGCCCAGTACCGGCTCAGTAGCTGAAGCGCACCTCGTTGGCGGCCGGGCAGCCGTTGCCCTGGGAGGGGGCCGTCACGGTGTCGTCGTCCGCCAGCATCACCGCGATGTCCGCGAAGTCGGGCGGCAGCAGCCCGGGATCGCAATCGTTCATGAAGGCGTATTCCTCTGTGGGCAGGCCGAGGAAGCGCTCCAGCTCGTGGTCGCCGTTCTCGTCGTGCAGGGCAAGTGCGGCGTAGCGGCCCGGCGGCAGCTCGAATTGGAAGGTCGAGGTAGCCCCGTCAACCGGCTGGCAACGGCTGGCCGCCCGCCGGTCGCGCTCCAGGAAGTCGTCGGCACTGGCCCACACGGCGGCACAGATGAGGCCGCCGCGCCGCGCCTCGATCCCGGTGACGGTAACCGTCAGGGTGGCTGCGGAGGCAGCCCCCGAGGCGACGAGCAAACCAAGCACAAGCACGGCACGCAGCATCGAATTCGTCCCATCAGCGTCTTTGGGCCGCTCTGGCGTCCGCCGATCATGCCTCTGCCGATCAAGCCTCTGCCGATCAAGCCTCTGCCGCCTCGGCTTCCGCCGCGTCCAGCTCCTCGTGGGCGACGAGCCAGCGGTGCTCGGCAACGTCAAGATCACGGCCAATGCGTCCGAGCTTGATCTGCAATTCTGTCACCTTTGCGCCGTCGCCGGCGTAAAGCGCGGGGTCGGCCATGCGCCGCTCGATCTCCGCGCGGGCGTCCTGCAGCTTGGCGATGTGGCGTTCGGCGTCGGCCACCTTGCGCTTCAGCGGCGCCAGGGCGGCCCGCGCTTCGGCCGCCACCCGCCGGCGGTCGCGCTTGGAGGGGGCGTCGGCATTGCCGCTGCGCTCGTCGCCCTCCCTGCGGCTCGCCGCCTCGCGGCGGCGCTGCTCGGTCAGCAAACGGCGGTAGTCGTCGAGGTCGCCGTCGAACGGCCGGCAGGTGCCGTCCGTCACCAGCCACAGCCGGTCGGCCACCGTCTCCACCAGGTGGGGATCGTGGGTGATCACGATCACGGCACCTTCGTAGGTGGCGATGGCCTGTACCAGGGCCTGGCGGCTGTCCACGTCCAGGTGGTTCGTTGGCTCGTCCAGCAGCAGGATTTGCGGCTTGTCGCGGGTGATCAATGCGAGCAGCAGGCGCGATTTCTCGCCGCCCGAGAGCGAGGCGATGCGGGTGTCGGCGTGGCGGCCGCTGAAGCCGAAGCGCCCCAGGTGGTCGCGCAACGCCTGTTCGGTCGCCATGGGCTGCCAGACGGCGGCTTCCTCCAGCGCGGTGCGGGCGGGCACCAGCTCGTCGGTCTGGTGCTGGGCGAAATAGCCGATGCGCAGCTTGGAGCTTTTGCGCACCGTACCGGCCATGGGCTTCAGCCGGTCGGCCAGCAGCTTCACCAGGGTGGACTTGCCGTTGCCGTTGGCGCCGAGCAGGGCGATGCGGTCGTCGTCGTCGATGCGCAGGTCGAGGTTGCGCAGCACCACCTTGTCGCCGTAGCCGGCCATGGCGCCGTCCAGCGTGATCAGCGGCGGCGACAGGGGCTCGGGTGCGGGAAAGTCGAAGCGGATCTCGCGGTCGTGCAGCACCGCCGGCACCGGCTCCATCTTCTCCAACGCCTTCAGCCGGCTCTGCGCCTGGCGGGCTTTCGACGCCTTGTAGCGGAAACGGTCGACGAAAGCCTGCATATGGGCGCGCTGGGCGGCCTGCTTGGCCGCCTGCGCCGCCTGGAACTCCAGCCGGGCGTTGCGCACCTTCTCGAACGTGTCGTAGCCGCCGCCGTAGACGTCGATGCGGCCATGGTCCACGTGCACGGTGGTGTTGGCGACGCGGTTGAGCAGCCCGCGGTCGTGGCTGACCACGATCAGGGTGTGGGGGTAGGCGCGCAGATGCGCCTCCAGCCATAGGGCAGCTTCCAGGTCGAGGTGGTTGGTCGGCTCGTCCAGCAGCAGCAGGTCGGGCTGGCGAAACAGCACGCCGGCCAGGGCTACGCGCATGCGCATGCCGCCCGACAGCGCACCGCAGGGCTGCTGCTGGGCCGCCTCGTCGAAGCCCAGGCCGGCGAGGATGGCGGCCGCCCTGGCCGGTGCGGCATGGGCGCCAATATCGGAAAGGCGCGTATGCATCTCCCCCAGCAGGTGGCCGTCCGTCTCCGTCTCCACCGCCGCCAGCAGGTGCGCGCGCTCGGTATCGGCGGCCAGCACGGTCTCCACCAGGCTGGTCTCCCCGCCGGGCGCCTCCTGGGCCACCGTGCCGCTGCGCCAGCGCGACGGCATGGAAATGGTGCCGGAGTCCGGCTCCAACTCACCCGCGATGAGGCGCAGCAGCGTCGTCTTGCCGGCACCGTTGGGCCCCACCAGCCCGACCCGCTGGCCGGCCGATACGGCCGCGGTGGCGCCGCAAAAGATCTCTCGGCTGCCGTAGCGGAACACCAGGTCGTTGATCTGGAGCATGGGGATCGTCGTCTCTGGGTGGTAGTCCGGCAGGTGTCGGCGCGATGCGAGCGAGCGGTTGCCGCCGTCCTGGCCTGCGTCTATAACGCCGCGCGCACGCCCTGACCACGATCCCGCCACACTTTCCGAGGCATCCCATGGCCATCGAACGCACGCTCTCGATCATCAAGCCCGACGCCACGCGCCGCAACATCACCGGTAAGATCAACGCTCGGTTCGAGGAGGCCGGGCTGAAGATCATTGCGCAACGGCGGATCCGGCTGAGCCGCACCCAGGCCGAGCAGTTCTACGAGGTGCACTCCGAACGGCCGTTCTTCAACGACCTCTGCGATTTCATGACCTCGGGCCCGGTGGTGGTGCAGGTGCTGGAAGGTGAGTCTGCGATCGCCCACAATCGCCAGATCATGGGCAACACCAACCCGGCCAATGCCGATGCCGGCACCATCCGCAAGGATTTCGGGGAATCGATCGAAGCCAACTCTGTGCACGGCTCCGACAGCCCGGAAAATGCCCGCCGCGAGGTGTACTTCTTCTTCTGCGACTGCGATCTGGTGGGCTAGGGCGGCTCTCACCACCAGAAAATCGGCTCCTGCCCACACCTCCACCCGGCCGCCCCAGCCACCATAGCCAATTGGGTGGCCGGGCGAGGGTGTGGGCTGGTGCTTCTGGTGTGGTGGATCAGAAGGTCGTTCGCTCGGGCCGCCGGGGCGGCAACGGGCGTCTGATCCGAAAACCACACTAAAATCATAGAATTACTGGTGTTCCTTTGAGTCCGAGGTTCGCTCGGGACCTGGTCTTGAGATCTTGGGAACGTCGCACTCGGGGCACCAGCCCGTCAGCCGTCCGTCCGGCCGCGGGGCTGCCCGGACGCATTGCCGCCGGCCGGCCGCCGGTTGCCTGCCGGCACCGGCCAGGCCGAACTCCGGAAGAGCTGGGCAGACATCCGCCGCCGCGTCGCCGGTCGTCGTCGACCCTGCCCAGCATCTCCGTCCTCCCCAAGCCCAGCGGAGGCGGATGTCTGCTGCCAGCAACGTCGACGCGATGACTGCCGATTGGCCCTATAGCAGGGTGAGGGCCATCAAGATCAGCACCAAGGCGATCGCCACGATGGCCCGGGTGCTCCAACGCAGGAAGGCCGACAACGTCTCCGCCCGGCTGGCCGCCAGGTCGTCGTTCTCAGGGCCATCTTGATCCACACCCATGGCACTCATCACCTTCTCATCCACTGCTTATGGCCAAGTGGGTTTAGCTCCGTGCGACAATCTTGACAAGATATCCTCGTGGGTCATTCCCGTGCAATGGCGTGTGGCTTGCCGCGCGCACTGGTTGTCCTAGGGCCGTTCGCCGGTGGCATCGGTCCGCATCTGGATCATTGTTCGAGTATTGCTGCAATTGATTATCATTGACGGAGTTCACCTCATAAAATTACCAAAGCTGAAGCATGAAGTATCATCCGGCAGGTCATCTAATTTTCTCAACCTGACGATCGGATAGTTAACTACAAAGAATCACTGAGAATGTACTTGGCATCGTTCTCAGAATAGCATTTGACTGAGATATTCATCAAAAAAATCGATAATAATACGAGGTTAACGTTTGAATTAAAATGTTAACTAATCAAGTCTATTTCGTCAGATCTTCCAAAATGGTCATCCCGTTGTAATCGTGCAGACTTTTCCAGGTGGTGCCGCGGGGTGAGAAGTTCGGGCGCGGGGTTGCCGACAACGGGCTATCCTACACCTCGGGATTGCTGATCCAGATATCCCGAGAAGGGACGTCGCGGTAGCGCACGCACCCATCCTGCAGCCGCACCCGGCCCGTCGCCAGCCAGCCCAAGGCGGCCGGGTAACAGCGATGCTCCACCGACAGCACGCGCCGGGCCAGCCGCTCCTCGTCGTCGTCGGGCAGCACCGGCACCACGCCCTGCACGATCACCGGGCCGGCATCCAGGTCGGCGGTGACGAAATGTACGGTGCAGCCGCTCACCCGCACGCCGGCGTCGAGCACTTGGCGGTGCACGTCGAGCCCCTTGAAGGCGGGCAGCAGCGAGGGGTGGATGTTGAGCATCCGGCCCTCCCAGTCCGCCACGATGCGCGGCCCCAGCAGCCGCATGAACCCGGCCAGGCAGACCAGCGCGATGCCGTAGGACTCCAGCAGCTCGTGCAGGGCGGCATCGAACGCGGCACGGCTGGGGAAATCCCGGTGCGGCAGCACGCAGGTGGCGATGCCCGCCTGCTCGGCCCGCGCCAGGCCGGCTGCCCCGGCGACGTTGGAAACGACCAGCGCCGGCTCCGCCGGATAGGCCGCATCGCCGGCCGCATCGATGAGCGCCTGCAGGTTGCTGCCGCGGCCGCTGATCAGGACTGCCGTCCTCACCCGCTCCATGCCGTCTCCATCCCCGACACCTGGACGCGCGGGGCGCCCTCGACGGCAGCGGCGACGCGGCCGATCATGCGGGCGTCGATGCCGGCCGCAGCGAAAGCGTCGGCCACCCGGTCGGCCACCCCGGCGCGCACCACCGCCACCATGCCGATGCCGCAGTTGAAGGTGCGCAGCAGGTCGGTCGGCGAGAGGTCGGCGCTGTCGCGCAGCCAGGCGAACACGGGAGGCAGCGCCCATGTGCCGGCGTCCAGCACCACACCCAGGCCCGCCGGCAGCACCCGCGGGATGTTGTCCAAAAGGCCGCCGCCGGTGATGTGGGCGAGCGCACGCACGCCATCTGGCGCGCACGCGATGGCCGCCAGGCAGGCCCGCACATAAAGGCGCGTCGGCTCCAGCAGCGCCACGCCGAGCGGCAGGTCGGGCGCAAACGGGGCAGGGGCGTGCCAGCTCAGGCCGAGATCGGCCACCACCCGGCGCACCAGCGAGAAGCCGTTGGAATGGACGCCCGACGAGGCGAGGCCGAGCACGATGTCGCCCGCCGCCACCATGGCGCCGGTGAGCAGCCGGTCGCGCTCCACCGCCCCCACGGCGAACCCCGCCAGGTCGAAGTCGCCATCGGCGTAGAGGCCGGGCAGCTCGGCCGTTTCGCCGCCGATCAGCGCGCAGCCGGCCTCCCGGCAGCCGGCGGCGATGCCGGCGATCACCTGTTCCGCAGCCGCGGGGTCCAGCCGCCCGGTGCCGAAATAGTCGAGAAAGAACAGGGGCTCGGCGCCCTGGACCACGAGGTCGTTGACGCACATGGCCACCAGGTCGATGCCGATGGTGTCGTAGCGCCCGGTCTCGATGGCGATCTTCAGCTTGGTGCCGACACCGTCGGTCCCGGCAACCAGGATGGGATCGCGATAGCCCGCCGCCGCCGGATCGAACAGCGCGCCGAAGCCGCCGAGCCCGCCCAGCGTGCCCGGCCGGTCGGTCGCCCGGGCCAGCGGCCCCAGCCGCCCCACAAGGCGGTCGGCCGCGTCAATATCGACGCCGGCACGCCGGTATGCTTCGGACATGGACGCGTCTCCTCCTCCGCCCCGGTGCGCGCCCGGACGGGGCGGCGCTGTGGCCGGGTCGGGGTATTTCATGGGCATGCCCCCGCCACCGTGGCCGCCGGGGACGCCCTTCAGCTATAACAACCCCACCGGGACGTTCAATCGGTGTGTGCCTTATGACCCGACGCCCATTGGTTTTGCCCCATGCCGCGCTGGCCGGCGCGGTGTGCCTTTTGGTCCTTCTCGCCGCAGTCCTGCCGGGACGGGCGGATGCCCAGACGCGGCTCGACGACCAGTACATCGTTACCGGCGTGGAGGTGGACGTGACGGCGGAGACCGCCGCTGCCGCCCGCGACCGCGCCTTTCTCGACGGCCAGCGCCAGGCCTTGGCGCTGCTGGTGGCGCGCCAGGCCAACTTGTCCGGCCCGTGGGACACCTCCTCCCTGACCGACGACCAGATCTCCCGCCTGGTCCAGGGCTTCCAGGTGGACAGCGAGACGGCCGGCGCCGGCCGCTACCGTGCCAGCCTCACCTACATTTTCCAGCAGGCGCCGATTCGCCGCCTGCTGTCGGAAACGGCCTTGCAGCCGCAGATCCCGGTCAGCGGCCCGGTTGAGCGCCTGCCCATCGCCAGCGGACCGGTGGTGGTGCTGCCGGTCCTGAGCGGTGCCGTGGGCGACCAGCTCTGGGACAGCCCCAATCCGTGGCGCGATGCCTGGCTGAATATGGATCCCGCCACCCTGGGGGCGGATATCATCGTGCCGTTCGGCGACCTGCAGGACATCACCGCGGTGTCGACCGAGCAGGCCACAAGCGGCGATACCGCCGCCCTGCGCGCCATCGCCGACATCTACGGTGCCGGCGAGACGGTGGTGGGGGTGGCCGAACCCGCTGCCCAAGGCGGCCTGGCGGTGATCCTGACACGCTACGGCAGCTACGGCTCGGTGCCCCCGGTGCTGGTGCAGGTGGGCGGCTCCAGCGGCGCGCCGGACTATGCCGCGGCCGTGGCGCGGGCAGCCGAGGTGATCGGCCAGATCCCGCCGGCCGGCGGGACCGGTGTGGGGCCGGGAGTGGGGACCGGTGTGGGGACCGGCGTGGGGACCGGGCTAGGCTTGCCGCCGGGCGACACCGGCGGGGTCACGCCGCCGCAGGTCACCCCGGGGGGGCCGCTCAACTCCATCGTCGTGCTGGTACCGCTGCGCGTCCAGTCCGATTGGTTCCAGACCTGGCGGCGCCTCCAGGGCAATCCCCGCATCGCCAGTGCCGACGTGGTGAGCATGGCGGCCAACGAGGTGATCGTCGAACTCAGCTTCTACGGCGGGCCGGAGGATTTGCGCTACGCCCTGACCCAGCAGGGCCTGCGCCTGGAGCTGGACGGCAGCACGCCGATCTTGCGCCGGTCGGAAGATGCCAGCGTGATCCCGTGATCGTGCGATGAAAGAGCCACCCCCCCGCACCACCGGCGAGGTGCCTGCCGAGAGCGTCACGCCCGCCATCGCGGCCGAGGCGCCGGGCGGCATGCCGGCGACCAACAGCCCGGCGCGGCTGGCGCGGTTCTGGCTGTCGGTTCTGGCGATTATGCTGCTGCTGCTGTGGCTGCTCAGCAGCATCCTGGCGCCCTTCGTGGCCGGCATCATCATCGCCTATATCCTCGATCCCCTCGTGAGCTACCTGGAGCGCCGGGGGGTGCGGCGCTGGATCGGCTCGCTGGTGCTGATCTGCGCTGTCGCCCTGATCTTGCTGGTGATCACGGTCATCCTGCTGCCGGTGATCATCAACCAGTTCATCGGCCTGCTGGAGGCGCTGCCGGGGTATTTCGAGCAGCTCCACCACTTCCTGGTGGAGAACCTGGAGCGCGCCGGGCCTGCCCTGCAGTTCCTCGGCGTGGAGGATGTCGGCGCCTATCTCGGGCAGAATGCGGGCCAGGCGGTGTCGTGGCTGGGCGGGCTGGCCGGCGGGGTCGTGCAGGGCGGCCTGGCACTGATCGACCTGATTGCGCTGATCGCGCTAACCCCGGTGGTCGCCTACTACTGCCTGAAGGACTGGGACCACCTGGTCCACGGCGTCGATTCGCTGGTACCGGTGCCCAACCGCGAAACCGTGCGCACGCTGGCCGTCCGCATCAACCGCACGCTCGCCAACTTCCTGCGCGGCCAGGCCTCGGTGTGCCTGATCTTAGGCACCTTCTACGCCGTCGCCCTGGGCATCGCCGGACTGGAGTTCGGGCTACTGGTGGGGTTCGGCGCCGGGGTGATCTCCTTCATTCCCTATCTCGGCTCCATCCTCGGGCTGCTCACCTCGGTCGGCATCGCCATCGGCCAGTACGATGGCTGGGTGATGCCCGGTATCATCGCCGGCATCTTCTTCATTGGCCAGGCAGTGGAAGGCAACATCCTGACGCCCAAGCTGGTCGGCGATTCGGTGGAGTTGAACCCGGTCTGGGTGATGTTCGCACTTTTGGCGGGCGGCGTGTTCCTGGGCTTCGCCGGCCTCATGCTGGCCGTGCCGATGGCGGCGGCGATCGGCGTGGTGGTGCGGTTCATCATCGAGCGCTATCGCACCTCCAGCTACTACACCGGCGTGGCGCCGCAGCAGGACGAGTAGGCAGATAGGGGCGTTGCCGGTGAGCAGCCAATTATCGCTGGATATCCGACTGCCGCCGCCAAGCGGCCCCGGCCGCTTCCTCGTGGGGGCCGGCAACGAGACGGCGTTTCGCCAGGTGATGGCGTGGCCTGACTGGGCGGCACCCGCGCTGGTGGTTCACGGCCCCGCTGGGTGCGGCAAGACCCATCTGGCGCTCGCCTGGCAGGTGCAGTCCGGCGCCCAAATGGGCGGCGGTGCGGATGTGGCGGCCCTGCTGGAGGCGGTGGCTGTCGAGCCCGCGGCGGTGGCGGTGGACGGCATCGACGCCGTCGCCGGCGACGCGGAGCGGGAGCAGGCGCTGCTCCATCTGTTCAACCTCACCGCCCAGACCGGCCGCCACCTGCTGATGACGGCGCGCGAGCCGCCGGCGCGCATCGCTTGGACGCTGCCCGACCTCGGCTCGCGCCTGCGCGCCGCGCCCCAGGTCGCCGTGGGGCCGCCCGACGACGGGCTCATCCAGCGCCTGTTGACGAAGCTGTTCGAGGATCGTCAGTTGGCCGTGGCCCCGGACGTACCGGCCTACCTGGTGCCGCGGATCGAGCGCAGCTACGCCGCCGTTCTGGCGCTGGTGGAGCGCTTCGACCGGGAAAGCCTGCGCCAGCACCGGGGCATCACCGTCAAGCTGGCCGGCCAGTTGCTCACCGAAAGCGGGCAGGGTGGCGACACGGACGACGGCGAGGACTGACAAGGCCGGCCGCAGGTCGGGCGGCAGCCACCGGCGAGATGGAGTGCGGGCACATGGATCTGGGTTTGACAGGCAAGCGGGCGATCGTGTGTGCCGCGAGCAAAGGGCTGGGGCGGGCCTGCGCCTTCGCCCTGGCGCGCGAAGGGGTGGATTTGGTGATCACCGCCCGTACGGCCGGTCCGCTGGAGGCCACGGCGGCGGAGATCCGCGCCGAGTCGGGTGTCGACGTAAAAGCCGTGCCCGGCGACATCGCCACCGAGCAGGGCCGCGCCGATGCGCTCGCCGCCTGCCCGGAGCCCGACATCCTCATCAACAATGCCGGCGGGCCGCCCCAGGGCGACTTCCGCGACTGGGACCGCGAGGACTGGATCGCCGCCGTCGACGCCAACATGATCGCGCCGATCTTGATGATCCGCGCCATCGTCGACGGCATGATTGGCCGCCGCTTCGGGCGCATCGTCAACATCACTTCCGGCTCGGTGCGCTCGCCCATCCCGACGCTGGGCCTGTCCAACGGTGCCCGCGCCGGGCTCACCGGTTTCATCGCCGGGCTGTCGCGCGAAACGGTGCGCCACGGGGTGACCATCAACAACCTGTTGCCCGGACCGTTCGACACCGACCGGCTGCGCGATACCTTCGCAGCCGCCGCCAGGAAGGCCGGCACCGATCCGGAGACGGAAGCCGAGCGGCGGCGCCAGACCAACCCCGCCGGGCGCTTCGGCCAGCCGCCGGAGTTCGGCGCCTTGTGCGCCTTCCTGTGCAGCGTGCATGCCGGCTACATCACCGGCCAGAACGTGCTGCTGGACGGCGGTGCCTACCGCGGCACGATGTAGGGGGCTTTGGCGTTGAGCGGCACCGGCCCGCACCCCCACCCGGCCACCCAGTCAGCATACTGTCGTCGGGCGGCCGGGTAGGGCGTGGGCCGGAACCGATCAAGGGGCGGCACCGGCCGCCCGCGCCTCACACCAACAGCTTGGGCGAGGCAAACGCGATCAGGGTGGCGGAGTTGGCGGGAATGTCCGCCCAGTCGTCGATCGGCAGCTTGAGGGCGGCCAGCGAGGCGGTGGGGAACTTCTCCCGCAGGCTGTCGCGCAGCGCGTCGTCGCCCTTGCCGGCCAGCCGCAAGGCCAGATCGTGCAGGTCAGGATTGTGCCCGACCACCATCACCGAAGAAATCCCGTGGCCCACCTTGCCCAGGCGTTTGCGCAGCCCATGCTCACCCACCAGGTAGATATCGCGGTCGATCTCGATGGTCGGCACCTTCGGCCACTGGGTGAGGATCAGCTCCAGGGTGTCGCGGCTGCGCCGAGCGCTGGAACACAGCACCAGGTTCGGCACGAAGCGGCGCTGTGCGGCATAGCGTCCGACCACCAGGGCGGCCCGCTCGCCGCGCATGTCGAGCGGCCGGTCGTGATCCTGGAGGCCCGGATCGTCCCACCCGCTCTTCGCATGGCGGACCAGGTACAGTGTCTTCATGGGCAGAACCGGCTGGTGCCTTGCAGACGGGCACGGGTGGGTGAACGGGACGTAGCGATGTCCCCGGCGGCACGGTATAACAGCGCCGGAAGGGCTGTCGGTCCGTCATCTGTTAAGCCAGTCGCGCCGTAACGTCGAGAGGGGGCAGACATGGATGAGGCCACGACCGCGGTTGCCATCGCAATTGAGCGGAACGGCGCCGACCGCTACATCAATCGCGAGCTGTCGTGGCTGGCCTTCAACCAGCGCGTTCTCGACGAAGCCCTTAACGAAGACCATCCGCTCCTGGAACGGGTGCGCTTCCTGTCGATCTCGGGCAGCAACCTCGACGAGTTCTTCATGGTCCGCGTGGCCGGCCTGAAAGCTCAGGTCTCCCACGGCGTCAGCGCCACCAGCCCGGACGGTCTGACCCCGGCCCAGCAGTTGTCCGCGATCACGGCCCGCGTCTCCCAGCTCATGGCCGAGCAGCAAGCCTGCTGGCAGCACCTGGTGACCCTGCTGCGCGGGGAAGACATCACCGTCCTGCGCCGCCACGAGGTGACGCCGGCGGAGCGCAGTTGGCTCGACCAGAAGTTCCAGGAGGATATCTACCCCATCCTCTCGCCCATCGCGGTGGACCCGGCCCACCCATTCCCCTTCCTGCCCAACCTGGGCTTCAGCCTGTCGCTGAACCTGGTGCACGACGAGGACGGGGTGGAACTGGACGCCCTGGTGCCGATCCCCAGCCTGATCAACCGGATGATCCGCCTGCCGGGAGAGCAGATCCGCTTCGTCCTGGTGGAAGACCTGGTGCTGATGTTCCTCGACCGGCTGTTCCCCGGCTTCCGGGTGGTCGACAGCGGCGTCTTCCAGGTGATCCGCGACAGCGAGATGGAGATCGACGAGGAAGCCGAAGACCTGGTGAAGACGTTCGAGACGGCGCTGAAACGCCGCCGCCGCGGCAGCGTTATCCGGCTGACCATCAATTCCTCCATGCCCGACAGCCAGCGCGAGTTTGTGCGCAAGGCGCTGGGCGTGCCGTCCGACGACGTGTTCGCGCTGGATGGCTTGATCGGGCTCGCCGACACCAAGGAGGTGATCGTCGACGACCGCCCGGACCTGCTGTTCACGCCGCACAATGCACGCTTTCCCGAACGCATCCGCGATTTCGGCGGCGACACCTTCGCCGCCATCCGGGCCAAGGACATCATCGTCCACCACCCCTACGAAAGCTTCGACGTGGTGGTCAGCTTCGTGCAGCAGGCGGCCCAAGACCCCGACGTGGTGGCGATCAAGCAGACGCTCTACCGCACGTCGAAGAACTCGCCCATCGTCGCCGCCCTGATCGAGGCGGCGGAGGCGGGCAAGTCGGTGGTCGCCATGGTGGAGCTGAAGGCGCGCTTCGACGAGGAGGCCAATATCCGCTGGGCGCGCGACCTGGAACGCGCCGGCGCCCAGGTGGTGTACGGCTTCATCAACCTGAAGACCCACGCCAAGATCTCGCTGGTGGTGCGCCGCGAGATGGGCGGCCTGCGCTCCTACGTCCACTACGGCACGGGCAACTACCACCCCATCACCGCGCGCATCTACACCGACCTTTCCCTGTTCACCTGTGACCCGGCGCTGTGCCACGACGCCACGGCCGTGTTCAATTTCATGACCGGCTATGCCAAGCCGGTGGCGCTGCGCAAGCTGGGCATCGCCCCGCTGCAGTTGCGCAAGCGGCTGGTCCATCACATGGAGCAGGAGATCGCCAATGCCCAGGCGGGCCTGCCGGCGCGCATCGTCGCCAAGTTCAACTCGCTGGTGGACAAGAAGATCATCGACCATCTGTACGAGGCGTCGTGCGCCGGTGTGCAGATCGACCTGGTGATCCGCGGCATCTGCTGCCTGCGCCCCGGCATCCCCGGATTGTCCGAGAATATCCGGGTGAAGAGTATCGTCGGGCGCTTCCTGGAACATTCGCGTATCGTCATCTTCGCCAACGGCGAGGAGCTGCCGTCCGACCAGGCGGCCATCTTCATCTCGTCGGCCGACTGGATGCCGCGTAACCTCGACCAGCGCATCGAGACGCTGGTGCCCATCGAGAACCCGACGGTGCGCCGCCAGATCATGGAGCAGGTGATGGTCGCCAACCTGATGGACGAGACCAGCTCCTGGCACCTGCAGTCCGACGGCACCTACCGGCGCCAGGAATTCGGTCCCGGCGCTTTCAGCGCCCACGGCTACTTCATGACCCACCCCAGCCTGTCCGGCCGCGGCAGTGCCGGCGGCAGCATGTCCGAACTGCCGGAACTAAAGCTGGCACCGACTGCGAAATAGCGCAGGATAGGCCCACCCGAAGCGCGGAGCTCGGCCCATGATGACCAGAGAAACTGAGCTTCTCGGCGGCCACAGGCACCGCGTCGGCGTCATCGACATTGGCTCCAACTCCATCCGCCTGGTGGTCTACAACGGCATCGGCCGCCAGCCGATCCCGATCTTCAACGAGAAGGTGCTGTGCGGCCTCGGCCGCTCGCTCCAGGCCACCGGCCGCCTCGACCCCGAGGGCCGCGCCATGGCCGAGGAGAACCTGCTGCGGTTTCACCGGCTGAGCCGCGGCATGGGGGTGGAGCGCCTGTTCGTGGTGGGAACGGCGGCCGTGCGCGACGCCGAGGACGGCCAGGAGTTCGTGGACGACCTGCAAGCCAAGTGCGGGCTGGCGGTGCGGGTGGTGAGCGGGGCGGAGGAAGCCCGGTTGGCGGCCCTCGGTCTGATCTCCGGCCTGCCCGGTGCCACCGGCGTGGTGGGCGATCTCGGCGGCGGCTCGCTGGAGCTGATCGACGTGGAGGCCGGCGTCATCCGTGCCCAGGAAACCCTGCCGCTGGGGCCGTTGCGCCTGATGGCAGCACCCGGCGGCAAGGGCACTGCTCGAACGACGGTGCGCGAGGCGCTGGCAACGCTGCCCTGGCTTCCCGCAGCGGCCGGCCGCACCTTCTTTCCCATCGGCGGGGCCTGGCGGTCTCTGGCCAAGGTACATATGGCCAGGGCCAAGCATCCCTTGCGGGTGATCCACGAACTGACGGTGCCCACCGACACCCTGCGCGACCTCGCCAACCTGATCAGCCGCCAGGGCAAGGCCTCGCTCGACCGGCTGCCCGGCGTCTCCAAGCGCCGGCTCGATGCGCTGCCCTATGCTTCGCTGGTGCTCGGCGAGGTGCTGGATGCCATGCAGCCGGGGCGTGTGGTGTTCTCCGCCTATGGCCTGCGCGAAGGGCTGCTGTTCGACCAGCTCTCCGCGGAGGAACAGGCCGAAGACCCGCTGATCGTCGGCTGCCGCGACGTCGCCCGCCGGATCGACCGGTTCGGCCCGGAAGCCGCCATCGACCGCTGGACCCAGGGGCTGGCGCCCCTCATCCCCGCACCGCTGGACCGGTTGCGCAGGGCCGTCTGTCTGCTCAGCGACATCGGCTGGGCGGAGCACCCGGACTACCGCGCCGACCACGCCGCCATGCGGGTGCTGCGCCTGCCGGTGGGCGGCCTGACGCACGAGGACCGGGCGTTCATGGCCATGGCCATCGCCGTGCGCTACGGCGCCTTGCCCACCCCGGCCGACCTGACGGCCCTGAGCCTGTTGGACGCCGAAACGCGCAATGCCGCGACCCTGGTGGGCCTGACCATGCGCCTTGCCCACACGGTTTCCGGCGGCGTGCCGCTGCTGCTGGAGACGACCTGGCTCGACCTCAGCGGCGATCCTATCGTGCTGTCGGTGTCGGAGACCGAGGGGGCCTTGATGGGCGACGTGGTGCGCCGCCGGCTGGACGCGGTGGCCAAGGCGCTGGGCCGCGGCGCGGAGGTGCAGATGGCGCGGCTGGCCGACCGCAAGCTGGCGGGGGGTTAGGCGCCTCCGCCCGCGTCGACCACCACCACCTGGCCGTCCTTCAGCGCCAGGGCCGTGCGGCCGTGCTTCAGGTCGAGTGCCTGGTTGCCGAAGACCTCTCGCCGCCAGCCGTGCAGCGCCGGGATATCGGCCTCGTCGTCGGCGGCCAGCCTTTCCAGGTCGTCGCCGCTGGCCACCAGGCGCTGGGCCACCCCGGCATCCTCGCAGCACATCTTCAAGAGCACCCGGAGCAGTTCCACCGTCGGTCCCGTGTTGGTGGGGATCGCCGGCCGCCCCGCGACCTTCGGCCGTTCGCCAGGTTCGAGCGCGAGCGCGCGGTTGACTGCGTCGACCACCGCCTTGCCGACGCGGCCGCCGGCCAAGCCCTTGGGCACGCCGCGCAGCCGGTCGAGCGCATCCAGCGTCTTCGGTGCCTGGGCGGCCACCTCCAGCATCGCTTCGTCGCGCAGCAGCCGGGTGCGCGGCACGTCGCGGCTGCGCGCTTCGACCTCCCGCCAGGTCGCCACTTCCCGCAGCACCGCCAGGAAGCGCGGATCGGTGGAGCGGGTGCGGATGCGCCGCCAGGCATCTTCCGGTTCGGCCAGGTAGGTGGCCGGGTCGGTGAGCGTGGACAGCTCCTCCTGCATCCAGGCGCTGCGGCCGTTCTTGGCGAGCTGGTCGCGCAGCGCCTCGTAGACCGTGCGCAGATAGATCACGTCGTCGAGCGCGTAGCGGATCTGCTTGTCGGTGAGCGGCCGGCGCGACCAGTCGGTGAAGCGCGAACTCTTGTCGAGCCGCTTGTGCGCCAGCTCGAAGACCAGGCGCTCGTAGCCCACCTGGTCGCCGAAGCCGCACACCATGGCGGCGATCTGGGTGTCGAACAGGGGGGCCGGCACCTTGGCCGTCGCCCGGACGACGATCTCCACGTCCTGACGGGCGGCGTGGAACACCTTGGGCACCGGCGCTTCGACCAGCAGGGCCCACAGCGGCGCCAGGTCCATGTCGGCCGCCAGCGGATCGATCGCCCAGGCGCCGTCGTCGGCCCCCACCTGCACCAGGCACAGCCGCGGCCAGAAGGTGGCGTCGCGCAGGAATTCGGTGTCGACGGTGATGAAGTCCTGCCGCTCCAGGTGGTGGCACAACTCGGCCAGGGCGGCGCTATCTGTAATGACGCTCATACAAAAGGTTTTTAGCCGAGTGGTTGGAAACGGGAAAGCTGTCGTGCAGTGGCAGCGGCCGGCAATGGGCAGCGGTTGACAGGCCGCGGCTGCTCGCGTTGAACATCGCGCGCCCGTTTGCCCCAAACCATTGCCCGACGGAAGCGAGACAGGACATGCACGCCCACCGTACCCACACCTGCGGCGATCTGCGCGAAGACCACGCCGGCCAAACCGTGCGCCTGTCCGGCTGGGTCCACCGCAAGCGCGACCACGGCGGGCTGCTGTTCATCGACCTGCGCGACCGCTACGGCATCACCCAGATCGTGGTGGACGCCGACAGCCCGCACCTGGCCACCGCCGAGGGCCTGCGCAACGAAACGGTGATCCGGGTGGACGGCCGGGTGAAGCGCCGCGACCCGGAAACCTTCAACGACAAGCTCTCCACCGGCCGGGTGGAGGTCTACATGGACGACCTGCTGGTCGAGTCGGTGGCCGACCCGCTGCCGCTGCAGGTGAATTCCGACGAGGACTACGGCGAGGAGGTGCGGTTGCGCTACCGCTTCCTCGACCTGCGCCGCTTCAAGATGCAGAAGAACATCCTGCTGCGCTCGGCCGTCATCTCCTCGATCCGCCGCCGCATGATCGAGCAGGGGTTCACCGAGTTCCAGACGCCGATCCTGACCGCGTCCAGTCCCGAAGGGGCCCGCGACTACCTGGTGCCGTCGCGCGTGCACGCCGGCAAGTTCTATGCGCTGCCGCAGGCGCCCCAGCAGTTCAAGCAGTTGCTGATGATCGCCGGCTTCGACCGCTACTTCCAGATCGCACCCTGCTTCCGCGACGAGGATGCCCGGGCGGACCGGGCGCCGGGCGAATTCTACCAGCTCGACTTCGAGATGGCGTTCGTGACGCAGGAGGACGTGTTCGCGGCCCTGGAACCGGTGCTGAGCGGGGTTTTCGAGGAATTCGCCGGCTTTACCGGCACCAAGCGCACCGTGACGCCGCCGCCGTTTCCGCGCATCGCGTACGACGATGCCATGCTGCGCTATGGGTCGGACAAGCCGGACCTGCGCAACCCGCTCGTCATCTGCGACGTGACGGAGGTGTTCGCGCGTGAGGACGTCACGTTCAAGGCGTTCAAGGGGGTCATCGACCGGGGCGGCGTGGTGCGCGCCATCCGCGCACCCCAGGTGGCCGAGCGGCCGCGCAGCTTCTTCGACAAGCTCAACGCCTGGGCCCAGGGGGAAGGGGCGCCGGGGCTGGGCTACATCCTGTTTGCGGGCGAAGAGGGCAAGGGACCTATCGCCAAGTTCGTGCCGGCCGAAGCCCAGGCAGCCCTGCGCGCGGCGGCCGGGGTGGAGGCCGGCGATGCCGTGTTCTTCGTGTGCGACATGCCGGCCGCGGCAGCGGCCATGGCGGGCAAGGCACGCAGCAAGATCGGCGAGGAGATGGACCTGATCGACGCCGACCGGTTCGAATTCTGCTGGATCGTCGACTTCCCCATGTTCGAGCTGAACGAGGAGACCGGGCGGGTCGACTTCTCCCACAACCCCTTCTCCATGCCCCAGGGTGGGCTGGAGGCACTGGAAACCCAGGATCCGCTGACCATCAAGGCGTTCCAGTACGACATCGTGTGCAATGGCGTGGAACTGTCCTCCGGCGCCATTCGCAACCATCTGCCGGAGATCATGTACAAGGCGTTCGCCATCGCCGGGTATCCGGCCGAAGTGCTGGAAGCGCGCTTCGGCGGCATGCTGTCGGCGCTGAAGTTCGGCGCGCCGCCGCACGGCGGCTCGGCCCCCGGCATCGACCGCATCGTCATGCTGCTGGCCGACGAGCCCAACCTGCGCGAGGTGATCGCCTTCCCCATGACCCAGAAGGCCGAAGACCTGCTGATGGGTGCGCCTGCGGAAGTGGAGCCGGAGCGGCTGAAGGAGCTGCACCTGAAGATCGACCTGCCCAAGGCGATGAAGAAGGCGGGCGCCGAAGGCTAACGGCGGCGTTCGTCCTTGTCGGCGAACAGGTCGGCGGCACGGGTCACCTGGGGCTGCGCGCCCGTGGCGTTGAGCTGCCCCACCGCCGCGGCCAGGCGGACCTTGCGGGCGGCCGCGTCACCCAGCAGGTCGGGTGGATCGGCGGCGGTTGCGGCCGTCACGTCGGCGACGCCGATGCCGATCAGCCGGAACGGGCCTTCCGCCAGCACCGGCTCCAGCAGCGCCAGCCCCTCGCGGTAGAGCCGGTCGCCCAGGCGGGTCGGGTCGGGCAGGGTGTGGCTGCGCGTCAGGGTGCGAAAGCGGCCGGTCTTCAGCTTCAATACGATGGTGCGGCCGGCCAGCGCCTTGGCGGCGAGTCGCTCCGCCACCCGGTCAGACAGCCGCCGCAAGTGGCCAGCCAGCAGCTCGCCGTCGGAGAGGTCGCGGTCGAAGGTGGTTTCGGCCGACACGCTCTTGGTATCGCTGTCAGGCTCGATGCGCCGGTCGTCCTCGCCGCGGGCGAACAGGTAGAGGCGGTGGCCGATGCGGCCGTAGCGGCCGACCAGCCAGGCTTCCGGGCGGTCGCGCAGCTCGCCGATGGTGCCGATGCCGTCGCGGCGCAGGCGGTCCTGCAGCGCCCTGCCCACCCCCCACAGGTCGCCCACCGGGCGCGGCGCCAGCATGTCCAGGGTTTCCGCCCGGCCGATCACCGCGAAGCCGCGCGGCTTGTCCAGGTCCGACGCCAGCTTGGCCAGCATCTTGTTGTGGCTGAGGCCAATCGACGCGGTCACCCCGACCTCCCGCTCGATCCTCTGCACCAATCGCACGAGGCTGACGGCGGGGCTGCAACCGAGCGCCGGTTCGGTGCCGGTCAGATCGAGAAACGCTTCGTCGATGGAGAGCGGCTCCACCAGCGGCGTCACATCGCGCATCAGCGCGCGCACCTCGCGGCCGGCGGCGGCGTACTTGGCCATGTCGGGCTTGATGACCACGGCGTCGGGGCAGGCCCTGAGCGCCTTGAACATGGGCATGGCCGAGCGCACACCTGAGATTCGCGCCACATAGCAGGCAGCGGACACGACGCCGCGCTGGCCACCGCCGACGATCACCGGACGGTCGCGGAGCTCCGGCCGATCGCGCTTTTCCACCGCCGCATAGAAGGCATCGCAGTCGAGATGGGCGATGGACAGGGCATGCAGCTCGGGGTGGACGAGCACGCGCGGCGAGCCGCAGGCCGAACAGCGTCGTCGCGTCGCGCCCCCGGCGACGGTTGCAAGGCAGTCGCGACACAGGCCCGAACCTTCAGACGGGGGGTGCACGACAGCGTCGCTCCGCTATAATGCCGCAGTGCTGAAAGCCGCGGCCAAAGGTAAACGATCCCGACGGTCCTGACCGTACCGGATGTGGCGGTCCGTGGCGACGCGTCGCGATTCATGGGACCCGCCAGTGTTCTGATCGGACCATTCCATCTCGCAATTTCAATCGGTTGTGCCTATCCCCGCAGACCTATACTTTGCGCGCCGAAGTGGGTCGACACGAAGGACTCGAACATGTCCAAGACTGTTCTAATCGTTGAAGATAATGAATTGAACATGAAGCTATTTCATGATCTTTTGGAGGCTAACGGTTACGATACTTTGCAGACCAAGGACGGTATGGAAGCTTTGCGCATGGCGCGGGAGCATCGGCCGGATCTGATTTTGATGGACATCCAGCTTCTCGAGGTGTCCGGGCTGGAAGTGACCAAGTGGCTCAAGGCCGACGATGAGCTGAAGGCGATTCCGGTTATCGCCGTCACCGCGTTCGCCATGAAGGGCGACGAGGAGAAGATTCGCGAGGGCGGTTGCGAGGACTACCTCTCAAAACCGATATCTGTCAGCCTGTTCTTACGAACTGTTAAGAAACATCTGGAACAGTAGGTGCATGTCCGCACGGGTGCTAGTCGTCGATGACGTCCTCCCCAACGTCAAGCTTCTCGAAGCGAAGCTGACGCGGGAGTATTTCGACGTCATCACGGCGTGCGACGGCCCAGAAGCCTTGGAAAAAAGCCTGTCCGGGGCGCCGGACATCATCCTGCTCGACGTGATGATGCCGGGCATGGACGGCTTCGAGGTCTGCCAGAAGCTCAAGGAGAATCACAAGACCGCGCACATCCCGGTGGTGATGGTGACCGCCCTGTCGGACACCGCGGACCGGGTGCGCGGCCTGAAGGCCGGGGCCGACGACTTCCTCACCAAGCCGGTCAACGACATCGCGCTGTTCGCGCGGGTGCGTTCGCTCGTCCGCCTGAAGATGATGATGGACGAGTGGCGCATGCGCCAGAACACGTCCGGCGAGCTGGGCGTGCTGTCGTCGGAAACGGTGGAGGCCGACGAAACCGCCGACGGTGCGACCATCCTGGTGGTCGAGGACAGCCCTATCGACCTGGAGCGGGTGACCCAGACGCTGTCGGAAGGCGGCGATACGGTGATGACGGCCGACACCATCAAGGTGGGGCTGGACCGGGCGATGACCGACGACCCGGAACTGATCATCGTCAGCTTGACGCTGTTGCAGGAAGACGGGCTGCGGCTGTGTTCGCAACTGCGCAGCCATGAGCAGACGCGGCAGACCCCCGTGCTGCTGCTGGCCGACGAGTCGGACATGCAGCGCGTCGCCAAGGGCCTGGAACTGGGCGCCAACGACTACCTGCTGAAGCCGATCGACCGAAATGAGCTGATGGCGCGGGTGCGTACGCAGATCCGGCGCAAGCGCTACCAGGACCGGCTGCGCTCCAACTACGAGGAAAGCCTGTCGATGGCGCTGACGGACGGGCTGACCGGCCTGTTCAACCGGCGCTACCTCAACGTCCACATGGCGCGCACCATCGGCCGCATCGCGGAGACCCGCAAGCCGGTGTCGGCGATCATGTTCGACATCGATTTCTTCAAGCGCACCAACGACACCTACGGCCACCAGGCGGGCGACGAGGTGCTGAAGGAAGTCGCCCAGCGCGTCTCCCGCAACCTGCGACATTTCGACATGGTGGCGCGCTACGGCGGCGAGGAATTCGTGGTCATCATGCCCGATGCGGCACCGGAAGCGGCGGCCATGGTGGCCGAACGCCTGCGCCTGCGCATCGACAACGAGGCCTTCCAACTGTCCGATCCCAGCCTGCCCGACATCCACGTGACGATCAGCCTGGGCGTCGCCGCCACCGACGATGCGGAATATTCCCCCGATGCGCTGATCAAGCGCGCGGACGAATGCCTCTACGAGGCCAAGCACAACGGCCGCAACTGTGTGGTGGTGGACCGCGGCGACGGGCCGGACGTCTACCAGATGCCGGTGGCCATGTAGGCCGATGCCGGCAGGCGCGCTCAGCGCCCGCCATTTTCCTCCATATCAGCAAAACGCAAAACCGGCCGCGGCGGAGTGCCGGGGCCGGTGCCATCTACCGCAATCGGGCAGGGAGACCTGGCAGTAGGGTCTTACGGACGCCGCGGCCTCGCGGCTGCCCGTTTGCCTACTTGATCTTGCCTTCCTTGAACTCCACGTGCCGCCGCGCAATCGGGTCGTACTTGCGCATGGTCAGCTTTTCCGTGGTGTTCTTGGTGTTCTTCTTGGTGACGTAGAAGTAGCCCGTGCCAGCCGAGCTGGTGAGGCGGATCTTGATATTTGCCGGCTTTGCCATCGATCGGACTTTCGGTTTCTCTAGAGTAGTATCGGCTGTGCGGCGGGGCCTGTTCCGCCAAAAGCCGACCCGAGCCAACGCTCGCGCGGACGGTTTCTCGAGCGCGAGACAGTATGGCGCAGCCCGCGATTGTCAAGGTCGCAGTCGGCCCGGCGCCCGGGCAGCGGGGCTGCGCCGGCCACCGCGGCGGGGGTCTACTGGGCGGCCGCCAGGGTGGCTGCGGGGGCCGTGTCCAGCGCGCGGGCGAACAGGGTCTGGTCTTCCAAGAGCGCGATCGCCACGTCGATATCCAGGTCGCTGTCATGCTCCCGCCACGGGCACGCCTCGCGCAGTTCGCGCAGCGCGTCGTCGTCGTCGGCCGCGCGCTGGCGCTGGTCCAGCAGCATGTCCGGTGTCGGGATGGCACCGGACCGGAACGCCTGGAGGATCGTTGCGGCATCGCCGAGTCCGCTGGAGGTGCAGATGGTGGGGGTGACGCCCTGGCGGTGGATGGTGATCCCCGCCGGCCCGTAGATGCGGCTCCAGGTCAGGAACAGCTCGCCGCCGTTGGGCAGGCGCGACACCGTCTGTACGCTGCCCTTGCCGAACGAGGACGAGCCGATCACCACCGCACGCCCGGCATCCTGCAAGGCCGCGGCGACGATCTCGGCACCGGAGGCAGAGCGGCCGTCCACCAGCACCACCATGGGCAATCCGTCCGCCAGATCGCCGCCGCTGGCCGGGAAGCGCTGGAAGCTATCGGGGTGGCGGCCGCGGGTGGTGATGATGTCGCCCGATTCGATGAACAGGTCGGCCAAGCCCACCGACTGGTCCAAGAGGCCGCCGGGATTGCCGCGCAGGTCGAGCACCAGCCCGATCCCGCCCGACCAGCTCAGCTCGGCCAGCAGGTCGCCCAGCACGTCGCGCGCCTGCTCCAGCGTGCCGGCGTTGAAGCGCGAGATGTGCATGATGCCGATGCCGTCGCGCACTTCGGCGTCCACCGTGTCGATGATCACCTGGGCGCGGCGCATGGAGATGGTGCGCAGCAGGCCGTCGGCGCCGCGCACCGTAACGGTGACCACGGTGCCGATGGGGCCGCGCAGGTGGTGGGCGAGATCCTGGAGGCTCCACCCGGTGGTGGGCTGGCCATCCACCGCCACGAACACGTCGCCGATGCGGACGCCGGCGGCTTCGGCCGGGCTGCCGTCGAAGACGTCCTCCACGAAGCCGAACCCGGCATCGTCGTTGAAGTTGAGCAGCAGGCCGACGCCGCCGTAGCCATCCCGCGAGGCGCGCTCGGCTTCCGCTTCCTCGGCGTTGACGTAGCGGGAGTATTCGTCGAGGTCGGCGACGATGGCATCGAACACCGCTTCGTAGATCGCTTCAGACCCGGCATCGGCCACCAGCGGCGAGGCGGTGGCGGCATCTTCCACCGCGGCCGTGGCGATGGCGGCCCAGGCCGCACTGTCGAAGGCATCGGCACTGGCGTAGCTGCCCAGCAGCGTTGTGCCGCGCAGCAGGTCCAGGTGGTCGCCGGCCCGCAGGGCATGGATGTCCGGATCGATGCCTGACAGCCCGTCCAGCCCATCGGCCGTCAGTTCGCCCAGGTCGACCGCCTCCAGATAGATGTCCGACATGCGGTCGTAGCCGACGGTGAACACCGGATCGGTGGGGCCGCGCTCGGCGGCCGCCTGCGGTGCTGCGGCAGCCGTATCGGCGGGTGCAGACGATCCATCGGCGGCACAACCGGCGATGGTGCCGAGCAGGAACAGGCCGGCAAGCGGTTTGGTCAGCCAAGCACGGGACAGTCGCGTCATTCTCGTTCCTACCGGTCCCACGGGGACAACCGATGCGTCGGTTGATGGGGCAGCGCCACTGTGGGGATTTTTAGGCGCTGCGTCACAGAACGAAGTGGATCGATTCTCCCGTTCCGGCAACCCGTGATGGAGGGTCGTCACTCACCGGCGGCGAGGTCCGCGCCGCGGCGGGCGGCCGCGGGGCCGCCCGCTGCGTGCTCCGGGCACCAGCGCCCGCGGCGCCAGCTCGCCCGGCGCGCCCTCGTCGGCGTCGACGAGGTTGAGCAGGCAGCCGCCGGTCAGCGGCTCGGCCTGGACCAGGCGCACCGTTACCGCCGCACCCAGCCCGAAGACGCGGCCCCAACGGCGGCCGACCAGGCAATGGGCGGCCTCGTCGTGGTGGTAGAAATCGTCGGGCAGGGTAGAGACGGGGACCAGCCCGTCCGCCCCGGTTTCCGCCAGCCGCACGAACAGGCCAAAACGGGTGACGCCCATGATGCGCCCGGAAAACACCTCGCCCAGCCGGCCCATCAGGAAGGCGGCGGTGAAGCGGTCCACCGCTTCGCGTTCCGCCGCCGCGGCCCGGCGCTCGGTCAGCGAGATGTGCTCGGCCACGTCCTCCAGCCGCGCCTGCTCCTCCTCGGTGGTGCCGCCGGCCCCGAGGGAGAAGCGGCGGATCAGCGCGCGGTGCACCGTCAGGTCGGCGTAGCGCCGAATCGGCGAGGTGAAATGGGCATAAAGCGGCAGGGCCAGGCCGAAGTGCCCGATATTGTCCGGACTGTAGGCGGCCTGGGCCTGAGAGCGCAGGATCAGCTCGTTGACCAGCGGCGCCTGGGCGGTGCCGCGCACCCGTTCCAGCACCTGGGTGAAGGCGCGCGGGCGGATCACCTGGCCCTTGGCGATGCGGTAGCCGAGCGGCGACAGGGCATCGCTGAGGGCCTCCAGCCGTGCCGGATCGGGTGCATCGTGCACCCGGTAGATGCAGCCGAGCCGGCTGCCCGCCAGCGACTCGGCGGCCGCCACGTTGGCGGCGATCATGAATTCCTCGATCAGCCGGTGGCTGTCGAGCCGGGTCCGCTCGGCAATGCCGGCGACGTGACCGTCCTCGCCGATGCGCACCACCCGTTCCGGCAGGTCGAGATCGAGCGTGCCGCGGGCTTCGCGTGCCTTGGCGAGGCTGGCGAAGGCGCCGTAAAGGGGAGCAATGGCGGTTTCCAGCAGCGGTGCGGTCGTTTCGTCCGGGCTGCCGTCGCGGGCGGCCTGCACCTGCTCGTAGGTCAGCCGGGCGTACGAACGCATGACGCCGCGGCGGAAGCGGTGGCGGGCGAGCCGGCCGTCGCCGTCGATCCACAGGTCGGCGGCCAGGCACAGCCGCTCCTCGCCGGGCACCAGCGAACACAGGCCGTTGGACAGCGCTTCCGGCAGCATCGGCACCACCCGGTCGGGCAGGTAGACGCTGTTGCCGCGCTTCTCCGCCTCGCGGTCGAGCGGGCTGCCGGCCGGCACGTAGTGGGCGACGTCGGCGATGGCCACCACCAGGTGCCAGCCCTCGCCATCGGGTTCCGCCCACACCGCGTCGTCGAAGTCGCGCGCATCGGCCCCGTCGATGGTCACCAGCGGCAGCTCGGTCAGATCGGCATAGCCTGCGGGAACCTCGAAGCGGGCGCGGGCCGCCTGGTCGGCCGCCTCGGCGGGAAACTCGGTGGGAATGCCGGCGGCGTGGATGGCGAGCAGGCTGAACACCTTGGGGTCGTCGGCCTTGCCCAGGCGCTCGGTGATGCGCACGCGCGCCGGGTGCAGGCGGCCGCGCGTCTCCAGGGCAGCCACCACCACGTCGCCGTCCTCGCCGTCCACCACGTCCGCGGGGTCGATCTTCAGGGGATCGCGCTGGCGCCGGTCGGCCGACTGGAAGGTCCAGCCGGTGCGGGCGCGCCGGAGGATGCCGAGCTGGCGGGCCTGGCGGGCGTCGTCCAGCGCCTTCAACACCTTGCCGGCGTAGCTGCCGTCCGGCTGCTGGCGCAGGCGTACCAGCGCGCGCTGGCCGGCGGAAAGGGCAGCACCCGGCCGGCTTTCCGGGGCAATGAAGATGCGCGGGGGCGGGCCGTCGCTTTCGTCCCAGCGGTCCGGCGTGGCCGTAGCCTCGCCGTCCAGATCGACGGAGACCACCCGCAGCACGGTGACGGAAGGCAGGGCTTCCGGCTTGGCAAGGCGCCGGCCGCGGCCGCGGTCCACCTCGCCCGCCGTCTCGATCTCGCGCAGCAGGTCCTTGAAGCGGGGACGGTCGTCCACCTGGATCTGGAACGCGCGCACCAGATCGCGCTTGGTCAACGGCGTCGGGCTGTCCGCGATGTAGCGCAGCACCTCGTCGCGGCTGGGAAAGGGGCCGGCTTTCTTGCGGGCCAAATCAGCTCCTGGGTGAGGGGGTCAGCTCTTGGCGGTCTTCGATCGGCTGGCGGCCGCCTTGGTGCCTTCGGTCGAAGCAGCCGAGCGCCGCGCCGTGGACTTGCCGCCGGTGCTCTTCGCCTTGCCGGGATTGGCCGACTTGGCGGCCTTCGGCTCCGGCTTCTCCTTGGCCTTGGCGTCGGCCTTGCTCGCCTTGGTCTCGGGCTTGCTCGCCTTCGCGGACTTGCTGGACTTGGCGGCGGCGGCCTTCTTGGCCTTGCCGCCGTTGCGGCCGCCGCCATTGGCTTCGCGCGCCGCGATCAGGCGTACCGCGTCCTCCACCGTCAGCTCGGCATACTCCGTGCCCTTGGGCAGGGTGGCCTTGGTCTTGCCGAACAGAACGAAGGGGCGCTGCGGCCCCCGGTAGATGGCGATCTCGCCGCCGCCGTCCGGGTGGTCGCCCAGAACCCGCAGCGGCGACAGCAGCTCCACCGCGCGGTTCATGCCGATCGACAGCACGTCCTCGTCGGCCGCCAGCGACCAGAAGCGGTTCTGGTATTTCAGGTACGGCCCGAAGCGGCCGACATTGGCTTCGATGGGATCGCCGGTTTCCGGGTGCTGGCCGACGATGCGTGGCAGGGCCAGCGCCGCCACCGCCTGCTCCAGGGTAATCGAGTTGGGGTCGCTGCCCGGCGGCAGCGAGGCGCGCTTGGGCTTTGCCCCGTCGCCGCCTTCGCCGAGCTGGACGTAGAGCCCATAGGGGCCGCTGCGTACCGAAATCGGTTCGCCGCTGTCGGGATGGTTGCCGAGCAAGCGCGGAAGCTGGGCCGCCGCCTCGGCCTCGCCGTTGCCGTTGGGCACTTCGAGCGGCCGGGTGAAGCGGCATTCCGGGTAGTTGGAGCAGCCGATGAAGCCGCCCGACCGGGCGAACTTGATGCCGAGCCGCCCGGCCTTGCAGGCGGGGCAATGGCGAGGGTCGTTGCCGTCCGCCCGCGGCGGGAAGAAGTGCGGCCCCAGTGCCTGGTCGATCACGTCGATGACCGCACTGATGGTAAGGTCCTTGGTGCCGCCGACCGCCTGGGAGAACTCCGCCCAGAAGTTGCGCAAGACCTCCCGCCAGTCGATGCGGCCGCCGGAGATGTCGTCGAGCTGCTCCTCCATCTGCGCGGTGAAGTCATACTCCACATAGCGGCGGAAGAAGGCGGTGAGGAAGGTGGTGACGAGGCGGCCACGGTCTTCCGGCACGAAGCGGCGCTTTTCCAGGCGCACATACTCGCGGTCCTGCAGCACCTGGAGGATCGAGGCGTAGGTGGAGGGCCGGCCGATCCCCAGCTCCTCCATGCGCTTCACCAGGCTGGCTTCGGTGTAGCGCGGCGGCGGCTGGGTGAAGTGCTGCAGCGGGTCGATGCGCCGGGGATCCATGGCCTCGCCGGTGGTGAGCGGCGGCAGTCGGCTGTCCTCTCCCTTGTCGTCGCCGGTGTCGTCGCGGCCTTCCTCGTAGACGCGCAGGAAGCCGTCGAACTTGACCACCGAGCCGGTTGCCCGCAGCACCACCGCCCCATCGCCCGACGCGATGTCCACCGTCATCTGGTCGAGCACCGCCGGCGCCATCTGACACGCGATGGTGCGCTTCCAGATGAGGTCGTAGAGCCGCAGCATGTCGCGGTCGAGCACATGGGCGAGCTGGTCCGGCCGCCGCTTGGGATCGGTGGGGCGGATCGCCTCGTGGGCTTCCTGGGCATTCTTCTGGGCCGACTTGTAGGGGATCGGCTTGGCCGGCAGGTAGGCGTCGCCGTAGCCGGTGGCGATCACCTGGCGCACCGCAGCCACCGCCTCGCCGGCGAGCTGCAGCCCGTCGGTCCGCATATAGGTAATGAGGCCCACCGTCTCGCCGCCCAGGTCCACGCCCTCATAGAGTTTCTGGGCGGTGCGCATGGTCTGGGTGGCACCGAACCCGAGCTTGCGGGAGGCTTCCTGCTGCAGCGTGGAGGTGGTGAAGGGTGGCGCCGGGCGCCGCCGCACCTCCTTGGTCTCCAGGTCGCGCACGGCATAGCTGAGCGGGCCCAGGCGGTCGGTGATGGCGCGCGCGTCGGTCTCGTTGGCAATGTCGAACTTGTCGAGCTTGCGGCCGTCCAGGTGGGTCAGGCGGGCGGTGACGTCGGCACCGGACGCCGAGCGGAGCTGGGCCTCGATGGTCCAGTATTCCCGCGCCGTGAAGCTTTCGATCTCCGCTTCGCGTTCGGCGATCAGGCGCAGCGCCACCGACTGCACGCGGCCGGCCGAGCGCGAGCCCGGCAGCTTGCGCCACAGCACCGGCGACAGGGTGAAGCCCACCAGGTAGTCCAGCGCGCGGCGCGCCAGATAGGCTTCCACCAGCTCGCGGTTGACGGCGCGGGGATGCGCGATGGCGTCGAGCACCGCGGCGCGCGTGATCTCGTTGAAGGTGATGCGCTTGATGTCGACGTCCTTCACCCGGCTCTTGTCGGCCAGCAGTTCCTGGACGTGCCAGGAAATGGCCTCGCCCTCGCGGTCGGGGTCGGTGGCCAGCAGGATCTGCCGGGCCGAGCGCGCGGCCTTGGCGATTTCCGCCATGTGCTTCTTGGAGCGGTCGGCCACCGCCCAGTCCATGGCGAAGTCTTCGTCGGGGCGCACCGAACCGTCGCGCGCCGGCAGGTCGCGCACATGTCCATAGCTGGCCAGCACCTGGTAGTCCGGACCAAGGTACTTGTTGATCGTCTTGGCCTTGGCCGGCGATTCGACAATGACCAGAGTGTTGGCCGCCACGGCTCCCCCAAATGGCAAGTGTTGGTGCCCGGGGCTGACGGCCTGCCGGACGCGATCTACACCAAGGCCACCCGGTTGCCCGGCAGGCGCTCCACCCGCCCGGCCAGTTCGAGGTCGAGCAGCACCGTCCAGACGACGGCGGCAGACAATTGGCAATCCCGGATCAGTTCGTCAACATCGCTCGGGGTCGGCGACATGGCCCGCAGCAGCCGGTCGCGGGCGTCTGCCAGCTCGGCTTCGGCCAGCAACGGGGCACCGGGCGGCGGGGTGTACGCGTCGCGTGCACGGTCCGCCAGCGGCGCGGTCTGGCGCACCAGCTCCGACAAGACGTCGTCGGCGTCCTGCACCAGCACGGCTCCCTTGCGGATGAGATCGTTGGCTCCCTGGGCGCGGGGATCGAGCGGCGATCCGGGCACGGCGAACACCTCGCGGCCCTGCTCTGCAGCCAGTCTGGCGGTGATCAGCGAGCCAGAGCGCCGTGCCGCTTCCACCACCACCACGCCCAGCGACAGCCCGCTGATGATGCGGTTGCGCCGCGGGAAGTGACGGCCGAGCGGCTCCGCCCCGCAGGGTGCTTCGGAGACGAGCGCGCCGGCTTCGGCCAGGCGGGCGTGCAGGCCGGCGTTTTCCGGCGGGTAGATCACGTCCACACCGCCGGCGAGCACGCCGACGGTGCCGGTGTCGAGCGCGCTGCCGTGGGCTGCAGTGTCGATGCCGCGGGCCAGGCCCGACACCACGACATAGCCGGCCCGCCCAAGGGCCGTCGCCAGGTCGCGTGCCAGCTTGCGGCCGTTGGTCGAGGCGTTGCGGGCACCGACGATGGCGACAGAGGGCCGTGCCAGCAGGTGCAGGTGACCCAGTACCGAGAGGACGGGCGGCGCATCCTCGATCGCGGCCAGCGCTTCGGGATAGTCCGGCTCCGGCAGGGTGACGAGGCGGCCGCCCATCCTGGCCAGGCGGTCGAGGTCGGCGGCGACATCGGCGGCCGGCGGCGGCCTGAGCGGTTTGCGCCGTCCGCCGCGCTGGGCGAGGCCGGGCAGCGCCTCCAGCGATGCCTGGGCGGAGCCGTAGCGGGCAAGCAGGGTGCGGTAGGTGATCGGGCCCACCGTTTCGGTACGGGCAAGGCGGACGCGTGCCAGCCGCTCACGATCACTGACGGTGGAAACATCATCCCGCATGGAGGATTTCTAAGCGGCGCGGCGCGGCGGATCAATGTCGCAAAGGCGTGGCACTGTTAGGAAGAGCGGTAGACATGACGCAGGCGCGAACGTTGACGGACAACCCCGGCTTGCTTCATCGTTAACGCTGGCGTGGAGGACACGACATGGCCATCTCCCAGGTCACGCCATCGGCGCCTTCGCATGACCCGACACACCATGGCAGCTCGCAACGCCAGCAGGCCGGCGAGCCGGAGCGGCCTGTGCGCCATCCGCCGACCGAAGAACAGGCGGCAACGGCCGGCGACCGGCGGCGGTTTCGCCGGATTCCCAGCAGCGGCCTGCGGGTGGCCATCGATGGCACGGAATACCCGGTTCTTGATTTGAGTGTCGGCGGCTTCCGGGTGCGCCCCTATACCGGCACGCTGCAATCCGGCGAGCAGTTCGCCCTGCGCTTTCGCGTGCTGGTCAGCGGCAGCGTCGCGGAGTTTCGCGGACGCGGCAAAGTGCTGCGGCGCGACGGCGACGACCTGACCGCCGTCTACGCCACCAACAACCCGAAATTCTACCAGGGCCTGATGCGCTACATCGCCCAGGAAGCGGCCTTGCGGCTGTCCTACCACGGCACCGCCAAGTCCAGCGAAGTGTCGGACCCGGCGTTCCTGGAAACGTCCGCCTGAGGGGATGCGCTCCCCACCCGATCAGGCAGACTGACCACCCGCAGCGGCGATGGGCAGGCCCCACGCGACCACCGGCTGGTCGCGGCCGCGTACCTCCAACTCGCCGAGCGGAGCGAAATCGGCGACCTCGCCGCCGCCGGCATGGGCGGCATCGCGCACCGGGGCGGTTATGACGATGCGGCACTTGTGGTCGCGGCAGGCCCGCTCCATGCGGCTTGCCAGGTTCACCGCATCGCCCACCAGGGTGAAACGGGTCAGGTGCTCGGTGCCGACATCGCCGGTGACGACGTGGCCGCTGTGGATGCCGGCGGCGATTCGCGGCAGCGTCGCGGCCTCTGCACCGGCCCCCGCGACGTGGGCCAGCCAGTCGTCGGTCAGGCGCCGGGCGGCGCGCACCGCCTGGATGGCTGGTCGGGCGGTGGTGTCGCCGATGCCGAAATAGGCCAGCGCGCCGTCGCCCATGTAGTTGTCGACCACGCCGCCGGCCTCCACCACGGCGGCCACCACCATGGATTGGAAGCGCTGGAGCAGTGCCAGCACCCGCTGCGGCGGCGTCTTTTCCGCATAGGCCGAGTAGCCCACCAGATCGGTGAACAGCACCGTCACCATCACCGGCTTGCCCTTGGCCGCAGCCGCCGCGGCGGCCGCCGCCTGCTGGAGCTGACTGACGCGGGTTTGCAGAGCGCCGGTGCGATGTTCCGCGGCGGCCCGGCGGCGGCGTTCGCCCACCAGGATGGCGGCGGCGCCGAAGGCGGTCTGGGCCAGCACAGCCAGGGCGGGGCCGATGGCATCGATCCACACGGCTCCCAGCGCGAAGCAGGCAAAGGCGAGGCCCAGCCACACCACCAGCAGCGCCAGGCTGCCGAGGGCGGCCAGGGCGGGGCCCGTGGAGGGCCGTCCCACCGGCACCGCGGCGCGCCGCCGCCCGGCAGCGGCCCACAGCAGGGCGGTCAGCAAGCCCAGCACCGCCATGGCGGCGAGGTTGGCTTCCTCCAGCCAGCGCGGGCGCTGGATGGCGTCGCCGGCCAGGATGGAGTCGGCGGCCATGGCCACCATGGCCACTCCGGGAACCTGCTCGGCGAATGGAGTGCGGTAGGTGTCGCCGAGGCCGAGCGCATGGGCGCCCACCAGCACCGCCCGCCCCTCGACCCGGTCCGCCCAGTCGTCCGCGCCGGCATCGCCGGGGGGATCGAGGATGAGGTGGGCGGGGATCGTCTCCAGGGCCAAGAGGTCGCCGCGCTCGTTGGGCCACAGGCGCAACTCGGGATCCACCGGCACCGCCCGGTCGCCCAGCATGAGGCGGCCGGAGAGGTCTACGGCCACCGCCTCGCGGGCGAGCCCCAGTTGCAGGCGCGCCACCTCCACCGCCAGCGACGGGTAGTAGAGCCCGTCGAAGCCGATGGTGGTGTGGTCGGTGCGCAGGTGGCCGTCCGGGTCGACGATGGCGGTAACGTGGCCGAGCGCATGGGCGGCCTCCACCAGCGGGTCGGCAGGGCCCAGCACGCCCACCGGCAGCGGCAGGTGGCCGGTCCAGCCGCCGGGAATGCGCACCACCGAGTAGGCGTGGGGCCAGTAGCTCACCGGCAGCCCCGCGCGGTTGGCCTGGGCCGGATCGAACACGAAGGCGAAGGGCAGCACCACCCGGCCATGGGCCGCCATGGCGGCGATCAGCCGGCCGTCGCGGTCGCCCTGCAGCCCATAGCGGTCGATCGCCTGGCCGGAGCCGGCGGCGGCCTCGCCGGGCGGTGGGGCGACGTGGTCGCGCTCCACCCGGCCCGGCTCCGTCAGCAGCAGGTCGAAGGCGATCACCTCAGCACCGGCTTCGTCGAGCCGTTCCACCAGGCGCGCCAGGGTCTGGCGGGTGAGGGGCCAGCCGCCCAGCTGGCGGATGCTCTCGTCGTCGACCAGCACCAGCACGACCTGGCCGGTGGCCGGCACCGGGCCGCGCAGGCGGAACCAGGCGTCCAGCAGCATGGCCTCGCCGGAGCGCCACAGGCTGGCGCCGGACATGGCCAGCGTTACAGCGATCAGCGCCAGCGTCGGCAGCAGGTGGCGAAGGGCGGCAAGCCGCATGGGAGCGGAGCCCGGCACCCCGGCGGACCCCGTTACGGTACGCGGGTGCGCAAGACGGTCGCGGCCACCCGCTGCGGGCCCCAGATGTGGACGTCCGCCACCATTGGTTCGCCTGGTGGCTCACCCGGCTGGCCGTCCGTCTCACGCGCTTGCGCGTCGAGGAAGATGTCGATGCCGAAGCCGCGGGTGAGCTGCACGGGCGGCACCTCGTGGCCTGGATCGGCCACCGTGACGACGCCGTCCAGCACGAGGGCCGACACACGGTCGGGAGCCGCTTCCACCGTGAACTCAGTCGACCGCACCGACACAACGGTACTGCGCGCCCGCACCTCGAACGATCCGCCGGGGGTGACCGTGGCGCGCAGGATGCCCGAGACGACGTCAAGCACGGTGCCTTCGCGGGTGTTGTCGGCCGCCGTCTCCAGGCTCACCACCAGCACCGAAGAGGCCGGACCGATCACCACCACCGAGCGGTCGGCGAGCGTCACCTCCAGGCGGGAGCGGGCATCGGTGATGAGGAGGTCGTCCACCTCCACCGGCAGCCCGGGCGTCGCCGCCAGTAGTTCGCCGCCCCGCTGCACCAGGGGCGCGCCGGCGGTGCGGCTGACCTGACCTGCGGGATCGTCTTGTGCGGCCGCCGGCAGGGGCGCCACCGTGGCCGCCAGGACGGCCAGCCCCAGGATGGCCGTTGCCAGGCTTGCGAACAGCTTGGTCACCATGTCCTCCCCGAGCGGTCGCTTCCACCGTCCGCCGGTCCACCGCCGACACGCGGGCGCGGTGCGGCCGGCCTGTCGCCGATGCTACCAGCCGGGCGGCACCACCACCAAACCGAATGGCCGCGAGGTGCTGAAGAAACGGGCGCGCGCCGGCATCCTCACAGCCTATGCCCGGATGTGGGGAGCGCCGCAGTGCGCACCGTCACAGGGGGCGGATGATCAGAACACCCCGAGATCGCGCAGGTTTTCCGCCAGGCCGGGCGGCAGCGGCTCGCCATCGTCGCCCTGGGCAAGGTCGGGCGGCGCGTCGGCGGGCTTGAGGTAGCGCCAGCCCTGGAAGGGCCGCTTGGGCGTCGGCTGCACCTCAATCACCTCGGGATGGAGCAGCAGCCGGCAGAAGGGCCGGCCATCGGCGTCCACTTCGTCCACCAGGTCCAAGATGCGCTGGCGGGCGCGCACCTGGCCCTTGATCACCCAGTAGAGCGAGCCGGTGCCGACGATCTCTTCGGTGCGCTTGGGCTTGCGCCGGGTGAAACCGGGCACCGCACCGCTCAGGCCGAGCTGCTCGGCGCGGGCCGCCTGGAAGGTGCGCAGCTGGGCGATATCGTCCACGCCGACCGCCAACTTGATGAGGTGAACCGCCACGCTGCCTTCTCCACCGCTCTCGGCAAGGTCTTCTCGTCAGTCGGCGCCGGCCCACACCCCCGCCCGGCCGCCCAAGTCATTGTAGAATATTGGATGGCCGGGCCGGGGCGTGGGCCGGAACCGGCTCAACTAGATCACCCCGACCACCTGCCACCACAGGAAGGCGAGCGGCCAGAGGAGCACCACGGTAACGGCGGCCAGGATCAGCATGGCGCGAACCGCACTCCTGATCGGGATGCCGCTGATCGCCAGCCCGACGATGAGGGGCGGCACCTGGTAGGGCAGCACCACGGTGGAAAAGCCCATCACCTGGGTCATCAGCACCGCATGGTCGGACCAGCCGGTCATCTGCGACACGTCGGGCACCAGGCTGGTCAAAGTGGCCGGGATCGCCGGCATGGTGGCGACCATGCCGATCACGACGGCCAGGGAGGAGAGGCTGGCGAACACCAGCCCATCGGAGGCACCTGCCACCGGCAGCACCGCCAACAGGCGGTCGGACAGCCAGGCGCCGAGCCCGCTGGCGTCGATCAGCCGGGCGACGCCGAGGACGCCGGAGACATAGACGAAGGGCACCAGGCTGATCTTGCGGGCGAGCGCGTCCGGCGGCAACAGGCCACCGCCCGGCCACAGGCAGACGATGGCGGCGGCCAGCGCCACCCAGGCCGGCGAGATGCCGTGCAGCGAGTCGGTGGCCCAGCAGGCGAGCGTCACCAGCAGCACCAGCGCCAGCCGGCGGGCGGGACCGGGCACGCGGCGGTCGTCGAGGGAGGGGGTGTCGGCGGCTTCGGCCGGGTGGGCCGCGGGGTCCGGCCGGTGGCCGAACAGAAGCGAGATGACGGCCACCAGGATCACCGCCTTCGCCGCCCCCAGCACCGGGAAGTGCAGCAGGAAATAGTCGCCGTAGCGGATGGTGGTGCCGAGCACCGTTTCCGAAGCACCGATCAGCACCAGGTTGGGCACATTGGCCGGCAGGATGGTGCAGGCGACCAGGTAGGTGGCCAGGATCGGTGCCAGCAGCATGCCGGTGCGGCCCTTGGAGCCGCGCGGATAGCCCATGCGGTCGGCCAGCGCCAGCACCAGGGGCACCATCAGCAGCACGCGGCCCATGGTCGACGGCACCAGGAAGGCCAGCAGAACCGCCAGCGCCACCAGCCCGGCGACGATCTGCCAGTAGGCACGGTCGGTGCCGCCGGCGATGCGCACGGCCAGCGCTCTTCCCAGACCCGTCAGGTCCACGGCTCCGGCCAGCACCAGCCCGCCGAACACCAGCCACAACGCGTTGGACGTGAAGCCGGAGAACACCACCGCCGGCGGTGCGATGGCCAGCAGCATGGCGGTGAGGAAGAAGACGAGCGAGGTGAGGAATTCCGGCAGCGCACCGGTCGCCCAGCTCCCCACCGTGAAGACGATGAGGCCGGCAGCCAGCACGGTGTCGCGCGAAAGGTCCGACCAGGCCGCCAGCCCGGCAGACACCGCCACCGCCAGTGCCACCAGCAGGCCCAAGTGCAGGGTACGCTTCGTTTGGGCAGACAACGGCATCCTCTTCGGCGCGGCGGGGCCGCCCTGCATCGGCAGCGCGTCGGGCGAGTTTCCCATCCGCGGGCGCGGCGGGTCAGGCGGGTTCGAACCCGATCAGCGGCACGCCGTCCTCCACCTGGTCGCCGACCGCATAGGGTAGGTCGGTCACCCTACCATCGGCCGGTGCGCGCAAGGTGTGCTCCATCTTCATGGCCTCCAGGATGACCAGCGGCGTGCCCGCGGCCACCTCCTGGCCGGCTGTCGCCAGCACGGCGACGATGCGCCCCGGCATGGGCGAGGTGAGGCGTCCGGCATCGGCGCCCGACGCTTCCGCCTCGGCGATGGGATCGACCAGGGTGAAATGGTGAGTGCCGGTGGCGGCATGGCCAAGCACGGTGATCTCGCGGCCCCGCCGTACCAGGGTGACGCGGCCGCGCACGCCATCCAGCACCGCATGCAGCGTGCTGTCGGCGTCGATCTCGCCGGTGGCGTGGACGGCGGCACCATCGGGCAGGACGATGCGGAAGGTACCGTCGCGCAGGTAGCGGACGGACACCTCCAGCACCGTGCCGGCATGGCGCAGCGCCAGGGTTTCGGTGGCCTCGTCGTTGAGCCGCCAGCCGTCGGCCACGTTCCACGGCGACCACGGATCGTGGGAGAGGCGGGCGGCGGCCGCCGCATCGCGCCGCCGGCCCAGCAGCAGGCCCAGCACGGCTGAGGCCAGCACCGGCCCGCCGGGCACGCCGGGATCGGGCAGCAGGTCGGCGGTGTGGCGTTCGATGAAGCGCGTATCGAGATCGGCGGCGGCGAAGGCGGGGTGGGCGGCGATCGCTTGCAGGAAGCCGGTGTTGGTGGCCACGCCCACCACCTCGGTACGGTCCAGTGCGGTGCGCAGGCGGCGGATGGCGGCGAGGCGGTCGCGGTCGTGGACAATCAGCTTGGCGATCATCGGGTCGTAGTGCACGGTCAGCGCATCGCCTTGGCGTACGCCGGTGTCGACCCGCACATGCACGTCGTCGGCCGGCAGGCGCAGGTGGTGCAGCGTGCCGGTGGCCGGCAGGAAGCCCGCCTGCGGGTCCTCCGCATAGAGCCGCACTTCGATGGCGTGGCCGTCGATGGCGAGGTCGTCCTGGCCCATGGGCAGGGGTTCGCCGCCGGCCACCCGGACCTGCCATTCCACCAGGTCCAGGCCGGTGATCATCTCCGTCACCGGGTGCTCCACCTGGAGGCGCGTGTTCATCTCCATGAAATAGAAGGCGCCGTCCTCGTCCATGAGGAATTCCACCGTGCCGGCGCCGACATAGCCGATGGCCGCGGCCGCGGCGACCGCCGCCTGGCCGATGGCGCGGCGCTGCTGGGGGGCAAGCCCGGGGGCCGGCGCTTCCTCCACCACCTTCTGGTGGCGACGCTGGATCGAGCAGTCGCGCTCGAACAGGTAGAGCACGCTGCCCTGGGTGTCGGCGAACACCTGCACTTCCACGTGGCGCGGCCGGGTGAGGTATTTCTCCAGCAGCACCCGGTCGTCGCCGAAGGCCGCAGCCGCTTCGCGCTTGGCGGCACTGAGCGCGTCGTCGAAGGCGGCCGCGTCGTCGACCACCCGCATGCCCTTGCCGCCGCCGCCGGCCGACGCCTTCACGAGCACCGGGAAACCGATCTCCGCCGCCCTGGCCTGCAGCGTGGCGGGATCCTGGTCGGCGCCATGGTAGCCCGGCACCAGGGGCACGCCGGCCGCCGCCATGCGGGCCTTGGCTTCGCTCTTGTCGCCCATGGCGCGGATGGCCGAGGCCGGCGGCCCGATGAAGGTGATGCCGGCGGCGGCACAGGCGTCCGCGAAGCCGGCGTTTTCCGACAGGAAGCCATAGCCGGGATGGATGGCGTCGGCCCCGGTGCGGCGGGCGGCGTCCAGCACCGCGCCGGCATTCAGATAGCTGTCGCGGGCGGCAGCAGGGCCGATGCGCACCGCGGCATCGGCCTGGGCCACGTGCAGCGCCCCGGCGTCGGCATCGGAATACACGGCCACCGTGGCAATCCCCAGCCGCCGTGCCGTGCGCATGACGCGGCAGGCGATTTCGCCCCGGTTGGCCACCAGGATCTTGTCGAGCATGGAGCGGTCCTCCCAGATGCCAAGTCATCGCCGAAGCCGCATGCGGCGGCAAGGGGGCCATGCAGCAGGGCCATGCTTCGGGGGCGATGGGCTTGGGTCCCGGCTCCGCTTTGGGTACACATCGCCGGAAGGGAGGGAGAACGACCCACATGGACGAGCAGATGATCATCACGACGGTGTCGGACGGCGTGGCGACGGTGACGCTGAACCGGCCCGAGCGCCACAACGCCTTCGACGACACGCTGATCGCTGCGCTGACCGACGTGATCGCCGGCCTCGGCGGCGACCCCGCCGTGCGCGTGCTGGTGCTGCGCGGCGCCGGCAAGAGCTTTTGCGCCGGCGGCGACCTCGGCTGGATGCGCCGCATGGCGGACTATGGCGAAGCCCAGAACCTGGACGATGCGCGCCGCCTGGAAGGGCTGATGCGCACGCTGGACGGCGTGGCGAAGCCCACCATCGCCGCGGTGCACGGGCCGGCCTATGGCGGCGGCGTCGGGCTGGTGGCGTGCTGCGACATCGCCATCGCCAGCGAGGCGGCCAAGTTCGTGCTGTCGGAGGTCAAGCTGGGGCTGGTGCCGGCGGTGATCTCGCCCTACGTCATCGCCGCCATCGGCGCCCGCGCGGCGCGCCGCTACTTCCTGACGGCGGAAACCTTCAGTGCACTGGAAGCCCACCGCCTCGGCCTGGTGCACGAGGTGGTGCCGGGCCACATGCTGGATGCGGCGGTGGCCAAGGTGGCGGCGGCCCTGGCGGCCAACGGGCCGGGAGCCATCGCCCGCTGCAAGGCGTTGATCACGGGTGTGACGACGCTGCCCAAGGCCGAACTGCCCGAATACACCGCGCGTACCATCGCCGATGCCCGCGCCTCCGCCGAGGGGCGGGAGGGAGTGAGCGCCTTCCTGGAAAAGCGACCGCCGCGTTGGCAATCCTGATCCGCTGAGCCGAGCCCGTCCGACATGCCGCTTGATCGATTGCTCGCCTACCAGGAGCACGGCCGCCGCCCGCCGGTGGTGATCCTGCACGGCCTCTACGGCTCCTCGCGCAACTGGCTGCGCATCGCCAAGGCGCTGGCCGAGCACGCCCATGTGTTCGCGCTCGACCTGCGCAACCACGGAGACTCCCCGTGGGCGGACACCATGACCTACCCGGAGATGGCGGAGGACGTGGCCCGCTTCATCGAGGCGCGCTGTGCCGAACCGCCGGCGCTGATCGGCCATTCCATGGGCGGCAAAACCGCCATGACCCTGGTGATGGGCCGCCCGGAGCTGGTGGACCGGCTGGTCGTGGTCGACATCGCGCCGGTGCCGTCGGACAGCGAGCACCTGCACCTGGTGCAGGCGATGCGGGCGGTGGACCTGGACGGGCTCAACCGGCGCGCGGAAGTGGACGCCTGGCTGGCCGACGAGATTCCGGATTCCGGCCTGCGCTCCTTCCTGCTGCAGAACGTCACGGCGTCGAACGGTGCCCTCAAATGGCGCCTCAACCTCGATGCCATCGCCGGCAACCTCGACGCGCTGACCGGCTTCGACGAGCGGCTGACCAAGCAGACCTTTGCCAAGCCGACACTCCTGGTGGAAGGCGAAATGTCGGACTACGTACGCCCGGAACACTATGTGTTGTTCCAGCACATGTTCCCGAAACTCCAGATGGCGGTGATCGAAGGAGCCGGCCACGAGGTGCATGCCGACCGGCCGGAGGCATTCCTGGAGAGGGTGGGGGCATTCCTGTCCGGTTAACCACCGCGGCGTGACTGTCGGGCGGGCCGCGGCCTCTGCGCGCGCATCGTATCAGACTTGCGTGACCTGCCGGTTTGCTGCCCAAAGGCCATGGGCAGAGGCGCCGAAACTGCGTATATCTTTCAAGCTCGTGCAGCGAAAACCTGCAAAGGTCGGTTTCGACCCTACGGAAGCACCAACAATTGGGGAGAACGGGCGCTTCGGCGCCCATCTGCAGGCACCATCATGGGAAATCAAGCGGTCAATTCCTCGTTCCTGTTCGCCCAGAACGCGGCGTTCGTCGGTGACCTGTACGCGCGCTTCAAGCGCGATGCGGGATCGGTCGACCCGTCGTGGGCGTCCTTCTTCGGTACCCTTGGCGACGATGGCCGCGAGGTGCTGGAGGAGCTGGCCGGTCCGTCCTGGGGCAACGGCCATGCCACCGTCACCGACCCGGTGGCCGACGAGCTGTTCGGCGGCGTCGCAGCCGAGGCGCCGAAACCGGCCGGCAGGAACGGAGCTGCGGCACCGGCTGCGGCACCGGCTGTCGCCCCGGCCGCACAGCCGGCGGGCCCGGTCGCGCCGTCCGAAGAGCACCTGCGTGCCGCGGTGACCGACAGCATTCGCGCGCTCATGCTGATCCGTACGTACCGCGTGCGCGGCCACCTGAACGCACAGCTCGACCCCCTGGGGCTCGACCAGCGCGGCCATCATCCGGAGCTGGACCCGCGTACGTGGGGCTTCACCGATGACGATTGGGACCGCCCGATTTTCATCAACGAGGTGCTGGGCTTCGACGTCGCCACCCTGCGCCAGATCATGGAGCGCCTGCTCCAGACCTATTGCGACCACATCGGCGTGGAGTTCATGCACATCCAGGATCCCGATGAGAAGGCCTGGATCCAGCAGCGCATCGAAGCCATCCACAACCGCACCGATTTCACCGAGCGCGGGCGCGAAGCCATCCTGGAGCGGCTGACCGCGTCGGAAGGGTTCGAGCGCTTCTTGAACATGAAATACACCGGCACCAAGCGCTTCGGGCTCGACGGCGGCGAGGCCATGGTGCCCGGCCTTGAGCAGATCATGAAGCGCGGCGGCCAGCTCGGCCTGAAGGAAATCGTGCTGGGCATGCCCCACCGCGGCCGGCTGAACGTGCTGGCCAACGTGATGGGCAAGCCGTTTGCCGCCATCTTTTCGGAATTCCAGGGCAACCCCGCCAACCCGGAGGACGTACAGGGCACCGGCGACGTGAAGTACCACCTGGGCACCTCGTCCGACCGGGACTTCGACGGCAACACCATTCACTTGTCGCTGACCGCCAACCCTTCCCACCTGGAGGCGGTGAATCCTGTCGTCATGGGCAAGGTGCGCGCCAAGCAGATGCAGCTTGAGGACACCGAGCGCGAGAAGGTGATGGGGGTGCTGCTGCACGGCGACGCCGCCTTCGCCGGCCAGGGCATCGTCGGCGAGACCCTGATGCTGTCCGACCTCAAGGGCTACCGCGTTGGCGGCACCATCCATTTCATCGTCAACAACCAGATCGGCTTCACCACGGCGCCCATGTACAGCCGCTCGGGCCCCTATCCCAGCGAGATCGCCAAGTCGATCCAGGCGCCGATCTTCCACGTCAACGGCGACGATCCGGAAGCCGTGGTCCACGTCTGCCGTATCGCCATCGAATTCCGCCAGAAGTTCCACAAGGACGTGGTGGTGGACATGGTGTGCTACCGCCGGTTCGGCCACAACGAAGGCGACGAGCCGGCCTTCACCCAGCCCATCATGTACCGCACCATCGCCGACCACCCGACGGTGCGCGACCTTTATGCCCGCCGGCTGGTCAAGGACAAGCTGCTCGACGCCGACGCGCCGGAGCGCATGGTGAAGGAGTGGCAGAGCCACCTGGACAGCCAGTTCGAGGCGGCCTCCAGCTACAAGCCCAACCAGGCCGACTGGCTGTCGGGCGCCTGGTCGGGCATGTCCATCGCCAAGGCCGGCGACCGCCGCGGCACCACGTCGGTCGCCATGGCCGATCTGCGGGCGGTGGGCAAGGCCCTGGTGACGGTGCCCGACGGCTTCACGGTCAACCCCAAGATCGCCCGCCAGCTCAAGGCCAAGGAGCAGATGTTCGACACCGGTACGGGCATCGACTGGGCGACGGCGGAGGCGCTGGCCTTCGGTACGCTGCTGAAGGAAGGCTACCCGGTGCGCCTGTCGGGCCAGGACAGCGGCCGCGGCACCTTTTCCCAGCGCCATTCGGTGCTGGTGAACCAGGAGAGCGAGGCCAAGCACATCCCGCTCGCCAATGTCGATCGCGACCAGGCGATCTTCGAGGTGCACGACAGCCCGCTGTCGGAATTCGCGGTGCTCGGCTTCGAATACGGCTTCAGCCTGGCCGAGCCGCGCGCACTGGTGCTGTGGGAGGCCCAGTTCGGCGATTTCGCCAACGGCGCCCAGGTGATCTTCGATCAGTTCATCAGTTCCGGCGAAAGCAAGTGGCTGCGCATGTCCGGCCTGGTGATGCTGCTGCCCCACGGCTACGAAGGCCAGGGGCCGGAGCACTCCTCGGCCCGGCTGGAGCGGTTCCTGCAGCTCTCCGGGGAAGACAACTGGCAGGTCGTCTACCCGACCACGCCGGCCAACTACTTCCACGCCCTGCGCCGGCAGATCCACCGCGACTTCCGCAAGCCGCTGGTGGTGATGACGCCGAAGTCGCTGCTGCGCCACCGCGAATGCGTCTCCGACCTGGAGATGTTCGCCGAGGGATCGAGTTTCCACCGCGTGCTCTACGAGAGCGTGGACCTGGCGCCGCCGCAGGAGATCCACCGCGTGGTGCTGTGCACCGGCAAGGTCTACTACGACCTGAAGAAGGCGCGCGACGAGTCCGGGCGGCGGGACATCGCCATCCTCAGGATCGAGCAGCTCTACCCCTGGCCCGATGCCGTGCTGGGCGAGGAGATCGCCAAGTACCCCAACGCCGACATCGTGTGGTGCCAGGAAGAGCCGCGCAACATGGGGGCGTGGTGGTACGCCGACCGGCGGATCGAGCAGATCCTCACCGATATCGGCCACAAGACGCGCCGTCCGGTCTATGCCGGGCGGATCGAGGCGGCGGCACCGGCCACCGGGCTCTTGCGCCGCCACAACATGGAGCAGCAGGCCCTGGTCGATGCCGCACTCGGCCTGGCGGAGTCCGCCGCTGAATCGTGACCCCGCCGCGACCCCGCCGCACCCCATGGTTTTGGAGGATCCTCCTGCGGGTCCTCCACCGCGGGAGGTGCCCCGCCCAAACCGATGCGAGCCAGCATAAGGACAGATTACCCATGAGCGTTCAGATCGTTGTGCCCACCCTGGGAGAATCGGTGACGGAGGCCACCGTGGCCCAGTGGCTGAAGCAGGTCGGCGACCGGGTCGAGCGCGACGAACCCCTGGTGGAGCTGGAGACCGACAAGGTGACGCTGGAGGTCAACGCCCCGGCAGCCGGCGTGCTGGGCGAGGTGGTGGCCGAGGCCGGCGCCACCGTGGAGGTGGGTGCCGTGCTCGGCTCGCTGTCGGACGCCGACGGCGCGCCGGCCGAAGCAGCCCCCAGGTCGGCAAAGCCGGAGCCGGCCCCTGCCAAGCCTGCCGCCGAACCGAAGGCAGAACCGAAAGCCGAACCGGCGGCGGAGCCAAAGGCCGAACCGGCGGGCGATGGTGGCGGCGAGACGGTGGACGTGGTCGTCCCGGCACTGGGCGAATCCGTCACCCAGGGCACGGTGGCGCGCTGGCTGAAGGACGTGGGCGAGGCGGTCGCCCAGGACGAGCCGCTGGTGGAGCTGGAAACCGACAAGGTGACGCTGGAAGTGAACGCGCCGGCGGCCGGCACGCTCACCGAACAGGTCGCGGGCGAAGGCGACACGGTGGATGTGGGGGCGGTGCTCGGCCGCCTCAGCGCCGGCGCGGGTGCCGCGGCTCCTGCCGCCAAGCCAGCCGCCGCAGCAGGACCGGCGCCAGCGCCCGCCAAGGCCGAGGAGAGCGGCGGCGACCTGGTGATGCCGGCCGCCCGCAAGCTGCTGGAAGAGCATGGCCTCAGCGCCGCCCAGGTGGACGGCACCGGCAAGGGCGGGCGCGTCACCAAGGAAGACGTGCAGCGTGCCATCGAGAAGGGACCGGCGAAGCCCGCCGCGGCGGCGGCACCCAGCCAGGCGACCACGGTGGAGGTGCCGGCCTTCGAACGGCCCAGCGGCCAGCCGCGGGCGAAGAAGGACCGCGAGGAGCGGGTGCGCATGACCAAGCTGCGCCGCACCATCGCCACGCGGCTGAAGCAGGCGCAGAACACCGCGGCCATGCTGACCACCTTCAACGAGGTGGACATGACCGCCCTGATGGCCCTGCGCAACCAATACAAGGACAGTTTCGAGAAGAAGCACGGCGTGCGGCTGGGCTTCATGTCGTTCTTCGCCAAGGCCGTGGTGGCGGCCCTGCAGGACATCCCGGCGGTCAATGCCGAGATCGACGGCGACGACATCGTCTACAAGAACTACTACGACATCGGCGTCGCCGTGGGCACGCCCCAGGGCCTCGTGGTGCCGGTGGTGCGCGACGTCGACCAGCTCTCCTTCGCCGAAGTGGAGAAGACCATCGGCGAGCTGGGCCGCAAGGGCCGCGACGGCAAGCTGTCGATGGCCGATCTGACCGGCGGCACCTTCACCATCTCCAATGGCGGCGTGTACGGCTCGCTGATGTCGACGCCGATCCTGAACCCGCCGCAGTCGGGCATCCTCGGCATGCACAAGATCCAGCAGCGCCCCATGGTGGTGGACGGCGGCAAGATCGAAGCGCGGCCGATGATGTACCTGGCGGTGAGCTACGATCACCGCATCATCGACGGCTCGGAAGCGGTGACCTTCCTCGTCAAGGTGAAGGACGCCATCGAAGATCCCCAGCGTCTGCTCCTGGGGGTGTAGCCGGGCGGCCGGAGCCCCGGCCCGCTTGCCTTGAGAGATAAGTTGAGCGACGATGGATAACTATCCGTCGTCGCTTTGCTTTTTCAGATGGGTGTCGATCTTCTCCCCGTGGCGGACGACCTGGCCCGCCAACTGGACGCCTGGACCTGCTGGCTGGAGCGCGAGCGCCGGCTGTCGGCCCACACCGTGCGCGCCTACGTGGCCGATGTGCGCCGCTTCCTCGGGTTCCTGGCCGGCCATGCCGGCGGACCGGTGGGCATCGCCCGATTGGCCGGGGCCAGCCTGGCGGAAATGCGCGCCTTCCAGGCCCACCGTGCCGGCGACGACCGGGCAAGCCGGCAGACGCGCGCGCGCGGCCTGTCCGCCCTGCGCAGCTTCGTCGACTTCCTCGACCGGGCCGGTGTGGCCCATGTGCCGGCGGTGCATGCGCTTGCCCACCCCAAGCTGCCGAAGAAGCTGCCGCGGCCGCTCGACGCGGCCTCGGCGGTAGCGGTGCCGGACATGGCCGCAGCGCTGCCGGAGACCGATTGGATCGGGCGCCGCGACCGGGCGCTGTTCGGCCTGCTCTACGGCTGCGGGCTGCGCCTGGGCGAAGCGCTGGCGCTCGATGTGGGGGCCGTGCCGGCGGGCGGCGGGCCGCTCCGGGTGCTCGGCAAGGGCAACAAGCAGCGCAGTGTGCCGGTGCTGGCGGTGGTGGCGGCGGCGATCGACGCCTACCGGGCGGCCTGCCCCTATCCCGCCGTGGCGGGCACGCCGCTGTTCCTCGGCGCCCGCGGCAAGCGGCTGCAGCCGGCTATTGCGGAAAAGCAGATGCGGTCGGTGCGCACCGTGCTGGGACTGCCGGACAGTGCGACGCCGCATGCGCTGCGCCACAGCTTTGCCACCCATCTGCTGGCCGCCGGGGCCGATCTGCGTTCGATCCAGGAACTATTGGGCCATGCCAGCCTGGCGACCACCCAGCGCTATACCGAGGTCACGGCGTCACAGGTGAAGGCCGTTCACCGGGCGGCGCACCCACGCTCTCGGGGGTGAGGGGCGGCAGGAACTCGGCATCGCCGTCGGCCGGCGGATGGCGGTGGCGGCGATGGAACAGCCGCGCCCCGCGCAGGTAGAGCCGGTTGAACGGGCGGAAGCGCCGCCGCGCCCGCACGATCAGCCGGCGCGCCCAGGGCTGCACCTTGGCGATCAGCAGCAGGCCGGCCACGATGGTCGGTGTGCTGGGGTAGAGCGGGATCGGGTAGCTGACGATCCCCCAGATCACCAGGCACCAGCCGGAGGCCAGGTAGCCCAGGCGGGTGGCACGGGTCATGTGGCTCATGGCTGGCCGAAGCCGCGTGGCTGACTGGGGCCGCCATCGCCGTCGGTGGCTCCGCCGCCGCCGAAACCCTCGTCGTCGTTGCGGTTCGCGGGTGCCGGCTGGGCAGCACGGGGGCCGCCGTGATGGCCCGGCTCGGTCAACTCGATGAGGCGGCGGCCGAAGCTGGGAGCGTGGTGCTTGTTGCGGTGCAGCCAGAGGCCGAAGCGCGGATAGCGGGCGCGCAGCCGGCGCACCCAGCCGCGTACCGTCTCGCTCTCGTGCACGAGGATGCTGAAGCCGATGATCAGCAGGAGCCAGCCGATGGGAATGGGCGTCGGCGCCAGGATCGCTCCAGCCACGACGATGACCCATCCGGCAATCAGCCGGGCCAGCCGGAACATGCTCCTGGTCACGTTACGCCGCCTCCCCGCAACGCAGGGCCCGCCGAGGGGCCCATGGGCCGGCCCGTCGACCGCCGATGGGGCGGAAGCGATGCCAGTTGGGGCTAAATGTGGAGTGCCTTGCCGGCCACTGCCAGGGCTGCTTCCTTCACGGCCTCATTTAAGGTCGGGTGGGCGTGACAGGTTCGCGCGATGTCCTCGGCCGAGGCGCCGAACTCCATGGCCATGGCGCATTCCGCGACAATGGTGCCGGCCTCCGCACCGATCACGTGGATGCCCAGCACCCGGTCGGTCGCCTTGTCCGCCAGGACCTTCACGAAGCCGTCGGTGGCGTTCATGGCGCGGGCGCGGCCGTTGGCGGTGAAGGGGAACTTGCCGACCTTGTAGGCGGTGCCGGCTTCCTTCAACTGCTCCTCGGTCTTGCCCACCTGGGCCGCTTCCGGCCAGGTGTAGACGACGCCGGGAATGGCTTCGTAGTTCACGTGCCCGGCCTGGCCGGCCAGGCGTTCGGCCAGCGCCACGCCTTCTTCCTCGGCTTTGTGGGCCAGCATGGGGCCGGCGATCACGTCGCCGATGGCATAGATGCCCGGAACGTTGGTGGCGAAGTGGGCATCGGTCTTCACCCGGCCGCGCTCGTCCATCGCCACGCCGACGTCTTCCAGGCCCAGCCCGCCGGTAAACGGGATGCGGCCGATGGCCAGCAGCACCACGTCGGCGTCCAGGGTCTCGGCATTGCCGCCCTTGGCCGGCTCGATGGTCAGGGCCACGCCACCGTCGCCGGGGGTCGCCGCCGTCACCTTGGTGCCCAGCTTGAAGGCCATGCCCTGGCGGGCGAGGATGCGCTGCATCTGCTTGGATACTTCGCCATCCATGCCCGGCAGGATGCGGTCGAGGAACTCCACCACGGTGACCTTGCTGCCCAGGCGCTGCCACACCGAGCCCATCTCCAGCCCGATATAGCCGCCGCCGATCACCACCAGGCGCTCCGGCACCGCCGCCAGCGCCAATGCCCCGGTGGACGACACGATGCGCTGCTCGTCGATCTCCACGCCCTTCAGCGGCGCCACGTCGGACCCGGTGGCGATGATGATGTGCTTGGCCCGGTAGGCGGTGCCGTCCACGTCCACCGTGCCGGGGGCGGTGATCTTGCCGGCGCCCTTCAGCCAGTCGACCTTGTTCTTGCGGAACAGGAACTCCACGCCCTGCACATTGGCCTGCACGGTGCGGTCCTTGTGGGCCATCAGGCCGGCGAGGTCGAAGCCCACCTCGCCCACGGAGATGCCGAACTCGCCCAGGTGGTGGGCCGCTTCGTCGTACTTCTCGGACGCTTGCAGGAGCGCCTTCGACGGGATGCAGCCGATGTTGAGGCAGGTGCCGCCGAGCGTGTCGCGCTTCTCCACGCAGGCCGTGCGCAGGCCGAGCTGGGCGCACTTGATGGCGCAGACATAGCCGCCGGGGCCGGAGCCGATCACGATCACATCATAGGGTTGGTCACTCATCGGGCACATGTCCTCGGGCGCAGAAACGCTTGCGGATAGGAAGCGGGATGGCCCCCGAGATTGCCGCATCGAGGGCAGCGGAACAAGGCAGGGGCGGCTAGGGGCACGCCTTCAGCACGAGGGGCAGCCCTGCAGCCAGGAACACCACGGCATCTGCGGTGGCGGCCACTGCCTGGTTGAGGCGGCCGGCGAGATCGCGGAATGCCCGCGCCATGGCGTTGTCCGGCACGATGCCGAGGCCGACCTCGTTGGCCACCAGCACCACACGGCCGGGCAGCTCGGGCAGGGCGGCGGCGAGGGCGGCCGTCTCGGCCGGAATGTCGCGGCCGGCCAGCATCACGTTGGTGAGCCACAGGGTGAGGCAGTCCACCAGCACCGCGGCGCCGGGTTGGGCCAGGCGGTGGAGGGTGGCCGTCAGCTCCAGCGGCTCTTCCACCGTGCTCCAGGCATCCCCGCGGCGCGCGCGATGGTGGGCGATGCGGGCCGCCATCTCCGCGTCGTCGCCGACGGTGGCGGTGGCCAGATAGATCGGCCGGCCGCCGCCGGCAAGGACATGGGCTTCGGCGAACCGACTCTTGCCGGAGCGCGCACCGCCCAGCACCAGCACGCAGCGCGCCCCGGCGATGGCGGGCAGGTCAGTCACGGGGTAGCTGGGCCGACAGGCCCTATCCCTTGCGGGTTTCCAGGGCCATCCAGATCAGGATTGGAACCGCGAGCAGCAGCCATTCAACGGCCATGGGTCTGTCCTCGTCTCGTTGGTCATGCATCTGCGACGCATGCCCGCAGGTGCATTGGATCGTCGGTCACGCGCCCGCAGGCGCCTCAAGCCCCTAGAAGATCTTGGCGTCGATCTTGCCATGGTGGCATTCGTAGACATGCACGAAATACCCGCACATGGGGTTGCGGGTCAGGTATTCGCACAGGTAGTCGCGGCAGGCCGGCGAGGCGTTCTCAATGCGCACCTGCCACAGCGGCTCCATGTTGGGGGTCTTCTTCTCCAAATGGGGGATGCTGACGGATCCCGCCCACTCCACATCGAAGCCCGCCAGGTAGTTTCCCGCATAGTGCTTGAATGCACCGGTGTCGTCGATCGACACTCCCGCCTTGTTCTCAAAGCACAGGCGCAGATCCATGGATCGTCTCCCCAGACTCGTGGCGCGGACCATGCCCCCGGCGCAGCGGCGGCGCAAGGGATCAGCGGCCGGCTGCGTGCTGGCGGCAGCACTGGCGCTGGGGCTCGCCGCTTGCCAATCCCAGTCGGAGGGGGCCGTGAGAGACGCCGCAACACCCGATGCGCCACCCGATGCGCTGGCGGCCGCACCCGCCACCGGCATGGCAGCGCCCGACGCCGGCCCGGTCGCACCCGCCTTCCGCAGCCTGGCGGGCTGGCAGGCCGACGACCACGGCGCGGCCCTGGCCACCTTCCGCAACTCCTGCCCCTGGTTCGCCGACCAGCCCGTGGACCTGGTGCTCGACTATCCGGACGGGTCCACCGGCACGGTGGCCGACTGGCGGAGTGTCTGCGCCGATGCCGAGGGCGTCGCTGCCGGCGACGGAGCCGCCGCCCGCCGCTTCTTCGAAGAGCGCTTCCGCCCCATCGCCATGGCGCATGCCGACGGCAGCCGCGACGGCCTGTTCACCGGCTACTACGCGCCGCGGCTGAGGGGCGACTGGCAGCCGTCCGCCACCTACGCCACACCGCTCTACCGCCTGCCCGCCTGGGCGCCGGGGGAGGAGCGGCCGACGCGCGCGGAAATCGCTGCCGGGGCGCTTTCCGGGCGCGACCTGGAGCTGATCTGGGTGGACGACCCGGTGGACGCCTTCTTCCTGGAAATCCAGGGCTCCGGCCTGGTGGACATGGCCGATGGCGGGCTCATCGGCGTGCGTTACATCGGCCAGAACGGCCACGGCTACGTGCCGGTGGGCCGGGTGCTGATCGACTGGGGGAGGCGACGGCGGACGACATGTCGATGGACGTGATCCGCGCCTGGCTCGCCGCCAACCCAGGCCGCGCTCAGGCGCTGATGAACGAGAACCCCAGCTACGTGTTCTTCGAACGGCGGGGGCCGGACGCCATCGTCGGCAATCTCGATGTGCCGCTGACGGCCGAACGCAGCCTCGCGGTGGATTGGGCCCATGTGCCACGCGGCGCGCCGGTGTGGCTGGACATTGCCGACGATCCCACGGTGCCCGGCGGCACCCTGCGCCGGCTGATGGTGGCGCAGGACACCGGCGGAGCGATCCGCGGGGCGGTGGCGGGCGACGTGTTCTGGGGGTTCGGCGACGCCGCGGCGGTGCTGGCCAGCGGCATGCGGGCGCGCGGCCAGTTCACCGTGCTGGTGCCGGCCATGGTAGCCGCGGCCGAGGTCTCGTCGGCACAGTAGGCGGCCCCCATAGCGTCACCCCCGCGCAAGCGGGGGTCTCGATGGCATCAAGGAGATCCTCGCCGTCGCGAAGATGACGATGGCGCAGAGAGGAGGCTTACTCGACCTCGGCCGCGGTGGACACGATGTGGGTGACCACGCCGTATTTCTGGGCCTCCTCGGCCGACATCCAGAAGTTCCGGTCGGTGTGCTTGCGCACATCTTCGATGGGCTGGCCGGTCTCCCGCGCGATGATACCGTTCAGGCGCTCGCGCATCTTGATGATCTCGTTGGCCTCGATGTCGATGTCGGTGGCCGGGCCGCGCACCCCGCCCATAGGCTGGTGCAGCAGGAACCGCGTGTTGGGCAGGCAGTAGCGGTTTTCCTTCTTGGCACCCAGGAAGATGTGGGCGCCGGCACTGGCCACCCAGCCGGTGCCGATCACCTTCACCTCGGGCTTCACGAAGGCGATCATGTCGTGGATCGTATCGCCCGATTCCACGTGCCCGCCCGGCGAGTTGATGATCAACTTGATGGGCTTGTCGTTGTCCGCCGCCAGCGCCAGGAGCTGGGCGGAGATCTCGCGCGCCACCTTGTCGTTGATTGGGCCGAACAGCAGCACCGTGCGCGCCTTCAGCAGGCGCTCCATGATCGGTGGCGACGGCTTGTCCTTCGCCTTCTCGTCCTCCTTCGGCTCCTCTTCGGGCCGATCGTCGTCGTCCTCGTCGTCGAGCCGGATGATGGTGCGTGGGTCGGTCATGTCGTGTCCTGCTGGCTTAAGCCGGTTTCGATCAGGCGGCGGCCCGCGCGGTCGCCAGCCGCAGTCTCGGGCAGTGGCATAGCAGCGGGGTGCGGGGCGGGCCAAGTCGTTTCGCAGATGTCGCGTCGACCCGGCACCATTGCAAGGCGGAGCGGGTGGAGGTGCAACCGACCTGGCCGACCCTACGCCCGCACCACGTGGCCCAGGTCGGCCGGGATGATGCGCGCGACCGTGTCCAGCCCGTAGGTATCGGGCGGGCCGGCCGGCACCACGTAGACGCCGGCCAGTCGTGCCGGCTCGGTACCGTCGCTGGGGCCGAGCAGGCTGCGCGCCACGGCGGTGCCGGTGCCCAGCGCGGCACGTGCCAGGGGGATCGCCCGCCAGGCCGCTTCCGCCCGGTCGCGCGGCGCCAATGCCGCCAGCGGTGCCAGCCGGCGGCCCAGCGTCTCCAGGGCGGACGCGGTGGCCTCGAACAGCCCCTTCGGATCCTTGTCCACCTCGCAGCGATGGCCGATGGGCTGGCCGCGCATCTCGTCGGGCAGCAGGCGCAGCAGGGTCGCCATGTCGACGGTGCCGCGGCCGGTCACCAGCAGCACGAACAGCGGCACCCGCCAGCCCACCTGCTGCTTGATGGCGTCCAGCACGGCGCGGGCGCGCAGCGCCAGCCGCGTGGCATCGGCATCGCTGCGGGTCTGCGCGGGGTCGATATGCAGAACCATGCCGTCGATGGGCCGCGCCGGCCGCCGCGCGTGCAGCCGGTCGAGCGCATCGGTCAGGCGTTGCCAGGCCACCCGGTCGCCGGGGTGGCAGAGCAGGCCGGGAGCGGCCTCCACCCAGTCGAGATCGGCGGCCTGCCACCAGCGCAGCGGATCCTGGCTTAGGGCGGTGGTCCCCACCGGTTCGAACAGATGCGCCAGCAGCGGTGTCAGGTCGCTACCGTCGCCGATACTCAGCACCACGCCGGCGCTGCGGGCCGGCGGCACGGCTTCGGAGGTGAGAAGAACGTCGGCGGACGCCGTGTCGGTGGGCATGGGACGGTCGCTCCCCGGCGGAGGGTACGCTAGACTAGCCCTTCTCGCACCGGTTTGCCTACGGATCGAACGGCGATGACGGACCCCGCGGTACTGCTGACGGCGCTGGCGCTGATCACCCTGGTGATGACGCTGGGTGCCATGCTGCCTGCCCAGGCGGTGCGCGTGGGCGGCCGGCGGGCCGCCCGCGGCATCGGCCCCGGCGATGCGCCGGTGCTGGCGGCCGGTGTCGCGCTGGGGGCGGCAGTGATCGTGGCGGCGTGGACGCAGCTCGGCCCCTGGCACCGCGGCTCGGCCGAACACTTGCGGGGCCGCGCGTTCGAGCTGGTGGAGCGCGAATTCCTCTACCGCGAGCAGGTGCACGAGGCGACCCTTGGGCTGCTGCGCCGCGCCCACCGCCAGGAAATCGAGACCCTGCGCGCCGCCCAGGAGTCCGCCATCGCGCTGTTGCGCGAGCAGTACGAGGACGCCTGGCTGATGCTGGCGGAAAACTCAGAGCAGCTCGTGCGCACCGTGGCCACCCAGTTCGGCCTCAACCCGGACTTCCTGGCCGCCGTGGCATCCCAGGAAAGCGGCTTCGATCCCTTCATCGCCAATACGCTCAGCGGTGCGCGCGGGCTCTTCCAGTTCATGCCGGCGACGTGGAACGAGATGGGCCAGGTCTACGGCCAGCAGATCGCCGATGCCGGGCTGAATTACCAGCCCGTGACATCGGAGAACCGCGGGACCGAGGACGATCCGCGCAACAATCCGCGGATGAACGCCGTGCTGGGCGCCATGCTGGTGCTCTACAACATCGAGCTGACCGGCTCGTCCGATCCCGGCATCCTCTACCTCGCCCATTTCGCGGGGCCGGAGATGGCCCGCTATGTGGCCGAGCACCTGACGGACACCCCCGACCAGCCGATCCGCGACGTGCTGCGCCAGATCATGCCCAATCTGGCCGATGCGGTGATCGAACAGAACGCCGCCGCCTATACCGAGGAGACCACGCTGGCCGACTTCTACCGCTGGTCGGCCGCCCACTTCCCCGGCATCCCCACCGCGCTCGCAGAAGCGCCGGAAGACGGACCGCGCGACCAACAGCAGCCGTAGTCGCGATCACGCCGGTTGGCCCCGGGCCTGCCCAATTCCTCGCCCAGGGTCGCCCGACCAGCCCATGTACGATCGAGGGGAGAGCCTTATGATGGGACCTCGCCGGCCGCCCGGTCTCGCCGTTGTCCTGGCCGCCGTCCTGGCCGCTGCCATGGCCATTGCCGTCTCCGCCCGCGCCCAGGAGGTCGCGCACTACGTCTCCGTGGACGACTTCCGGGCCATGGAGGAAGGTCTGATCGTGCCGACCCACGAATACGTGGACGTGGTCATCGGGCCGGACGGGCGCGGCACCATCGAGGTCGGCTTCCAGCACATGGGAACCTCTGCGGTCGACATGCTGCGCGTCATCGGCGACACCAGCCACGACCTCAGGGAGGGGTATGCCCCGATGGATCTGGGCACGCTCGATTTCGCCGACCTGCGCCGCGTGGTGATGACGGGGACGGTGGTGGTGGAGCCGGGCCGGCTGTCCTGGACCGCCGACGAGCTGGCGTCATCGGCCGCAGACGGGTTGCGCGCCGGGCGCGGCGGCGATCCCCATGTCAGCCCGTTCCGCAGCGGCCCGGTGGGCGACGGCGTGGTACGCATCGGCGGCGGCGCCACAGATCTCGGCGAGGGCTTCTCGCTGATGGTGGACGGCCAGCTCCACAGCTATCTGCGCCGCGACCCCCGGGTGCTGCCCCTGGCCGGCTATCTGGCCTATGCCACGGAACTCTCGGTCGGGCGGACGCGGGACTGCTTCGGCCCCCTGGCGGAAGACTATCTGAACGGCCGGATTTACACCTTCGACCCGGACGCGGTTGCCGAGCTGGAGGCCGCGGCGGCCGGTGCGCCCGGCCTGGAGGTTCTGCACGCGCACGGCTACGGCGCCGCGCTGAAGCGCTTTCTCGACGCGGGCTTGGCGGCCCGTGCCGCCCTCAACGCCTGGCTGGCCGACGAGATCGACCGGGTGGGCCTGGACTTCGCGCTGGACGCGTTCGACTACCAGGGGCGGGGAACCGAGGATCAGGTGGCATGGGCGCAGCGGGTCACCATGATCGCCCGCGTGATCGAAGGCATGCACATCCTGCCCGGCGACCCGGAGTTTCCCGGCGATGACTGGCGGCAGCGCTTCCCCGATCTGGTGCAAGCCGCAGCGGCGCGCTACCAGGCCGATCCGTGGTCGGAAACGGGGCCATACACCAGCGCCTATGCCGGCCAAGGCTGGGCGGGCCTGGTGGGCCTGCTGCTGAGCTTCGAGTGCGGAAACTACGAATACTGAGGCTGCGACCGCCTGCTCAGCCGCCCATCTCGACAAGCCCGAAGCCAAGGCCGGCAGCCGCGCCCAGCACCACCACCTGGCCCCCCAGCACCGCCAGGGCACGGCCGGTCCGCGTGGCGCGGCCGAGCACCAGCGCCAGGACCACGGCCAGCGAGCCCCCGGTGAGCGCGCCGAACACCGGCCCGGCGGCCACCGCGACCAGGCCGGCGGCCCCGGCGATGGCAGCACCGGAGGCTCCGGCCTCGCCCGCCAGGCGCTGCACGGTGCGGGCACTCATCCAGCCGACCACGCCGGCGCCCAGCGCCAGCCCGGCCAGCAGCCCCAGCGCCACCGTCGGCCACACCGTGGCGGGCGGCTGCGGGCTGAGGGCCGCGACGGCTCCGCCCAGCATCACCGCGGGCACCGCAGCGGCGGCAAGTGCGAAGGCGACACCGACGATGACCGAGGCGCGCGCCATGGCGACCGGCATGCCGCCGCGCGACACCAGGCGTTCGCCGGTGAACCAGGCAAACCACACCCCGGCAAAGGCGGCGACGGGGGCGGCCGTGAACACCGGCGCGCCGGCCGACACGCCCAAGGCCAGGGTGGCGGCGAACCCGGCGAGGCCGGCGGTCAGCACGCCGTGGCGCTCCGCCCCCGGCCGCGGCGATGTGGGCGGGGCGCCGAAGCCGATGCGCGCGAGCACCGCCACGAGGGCCGCCGCCAGCACCGCCGCACCGCCATAGGCCAGCGGCAGCGTGAGGTCGGCCTCCGGGTCCGTAGGCAGGCCGCCGGCCAGCAGCATCACCCCCAGTGCAGGGACCACCGGGGCCGGCACGCCGATGGCGGCGGCAACGGCGACCAGGCCGAACACCGCGGCCAGCGCCCAGGTGAGGTCGCCCAGCGAGGCTGCGCCTTCGGCCAGCCCCTGGGCCATGAGCCCCCCGTCCGGCGGCGGCGACAGCAGCACCGGCACCAGGGCGATGGCGGCCATCGCCGGGCCGGCCAGCCAGGCGCGGCCGATCCCGGCGGCGCGCAGCAGCCCGGCGGCGATGCCGCCTTCGGCCGCACCCAGGGCGAGCCCGGCCAGGAGGGCGAGGAGGAACAGCAGGTCTGCGGAAGGGCCGACGACGGACATGGTCTCAGTGCTTACACCGAAGGGGTCGACAGTCTAGTGTCCCGATTCCGAAGTTCGCTTGGGACCTCGTGCTGCAAACTTGCGCACTCCGGAATCAGGACACTAGGGTTCTCCGTCCATCCAAGCGGCCGGTGAATTGGCGGCCTTGGGTCCAAGAGGCGCGACGGTTCCATGATCCCCCACATGCAGAGCCTGCTCGGCCGCATCGAAGCCGGCCAGATCGGCGAGGCCGACGTGTATGCCCTGGAGCGGGCCGCCGCCGTGCGCCACGAACGCATGCCACCTGGAGCCTTGTTCTGCCCGGTCTGTCAACACTCGGCGGTGCGTTTCCTGCCGTTTGGCCTGGCCGGGCGGCGCCAGGCCTGCTGCCCGCGCTGCGGCTCGCTGGAGCGCCACCGCTTCCTGTGGTGGGTGCTGGGCCGCCATACCGACCTGCTGAGGCGCCGCCACCGGGTGCTGCACACGGCCCCCGAACCGTGCCTGAGGGCGCGCATCGCCGCTCTTCCCGGCGTCCGCTACCTGTCCGTCGACCGCTACGACCCGGCGGCCGACATCCAGGCCCCGCTGGACTGCCTGCCGCTCGCCGACGCCAGCCGCGACGTGGTGCTGACCAGCCACGTGCTGGAGCACCTGCGCGACGACAAGGCGGCCTTGCGAGAGCTGGCGCGGGTGCTGCGCCCCGGCGGCTGGATGGCGGTGATGGTGCCCTACGATCCTGCCCTGCCGGCCACGCTGGAGGACCCGCACCTGGACGATCCGGCCGAGCGCCTGCGCCGCTTCGGCCACCCCTACCATTTCCGCATCTACGGTGCGGACCTGCCGCAGCGCATCGCCGGGGCCGGCTTCGCCGTGCGCGTGCTGGACAGCCGCAAGGTGCTGTCCGGCCATCGCCGCCGGCGCTTTCGCATCAACCGCAACCACGTGCTGGTGTGCACGCGGGCGGCCGCCCGCTGAGGCCGGCGTGCTGAAGTTCGTGGTTCACCGCCTTGTGGGCGCCGCGCTGACGCTGGCGGCGGCATCGGTGCTGATCTTCGTGGTCCTGGAAGTGCTGCCCGGCGACCCGGCCATGGTGATCCTCGGCGAAGGTGCCAGGCCCGACACCCTGGCGGCGTTGCGTAGCGAGATGGGGCTCGACCAGTCTGCCCTGGTGCGCTTCTTCGTCTGGATCGGCGGCGTGCTCGTGGGCGATCTCGGGTCCAGCCACACCTACGGCACGCCGGTGCTGCAGATGCTGGCAGAGCGCTGCCTGGTCACCCTGCCGCTGGCGGCACTGGCACTGCTGCTGGCGCTGCCGCTGGGGGTGGGGCTGGGCACGCTCGCCGCCGCGCTGCGCGGCCGCCTGCCGGACCATGCCTTGATGGTGCTCGGCCACCTCGGCCTGGCGCTGCCCAGCTTCTGGATCGGCATTTTGCTGATCATGGCCTTCCCGGTGTCGCTCAACCTCGGCACCGCCGGCGGCTTTCCCGGCTGGCAGGCCGGTGCGGGACTGGCGCTGGCCGCCCTGGTGCTGCCCGCGCTTGCCCTGGCGGTGCCGGAAGCGGCCATCCTGGCGCGGGTGGCGCGCGGCGCCGTGCTGGACACGCTGGGGGCCGACTTCGTGCGCGTGGCCCGCGCCAAGGGGCTGAGCCGTGGGCAGGTGATTCGCCGCCACGTCATCGGCCATGCCGCCTTGCCGGTGGTCACCATCGCCGGCCTGCAGTTCGGCGTGCTGATGGCCGGCGCCATCCTGGTGGAGAAGGTGTTCGCCATTGCCGGCCTGGGCGACCTGCTGCTCAGTGCCGCCGGGCACCGCGACCTGCCGGTGATCAAGGGGGCGGTGCTGCTGATCTGTGCGGTGGTGATCACCGTCAACCTGCTGGTGGACGTGCTCCACGCAGCGCTCGACCCGCGGCCGCGGAGTGCGGCCCCATGACAACGGCGCGGACCGCCCGCCCGGGCGAGGTGCAGATCGCCGTCGGCGGCGTGCTGGTGGGGATAATGGCCCTGCTGGCCCTGGTGGCCGTGGTGTGGACGCCGTTCGATCCGGTGGACATCGACGTGCCGGTACGTTTGCAGGGGCCGAGCCTCGGCCACTGGCTGGGCACCGACTATCTGGGCCGCGACATGCTGAGCATGGTGATGGCGGGTGGCTCCAGCAGCCTCGGCACCGCAGTGTCGGCCGTGCTGCTGGGGGCGCTGGCCGGCGTGCCCGTGGGGCTGGCGGCGGCCCTGGGAGGCCACTGGACCGATACGCTGTGCCGCGGCGCCATCGACCTGGTGTTCGCCTTCCCGGTGGTGCTGACGGGCCTGGTGCTGCTGGCGCTGAACGGGCCGGGCTCGATCAACGCCGTGGTGGCCATCGCGGTGTTCGATGCCTCGGTGCTCGCCCGCGTCACCCGCAATGCCGCCCGCGGCGTGCTCGCCCAGGACTATGTGCGCGCCGCCCGTGCCATCGGCCGCGGCCCCCTGGGCCTCGCCTGGCTGCACGTGCTGCCCAACATCCGCGGCATCCTGCTGATCCAGTCCACCGTGCTGCTGGCCATTGGCGTGCTGGCCGAAGCCGGGCTCACGTATCTCGGCGTCGGCGCCCAGCTTCCCCAGCCCACCTGGGGCAAGATGCTGTTCGACGCCCAGGTGTTCATGCAGTTCCACCCCGGCCAGGCGATCGTGCCGGGGACGGCCATCGCCCTCAGCGTGCTCGGCTTCAACCTGCTGGGCGACGGGCTGCGCGATCGCCTCGACCCGCGCCTGGCGGGCGCGCGGCGGCGGCGCGGGCGGTCCGGCGGTGCCTTGCGGGAGGATCCGGCGGTGGCGACGGTGATCACCTCCGATCTTGCCCTGGAAAACGGCCTGAAGGGGGTCAGCGAGCGCCGTTGACCTTGGCCACCATGGACAAGATGGTCCGGCGCGGCAGGAAGGCCGAGAGCCCGGCGTAGACCTTCTGGCCGAAGCCCGGCACGACGACGCGGCGGCCGCGTGCCAGGGCGCGCCAGCCCGCCTCGGCCACCGAGTCCGCACTGGGTGTGCCGTTGCCGCGGCCGGCGAACAGCGGCGTATTGGCGGCTCCGGCGCGGGCGGCGAACTCCGTCTCCGTGGGGCCGGGGCACAGCGCCGTCACCCGCACGCCGTGGCGCCGCAGCTCCTGCCACAGGGCCTCGGAGAAGGACAGCACGTAGCTCTTGGTGGCGTAGTAGACGGCCATGTTGGGGCCGGGCTGATAGGCCGCGAGCGACGCGACGTTGAGGATGCCGCCATCGCCGCGCGCCACCATGCCGGGGGCGACGGTGCGGGCCAGCAACGTCACCGCGGTGACGTTGACGTCCACCATGGCGGCCAGCTCGGCCGGGTCCTGGCGAAGGATGCGGCCGCGCAGGCCGAAACCGGCATTGTTGACCAGCGTGCCGACGTCGCGGCGGCCAAGCTCCTTCAGCAGCGTGTCGAGCTGGGCGCGGTCGCCCAGGTCGACGGCGCGGCACTCCACGTGCACGCCGTGGGCCGCCCGCAGCTCGGCGGCCAGCGCGCCCAGCCGCTCGGCCCGCCGGGCGACCAGCATGAGTGCGTGACCGTCCTTGGCCGCCAGCCGGGCGAAGCAGACGCCAAGCCCGGCCGACGCACCGGTGATGACGGTGAGCGGCCGCGGGTTGCCGGGGTGGGACGCCGGGGACGGCTGGGTCGCCGGCTCCGGTCTCTCGGCGGCCTCGCTCACGGGCCCGCCGGGGCTTCGGCGGGTGCGGGTGCGGGGTCCGCCCCCGAACCTGCCCGGGGCATCAGGCGTGGCGCCAGTCCCCTGGCCGCCGCCTTTTGCAGCCGCGACCACCAGAACGGCGCCCAGAGCTGCTGCCAGAAGCTCGACGGCATCGCCTCGGTGATGCCGATTTCCACCGGCGGCCGGCCATCGGGGTTGATGTAGGTGCCGAACACCAGATCGTAGACGATCAGCACCTCGCCGTAGTTCTTGTTGCCCTCGCGCAGGTCCGTGGAATGGTGCCAGCGGTGCAGGACGGGCGTGTTGAAGATGTAGTTCAGCGGCCCGCAGCGCATCTCGATGTTGGCATGGGTGAGCATGCCGACGAAGGCGGTGGTGACGGCCACCCAGATGAACACGTCGGACGGCGCACCGGCGATCGCCAGTAGCGGCATGGCGGCGCCGACGCTGATCAGCGTGTCGACGAAGTGGAAGCGTCCGGTGTTGACGAACCACAGGCGGCGCACGCTGTGGTGCAGCGCATGGAAGCGCCACATCGGGTACCACTCGTGGGAGATGCGGTGCATCCAGTAGAGCCCGAATTCGGCCACCAGCATGCCGAGGGCGGCCTGCGCCCACATGGGCCAGTGCACCGGCCAGGGCGCCCGCCCGTCCGCCGACACCACCTCCGCCAGCCCGATCACCCCGGCGAACACCACGGTGACCTGGACGACGCCCTTGGTGACGACCGTATGCCCGAGGTCCTGCCAGATCTGGCTGTCCGGCGAATGCCAGGCGGTTTCGTGGGGACGCACCCGCTCCAGTACGAAGATAACGGCTGCGAAAGACAAATAGACTATGTTGAAGGCCAGCACCCCTGGGAGCCCGAGATCCATTCCCACGGCCACCAAGGCAACGGGGATCCCAAACAGCAGAGGCCAAATCAGGTAGGACACAATGGTGCGTGCCATGGTTCGGTTTCCCCTTGCAATGCTGAGGTCGCCGTCCGGGAGGCGAGATGCGACTCTTTGTACAGTGCCGTGGTGGATGCGAAAATCCACAAAATCATGGCGGACATTAGTTCTCGTTTTGCTAGTGGGGATGGTGACGGCCTGTGGCGAGCCGCCGGCCGATGCCCAAATCGAGCAGGCATTGGTGGCGGCCATCCGCTCGGACGCCGCCGAGCACGGCCTGCGCGGGCCGGATGGCGAGCCGATTGCGTCGTGGCGCCTCTCGGTCAGGAACCTTGATGTCCAGGAGTTGGTGGAGACCGACGACTACTGGCGCGCCCGGGTGACCTTCGATCTGGTGATCGATACCGCGGTCAACCCGCAGCGCGCGGCGGTCAGCCTGCGCCAGGGCGAAGACGGCTCCTGGCAGGTGTTTAGGGTCGACGCGCTTTAGGGCGGCGACCCGCCCCAGATGCCCGGTGGACGGCCGGACCGTGCGCCGTCAGGCCCGGACGGTCGGCGCTGGCCGCGCGGCTTGGCCGGATGCGGCCGTGCTGCGCGCGGCCAGGCGCATCAGCCGGCGGAATTTGGGGCAGTCCATGTGGCTCTCCGCCGGGCAGTCGGCCACGTGGCGCAGGGCGTTGCGCAGGGTGGTCAGGCTGCGGATCTTGCGGTCCAGCGCATCGGCACGCGCGTGCAGAGTCGGGCGCGGCAGGTCGGGGGCGCCGTTTGTGTCGAACATCCCGGCAATCTCGGTGAGCGAGAAGCCCGCCACCTTGCCCAACGAAATCAGCGCGAGCTGCTGCAGGACGTCGGCGTCGTACTGGCGGCGCAGCCCGTGCCGGGCGACCGGCCGCACCAGCCCGATCTCCTCGTAGTAGCGCAGGGCAGAGGGCGGCACGCCGCTCCGCCGCGCGACCTCGCCGATGTCCAGAACTTTCATGCTTGACCTCAAGTTGGCTTGAAGTAGCAGGGTATCATCCCATTGAAATTCAAATGGGGTTGTTACATGGAAAGCCAAGTGAGGGAGGATGGCAAGCGGCCTTCCGAAGCCCGCGGCATGCCGGTGCTGGCGGCCGCCATGCTGCTGGCCTCGCTGGGGATCAGCGTCGCCACGGTGGCGCTTCCCACCCTGGCGCGGGCGTTCGCCACCTCGGTGTCGGCCGTGCAATGGGTGGTGCTGGCCTACCTGCTCAGCGTCACCGTCGCCATCGTGATGGGCGGGCGGTTGGGCGACCTGTTCGGGCACCGCCGGGTGCTGCTGGTGGGGCTGGCCCTGTTCGCCGCCGCCTCGGCCGTGGCCGCCGCCGCACCGACTCTCGGGGTGCTCATCGCGGCGCGCGCCGCCCAAGGCATCGGCGGGGCCGTGCTGATGGCCTTGCCGCTCTCCATCGCCCGCGACACGGTGGCGGCGGACCGCACCGGTGCGGCCATGGGGCTGCTCGGCTCCATGTCGGCCATCGGCACCGCGCTCGGCCCTTCGCTGGGCGGGGCCCTGATCGCTTGGCAGGGCTGGCGGGCACCGTTCCTGCTGCTCGCCGTGCTGGCCGTCGTCGTCCTGGGCTTGGCGCTCCGCGATCTGCCCCCACCGGCACCGCGAGAGGCGCCGCGACGTCCCCGGCTCGATCGCGCCGGCACGCTTGTCCTGGCGGCGTCGCTGACGGCCTACGCGCTGGCGATGACGGGGGCCGTGCCCTGGGTGGGCAGCGGCGCGCTGCTCGCCATCGCCGCCGCGGGTGTCGGCCTCTTCGTCATCGTCGAGCGCCGGGCGGCGGCACCGCTGGTTCACCTGCCGGTCTTGCGGGAGCGCAGGATCGCCGCCTCGCTGTTCATGAACCTGCTGGTCTCCGCCGCCATGATGGCGACCCTGGTGGTGGGGCCGTTCTACCTGACCTTCGTGCTTGGCCTGAACGAAGCGCTGGTGGGCCTGGTGATGGCGGCGGGACCAGCGATCTCCGCCCTGTCCGGCGTGCCTGCCGGCCGGGTGACCGACCGCTTCGGCGCCCCCCGCATCCTGGCATTTGGCCTGGTGGAGATGATGGCCGGCTTCGTCTGCCTCGCCCTTTTGCCGAACCTGCTGGGGGTTGCCGGCTATCTGGTGTCCCTGGCGCTGCTGACGCCGGGTTTCCAGGGCTTCCTGGCCGCCAACAACACCGCGACCATGGTGGCGGCACGGGAGGACCAGCGCGGCATGATCTCCGGCCTGCTCGGGCTGTCGCGCAATCTGGGGTTCATGACAGGGGCTTCAGCCCTGGCGGCGGTGTTCGCTGCGGCGGCGGGGGTGGAGGATGTGGCGCAGGCGACGGCAGAGGCCGTCAGCAGCGGGTTCGCCGCGACCTTCCTGGTGGCCGCCGCCCTGATGGCGATCGCGCTGCTGGCGGCACTGGCGGGCCGGTGGGCGACGAAGCCACACGCCTAGGGGGGCGGATTGCGGCGGTCTGCATACCCCATACCGAAGTCGATGAAGAAGCGCTTGAACACCGGATGCGTGGTATCAACCGGCTCCTGGTTCGGTTCTGCGGCATGCTGCCAAACAAAATCCCAATTCTGTATGGATGTCAGCGGCGCTCTGGCGAGCGTCCATGCATCTCAAATCTACTTCTTCAGTAGGTTCTTCTATAGAACTGCTGCATTATCTTGCGGAGATACATCTGAACACTATCGCTGAGCCGCTCGTTCAAGCTGTTCCACGTCAGCTCGAAGCCGCCCGGCGCGGTAAGTTGGCCATCCACGGTGGCGAACCCCATGCTCCATTCCGGGAAAGACCGGTCCTCCACCGCGCCCTCCGTCATCCGGATCATGTTGTGGTGACGTTGGTCGCTGTGCAGGCGGGAGATCAAGTCGGTGACCGCCGCCGGCGGTCCTTCGAAATACTGAACGAAGCAGCCTTCGTTGTAGAGCAACAGGCCCGTCAAGTCCTGTTCCGTGTTGTTTCGTCGGGCTTGACCAAGTAAGAATTCCAAATCCGGCTGGTCCATCAGTTTCTTCGCAGAACTGAAATAGAAATAATGCGATAATTCAGACATGCCAGTTCTCTATTGTAAATTCGATAGTAACTATTCGCCCAATCCGGCCGCAACACGTGCCCGGCGCTGCGTCGCGATCGGCTGGACCGCTGCGCCGACGGGATCGCCAAGCCGGGAATGGCTGCCTATCCCCGCCCGGCGGGCTGTACGAAGCTGTCCATCACGCGCTTCTGGCCAGCATGCTCGAAGTCGATCACCAGCTTGTCGTCGTCCACCCCGCGCACCTCACCGTAGCCGAACTTCTGGTGGAACACCCGGTCGCCGACCGAAAACGCGCTTTGCGGCCGCGGCCGCGACGCCACCTCCCACGCGGCACCCTCGATGGTGCGCGCGGGACCGCGGCGGCTGACGGCGGCATAGCTGGCGCGGAAGGCCGGCGCATAGGCGGGCTCGGCCACCGCGGCGGCGGCGGCGAGGCCGGGATCGCTGTCGTGGTCGGTGTGCGCGTCCGGCAGCTCGCCGACGAAGCGCGAGGGCAGGGCGGACTGCCATTGGCCGTGCACCAGCCGGTTGGCCGCACTCGACACATAGGCGCGGTCGCGCGCGCGGGTGAGCCCGACATAGGCGAGCCGCCGCTCCTCCTCCAACCCGGCGATGCCGTTTTCGTCCATGGCCCGCTGGTGGGGAAACAGCCCTTCCTCCCAGCCGGGCAGGAAGACGTGGCCGAACTCCAGGCCCTTGGCGGCGTGCAGCGTCATCAGCGTGAGCTTGTCGTCGCCCACCGCGGCGTCGTTCTCCATCACCAGGCTGACATGCTCCAGGAAGCCGCCGAGGGTTTCGAACTCCTCCATGGCGGCCACCAACTCCTTCAGGTTGTCCAGCCGCCCTTGCGCTTCCGGCCCCTTGTCGGCCTGCCACATGGCGGTGTAGCCGGACTCGTCCAACACCACGCCGGCCAGCTCCGGGTGGGGCATCTGCTCCACCATGGCGCGCCAGCGGTCGAAATCCTCCATCAGCCGGCGCAGCGAGGTGCGGGTCTTGGGCTTCAGTTCGTCGGTGGCGACGAGGCGCAAGGCCGCTTCGGTGAGCGGGATGCCGGCAGCCCGGCCGGCCCGTGCCAGAAGCTGGATGGTGGCGTTGCCGATGCCGCGGCGCGGCGTGTTGACGATGCGCTCGAAGGCGAGGTCGTCGGCCGGCTGGGCGATCACGCGCAGATAGGCGAGCGCGTCGCGGATTTCCTGGCGTTCGTAGAAGCGCGGACCGCCGACCACGCGGTAGGGCAGGCCCAGATGGATGAAGCGCTCTTCGAAGGCGCGCATCTGGAAGCCGGCGCGCACCAGCACAGCCATGGCCTGCAGGCTGATGCCCTTCCCCTGCAGCGCCTCCGCCTCGTCGGCGACCCAGCGCGCTTCTTCCTCGCCGTCCCACAGCGTGCGCACCAGCACGCGCTCGCCGCCGTCCTTGTCGGTGAACAGGGTCTTGCCCAGGCGGCCGCGGTTGTGGGCGATGAGGCCCGACGCCGCCCCCAGGATGTGCTGGGTGGAGCGGTAGTTCTGCTCCATGCGGATGATCTTCGCACCGGGGAAGTCCTGGTCGAAGCGCAGGATGTTGCCCACTTCCGCCCCGCGCCAGCCGTAGATCGACTGGTCGTCGTCGCCGACGCAGCAGATGTTGTGGTGGCCCTGGGCGAGCAGGCGCAGCCACAGGTATTGGGCCACGTTGGTGTCCTGGTATTCGTCCACCAGCAGGTAGTGGAACTGCTTGTGGTAGCCGGCCAGGACCTCCGGCTCGCGTTGCAGCAGCTTCAAGGTGTGCAGCAACAAGTCCCCGAAATCACACGCATTGAGGCTGCGCAACCGCTCCTGGTAGGCGAGGTAGAGCTGGATCATGCGGCCGCCGGCGATGTCGCCGGCATCGTCGGGGCCGAGGTCGGACGGGGCGAGCCCGCGGTCCTTCCAGCGTTCGATGACCGAGAGCACGAGGCGCGCCGGCCAGCGCTTGGCATCCAGCGATTCGCTTTCCAGAAGCTGCTTGACGAGGCGGATCTGGTCGTCGGTGTCGAGGATGGTGAAGCTGGGGGTCAGCCCCACCATCTCCGCGTGCCGGCGCAGCATGCGGGCGGCCAGCGCGTGGAAGGTGCCGAGCCACCAGCCCTCCGTCGGCCGGCCCAGCATGGCGGCGACGCGCTCGCGCATCTCGCGGGCGGCCTTGTTGGTGAAGGTGACGGCGAGGATCTGGCTGGGCCAGGCGCGCTTGGTGGCCAGGAGGTGGACGAGCCGTGTGGTGAGCACCCGCGTCTTGCCGGTACCGGCGCCCGACAGCACCAGCACCGGGCCGTCCAGCGCCTCCACGGCCTGGCGCTGGGGCGGGTTGAGGCCGGCCAGGTAGACCGCCTCCCGGCGGGCCGGGGCCGTGGCGCGGGGATCGGCCTGGGGGTCGGCCTTGGGGTCGGCCTGGGGGGTGGGACCTGCGGACATCGGCGCTCCGTCGGGCGGGCGCCACTTGGCCCGCGATCTACCCATCGTGTGCTCGTTCGCAGCGACCGAGACTACATCTTGGGCTCGCACCGACGCGAGTCCCCCGATGCCGCGGCTGCCGCCGGACCGGCCTACACACGCTCGCCGCGCTCCTCGGCGCGGACCTGCAGCAGGGCGCGGTGATAGGCCAGCAGCACGTCGTGTTCGTGGACGAAACCGACGATGCGTCCGCTCTCCCGCGACTCGACCACCGGAATATGGCTTTCCGCCGCCACGTCCATCATGTCCATGGCCGCGCGCACATCGTCCGACACTTCCAAGAGCGGCGTGTCCCGCCGCGCCAATTCCCCGGCGGGGCGTTTGTCGCCCGGCTCCACCCGCGCCATCTCCACGATGGTGATGATGCCCAGAAAACGCCGCGTCTCCGGCTCCACCACGAACACTTCGCCGTAGCGCGCGCGGTTCAAGGCGGCGATCACCTCCTCCGGCGTGGCATCGGGGCCGATATCCGTGTGGTCGTGCTTCATGATGGAGGCGACGCGGATCTGGCTCAGCAGCCGTGTCTCGCGCCCGCCCTGCAGGCGCACGCCGCGGGCGTCGAGCTGCCAGGTGAACAGGCTGTGGCCCACCGCCTGCTGGGTGATCAGCGTGGCGATCACCACCGCGACCATGAGGGCCGCGGTCAGTTGGTAGTCGCTGGTCATCTCGAAGACGATGAGGATGGTGGACATGGGCGCCCCCAGCACCGCGGCGGCGACGGCCCCCATACCGATCAGCGTGTAGGCGCCGTGGCCCGACGACAGGTCCGGCGCGGCCTGGGTGGCGACATAGCCGAAGGCGCCGCCGGTCATGGCGCCGAGAAAGAGCGACGGGCTGAACACCCCGCCGCCGAAGCGGCAGCCGATGGAAATGGCCGTCGCCAACGCCTTCACCACGATCAGCGCGAACAGCAACCATAGCGGCAGGGCTTCGCGCAGCGCGGCGTCGGTCGCCTCGTAGCCGACGCCGAGGATGTGCGGGAAGGCGAGCGCCATCACCCCCAGCACCAGGCCGCCGGCGGCCGGGCGCACCACCAGGGGGATGCGCAGGCGGGAAATCCAGCGGTCGGCGTAGATGGCGGCATACATCAACCCCAGCGCCACCACCGCGCAGGCCACGCCGAGCAGGGCGAAGGCCGGGAACTCCCAGAACGACACGATCTCGAAAGTCTCCGGCAGCACGAAGGCCGGGAAGTCGCCGTAGTAGAGGCGGCTGACGATGGTGCCGGTGACCGACGCCATGACGATGGGCGCGAAGGCGGAGAGCGCGTAGTGGCCCACCACCACCTCCAGGGCAAAGAACACCCCGGCGATGGGGGCATTGAAGCTGGCGGCCACGGCGGCGGCGACGCCGGCCCCCAGCAGCGTGCGCGACAGGCTGGCGGTCATTCCCAGCAGATGGGCAATGGCGGCGGCGAGCGTGGCGCCCAGGTGCACCACCGGGCCTTCACGGCCGGTGGAGCTGCCGACGCCGAGCGAGGTGGCGCTGATCACCGCCGCGGCGATGCCGGGCAGCAGCGGCATGCGGCCACCGCGGAGCGCGCAGGCCTCCATCACATGGGGCACGCCCTGGGGCAGGCCGCCGGGCATGGTGGTGCGCAGCATCACGCCGACCACCAGCCCGCCCAGCGTCGGCACCGCCACCACCTGCCACCACGGCAGGCCGGCGACGTGGCTTGCCAGGTCGACACCGCCATAGCCGAAGGCCAGCCATTGGGCGACGTCGATGCCTTCGCGGAAGGCGATGGCGCCGAAGGCCGACAGGCAGCCGACGAAGATCGACAGCGCCACCACCACGAACTGGTCGTTGCGGACGACGCGGCGGATGCCGACGAGGGCGTGAAAGGCGAAACGGGAAGGGGCCATGGCCTACCGCACGAACGATGCGGGCGGCTATAGCGCGTCCGCGCCGGCCGGGTCGACCCGTTCCTTAGACTGCGTCACGTTCGCTCGCGGCGCGCCGGTCCGAACGGACGGGTGCCGGCGGCATTCCCCCGGTCAGATGTAGCGGATGGTGACGATCTCGTAGCTCTTCGAGCCGTTGGGCGTGGTGATCTCCACGGTGTCGCCCACGGTCTTGTTGATCAGGCCGCGCGCCAGCGGTGCGGTGATCGACAGCCGGCCCGCCTTCACGTCGGATTCGTCCTGGCCGACGATCTGGTAGGTCGATTCCTCGTCGGTCTCCTCATCCGCCAGGGTGACGGTGGCGCCGAACTTTACCGAGTCGCCGGACAGCTTGGAGACATCGATCACTTCCGCGCGCGACAGCCGGTCTTCCAGCTCCTGCACGCGGCCTTCGATGAACCCCTGGCGCTCGCGGGCGGCATGGTATTCGGCATTCTCCGACAGGTCGCCATGCTCGCGCGCCTCGGCGATCGCCTTGATGATCGACGGGCGTTCGACCGACTTGAGGTGCTTCAGCTCATCCTGCAGGCGCGTGTACCCGAGCTGGGTCATGGGTACCTTGTCCATTCGCTTCGCCGTTCCCAATCGTTGTTCGACGCACGAAAAACCGACCCCGACCCGACGGCCAGGGCGGTTCCGGCTAAGAGACCAAGCCGCAAACGTAGGACTGAAGAGGCGCCACTTCAAGCTGACCGGTGGTCAGGGCGGCGATGCCCTCCACCGCCGCGCGTGCGCCGGCGATGGTGGTGCAGTAGGGAATCCCTTGTGTCAAGGCCGCTTGACGCAGGCTGAAGCTGTCGCGGATCGCCTGTGCGCCTTCGGTTGTATTGACCACCAGTTGGACCCGTCCGTCGATCATGGCGTCGACGATGTGGGGCTGGCCTTCCAGCACCTTGTTGACGCGGCTCACCGGCAGCCCCGCATCGGCCAGATATGAGGCCGTACCTCCCGTGGCAATGAGCGCGAAGCCGAGATCCGCCAGCTTGTCGGCGATGGGCACCACCGCCGGCTTGTCGACGTCGCGCACCGAGAGGAACACCGTGCCCTCCTGGGGCAGATCGACACCGGCGCCGAGCTGGCTCTTGGCAAACGCGTGGCCGAAATCCAGGTCGAGGCCCATCACCTCTCCGGTGGACTTCATTTCCGGCCCCAGCAGGGTATCCACCTCGGGGAAGCGGTTGAACGGAAACACCGCCTCCTTCACCGCGGTGTGGCGCGGCCGGGCGTGGCGCAGGTTGAAGCCGGCCAGCGGCTCGCCCGCCATCACCCGGGCGGCGATCTTGGCGATGGGCACGCCGGTCGCCTTGGCCACGAAGGGCACGGTGCGGCTGGCCCGCGGGTTCACCTCCAAAATGAACACGTCGTCGTGCTGGATGGCGAATTGCACGTTGATCAGCCCCACCACCTTCAGCCCGATGGCGAGCCGGCGGGTCTGCGCCTCCAGCTCCGCCACGATGCGATCGCTGAGGCTGTGGGGCGGCAGCGTGCAGGCGCTATCGCCGGAATGGATGCCGGCTTCCTCGATGTGTTCCATGATGCCGACCACGGCGACGTCGCGGCCGTCAGACACCGCATCCACGTCCACCTCGATGGCATCGCGCAGATAGTGGTCGATCAGCACCGGGTTGTTGCCCGACACGTTTACCGCGGTGGTGATGTAGCGGCGCAGGCTGTCCAGGTCGTGGACGATCTCCATGCCGCGACCGCCCAGCACGTAGGAGGGGCGCAGGAGGACGGGGTAGCCGATCAGCTCGGCCGCCCGTTCCGCCTCGCCGGCCGACAGCGCGATGCCGTTCACCGGCTGGCGCAGGCCCAGCGTGTTCAGCAGATCCTTGAAGCGCTGGCGGTCCTCGGCCAGATCGATGGCGTCCTTCTGGGTGCCGAGGATGGGGATGCCGGCGGCTTCCAGGTCGTGGGACAGCTTCAGCGGCGTCTGCCCGCCAAACTGCACGATGACCCCGAGCAAGCGGCCGCGGCGCTGCTCGGCGCGCACCAGCTCGATCACGTCTTCCGACGTCAGCGGCTCGAAATAGAGGCGGTCGGCGGTGTCGTAGTCGGTCGACACGGTTTCCGGGTTGCAGTTGACCATGATGGTCTCGTACCCGGATTCCCGGAGGGCGTAGACCGCATGCACGCAGCAATAGTCGAACTCGATCCCCTGGCCGATGCGGTTGGGGCCGCCGCCGAGGATGATGATCTTGTTGCGCTCGGTGGGCCGCGCCTCGCAATCGCCGTCGTACTCGTAGGTGGAGTACATGTAGGGGGTGTCGCTGGCGAACTCGCCGGCACAGGTGTCGATGCGCTTGAACACGGGACGCACCCCGTGGTCGATGCGCCGGTCGGCCACCTCGATTTCCGACCAGCCGACCAGTTCGGCCAGCCGGGCGTCGGAAAAGCCCATGCTCTTCAGCCGCGTCCAGCCCCGTCCATCGCGCGGCGCACCGTAACTGCGAACCTCATTTTCCATCGCAACAATGTCTGCGATCTGATTGAGGAACCAGGGATCTATCTTGCAGGCCGCGTGAATATCCTCCACCGGCAGGCCGATCCGCAGGGCCTGGGCCACCACCAGCAGGCGGTCGTGCAGCGGCTGGTTGAGGGCCGCCCGTACGGAGTCCAGGTCCACCGGTCCGCCGCCTGAACCGTCGCCGGTGATGCGCACCTCATTGAGCCCGGTCAACCCCGTCTCCATGGACCTGAGCGCTTTCTGCAGCGCTTCGGGGAAGCAGCGGCCGATGGCCATGGCTTCGCCCACCGACTTCATGGTGGTGGTCAAGAGCGGGTTGGCAGACGGGAACTTCTCGAAGGTGAAGCGGGGCATCTTGACCACGACATAGTCGATGGTCGGTTCGAAGGAGGCCGGGGTGACCCGGGTGATGTCGTTGTCCAGCTCGTCCAGCGTGTAGCCCACGGCCAGCTTGGCGGCGACCTTGGCGATGGGAAAGCCGGTGGCCTTGGACGCCAGGGCCGATGACCGCGACACCCGCGGGTTCATCTCGATGATCACCAGCCGGCCGGTCGACGGCTCCACGGCGAACTGCACGTTGGACCCGCCGGTATCCACACCGATCTCGCGCAGGCACGCGATCGAGGCGTCCCGCATGATCTGGTATTCCTTGTCGGTCAGCGTCAGCGCCGGGGCCACCGTGATGGAATCGCCGGTGTGGATGCCCATGGGGTCCAGGTTTTCGATCGAGCAGATGATGATGCAGTTGTCCGCCTTGTCGCGGACCACCTCCATCTCGAACTCCTTCCAGCCGAGCACCGATTCCTCGATCAGCACCTCGTGCACCGGGCTGGTGCGCAGGCCGCTGCGCACGATCTCCTCGAACTGGGTGCGGCTGTAGGCGATGCCGCCGCCGCCGCCGCCCAGGGTAAAGCTGGGCCGGATGATGGCCGGCAGGCCAACCATCTCCAGCGCCTCCAGGGCCTGCTCCACCGAGCGGGCGAGGCGCGAGCGCGGGCTTTCCAGGCCGATGGCGTCCATCGCCTCGCGGAAAAGCTGGCGGTCCTCGGCCTTGGCGATCACCTCGGGCTTGGCGCCGATCAGCTCGATCCCCAGCTCATCCAGCACGCCGTCGCGGGCCAGCGCCATGGCGGTGTTGAGCGCCGTCTGGCCGCCCATGGTGGGCAGCACGGCGGAGGGCCGCTCGCGCTCCAGGATCTTGGCGACGATGTCCGGCGTGATCGGCTCAACATAAGTCGCGTCGGCCAGCTCCGGATCGGTCATGATGGTCGCGGGATTGGAGTTCACCAGGACGACCCGATAGCCCTCCTGCTTCAGCGCCTTCACCGCTTGCGTGCCGGAATAGTCGAACTCGCAGGCTTGACCGATGACGATCGGGCCGGCGCCGATGATACAGATGGACTCAATATCGGTGCGCTTGGGCATGGGACCTGCTGGGTTCTGCGGAGCCGGCTGGGTTATAGGGGCAGGGCAGCGCGGGCGAAAGGGGGATGGCGGGCAGCGCTGCATCGCGTCGCGGTGAATGAACCGTTTGGCCCTGGTGTGGGGATGGGGCGAAGGCGATGGTCGATCTGGTGGATCTGGACGGGCGGCTGGCGGACCATGGGCTGGTGCGCATCGGCCAGTTCGCGTTGGCGGCGGGCGAGGCGGCGGGCGAGGCGGCGGGCGAGGCGGCGGACCCGAGACTGACGGCGGGCATCCTTGTCGGCAACGGGCCCGACGGGATGTGGCCGGCTTTCAAGGCCGATCTGGCGGCGGGCCGGACGTCGCCGGGCAAGAACGCGCTCGATCGCTGGACGCGCCAGGTGGTGGCCCCCATCGCCACTGCCATCGGGGCGACGGCGGTCTATCCCTTCGACGAGCCGCCCTACCGCCCCTTCGTCGCCTGGGCCATACGCACGGGGCAGGTGCATGCCTCGCCTTTGGGGCTCGGCATCCACTACCGCTTCGGCCTGTGGATGGGGTTGCGGGCAGCCCTCTTGGTGGCCGGGACGCTACCCGCCGAGCCGGCAACGCCGTCGCCCTGCGATACCTGTTCGCTCCGCCCGTGCCTGACGGCTTGTCCGGTAAAGGCTTTCACGGCGGACGGGTTCAATGCCGCCGTCTGCCGCAAGCATGTCGTCGGGCAGGGCATCGCCTGCCGCACCGCCGGCTGCCTGGCACGCCGGGCCTGCCCGGTCGGCCACTCCTATGTGGCCGAACAGGCGGCCTTCCACATGAAAGCGTTCATCGGCTGAGCGGACAGGGGTCCTTGGCGATGGGGGCAATCAGGCTGGTCAGCACGTGGTCGCGCCATTGCCCGTCGATGAACAGGTAGTCGCGCGCGTAGCCTTCCACCTCGAAGCCGAGGCGGCGCAGCAGGGCCGCGCTGCGCCGGTTCTCCGGCATGTAGGTGGCGATGATGCGGTGCAGCCCGAACGACCCGAAGCAGTAGTCCACGGCCAAGCCCATGGCCTCGGCCATCAGCCCGCGGCCTTCCAGCGTGCGGTCGACCTGGTAACCGACGGTGCCGGCGGCCATGGCGCCGCGCTGGATGTTGGAGAGGTTGATCTGGCCGATCAGCCGCGACTCCTCCTCGTGGCGCAGATGCAGCACCAGGCGCATGGAGCGGTCCTGGTCGAACAGGGTCTTGGCGGCGGAGGTCCAGCGCCGCCAGTAGCCGACGGTAAGAAAGTCGTCGGGCATCGGCGGCGACCAGCGGCGCAGGTGCTCCACATTGCGGGTGTGGAAGGCGAGCAGGCGCTCGGCGTCGCCCAGGCGCGCCAGCCGGGCGGTCACCTGCCGGCCGGCGAGATCCGGCAGGGGCGGCGGTGCGGCGCGGCGGTCGGGCTGCCGCAGGTCGCGGAGACGGCGCACTGGGGGTCTACCTCGCCAGGCGGAGGGACAAAACATCCACTCATAGCCCGGTCTTGTGCACCGCGGCCAGAGGTTGACGCCCCCTAAGACGCGGCCGCCTTGGCGTGGGTGGCGGCGATCAGGTCGATGAAACGCTTGAAGAGGTAGTGGCTGTCGCTGGGGCCGGGCGAGGCTTCCGGGTGGTACTGCACGGAGAACACCGGCGCGTCGGCCAGCGCCAGGCCCTCGTTGGTGCCGTCGAACAGGCTCACATGGGTCACCTGGGCGCTCGCCGGCAGGCTGTCGGGCACCACCACGAAGCCGTGGTTCTGGCTGGTGATCTCCACCTTGCCGGTGGTCAGGTCCTTCACCGGGTGGTTGGCGCCGCGGTGGCCCCGCTGCATCTTCTCCGTCCGCGCGCCCAGCGCCAGGGCCAGCATCTGGTGGCCGAGACAGATGCCGAAGGTGGGCACGCCCGCCTCCAGCACAGCCTTGATCGCCGGCACCGCATAGGTCCCGGTGGCCGCCGGATCGCCCGGACCGTTGGAGAGGAAGACGCCGTCCGGCCGGTGGCGCAGGATCTCTTCGGCCGTCGCCGTGCCAGGCACCACCGTCACCCGGCAGCCGGCCGAGGCCAGGTTGCGCAGGATGTTGCGCTTGGCCCCGAAATCGACCGCCACCACATGCCAGGAGGGGGTGGCCTGCGTGCCGTAGCCTTCGCCGATCTGCCACAGGGTCTCGTCCCAGCCATAGGTCTGGCGGGTCGACACCTCGATGGCCAGGTCCATGCCCTCCAGGCCGGGCCAGGCGGCGGCTTCCGCCACCAGCGCCGGCACGTCGAACTTGCCGTCCGGCGCGTGCACGATGACGCCGTTGGGGGCGCCGCCGTCGCGGATGCGCCGGGTCAGCCGCCGCGTGTCGATGCCGCTGAGGCCCACCAGGTCGTACGCCTTCAGCCAGTCGTCGAAATGCCGGGTGGCCCGCCAGTTCGACGGCTGGGTGATGTCGGCGCGCAGCACCAGGCCGCGGGCCGCCGGCGTGATCGTTTCGATGTCCTCGGGGTTGGCGCCCACATTGCCGATGTGCGGGAAGGTGAAGGTGATGATCTGGCCGGCGTAGGACGGGTCGGTGAGGATTTCCTGATAGCCGGTCATGGAGGTGTTGAAGCACACCTCGCCCACAGCACGGCCGGGCGCACCGATGCCGTGGCCCCAGAACACCGTGCCGTCGGCCAGTACCAGGGCGGCCGTGGCGCCGTCCGGCGGACCTTCCGCCCGCACGCTGTCCACCGGCGGGCTGCCGGGTTGTGTCGTCATCGTCATCTCCGCTGATACCCGATGAGAGATCGCACGGTTTGCCCGCCGATCCAAGGGGCCCCCTTGACGCTTCCTGAGGCCGGCTGACATGTGGCACAGAAGGGGCTCTCAGGGCGACGGGGCGCGGGCCGGCCATGGCAGCATGGATCGCCGCCGCCCGCCCGCCCGGACTCACAAGGACGGATCGGAGCCGAGCCGTGCGCACGGACTTAAACAACGCGCTCAAGACGGCCATGCGCAGCCGGGACCAGGTGGCGATCAGCACGATCCGCCTGATCTTGGCAGCCATCAAGGACCGCGACATCGCGGCGCGCGACCACGGCGTCACCGACGGCATCACCGACGACGAGATCCTCGGCCTGTTGCAGACCATGGTGAAGCAGCGCAACGAGAGCATCGGCCTCTACGAGCAGGGCGGCCGCCTCGATCTGGTGGAGTCCGAACAGGACGAGATCGAGGTGATCCGCCGCTTCCTGCCGGCCCAGATGGGCGAGCAGGAAACCCGCCAGGCGGTGGACGCGGTGATCAAGGAGATCGGGGCGTCCGGCTTCAAGGACATGGGCCGCACCATGCAGGCGCTGCGCAGCCGCTACCTCGGCCGCATGGATTTCGGCAAGGCGAGCGCCATGGCCAAACAGTCGCTGTCCTGACGGGGCGCCGATGCGCTATCCGCCGGAGTTCCTGGACGAGATCCGCGCCCGCCTATCGGTCTCCCAGGTGGTGGGGCGCAGCGTCAGCCTGCAGCGGCGCGGGCGGGAGTTCGTGGGCTTGAGCCCCTTCAACAAGGAACGCACGCCGTCGTTCACGGTGAACGACGAGAAGGGCTTCTACCACTGCTTCTCCAGCCAGGAGCACGGGGACATCTTCACCTTCCTGATGAAGACCCAGGGGCTCAGCTTTGCCGAGGCGGTGGAGCGGCTGGCCGGCGAAGCCGGGCTTGAGGTGCCCAAGGAGACGGAGCAGGCGCGCGAGCAGTCGCGCCACCGCGCCGATGCCCTGACGGCACTGGAGGGCGCCTGCCGCTTCTTCCAGGCGGAACTGAAAAGTGCCGGCGGCCGCCCGGCGCTCGACTATCTGCGCAGCCGCGGCCTGGACGACGATGCGGTGGAGACCTTCCGCCTCGGCTTCGCACCGGCCGATAGCCAGGCGCTGTTGAAGGCGCTGGCCGGCATCGGCATCGGCGAGGAGCTGGCCATCGCAGCCGGGCTCGCCCGCAAGCCCGATGATGGGCGGGCGGCCTATAGCTTCTTCCGCAACCGCGTGGTGTTCCCGGTGGCCGATGCGCGCGACCGGGTGGTGGGGTTCGGCGCGCGGCTGATGGCCGGCGACGGACCGAAATACATCAACAGTGCGGACAGCCCGCTGTTCCAGAAGGGCCAGCTGCTCTACGGCCTGTCGCGTGCCCGCCGGGCCGCCCATGACGGCGCTCCCGTCATCGTGGCGGAAGGCTATATGGACGTGATCGCCCTGGTGCGGGCGGGCTTCAACGGAGCCGTCGCTCCCTTGGGGACGGCCTTCACCGAGCATCAGGCGCAGCTCATCTGGCGGTTCTGCCGCGACCCGGTGGTGTGCTTCGACGGTGACGATGCCGGCCGGGCGGCAGCGGGCCGGGCGGCCGAACGCCTGCTGCCGCTGCTGCGCCCCGACCATACGGTGAAGGTGGCGCTGCTGCCGGCGGGCCAGGACCCCGACGACCTGATCCGTGGCCACGGCCCCCGCGCCATGGCGGAGGTGATCGGCGCCGCGCGCTCGCTGGCCGATGTCATCTGGGACCTGGAATGCGCCCGCCACCACCTGACGACGCCGGAAGGCCGCGCCGGGCTGCAGGCGGCGCTGGAGGCCCAGGCCGGGCGCATCGCCGATGCCACGGTGGCGCGCTTCTACCGCCAGGAGTTCACCGAGCGGGTGCGCCGCGCCTTCCAGCCGGCGGCAGCCGACGCCGGCCGGCCTGGCGAGCGGCGGCCCTGGCGGCCGGCGCGCCGCGGCGCGCGGCCCAACGCGGCTCCCCGCGGCCCGCGGCCCAGCCGCTCGGCCGCAGCGGGGCTCGCCCCGGAGCGTCTCATCCTGGCCGCCCTCTTGGCCGATCCGCGGCGCTTCGAGGCGATGGCGGAGCAAATTGGCGAGCTGGTTTACGAACATCCCGACGACATTGCCGCACACCGTGCACTATGCTCGGCATTGATGCAGCATCCCGACCTTGATTCATCCGCATTGAGCGACCACTTCGCACAGATTGGGCTGGAGGAAACGGTTGCGCGTATCGGTGAGCGTATCCGCGCAGAGGGTGTCGACTGGCTTGCCGGGACGGCAGCGCCCGAGCAATTGGACGACGCTTGGCAACGCGCCTGGCGGGTCGTCGAGGTACGGCGCATCGAGCGCGAATTGGCCGATGTCTCCAGAACGCTGCGGGAGCGGCCGTCGGCGGCCGTTCTCGCGCGTCAGCAGGCATTGCTGGCGCAACGCGACCGGTATCGGCAAATGGATGGGGCGTGAGGCGGCACGCCGCCGGTAGCCCGGCGACGGGACGGCGGGCGAGCGGGCCTCACACCGCCGCTGCCCACCGGCCGCGACAAGGTATGGCATAGAGATCAGGGGACCACATGGCAGCAACCAAGACGGTGACCAGCGAGGCTGCGGAAAGTCGCGAAGAAACCGACTCCCAACTCCTGGACGATGCCGGCCAAGCCGTTAAGAAGCTGATCTTGAAGGGCAAGGAACGCGGTTACGTCACCTATGACGAGGTGAACCAGATCTTGCCCCCCGACACCTCCTCCTCAGAACAGATCGAGGACGTGATGGCCGCCCTGTCGGAAATGGGGGTCAATGTCGTCGAGAACGAGGAGAGCGAGGACGAGTCCGACACCACCGAGAAGGAAGGCGAAGGCCGCTCCTCGGGCAATGTGAACGACGAGGATGTCGGCCGCACCGACGACCCCGTGCGCATGTACCTGCGCGAGATGGGGTCGGTCGAGCTGCTCAGCCGCGAGGGCGAGATCGCCATCGCCAAGCGCATCGAGGCCGGGCGCGAGATGATGATCGGCGGCATCTGCGAATCGCCGCTGACCATCCGCGCCATCATCGCGTGGCACGGCGCGCTGAAGGACGGCAAGATGCTGCTGCGCGACATCATCGATCTGGACGCCACCTATGGCGGCGGGCCGGACGGCGATGGCCCTGCGGGCGCGTCGGGCGCCGACGGTGAGGTCGACGGCGAGGTCGACGGCGAGGGCGAGGGCGACCGTCACGGTGACCGTGGCGAGCCGGAGATGGCGGCCCCGGCCAACGACGACGAGGCCGGGGGCGAAGACCGGGACCACGACCGCGACGACAGCGAAGAGGACGACGAGGAAGAGGACGGCGCCGTCGTCGGCGATGGTGAGGACGGCGAGGACGACGACGCGTCCATGTCGCTGTCGGCCATGGAGGAGGCGCTCAAGCCCCAGGTGCTGGAGACCTTCGACAAGATCGAAACCACCTACGCCAAGCTGCACAAGCTGCAGGAACAGCGGCTCGGCCAGATCCAGAAGGGGGCGGAGCCCTCCAAGCAATCCAACACCAAGTACAACAAGCTGAAGCACGAGCTGGTGGAGTTGATGGAGAACGTCCATCTCAACGCCAACCGCATCGAGCAGCTTGTCGAACAGCTCTATGCGTTGAACCGCAAGCTGGTGGGCCTGGAAGGCCAGCTCATGCGGTTGGCCATCGACCGCAAGGTGAGCCGCGAGTCCTTCCTCGACCAGTATTACGGCCAGGAGCTGGACCCGGCCTGGCTCGGCCGCGTCGCCGGCATCGACAAGAAGTGGGGCGCCTTCGCCGAGAAGCACGGCGCCAAGGCCGCCGAGCTGCGCAGCGGCATCGCCGAGGTGTCGGACGCCGCCGGCCTGCCCATCGCCGAGTTGCGCCGCATCGTGCAGACCGTGCAGAAGGGCGAGAAGGAAGCCAGCCGGGCGAAGAAGGAGATGGTGGAAGCCAACCTCCGCCTCGTCATCTCCATCGCCAAGAAATACACCAACCGCGGCCTGCAGTTCCTGGACCTCATCCAGGAAGGCAACATCGGCCTGATGAAGGCGGTGGATAAGTTCGAATACCGGCGCGGCTACAAGTTCTCCACCTATGCCACCTGGTGGATCCGCCAGGCGATCACCCGCTCGATCGCCGACCAGGCGCGCACCATCCGTATCCCCGTGCACATGATCGAGACGATCAACAAGCTGGTGCGCACCAGCCGCCAGATGCTGCACGAGATCGGCCGCGAACCGACGCCGGAAGAACTGGCCGAACGGCTGATGATGCCGCTCGACAAGGTGCGCAAGGTGCTGAAGATCGCCAAGGAGCCGATTTCCTTGGAGACGCCCATCGGCGACGAGGAAGACAGCCACCTCGGCGACTTCATCGAGGACAAGAACGCGGTCCAGCCGCTGGATGCGGCCATCCAGGCGAACCTGCGCGAAACCACCACCCGCGTGCTGGCCAGCTTGACCCCGCGCGAGGAACGCGTGCTGCGCATGCGCTTCGGCATCGGCATGAACACCGACCACACCCTGGAAGAGGTGGGCCAGCAGTTCAGCGTAACCCGCGAACGTATCCGCCAGATCGAAGCCAAGGCTTTGCGCAAGCTGAAGCACCCCAGCCGCTCGCGCAAGCTCAGGAGCTTCCTGGATACGTGATCGCGACGGTGGGGCCGATTGACCCGCCGCTGACCCTCGCCGACAACTAGATGTCGCTGGCGGTGGCGACGGGGGCTTGCACGGCAGCATAGCCTCCTAGCCAGTTGCCCCAATGCCGCGCCGTCCTGGCCGGCGGGTGCTCCATCTTCCTCGTCGCAAGGGTCATACGCGCATGCGCCAGCGTTACGACGCCATCATCATCGGCACCGGCATCATCGGGTCCGCCACGGCCCTGGAGCTGGCGCGCGCCGGCTGGAAGACGCTGAGCATCGACAAGAATCCGTCGCCCGGCTACGGCTCCACCAGCGGGTCGTGCGCCATCATCCGCGTGCACTACTCCACCTACGACGGCGCCGCCTTCGCCTACGAAGGCTATTTCGACTGGAAGGACTGGGCGGGCTATCTGGGATCCGGGCCGGACGAAACGCTGGCCAAGTTCCACGAAACCGGTGCGCTGGTGATGAAGACCGAGCACAACGGCATGCTCGCCACCATCATCGCCAACATGCAGAAGCTGGGCATCGCGTACGAGGAGTGGGACGCCGCCCGCATCAAGCAGCGCTTTCCCTTCTACGATCTCAGCCGCTTCTCCCCGGCCAAGGCGCTCAGCGACCCCGCCTTCGGCCAGCCGACGGGCGGCGAGGTGACGGGGGCCGTCTACTTCCCCACGGCCGGCTACATCAACGATCCCCAGCTCGCCACGGTGAACATCGCCGATGCCGCCAGGCGCGCCGGGGCGGAGTTCCTCTTCAACCGCCGCGTGGTGGAGATCCCCAAGACGGCGGACGGTCGCGTGGCCGGCGTGGTGCTGGACGACGGCAGCCGCATCGCAGCGCCCGTGGTGGTGAACGTCGCCGGACCGCACTCCGCCAAGGTGAACGCCATGGCCGGCGCGCTCGGCGACATGACCATCACCACCGGGGCCTTGCGCCAGGAGGTGGTGCACGTGCCGGCGCCGGACGGCTTCGATGTGATGCGCGACGGCATGGTGACGTCGGACAGCGACATCTCCTGCTACGCGCGGCCGGAAACCGGCAACCACATCCTCATCGGCAGCGAGGATCCGCCGTGCGATCCGCGCGAGTTCGTCGACCCCGACGACTACGACACGGCGTTCACCGACCAGTGGACGGTGCAGGCCCAGCGCATGGCCCAGCGCATCCCCACGCTGGGCATCCCGCACCGGCGGCGCGGCGTGGTCGACCTCTACGACGTGGCCGACGACTGGATCCCGATCTACGACAAGTCGTGCGTGCCGGGCTACTACATGGCCATCGGCACCAGCGGCAACCAGTTCAAGAACGCCCCGCCGGCGGGCCGCGCCATGGCCGAGCTGATCGGAGCCTGCGAGGCCGGCCACGACCACGATGCCGACCCGCTGAAGGTGAAGATGCTGCACACCGGGCTGACGCTCGACATGGGCTTCTATTCGCGCAAGCGGGAGATCAACAAGGAGAGCAGCTTCTCCGTCCTGGGGTAGGGGGGCACCGCCTGGTCAACCGGCCGCCAACCTCGCGCCCCCGGGTCCGTCACCCTCGCGAAGGCAAGGGGCACCGGATGTCCGGGAGATCCCGGCTCGCGCGGGGCTGACGACAAAACGGTTCGACGCGGCGGCGATGCGCACCACATATGCGCCGGGGCGAATGGGTTGCGGCCCACCGGCCACGGGGATATAACCCGCGGCCACGGCATCGGAGTGTAGCTCAGCCTGGTAGAGCACTGTCTTCGGGAGGCAGGGGCCGGTGGTTCGAATCCACTCACTCCGACCAATCTCAGCTTTCAGTCGCAAGCGCCCGCAGGGGCCTCGGGTGGTCCGGCTCGCTGCCGGAACCGGGGACTCCGTGGCGTCGCGTCGGCCGCGGCGCGCCGATGTGCCGAAGCTGCGTCTGCGTGGGGCAGGGCTTGCCGTCGCGCTTGCCGTTCTCAGCGCCTGTGCGGCGGCGAACGGCCAGGGGACGGCCCCCGGCGAGGACGTGGCCGCGGCAACCGCATCGGCCACCAATGTGCCGGTGGCACCGCTGCCTGGGGTGCGGCCGTCGACCGTGCCGCCGCCGGCCCCGTTCACCGCCATGACCTTTAATATCCAGGCTTACAACACCGCGGTGGACGCCATCCGCGACGCCGTGCTGGCGAGCGGCGCCGCCGTCGTCGCCCTGCAGGAATACCGCGCCGGCACCCATGCCGGGCTGCTCGCCCAGCTCAGCGCACGCTACCCCCACCAGGTGACCTGCCTGCGCGGCGTCGTGGTGCTGGCGACCTTCGCGCCGCGCGACCAGGGCTGCGTGGAGATCGGCGACACCCAGGCGCGCGACATCGCCTGGATGCGGGTGGACGGGCCGGGCGGTCCCTGGACCTTTGCCAGCGTGCACTTCTCCCGCCCCTCGTTCACCACCGGCCTCGGGCAGTTGCTGGGGGCGGAGGAAGGGGCCCCGGAACAAGCCGCCCAGTTCGAACAGCTCGGCACCTTCGTGCTCGACCGCGAGCAGGACAGCACCGTCGTGGTGATGGGGGATTTCAACGCCGAGCCGGGCTGGCCCCATTTCGGCGCGTTTCTGGAGCGCACCGGCCTTGCCACCGGCCCGGACCTTCCCACCACGCGGGTGCTGGCCGGCATCGGCTTTGCCATCGACCAGGTGCTGGTGGGACCGGGGGCGGCGCTGGCGAGCGTTCGCGCCGGCCCGGATGCGGGATCCGACCACCTGCCGGTGATCGCGGAGATCCGGCCCCTCCCGGCGGGTGGCACGGCCCAGCCCTGAGCAGCGGCGTCAGGGCAAGGCTGCCGCAGCAACGCTCCGCCCTACTTGGTCGCCAGCGTCGATTTCTCCGCGCGCACGCGGTCGAGAAACTCCTGGTGGGTGAAGCTGCCCTTCTTGTCGTCCCACAGCTTGCCGCCAAGCTCGATGGCCACCTGGTCCTTGGGGTCGTCGAACGCGGCCAGGAAATCGGCATCGCCCAGGGTTTCCGCCCGGCGTGTCCAGTAGCCCGGCGGGTTGGTGCCGGCCTTCCACTGCGCAAAACCCGCACCCGCCTTCAGCGTCCACATGCCGAAGCCGCAGGCCCGGCCGACATACCCGTAATGGATGTTCGACCAGATATCGAAGAAGTAATCGGTCTTGGTGTGGCTATCGTGGCTCCAGTCGCCATAGACCTTTTTGATGTGCGGCTTGTGATCCCACGGCTTGCCGTAGTTCACCATGGACTTCCAGATCTGCATGGCGTTGGCGACATCGGTGGCCTGCTTGCCGGGGACCACGAGGTCCCAGCCATCGATGCCCAAGAGATCGCGGATGCGGTCAGCCATCGGCGATTTGTAGTTCTTGCGCATCTCGCCTTCGATATAGCTGAGCACCGTCTCCATATCCGCCATGCCCGATCCTCCCCTCCCTGGCGCTGGACTGGGGCGTATTCGGTCAGGCGATCGCGTCCAAGTGATGGCATCCTTTGCGCCGGCGCGGGGCCGGGCAGGGTGCTCAGCGGGGCAGTTAGCCGGCCTGGGGTCCGGACTCAATTACCGCATGGCCGACGTCTGCCACATCCTCGGGACGGCGGCGGCGTCCTGCCCCACGGCGTAACCGAGCACTGGCGGTGGACAGGCACCGCGGCGCGCTCGGCGCCTTGTGGGACCGAACGCCGCCAGCCGCCATGGCTCATGGGGTAATTGAGTCCAGACCCTGGTGCGGGCGCGTAAATGCCGCGCGGGCGCGCGCCACTTCGGCGCGGATCACGCAGTCCTCCACATGGTCGTTGACCAGACCCATGGCCTGCATGAAGGCGTAGACCGTGGTGGGACCGACGAAGCGCCAGCCGCGCTTCTTCAGGTCCTTCGACAGGGCGACCGACTCGGCGGAGGTGGACACGGTCTGCGGCGCGGCCAGGCCGTCCGGCGCCGGCTCGAACCGCCACACATAGGCGGCGAGCGAGCCTTCCTTGGCCACCAGCTCGCAGGCGCGCTGGGCGTTGTTGATCACCGCTTCGATCTTGCCGCGGTGGCGCACGATGCCGGCGTCGGCCAGGAGGCGCGCCACATCGGCCTCGGTGAAACGGGCGACCTGGGCGACGTCGAACCCGGCGAAGGCGGCGCGGAAATTCTCCCGCTTCGCCAGGATGGTGCGCCAGCTCAGGCCCGACTGGAAGCCTTCGAGGCTGAGCTTTTCGAACAGCCGCCGGTCGTCGCTGACGGGAAAGCCCCATTCGCGGTCGTGATAGGCAAGGTAGTCGGGGGTTGCCGCACACCAGCGGCAGCGCGGCCGCCCATCCGGCCCGGCGACGGTGTCGGCCATCTCCCCTGCCTCCCTCAGCCTGTCCGGGACCGGTCATCCATTCCCGTGAAGCTGCACCACCCACAGCCCCACCCGGTCACGCAACCGATTGTACAGTATTGGCCGGCTGGGTGGGCAGAGGCAGGAAAGAGATTCAATATCCGTGAAGTTCGTCTTGGGGGACAGTGACTCCGAATTCCCTCCTCAACCTTTCCGATAACTCATGGCCTTCGATGACCGAGCCATCGACGAGACGTACGAGAATCGGGCCGTCATAGTTAGACATGGTTGTGTCTATACGACTGTATCCGGGGCGACAGCATCGAAGCCGTCGGCGAAAGCGTGCAAATGCCTCCAGCGTGCCATCCCGCCGTGCCCCCTCCAGCACGTAGTTGGAGCATGAATGACGGAAGATGCACAGTTGTCGCAAGGATTTCGGCGCGATCTTCTGGTAGATGAGGATCGCTGCAATGATGAGGAGTCTCACCGTCTAAATACGGCGACTGAGAAGCTCTTAGGATATGGGCTGGTGGCGCCGAGGCCAAAGCAGCCGCTTGATCCCGGAACAACTGTATGGTGGTTCTGCAGGCCGATGAACTCCCAACCCCCGGAGGCTTGGGCTGAGATAATTTGCTGAAGTTCTGTGGCCACCACTGCGGTGGAGCCGTCACTTCGGATTGAGGGGTCGAAAGGAATGCTCTTGTATTCCAACTTCTTTCTCCATTCCAACGCAACTATTTGGTACTTCCCCTGCGGCGCTCGTTTGTCAAATTGGAACTCAAACGCACAGGCAGACCTATTGGATTGGGTGGACCAACTGTATGGGTCCGGTAAATCGCGTTAGAGCAGAATCCAGGTGCTGTTGCAACGGGCAGGCGGACAGCATCTGATGCATGAAAGGCTCGTTTCGCGTTTTCTGGATCTCGGCCTGACCTGCCCCGGCCTGACCTGCCCCGGCCTGACCTGCCCCGGCCTGACTGAGTGGTCGACCTGGAGTCTCAGCCAGAACTGAGTGCGCACCCTAGGGCTGCCCCCACGAACTGGAAGATTGCGTGCCGAGCGTGACGCACCAACCGAGCCCCCGCCTTGACCAAGTGCTCGCGCAGTCAGGTCAGCGACAACGTCACGGTCTTTTCGGGCGTCGACGGAGTCCGTTGCAGGCTCGTCAAGTTGCAGGCCAGCGCGTGGAGTTGCGGCTGCACGGTGGGTGCCGCGAAGCGCCTGCAGGAGAGACGCGTCTCGTTGAGTGCGCGCTTGCCCTCCTTGGTGCGCTGCTCGGCTGAGCCGCGGTCGGTGTGGAAGGCCACAGGCCCTCGATCGTCAGGCTACGGTTGGTGACGATGAAGCCGACCCGCGTCAGCAACGCCCCGGGATGAACATCGACCTTGGAGATGGCCCGCTGCTGCTCCGACCCGGTTTACAGGTGGGTGTGGAAGCCTGTGCTGCGGCGGTGTGGCGGGGCAGGGTGGGCGTTTGCCCCGCCATCCCTCACCGGTGGCGGATATGCTCGTAGATGTCCAGGTAGTGCTGGCCGGGCAGGCGCCAAGACATGTCGCGCCCCATGGCCTGGCGCTGCAGGGTGCGGAACAGCTTGGGCGAGTTGGTATAAAGGCCGAAGAACCGTTGCAGCGCGCTTTCGATGCCATCGAAATCCGGATGGTCGAACACGAAGCCACAGCGCTGGTCGCGCGGCCGCGAGTCGTAATCCCAGTCGAACACGGTGTCGGCCAGGCCGCCGACGCGCCGCACGATGGGCACAGCACCATAGCGCATGGCCATCATCTGGGTCAGGCCGCAGGGCTCGTAGATCGAGGGCACCACCAGGCCATGGGCACCGGCATAGATCAGATGGGCGAGCTGCTCGTTGAACCCGACCTCGATATAGATATCGCGGTTGGGGCTGAGCCAGCCGGCGATGTGGCGGAAATGGTCGTTGGTCTCCGGCTCCGGGCTGGAGCCCAGCAGCACGAACTGGGCGTCGTGGTTCATGGCGTAGAACAGCGCGTGGCGGATCAGGTGAACGCCCTTCTGGCTGTCCAGCCGGCCGACATAGGCGAGGATCGGCTTGTCGGAGTCCGTCAGATTGCAGCGTTCGCGCAACGCCTTGGTGTTGGCTTCGCGCCGGTCGATGTCCACCGCATCGAACGGGGCAGCGATCATCGGATCGAGGGCGGGGTTCCAGGCTTCGTAGTCCAGTCCGTTAAGCACGCCGCCGAATTTGGACTGGTGGATGTGCAGCGTCTCGCCGAAACCGAAGCTCTGGTCGGTGAAGCGGGCCTCCCAGGCGTGCGTGGGCGAGACGGTGGTAACGAAGTTGGAATAGACGATCCCGCCCTTCATCAAGTTCAGCGCGAAGTGGTTGAAGTTGTCGCGCAGCCGCTCATGCGTGAAGTACCGCTCGGGATGCCCCAGCCCGGTGGCATAGAGCATGTAGCCGTCGGTAATCCCCTGGTGGCGGAAGTTGTGGATGGTGTGGCAGACGCGCTGATTGGGCATGCCCGCCTGCTGGTACATCTCGTACAGCAGCACCGGTAACGCCGCCGTCTGCCAGTCGTGGACATGGATGATGTCCGGCCGCTTGCCCGACCGGTAGAGGTATTCCAGGGCCGCCTTGCTGAAGAAGATGAAGCGTGCGGGGTCGTCCCACTGGCCGTAGAAGGTGCCGCGCTCGAAGAAGGCTTCGGGCGAGTGCGGCTCGATGAAGTAGCACTTGCGGCCGTGCACCAAGCCGAACCAGACGGTGCAGCGGATGGCGCCGTCGCACCACGGCACCCACAGGTCATTGTAGGTGGGCGCCAGGCCGAAGATCTGGTCGTACCAGAGCCGGTCGTATTTCGGCAGGATGATCTCCACCGCGTTGCCGCGCAGTTCCAGCTCCCGCGACAGCCCGTAGACCACGTCTGCCAGTCCGCCCACCTTGGCGATGGGGGCGAGTTCCGAGGCGATTTGCACGATGTACATGGCGGTGTTCCAACTCCGTCAGCGGCGCCCGGGCGCAGCCGGTGCGGTTCGGAAAGGCCGGCTCGATGCCGGCCAGGTGGCAACCCCTTGGGGGTCGGCCTCGATGGCCGTTAGCAGGCGTTCCATGCCGGTGCGGCGGTCGGCCTTCGAGCCGCCGTGGCCGGACGCGTCGATCATGTGCAGCCAGCCGTCATGGCGTTCCAGCAGGCCGCCCGGTGGCGCATCGGCGATCGGCACCTCCTGGTACCACGACCGCGCAAAGCGCAGGGTCGATCGGTCGAAATGCCGGTAGAGGCGCTCGTAGTTGGCGCCGCCGGAAGCGAGGTTGCGGTACCAGCACTGCGAGAAGTCGAGATCGTAGTCGGCGATCGCAGCCCGGTTGTAGATGCAATAGCCCGCCCACAGCGACCAGCCCATGGGCTGCTCCACCAGCCGGCCGTAGAAGGGCTGGCCGTCCAGGTCGCGGCTCGGAGCCACCGGCTCCACCGGGAAGAGGTCGTGGTCGAGGAAGGCGAACACGTCTGGCGCCAGCGGCTTGACCACGCGCTCGTAGACCCAGTTGAGCGCCAGCGTATGGGAGCGGCTGGCCGAGGTACCGGGGTTCGCCGGCAGGCGGACATAGGGCACATCGCGCTCGGCGCAGATCTGTGCGATTTCCGCCGCCCGGGCCGGGATCGAGGAATTGTCCGCCACCGCATAGGCGAGGTCGTGCAGGTTGCGCTTCACGAAGCGCTGCTGCCAGTCGATCACCCAGGGCTGGTTGAAGGCGACGGAGATGGCCAGCGGCTGGCCGTCCAGCTTGGTGCAGGCCGCTTCGTAGGCGGCGGCGTCGGTGGGCGGCACCGCCTGGTAGCGGCGCATCTGACGGGTTCGCGCGGCCGTGCGATAGGCCAGTGTCAGCGGGCGCAGGCGCGACCAGTCCCTGGCGGTGTAAGCGGCGAGAGGCAGCATCCGAGGCGGTCGGTGACGTGGCGATGGCTACGATGCGAATACGGGCGCGGGCGGCCCGTCGGGACCGTGAGCGACGTATGGCATGGAGCCCCGAGCAGTACAACCGACAAGGAACGCGGCCGCACGGTCTGCCACATCCAACGCCGCGGCCGGAGGTGCGGGCGGAGGGGCTGCCGGAGGGGCGGCCGGAGGGGCGGCCGGTCTGCCGGGCCCGAGTTGCCGAAGGCGGTGCGGTGCCGCTACGGTGGAATGCCGTTCCCTCCTTGGGCAGCGGGCGCCTCCGCCACGGGCGCCGGGCGCCGTTGCCCCCGTTACCAGGACCCGTCATGCCCAACCGCCAGCTCATCCTGCACGAAGACCGGCTGCTGCCGCCCGATCCGGGGCTGCGCGCCATCGCCCGCCGGCTCTACGACCAGGTGGCCGACCTGCCCATCGTCAGCCCGCACGGCCACACCGATCCGCGCTGGTTTGCCGAGGATGCGCCGTTTCCCGATCCCGCCAAGCTGCTGATCGTGCCCGACCACTACCTGTTCCGCATGCTCTACAGCCAGGGCGTGCCGCTGGAGACGCTGGGCATCCGGCCCAAGGATGGCGGCGCAGCGGAAACCGACCCGCGGGCCATCTTCCGCACCTTCGCCGAGCACTGGTACCTGTTCCGCGGCACGCCGTCGCGGCTGTGGCTGAACCATGTTCTGCACGAGGTGTTCGACCTGCGGGTGCGCCTGGGACCGGACACCGCGGACGAGATCTACGATGCCATCGACGCCAAGCTGAAGACGCCGGCTTTCCGTCCGCGCGCGCTGTTCGAGCGCTTCGGCATCGAGGCCATCGCCACCACCGAAAGCCCGCTGGACCCGCTCGACCATCACCGGGCGATCCGCGACAGCACCTGGCCGGGCCGCGTGGTCACCGCCTACCGGCCGGACCCGGTGGTGGACCCGGACTTCGAAGGCTTCGCGGACAACGTCGCCAAGCTGGGGGAGATCACCGGGGAGGACACTGCCACCTGGGCCGGCTACCTGGCGGCGCTGGCCAACCGGCGGGCGTATTTCCGGGAGGTGGGCGGAGCCACGTCGACCGACCATGGCCATCCGTCGACGACCACCGCCGACCTCTCGCCCAAGGTGTGCCAGGAGCTGCTGGACCGGGCACTGTCGGGCAGCTTCGCCGCCCATGAGGCCGAATTGTTCCGTGGCCAGATGCTGACGGAAATGGCCCGCATGAGCCTGGAGGACGGGCTGGTGATGCAGCTCCACCCCGGTTCGGTGCGCAATCACAACCCGCTGCTCTTCCAGCGCTTCGGGCGCGACATGGGGGCCGACATCCCGCGGGCGACCGACTATGTGGCCGGGCTGAAGCCGCTGCTCGACCGCTTCGGCAACGAGCCGGGTCTGACCCTCATCCTGTTCACCCTGGATGAAACGGCCTACAGCCGCGAACTGGCCCCCCTGGCCGGCCACTACCCGATCTTGAAGCTGGGGCCGGCCTGGTGGTTCTACGACAGCCCGGAAGGCATGCTGCGCTATCGCCGCCAGGTCACCGAGACGGCCGGCTTCTACAACACCGTCGGCTTCAACGACGACACCCGCGCCTTCCTGTCGATCCCGGCGCGCCACGACGTCGCCCGGCGGGTCGACTGCGCCTATCTGGCCGAGCTGGTGGGCGACCACCGCATGGACGAGGACGAGGCCGCCGAGGTCGCCCACGACCTCGCCTACCGCCTGGTGAAGCAGACCTACCGGCTTGGAGTGTAGGACCGATGACCGGCCGACTCAGCACCGCCAGCCTGGCGTCGCTGCCACCCGCCGTCGCCCGGCCCGGCTACGACCGCGCCCGGCTCACCTCCGGCATCGTGCACTTGGGCGTCGGCGCCTTCCACCGCGCCCACCAGGCAGCCTACACCGACGCCGCCCTGGCGCTGCCCGGCGCCTCGCTCGACTGGGGGATCGTCGGCGTCAGCCTGCGCAGCCCCACCACGCGCGATGCCCTGGGTCCGCAGGACGGGCTCTATACCGTCGCCGTGCGTGACGGGGCGGAGACGCGGCTGCAGGTGGTGGGGTCACTGACCGGCCTGCTGGTGATGCCGGAAGACCCCGAAGCCGTGCTGGCGGCCTTGGCGAACGCCACCACCCGCATCATCACGCTGACGGTGACGGAGAAGGGCTATTGCCATGACCCCGCCACCGGCACGCTGGACGAGGCCCGGCCGGAGGTGGTGGCCGATATCGCCCGCCCGCGTGCCCCGGCCACCGCCATCGGCGTGCTGGTGGAAGGCTTGCGCCGCCGCCGCGATGCCGGGCTGCCGCCCGCCACCGTGGTGTGTTGCGACAACCTGCCGTCCAACGGGGCGGTGGTGCGCCGGGTGGTGCTGCGCTTTGCGGAGCTGGTGGACCCGGCGCTCGCCCGCTGGATCGGCGACCACGTCACCTTCCCCTCCACCATGGTGGACCGCATCGTGCCGGCCACCACCGACGACGACCGCCGCGAGGTGGCCGCCCTGCTGGGTGCCGAGGACCGCTGGCCGGTGATGACCGAGCCCTTCTCCCAATGGGTGATCGAGGACACCTTCTGCGCCCCGCGGCCCGACTGGGCGGCAGCCGGCGCCCAGCTTGTGGGCGAGGTGGAACCGTTCGAGCAGATGAAGCTGCGCCTGCTCAACGCCAGCCACTCCACCATGGCCTATCTGGGCTACCTCTCAGGCTATGCCACCATTGCCGAAACCATCGGCGATCCCGCCTTCGCCCGGCTGGTGCGGGCGCTGATGGACGCGGAGATGACGCCCACCCTCAGCCTGCCGCCGGGCGTGGACCTGACGGCCTACAAGGACGCGCTGATCGCCCGCTTCGGCAATCCGGCGCTGAAGCACACCACCTACCAGATCGCCATGGACGGCTCGCAGAAGCTGCCCCAGCGGCTGTTGGCGCCCGCTCGCCAGCGGCTGGCGGCGGGCCAGCCCCTCGACCGTATCGCGCTCGCCGTGGCGGGGTGGATGCGCTACGTCGCCGGGGTGGACGAGGCCGGCCGCCCCATCGCCGTGCAGGACCCGCTTGCCGCGACGCTGAAGCAGCGTGCCGCCCCGGTGATGGGGGATGCGGAGGGGATGGCGAAGGCGCTGCTCGGCGTCCCCCAGGTGTTCGGCAACGACCTGGGCGCAGCGCCGGGCTTCGTGGAGCCGGTGGTGGCCGCACTCAAGGCCATCCTGTCGGGCGGCGCCCGCGCGGCGGTGGAGGCGGCGGCGAGGGCTTAGCTGTCCGGCATGATCACCGTTTCGTGGGGATGGGCTGCGGCGACGGCGGCCGGGGTGAGGGGCAGGGCGATGCTCCCGCCCGCTGTCCACAGGTCGATCTGGTCGGCAAAGGTTGAACTGCCGAGCCAGCCGTCCTGGCCGCCCAGCAGCACCGCCCGTGCGCTGTCGGGGTCGGCAAGGTCGCAGGAAAACCGGCTGACGGCGCCGTAGAACGTGCCGTGCCGCCGCCGCCCATAGGCGTGGGAGGTCTGGTTCAAGGTGTCCAGCGACCCTTCGGCCGGGCGGTCGGGCAGGGCGAAGCGGCGGCCCAGCAGCGGCACGCGGGCAAAGGGGTGGTTGGGCGCCAGGCGGTGGAGGGTGCCCCAGTCGCGATGGCGGGCCAGCGTGCGGGCGGCGCTGCGGAGCGCCCGGTCGAGTGCGGGCCGCAGGACCGCGGCATCGGTCTCCGCCAACCATGGGACCAGCAAGTGGGGCACGCGGCGGACCGCGCGGTAGGCCGCAGCGTGGTGCGGGCCGACGGCGTCCAGCACGGCGCCCGCCACTGCCACATGGGCGAGCGCGCCCAGCGAGCCGGCGGCGAAGCTACCGTCCCACGCCGCCAGCGCGTCCAGCACCGCGCTATGGCGGGCGGGCGCGATCCCCGCCCGCGCCACGGCCGCCAGCATGGCCTGTGCCAAGGCATGTTCCGAGGCGCCGAAGACGTCCCGCTGGGCCGCTTCCAGCGTCGCCTGATCGACGGTGTCCGCCAGCAATTGGCCGAGCCGCACCGCCCGGTCGTCGGTTGAGACCAGGTAGGCAAGCGCGCACCCCGTCGCCCGGTCGAGCCGGTTGTTGGCAAACACCAGCAGCCCGTCGGCCGGGTCCAGCCGGGCATCGACATCGGCATCGACATCGGCATCGGCATCGGCGCCGGACATCCAATCCGTCGCCAGCCATGGGGCGGCGTCCTCCTCCACCAGATCGGCTGGCGGCAGCGGCCGGCGGGGCATCTGGGTCGCCGCCAGGCCGGCGATGCGCCCATCGGCGCCGGCAACGCACACGGCCAGCGGCGGCACATTGCCCCGCGCCAGCCCGGCGGTGGCTTCCTCCACATCGGCCAGCCGCGGCAGGGCGAGCCAGCCGCTCAACTCGTCGCTCGCCCGGTGGCCGGTCCAGGCCAGCGCCAGGGCCTCGCCCAGCCGGCCAGCAAAGGCCGGACTGTCGGACACCACGGGCCCCACAGCCGTCCGCCGCAGTGCCATGCGGTGGCCGGGCCACCAGCGGGCACGCAGTGCCAACCGCTCTACCGCCGCCACCTCCGTGTGCAGCAGCGCGCTGTTGGCCGATTGCAGGTTGGCGGCCCCCCAGGCGAGGCGGTCGCTGCGCCCCACCGCCAGCACCGGCAGGCCCGGCACCATCTGGCCCACGGCGGCCTGAGAGGGCGTGCGGAACCCCACCAGAATCCATGGATTGGGCAGGCCGACGGGCAGGTGGGTGTCGTTGGCCAGCAGGGCGGCCCCGGAGGCCGAGCGCCCACCCGCCACTGCCGCCACATTGCTGCCGGCACGCCCCACAGGTGACGGCCAGGGGCTGGCTGGCGGCCTGCCGGACGGGAGCGGTGCCGTCCCCGCCGCCACCACATCGCGCCACAGCGCCGGCCAGTCGGCCAGCCGGCGCCGCGCGGCCAGCAGGGCCGGCCACAGGGTCCAGGCGAAATCCACCCCCGCCAGCCGGCCCAGCGCCAGAACATCGGCCACCGACCAGGGGGCACGGCCCAGCCCCAGCACGGCGAACTCGACGGGCAGGGGATCGATGCGCGCCACCGCATGGTTGAGGCCGGCGACGAATCGCTCCAGCCACCGCAGCGTGTCCGCCGGCAGGGCCGCCACCATTTCCGGCACCGCGGCGGCGAGGTCGAAACGCCGCACCGTTTCGTCCAGTTCAAGGGCGGCCGGCCCCACCAGCTCGGCCATGCGGCCCTGCACCAGGCGGCGCATCGCCTCCATCTGGGCCCAGCGCAGGTGGATGTGGACGATGCCGAGGGCAGCGGCCAGGTCGTCGTCGTCCGCGGCTTCGATGAAGGGAATCTGCCGGCCCGACCAGCGCACCCGCACCGGCCGGGCGACCGGCGCTTCGACCAGCGGCAGATCGCCCAGCCGGTCGGCCAGACTGCGGCCCTGCGGCCGGCCGGCGCGCAATAATGCGCAGCCGAGGCCGAATGCCGAGAACGCAAACCGCACTGCGCGAGTTACACGCATGCCGCCTCCTGTCTTGCTGAAGGGGCCGGACTCAACTACCGCATGGCCATGGTTTGTGCAGATATCGGCCAGGACCAGGAGCGAAGAGGACGGACATGCTAGGCATATTCGACGATGAGCGACGCAGTCCTGACCGATTTCCGCCAAATCCTCCGGACGGCGGCGGCGTCCCGCGCCACAGCGTTGCCGAGCCCTTGCGGTGGACGGGCACCGCGGCGGGTTCGGCGCCTTGTGGGGCCGCACGCCGCCAGCCGCCATGGCCCATGGGGTAACTCAGTCCGGACCCTCGGCCCACGTCGCCTCTACCGGTGGACACCACTGCCCCTCTAACCTCGCGGGAAGAATGGACCAGTCGGCACGATCATGCATCGCAATGGGCAGGCAGCGGCGACGCGCCGGTGCGCTGTTGGTGGCCGCTCTTCTGGCGCTGGCCCCGGAGTTGGGCAGCGCCCAGGAGACCGAGGGGGCCGATGAAGCCGGGGATGCCTGGGACACTCCGGAGGCGCAGGACGTCCCACAGACCGAGGATGCCGAACCGGCCGAGGATGCGGCGGCAGCGGACGAGCCGCCCGGCATCCCGGTGGAGCTGGACTTCGTGCTCGACGAGGACTCGCCGGTGCGCGACGCCCTCAACGACAGCCTGGTGCTGGTGCGCCGCGCCGACGACCCGCCGGCAACGCCGCTCGGCCTGCTCCGGCGGGTCACCGGCGATGTCGACCTCGCCCTGCAGGCGCTGCGCTCGCTCGGCTACTACGCCGGGCGGGTGACCGCCACCATCGACGGCCAGCCGCCCGATGCGCCGGGGCTGGTGGAGGACCTGCGCGCCCGCCCGGCGGACGAGCCGGTGCACGTGGTGCTGGCGGTGGAGCCGGGGCCGCTGTTCGTCATCGGCACCATCGACATCGTCATGGACCCCGATGCGCCGCCGCCGCTGTCCGAACTGCCGGGCGACGTGCTGGAATTGGCGCCGGGCGACCCGGCACGGGCATCGGACATCCTGCTGGCCGAAGCCCGCATCGTCGACGCCTTGCGCGCGGCCGGCCACCCCTATGCCGATGTCCCGGATCGCCGCGCCGTGGTCGACCACGACCAGCACACCATGGACGTGAGCTTCACGGTGGCGCCCGGACCCACCGCCACCTTCGGCAGCGTCACCATCGACGGGGCGGACTCGGTCGACCCGGATTTCCTGGCCGGGCGTGTGCCCTTCGAGCGCGGCGCGCCCTACCGCCCGGACGACGTCAACAGCCTGCGCCAGTCGCTGGGCGACCTCGACGTCTTCTCGTCCGTCCGCATCCAGGAAGCGACACAGCTCAATCCCGACGGCTCACTGGATATCACCGCCACGGTGGAGGAACGGCCGCCGCGCTTCATCGGCTTCGGGGCCGGCTTTGCCACCTCCGAAGGCATCGACGCCATCGTCTACTGGGGCCATCGCAACCTGTTCGGCCAGGCCGAGCGGCTGCGCATCGAGGCCGCCGTCGGTCGCCTGCTGGAGAACGACTTCGACGAGATCGAGTATTCCCTGGGGGCGACCTTCGCCAAGCCGGACTTCCTCACCCCCGGGCAATCGCTCCACCTCGACCTGTCGCTGCTGGAGGAACACCCCGACGCCTACAGCCGCACCGGTGCAGAAGCGTCCGCCATCGTCGTGCGCACCTACAACGAGGAGATCAGCTACAATTTCGGCCTCACCTTCGAAGTCAGCGAGATCGAATCCGACGACCAAACGGAACGATTGAGCCTGATCGGCGTTCCCCTCGGTGTGACTTTCAATTCCACCGATAGCCTGCTGGACCCGACCGAAGGTTTGCGCCTCGACTTCGAGTTGACGCCCTACCCGGTCGCCTTTGGCGACAGCGAGCCCTTCGTGCGCAGTGAGTTCAGTGCATCCGGATACTACGATGTCGCCGGCGACGGCTCCCTGGTGCTTGCCGCCCGTGGCCGCGTCGGCTCCATCCTGGGGGCCGATCTCGATGCCATTCCCGATACGCGGCGGTTTTATGCCGGCGGCGGCGGCTCGGTGCGCGGCTTTCCCTTCCAGGGCGTCGGCCCGCAGGATGCCGACGGCGATCCACTGGGCGGCCGCAGCCTGGTGGAGGCGAGCCTGGAGCTGCGCTGGCGCTTCCTGGACGATTTCGGGCTGGTGCCGTTCGTCGATGCCGGCGGCGTGTTCGAAAACACAGTGCCGGATTTCCGCGAGGACCTGGATGTCGGGGCCGGCCTGGGCTTCCGCTACTACACGCCCATTGGCCCCCTGCGCGTGGACATCGCGACGCCACTAACGGGTGATGACAATGACGATCCGGTGCAGCTCTACATCAGCATCGGACAGGCGTTCTAGTGTGGTGGATCAGAAGTCCGTTCGATCAGGTCGCCAGGACAGAAACCAACTTCTGATCCGGAAACCACACTAGAGTCATAGGTTTACTAGTGTCCCTTTGATTCCGAAGTTCGCTTGGGAGCGTGTGTTGAAGTCTTGCGAACTTCGGAATCGGGACACTCGCTAGGCGCTCAGGATTGGCTCGCATGTCTGTCATCCGCCGCACCGTCAAGATCATCGCGGTGATCGTCGTCGGCCTCCTGGTTCTGCTGCTGGCCGTGTTCGGCGGGCTGCAGACCGGCATCGGCCAGCGCCTGCTCGCCTCCACGCTCTCGTCGGCGACGACCGGACCCGATTTCGGACTTGAGATCGAAGGCATCGACGGCTTCGTGCCGGTGCGTATGCAGGTGGACTCCATCCGCATCAGCGACGGCGACGGCGTCTGGCTGACCCTGGAGGGGTTGCGCCTGGCCTGGGAGCCCTTGGGCCTGTTCAGCGGCGAGGTGCGCATTTCGGCGGTGGAGGCCGACCGGCTGTCGGTGCTGCGGCTGCCCGCGTCGTCGGCCGAGGTGCCGGCGAACGAGGAGCCGGCGGAGCCGCTGGAACTGCCGAGCCTGCCGGTTTCCGTCGATCTGGCGCATCTCAGGATCGGCGAGATCAACTTGGCACCCTCGGTGATCGGCACGCCGGTCACCGCCACCCTGATCGCATCGGGCCATCTCGGTGAGTTGGGCGAGAACCTGGTGCTGTCCGTCGACCTGTCGCGCACCGACGGCGTGGCGGCGCGTGCGCTGCTGGATGCCCGCTACGTGCCGGAAACCGGCCGGCTCACCGTCGATGCCACGGTGGAGGAGCCGCCCGGCGGCATCGCTGCGGCGATGCTGGCGCGGCCCGACCTGCCCGAGGTGCACCTCACGCTCGCGGGCGACGGTACGCTGGACGATTGGCAGGGCGAGCTGACGGCCGCGGCCGGCGAGATCGCCGACCTCAGCGCCACCGCACGCATCGCGGCGACCCCCGATGGCCATCGCATCGCCGCCGACATGGCGGGCGACATCGCCACCTTCCTGCCGCCGACCCTGCAGCCGCTGGTGGGCGAGGCGCCGACCGTGTCGCTGGAGGCCACACTGTTGCCGGACGGCGCCATCGCGGTCGACCGGCTGGATGTGGCGGTGGCGGCCATGCAGGCGGGCCTGACCGGGCGGGTCGACACCGCAGCGGAGCAGGGCACGGCGACCCTGCGTCTGGAGCTGGCGCCATCGTCGTCCGCCATCACGGCACTCGCCGGCCCGGTCGGCTGGGACCATGCCACGGTGGAGCTGACGGCGGCCGGGACCTTCGAAGAGCCGGATCTCGACCTCACCATTTCTGCCGGCGGGATTGCCTACCAGACCTATGGCGCCGCAAGCGTCGATGCCCAGGTCGCGGTGCGGCCGGCCGGTCCGCTGAGCGGCGAGGACGCCACCGCCGACGTCTCGGTGACAGCGCGCCTTACGGGACTGGAAGGGCTGCCGCCCCAGGCGCTGGCGCTGATCGGCGAGGCGCTGGACCTGCAGGCGCAGGGCCGGATCGGTCTCGATGGGTCCCTGGAGGACTTGGCCGCCGCGCTGTCCACCGAGCATGTGGACCTGACCCTGGCGGGGGCCGGGCGCGACTGGGGAGCCGACGGCAGCGGCCAGGTGGCGCTCAGCCTGGCGGACCTGTCGCCGCTGGCTGACGCCCTGGGCCAGCCGGTGGCAGGCTCCGTCGATCTCACGGCCCAGGGCCGCTGGGGGGAGGACGGGCTGGGGGCCGACATTTCCGCCCATATCGACGATGCGCACACCGGCATCGCCCAGGTGGATGCGCTGCTGGAGGACGGGGCGGTGCTGGAGGCGCGCTTTGCCGCCGATGGCGACGGACGCATCGCAGAAGCCGAGCTGAACCTGGCCGCCGGGCCGGTGACGGTGACGGCACGCCCCGACCTGAACGCCGACCCGCAGGCCGTCGACTGGCAGGTGAGCGTGACCGACCTCGCGGCCCTGACGCCGCTTGCCAGCGGTGGCGCGGAGCTGTCCGGCCGCGTCGACGATCCCATGGGCCAGCCCGCCGTCGCCTTTACCCTGAGCCTTGACGAGGGAACCGCGGCCGGGCGCGCCATCGGCGATGCCGAGGTGTCCGGCACCGTGCGCCTCGGCGACGACGGCGGTATCGACGGCGACGTGAACCTCGCCGCCACCCTCGACGGCGTTCCCGTGACGCTGCAGGCAGCCGCGGGCATGGCCGCGGACGGCGCCGTCAGCGCCCACGACCTGTCGGCCGATCTCGGCGGGCTGGCGGTGACCGGCGATGCCGACATGGCGGCGGACGGGCGGATCACCGCCCAGCTTGGCCTCAACGGCCGTGTCGACGCCCTGGCCGGCGCGCTGGGCGTGCCGCTATCGGGCGCCGTCGACCTCACCGCCGATGCCGAGCTGGACGGCGCAGCGCTCGACGTATCGGCCACCGGCAGCATCTCCGGCATCGCCACACCCGACGCGCAGATCGGCTTCGCCTCCGTCTCCGCCGCGGTGACCGGGACGCCGGACGCCCCGGTCCTCGACGTCACGCTCAACGGCACAAACCTGGTGACCCAGGCGATCACGGCCTCCACCTTCCGCGCCACGGCGGCGGGCGGGCTCGACGGGCTGGCGGTGACGGCCGCCATGGCCGGACCCGAGGTGACCGCCGATGCCGCCGCCACCATTTCCCTTGGGGAGGCCATCACCGCCGACCTCAGCCGCCTCAACCTCACCTACCGGGACGTCAACGCGACGCTGGTCCAAGGCGGGCGCATCACCATTGCCGGGTCCGATGTGGCGATCGACCGGCTGACCCTGGCTGCGGACGGCGGCAGCGTTTCAGTGGCAGGCCAGGCAGGCGCGGCCCTCGCCCTCGACCTGACGTTGAGCGATCTGCCGCTGGCGCTGGCGCGGCTGGCCGATCCGGACCTCGATCTTACCGGCCTTGCCTCCGGCACCATCACCGTGCGCGGCACCGCTGCCCAGCCCGACATCGCGTACAACCTGGCGGTGGCCGGCGGTGGTCTGGCCGATGTGCGCACCGGCCTGCCGACGGCCGATGTCAGCGCCAGCGGCCGGCTTGCCGGCAACACGCTGCAAATCCAGGCGGCGATCCAGCCCAGTTCCGGGGGAACCCTCGATATCTCGGGCTCCGCCGACTTGGCCGGCGGGCCGCTCGACCTGGCGGTGACCGGTGCCATGGATCTGGGCAGCGTGCCGGCGCTGGCCGCGCGCTTCGACCGCATCGGCGGCCAGGTGGCCCTCGACCTGGCGGTCGGCGGCACGCTCAACGATCCGCAGGCTTCCGGACAGGTGACGCTGACCAACGGTATCTACGAAGACAACGAGCTGGGGGTGCAGCTCTCGCAGATCACCATGGCGGCGGAAGGCAACCAGTCGCAGTTGCGCATCACCCAGCTATCGGCACTTACGCCCGGCGGCGGCAGCCTGACCGGCTCCGGCGAGATCACACTCGACTTCGATGCCGGCCTGCCGGTCAACGTCAGCATTCGCGGCAGCGAGGCGACGGTGGTCAACAGCGACGACCTGACCGTCGACATCAACACCGACTTGACCATCTCCGGAACCGCGATGCAGGCGCTGCAGGTGGCCGGCACCATCGGCGTCAACCGTATGGAGATCAGCATTCCCGAACACCTGCCGGCGAACCTGCCGGTGCTGGAGGTGGAGGAGCTGAACCCGCCGGCCCATGTGGCCGAGCGGCTTGAAGAGGAAGCGGCACAGCGGGCGGCCCAAGCCGCCGCCGGCCCCGCCTCGCCGCTCGCCATCGCGCTGAACATCGCGGTGAATGCGCCGAGGGCGGTGTTCGTGCGCGGCCGTGGGCTGACGGCAGAAGTGGGCGGTGCCTTGTCGATCGGCGGTACGGTCGACCGGCCGCTGGTGGGCGGGCAGCTATCGCTGCGGCGCGGCCATCTGGATGCGCTCGGCCGGCGGTTCGAACTGGATGCCGGCACCGTGCAATTCGTCGACGTGGCAACGCTTGACCCGCTGCTGGACTTCCAGGCCTCGGCTGCCATTGAGGACGGCCGCGGCATCATCAACATCTCCGGCTACGCCTCGGACCCCCAGATCTCGTTTTCCTCGGAGCCCACGCTGCCGGAGGACGAGGTGATGTCGCGCATCCTGTTCGGCCGGTCGGTGAGCGAACTGTCGGCTTTCCAGGCCCTGACCTTGGCCCAGGCCGTGGCGGAACTGACCGGTGGTCAATCGCCCGATCTGCTGGACGGCTTGCGCGAAGCCACCGGCCTGAGCGAGGTGGAGGTAAACGCGTCGGACGACGTCAACGACGCCTCGCTCGGCCTGGGCAGCTATATCGGCGACAACATCTACCTTGGGGTGGAGCAGGGGCTGGCCAACCCGACGGACACCACCGGGCGCGTGGAAGTGGAAATCACTCCCAACATCAGCTTGGAAAGCGAGGTGGGCAGCGACGGGTCCGGCCGCATCGGCGTCACCATGGAATGGGACTACTGACGCGGGGCCGTCTGTCCTTCAGCGGTTCGGGTCCGGCCAATCGACCACGTGGGCCAGCAGGTCGTAGTCCGGCACTTCGGTTTCCGACACGGTGCGGCCGCGCACCGACACGCCGGCCGCGTGCACCGTGTCCGGATCGCCCGACACCAGCGGGTGCCACCAGGCGAGCCCGCGGCCCTCGGCGAGGCGGCGGTAGGCGCAGCTTTCCGGCAGCCAGTCGATCTCCGCCACCCGTTCGGGCGTGAGCTGCACGCAATCGGGCACGTGCTTGCGGCGCGCGGCATAGTCCCGGCAGCGGCAGGTGTGGGAGTCGAGCAGCCGGCAGGTGACGTCGGTGAAGAACACGGCCTCGGTGTCGTCGCAGCGCAGCTTGTTCAGGCAGCACTTGCCGCAGCCGTCGCACAGCGATTCCCACTCGTCGGCCGTCATCTCGGCCAAGGTCTTGCGTACCCAGAAGGGCGGGTCTTCGGCGACATCGAACATGGCCCCGTTCTACCGGGTTGGACAGCGTGGGAGAAGGCCCACGAACGCCGCGGACCACCCTGGCGCATTGCCCCGCCGGGGGAATTCCCGTTTGCCAAAGCTTCGGGGTTGATCTAGCGTTTTTGCCAACAAGAACGGGCCGGTTGCCAGGCTTGGCGCCGGCTCCAAGACCAAGTTGGAGGATCCGCCCGGGCTGTGGCACCGCCACGTCGCGGGACCAGATGTGCCCGGCGTAGCTCTGCTGCCTCCCCGCCGATCCGGCCGGGTTTGCTGCTCTAACGACAGCAGGCAAGAGGGATGACGGGCAACCGGAACCGGCATGTGGCCGGTGGCTCCGGTGCCTTTACGGCGGCAATCTGGAGCCCTCTCGGCAGATCGCGCCGGCTTGGTCTTGGTGCGACCGGAGCCGAGCAGGGAGTGCCATGACGGTCGAGTTGAGGAACGCGAACAAGATCGTCGGCGGGGAGACCCATCTCCACGACGTCTCCATCGCCCTGCAACCCAACGACCTAAACATCCTTCTGGGGCCCACCACCAGCGGCAAGACGTCGATCCTGCGGCTCTTCGCCGGGCTCGACCGGCCGACCAGCGGGCAATTGCTGATCGACGGCTACGACGTGACGGGCGTGCGCGTGCGCCGCCGCGACGTGGCCATGGTCTACCAGCAGTTCATCAACTACCCGGCCTTCACCGTCTACGAGAACATCGCCGCCCCCCTGCGCCGTGCCGGCAAGGCAGCCGCGGACATCGACCGCCAGGTGCGCGAGACCGCCGCCCTGCTGCACATCGAGCACCTGCTGGACCGGCTGCCGGGCGAGCTGTCCGGCGGCCAGCAGCAGCGCACCGCGCTGGCCCGCGCGCTCGTCAAGCACGCCGGGCTACTGCTGCTCGACGAGCCGCTGGTCAACCTGGACTACAAGCTGCGCGAAGAACTGCGCACCGAGCTGCGCCACATCTTTCAGCGCCGCGAGGCCACCGCCGTCTACGCCACCACCGAGCCGCACGAGGCGCTGATGCTGGGCGGCCACGTGATCGTACTGGATGCCGGGCGGGCGCTGCAGGCGGGATCCACCATCGACGTCTACAAGAACCCCGCCACCATCCGCGTCGGCCAGGTGTTCAGCGATCCGCCCATCAACGTGATCGACGGCCGCATCGAAGACAGCATGGTGTTCCTCAGCGACAACATCCGGGTGCCGTTGCCCGAGCACTTCACCGCATTGCCGGCGGGGCCGTATCAGTTCGGCGTGCGCGCCCACCACCTGACGGTCGCCCCCAAGGTGGACGGCTGCATCTCCCTGTCCGGCAAGGTGGAACTGGCGGAAATCGCCGGGGCGGAGACCTTCATCCATGTGCGCCATCGCGGCCTCAACCTGGTGAGCCATGTGGAAGGCGTGCACAGCTTCCGCCTGGGCGAACAGATCGCCGTGTTCGTCAATCCCGGCCAGTTGTTCGCCTTCGATCCCGCGGGCGACCTGGCGGCGTCGCCCAACCGGATGATCGGCGGCAACCCGGCGGTGATCGCCACGGCGCCGGACGACGAGGTGATGGTGCCCGGCGAAGCGGTGCGGGCGGTGCCGGCGCCCGAGCCGGCGCCCGAGCCTGCGGCCGAGGCGGAGCCGGAAGCGGAGCCGGAAGCGGCAACGGCGCCCGAGGCGGACACGGTCGCGCCGGAAGGGGCCGCGCCCGACGTGTCGCTTCGCAAGGACGCCGCTCCAGGCGGACTCTAGGAAACCGGGAGAACGCCATGGCCCGCATCGTGCTTGACGCCATCGCCCACTGTTACAGGGGCAAGGCCCGGCGCATGTCCGACTACGCGCTGCGCCCGCTCAACCACGTGTGGGACGATGGCGGCGCCTATGCGCTGCTGGGGCCGTCGGGCTGCGGCAAGACCACGCTGCTCAACGTCATCTCCGGGCTCATTACGCCGAGCGAAGGGCGCATCCGCTTCGACGATACCGACGTGACGGAGCTGCCCACCCAGCGGCGCAACATCGCCCAGGTGTTCCAGTTCCCGGTGATCTACGACACCATGACGGTGGGCGATAACCTGGCCTTTCCCCTGCGCAACCGCCACCTGCCCGAAGCCCAGGTGCGCGAACGCGTGGCCGAGGTGGCGGAGATGCTGGACCTGTCGGGCGACCTCAACCGCCGGGCCAAGAACCTGTCGGCCGACGCCAAGCAGAAGATTTCGCTGGGCCGCGGCCTGGTGCGCGACGACGTGGCCGCGATCCTGTTCGACGAGCCGCTGACGGTCATCGACCCCCACGTGAAATGGCAGCTCCGGCGCAAGCTGAAGGAGATCCACGAGCGGCTGGCGCCGACGCTGGTCTACGTCACCCACGACCAGAACGAGGCGCTCACGTTCGCCGACCGGGTTGTGGTGATGCTGGACGGCCAGGTGCTGCAGGTGGGCACGCCGGTGGAGCTGTTCGAGAACCCGCGCCACACCTTTGTCGGCTACTTCATCGGCAGCCCCGGCATCAACCTGATCGACTGCACGCTGGAGGGCGAGCGCGCGGTGTTCGCCGGCGGCAGCGTCGCCCTGCTGCCCGCCCAGGTGCGCCGGGTGCGCGAACGCAACGTCGCCCTCAAGGTGGGCATCCGGCCGCGCTACCTGGGCGTGGCGGCGGTGCCGGGGGTGGGCACGGTGGCGGCGCGGGTGACCGACGTGGAGGATCTGGGGACCCACCGGCTGGTCACCCTGCGGCTCGGCGACGGCGGCGGCGAGCTGTTCGCCATGGTGCACGAGGACGCCGAGGTGCCGGCGGAGATGGCCCATCTCAGCTTCCCGGCGGAGCGCACCAAGCTGTTCGCCGACGAGCTTCTGGTGGCCTGACGGGCGCGGAGAGAAAGGCAACGCCATGGACAAGATCCCCAACAACCGCGCCTGGTTCCTGATCCTGCCGGTGTTCCTGCTGGTGGCCTTCTCCGCCCTGATCCCGCTGATGGCGGTGGTGAACTACTCCGTCCAGGACAGTTTCGGCGGCGGCGTGTGGATCTTCGTCGGCGACGAGTGGTTCCGCGATGTGCTGACCGACAGCCGGCTGCACGACGCGCTGCTGCGCCAGCTCGCCTTCTCCAGCCTGGTGCTGATCATCCAGATCCCGCTGGGCGTGCTGATCGCGCTGGCCATGCCCGCGCGCGGCTGGGCGGTGCCGGTGTGCCTGATCCTGCTGGCCCTGCCGTTACTGGTGCCGTTCAACGTGGTCGGCACCATTTGGCAGCTCTTCGCCCGCGTCGATATCGGCCTTCTGGGCAACACGCTGTCGGATCTGGGGATCGAGTTCAACTACACCGACGATCCGTTGCACGCCTGGATCACCGTGGTGCTGATGGATGTGTGGCACTGGACGCCGCTGGTGGTGCTGCTGTGCTATTCCGGTCTGCGCGCCATTCCGCCGGCGTTCTACCAGGCCGCTCGCATCGACGGCGCCAGCCGCTCGGCCATCTTCTGGTACATCGAGCTGCCGAAGCTGCGCGGCGTGCTCACCATCGCGGTGCTGCTGCGCTTCATGGACAGCTTCATGATCTTCACCGAGCCCTTTGTGGTGACGGGCGGCGGGCCGGGCAACGCCACCAACTTCTTGTCGATCGTGTTGACCAACTGGGCGATCGAACGGCGCGATCTGGGGCCGGCGGCGGCCTTTTCGATCATCTACTTCCTGCTGGTGCTGCTGATCTGCTGGATGTTCTACACGGCGATCACGCGCATCGGTCAGTCCGACAAGCGGTAGGGGGAGGACCGGCCATGCGCGCAAACGGGGGCGTCGTCAAACCCGGCAAGCTGCTGCTCACGATCTACATCGTGCTGCTGCTGCTGCCGCTCTACTGGATGATCAAGATGTCGCTGCAATCAAATGCCGACATCCTGGGCCGCTTCAGCATCTGGCCGATCAACCCCAGCTTCGACAACTATGTGACCATTTTGACGGACAGCTCCTGGTACATGGGCTACGTCAACTCGCTGACCTACGTGTTCATGAACATGGCCATCGTGCTGACGGTGGCGCTGCCGGCGGCCTACGCCTTCTCGCGCTATCGCTTCATCGGCGACAAGCACATGTTCTTCTGGCTGTTGTCCAACCGCATGGCGCCGCCGGCGGTGTTCCTGCTGCCGTTCTTCGAGCTCTACCACGCGGTCGGACTGTTCGACACGCACATCGCCGTGGCGCTGGCCCACTGCCTGTTCAACGTGCCGCTGGCGGTGTGGATCCTGGAAGGCTTCATGTCGGCCGTCCCGCGCGAGGTCGACGAGATGGCCTATATCGACGGCTACAGCTTCCCGCGCTTCTTCGTGTCGGTGTTCCTGCCGTTGATCAGGAACGGCGTCGGCGTCGCCGCCTTCTTCTGCTTCATGTACAGTTGGATCGAGCTGCTGATGGCCCGCACGTTGACGCTGACGGAAGCCAAGCCGATCTCCGTCACCATGACGCGCACCATGAGTGCCGCCGGGCTGGACTGGGGGCTGTTGGCCGCCGCCGGGACATTGACGCTGATCCCCGGCGCCTTGGTTATCTGGTTCGTGCGCAACTACATCGCCAAGGGCTTCGCCCTGGGGCGCGTGTAGGCATCCGGGACGCGGGAGGCGGCGATGGAAGGCGGCACGCTGGCAGACTGGCTCGACCACAGCTTCGGCTGGATGGCCTGGACCTGGGTTACCGGGATCTTCTTCCTGGCGATCCTCGGCCTGCTCGTCGTCATGACGGTATGGGAGTTCGCCATGCCGACGTTGCAGCGCAAGGGCTTCCTGCCCATCAGCACCACCCGCGGCGACCGCTTCTTCATCGGCCTGCTGTCGGCGGCCTTCATCCATCTGGCCTGGCTGGGGCTGCTGGATGCCGGCCTGAGCTGGGCGCTGGCGGTCTCCGCCGCCTGGATGGCCGTGTTGCTCCGGTACGGCTGAACGCACTAGGGTCCGGACTCAATTACCGCATGGCCATGGTTTGTGCAGAAATCGGACAGGACTAGGAGTGAGGAGGATGGACATGCCCACGCATATTCGACGACGAGCGACGCAGTCCTGGCCGATTTCTGCCAAATCCTCCGGACGGCTGGCGGCGTCCCGCCCCACGGCGTTGCCGAGCCCTTGCGGTGAACAGGCACCGCGGCGCGCTCAGCGCCTTGTGGGACCGAACGCCGTCAGCCGCCGTGGCTCATGGGGTAATTGAGTACGGACCCTAGAGTTCGGCACAAAAGCTTCACCCCAGGTCGTCGTCAGCGCTGGGCGGCGACCATCAATAATCGACAGCGCATTAGGGAGTAGCCCATGACCAAGAAATCCGCATTCCGTTCTCCGCCGGTATTGGTGGGACGCCGCGCCCTGATGCAGAGCGTCGCCGCGGTGGGGGCTCTGGCCGGGTCGGGCGTGACCCTGCGGGCGGCCCGCGCCCAGACCGACGATGAGCGGATGGCAGCGGCACGGCGCTGGATGGAGGACGAGTTCTCACCCTCCTCGCTGTCGATCGACGACCAGATGGCCGAGATGGACTTCTTCATCCGCGCGGCCGAGCCGTTCCGCGGCATGGACATCAACGTGGTGTCGGAGACCATCACCACCCACGAATACGAAGCCGGCGTGATGGCCCGGGCGTTCTCCGAAATCACCGGGATCAACCTGACCCACGACCTCATCCAGGAAGGCGACGTGATCGAGCGGCTGCAGACCCAGATGCAGTCCGGCCGCAACGTCTATGACGGCTACGTCAACGATAGCGATCTGATCGGCACCCATTGGCGCTACGGCCAGGTGGTACCGATCTCCGACATGATCGCCGGCGACTGTGCGGACGTCACCCTGCCGACGCTGGACCTCGAAGACTTCATCGGAATCAGCTTCACCACGGCCCCGGACGGCAAGGTCTACCAGCTCCCCGACCAGCAGTTCGCCAACCTTTACTGGTTCCGCTACGACTGGTTTACCCGCGAAGACCTGCAGGCCCAGTTCCGCGACCAGTACGGTTACGAGTTGGGTGTGCCGATCAACTGGAAGGCCTACCAGGACATCGCCGACTTCTTCACCAACCATGTGCAGAACATCGACGGCACGCGGGTCTACGGTCATATGGACTATGGCCGCCGCGACCCGTCCTTGGGTTGGCGCTTCACCGATGCCTGGCTGTCGATGGCCGGCACCGGCGATGTCGGCATCCCCAACGGGTTGCCGGTGGACGAATGGGGCATCCGCGTGGAGGGTCCGAACCCGGTGGGGTCGTCGGTCTCCCGCGGCGGCGCCACCAACGCGCCGTCGGCCGTGTATGCGCTGCGCAAGTACATCGAGTGGCTGGAAGCCTATGCGCCGCCGGAAGCGCCGGGAATGAACTTCTCCGAAGCCGGGCCGGTGCCGGGCCAGGGCAACATCGCCCAGCAGATCTTCTGGTACACCGCGTTTACCGCCGCCCTGTCGCAGCCCGACCTGCCGGTGGTGAACGAGGACGGCACGCCCAAGTGGCGCATGGCGCCCTCGCCGCACGGGCCGTACTGGGAAGAGGGCATGAAGCTCGGCTACCAGGACTGCGGCTCGTGGACGTTCCTCAACTCCACGCCGCTGGAGCGCCGCAAGGCCGCCTGGCTGTACGCCCAGTTCTGCACCTGCAAGTCGACCACGTTGAAGAAGACCATCGTCGGGCTGACGCCGATCCGCGAAAGCGACCTGCAGACCGACACCATGACCGATCTGGCGCCCAACCTGGGCGGGCTGGTGGAATTCTACCGCAGCCCCGCCCGCGTGGCCTGGACCCCCACGGGCACCAACGTGCCGGACTATCCGCGCCTGGCGCAGCTCTGGTGGGAGAACGTGGCGGAAGCGGTAACCGGCGAAGTCACCCCGCAGCAGGCCATGGACAACCTGGCGGCCGCCCAGGACCAGGTGATGGAGCGGCTGGAACGGGCCGGCGTGCAGGGCGACCTGGGCCCGCGGCTCAACGAGGAGCGCGACCCGCAATACTGGTTCGACCAGCCGGGTGCGCCCAAGCCGCCGCTTGAGGACGAGGAGGGCCAGGGAGAGACGGTCGCCTACGACGACCTGATCCAGGCCTGGCGGGAAGGCCGCGTGCGCTAGTGGATCGAATTTGACGTTTGCATCCCACTGGCCGCAAGGCCCATTGCCAACGTCAAATTTAAAAGATCCACTAGAAACAATAAGTTCCTAGTGGTCCTTGAGACTCCGACATTTGCTTCCGACAGATCGGCAAGGGATGCAAATGTCGGAGTCGGACCACTGGGCGCGGGCCACCGGGACCATCGACTGGGGGGCGGCCTGCGGGCCGCCCCTCTTTCGTTGTGCCCTGCCGCCGCGGGCCTGACCGGCGCAATCGTCATTGCTGGAGGCCGGCGAGCGGCACCGGCAAACCCGATATAAAACAATGGACTGCAGCAACGGATCGCGGCAAGTGCGGCAGCGTGGACAGTGCTGCCGTTTCGGCGTGAGGCCGCATCGCTTGACGCGGCCGCCTCGCCGGCGACACCCTGCATAGCCCGACCAGGCGGTCATGATTTCTGGAGGCAAGGCATGGCGCAAGCTCCCCAATCCGAAGGTCCGCAATCGGAAGGTCCGCAGCCCGAAGAGGGCGAGGTGCACACCGGCGGGTGCCTGTGCGGCGCCGTCCGCTACACCGTCGTCGGGCCGATGCGCCCGGTGATCTACTGCCACTGCGGCCAGTGCCGGCGCTGGACCGGGCATTTCCTGGCGGCCAGTGCAGCCCGCCGCTCCCAGGTGACCATTGAGGACCGCGACGGGGCGCTGAAGTGGTACGTGTCCTCGCCCGGCTACCAGCGCGGCTTCTGCAGCCGCTGCGGCACGCCCCTGTTCTGGGGGCGCGACGGCGGCGGCTTCTATTCCATCCCGGCCGGCTCGCTGGACGATGATGCCGACCTGGAAGCGGTGATGCATGTCCATACCGGCTCCAAGGGCCGCTACTACGACATCCACGACAAGCTGCCGCAGAACGCCGATGCCTCGTCGACCACGCCGGAAATCGAGGCGTGGCGGGAAAAGAGCCGGGCCTACAAGTAGCTGGTACGTCGGCGGCCCCATTGGGGAGTCTTCAGGCCACGGCGAGTACCCGCGCCGTCCCTGCCGCGGGATCGAACAGGGTGAGGGCGCCGGGCGTGCCTTCCAGGCTGCCGCGGGCGGGCCACAGGCCCAGCGCCTTGGCCGGGTTGCGGGTGACGGCGGCGAGCGCGCGGGCGAGATCGATGCCGGCAAACGCCATGGCATTGGCCACCGCCCGGTCGAGCCGCAGATGCGCCCCGGCCAGCCGGCCTTCGGGGGTCACCAGCCTGCCGTCCGCCAGCCGGACGTCCTGGCCCAGCAGGTCGAACCGGTCGAAGTCGGCCCCCAGCGTCGGCATGGCGTCGCTTACCAGCACCGCCCGGTCGGCCGGCTTGGCGCGCAGCAGCAGCTTCACCTGGGCCGGATGGACATGGTGGCCGTCGCAGATCAGCCCGGCGAATAGGCTGTCCAGCGCCAGTGCGGCCCCCACCGCGGCCGGCTCCCGCGCGGTGGCGGGCGCCATGGCATTGTGCACATGGGTGGCACCGCACAGCCCATCCGCCGCCGCCTGCTCCATGGTGGCGAAGTCGGCTTCGGTGTGGCCGGCGAACACCACCGCACCGCGGCCCGCCAGGTCGGCGATGGCGCCCGGCTCCGCCCGCTCCGGCGCCAGGGTCACCAGCGTTGCCCCGCGCTGGCTGAGCGGCAGGGCCGCCACCGCCTGCCGCGTCGCCGGTGCCATCAAGTCCGGCCGATGCACGCCGGCTCGCGCCGGGTTGAGGAAGGGGCCTTCCAGATGGATGCCGAGGATCCCCGGCAATCCAGCGGCGATGGCCGCATCCACCGCCGCCACCGCGGCCGCCGTCACGTCGGCGGTATCGGTGATCAGGGTCGGCAGGAAAAAGGCAGTGCCGGTGGCGCGCACGGCGTCGACCATGCGGGCCAGCGTCGCCACCGTCGGGGCGGCGTTGAACAGCACGCCGCCGGCGCCGTTCACCTGCAGGTCGAGGAACCCCGGCGCCAGCACGCCGGGCAAGGCGATGGCCGGGCCGGGCACCACGGCGCTCGCCGCCTCGGCGAGGATCAGGCGTCCGTCGTCCACCACCACGGCGGTGTGGCGCAGGGTTTCGCCATCGAACACGGCATCGGGATGCAGCACGCAGCGCCGCGGCAGCGCTCCTCCGGGCAGCGGCTGGGCGGACACCGGGCCGGTCCCGGCCGCCGCCTAGGCCGCCGGCATCGGCTGGCGGATATCCTCCAGCCCCAGCCCGGAGACGAGCTGCGACAGCGCACTCGACCGGTCCACCAGATCGGCCAGGGTGTAGGTGTCGAGCACCGCCAGGAACGCCCGCAACGCCTCGTGCAGGGCAGTCTGCAACTGGCAGCCGCTGGACATGGGGCAGGTGGTCGTCTGCGGATCGAAGCACTCCACCAGCGTCAGCCCGCCTTCGGTCAAACGGATGACGTCGCCGACCACGATGGTGGCCGCCGGGCGCGCCAGACGCAAACCGCCGCGGCGTCCGCGCACTGCGTCAAGATAGCCCGCCCCGCACAGCGAGGCCGCGGCTTTCTTCAGATGGTTGTAGGAGATGCCATGGGCCTGGGCGATCTCCGGCACCGTCGCCGGGGCCGGATGCTTGGCGGCGGCATACATCAGCACCCGCAATGCGTAGTTGGAGAAATTGGTGAGACGCATTGCCTCCGGTCTCCGTTCGACTTTCCGCCGGGGCGCCACCTGCCCCCGACGGTCCGGTTCCGCACCCCTTGAGCCGACTCAAACTGCACCCGCAATCCGTGTCGGTGAAAGCTCAAAATGACACCAGCATGTCAATCCACTCAGGTCTGGATCGCCCACGCGAGGCTGGACACTCCGCCAGCGGCTGTGCATCACCTGCGGTCAAGCCGTTGATCCCAGGAGGTTGGAGTGGCTGAGCGACCGCGTACGCAGGACACGGGCATGACCGGGGAGCGCCTGGACGACGCCATCATCTCGGCATCGCTGGCACGTAGCCTGGTGGTCGCGGTCGAGGGCATCGGCGTGCTGCAGGCGGCCATGGCCAGCGGCCCCCTGGGCCCCGCCCTGGTGGAGGCGGTAAGGCTGATCCGCTCGCGCCAGGGCCGCCTGATCGTCTGCGGCATCGGCAAGAGCGGCCACATCGCGCGCAAGATCGCCGCCACCATGGCATCCACCGGCACGCCGGCCTTCTTCGTCCACCCCACCGAAGCCAGCCATGGCGACATGGGCATGATCACCAGTAATGACGTGCTGCTGGCGCTCTCCTGGTCGGGCGAGACCAAGGAGTTCTCCGACCTGCTGGTCTATTCCAAGCGCTTCTCCGTTCCGCTGATCGCGCTGACCTCCGGGGTCGACAGCACGCTCGCCCGCCACGCCTCCGTCGCGCTGATCCTGCCGCGGGTGCGCGAAGCCTGCCCGCACGGCATGGCGCCCACCACCTCTACCTTGATCCAGCTCGCGGTGGGCGATGCGCTGGCCATGGCGCTTTTGGAGTCGAGCGAGTTCACCGCCGACCGCTTCCACGAGCTGCACCCCGGCGGCCGCCTGGGCTCGCGCCTGCGCTATGTCCACCAGATCATGCACAGCGGCGATCAGATGCCGCTGCTGCCGCGCGGCACCGCCATGTCCAATGCCATCCTGGAGATGAGCGCCAAGCGATTCGGCCTGGTCGGCGTGATCGACGGCGACGGCAAGCTGGTGGGCGTGATCACCGACGGCGATCTGCGCCGCCACATGGCCGACGACCTGCTGGGCCAGACGGTGGACGAGGTGATGACCACCACGCCGAAGTCCGTACCGCCTGAAACCCTGGCGGCCGAGGCGCTGGAGACCATGGAGAGCTTCAAGATCACGGCCCTTTTCGTGGTGCGCGAAGGCGTGCCCCTCGGGGTGATCCACCTGCACGACCTGCTGCGCGAAGGCATCGCCTGAGCGGGTCTGCCGGCCTCAGCCGGCAAGCCAGCCGGCCAGTTCGCGCTCGGCGATGTCGACCAGCAGGTCGATATGGGCCGGCGCGTCGTTGAGGCAGGGCAGGTAGGTGAAGCGCTGGCCGCCCGCCTCAACGAAGGCGTGGCGAATCTCCGTGCGGATCTCGTCCAGCGTTTCCAGGCAGTCCGCCGCAAAACCCGGCGCCAGCACGACGATGTCGGTCTTGCCGGCACGGGCCAGGTCGGCCACCCGGTCCACGGTGTAAGGCCGCAGCCATTCCTCCCGCCCGAACACGCTCTGGAAGGCGATCTCCAGGCGGTCTTCCGGCCAGTCCAGCGCCTCGCGCAGCAGCCGGGCGGTCTTGCGGCACTGGCAGTGGTAGGGGTCGCCCAGGCGCAGGTAGCGCTGGGGCATGCCGTGGAAGGAGGCGACGATGGCGTCGGGGGCCGCTTCGCCCGCCGCGGCGCGCCGCTCCAGCTCCGCCGCCACGCTGCCGGCCAGGGCGGCGATGTAGCCGGGATGGTCGTGGTAGGCCGGCACGGTGCGCACCGCCGGCTGCCAGCGCAGGTCCATCAGCGCGCGGAACGCCTCGTCGTTGGCCGTGGCCGTGGTGGCGGCCGCGTATTGCGGATAGAGCGGAAACACCAGCAGCCGCTCGCAGCCCGCCGCCTGCATCCGCCGGATCGCGGCCCCGGTGGCGGGATTGCCGTAGCGCATGGCGAAGTCGACCAGCACGGTGTCGCCATGGCGGTCGGCAAGGCGCCAGCCCACCGCCTCGGCCTGGGCCCGCGTGATCGTGAGCAAGGGGCCCTCGTTGCGCTCTTCATTCCAGATGCGCTTGTAGGCGGCCCCGGAGCGCGACGGGCGGGTGGTGAGGATGACCAGGTTGAGCAGCGGCCACCAGATCAGCCGGGGCACGTCCACCACCCGGCGGTCGCTGAGGAACTGCTTCAGGTAGCGGCGCATGGGCCAGTAGCCGGTGCCGTCCGGCGTGCCCAGGTTGAGCAGCAGCACGCCGATACGGCCGCGCGCCACCGGCGGATGGTCGGCCGGCGCGTGCTCCGGCACGTCCGCGGCCGGCGGTACGGGGGGTGAAGGCTGGTCGGTCATGGTCCGGTTCGGGTCTGGCAGTCCTACCGTACACCTAACCCTTTGGCCCGATCCTGCCAGTCTGCCAGGGCGCCGCACCCCGCAAGTGCCGGCGGAAAGGCGGCCCTACACGCTCGGCCGGCCGATGGAGTGATAGGTGAAGCCGGCTTTGGCCATGGTGGCAGGGTCGTAGCAGTTGCGCAGGTCCACCACCACAGGGGCGGCCAGCAGCGCCTTGACCCGCTTCAGGTTGAGCGCCCGGAACTCTGACCATTCGGTGACGATCGCCAGGCAATCGGCCCCCGCCATGGTACCGTAGGCATCCTCGCAGAAGATCACTCCCGGCAGCAGCGGGGCCGCTTCCCCCATGCCTTCGGGATCGAAGGCGCGCACCGTCGCTCCCGCCGCCTGCAAGGCCGGCACGATTTCCAGGCTCGGGCTTTCGCGCATGTCGTCGGTGTTGGGCTTGAAGGTGAGGCCGAGCACGGCCACCGTCTTGCCGTCCACCGAGCCGCCGCACGCCTCCACCACGCGCTGCGCCATGGCGCGCTTGCGGGCGTCGTTCACCTGGACGGTGGTTTCCACCAGGTTCAGCGGGGTCGCCAGCTCGCGGCCGGCGCGGGCGAAGGCCAGCGTATCCTTGGGGAAGCACGAGCCGCCGTAGCCGGGGCCGGGGTGGAGGAACTTGCGGCCGATGCGGCCGTCGAGCCCGATGCCGCGGGCGACGTCGTGCACGTCCGCACCGGCCTTCTCGCACAGGTTCGCCACCTCGTTGATGAAGGTGATCTTCATGGCGAGGAAGGCGTTGGCGGCGTATTTGGTGATCTCCGCAGTGACCAGCGAGGTGTTGACGATGGGCACTTCGCGCAGGTTGATCGGACGGTAGAGCCGGCTCAGCACGTCGTGGGCGCGCTCGCTGTCGGCGCCGATGATCACCCGGTCGGGGCGCATGAAATCCTGGATGGCGGAACCTTCGCGCAGGAATTCCGGGTTGGAGGCGACATCGATCTCCAGGTCGGGGCGGGCGGACCGCACGATGCGCTTCACCTGCACGCTGGTGCCGGGCGGCACGGTGGATTTGGTGACAACCACCGTGTAGCCGGTGACGGCGCGGGCGATCTGTTCGGCCGCCTGGTAGACGTAGGTGAGGTCGGCATGGCCGTCGCCGCGGCGCGACGGCGTGCCCACGGCGATGAACACCGCTTCGGCGTCGGCCACCGCCAGCGCCAAATCGGTGGTAAACGCCAGCCGGCCGGCCGCAGCATTGCGCGCCACCAGGTCGTCGAGGCCGGGTTCATAGATCGGCATCTCGCCGTGGGTCAGCTTTTCGATCTTGGCTGCGTCGGTATCGCAGCAGGTGACGGAGAACCCGAACTCGGAGAAGCACGCTCCGGACACCAGGCCGACATAGCCGGTGCCGATCATGGCGATGCGCATCATGGGGTCGCGACCATTCCAGACGTCGATCGGATAGGGGCCTGCAGTGCCCCCGGCGGGACGTCGCGGCGCCGGCCCTCCCTCCTGCCCGGCCACCCAGTCCAGACGACTGCCGTGGGCGGCCGGGCGGAGGAGGGGCCGGGACCGACTCCGCCAAAGGCAAGCAGTGCCTAGAACCTGGCCGGAAGCGACGCAAGACCAAAGGCCGGGCGGCTGGTGCCCGTCCGGGCGGCGGTCGGGCATCGGTCGGCCGGCCACCGCTGCACAGGGTGGGGATGCGCAAAGGGGGCGCCGTGGCCCGCCGGGTCATGCTAACGGGTTGGCCGCGGACCCACCGGAGCGAGCCCGTCCATGTGCGCGATGCCCAACCCCACCCCTGCCGCTACGCCCGGCCTGCTCGCCGCCGAGCCCAGGGTGGCGCGCACGCTGGCACTGCTGGTGGTCGGCCTGGTGACCGCCTGGCGGCTGGCGACGCTGGCCGCGGGCTGGGTGCCGCTCTACGCCGACGAGATGCAGTACTGGACGTGGTCGCGCGATCTCGCCGTCGGCTACGACACCAAACCGCCGATGATCGCCTGGATCATCCGGCTCTCCACCGCGCTGGCGGGCGACGGCTCCTTCGGCATCCGGTTGTCGACGCCGCTGATCCATGCCGCAACGGCACTGACGCTGTTCTGGGTCGGCCGGGCACTGGTGTCGCCGCGGGTGGGGGCGCTGTCGGCCATCTGCTACATCGCCCTGCCGGGGATCAGCGTGTCGGCGCTGGTGGCTTCCGTCGACCCGGCCTTGCTGATGTTCTGGGCCTTCGCCCTTGCCGCTGTGATCAAGGCCGAAGGCGGCGGCGCACGGCCGGCGGCGCACCCCGCCCTGTGGTGGGCGCTGGCGGGCGCGTTCACCGGCTGCGCCCTGCTGACCAAATACGCCGCCATCGCCTTTCCCGCCTCGCTGCTGTTGTATCTGCTTATTGCCCGCCGGCTGCGCGTGTTTACCACCGCCGGCCCCTATGCCTACGCCGCGGCCCTCTTGGCAGTATTCAGCCCAAACTTGATGTGGAACCTGGCCACCGGCTTCGTTGCCGTGGGACATGTGATCCAGGACGGCGAATACGACACCGCGAGCTTGTTCAATCCGCGCGAGATGCTGGACTTCCTGGGCGGCCAGTTTGCCGTATTCGGTCCTGTCACCTTCGGTGCGCTGCTCTACGCCTTCGCCCGCTGGCGGCGCAGCTGCGGCGTGCCGGGCGTCAGGCTGCTGCTGTGTTTCGCCGTCGTCCTGCTGGGCTTCATGACCGTGCAGGCGCTGCTTTCCCAGGCCAATGCCAACTGGGCGGCGGCGGCCTATGTGTCGGCCACCGTGGCGGTGGTGGCACTGATGGATGTGCCGCGCTGGCGCGCGCTCCTGGTGTGGACGCTGGCCGCCCATCTGGGGCTGGCGGTTGCGGTGCCGCTGGTGGAGCCGGTGGGACAGGCGACCGGCCTGTTCGACAATGCCCGCCGCGATCCCTTCCGGCGGATGCGCGGCTGGGACGAGCTGGCCGCGGCGATCGATGCCGTGCGCCAAGCCCATGGCGACCTGCCGGTGGTGCTGGACGAACGGCGCTATATCGCCGCGGTGATGTACCATTCCGCCCGCCACCTGGACGGCGTCCATAGCTGGAACGCCGACGGCCGGGTGGACAGCCAGTACGATCTGTCGGCGGACGCCATCGCGCTGGTCGGCCAGGACCTGCTGATCGTCACCCGCGGCAACGGCAGTGCCTACCAGGGGCATTTCCGCGAGCTGGAGGCGCTGCCCGACATCGCCGTGCCCACCCACGAGGACGGCGGGCTCCTTGTGCATGTGTGGCTGGGCCGCGGCTTCCTCGGCTACGACGATGCAGGCGGGTCCTAGGCCCATGCGGCGGCCGCTCGATCCCTTTTCCGCCCGCATCCTGTGGCGGGTGGCCTGGGCCATCTTCGGCATCAGCGTGATGTTCATGCTGGCGCCGGGGATCGACCGCTGGGTGTCGCGCCAGGTGTCCTCACCGGAAACCGGGTTCTTCTGGAGCCATCTCGGCCTCTGGCAGCCGGTGCGCGACCTGGTGGTGATCAGCGTCGCCGCCGTGGCGGTGGCGGCTCTGGCGACGCTGGCAGCCCGGCTGCTATGGCCGCGCCGCCGCGGGATCATGCGCGTCGGCACCGCCCTCTACCTGGTGGCCAGCCTGGCCCTGGTGCCGGGCCTGCTGGTGAACGGCGTGCTCAAGGACAACTGGGGGCGGCCGCGGCCGATCCACCTGGCGGAGTTCCAGGACCCGCCGTCGCTGGCGCCGGACCTGGAGTTCCAGCCGGTCTGGGTGATGTCGGGCCAATGCCCGGCCAACTGCTCGTTCGTCAGCGGCGAGGCCTCGGCCGCCATGGTGCTGGTCGCCCTGGTGCCGTTGGCAGCGCCGCGCCGCCGCCGTGCTGCCCTCGCTGCGGCGCTCGCCTGGGGCGTTCTGGTGGGCGCCATGCGGGTGATCCAGGGCGGTCACTTCCTGAGCGACGTGCTGCTCGCCGGCCTGCTGACCTACCTGGCCGTGGGCCTGCTGCACCGCGGGCTGCGCAGCCACCCGCCCGGCTGGCTCGGCGAGCGGGCACTGGTTAGGGGATTGACGGCTCTTCACACATTCTTAACCAGACGCGGCCGAGGGTCTCCGGAAGATCGTGAAGACCGGTCCGTAAGATCCGGATAAGCCAGGACTCTTTGCGGCGATTGTGTCGGCGCCGCCGAGTCGTTAAGGTTGCGCGGCCGGGGCCATGCTTCGGCTGCCCGGCTGAGCCATCAGGTCCGGGGTGGTTTTGCGTTGTGCCTTGCGTGGGGGCGGGAGGAGGTCGGGTGGTTCGCAGGGGAAAGAGGACGGCGACCCGCCGGCGCTGGTTCGTCAACCGCCAATTCCTGCTGCGCTCGGAAACGGGCGTGCGGCAGATCCGGATTTCCCGCCGTGACCAGATCCTGGCGCTTGCCGTCGCCTCCGGCGTTGCCTTCTGGGCGGTGGCCACTTCGGTGTCGACCGCCATGTTCGCGGTCCACCAGATGGAGTCCGCGGAGACCATCGACCAGTTGGAAATGGGCTATGCCCAGCTCGTCTCCCGCCTCAGCCGCTCGGGCACCCAGCCCCGCGACCTGGTGGGGGAAATGCCGCAGATCCCCACGCTCGGCCAACGCCTGGTCGCCCACAACAACCTGCTCGCCACCCGGGTGGATGAGCTGGAGCAGTCGCTGGCCAGTGCCCAGGCGGAGCGTAACGCTCTGGTGATCGCACTCGCCCAGCGCAGCGACGAATTGAACGCGATGGCCGCCGATCTGGCTGCCAGCCGGGGCTCCCTGGATTTGGCCCAGGCGGAGACCGTGCGCCTGACCCAGGCAGCCGACCTGGCGGAGGTGAGCCGCGATGAAGCCCTGGTGCAGTTGCGCGAGGCGCGCGCCCAGCGGACCCGCGAGGTGCGCCGCGCCGCGGAGGCCGAAGCCCGGGCCGAAGACCTGGGCCACCGCGTCGACGAGTTGAGCCTCGCCGTGCGCACCGCTTCGCGTACCGTGGCGACGGTGGCCGACGAGCGCGACCAGCTTGAAACCGAACGCGACGACCTGGCGGCGTCCCTGGACGAGGTGCAGGACCAGGTGCAGACCCTGACGGCCGATCTGGACGATGCCCGTACCCTGATGGGCAGCATGACCACCAGCCAGGACGGCCAGGTGGCGGAGTTGCAGCAGCTTGCCGACCAGCTCGAAGAAACCCGCGCGGAGCTGGCTGCGGCCCATCTCACCATCGACGGGCTGGAGGATGGGCTGGAGATCGCCCGTTTCAACGCCGGTGCCTTGGCCTGGAGCCGCGATGCCCTGACGGCCGCCAACGCCGAGCTGGCCGGCCGGGCGCAGCGGCTGGACGACGAGTTGCTGACCCTGCGCAACGTGCAGGGCCAGTTCGTCGCCGACCTCCAGGACCGGCTGACCCTGCAGGTCGACGGCCTGCACATGGCGCTGGCGAGCACCGGGCTCGACGTCGATGCCATGATGGCCGACCTTCACATGGATCCGGAGGGTGCCTATGGCGGCCCGCTGGTGCCGGAACTGCCGGACTACCTGCTCGGCCACGACGGGTGGACGGCGGCAGCCGATGTGCTGGCGCTGGCCGACCAGGTGTCGGGCCTGACCGAGGTGGCCGATGCCATGCCGCTGGGCCGCCCGGCGGGGCTGGAAACCCGCCTGTCGAGCGGCTTCGGTAGCCGGCGCGACCCGTTCACCGGCCGCACGGCCCGGCACGAGGGGCTGGATTTTGCCGGCAGCTACGGCATGCCGGTCTACGCCACCGCACCCGGCACCGTGCTGGTGGCGGGCTGGCAGGGTGCCTATGGCCGCATGGTGGAAATCCAGCACACGTTCGGGCTCGTCACCCGATATGCGCATCTCTCCTCAGTTTCCGTGAACGTCGGCGACGTTGTCGGTTATGGTCAACAGGTCGGCACGATCGGCAGCTCCGGGCGCAGCACGGGGCCGCACCTGCACTACGAAGTGCGGGTCGAGGGAACACCGCGTGATCCCATGAGCTTTCTGAGGGCCGGATACGATGTTCTCGAAGTCACAGACGCCGAATGAACCGCGCCAGGAGGCCGCCAACCGGTCTCCGGCAGCCGGCGACGCCCCGCCATCCATCATCAGCGTGGACATGAAGATCGTCGGCAACCTGGTGACCGACGGCGACGTGCAGGTCGACGGGACGATCGAGGGCGACGTGCGCAGCCATTCGGTGTCGGTTGGCCGGACGGCTCAGATCTCCGGCGAACTGGTGGCCGAGGTGGTGCGCATCTGGGGACGCGTGGAAGGCCGCGTGTGCGGCCGCGACGTTTCCTTGATGGAAACCGCCGAGGTGAAGGGCGACATCCTGCACGAGACGCTGGAGGTGGCGCGCGGTGCCGTGGTCGACGGCTCGGTGAAACGTCAGAAGGGCGATGTCCTGCTGTCCGCCCCCAAGCTCCAGGTCACCCATCGTAAGCCTGCCGCACCGGCAGCGGAGCCTGCACCGCCGGGGGATTCCGAAGCGCCGCCGGTGGCCGCCGCCGCAGGTAGCCTGTAAGGCCGCGCCTTCGATAACTGCGCCGCCGCCGCGCACCGTCAGCTCAGGCCGATCAGCTCCGGCAAGCTCTTCAAGTCGGGCCGCGTGGCCGACGGCCCGGTGGGCAAGCGTTCGGCGGTCCTGCCGGTGCGGTTCACCCACAGCACCGGGAAGCCGAAGCAGGCGGCCCCGGCCACATCCCAGCCGTTGGACGAAACGAAGCAGATCTGCCGCCGTACCACGCCGAGCCGTTCCACCGCGAGCTGGTAGACCCGCGGGTGCGGCTTGAAGATGCCGACGCTTTCCACCGACAGCACGTAGTCCAGCAGGGTGCCGATGCGCGCCGTGACGGTGGCGCTACGCAGCATTTCCGGTGAGCCGTTGGAGAGGATGGCGGTGGCGATGCCGGCCTTCTTCAGGGTTTCCAGGGTGCCGCGGGCATCGGGATAGGCGTCCAGCACCCGGTACTGGTCCATCAGGTCGGCGCGAAGCTGGGCATCGGCGGTGATGCCCGTCTGCTCCAGGGCGAAGTCCAAAGCCCAGCTCGTCACCGCCATGAAGTCCACGTGCCGGCCCATCAGCGACATCAGCCAGGTGTACTCAAGCTGCTTCGTCCGCCAGGCGGCAGACAGGGCGTCGGCCCGGTCGTCGAGACGGCTGCGCAGGCGCTCGGCCGCCGAACTGGTGTCGAACAGCGTGCCGTAGGCGTCGAATACGCAGGCGCGGATTCCGGGGAACAGGGGTTCGTCAGCGGGCAAGATCGGCCTCCAATCCGCCGACCACGGGGGCATTGCCCAGGCGGACCCGGTAGACCTGCACGTCCTCCAGAACGCGCATCACGTAGTTTCGGGTCTCGTAGATCGGCACGTTCTCCAGCCAGTCGATCACGTCGATGCCCGGATCGCGCGGATCACCCAGGCGTTCCAGCCAATCATCCACCCGCGAGGGCCCGGCATTGTAGGCGGCGATCGCCAGCACATACGATCCGCCGAAGCGCTCCAGCATGCTCGCCAGATAGGCGCTGCCCAGGCGAATGTTGTGGCCCGGATCGGTGGTCAGCATGCCGACATTGTGGGGAATGCCGAGCTCCCCGGCAATGCCTGCGGCGGTGGCCGGCATGAGCTGCATCAGGCCGCGGGCGCCGGCCGGGCTGATGGCGCCGGCGTCGAATTCGCTCTCCCGGCGCATCAGGGCGAGCACCAGAGCGTCTTCCACGCGCGGGTCGGCGGTCGACATGTCGATCACCGGATAGCCGGTCTCGTACAACACGATGTTCTGGAAGATGATCTGCTTGACGGCATAGACGCCCATGTGCGGCAGGCCGAGGCTGTCGGCCAAGTCGGCGATGGCGCGCAGGGCCGCCGGGTTGGTGCCGGCGGCCTGGGTGGCGGCACGGAAGAACAGCTCGGTGCGGCGGTCCTGGCCGATCTGGTGGAGTGCCGGGATGATGCGCCCGAACTCCGAGCCCGCGAAGGCCGGATCGGGGGCGGGATCGGCCGGCAGCGGCCCCACGGTGGGCTGGCCGATGGGGGTGGCGGCAAGCTGGCCGTAGAAGGCCGAGCTGTTCTGGGCCGCCACGGCGTACCACTGGGCGGCTTCCGCATCGCGCCCCATGGCCTGCAGGGCCCGGGCCGACCAGTAGGCGCCACGGCCGAGGCTGATGGGCGTGCCGACATTGGCGTAGAGTGCCTGGAAGTGGTTGTAGGCGGCCGCGGGATCGTTGAGGAAGCGCAACGCGATCCAACCGGACAGCCATTCCGCCTGCGAGCGCGGGAAACTGTCGGTCTGGCGATGCTGGGAGGCGACCTGGTAGGCGCGCGCCGCATCTCCGGCGGCCAGCAGGTCGCGGGCGATGGTGTTGCGCTCCTCCCACCAGGCGCTGGGATGGGTGAGCTGCGCCGGCTGCTGGGCCAGGATCTCCATGGCCCCATCGATGCGGTCGGAGCGGCGGCGCCAGCGCAGGCGCTCGTAGAGCAGCCCTTCATTGGCCTGGAGTTCGGCCGGCACCCGGGCGATCAGGGCATCCACGCCATCGGCCTGGTTGGCAAGTTGGATGCGCGCCTCGGCCAGCGCCCGCGTGGCGCCGTCCACAAAGGGCATCAGCCAGCGGGCTTCGCGCAGCCGGCCGTCCCAGATCAGCCGGTCCATGCGCAAGGCGTGGTCGGTGGGCGTCAGCAGGTGGCCGACGGCACTCAACAGGTCGTCCTGGCTCTGGGCCGATACCGTCAGCTCCGGCCAGATGCCGTGCAGCATCGCCTGCGCCTCGTCGAGCCGGCCGGAGCCTTCCAGGGCCTGGGCATAGCGCACGGCACCGTCGACGGTGACCGGCGGGTGGGTTTCGAAATAGGCCACCACCTCAGCCCGGCCGAGGCCCGCCGGCATCATGCGCTCGGCCTGGCTGCGCAGGCCGCGCTGATCGGGCCAGTCGGGATGGCGGTTGAGGAAGTCGGCGATCTCCGCAAAGCTGCGGTCGCCATCGTCGTTGGACATGGCCACCCAGTCGACCACCTCGCGCAGCACCGGGTCGGTGGCCTGCTGCTCGATCGCCCGGGCGGTCGCCCAGGCTTGCAGGTCGGCCGCTTCGAAGGCGGCCTGGTAGACCAGCACGTCGGACTGGCTGAGTTGCGCGGAGGCCGCCCAGGGCGCATACACCGCCAACGCGAGGAGGGCGGCGGTCAGCTTGGCAAGGGCAGGCCGGGCCACTACGCTGGATGCTCGACAGATCATGGAGTCACACGCATGTTTCGAGGGTCGATGACCGCCCTGGTGACCCCGTTCACCGCCGACGGCGTGGACGAACGGGCGTTCCAGGACTTGGTGGAATGGCAGATCGCGGAGGGCACCGAAGCGGTGGTGCCCTGCGGTACCACCGGGGAGTCGCCGACCCTCAGCCACGCCGAACACATGCGCGTCGTGGAGCTGTGTGTCGAGGCCGTGAACGGACGCGTTCCCGTGATCGCCGGCACCGGATCGAACTCCACGGAGGAGGCGATCCAGTTGACCCGCCACGCCCAGGATGCCGGCGCCGACGCCGCCCTGGTGGTGGTGCCGTACTACAACAAGCCGACGCAGGCCGGCCTCTTTGCGCACTACGAAGCCATCCATAACGCCACCGACCTGCCCATCATCATCTACAACATTCCGGGGCGCAGCGTGGTCGACATGTCTGTCGAGACCATGGCGCGGCTGGCCGAACTGCCCAACATTATCGGCGTGAAGGATTCCACCAACGACCTCGGCCGCCCGGCGGTGACGCGGCGGGCCATCGGCGAGGACTTCGTGCTGCTGTCGGGCGAGGACCTGACCGTCGCCGCCTTCCTGGCGCAAGGGGGGCATGGCTGCATCTCCGTCACCGCGAATGCCGCTCCGGCCCAGTGCGCCAAGCTGCACCGCGCGTGGCGCGACGGCGATCTGGCCACGTTCGCCGAGATCCGCGACCGTTTGGTGCCGCTGCATCGTGCCCTGTTCTTGGAGAGCAGCCCCGCCCCGGTCAAGTACGCGTTGAGCGTTCTGGGCAAGGTCGCGCCGCGGGTGCGCAAGCCGCTGGTGGAGCCGGGCGAGGCGACCTGCCTGGCCGTGCGCACCGCCATGGCCCAGGTCGGGCTGATCCCCGGCAGCAACGTCTGACGGGCCGACTCGGGCAGCACTGCGGAGCCTCAGGAACCCCGCCATGGCCAAGCCGATCCGTGGACAATTCGTGGCCCAGAACCGCCGGGCGCGCCACGACTACTTCATCGACGAGAACCTGGAAGCCGGGATCGTGCTGGTGGGGACGGAGGTGAAGAGCCTGCGTGCCGGCCGCGCCAGCCTGCAGGACAGCTACGCCGGCGAGATGGGCGGCGAGCTGTACCTGTTCAACGCCCACATCCCCGAATATACCAGCGCAGGGCGCTTCTTCAACCATGAGGCCAAGCGGCCGCGCCGCCTGCTGGTGCACCGGCGCGAGCGAGACCGGCTGTTGGGGTCGATCCGCCGGGAGGGCACGACGCTGGTACCCCTGTCGATCTATTTCAATCCGCGCGGCATCGCCAAGGTCGACCTCGGGCTCGCCCGCGGTAAGCGCAAGGTGGACAAGCGCCAAGCCACCAAGGAGCGGGATTGGCAGCGCGACAAGGCGCGGATCCTGCGCGATCACGGTTGAGCGCGCCCGGGCTAAACCACAGATCTACAATACGTTACAGCGCTTTGCTAATCTAATAGGTCACCTTAAGTCCGCTGCGATGCGGTCGAGCACGGCGGCCAGCATCGCCGTCGTCAGGCGGCCCGTGTTCATGTTGTAGCGCGAGCAGTGGTAGCTGTCGTACAGGCGAAAGCGGCCCAGGTCGTACGCTTCGCCGTGGCGGAACGGTACGTCCGCCTGGCGCCGGCCGAGCGCCGCCAGCACCTGGCGGTGGGACACCTGGCCCAGGCACAGCACCGCGGCCAGGTCCGCCATGGCGGCGATCTCGGCCGCCAGGAAGGGCCGGCAGGCCAGTGCCTCGCCGCCCGTGGGCTTGTTTTCCGGCGGCACGCAGCGCACGGCGTTGGTGATGCGTGCCCCCACCAGGCGGAAACCGTCCGCAGGGTGGGCGCCGTAGGACCCTTCGGCGAACCCGGCTGCCTTCAGCGCAGGGTAGAGCACCTCGCCGGCACCGTCGCCGGTGAACGGTCGCCCGGTGCGGTTGGCGCCGCGCAGGCCGGGTGCCAGGCCGACCACCAGCAGCCGCGCCGACGTCGCCCCGAAGGACGGCACGGGGGCGTTGAAGAAGTCGGGATAGGCCGCCCGGTTGGCAGCGCGGAAGGCCGCCAGGCGGGGGCACAGCGGGCAATCGCCCGGCGGACCCGCCGGGCCCTCCACTGCGGCTGTGGCCCGGCTGCTCACTCCTCGGAGCCGGAGCCGTCCTCGTCGTCGTCGAGATGGCGGGAGGAGCGCGGCGGCACGCCCTGGCGCTGGATGTGCGGCGCCAGATCCATAAGGTCGATGAAGTTGTCGGCCTGGCGGCGCAACTCGTCGGCCACCATGGGCGGCTGCGCTTTGATGGAACTGACGACGGTCATGCGTACGCCGCGACGCTGGATTGCCTCGACCAGGCGATGGAAATCGCCGTCGCCGGAGAACAGCAGGATGTGGTCCACATGGCTCGCCATCTCCAAGGCGTCGATGGCCAGGTCGATGTCGATGCTACCCTTCGTCTTCCGGCGCCCCTGGGAATCGGTGTATTCCTTCACGGGCTTGGTGACCATCGTATAGCCGTTGTAATCCAGCCAATCGATCAGCGGCCGGATCGGCGAGTATTCTTGGTCTTCGATCAGAGTAGTGTAATAGAAAGCCCGGATCAGTCGGCCTTTCTTGGCAAACAGATCGAGCAATCTTTTATAGTCTATGTCAAACCCTAACGATCTGGCAGCGGCATAGAGATTTGCCCCGTCGACGAACAGCGCCAGGCGCTCTTCCTTGTAGAAAATCATCCAGTTCCTCGCTACGTAATCTGATGTGTCCAGCCTGCAGACAGACCGTCTTTTGCCGTTTCTGCGTACAAAAAGTCGGCTTATCTGGAAATATGTAGAGCCACTTTTCCGGATCGTAAGTCTGCCAGTGGGCAACGTCTTCGTGCGCAGACAGATATTGTCCACCGCACACACGAACGATATATGCTATCGATATAGTTTGGCAAAGCGGAGAAGCCGAAGATGGCGCGTGTTACCGTTGAGGATTGCGTTGAACGCATCCCCAACCGCTTCGAATTGGTGATGCTGGCGGCCCAGCGGGCCCGGGATATTTCCGCCGGCGCCCAGATCACCGTCGATCGGGACAACGACAAGAACCCGGTCGTGGCGCTTCGCGAGGTCGCGGACGCCAGTATCCCGTTCGACAAGCTCACCGAGGCGATTGTCCGTGGCCACCAGCGCCACGCCGGCATGGACGAGCCGGACGAGGAGATCGTCGACCTGATGGCCGGCGAAGAGGAATGGCTGCGCCAGACGGCCACCGACACCGGGGCCCAGCCGTCCGACGAGGGCGAGGTGATCGACGAGGGCGAGAGCGCCGAAGCGGCGGCCGACGACAGCATGGACCCGGTGCACGGCTACGACGACAGCCAGGCCGCCGAGGTCGAGGAAATCGAAGCCGGCATGGACGTGTTCAACGATGCCGACGCCGACGGGGAGCGAGATTACTAGGGGCGGCTCCACCTCCGCGACCCCCAGACCCGCCGGCGCCACGCTCGCCTGCGCGGCGCGCCCGGTGACGTCCATGGTGCGGGCCATCGCGCGGTCCATCGTGCCGGGGCGCGTACCATGATCCGCCAGTACGAACTGATCGAGCGGGTGAAGGCGTACAACCCCGAGGCCGACGAGGGGCTGATCAACCGCGCGTACGTGTTCTCGCTGAAGGCCCACGGTTCGCAGGTGCGGGCCTCCGGCGACCCGTACTTCACCCACCCGCTGGAGGTCGCCGGCCTGCTGGCCGATATGCGGCTGGACACCGGGTCGATCGTCACCGGCCTGCTCCACGACACCGTGGAAGACACCGTCGCCACCCTGGAAGACATCAAGGGCCAGTTCGGCGAGGAAATCGCCCAGCTCGTCGACGGCGTCACCAAGCTGTCCCAGCTTGAGCTGCAATCCGACCGGGCCAAGCAAGCGGAGAATTTCCGCAAGCTGGTGCTCGCCATGTCGCGCGACCTGCGCGTGCTGTTGGTGAAGCTGTGCGACCGGCTGCACAACATGCGCACGCTGGATGCCATCCGGAAGCCGGAAAGCCGCCAGCGCATCGCCCGGGAAACGCTGGAGATCTACGCGCCCTTGGCCGAGCGCATCGGCATGCACCAGGTGAAGGACGAACTGGAGGACCTGGCCTTCCAGCACCTGTTCCCCGAAGCGCGGGCCTCCATCGTGCAGCGGCTGGCGTTTCTGCGCGACGAGGGCGGCGACATCGTCGACCGCATCATCGCGGAACTGACCGACATCCTGAACCAGGGGGGTGTGGACGCGAAGATCCGCGGGCGCCAGAAGCGGCCCTATTCCATCTGGCGCAAGATGCAACAGAAGGACGTGGCGTTCGAAAACCTGTCGGACATCATGGCCTTCCGCGTCATCGTGCCCGACCTGGCCACCTGCTATCAGACGCTGGGCCTGCTGCACCACCGCTACAAGTCGCTGCCCGGGCGCTTCAAGGATTACATCTCCACCCCCAAGCCCAACGGCTACAAATCCCTGCACACCGCCCTGATCGGGCCGTTCCTGCAGGTGATCGAGGTGCAGATCCGCACCCACGAGATGCACGAGGTGGCCGAACTCGGCGTCGCCGCCCACTGGAGCTACAAGCAGGGCATGCCCCAACCGGCGGACATGCCCAAGTATCGCTGGCTGCGCGAGCTGCTCGACATCCTGGAATACGCCCAGAAGCCCGAGGAATTCCTGGAGCACACCAAGCTGGAGCTGTTCCAGGACCAGGTGTTCTGCTTCACCCCCAAGGGCCAGCTCATCGCCTTGCCGCAGGGGGCGACCCCGGTGGACTTCGCCTACGCCGTGCACTCCGAAGTGGGCGACCGCTGCGTCGGCGCCAAGGTCAACGGCCGCATCGTCAATCTGCGCACTTCGCTGCAGAACGGCGACCAGGTGGAAATCATCACGTCGAAGACCCAGAAGCCGAGCCCGGAATGGGAGCGCTTCGTGGTCAGCGGCAAGGCGCGCGCCCGCATCCGCCGCTTCATCCGCCAGCAGCAGCGCGACCAGTACGCCGAGCTGGGCAAGGCCATGCTGCAGAAGGTCTACCGCCAGGAGGGCTACGAGTTCGTCGAAAAGCCGCTGGAGGTGGTGGCCAACAACTTCAAGCTGCCTTCGGTGGAGGATCTCTACGCCGGCATCGGGTCAGGCAACGTACCGGCCCGCGACGTGTTCTTCGCCGTCTATCCGGGCCACAAGCAGGCGGTCCAGCAGCGCCAGGACAATGTGGTGCCGCTCACCCGCTCGCGGCGGCCGGGAGCGGAGCGCGATCCTGCGGTGGCCATCCGCGGGCTGATCCCCGGCATTTCGGTTCACTTCGCGCGCTGCTGCCACCCGATCCCCGGCGACCGCATCGTCGGCATCGTCACCACCGGCAAGGGGGTGACCATCCACACCATCGACTGCGAGACGCTGGAGAGCTTCTACGATACGCCGGAACGCTGGCTGGACGTCGCCTGGGACGCCGACGCCATCGACGAGGACGCCCACACCGCCCGCATCCACGTTGTGCTGGCCAACGAACCGGGCAGCCTCGGCACCCTCTCCACGGTGATCGGCAAGTCCGGCGGCAACATCACCAACATAAAGGTGATCGCCCGCTCCACCGATTTCTTCGACCTGCTGCTGGACATCTCCGTTACCGACGTTCGGCATCTGTCGAACATCATCGCGGCGTTGCGCGCCACCCCGGTGATCAGCACCGTCGACCGCGCGCGCACGGGCTAGCGGCCGCGGCCCCCCTTTCTCGCCGACGCCTCAGGAACTGCCCATGGACAAGGCACCCCCCGCCGCCCCGCTCAGGCTCGGCGTCAACATCGACCACGTGGCCACGCTGCGGAACGCCCGCGGCGGCCGCCACCCCGATCCGGTGCGCGCCGCCCTGATGGCCAAGCTGGCGGGGGCCGACGGGATCACCGCCCATCTGCGCGAGGACCGCCGCCATATCCGCGATGCCGACATGCCGCGGCTGATGGCCGAGGTGGGGCTGCCGCTCAACATGGAGATGGCGGCGACGGCGGAGATGGTCGCGATTGCCCGGCGGCTCGGGCCCCATGCCGTCTGCCTGGTGCCGGAACGGCGCGAGGAAGTGACCACCGAAGGCGGGCTGGACGTGGCCGGCAGCGTGGACGCCCTGCACGGCGCCGTCGGCTCGCTGCTCGATGCCGGTATCCGCGTCTCCCTGTTCATCGATCCCGATCCGGCCCAGATCGACGCCGCGGCGGCGGTGGGCGCTCCGGTGGTGGAACTGCACACCGGCGCCTATGCCGAAGCGTCCGATGCGTCGGCAGAGCTGGCGCGCCTGGCAGCGGCGGCGGCGCGTGCCGAGGAGCGGGGCATCGAATGCCATGCCGGCCACGGGCTGACGGAAGCCAATGTGGGGCCGGTGGCGGCCATTCCCCAGGTGCGCGAACTCAACATCGGCCACTTCCTGGTGGGCGAGGCGGTGTTCATCGGCCTCGACGAGGCGGTGCGCCGCATGCGCGCGGCCATGGCGCGCGGCCGCCAGGCGGGGACGATCGCCAAGACCATCGCCGGGGGGCAGCGCCGGTGATCCTCGGCATCGGCAACGACATCATCGATATCCGGCGGATCGAACGCAGCCTGGCGCGCTTCGGCGACCGCTTCACCCATCGCCTGTTCACCGACATCGAGCGCGCCAAGTGCGACCGCCGGGAAACCCGGGCAGCCAGCTACGCCAAGCGGTTCGCCGCCAAGGAGGCATGCTCCAAGGCGCTGGGAACGGGTATCAGCCATGCGGTCTACTGGCGCGACATGGGGGTGGTGAACCTGCCCACGGGCCAGCCCACCCTGCAGCTCACCAACGGCGCGGCCGAGCGCCTGGCGGAATTGACGCCGCCCGGCCATGTGGCCGACGTGCACCTGACGCTCACCGACGACTACCCCCAGGCCCAGGCCTTCGTCATCATCAGCGCCCGGCCGGCGGGATAGGGAGCGGGGGCGGTGGCGGCGACACCGAGGGCCTTGATTTCGCCAGACCCACGGTCGATACAACGGCGGCCCCTGACTTGGCGGCCTCCTAAAACGCAAAGCGTGCACGCGATATGTCCAAGAAGCGAACCGGCGGCGGGTTCAAGGAAGTCATCAAGACGATCGTCTACGCAGTGCTGATCGCGCTTGGCATCCGGACCTTCCTCTACGAGCCGTTCAACATCCCCTCCGGATCGATGATGCCGACGCTCCTGGAGGGCGATTATCTGTTCGTTTCCAAGTTCTCCTACGGATACAGCCGCTACACCATCGCCTTCGGCCTGCCCCTGTTCGAGGGGCGCATTCTCGGCAGCGAGCCGGAGCGCGGCGACGTGGTGGTGTTCATGCTGCCCAGCGATCCGTCGCTGGACTACATCAAGCGCGTGATCGGCCTGCCGGGCGACCGCATCCAGATGGTCGACGGCATCCTCCACATCAACGGCGAGCCGGTGGAGCGCGAGCTGGTGGGCGAGATGTCCACGCGCACCGACTTCGGAGCCCGCCAGTTCGGCGCGATCTACGTGGAAACGCTGCCCAACGGCCGCCGCCACTACATCCGCGAGATCAGCGACAACGGCCACTGGGACGATACGGAAGTCTACGTGGTGCCGCCCGGCCACTACTTCATGATGGGCGACAACCGCGACAGCAGCGAGGATAGCCGCGTGATCCGCGACAACGGCGACCGGCCGGTCGGCTTCGTGCCGCTGGAGAACATCGTCGGCCGCGCGGAAATCCTGTGGTTCTCCATCGATGGCGGCAGCTTCTGGGACATCTGGCGGTGGCCCACCGACATCCGCTGGGACCGCCTGTTCATGACCATCGAATAGTCGCGGGATCCGATGTCGACCGCGGCGGCGCTTGAGGGATTGCAGGAGCGCCTGGGGTATCGCTTCGCGGACACCGGTGTGCTCCTGGAAGCCCTGACCCACCCCAGCGTGCTCCCCGAGGCGCGCGGCGACGCGCCGCACGGCTACCAGCGCCTGGAGTTCCTGGGCGACCGGGTGCTCGGCCTGGTGATCGCCCATTGGCTGCTGGAACTGCACGGCGACGAGCCGGAAGGCGCACTGTCGCGCCGCTCCACCGGCTTGGTGCGGCGCGAGGCGCTGGTCGACGTGGCCCGGCGCATCGGGCTTGGCGAGCATGTGCGGCTCTCCCAGGCGGAACGCCAGCAGGGCGGCCGCGCCAAGCAGGCGATCCTCGCCGATGTGGCGGAAGCCCTGGTGGGGGCCATTTTCCGCGACGGCGGCCTGGCGCCGGCCGACGCCTTCGTGCGCGGCTGGTGGGCGCCGTTGATGGCGAGCAGCGAAACGCCGCCGCTGGACGCCAAGACCGCCCTTCAGGAATGGGCACAAGGCCGCGGCCTGCCGCTGCCGGCCTACCGCGTGGTGGATCGTACTGGAGCCGACCATGCGCCGCGCTTCACCGTGGAGGTGACGGTGGACGGGGCCGGGGACGCCCAGGGCGAAGCCGGCTCCAAGCGGGCGGCCGAACGGCTGGCGGCAGCCGCCCTGCTGGCCCGCCTGGAGGTGCAATGAGCGACCCTGAGGACACCGGGGCAGACGCCGGGGCAGAGTCCGGGCCAGACACCAGGGCAGACACCGGGGAAGGGGCCACCCGCTGCGGCTACGTGGCGGTGGTGGGAGCACCCAATGCCGGCAAGTCGACGCTGGTCAACGGGCTGGTCGGCGCCAAGGTGGCCATCGTCTCCCCCAAGGTGCAGACCACGCGTACCCGCGTACTCGGCATCACGGTGGAGGGAGCCTCCCAGCTCATCCTGGTAGACACGCCGGGGATCTTCGCACCGCGCCGCCGGCTCGACCGCGCCATGGTCGCCGCGGCGTGGGACGGGGCCGCCGATGCCGATGTGGTGCTGCTGATCGTCGATGCCGCCGCCCGCAAGGTGGGGGCCGATGCCTGGTCGATCGTCGATACGCTGGCGGCGTCGGGGCGGCCGGCGCTGCTGGCGCTCAACAAGATCGACGCCACGCCGCGCGACCGGCTGCTCGACCTCTCCGCGCGGCTGAACGAGCGCCTGGCATTTGCCCGCACCTTCATGATCTCCGCCCTCAGCGGCGACGGCGTGGCGGACCTGCGCAGCCATCTGGCGGGTGCGGTGCCGGCGGGCGCCTGGCTCTACCCCGACGACGAGCTGTCGGACATGCCGATGCGGCTGCTCGCCGCCGAGCTGACCCGCGAGCAGATCTTCCGCAAGCTGCACCAGGAACTGCCCTACGCCATCACGGTGGAAACCGAGGACTGGCAGGCGTTCGAGGACGGCAGCGTGCGCATCGCCCAGGTGGTCTATGTGCAGCGGGACAGCCAGAAGGCCATCGTGCTGGGCAAGGGCGGACAGATGATCAAGGCCATCGGCAGCTCCGCCCGTACGGAAATCGCCAAAGCGCTGGACCAGGCGGTGCACCTGAAGCTGCACGTGAAGGTGCGGCCCAACTGGGTGGACGATCCGGAGCGCTACAGCCCCTGGGGCCTCGACCCCAACGCCTGACGGGCGCGAGGGGCGGGCGAGCTGGCAACTTGGCGGCGCCTCACTCGAAGTCGTGCACCTGGGTATGGGCGATCGGCAGGCTGTGGGTGACGACGCCTGTTTCCGGCTGCCACAGGTGGATTTGCAGGCCCGGCGGCTCCGCCGCCCAACCGGCCGGCGCCTTGTCGCTGAGCGTGAAGATCACCTGGTGGGCGGTCGACGGGCAGGTGCTGGCGACGGTGCCGGCGAACGGCGTGAAGATCGTCCGGTGCACATGCCCGCAGGTGATCATCTGCACATTGCGGTGGCGCGCGACGATCTCCGCGAACCTGTCGCGGCAGTCCAGCCCGATGGCGTCCATGAACGGAATGCCGGTGAGCATGGGCGGGTGGTGCATGGCCACGATCAGCGGCCGGCCGGCCGAGCCTTGCAGCTTGTGGGCGAACCAGCCCAGCCGCTCGTCGCACAGCGTGCCGCCCAGGCTGCCGGGGATCACCGTGTCCAGCGCCACCAGCCGCAGCGGCCCGATGTCGGAGATGTACTGCAGGAAGGGGCCGTCCTTGGGCAGGTAGGCGTGGTCGGCGAAGGCGCGGCGGAAGGGATCCCGTTCGTCGTGGTTGCCGGGCAGCACCCGGCAGGGCGCCTGCAACCCGGCGAGGCGGTGGCGCAGCTCTGCGTATTCGGCGTCGGTTCCACTGTCGACCAGGTCGCCGGTGATCAGCACGCAATCGGGCTGGGGGCTGAGCCGGTTCAACCGCTCGATGGCGCTGGTCAGCATGGCGGCGGTATCGATCCCCAGGTGATTGCGGCCCGGCGGCATCACGTGGGGGTCGGAGATCTGGGCAATGATCATGGCCGTGCTCTCCCAAGGCGGCCCGGCATGCCGCTCGGTGACGAGTCCATGAAGCCAGACCCCGGGAACCGGGCAGGCCGGCGGCTCCTCAGGTGAGGTGCTGGCTCGCCAGATAGTCGGCCGACTGCATCTCCATCAGCCGGCTCACGGTGCGCTCGAACTCGAACGCGTGGGTATCGCCGATGTGCAGCCGTTCAGGCGGGGCGTCGGCGGACAGCACCAGGCACACCCGGTGCTCGTAGAAGGTGTCCACCAGCGTAATGAAGCGCTTGGCCTCGTTGCGTTTGGCTTCACTGAAGCGGGGCACGCCGTCGACGATCACGGCATCGTAGTGGGTGGCGATGGCCATGTAGTCGGCCGCTCCCAGGGGCCGCGCGCACAGCTCCTCGAAGGTGAACCAGGCGACGTTGCGCACCGCCTTGGGCACCGGAATGCTGCGGCCCTTCAGCAGCAGCTCGGTGGATTCGGGCTCTTCGCCGTCGGTCAGGTCGTGGAAGACGTCGCGCAGGCCCTGGCGCGCGCGTTCGCCGAGCGGCTGGTAGTAGACCTTGCGGCCGTGCAGGCGGGCCAGCCGGTAGTCGGAGCCGTCGGCGATGGCCAGCACGTCCAGCCGCCGCTTCAGGAGCGCGATGAAGGGCAGGAACAGGTTACGCTGCAGCCCGTCCTTGTAGAGGTCGTCGGGTGCCCAGTTGGAGGTGGCCACCACCACCACGCCCAGCTCGAACAGCGCAGTGAACAGCCGGCCGAGGATCATGGCGTCGGCGATGTCCACCACGTGGAACTCGTCGAAGCACAGCAACCAGGCTTCGTCCGCCAGCTCCTGGGCCACCGCCTGGATCAGGTCGTCCTGGCGGCCGTCGGTGTTCTTGCGCAGGCGGTGCAGGCGGGTGTGCACATCGTCCATGAACTCGTGGAAATGCACCCGGCGGCTGTGGTCCATCGGCGTGTGGCGGAAGAACAGGTCCATCAGCATGGACTTGCCGCGGCCGACGCCGCCGTAGATGTACAGCCCCTGGGGGGCATCGGCGCGCGGCCGGCGGGCGAGGCCGAGGCGGGCGCGCCAGCCCCCGGTACCCTGGCTGGGCCGGTAATTGCGCAGTGCACAATGGAGAAGCTGGAGTTTCTCGATCGCCAGTTCCTGGCAGGTGTCGGGTTTCAGCGTGCCGTCGCGCCGCAGCAGCCGGTAGGTGTCTATGGGGTCTTCCTGCGGCAGTCTGACGTCCGGCACCTTTGATCTCCAAGCATTTTTCCGGCCGGCCGGGGAAGCCCGGCAGCCGTCGCCCCGGTCACTCGCCCGGCACCTGGGATTGGCCGCGCCGCCAGACGAGGCTGCTCAACCAGGGGGCGATGAAGACCAGGTATCCCGCACTGCAGTATAGCAGCAAACCGGCCAGGACCCAACGATGTGCATCGGCCAGCGGCAAACCGCCTTCGACCAGCAGGTCGATGGCGCCGCCGGCCCCGCTCTGCACCGCGAAGGCGAGCACGAAGGTAAGCAGGTTGAGCGCCGTGTTGACCCGCCCGGCCACGGCACCGGGAAAGCTGTGGCTGAGGATGGCGTAGCCCAGCACCGAGGAGGTGCAGAACATGGCGAACAGCGGCCACAGCACCCAACCGGCGGAGAACCCCGCCGCCAACAGGCAGGCGAGGTTGACGATGAACAGCCCGGACGCCGCCGCCAGCACGCGGTCCGACCGTACCCCGATGCGGGCGAGGCGGTCTGCCGCCACGCCCGTCACGGCGTAGCCCAGCGTCATGCCGATGGCCATGTTCTGCTGGGTGATGGCCACCACGGTCTCGCTGGCGCCGTCCACCACGCGCGCCCATTCCGCCGCCCACAAGGACAGGTAGGCCATGCCGACGGACTGCACCGGCACCGTGCCGGCGGCCACCCGCCAGAACTTCGCGCGCCCGAAGATCTGGCCGAGCACGGCGATCTGGCCGGCCAGGGTTTCCGGCTCCTCCGGCTTGGGCTGCGGCGGTTCCTTCAGCGAAAACAGCAGCCAGCCGGAACAGGCGAACATCAGCAGCGCCAGCACCACGAACACGCCGCGCCAATCGGTGATCGTCAGCAGGGCCGCCACCGGGGTGGAGGCGGTGAGCGCGCCGATGCCGCCGCAGGTGAGGATCAGCCCGTTCATCAACGGCAGCCGCTCCATCGGCCACCACAGGATGTTGGCCTTGAAGGCGGCCATCAGACAGGCGGACACGCCAAGGCCGATGAGCGCGCGCGCCGCCGTCAGCCCGGCCATGTCGTCGGCGACGGCAAAGCCCAGGGCGCCGAGCCCCGCCACCACCAGCAGCACCGACTCCACCAGGCGCGGGCCGTAGCGGTCGAGCAATACCCCCAGCGGCAACTGGAAGGCGGCGAAGGCGATGAAGTAGGCGGCGGTCAGCACGCCCAGCTCGGCGGAGTCGACACCGATGTCGGCCGACAGGTCGTCGGCGATCACCGCGTTCACCACGCGCGACAGGTAGGACAGGAAGTAGCCGAACGCGAAAGGCAGGAAGACGCCGACGGCGATGCGCGCCGCCGGCATCTCGGCGGGACGATGGCTCATGTGATGACCGTAGGCGCGTCCCTGCCCGTGCGGTGCTTGATCTGGGCCACCTCTTCGGCGATGGCGATCAGATCGGCCAGCGCCTCTTGGGTTTCGATCCCCTGCTTGGCGGAATCGGGTTCGTAGCGCTCCAGATAGATGCGCAGCGTGGCGCCCGAGGTGCCGGTGCCCGACAGGCGGAACACCACCCGCGCGCCATCCTCGAACAGCAGGCGCAGGCCCTGGCTGGTGGCCGTGGAGCCGTCCACCGGGTCGGTATAGGCGAAGTCGTCCGCCAACCGGATGGGCTTGCCGGCCAGGCTACCGCCGGTGAGCGCACCGAGTTGGCCGCGCACATGGTCCATCAGGCCGTTGGCGGCGGCGCTGTCCACCTCTTCATAGTCGTGGCGGCTGTAGTAGGTGCGGCCGTACTGCGCCCAATGCTCGGCCACCACCTCGGCCACGCTCTTCTTCTGGTTGGCGAGGATGTTGAGCCAGAACAGCACGGCCCACAGCCCGTCCTTCTCGCGCACATGGTCCGATCCGGTGCCGAAGCTCTCTTCGCCGCACAGGGTGGCGCGGCCGGCATCGAGCAGGGTGCCGAAGAACTTCCAGCCGGTGGGCGTCTCGTAGCAGTCGATGCCCAGCGCTTCGGCCACCCGGTCGGCCGCCTGGCTGGTGGGCATGGAGCGCGCGATCCCGGCCAGCCCCTTGGCATAGCCGGGCACGCCGGTGGCGTTGGCGGCGAGGATCGCCAGGCTATCGGACGGGGTGACGAACTGGCCCGGCCCCAACACCATGTTGCGGTCGCCGTCGCCGTCCGATGCGGCCCCGAACTGCAGGCCCAGGTCGCCGTTCACCGCCTCCACCAGCTCGTGGGCGTAGACCAGGTTGGGATCCGGGTGGCCCTGGCCGAAGTCTTCCAGCGGCGTGCCGTTCACCACCGTGCCGGCCGGTGCGCCCAGGCGGTTTTCCAGGATCTCGTGGGCGTAGGGGCCGGTGATGGCGTGCATGGCGTCGAACCGCATGGTGAAGCCGCCGGCGAACAGCGCGCGGATGGCCGCGAAATCGAACAGCGTGGCCATCAGGTCGGCGTAGGCGGAGACCGGATCGACCACCACCACCCGCATGGCGCCGAGATAGGTTTCGCCGGTGCGGGACAGGTCGATCGGGGCGGCATCGGCCAGCAGCTTGTAGCGGTCGATCACCTGGGTCCGCGCGAAGATGGCATCGGTGACGGACTCCGGTGCCGGGCCGCCGTTGGAGGTGTTATACTTGATGCCGAAATCGCCCTTGGGGCCGCCGGGGTTGTGGCTGGCCGACAAGATCAGCCCGCCGGCCGCCTTCCAACTGCGGATCAGATTGGAGGCCGCGGGGGTCGAGAGCAGGCCGTCGCGGCCCACCACCACTTCGCCGATACCGTTGGCGGCCGCCATGTTCAAGATGGTCTGTACCGCCACCAGGTTGTGGAAGCGCCCGTCGCCGCCCACCACGAGCGTGCCGCCGACAAGTCCGGGTGCGGTGTCGAAGACGGCCTGGACGAAATTCTCCGTGTAGTGGGGCTGCTGGAACACGCTCACCCGCTTGCGCAAGCCCGAGGTTCCGGGCTTCTGGCCCTCGAAGGGGGTGGTGCCGACTGTCCGGATCGACATGGTGAGGGTCTCCCAACACAACTCAAAGGCCAAACACATACACCACAGACGGGCGGTCGGCGATGCCGGCCTGCGCAATTCGGGTCGGCGGTACGACGTGGGCGCATTGGACATGGAAGGGGGCGTCTGGGTATGTGTTGTAACAATTCGGTCGCGCTGGAAATGATGCGCGCTGTTCCCACGAGTGGACTTTCCTGCCTCTTCGCAATGGAGTTGACTTCATGGCGGTTAAAATCGCCCCCTCGATCCTGTCTGCGGATTTCGCCGCCCTCGGCGCGGAAGTCCGGGCAGTGGATGCGGCAGGGGCAGACTATGTCCATGTCGATGTGATGGACGGCCATTTCGTGCCGAACCTCACCATCGGCCCCCAGGTGGTGCGGGCGATCCGGCCGCACACCGCCCGGCCGCTCGACGTGCACCTGATGATCGAGCCGTGCGACCCGCTGATCCCCGCCTTTGCCGATGCCGGTGCCGACATCATCACGGTGCATGCCGAAGCGGGCCCGCATCTCGACCGGTCGCTCAAGCTGATCCGGTCGTTGGGCAAACGGGCCGGTGTGTCGCTGACGCCGTCGACGCCGGAATCGGCCATTGCCTACGTGCTCGACAGTATCGATCTGGTGCTGGTGATGACGGTCAACCCCGGCTTCGGCGGCCAGGATTTCCTGCCGGCCATGCTGCACAAGATCGCCGCGGTGCGCGCGATGGTCGGCGAACGGCCCATCGAGATCGAGGTGGACGGCGGCATCACCCAGGACACGGCACCCTTGGCGGTGAACGCCGGGGCACGCGTGCTGGTGGCGGGCTCCTCGGTGTTCCAGGCGCCGCCCTATGCCGATGCCATCATCGCGCTGCGCACGGTGTCGGAAGGCTGCATTTCAAAGTTGCGCGCGGCGGCGATGTAGACGCGGGCACGCCGGGCGGGATCAGGGGGCAGCGCTACCGCACCGCATCCCCCGGCTCCACGGCGGTTTCGGCCGGTTCGACCACCAGGCTCGCGCCCTTGACGGCGACCACGCGTACCCGCGTGTCCGCCCGGATGCTGCCGGTACCTTCGGCGCGCCAGAAGGTGTCGCCCACCCGCACGCGGCCGCCGGCTCCGTCGGTGATCGGCTCGGCCAGCCTGAACACCTGGCCGACGAGTTGGTCACCGCGGCGGCTCACATTGGCGTCGTCGCTGTGCACGGGGTGGCGGCGCAGGTAGTTGCGCCCCATGAGCACGGCCACCACCGAGAGCACGCCGAACAGCAGGAGCTGCAGCTCCACCGCCAGCGTCGGCACCGCCAGCAGCACGAACCCCACCAATGCCGCACCGATGGCGAGCCAGATGAACAGCACGCCGGGTGCAAACACTTCGATGACGATCAGCACGGCGGCGGCCACCCACCAGTGCCAGGCCTCCACGTAAGTCGGCATCGCCGTGATCTCCGCTCAGCCTCAAGAGGTCCAGGGGTTGCCCTGGCGGGGGTTGGACGACCGCGCCGGCGGGGGCGGTGCCGGCGGCGTCGGCGGCACGAAGGTACGGGCCGGTGGCGGCGAGACAACGGCGGCGGAGGACCTGGAGGCGGAATTGGACGACGCCCCGGCGGTCGACGAGCCCGCGGACGACGGTGCGGAGGGACGCGGGGGCTGGCTGCGCGGCGGCGCCCCGGCGGGGCCACCGCCGCCATCGCTGCCGCCGAACGCTTCGCGCGCCAGCTCCGCAATGCCGCCGATGGCGCCGATCACGTTGGCGGCTTCCACCGGCAGCATCAGCACCTTCTGGTTGGGTGCCGATGCCACCTTTTCCAGCGCCTGCACGTAGCGCTGGGCGACGAAATAGTTGATGGCGTGGATGTTTCCCGAGGCGATGGCTTCCGACACCATCTGCGTCGCCTTGCCTTCGGCTTCGGCGGCACGCTCGCGCGCTTCGGCGTCGCGGAAGGCCGCTTCGCGCCGGCCCTCGGCTTCCAGGATGGCCGCCTGCTTCATGCCTTCGGCGCGCAGGATTTCCGCCTGCCGGTCGCCCTCGGCTTCCAGGATGGTGGCGCGGCGGTCACGTTCGGCCTTCATCTGGCGTGCCATGCTGTCCACCAGGTCGCGCGGCGGAGTGATGTCGCGAATCTCGATGCGGGTGGCCTTGACGCCCCAGGGGTTGGTGGCCTCGTCGACGATGGTCAGCAGGGCGGCGTTGATGTGGTCGCGGTTGGACAGCAGCTCGTCCAGGTCCATGCCGCCCATCACGGTACGGATGTTGGTCATGGTGAGGTTGATGATGGCGGTTTCCAGGTTGCGCACCGCGTAGGCCGCCTTGGCCGCGTCGAGCACCTGGTAGAACACCACGCCGTCGACGCCGACCATGGCGTTGTCCTTGGTGATGACCTCCTGCGACGGCACGTCCAGCACCGTCTCCATCATGTTCATCTTGGCACCGATGCGGTCGATGAACGGCATGATGAGCTGGAGGCCGGGCTCCAGCGTGCGGGTGTAGCGGCCGAACCGCTCCACGGTCCATTCCATGCCCTGGGGGACCGATTTGACCCCCATGAACACCAGCACGATCGCCAGCACCAAGGCTGCGACCACGAAGATCTCAAACCCGCCGAACTCACCCATGCCGTGGTCCCCCCCTTTGCCGACGGCGCAACATCCGCCGCCTTGGTGGCAAGACTAGGGCTTGTTGAGGTTCAGCGCATCCATCTGGCTGGCAGCACAAGACCGCTGCCGCGGGGCGGGAGGAGGACGGACAGGCTCCGGCCTATTGGGCGACGACCAACGACGTGGCGGCGGTTTCGGGCACGAACCAGATCGATGCGATGGGCCCCACCAGGCCCTGTGCCATAGCCCAACCTTTCGGGCCGTCGGCTATTCGGACGGGTCGGGGCCGGCGGGGGCGGTCCGGTCGAACCGGCGGATCATGGAATAGGCGACCGGCGCCAGCACCACGATCATGAAGATGCGGATGATGTGGTGCAGCGCCACGAACGCCGGGTCCAGGTGCAGCGACAGCGCCACCAGGCTCAGTTCCGCAAGCCCGCCGGGCGAATAGGCCAGCACCAGAGCGCGGAAATCGAGCCCGGTGAGCATGTGAAGCACCAGGGCCGAGGCCACGCTGACGGCGACCAGCACCACCGTCAGACCCACGGCCTGCACGGCGATGGCGGCCATCATGCGCGGCTTCACCCCGGTGAAGCGCACGCCCACCGATGCCCCCACCACCACCTGCGCCACCGAAACCAGGATGCTTGGCGGAGTCGCGGCACTCCAGCCCACCAGGTGGACGACGGCGGCCAGGATCAGCGGGCCGATGAGCTGGGCCGCCGGTATGCGCATGCGCGCGGCGATCGGCCAGCCGATGGCGCAGGCGGCCATCCACAGCCAGTCCGTCCCCGCCATGGCGCTCAGCGGCACGTAGGCGCCGCGCGGCCCCAGATCGGTGGAGAGTGCGGTGAAGGCAATGGGCAGGATGGTGACGACCAGCAGCACGCGGGTGGCGTGGCTGAGCGCGATCACGCGGCCGTCGCCGCCCATGGCCGTGCCCACCATGATCATCACGCTGAGGCCGCCGGGAGCCGCGGTGAAATAGGCGGTGGGCCGGTCCAGCCGGGCGAATCGGCTAAGGTAGAGGATGCCGATGGCGGTGGAGATCACGATGTGCGGCAGCAGGCCGGCCACGCTGATCGACCAGCGGCCGAGGCTGTCCACCACATCCGGCGTGAAGCGGCTGCCCAGCAGCAGCCCCAGCACCAGCACCATGGCGGCGCGCAGCCAGTTCGGCACCGAAAGCGTCATCCCCGACACCGAGGCGGCGCAGGTCGCCAGCATGCCGCCGATCATCCATGCCAGCGGGATGCCGATCAGGTGGGCCAGCGCACCGCCCACGGTGGCGATGGCCAGCGCCTTCAGCGTGGCAACTAGGGTGGCGCGGGAATAAGGAATGGCCTTCATGGCGCGGGCTTGATAGTCGATGACGCGGCCGAACGATCCGGCCCCAGATGACCACCATAGCTTCCGGGACTGGTTGACCAACCCCGCAGATTGGAGATCGAGGCATGACGGACACGGTTGTCAGCTCCGCCACCAAGGAGGTGGTGATCGGGTTCGAACGCCCGTTCTGCATCATCGGCGAGCGAATCAACCCCACCGGGCGCAAGCTGCTGGCAGCCGAGATGGCGGCCGGAGACTTCAGCCGGGTGGAATCCGACGCGCTCGCCCAGGTGGCGGCCGGCGCCCACATGCTGGACGTGAATGCCGGCATCCCGCTGGCCGACGAGCCGAAGATCCTGGCCGACACCATCAAGCTGGTGCAGTCCATCACCGACGTGCCGCTGTCCATCGACAGCTCCATCGTGGCCGCTCTGGAGGCGGGCCTGGCGGTCTACCAGGGCAAGCCGCTGGTCAACTCCGTCACCGGCGAGGAAGAGCGGCTGGAAGCGGTGCTGCCGCTGGTGGCCAAGTACAAGGCCGCCGTGGTGGCCATCTCCAACGACGAGACCGGCATTTCCGAAGACCCCGACGAGCGCTTCGCGGTGGCCAAGAAGATCGTGGAGCGGGCGGCCGACTACGGCATTCCCAGTTCCGACATCGTGGTGGACCCGCTGGTGATGCCCGTGGGCGCCATCAACGTGGCCGGCCGCACGGCCTTCAAGATCATCCGCCGCCTGCGCGAAGAGCTGAAGGTCAACACCACCTGCGGGGCATCGAACATCAGCTTCGGCCTGCCCAACCGGCACGCGCTCAACGGCTCGTTCCTGTGCATGGCGTCCGGTGCCGGCATGACGTCGGCCATCATGAACCCGCTGCATGCCGAAGAAATGGCTGCCATCATGGGTGCTGATGTGATGAACGGGGTGGACCCCAATTGCACGCGCTGGATCAGGAAGTTCCGGGAGCCGGCCCCGGAAGGGGCGGAAGCCCAGGGCGGCCGGGAACGCCGCCGCCGCCGGGGATAACCCGCGGACCTTACGGAACCCGAAGGATCCGGGATGACCGATGACGCGCTGGTCGTTTTCACGCCGTCCGGGCGGCGCGGCCGCGTCGCCTGCGGCACGCCCTTGCTGCAGGCCGCGCGCGAGCTGGGGGTCGACGTCGATTCCGTGTGCGGCGGCCGCTCCATCTGCGGGCGCTGCCAGGTGGCCCCGGCCGACGGGCGCTTCGCCAAGCACGGCATCACCTCCTCGCTCGCCCATCTGTCGGAGGTGGGGGCGGCCGAACAGCGCTATGCCGATAAGCGCGGGCTGAAGCCGGGCCGGCGGCTGTCCTGCCAGGCGCGGGTCATGGGCGACCTGGTGGTGGACGTGCCGGCGGATAGCCAGGTGCACAAGCAGGTGGTGCGCAAGCGCGCCGAGCTGCGCGACATCACCGTCGATCCCGTGGTGCGGCTGCACTACGTGGAGGTGCGCCAGCCCGACATGCACGACCCGTCGAGCGACCTGCGCCGGCTGGCATCCGCACTGGCCGAGCAGTGGGGCCTCACCGGCCTCGGCTGCGATTTGCACGTGCTGGCCAGCCTGCAGACCACCTTGCGCGCCGGGGAGTGGGCGGTGACGGCGGCGGTGCGGGACGGCCGGCAAATCGTCGGGTTGTGGCCGGGCTTCCGCGACAAGCTCTACGGGCTCGCCATCGATGTCGGCTCCACCACCATCGCCGGGCACCTGTGCGACCTGGACTCCGGCGAGGTGCTGGCGGCCTCCGGCCGCATGAACCCGCAGATCCGCTTCGGCGAAGACCTGATGAGCCGGGTCTCCTACGTGATGATGAACCCCGGCGGCGAAAAGGAGCTGACGGCGGCGGTGCGCGAGGCGCTGGCCGAACTGGCGGGCGAGGTGGCGGCGGACGCCGGCATCGAACCAGGCGAGATCCTGGAGATCACCCTGGTCGGCAATCCGATCATGCATCACCTGGTGCTGGGCCTGAACCCGGTGGAGCTGGGCTGGGCGCCGTTTGCGCTCGCCATCGATGGCGGGCTCACCCTGCCGGCCGCCGAACTGGGGCTGCCGGTGCACCCCGGCGCGCGGGTTTACACACTGCCTTGCATCGCCGGCCATGTGGGGGCCGATGCCGCCGGCGTCGTGCTGTCCGAGGAGCCGCACCGCTCCGAGGAGCTGCGCTTGCTGGTCGATGTCGGCACCAATGCCGAAATCGTGCTGGGCAACAAGGACCGCATGCTGGCCTGCTCCAGCCCCACCGGGCCGGCCTTCGAAGGGGCCCAGATCTCCGGCGGCCAGCGCGCCGCCCCCGGCGCCATCGAACGCGTGCGCATCGACCGCGAGACCCTGGAGCCGCGCATCAAGGTAATCGGCTGCGAGCTATGGTCGGACGAGCCGGGCTTTGCCGACCAGGTCGCCGCCACCGGCGTTACCGGCATCTGCGGATCCGGCATCATCGAGGTGATCGCCGAGCTGTTCCTGGCCGGCGTGCTCACCCAGGACGGGCGGATCGACGGGGCGGCCGCCGCCCGCAGCCCACGCGTGGTGGCCGACGAGCGCACCTTCGCCTATGTGTTGCACGACGCGGGGGAGGACCGTGCCCCCATCCGCATCACCCAGACCGACATCCGCGCGATCCAGCTCGCCAAGGCGGCCCTCTATGCCGGCGTCAAGCTGCTGATGGACCGCATGGGCGTAACGGCGGTGGACCGCATCACGCTGGCCGGCGCCTTCGGCAGCCATATCGACACCACCTATGCCATGATCCTCGGGCTGATCCCCGACTGCCCATTGGACAAGGTGGCGGCGGGCGGCAATGCGGCGGGGACGGGTGCCCGCATCGCCCTGCTCAACCGGGCGGCGCGCGACGAGATCGAGGACGTGGTGCGGCGGATCGAGAAGATCGAGACGGCGGTCGAGCCCCGCTTTCAGGAGCACTTCGTGGACGCCATGGCGATCCCCCATGCCAGCGACGCGTTCCCCAACCTGGCCCGCGCCGTGGCGCTGCCGGAACGCCAAGCCCCGGAAAGCGGGCAGGACAGCGGCGGGCGCCGCCGCAGGCGCCGGGGATGAGGGGCGGACGCGCTATCCGCGGGGCAGGGGCCGTGCTGGCTGCCGCCCTGGCCTTGGCCTCCACCCCGGCGGCCGCCCAGTGGAGCATGCGCGAGCTGCCGGCCGCCGACGGCTCGGCCACCGGCTATGTGGCCACGGCGCTCGCCTATTCCGGCAATGCGGCGCTGCAGATCGGCTGCTCGCCGGAGGGGATGGCCTTCGTCAGCCTGGAATATCTGGGCTACGACAGCGAGGCCACAGCACTTCAGGTGCGCTACCGGGTGGACGGCCGCAATCCCATCCAAGCCCTGTGGCCGCGCCAGGCCGCCTACAACAGCCTGCTCGTCACCAACTCCAACCCGGTGTTCGTGGAAGAGTTCGCCCGCCGGGCCGCCCTGGGCGCGCGGATGCTGGTGCAGGTGGAGGTGCTGCCGGAGCTGTGGTTCGGGCTGCGCGGCTCGCGCGATGCCATCGACCAGATGCACTCCGCCTGCGCCGTCATCCCGCCCCCGCCGCCGGACGGCACGGAGGAGGGCGAGGAACCGGCGGACGGCGAAGCCCCTGCCGGCGGGTAGGGGTGCGGTGTCGGCCGGTCCTACAAGGGCGGGGCGCCGCCTTCCTCCCGCCGCTTGGCGATGAAGGCGTCGAGTGCTTCCAGCCGGGCGGCATCGACCTCCGGCGGCTGGTGGGCATCCACCAGGGCGCGGGCGATCGCAGCCGCCCGCTGGGTGGCATCGGGTGCCCCGGCATCGGTCCAGGCGCCGAAATTCCGCCAGTCCGACAAGATGGGGGCGTAAAACGCCGTCTCGTAGCGCGCCAGGGTGTGGGCAGCGCCGAAGAAGTGGCCGCCCGGCCCCACCTCGGCAATGGCATCCAGCGCCAGGGTCTCGTCGTCGATCTTCAGCGGCTGCAAGAACGCGGCCATGGACGACAGGATCTCCGCGTCCACCACCATCTTCTCGAAGCTGGCGGTGAGCCCGCCTTCCATCCAGCCGGCGGCGTGCATCATCAGGTGGCAGCCGGCCAGTGCCGCCGCCCACACCGACGTGCTGCTCTCGTAGGCCGCCTGGGCGTCCACGGTGTTGCAGGCGTTGGCGTTGGAGGAGCGGAAGGGGATGTTGTAACGGCGGGCGAGCTGGCCGCCCACCAGCGTTGCCTGGGCGTATTCCGGCGTGCCGAAGGCGGGGGCACCCGACTTCATGTCGACGTTGGAGGTGAAGCCGCCATACATCACCGGTGCGCCCGGCTGCGTCGCCTGCACCAGGCACATGCCGGCCAGCGCCTCGGCGTTCTGCAGCACCAGCGCCCCGGGCACGGTGGCCGGCGCCATGGCACCCGCCAGGGTGAAGGGCGTGATCACAACGATCTGGCGGTGGCGCGCCATCTCCATCAGCCCTTCGATCATCGGCCCGTCGAGCCTGAGCGGCGACGAGGTGTTGATGATGGTGAACAGGCGCGGTGCCGCGGCCAGGCCCTCGGGCGTCAGGCCGTGGGCGAGGCGCACCATCTCCAGCGCGTCGGTGATGCGCTGGCGGCCCAGCGAATAGGCGTGGAAGGGCTTGTCCGTCAGCGTCAGGTAGGTGCGCAGGCAGTCGAGATGGCGGGTGCGCGGGTCGATGTCCACCGGTTCCACCGGATAGCCGCCGAACACGTGCACGGCATTCAGCATGTGGCCGAGGCGCACCAGGTCCTCGAAGTCCTTGAAGTTGCCGCGCCGGCGCGGCGCCCCCAGGCCGGAGACGTTGGGCGCGCTGGCGACGGCGGCGAACACCATCTCCCGCCCGCCGAAGCCGACGCAGCGGTCCGCAGCGTGGGAGAGCAGGGGAAACTGGGCCGGTGCCTGGGCCATCAGGTGGTCCACCAGGGCGGGATCGAAGCGCACCCGTTCCGGTTCCGGGCCCAGGGTGGCGCCCGCCGCCTTCAGCACGGTGCGGGCATCTTCGTGCAGGAAGTCGAGGCCGATTTCGGCGAGCACCTTGAGCGACGCCTGGTGGATGCGCTCGATCGCCTCGGCGTCCACCAGTTCGAAGGCAGGCAGGCTGGAGACGACGCGGCCCAGGTCGGGCTGGCGAACCGCTGCGGAGACCTCTCGGCGGGGGCGGCGGCGGCGGCCCCGCGCGGCGTGGTCTTCAGCCTCGACAGACGTCATCCAGTCCCCCGGCGCATAGGTTCAGCGCATCGGTGACATTGCGGCGGTCGGCGGCATACCCAAGATGCGGCATTTTCGCGTCCGTCCCCGACATGTCCGCGTTTGCGGGTTTATTGAGAGTTAAGTACTGATCGCGGATCAGCCATGCTGCAGTGCGGTGCAACCCCGCGGAAACTCGGGGCCGGCTACGCGCCGACCGGCGCACCGGCCGGCGTGGCAGCGGCCCGGTTCAGCTCCCGGAAGACCTTTGGCAGCTCCGGACAATGCTTTGATTTCGATCAAAAAGATCCTGGTGTCGCCCGGCCCATCGGGGCGTAACCGCGCTCGCCGAGTCGATGGTCGGCCGGCATTCGATGTTGCGGAGCGCCGCTGTGTCGCGGCTTGCGACGGATCCGCGGGCCGCGAAAAAGACAGGGCTGATCAGCAGGGGGGACGGTTGAACATCACTAAACACGACCGATATGCTGCATTGCGAAAGAACAAGAAGGTCTGAGCGCCTACAGCCGGGAGGATGTCCGCACACACTAGGAGCGGTTTCCATGAGCGACGAAAACGGTATGCGCGAAACTCGGGATCTTTATGGGCCCTACCATCTGGCCCTCCAGCCGGAAGTCATCTCCGGCTATCTGATCGAGGCCCACCGCCAGCGGGCCGCCTGTGCCTGCGCCATGCTCGCGGCCATCGGCCACGGCATCGGTGCGGGGGCGAGGTGGCTGTGGCGCGGTGTCACCCATGCGGTCCCTGCCCACCATCACCACTCGGTGACGGCCCACCACTAAGCCGCCGCTTCGCACGGCAGCAAGGTCCTCTCGGCCGCCCGTTCGGGCGGCAGAGGCACCATGCGGGTGCCGGCCGGCGGCGCGTTCACCCTACCGGCCAAAGCCTTGGCCGGCCTCGGGTTGCGGGCCTGTCTCACAACTTTTTCTGGTGTCGCCGGGCCACCTCCGCTAGGCTTGAGCCGTGGGAGGTGCTCGAATGAAAATCCTTGAAAAGACCGAGGCTGGGTACCGGTTGGGCTGTAACTGCACCCATCGGTTCATGCGCAAGCGCCTGGGCCTCAGCGTGGAATGCCCGGCCTGCGGGGCCACCGAAACCAGCGCGGCGCTGCTGGATCGCTACACCTACGAAACCGCCGATCAAGACCGGACCGAAGCGGCCTGAGCCGCTGGGCTCGCCCCTGTTTCTGCCATCGCTTGCGGGGTTAAACACATCCGCGTGCGTAGGGCGAACGGGCAGCCTGCGTCCGCACCAACTGGGCTATGATGGCGGCTTTCGTGGACCGACGGAGCCGTGCCCCAGGAAATCGTGCCAATCTTGTGCATCTGGCCGGAGCGCATGCACCCGGTGAGCGCACAGATCCTCGATCTCTACCTGCATCGGCGGCTGCCGGAGGCGGAGTTCCTGCGCGCGTTTTCCTTGCCGAACTCCGACTACATCCCGCTGTCCCAGTGCATCGTTGCCATGCTCAACACGCTCGGCCTGATGTAGTGGTTCCGTGCGGCAGAGCGGGGGCCGATGGCTCTGCGCCCGCCCACAGTCACACTCGGTCGCCCGATGGATTACAATGACTTGGCGGGCCACTTGGGGGTGCGGGCCGGAGCCGGTGCAGCGGCATGCGACTGTCCATTAGCGTGCTGAGCCGGGCACGTGTGCGGCCGCCGCCGCGACGATGACCGCCGGGCAGACGGGCAGCTTCAGCCCGGCCGCGGCCGGTAGCCCCCTTGCCAGCGGCAGTTCACCCGTGTTCCTAAAGTCAGTGAGAAACGGGCCGTCTGGCCCGTCGACGTGACACCTGCGCAGGCCGGCCGGGCGGGCGACTGCCCCCGCCGCGGCGGCAGCGGCAAGAGGACGAACGGATGATCAAGCGCATTCTCGTCGGCGTCTCCGGCACGCCGTCCACCGGCAGCAAGATCGACTACACGATGGACCTGGCCGAGCGCCTCGGGGCCAAGCTGGACATCCTGTCGATCATCGATGTCGACCGGCTGTCCCATGTCGGCATGGTGCCCATCGGTGCGGGCGGCATGGCGGAGATGCTGCGCAAGGACCGCATCAAGCAGAGTGCTGAAAACGCCATGGCGGCCATCGAACGGGTGATCGCCCGGGCCAAGGAGCAGGGCGTGCCCTACACCCACCTGCTGGCCGAAGGCGACCCGTTCGAAATCCTGGCCGAACACTGGCAGTTCAACGACCTCTGCGTGCTGGGCCTGCGCGACTGGTTCGACCATGGCGTCGTGCCCGATCCGGAGGACGTACTGCTGCACCTGGCGAAGGGAGGGGTGCGGCCGATCCTGGCGGTGGGCGAGGGCTACCGGCCGGTGAAGAAGGCGCTGATCAACTTCAACGGCACCAAGTCGTCGGCCAACGCCATGAAGCGCTTCGTGCAGATGTGCCTGTGGCCGGGCATGCACCTGCACATCCTGGCGGTGGAGCCGTCTGCGGCCAAGGCAGCATTGTTGCTGGAACGCGCCGCCGACTACTGCCGCGACCACGGCTATCCGGTTACCACCCAGCACGAAATCGGCGACCCCAAGTCGGTGATCTTGCAGACCGCGCACGAACAGGAGTGCGACGTCATCGTGGTGGGCGTCAGCTTCCACCGGGCGCTGCTGCACACGGTATTCAGCGAGGTGACCCTGGGCATCATCAAGGAGTCCGATGTGCCCATCTTCATGAACCACTAGGTCGGGTCTTTCGGCCTCGCGGCGGCCTGCGGCAATCGGGCCGCCGAGATTGTTTGTACTCAATGGGTTGTCGGAGTATCCTCTGATTCGACTGAAGACTCAGGGGCGATGACCATGGGTGGATGGAGCGCTTGGGCCGCTGGGACGGTCGCCGCGGTGACGCTCGGCGGCTGCGTCGGCCTGCCGCCGGCGGTCATCATCGCCAACTACGCGGCCGAGGCGGGCGCCTACGTCACCACCGGGCGCACCCTCACAGACCACGCGATTTCCGGTGTGGCCGGGGAGGACTGCATGGTCTCCCGCGTCATCGAGGGCGACGACATCTGCCACGCCTGGGGCGAGGACGAGGTGGCGGTGGCCGAGCGCACCGAAGCGCCGCCGGTGCCGGATGGCGCCGTGGTCGGCTCCGCCGGCAGGGTGACGGCGGTGGAGACCGCACCCTTGGCGGTACCCCAGCCGGCCAGCGCCTCCGCCGATCCCCTGGCTGCCTACATCACGCCCGTAGCGGCGGAGGAGAGCGCCAGCCGTGGGTCCGCAGGTGGCGGTACCGCCCCGGTGCCCGCCGATGCGGACGAGCTGCTGTTTGCCCGGACCGGGGCTGCGGGCGGACTCGGCACGGCCGGCATTGGCCCGGTGATCGCCGAAGCCCCCGCTGCGGAGCGCCACGGCACGCCCCATCCCACGGCAGCCCGGCCCTCTGTTCGGCCGGCACCACCGGTGATCGAGACGGTCTATGCTGTGGCGGACGGTGCGGCGTGGCCGACGCCCGGGCATCGGCCGGCGCCACCCGTGCGCTGACTGCCGACCGGCCCCAGGCCGCACGCCTCGGCCTGACCGGTAGACCGTGCGTAGCCGGAGACGGACCATGCCCTTCAGTTTTTCCGAGACCCTGTTCGCCGGGTATTTCCAGCACTGGGAGTTGGACAGCGACCCCATCGTCGACGAACGGTCGGCCTTCCAGCACATCCAGATCTTCGATACCCCGACCCATGGCCGCGTGCTGGCATTGGACAGCATCGTCCAGCTCACCGAGCGCGACGAGTGCGCCTATTCGGAGATGCTGGCCCATGTGCCGATCTACGCCCACGGCCAGGTGGAGCGGGTGCTGATCATCGGCGGTGGCGACGGGGCGATCGCGGAAGAGGTGCTGAAGCATCACACCGTCGCCCATGTGGACCTGGTGGAGATCGACCCGCGGGTGGTGGAGCTGTCGCGCCGCTTCCTGCACCGCGTCAGCGGTCCGGCCTTCGCCGATCCTCGGCTCCAGGTCCGCATCGAGGACGCCGTGGACTTCCTGGCGCGCGGTGAGGAACCGCCCTACGACGTGGTGATCGCCGACCGGCCGGACCCGGTCGGACCCGCCCAGGTGCTGTTTGCCGAGCGCTTCTACGACCTGGTGGCAGCTTCGCTGAACCGGGACGGCATGGCGGTGTTCCAGACCGGGGCACCGTTTTTCCAGCCCGACGAACTGTCGGCCACCATGCGCCAGATGCGCCCGGCCTTGCCGCTCCATGGCGCCTACCTGACGGTGGTGCCCACCTATGTCGGCGGGTTCATGACGCTGACCTGGGGCAGTGCGGAGTTCGACCTGTCGGCGACGCCGGCCGATCTGGAAGCCCGCATCGCCGAGCAGCCGGTGGCGACCGACCACTACACGGCGGAAATCCATCGCTCCGCGTTTGCGCTGCCGCCCTGGATCTCGCGTCTGATGCAGGAATGAAGCGGGCCGGCCGCAGGGGATCTGCGGCCTCCCGGTGACGTGCGGCGGGCTGTCAAAAGATCCCGCGCTTTGTTGGTTCGGTTCCAGCCCACACCCCCGCCCGGCCACCCAAGCCATTGTAAAATATTGGGTGGCCGGGCGGGGGTGTGGGCTGGTGCAGCTTGACCAGAAAACCGTCTAGAAGATTCCGCGCTTATGCTCGTTGATCTGGATGCCGCGGGGCCGGAAGAAGCGGCGCAGCACCGGCACCGTCTTGGCCGGCTTGGCATCGCCGCACATGAACACGTCCAGCGCTGCGAAGTTGCGCTCGGGCCAGGTGTGGATGCTGATGTGGCTTTCCGCCAGCACCGCCACGCCGGAGACCCCGCCATTGGGCGTGAACTCGTGCAGGTGGATGTGCAGCAGCGTGGCGCCGGCTTCGTCAACGCAGGCGCGCAGGGCGCGTTCGATCACCTCGATGTCGTCGAGGTGGTGGGCATCCCACAGATCGATGATCAGGTGGCTGCCGGCGTAGCAAAGGCCGTCCTGTTCGATGAAGAAGTCCTTGCGATCTTCCCGATCGACGGCGGTGGGCTTGACGGTCTTTACCTCTGCTCGGGCGTCTGGTGCCTCCGCTTCGGCATTCACCGCGATTTGGGGACGAGCAAATCCCATCCGAGACCTCCCTCAAACCAGCGTTGAACCCGAGGGGAACCCCCTTCTCATCACGCAGCTAGAAACAAAAAACGCCGCACCACAGTCCGTGTGGGGCGGCGGCGCACCATGGCAGGTCGCACCGTGGGTCTCAAGGGCGAATCAGGAAATTCCTGACTGCGCGGGTGCTGTGCCCGGGGGTAGGTGCACCCGCCGGTCGGGTAGGGTTGCGGGGGTGCGGGCGAACGGGCCATGGACGCGGCCCCCCGGTTGGTCCATCTCCGTCGCCATGACCGAGCGCTCCGCCACATCCGGGCCTGCCGAGCCCGCCGCGGCAGCCAGCCGAGACCGGCGGCTGGTGATCGTGGCGATCTTCATGGTCGTGCTGTGCTCGGGCGCCGGGTTCGGGCTGTCCCAGCCACTGATCGCGCTGGACCTGGAGCGCCGCGGCTACGACGCTGCCACGATCGGGCTGATGTCGTCCTGCAGTTCGTTGGCGGCCTTCCTGATGGGGCCGGCGATGGCCGGGCTGCTGAAGCGGTTCGGAGCGACCCCGCTGATCGCCGGCGGGTTCAGCGCCTACGCGGTCAGCCTGGCGGTGTTCCCGCTGGCCGAGGGCCTGTGGCTGCTGGTCATCCTGCGCCTCGTCCAAGGGGCCGGGTTCACCATCGGCTGGATCCTCTCGGAATCGCTGCTCAATCACACCGCACGGGAGGGCGACCGGGGCCGCCTGATCGGCTGGTATTCCGCCATGTTCATGAGCGGGATGGCGCTCGGTCCCGGCATCCTGACGCTGGTCGGCAGCACGGGCATGCTGCCGTTTCTCATCGGCGCCGGCATCGTCGTCGTCTGCCTGCTGATCGTCTTGCCCGTGAGGTGGGCCTATCATGGCCTGCGCCATGCCCACGGGCCGCGCCCGGACGGTGGCATGCTCGGCCTGCTGTGGATGGCCCCGGTGGGGTTCGTCGGCGCCATCATGTCGGGGGCGGCCGAGAGCATCTATTTTTCCCTGCTGCCGCTCTATGGCCTGGGCGTCGGGCTGGCGGAATCCGATGCCATCATCCTCGCTACCGCCTTTGCCGTCGGCGCCATCGTCTTCCAGGTGCCCATCGGCTGGCTGGCCGATCGGATGGGGCGCCTTAGCCTGCTGGCGGCCGTGATGATGCTGGTGCTGGCAGGTACCATGGCAATGGCCGCTGCGGCGCCGGACATGTGGCTGCTGCTGCCCACCTCCTTCCTGTGCGGCGGTGCGGTCGGCGGGCTCTACACCGTCGGGCTCATCGTCATCGGCGACCGGTTTGCCGCCGGCTCGCTGGTGTTGGCCAATTCGCTGTTCATCATGAGCTACACCACCGGCACCATTGCCGGGCCGCCCACCGCCGGTCTTGCCATGACCCTGTGGCCGCCGCACGGCTTCATCGCCGTGGTGGTGGGCATGCAGGTGCTCGGCCTCGTCCTCTTGCTGGCGCGCCGCAGCCGGGCGGGGGAGGGGTAGGCAGGCCCGTGGAGTGGATCGATCAAGGCATCGTGCTGTCGTGCAAGCCCTTCGGGGAGAGCCGCGACATCGTCATGGCGATGACGCGCGACCACGGCCGCCACGCCGGGCTTGCCGGCGGCCAGCGGCGCGGCCACCGCCTGCAGCCGGGTACCCGTGCCCAGCTCACCTGGCGCGCCCGCCTGGCGGAGCATCTCGGCAATCTGGCGGTGGATGTGGCGGAAAGCCCCGCCGCATCGGTGCTCGACGATCCCGACCGCCTGGCCGCCCTGGCGTCGGCCTGCGCGCTCGTTGAAGCCGCAGTGCCGGAGCGTGCCCCCTATCCCCATGTGTTCGATGGGCTGGAAACCCTGCTCGGCCTCCTGGAGGAACCGTTCTGGGATGCCGTCTATGTCGGCTGGGAGGTGCAGTTGCTGGCGGCGCTGGGCTTCGGGCTCGACCTCACACGCTGTGCCGCCACCGGCGCCAACGACGACCTCGCCTTTGTCAGCCCGCGCAGCGGCCGCGCCGTCGCCTTGTCGGCGGCCGAACCCTACCGCGACCGCCTGCTGCCCTTGCCGGGCTTCCTCATCGGCCGCGGCGCAGCCGGGCCGGCGGAGGTGGCCGATGGGTTGGCGCTCACCGGCCACTTCCTGGAACGCCTGCTGTTCGGCCAGGGCCACAAGGCGGTGCCGCCCGCCCGCGGCCGCCTGGTGGAGCGCTGCAAGAAGCGCGCGGGGCGGGAGCGATAGATGGGTCGTCCGGCGCCAGCCCGCTCCCTCGCCCGGCCACCCATCGACCGTATGCTGAATTGGGTGGCCGGGTGGGGGAGCGGGCTGGTACCGACTGGGCCAAAGGTCCACAAAGCAAGGTCTCGTAGGCCATGGCGGCGATGCGTCCAGATGTGGTAGATCGCTTGCCATGAGCACCGAGACTATCCTCCCCATCGATCTCGATACCGCGCTCGGCGAGCGCTACCTCAGCTACGCGCTTTCCACCATCACCGCGCGCTCGCTGCCCGATGTGCGCGATGGGCTGAAACCGGTGCACCGCCGCCTGCTGTTCGCCATGCGGCAGTTGTCCCTGCGTTCGGAAACGCCGCCCAAGAAATCTGCCCGCGTGGTCGGCGACGTCATCGGCAAGTACCACCCCCACGGCGAAACGGCGGTCTACGACGCTCTGGTGCGGCTGGCCCAGGACTTCGCCCAGCGCTATCCGCTGATCGACGGCCAGGGCAATTTCGGCAATGTGGACGGCGATAACGCCGCGGCCATGCGCTACACCGAAGCGCGCCTCACCCGTATCGCCGAGCTGCTGCTCGACGGCATCGACGAGGATGCCGTGGACTTCCGCGACACCTACGACGGCGACGGCGAAGAGCCGGTGGTGCTGCCGGCGGCCTTCCCTAATCTGCTGGCCAACGGCGCCCAGGGCATCGCGGTGGGCATGGCCACCAGCATTCCGCCGCACAATGTGGGCGAGCTGTGCGCGGCCCTGCTGCACCTGCTGCGCCATCCCGACGCCGGGCTCGACGCGCTGCTCGGCCGCTTCATCCCCGGTCCCGACTTTCCCACCGGCGGGGTGCTGGTGGAGCCGCGCGACACCATCCGCGAAGCCTATGCCACCGGCCGTGGCGGCTTTCGCCTGCGCGCCCGCTGGGAAGTGGAGCGCCTGGGCCAGGGCCAGTACCAGATCGTGGTAACCGAGGTTCCCTATCAGGTGGCCAAGAGCCGGCTGGTGGAACGCATCGCCACCCTGATCACCGACCGCAAGGTGCCCAACCTGGCCGATGTGCGCGACGAGTCCGCGGAGGACATCCGCCTGGTGCTGGAGCCGCGCTCGCGCAACGTCGACCCCGAAGGGCTGATGGAGCAGCTTTTCAGGCACTCCGAGTTGGAGGTGCGGGTTCCCCTCAACCTCAACGTGCTCGACGGTGGGCGCATCCCCAAGGTGATGTCGCTGCCCGAGGCGCTGACCGCCTTCCTCGACCACCGGCTCGACGTGCTGCGCCGGCGCACCCGCCACCGCCTGGGCAAGATCGCCCACCGGCTGGAGGTGCTGGACGGCTACCTGATCGCCTATTTGAACCTGGACGAGGTCATCAAGATCATCCGCGAGGACGACCACCCCAAGCGGACCCTGATCGCCCGCTTCACGCTCACCGAAGTCCAGGCCGACGCCATCCTCAACCTGCGCCTGCGCGCGCTCAACAAGCTCCAGGAGCTGGAGATTCGCCGCGAGCATGCGGAACTCTCCGCCGAACGCGACGACCTTGTCGGCCTGCTCGCCGACGAAAAGCGGCAGCGCGACACGGTGGGCGACCAGATCAAGCAGATCCGCAAGGAGTTCGGCGAGGGCTCGCGGCTGGGCAAGCGGCGCACCACCTTCGACGATCCGCCCACCTTCGATGCCGCCGACCTGGAGCCGCAGGTCGAGCGCGAGCCCATCACCGTCTACCTGTCGCAGAAGGGCTGGATCCGGGCGGTGCGCGGCCACCAGACCAACGGTGACGTGAAGTACAAGGACGGCGACCGCGAGCGCTTCGTGCTCCATGCCGAAACCACCGACAAGCTGCTGCTGCTGGCCACCGACGGGCGGGTGTTCACCATTCCGGCCGACCGGCCGCCGCGCGGCCGCGGCTTCGGCGAACCGGTGCGCCTGATGGTCGACCTGGCCAACGACGCCGACGTGCAGGTGGTGACGCTGCACCGCGGCGGGGGACGGCGCCTGCTGGTGGCCGCCAGCGACGGCCGCGGCTTCCTGGTGGCCGACGACGACCTGCTGGCGCAGACCAAGGCCGGCCGCCAGGTGCTCAACGTGTCGGACGGGGCGGAGCTGACGCTGGCGGTGGAGGCCGACGGCGACGCGGTGGCGGTAATCGGCGACAGCCGCAAGCTGCTGGTCTTCGGGCTCGACGAAATCCCCCAGATGACCAAGGGCAAGGGCGTGATCCTGCAGAAGAACCACGGCGGCGTGCTGACCGACGCCAAGGTGTTCTTCCGCGAGCGGGGCCTGAGCTGGAAGATGGGCGAGCGCACCCGTACGGAGACGGACCTGCGCACCTGGTGGGGCAAGCGCGGCCAGACCGGGCGCATCCCGCCGCGCGGTTTCCCGGCGGCCAAGCGGCTCAGTTGACGGGGCTGTCCGGTGCGTCTTGACGCTGCGGCACCGGCCAGTCGAGGGCCCGTGCGTAGGCCCTTGCCGCGTCATCCCAGGTGACGATCGGGGGGAACCTTGGCGTGGCGCCCGCCAGCCAGGGCTGCAACTTGCCGGCCAATTCCGCGACGTCGCCGACGGTGTAGAGGTATTCGGGAAAGCCGGCCAGATGGCGTGCCGCGCCGCCGCGCGCCGGGGTGAGGAACGGCCGGCGGCAGGCGATGTACTCCATGACCTTGATGGGGAACGAGATATCGCCGGCCTCGTCGTACCGCACGGCCGCCGTCAGCACGTCGCACGCGCCGATCAGGTCCGGGACCAGCGTATGGGGCACCTGACCGATATGGCGCACGCCGTCCTGCGGCAGCTCCAGACCCCGCTCCACCGTGCCGGCCAGCAACAGCATCACCCGCGGGTCGTGGCGGCGCAGCCGCGCCACGGCATCGAATATGTCGCCGACGTTCTTGGTGCGCCAGACCGCCCCCAGATGACCGACGATCCGTGCCTCCTGCGGCAGACCGTGCTTGGCCCGGCATTGCTGGCGGTCAAGCGGGCGGAACACCCGGTCGTCGATGCCGTTGGGGACGACATGGGTGCCGGTATATCCGGCAGCTTCCCATTGCCGGGCAAACAGGTCCTCGAAGAAGACGAGCGCATCGGCACGGCGCACAGCGCGGCGGAACCAGCGGCGCATCAGCGGGATCCGCGCGGACGCGAAGGTGTCGTAGTCGTCGTAGAGGTCGCAGACGAATCGCCCGGCCTGCGCCGACCGGGCGACATGGCGCGCGAACAGGGCATAGGGGCTATCGGAGCCGCCGATGACAATCGGGGCCGGGTGACTGCGCGCCAGGCGGCGTGCCTGCACCAGCAGGTTGGCGATCCCCCGCAGCGGAAAGCTCTCGATCGTCAGGTTGGGGAGCGGCGTCTCCACCCGGTGCGGCCGGTTGGCATAGTCAAGGCAGTAGACTGCCACGCGGCCGCCGGCGGCCAGACGCGCCGGGATCTCGAAGTACCGCCCGTAGTGGCTGTCCATCAAGTCCTGGCCCATGTAGCGCCGCTTCACAAGCCAGAGCATCAGGGGGGCGTGTCCGCTGGCGGGAATTTGGCTCATGGGGCTTGGGTCCGGCTGTCTGGCACGCAGACAGCATGATTGCGCCGCCCCACTCTGTCCAATCGTCCAGGGCCGACGGCGGAGCCGGTCACAGGCCGGCTATTCGCTCACCGCCAGGCGCAGGCCGAGGAAGGCGAACACACCGGCAAAGCCGCGGCGCATCCACCTGAGCACGGCCGGCCGCGACAGCACATGCCGGCGGGCGGCCGAGGCGAAGGCGGCGTAGCCGATGAACACCACCAGCGTCAGTGCCATGAACACACCCGCCAGCTCCAGCATATGGGCGGTGGCGCCCGGCGCATCGACCGGGGCGAACTGCGGCAGGAACGCCAGGAAAAACAGCGAGAGCTTGGGGTTGAGCAGGCCGATCAGCATGCCGTCCAGCACGATGCGGCCGCCGGACCGGGGGGCGGTCTCCGCCGCCAGCTCCAGCGCACCGCCGCGGCGCAGCACCTCCCATGCCATGTAGAGCAGGTAGGCCGCCCCCAGGTACTTGACGATCTGGAAGGCCAGCGCGCTGGCGTGCAGCAGGGCGGCCAGCCCGGCGATGCTGGCGGCCATGTGGGGCAGGATGGCGAGGGTGCCGGCCACCGCCCCCAGCATGCCGGCGGTCCAGCCGCGACCGATGCCCAGTGCCACGGTGTAGAGCACGCCGGCGCCGGGCAGCAGGATCACCACCAGGGAGGTCAGGAGGAATTCCGTGGACATCCGTCTCTCACCTCCCGTGCAAGCGTCTCAGCCGAACAGCAGCTCCGGCAGCCAGGTGGCGATGCCGGGGAACAGCGCCACCAGCCCCAGCCCCACCACCTGCAGGCCGATGAACGGCACCGCACCGCGGTAGATCTGGATGGTTCGCACCTCCCGCGGTGCCACGCCGCGCAGGTAGAACAACGCAAACCCGAAGGGCGGGGTGAGGAACGAGGTCTGCAGGTTCATCGCCATCATCACGCCCAGCCACACCGGATCGACCCCCATCACCAGCAGGATCGGCGCCACGATGGGCACCACCAGCAAGGTGATCTCCACGAAGTCGAGGAAGAAGCCCATCAGGAACATGGCCAGCATCACCAGCCCGACGGCGCCGAAGACGCCGCCCGGCATGGCGTGCAGGGTGGCGTGCACGGTGTCGTCGCCGCCCAGGCCGCGGAACACCAGCGTGAACAAGGTGGCGCCGATGACGATGGTGAAAATCATACCGGTGAGCCGCGCCGCCGACAGCACCACGGGCACCAGCACATCGGTCCGCCAGGTGACCAGGAAGGCGTGGACCGTGCCGACGATCCCGACGACGCCGAGCGCAGCCGCCACCCAGATGCCCGTGCCCTCCGTGCCGCTGACGGTCTCGCGGCCGACACGCAGGTCCATCACCGCTCCCATGACCGCCAGAATGCCGAGTGCCACGGTGCCGGCGAGGATCACCCAGCGGCCCGCCCGTCCGGCCCGGAAGCCGGCGAGCAGGGTGGCGCCGACGGCGCCCACGGAGGCCGCTTCGGTGGGCGTGGCAAGGCCACCGAGGATGGAGCCCAACACGGCGATGATCAGCGTCATCGGCGCGGCGAGCACGCCCATCAGGTGGCCGAGCGAGGGCGGGGGCGAATCCTCGTCCTCGCGGATCGGCGGGCAGCGGTGCGGCTGGAAGCGGGCGACGCCGATCTGATAGGCGATGTAGAGGCCCACCAGCAGCAGGCCCGGCAGCAGCGCGCCGGCGAACAGGTCGCCCACCGAAACGGTGTTGGCCGCCATGATGCCCTGTTCCATCTGCGCTTCCTGGTGGGCCGAGCCCATGAAGTCGCCCAGCAGCACCAGCACAATGGATGGCGGGATGATCTGGCCCAGGGTGCCGGCGGCGCAGATGGAGCCGCAGGCGAGTTGCGGATCGTAGCCGTGGCGCAGCATCGCGGGCAGGGAGAGCAGGCCCATCGTCACCACGGTAGCGCCGACGATGCCGGTGGACGCCGCCAGCAGGGCGCCGACGATGGTAACGGAGATCGACAGTCCCCCCGGCGCGCTGCGGAACAGGCGCCCGAGGCCGACCAGCAGTTCCTCGGCGATGCGCGAGCGTTCCAGCATCACGCCCATGAACACGAACAAGGGTACGGCCACCAGAACGTCGCGGGTCATCAGCCCGTAGACGCGCGACGGCAGGAAGTCGAGGAAACGCAAGTTGAAGTCGCCGGTCAGCGTGCCCAGCAGGGCGAACGCGAGGGCCGCTCCGCCCAGGGTGAATGCCACCGGGAAACCCAGGCAGATCAGCCCGAAGGTGGCTACCAGCATGACCAGGTCGAGATACATGGCGTGCGTCAGCGTTCCTCTACGAAGCCCAGGAGGACCGCCAGCTTGCGGATCAGTTCCGCCACCCCCTGCAGGGCCAGGAGCCCGGCAAATACCAGCACCATCGTCTTGTGGACGAACACGAGCGGCAGGCCGGAGGTCTCCCGCGAGCCTTCGAGGATCGCCCAGGACGACACCACATAGGGCCAGCCGACGATCAGGATCAGTGCGCACAGCGGCAGCACGAAGAGGGCCAGTCCGAAGGCGTCCACCTTGGCGCGGCCACGCAGGCCGAGGCGGGAGTACCAGATGTCCACCCGCACATGCTCGTCCTTCTGCATGACGAAGGCGGCAATCACCATGAAGATGGTGCCGTGGCCGAAGACCACCGCCTCCTGGCCCATGATCGAACCGATGCCGAAGACGTAGCGCAGCAGCACCAGGGCGAACTGCCCCACCACCATGGGCACGAGCAGCCATGCGACTGCGTTGCCGATGGCGGCGACGATGGCGTCGATGGCGCGCAGAAGGAACGGCATGGCGGTCGGTCGAATCCGGGTCTGCATCTGCGTGCGGCCAGGGGGCCGACCCCGGAAAGCGGTCGGCCTGAACACCGGATGCTGCGGGGTGAGTGTCGTCGACCCTAGACCCAATGTGACCGCTTTCGGAAGATCAAGTTGCCGCGAAGCTCGTAATTCCCTGGATTAGCTGCCAGTCTTCGGCTAATGCGCATGGCTGGGTTGAGGGCCGCTCCACGCGGCCGGCGGCCGGGCGACGTGCGTAGACCACTCAACCAGAAGACCAGTCCACACAGGGGGAAACGTCATGGACGGTGAGGCCGGCGGTCTGCTGGCCGGCACGCTGGTGGCACTCGAAGCGGCAGTGCGCGACGATGCCGGCATTCTGCTGCTTTATGTTCTGGTTCCGGTGATCGTACTCGGTGCGGTGCTGCCGCGCTGGCTGCCGCGGTTCGTCCGGACGGTCGACGCCGTGAACGACTGGGTGGGCCGCATGGTCTCCTGGCTGTGCGTCGCCATGGTGCTCACCACCTTTGCCGTGGTGGTGATGCGCTACGTGTTCAACTTCGGCCGGGTCGATATCCAGGAAAGCTACGTGTGGATGCACGGGCTCGTGTTCATGGTGGGGGCCGGCTACGCCCTGCTGCACGATGCCCATGTGCGGGTCGACGTGATCTACCGGCCGGCCTCGATCCGCTACAAGGCGTGGGTCGACCTGTTCGGCGTGATGCTGCTGCTGATGCCGGTGCTGGTGATCCTCGCCCAGGTGGCCATGCCCTATGTCTGGGATAGCTGGGACCGCGGCGAGGTTTCGCGCGAGGCGGGGGGCCTGCCCCGTCTCTATCTGCTGAAGACGGCCATTCTGGTGTTCTGCGTGCTGGTGCTGCTGCAGGGCCTGAGCCTGGCGGCGCGGTCCTACCTGATCCTCAGGGGCTACGGCCCGTTTGTCGACGAAGCCAACGCGAGCGCGAACGGGGAGGAGTAGGCGACGTGTCCCACGCTGGTCTCGGAGAAGTCCTTAGCCTGCTGATGTTCCTCGGCGCCTGCTTCGTGTTGGTGATGGGCTTTCCCGTCGCCTTCTCTCTGGCCGGCACGGCGGTGCTCTTCGCCGGCATCGGCATGCTGCTCGACGTCTTCCAGTTCAACCTCTTCGGTGCGCTCGCCTCGCGCTATTTCGGCGTGATGGTGAACGAGGTCCTGGTGGCCGTGCCCCTGTTCGTCTTCATGGGGGTGATGCTGGAGCGCTCCAAGGTGGCCGAGGAACTGCTCCAGACCATGGGGCTAATGTTCGGCAAGCTGCGCGGCGGCCTCGGCCTGTCGGTGATCTTCGTCGGCATGCTGCTGGCGGCCTCGACCGGCATCGTCGGCGCCACCGTGGTCACCATGGGCCTGCTGTCCCTGCCGGCCATGCTGAAGGGCGGCTACGACCCCAAGCTGGCCACCGGCGTGATCTGTGCCTCCGGCACGCTCGGCCAGATCATCCCGCCGTCCATCGTGCTGGTGCTGCTGGGCGACATCCTGCAGGGCGCCTACACCCAGGCACAGCTCGCCGTCGGCAATTTCGCGCCGGAGCCGGTGTCGGTGGTCGACCTGTTCGCCGGTGCCTTCCTGCCGGGCCTGTGCCTGGTGGTGCTGTACATGGCCTGGGTGATCTTCATTGCCATCACCCGGCCGAAGGCGGCCCCGGCCCTGGAAGCCGATCCGGAAGAGCAGCGCAGCCTGCGCCACCGCGTGGTGGTGGTGATGGTGCCGCCGACGCTGCTGATCGTCGCGGTGCTCGGCTCCATCCTGGCCGGCATCGCCACGCCCACGGAATCGGCCGCCGTCGGGGCCATCGGCGCGTCGATCCTTGCGGCCTTCCGCCGCCAGTTCAACATCGAGGTGCTGCGCATCGTCAGCCGCTCCACCCTGAAGATTAGCTGCATGGTGTTCGTGATCCTGCTGGGGGCCTCGGTCTTCAGCCTGGTGTTCCGCGGGCTCGGCGGCGAAGCCATCGTGCGCGACGTGCTCTCCAACATGCCGGGCGGCACCTTCAGCGCGGTGCTGGTGGTGATGGCCCTGATGTTCGTGATGGGCTTCTTCCTCGACTTCATCGAGATCGTGTTCGTGGTGGTGCCCATCGTCGGCCCGGTGCTGCTGATGATGGACATCGATCCGGTGTGGCTGGGGGTGATGATCGCCGTCAACCTGCAGACATCGTTCCTGACGCCGCCCTTCGGCTTCGCCCTGTTCTATCTGCGCGGTGTCGCTCCCCCCAGCCTGCCGACCCTGGACATCTACAAGGGCATCATCCCCTTCGTGATCATCCAGATCATCATGCTGGGCATCCTGGCGGCTGTGCCCGACCTGGCGACCTGGCTGCCCAGCTTCGTGTGACGTGGCGAGCGCTGCCGGCCGACACCGGCACCCCATCGCCGCAGCAGGGCGCACCTTGGCGCCGTGCGATCGTGACGACCGAAGGAAAACAGGAGAGAGCCCATATGCGTAGTCGAGGTTTTACGGCAGCCATCCTGGCCATTGCCGCAGGGGTGGCGTTTGGCCCGCGACCGGCCGAGGCGCAGGACCTGTCCGTCATCAGCATTGAAACCCACGCCTATCCGTCGCTGGTGAGCTGGCACGAACGCGACGGCCGGCCTTGCTGCCATCCCGAAACGCTGGCCACCCAGGGCATGATCTTCCTCGACGTCCGCGGCGTGTTCGACGTGCCGTGGTCGGACACCGTGACCCGCTTCAGTGCGTCCTCGCGCGATGTCAGGGTGACGCTGCCCGACGGCAGCCAATTCAACCCGGTCGGGTCCTACGACTATTTCGGCATGTACCACTTCACGGCGTCGTCGCCGTCGGCCTCGCGGCCCAATGGCTGGCCGGCAGAGGACCGCGACCTCGTCTACCAGGCCATCTTCCTGATCCCCGCGGGCACGCCGTCGGTCACCTTCGCCATCGGCGAATCCGTCTCTGCCGAACTCACCGTTCCCGCGGTGGCCGAAGCGCCCGCGGCGGCCGACTTCGCGGCCTTCCAGGTGCTGAACGCCAGCTATCTGGCCGCAGTACCGGTCTCCCGCAACCAGTCGAGCCAGGACATCACAGGCGTGATCACGGCGCCGCCGGGCAATGTGTTCGTGGAACTGGAGGTGGCGATCACCGGCCAGCAGGCCAACGACCCGCGTGGCCAGGACCGCTTCTACTACCACACCCAGGATTTTCACCTGCTCGACCCCAACGGCCGCGAAACCGGGCGGATCGGCGAGCGGTTCATGGATTTCGTGATGGCCCACCAGTTCAACAGCGTGAATGCGGGGGCTACGGACACCGAGGACATGATCTGGTCGGTGCCGGTGGGCATTGCGTCGGCCACCTTGTATTTCGGCGACACGCCGGTGGCAGAGATCGATCTCTCCGGCCTGGCCCTGCCGGACGGTGTCAGCGCTGCGGCCGCGGCCCCGGCCGCCCCGGTGGCGGTGGCGCCCGCGGTGCCGGCGCCCACGGTGCCGGCGGAGGCGCCCGATCTCTGTGCCTCCGGCACGCCGGTGCTGATCGAATCCAACGGCACCTGGTATCCCGGCATGGTGGAGGACGGCCCGTCCGACACCGGGGAGTGCAAGGTGAGCTACGACGGCTACAGCTCCGACTACAACGAATGGGTCGGCCCGGAGCGCCTGCAGGCGCGCTGAGCCGGCATCGATGGGCCGCCGCGCTCCGGCGGTGGCCACGGCGAAGCGGGCGGGCGGGGCTGGGTCCCGCCCGTCTTGCGTCCGGCCGCCCTCAGAATGCCGCAGCGTGCCAAGAGCCACTCATATAAAGTGGCCGCAACATCTTGACGATTATTAGAGAACTTGGGGATTTATTGACATTTTGCGCGCGTTCCGCTATGTATTCCTAGAAAACGCAGACGAGTGCGGAGGGATGCAAAAATGTTTCGCGCTCTAGTTATTGTGCCGGCGGTGCTTGCGGTATTCTGTGCCAACGGCCTGGCCGCCTTGCCCCCCTATTGGGATTCGGTCCGCCAAGTGGAAGCCATCCTGGCCTCCCAGGACCTGGGGGCGCAGGTGCATGGCGCGATCACCTCGATCCGGGCGCTGCGGGACCTCACCTTCGAGGTGGAAACGACCGCGTGCCGGGCCACCGTGGTGCTGGAAGCCATTCCGCCGGACGGCCCCGGCGCGACCTCCTACACCGTGGAAACGGTGATGAATGTGATCTGCGACTAGGCACGTGCGGCGCGCGGGCGCGCGTCCGTCGCCAAACAACAAAGGGCGGGGATGCATCCCCGCCCTTCGACGCTGTGCCCAAGCCTCGCGGCCGGGCCGTCAGATCAAGCTCAGAGCTGGACCCACTGGTAGTCCAGGGCCCGCGCCGAAGCGAAGGCCAGTTCCGAAATGTTCGCCCACTGGATGGCGGTGGAGCGGAAGGCTGCCATGGACTGCAGCACCTCGGCGCTCAGCGGATCGGCCGACGCCAGGTCGGTGATCACCTGGCCGGCCAGGGCGCCCAGGCCCTGCAGCAGCTCGTCGGGGAAGCGGCGCAGCTCAACGCCGTGCTCGTCGATCAAGGTCCGCAGCGCCTGGTTGTTGCGCGCCACGAACTCGCTGAGCACCATCTGGTTCACGGCCCGGTTGGCTTGCTCCACGATCGCCTTGAGGTCGTCCGGCAGGTCGTTCCAGGCATCCAGGTTGATGAAGTTGTCCAGCACCGTGCCGGGCTCGTGCCAGCCCGGATAGTAGTAGTACTGGGCCACCTGGTAGAGGCCGAAGGCCAGGTCGTTGTACGGGCCCACCCACTCGGTGGCGTCGATGGCGCCGGATTGCAGGGCCGGCAGGATCTCGCCACCCGGCAGGTTGACCACGGTGCCGCCGGCCGCCGCGACCACTTCGCCGCCGAGGCCGGGGATGCGCATCTTCAGGCCGTTGTAGTCTTCCAGCGTGTTCATCTCGACATTGAACCAGCCGCCCATCTGGGTGCCGGTGTTGCCGGACGGGAAGAACTTGGTGTTCATCCGCTCGTACACGCGGTCGGCCAGCTCCTGACCGCCGCCGTACTGGTACCAGGAGTTCATTTCCTGGGCGCTCATGCCGAAGGGAACGGCGGCCAGGTACTGGCTGGCGTCTTCCTTGCCCTTCCAATAGTAGGGCGCGCCGTGGCCCATCTCCACGGTGCCGTTCTGCACCGCGTCCATGGCCTCGAAGGCCGGCACGATCTCGCCGGCCCCGTAGACCGACACGGTGAGCCGGCCTTCGGACGCGGTGGAAATGTACTGTCCCAGCAGGTTGGCACCGGTGCCCAGCCCGGGGAAGTTGGCCGGCCAGGTGGTGACCATGCGCCATTCGCGGCGATCCTGGGCGATGGCCGGGCGCGGGAAGCTGGAGGCGGCGGCAGCCGCTCCGCCTACACCAGCGGCGGCGGCGCCAAGAAGGAATTTGCGGCGTTCGACAGTCAACTTGCGGTCCTCCCTAAGAGTGTTCTTGCACATGCATTGCCGGTGGCCGCGAGGGGCCGCCTGCCTTGAGAAATAGCCGGAATGGGCCGGCTAAACAATCGCGGGGATCGTGAGGCGGCGTTAACCTTCGGCCGCCGCGGCGGCTGCCGGGCTTGCCGATGCGGCCGGCGCCGGGGTCATGTCGTGCCAGCCGCCGGGTCCCAAGGCCTCCAGCGGCTGGAACGAGGTCTTGTAGGACATCTTGCGGCAATCGGCGATCCAATAGCCGAGATAGACGTTATCGGTGTTCTCCCGCAGGGCCATCTGCACCAGCGCCAGCACCATGAAGGTGCCCAGGCTGCGCCTGGCATCGTCGGGTTCGAAGAAGCTGTAGACCGCGGAGAAGCCATCGGCCAGACGGTCCGCCAGCATGGCGCCGAGCAGGATGTTGTCGGACCTGCGGAACTCGAACAGCCGGGCGCTGGCGTTGCCTTCCTCGATCATCGCCTCGAAGTCGGCGCGCGACATCCGCGCCATGTCGCTCTCGCCATGGCGGTCGCGCTGGTAGCGCATGAAGAGCTGGTACTGCTCCGGGGTGGCGTGGGGCGGCCGCTCGACGATGGCCAGGTCCGCGTTCATCTTCGCCAGCCGCCGTTGGGTGCGGTTGAGCTGCAGGCGGCGCGCCGGGATGCGCACCGGCACGCAGGCAACGCAGCCTTGGCACACCGGACGGTAGACGATGTCGTGGCTGCGCCGGAAGCCGGCCACGGATAGCTGGGAGTTGAGGTCGCCGGCATCGGTCCCGCTGAGCCGGGTGAACAGCTTGCGCTCCACCCGTCCGGCCAGGTAGGGGCACGGCATCGGCCCCGACCGGAAGAAATGGTGCAACCGGGTAACATCGGGTTGGATCAGGGACATCACGGCTCAGCCCAGCATCACGATGGGCGGCGCGCGCCGCACCGGGACTGCCCGGAGCATCGCCACCCTGACGCCGATAGGCCCATTGCCATGTGTCAACTTCATGCCGTCGTGGGCCCCCTGCACCCACAGCCTCAACCTAAGGATGGCCCGGAGCCGTGACAGGGTCAACTGTACGGCCGCCGCAGGCTAGAGACGGGGAGAGGCGGCGGCGCTGACGGCATTGCTGAGCAGGACGATGGAGATCCTGCGATTGCGCGGATCGGCGGTGTCTTCGGGGTACATGGGCTGGGTATCGGCCAGGCCCACCACGTTGGCGATGCGGTCGGGCGGAATGCCGAAATCCACCAGTGTCCGCCGGCTGGCGTTGGCGCGGTCCACCGACAGATCCCAGTTGTCGTAGGTGCTGCCGTTGCGGAACGGCTGCGAATCGGTGTGGCCGCTGATGGAGATGTCGTTGCTCAGGGGGGCGATGGCTTGCGCCACCACGCGCATCAACTCGCGGGTGTGGCCCATCATCTCCGCACTGCCGCTTTCGAACATGGCCGTCTGGTCGCGGTCGAGGATCTGGATACGCAGCCCGTCGGGGATTTCCTCGATCACCAGGTTGTTGTCGAACTCGTCGAGATCGAGGCCGCTGTTGGCGCGCAGCGCCGCCCGGATCTCTTCCGTCGCCTCGGTGAACTGCTCGTGCTCCATCTGCGCCATGACCTGGCGGAACTGCTGCTCGCCCAGTTCCTCGCGCAGGGCTTCGATGGCTTCGGCCCGCTCGCCGGCCGGGGCCTGGGCGAAGCTGGAAAGGTACTCGGCCGCCGCCTCGGCGGTCTCCTCCAGGTCGGCATCGGGGTCCACGTCGGGGTCCGGCACCTCGGCGGTGACGGGATCGTCGGTCTCGCTGGGATCATCGGTCGGCTCGTCCACCGCACCCGACGCGATGGTATGGCTGTCGGGCACCGGTTCGGCGCGGCCCGGCACGGCGTGTTCCAGGCTGAACTCGGAACTGGGGCTCGACATGTGGCCCGGCGTGCCCACGGTGAGGCCGCCCAGCACGCCGCCGGAGCCGCTGGTGGTGCGCGAGGCCGACGCCGGGTCGAAGTAGTCGGCGATGCCGCGGCGCTGTTCGTCGGTGGTGACGTTGAGCAGCCACAGCAGCAGGAAGAACGCCATCATGGCCGTTACGAAGTCGGCATAGGCCACCTTCCAGGCACCGCCGTGGTGGCCGTGGCCGTGGCCCTTCTTCTTCTTCTTGATGATGATGGGGGCGTTCAGCGTCATGATGCCGGGCGCTCTCTACCGGGCGTCAGGCTGCCGGTGGCAGGGCCTGGGTGGTCTCCTCCACCTCGTAGAAGTCCGGCCGCACCTCGGAGAACAGGACCTTGCGCGCGAACTCGATGGAAACCGCCGGCGCGTAGCCGTGCAGATGGGCCAGCAGGCCGGCCTTGATGCACTGGAAGTACTTGATCTGGGAATCCGACATGGCCTTCAGCGAACTGGCGATCGGCGCCAGGAAGCCGTAGGAAATCCACACGCCGAGGAAGGTGCCCACCAGCGCGCCGCCGATCAGGTGACCCAGCACCTCCGGCGGCTCGGTGATCGCACCCATGGTCTTGATCACGCCCAGCACCGCCGCGACGATGCCCAGGGCCGGCATGGCGTCCGCCATGGTCTGCAGCGCCGTGGAGACCTGGAGCGATTCCTCGTGGGCGGTCTCGATCTCCTCGTCCATCAGGTCTTCCAGCGTGTGGGGATCCTCCGATCCCAGCGACATCAGGCGCAGATAGTCGCAGATGAACGTCAGCGCCACCGGGTTCTGGTAGATCCCGGGGAACTGCTGGAAGATCGTACTGGTATCCGGCTTTTCGATGTGCTGCTCCAAGGTCAGCATGCCCTTGGTCTTCGCCACCTTGAAAAGCTGGTAGAGCAGGCTCAGAAGCTCCAGGTACTGAGTCTTGTTGTAGCGCTTGCCGCTCAATGCCATGCCGAGCGCCTTGCCGGTTTTGGTCAAGACGTTCTTGGGGTTGGCGATGATGTAGGCGCCGATCGCGGAGCCGACGATGATCACCACTTCGAACGGCTGCACCAGCACTGCCAAGTGCCCGCCAAGCGCAGTATAGCCGCCGAGCGTGCAGAGGACGACGACGAGGGCTCCGACGATGAGCAGCATGACAAGGTCCGTTGCGGCGGTCAGTTAAGGACGATTGGCGCGGCATTAACCCTGTGCCGGTTTCGTTAAGATCCTCCTAAAAGCCACCGCAGGGCACTTGAGCCCGGCGCCCGGCTGGCCAATTGTGACTACGACGCCGACGCATCGTCGGCCGCCGCCGTGGCGCGTGCGAGGACCCGTGAGACACCAGACCATCCATCCTCCGGCCGAGCCGGGCACCCTGAACGAGGCCGAGGTCCGCGGGACCGCCGTTCCCCCTGCGGAGTTCCGCTCGGTGATGTCGGCCTACACCACCGGCGTCTGCATCGCCTGCTCGCTGGACGAAGACGGCGCACCCTCGGGCCTCACGGTGAACTCCTTCACCTCGGTGTCGCTGGTGCCGCCCATCGTGTCGCTGTGCATCGGGCTGGGCTCGCGCACGCTCATGGACTTCCGCCGGGCGGGGGTGTTCGCCGTCAACATCCTGGCGGTGGACCAGATCCCGCTGGCGCAGGCGTGCGCGGCGCGCGAGCTGAACTGGGAGGAGGTGGCCCTGACCACGTGGGAAACGCGTGCTCCCATCATCTCCCGGGCGGTGGCAGCGCTGGATTGCCGCATCGTGGCCGACCACGAGGCGGGCGATCACGCCATCCTGCTGGGCCAGGCTGCCAAGGTGGGCTGGCTGCGCCGGGACGTGGCGGTGCTGACCTACCATCGCGGCCGCTACGGCACGGCACCGCCGGAACTGGAGATACCGCCGGGGGCCTGACGCCGTCGGGGTCAGCGGGCGGCGATGGCCGCGGCCGCACCCACCAGTGCGACGCTGCTGCCCCGGTTCACCAGCCGCACCGCGCGCGGGGAGGCGAACAGCCGGCGGGCCCGCGCGGCCGCCACGGTGTAGGCGGTGAGCACGCCGGACACGACCCCGGCGATCACCCCGACCATCTCTGCCACCCCCAGCAGCGTCAGCGCCTCCAGGTCGACGACCGAGGGCAGCAGGGCCACGAAGAACACCAGGGCCTTCGGGTTACCCAGGTTGATCGCCAGGCCGCTCAGGAACATGCGGCCCCAGCCTTCCGGTGCCGGGGCTGCCGGGGCGATCACCGCGCTGGCCGCCGACCTCCAGAGCTTCCAGGCGAGATAGACCAGATAGGCCGCTCCGGCGTAGCGGATGACGAGAAACAGCGTGCCGAACTGGGCCGCCAGGGCCGCCAATCCGGCTGCGACCAGGGAGAACCAGATCAGCGATCCGGCGATGATGCCGGCGATGAAGGCCGGCGCCCCCGCCGGCCCGCGCGCCAGGGTGCGGGCGACGAGCGCGGTCACCACCGGGCCCGGCAGGGCGACCACGGCGAGGTAGACCGAGGCGAACAGGAGCAGGCTGGCAAGGCTCATGGTGGCGGGCTTTCGGAGGGCGGGGGAGTGGGCTGGAACCGTCAAGACATGAAAAGCTCTAGGACCCGCCGGGCCGCAGGGTGAGCGTTCCGATGGCCGTTCGCTGCAACTCGTCGGGCGGTGCGCCCAGACTCAGCCATTGGCCGTCCCGCCACGGCTCGATCAGGTCGTCGAAGAAAGGCGACAGCGGATTGCCCGACTGGCCGGTGGCGATCATGTACTGCGAGCGGCCCAGGTCGGCCAGATCGTACACGGCCCGGTAGCCGGCCCCGTGCACGTTCTGGAAGGCGCGGTCCGCCGGGACGATGGGGGTGGCGCCGCGGTTGAGCGTAAAGTTGCCGCCATCGGTTTCCACGGCGTTGTCGAAGAAGCTGCCGATCAGCGGAACCAGGCTGACCACCTGGTGGGGGAAGACGGCAATATGGGCGTCGCCCCAGCGCCAGTCGGTGGGGTCGTCGCCGTAGCGTTCGGAGAGATCGGCGATGGCTGCGGCCAGCGCATCGCGGGTGATCTCCGCGCACGTCTCCACCGGCTCGGTGGCCAGCACGTCGCACCATTGCGGGGCCTCCGTCAGCATGTGGCGGACGGTGCGCGGGCGCAGGTGCCAGTAGTCGACGAACAGCTCGGCCAGCTCGTCGCCATAGAGGTGGCGGTTCAGCTCGCGCAGCCAGGCGCTGAAGATCAGCGGCTCCGGCCGGTCGCGGTCCATGCGGAAGTCCCAGTCGCGCAGCAGGGCGAGCGCGTCGGCCGCGGCGGCATCGGTCGCCTCGGTGGAGAGCAGCAGCGGCAGCAGGTCGGCCGCCGCCGGCGACACCGTGTCCAGCATCATGGCTTCGGCGCCGGCGACGGTGCCCGAGGCGCGGTCCTCCAGAAGCTCGGCGATGCGCCGCGCGCGATAGTCGGGCTCGTAGGGGTAGCCGGTGATCAGCACCGGGTAGTCGGGGCCGACCACCGCGTTGTTGGCGTTGAACACCTCGCCGGACGGCGGATCGACCAGGCGCGGCAGGTCTTCGTAGGCGGCGAAGCCGTCCCAGTCGTACTCGCCCGACCAGCCGGGGACGGGCAGCAGGCCGTTGCCGGCGCGTCGCAGCGGGAAGCGGCCGGGCGTCACCAGGGCGATGGACCCGTTGGTGTCGGCCAGTGCGATGTTCTGGGCGGGCGCGCGCCAGTCCTCCAGCGCTTCGATGGCCTGGCCGACGCTTTCCGCCCGGTTGAGGCGGTAAAGGGCGGTCGCCACCACGCTTTGCGGATCGAGCCCGGTGAAGGCGAGGGCCACCACCGTGCCGTCGTCGCGCACCGCATCGATTTCCGGCTGCTCCAGGTCGGACACGACGGGGCCGTGCCGGGTGCTGCGCACGGTCAGGGTCACCGGGTCGGGCAGTCCATCCACCACGATGGTCTCGGTATGGGTGCGGAAGGCGGCACTGCCGTCCGGCGTCAGGTAGCGGCCGGGATCGCCGGGATCGACACGCTCCAGGAAGAGGTCCTGCACGTCCGCCCCGGTGGTGGTCTGTCCCCAGGCGAGCGACCGGTTGTGGCCGAGGATGGTGAAGGGGGCACCGGGCATGGTGGCCCCGGTCAATGTCAGTTCCGGCGTTTCGATATGCGCCAGGTACCACTGGATCGGGATGGTCATCCCGAGGTGGGGATCGTTGGCCAGCAGCGGCGCACCGGTTTGCGTGCGCGTGCCCGCCAATGCCCACACATTGGAGGCGCCGGTGGCGGTCGGCACGGCGTCCAGCCCCGCCAGGGTGCGGCGGTAGAGCGCGTCGAGTGCGGCATGATCGATACTCACCAGCACGTCGTCGCCTTCGGGGAACAGGTCTGCGGCGCGGTCCTCGCCCAGCAGCGCGATCAGGCGGGCGCGCAGCAGCTCGTCGCGGTAGTTGCCGGAAAGCTGCAAGGCGAGCAGCCGTTCCAGCGCCAGGGTGTCGGCCGGGGTCCAGGGGGCGGGCTCGTAGCCCAGCAGGAAGAAGGAGGGCGGCAGGGGCCCGTCGCGGTTCGCCAGCCAGGCGTTGATGCCGTCGCTATAGGCGTCGAGCGCGTCCTGCACCTCGCGCGGCAGGGTGTCGTAGCTGGCCTCGGCAAGCTGTGCCATGCCCAGCGTGCGCATCAGCCGGTCGATATCGAGGGCGGGATCGCCGGCGATTTCCGACAGGTGGCCGGTGGCGAGGCGGCGCCGGGCGTCCATCTGCCACATGCGGTCGCGGGCATGCACGAAACCCAGCGCGAAATAGGCGTCGTGCATGTCGGCGGCATAGATGTGGGGCACCCCGTGGGGGTCGTGGACCACCTGCACCGGGGCCGACAGGCCATCCACCGCCACCGTGCGGTCGAGATCCGGGACGCTGCCGGAAAGCCAGACGTAGCCGGCGACGCCGGCGATGGGCAAAGCCAGACCGATGAAGACCATCAGTCGCAGAATCCAGACCATACGCGGGTTCACTTCCCGGTGTTAGCTCGTCGAGCGGGGGCCTGACCCTAGCAAAACCGGGGCCCCCGCGGACTCCCAAATGGTGCGGGGCTGTGGCAGCGTGAGGCCATGATGACGAAGTCCCCTTCCGTTGTGTGGATCGTCGGGGCCAGCCGCGGCATCGGCGCGGCGGCGGCGGCGGCGTTCTTCGAGGCCGGCTACGCGGTGGCGCTGTCGGCCCGCTCCGTCGATGCCTGCCGCAGTGTGGCCGCCGGGCTCGACCCGTCGGGTGCCCGCGTGCGCGCCTACCGGGCCGATGTTGCCGATTTCGCCGAGGTGGCCAGTGCCGCATCCGCCGTACTGGCCGATTTCGGCCGGCTCGACGTGCTGATCAACTGTGCCGGCGTGATCGAGCCCATCGCCCGCTTCGGCGCCGCGCCGCCGGACGACTGGGCGCGCGCGCTCAACATCAACCTGGCGGGCGCCTATGCCACCATCCATGCCGTCCTGCCGGCGCTGCGCGCCAGCCACGGGGCGGTGATCAACGTCAGCAGCGGGGCCGCCGGCAACCCGCTGGAAGGATGGAGTGCGTACTGTGCCGGCAAGGCCGGTCTCGCCATGCTCACCCGCTCCATCGCATTGGAGGAAGGCGAGGCCGGCATCCGCGCCTTCGGCTTCCGGCCGGGCGTGGTCGACACCGAAATGCAGGTGTCCATCCGTGCGTCCGGCATCAATCGGGTGAGCCGGCTGCGCCGGGAAGACCTGGCGCCGCCGGAAGAGCCGGCGCGGTTCATGGTGTGGCTGGCCAGCGGTGCCGGCGACGATCTGTCCGGCGAGGAGATCGATGTCCGCGATCCGGAGCTGCGCCAGCGCGCCGGACTGTAGACCTTAGGGTGACGAAAATGTTCGAGAGCTACTGCCTGTGCCTGGGGACCGCCGGGTTCCACAGGATGTTCTATACCGACCGCGGCGACCCGGAGTCCGACCTGGTGACGGTCTGCGTCCACGGGCTCACCCGCAACAGTCGCGACTTCGACATGGTGGCCGAACGCCTAGCCCAGAGCCGTCGGGTGGTCTGCCCCGACGTGGTGGGCCGCGGCCGCAGCGACTGGCTGCCCGATGCCAGCCTCTACACCTATCCCCAGTACATGGCCGATATGGGCACCTTGATGGCCCGCACCTTCGCCGAGGCGGTCGACTGGGTCGGCACCTCCATGGGCGGGCTGATCGGCATGATGCTGGCCTCGCTGCCGAAGTCGCCGATCCGCCGGCTGGTGCTGAACGATGTCGGGCCGTTCGTGCCGGCGGCGGCATTGCAGCGGATCGCCGGCTATGTCGGCAAGGACCCGCACTTCAAGGGCCTGGCCGAGCTGGAAGCCTATCTGCGCGAGGTGCACGCACCCTTCGGCAAGCTGAGCGACGCCCAGTGGCGCATCATGGCGACCCACGGCTTCCGCAAGCTGGAGGACGGCAGCCTGGGCCTGGCCTACGATCCGGCCATCGGCGAGGTGTTCAAGACCACGCCCATCGAGGACGTGGACCTGTGGGCGATCTATGATCGCATCACCTGCCCGGTGCTGGTGCTGCGGGGGGCGACCTCGGACCTCCTGTCGGAAGACACCGCCCGCCAGATGGCCGAACGCGGACCGCGCGCCACCGTGGTGGAGGTCCCCAACTGCGGGCACGCGCCGATGCTGATGGCCGACGACCAGGTGGCGGCCGTGGCGGGCTTCCTGGAAGCCGCGTGACCACCGCAACTGTGTGACCGCGCCGCACCTCCTGGCATTTCGCCCGCGCTTTCCCTGGGTGACGGGCGACCTGCAGACCGTGCGCAACACCGCGCTGGACCGGCTGGGCCGCGGCCCGCGACCACCGGCCGGCCTGGCGCGGCGGATCGAGATCCCCTGCCGTGACGGCACCGGCGATCGCCTGCTGGCGCTGCTCGACGAACCGCCGCAGGCTGTGGACGACGGCCTGGTGCTGCTGCTCCACGGCCTCACCGGCTGCGAGGACAGTCCCTATATGCGCGCCACCGCCCGCTTGCTGGTGGCGGCGGGCCGCCGGGTGGTGCGTCTCAACCTGCGCGGCGCCGGGCCGTCGCGTGCCACCTGCGGGCAGCACTACCACGCCGGACGCGGCGGCGACGTGGCCATCGCCATCGCCGGGCTGGCGGCCGCCGGCCTCGGGCAGGTGCGGGTGGCGGTGGGCTATTCGCTGGGCGCCAGCATCCTGCTCAACCACTTGGCCGATGCCGGCAGGGACACACCGCTTCGCCTGGCCATGACGGTGTCGGCGCCGATCGACCTGATGGCGACCAGTGCGTGCATGCTGCGTCCGCGCAACCGCGCCTACCACCTGGCGATCCTGGCGGACATGAAGCGGGAGCTGCGCGGATCGGCCGCCCCGGCGGAGCTGACGGCGGCGGCACTGAGGGCCCGCACCGTGCGAGCCTTCGATGACGCCCTGATCGCGCCGTGGAACGGCTTCGGCACCGTCCACCGCTACTACGAGCAATGCTCGGCAGTACGGCGGCTGGGCGAGATCGCCGTCGACACCCTGCTGGTGCACGCCGCCGACGATCCGTGGATCCCTCTTGGCATGTTTCGTGCGGTGGATTGGGCCAGCCACCCGCGGCTGCTGGCGTGCCTTTTTGCCGGCGGCGGCCATGTCGGCTTCCACGACGCCGGGCACACGGCCGCGGCCCATGATCGCCTGCTACTCCGATGGCTGGAGGGCAAGGCTGCGGGCGGGCCCGCAAGCGGTGTCGGGGACGCCCACCATGCGGGCGATCTCCTCCCGTAGGCACTGGGCCAGCGGGCCGGCACGCTCCACCAGGGTGTGGAGGTCGGGCCAGTCGGCCTCGCCGGCCCGCTCCTCGATGGCCCGGCACACGGCGCCGAACTCCCGGGCGGCGACGTTGAAGGCGGCCCCCTTGGCGGCATGGGCGGCGTGGCGCAAGCGACCGCGATCTCCCGCCGCGGCGGCGATCGCCATGTCGCGGGCCAGCTCCTCGATGGTGTCGGAGAAGCATTTGAGGACTTCGGAAACGGCACCGGCATCGATGCCGCCGAGGATCTCGTTCAGCACCGCCAGGTCGATCACGCTGTCCACGCCGTCGCAGCAGGCACCCCGTCCGGCGTCCCCGTCCGCCGCCGGGCCTTCGTCTTCGGCGATCTGGCAGGGGCCGGGCGACAGCCACGCTTCCAGCTTCCGCGCCAGGGCGTCGAGCGTGACCGGCTTGGCGAGGAAGTCGTCCATGCCGACCGAGCGGCAGCGTTCCGCTTCGCCCACCATGGCGTTGGCGGTCATGGCGACGATGGGCAGGTGGGCACCGTCGCCGCAGGCTTCCGCGGCGCGCACCCGGCGGGTGAATTCGTAGCCGTCCATCCCCGGCATATGCGCATCGGCCAGCACCAGGGCGTAGCAGCGCCCCGCCAGGCAGGTAAGGCCCTCGGCACCGTTGCCGGCGATGTCGTGGTCGATGCCGAGCTTGTGGAGCTGGCGGCGCACCACCGTCTGGTTCATCGGGTTGTCTTCCAGCACCAGCACGCGCTTGCCCTGGGCCAGCGCGCGCAGGCTCGCCGCCCGCGCCTCCAGGTTGGCGGCACTGGCGGCCACGGCAGACCGTCCGCGCGCCCGGCCGGCGGCCGTGGCGATGGCCTGGGCGAGGTGCGCCATAGGCGCGTCGGCCGGCAGCACGGCGTCGTAGCCGTTGGCATGGGCGCGGCGGCGCAGGTCGAGGTCGGGCGCATCGGCCACCAGGATGCCGGGCACGGCGGGATCGCCGCCGGGCGCCACCAGGGGCGGCACCATGCTGCCGCCGGCAAGGCGCACCACCACTGCATCGAAGGGCCGGCGCGGGTCGTCGGGGTGATCGAAGGTGGCGATGCCGTAGGCGAGCGGTGCCGCCAGGGTGACGAAGGCACCCAGGCCCCCCAGCCGCTCCTCCATGGCGTGCACCTGGGAGGGGCACTCGGCCGTCAGCAGCACCCGCAGGCTGGCGATCGCGGCAGGCGGCGGCGGGCCGCCGTCGACCGCTTCGACCGGCAGGTCGATCCAGAAGGACGCGCCGTTGCCCGGCTGGCCGGCACAGTGGATGCTGCCGCCCATGCGCTCCACCAGGCGCTTGGAGATGGCAAGCCCCAGGCCGGTACCGCCGAACTGCCGGGTGGTGGAGCCGTCGGCCTGGGTGAACGGATCGAACAGGGCGGCGGCGCGAGCGGGGTCGAGGCCGATGCCGGTGTCGTGGACGGCCATGCGCAGGCGGCAGGCCGCGCCATCGGCACCGATGCGCTGCACCGTCACGAAGACACCGCCGGACTGCGTGAACTTCACGGCGTTGCCGCACAGGTTGATCAGCACCTGGCGCAGCCGGTGGGGGTCGGCGAGCACGCTGGCGGGCACGTCGGGATCCACATGGACCGACATGCGCAGGCCCTTGGCGGCGGCCTGGGAGCGCAACAGCGCGACCGAGCTGCCAGCCAGGTCCCGCAAGCTGGTGGGGATCAGCTCCAGCTCCACCCGGCCGGCTTCGATCTTGGAGAAGTCCAGCACATCGCCGATCAGGCCGAGCAGGGTCTGGGCCGCCAGGTCGGCCGCTTCCACCAGTTCCGCCTGCTCCGGGTCGGGCCGCGACAGCTTCAGCAGCTCCAGGTTGGCCAGCACGCCGTTCAGCGGGGTGCGGATCTCGTGGCTCATGTTGGCGAGGAACATGCCCTTGGCCTCGCTCGCCGCCTCCGCCGTGTTGCGCGCCTTCTCCAAGGCCGCACTGCGCAGCCGTGCCTGGTCCAGCGCCTTGGACATCAGCGTGAGCCCGTTGGCCACCCCGGCATAGCGTCCCCGGTCGGTGATGACGAAGCCGGCCACCAGGGCGCCGGGGTTGTCGCGCTCCAGCTTCAGGCCGATCGCGTCGAGCCCGGTGTCCATCTCCACGATCAGGCAGTCGCGGTGCATCAGGCGCACCACCGAGCGGCGGTGGTAGAGGTCGCGCAGGATCGGCCGCGCGAAGGTCATGGTCAGGCTGGTGCGGTCCATCATGCCGAGCACGCGCCCGGCGGCATCGACCACCGCCAGGCAGGGCCATTCGGGATGCTCGGCGAAGGTGCGCAGCGCTTCGCCGTTGGTGACGGTGCGGGTGAGGGCGGGGATGCGGATCACCAGGTCGCCGGCGGTGAACTCCGGCACATCGGCGCCGAAGGCCGGGTGGCGCTCCGCACCGTCGGGTGCGACCGGCCGGTTCGGATGTCCGGAACCCATGGGAGCCGCTCCGACTGTTTGGCTGGCCAGACGGTAGGCGGACGGGGCTAACGGAGGGTTAAAAAGCCCCCATGACTTCGTGAATTAATTGTGACGCGAGGGGTCGATGCGACCGTATTCAGGCGCCACTCAACCTGCCGATGATCCGGCGAGAATGCGGGCCGCATCCTTGGCTGCGTATGTGAGGATCCCCGAACATCCCGCACGGCTGAAGGCCATCAGGGTTTCCATCAGCACGTCGGGGTAGCTCAGCCAGCCCTGGTCGCAGGCCGCCCGCATCGAAGCGTACTCGCCGCTCACCTGGTAGGCCATCACCGGCACGCCGAAGGTGTCGCGGGCGCGGCGGATGATATCGAGATAGGGCAGGCCGGGCTTCACCATCACCATGTCCGCGCCTTCGGCCAGGTCCAGCTCGATCTCGCGCAGCGCCTCGTCGCTGTTGGCCGGGTTCATCTGGTAGGTGCGCTTGTCGCCGATCAGGCGGGCGTTGGAGCCCACCGCATCGCGGAAGGGGCCGTAGTAGGCGGAACTGTACTTGGCCGCGTAGGACAGCAGCACCACGCCGCGGTGGCCGGCACCGTCGAGGGCGGAGCGCAGCGTGCCGATGCGCCCGTCCATCATGTCGGACGGGGCCGCCACGTCGAGCCCGGCCTCGGCCATCACCAAGGCTTGGCGGACCAGCACCTCCAGGGTTTCGTCGTTGAGGATGGTCTCGCCGTCCATCAGCCCGTCGTGGCCGTGGGTGGTATAGGGGTCGAGCGCCACGTCGCCGATCACGCCGATGTCCGGTACCGCGGCCTTCACCGCGCGGATGGCGCGGCACATCAGGTTGTCGGGGTTGGTGGCTTCGCGGCCGTCCGGCGAGCGGCGCTCCGGTTCGGTGGCCGGGAACAGGGCGATGGCGGGAATGCCGAGGTCGGCCGCCTCGCGCACCTGGTCCACCAGGCGGTCGACGCTGTAGCGCTCGACGCCGGGCATGGAGGCCACCGGCTCGCTGGCGTTCTCGCCGGGTCGCACGAAGCACGGCCAGATGAGCTGGTCGACCGTTACCGTGGTTTCGGCGGCCAGGCGGCGCAGCCAGGGGGTCTGGCGCAGGCGGCGCAGCCGCGTCGTGGGATAGCGTCCGGGAAAGGGGGAAGGAGACATGGTCCAGCCAGGCAAAACGGGTGCTCAATCAGCCGGTTTGGCCGAGGCAGGGACCCTAGTGGACGCCGCCGCCCGCAGCAAGCAATTGCCCGGCACGGCAGCCAAGGGGTACACCCGCGACGTTTGCAACCAATCGCTGTGTGGCGGGCCATGACCGACAGGACGGACGGACAGGACGAAGGCATCGGCGTCGGCTTCGACGTGGTGGGGCGGCTCGGCGTGATCACGCTCGACCGGCCGAAGGCGCTCAATGCGTTGACCCTGCCGATGATCGACCGGCTGCGCCCGCAGCTCGCCGACTGGGCGGCGGACGATGCGATTGCGGCAGTCGCCATCCACGGGGCCGGCGAGCGGGCGTTCTGCGCCGGCGGCGACGTTATCGCCATCTACCAGGATGGCCTGGCCCACAAGGCCGGTGCCGGATTTGGCCTGACCCACAGCTTCTTCATCGGCGAATACAGCCTCAACCACCAGATCCACACCTTTCCCAAGCCCTATGTGTCGCTGGTCAACGGCATCTCCATGGGCGGCGGCTTCGGGCTGTCGGTGCACGGCTCCCACCGAGTGGTGACCGAGCGCACCACCTTCGCCATGCCGGAGGTGGGGATCGGCCTGTTCCCCGATGTCGGCGGCACCTGGTTCCTGCCGCGCTGCCCCGGCCGGGTGGGCCGTTTCCTGGGGCTGACGGCGCATCGCTGCGACGGGCCGGACGGCATGTATGTGGGCTACGGCACCCACGCCGTTTCGGGCGACCGCATGGGCGCGGTGCTGGACGCCCTGACGACGGCGGACTGGTCGCAGGGGCCGGCCCACGGCGTCGTCGACGGCGTGCTGGCGGGTTTCGCCGTCGACCTGGGACCGGCCGAACTGGCGGTGTCGCGGCCCTGGGTGGATGCGGCTTTCGGCCACCCCACCGTCGAGGCGATCCTGGACGCCCTGGATGCCAGCGCGGAGGAGGACGCGCACAAGGCCGCCGCCGCCATGCGCCGCATGTCTCCCACCAGCTTGAAGCTGGCATTGGAGGCGCTGACGCGGGGTGCCGACATGGCCTACAGCGACTGCGTGACCATGGAATACCGGCTGATGCAGAGCTGCATGGCCCGCACCGATTTCTTCGAGGGCATCCGCGCCCTGCTGATCGACAAGGACAAGAAGCCGCGCTGGCAGCCGGCCGATTTGCCCAGCGTCACCGAGCGCGACATCGCCGCGGCGTTCGCAGCCGGCGACTTCGAAGATCTTGTGGTGAATTAACGAAGTGTTTCGATCCTCGTGATATCCTTAGAATCCTTTACATTTGTCGTGAATCCTGTTGATTTGTTTGACTGTTGGTCCGGCGGCACCCGGCGCAGGCGCCGGCCCCCGGACTGGACCAGGAGGTGAGGCGTGCGGCATCCGTACTATCAGAGCATTCTCTTGATCGAACGATTGCACCGGCACTTCCTGGAGGTGGTGAAGGCTGAGCTCGATCGCCAGGGCTTGCAGGATGTCAACAATATCCAGGCACTCATCTTGTACAATATTGGTCAGGACGAGTTGACCGTCGGCGAGTTGACGGCGCGCGGCTACTACCTGGGTTCGAACGTGTCGTACAACGTGCGCAAGATGGTGGAGAACGGTTACCTGGCGCAGGAGCGCAGCCAGCACGACCGCCGTTCCATCCGCTTGCGCGTCACGGCCAAGGGGCTGGCCCTGTGCGAGAAGGTGGGCGACATGCTGCAACGCCATGTGGAGGCGCTCGCCGGCATCGACATGACGCCGGAGAAGCTGCAGGACATCAACGACAACATGGTGCGGTTGGAGCAGTTCTGGGCCGCCCGCATCGCCTACCAGCTCGGCGGGGGCCATTCGTGAGCCCGCGGGCGCCGGGCATCGCCGGATCTTAGCGCGCGAGGCCGCCCGGTGGCCCAGCCCGGCGAAGTGATCCTGGAATACACACCCATGGGGCGGGTGATGCGGGTGTGCGCCATCGATGTGGCGACCGGCACCGAGGTGGTGATCCAAGGCCCCATCGACGCCACCGAAGACCAGCTCAAGGCCATCGCCCTGGCCAAGCTCAGCTACGTCATGAACAAGCGGGCCGGGGTGCGCGAGACCGGCGCGGCCGCCAGGCCCGGGCAGCCGCCGCGCCGCGGGCTGACCGTCTGACGCCGCATCTGCCCGCCCGCGGGGCGAAAGGGCAGGCGGCATGCCAGCCTCCCACTGGTGGATCACGCAATCGGTTGGGGTGCGGCCTTGTCCTGGGGGCATACTTGGGGCACCCTCCCCAGGACCGTCGATGACCCCAGCGCGCGCAGCCAACCCGACATGCCGATCGCCATCGCTTCCGACCATGCGGGCTATTCCCTGAAGCAGGTGCTGTCGGCCTATCTGCGCGAGCAGGGATTCCAGGTGCTCGATCTGGGCGCCGACTCGCCGGTGGTGAGTGTCGACTACCCGGATTTCGGCTTTGCCCTGGCCGAGGCCATCGCGGCGGGCCGGGCCGAACGCGGTGTTGCCATCTGCGGCACCGGTATCGGTATTTCCATTGCGGCGAACCGCCACCGTGCGGTGCGCGCCGCGCTGTGCCACGACGTCACCGGGGCGCGGCTCGCGCGCCAGCACAACAACGCCAATGTGATTGCCTTCGGCGCCCGCGTGATCGGCGAGGCCGTGGCCAGGGACAGTCTGGCGGCGTTCCTGGTGACACCATTTGAGGGCGGCCGCCACGAACGGCGGGTCGCCAAGCTTTGAGCCGGCGCGGGGCGCCCGTCAGCGGGGCCTGCGTCCATCAACCAGAGGGTCCTTGAGCATGTCGACTGTCACCGCCCTGCACCAGCCGGACGCCGCCTCGGCCTTCTTCGAAGAAAGCCTGGGTGACCGCGATCCCGAACTGTTCGGCGCCATCCGGCGGGAACTCGGCCGCCAGCAGGAGCAGATCGAGTTGATCGCCAGCGAGAACATCGTTTCCCGCGCGGTGCTGGAAGCCCAGGGCTCGGTGCTCACCAACAAATACGCCGAAGGCTATCCCGGCCGGCGCTACTACGGTGGCTGCGAGTTCGTGGACGAAGCCGAGGAGTTGGCGCGCGAGCGGGCCAAGGCGCTGTTCGACTGCGAATTCGCCAACGTGCAGCCCCATTCCGGCGCCCAGGCCAACCAGGCGGTGTTCATGGCGCTCCTGAAGCCCGGCGACACCGTGCTGGGCATGAGCCTGTCGGCCGGCGGCCACCTCACCCACGGGGCGCCGCCCAACCAGTCGGGCAAATGGTTCAACGCCATCGGCTACGGCGTGCGCCGGGAGGACGGGCGCATCGACTACGACGCGCTGGCCGACCTGGCGGGCGAGCACAAGCCCAAGCTCATCATCGCCGGCGGCTCGGCCTACCCGCGCATCATCGACTTCGCCAAGGTCCGCGAGATCGCCGACAGCGTCGGCGCCCATCTGCTGGTGGACATGGCCCATTTTGCGGGCCTCGTGGCGGCCGGCGTGCACCCGAGCCCACTGCCCCACGCCCATGTGGTGTCCACCACCACCCACAAGACCCTGCGCGGGCCGCGTGGCGGCATGGTGGTGTCCAACGACCCGGAGTTGGGCAAGAAGATCAACTCCGCGGTGTTCCCCGGCCTGCAGGGCGGGCCGCTGATGCATGTGATCGCCGCCAAGGCGGTGGCTTTCGGCGAGGCGCTGAGGCCGGAGTTCAAGGACTACGCCGCCCAGGTGGTGGCCAACGCCAAGATCCTGGCCGAAACGCTGGAGGCGGGCGGGCTCGACATCGTGTCCGGCGGCACCGACACCCATCTGGCGCTGATCGACCTGCGGCCGAAGAAACTCACCGGCAACGTGGCGGAGAAGAGCCTGGAGCGCGCCGGCATCACCTGCAACAAGAACGGCATTCCCTTCGATCCGGAAAAGCCGATGGTGACCTCGGGCCTGCGCGTCGGCTCGCCGGCCGGCACCACCCGCGGCTTCGGCGAAAAGGAGTTCGCGGAAATCGGCCGGCTGATCGTGGAGGTGCTGGACGGCTTGGCCGCCGCGCCCGACGACAACGCGGCGGTGGAAGCCGGCGTGCGCCAGCGCGTGCAGGCGCTCTGCCAGCAGTTCCCCGTCTATACCGGCTTCTGAGCGGGCGCGGGGGCCGGAGAGAATGCGCTGTCCGTTCTGTGGTCACGACGACACCCAGGTGAAGGACTCGCGCCCGACGGAGGACAATTCCGCCATCCGTCGGCGCCGCTTTTGCCCGGCCTGCGGAGCCCGCTTCACCACCTTCGAACGCATCCAGCTGCGCGAGCTGACGGTGGTGAAGTCCACCGGCAGCCGCGAGCCGTTCGACCGCGACAAGCTGATCCGCTCCATGCAGATCGCGCTGCGCAAGCGGCCGGTGGAGCCGGAGAGGGTGGAACGCGTGGTCAACTCCATGGTTCGCCAACTAGAAAGCTCCGGAGAGACGGAGATCCCCTCGAAGGCGATCGGCGAGATGACCATGAAGGCCCTGGAGGCGCTCGATAAGGTGGCCTATGTGCGCTACGCGTCGGTCTATCGGGATTTTGCAGAGCCCGGTGATTTCAATGATTTCGTGGGCAATCTTCAACTAAAGACTGACTAATGGGGGCGAGTGCCGCCAGCGATGCCCGGTTCATGGCGGGCGCGTGCGCGCTGGCCGAACGCGGCCTCGGCCAGGTCTGGCCCAACCCGGCCGTGGGCTGCGTGCTGGTGGACGGGCAGGGCCGCATCGTCGGCCGCGGCCATACCCAGCCGGGCGGCCGTCCCCATGCGGAGACCGTGGCGTTGGCGCGGGCCGGTGGGCGCGCCCGCGGGTCTACCGCCTATGTGACGCTGGAGCCGTGCAGCCACACCGGGGAAACCGGGCCGTGCGCCGATGCCCTGGTGGCCGCCGGCATTTCCCGCTGCGTCGTTTCCATGGTCGATCCGGATCCGCGCGTGTCCGGCCGCGGCATCGAACGCATGCGGGCGGCCGGCATCGCGGTGGCGGTGGGGCAGGACGCGGAGCGGGCGGCGGCGATCAATGCCGGCTTTCTTTCCCGCGTGCTGCGCGGCCGTCCTCATGTGATCTTGAAGCTCGCCACCACACTGGACGGCCGCATCGCCACCCACACCGGCGCCAGCCGCTGGATCACCGGGGAGGACGCGCGCCGCCTCGGCCACGGCCTGCGCGCCCAGGCCGATGCCATCCTGGTGGGCAGCCTGACGGCCATCGCCGACGATCCGGAGCTGACCTGCCGCCTGCCGGGGCTGGCCCACCGCTCGCCCGTGCGCATCGTGGTAGACAGTCACCTGCGCCTGCCGCTCACCGCCCGCATCGTCGCCACGGCGCGCAGCGTGCCCACCTGGATCGTCACCCTGGAGACCGCCCAGAAGGAGCGGGCCGATGCCCTGCGCGGCGCCGGTGTCGACGTGCTGGTGGCGAAGCCGGGTGCTGACGCCATGGTGGACCTGGGCGATGCGCTCGCCCGGCTGGCGGAACGGGGCCTGACGCGGGTTCTCGTGGAAGGCGGCGCCCGCCTCGCCGCAACCCTGCTGCGCGGCGACCTGGTGGACGACCTGGTGTGGTTCCGCGCGCCCACGGTGATGGGCCATGACGGGGTGGCGGCGGTGGCCGGGCTGGGGGTGGACCAGATCGCGGACCTGGCCCGCTTCGAACGGGTGGACATGCGGGCCATCGGCGACGATGTCATGGAGCATCTTCGCCTCACCGCAGCGTAAGCCGGCCCGCCCCAAGCATCCTGGATCTGCTCCCATGTTCACCGGTCTTGTCACCCATTTCGGCGAGGTGCGCAGCCGCACCGAGGCCGGCGACACCCATTTCCGCATCGCCCCCGGCTTCGCCACCGGCGCGCTGGCCGAGGGCGCCTCGGTGGCCCATGCCGGCGTCTGCCTGACGGTTGCCGACATCGCTGCCGACGGCTACACGGTGGTGGCCTCGGCGGAGACGCTGGCGCGCACCACCCTGGGGCGCTGGCGGCCGGGCACTCAGATCAACCTGGAACGCTCCCTCAGGGTGGGCGATGAGTTGGGCGGTCACTTCGTGTTCGGTCATGTGGACGCGGTGGGCACGCTGGTGTCGCTGGAGGCGGTGGGCGACAGCCACCGCCTGGTGTTCGCGGCCCCGGACAAGATGGCGCGGTACCTTGCCGAGAAAGGCTCGATCGCCGTAGACGGTGTCTCGCTGACCATCAACGACGTCGACGGCACACGCTTCGGCGTCAACATCATCGAGCACACCTGGACGAAGACGACGCTGGGCGGCCTTGCGGTCGGCGACCCGGTGAACCTGGAAGCGGATATGCTGGCACGCTACGTCGAAAGGAGTCTGGCGCGATGAACGCCGATGTTCTGGCGCCGGACGACCTGCGCGCCTTCGTTTCGACCACCGAGGAGGTGATCGAGGAGGCGCGCCGCGGCCGCATGTTCATCCTCATCGACGACGAGGACCGGGAGAACGAGGGCGACCTGGTGATCCCGGCGGAAATGGCCACGCCCGACGCCGTCAACTTCATGGCCAAGCACGGCCGCGGGCTGATCTGCCTGGCGATGACGCGCGAGCGCATCGAAGAGCTGGGTCTGCCGCTGCTGCCCCAATCCAACGAAAGCCGCCACCAGACGGCGTTCACCATCTCCATCGAAGCGCGCGACGGGGTGACCACCGGCATCTCGGCGGCCGATCGGGCGCGCACCATTCAGGTGGCCATCGACCCCGACAAGCACCGCCGCGATCTGACGACGCCCGGCCACGTCTTCCCGCTGATGGCGCGCGACGGCGGGACCCTGGTGCGCGCCGGGCATACCGAGGCGGCGGTGGACATCGCGCGGCAGGCCGGCCTCAACCCGTCCGGCGTGATCTGCGAGATCATGAACGACGACGGCTCGATGGCGCGGCTGCCCGACCTCATCAGCTTCGCCCAGTACCACGGCCTGAAGATCGGCACGATCGCCGACCTGATCGCCTATCGCCGCCGCCGGGAAACCCTGGTGGAACGGCTGATGGAGACGCGGTTCTCCAGCCGTATCGGCGGCGACTGGACGCTGAGGGTCTATGCCAACCGCGCCGTCTATGCCGAGCACCTGGCCCTCATCAAGGGCGATCCGGCGGCCCCCGGCCCGGTGCTGGTGCGCATGCACGCGCTCAACGTGCTCGACGATGTGCTGGAGGATGCCGACAGCGGCCGCGGCGGCGACCTGCAGGCGGCCATGCGGATGATCGCGGAGGCCGGGCGCGGCGTCGTGGTGGTGGTGCGCGAGCCCAGCCCCGATGCGCTGACACGGCGCCTGCAACGGCGCCTGGACGGGACGCCGGACGGCCAGCAGCTCCGCGACTACGGCGTCGGTGCCCAGATCCTGTTTGATCTGGGGGTACGCGAAATGGTGTTGCTGTCCAACACGCAGCGCAGCATCGTTGGGCTCGACGGCTACGGGCTCAGCGTCATTGACCAGCGGCCGATCCCACGGCAGACGACAGAATGACAACCAGCGAATTCAGCGAACTAGCGGCGATTGCGGCCATGTCGAGCCCTCACATCCTGATCGTCGAAGCGAGGTTCTACAGCGATATCGCCGACGAGTTGGGCCGCGGCGCCCGGCAGGCGCTCGACGCCGCGGGGGCCACCCACGAAACGGTCACGGTGCCGGGCGCCTTCGAAATCCCGGCGGCCGTCGCCATGGCCATCGAGGGCCAGCGCCACGGCCACCTGACCACCCGCTACGACGGCTTCGTCGCGCTCGGCTGCGTGATCCGCGGCGAGACCACGCACTACGATTATGTGTGCGTGGAAAGCGCCCGCGGGCTGCAGGACATCGCGCTGTGCGAACAGGTGCCCATCGGCTACGGCATCCTCACCTGCGAGACCCGCGAGCAGGCCTGGACCCGCGCTGCGGTGGACAAGAAGAACAAGGGGCGCGACGCCGCGGAGGCGTGCCTTGCCATGCTGGCGCTGCGCCGCAAGTTCGGGCTGGCGGACGGCTGAGCCCGATGGCCGATCCGGACAGTCCCGCCGACTCCGGTGCCACCGGACATGCCAGCCGCAGCACCGCACGGCTGGCGGCGGTGCAGGCGCTTTACCAGCACGCCATCGCAGGCACGCCGGTTGAGCGCATCATCGCCGAGGGCATCCACCATCGCTTTGCCGGTGCGCTCGACGACCAGGAACTGGTGCCACCGGACCGGCCGCTGTTCGCCCGCATCGTCCGCGGCGTCCATGCCCGCCGGGCCGACCTGGATGGGCTGGTCGACGGGGCGCTGGCGGGATCGTGGTCGCGCGACCGGCTGGAAACGCTGCTGGTGGCGATCCTGCGCGCCGGCTGCTTTGAGCTGCTCGACTCAGCCGAGCCGCCCACCCGCGTCGTCATCAAGGATTATGTAGATCTCACCCATGCCTTCTTTGCCGGGCGTGAGCCGGGCATGGTGAACGCGGTGCTCGACAAGATCGCCCGCCGCGTGCGCGACGATCTGGCGCCGGCCGATACCGCGGCCTCCGATGGATGAGTTCGCGCGGATCGACCAACTCCTGAAACCTCTGACCGAGGGGGCGCCCGAAGCGCTGGACCTGCTGGACGACGCCGCCCTGCTGCCGGCCGGCGGCGGCGAGGTCTATGTCGTCACCAAGGATGCGCTGGTGGAAGGCCGCCACGTGCTGGCGGGCACGCCGCCGGAAATCCTGGCCCGGAAGGCGCTGCGCACCAACCTGTCGGATCTCGCGGCCATGGGGTCGGACCCCGCCTTCTATCTGCTGGCGCTTGCCCTTGGGCCGGAGCAGGACGACGCCTGGCTGGCCCGCTTCGCCCGCGCCCTGGCGGAGGATCAAAAGCAGTTCGGCATCCGCCTGATCGGCGGCGACAGCGTCTCCACGACAGGGCCGGTCACCGTCTCCGTCACGGCCATTGGCCGCTGCCCCAAGGGCATGGCCTTGCGCCGGGGCGGGGCACGGGCCGGCGACCAGGTGTGGGTGAGCGGCACACTGGGCGACGGCGTGCTGGGGTTGGAAGGTGCCCGCGGCGACCTCGCCGACTGCGACATGGGCGCCGTGGCCGCCCTGGTGGAGCGCCACAACCGGCCGGAACCGCGGCTGGCGCTTGGGCGCGGCCTGCGTGGCCTGGCCGGTGCCTGCATGGATCTGTCGGACGGCATCGGCGGCGATGCGGCCAAGCTGTGCCGCGCTTCGGGCGTCGGCATGGAGCTGGAAGTCGCCCGCTTTCCGCTGTCGCGCGCGGGCCAGGCGGTGCTGGCCCGGCGACCGGACCTGGAGGCCATGGCCTGGGCCGGTGGCGACGACTACGAACTGCTTTTCACCGCAGCGCCGGACCTGGCCGGCGAGGTGCGGGCGCTCGGCCGCCGAGTCGGCTTGGCCGTCACCGAAATCGGCCGCGTCGTGGCGGGCGAGACGGCCATCTTCCGCACGCCCGGCGGCGGCACCGTGGCGCTGGCCGGCTGGACCCACGCCTAGCGTTTCTCGTTCGGTCTGCGCCGGTGCACGCCGGCACCCCCGCCGCCGCCCGGATCGGTTAACCGATCCTTCAGCACTGCCGGCCGATGGTGCGCTGTTGGGACGGTGTGGACGGCCATGGGCAAGATCGCGATCCTTCTGGTTCTGGTGGTGCTGCTGGTCGGCGGCGGTGCCGCTGCCTATGTGCTGTATTTCGCCGAGACCGACGAGGCCGCTGCCGCGGAGACCGAGCACGATCCCGACGCGCCGCCGGTCTATGTCGAATTCAACCCGATCATGCTGCCGGTGATCGGCGACGACGGCATCGAGCAGTTCTTCTCTCTGCTGATCACCCTTGAGGTGGCCGACGCCGAGGACGCCGACCGGGTGATCGCCATGGCTCCCCGGCTCAACGATGCCCATTTGACGGCGCTCTATGGCAGCCTCAATGCCGACGACATCACCGAAGACGGCGTACTCGACCTGCGCCAGGTGAAGCGGCGGCTGATCAATGTCAGCAACCAGGTGCTGGGTGCCGACATCGTGCGCGATGCGCTGATCCAAACGGTCAGCCAGCGTTTCCTCTGAAATTCATGTAGTTATCTAAGTACTGGCGGCAGTGCAGCTTTTGCCGCGCTGACGGGTACGTGCGGGTATTGGTAAGGCCATCGGGCAGCCCGCCGCATGGTTGCGGGAACGCGATCTCTTGCTTCGCTGCGTTGCGTCTTGCGGGGGCATCTGGCATTGTCCGCGGCGCTTGACCGCAGGATCACGGCCTCCGGCAAGCTGACATCTGATTCGTCAGACCCAAAGAACAACAAAGCACGAGAAGCCGATGACCGCGATGTCGATTATTCTCCTTATCTTTGCGCTGATCTGCGGCGGTGCCGCCGTTGCCTACGGTGTTTGGGCCTCACGTGCGGTCCTGGCTTCCAGTGCGGGCAACGAACGGATGCAGGAGGTGGCGCACGCCATCCAGGAAGGCGCCCAGGCCTACCTGACCCGCCAGTACACCACCATCGCCATCGTCGGCGCGGTGATCTTCCTGGTCGTCTCGTTCCTGCTGGGTCTGACGGTGGGCATTGGCTTCCTCATCGGTGCCGCACTCTCGGCGGCCGCCGGCTTCATCGGCATGAACGTGTCGGTGCGCGCCAATGTGCGGACGGCGGAAGCGGCCCGCCAGGGGCTGGAGCAGGGGCTGGCGCTGTCGTTCAAGGCGGGGGCCGTCACCGGCATGCTGGTGGCCGGCCTGGCCCTGCTGGCGGTGGCCGGCTACTACTCCATCCTGCAGGCTTTCGGGGCCGAGGGGCGCGGCCTCATCGACCCGCTGGTGGCGCTGGGCTTCGGGGCCTCGCTGATCTCCATCTTCGCGCGTCTCGGCGGCGGCATCTTCACCAAGGGTGCCGACGTGGGCGCCGACCTGGTGGGCAAGGTGGAAGCCGGCATTCCCGAGGACGATCCGCGCAACGCAGCCGTAATCGCCGACAACGTGGGCGACAATGTCGGTGACTGCGCCGGCATGGCGGCCGACCTGTTCGAGACCTACGCCGTGACCGTGGTGGCCACCATGGTACTCGCGTCGATCTACTTCGTCGGCGACCTCGGCATCATGAGCAACATGATGGTCTACCCGCTGGCCATCGGCGCGGTGTGCATCCTGGCGTCCATCGTCGGCACCTTCTTCGTGAAGCTGGGGCCGTCGAAGAACATCATGGGGGCGCTCTACCGCGGCTTCATCGTGTCGGCCGCCCTGTCGCTGGTCGGCATCTTCCTGGTCACGCTGATCCTCGTCGGCCTCGGCGACTTCTCCGTGAGCGAGGGCGGCACAGGACCGGTCTACAACGGGTTCTACCTGTTCCTCTGCGGTATCACCGGGCTGGTCGTCACCGGGCTGCTGATCTGGGTGACCGAATACTACACCAGCACGGAGTTCCGCCCGGTGCGCTCGGTCGCCCGGTCGTCGACCACCGGCCACGGCACCAACGTGATCCAGGGCTTGGCGATCTCCATGGAGGCCACCGCCATTCCGGCGCTGATCATCTGCGTGGCCATCTTCACCGCCTACTCGCTGGGCGGCCTGTTCGGCGTCGCCGTGGCGGTGACGACGATGCTGGCGCTCGCCGGCATGGTGGTGGCGCTGGATGCCTACGGTCCGGTGACGGACAACGCCGGCGGCATCGCGGAAATGGCGGAGCTGGACGAGGACGTGCGCAAGACCACCGACGCGCTGGACGCGGTGGGCAACACCACCAAGGCCGTCACCAAGGGCTACGCCATCGGCTCGGCCGGTCTCGGTGCCCTGGTGCTGTTCGCCGCCTACACCGAAGACCTCGCCTACTTCAGCCAGAACGCCGATGCCTTCCCCGACTTTGCCGGGGTGGTGGTGAACTTCTCGCTGTCCAACCCCTTCGTGGTGATCGGCCTGCTGCTGGGTGGGCTGCTGCCCTACCTGTTCGGCGCCATGGGCATGACCGCGGTGGGCCGGGCCGCCGGCTCGGTGGTGGAAGAGGTGCGCCGCCAGTTCCGCGAGATGCCGGGGATCATGGATCGCACCCAGCGGCCGGACTACTCCCGCGCCGTCGACCTGCTGACCCGGGCGGCGATTCGCGAGATGATCATCCCGTCGTTGCTGCCGGTGCTGGCGCCCATCGTGGTGTACTTCGTGGTGCTGGCCATTGCGGACTCCGGGGCGGCCTTCTCCGCCGTGGGGGCGATGCTGCTGGGTGTGATCGTCACCGGGCTGTTCGTGGCGATCTCCATGACCGCCGGCGGTGGTGCCTGGGACAACGCCAAGAAGTACATCGAGGACGGACACTACGGCGGCAAGGGCTCCGAAGCCCACAAGGCGGCGGTGACCGGCGATACCGTGGGCGACCCGTACAAGGATACGGCCGGTCCGGCGGTGAACCCGATGATCAAGATCACCAACATCGTGGCCCTGCTGCTTCTGGCAGTGCTGGCCCACTGACGACGGAAGGGGGGCGGAGCCGCTTGACGGCGGCTCCGCAATCTCCTCCCGACCTGGAATGACGACGGTTGGCGGCGGCTTCGGCCGCCGCTAGCGTTTGCGGGGCGGGCGTTTGCGGTCTTGCCGCCGGCTGTGCGGCGCCGCTCCGTACATCGCCCGAGCGATCGGGCCGATGCGCGCCGGGCGCCGTGGAAATCCGCTCAGAACGGGGAGTCGGAGGTTTCGCCGGACGGGTTGAAGCGACCGATATTGCCGAGCATCTGCTCCAGGAAGCCCATCTCGCGGCCCAAGCTGGGCGTTTCGCGGTTCACCAGTGCGACGTCCTCGGCGTCGTCCAGGGTACGCTCGCCCATTTCGGAGAGCACGCCCGCCTCGTCGAAGCGGACCATGACGACGCGGCGTTCCAGCACCTCGGGACGGAAGAAGGCGGTTTGCTCCTCGCGCTGGCCGATATAGTACCAGGTGTGGTCGTCGAACGGTGCCACGGTGGACGGCGTACCCAGCGTCTGCAACACATCCTCGGCGGTGGATTGGCCGACCGTCAGCTCCGCCAGGTTGCGGTCCTCCACCAGGTGGCCGCGGGTGCGAATGTCACCGCCGCAGCCGCCGAGCCCGACGGCCAGTGCCACGGCCAGGCAGGCGCCCGTCCACAACCGGTGCGGCCGCGCCGCGGCGCCGCGATTGTCGCCCGTTCGTCCGGCACGTTCTTGATCCATCAGCGATCCTCGCCACTTGCTCTTCAGTTCACGGCCCCGTCCCAGAGACGCAGCACGTCCTAGAGACGCAACAAAAGGACAACACGATGGCCATGTTGCCTGGCCGCTGGCGACGGCGCCGCGACCACGACCTCCGCCACACCGCCGGCACCCTGTACCGGTGCATCGTCGAGCGGGCCCGTGACCCCGTGTTCTATCAGGAATATCGCGTGCCCGACACGCTGGATGGTCGCTTCGATGTGCTGGTGATGCAGGCCTACCTGGTGATGCGCCGGCTGCGCGCGGCCGGCGAGCCGGGCGAGCGCTTGGCCCAGGTGACCTTCGATGTGATGATCGAGGACCTGGACCGTAACCTGCGGGAGATCGGCGTGGGCGACCTCAGCGTGGGCAAGAAGGTGAAGGTGATGGCGCGGGCCTTCTACGGCCGGGTCGCTGCCTACGAGGCGGGCCTCGCCGACGCTGCGGACGACGGGAGCCTCGTGGAAGCCCTGCGGCGAAACGTCTACCGCGGCGAGACCGACACTCCGGCCGAGGCGCTGGCCCGCCATGTGCGCGCCCTGGCGGGCGAGATCGACGCATTGCCGGCCGAGGCCCTGCTGGCCGGCCGCCTCGATGCGTCCCCAGTGGCGGTGGCGGCGACGGTGGCGGCGACGGAGGGGGCGGCGTGAGCGAGTTTTCCCGCCTGTTCGATACCGCGCGGCTGCGCAGCGTTTCCGGCAAGCCGGTGACCGGCCACGAGCGGCTGGACGCCGATGCCCGCGAGCGGGCGGCGCTGGCCGCGCGCTTCGAGCTGCCGGAGCTGGGCGCGCTGACCGCCGACCTCACCATCGCCCGTCGCCACGACGGCACGGTGCGCGTAACCGGCACGTGGCACGCCCGCTACACGCAGATCTGCGTTGTCACGCTGGAGCCGTTCGAACTGGAGCGCGGCGAGCCGCTGGAGACCGTCTACCTGGACGCGGCGGCCCTTGGCGATGCCCGCGAGGCGCTGGTGGAAGCCGACGAGGTGGACATGGAGGTGTTGACCGGCCGCATGATCGACCTGGGCGAACTGGTGGCCCAGAATTTCGGCGTGCAGATCGATGCCCACCCCCGCAGCCCGGCCGCGACGGCCGCCGGATCCGAGGACGACGGCGAGGGGACCGCCGCCGGCGCGCCTGAGGAGCCGGCGAACGAGCCACCGGCCGGGCCGTTTGCGGGCCTGGCATCGCTGCACCGCCGTTAGATTGCGGCGGCCGTGCTTGCCCGGGTGACCGGAATTGATTATGAGACAGGGTCGTTGAGTCCTTCGGGCGCAAATGGCGCGCCCCCGATTATCTGAGCGTTTGGAATGGCTGTACCTCGCAAGAAGACCACCCCGTCGCGCCGTGGGCATCGGCGATCGCATCACGCCCTGCGGCCGGCCGCCTATGCGGAATGCCCCAATTGCGGTGAACTGAAACGGCCCCACCACGTGTGTGCATCCTGCGGCTCGTACGATGGCCGCGAGGTGGTCGACGTTTCTGCGTCCGCCTAGTCCGTCCCCCTCGCGCGGCGGAAGCGCCATGACCGTCTCCAAAAGCCGACAGGACCTGGTGATCGCCCTGGACGCGATGGGCGGCGATGGTGCGCCGCGCATGGTGGTCAAGGGCGCCGACCTGGCCCGCAAGCACCATCCGGACCTGCGGTTCATCATGGTGGGCGACGAAAAGCTGCTGGTGCCGCTGCTGAAGCGGCGGCCGCGGCTTGCCCAGGTGACGGACCTGCGCCATGCGCCGGATGTGGTGAGCAACCACGACAAGCCGACCCAGGCACTGCGCTCGGGCCGCCAGTCGAGCATGCGGCTGGCCATCGACGAGGTGAACGCCGGGACGGCCAACTGCGTGGTCTCCGCCGGCAACACCGGTGCCTTGATGGCCATCGCCAAGACGGTGCTGCGCACCCTGCCGGGCATCGGCCGGCCGGCCATCGCTTCGTTCTTCCCCACGTTGCGCGGCGAAAGCGTGATGCTGGACCTGGGGGCGAACCTGGATGTGCGGGCCGAGCACCTGGTGCAGTTCGCCATCATGGGCAGCCTGTTCGGCAAGGCGGTGCTGGGCCTGGTGAACCCCACCATCGGCGTGCTCAACGTCGGGTCGGAGGAATTGAAGGGCAACGAGGTGCTGCGCGATGCCGCCGCCCGGCTGCGCGCGCTCGACCACTTGCCGGGCAGCTTCCACGGCTTCGTGGAGGGCGACGATATTCCGGCCGGCAGCGTCGATGTGGTGGTGACGGACGGCTTCACCGGCAATGTCGCGCTGAAGACGGCCGAAGGCACCGCTCGCCTCTATGCCGAATGGCTGCGCCGCACCTTCAGTTCCTCGATCATGGCGCGGCTCGGCTACCTGCTGGCCCGCTCGGCCTTCCAGAAGCTGCGCCGCCGGACCGACCCCCGCCAATACAACGGTGCCATGTTCCTCGGCCTTCAGGGTATCTGCGTAAAAAGCCACGGCGGCACCGATCCGCGGGGCTTCGCCAACGCCATCGATGTGGCGGCCGATCTTGTCCGCAACGGCTTCAACGACAAAGTGCGCGCCGAGCTGGAAGGCTTGAAGGCACGCGTCGACGCCGTTCTCTCTCCGGGGACTCCGACGGCGGCCACGGCATGACGACCCTGCGGTCGCGCATCATCGGAACCGGAAGCTATCTGCCCAAAAAGGTTCTGACCAACGCGGATCTAGCGTCGCGGGTGAACACCAGCGACGATTGGATCGTCAAGCGCACCGGCATTCGTCAGCGCCATGTGGCGGCCGAGGGCGAGCGCACATCCGATCTCGGCGTGGCCGCGGCGCGAGCGGCGCTGAAGGCTGCCGGGGTGGATGCGGCGGCCGGCGAGGTCGACCTGATCGTGGTCGCCACCACCACGCCGGACGAGACCTTCCCGGCCACGGCCGCGCGTATTCAGGCGATGCTGGGCATGACCAACGGCGCGGCCTTCGACGTGCAGGCGGTGTGCGCCGGCTTCGTGTTCGCGCTGTCGGTCGCCGACCGCTTCATCACCACCGGCGGCGCACGCACGGTGCTGGTGATCGGCGCGGAAACCTATTCCAACATCCTCGACTGGAGCGACCGCGGCACCTGCGTGCTGTTCGGCGACGGCGCCGGTGCCGTGGTGCTGCGGGCGGAAGCCGGCACCGGCGGGGCCGATGATCTCGGCATCCTGTCCACCCACCTGCGCACCGACGGGCGCCACCACGACCTGCTCTATGTCGACGGCGGCGTCTCCTCCACCCGCACCACCGGGCACTTGCGCATGCGCGGACCCGACGTGTTCCGCCACGCCGTGACCATGCTGGCCGATGTGGCCCAGCAGGCGCTGGACACCAACGGCATGGCGGCCGACGAGGTGGACTGGCTGGTGCCCCACCAGGCCAATCTCCGCATCATCGATGCCGCCGCCCGCAAGCTGGCCATGCCCATGGAGCGCGTGGTGGTGACGGTGGACCGCCACGCCAACACCTCTGCCGCCTCGGTGCCCCTGGCGCTCGACGAGGCGGTGCGCGACGGCCGTATCCGGCCCGGCCAGGTGGTGCTGATGGAAGCGCTTGGCGGCGGCTTTTCCTGGGGGGCCGCTCTGGCCCGCTGGTAGGTGCTGGCGGCGACCGCGACGGCAAATGCGTCGGAAACGGGGCAGACCTTGACGTATTCTGAGAAATCACCGCCAACTGATTGGAATTGACGCAAAATCTGAGCAGGTCTAAGGTGTTGCCTGAGGTTTGAGGGCAAAGCCATGTCGGACGACACCGTCACCCGCGCCCAGCTTACGGAGAGCGTTTACCAGGAGGTCGGCCTGTCGCGGAACGAATCCGCGTCACTGGTTGAGACGGTGCTTGAAGAAATCTGCGCAGCGCTTCAGCGCGGCGATGTGGTGAAGATCTCCTCATTCGGCAGTTTTTCCGTGCGCGACAAGGGCGAACGGATCGGCCGCAACCCCAAGACCGGCGAAGAAGTGCCGATTTCCCCGCGCCGCGTGCTGGTGTTCCGGCCGTCCCACGTGCTCAAGGGACGCATCAACAATGGGGCGGCCGCAGCCGAGGCGCGGCGGTCATGAGCGAGCTGAGCACGACGTCTGCCGGCACGCGCGCCCGCGGCCACAAATCCCCCAGTGCCTATCGCACCATCAGCGAAGTGTCCGGCGAGCTGGATATCCCGCAGCACGTGCTGCGCTTCTGGGAGACCCGCTTCAGCCAGGTGCAGCCGCTGAAGCGCGGCGGCGGCCGGCGCTACTACCGGCCGGAGGATGTGCGCCTCTTGAAGCGCATCCAGAAGCTGCTTTACGAGGAAGGCTACACCATCCGCGGCGTGCAGAAGCTGCTGCGCGAAGGCCGCATCGTTCCCAGCGAGGCATCGGCCAGCAGCCGTACCCCGATGACCCCACCCCTGTTCAGCGAGGCTGCCGACGAACCGGACGGGACCGGGGACCCGGGGCCGGAGGACGGCGTGCCGGAGGGCGAGGGGGACGAGACCGGCGAGGCGTCGGGCCTCTCGACCGATGTGCGCAGCGAGCTCAAGGACATCCTGTCGGAGCTGAAGACCCTGCGCACCATGCTGAACGAAGGCGATTAGTCCGGTCTGTCCGGCCGCTGCACAGCAATCGCCCGGCCCGGCTTGCCGGGCCTTCTTGTTTTTCCAAGCACATCTGCCGCATCGCTGCCATGGCACCGAACGCCGCCTTCGCAGCCGTTAGCGATTGCGGGTGTGGGAGCGCGCCGATATAGTCCGCGGTCTTCGCGGTGGGCCTTTCGGGGCCGCCGCCGCGACGGGTCGGAGCGTGGCGCAGCCTGGTAGCGCACTTGACTGGGGGTCAAGGGGTCGTCGGTTCAAATCCGGCCGCTCCGACCATTTATTTCAAAGCGATAGATACCGGATCGCGGAGGCCGCGCCAGCAGGGCGGCCAAGCTTGCACGCGGGTCGGCCGTTCTGCCCGGAGTCGCTACGCCCGTTCTGCTGCCAACCGGTCCAGCGCGATGTGACCTAGCACCCACAGCTCGGGCTGAGCGAGCCGTCGCAACAGACGATGCGGCTGCCGCTGCACCCGCAGACACCGCGATGCCAGGAACAGCAGCCGCGCTGCGCGATCTCGGTCTCCGATGCCCCCTGAGCGATCAACTCCCGGCACACCGAGTCCGACGGCGCGTCGCCGTTGGCCGCGTCCTCCACCATTCCATCGACATCGCTTGCCGCAGGCTCCACCGTGTCCGCCAGGCCCGGGGACATGCCGACCGTGAGGGTGATCGTCAAGGCAATGAGCCACTTCATTGTCGAGTCCCCCGAAGACGTTTGCTAGGGCGCTCGCCAATTCTGGGAGGTGAATGGCTCTAATTCACCAAGAGATATACGATAGTATGTTGTATTTGTTTGTTTAATTTGCGCGTGAAGCCTATTGAATGATGCTGGGCATCATTCCGGGTGGCTTCGCCTTGGTGCACGGGCCAAGGTCTGTTGCGCTTCCTTCACCGCGGTGGGGAGTCCGTGCCCAAGAACTCAAAGACTGGATGATCGGCGGCAGGGGCTGCGATTTGCACCGCCATGCCAGTCGCTTCCGGCCTGCTTGCCCACCCGGAGATCCAATATTTTACAGTGGCTTAGGCGGCCGAGCGGAAGCGGGCTGGTGCAGCTAAACCCGAAATTGCGCTGGCACGCCGGGCCGGGCGGCGCCCCGAGGTACGGGGGTGTCAGCATCCCTTCGAATCGCCGTTGACTTTTGCAGAATTGGGCTTATATACGCGGCCTCCCTAGTCCCATAGTACTTTGGCAGTTTGCCCCAAGGCTAAATCTGCCTGATCGCCCTAGATCAAGAAAGGAAGAGTGGGCTTCTTCATCATAACAACTCTCAGATGAAGGATTCTGCCATGAGCTACTGGGGTTATCATCTGCGTGTCGATGCCGCCGGCTGCGATCTGACCAAAGTATCGAGCATCGACCACGTGCGGAACTACAACGACTCGCTGCTGTCTCTCATCGAGATGAAGTCGATGGGGGCACCCTGGATCGAGGATTGTGGACCCGAGGACCGGCCCGACCTGTGCGGTATCACGGTTCTGCAGCCGATCGAGACGTCCAGCATTTCGGCACACTTCTGCAATCTCTCCGGCGACGCCTACCTCGACGTCTTCTCCTGCAAGCCGTTCGAGGACGACGCCGTGGTTGCCCATTTCCGGGACTGGTTCGGTCCGCAGAAGGTGCGTTACGACTTCACCGTGCGGCAAGCCTGACACCTGGCGGGCCCGACACGCGGCGGTCCAGCTCTCCGCCCGGCCGGCGGCGTCGCGAGGCGCGCCGGCCGGCGGTGACGCTGCATTCAGATGGCGATACGCTGCTGGGGCAGGGAGCCGTAGATCATCTCCATCATGCGCTCCAGCAAGGTGGCATCGAGCTGGCCCGGGCCCATCGACTGCATGATCTCGAACGCCTTTTCCGGCGGGGTCGACGGCTTGTACGACCGGCGTTCGGTGAGCGCGCAGAACACATCGCAGACCGCCGCCAGACGTCCGATCTCTGAAATCCGTGCGCCTTCCAGGCCATAGGGATAGCCGCTGCCGTCGATCTTCTCGTGATGGTGGGCGGCCGCCCAGATCACATGCTCGTCATAGCCGCCGGAGTCCCGGAGCATGCGCACGGCGCTGACCGGGTGTTCGCGCATCACCGCGAACTCGTCGGCCGTCAGCCGGCCCGGCATGCGCAGGATGGCCGACGGGATCTCCATCTTGCCGATGTCGTGCATGATGCCGGCCTCGAACAGCAGGTGCTGGTCGGCCTTCGAGCGCACCCCGACATGGCGGCCGAGCAACAGCATGTTCATGGCCACGTCCAGGCTATGCACCACGGTTTCGGCGTGGTGGTCGCGCAATATGCGCATCATGTCGCACAGCAGGGCATCGTCGGTGCCTTCAACCACGGACTCCGCCAGCGTGTGCACGGCAGCGCGCGGGATCGGCTGTCCGGCTTCGACCAGCACCTCGATGGTCTTCAGGACCTTGGCGGACTCTTTCCAGATGGTCGCCGCCCTGGGCCCCAGTTCCGCCAGGGCCGCCTCGGCGCGCAGGCTCACCAGCACGCCGAAGGTGCGGATCTGCTGTTCGCTGGGGGCGTCGGCATGGATGACGCCGTCGACCGAGGTCTGGCCCTTCACGAAGGTCAGCCAGGGCGACTTCCTGGGGCCGGCGGCGATCACCTTCGGCCGCTCTTTCCAGCGGGGATCGATGGCTTCGCAGAACCGGCGTGCATCCATGTCGTTGGGCTGCTCGGTGAACACCACGGCCACCGCGGACCGCAGGTCGCTGTCGGCGAGGACCTCCTGGCGGCTGGAGGCGAGCGTCAGCGCGTAGTTGTTTTCCACATAGGCCAGAAAATCGCTAAGTCGATACGCCACGTCCGTCACAACGATCACCCGGCTGCGGCAGTCCATTTGCGCGACGTCTGGCTTGGTCATATTCGATGACTGAAGTTTGGCAGGTTTTCTGCTTGGAACCGATAGATCCAGTGTGGCGAGAGCCGATCTCGTCTGCGCGGCATCCGCCGAGTCGGGTCGCCATACATGATCTGATCTCAATATGGAGTGGCCTGATTAATTTTCCGTAAGCTCGCCGGCGCGACTGCCACCGCGGCTGCAGCCCCGCCAGGCGGTGACCGGCCGGCCACACGCGCCGGAGCTGCCGGCTCCTGCGTGCGGGGTTGACGATGCGCCGCCGACGAACGCATCCTGCTAAGTATCTCGCTGGTTACTTAAGAACCATCCGACGGGAGGAGAAACCGAAATGCGCACCATGCTACTCGCCGCCACCGCCCTGGCGCTCGCCACCCCGGCCATGGCCCAGGACTACGCCTGGCAGCCCGACGAACCGATCAACATCATCGTGCCGTGGGCGGCCGGCGGGTCGACGGACAGCGTCACCCGGGTGCTGGCGGGCGAGTTGGAGGCCGCACTTGGCCAGACCGTCGTCATCGTCAACCAGCCCGGCGCTGCCGGCTCGGTGGGCACCACCAATGCCTGGGAGGCCCCCCATGACGGGCTGACCTGGGCGGCCGGTGCCGCGGTGGACCTGGGCAGCTACCAGGTGCTCGGCATGCTGGACGTGCCGGCGAGCGACTGGGCGCTCTACCTGCACATCGCCAATGTGGCGGTGGTCGGCGTCAACCCGGAGGCCGGGTGGGACAGCTTCGACGACCTGCTGGCGGCGATGCAGGAACACCCTGGCGAAGTCACCGTGGCCACCGCCGGCGTCACCTCGGGCGGCCACAACGCCATGCAGGCGATCGCGCTGGCGGCCGAAGTGGACTACCGCCATGTCACCTACGACGGCGGCAACCCCGCCGTGCTGGCCACCGTGGCCGGGGAAACCCAGGTCACCACCCAGCTTGCCTCGGAACAGGCGGAGATGATCCGCGCCGGCCGCATCATCCCGCTGGCCGTGCTGGCCGCGGCACCCCTGGAGCTGGAAGGCTACGGCGAGATCCCGGCGATCACCGACTGGCTGCCCGACATCCAGGTGGCCAACAACTACTTCGGCATCTGGGTGCCGGCCGACGCCCCGGCCGAGGTGATCGAGACCATGAACCAGGTGTGGCAGGACGTGATGCCGGGCAACCAGGCGATGCGGGACTACTCCGCCAACCGCGGCGCCTTCTACGACCCGCACTACGGCGACGCTGCCCAGGACGCCGCCCGCCCGATGATCGAGCAGAACACCTGGATGCTGTTCGAGAGCGGCCAGGCCCCGAACAACCCGGAAGACTACGGCATCGCGCATCCGTAGCCGCCAGCCCGGCCGGCCGTCCCGGAGCCTTCTGCCGCTCCGGGGCGGCCCGCCGCCTTTCCTGATCCGCTGCCACAGTCGGGCGACCGCATGTACGGCCTGGAGTCCTTTCTCAGCGCCATAGCCGGTTTCGTCGCCAGTCCAGCCATCCTCGACGTCTTCTGGGCCACCTTGCTCGGCATCGTCGTCGGCATGCTGCCGGGGCTCACCGCCACGCTCGGCGTGGCACTGATGACGACGCTGACCTTCCAGATGGAGACGGACCGGGCGATCCTCATCCTCATCTGCATGTATGTCGGCGCCATCTACGGCGGCAGCCGCAGCGCCATCCTGCTCAACATCCCCGGCACGCCGGCCAATGCCGCCACCTCCCTGGACGGCTACCCCCTGGCACGCGCGGGGCGCGCCGGCTCCGCCATGGCCATCGCCACCACCGGATCCTTCATCGGCAGCCTCATCGGCATGGCGGCCTTGGCCGTGGTGGCTCCCGCGCTGGCGGAATTCGCACTCTCCTTCGGCGCCTACGAGTTCTTCTGGCTGTCGGTGTTCGGCGTGCTCATCGCCGGCCAGCTCACCGCGCTCGACGATCCGATCAAGGGCTGGATCGCCGGCCTCTTGGGGCTGTTCGTCGCCATGATCGGCCAGGAAGGCATCCACGCCGTGCCGCGCTTCGCCTACGGGTCCACCGATCTCAGGGGCGGCATCCAGCTTCTGCCCGCCATGGTCGGCGCCTTCGGGTTCGCCGAGGTGCTGACGGTGATGCGCCACCGTGCCTACCGCGTGGTGCGCGGATCGACCGACAGCGTGTGGGCAGGCATCCGCCAGGCGGCGCGCTACCGCATCACCGCCATCCGCTCGGGCCTCATCGGCACCTTCATGGGCCTGGCACCGGGGGTGGGGGAGGACATGGGGGCGTGGGCCTCCTATGCCGCCGCCCGCCAGGCGTCGAAGAACAAGGAGGAGTTCGGCAAGGGCTCGGTGGAAGGGCTGGTGGCGGCGGAAACCGGCAACAACGCCGCCGTGCCGGGGGCGCTGATCCCGGTGCTCACCCTGGCGGTGCCCGGTTCGGCCCCCGCCGCGGTCCTGCTGGCGGCCATGATCATCCACGGCATAAGGCCGGGGCCGCTGATCATGATCGAGTTCCCGGACTTCGTGTACTCGGTGGTGGCCATGGTGTTTCTCGCCACCTGCGCCATGGCGATCCTCGGCCTGCTGCTCACCCGGCCGCTCCTGCTGGTGCTGCGGGTGACCCGCGAACGGCTGATGCCGATCATCTTCGTGCTGTGCACCGTGGGGGCGTTCGCCATCACCAGCCGGGTATTCGACGTGTGGGTGATGGTCGCCTTCGGCGTGCTCGGCTTCATCCTGCGCGAGATGAAGTATCCCATGGCGCCGCTGATCCTCGGCATCGTGCTGGGCGACCTGATGGACAAGAACCTGCGCCGCGGCCTGGTGCTGTCCGACGGCGATCTCTCGCCCTTCTTCAACCGGCCCATCAGCATCGCGCTGTGGGGCTCGGCCCTGCTGTTCGTGCTGGTGAGCATGCCGGCGACCCGGCGCTGGCTCGGCCGGCTGGTCGGCGGCGGGCGGCGCAGGCAGCCGAGTAGCGGGCAGCCGGGTGGCACCCCATGACCCGGCCCATGGACAAGGCGGACTTCGTCTTCTCGCTGGTGCTCACGGCCTTCGGCCTGGGAGTGGTGGTGGAAAGCCTGCGCCTGCCGCGTCTGGCGGAGCAGAACATCAACCCCTACACCGTGCCGGGGCTGCTGCCGGGCATCCTGGGGGCGCTGATGGCGCTGTGCGGCATCGCCCTGCTGGTGCGCAGCGCGCTGCGCGGCGGCTGGCGGCTGGGGGCTGCGGAGGCGCAGGAGACCCAGGCCGAAGCCCCGGCGGACGAACCGGCACCGGTGCCCGACCGCCATGTGGCGCTGCGCCTCGGCGTCACGGTCGCGCTCACCCTCGGCTATGCGGTGGGCCTGTTCGGCCATGTGCCCTTCGGGTTGGCCACGGTGGCCTTCATATTCCTCTTCACCACAGCCACGGAGTGGATCGAGCTGGGCCGGCGCCCGCCGTTGCGTGCCCTGGCCTCGGCGGCGGTGATCGCCCTCTTTGTCGGGTTCGGGGTGCAACTCCTGTTCGAGCGGGTGTTCTATGTGAGGTTGCCCGGTTGACCCCCATAGTCCGCCTCCAACGGAGATGCCCATGCTGTTGAGCCTGTGCAACGAAGTGCTGCGCCATCTGCCGCTGCCCGAGCAGTGCGCGCTCGCCGCCAAGCTCGGCTATGGCGGGCTGGAGGTGGCGCCCTTCACGCTGGCCGAAGACCCCACCTCCTTGCCCGCGGCCGATCTGGCCATCATCCGCCGGGTGGTGGAAGACCACGGGCTGGTGGTGACGGGCCTGCACTGGCTGCTGGTGGCTCCCGCCGGCCTATCCATCACCACCGACGATGCGGCGCTGCGCCGCCGGACCACCGATGTGATGTGCTTCATGGCCGATGCCTGCGCCACGCTCGGCGGCAGCGTGCTCGTCCACGGCTCGCCGGGACAGCGCGCACTCGCCCACGCTGCCTCTCCGGAAGCTGCCCGCGCCAATGCCGCGCAGTGCCTGGCGGCGGCGGGCGAGGCGGCGGCCAAGGCTGGCGTGACCTATTGCCTGGAGCCGCTGTCGCCGCGCGAGACGGACTTCGTCAACACCGTTGCCGAGGCGGTGGCGCTGGTGGACGAGATCGGCCTGCCGGGCCTGCGGACCATGGTCGACACGTCGGCCGCCGGCCTTGCGGAATCCGAACCGGTGGCGGCGGTGATCCGCCGCTGGTGGCCCACCGGGCGGCTCGCCCACATCCAGCTCAACGACACCAACCGGCGGGCGCCGGGGCAGGGGGAAAACCGCTTCGGGCCGATCCTCGCCGCCCTCGGCGAGGTCGGCTATCGCGGTCCGCTGGCCGTGGAGCCCTTCGACTACGAGCCCGACGGGCCGACCACGGCGGCGGTAGCGGCCGGCTACCTGCGCGGCATCCTGGAGGGCCTGGCATGAGTGGCATCGACGACCCCATCAGCTTGCGCGTGCGGGCGAGCCGGGTGAAGATCCGCAACGCCTTCACCCGCCTGCCGTTCCGCTTCGGCGTGGTGACCATGACGGCCTCTCCGGTGGGCATCCTGGAGATCGAGGCGGAGGACGAGGCCGGCACCGTCGCCAAGGGCTATGCGGCCGACTTCCTGGCCTACAAGTGGTTCGACAAGCGCCCCGACAAGACGCCGGCGGACAATGTGGCCGACCTCCTGGCCGCGCTGGGCCATGCCCGCGCCATCTACGAAGACACCGACGCCGACACGCCGTTTGCCCTGTGGCGCGACACCCGCCAGGACATCGAGGACCGGGTGCTGGCCGGCGAGTTCAACCGGCTCGGCGCTTCCTTCGCCGCGTCGATGCTGGAGCGCGCCGTGATCGATGCCGCCGGCCGCCTCACCGGCCAGTCCTTCGACGCCATGGTGCGCAGCGGCCTCCTGGGCATCGATTGCGCCAGCGTGTTTTCCGAGCTGGAGGCCGACGCCCATCTGGCGGCCCTGCCGAAGGCACCCCTGACGCAGGTGGCGCTGCGCCACACCGTCGGCCTGGTCGATCCCATCACGCCGGCGGACGTGGGGCCGGACGCGCCGGACGACGGCTTGCCGGTCAGCCTGCATAGCTACCTGGTGGACGACCGGCTGCGCTACCTGAAGGTCAAGGTGTCGGGCAATCTGGCCGAAGACCTCGACCGGCTGGAGCGCATCGCCGGGGTGATGGCGTCGGTCGGCCGGCCCATCGGCGTTACGCTGGACGGCAACGAGCAGTACAAGTCGCTCGACGACTTCGTCACCTTGATGGTGCAAATCAAGGCGCGCGACGCGCTGACCGACTTCTACGACTCCATCCTGTTCATCGAGCAGCCGCTGGACCGCCAGGTCGCCATGTCGGCTCCGCTGGACCAGGGGGCGCTGGCCACCATCGGCCGGCCGCTGCTGATCGACGAGGCGGACGGCTGGACCGAAGCCTACGCCCAGGCCATCGAGCTGGGTTACCAGGGCGTCAGCCACAAGAACTGCAAGGGCGTCTACCGCTCGCTGATGAATGCGGCCCTGGCGGCCCATCACAACGCGCGCACCGAGCCCGGCACCTACTTCCTGTCGGCCGAAGACCTCACCAACTTGCCGGTGGTGCCGCTGCAGGCCGACCTGGCGGTGGTGGCGACGCTGGGCATCAAGCATGTGGAGCGCAATGGCCACCACTATTTCCACGGCCTCGACCACCTGCCCAAGGCCGAGCAGGAGGCGGCACTCGCCCGCCACCCCGACCTCTACGCCCGGCTGGGCGAGGGGGTGGGGCTCAACATCGACGATGGCCTCCTGAACATCGGCTCGCTGCAAGTGCCGGGGCTCGGCGTCGTCGATCCGCCGGACATGGACGACGCCATCGCCGAGACCGATTGGACCTTCGACATGCTGGAGAAGAGGACGTGACCTTCCACGCCCACCGCCCGCTGCCCGACAGCTTCGCCGACGAGGCAGCGCTGGACGACCTGATGACCCTGCCCGACGCCGCTTTGGTGGAGGATCTGGAGCGCGTGCCGGGGGACATCCTGGTGCTCGGCGTGGGCGGCAAGATGGGGCCGACGCTGGCGCGCATGGCCAAGCGTGCAGCACCGGACAAGCGGGTGATCGGCGTGGCCCGTTTCAGCGAGCCGGGTCTGGAAGACCAGCTCACCGCCGCCGGCATCGAGACCATCGCCTGCGACCTCACCGACCGGGCGGCGGTGGCGACCCTGCCCAAGGCGGAGAACGTGATCTTCATGGCCGGCCGCAAGTTCGGCTCCACCGGGGCCGAGCCGCTGACCTGGGCGATGAACGTGCACGTGCCGGGGATCGTCGGCGAAGCCTTTCCCGAGGCCCGGATCGTCGCCTTCTCCACGGCCTGCGTTTACCCCTATGTGGACATCCGCCACGGCGGGGCGACGGAGAGCGAGGCGCCGGTGGCGCCGTCCGGCGAGTACGCCAATTCCTGCGTCGGCCGCGAGCGCATCTTCCAATACCTGTCGGAGACATATGGCACGCCGGGCCGGCTGATCCGGCTGAGCTACGCCATCGACCTGCGCTACGGCGTGCTGCACGACATCGCCGTGGCGGTGCGCGACGGCCAGCCGGTGCCGCTGGGCATGGGCCATGTCAACGTCATCTGGCAGGGCGACGCCAACGCTTGCGCGCTGAGGGCGCTGGCCCACTGCACCACGCCGACCACGCCCTTGAACGTGTCCGGACCGGAGGTGGCGAGCGTGCGGGCCATGGCCACCGGGCTTGGCGAGCGCCTCGGCAAGGCACCGCTGCTGGAGGGCGAAGAGGCGGACACCGCCTGGCTGGTCAATACCGCCGAACAGCAGCGCCTGTTCGGCTATCCCTCCGTCCCCTTGGCCAAATTGCTGGACTGGACGGCCGACTGGGTGGCCCGCGGCGGCCGTTCGCTCAACAAGCCGACCCATTTCGAGACCCGTGGCGGATCGTACTGACATAGCCGGGCCGGCGGCCCCGGACGCTGCGGAGGAGGACGCTCCCCGGGCGGTGCGCGACCCGGTGCGCACGCGCCGGCGCATCCTCGATGCCGCGACGGCGGAGTTTTCCGCCCGCGGACTGGAAGGCGCGCGGATCGACGAGATCGCGCGCCTCGCCGGCTTCAACAAGCGCATGATCTACCACTATTTCGGCTCCAAGGATGAGCTGTTCGGCGCGGTCTTGGAGCAGGCTTATGCCGACATCCGCGGCAGCGAGGCGGCCCTGGAGCTCACCAGCCGCGACCCGGTGGAAGCCATGGGCGAGCTGGTGGCTTTCAGCTTCGACTGGTTCCTCGACCATCCGGAATTCATCAAGCTGCTGAACGAAGCCAACCTGCACGGCGGTCGCCACGTGCGGGACTCGACCAAGGCCGTGCAGCTCAACATGCCGCTGGTGGCGCTGATCCGCGACCTGCTCGACCGCGGGGCGCGCAGCGGCCAGTTCCGCGGCGATGTGGACCCGGTGCAGCTCTACATCTCCATCGCCGGCGTCAGCTACTTCTCCTTCTCCAACCGGGCAACCCTGTCGGCGATCTTCGACATCGACCTGGCGGCCGCCGACGCGCTGGCCTATCGCCGCGCCCATGTGGTGTCGCTGATCCTGGGCTATCTGCGCGCCGATGCCGGCACCGGTCCGGGGTGAGACGGTTTGACAGAACCCGCCCGCCGGGCTTAAGTAACCAGCCAGTTACAAAGCGTGCCTCCCCATGCAGATCGCCGACATCCCCTCCAAAACCCTGGCCGCCTTTCGCCGCGGCGGGGTGATTCCCGCCCACCCGCTGGCATTGACCGCAGACCGGGTGCTGGACGAGCGTCGGCAGCGGGCGCTCAGCCGCTACTACCTGGATGCCGGGGCGACCGGCCTGGCGGTGGCCGTCCACACCACGCAGTTCGCCATCCGCCGTGTGGGGCTGCTGGAGCCGGTGCTGCGCCTGGCGCGGGAGGAAGCGGCAAGCTGGGTCGACCGCACGCCCTTGATGGTGGCGGGCGCCGTCGGCCCCACCGCCCAGGCGGTCAAGGAAGCGGAGCTGGCGCGCGGCCTCGGCTACCACGCCGTGCTGCTCAGCCTGGCCGGCCACGACGGTGCCTCGGTCGACGACCTGATCGCCCACGCCAAGGCGGTGGGCGCGGTGATGCCGCTGATCGGCTTCTACCTGCAGCCGGCGGTGGGCGGCCGGGTGCTGGGCCGGGAATTCTGGCGCCGCTTTGCCGAGCTGGACTGCGTGCTCGGCATCAAGATCGCCCCCTTCAACCGCTACCGGACCCTCGACGTGGTGCGCGGCGTGGCCGAGGCGCGGGCGGAAGACCGCATCACGCTTTATACCGGCAACGACGACCACATCGTGCTCGACCTGCTGACGCCCTTCGTGGTCGACCGGCCGGGCGGGGCGGCGACGCTGCGCATCGTCGGCGGGCTGCTTGGCCACTGGGCCGTGTGGACCCGTACCGCAGTGGAACTGGTGGACCAGATCCGCGCGCGCGACGGCGCCTCGGCAGTGGATGTCGCCTGGCTCAGCCGCGATGCCGCCACCACCGATGCCAATGCCGCCTTCTTCGACGTCGCCAACGATTTTGCCGGCTGCATCGCCGGCCTCCACACCGTCTTGTGCCGCCAGGGCCTGCTTGAGGGCACCTGGTGCCTCGATCCGGACGAGACGCTCGGCCCCGGCCAGGCGGCGGAGATCGAGCGGGTCTATGCCGCCTATCCCGAGCACAACGACGACGCCTTCGTAGCCGCCAACCTGGCGCGCTGGCTGGGCTGATGGCCCGGCCGCCGACGCCGCACCGACAAGACCGCCAAGGCCAAACCGCCAAGAGAGGAGCCCCCGCCATGTCTGAGCGTATCGGCATCATCATGCACGGTGTCACCGGCCGCATGGGCATGAACCAGCACCTGATCCGCTCCATCCTGGCGATCCGCAAGGACGGCGGCGTGGTGCTGTCGGATGGGCGGCGGGTACAGGTGGACCCCATCCTGGTCGGCCGCAACGCCGACAAGATCGAGCGGCTGGCCAAGGCCCACGGCGTGGAGCGCTGGACGACCGATCTCAACGGCGCGCTCGCCAACCCCGACGACGGGATCTTCTTCGATGCCGCCTCTACCCAGCTTCGCGCCAGCCTGCTGAACCAGGCGATCGCCGCGGGCAAGCATGTCTACTGCGAAAAGCCGGTGTCCGACACGCTGGAGGATGCGCTGGCGGTGTGCCGGGCGGCGGACGCGGCGGGCATCAAGCACGGCGTGGTGCAGGACAAGCTGTTCCTGCCGGGGCTGATGAAGATGGCCATGCTGCGCGACAGCGGCTTCTTCGGCCGCCTGCTGTCGGTCCGCTCGGAGTTCGGCTACTGGGTGTTCGAAGGCGACTGGCAGCCGGCCCAGCGCCCGTCGTGGAATTACCGCAAGAGTGATGGCGGCGGCATCATCCTCGATATGCTGTGCCACTGGCGCTACGTGATCGACAACCTGTTCGGCCCCGTGCGCTCGGTGATGTGCCATGGCGCCACCCACATCCCGCGGCGCTGGGACGAGCAGGGCAAGCCCTACGACGCCGATGCCGACGATGCCGCCTATGCCCTGTTCGAGCTGGACGACGGCGTCGTGGTGCAGTCCAACAGCTCGTGGACCACGCGGGTCCGCCGCGACGACCTGGTGACCTTCCATGCCGACGGGACGGACGGCAGTGCCGTGTGCGGGCTGTTCGACTGCTATATCCAGCCGCGCCAGGCCACGCCAAAGCCGGTGTGGAACCCCGACGAGCGCCAGCCGCTGAACTTCTTCGAGCACTGGCAGAAGGTGCCGGACAACTTCCCGCCGCCCAACGGCTTCCGCACCCAGTGGGAGATGTTCTTGCGCCACGTGCTGGAGGAGGCACCCTACCGCTTCACCCTGTGGGAAGGGGCCAAGGGCGTGCAGTTGGCCGAGCTGGGGCTGAAGAGCTGGGCCGAACGCCGCTGGGTCGACGTGCCGGCGCTGGGGATCTGATCCATGCCGACCCTGACATTGCCCGCCGCCGACGGCTCGCTGGCGCCCTATGCCCTGGTGGGCACGCCGGTGGCGCGGCCCAAGCCGCCGTTCCACTTCAGCCGCACCGCCTTCGCCGCCGCCCATGTGGTGGCCGACCCGCTGGCCGACGCGAACCCCTGGCTCGACGTGGCGGTGGACTGGGAGCGCACGCTCGCCTTCCGCCATACCCTGTGGGACCTCGGCCTCGGCGTCGCGGAGAGCATGGACACCGCCCAGCGCGGCATGGGGCTGGACTGGGAAACCGCCCTGGAGCTGGGCAAGCGCTCTATCGCCGAAGCGCGCACCCGCGACGGGGCTGTGGTGTTCATCGGCGTCGGCACCGACCATGTGGCGCCATCCCCCGACCTGACCATCGACGACATCATTGAAGCCTACGAAACCCAGATCGAGGCGGTGGAAGCCGCCGGCGGCCGGCTGATCGTCATGGCCAGCCGGGCGCTGGCCGCCGCCGCCAAGGGGCCGGACGACTACGCCAAGGTCTATGGCCGGGTGCTGGGCGGCGTGCGCGAGCCGGTGATCCTGCACTGGCTGGGCGAGATGTTCGATCCCGCACTTGCCGGCTATTGGGGCAGCGGCGACCACGCCGCGGCCATGGACGTGTGCCTGGACATCATGGCCGCCAATGCCGCGCGGATCGACGGGATCAAGATCTCGCTGCTCGATGCCGGCAAGGAAATCGCCATGCGCCGGCGCCTGCCCGAGGGCGTGCGCATGTATACCGGCGACGACTTCAACTACCCCGAGCTGATCGCCGGCGACGCCGAAGGCTTTTCCCACGCGCTCCTGGGCATCTTCGATCCCATCGCCCCGGTGGCCTCGGCCGCGCTCGCGGCGCTCGCGGCCGGCGACCGCGCCCGCTACGAGGCGCTGTTCGCGCCGACCCTGCCGCTGTCGCGCCACATCTTCGGGGCGCCCACGCGGTTCTATAAGACGGGCGTGGTGTTCCTTGCCTGGCTCAACGGGTTGCAGCCGGCCTTCACCATGCTGGGCGGGCAGGAAAGCACGCGCTCGGCCGTCCACCTGGCCGGCCTGTTCCGCCTGGCCGATGCCGCCGGGCTGCTGGACGATCCCGGCCGCGCCGCCGCCCGCTTCGCCCGGTGGCTCGCCGTGCATGCGGGGATTGAAGGATGAGTGCGGACGGACCCTGCCGCGGCCTGTCGCTCAACACCGCGACGGTGCGCCAACAATGGACGCTCAAGGAGATGATCCCGGCCTGCCGGCATTTCGGCTTCACCGGCATCTCGCCGTGGCGCGATCAGATCGCCGCCACCGGGCTCGGCGAGACCGCGCAGATGATCGAAGGCGAGGGGCTGGCCGTTACCGGCGTGTGCCGCGGCGGCATGTTCCCCTGGGCAGATGCGGCCGGCCGTGCGGCCATGCTGGACGACAACCGCCGCGCCATCGAAGAGGCGCGGACGCTCGGGGCCGAGTGCCTGGTGCTGGTGGTGGGCGGCCTGCCGCCGGGCTCCAAGGACATCGAGGGCGCGCGCGCCATGGTGGCCGAAGCGGTCGACGTGCTGCTGCCCGAAGCCCGCGCCGCCGGCGTGCCCCTGGCCATCGAGCCGCTGCACCCCATGTATGCCGCCGACCGTGCCTGCATCAACACGCTGGGACAGGCGCTCGACCTCTGCGACCTGCTGGGCGACGGCCTCGGCGTGGCGCTCGACGTCTACCACGTGTGGTGGGACCCCATGCTGTCGGCTGAGATCGAACGGGCAGGCCAGCGCCTGTTGGCGTTTCATGTCTGCGACTGGCTGGTGCCGACCCGCGACCTGCTGCTCGACCGTGGCATGATGGGCGACGGGGTGATCGACATTCCCGCGATCCGCCGCCAGGTCCAGGCGGCCGGCTTTGCCGGGCATGCCGAGGTGGAGATCTTCAGTGCCGAAACCTGGTGGACCAGGCCGCCGGAAGAGGTGCTGGCCACCTGCCGGGAGCGTTACCTGACCGCCGTGTGACCGGGTGTCCGCGGCGCCGCCAGCCGGCCGGCCAGCCGGGCGCCGGTCGGCCTTAAGCATTGATTAGGTATCCCGCCCGTATGCTCCCCGCCAGTATCGGCAGGATTGCCCGCCGGCGGACCCACGCCCCGTGGCACGGCCGCCCCAACGCGAGCCAGGCATGAGTGACGCGACCACCCTTTCCACCCAAGACGTCTCCCGGCTCCTGAAAGACCCGTCGGCCGACGCCCGGGCGGCGCTGGCACCCAAGCTGGCCGGCCACCTGGAGTCCGAAAGCCTGTCCCAGGGCGAATTCGCCATCGCCCACGACATCCTCAACATGATGGCACGCGACACCGCCGTGATCGTGCGCCGGGCGCTCGCCGACAATCTGAAGCACACCCACAACCTGCCGCGCGACGTGGCGCTGACCCTGGCGCGCGACATCGACGACGTGGCGCTGCCCATCCTGGAAACCTCCCAGGTGTTTACCGACGAGGACCTGGTGGAGCTGGTGCGCGAGGTTCCCGAAGCCAAGCAAATGGCCATCGCCCGGCGCAACAGCCTGTCGGCACCGGTGACCGACGCGTTGATCCAGACCGACAACCGCGAAGTCGTGCGCACCGTCGTCCGCAACGGCGGGGCGGATATCACCGAGCACTCGCTCAACCGGGTGCTGGACCGCTTCGGCGATGCCGAGGATATCCAGGATCCCATGGTGCGCCGGCGCGAGCTGCCGCTGACGGTGGCCGAGCGCCTGGTGAGCCGGGTGTCCGACCACCTGAAGACCTATCTGATGACCCATCACGAGCTGTCGGCGGACACCGCCTCGGAGCTGGTGATGAAGGCGCGCGAACGGGCTACCGTGAACCTGCTGGGCCCCGATGCCGACGAACTGGACGTGGAACGCCTGGCCGCCCAGCTCCACGCCAACGGGCGGCTGACGCCGACGCTGGTGTTCCGCGCGCTGTGCGTCGGCGACCTGGCGTTCTTCGAGCATTCCATGGCGCAGCTTGCCGGCGTGCCGGTGGTCAACGCGCGCACGCTGCTGCACGACCGCGGACCGCTCGGCCTGAAGTCGCTCTACGACAAGGCGGGGCTGCCGGAGGGCCTGTTCCCGGCCATGCGGGTGGCCGTCGGCATCCTCAACGACACCGATCCGCGGGCGAAGGACTTCGACCAGGCGAGCTTCGGCCGGCTGATGCTGGAGCGCATCCTCTCCAACGCCGACGACCTGCACGCCGACGACGCCGCCTATCTCCTGCGCAAGCTGGACGACCTGGCGGAGGAGGAGTCGGCGGCCTGACCGCGTCTGGCGTTTTGCCCCGGCCAAAGCTAGCCTAGCCGATCCTTCTCGGCCGCCTCTCCGGCGGCTGCACGACCCCTGGAACGGACGGGCGCCATGGCAGAGCCAGGAACGCCGCCGGTCGTCGGCGTTATCGGCGGCAGCGGCCTCTATGAAATCGACGGACTGACCGACACCGAATGGCGCCGCATCGACAGCCCCTTCGGCGCGCCGTCGGACGAGCTGCTGTTCGGCAAGCTGGAGGGCCAGCCCGTGGTGTTCCTGCCGCGCCACGGCCGCGGCCACCGCATTCCGCCGAGCGAGCTGAACTTCCGCGCCAACATCGATGTGCTGAAGCGCGCCGGGGTGACCGAGGTGCTGTCGCTCAGCGCCGTCGGCTCGCTGCGCGAGGACCTGCCGCCCGGCACCTTCGTGGTCGTCGACCAGTTCGTCGACCGCACCTTCGCGCGCACCAAGTCGTTCTTCGGCGCCGGGCTGGTGGCCCATGTGGGCATGGCGCACCCGGTGTGCCCGCGGCTCGGTGGCCTGGCGGTGGCGGTGTTGGAGGATCTCGGTATCCCCCACCGTGTGGGCGGCACCTACCTCGTGATGGAAGGCCCGCAGTTCTCCACCCTGGCGGAAAGCCACCTCTACCGCGCCTGGGGCTGCGACGTGATCGGCATGACCAACATGCCGGAAGCCAAGCTCGCGCGGGAGGCGGAGCTTTGCTACGCCACCGTCGCCATGGTTACGGACTTCGACTGCTGGCACCAGGACCACGCCCACGTCACGGTGGACGCCGTGGTGAAGGTGCTGCTGGAGAACGCCCACAAGGCGCGCGATCTGGTGCGCGCTCTGGTGCCGCGGCTGGCCGGGCGGACCGAGCGCTGCGAAGCCGGCTGCCACACCGCCCTCGATGCCGCGGTGATCACGGCACCGGACGCCCGCGATCCGCTGCTGGAATCCCGGCTCGATGCCGTCGCCGGACGGGTGCTCAAGGGGTAGGGCGGGCGCAGCCGGGTTTGCAGCGACCTATACCGCCGTGGCGTGGAGCTGTTCCGTCGGCGCCAGGTAGGTGTCGAACACCGCCGCCACGCTGCGCACCAGCAGCCGGTAGTCCTCCGCCACGCTCACCCGCCAGCCCTCGACGCTGACGATGCCGCGGCGCCGGAACACCTCCAGGCGCGCCACCTCCTCGGCGAAATGCTCGGCCGGTACGCCGAACTCCGCGGCCTCCGCGGCGATGTCGACGCCGAGCGTGCACATCAGCGCCTCGATCACCCGGCGGCGCAGCCTGTCCTCCGCGTCGAGCGCACAGACCCGCGCGATGGGCAGGCGCCCATCCGCCACCTGGGCCAGGTAGGCGGGGATATCGGGCGTGTTCTGGACGTAGAGATCGTCGAAGGCGCCGATGGCGGACGCCCCGAAGCCCAGCAGGGTAGGGCAGGCATCGGTGGTGTAGCCCTGGAAGTTGCGGCGCAGCCGCCCGGCCGAAGCGGCCTCCGCCAGGCCATCGGACGGCAGGGCATAATGGTCGAGCCCGATCGGGATATAGCCGTGGTGCACCAGGCGGTCGTGCACCGCCAGCGCCTGGTCCAGCCGCTCCGCCCCGCCCGGCAGGGCGGCGGGGTCGATCAGCCGCTGGTGGCGCTTCAGGCGCGGCAGGTGGGCGTAGCCGAATACGGCGATGCGGCCGGGCCTGAGGTCGGCGATGCCGTCCACCGTCGCCGCCACGCTGGCCACCGTCTGGTGGGGCAGGCCGTAGACCAGGTCCAGGTTGATCTCGCCGATGCCGGCGGCGCGCAGCGCCTCGATCGCTCGCACCGTGTCGGCGAGCGGCTGGATGCGGTTGATCGCCGCCTGCACGCGCTCGTCCAGGCTTTGCACGCCGAGGCTGACGCGGCTGATGCCGGCCTCGCGGAAGGCCGCGGCATGGGCGTCGGTGAACACCCGCGGGTCGATCTCAATGGCCGCCTCGCAGGTGGCGGTGCGCCGGAAGGCCCGGTCGATCTGCGCCATGAAAGCGGTGAAGGTGTCCACCGCCAGGATGGTCGGCGTGCCGCCGCCCCAATGGATGTGGCCCACCTCCGCGCGGTGGCCGATGTGTTCGGCCACCCGGTCGATTTCCAGCGCCAACGCCTCGGCGTAGCGCAGCACCGGCGTGTCCACCTTGGTCGCCCGCGTGTGGCAGCCGCAGTACCAGCACAGAGTCCGGCAATAGGGCACATGCAGGTAGAGCGACAGCGGTTCGGCAAAGCCCTCCGCCAGCCGGGCGGCATAGGCCCCGTCGCCGGCTGCAGGTCCGAAATGCGGGGCTGTGGGGTAGCTGGTGTAGCGCGGAACGCGGTCGTATTGGTGGGCGAGTATCTGTGCTCTATCCATGGGGCTGGCCTTGGCTGCGCACCGCGGCGGCAGCTCTGATCGGCGTCCATCGACGCAATTCGGCGGGGACCATACACCATACCATGACGACGGATGTGGCAATCATCGGCGGAGCTGCCATCGGCAGTGCGGTGGCGAGCTTCCTGAAGGCTGAATTGGGCTTTACCGGCCGAGTGGTGGTGGTGGAGCGCGACCCGTCCTACCGCGACTGCTCCACCACGCGGTCGGCCGCCTCCATCCGCACCCAGTTCTCCACCGCGGTGAACATCGCGCTGTCGCGCTTCGGGTTCGACTATCTGAGGCGGGCGGACGAGACTCTGGCGGTGGACGGCGAGTTGCCGCCGATCAACCTGGTGGAGCGAGGCTACCTCTATCTCGCCACTCCGGCCGGCCTGCAGATCCTGCGCGCCAACCATGCGGTCCAGCTCGCCGCCGGGGCCGCCGTGTCGCTGCTCACGGCCGCCGCCCTGGCGGAGCGGTTCCCGTGGCTCAACGTCGACGACCTGGCCGGCGGTGCCTATGGCGAGAAGCAGGAGGGCTGGTTCGACGCCTACGCCCTGCTGCATGCCTTCCGCCGCAAGGCGCGCGCCCATGGGGCGGAATATGTCCATGGCCAGGTGGTGGGGCTGGAGCGCCACGGCGACCGGGTGACCGCGCTGTCGCTGGCGGACGGCAGCCGCATCGCCGCGGGTGCCGTGGTCAACGCCGCCGGGCCGCGGGCGGCGGAGGTGGCGGCCATGGCGGGCATCGACCTGCCGGTCAGGCCGCGCAAGCGCTTCGTGTTCACCTTCGAAAGCCGCGAGGCCCCGGCCGGGGTGCCCATGGTGATCGACCCATCGGGGGTCTATGTCCGCCCCGAAGGCCAGCAGTTCATCTGCGGCACCTCGCCGCCGCCGGACCGCGACCCCGACTGCATGGATTTCGAGATCGACCACACGGTGTTCGAAGACGAGATCTGGCCGGCACTGGCCCACCGCATCCCGGCCTTCGAGGCGTTGAAGCCATTGCGCGCCTGGGCCGGCCACTATGCGATGAGCACGCTCGACTGCAACGCCATCCTCGGGCTCCATCCGGAGGTGGCGAACCTCTACTTCGCCAACGGCTTTTCCGGCCACGGCATCCAGCAGGCGGCCGGCGTGGGCCGGGCGATCGCGGAAATGATCGCCACCGGCGCCAGCCGCTCCATCGACGTGTCGCCGCTCGGCTGGGCACGCGTGCTGGAGGGCCGGCCGCTGGCCGAACGCAACGTGATCTGAAGGAGCGACCGATGGACCAGGTCCAAGGCGCCGACACGGCCCCCGAGCTGGCGGAGATCCGCGAAGCCCGCGCACTGCTGGGCAACCGCGTGCTGACCACGCCGGTGCACCCGTGGCGCGGCGGCCTGCTGGAGCGCCTGGTGCCGGCGGGCACGGAGGTGTGGGCCAAACTTGAGCTGCTGCAGGTGACCGGCACCTTCAAGCCGCGCGGCGCCCTGCTGGCCACTCTGGCGCTGGACGAGGACACGCGGCGGCGCGGCATCGTCGCCGTGTCCGCCGGCAACCATGCCATCGCTGCGGCCTTCACCGCCGCCAGCCTGGGGATTTCCGCCAAGGTGGTGATGATCCGCACGGCCAGCCCGCTGCGCGTGCGCAAGTGCCGCGACTACGGGGCAGAGGTGATCCTGACGGACACCATCGGCGACGCCTTCGCCACGGTGGCGCGCATCGCGGAGGAGGAGGGGCGTACCAGCATCCACCCCTTCGAAGGCCGCTGGACCAATCTCGGCACGGCAACTCTGGGCCTGGAGTTCATGGAACAGGTGCCGGGGCTGGAGGCCGTGGTCGTGCCGATCGGCGGCGGCGGGCTGATCGCCGGCGTGGCCAATGCGGTGAAGCGCGTGAACCCCGCCTGCCAGGTGCTGGGGGTGGAGCCGTTCGGGGCGGACACCATCACCCGCAGCCTGGCCGCGGGCGCGCCCCAGACCATCGACAAGGTGACCACCATTGCCGACAGCCTCGGCGCTCCCCTGGCGCTGCCCTACAGCTTTGGGTTGATCCGCCGCTTCGTCGACGAGGTGGTACGGGTGGACGACGATGCCTTGCGCGAAGCCATGGCGCTGATCTTCCAGGAAACCAAATTCGCTGTGGAGCCGGCGGGGGCGGCGGCCACCGCAGCCCTGATCGGCCCGCTGCGCGAGCGGCTGGCGGGCGCGCGGGTTGGGCTGGTGTTCTGCGGCACCAACATCGACCTCGACCTCTTCCACACTTACGCGTCGGCCGGCCGGGAGATGCTGGAGCGGCGGCTGGGTGGGCCGTCGTGAGATTTGCGGGGCCCGACACCCGGTTCGGCGGCGGTCCGCTGCACCACCCGGCGACCCCGTGGATACTCTCGCTGGGTGGCCGGGAGGGGGAGCAGGCCGGAGCCGGCTCCGCCGTAGGCGGCAGCCCTCTAGGGCGTCAGCGGCCAGTCGGTTACCGAGCCGTCGTCGTGGTTCAGCACCACCAGGCGCTGGCCGCCGTCGGCACGCTCCAGCAGCAGCACGGTGCGGCGGTCGCCGCCGGAAAGTCCGGCGATGCGCTCGCCGGCCGCCAGGGCGATAGGCACGCGCGCCGTTGCCGCGCCGTCCTCGGCGGTCATGAAGGCGCGGCGTCCCAACTCCCCCAGCAGGACCAGGGTGAGCACGACGATCAATGCGCCCATGCCGTAGGTAACGGCCTTCAACCAGCGGGGTGCCGATGACATGGTCCGAAGTCCCGTGGGATGACGATGCGGACCTGTCGCCCGCGGCTCCCCTTCCTAGCGCGGAGACGGTGCATCAGGCCAGCGTCGAGGCGGGCAGTGCAGGCCGGCGGTTGGACGCGTTTCTGGCCGAGGCGGTGCCGGCGCTCAGCCGCTCGCGGCTGAAGGCGCTGATCCTGGCGGGGGCGGTGCGCGATGCAGCCGGGGGGGTGTGGGGCGACCCCGCCGCCAAGGTGGCCGAGGGCCTGGCCTTCACCGTGGCGGTGCCGGCACCGGTGGCGGCCGAACCGCAGCCCCAGGCGATCCCGCTCAGCATCGTCCATGAGGACGACTGGATCGTCGTCGTCGACAAGCCGGCCGGCCTGGTGGTGCACCCGGCCGCCGGCAATCCCGACGGTACGCTCGTGAATGCGCTGCTGGCCCATTGCGGCCCCAGCCTGTCGGGCATCGGCGGGGTGGCGCGGCCGGGCATCGTCCACCGGCTGGACAAGGACACCAGCGGTCTCCTGGTGGCTGCCAAGACCGAAGCCGCCCACCACCACCTGACCGCCCAGTTCGCCGACCGCAGCCTGTCGCGCGAGTACCTGGCGGTGGTGCGCGGCTGCCCCATGCCGACCGAAGGCACGGTGGATGCGCCCATCGCGCGGCACCCGCGCGACCGCCAGCGGATGGCCGTGGTGACCGGCGGCAAGCCCGCCGTCACCCACTACCGGCTGGTCCGCCGAGTCGGTGTCGCCAGCCTGGTCGACTGCCGCCTGGAGACCGGGCGGACCCACCAGATCCGTGTGCACCTGGCGCAGATCGGCCATCCCGTGATCGGCGACCGGGTCTATGGCCGGGCGCCGCGGATGGCCGACCCGGAGGCCATCCGTGCCTTTCCCCGCCAGGCTTTGCACGCCGCACGCCTGAAGCTGCGCCACCCGGCCGACGACGCGCCGCGGATCTTCGAAGCACCGCTGCCCGACGATATCCGCGAGCTGATTAAGGACTTGTCCACCGACGCTTGAGTAATACTTGACAGTGGCAATGGGGTTTGTTGCCACGATGGTGGCCGACGACCCGTCCGCCGTGGCGAGAGCAGGCGGCGACGCTGGACCATGATAACGTGGGCCGGAACCGAACTTACGGCGGCGCACGCCGCTTCAAGAAGCAAGGAGACCATCGGCTGCATGGCGCAGGTTCCGAGCATTCCCGCCGTCGATCCGGGCGGCAATCTGGCCCGATATCTTCAGGAAATCCGCAAGTTCCCCATGCTGGAGCCGGAGGAGGAGTTCACCCTCGCCAAGGCCTGGCAGGACGACGGCGACGTGGAAGCGGCCCACCGGCTGGTCACCAGCCACCTCAGGCTGGTGGCGAAGATCGCCATGGGCTACCGCGGCTACGGCCTGCCGCTGTCGGAGCTGATCTCCGAAGGCAATGTGGGGATGATGCAGGCGGTCAAGCGCTTCGACCCGGAGCGCGGCTTCCGCCTGGCCACCTACGCCATGTGGTGGATCCGCGCCGCCATCCAGGAATACATCCTGCATAGCTGGTCGCTGGTGAAGATGGGCACCACGGCAGCCCAGAAGAAGCTGTTCTTCAACCTGCGCAAGCTGAAGGGCCAGCTCCAGGCCATCGAGGACGGCGACCTGCCGAAGGAGACGGTGGAGAAGATCGCCACCACGCTGGACGTGCCGGAGCAGGACGTGGTGACCATGAACCGCCGGCTCGCCAGCCCCGACCACTCGCTGAACGCACCCCTGCGCTCGGACAGCGAAGGGGAGTGGCAGGATTGGCTGGTGGACGATCAGGACAGCCAGGAAATCGCGCTCGCCAACCGCGAAGAGCTGACCAAGCGCCGCCGATTGCTGAAGAGCGCCATGGAGCACCTGAACGACCGCGAGCGCCACATCCTCACCGAGCGGCGGTTGCGCGACAACCCGACGACGCTGGAGGACCTGAGCCAGCAGTACAACATCAGCCGCGAGCGGGTGCGCCAAATCGAGGTGCGGGCGTTCGAGAAGCTGCAGAAGGCCATCAAGAACGCTGCCATCGACCAGAAGCTGGCGAACTGAGGCAGCGTTGAGGCCGGCGCGGGCCTTAGCCCGGCGGCACCAGGGGGGCGCGGCCGGTCACGTCCTCGCCCCATTCCTCCTCCAGCCGGTCGAGCCGCTCGCGCAGCCGCTGGACTTCCGCCTGGTGGCGCTGGGCGATGAAGATCGCCACCACCGAGGGCACGCTGAAGTAGATCAGCCAGCCGAGCCCGGCGAGCCCGTACATCAACAGCCAGTTGAACGGATCGGCAAGTGCTGCCCAGGCCAGGTCGATCGTATGGCCGTCGCGCCACAGGTTCATCTCCAGCGGCAGCACGCCGCAGAAATTCAGCGGCCCGACGGTGACGGCGGCGTAGTGCTGGGGATCGCGGTCGGACACGAAAGCCACCAGCGTCGGCGCCATGCCGAGCAGGAACACCACCGTCGTCGGCAGGAAGAGGGCGAGTGCCGGCACCAGCAGCATCACGAACAGCACGATCATGCCGGTCGACGAGCGCCGCTTTGGCTGCCCCTGCGCTTGCCCCTGCGCCTGGCCGGCGGCGGCCGGTGGTGCGCCCGGCCGCTGGGCCTGGGCCGGCTGGGCGGCGGGGCTGAGGGCTCGGCTCTTGGACATCGGATCGCTTCCCCCGCGCTCAGGCTTGCATCAGCACGACCACGACGACCATCACCGCCGCCAGGAGACCGCCGATCAGGGCTGCCACCTGGCGCCCGAAGTCGGCCGCCAGCCTGCCGTCCTGGCTCAACCCGCGCTCGCGCAGCGCAATCTGCTGGGTGACCGCCAGGTAGTCGCGCTGGGCGAGGCGGAAGGCCGCGGCGTCCTTCTTCAGCAGGCTGACGTTGGTCAGCACCTGCAGCAGGCGGCGCAGGTCGCCCTGTTTGGATTCCTTTTCGATGTGGTCGCGCACCTTTTCGCGCAGCGAGCGGCTGTGGAACTGTTCCAGCACGGGGCCGACCTGCGTTACCGCCCAGCCCGCCAGGTTGGCGAGCTTGCGCAAGCGGGTTTCCCGTTGCAGCTCCGACAGCAGAGACAGGAAGGCAAGCCCCCGCTCGGAACTCTTGGGATCGCCGGTGAGTGCCGTAAACACCTTCTCCTTGATGCGGTTGTGGCGCGACAGGATGAATGCCGCCACGTGCCGGTCGAAGGGTTGCGGCGGGCGCCCCGGCCGCCCGGCCACGTCGTCCAGCGCCTGCACCAGCGAATTCAGGTCGCGGCAGCAGAAGATCTCCACCGAGGGGCCCATGCAATGGATCGCCGGGTTGAGTTCGTAGAGCACGCGTTCCAGGCCGCTGCCGAGCACCGGGCGTTCCAGGTGGCCGCGCGCGGTGTCGAGCTGGCTGGTCAGGGGGGCGAATTCCGGCAGAAAGGCCGGCTGGCTGTTCACCCAGCACAGCGGGAGCTGGGCGGTGATCATCTCCGCGATTTCCTGGGTGCCGGAGCCGCGGATATAGGCTTCGGCGAGGGCCGATCCCAGGCCGGTCGGCATGATCGCCTTGCCCTTGAAGCGGATGGGGGCGATGGGATCCAGCGCCATCAGGCTGCGGGCGAGCCGCCGGTCCTCGTAGGTGCCGCCGCGGCCGGAGCGGGCGCCGCGGTCGGCCTCTTCCAGGCGGTCCACCAGGGCGGGATCGTCGAGGCTGCGGCGCAGCCAGTGGGCGATCTCGCCGCTTTCCAGCGCGCTGATGGCCTTGTCCGGCTTGCGCGCCATCTGGGCGGCCAACGACCGGGCCGTCCAGCACTCGTGGCCGTCCATGTTGTAGGAGCGGGCCGCGCGGCGCGGCTGCAGGGGCTGGCGGCCGGCCTGGCGGCGGCCGTCGACCCACATTTCGATGTCGGTGGCGGTCCAGCGGCTGTCCGGCTCGTCGGCCAGCATGCCGCGCAGCAGCTCCGCCATGCCGGGCGACATGCGGACATCGGCCGACAGGGCAGTGAAGCTGCCGCGGTCGATCTTGGCGTCGAGGATGGCGCGGTCGTCCTGCTGGGCGATGGCAAGCTGGCCGGCGACGAGAAACAGCAGGGTGACGCCGATGGCGTAGACATCGTCGGCCATGGATCCGACGCCGCGGCCCACCGGCATGGCGAGACCGCGCTCGATGGGCTCGAACAGCAGGGGCTGGCCGTAGCCGGGCGGTCCGGTGACGCATTCGCCCAGCACCGCCTTGGCGGTGGCGCCCTCCGCCTCGCGCAGGAAGATGTTGGTGGGGTTGATGCTGCCGTGGAAGGTGCGGCGCAGCTTCAGTTCGGAGATCGCCTGCAGAAGCGGCTGCAACACCTGGCGTTGCACCCGGTCTTCCGGCATCGGCTTGCGCTGCTGGCGGATGGCGCGCACCAGCGGCTCGCCGCGCGGCCGGGTCATCACGATGATGGGGCGGCGCACCCGGTCCGGCGGCCAGTCGGCGACGCCGTAGTCGACCACGCGCACGCTGACGGGGCTGTCGAGCCCGCGCAGGCCGCCCAGGATGTCCCAGCGCGGCGGCAGGCCGGTCTGGCAGACATAGGCCACCAGTTCCGCGGAGGCGTCGCGGCTGTCGAGGGCCGGGAAGGCGGTGGCGGTGACGCTGCTGAGGTGGCTGAGCGGACGTTCGGAGCGGATCTCGTAGCGGCCATTGAAGCGCACGCCATCGCCGCCGACGCCGCTAGTCGCCGCGTCCGGCCCGTCGTCATCCCGCGGTGCGCCGGGAAACGGTGCCGAAGCGACGGCATCGTCTTCCGGCGAAACATCTTCCCCCGCCAGGAAAGCGCTGAGATCGCTCGGCGCCATACCCCCCATCCCGGTGAAAACCCCTTCGGTCTTTGGGTGTGATAGCCGGGCGGTGGGTAAGAAATGGTTAACAAGCCGGATAGCTTAGGCGCCTAACGGGCGCGTTCGGGCCACCGGCGCGGGGTCGCGGTCGCCGCCGATCCGGTTTGGCTCTGACCTCCGATATGGCGTGCAACTATCTGAAATCAAACACGACCAGTCCGCCGCCGCTGGGCTTGCGGATGCGGAGGCCACCGGCCACCTTGGCCCAGGGGGCAACGGAGTCCGGCCCCTGCCTCAGGGGATGCCGGTCAGCACTTCGGCAATCAGCGCATCGGAGTTGGGCTTGGCGGCCAGCAGCGCCTGTTCGATCACCTTGGCGGGCGGTAGCCAGTAGCCGTCCGCCGTCTTGTGGGTGCGCTTGGCGGCCTTCAGGATCTGCTCGCACTTCAGCCAGCCATCGATCTTGGCCAGCCGCTCCGGATCGCCGAATGCTGTCCCGTAGCTCTTCAGCGCGTGCATCTTGTCGCGCTTGCCGGGGTTTTCCGTGAAGAGGTAGTGGAGCATGCGCATGGACAGGGCGGCCCCCCAGTCTTCCCGCGTAATCACTTGGCGGACGTTGCTGAAAGGCGGCTTGTGCTGGGTGAGCGCCCGGTAGGGGTTGAACCCGGATGGTTCCACCTGGCCGAAGCCGAAGGCGGGGCCCACCTGCTGGCACGTCCGGCTGTACTGGGGGCGGTTGCGGAAGGTGCTTTCTTCCCAGTAGAGGCCGATGATCAGCTCGTCCGAGAACACCGCCCAGGTTTCCTTCAGGAACGGCGCGCTCAGGCTGGCCAGCTTCACCAGCTTCCACATGTGGCTGAAATGCCTGCGGTCGGGATCTCCAATCACCTCGCACGAGCCGGGCACGCGCTGCGGTTCACTCCCCATCGCCCGATCCTCCGTCCCCCAGCGAGGAGGGTGAGGCAGGCAGCACCGCCGAGGCAACAGCCCCATCGTCGCGGGGGCCTGCGCCTGGCGGCGGGCGCAGGTCAATCGGTGAACGGGTCGGTCATCAAGATGGTGTCGTCGCGCTCCGGGCTGGTGGAGAGCAGCGCAATCGGCGCTTCGATCAGCTCCTCGATGCGCCGGCTGTACTTCACCGCGGCGGCCGGCAGCTCGGCGAAGCTGCGGGCACCCTGGGTGCTTTCCGGCCAGCCCTCCAGCGTTTCGTAGATCGGGCGGATGCGGGCCTGCTCCGCGGCGTTGGCCGGCAGGTGGTCGATGCGCCCCCCGTCCAGCTCGTAGCCGGTGCAGATGGACAGGGTGTCGAAACCGTCCAGCACGTCCAACTTGGTGAGCGCGATGCCGCCGATGCCGCCGGTCTTCACCGCCTGACGCACCAGCACGGCGTCGAACCAGCCGCAGCGCCGGCGCCGCCCCGTCACCGTGCCGAATTCGCGGCCGCGTTCGCCCAGGCGCTCGCCGACGGCGTCGTTCAACTCGGTGGGGAACGGTCCGGAGCCGACCCGCGTGGTGTACGCCTTGGTGATGCCGAGCACGAAGCCGGCCGAGCCCGGCCCGACGCCGGAACCGTTGGCGGCGGCGGCGGCCACGGTGTTGGAGGAGGTGACGAAGGGATAGGTGCCGTGGTCGATGTCCAGCATCGCCCCTTGGGCGCCTTCGAACAGGATGCGCTTGCCGGCGTGGCGCATGTCTTCGAGCTTCTGCCAGACGACGCCGGCATAGGGCAGCACCCGTTCGGCGACCGCCATGAGCTGGCCCACCAGCGGCGCGGGGTCCACTTCCGGATGGCCGAGGCCGCGCAGCAGGGCGTTGTGGTGGGTCAGGGATCGATCAAGTTTTTCAGCGAGATATGCCGCGTCCTTCAGGTCGCACAGGCGAATCGCCCGGCGGGCCACCTTATCCTCGTAGGCGGGGCCGATACCGCGGCCGGTGGTGCCGATGCGGCCGCTGCCGCTGGCTTCCTCCCGCGCCCGGTCGATGGCGCCATGGAAGGGCAGGATCAGCGGCACATTCTCCGCGACCATCAGGTTGTCCGGCGTCACCACGACGCCCTGGTCCGCCAGGCGGTCGATCTCCTCGCACAGCGCCCAGGGATCGACCACCACGCCATTGCCGATGATGGACAGCTTGCCGGGCCGCACGATGCCCGAGGGCAGCAGGCTCAGCTTGAAGGTTTTCCCAGCGATCACAAGGGTATGGCCGGCGTTGTGGCCACCTTGGAAGCGCACCACCACATCGGCCCGGTTGGACAGCCAGTCCACCACCTTGCCCTTGCCTTCGTCGCCCCACTGGGCGCCGACCACCGTCACATTGGCCATTACTGAGGATCCTGTTGGGACGGCGGCGGGGTCACCGCCACCAGATGATCGCCGGCCAGCACCATGTCGCAGCCGAGGCGCGCCGCCTCCGCCATCGGTTCGGCGGTGTCCAGCGCCGCCACCGTCACCCAGCCACCGGCGCGCAACTCCGCAGACTTGCCGGGCTCGCTGTCAAGCGGGACGTAGATGCGGCGGCGCCGTTGCGGTTCGGCCACGCAGCGCAGCACGCTGTCCATGAACAAGGTGAAGCCGGTGGAGGGCACGCCATCGCCCAGGTGGTTGCCGGCCAGATAGTGGCCGCCGCGGCCCAGTTCGCCGCGGGCGCCGCGGGCAAAGGCGGTGAAGCTGACGCCGCGCTGGTAGTCCAGCCCGCGGTATTCCACCAAGTCGATAGTCAGGGTGGTGTCGGGGATGCGCTGTCCCAGGATCTCAAGAACCATCTCCAGGCGTCTGATTTTGCTGGTCGCCTGCTCTGGGATCGGGAGGCGGCCCAGGAGCGCCATGGCGTGGGGAGCCGGCCCGCTCGACTGCGCCAGCCGGCACAGCAGGTCGGCCGCAGCACCACCGTGGAGGCGGATGGCCGCTTCGTCCTTGCGTTCCAGGGCCTGGCGCAGGGCCGGCCGCTCAGCCGCCGGCACCGCCATGGCGTCGAGGATGATCGGCACCAGGCTGGGCACCGTAAGATCGAGCGACAAGTCCTTGACGCCGATCGAATCCAGAGCCTGGGCAGCGAGGGCTGCGATCTCCGCGTCGGCGTACGGCGTCGGGGCACCGATCAACTCGGCTCCCACCTGGGCGAACTGGCGTTCGGGGCGAAGCTGGGTGCCGCGCACCCGCAGCACCTGTCCGGAATAGGCGAGCCGGAGCGGCCGCGGCGCCTTGCTGAGCCGCGCCAGGGCGAGGCGGGCGATCTGCACCGTCATGTCGGCCCGGAGCGCCATCATGCGCTGGCTGATCGGGTCCATCAGCCGGAAGGTCTCGTTGGCCAGTGCGGCACCGACGCCACCCAGCAGGGTTTCCTCGAATTCCAGCAGCGGCGGCTTCACCCGTTCGTAGCCGTGGCTTTCCAGGAGCGCCATCAGGTGCTCCACCACGTCCACCTCGTGGGCGGCCTCGGGCGGCAGGAGGTCGTGCAGGCCGTCGGGCAGCAGGGCCCAGTGGGGCAGGGTCTCGGTCATCGGTGTCCAGGCGGGCGGTGCCGCTGCAGTCTCGGGAACTGGGGATCGACCTAGGTGGTCGACGTCGGATCGCTGGGACGGTCGGTCTCGTCCGGGTCGGGGGTCAACCGGTGGCCGTCCAGCCGGTGCTCCTCCAGCGTGCGCGCAGCGGTATCGGCCGTCTTGGCCGCTTTGGGCCGGCCGTGGGCCACCCGGTTGGCTGCGGCGGTGGCCGCCTTGTCCTGGCGCGCTTTCTTCTTGCGATGGGCGCGTAAACTGACGACGGTCGCCATCGTCACCCTCCGTTTCCGCTGGGCAGGGTCCATGAGCACCGCGCGGTACCGTAGCCGACGACCGGCGTCTGGCCAAACACTCCCGAACGGGCAGGCAGACGGCCGTGTGCGGTGGCATTGCCGGACGTGCCGATATCGTCCATGGATCGGGCCATGCGTACCGTAATCATCGCCGCCATGCTGGCGGCCACCACCGTCGTGGCCGCGCTCATCGTGGGGCCGGGCTGGGTCGACTGGACCGAACGGCGCGGCCTGGTGGAAGGGGCGATCGAGCGGCTCACCGGTTGGCGGGTGGAGACCGAAGGCGACATCCGCTTCCGCATCCTGCCGCAGCCGCGCCTGGACCTGGGGCGCTTCCGCGTGGTGTCCGGCCCCTTCGCCAGGGATAGCGTGAGCGGCCAGATCGGCGCGCTGCAGGCGGTGGCGGACCTCAGCAGCCTCTTCACCGGCAACCTGTCGTTGCAGCGCCTGGTGGTGGTTTCGCCGGACCTGCATTGGCGGCGTGTCCCGCGGCCCGACGACACCGACGACACCGACGACACCGACGAGACGGACGAGACGGACGACACCGACGCCCGCGGCGTCGAGGCCGGGCCGGCCGGCGCACCCGAAGAGGCCGCCCGCGACGGCTGGCTCGGCCTCAGCTCGATCGACCGGCTGACAGTGGAATCCGGCCAACTGCTGGTCAGCGGGCCTGACATGGCGGCGGTGCGCGTGATCGACCTGACGGCGGGCGGCCACGTCAGCGGGGTGCCCGGCCCCGCGGAGCTGTCGCTCTCCGGTCGCTGGCAGGGCGTGCCCCTGACGGCGACTCTGCGCACCGGGCCGACGACGCGCTCCGGCGCGCTGCCGCTGTCGGTGGCCGCGGAGATCGCGGGCTTGGACGGCGATGCCCGCTTTGCCGGGCTACTGTTGCCCACGGGCGAGCTGTCGGGCGATGTCGACCTCATGTTCCCCGATATTGCCGGCCTGGGTCTGGCACTGTCCGGGCGCGACGCCCCAATGGACGTGTCTGAGGTGCCGGTCTCGGCCACCGCCATGGTGGATCGCCAAGGGGCCGGTGCGCGCTTCACCAGCCTGCGCCTGGCCGTGGGCGAGACCAGCGGGCAGGGCAGCCTGACGGTCGGCTGGGAGGACGGGCTGACCGCCGACCTCACCCTGGCGCTCGACCGCCTGAACCTGGGCGATCCCTCGGGTCCGGCGGGTCAGTTGGCCGACGCGTTCCTCGCCCACGATGGCCTGGCGACACTGGCAGAGGCCCTGCCGCCTGCCCTGCTGGACGAGCTGTCCGCCAACTTCGACGTCACCGTGAACAGCGCGCGCGTGCGCGACGGCCTGTTCACCGACCTGCGCATCTGCGGACATGTGGAGGGAGCCTCGCTGCGCCTGGATGCGATCAGGGCCACGGGTCCCGGTCAGACGGAGATCCGCCTCTCCGGTGCGGTCGCGGTGGCCGCCGAGGGCCCCGTGATCGATCTGTTGGGGCGTTTCGATTCCAATGACTTCCGCGCCTTTCTTGCGGGATTCGGCGTCGACCTGCCGGACCTTCCGGCCGACCGGCTGCGCCGGGTGGTGGCCAGTGGACGGCTGGACGGCCGGCCCGGCGAGCTGCGGCTCACCGGCGGCGAGGTGCAGGTGGACGGCAGCCAGGTCGATCTCGGCATGGCTTACATGGACGGACCGGTGCCCGGCATCGGCCTGCGCCTCGACCTCGACCGGCTCGACGTGGACCGCTACCTGCCCGGCCTGGCGGCGGCCCCGGTGCCGCCGTTGGTGGAGGTGCTGGAAACGGCCCGCGCGCTTGCCGGCCGCGTAAACCTGAACGTCGATGCCACCGTCGGCTCGCTGGTGGTGGGCGGCGACACCTGGCAGGACATCCGCCTCGATGCCACCCTGGCCGGAGCGGCGCTGAGCCTGCGCGAGGCGCGGCTGGGTGGGGCTGCCGGTGCCGGGCTTTCGGCCGCCGGCTATATCGCCGACCTTGCGGCCCTGTCCGGGCTGGACCTGCGCATCACCGGGCATGCGGCACCGACGCTGGCATCTGTCCTCGACCTCATCGGCTGGCCGGTGCCGCCGGTGCTGGCGGCCCTCGGCGTGGTCGATGCGGAGGTGGTGCTGGGCGGGACGGCGGACGAGCTGTCGGTTTCGCTGCTCGCCGACGGCAGCCGCGGCCATATGGAGTTTGCCGGCTCCATCGCCGGTGCGGCGGCCGGCTGGGCGGGCGCCGAGATCGTCGGCACCGCACGGTTGCGCCATCGTTCGGTGGCGGACCTGGCCCGCGCGGTGGCCGATCCGCTGACCCTGCCGGCGGGACTCGGCGAAGCCGATGCCTTTGCCGAGATCGCCCTGGGGCAGGACGGCTGGTCGGCCGGCAACGTGCAGGTGGTGCTCGGGCCGGTCTCGCTGGTGGGATCGCTACGCTCCGACGCAGAGGACGGCTGGATCCGCGGCGACTTCCGCTTGGGCCGCCTCAACCTGGGCGACTGGCTGGGCGATGCCGGCCGTTGGCCGCTCGACCGGCTGGGCGACTGGTCGGAAGCGCCCTTGTCCGGGCCGTGGCCGGAGGGCTGGACGCCGCTGGACCTCAACCTGTCCGGCGCCGTCCTGGCCTGGCAGGGGCTGGAGATCGCCGAACCGCGTGTCCGCCTGATGGGCGATGCGTCCGGCGTGGTGCTGGAAGGGCTATCGGGCCGGGCCCTGGGCGGGCAACTGGCGGCCGATGCCCGGCTGGCCTCCGGTGCGGTGCCCAATCTCACCGTGCAACTCGACCTCGTGGACATCGCCCTGGAGGATTTCCTCGCCACCATCCTCCGGACCGACGGCATCACCGGCACCGCCGGCCTCTCGCTGGCCGTCACGGGCGAGGGGCGGACCCCGGCGGAACTGGTGCGCAGCCTGTCGGGCGTGGGCGAGGTTGCGGTGGCCTCCGGCGAGATTGCCGGCTTGGACCTTGCGGCCATGGATGACGCGCTGGCCCGCCGCATCGATCCCATCGACTTCGTGGATCTGGTGCGCCGCGCCGGCACCAGCGGCACCACCGGGTTTGCCGCCATCGCTGCCCCTCTCACCGTCACCGAAGGCGTCATCACCTCCGATGCGGTCTCCTTGACGGCGGGGCGCGGCACCGCCAGCGGGTCGGGGCTGTTCGACCTGGCCGACTGGGACCTGCGGCTGGACCTGGATTTCGCGCTGTTCGACCACCCCGACGCGCCCGGCTTCGGGCTCAGCCTGGCCGGCCCACCGCGCGCGCCCCTGCGGCACCTGCGCAGCGACGCCCTGCAGGCCCATGTGGCCGAACGCTATGCCGACGACCTGACCGAGCAGTTCGGCGGGCCGCCGGACGATCAGCCCCCCGCCGACCCTTCTGGCGGCGGCTGAACCTGGTCCGCCAGCCGGCGGAAATGGTCGAGCACCTGCACGCGGATGGCGCTGGTGAGGTTGCCGGCGGGGTTTTCGCGGTCGGCATCGATGCGGGCGACTGCCTGGTCGATGCCGAGCCCCCACGAGTCCGCCAGCGTCGCCAGCGCCGCCCAGAATTCCGGCTCCAGCGCCAGGCTCGTGGCGTGCCCCGACAGGCGCACCGATCGCTTCACCAGCACGGCGGCCGCCTACCCGATGCTGGCCGACAGGAACGCCAGGGTGCGCTCGCCGGCGAGTGTGGAACTTTCCGCGTGGAAGTCCGCCCGTTCGGTGCAGTTGAAGCCGTGGCCGGCGGGATAGGTGTAGATCTCCGCTTCCGGAAGGGCGGAGCGGATGGCGGCCACGTCGTCCTTGGAGATCAGCAGGTCCTTTTCGCCGAAATGCATCTGTACCGGGCAATGCGGTCGTTCGAAGCGGAAGTCGATGATCTGGGCGCCGTAGTAGCAGACCGCAGCGGACACCCGTGTCCGCGCCGCCGCGACATAGGACAGCGAACCGCCCCAGCAGTACCCCAGGGTGGCGACCCGCCCGTAGCCGACAAGCTCTTCGGCGCACGCGGCGATGTCGCGCACCGGGCTGTCCCAGCCGATGGTGGTACGCAGCTCGCGCCCGCGGGTGACGCCCGCTTCGTCGTAGGCCAGTTCCACGCCCGGCTCGACCCTGTCGAAGAGGGCCGGGGCGAGTACGGCATAGCCTTTGGAGGCATAGAACTCCGCCACCGCGCGAATGTGCTGGTTGACGCCGAAAATCTCCTGGATCAGCACCAGCCCGCCCCGCGGTGTTCGGGGCGGCATCGCATGGAAGGCTTCGAAGCTGTGACCGTCTGCGGCGGTCAGCTTGACGGAGTTCCCTTGCGGCATCGTCCATGTCCTCCGGTGCGGTGGCCGCGCACCTTATAACGGGTACTTGCGTGTCCGGATATTGTTGAATCGCCGTCGCGGCGCGCGAAATCACCGAAGATTCATTGTTTTATAACAAAGCTTTAACCCGGCGCCGAACGCAACCGCCGGGGTGTCCGGCCCACCACGCAACCCGGCTGTGGGCCCGCCGGCCGCAGCAACGGCCGCGCTGTCCTGCCAATCCATTGTCCCGGACGCGGTCTCGACAGAGGCCGGCGCAATCGAAAAAGACAATCCCGGGCGGTCAAGGCGACAAATTGGCTTGGGATTTGCCGCCGGCCATTGTTATGGTGAATGGTCTAGGAATGCCAAGTACACAAACGATGGAACACCGTAGCTGAGCGGGTCAAGTAGCGGCCCGCCCAATGGGTCAATGCGTCTCCTGGTGAGGCGGTGAAGAGGGCAGGGGATTATGGAATTCTTGGAGCAGATCTTCGGGGTTATTGGTGACCTCACCTGGGGGTGGTCACTGATTCCGTTTTTGGTGGTTCTCGGCGTCTTTTTCACTCTGGCTTCGGGGCTCGTACAGTTCCAATTCTTCGTGCGCATGTTCCGCGTGCTGTTCCCGGCCAAGGGCGATCTTGACCCCACCAAGCATGTAAGTTCGCTGCAGGCCCTGTTGGTCAGCGTTGGCGGGCGTGTCGGTGGCGGCAATATCGCCGGCGTCGCGGTGGCGATCACGCTGGGCGGCCCAGGGGCCGTGTTCTGGATGTGGGCGATCGCCCTGGTGGGCATGGCCACCAGCCTGTTCGAATGCACCCTGGCCCAGACCTTCAAGCGGGCGGACGAGGCCGGCACCTACCGCGGCGGCCCGGCGCAATACATCCTGCACGGGCTGGGAGCCAACTATAGGTGGCTGGCGATCATCTACGCGATTTCGCTGATCGCCGCCTTCGCGCTCGGCTTCAACGCCTTCCAGGGCAATACGGTGGCCGGTGCCGTGGAAGACAGCCTGGGCTTCGACCGGCTGTGGACCGGCCTGGCCCTGGCGGTGATCACCGGCGTGGTCGTCTACGGCGGCATCAAGCGCATCGCCGAGGTGGCCGAGGTCGTGGTGCCGATCATGGCGGTCGGCTACATCGGCATGGCTATCGTCATCATCGTTCTCAACATCGGCGACGTGCCGGCGGTGATCGGCATGATCTTCTCCAATGCCTTCGGGCTGGAGGAAGCGGTCGGCGGCGGCATGGGGGCCGCGGTGGCCCAGGGGCTGCGGCGCGGCCTGTTCTCCAACGAGGCGGGGCTGGGCAGCGCTCCCAACGTGGCCGCGGTGGCGCATGTGCCCCACCCCATGGCGCAGGGCGTCGTGCAGTCGCTGTCGGTGTTCATCGACACCATCATCATCTGCTCGGCCACCGCCTTCATGATCCTGCTCGGCGATGTCTACGTGCCGGGTGCCGAAGGTATCGACGGCGTGGTGCTCACGCAGCAGTCGCTGGTCGGCCATGTGGGCGACTGGGCGCAGTACTTCCTGACCGCGGCCATCCTGCTGTTTGCCTTCAGCTCGATCATCTACAACTACTACCTGGGTGAGAATGCGCTGACGGTGTTCACCGACAGCGGGCTGGCGCGCCACGTGTTGCGTATCCTCATCGTCGGGCTGGTGCTGATCGGCTCGGCGGCACCGGGGGCGACGGCGGTGTTCTTCTTCTCCGACCCGATGATGGGCATCCTGGCGCTGGTCAACCTGCTGGCCATCACCATGCTGTTCCCGGTGGGCCTGCGCGTGCTGAACGACTACCGCCGCCAGCTCAAGGCGGGCGTCGAACAGCCGGTGTTCGATCCCAGCCAGTTCCCGGACCTCGACATCGACCTGGTGGCGTGGAGCCAGAACGGGTCGCCGACGGCCACGCAACCGGCGGAATAGGGCGCCACCTCCCGAATCCGGTCGGGTAGCCCGAACGGCCGTCGCACCCTGGAGCGCTTTCCGCTCTGTTGGATCGGCTCCGGCCCACGTCCTCCGCCCGACCACCCAATGGCCGACAAAGGCTTGGGTGGTCGGGGGGGGGCCGGCGCCGACTGACCGGAAAATGCCAAGGGTGCGGCGGCCGTTCGCTTCTGCGGGCCGGGACCTTGATGGGGTGCGACGCCGCGGCCCCCGCAGGGCAGCCATATAACGATATCTTTATGCTTGCTGTGCCCCGGTGCGGTTGCTACATCGCCCCCAAATGATTTGGAGGACCACAGGGCATGCCCGACACAGCCGCAACCCAGGACTTCAAGGTGGCCGATATCGGCCTGGCCGACTGGGGCCGCCGCGAGATCGCCATTGCCGAGACCGAGATGCCGGGCCTGATGGCGCTGCGGGCCGAATATGCCGGCCAGCAGCCCCTGAAGGGTGCGCGCATCGTCGGCTGCCTGCACATGACCATCCAGACCGCGGTGCTGATCGAGACCCTGGTGGCGCTGGGCGCCACCGTGCGCTGGAGCTCGTGCAACATCTTCTCCACCCAGGACCATGCCGCCGCCGCCGTGGCTGCGGCCGGCGTGCCGGTGTTCGCCTGGAAGGGCGAGACGGAGGAGGAGTTCTGGTGGTGCATCCACCAGACCATCAAGGGCCCCGACGGCTGGACGCCGAACCTGATCCTGGACGACGGCGGCGACGCCACCGCCGTGATGCACAGCGACTACCCCGACCTGCTGGGCGGTGTCGTCGGACTGTCTGAGGAAACCACCACCGGTGTGCACCGGCTTTACGAGATGGCCAAGGCGGGCACGCTGAAGGTGCCGGCCATCAACGTCAACGACAGCGTCACCAAGTCCAAGTTCGACAACCTCTACGGCTGCCGCGAAAGCCTGGTGGACGGCATCAAGCGGGCGACCGACGTGATGCTGGCCGGCAAGGTGGCGGTGGTGTGCGGCTACGGCGACGTCGGCAAGGGCTCGGCAGAAAGCCTGCGCAGCCAGGGTGCGCGCGTGATGGTGACGGAGATCGACCCGATCTGCGCGCTGCAGGCGGCCATGGAAGGCTACCAGGTGACGACCATGGACGACGCTGCCCCGGCGGGCGACATCTTCGTCACCGCGACGGGCAACGTCGACGTGATCACGCAGGATCACATGCGCCGCATGAAGGACCGCGCCATCGTCTGCAACATCGGCCACTTCGACAGCGAGATCCAGATCAGCAGCCTGCGCAACTACCAGTGGGAAGAGGTCAAGCCGCAGGTGGACGAGGTCGTGTTCCCCGACGGCAAGCGCCTGATCGTGCTGGCCAAGGGCCGCCTGGTGAACCTGGGCTGCGCCACCGGCCACCCGAGCTTCGTGATGAGCGCTTCATTCACCAACCAGGTGCTGGCCCAGATCGAGCTGTGGACCAACCACGACAACTACCAGTGCCAAGTCTACACGCTGCCCAAGCACTTGGATGAGAAGGTGGCGGCTCTGCACCTGGACAAGCTGGGGGCCAAGCTGACCACGTTGACCGACAAGCAGGCGGAGTACCTGGGCCTCAACAGCGCCGGGCCGTTCAAGTCCGACCACTACCGCTACTAAGGCGCCTTCGCGCCTTTTCGGCTCGGTTCCAGCCCACACCCCAGCTCGGCCAGCCCAATCAGCATATCTTCGTTGGGTGGCCGGGTGAGGGTGCGGGCGGGCGCAGAGGCCGACCCTTGGAGAGGCACCGGCCAGCCGGTCGCGCTGGCCGGACCGCCATGCTACGCTCAGCCCCTTCGCCATTTTGACGGGAGCCTGGCGCCGGTGATGCAGCCCCTGATCTCAGCACGGGTGCAGCAGGCGCCCCGGGGGAACCCGGCCGGCTCGCGGCGGACGCCGGGGCTGCGGGCAGCGCCGTACCGGCCCGGGGAGCGGCGGTGGTGATCGCCTGGATTCTGCTGGCCGTGGCGGTGGCCGCCGGAGCGGGTGTCGCGGCCTATCTCAGCCATCGGCTGGGCTTCGCCGAGGCGCGCGCGGCCGAACTGGCCGGCGACCTGGATCTGCTCAACCGACGCCTCGCCGCCTTGCCGTTGGCCCTCGCCCGCTGGCGGCCGGAAGGCGGGCTCGTCCCGCTCACCGATGGCGCAGGCCACCCCGTGGGCGCGCTGGCCAGTGCCGAGACCGCCGGCCAGATGGCTGCCCACGCGGCCGAGACGGCCGACGGGCCGGTGCACCTCACCGCACCGGACGGGGGCCGCACCCTGCAACTCGCCGCCGTGGCCGACCCGGTGGCGCCGGGCAGCACGCTGCTGCTGGCCACCAACATCTCCGCCCTGGTCGGCCGGCTTGACCACGCCAATTCGCAGATCGAGGCCCTTACAGCCGCCCTGCAGGGCCTGCAATGCCGCTTCGCCCGGCTGGAGGCCATGCTGGACACGGCCGATGCGCCAACCTGGCTGCGCGACGGCGAGGGCCGGCTGGTGGCGGTGTCGTCGGGCTATGCACGCCGGGTCGACGCCTCGGTGGACGACGTGCTGGCGGGGCAGGTGGAGCTGCTGTCGGGCCCGGTGCACGATGCCGCCACGGCCCTGGCCGCCGCTGCCCGGCGGGCCGGAGGGCCGGTGCGCGAAAGCCACCACACGGTGATCGGCGGCGAGCGGCGTAGCCTGATGGTCACGGAAACCGCGGAAACCGATCCGCGCCTGGTGGCCGCCGGCGTCGCCACCCGCGGCGTCGCGGTCGACGTCACCGCGACGGACGATGCCAGGGCCGATCTGGAACGCCACCGGGCCGCCACCACCGAGATGCTGGAAACCCTGCGCTCGGCCATCGCCGTTTACGGCCCCGACCAGCACCTGACCTTCTACAACCAAGCCTATGCGGCACTCTGGCAGCTCGACGAGGCGTGGCTGGAAACCCGGCCAACGCTGGTCGACGTGCTGGAGGTGCTGCGCGAACGCCGCCGCCTGCCGGAATACACCGACTTCCGCGCCTTCCGCGATGAGCAGACCCGGCTCTTCCAGTCGCTCATCGATCCGGTGGAAGACCTGATGCACCTGCCCGACGGCACCACCCTGCGCTCGGTGGTGGCCCCCCACCCGCTGGGCGGGTTGATGTTCGTGCAGGAGGACGTGACCTCCGAGCTGACGCTGGAGCGCAACTACAACACGCTGATCGCCGTGCAGCGGGAGAGCCTCGACAACCTGGCCGAAGGGCTCGCCGTGTTCGGTGGCGACGGCCGGCTGCAGCTCAGCAACCCGGCCTATGCCCGGTTGTGGCGGCTCGACGCGGACCTGCTGGCCGGCCGCCCGCATGTGCGCGAGGTGCTGGATGCTGCCCATGGCCTCTACAGCCACGACGGCACCTGGCAGGAGATGCGCGAGGGCCTGGTGGGCCATGCGCTCGACCGCGAGACGACGCGCATGCGGCTGAATCGCGCCGACGGCACGGTGATCGACTACCGCACGGTGCCGCTGTCGGACGGCAGCGTGCTCAACAGCTACCAGGACGTCACCGACTCGGTGACCATCGAGCAGGCGCTGCGGGCCAGCAACCGGGCGCTGGAAACCGCCGACCGGCTGAAGTCGGAGTTCATCGCCAACGTTTCCTACCAGCTCCGTACGCCGCTCAACGCCATCCTCGGGTTCGCGGAAATCCTCACCAACCAGTATTTCGGGTCGCTCAACGAACGCCAGCTCGGCTACGCCGCCTCCATCGCCGATGCCTCGCGCCAGCTCCTGTCGCTGATCAACGACATCCTGGACATCGCCACCATCGAAGCCGGCTACATGGAACTGGCTGTGGGCGAGGTCGACGTGCCGCACCTCCTCCAAGGCGTCTACGACCTGGCGCGCGACTGGGCGGGCGCCCAGCAACTCACCTTGGAGATGGACTGCCCGGGCGATTTCGGCAGCATCGAGGGCGACGAGCGGCGGCTGAAACAGGCGATCTACAACCTGGTCAGCAACGCCGTGAAGTTCACGCCGGAGGGCGGGCGCATCCGGCTGTCGGCGGTACGCCACGACGACGGGGTGGTGCTGGCGGTGTCCGACACCGGCGTCGGCATCTCCGCGGCCGACCACGAGCGGGTGTTCGGCCGGTTCGAGCGCGCCAAGGCAGCCGGCCGGCGCGGCGGGGCCGGGCTGGGCCTGTCGCTGGTGAAGAGCATCATCGAGCTGCACGGCGGCAGCGTGGCGCTGGAAAGCGTGCCCGGACGCGGCACCACGGTGTCGTGCGTGCTGCCCCTGCGCGTGCCCGTGAGCGACGCGGCGGTACCGGCGGCGCCGGTTCCCCAGGCGTCCAGCCCGGCCTTGCGGGCAGTCGGCGAGGCCAGCGGGTAGGGCGTTTCAAGTTTTGACGGCACCAGCCCTCTCCCCCGCCTGGCCACCCAAGCCATTGTAAACGATTGCGTGGCCAGGCGGGGGAGAGGGCCGGAACCGATTCCGCCAAAGGCGAAAGGACTTTGAGGCGGCGGGGATCGTCCGTCCGGCGACCTTGTTTGTCCGCTCCCGGTGCGACCCGACCCCGCCCGCAGCGGCGCATTGCAGCCGTTCGGCAGCGCCGAGGCCCTTGCGCCGATGGGCCGGGGCACTTAATTGTTCCGGTCTTGGTTGGGGCGCTTAGCTCAGTTGGCAGAGCAGCTGACTCTTAATCAGCGGGTCGTAGGTTCGAGCCCTACAGCGCCCACCAAGAATTTCATCGATACCCTCCATTGGACCGCGTTCGCCGCGCTACATCCGGGGCACCGCCCAGGGCAGCCGTGGGGTATGGGCGGTCGACGCAAAGGGACTGGTGACGGGCATGGGAACTGCCCGGCCCGGCGCCTCCTCGTTCGCCGCCCCTCAGAACGCGATGGTCGAGCGTTTGCACACCTTGCGCAGCACGAAGCTGGAGCGGGTGCGCGCCAACCCCGGCAGGCGAGCCACCAGCTTGTGCACGCGCTCGTAGTCCGAGGTGTCGGCCACCACCACGTGCAGCAGGTAGTCGGCATCGCCCGACATCAGGTAGCACGCCATGACGTCGGGGCACTCCACGGCGGCCTCCTCGAACGCCGCCAGCGCCTCCTCGGTCTGGCTGTTGAGCGTGACTTCCAGGAAGACGTTGCAGGTGCGGCCGGCGGTGGCCTCGTCGACGATCATGGCGTAATGGCCGATGATGCCCGTGTCCTCCAGCCGGCGCACGCGCCTGAGGCAGGCCGAAGGCGACAGGTGGATGCGCTCGGCCAGCTCCGCGTTGGTCATGCGGCCGTCCGCCTGCAGCAGGTTCAGGATCTTACGATCCACGGCATCCAGGTCGATCATGCGCAGACTATTCGGTCGATCGGCCAAGATGCGCAAGATCCTGCAATCGCCATGGGACCTGCGGCCGAACTTCGCAAAGACCTGTACCGCTCCTCCGAGCTATTTTTACTGCAGCGGGCAAGCAAGCCCGTGGCCAGAACACTTGGGGGGAAACCATGCGCATCGGCGTTCCGAAGGAGATCAAGGTCCACGAATACCGGGTCGGCCTGACACCGGACAGTGCCAAGGAATTCAAGGCGCACGGCCACGACGTGCTGGTGGAGACGGGGGCCGGCACCGGGATCGGCTGCGACGACGCCGCCTACCGCGCCGTGGGGGCGGAGATCGCCGCGTCCGCGGCGGAGGTTTTCGCGTGGGCGGACATGATCGTGAAGGTGAAGGAGCCGCAGGCCGGGGAACGCAGGATGTTGCGCGAAGGCCAGATCCTGTTCACCTATCTGCACCTGGCGCCCGACCCGGCGCAGGCCCGCGATCTGGTGGACAGCGGTGCCGTCTGCATCGCCTACGAGACGGTGACGGACGGCCACGGCCACCTGCCGCTGCTGGCCCCCATGTCGCAGGTGGCGGGGCGCCTGTCGATCCAGGCCGGTGCTTACGCGCTGGAGCGGGCGCACGGCGGCAAGGGCATTCTGCTGGGCGGCGTGCCCGGCGTGGCGCCGGCCAAGGTGGTGGTGATCGGCGGCGGCGTGGTCGGCGAGAACGCCATCCAGATGGCGCTCGGCATGGGGGCCGACGTGACCGTGCTGGACCGCAGCGTCGACGTGCTCGGCCGCCTCTCCCAGCGCTTCGGATCGGCGCTCAAGACCGTCTACTCCACGCGGGCGGCGCTGGAAGACCTGGTGTTGCAGGCCGACATGGTGGTGGGGGCGGTGCTGATCGCCGGTGCCGGCGCGCCGAAACTGGTAACCGCCAAGATGGTCGCTGGCATGCGGCCCGGCTCGGTGCTGGTCGACGTCGCCATCGACCAGGGCGGGTGCTTCGAGACCTCGCGGCCCACCACCCATGCCGAGCCGACCTACGTGGTCGACGGCGTGGTGCACTACTGCGTGGCCAACATGCCGGGGGCGGTACCCAACACCTCCACCTACGCGCTCAACAACGTCACGCTGCCCTACGCGCTGGCCCTGGCGGACAAGGGCTACCGGGCAGCACTGGACGCCAACCCCGGCTTCTGCGAAGGGCTGAACGTGCATCGCGGCAAGGTCACCCACCGGGCGGTGGCCGAGGCACTGGGCTACCCCTACGCCGATCCCATCGCGGCCATGGCGGACTAGCCCAGGGTCGGACCGGGAGCGGGCGTTCAGCGTGCGATCACCCGCTCCACCTCCCGCTGCATGGCGTCGACGCCGCGGGTGAGGTCGGCGATGAACGCCGTCGCCGCCAGGGACTTTGTGACATAGCCCGGCGTGAGGATGGAGATGCTGCCGGAGATGCGCGGGCGGAAGCGGCGGATCGCCAAGTTCTCCGCCGCCTGGCTGAGCAGCAGGTGGCTGTAGGCCGTGACCATGTCGCAGATCATGTAGCAGATGCCGGCGGCGACGAACTGCAGGCCGGGCAGGGAGGTGCGCAGCTCCACCCGCTTGTTCAGGCGGCGGCCGGCGGACGCGAAGGCGGCCCCGGTTTGCGCCGCCGAGGAATGCTCGGCGAAGAACACGGCCATCGGCTGGCCGTCGAGGTCGTCCGGCGTGATCTCGGCAGCCGAGGCCAGCGGGTCGTCGGCCGGCACCACGCAGACGCTCTCCAGGTCGAAATCCGTCTGGTCGATGGAGGCGCGCGGCGACGGCGTTTCGGCAAACCCGATGTCGAACTGCTGGGAGGCGATCAGGTCCTCGATCACCACCGAAGAGCGCATGATCAGGGCCACCTCCAGCCCGTCCCGGTCTTTCATGAACTGCGTCAGCAGGCGCGGCATGAACAGGCCGGCGGAAGCCGGGTGGCAGGCGATGCGCAGCTTGCCGGCCTGGAGCGCGCGGATGCGGCTCATGGTCCGCTCGGTGCGTTCCAGTCGGTTCAGGATCTCCTCGCACTCCTCCAGGAAGAAGTGGGCTTCCGGCGTCGGCGTCAGCCGGCCCTGTTCGCGCACGAACAGTTTGAAGCCGAGCTGGTTCTCCAGGGTGGCGATCATCGTGCTGACGGCCGGCTGGGTGCGCCCGACGGTGCGCGCCGCCTGGGAGATGGAGCCCGAGCGCATGACCTCGCGAAAGGTAACCACTTGGCGGAACGAGAGGTGCATCGCATCCCATAAATTGGATTTATCGAGTTACAATATTTTTAACATTGAATTTATGGATTATGTCCAGTGAGATCTAACCGATCCGGTGGCCGCGCCCGCTGGAGCGGGAGGGGTCATGGACACATTGGCGAAATACACGCTGACCGCTTTGATCGGCCTGGTGGCCCTTGGCCAGTTTGTCCAAGTGATCACGCGCTACGTCCTACAAGTCCCGGTGTTGGGGCTGGAAGACGTGATGCTGTATCCCACCCTGTGGCTTTACATCCTGGGATCGGTCAATGCCTCGCGCGAAAACACCCATATTCGCGCCAATGTTCTGGAAATCTTCATCAAGACCGAACGCGGCCACAAGATCCTGGCCATCGTCGGCGAGATCATCAGCCTGATCATCGGCGTGTGGCTGCTGATCTGGGCGTGGGACTATACGGAATACGCCTGGCGCACCTGGCGCGAGAGCCCGACGCTGTACATCCCGACCTTCTATTCCGACATCGCGCTGCTGGTCGGGCTGGCGCTGATGATCCTCTACTCCTGCTGGCATTTGCTCACCCACGTCCGCAGCTTCGGCCGCAGCTTCGGCGGGGGAGTGCACATCGATGGTTGAGGTCGCCCTGCTCGCCATCGCCCTGCTGGTCCTGACGCTGACGCTCGGCGTGCCGCTGCCCTACTGCTTCGGCTCGGCGCTGATGGTCATGTACTTCGTCGGCGACGTCACCATGCGCGGCATGATGCTGTGGGGCTTCCAGCAGCTCGCCAACCCGGTGCTGCTGGCCATTCCGCTGTTCGTGCTGGCCGGCACCATCATGTCGGAAAGCGGCATCGCAGGATCGCTCCTGCGCTTCGTCAATGCCTTCATCGGCCACATCCGCGGCGGCCTGGGGGTGGTGGCCGCCGTGTCGTGTGCCGTGATCGGCGCCATCTCCGGCTCCGGCCTTACCGGCATCGCCGCCATCGGCCCGCTGCTGATCCCGGAGATGGAAAAGCGCGGCTACCCGCGGGCCTATGCCACGGCCCTGATCGCCAACTCCTCGATCCTCGGCCTGCTGATCCCGCCCTCGGTCACCATGATCATCTTCGGCTGGGTCACCGATACCTCGATCCTCGCCTGCTTCCTGGCCACCCTGGTGCCGGGCCTGCTGATCATGACGTCGTTCTCGATCATCAACCTGTGGATGAGCCGCAAGTTCGATCTGATCCTGGACGAAAAGCCCACCTTCAAGGGGCTGTCGCGCGAAGTCGGACGGCGCGGCGTGCACGCGTTCCCGGCCCTGCTCATGCCGATCATCATCCTGGGCGGGATCTACGGCGGCGTGATGACCCCGACGGAGGCGGCTGCCGTGGCCGTCATCTACTCCGTTCCCGTCGGCTTCTTCATCTACAAGGGCCTGACGGTGCCGAGCTTCGTGGCCGCCGGCAAGGAAGCCGCCACTGCCGTCGGCGCGATCATGATGATGATCCTGTTCTCCATGATCCTCAGCCAGATGTTCGTCTACGAGAGCATCCCGCAGCACCTGGTGCAGGGCATCTTCGCCATCACCGAAAACCGCGTGGTGCTGCTGATCCTCATCAACATCCTCTTGTTCCTGGTGGGCATGGTGGTGAACGACGCCACCTCGATCATCCTGCTCGGGCCGCTGCTGCTGCCGCTGATGCAGGCGATCGACGTCAGCCCGGTGCAGTTCGCCGCGATCATGGGCGTCAACACCGCCATGGGCGGCGTCACCCCGCCCTACGCCTCGATCCTCTATCTCGGCGCGCGCATCGGCAACGTGAAGGTCACCAAGGTGATCCCGCCGGCCATGAAGCTGATCCTGCTCGGCTATGTGCCGGTGGTCTTCCTGACCTCCTTCTGGTCGGACGTCTCGCTCTTCCTGCCGCGGCTCTTCGGCTACGCCGTCGCCCCCTGAGCCAATCCAAGCCCAGCAGATCGACAAACTCGAAACTCGGAGGACACCACATGAAACACCTGATGCTCGCCACAGCCGCCGCCGCGTTGCTGGCGTTCACGCCCGCTGCCGAGGCGCAGACCCTGCGCATGAGCCATGTACGCCCGCAGGGTGCCACCATCGATGTCGAGCTGAACGCGTTTGCCGATGCCGTCAGCGCCGCCACCGACGGCGATGTGACCATCGAGATCTTCCCGGCCTCCGCACTGGGCGACTACACCACGGTGCAGGAGCGCGTCTCGCTGGGTGCCATCGACATGGCGGTGCAGCCTGCCGCCGCGGCCGCCGACCGCCGGATGCAGATCAGCTCGTTCCCCTACATGGCCAGCAGCTGGGACCAGGCGCAGGCCATCTACGGGCCGGACGGCGTGGTGCGCGACGTGATGGCCGAGCTGTTCTCCGAACAGAACATCACCATGCTGGCGGCCTATCCGGTCTATTTCGGCGGCATCTCGCTCAACACCGAGGCCATCAGCCCCGGCGACCCCTCGGTCGACAACGGCATCAAGGTGCGCGTGCCCGGCATCCGCAGCTTCCAGCTCACCGCCGAGGTGCTGGGCTACATCCCGTCGCCGATCCCCTTCGCCGATGCCTTCACCGCCGTGCAGACCGGCGTGGTGGACGGCGTCATCGGCTCCGGGGCCGAAGGCTACTACGCCTCCTTCCGCGACGTGACCCAGACCTACATCCCCGCCAATACCCACTTCGAAGTCTGGTACATGATCATTTCCGATGAGTCGCTGGCCGGGCTCAGCGAGGAGGACCAGGCCGCCTTGTGGACCGCCGCGGAGGCGTTCGAGGCGACCCGCTGGGAGGTGGCGGAAGCCGACCAGGCCCGCAACGAGCAGCGCTTGGCCGACGAACTGGGCACCACCATCGTCGAGCTGTCCGACGAGGAGCTGGCGGCGATGGCCGCTGCGGTGCGCGCGGAAGTGTGGCCGCAGATCCTGGAGGACATCGGCACCGAATGGGGCCAGGCCATCCTCGACGAGGTTGCTGCGGCGGAGAACTGAGCCGACAGGCGACCGGGCGGCCGATTGCGCCGCCCGGGACCTGCTGGCCGGGAGGACAACATGGCATCCGACTATGCCGTCATCGGCGGCGGGGTCGTGGGACTGTCGGTGGCCTATGGCCTGTTGCGCCGCGGTCTTCGGGTCGCCGTGCTTGATGGAGGCGACGGCAGCTACCGCGCCAGCCGGGGGAACTTCGGGCTGGTCTGGGTGCAGTCCAAGGGCATGAACCAGCCGGTCTATGCCCGTTGGAGCCAGCGCTCGGCCGCGCAATGGGCCGACCATGCCGCCGAACTGGCCGAACTGACGGGCCGCCACCTGGGGCTGCGGCAGGACGGCGGCTATGACCTGCACTTCTCCGACGAGACGCTGGACCAGCAGGTCGCCAACTACGAAATCCTCAAGGCCAAGCTCGACGGCGATTACCCGTACGAGGTGCTGGGGGCGAACGCGCTGAAGCGCGAGGAACCGCAGATCGGCCCGAAAGTGGCGGGCGCCATCCTCCACCATCAGGACGGCCACGCGAACCCACTGCGCCTGCTGACCGCCTTGGCGGACGCGGTGCGCCGCCTGGGCGGCCAGGTCCTCACCGGCAAGACGGTCACCGGCGTGACCCGCGATGGCGACTACCAGGTCGTGTGCAGCGACGGTACCACGGTGGGTGCCGGCAAGGTCGTCCTGTCGGCCGGCCTCGGGGCCATCGAGCTGGGGGCCAAACTGGGCTTCAGGGCTCCTGTCAGGCCGCAGCGCGGCCAGGTCCTGATCACCGAGAAGCTGCCCAAGATGATCAACCGCCCGTCGCTGGTCGCCCGCCAGGTCGACGAGGGCGGCATCCAGATCGGCGCCACCAACGAGGAGGTGGGGTTCGACGACCGGGTCACCCAGCCCGGCCTCTCCGGCCTCGCCGCCCAGGCGGTCACGGCCTATCCGGCGCTCGCCAAGGCGCAGCTTGTGCGGAGCTGGGGGGCGCTGCGGGTACTCACCCCCGATGGCCTGCCGATCTACCAGGAAAGCCGCGACATGCCGGGGGCCTTCCTCGTCACCTGCCACAGCGGCATCACCCTGTCGGCGGCCCATGCCCGCGTCCTGCCCGACTGGCTGGAAAAGACCGCGGCCGCCCCGGACTTGGAGGTGTTCAGTGAAGACCGCTTCGCCGTTTCTTGAGCTGGAGGCCGCTCCGGCGCGCGTCCGCGTGTGGTTCGACGGCGAACCGCTACACCTGCCGCCGGGTGCCAATCTGGCTGCGGCCCTGCTGGCGGCCGGTGTGGCTGTGTTTCGCCACACCCCGGTTTCCGGCGCGCCGCGCGGGCCGTTCTGTCTGATGGGGGCGTGCTTCGATTGCCTGGTGGAGATCGACGGAGTGGTCCGCCAGGCCTGCATGCTGGAGGTGGAAGAGGGACTGCGGATCGCGCGGCCCCACGAAGCGGAGGCCGGCCGTGCACCCGTGTGACCTGATCGTCGTCGGCGCCGGGCCCGCCGGCCTGGCTGCGGCCGCCACGGCGGCCGAGGCGGGCCTGCAAGTGGTGCTGCTGGACGAGCAGCCCCGCCCCGGTGGCCAGATCTACCGCGACGTGGACCGGGTGGCCGCGCTGCGCGGCGGCATCCTCGGCAAGGACTACGCCGAAGGCCAAGCGCTGACGGCGGCGATCCGGCGCGACGGCATCGCGCATCTCCAAGGGGCCGTGGTGTGGGCCATCGAGGAGGGGATCCGCGTTTCCTACACCCGCGCCGGCCAGGCGGCCCAGGTGACCGCACCCAGGCTGATCCTCGCCACCGGGGCGCTCGAACGCCCCATGCCCCTTCCAGGCTGGACGCTGCCCGGCGTGATGACGGCGGGGGCGGGGCAGATCCTGCTGAAGCAGTCGGGCGTACTGGCCAGACGGGCGGTACTCGTCGGCACCGGGCCGCTGCTCTACCTGATCGCCGCCCAGATGGTGCGGGCCGGCACACCGCCCCTGGCGCTGGTGGAAACCCAGACGCGGGCGGACCTGATGCGCGCGAACCGGCACCTGGGTGGGGCGCTGCGCGGCTGGCCCTATCTCGCCAAGGGGCTGGCCATGCTGGCGGAGCTGGTACGGGCGCGGGTGCCGCGGCACACCGGTGCCAGCGACATCGCCATAGACGGCGAGGGCCGGGCGGAAGCGGTGAACTTTCGCAGCGGCGGCAAGGCGCGCGCCATCGCCTGCGACACGGTGTTTCTCCACCACGGCGTCGTGCCCAACACCCAGGCCGCCCGCTCCATCGGCGTGCCGCACCGCTGGGATGCCGCCCAGCACTGCTTCAACCCCGTGGTCGACGCCTGGGGCGGCACCGCGGTGGCGGGCGTGTTCCTGGCCGGCGACGGGGCCGGCATCGGCGGTGCCCATGTGGCGGACCTTGGCGGGCGCATCGCGGCCCTCAAGGTGGCGGAGGAGCTGGGCCGGCTATCGGCCGACGAGCGCGACCGGCGGGCCGCCCCGCTCGCCCGGCAGCGCCGCCAGCAATTCGCGGTGCGTCCGTTCCTCGATGCCGCCTATCCACCCTATGCCGGGGCGCTGGCGCCGGCCGACGCAACGCTCGTCTGCCGCTGCGAGGAGGTGACGGCCGGCGATATCCGCGGCTATGCCAAGCTCGGCTGCATCGGCCCCAACCAGGCCAAGGCCTTCGGGCGGGCCGGCATGGGGCCGTGCCAGGGCCGCTATTGCGGGCTCACGGTGACGGCCCTTCTGGCCGAGGCCAATGGCCGGACGCCGGACGACACGGGGTATTTCCGCATCCGCCCGCCCCTGAAGCCGGTGACGCTGGGCGAGCTGGCGGCCATGGAAGACGGTGTCAGCGATGCCGCGGAGTAGGGAGACAACGATGATCGAACGGATCGAAACCGGTGTGCGCATGAGCAAGATCGTGAAGCACAACGGCGTGGCCTACCTGTGCGGGCAGGTGGGCGACGGCGCCACGGTGGCCGAACAGACCCGCGATTGCCTGTCGCGCATCGACGCCCTGCTGGAGACGGCCGGGTCGTCGCGCGAGCGCATCCTGCAGGCCATCATCTGGCTGCCGGATATGGCCGATTTTGCCGAAATGAACGCGGTATGGGACGCCTGGGTGCCGCAAGGCCACGCTCCGGCCCGCGCCTGCGGCGAAGCCAGGCTGGCCCGCGGCGACCTCAAGGTGGAAATCATCATCACCGCTGCCTGCTGAGGGGTTCCGCGCCCCACTCGCGCGCGGGCCGGCGGAGTGGCCCCGGCGGTCAGCCGCCCCTGACGCAGTCCACCGGCGCGGTGCGGGCGAAGGTGGCGGCCTCGATCGTCTCGGTGGGCGACATGGACCCCAGCAGGGCCTGCGCCGCGTCGCTGTCGCCGCTGGCGGCGTGGATGTACCACTGGCGCTGGGTGTCGTTGAGCTGGTCTGCCGCGCGCTCGCCGACGCAGGCGCACACCGCCTCGGGCAGGTTGGAGCCGGCACTGCACGCCGCCGCTGCGTCGGCTGCCGACTGTGCCGAAGCCGGTGCCGGCGCCAGCGCCACAACCGCTACACACGTTACCGCCCACGAAAATCCCTTGAGCATGGTCTGTCCTCCCCGGTTTTCCCGCGGAGCACGCTATCCCAGCCGGCGGCCGCCTGTCATCGCCCGGATACGGGCGGCGGGCGTGTGGGCCGGCATGGCCAGACCGGAAAAAGCTGCCACCTCCCCGCGTCTCCTTCCCGACCGGTCCCCGCCCGGCGTCGGCAATTGACGCTTGCCGGCAGGTCGGCACAATTTGGCGTGGTGATCTGAGCATTGCCTCCAAACAACCCCCGGCCGGCCATCCGTGACCCTTGCCGAACGCCTGTCCAGCCCCGGGCCGAAGCGCATCCTGGCGCTGGATGGCGGCGGCGTGCGCGGCATCGTCTCCGTTGCCTTCCTGGAGCGGCTGGAAGCGCTGCTGGCCGCTCGCCACCGCGGACCGGCACCCTTCCGGCTCGCCGACTATTTCGACCTGATCGCCGGCACCTCCACGGGCGCGCTGATCGCCGCCTCCCTGGCGCTGGGCATGAGTGCCGCCGATATCCGCAGATTTTACGAGGATCTGGCGCCGCGCGTGTTCCGCAGGCCGCGCTGGCGCATCGCCGGCGTGCAGTCGCTGTTCGATGCCAAGCGGCTGATGTGGGAGATCGCCGGCCAGGTGGGCGACCGCACGCTGGACAGCCCGGATTTGCGCACCGGGCTGGTGGTGGTGACCAAGCGGATGGACACCGGCAGCGTGTGGATCCTCACCAACATTCCCGGTACCCGGTACTGGGATACGCCGCCCGACGGCAGCTTCATCGGCAATCGCCACTACGCGCTGGCCCGCGTGCTGCGGGCGAGCACGGCGGCCCCGCACTTCTTCGATCCGGAGCCGATCTCCGTGGTCGACGGCGAGGCGCCGGGCTGGTTCGTCGACGGTGCGGTATCGCCCCACAACAACCCGGCCTTGGCGGCCCTGATGGTGGCGACGCTGGACGCCTACAATCTGCGCTGGCGCACCGGGGCCGATGCGTTGCTGATCGCGTCGGTCGGCACCGGCTGGTATCGCCCCGCCACACCGTCCGACCGCCTGCGCCGGATGCCGGCCATGGGGCTGGCCGTGCGCGCATTGGCCGGCATGATCGCCGATGGCCAGAGCCAGGCCCTGACGCTGCTGCAAGCACTGTCCCGCCCCCTCGACCCGTGGCCCGTCAACTCGGAAATCGGCGGACTGGAGGCGGACGTGCTGGGCGGCGTGCCGCTGTTCAGCTTCCAGCGCTACGATGTGCAGCTCGATGCCGGCTGGATCGCGGCGGTGGCGGGTGTGCGCCCCGGCGAGCGCGATCTGGCGGCGCTGCGCCGGATCGACCGGCCGGGCACGGTTCCGCTCGCCTACCGCATCGCCACTGCGGCGGCCGAGGGCCAGGTGCGCGATGCCCATTTCCCCCCGGTTTTCGACCCGCGGCGCGAACCCGAACGCGCGCCAATTCCGCCATAAATCCATGGCCGCATGGAACGGTCGCGCAACCGCGACGGCCGGCGCGGTGCTGGCCACCAGACCATGGAGGGTGCCTGTGGTCTCGCCCTATCGCTCCATCCCGCCGGAAGGCCAGTTCGACAAGACCTCGTGCTGGGCAGCCAGCCTGTGCTGGTGGCTGAAGGCCGCCAAGGACGGACGGCCGCAGTGGTCCCAGTCCAAGATCATCTCCGAATACAACAAGCACTGCGATCCCGACACGGGGGTGTTCATCGTCAAGGACATCATGGACGTGTTCGGCAAGGACTCGCGGCTGAAGATGAGCCTCGGGGTGTTCGAGGTGTCGAAGTACAAGCACCACCGCGCCCTGCCGCTGGGCGACGCGCCGGTGTTCATCCTGTTCCGCCACAAGGAAGGCTTCACCCACGCCAATGTGGTGTTCGAGCCCAACGATCAGGCGCGCACCGTGGCCTGCATGGAACCGCTGTTCCCGCGGCCGGGCAAGGACGGCCAGCGCACCGGCACGATCGAAACCCGCAAATGCGATGAGTATTACGCCGACACCCATGTGGTGCTCGGCTGGCCCACGGTGAAGTTCTCCTAAGCGCCGGGCGCGGCGGCCACTCTCAGATCGTCTGACCAGTCCGTTGGCCGGGCAGTGTGCTGTCCGGCCGATCGCCTGCGTTCGGCCCTCCGATCGGTCGCCATTGACAGGTCCCGCCCCCGCCTGTCAGTTTGATGCAATTGCAAATCATTCGCATCTCTTCCAGACAGCCATCGCCACGGAGTGCCCCCATGCTCATCACATCGGAACTCTCTGCCGGACAACAGCTCGCCGTGTGGAGCGGGCGCACCTGGATGGCCGGCCTGCGCGAACGGCGGCCGGTGAGGGCGGAACTGGTGGACGCCTACCGGTCCGTGGGCATCGCCTGTGCCGCCGACGATATCGACGAGCTGTTCGGCCTGATCGTCGCCGGCGCCAAGCGGGTGCTGACCTTCGGCGCCACCGCGTGCCCCTTCGTCCACCCGGCCGAAGCGGTGCTGGTGAACTGCCTCAGCGCCTACCAGTCGGGCTGCGACAAGTGCGGCAAGGCCATCCTGGGGCAGATGCTGAACCCGGCGGAAGCCTTCCTCGCCATGGCGCCGGTGGAGCGCTGGGCGCGCAAGCTGGGCGATGCCGGCTGGTCGCTCGCCATGGTCACGGTCGATCAGCTCATCAGCGGCGGGAGCGGGCCGGACGCTGGGGACCGGGCCGCCGCCCAGCCCGACCGCCGCGACGACCTGGAACGCGCCCGCGCACTGCACGTCGCCGGGTCGGGCCCGCTCGCCCGGGCGTTGCGCACCTGGCACTGAGGATGGCCGGGCGCCGGCGGCATCGTGCGGGTGTCGCCGGGCGGCTCCGGCCAGCGTTGATCTTTGTCATTGCCGCACCGCGGCCATGGGGTACAGTCGCCCCAGGTGGTGCCCCTTAATGGGGACAATAGGGAATGCGGTACGGGAATTACCCCCAACTCCGCGGCTGCCCTCGCAACTGTAGGCGGTAGGTGCCCCCTCGGATAGGCCACTGGGTCTCTAAGACCTGGGAAGGCCGGGCCGGCACCAAGGACCGCAAGCCAGGAAACCTGCCACCGTCGTGTCGCCCGTCCGGAAGACGAGGGTCCCTTCCGGAGCGGAAACCCGTCGTGGCGACCAGCACGTGTGTGGGGTTGGTCTGGCCATGCGGTCTCTAGTCTTGGGCGAATCGCGGACGTGGCGACGCTGCCGGTTCACGGCGGCAGCCGCTTTCGTGCGTCCGGCCCAGCCGCTCAGCCCCTCCGATCGACTTGTCTCCAGGAGGACTGATCATGAGGCATCGCCGCTTCGGCTGCTCGCTGCAGAGCATTCGCTCCACCGCCCTTGAAACCTACTTCCCCGTGCCCGTCGCCTGCCTGTTGTCGGCCCTGCTGGTGAGTGCCGCCAACGGCCCGGCAGCGGCCCAGATCGATGCCGCGGAGGTGAGCGAGGCCACCGTGCTCACCCTCGACGTGGGCGAGGTGTCGATCACCGCCAACCGCGCGCCGACGGCGCTCAGCCAGGTCGGGTCCGCCGTCACCGTGATCACGCGCGAGGAGTTGGAGGACCAGCAGGTCCGCCGCGTCGCCGACATCCTGCGCCAGGTGCCGGGCGTCAGCGTCAGCAGCTCCGGCCCCGCCGGATCGCTCACCCAGGTCCGTATCCGCGGGGCCGAGGCGCGCCACACCCTGGTGCTGATCGACGGCGTGCGGGTGAACGACCCCACCGCCATCGGCGCCGTCTACGATTTCGGCAACCTGCTGGCCGAAGACGTGGAGCGCATCGAGGTCGTGCGCGGCCCGCAGAGTGCGCTCTACCCCAGCGATGCCATCGGCGGCGTCATCAATATCATCACCCGTCGCGGCGCCGGTGCGCCATTGGTGACCGCCAGCCTGGAGGGCGGCTCCTTCGGCACGGTGCAAGGCTCAAGCAGCGTGTCGGGGGGGACGGACCTCTACGACGGCCGCATCGGCGTCACCTACTTCCGGACCGACGGCATCTCCGCCGCCAGCCAGGGCAGCGAACGCGACGGCTACGAGAATCTGTCGGTCAGCGGCCGTGCCGGCCTGCGCCCCACCGATACGCTGTCGTTCGACCTGACCGGCCGCTACATCGACGCCGACCGGGACATCGACGACGGTTTCACCGGCGGCTTCGTCGACGACAGCCCGGCCATCCAGCGCACCCAGGAATTCTCCGGCCGCCTGTCGGGCCACCTGGACCTGATGAACGGTGCCTGGCTGCACGAAGCCGGCGTGACCTTGGCCGGCACCGACCGGGAGATCGTGCGGTCGACCGACCCAGCGGTCTATTCCGCCCGGTCCTACGGTGGCGACTACCAGACGAGCTATCTGCTGGAAACCGAAACCCTGGTGGATGCCGCCCACCGTTTCACCTTGGCCTACGAGCACGTGACCGAAGAGGGCGACTTCAACCCGTCGGGCGCGCCCTCGGTGTCCGAGACGATCCACAGCGACAGCTTCATCGGCGAATACCAGGTGGGCCTGTTCGACGAGGTGTTCCTCACCGCGTCCGTCCGCCACGACGTCAATTCCGACTTCCCCGATGCCACCACCTGGCGGCTTACCGGTGCCTACCTGCACCCCGACCTGGGCACGCGGGTGCATGCCAGTGTCGGCACCGGCGTGAAGAACCCCACGCTCAACGATCTCTACGTCGACTTCCCCAGCTTCTTCTACTTCGCCAATCCCAACCTGGTGCAGGAGGAGAGCTTCGGCTTCGACATCGGGGTGGACCAGCCGCTGCTGGACGACCGGCTGGTCCTGGGGGCGACCTACTTCCACAACGACGTCGAGAATCTGTTCATCTTCCAGACGGACCCGAACACCTTCGTCAGCACCATCGTCAACGTGCCGGGCGTGAGCACGCGCCAAGGGGCGGAACTGGCGGCCAGCTTCCAGGCGACCGAGGACCTGATGCTTCAGGCGACCTACACCTTCACGCAAGCCGAAGCGGCCGACGGCAGCCGCATCGCCAATGTGCCGCGCCACGAAGTCTCGGCCTCTGCCAGCTACAGCTTCCTGGAGGGGGCAGCCACCGTCACCGCCGGACTGGTGGGCGAATACGACCGCTACATCGCTTCCCCGAACATGCCGGCGGACGGGTATACCCTGGTGAACCTGACCGGCAGCTACCAGGTGCTCGACGACGTCGAGGTGTTCGCCCGGGTGGAGAACCTGTTGGACGAGGACTACACCTTGACCCCCGGCTTCGATCAGCTCGGCATCGGCGCCTTCGCCGGCGTCCGCGTCCGCCTGGGCGGCGACTGACCGGCTGGCGGCTCCGGGCGTCCCATGCCAACTCCTCCGCACATCCTGTCCGGGTCCCGACTGCCGGTGGCTGCGCTGGCACTGGTGTTGACGCTGGCGGTGGCCGGCCTGGGCACGGCTGTGGCCGAGGGACCGGCGGCTCCCCCAGCCGCCGGTTCGTCGGCCACGCTGCCGCGCGTGGCATCGGTGGGCCTGTGTGCCGACCACTACGTGCTGGCGCTGGCCGATCCCGGCCAGATCGCCTCGCTGTCGCGCGAGGCGGTGGGTCCGCTGTCGCCCCAGCGCGACCGGGCGGCCGCCTATCCGCTCAACCGCGGCAGTGCCGAAGACCTGCTGATGAGCGGAGCGGAGGTTGTCGTCATGCGCTCTTGGGGGGCGGCAGCCACCGCCGCCATGGCCGAACGCTTCGGCATGCGGGTGGTGCGGCTCGGCGACGGCGACCGGCTCGCCGACCTGCCGGCGAACCTGCGCCTGGTGGGCGATGCCATCGGCCGGGCGGACGCTGGCGAGGCGATGGCCCAGGCGGCGGAACGGCTGATCGCCGCGGTTCCCCCGCAGCGGCCGGGCGATCCGGTGGCGGCCTATCTGGGGCCGGCGGGCGGTACCGCCGGGCCCGGCACCTTCGTCGACGACGTACTGGTGGCGGCCGGCCTCGGCAACTTGACGGGCGAGTTGGGCCGGCCGGGCTGGGGCCACATCGATCTGGAGACCATGGTGCTCACCCCGCCGGATCTGTTCGTACTCAGCTTCTTCGACACCACCAGGCCGTCCCTCACGGTGGCGCTCGCCCGCCATTCCGTGTTCCGCGACCTGGCGGTGGACATGCCGGTGCTGACCGTCCCCGGCGCCTACTGGCCATGCACCAGTCCGCACCTGGTGGATGCGGTGGCGCACCTGGCGGGAGAACTGGACGAGGCCGGCTTTCCGGCGGCGACCCCATGAGCGGGGTCGCGCCCCAACCGGTTGCCAGCGGTGCCGCGCGCCATGCCGTGGTATCGGCTGGCTTGCTGACTCTCCTGTGCCTGGTGTCCTTCGCCGCGCTGTTCGTGGGCTATGCGCCCATCGGTGCTGGCGAGGTGGTGGACGGCCTGTTCGGGGCGGGCGATCCGCGTATCGCCGTGATCGTGCAGGACATCCGCCTGCCGCGCATTCTGCTGGCCGCCCTGATCGGTGCCGCCAACGGGCTGGCGGGGGCGGCCCTGCAGGGGCTCTTGCGGAACCCTCTGGCCGATCCCGGCGTCATCGGCGTGACCGCCAGTGCCGCCCTCGGCGCCGTCATCTCCCTTTACTTCGGCATTTCCGCCATCTGGCCCCTGGCCCAACCGCTGGCGGCCATGGCCGGGGCGACGCTGGCGACCTTGGTGCTGTACGTGCTGGCCGCGCGCAACGCCACCACGCTCACCGTGATCCTGGCGGGCGTCGCCATCTCCGGCTTCGCCGTGGCGCTCACCTCCCTTGCCATGAACCTGTCGCCCAATCCGTTCGCCCTGGCGGAGATGGTGGAATGGCTGCTCGGCTCGGTCGCCGACCGCAGCTTCGCCGATGTCGGGCTGGTGGCGCCGTTCATGGCCGTGGGGGCGCTGCTGCTGTTCACCTCCGGGCGCGGGCTCGATGCGCTCATCCTGGGGGAGGAGGCGGCCCGTTCGCTTGGCATCGGGCTGCGCCGCCTGCGCATCCAGATTATCGCCGGCACCGCGCTGGCGGTGGCCTCTGGCGTGGCAGTGGCCGGCGGTATCGGTTTCGTCGGGCTGGTGTGCCCGCACCTGGTGCGCCCGCTGGTGCGCCACCAGCCGAGGCGGGTGCTGCTGCCGTCGGCACTCGCCGGGGCGGTGCTGCTGGTGGCGGCCGACCTGCTGATCCGCCTGCTCCCCACCGACCAGGACCTGATGCTGGGCGTCGTGACCTCGCTGGTGGGGGCCCCCTTCTTCTTCTGGCTGATCTTGCGCACCGGCCGGGGAGCGCCGCTGTGAGCGCCGCTGTGAGCGCCGCTCCGCTGGAGGCCGCGGCCGCGGTGGTGCGCCTGGGCGGCTGCACGGTCCTCGATGGCGTCACGCTCGCCATCCGGCCGGGCGAGCTGCTCGGCATCGTCGGCCCCAACGGTTCGGGCAAGACGACGCTGGTGCGGGCACTGGCCGGCCTGCAGCCACTCGCCGGCGGCCGCGTGGCACTGGATGGCACGGCCGTGGAGCGCTGGCCGCGCCACCGCCTGGCCGCGCGGCTCGCCTACCTGCCCCAGGGACATCGGGTGGAATGGCCGGTGACCGTGCGCCGCGTGGTGGAACTGGGGCGCATTCCGCATACCCGCGCCTGGCGCCGCGCGACGGCGGACGACCGCCGGGCGGTCGACACGGCCATCGCGCGCACCGGTGTTGCCCACCTGTCGGGGCGGAGCTGCACCACCCTGTCGGGCGGCGAGCAGGCGCGCGTGATGCTGGCGCGCGTGCTGGCCGTGGAAGCCTCCATCATGCTGGCCGACGAGCCGGTGGCCGCCCTCGACCCGCGCCATCAGATCGAAATCATGGACATCCTGCACCGGGCCGCGGTAGCAGGCGGCAGCGTCGCCGTGGTCATGCACGACCTGGCGCTGGCCAGCCGCTACTGCCACCGCGTGGTGGTGCTGGCGGCCGGCCGCATCGTCGCCGACGGTCCGCCCGAGGCGGCCCTGACGGTCGACACGGTGCGCCAAGCCTACGGCGTCCAGGCCCTGGAGGTCCGCCACGACGGCTGCCGCTTCGTGGTCCCCTGGGCGGTCGACCCCGGTTGCCGCGGAGAATGACTGCAATGCGGCCGTAGGCATCGGGGTTGCCGACCTGCTAGGCAGGCGGAGGCCGGCCAAGAGCCGGCGCCACGCCTGTTCCGCTGCTGCCGAGTACCGATGCCGAGCGATCCCTCCGTCCCCAGCCTGTCCACCCGGCTTGCCGCCCTGTCGCCCGCCGTGCCGGGGGTGGTGCTGGCGGTCGCCGTGGCTGCGGCCGGCATGGGGGTGGCCCACCTGGTGGGCGGGCCGGGGCTGCTCTACGTGCTTGTCCTGGGGCTGCTGCTGGGGCCGTTGGCCCATGCCCGCCTGGGGGCGGCCCGCCTGGCGCCGGGCCTGGGGCTGGCGAGCCGCACGGTGCTTCACCTGGGCGTGATGCTGCTGGGCCTGCGCATCGGCGTCAGCCAGCTCAGCACGCTCACCGTCCCGGCCATTTGCTTTACCTTGCTGGGCATGGCATCGACCATTGCCGTGGGAGTGGTGCTGGCCCGGCTGCTGGGCTTCTCCACCCTGTTCGGCATCCTTACGGGTGCTGCCACGGCGATCTGCGGGTCGAGTGCGGCCGTCGCCGTGTCCGCGGTGCTGCCGCAGCGTCCCGGCGGCGATCGCGAGACGCTGTTCACCGTGCTCGGCGTCACCGCGCTGTCGACCGCGGTGTTCCTCATCTATCCCTTCATCGTCCAGGCGCTGGACCTGCCGCCGCCGGCCGCCGGGCTGTTCCTCGGCGGGTCGATCCACAACGTGCCCCAGGTGATCGGTGCCGGCTATGTGGTGGACCATGAGACCGGCGACGTGGCCACGCTGATCAAGCTGGTGCGCGTGAGCATGCTGGCCCCGGTGGTGGTGCTGCTGGGCCTGTGGGTGCGGGCCACCTGGCACACCGGCACCGACATCAGGCCGCCGCCGCTGCTGCCGTGGTTCCTCATCGGCTTCATCGTGCTGGCTGCAGCCAACAGCTTCGCCTTGGTGCCGGACGGCGTGGTCGCCGCCGGTTCGCAGGCCGGCGAGCTGCTGCTGGTGCTGGCGGTGGCCGCCATCGGCCTGAAGACCGATTTTGTCGGCCTGAAGACGCTGGGCCTGCGCGCCATCCTGCTGATGGTGGCCCAAACGCTGTGGATCGGCGCGGTCCTGCTGGGCGGGGCTTTGATCGTCTAAGCAGGCAGCACTGCCGGTCTTCCCTGGCCCATCCCGCGAAGCCCCGCGACCCCCGGCTTCGGTGCATTTGCCTTGCGTACACTTTGCTTGTATACAAGATATACGTTGACGAGCAAAGCCGGGGCCGCACGGTTGGACAAGATCGAGGATTGCATCAGCTTCCTGGCCGGCAAGGCCGCCCAGCAGGTGACGCGCCGCGCGCGCGAGCTGCTCGCCCCCTTCGGCGTGACGCCCGTTCAGTACGCGGTGCTGAAGGTGCTGGGGGACACCGGCGGGCTGAGCGGGGCGGAGCTGGGCCAGCGCATGGTGCTGGACAGTGCCAGTATCACCGGCGTGGTCGACCGGCTGGAAGCGCTCGGCCTGGTGGAGCGCCGGGCCGATCCCAGCGACCGGCGGGCCCAGCAGATCGTCGCCACGGCGCGCGCCCGCGACCTTGCCGGGCCCCTGGATGCGGCGATGGACCGCCTGAATGCCGAGGCGGCCGCTGTTCTTGGCGGTCCGGACGGCGCGTTTCTCCAGCGCCTCCGGCACCTGGGCGACCAGAAGATGTGGAAAGAGCATGTTTGACACCAAGATCGCCATCGTCGTGCGGGACGACCTGCTGACCTGGCAGAAGCTGAACGTGACCGCCTTCCTCACCAGCGGTGTTCTGGGCGGCAACGCCACCCTGCTGGGCGAACCCTACGTCGATGCCAGCGGCGTGCTCTACACGCCCTTGATCATCCAGCCGATGATCGTGTTGACCGCCGACCGCGCCGGGCTGACGAAGATCCACCAGCGCGCGCTGGAGCGCAGCGTGCGCCTGTCGATCTATATCGAGGACATGTTTGCCACCGGGCACGACGCGGCGAACCGGGCATCGGTGCGCCAGTACCCGACCGAAGCGTTGAACCTCGTCGGCCTCGGCCTGCGCGACGACAAGAAGCTCGTCGACAAGGTCACCAAGGGTGCCAGGATGCACCCGTGATCGCAGCTCGGTCCGCCCCCAAGGGCATACCGTCATCCCCACGGATGCGGGGATCCCAATGAAATCAGAGAGATCCGCTCCTGTGCGAGGATGACGCCAGAAATGGGCCTGTCTACGCCGCCTGCTGCTGGCGGCCGTAGTAGAGATCGCGGCCGGCGACGATGGCGCGGATCTTCGCATCGGCCACCGAGCGCGGCAGCATCCAGAAGCCGCAATCGGGGTGGATGTACTTCACCCGGCCGGCGCCCAGCACGGCATCGGCACGCTCGATGCGGCGGGCCACGTCGTCGGCGGTCTCCACCTGGTTGTCCTTGATGTCGATGACGCCGAGGCCGAAGCCGATTTCCGGCCGCAAGTCCTTGAACACCGCCAGCTCGTCGGCCGGACGGCGGGCACATTCCATCACGATGTGGTCGGCCTTCAGCGCGTTCAGGTAGTCCATCAGGTGGCCCCAGGTGCCCGACTGCACGGTCTGGCCGCCGTAGTTGCCGAAGCACAAGTGCACCGCCGGCGTGCCGCGCACGGCCGACAGCACGGTGTTGATGGCCGCGGCCGCCCAGCGCGCCTCTTCGGGGTGGCCCGGCAGGTTGGCTTCGTCGAGCTGCACCACGTCGGCGTTCAGGTGCTTAACCTGTTCGGCGAGCACCGCGGCGATGGCGTGGGCCAGCAGCTCGGGGTCGCCGTAATGGTGGTCGAGCAGGGTTTTCGACAGCATGTGCGGGCCGGTGACGGTGAACTTCAGCGGCCGCGTCGTCAGCGCCTTGGCCTGGGCGCAGGCGGCCGCCAGGTCGAGCGTGCCGTGGCCGATGGGGCCGTCCACCACGCCCGGCGGCTTGGCGCGGAAGCGCATGCCGGACTTCGCCCGGTAGGCCACCAGTTCCTCGAACGTGACGGCCGAGCGGATGCCCGACATGGGCCGGGTGAAATACTCGATCATCCCGTTGGTTTCGGGGTGGTTGATGTCGAACCGGTAGAGTTCGCCGTCGCACACCAGGTCGATGCCGGCCTGTTCCTGGGTGGCCAGCACCACGCGCGTGGCGTCGATCACCGCCTGTTGCGACGGCGCCGCCACCAGCCAGGCGGGCACCGGATAGGAGCCGACGACAGTGGTGCGGATTTCGCTCATGGGTACGTCTCCCTAGTCTCTTCTGGTGTTGGTCGAGCCGTCGGTGGACAGGCCCAGCAGACGGTAGATGCGGTGGGTGTAGGCCCCGAATTTGGGGTCGTTGTGCAGGTCCAGGTCGCGCGGCATGGGCAGGTCGACGGTGAAGGTGTCGGCCATGCGCGCCGGGCCGCTGGTCAGCACCGCCACGCGCGTCGCCAGGAACACCGCTTCCTGGATGCCGTGGGTGACGAACAGGATGGTCTTGCGGCTGTCGGCCCAGATGCGCAGCAGCTCCAGGTTCATGCGCTCGCGGGTGAGCGCGTCGAGCGCCCCGAAGGGCTCGTCCATCAGCACCACCTTGGGGTCGTGCACGAAGGCGCGCGCGATGGCCGCGCGCTGCTGCATGCCGCCGGACAGCTCGTAGGGATAGCGGCCCTCCACCCCCGGCAGGCCGACCATGGCCAGCAGGTCGCGGGCGCGCTCGCGCGCCGCCTTTCGCGGCAGGCCGAGGATTTCCGCCGGCAGCATCACGTTGTCGAGGATGCACCGCCACTTCAGCAGCAGCGGCTGCTGAAACACCATGCCGACGTCGCGGCCGCCCTGGAAGGGATGGTCGGGGCCGCCGATCTGCACCTCGCCCTCGTCGTGGGGGTGCAGCCCGGCGAGGATCTTCAGCACGGTGGACTTGCCGCAGCCCGACGGGCCGACCAGCGTCACCAGCTCGCCCTCGTCCACGTCCAGCGTCACGTCCTGTACCGCCAGCACCTCCTGGCCGCGGGTGCGGTAGATCTTTTTCACACCCCGCATGCGGATGAGCGGCGGCCGGGCGGCCGGCTTCGCCAGCTCCACGGGGCTACTGGATGCGGGCATCGCTGACCACGAAGAGACGCTCCAGGAGAAGGACGAGGCCGTACATGGCCACGCCGATAAGGGTAACCAGGATCACGCCCATGAACATGCCGGCGGTGTCGAGATAGCCCTGGCGGCTCTGCATCAGGTAGCCGAGGCCGCCACTCGATCCCATGAACTCGCCGACGATGGCGCCCGCCACCGCCAGCACCGTCGCCACCTTCATGCCGGAAAACAGGTAGGGCAGGGCGCCGGGAAGCTGGATCTTGGCGAAGATCTGCCAGCGCGAACCGTTGAGCGCGCGCACCAGGTCCAGCAGGTCGGGTTCCACCTCCCGGAGCCCGCGCATGGTCGTCAACAGGATCGGGAAGAACGAGATGGTGAAGGCGATCACCATGTTCGGAAACACGCCGTAGCCCAGCCACACGATGAACAGCGGCGCCATGGCGACCTTGGGGATCATGTTCAGCGTGACCAGCACCGGCATGGTGCCGCGCTCCACCCCGCGCGACCAGCAGAAGGCCACCGCCAGCCCGACGCCGATGGCCAGCGCCAGGGCATAGCCGCCGAACACCTCCGCCGCGGTGATGGCGATGTGGCGCGGCCAGTGGTAGCTGGCGTCGCCCAGGGTCGCCAGCGTGTCGAGCGGGGTCGGCAGGATGAAGGATTCGATGTCGCCCCACACCACCGTCAGGTGCCACACCAAAATCACCAGGGCGTGGCCGGCCAGAGCAGGCCAGATGCGCGCCATCGCGTGGCGGATGCGGGCATGGCCTTCGCCGGCGCTGCCGGGTGGCGTGGCTGAGGTTTGGTCGGCAGGCATGGGCGCGTTCGGTCTGCAGGGCGGCAAAGGGCCGGCACTATCCTATGAATGCCCCGGCATGGCAAACCGCGCGGCCGGCCATCCAGACGCACCCGCCGGTGGACGCACCCGCCCGGTGGACGCACCCGTTGGAGCCGGCGCCGGGCGAAGCTATGCTCTCTGCGAGTCCGGCGCCCGGCTTGCCGCTGCGGTGCTGCTCCTGCCAACCAAACCACACCAAAGAGACTGGGGAGGACCACCATGAAGGGTTTCAACAGCAGCACGGCGTTGATCGCCGCTGCCGCCGCGGTGATGGGCGCCCTGCCGGCCGCGGCACAGGAGGAGGTAACCGTTACCCTCAACTGGACCGCGGGCGGCGACCATGCGCCGATCTATTGGGCGGTCGAGCAGGGCTGGTATAGCGATGCCGGGCTCAATCTCACCATCGAGGAAGGGCGCGGCTCCGGCGCGTCCGTGCAGCGGGTCGGTGTCGGTGCCGTGCAATTCGGCATCGCCGACATGCCGACGGTGCTGCAGGGCCGCGGCGAGGGGGCCGACGTGGTCGCCGTAATGGCGCTCTACGTCAACTCGCCCTACGGCATCTACTGGGTGCGCGGCGGCGACATCGAGACCTACGAGGATCTGGCCGGGCATACCATCGGCAACCCGCCCTTCGATGCCGCCCGCCAGATGTGGCCGGCCATCGCTGCGGCCATCGGCGTCGACCCGGACAGCGTGGAATTCGTCAACATCGCGCCGGAAGCCAAGATCGCCTCGCTGCAGTCCGGCGTGATCGATGCGACCACGCATTTCTACAACGTCCATTACATTTACGAGCGGATCTTCGGAGACGACATGGGCTTCGTGGCGCTGCGGGATATCGGCTTCAATCCCTACGGCAACGCCTTCATCGTCAACGGCGACTACATGGCGGAGAACCCGGATGCCGTGACGGCGTTCGTTGAGACCACCCAGCGCGCCTACGCCGCCTGCGTGGCCGATCCGGACCCCTGCGTGTCGTCGCTGGCGCGGGCGGCCAGCCAGGATTCCGTGGACGTGCGGGCCAACTGGGATTTGGTGGTGGAGCTGATGACCGACGACAACGCCGGCACCCTGCCGCTCGGTCATTTCGACCCGGCGCGGATGGAGGAGACCTATGGCTTCGTGGCTGACTCCTTCGAATTCGAAGGGTATGACGTGACCGAGGCGTACACCAACGCATTCCTCGACGACTCCATCGTGATGCCGGCGCCGCCGGCCCAATAGGGACCTTTAAGAATGCCCCGTAAAGACCTGATATCCGGCGATGGTACGTCGCCCGAGGTGGATACGGGCATGGCGGCGCCGGACACCCCCGGCGTCGCCGTCCGGCCGGCGGTGGCCGGCGACTTGCCGGCCATCGTGGCCCTGCTGGCCGACGATCCCTTGGGACGGCTGCGGGACGAGGTGGCGTCGTCGTCGCTTGATCCCGCCTATGCGGCGGCCTTCGCGGCCATCGACGCGGACCCCAACCAGATCCTGGCAGTGATGGTGGCCGACGGCGGCCGTATCGTCGGCACGGCCCAGATCACGTTTCTGCCCGGCCTGTCGCGCAAGGGCGCCTGGCGCGGCCAGATCGAGGCGGTGCGCGTGGCGGCCGACCTGCGCAGCCGGGGGTTGGGTGCCGTCCTCATGGCTTGGGCGGTGGAGCGCTGCCGCGAACGCGGCTGCCGGCTGGTGCAGCTCAGCAGCGACAAAACGCGCCTCGATGCCCACCGCTTCTACGGGCGGCTCGGCTTCGCCGCCAGCCATGAAGGCTTCAAACTGTATTTGTAGTGCAGAGACTGCTTTTGATATTGCCGTTGCTGTCCATCGGGGCCGTCCGATGGCACGATTAATGGTTAATATTAAGCAGGACTGACCTTGGGCGGGGCCATGTGCGATGTGTTTGAGCACGGCTCGCGACCGGAGACACCACCGAAGCGCGCGCCCGTTGCGCTGAGGATGTCAAAAAATTAATGCTTTATAAGAGGTTAGGATGCATCCCTCGCATAAGCGAGGGGCTGGAGAGGTTCGTCAACCTGCCGTGCCCGGTCCCCTTTGCTTTGCCTGTCGCAAAGCTACCGGAACAATTCGCAAAGTTGATTATGGTGAGCAAATGATTAAAGCAATTTACTCGCGGTCGGCTTGGGGTTTGTGATAGAAGTCGGATGACGTTGACGGGGCGCGGGACACCGCCGCCCAACGCCGACTTCGCGCAACAATCAGTCCGCCGACGCAACCCGGACGGCCACAAGCGGGCACAACAGGAGATCATCGATGACGTTCCATCACTCGGGCTACCGATCGAGCTTCGGTGGCCACAAGAGTTTCGGACGGAGCTGTTCGCCCTCGGATGGCGGCCGCACCTACAAGGGCTGGAAACACGGTGGATCGAACTGCGATCCGCAGCCCAAATGCGATCCCACGCCGAAATGCGATCCCACCCCCAAGTGCGGTACGGACGACGGCGGGCAGCCGCAGGCCCAGTTCAATTGGTGGGGTGGGAGCTGCAACCCGGAGCCCAAGTGCGATCCGCAGCCCAAGTGCGATCCCACGCCGAAATGCGATCCGGAGCCCAAGTGCGACACCGGGCACAAGGACTGGCACCACTGGGGGTCCAAGTGCGATCCCGAGCCGCCGAAGTGCGACCCTGAGCCGCCCAAGTGCGATCCCGATCCGCCGAAGTGCGATCCCGATCCGCCGAAGGACTGCGGCTGCGATTGCGCCACCGGCGAAGACGAACCGGAGCCCGAATACACGCAGGTCGACGCCACGACGGCTTATGCCGGGACCAGCGCCGACGAACTGATCTTCGGCACCGACGGTGACGACAGCCTGGCGGGTGCCGGCGGCGATGACCGCATCGAAGGCGGCGACGGCAACGACGAGCTGGAAGGCGGGGCCGGCGACGATCGCCTGTACGGCGATGCCGGCAACGACAAGCTGACGGGCGGGACCGGCCAGAACCTTCTGTGGGGCGGCGCCGGCGACGACGAGTTCAATTTCACCGTCCTCAGCGGCAACGACGTGGTGAAGGACTTCAACGAAGACGGCAACGACCTGCTGGTCTTCTCCTCCAGCCTGTTTGCCACGCAGCAGGAAGCGCTGGACGCCTTTGACGATTCCGACTGCGGCGCGATGCTCGATCTGAGCGACGTGGAGCTCGGCACCGTGCTGATCGAATGCGTCTATGTCGATGACTTGACCGTGGACGACATCCTGATCGTCTGATCGCCCAACCCTGCAGCCCCCGGGGCCGGAAACGACCCCGGGCGGCGGCAGAGGCGGCTATTCGGCCGCCGCCAGGCCCTCGCGGGCCAGGGCATCGATCACCCGGTCGACCCCGCGCTTCACCTTCTCCACCACCTCGTCCACCTCCGCCGGCGTGATGCACAGGGGCGGGGCGAAGCCCAGCGCGTCGGACTGGGGCATGGCGCGGGCGATCACGCCTTCTTCCAGCACCGCCGCCGACAGCCGGGGGCCGACCTTGAGGGCCGGGTCGAAGCGCACCTTCCTGGCCTTGTCGGCCACGAACTCCACCGCACACAGCAAACCGTCGCCGCGCACCTCGCCCACCAGCGGATGGTCGGCGAAGGTCTCGCGCATGCGGCCCACCAGATAGGCGCCGGTGCGATCGGCATTGCCGGCCAGATCCTCGCGCTCCACCACGTCCAGGTTGGCCATGGCGGCGGCGGTGCCCAGCGGGTGGGCGGTGTAGGTGTAGCCGTGGCCGAAGGCGCCGAATTTGTCGGACCCCTTGGCGAGGACATCCCACACCTTGTCGCCCACCAGCACGGCCGACAGCGGCACATAGGCGCTGGTGAGGCCCTTGGCCAGCGTCATCAGGTCGGGCTGGATGCCGTAGCGGTCGGACCCGAACATGGCGCCGGTGCGCCCGAAGCCGCACACCACCTCGTCGGCGATCAGCAGCACGTCGTACTTCTTCAAGACCGGCTGGATGGCGGCCCAGTAGCCTTCCGGCGGCGGCACCAGCCCGCCGGTGCCGAGGGCCGGCTCGGCGATGAAGGCGGCCACCGTATCCGGCCCTTCGGCCAGGATCATCTTCTCCAGGTCCGCGGCACAGCGCTTGGAAAAGTCGGCCTCGCTCTCGCCCGGCTCGGCGTTCCAATAGTGATGCGGCGCCGTGGTGTGGAGCACCGGGCGCACCGGCAGGTCGAAGGCGGTGTGGTAGAAGGGCAGGCCCGTCAGGCTGCCGCTCATCACCGTTGCGCCGTGGTAGCCGCGCAGGCGGCTGATGATCTTCTTCTTCTCCGGCCGGCCGAGCACGTTGTTGTAGTACCAGACGATCTTCACCTGGGTCTCGTTGGCGTCGGAGCCCGAAAGCCCGTAGAACACCTTGGAAAAGCCGTCCGGCGCCATGCGCACCAGCCGGTCCGACAACCGGATGGTCGGCTCCGTCGCCGTCATGGTGTAGGCGTGGTAGTAGGCGATCTTGTGCGCCTGCTCGGCGATGGCGTCGGCTACTTCGGTGCGGCCGTAGCCGATGTTCACACAGTAGAGCCCGGCGAAGGCGTCGATCAGCTCGGTGCCCTTGGCGTCGCGGATGCGGACGCCCTGGCCGCCCACCACGATCCGCGGATCGCCCAGCTCGCCCTCGGCAAAGGCGCGCAGCGCCGTCATGGGATGCAGGATCGTGTTGCGGTCCATCTGCTCAAGGCTGAGATTATGGGTCGGTTCCATGGGCGCGCTCCCGGGTTGGTGGGGGTAGGCGAGGGGCAGCGCAAGCGGGCCGCCACGCCCTTCAGAATGCCCCAACGCCAGAATGCCCCAAGGACGGGCGAATGAGCCGCGGAACAGTGGCCGTCGCGCCGAGGAGTCTGCGGCTTGGAGCCGCTGAAACCGCGGAATCTTCGGCAGTGCGCCACCGCGCCGGATGCCGGCCGGCCTTCTTGGAGACCAGGTTCGGTATGCGGCGGCGCCGTCAGTCCGAGTCCGCGCTGCCGTCCGGCAGCACCAGGTGCAGCGGCACCAGGGGCAACCCCTTGGTCTGCTTGGTCACCACATAGGTCTGGTAGCGGGCGATGCCGATGTCCCACGCCAGCAGCCGGTCGATCACCGCCTGGTAGTGGGCGATGTCGCGGGCCACCACGCGCAGGTAGTAGTCCGTGCCGCCGCCGACCGACCAGCAGTCCTGCACCTCCTCCACGCGGTCGAGCGCGCGCTCGAAGGTTTCGAAGGCGGCGGCGGAGTGCACCGCAAGCTCTACCTCCACCAGCACCACCACGTTGCGGGCGATGCGGTCGAGTGCCAGCTCTGCGTGGTAGCCGGCGACGATGCCGGCCTGTTCCAGCCGGCGCAGGCGTTCGAAGCACGCGCTGGGCGACAGGGCCACCCGCTCGGCCAGCCGCTGCTTGGTGATGCGGCCGTCCGCCTGCAGCACCGAAAGGATCTTCAGGTCGATGCGGTCGAGCTTCATGGCCGCACTTGGCGCAGAGTCCTGCCGATCTGTCGAGCGGGCAGATGGCGAGGAAACCCCGGCGACGGGGGGGGGGCTGCCTACCAGCCCCAGGGGCTGCGAACGGCGTGGGGATGGTCCATGGCGTCCGGCGCCAGGACGTCGACGGTGATGGGGATGTCGACTTCGTCGTAGAAATCGCTCAAGTCCGCTTGCCCCCCCGAAGCCTGGATGCGCTCAACCAACTCGGCCTGAGGTCGAGAGTTGCGCAAGGCAAAATGAAGTGTCATCGACAGCACGTCACCTTCGACCAGCGGATCGTGTAGCCCTGAGAGCTGCAACGATGGCCCGTAGGGGAGCAGGTACTGCATTTGCCCCCAATCCACAGAAACGCCTCGCGGTCTTGGCAGGTACAGGTTTTGACCATTGCGGACGCCAAAATCCACGAGCTCGACGTGGTCGGCGATGTCGGCTGTTGCGCCTTGAAGGCGGGCCAGTACTCTCTCATCCGTGATCAGATCCATGTAGACCTGAGCCGTGTCGCCACCGGTCGCAGTCGTCCAGGCGTGGGACACGCTGATGCCATGTGCCTCCATCACATGATGAGCGTAGATCCCCTGGTGATCCGGATCGGGATCTTCAGCGGACACGTCCCTTGGTGGGGCGCGGCCAAAGATCTCCGCTGCGGGCAGCATGGCCCCCCATTCGTTGTAAGGTAGAGCGGCGCCGCACCACTGAAGGCGCAGATGGCCATCATCGTCGCGCACCAGCAGGAGGTTGCGCTGCAGACCGACGCCGAGAGAGGCATCGCACATGACCCCATCGACATGCGTGGTGACGTAGGTGATTTCAGCCGGAGGAGCGTCGCCGCCGCCCACCAACCAGCGATCGACTGCCATGGTCAGTTCGATTGTGGCTGTGTCCAAGGGCGGACCGCCGGCGCCCGGCTGCCAGGTCCCCAGCTCGATAACCTCGGCACGGGTCACGCGGCCGGACACCAACGCGCCGCCCGCGGCGTCAAGGTCTCGATAGGTCCGCACCCATTGGCCGATTGACCAACCCTGTTCCGCACAGGTACACGCCGCCGCCGGAAGGCTGGACGCCAGCAGCGCGAGTGCTCCGGCAACGGCGGAGCGGCGAGCCAGGGCTGTCATCGCTGTGGTCCCATCACCATGGCGGCGGGTTGCCCGCGCGGTGTATTTGGAAACGATAGCCCAGATCTCACTCAACTTAAACGAAGCGCTTCGACCGAGGGCTGGAGCCGCTGGTGAAATCTCCGGCGGCGTGGTCTGATGCGCCGCCATCGACCCCTTGCGGCTCCGCCACCATGACCATCGCCGACCTCGCTCCGGACGCGCTGCCCTCGTCGCCGCCCGAACCGTCCCCCCACCCATCCCCCGATCCGTCTCCTGGTCCGCTCGCCGACTTGCTTGCCCAATTGGCGCGGCTGTCGGGCTGTCCGGCGGACAGGATCGGCAGCTACGTTGCACTCGGCTTGCTCGATGGCGGCGAACTATGCCTGGCCGATACCACGGCCATCCGCCTGATCGACAGCCTGGAGAGCGCCGGCCTGCCCGCTGCGGTGTTGGCCCAGGCGGTGCGGGACGGACGGTTCTCCTTCCGCTTTGCGCGCAGCATGGTGGCCCAGCCCACCGCCATGTCCGGCCGCACCTACCGCCAGGTGCTTGCCGAACTGGAGCTGGACGAAGCGACAGCATCGGCCGTGTTCGGGGCCGCCGGACTGCCGTTCATCGATCTCGACCGGCAGGCGCGGGCCGACGATCTGGCGTTCCTGTCGATCCTGTCGCGGGCCGTCGCGGCCGGGCTTCGTCCCACGGCGCTCGTGCGGGCGTCGCGCGTGTTCGGCCATGCCCTCAGGCGCATCGCCGAAGCCCAGCGCGACCTCTTCCGCGCGGAGGTGGAGGAGCCGCTGGTGGCGGGCGGCCTGCCCATCGGAGCCATGCTGGACGCCACCAGCCACTTGCGGCCGGCGCTGCAGTCCCTCGGTTTCGACGCCGTCCAGGTCCTGCTGCACCGGATCCTGGAAGATCTGGTGTTCGAGAACATTGCGATCCGCCTGCACGCCACGCTGGCGGATCTCGGCCTGATGGCGCCCAACGGCGAGCGGCTGGGCGTGGTCGGCTTCGCCGACATGTCGGGCTTTACCCAGTTCGTGGCCGAAGCCGGCGATCACCAGGGGGCGGACATGGCCGTGCGCCTGGAAGAGGTGGTGGCCGGCATCCTCGACCGCTCGACGGGGCGCGTCATCAAGGCGATGGGCGACGGCCTGCTGGTGCATTTCCATCGGCCTGCAGCGGCGGTCCCGGCGGCGGCGGCCATCGTCGACAAGGCGGCGGCCGCCGGGCTGCTGCCGGTCCATGTCGGGCTGGCGGCGGGCACCGTGCTGTTCCGCGACGGCGACATCTTCGGCGCCACCGTCAACCGGGCGGCCCGCCTGGCCGGCCAGGCCAATCCCGGCTGCGTTCTGGTGGACGAAACGGTGCGGCGCCTGAGCGGCGAGACCGGCGGTGCCTGGGAGACGGTCCATCTCGGGCCGCTGAAGGGTCTGGCGGAAATCCCGGCATTCCGCTGGATGCCGTCCAAGAGCTAACGCGAAGCGTCGGTCGTCGCCCGGTCCCAGGCCGCCACCAGGTCGCGGGCGCGGGCAGCCACCTCGTTTGCCGTCATGCCGGGCTTGTAGAGGGCGGAGCCGATGCCGAAGCCGGCGGCCCCGGCCGCCAGCCATCGGGCGAAGTCGTCCGCCCCTACGCCGCCCACCGCGAACAGCGGCGTGCCGGCCGGCAGCACGGCACGCAGGGCCGTCATCCCCTCGATCCCCAACAGCGAGGCCGGGAACAGCTTCAGCGCATCGGCCCCGGCGGCCAGGGCGGCAAAGCACTCCGTGGCGGTGAACACGCCCGGATAGCTCGCCATGCCGGCTGCCTTGGTGGCGGCGATCACCGCGGGATTGGCGTTGGGGGAGACCACCAGCACCCCGCCCGCCGCCTTCACCGCGGCCACATCGCCCACATCGACGACGGTGCCAGCGCCCACGTCTGCCATCGCGCCGAAACGGTCGGCCAGCAGGCGGATGCTCGAAAACGGATCGGGAGAGTTGAGCGGCACTTCCAGCCGGCCGATCCCGGCATCGACCAGGGCGGCCCCGATATCGACCGCTTCGGAAGGGCGGAGACCGCGCAGGATGGCGATGATCTGGGGGGGCACGGGGCGAAACTCCTCAACAGGTCCTAGGGGCGATCTGCCACCAGGACGCGGGCGCGGGCAAGCCCGGCCAGGGTGAGGGCCGTGCCTTCGTGCAGGGTGACATCGCCGCCAAGCGCTGCGACGGCCGCACAATAGGCGCGGGCCAACCGGTCGGCGCCGATCATCGCCACCGGGGTGTCCTGCCACAGGTCGCGTGCCGCGGCCAGTTCCGCGCCGATCAGCAGGCCCGACAGCCGTGCCCGCACGGCAGACGGCGCCACGTCGCCCAGCAGCGAGGCCGCACGCAGCGGGAACAGCAGGCCGGGCACCGTGTCCGGCCGTGCTGCAGCCTCTGCCACGGCCGCCAGGAAGGCCGCTTCGTCCCAGGCATCGGAGGCAACGGAAAAGCGCAGTACGGACCGGGTGGTCAGCAGGTTGAACAGCTCGCCCGTCATGAAGGTGCGGAAGTGGCGGATCTTGCCGTCGGCAATGCGCACCCATTTGCAGTGGGTGCCGGGCAAGGACGCCACTCCGGCGAACGCGGGCGAGCCCGCCAGCAGGCCGGCGATCTGGGTTTCTTCCCCGCGCATGACGTCGGACGGAGTGTGCTGTGCCACGCCACCGACGATGTGCAGCGTGAGCCGCGGATCGTGGCAGGAAACCGCGATGCGCGCCTGGGCGGCAAGCGGCGGGCACGGCACCAGGGAGTAGGGGGCTTCGGCCCAGCCTTGGCGCGCCCCCACCATGCCGCAGGCGATCACGGGCAGCGGTGGCCCGTCGCCCAGCCAGGGAGCGATGCAGTCCAGCAACGCGGCTTCGAATTCATTGGGGTGCAGGCTTGCCATGCCGCGATCGGACTGCGCATGGGCCAGCACCTGGTCGGCGGCCGACATGGCCCAGCAGCGCAAGTTGCTGGTCCCCCAATCCACCGCAATCCATGCCGGAGGTGACGGCTCCACCTGGAGTCCTTTCGGGAATGCGGGGTCACATCAGTTTGCCGCGTGCGCAGATCTCTGCCGATCCCAGGAGCGGGGTCAACCGTCTGGCCGCTGCCGCGCTATGCGGCCACCACCTTGGCTGGCCCGCTCAGACCGCGGCCGGCAAGGGCGTTGCGCGTATCCACCACGATCGGCGCGTGGCGGGCCACCATGGCGTAGTCCACCTGGTCGTGGTCGGTGCAGATCAGCACCGCCTGGCAGCGCGCCAGCGCCTCCGCATCGAGCGCGACGCCGGCGCGGCCGTTCAGCTCCGGGTGGCGGCGGGTGCGCGGCAGGGCGGCCACGTGGGGATCGTGGAAGTCCCACAGCGCCCCGCGCTCGCTCAGGATCTCCATGATCTTCAACGCCGGGCTTTCGCGCACGTCGGCCACGTTCTTCTTGTAGGCGGCACCCAGGATGAGGATCCGGCTGCCGTAGAGGCTACGCTGCGCCAGGCGGCCCAGGGCGTCGGCCAGGCGGTCGACCACATGGTAGGGCATGGCGGTGTTGATCTCCCCCGCCAGTTCCACGAAACGGGTGGCGGCATCGAAGCTGCGCGCCCGCCAGGTGAGGTAGAACGGGTCGATGGGGATGCAGTGGCCGCCGAGCCCGGGGCCGGGATAGAAGGGCATGTAGCCGAAGGGCTTGGTCTTGGCGGCATCGATCACCTCCCAGACATCGATGCCCATACGCCCGTAGATCAGCTTCAGTTCGTTGACCAGCGCGATGTTGACGGCGCGAAAAATGTTCTCCGTCAGCTTCACCGCCTCGGCCGTGTCGGTGGACGACACCGGCACCAGGTCCGGCACGATGGGGCGATAGAGCGCCATGGCCGCGTCGCGCGCGGCTTGGCCCTCGCCGCCGATCACCTTGGGGATGCGGGCCACCGAATGGATGGGGTTGCCGGGGTCTTCGCGCTCCGGCGAATAGGCCAGCAGGTAGTCGGCACCGCTGGTGAGCCCGGTGGCATCGAGGATCGGGCGCACCACCTCCCGCGTGGTGCCGGGGTAGGTGGTGGACTCCAGCACGACGAGCTGCCCCGGCCGCAGGCTGGCGGCGATGGCGCGGGCAGTGGCGTCCACATAGGAGAGATCGGGCTCGCGCTGGGGGGTCAGCGGCGTTGGCACGCAGATCAGGATGGCATCGCAGGCGGCCAGCAGGGCGAAATCCGTGGTCGCCTGGAAGCGGCCGTCGGCCAGGCCGGTGTTCAGCGGCGCCATGTCCACCGAGTGCAGGTAATTCTCGCCGGATTCGATCTGCTCGATCTTCTTGGAATCGATGTCGAACCCGGTGGTGGCGATGCCTTGGCCGACGAAGGCGCAGGCCAGCGGCACCCCCACATAGCCAAGCCCGATCACCCCCACCCGCGCCGTGCCGGCCTCCAGCCGCCGGCGCAGTTCATCCAGTGCGTCCGCCTTCCCGTCTGCCATCGACCGATCTCCGCAGCGGCCATGCCGGCCGCACACCGTTCCCGGTCGTCAGGCATAGGGGGCGACGGGCCGTCGCGGCAAGGGGCCGCTTGCCGTCAACGGCACGCAGCCCCCGGACGAGCCTATGCCTTGCGGCGGAACAGCCAGGGCAGGCCGACATCGTAGGTGTCGATCACCGCCGGATGCGGCGTGGACGGGTCGTAGGGCGAAATCTCGTGCACATGCACCGGCTCGCTGGTGTGGCCGGCAAGGATGTCGCACACCTTGGCGCGCTGTGCGTCGTTGCCCTTCTGGATGCCCACCCACAGCAGCAGGCCGCCGTGGTGCAGGTGCTTCTCGATCTCCTGGGCATGCGACCGGCCGAGCCAGCGGGCGAGCAGACCGCCGATGGCGGCCCCGCCGCCGCCGGCTGCCACCACACTGGCGATGGCCACCCCCAGCGTGCCGCCGGACGCGACCACGGCCGCCCCGGCCACCACCGCCCCCACATAGGCAAGGCCGCCGATCAGCATGCCTTCGCCAGCGCCGCGATCTTCCGCCGCCACCGGCGGTTCGCGCGGGGTGCGCGGATCGTCGGCGAGTTCCTCCACCCGCTCGTACGCATGGCCCAGTTTGGCCTCGATGGCCTTTTCACTGGCCATCAGGCTGATGGCAGCGCGGTCGATCCCGTGTTCTTCAAGGTCGTCGATGGCCGCCCACAGGCTGGCTTCGTCGTGGAATACGGCCACGGCCTCGGTGACGGTTTCCCTGAATGCCTCGGGCATGGGATTTCTCCTGAACGTCTTGTCGTCGTTGGCACGACCACGCCCCTTCCGCGGCCGGGCCGCACGACACCAATTCTACTCCAGGATGTATCCCTTGGCGACTGCGGCAAAGGCCGCAACCTGTTCGTGCGCCCAGCCCTCATCGAAGCCCAGCTCTGCGGCCAGCACGGCCGCCACCCGCGGCGCGATCGCCACGCTGGCGCGAGCATCCAAGAACAGCGCCCGGGTGCGCCGCGCCAGCACGTCCTCCACCGAGCGCGCCATCTCGTGGCGGGCGGCATAGGCGGCCTCACCCAGGTAGTAGGGCAGGTCGGGGTGCATGGGGTCCGACCAGTCGATCCGCTCGGCCATCACCCGGCGCACCGCCGGTCCATCGGTGCCGTAGAGCGCCAGCAGCCCATCGCTTTCCGCCGGCGCCTTCAGCCAGCCGTGGATGCGCATGGTGGCGGTGACGGATTTGCGTTCGTCGAGGCCCGCCACCAGGGCGGCGGCATCCACCGTGTCCTCGGCCATCTTGCGGTAGGTGGTCCACTTGCCGCCGGTGATGGTGACCAGGTTGGACTTGGAGATCATCAGCACGTGGTCGCGCGACAGGGCGGCCGTGCCCTTGTCGGAGCCCGACTTCACCAGCGGGCGGATGCCGCAGAACATGCTCAGCACGTCCGACCGCTTGGGGTCGCGATCGAGATACTTGGCCGCGTGCTCCAGAAGGAAGGCGATCTCGTCTTCCTGGGGGCGCGGCTCCACCTGCGGTTCGGGGATGGCGGTATCGGTGGTGCCGACGACGGTGCGGCCGTGCCACGGGATGGCGAACAGCACCCTTCCGTCGGCGGTCTTGGGCACCATGATGGCGCTGTCGGACTTCAGGAAGGAGCCATCGAGCACCAGGTGCACGCCCTGGCTCGGCGCCATCATCGGTTCCTCGGTGGGGTCGTCCATCTGGCGCACGCCGTCGGAGAACACGCCGGTGGCGTTGACCACCACGCGGGCGTCGAACTCGTAGCCGTCGCCGGTTTCGGCGTCGCGGGCGCGGACCCCGGTGATGGTCTCGCCGCGTTTGATGAGGCCGGTCACCGGCATGTGGTTCACCACCAGGCCGCCGTGATCCACCACCGTCTGCGCCAGGTTCACCGCCAGGCGGGCGTCGTCGAACTGGCCGTCGTAGTAGATGACGCCGCCGCGCAGCCCCTTCTTCTCCACGTTGGGCAGGTGCTCCAGGGTGGTGTCGCGCGACAGCAGACGCGATGGGCCGAGGCCCAGCTTGCCCGCCAGCATGTCGTAGAGCTTCATGCCGGCGCCATAGAACGGCCCTTCCCACCAATCGTAGATGGGCACCACGAAGCGCAGGTTCGAGGCGACATGGGGCGCGTTGTGGATCAGCCGGCCGCGCTCGCGCAGCGCTTCCAGCACCAGCGAGACGTTGCCCTGCTGCAGGTAGCGCACGCCGCCGTGCACCAGCTTGGTGGAGCGCGACGAAGTGCCCTTGGCGAAGTCGTACTGCTCCAAGAGCAGCACCGAATAGCCCCGCGCGGCCGCTTCCACCGCCGTGCCCAGGCCGGTGGCGCCGCCGCCGATGACGACCATGTCCCAGTAGCGCGGTTGCTCCCGCAACTCCTTGAGGAAGGCGGTGCGGTCCATGGTGCGCGGTGCGCCCGTCATGCTTCGGCCTCCCACACGCGCGCGCGGTCGACCGCGCGCGTCCAACGGCGGTAGAGGCGGTCCGCCTCGTCCCGCGCCATGGCCGGGCGGAACACCCGGTCCTCCTGCCAGAGGGCGGCCAGCTCGTCCTCGCCCGACCAGTAGCCCACCGCCAGGCCGGCCAGGTAGGCGGCCCCGAGCGCGGTGGTCTCCACGATCTTCGGGCGGATGGTGTCGACCCCCAGCATGTCGGCTTGGAACTGCATCAGCAGGTCGTTGACGGTGGCGCCGCCGTCCACCCGCAACTGGGTGGTGCGCAGCCCGGAATCGGCCTCCATGGCGCGCACCACATCCAGCGTCTGGTAAGCGATGCTCTCCAGGGCCGCCCGCGCAATGTGGGCGGAGGTGGTGCCGCGGGTGAGGCCGACGATGGTGCCGCGGGCGTAGGCGTCCCAGTGGGGCGCGCCGAGGCCGGTGAAGGCGGGCACCAGCACCACGCCATGGCTGTCGTTCACCTGGGCCGCCAGGGCCTCCACCTCGCCGGATTTGCGGATGATGCCGAGCCCGTCGCGCAGCCACTGCACCACCGCTCCGGCGACGAAGATGGAGCCCTCCAGCGCGTACTCCACCCGGTCGCCGATCTGCCAGGCGACGGTGGTCACCAACTTGTTGGTGGATTGGATGGGCTCGGTGCCGGTGTTCATCAAGATGAAGCAGCCGGTGCCGTAGGTGTTCTTCACCATGCCGGGCCTGGTGCAGATCTGGCCGAACAATGCTGCCTGCTGGTCGCCGGCGATCCCGGCGATGGGGATGGGGGTGGCGAACAGGTCGGGCGAGGTGGTGGCGTACACTTGGCTCGACGGCCGCACGTCCGGCAGCAGGTTCGCGGGCACGTCGAGCAGGTCGAGCAACTCCTCGTCCCAGTCCATGGTGTGGATGTTGTAGAGCAGCGTCCGGCTGGCGTTGGTGACGTCGGTGATGTGCAGCCTGCCGCCGGTCAGCTTCCACACCAGCCAGCTATCGACGGTGCCGCAGGCGAGGTGGCCGGCCGCGGCCGCCTCCCGCGCGCCGTCCACGCTATCGAGCAGCCATTTGATCTTGGTGCCGGAGAAATAGGCATCGACCACCAGCCCGGTCTTGGACTGGATGAGCGGCGCGTGGCCCGATGCGCGCAGCCGGTCGCAGATGCCGGCGGTGCGCCGGTCCTGCCAGACGATGGCGTTGGCGATGGGCTTGCCGGTGCGGCGGTCCCACACGATGGTGGTTTCGCGCTGGTTGGTGATGCCGATCCCGGCGATATCGGCCGGCGAAGCCCCGGCGCGGGCGAGCGCTTCGGTGGCCACGCCGATCTGGGTCGACCAGATCTCCTCGGGGTCGTGTTCCACCCAGCCCGCCTTGGGAAAGATTTGGGTGAATTCGCGCTGGGCGGTGGTGACGATCCGGCCCTTGGCGTCGAAGACGATGGCGCGCGAGCTGGTGGTTCCCTGGTCGAGGGCAAGGATATAGGTCACGGCTCTCCCCATTGGTCGACGCGGTCTCGTGGTGCGGCGGGGCCGCTGCTGCGCGCCTTTGGTCCGATGGTACTGCCCCCGCCGGCCCTGTCCAGGCTGCCGATACGGATCAAAGCGCGGTGGCAGCAACTGACCCCGCCGATGGCGCCATCGGTGCCGACTCCGTTCAGGCAATGGTTGCAGAGTGTGTCCTAGCGCCGCACTGTGGTATGTTCATGAACCTCCCTCGGGGTGACCCAGGCTGTATTGGAGGCGAATTACCGCCTTCCGCCCGATCGGTCCGCGTTGGCGGCCTCCCCGCCGCAGCGCCGTTCGGCACCGCTGGCTGCGGACCCCGCTCGGGCGACATGCCGAGGGGGTTTGGCACGGCCGGCGATTGTGTGGAGGGACCGATGTTTTTCCGCAAGCTGCTTGGGAAGGTGTTTCTTCACGGCACGTTGGAGGTGCGCTACGGCGACGGCTGCCGCGAGATATACGGAGACGGGCAGGCTCCGCGCGTTGCCATCGCCCTCACGGACCGCAAGACCGAGCGGTGGATGAGCCTCAACCCCTCTTTGCGCGTGGCCGAAGCCTATATGGACAGCCGCCTGCTGGTGGAAGAGGGCAGCATCCGCGAGTTCATGGAGTTGGTGGGGCGCAACTTCGCCAACCTGGAACGCCAGCCCTGGGTGAAGGCGACCGCGCGGGTCCTGCGCCAGAGCCGCCGGCTGAAGCAGTTCAATCCCATGGGACGGGCGCGCAAGAACGTCGCCCACCACTACGACCTGTCGGGCCGGCTCTACGACCTCTTCCTCGACGAGGACCGGCAGTATTCCTGCGCCTACTACCCGCGGCCGGAGACGTCTCTGGAGGAGGCGCAGGTCGCCAAGAAGCGCCATATCGCCGCCAAGCTGCTGCTCAACCGGCCCGATTTGACGGTGCTGGACATCGGCTCCGGTTGGGGCGGGCTGGGGCTCTATCTCGCCCAGACCAGCCAGTGCCGGGTCACCGGTGTGACCTTGAGCGAAGAGCAGCACAAGGTGAGCCGGGAACGGGCCGAAGCCGCCGGCCTCGGCCGCTGCGTGGACTTCAAGCTGGAGGACTACCGCGTGCAGACCGAGCGGTTCGACCGCATCGTCTCGGTCGGCATGTTCGAGCATGTGGGCAAGAAGAACTATAGTGAGTTCTTCGCGCGCACCTACGACCTGCTGGACGACGACGGTGTCTTCCTGCTCCACAGCATCGGCCGGTTCGGCGAGCCGGCACCGATCAACCCCTTCATGCGCAAGTACATCTTCCCCGGCGCCGACGTGCCCTCGCTGTCGGAGGTGATGGCGGCGGTGGAGCGGGTCGGCTGGCAGGTGACCGATATCGAGATCCTGCGGCTGCACTATGCGTTGACGCTGGAGGACTGGTACGAGCGCTTCCAGAAGAACCGCGCCGCCGTCGCCGATCTGTACGACGAGCGCTTCTGCCGCATGTGGGAGATGTACCTGGCCGGTTGCGAGATGGGCTTCCGCCACCAGGACCTGATGGTGTTCCAGATGCAGCTCGCCAAGAAGCACGCCGCGGTGCCCATCACCCGCGACTACATGGTGGATTCCGAACGCGGCGACTGGCGCATCCTCAACGAAGCCGCCCGCCGGCAGAAAAGAACCGGCTGAGGGGACGCCCCGGTCCCAGGCGCACCCTCAGGTCCGGATCGGCCCGCTGGCGGAGCGTGCGCCGGCGCCGCTGGAGCGTGCGCGGGTGTGGGCGGCCGCCAGGATACGCTCGGCGGCAACGCCGGTCCCATCGGCCGCCTGCATGCGCCGCGCTGCTGCTGACAGCCGCGCCTTCATGGCGGCGTCGCCGATCAGGTGCCGGATCGCCGAGGCCAAATCGTCCTCCCGCCAGGAATAGCGCGGCAGCCGGGCACCGGTGCCGGTTTCTTCGGCCCGCACGGCGTTGTCGTGGCCATCCCAACAGAACGGCATGATCAGCGACGGCACGCCGAAATAGAGCGCCTCGCAGAAGCTGTTGTTGCCGCCGTGGTGGATGAACAGGTCGGCCTCGGCAACCACGCTGGGCTGCGGCAACCAGCCGTTGATGGCCACGTTGTCGGGCACCTGGTCGTAGCGGTCCAAGTAGGCGCCGACATTGACCAGGAAGCGGCAGGGCAGGCGGGCGAACACCGCCAGCATGCGGCCGATCAGGTCCACGTCCACCGCGCCTAAGCTGCCGAAGGAGACGAACACCAGCGGCCGGTCGGCCTGGCGCGGGAAGGGCGGACAGACGAACGGGCCTTCGGCGCGCACGCAGCCGTCCAGGTAGCAGAAGCGCAGGGGATCGAGCGGCTGGCGGCGGCGGTGGCGCACCGCGTGGGGAGACAGCAACAGGTTGAGCACCGGCGAGGCTTCCAGGAACTGGCCGGCCGCCAGGGGGGCGAGCCCGCAGCTCTCGCGGAAGCGGTTGTAGCGCCGGTGCAGCGGCGCCAGCGTTTCGGCATAGCGTGCGGCGAAGGCCGGCCACTGGTCGCGCTCGGCAAGCCCGAGGCCGGACATGTGGGGCGGCACCTCGGGGTCCGGCAGCTCGGTCTCGGCGCACGACACCACCCGCACCCAGGGAATGCCCGACCGCGCGATGGCCGGGAACATGACCACGTTGTCCAGCACCACGGCGTCCGGGCGCAGGCGGTCCAGCAGGTGCTCCAGCGGCCGTTCGGCGGCTTCCGCGGTGTCGATGATGGCGTCCCACGCAGGCGCCACGTAGGTTTCGATCTGGTCCAGCGGCGACAGCCGGAAATGCGGCTGGTGGCGGGCGATGAAGCTGGCCCAGTAGCCGTCCCGGTCGGCCGGCGAGGCCCCGGTGTCGAGCACGTATTCGGTAAAGCCGTAGTCGGCGAACACGCCGTTGAAGCCGTCGTGGCAGATGAACACCGGATCCGCCCCGCGCGCCCGCAGCGCCTGGGCGATGCCGACGCAATTGAGCGCCGAGCCGAAGCTCGCTTCCGGAAACAGGGCAACACGCGCGCCGCGGCCGAAGCCTGGCGGCGGTGCCGGGGTAGCCGGCTGCGGGGCGGCGCGGGGCGCCGTTTCGTCCATCTACGCCTCGGCCATCTAGAGGATCTCCGTGGTCGTCACCTCGACCTCGACGGAGAAGTGGCGGCGCTTCAGGTCGGCCAGGTAGTCGGCCACGTCGAGATACTCCTCCGGCCCCCACACGCCCGGAACCCGCGGGTGGGAGAGAATCCACTGCACGCCGATGGACATGTTCATGGAGGTGGCGGCGTCCACATAGCCTTCGTAGAGGGGGTTGGGGTGGCCTTCCACCCGGCAGATCACCCGCGTCGGCTTGCCGTCGGCGACGCCATGGCCGACGGCGAAATGGATTTCGTGGCTGTCTTGGTCGGGAATGCTGCCGGCATGAGCCTTGATGTTGCGGTCGATCACCGCTTCCAGCACGGCGATCGGCGACACCGTGGTGCCGTCGCGCAGGGTGACCGGCGTGGCGAAGTCCCCGAACCCGGCCTTGACGAGGCCAAGCCAGGCTTCGTGCTCGCGCTCCGGCAGGTGGAGTTTCCAGGTAAACTCGCGGATGCCCTTGTCGGCGATGCCCTTGGCGAAGGGAACGGTGAGCGGCTCGGAGTGCTGGGAATACATGAACCGCGTCCGCCCCCAGGGCTGGGGCAGCTCGATCACCTCCTCGCCCGAGCGCGGCGGTACTTCCTGCAGGCGCCCGTCGAGGAACTGTTTGGACGCGTAGCCGTATTCCGCCAGCACGGTGGAGATGGCGTAGGGCGGCACCAGCACCGGGTTTTCCGGCCCTTCCAGGGTGGCCGCCCAGTAAAGATTGATGCGGTCGATGCGGTCCAGCCGGTCGGCCACCGCCCGGCAGATCACGTTCGACAGGCCAGGATCGGCGCCGAGGCCGAGCACGGCCGTGACGCCGGCCTTCTCCCACTGGGCAGACTTGGCCTTCTGCTGCACCGTCATCACGCCCATGCCGCCATAGTCCACGTAGGTACGGCGGGCGGCCAGGCAGGCATCGAAGATGCGCATCTGGTGGCCGGCATAGGTGGGCACGGCATTGATGCAGAGATCGCAATCGGCGAGCAGGCCGGCGAGTGCCGCATCGTCGGTGATGTCCATGTGCACGGTGCCGAGCCGGGCGTCGGGCAGGGCGGTGCGCAGGGCCTCCAGCCGGTCGGCCGCGCCGTCGGCCACGATCACCACGTCGACCGGTCGCGAATAGGGGGCGAGCAGGTCGCGCGCGGTGCCCGACCCCATCATCCCCGCTCCGCCGAGGATCAGCACCCGCATGGCGGTTCTCCTTGCTGCGGCCGGGGTGCCATCAGGCCCCTGGCTTGAGATACCAGCCCCAGGGCTCGCGGCTGGCGTAGGTGGTGACCTGCTTGACCTCCAGATAGTTCTCCAGGCCCCAGCGGCCGAGCTCGCGGCCGATGCCGCTCTGCTTCATGCCGCCCCAGGGGGCCTGGGCGAAGGTGGGCTGCGAGCAGTTGATCCAGACGATGCCGGCCTCCAGCTCGGCGGCGACGCGCTCGCAGCGCTCCAGGTCGTGGGACATCACCGCGGCGGCGAGGCCGTAGCGACTGTCGTTGGCGAGCGCCAGGGCTTCCGCCTCGGTGGAGAACGGCTCCACGCAGACCACCGGGCCGAACACCTCCTCGCGCCACAGCGGGCTTGCCACCGGCACCTCGGTGAACACGGTGGGGGAGACGAAGTAGCCGCGCTTGAGATCCTCCGGCCGGCGGCCACCGCAGGCCAGCTTGGCGCCGTCGCGGCGCCCGCGTTCGATGGCGTCCAGCACCTTCCTGTGCTGGCCTTCGCTGACCAGCGGCCCCAGCAGCACGCCGTCGTCGAGCCCGTTGCCCATGGGGATGCGCTCGGCCTCCGCCACCAGGCGGTCCAACAGCCTGTCGTAAAGCCCGCGCTCCACCAGCACGCGGGAGGTGGCGGAGCATACCTCGCCCTGGTTCCAGAAGATGCCGAAGAGGATCCATTCCACCGCCTGGTCGAGATCGCTGTCGGCAAACACGATGAAGGGCGACTTGCCGCCCAGCTCCAGGCTGACGGTCTTGATGTCCTCCGCCGCCGCCGCCATCACCGCCCGGCCGGTGGGAACCGACCCGGTGAAGGCGAGCTTGGCGACATCGGGATGGCGGCTGAGCGGCGCCCCGGCGGCACTGCCGGTGCCGGTGACGATGTTGAGCACGCCCGGCGGCAGCCCCGCTTCGGCGGCGATGGCGCCCAACTCCAGGGCCGTAAGCGGTGTCAGCTCAGAGGGCTTCAACACCATGGTGCAGCCGGCCGCCAGCGCCGGGCACACCTTCCAGCAGGCCATCAGCAAGGGGTAGTTCCACGGCACGATCAGCCCCGCCACGCCGGCCGGCTGGTAGAGCACCTTGCTGGCGAAGCGCGGCTCTCCGACATCGATGGCGGTGCCCTGGCGGCCGTCCAGACCTTCGGCGAGGTCGGCGTAGTAGTCGAAGCAGAAGGCCGCGTCGTCCATGTCCCACCGGGCTTCGGGCAGCGGCTTGCCGTTGTCGCGCACCTCCAGGCGGGCGAGATCCTCCCGCCGGGCGCGCAGGCCCTCGGCGATGCGGCGCATGACGACGGCGCGCTCCGCCCCCGTGGTGCGCTTCCAGCCGCCGGCGAACGCCGCCTTGGCGGCCGCCACGGCGTCGCCCACATCGGCCGGATCGCCGGCCGCCACCTCCGCGAACACCTCCTCCGTCGCCGGATCGATCACCGGCATACGGCCGCGGTTGCGTGCCTGCCGCCAGGTACCGCCGATGAGAAGCTGGTCGCGCATGCTCTGCTCCCGGTCCGTCACAGCTCGTCGGGGTCGGACCGGTAGAACGCCTGGTCCGGATACGGGTACCACCAGGACTGCACCTTCGGCTTGTGGTCGATCACCACCATCTTGGTCTGGCGGAAGGCATCGAGCCCCTGGCGGCCCAGCTCGCGCCCCATGCCGGACAGTTTCCAGCCGCCGAAGGGCAGGGCATCGTTGTCGATCAGCGGGTTGTTCACCCACACCATGCCCGTTTCCAGGACTTCGGTGGCCCGGTGAGCTTCCGCCAGGTCTGTCGTGAAGATGCTGGCGCCGAGCCCGAACTCGGTGTCGTTGGCGCGGGCGAGGGCGGCGGAGAAGTCGGGCACGCGGGTGATGGCGGCGACCGGACCGAACACCTCCTCGCGCAGGATCGCCGCTCCGGCCGGCACGTCGGTCAGGATGGTTGGCTCGTAGAACCAGCCGGTTGCCTGGCTGGGCGGCACCCGGCCGCCGCACACGAGCGTGGCGCCGGCGGCGACCGTTTCCTCCACCAGGCGGGCCACGCGGTCGCGCGAGGCTTCGCTGACCAGGGGACCGATTTCCGCGCGGTCGAGGCCGTTGCCGATGCGCAACGCCTTGGTGGCTGCGGCGAACCGGTCGACGAAGGTGTCGTGGATGGCGTCCGTCACGAAGAAGCGCTCAGCCGAGGTGCAGATCTGGCCCGACAGGTGAAAGGCGGCGGTGACGCAACCCGGCACCGCCACCTCCAGCGGTGCATGGTCGGTGACGATCATGGCATCGCTGCCGCCGGCTTCGACGATGCAGGGCTTGAGCAGCGCACCGCAGGCGGACGCCACCGCGCGGCCGCCGGGCACGCTGCCGGTGAACGCCACTACATGGGTACCGGGGGAGCGGATCAGCGCCTGGGCGGTGTCCGCCTCGCCCGGCAGCACGGCGATCAGCCCGGCCGGCAGTTCGGAGAACGCCTGCATGAAGCGCAGGGTGCACAAGGTGGTGGGCCCCGCCGGCTTGACGATGCAGGCATTGCCCGCCGCCAGCGATGCGGCGACCGTCCAGCACATCAGCAGGATCGGGTAGTTGAACGGCAGGATGTGGACGGACACGCCGTAGGGGAAGGCACGGGCGTATTGCAGGCTGCCGGCCTGGGTGGTGCCCGCCACCTTGCCGACATCGTCGCGCGCCAGCTCCGCATAGTAGCGGAAGACCGAGGCGCAGTTGGCCAGTTCCCCCACCGCTTCGGGGTAGGGCTTGCCCATCTCCTCCACCATCATACGGGCGACGGCGTGGGGGTTCATCCGCTCGATGGTGTTGGCGATGCGGTGCAGGACGGCGGCGCGCGAGCGGGCGTCGGTCGCCGCCCAGGGCCGCTGGGCGCGGCGCGCCACCGCCGCGGCGAACGCCACATCCTCGTCGGTACAGCTCGCGATATGCCCCACCGGCTTCAGGGTGGCCGGGTTCAACCGCTCCGTCGCATAGGGAAAGCGGGTGGAGCGGTAGGCGCCGTCGAGGAACTGGGCCGGCTGGAAGGGATCGAACGGCGGGATCACGGGGGCGGCTCCTGTCGAGGGGGCGGTGTCCCCGCCGGGGTGAGACCGCGCCAGCGCCCGGCTTCGGCCGCCGGCGGCAATGGCGCGTCCCAGCCGGCGCAGTGGCTGGCGAGGCAGTGCGCCAGCGCTGCCGCCGGGGGCAGCGCCAGGGCGGCCTTCAACAAGCGCAGCACCCGCGGGATGTGGGCCAGGTAGGCGGGTTTGCCGTCGCGCAGCCACAGGCGGGTGAAGATGCCGGCCACCTTGGCATGGCGCTGCACCGCCAGCCGCGCATAGTCGTCCTCGAACGCCGCATCGCACGGATGGCTGGTGTGGTAGCGGGTACGCAACGCGTGCGCGTGGTCGGCCGGCACGTCGCGGCGGGCATCTTCGAGCAGCGACATCAGGTCATAGGCGCGCGAACCGATCATGCCGTCCTGGAAGTCGAGCAGGCCGACGGACGCCACGCCCGGCCGGTCCAGCACCATCAGGTTGTCCACATGGTAGTCGGCGAGCGCCAGGGTGTCGCGGCGCTCCGCCGTGCCGGAGAGAAGGTCCACCCACAAGGCCAGCAGGTCGCGGCGCACGCCTGCGTCGAGCGGCCGGCGCAGCACCACCGGCAGGTACCAGTCGACGAACAGGTGCACTTCGACCATCAATGGTGCCAGATCGAAGGGAGGGGCATCCACCTCTGCGGCGTGGGGATCGGCGTGCAGGGCGATCAGCACGTCGACCGCGCGTTCGTAGAGCGGCTGCGGGTCGGCGCCACCGTCGAGCAGGCGGGTGTAGGTGGCCTCGCCGAAATCCTCGATCAGGGCGAGCCCTAAGTCCGCGTCTTCGGCCAGGATCTGCGGCGCGGAGAGACCGAGTCGGCCAAGATGCCGGGCCAGCGTCAGGAAGGGCTGGATCGGCTCCAGCTCCAGCGGCACGTCCATCAGCAGCGCCCGCCGGCCGGACGGGTCGGCCAGCCGGAAGTAGCGGCGGTGGGAGGCATCGCCCGGCAGCGGCACCAGGGCAGCCGCCCCCCAGCCCCAGCGGGCAAGCGCTGCCCGCCGCTCGGCTGCGCGGTCTGCGGCGTGGGCGGGGGCCGCCATGTCGAGGGCCGCGGTCATCGGATCATGTAGACCTTCTTCACCGTTTCATGGACAGCGCAGGTGCCGCTCCAGCCTTCGCGGAAGAAGGCGGCGGTGCCGGGGCGGATCTCCACCACCTCGCCGTCATCCGCGGTATAGGTGCAGCGTCCCTCCAGGAAATGACAGAATTCGTCGCGCGTCACCTGGCAACGCCACAGGCCGGGCGTGCACACCCAAAGGCCGCACTCCGACTGCCCCTCCGGCCCCTTGTGGAGCAGGCGGCCGGAGGTGTGGGACACGCCTTCCAGCATGGTCGGCACTGGTCCCCAGTCCACCAGCTCGGTTTCGCCGAGGGGATCGGGCATCACGGGCGTGGTCATGGGCTGGTCCTCGGTAGGGTTCACAGCAGGCGGGCAATGGCGTCGGCCGCCGTTTCGGTGCCGCGGCGCGATTGCATATGGGCACTGGTGGCGGCCAGTCTGGCGGCCATGGTGCGGTCCGACAGGCAGGTCTGGATGGCGGCGGCGAGCTGCTCCGCCGTCCAGTCCGCCCGGTGCATCTTCAGCCCATGACCGGTCTCGGCCACGCGGGTGGCGTTGTCGTGGCCGTCCCACACATAGGGCATGATGATCGCCGGTTTGCCGAAGTAGAGGCACTCGGTGAAGGTGTTGTTGCCGCCATGGTGGATGACGCAGTCCACCTGCGGGATCACGCTGGGCTGGGGATACCAGGACGCCAGGTGCACGTTGCCGGGCGGTGCGCCGTAGCTGTCGGCATAGTCGCCCACGTTCACGAGCGCGCGCAGCGGCAGCCCGGCCACCACGTCGATGATCCGCTGGATCAGGCCGGTGTCGCCCGCCCCCAGGCTGCCGAAGCTGACATAGAGCAGCGGCGCGTCGGCATGGGCGGTGAAGGCCGGGATCTCGTAGGCGGCTTCCTGGCGCACGCAGCCTTCCAGGTAGACGAAGCGGACCGGATCCAAGGGCTCGCGGCGCTTGAACTTCACCGGCTCAGGGTAGAGCAACAGGTTGAGGTGGGGCGAGGTTTCGAAGAACTGCCCCAGCGGATAAGGCTTCTCCCCACAGCCGGCGAGGAAGGCGTTGAAGTCCGCGTGGATCGGCCCGATCACCGTGTTGAAACGGGCGCGGAAGGCGTCGTGGCAGGCCGTGTCGGCCTCGCCGCAGCCCGACAGGTGGGGCGGGATGTCCGGATCCTCGATCTCGTTTTCCGAACACGAGATGATGCGCACCCAGGGTTTGCCGTGCTCCTGGCAGTAGCGCTTGATTGCCGGGAACAGCACCACATTGTCCACGCACACCACGTCCGGCTTCACCCGGTCGAGCACGCCGGGCAAGTCCTTCTCTGCCCATTTTGCCGTATCGACAATGGCTTCCCAGCAATCCTTAACGTAGTTCGGGATCTGCTCGAAGGGCGACTTGTTGAAGTTGGGGATGTGGCCGTTGATGAAGTCCGACCAGTATTTGGCCATCTGCTCGGGCTCCATGGGCTCCGACATGTTGACCAGGTGCTCGGGGAAACCGTAGCCGGCATAGACCGTCGCCATGCCGGGATCGGTGAGGAACACCGGGGTGTGGCCGCGCGCCTGGCAGGCCTGGGCGATGCCGACGGAATTCAGCGCCGGGCCGAAGGCCGCTTCGGGGAAGAAGGCGATGGTCTTGGCGTCGGTCATGGGATCCTCCCTTGAGCAGCGGCGTTGCCGGTCTTCGTCAGTCGATCAGGATACGGCCGTGGGCGGTCTGCCAGCCGCAGGTCACCGCCATGCCGGGGCGGTAGCGCACCCGGTCGTGGACGCTGGCCGAGGCGCGCACCAGGGCCGGCCGGTCCTGGCCGGGCAAGCGCACATGCACGCTGATGTCCTGGCCGTGGTAGGCGATCTCCACCACCTCGCCGGAGACAAGATTGGTGCAGCCGGCCGGCTCGTCCGGTTCGGCGACCAGGCGTTCCGGCCGCACCGCCAGGGTGGCCTTCTGGCCGGGTTTGGCGTCGAGCGGCCAGGTGCCGGCGAGGTGGCCGAGGCCGGGCACCTGGAGGCCGCCGGGCACCAGCGTGCCGTCGAAAAAGTTCATCTGGCCGATGAAATCCGCCACGAAACGATTGACCGGCGCTTCGTAGAGCAGCGCGGGCGGCCCCACCTGCTGCAGTCGGCCGCGATCCAAGACGGCGATGCGGTCGGCCATCACCAGCGCTTCTTCCTGGTCGTGGGTGACGACGACGAAGGTGATGGCGGTATCGTGCTGCAGGCGCTTCAGCTCCATCTGCATTTGCCCGCGCAGCTTCTTGTCGAGTGCCGCCAGCGGCTCGTCCAGCAGCAGCACGCGCGGCCGCTTCACCAGCGCGCGGGCAAGCGCGACGCGCTGGCGCTGGCCGCCGGACAGGCGATCGGGCCGGCGGTCGGCCGCGTCGGTCAAGTGGGTGGTGGCGAGGATTTCGTCGACCCGGCGGCGGCGTTCGGCAGACGGCACGCGGTCCATCTCCAGCCCGTAGGCGATGTTCTGGCGCACCGACATGTGCGGGAACAGCGCGTAGGACTGGAACATCATGTTGAGCGGCCGCCGGTTGGGGCTGAGATGGGTGATCTCCCGCTCTTCCAGCAGCACGCGGCCGGTGGAGGGAGCTTCGAACCCGGCCAGGATGCGCAACAGCGTGGTCTTGCCGCAGCCCGACGGTCCCAGCAGGGCGAAGAACTCGTTGGCGCGGATCGCCAGGTCCACGCTGTCCAGGGCCGTGATGCCTGGGAACAGCTTGGTGACGCCCTCGACCGTGAGCAGCGGGGCCGCTTCGGCCGGCGCCTTCTCCAGCGACGGCGGCGCGGCGGGCATGGCCCCGGCGCTGTCGGCGGTCACGCGTCGGCTCCGATGACGCCGCGGTTCATGCGCTGGGCGGCGAACAGCACGGTGAAGCTGACCAGCATAACGATGGTGGCAAGCGCGTTGATCTCCGGCGTCACGCCGAACCGCACCATGGAATAGATCTGCATGGGCAGCGTGGTGGAGGACGGGCCGGCGCCCGACGTGAAATAGGCGATGATGAATTCGTCGACCGACAGGGTGAAGGCCAGCAGGGCGGCGGCCAGCACGCCGGGGAAGATGGCCGGCAGGGTGACACGGCGGAAGGTGGTGAACTCGCCGGCCCCCAGGTCGATCGACGCCTCCACGATGGCGTAGTCGAAATGCTTCAGCCGGGTGCGCACCACCGCACAGACGAAGGCGATGTTGAACACCGCATGGGCGATCACGATGGTGTGGAGCCCCAGCGTTACCCGCATCAGCGTCAGGAAGCTCAGCAGCGCGATCGCCAGGATGATGTCCGGGATGATCATCGGCGCGAACAGCACGGCATCGAGCAGGCCGGAGCGGCGCTGCCGCCGCTCCACCGCCAGCGCCAGCAAGGTGCCTAGCAGGCTGGCGATGAGGGTGGAGGACACGGCGACGATGAGCGTGTTGAGGGCGGCGCGCTGGATGGCGGTGTTGGCCGCCAGTTCGCCGTACCAGTGGACCGAGAAACCGCCCCAGGCGGTGGGCAGCCCGGCACGGTTGAACGACAGCAGCACCAGTACGGCAATGGGCACGTAGAGGAAGGCGTAGACCAGCCAGAGATGGCCGCGCAGCACCCGCAGGCCCACCGGCTGGCGCCGCCGCGCCACCGCCCGCTGGGCTGTCGCCGTTCGGACCGGGGCCTCAGCCATGGTGCTCCCCCTGGCTGCGGCTCACCACCAGCGCCTGGGCGAACAGCAGCACCATCATGATGCCGATGAGGAGGAAGCTGAGGGCGGAGCCGAACGGCCAGTCCCGCGCCGACAGGAACTGGTCGTAGATCAGGTTGCCCACCATCTGCACGCGGCCCCCGCCGAGCAGGTCCGGCGTCACGAAGTTGCCGATGGACAGCACGAACACGAACACCGCTCCGGCGGCGATACCGGGCAGGCTGAGCGGCAGGATCACCCGGCGGAAGGTATCGAACGGGCTGGCGCCGAGGTCGCTCGACACTTCCCACAGGTCACCCGACAGCCGCGACAGCGAGGCATAGATCGCCAGGATCACGAAGGGCAGGTAGTTGTAGACCAGCCCCACCACCACGGTGGCGTCGGTGTAGAGCATGTTGATGGGCTCGCCATCGTAGCCCAGCATCCGCAGGCCCTGGTTGAGCAGCCCTTCGCGGTTGAGCAGCACGATCCAGGCATAGGTGCGGATCAGGTAGTTGGACCAGAAGGGCAGCATCACCAGGAACAACAGCAACGGCTGGCGGTGCTTCGGCCCGCGGGCGATGGCGTAGGCGGCGGGATAGCCGATGAGCACGGCGGCCAGCGTGGCCAGCCCGGCGATCTTGGCACTGGTGAGCAGCACGCCGGCGTAGAGCGGATCGAAGGCGCGGGCGAAGTTCTCCAGCGTGAAGGTGTAGACGCCGCCGCCGTAGATGCCGCGCTGGAAGAAGCTGTCGGCGATCACGATCCCCACCGGCACCAGCATGAACAGCGCCAGCCAGCCGAGGCCGGGGGCGAGGAACAGCACGGTGCGGGTGCGGGCGGTGCTCAATCGGCCTCCGGGCGATGGGGGCGGGGGGGGCGGGGGGCGGGAAACGGCAGATCTTTTTAGCGAGAAAGGACCGGGTGGCGAGGGGGTGCCACCCGGCCTTCCCGGCCGACGAAGAGGCGAGCTACTGGGCTGCCATGACCTCCGTCACCGCGCGCGTGTAGTCCCGCTGCGCTTCGCCCAGATCGCGCAGCTGCTCCATCTCCAGCAGTTCGCCGGGCGTCATGCCGAGATTGGGGAAGGCTTCCACCAATGCCGGATCGAGGCCCGCCATGGCCGCCTCGTTGGGCACCTTGTAGAGGATGTTTTCCGCCACCCAGCGGTGGTTGGCGGCATCCAGCACGAAGTCGATGAAGGCGTGTGCGGCCTCCTGGTTCTCCGAGCTGGCCATGATCACCATGGTGTCGACCCACAGGTCGGAGCCTTCCTGGGGGACCACGAACAGGATGTTTGGGTCTTCCGCCGTGCCGTAGTTGCACCAGCCGTCCCAGGCATGGACGAGCGACGCCTCGCCCGACACCAGGCGGGAATAGAAGGTGGTGTCGTCGAAGGCCAGCAGGGTATCGGTGGCGGAGATCAGGAGGTCGCGCGCCTCGTCGATGTGCGCGGGGTCGGTATCGTTCACCGAATAGCCCAGCGCCAGCAGGCCAGCGGCCATCAGCCAGCGATCGGTGGACAGCATGGTGACCTCGCCGGCCAGATCTGCCGGCGGATCGAGCAGGTCGGTCCAACTCGTCGGTGCTGTCTCCACCAGGTCGGCGCGGTAGCACAACCCGGTGGTCCCCCAGGCGTAGGGCATGGAGAAGGTGTTGCCGGGGTCGTATTCCAGGTTCTGGGCTTCGGGGTACAGGTTGGCGGCGTTGGGGATGAGGTCGTGGTTCAACTCCGCCGTCAGGCCCAGCGCGTGCAACGCCTCGGCGAAGGGCGAGGAGACGAACACCACGTCGAACCCGGCACCGCCGCCGGCCACCAGGCGGCCCATGATCTCCTCGTTGGTGGCGTGGACGGACAGTTCAGCCGCGATGCCGGTGGCCTCGGTGAAGCGGTCCAGCAGGTCTTCCGGCATGTAGCCGTCCCAGTTGGAGATGACCAGCGACTGGGCTGCCGCCGGGCCGCCGAGGGCCACCGTAACAAGGGCCGTGCCCGCCAGCGCGCGCGTGAACTGTGCCATAGCCGAAACTCCCTGTTGGCGATGCGCCGGGACCGCATTCCGGGGGCGCCCAGGTCCCGGTCATTGTGTCGGGTCAAGCATGCGGTCTATGGTATTTTATTGTCAATCCGTACATCGGCCCGTCCGTCTGCCGCCCGGTGCCGAAGCGAGCCCGCGAGAGCATGCCGACCGCCACCCTGCCGCCGCGCCAAAGCCACCTGGACCTGGCCGACCGCCTGGTGGACGAGATCCGCCAGGCCGGGACGCGCGTCGGCGACCATCTGCCCGAACAGTGGGTGGCGTCGCGCTGTGCGGTGTCGCGCACGCTGGCGCGGGCGGCTCTCGGTGTGCTGGAAGGCGAGGGGGCGGTGGCCTTCCGCCCCGGCCGCGGCTACGTGCTCTGCGCCGACCCGGTGGCCCTGCGCGAAACGCGCAGCCAGTCCGCCGCGCAATCGGTTGCCGGCGGCGACCTGCGGACCCGCATCCTGCGCGACCGGGTGGCGCGCCGCCTGTCGGAACAGGTCACCATTCCGGAGCTGGTGCGCCGCTACGGCGAAGCCCGCTCGCCGGTGGCCAAGACCCTGGCGCGGCTGGCCGAAGACCGCCTGGTGGAGCGTGGCGCCGGCCAGCGCTGGCACTTCCGGCCAATGCTCGACGGCCCCTCCGCACTCGCCGACAGCTACCGCTATCGCCTGCTGGCCGAACCGGCCGGACTGCTGGAGCCGGGCTTCGTGCCCGACCGGCCGCGTTTGGCCGACCTCAGGGCACGCATGGACCAGCTAGTGGCGGCCGACGATGCCGGGTTCGACACGGCCCTGTTCGACGAACTCGACCGCGCCTTCCACGAGGCCCTGGCGGAAGGCTGCGCCAACCGTTTCCTGCGCAGCGACTTGCTGGACCACCTGAAGATGCGCCGCGCCCCCAGTTTCCAAAGCCCCGCTCCGGTGAACCGGCTGCGCGAGTCGACCCGTGAGCACCTGCGCGTCATGGAGCAGGTGGAGCGGGGCCGCATGGAGGCGGCGGCCGACCTGATGCGCGTGCACCTGCAGCTCAGCCGGCCGAGCTGGCCCACCTTGTCGGTGCGCGGCGCGCCGCCCCTGGTGGCGCCGGCCGGGACGCCGCCGGGCGGACGGTAAGGGTTTCAGCTCCTGCTGACGGTCTTCAGGTAGTGCTCGAAGGCCGCCAGGGTCTCTTCGCTCACATGGTGCTCCATGCCCTCGGCATCGGCCGCAGCCACGTCATGCTCCACGCCGAGTGCCAAGAGGAAGGTGAACACCAGCCGGTGGCGTTCGCGGCAGCGGCCGGCCAGCTCGCGCCCCTTGTCGGTGAGGAAGATGGCGCGGTAGGGCTTGGAGGTGACGTAGCCGTTGCGTTCCAGGCGCTTCACCGTGCTGTTGACGGTGGCGGCCGTGACCCCGAACCGCTCCGACAGATCGACCGCGCGCGCTTCGCCTTCGCCGTCGATCAGGTCGGCGATCATCTCCACATAGTCTTCCAGTACCTCGGTGGCATGGGCCTCGCGCAGCCGCGCAAACATCTGCGCGTGCACCTCGGCCGGCGGCAAATCGTCGTCCGAGTGGCGAGGAACGTCTGGCTGGTCGTTCACGGCGCGGGGCCTCCGATCCGGTGGAACCGGCAGGTCTTAGTCACATGGGCCATCACACGCGGTCCGTGCAAGCCTGTTTGCCAGAGAATGCGGGTTTTGGCAATTTAGCCTTGACTAACTTTCTCTGAATCACGATTATCCTTGAGGCAGTGCATATCAAAGGTGTCATGTCTTTGTAATATGAGTGTGGCCTGTGTTTCTGTGCATCGCAACATGGAGTCGACGGATCGCTGGCGCGGCGTTTGCTGCGGCCGTGCTCTGCCTCGTTGCGGCCTCCGGGGCCGCGGCGCAGACCCTGACCGTGGTGGCCACAACCTCGATGATCGCCGATGCGGCCCGTCAGGTGGGCGGCGACCGGGTGGCGGTGACGGCCTTGATGGGGCCGGGTGTCGATCCCCATTCTTACCGCCAGACGCGCAGTGACATTGTGGCGATGACCCAGGCCGACCTGGTGCTGTGGCACGGCCTCTACCTGGAAGCCCAGCTTGAGGAGTTCATGCTGGAGCTGGCGCGGCGTATGCCCGTGGTCGCGGTGGGCGAGGCGGTGCCGGTGGACCGGCGGCTCGCCCACGACAGCTACGAGAACCGTTACGATCCGCATGTATGGATGGACCCCAACCTGTGGCCCCATGTGGTGGAGGCGGTGCGCGACGCACTGACGGAGGCCGATGCCGCAGGGGCGGAAGTTTACGCCGCCAACGCCGAAGCGCATCTGGCGGGGATCGCGGAACTGGCGGACTACGGCCGGGAGGTGCTGGCGAGCGTGCCGGAAGACCGCCGGGTGCTGGTCACCGCGCACGACGCCTTCCGCTATTTCGGCCGCGCCTACGGCTTCGAGGTGCTGGGCATCCAGGGCATCTCGACCGAAAGCGAAGCCGGGCTCCGGCGCATCGAAGAACTGGTCGATGCGCTGGTTAGCCGCGACGTGGGGGCCGTGTTCATCGAAAGCTCGGTGTCCGACCGCAACATCCGCGCGCTGATCGAAGGGGCGGAAGCCGAGGGCCACCAGGTCGCCGTGGGGGCGGAGCTGTTCTCCGACGCCATGGGGGAACCGGGCACCTACGAAGGCACTTATATCGGCATGATCGACCACAACATCACGGCCATCGCCCGGGCGCTGGGCGGCACGGCCCCGGCGGACGGCCTGCACGGCCGCCTGGCTTCGGGCACGTGAGGTCTGAGGAGAAGGACGGATAGACGCAGATGGCTCCGGTCGAACTGATCGCACGCTCGGGTGAGTTGGTGGACGACGGCCGCAAGGACGCGGCACTGGCGATCCGCGGCCTGTCGGTGAGCTACGGCGCCAAGGCGGCGGTGTTCTCCGTGGATGCCACCCTGCCGCTGGGCACCATGACCGCCATCGTCGGCCCCAACGGCGCCGGCAAGTCCTCGCTGCTGAAGGGCGCGCTGGGGGTGGTGCCCCGCCTGTCCGGCGAGGTCACGGTGTTCGGCCGGCCGTTCAAGGAGGCGCGCCATCGCGTGGCCTATGTGCCGCAGCGCGCCAGCGTCGATTGGGATTTCCCGGCCCGGGTGATCGACGTCGTGTTGATGGGCCTCTACCGCAAGATCGGCTGGGTGCGCCTGGCCGGCCGCAAGCATCGGGAAACCGCCATGGCCTGCCTGGAGCGGGTCAACATGGCGGAATTTGCCGAGCGGCAGATCGGCCAGCTTTCCGGCGGCCAGCAGCAGCGCGTGTTCCTCGCCCGCGCGCTGGCGCAGGACGCCGACCTCTACCTGCTGGACGAGCCGCTGGCCGGCGTCGATGCCGCCACGGAACGGGCGATCATCGCCGTGTTGCAGGAAGTGAAGGCGGCCGGGCGCACGGTGGTTTGCGTGCACCACGACCTCTCCACGGTGGCGCAGTATTTCGACCGGGTGTTGCTGATCAACCTGTCGAAGGTCGCTGAAGGGCCGGTGGAGACGACCTTCACGGTGGAGAACCTGCAGCACACCTATGGCGGCCGCCTGGCCACCGCGCATGTGGAGGAACTGGCGCTGGGGCGCGGTGCCTGAGCGGCCGGCGATGCCCCCGAAATGACGCCGTTCGACCACTTCCTCGAAGCGCTCACGCTGCAGGGCGGCTACAACTCCGCCCTGGTGGCGATCGGTGCCGGGCTGTTGGGGGCCGCCGCGGGCGGCGCCGGCACCTTCATCTTCCTGCGCCGCCGCGCGCTGATTTCCGATGCCGTCAGCCACTCCACCCTGCCTGGCGTGTGCCTGGCCTTCCTCGCCATGGTGGCGCTGGGCGGCGATGGGCGCTGGCTGCCCGGCCTGCTGCTGGGCTCGGCCCTGTCCTCGCTGGTCGGCCTTCTCATGGTGGAATGGATCGCCCGGCGTACCCGGCTGAGCGAGGATGCCGCCATCGGCGCCGTGCTGTCGGTGTTCTTCGGTCTCGGCATCGTGCTGCTGACGGTGATCCAGACGCTGTCGACCGGCCGCCAGGCGGGCTTGCAGACCTTCCTGCTGGGGTCCACCGCAGGCATGCTGACCAGCGAGGCCGTTACCATCGCGGTCGCCGCGGCCCTGCTGGCGGTGCTGGTGTTCGTGCTGCGCCGGCCGCTGACCCTGGTGGCCTTCGATCCGGACTTCGCCGCCGCCACCGGGGTGAACGTGCGCCATACCGACCTGGCGGCCATGGGCCTGGCCCTGCTGGTTACCGTGATCGGGCTGAAGGTGGTGGGGCTGATCCTGGTGGTGGCCCTCTTGATCATCCCTGCCGTCACCGCCCGCTTCTGGACCGACCAGGTGAGCCGCATGGTGCTGCTGGCCGTCCTGTTCGGCGGCGCGGCCGGCTATCTGGGGGCGGCCGTGTCGGCCACTGCCGCGGCCTTGCCCACGGGGCCGATCATCGTGCTGACGGCGTTCGCCGGCTTCCTCGTCTCCGCCCTGTTCTCGCCGGTGCGCGGCGTGGTGTCGGCCGCCCTCCGGCGACGGCGCTTCCAGCGCCAGGTGCACCGCCGCCAGGGGCTGCTGGCGCTGGTGCGCGGCGAGCCGATCTATGATGGCCTGACCCTCCAGGTGCTGCGCCGCGACGGCCTCATCCGGCGCGACGGCGTGGCGACGCTGGAGGGAAGGGCGGCCGCCGCCAAGGCCGCCCTGGACGAGGCGCGCTGGAGCCTCGTCCGCAGCGAGCGGGCCGACGACCCGGTGCTGGAACGCTACGACGGCCTGACGCCCTTGGAAGACCTCCTGACGGCCGACGAGATCGCCGAGGTCGACCGGCGCCTGCCGAGCCCCGAAGGGGTGGCGTGATGGGTGCCGAATTCGTCCAGCTCAGCCTGACGCCGCTGCTGATCGGCGTCCTTTCCGCCGTGGCCTGCGCGCTCCCCGGCAACTTCCTGCTGCTGCGCCGCCAGGCCCTGATCGGCGACGCCATCAGCCACGTCGTGCTGCCGGGCATCGTCGTCGCCTTCCTCGTCACCGGTACCGTCACCGCCTGGCCGATGATGCTGGGGGCGGGAGCGGCCGCCATCGTCGCGGTGCTGATGATCGAGGCGGTGAAGCGCCTCGGCCGGGTGGAGCCGGGGGCCGCCATGGGCCTTGTCTTCACCACGCTGTTTGCCGCCGGCGTGCTGCTGCTGGAGCAGTCCGACACCAGTGCCGTCCACCTGGATGTGGAGCATGCGCTCAACGGCAACCTGGAAAGCCTGATCTGGTTCGATGCCACCGGCTGGGGCTCGCTGCTGGATCCGCAGGCGCTGGCCGGGCTGCCGCCGCAACTGCCGCGGCTCGCCATCGTCACGCTGGCGATCGGCCTGTTCCTGGCGCTCTTGTGGAAGGAACTGGCGATTTCCACCTTCGATGCCGCCTTCGCCCGCACGGTGGGCGTGCCGACGCGGCTGCTGGGCGGGGCGCTGGTGGTGCTGACGGCGATTGCTGCCGTCGCCGCCTTCGATGCGGTGGGCTCCATCATCGTCATCGCCATGTTCGTCTGTCCGCCCGCTGCCGCCCGGCTGATGACCGACCGGCTGGGCCGCCAGGTCGCCTGGAGCGTGCTGTTCGCCATCGTCTCCGCCGTGCTGGGCTATGTGCTGGCGGGCTACGGGCCGGTGTGGCTGGGGGCGGCCAACTCCGTCAGTGCCGCCGGCATGATCGCCACGGTGGCCGGGGTGATCTTGTGGATCGCCTGCCTGGCGGCGCCGCGGCGCAGCCGCACCGGCTGACCGGCGCTTCCTAGGGTTCGTACTCAATTACCCCATGAGCCACGGCGGCTGACGGCGTTCGGTCCCACAAGGCGCTGAGCGCGCCGCGGTGCCTGTTCACCGCAAGGGCTCGGCAACGCCGTGGGGCGGGACGCCGCCAGCCGTCCGGAGGATTTGGCAGACATCGGCCAGGACTGCGTCGCTCGTCGTCGAATATGCGTGGGCATGTTCATCCTCCTCACTCCTAGTCCTGTCCGATTTCTGCACAAACCATGGCCATGCGGTAATTGAGTCCGGACCCTAGGGCGGTTTCCACCGCCATTCTCGTCGGTTCCGGCCGGCACCTCCGCCCAGCCAACCAAACCATTGTAGAATACTGGGTGACCGGGCGGGGGGTGCGGGCTGGTGCAGACTGATCAGAAAATGCGCTAAATCCCTAGGATGGCGGCAGACCATCCGGAGGGAACCCATGGACCAAGACCTGTTCGACAAGGGCCTCGCCCAGCGCAAGGCGACGCTGGGGGCCGACTACGTGGAGAAGAACCTGGCGGCGGCGGACGACTTCACCCGGCCGTTCCAGGAAGCCATGACGGCCTGGGCCTGGGGTTTCGGCTGGGGCGACGACGCCATCGACGCCAAGACCCGCTCGCTGATGAACCTGGCGATGATCGGAGCACTCGGCCGCATGCACGAATGGGAGGTGCATTGCCGCGGTGCCCTGCGGAACGGCGTTACGCGCGAACAGATCCGTGCAGCCATCCACGTGGTCGGCATCTACTGCGGCGTGCCGATGGCCCTGGAGTGCTTCCGTGTGGCCCGCAAGGTGCTGGAGGAGGCCGACGCCGCCTAACCCATTTCGCGCCACGCGGAGTCGGTCCCAGCCCGCTCCCCCTCCCGGCCATCCACGGCAGTATCCTGGAATAGGCGGTCGGGAGGAGGAGCGGGCGGTGCAGCACTCGCGACGTCCTAACCCCGCGCAGCTTCCTCCACCATGGGGATGAACTCGCCGTAGCCTTCGGCCTCCAGCTCGGCCAGCGGGATGAAGCGCAGGGCGGCGGAGTTGATGCAGTAGCGCTGGCCGGTGGGCGCCGGCCCGTCGGGGAAGACGTGGCCGAGATGGCTGTCGCCGTGCTTGGAGCGGACCTCGGTGCGGATCATGCCGTGGCTGGTGTCGCGCAGCTCCACCACGTTGTCGTCGACCACGGGGCGGACGAAGCTCGGCCAGCCGCAGCCGCTGTCGAACTTGTCTGCAGACACGAACAGCGGCTCGCCCGACACCACGTCCACATAGAGCCCGGCGTCCGTCTTGTCCCAGAATTCGTTGCGGAAGGGACGTTCGGTGGCGCTGTTCTGGGTCACCTGGAACTGCTCGGCCGTCAGCTTGGCGAGCGCCTCGTCGGTCTTCTCGTACGATCGGGGCATCGCTGCCTCCTTCCTGGCTGCCGCGGTGGCATCGTTGGCGGCACTGATATGGTCCCGTATGGCGCGGGCTGCCACCCCCGTGGGCGGGCCCGTCCACGCGGGCAAACCGAGGTGCCTGCGGGGTGGCGATCCCGTGGCGTTTGGCGGAGACTGCCGGCACGCGGGGCATCGGCCCCCCACGACCACGCCAAGGAGAACGCACCCGATGGCCACCCTTCGCCCGATCAGCCCCGCCGGGGCCGCCGTTTGCGCCGCGCTGGCGTCGCTGTCCGGGGCTGTCGCCGCCCAGGAGGTGACGATCATCAACCCCGAGACGTCGTTCCCAGAGGGGCCGCTGTGGTTCAACGACCTGCTCTACTACGTGGAATACGGGGCCGACACGGTGATGGTGTGGGACGGCGAGGCCAATCGTGTGGTCTGGCGCCAGGAAGGGTGCGGACCCTCCGCCGTCATCGCGGTGACCGACGAGACCTTCGCGGTCACCTGCTATGACAGCGGTGCCATGGAGCTGATCACGCCGACGGGCGAGGCGGTGGCCACCATCGCTACCGACGATGAGGGCAACCCGCTGTTCGGCCCCAACGATGCGGTGGCGGACGGTGCGGGCGGCTTCTACTTCTCCGCCTCGGGCATCTGGGATGCCGCGGCCCCCATCGAAGGCCGGATCTACCTCTACCGGGCCGACGGCAGCACGGTGGAGGTGGCCAACGACATCCACTATTCCAACGGTTTGGCGCTCAGCCCCGACGGCACCAGCCTCTACGTCTCGGAGATGGGGGCGCAGCGGGTGCTGCGCTTCACCCGCAATGCCGACGGCACGCTGGGCAACCGCTACCTGTTTGCCCGCCTGTCCGACCTGGCGCCGGACCTGCCGGAATTCGATATCTACATGGGGCCGGACGGCCTGCGCACCGACGCTGCCGGCAACGTCTATATCGCCCAGTTCGAAGGCGGCCGTATCCTGGTCGCCGATCCCGGCGGCCAGCCGGTGCGCGTGATCGAGGTGCCGGCCCTCTACGTGGACAACATGGAGTTCGGGGCGGACGAGAGCGTGCTCTACGTGACCGCCGTCATCGATGCGTGGACCGAGCCCTATCCCGGCCAGGTCTACCGGATCGACCTGGAGTAGCCGGGCGGTGAGCCCCGACGAGGCCCGGCTGCAGGCCGCCATCGCGGCGGAGGACTGGCCCACGGCCGCCTTCGCCGCGGGTGAGCTGTTCGCCCGTTCGGGGCAAAGCGATCCGCGCTGGGCCTATGCCGCGGCCCTGGCGGAGGAGCGGCGGGGCGACGCGGCGTCGGCACGCGCCTGGATGGCGCGGGCGACGGTCGCCGGGCCCGACTTCGCGCCCGCCTGGGAGGGCCGCGTGCGGCTGGCCCTGGCGGCAGGCGATGCGGCCGAAGCGCTGGCGGCCCAGGACCATGTCATGACCCTGCGCCCGGCCACGCCGGCCGACCGGCTGCTACGCGGGCGCCTGGCTTTGGCGGCTGGCCACCCGGGCGAGGCGCTGGCGGACCTGCGGGCGCTGTCGCTCGATCATCCCGCCAGCCGGCCGGCCATCGCCAAGGCGATCTGCGGCCAGCCCCGCGGCGTCATCCCGTGGCGGCTGACGGACGCGCTGGCGACGGAAGCGCCGTCCCCCGGTCAGTCTTCAGGCTCGTCCACTTCCGGGTCCACCTCCGGCCCGGCATCGCCGGAGCCGACCCGGTAGCTCTTGCGGTAGCCGCCGGGGCTGCGCCGCAGGTCCTCCAGCACCTGGTCGCGGCCTGCGGCCTCCTCCTCCGTCCAGGCGCGTGCTTCGACCATGGGGCGGGAGGACGCGCGCGCCACCACCAGCACCTGGGCGTAGGGCGTGCCGACCTCCAGCGTGCCGCGCCAGGCGGGGTCGAGCCACAGGGCCGGCGCGTGGATGTGGCCGAGGGCAAAGCGGTCGGCATCCACCACGCCCGTCAGCGTGCGGAAGGGCAGGTCCTCGCGGCCGAACGGGTGGGTAACGAGCAGGCTGCAGCCCGCCGGCGCTTCCAAGGTCCAGTGGTTGAGGAACTTGACGATGGGCTGGTCGGGCCGCGGCTTCAGCGGCGTGCCGGTCAACTGGTCGGGCAGGTGCAGGCCGAGCGGGCTTGCCGGGATACCGAGATCGTCGGGCACCGGTACCTGCCAGTCCCACACCAGGCCGTCCTCGGTCGCGGTGATGGCGCAAGCCAGGCGCAGCAGCAGCCCGGTGCGCAGGGCATCGAGGAAGGGCGGGCAGTGCTTGAGGGTTCGCAGCTCCGCCCCGCCCAGCAGCTCGCTGGCGAGCTTGCCGGGGCTGGTGCGCACCCAGGGGGGCAGGGCGTCTGCGGCCGGCAGGGGCGGCGGCAGGTGGTCCACCAGGGCCGGATGGCAGCGGGCGATGACGACCGGTCCGCTCATGCTGCCCACCGCCCGGCTGCGGCGCTCAGGCGCGCTTGTCGGCCAGCCCGCGCTTTTCGGACTTGCTGCCCATCTTGGCTTCGCGGCGCGACAGCACGGTGTGGAGGATGGCCCCGGCCACCGTCAGCAAGATCACCACCGTGCCCACCACGTTGATCAGCGGCGGGTGGCCGACCGGGTTGCGGACCATGTCGCCGATATGGGTGGACAGCGTGCATCCCGTGCCGATGGAAAACTTGGTGGTGTTGTAGTTCTCCACGGTCCACAGGAACGCCAGCACCGCGGAAACCCCGAGCGCCGGTGCCAGGAACGGCAGCGTCACCCGCCAGAAGGTATAGGTGGGCGAAGCCCCCAGGTCCAACGCCGCCTCCTCCAGGCTCGGGTCCTGGCGTTGCAGCCGGCCCATGATGATCAGCATGGGTACGGTGGCCACGAAGCTGGTCATCGCCATGGTCGCGGTGAACAGGCCCGGCATCACGCCGACCATGCTCCAGTAGATCATGGTGCTGAGGCCCAGCGTGATCCCCGGCATCAGCATGGGCGACAGCAGCACCCAGCTCAGGAAGCCGTTGAAGCGGCTGCGCAGCTTGGTCAGCACCACGGCCCCTGCCAGCCCGAGGATCAGCGACAGCGGTACCACGCCGGCGGCGACGATCAGGCTGTTGGCGGCGCAGCCGACGAAGGTGTTGCGGTCGAACGCCCGCAGCACCGGGTCTGCCGCCAGTTCCGCGTCGCTCATCCAGAAGTAGCGGTACCATTTGAAGGTGGTGCCCGACCAATCCATGACGTTGGGCGGACTGGTTTCGTTGAAGCTGGCGATCACCATCATCACCATCGGTGCGAAGATGACGATGAGGAAGACCGCGGTGTAGATGTCCAGGACCAGGCTGGACCCCATGCGGCGGATCATGGCGCCAGTCCTCCGTCAGGTCCGCATGAAGTCGCGCAGCCGGGTGCGTGTCGCCACCATGAAGATGGCCACGACGATCAGGCAGCAGGCGACGAAGAAAGTGGCGTAGGCGGAGCCCACCTCGGGGCTGTGGTTCTCGAAATACTTCTCGTAGATGGTGGAGGAGAACCACGGCGCCTGCAGCCCGCGCGACATGATCTGCGGCACGGAGAAGGCGCCGGCCGCCAGCATGAAGGTGAGGATGCAGCCCACCGAGATGCCGGGCTTCGAATAGGGCATGATGACCCGCCAGTGGATGCGCCAGGAGCGCGCGCCGAGATCGCTGGCGCTTTCCACCTGGCTCCAGTCCATGGTGCTCATCACGTTGTAGATGCTGAACACCATCAACAGGTTATAGGTGTAGACGAGCGCGAAGAAGATGGTGCCCGGCTCCTCCTGGAAGCGCACCACGTCGCGGATGTCGCCCGTGGCCACGTCGGCCAGGCCGAACCACGAGAGGATGTGGTTGGCCAGCCCGAAGTTGGAGAAGATCGACAGCAGGGCGTAGATGCGGATCAGCTCGGCGATGGCGTAGGGAATCACCAGCGCCACGAACAGCCACACGCCCCAGCGCGTGCCCTGGGTGGTCGTCAGCTTGTAGGCGATGGGATAGCAGATCAGCAGCGCCAGCAGCGTGGCGAAGGCCGCGTGCACCAGCGTCTTGGCCAGCGTGTCCAGCGGGATGCGCTCGTACACGTGGCCGTCGTCGGTCTCAAAGCGCAGGCCCACCACGTTCTGAACGGCCCGGACCGGGTCGAAACCCGTCTCCTCCTCAGCGTTGCTGGCGCGCGGGATCTGGGTGGCGGCCAGCAGCACGCCGTAGGACGCCGTGGTCAGGCTCGACTGGTCGGCCTCCAGGGCACGCACGCGCTCCACCAGGTCGCGGGCCAGGGCTTCGATGTCCGCGGCCTGCGCTAGCTGCGTGTCGATCGGTGCGGCATGGTCCACCGACAGCACCGGCAGGCCGTAGAGCTCGTTCAGCCGCGGCGAGGGGGTGGAGGTGTCGAGCCGCCCCAGCGCCCGGTCGGTGCGCGTGCGGTCGCAATGGATGATGAAGGGCAGGGCCGGCCCGCTGTTGGCACCGCCGCCGCCGCCGATGCTGGGCACGGCCATGCCGCCGATGGACGGGGCAGTGATGGAGGCGGGCCCATCGGCTTGGCTTTCGGCCTCTTCCGCGGCCGCGGCGTAGCGCGACAGGATCGTCTGGCAGGTGTTGGCATCGGCCACCAGGTCGGAGATCTGGTTGCTGTCCAGCAGGCGCGGCGGCGTTTCCAGGCTTTCCAGGATCATCGACGCGGTGGGCAGGGCGATCAGCACGAGCACCCAGAAGCCCACCAGCACTGAGAACAGGATGGCCAGGGGCCGCCCCAGGATGCGCATCCCGCTACCCATGGCTGGCCGCCGCGTCGCCGTAGGTGGCTGCCAACTCGCCGGCCGGCAGCGCAATGGCGTCGTCGCCGCGGAAATGCACCGGCTGGACCTGGTTCGGCGAGACGTCGAGGCGGCCCAGATTGGTCGTGTGTACGGCGATGGTCTTGCCGCCGACCTCGAAGAACAGGTTGACGAAGGGGCCTTCCAGATCGTGGCGGGCCAGCCGGCCGCTCAGCGCGTTGTAGGGTGTGCCGTTGAGGTTGCCCGGCGGCGGCCCCAGCGCCACCCGCTCCGGGCGGATGAAGATCATGCTGTCGTCGCCCGGCTGAAGCGGCGCCAGCGAGCGGCCGGTAAGGCGGCCGAGTTCGTGCTCGATGCTGACGAACTCGCCGTCGATGGCGATCACCGGTCCGCGGAACACGTTCATCTCGCCGACGAAGGTGGCGGCGAAGGAGGTGGCCGGGCGGTCGTAGACCAACGAGGTGGTGTCCACCTGCTCGATGCGGCCGTGGTTCATAATGGCGATGCGGTCCGACATGGTCAGCGCTTCGCCCTGGTCGTGGGTGATGTAGATGAAGGTGACCCCGGTCTTTTTCTGGATCGCCCGCAGCTCCGCGCGCATGTGCTGGCGCAGTTTCAGGTCCAAGGCCGACAGGGGCTCGTCCAGCAGCAGGACCGAGGGGTTCACCGCCAGCGCCCGGGCGACCGCCACGCGCTGGCGCTGGCCGCCGGAAAGTTGGCCCGGCTTCTTGTCGCCGTGGCCGGTGAGTGCCACCAGGTCCAACAGCTCGTCGGCCCGCGCCCGGCGCTGGCGCTTGGGCATGCCGCGCGCTTCCAGCCCGAAGGCGACGTTGTCGCGTACGGTCATCAGCGGAAACAGGGCCAGGTTCTGGAAGATCAGCGCGGTCGGGCGGTCGTTGGGGCCGACGCCGGCCTGGTTGCGGCCGCCGATCAGCACCGCGCCGCTGCTCGGCTGGATGAACCCGGAGATGACCCTAAGGATGGTGGTCTTGCCGCAGCCCGACGGCCCCAGGATGGAGAAGAATTCGCCCGCCTTGATCTCCAGGTCGGAGGGCTGGACGGCGACGAAGCCGTTGGGATACCGGACACTCACGCCGTTCAGCGCTACGTCTTGGCCGTGCATGGCTCTTTTCCAAGTTCGAACCGCGGGGGGGAGCCGACCGGCGGGAAGCCGGTCCGTCCGGCAGCTTCGGCGGGTAGTCTAGGAGAAGTTGCGAAACGAGGCGGCAAAAACCTTTCGGGCGGCGGTGCCGGAGCCCCGCCGCCCGATCCCAGGTCAGGCGCTGGTGATGATTTCCACGAACTCGTTCTGCAAGGGTGCGAAGAACGGCGTGTCCGCCTGCCACCACCACATGTTGGAGAGCACGTCCGGCCGGTACACCTCGTTGAACTGGCGGGCGAACTCCTCCGACGCATAGTCCGCGGCACCGACCACGGCGGAGTTGTAGCCGGTGTTGTTGGAGAACATGCCGCCGATCTCCGGGCGCAGCAGGAAGTTGATGAAGGCATAGGCTTCATCGACGTTGTCGGCACCCGACGGGATGCCCACGGAGTCCATCCAGGTGATGATGCCTTCGCGCGGGGCGCGGTAGACGAAGTCCGGGTTCTCGCGGTTCAGCAGCAAGCCGGTGGTGTCCCAGGTCTGGCCGATGATGCAGCCGGCTTCGTTGAACGCGGCGGTGGCTTCCGTGGCGTTGTTCCAGAAGGCGCCGAAGTTCTGGCGGTGCTCGACGATCCACTGGGCGACCGCGCCGAACACGCGGCGGGCTTCCTCTTCGGACCGGTAGACGTCGAGCATGCGGTTGGAGGGCACCTCGCCGGTGGCATCCAGGTAAAGGCCGGTGCCAATCAGCACGGACTTCTGGCGGAACGCCGCGGCCCCTTCGGCTTCCGGGCGCCACAGGTCGCCGAAGGAGATGTCCTCGTCGGCGATCGGCAGGCGCGCGCGGTTGAGCGTCACGCCCTCGGTCCCCCAGTCGAACGGCAGCACCACCTGCTCACCGTTGTGGACGCCGCCGAGCGAGGCGGAGTCGCGCAGGAAGGCCGGGATGATGTTCTCGGCATTGATCCGGCCCATATCCAGCAGCGTCAGGTAGATGCCGTTGGGCGCATCGGGGCTCTGGTAGCCGGGCGTGTTGGTGATCGACGGGAAGATCACATCGAACCCGGTGCCACCGTTGGCCTGCAGCGTGTTCATGGCCTCGTCGTTGGAGCCGTAAGTCGACAGCTCGACCTGGATGCCGGTCTCGCTCTCGAAGGCTTCGACGATGTTGGGCTGGATATAGTCCAGCCACGCATAGACCCGGACGGTGCCGGAGGACTGGCCGAAGGAGGGGCGGGTGATCACCGCAGGTGCGGCGACCGTGGCGGCAACGGCGGCGGTGCCGCCCAGCAATCCACGACGCGTGATCGACATGGTGTCTCAAACCTCTTTGTCTTTGACGTTTGTGTGGGGAGCGCACGGGGGAACACCGCACAGTCACCACTGGCGTGTACTTAATACCCATGAATCGGGCGCTGCAGAAACATTTCAGAAATATGAAATTTGACCAGGTCGCCGCCGGCCATGTCTTGTGCACTGCAAAAAACTGTGAATCGCCGCACCTTGGGTGGCCGGCGAACAACCGGCACGCGCGGGCCTACGGCCGGTCGCGATGTTGTGATCGCCGGCCGGGAGACTAAAATGTTACTTGGAAATAGTCGGCTAACTTATTCGACGGTAACCGATTTCGCCAGATTGCGCGGCTGGTCCACATCGGTGCCCTTGAGCACGGCGACGTGGTAGGCCAGGAGCTGGGCGGGGATGGCGTAGAGGATCGGCGCCACGAACGGGTCCACGTCCGGCATGGTGATGGTGAACACCGCCTGGCCGGCCATCCGCTCCACCCCCTTGGCGTCGGAAAACAGCACCACGCGGCCGCCGCGGGCCACCACTTCCGCCAGGTTGCTGGCGGTCTTCTCGAACAGCGGGTCGGTGGGGGCCATCACCACCACCGGCACGGTTTCGTCGATGAGCGCGATGGGACCGTGCTTCATCTCGCCGGCGGCATAGCCCTCGGCGTGGATGTAGCTGATCTCCTTCAGCTTCAAGGCACCTTCCAGGGCGATGGCGAAGTGCACGCCGCGGCCGAGATAGAGCACGTCGCGCGCCCGCATCACGTCCTCGGCGATCTCGCGGATGCGGGCATCGTGGTTGAGCACCTCGGCGACGCGGCCGGGCACCATGGCGAGCGCCTGGGACAGCTCGGCCTCCCGCGCGGCATCGATGGTGCCGCGGGCGCGTGCCAGGGCCAGCGTCAGGCAGGCCAACACGGTGAGCTGGGTGGTGAACGCCTTGGTGGAGGCCACACCGATCTCCGGCCCCGCCAGGGTGTGGAGCAGCGCATCGCTTTCCCGCTCCATGGTGCTTTCCAGCACGTTGACCAGCGAAACCACCTTCTGGTCGTGCTTGCGGCTGTGGCGCAGGGCCGCCAGCGTGTCCGCCGTCTCGCCCGACTGGGAGATGAACAGCGCCAGCCCGCCCGGCTGCAGCACGGGGTCGCGGTAGCGGAACTCCGAGGCCACATCGATGTCCACCGGCACGCGGGCGATCTGCTCGATCCAATAGCGGGCGACCAGCCCGGCATAGAACGAGGTGCCGCAGGCGACGATGGTGATTCGCGGCACCGTCGCCAGGTCGAAGGGCAGGTCGGGCAGGGCGATGGCGCCGGTTGTGGGGTTGATCAGCGCGTTCAACGTGTCGCCGATCACCTGCGGCTGCTCGAAGATCTCCTTGGCCATGAAATGGCGGTGGCCGTCCTTGCCCAGCATGGCCGCGGACAGTGCGGTCCGGTGGGTCGGCCGGTTGACCAGCGTGCCGTCCATGGAGCGGATTTCCGCATGGTCGGAGCGCAGCACCACCCAGTCGCCGTCCTCCAGGTAGGTGATCCGGTCGGTCAGGTGGGCCATCGCCATGGCATCGGAGCCCAAGAACATCTCGCCGTCGCCGTAGCCCACCGCCAAGGGCGTGCCCTGGCGCGCGCCGATCATCAGGTCGTGGTGGCCGGCGAACACGATGGCGAGGGAGAAGGCACCTTCCAGCCGCTTCAGCGCCGCGTGGGTGGCGGCGACGGGATCGAGTCCGTCCGCCATGTAGTGGCTGATCAGATGGACCACCGTCTCGGTGTCGGTATCCGACGCGAAGACGTGGCCGGCCGCCAGCAGCTCGCGCTGCAATTCCTGGTAGTTCTCGATGATGCCGTTGTGGACCAGCGCCACCTTGCCGTCGGAATGGGGGTGGGCGTTGCGCTCGTTGGGTACGCCGTGGGTGGCCCAGCGGGTATGGCCGATGCCGACCGTGCCGGACAGCGGCTGCGCGGCCAGGCGCTCCTCAAGCCGGGCGAGCTTGCCTTCCGCCCGCCGCCGCTCGATGGAGCCGTTGACCAGGGTGGCGATGCCGGCGCTGTCGTAGCCGCGGTATTCCAGGCGCTTCAGCCCATCGATGAGCAGCGGTGCTGCGTCGCTGCGGCCGATCAGACCGATGATCCCGCACATATCCGTTCCCCGTTGGACAGCCTGGCACCGTGGCCAGCGGACGCGGCCCGGCAGCCGGGACGAAACCCCACAACCTGGGCGGAACTACGTCCGCGCCGGTGGAAATCCATGCGCGTTCCGCATAGCCAAACCGCTCCCTGCCAGCAAGAGCGGTTGGGCCATGCCCGGCCTGTGCGGCACGCCGTCGTGGACTCGGTGCGGGGGCAGGGCGCCGCGGCCGCCGCTGCCCCATCCGGACAGACGGCGACCGGTCGCGGAGGGCGAAGATTTTAGGTGGAGCGGCCGATGGCGACCGGCTTGTCGAGCCTGAGGCCCCATTCCGCCCACGAGCCGTCGTAGACGGTGGACTCCGGCCGGCCGACCAGCGTCAACGCCAGCGACAGGATGCAGGCGGTCACGCCGCTGCCGCAGGTGGCGACGATGGGACCGCTCAAGTCGACGCCCGCCGCTGCGATCACCTGGCGCAGCTCGTCGGGCGATTTGAACGTCCGCTCCGGCGTCATCAGGTCCTCGTAGTGCAGGTTGAGACTGCCGGGGATATGGCCGCGCCGCCGGCCCGGCCACGCTTCCGGCGCATTGCCGGCAAACCGCTCGGGCTCGCGTACGTCGATCACCTGCTCGCTCTCCGGCCGGATCTCCTCGATCGTGCGGAAGAAGCCGGGGCGGGGCGATACATTGAACACCACAGGTGTCGGGGTGGGCGGCTGGTCGCTCACCGGCCGAGTCTCGCGCATCCACTTGGTGATGCCGCCATCGAGCACCGCCACCGCGTCGTGGCCGAAGCTGCGGAACATCCACCAGGCGCGAGGTGCTGCCATGGTGCCCATGCGGTCGGCACAGATGATGGTGTCGGTGTTGCGGATCCCCATCAGCCCGACCAGCTCCGCGAATCGCGCGGGCGAGGGCATCATGTGGGGGATCTCCGACGCCGTGTCGCTGACCGCATCGATATCGAACAGCAAGCTGCCCGGAATGTGCGCCAGCTCGTATTCGTCGGCCAGGATCCGGTCCAGGCCCGGCATCCAGAAGATCGTGTCCACGACCTTCACATCCGGCCGTTCCAGGTTCTCGGCCAACCAGTCGGTTGTGACCAGCGGTCCGACGACCTCGTTACCCATAGCCCGCTCCGTGAATTCCGTCCCCGAACATCAAGCGCCGACGAGTGCGATGTGGATCCGCCGGTTCTGCTTGCCTTTGTTTTCTATCTTCGTCACCTCCACGGCGCCAATCTCCCCTGTATTTCGGACATGGGTGCCGCCGCAAGGCTGGAAGTCTGCCGGCGCCTCGACCGAGCCGATGCGGATCACGCGGATCCGGCCGGCCCCCCGAGGCGGCTTGACCGACATGGTGCGCACCAAATCGGGATTGTCGTCCAGTGTCGCCTCGTCGATCCAGTCGGGTTCGACGGGCAGCGCCGCGGCAATTCGCGCGTTCAAGGCGGAAGTCAGCTCCGCCTTGTCCACGGCACTCGCCGGAATGTTGAAATCGAGCCGGCTCTTGGCCTCGCCCACCTGGCCACCGGTGACGCTGCCCTCCACCAGCGAGCACACCAGGTGCATCGTGGTGTGCATGCGCATCAGGCGGTGGCGCCGCTCCCAGTCGATTTCCGCGGTGACGGCGGTGCCCGGCGCCGGAATGGGATCGCCGTCCGCCAGCAGATGAACCACGCTGTCGGCATCCTCGCCCTTCACGGCATCCACCACCCGGGCCGACTGCCCGTCCCAGGAGAGCGTGCCGGCATCGCCCGGCTGGCCGCCGCCGGTGGGGTAGAAGACCGTGCGGTCGAGCACCACCCGGTTGGCCTCCGCCGCCGCCACGGTGGCGGCGCACGAACGGGCGTACGCGTCCTGGCGGAACACAAGCTCGGTCGTGGTCATGCGACGTGCCCTCCGGCTGCCCGGGCGTCCGCCGGGCGCGGCAACAGACTTGGCGGCACCGGCAGGTTCTTCGACCTGAGGAAATCCGGATTGAACAGCTTCGACAGATAGCGCTGCCCGCCGTCGCAAAGGATGGTGACAATGGTGTGGCCGGGTCCCATGGCGTTGGCCAGACGTACCGCACCGGCGACATTGATGCCGCTGGAGCCGCCGAGCAGCAGGCCCTCGTCCTGCAGCAGACCGAACAGCGTCGACAGGGCTTCCTCGTCGCTCACCCGCTGGGCGTCGTCGATGGGCGCATCGGCCAGATTGGCGGTGATGCGGCCCTGGCCGATGCCTTCGGTGACCGAGCTGCCCTCGGCCTTCAGCTCGCCGCTGGTGTAGTGGTGGTAGAGGGCCGACCCCATGGGGTCGGTCAGGACCACGCGGATCTCGGGATTGTGCGCCTTCAGCGCCTGGCCGATGCCGGCCAGCGTTCCGCCGGTGCCCACCGAGCAGGTGAAGGCGTCGATGCGCCCGCCGGTCTGCTCCCAGATCTCCTCGCCGGTGGTGGCGCGGTGGCCGTCGCGATTGGCGGTGTTGTCGAACTGGTTGGCCCAGACAGCACCCGCCGGCTCGCGTTCCGCCAGTTCCTCCGCGAGGCGGCGCGAGACGTGCACGTAGTTCTCCGGGTCGCGGTACGGCACCGCCGGCACCGTGCGCAGATCGGCGCCGATCAGGCGCAGCATCTCGTGCTTCTCGCGGCTTTGGGTTTCCGGCATCACCACCACGGTCCGGTAGCCGAGCGCATTGCCCACCAGGGTAAGGCCGATGCCGGTGTTGCCCGCCGTGCCCTCGACGACGACGCCGCCGGGCCGCAGGGCGCCGCGCGCTTCGGCATCGCGGATGATCGCGAGCGCTGCCCGGTCCTTGACCGAGCCGCCGGGGTTGAGGAACTCCGCCTTCCCCAGGATCTCGCACCCCGTCTGTTCGGACAGCCGGCCAAGCCGAATGAGGGGTGTGTTCCCGACGGTTGCCGGAAACCCATCGCGAACGGTCATGGGGTCATCAGCTCTTGGTGGCGTACGCGTACTGACAGTAATGAGCCCACGGAGCCGCCGCAACCGGGCAGCCGCCAATCGTGTCCGCTGACCGGCTATGTGCGCCAGGCGCGGTTGAGGCGCTCGCGGTGGCGCAGCAGCCAGGCCACGCCGATCAGGGTGATGGCGGTGTCGATGGACCCGTTGTCGAGCCGCCGCTCGGCCTCCTCCACGCTCCAGGTGTGCAGGCGCAGGTCCTCGTGCTCGCCGGGGTTGCCGCCGAACTCCGCCAGACCTGAGATATCGACGCAGGCGGCAAAGGCGGTGACCTTTTCCGACAGGGCGCCTGGGCTCGGCAGAAAGTTGGCGAATTCTTCCATGTGGCGGGCCTCAAGCCCGGTTTCCTCCTTCAACTCGCGCCGGGCCACCGCGTCGAGCGCCTCGCCCGGCTCGGTCATCCCGGCCGCCAGCTCGATCATCCAGGGATTGTGTCCTGCGGCGAAGGCACCCACCCGGAACTGCTCCACCAGGACGATGCGCTCGGCCACCGGGTCATAGGGCAGGATCATGACCGCTTTGGGCCGGTCGAACACTTCGCGGACCAGCGGCGGAGTAAATTCGCCATCGAAGCGCCGGTGACGCAACGTGAGACGCCGCAGACGGAACACCCCGTCGTATCCGATCGTGTCAGACTCGATGTGCACACGCGGCACGGCCAAGTCAGTTTCTGTCATCGCGCCATATCCCACTGAAACCAAGGCAAGTTAACAACACAACGATGTCAACCTTGCCAATAACATGGGGATTTGGGTTTGACAGACATGCACAACCATCAATACTGTCATGAGAAATCCGGCATCGCTGGGTTTGTCTGTGCCGCGAGCCATCATGTCCTATTCGCCCCGAGCACCAAGCAAAGGCGGCTTTGCACAGGACACCTGCGCCGGATTTCTAAATCAAAACTCTCAGGGAGCCACAAATGGACACGAAGGAACTTGAGCGAATCCACGTAGGGATTCCCAAGATGTGTAAGGATTTGGCGGCTGGCAAAGTGAGCCGTCGTGAATTCCTGCGCACCACAACGCTCCTCGGCCTTTCCGCGCCGGTCGCCTACGCACTCGTTGGAGAGATTACTGGCGAGGAGATGATCCCGCAGGCGCGGGCACAGGAAGACCCGCAGCGCGGCGGCACTCTGCGCATTTCGATGCCGGTGATGGAAATCACCGATCCGTCCACCGTCGACTGGTCGCAGAAGGGCAACCTGCTGCGTATGGTCATTGAACCGCTGGTGCAGCTCGGTGCGGACAACATCGCGCGGCCGTGGCTGGCGGAAAGCTGGGAAGCCAGCGACGACCTGACCCAGTGGACCTTCCGGCTGCGCCAGAACGCCACCTGGAACAACGGCGACGCGTTCACCGCCGACGACGTGGTGGCCACCTTCACCCGCTGGCTCGATCCCGCCACCGGGTCCTCCAACTTCGGCCGCTTCAACGCCCTGCAGAACGACGCCGGCGACGGCATCCGCGAAGACGGCGTGGTGAAGGTCGACGACCACACCGTGCAGTTCAACCTGCGCACAGCCGATCTGGGCCTGCCGGAGCTGATGACCGACTATCCGGCCCTGATCACCCACCGCGACTTTGCCGGCGACTTCCCGGCGGCCCCCATCGGCACCGGGCCGTTCGTGATGACGGACTATGCGGTCGGCCAGCGCGCCAGCTTCGCCCGCCGTCCGGAAGGGGAATACTGGAACGACGGTTTCTGGGTGGACGGCGTGGAAGTGATCGACCACGGCGACGACACCAACGCCACCCTCTCGGCCCTGCGCTCCGGCCAGGTCGACCTGATCTACGAGATGCAGATCGGCCAGGTGCCAGCGGTCCAGGAGGTCGAGGAGCTGGTGCTCTACGAGACCATCACCGCGCAGACCGGCGTGGCGCGCATGCACGTCACCGAACCGCCCTTCGACAACCTGCTGGTGCGCCAGGCGATCCAGGCCTGCATCGACCACGACCTGCTGCTGGAACTGGCCTACGAGGGCCTGGGCGTGCCGGGTGAAGACCACCACGTCGCCCCGGTGCACCCGGAGTATGCCGAAATCCCGCGCCTGGCGCAGGACTACGACCGTGCCCGCGCGCTGCTGGCGGAAGCCGGCTACCCCGATGGGCTCGACATCACCATCGACTGCGTGGCGGCGCCGACCTGGGAGCCCAACACTTGCCAGGTGATCGCCCAGATGGTGCGCCCCGCCGGCATCAACCTGACGGTGAACATCATGCCCGGCGGCACCTACTGGGACCGCTGGACGGTGGCGCCGTTCGGCTTCACCTCCTGGACCCACCGCCCGCTGGGCGTGACGGTGCTCAACCTGGCCTACCGGTCGGGCGTGCCGTGGAACGAGACCGGCTACGCGAACCCCGAGTTCGACATGCTGCTGGACCAGGCCAACGGCACCTACGACGTCGACGAGCGGCGCCAGCTCATGGACCAGCTCGAAACCATGCTGCGCGACGATGCCATCATCGTGCAGCCCTACTGGCGCGCCATCCACACCGCCAGCCGGAACAACCTGCGCGGGTTCGAACTGCAGCCTGCGCGTGAGTTCCACCTCCAGAACGTCTGGCTCGCCGAAGCCTGATCCAGACGGGCTGACCGATCCGGCACCGGTGACCACCCGCGGGAGGGCCCACCGGTGCCGGCATTGGCCGGACGTGCGTTGACGGAGGCCCGGCGCTAGCCCTGGGATCGCTCGCAGCCTCTGGAGTGCAAAGCCTTGGTCATATTCCTCGCCAAGCGTGCGGCATACATGGTGTTAACCATGATTGCCGTGTCGATCCTGCTGATCTTGCTCCTGGAAGTGAACGTCGGCACGTTGCCGACCCGCGTTCTGGGACCCTACATCACCCAAGAACAGGCAGCGCACTGGCTGGAGGCCGAGGGCTACAACCGGCCGATCTACGTCCGCTACTTCGAGTGGATCGGCGACATGCTGTCCGGGGATTTCGGGGAGTCCACGCGGTTTCGCGAGCCCGTGTCGGACATCTTGTGGGACCGCCTGGGCAACACCGGCATTCTCGCCTTCTTCGTCTTCGCGATCATGGTGCCGCTGTCCCTCGGGCTCGGCATCCTGTCGGGGATGAAGGAAGGCTCGCGGATGGACCGCTCCATCTCCTTCCTCTCGGTGGTCACCACATCGGTGCCGGAATTCGCCAGTGCCGTGCTGCTGTCCACCATCTTCGTGTTTGCGCTGGGCTGGCTGGAAGGCACCGTCGGCTCCGGCAGCGCCTTCAACTGGACGCAGATGATCCTGCCGGTGAGCGTGCTGGTGCTTTACGGCTTCGGCTACATCGCCCGCATGATGCGGGCCTCCATGGCCGAGGTGATGCAGAGCCCGTACATCCGAACCGCCGTCCTGAAGGGGCTGCCCTATCGCCGGGTGATCCTGCGCCACGCGTTGCGCAACGCTCTGATCGCGCCGTTCACGGTGATCATCCTGCAGATCAACTGGCTGCTCTCGGGCGTTATCGTGGTGGAGTTCTTCTTCTCCTACGACGGGTTCGGGGCGCTCCTTCTGGAAGCGGCACAGAACACCGACATCGACCTGATCCAGGCCTGCGCCATGGTCGCGGTGGTGGTGGCGGTGGGCACCCAGACCATCGCCGATATCGGCTACACCTACCTCAACCCGAGGATCCGCTTCACATGACCAGTGTCCCCACAGATCCCGGTCCAGCGGATTCGGTGATCCCGCGCCGACAGCATCCGGCCCTGCGCTCCATCAAGGCGATCGGTCTCATCCGGGAAAGCTGGGTCGGGACGATCGGGCTGGGCATCGTCCTCTTCTGGGTGCTGATCGCGGTGTTCGCGCCGGTGCTGGCGCCCTACGACCCCACCCAACAGATCGGCCCGCTGCTCAACGCGTCGCCGATGAGCTGTGCCGAACCCGGCCAGCGCTATCTCAACGACCAGGGCATCGCCACGACCGACGGCAGCGAGTGCTTCTGGCTGGGCGGCGACCAGCTTGGCCAGGACGTGCTGTCGCGCATCATCTACGGCGCCCAGTCGGTGCTGTTCTTCGCGCCGCTGGCCACGGCCTGCGCCTATGCCGTGGGCATCGCCATGGGGCTGCTGGCGGGCTACAAGCGCGGCTGGATCGACGACGTGCTCAGCCGCATCGGGGATATCATCCTGTCGTTCCCGGTGCTGGTGCTCTACGTCGTCATCATCACCGCGTTTGGGCCATCGGACCTGAACATCGTGCTGGCCGTCACCTTCGCCAGCGCACCCGGCATCATGCGTATCGTGCGCGGCCTCGTGCTGGACCTGCGCAACCGCGACTATGTGGGGGCGGCCCAGACCCGCGGTGAAAGCAGCCTCTACATCATGTTCGTGGAGATCCTGCCCAACGCCCGCGGCCCCCTGATCGTCGATGCCTGCCTGCGGCTGGGCTACACCACCATCACGCTCGGCGTGCTCGGCTTCCTCGGCCTCGGGCTGCCACCGCCCGATCCCAACTGGGGTAACCTGATCGCCGAAAACCGCGAGGTCGTGTTCACCTCACCCCATTCGACCCTGTTCCCCTGCATCGCGATCTCTTCGCTGGTCCTCGGCCTCAACATGTTGGCCGACGGGTTGCGCGAGGTGTCGCTGAAGGACTGAGGAGGCCGCCATGCCCGAGCAAGCGACCCCGGTGCTCGACAAGACGACGGCGGCTCCCGCCGCACCGGTCCTGGAGATCAGGGACCTCAACCTGTCCTACTTCACGCGGGCGGGCGAAATCCCGGCGGTGATCGATTTCTCGCTCGACGTGCGGCCCGGCGAAGCGGTCGGGCTGGTCGGCGAGTCGGGCTGCGGCAAGTCCACCGTGGCCATGGCGGTGATGCGCTACATGGGCGGCAACGGCCGCATCATGAGCGGCTCCATCAAGTTCAAGGGCCGCGACATGATGACGATGTCGGAAGAGGAGCTGCGCCAGCTCCGCGGCTCCGAGATCGCCATGGTCTACCAGGAGCCCATGGCGGCACTCAATCCCAGCATGAAGATTGGCGATCAACTCGCTGAAGTTCCTATGTACCACGAGTCGGGTATCAGCTATCCGCAGGCGTGGGAACGAGCCCGGGAGATGCTCGGCAATGTGCGCCTGCCCGATCCGGAACGGGTGATGCAGGCCTATCCCCACCAGATTTCCGGTGGCCAGCAGCAGCGCGTGGTGATCGCCATGGCGCTGTTGTCCAACCCCTCGCTGCTGCTGCTCGACGAGCCGACGACGGCGCTGGACGTGACGGTGGAGGCCGGCATCGTCGAGCTGATCCGCGACATCAGCCAGCAGTTCGGCACCTCCATGCTGTACATCAGCCACAACCTCGGGCTGATCTTGGATACCTGCGACCGCGTGTGCGTGATGTATTCCGGCGAGGTGGCGGAGGAGAGCGCCATCCGCGAGATCTTCACCAACCCGTGCCACCCCTACACACGCGGCCTGTTCGGCTGCATTCCGACGCCGGGCAAGGACAAGAACGCCCACCCGCTGACGCCCATCCGCGGCCAGCTTCCGCTGCCCCACCAGCGCCCCGACGGCTGCAATTTCGGGCCGCGCTGCGACCATTTCCGGGCGGGCGTGTGCGACCACGGCCTGGTGGAGATGGAGACGGTGGATGCCCACCTGAACCACCGGGCGCGCTGCCGCCGCTGGGACGAGATCGACTGGGACAACTACCGGGTCGAATCCGAAGCCCGGCCGGCCATGGAAGCCGGCGAGGTCGTTCTCGACATCAAGCAGATGCAGAAATACTACCCGATCTACGACCGCTCGCTGACGGCCGTGCTGTCGGGCGGTTCGGTCCGCTACGTCAAGGCCAACGAAGAGCTGTCCTTCGAGGCGCGCAAGAAGCAGACGGTGGCGATCGTCGGCGAAAGCGGCTGCGGCAAGTCCACCTTCGCCAAGGTGTTGATGGGACTGGAGACGGCAACCAACGGCGAGCTGACCTTCAACGGCGTCGATTTGGCCGACAAGCCGGTGCAGAAGCGCCGCAAGGAAATGATCCGCTCCTTGCAGATGGTCTTCCAGAACCCCAACGACACCCTCAACCCCAGCATGACCGTGGGGCAGGCCATCGGCCGGGTGATTCGCAAATTCGAGATCGAGCGCAACCCGCACCGGGTGCAGCAGATGGTGCTGGACCTATTGGACATGGTGAAGCTGCCGCGCTCCTTCATCAACCGCAGGCCGCGCCAGCTTTCCGGCGGCCAGAAGCAGCGCATCGGCGTCGCCCGTGCCTTTGCCGGCAAGCCCGCCATGGTGATCGCCGACGAGCCGGTGTCGGCATTGGACGTGTCGGTGCAGGCGGCGGTGACCGGCCTGCTGATGGATATCCAGGCCGAATACGAGACGACGCTGCTGTTCATCAGCCACGACCTTGGCGTGGTGCGCTATCTGGCCGACCGGGTGGTGGTGATGTATCTGGGCCAGATCATGGAGCAGGGAACCACCGACGAGGTGTTCTCTCCGCCCTATCACCCCTATACAGAAGCGCTGCTTTCGGCGGTGCCCATCGCCGACGTGACGGTGAAGAAGAAACGCATCATCCTGGAAGGGACGTTGCCGAGCGTGCTCAACCCGCCGGCGGGCTGCCCCTTCTGCACCCGCTGCCCGCGCAAGATCGGGCAGATCTGCGAAGATGTGCCGCCGCCCGACGTGGAGGTGGTGCCGGGGCACCGCATCCGCTGCCACATCCCGGTGGACGAGTTGAAGGACGTGGAACCGGTGATCCAGATCGCCGCTGACGCGTGACCGGGCGGCCAAGCGTCGCATCAGGTGCATAGCTGTTCAATGGAGTTACATTAGATCGGTACGTTTAACCTTGCGTGCCTCGGCACGTTGGCGTATCCGATACGTGTAGTGGGTCATCCACGGTGGGGGCGTGGTTGCTCATTGTGTTTTCGCAACAGTGGATCACAGCAGAATGGCTAGAGTGGCTCAGTTTCCCCCCAAGCGCCGGAAGACTATAACGGCGGATGGTCCCGATCCTGTCGACATGCATGTCGGCAATCGGTTGCGCCAACGGCGAACGCTTCTTGGCATGAGCCAGGAAAGGCTCGCGGAAGCTTTTGGGGTTTCGTTCCAGCAGATCCAGAAGTACGAGCGCGGCGCCAATCGCATCAGTGCCAGCCGGCTGCATCTGTTGACCCGGATTCTCGACGTACCGGTCACTTACTTCTTCGACGGCTTGCCGGCTTCGGCCGAACCCTACGATACCATCGTGGCGGAAAGCGACGAGCCGGAGCGGATGACCACCCGCGAGACTCTGGAATTGGTGCGCGCGTACTACCGGATCGCCGATCCCGCAGTGCGCCAGCGGCTGATCGACCTGACGCGCGCGCTGTCGCGCGAGGTGGCGGCGCTCGAAACGTCCTAGAGCGTTGCCAATTGCGTAGTGCACGACGTCCGGCCAGACGCGAATGCGTCTGATCGGACCGTGCTCTACACCATCTCGTTATAGGCTTTGATGCCGTCTTCGACGTCGTCGAAGAAGTAGAGCCGGCCGTCCATCAGCAGAGCGGCGGTGTCGCAGTATTGGCGGATATTCTTCGGCACATGGCTCACCATGAGCAATGAGACCTGGCCGATGCGTGCCGCCAGCGCTTGGCGCGTGCGCTCGCGGAAGCGCGGGTCGCCCGCCGACAGCGCTTCGTCCATCAGATACCAGTCGAACTGGATGGCCAGGGCTACGCCCACGTTGAAGCGCGAGCGCATGCCGCTGGAATAGGTGCTGACGGGGTTCCACAGGTCTCGCCCCAACTCGCTAAAATCCGCCACGTATTCGAACACGTCGCGCCAGTCGACGCCGTAGATCCGCGACACGAACCGGATATTGTCGACGGCGGTCAGCCGCGGCTGGGTGATACCGACGAGCCCGATCGGCCAGGAGACGGAGCCGGCAGGGCGGATGATGCGGCCGAAGTCGGGCTCAAGTGCCCCGCAGACGAGGCTGAGCAAGGTCGACTTGCCGGCCCCGTTGCGGCCGAGAATGCCGATGCGCCGGCGCGCCGGAAACACGGCCGACAAACCGCGGAACACGTGCTTGATGCCCTGGCGGGTGGGGTAGCTCATATGCACGTTGTCGAGGACCACCATGGCGTCCCTGGGATCCTCGGCGGTCGCAACCAGTCGGTGACGGGCCATTGGCTACCCCCCAGGCCGGTTACAGTACGCTGATGCGGCCCGAGACCAGTTGCTCGGCCGCTGCCGAATAGCGCAGGGGCGGGGAGAACGCCCACCGGCCCGCCGCCTCGCACACGGCGAGCTGCACCGACTCGCTGGCCAGGCGGGCGACCACATGCCGGCAGGTACGCCCGCTCGCCGCCACGTAGACATTGTCGACCTGCGCTTCGCCGACGGGGGCGCCGCCGGACGCCAGCGGCACCACCGATCCGTCGGGAGCCGTGCCGAGGAGCTGGGCGAGCGACGCCGCGGCCGGCACCGTCACCTCCGCTGCCGGTGGTGGCTCCGGGGCGATCACGGTGCAGCCTGCCATCAGGGAGCCGAGAATGAGGGCCGCGAGGGTGGGGAGACGCACGCCCTGGCGGAGGGGTGATTGCTGCATTGTCGCCATGCGCTCCCGGTAAAACATCGCGTGCCATAGGTCGCCGGTGACTGTACGCTGCGGTCCCCGCGGCCGCAAATGCAACGGGCCCGGCCTCTCCGCACGGCTTGCCAGTCCGTGGGCCGACGGAGAGCCGAGACAGTGCAGCGGCGCCGGCGGCGAAGCGGGCCGCAAGATGAGTGGACTGGCTTGAGGGAGCGACGGCAATTTGACCACGGCCAGAAATACGGCGATCGAGGCGTCGGCGGGCGACGCTTCCGTGCAGGTCTTCCCGCGGGAAAGCAACCAACACCAGTACATCGAGTATCGCCGCCAGGTTAGCCGGACGCGCCGTCTGGTCAATCTGTCGATGGTCGTGGTGTGCCTGTGCCTGCCGATCGTGCTGGGTGCCATCTACTACTATGGCTTCGCGGCTGACCGCTACGTGTCGGAAACCCAGGTCATGGTGCGGCGGGCGACGCCGGCACCGGCCCCCACGGACTTGCTGGCAAACCTCGCCGGCAGCAGGGGGGCCGCCCCGACCAACCATGAAACGGGGGTGCTGATCCAGTATTGGCATTCCACGTCACTGGTGACCTCGCTGGCCAATGTCATCGACCTGCGGGAGCTCTATAACCGTGCGCCGGATGATTTCGTCTTCAGGCTGGGCGAGGACGTCAGCGACGCAACCCTGATCAACTATTTTGCCAACCGGTTCCACGTGTCGACCGGAGACTCGGGCATCATCACCCTGCGGGTGCAGGCGTTCAACGCCGAGGACGCCCAAGCCATCGCCGAGGCCATGCTCAATCTCGGTCTGGAACGGATCAACCAGCTCAACGAAGATGTCGTCCGCAGCACGCTGGTGTTCGCTCGCCGCGAGGTGTCGGAGGCCGAGGAACGGGTCCGCCAGGCGCAAACCAACCTCACCGAATTCCAGTTGCGCGAGCAGTCCATCGATCCGGAGCAGGCGTCGTCGGCCATTGGCAGCCTGGTGGCCAGCCTGGAAGCCGATCTCGCCTCCGCCCGCGCCGAACTGGCCCAGGCGCTGAGCTACCTGGACGAAGGCAGCGCCACGGTGCGCGGGTTGCAGGCGCGCATATCGGCAGTGGAGCAGCAGATCGAGATCGAACGGGCGCGCATCACCGGCGGCGAACAGGCCATGGTGGGGACGTTGGGGGAGTTCAACCGCCTGTCGCTGGAAGTGGAACTTGCCACCCAGGCGCTGGTTTCCACCCTTGCGTCCTACCAGACCGCGGTGAACGAGGTGCAGCGCCAATCGGTCAACATGCTGGTGGTGTCGCCGCCCCACTTGCCGGACGCGGCAAGCTACCCGCAACGTGCGGTCGATGTCGCTTTGGTTGCGTTGTGCGCCGTGTTGGTGTTCACGATCGTCTATCTGTTCGCGTCGGCAATCCGCGATCACATGTTCTAGGGTCCGGTCCCGCACGGCCGGATCGGCCTCGGGGAGGGGCCTAGCCATGGGTCTGCAACGCCTGGGAGGGCCATCGGGCGGCATCCGGCGCGGCCGCCGCAGCATGTCTGCGCTATCGGCATGGGCCGCGTTGATGGCGGTGCTGGCGGGACTGTTGGCCGGCGGCCCGGCCGTGGCGCAGTCGCCGTCCACCGGCAGCGAGCGGGTGCTGCGCGCGGCCGAACGCACCGAGCCGCTGCCCTTCGGCGCCAATCTCTTCGAAGGCCAGCCGCCGGCCACGGCCGGCACCATCGATCCCAACTACCGCCTGTCGGTGGGCGATGACGTGGCCGTCTACATCATCGGTGCCGTGAGCATCCAAACGGTCACCGCGGTGGACAGCCAGGGCAACATTTTCGTCCCCGAAGTCGGCCCCGTGGCGGTGGCGGGCGTTACCGCCGGTGGCCTCAATGCCGCGGTGGAAGAAAGCGTGCGCGAAGTGTTCCGCGACAACGTGGAAGTCTACACCACGGTCCTCGGCACCCAGCAGATCGCCGTGTTCGTCACCGGGTTTGTGGAGCGGCCAGGGCGCTTCGAAGGCGGCTCGCTGGATTCGATCATCGACTATCTGGTCCGCGCTGGTGGCATCGACCCCGCCCGCGGCAGCTACCGCGATATCGTCGTGCAGCGGGGCGGTACTCCCGTCGCGCGGGCCGATCTTTACGACTTCCTGCTCAACGGTGCCCTGCCGGTCGTGCAGTTCCGCTCGGGCGACACCATCGTGGTGGGGCCGCAGCGGCCGACCATCTCCGTGGCCGGCGATGCCCGCAACACGTTCCGCTTCGAAATCCCCGAGGGCGGGATGACGGGCGGCCAGCTCGTGCAGCTTGCGCGGCCACTGCCGGGGGTGACCGACGCCTATATCAGCGGCATCCGCGGCAACCGGCCCTACGTCGTCTATTTCTCGCTCGACGACTTCGTCTCCCAGGTGCTGCACGACCAGGACGAGGTGGTGTTCCAGGCCGACCAGCCGGTGAATGCCTTCACGCTCTATACCGACGGTGCAGTCCTCGGCCCGTCGGTGCTGGTGGCGACGCCGGGCGTGCGGCTGCACACGGTGCTGGACTATATCGCCGTCGACCCTGCGGTCGCCGAAGTGGGGTCGGTCTACCTGTACCGCCAGAGCGTGGCGCGCCAGCAGTCGGTTTCGCTGAACGAAGCGCTGGACCGGCTGCAGCGCTCGCTGCTCAACGCCGCCAGCGCTGGCGGCACGGCGCAGGCCGATGCCATCGCCCAGGAAGCGGAGCTGGTGCAGCAGTTCATCGAACGCGCACGCACCATCGAGCCGGACGGGCGCGTGGTGGTGGCCCGGCAGGACGGCACGATCGCCGACATCCGCATGGAGGACGGGGACATCATCGTGATCCCCGAGGCGACCGATCTGATCCTCGTTTCCGGCGAGGTGGCGGTGCCCCAGGCGCTGCTCTACGAGCCGGGCCTGGATGCGGAGGATTACGTGTACGCGGCCGGCGGCTATACCGACCGGGCCGACGAGGGCAACTTCGTGATCCGCCGCCTCAACGGCCAGACCTTCACCAGCGGCAACATCCCGGACTTGCAGCCGGGCGACGAGGTGATCGTGCTGCCGGAGGTGCCGCTCGCCTACCTGGCGCTGGCCAGCGACATCGCCACCATCATCGGCCAGATGGCGGTAACGGCCGCGGCCATCGTCGCGGTCTTCTGACCCGCCGGTCCGATCCTATGCGGCTGCCTCGGCGGCGAGCTGGGCCTTGGCCCAGTCCGCCGTGGCGGCCATCCCCTCGGCATAGGCGACGCGGGAGCGGAAGCCCAGAAGCCGGCGTGCCGTGTCGATGGGGAAGGCGGCATCGCGGCTCAGCAGATGGACGCCGTGGCGGGTGGCGATGGGCCGCCCGTCCAGCCGCAGCAGCCTGTGGGTCGGCTCCAGCACCGCCGCCGCAGCCTGGGCCAAGACAGCCGGCACGCTGGCGCGCGGCGGTGGAGCGCCGATCCGCTGGGCGAGGTCGTTGAGGAACCCTGCCCACGTCTCGCAGGTGTCGTCTCGCAGGTTGATGGCGGCACCCAGGGCCAGCGGCTCGGCCGATGCGGCGAGCACGGCATCGACGAAATTGTCGATGTAGAGGAAGCCGCCGGGGGCACGGCCGCGGTCCACCAGGATCAGGCGGTGCTGCTTGAGCAAGCGGGCCAGCGGCAGCACGAGTGCTGCCGACCGCGGACCGTAGATGGTGGCAGGCCGCAGGATGACGACGGGCAGCCCCGCGGCTTGCGCCTGCCGCACCAGATGCTCGGCGGCCACCTTGGTGGCGTTGTAGGGCAGGCCGACATCGCGCAGCGGGGCGGTTTCGTCGCACGGAACCCGCGGATAGCCGTACACGTCGGTGGTGCTGACATGGACAAAGCGGGACACCCCGGCCGCTGCGGCCGCCGCCAGCAGGGTACGTGTGCCGTCGATGTTGCTGATGCGGAAATCCGCCCGCGGCGCCCAGTCGGTGGAGGTGGCGGCACAGTGCACCACGGTGGCGATGCCGCGCACCGCCGCGGCCATGGCATGCGGATCGTCCAGGTTGCCCGTTGCCACCTCCGCGCCGGAGCCGGCGAACAGGGCGGCCTGGTCGGCGCGCCGCACCAGCACGCGCACCTTGACCCCGTCTTGCAGCAGCCGCAGGGCCACCGCGTGGCCGGCAAAGCCCGCCGCACCGGTGACGAGAACCGCGTCCGGTGGCGGAGCGGTGCCGGGCGCCGGCCTCAGGTGCCGACCGACCGCATGCTGCGGCCGAAGCACCGCGGGGCGATGCGCTGGGCCAGCGCACGCAATTCCGTCAGCGCCTGGTCCACCTGCGCCTCGCTGTGGGCGGCCGAGAGGAAGAAGCGCAGGCGCGCGCGGCCTTCCTCCACCCCCGGATAGGTGGCCGGAACCACGTTGATCCCGTGCTCCAGCAGCGCCTGGCTGAGCTTCAGCGCGGCTGCGGAATCCGCCGTGATCACCGGAACGATGGCATGGCCGCCGCCGTAGCCGAGGTCGAAGCCGTGGCCGGCGGCGATTTCGGTGAAGTGCCGGGACAGTGCGTCCAGGCGCGTCACCCGCTCCGGCTCCGCCAGCATCAGCCTGAGGGCCGCCAGGGCCGCTGCGGTGGCGGGCGGCGGCAGCCCGACGCTGTAGACGAAGGCCGGGGCGAGGTACTTCAACAGGGTGATCAGGTCCTGCGATCCGGCGATGTAGCCGCCGGCGCTGCACAGGGCCTTGGACAGCGTGCCCATCCAGATGTCCACGGCGGTGCCGGGCACGCCCGCCAGTTCGCCGATGCCGCGGCCAGTGGCGCCGAGAACGCCCAGGGCGTGGGCCTCGTCCACCATCAGCAGGGCGTCGTGGCGCTGCTTCAGTTCGATGAACCGGTGCAAGTCCGGCGCATCGCCGTCCATGCTGTAGAGACCCTCGATGACGATCACCACGCGGCGGAAGCTGCCGCGGTGTTCCGTCAGCAGGTCGTCAACCGCCTGCCAGTCGTTGTGGGGAAAGGCCACCCGCCGGGCGCCGGACGCTTCGGCTCCCTTCACCAGGCAGTTGTGGGCGAGCGCATCGTGGCAGATCAGGTCGTGCGGCCCGAACAGGCAGGACAGCACCGATACCCCGGTGGCGTGGCCGCTGACGAAGGTCAGGGCCGCCTCGCAGCCGTAGAGGGCGGCCAGCTCGGACTCCAGTTCGGCATGCAGGTCGCGCTCACCCGCCACCATGCGGCTGCCGGACACGGTGGTGCCGTAGCGGTCGACCGCGTCCATGACGGCGTCGCGGATGCGCGGATCGCCGTTGAGGCCCAGGTAGTCGTAGCTGGCGAAGTTGAGGCACTGGCGCCCCTCCACCTCCATCACCGGTCCGGCGCGGCCCTCCATGTGCCGGAAATAGGGGACCGGGATGCCGTGGGACGGCCCCAGGGCAAGCACCCGATTGAGTTCCCGGATTTCCTGCCACTGGCTGATATCGGCCGTCTGCGGATGCTGGGCGTCGCGCCGATCGGTCTCTCCCGGCGTCGCGCCGGCCAGCGCCGACAGCTTGCCGCCGGCCACCTGGCGCAACAGGCGCTGGCGCGCGCCTGGGGGCAATTTGGAGAGCAGTCGACTGACATCGCTCATCGTTGCATTCGCCTTTTCATGGCTCCGTACGCGGCACGGGCCGCTGTTCAGTCCGACCCGGCGGACTGGGCGTCATCTCCGGTGTACCCCTGGGCCTCCCGCATCACGCCGAGGCTTGCGAGGCTGCTCTGCTCGTCCATCTCCTCGCCGCCACGCGACCGCAGCAGGCCGAGCAGGCGGGCCGACAGATCCTCGATGCTGGGGCCGTTGGCGAACAGGGCCGGCGGCACGTGCACGCCCATCCGCCGTTCGATGGCCAGCGCCAGCTCCACCAGCAGCAGCGAGTCGAAGCCGAGATCCATGGTGGAGCGCGAGCGGTCGATGCCGGCGGCATCTTCCAGCGTGGCCTTGGCGACTTCGGCCACCACCATCTCTGCAATCACCGCCTTCAGGTCATCGTCCTTCAAGCTGCGCGCAAGCTCGGCAATCGGCAAGGTGTCTGCTGCCATGTCGCCGCTGTCGCCCACCAGCGCCCGGTAGCCGTTGGAGCGCACCAGCGACGAGGTTTCGGCGATCAGCCGCCAATCGGCCGGTGCCACCACCCGGTGGGTGGCGTCCTCGGCAATCAGGCGCTCCAGCCAGTCCATGGTTTCGTCGCTGCTCAGCAATGCCCCTCCCATACGGCGCTGGACGACCTCACGCAGGCGTTCGTCTCGGGTCAGGAAGCCGGTGTCGAGGATGCCGCCCCAGGCGATCGACAAGCCATGGGCGCCCACCGCGCGGCGATGGGCAGCCAGGCCGTCGAGGAAGCCGTTGGCGGCGGCATAGTTGGCCTGGCCGACATTGCCGATGGTCACGGCGAAGGATGAATAAAAGACAAACAGATCCAGCGCCCGCCCGCGGGTCGCCTGGTGGAGGTTCCACGCTCCCCTGGCCTTGGCGCGCAGCACGCGGTCCAGCCGGTCGGCCGTGAGATCGGCCACCAGCCCGTCGTCGAGCACCCCGGCCGCGTGCACGATGCCGGCGAGCGGCAGCCCGTTGGCGTCGATCTCTTCGATCAGCGCGGCAGCCGCCGTTGCGTCGCCGATATCGATGGCATGGACGGCGATGTCCGCCCCCTGGGCTTCCAGGTCGGCGACGGCCTCCGCGGCCCCCGGGGCGTCCAGCCCGCGCCGCCCCACCAGTGCCAGGTGCCGGGCGCCACGGGCCACGAAGCGCCGCGCGGTTACCAGGCCAAGGCCGGTCAGCCCGCCGGTGATCAGGTAGACGGCGTCGTCGCGCAGCGCCAGCCGCGGCGGGTCCGCCTTGGCTGCGGGCGCCGGGGCCACCATGCGCGGCGGCGGCGACTGGGTGACCACCACCTTGCCGATGTGGCGGGCCCGGTGCAGCGTCGTCAGCGCCTCGGCCACCGCATCGGCCGGGAACAGCAGGTGGGGCAGGGGATGGAAGGTGCCGTTCCTCAGTCCCTCGGACAATTCGGCCATCAGGCGCGCCGCGGCGGCCGGCCGGCCATCGAGAAGCTGGTCCACATCGACGCCGAAAAAGGAGGCGTTGCGGGCGAACCGGCGCAGGCCGATGGCGGTGTCGGCGAAGATGTCCCGCTTGCCCAGCTCCACGAAGCGGCCGAACGGCTTCAGCAGCTCCAGACCCTTGCGGATGGCGCGCCCGGCCGTGGAGTTGAGCACCACGTCCACGCCCACGCCGCCGGTGGCCGCGCGCACCTGGTCGTCCACGTCGACGGATCGGGAATCGAACACGTGGTTCACGCCGAGACGGCTGAGGAAGTCCCGCTTCTCCGGCGAGCCGGCGGCGGCATAGATCTCGGCCCCCAGGTAGCGGGCCACCTGGATCGCCGCCAGGCCGACGCCGCCGGCGGCACCGGGGATATAGACGCTCTCTCCCGGCTCCAGCCGCGCCAGCTCCTTCAGCCCGTAGAGCGCGGTGAGGAACACGGTGGGGATGGTGACAAGTGCTGCCGGATCGGCACCGGGGGGCACCGGCATCACCGCGGAAGCGCGGGTGACCACGTGGGAGGCGAAGGAGCGGCGGGCGAAGCCGAACACCCGGTCGCCCGGCGCCAGATGGGCAACGGCGGCGCCGGTGCGCACCACCCGTCCGGCGAATTCCAGGCCGAGGGTGGACCCGGCAAAGCCCTGGTCCAGCGCTTCGGGCGGCAGCAGCCCCAAGGCCAGCATGACGTCGCGGAAGTTGCACGCCGTCGCTTCGACCTGGACCTCGATCTCCTCCGGCTGCACGACGCCAGGCTCGGTCGCCTGCCACACCACGCCGTCCAGGCGGGCGGCGGCCCGGTAGGTCAAGGCGTAGCGGTCGGGTGCCGGAGCGCTGACGGTTGCCGTCTCGTCCTCCGCCCGGTCGAAGCGCAAGGCGAGTGCACGCTCGCCGTCGACGACGACTTCCGTCTCGCCGGTCCAGGCACTGCGGTCGCACAGCTCCGCCAGGCGCGGGGCCAGCCGGCCGGTCGGCGTGGTGCGGGGGGCGCGCAGGCTGCGCGGGTTCAGTTCGGGATGCTCGTTGGTCAGCACCCGGAAGAAGCCCTGGATGGCGGCGGCCAGCGGGTGCGCGGGCTCCGCCGCCTCGACCTCGGCCGCCTCGACCTCGGCCGGCGTGCGCACCACGGCGATGATGGTGGGCCGGCGCTGCCAGGCATCGCCGATGGCGTGGCCCACCAGGACGCGCAGGTCCTCCAGCAGGTCGATTTCCGGATCGCCGAGGCGGGGGTCGGCCACATCGAACACCACGGCCAGGCAGTCCGGCGGGTCTTCGAGCAGCAGCGCTTCCAGCGTCTCGGTGACCGACCGCGTCTCGGCGTGATGCAGCGGCAGGGCAGTCACCCGCCGGCCCTGGGGGTCGAGTGCGGACTGCACGTCCTGGGCCAGACCCGTGTCCACCGGACCGGAGAACAGCAGGGCGACGCCGCCGGCGGGCGGACGGTCGGCCGAAATCGGCTGGAGCGAACTGAGGCGCCCGGTGCGCCGGGCGATGAGGATGGTGCCGGCGCCGTCCGCCAGGGCTTCCCGTGCGACGGCCCAGCTTGCCGCCGGCATGCCGCGGCTGAAGGCGGCATCGGCGGCATCGCCCGCCGCGGCGGCATCGAGGATGCTGCGGCCCAGGGGATCGAGTGCCGGCTGGGCGACCAGCACGCCACCGCCCTCGCGCACCCACAGCCGGGCGAAGCGGGCCACCTGTTCGGCCGCGTCGCCGTCGATGGCAGCGATGTGGCCCACCAGCAGGTCGACGCTGCGCGGCTGCCGGTCGGCTGGCAGATCGGCGACCTCTTCCGGCGCCAGCGCGACCATGCGGGTGGGGTCGTGGCCCAGCGCCTTCGCCTGGGCGACCAGCCGCGGATCGGGCGACACGAACCAATAGCGGGTGCGTGCGGCGGGCAGCCACCGCATCAGCGCCTGCACCACATCCAGCCCTTCAAGTCCCGCTTCGACGATGCGGATTTCGCGGTCCTGCGGCAGGGCATCGACCAGGTGGCGGACCGCCCGCTCGATCAGCCCGGTGCGCAGCAGGCGGGAGGGATCGCGCAGCACGCCCGCCTCCCAGGCGAAGCTGCCGACCAGCCGCGACCGCGCCGTCGACGGCGTGAGCGTGCGGTCCAGCAGGGCGGCCAGGAGATCGGCTTCCTGCCAGGCGAGTTGCAGGCGGCCCCAGGCGGCCGGATGCGCTTGCAGGGCGCGCCGCCAGACGTCGCGCGCAGGAGCTCCGGCCGGCGGGAGCTGCCAGCGGTGGCCGCCATCCGGTCCGTCGCCGCGGCGCTCGGCCGTCAAGTCGAGGGCGGCGTGGGCGATGGCGGAAAGGGCCGGTTCGCCGGCTATCCCCAGCGCTGCGAGATCGATTGACGCAACACCGGCCGTGGCACGGCGGGCCAGCACCTCGGCCACGCAGGCGGCGCGCACCTCCGCTTCGGCCTGCCTGCCGCCGCCGTCGCCTGCCGCAGGGGTGTCGGCCGCCACCTCTTGGACCGCGGCGGCGAGCGCTGCCACCGGATCGAGCGCCGGGCCGGGCCGGCCGAACAGGCCGCGGCCGTCGTCCAGCAAATCCAGCCGTGCGGCCACCGCATGGGCCACGGGGCGCCGGCTGTGCGGCATGGTGACGAAGACGCCTTCGTCGATGAGGAAGACGACCCGGCCGGTACGGTCGTAGGCGGTGACCGAGAACACCACCACCGCAGCGGTGAGCCGGTGGATCTTGATGTGGGCGGCCACCGGGGCACCGGCGCCGCGGTCCCAGCGGAAGCTGCCGATGCGGGCGGGCAGGCGGGGGGCATCGCCCGCTTCCTCCTCGCGGGCATCGAGCGCCACCGTGACCGCCTGCAGGCAGGCGTCGAGCAGGGCGGGATCGATGTGGCAGGCGATGCCGTCGGCCGGCGGCACGCTTTGATGGGCCCCGTCCATCTCGATGGTGGCTTCATCGATGCCGCAGCGGATGCGCGTGAGCGGCCGCATGGCCGGGCCGTAGGTCAGCTCGCGGCGTTCCAGGTTCTCGTAGAGATCTTCCAGCGTCTTAGGCTTGGCGCAGCGTGCCTTGGCCTGCTGCCAGGTGAGGGGGGCGGTCAACTCCCCGGTTGCCTGCAGCTCGCCATAGAAGCGGCAATGGGCCGACCAGCCGCCGACCTGGGCAGTGCGCGAGGAAATGAGGCCGAAGCCGGTTTCGGCATCGATCTCCGTCCGCATCGCCTGCACCTGGGTCTCGTCCAGGCTTAGCCCGGCACGGATCTCGAGGCCGTCGACGCGCACGATGGCGGCTTCGGCCGGCTCGGCCGCCGAAGTGGCGCGCAGGCTGGCGGCGACCGCCATTTCCAGGAACACGGCGGCGGGCACGGTGGGCTTGCCGCGGAAGCGGTGCTGGTCGATGACGGGCCGCGTGGCGGCGTCGAAATCGACCTCCCAGGCGGCGATCTCCAAGTCCATGGGATCGCCCAGCAGGGGATGGCAGCGCAGCAGCCGATAGGCCCCGAAGCTGCGCTGGGGCGTGCGCATCCAGTGGCTGCGGTGCTGCCAGGGGTAGCGCGGCAGCTCCGTGGCGGCGATGCTGCCGTCCACCGGCGGGACCTTCCAGGCGGCAAGTCCGCCGGCGACGGCGATGCGGGCCACCGCGTGGTCGAGCTGTTCGATATCGCCGCGGCCGCGCTCCAGCGTCGGCACGACGGCGGCCCCGGAGCGGGCGAGCCGGGCGGAATCGCGGATGGCCGAGCGCAGGATCGAGGCCGGCCCCACCTCCACGAACACGCCGAAACCGTCGCGCCGCATGGCGGCGATGGCGGTGTCGAAGACCACCGGATCGCGCACGTTGCGCCACCAGTAGGCGCCGTCCAGCGAGCTGCCGTCGAGCCGTGTGCCGGTGACGGTGGAATAGAAAGGCAGCTTGCCGTCGCTCGGCGTCAGGGTGGCCAACAGGCGCCGCAGCTCGCCTTCCAGCACGTCCATCTGCTCGGTGTGGAAGCCGTAGGCCACGTCCAGCATCTGCACCGTGAAGCCCAGCGTCTTCAGAAGCTGGGCCGCTTCCTCCACGTCGTCGACGGCACCCGACAGCGTGGTGGAGCGTGGGCTGTTGCGGCAGGCCACCACCACCGGCAATCCCAATTCGCCGATCAGCTCGGTCAGCGCTTCGGCTTCGGCCACCACCACGGCCATGCCGCCCATGCCGTGCAGCCGGCTCTGGCCGCGGCCACGGGCGGCGATCACTGCTGCCGCGTCGTCGAGCGTGAGGGCACCCGACGCATGGGCCGCCGCCACCTCGCCGACACTGTGGCCGACCGCGGCACCGACGCGGATCCCCCGGTCTTCCAGTTCGCGCAGGATGGCGACCTGGATGGCGAACAAGAGCGGCTGACCGATATCCGCGCGCCCCAGTTCATGCAGGCCGGGGGTCGCGACGTCGGCGTCGGCGGCTGCGAAATAGTCGATCAGCGGCCGCGGCTCCAGGCGCCGCCAGGCGGCATCCACCTCCTCGATCACGCGGCGGGCGGTGCGCGACTTCTTGAACAGGTCGCGGCCCATGCCGTGCCACAGCGCACCATTGCCGTTGAACACGAAGGCGGGCGCCAGTTCGGTGTCGGCGGCCACGTCCAGGTGCACCGCACCGTCGCCGCGCGCCGCCGAGGCCTTGACGATCTTGCCGCCGATCGACACCTGGGCCAGCCGCGACACGGCTTCCTGCGGTGAGCGGGCCGCCAGGAACAGCCGGTGGGGATGCCACGAGCGGCGGTGCAGCGTCGCCCCCGCCACGGCCGCGTACTGGGCCGGCGTGGCGGTTTCCAAGGCGTCGCGGTAGCGTCCGGCCAGCGCTTGCAGGGCGGCGGCGGAGCGCGCCGTCACCACCAGCGGCGGCGGCGCTTCGGGCGGTTCGGCCGGGCGTGCGGCGCGGCGCACCACATGGGGCGGGGTCTGCAGCACGGCGTGGGCATTGGTGCCGCCGAAACCGAAGGAATTGACGCCCATATAGGCGACGCCCGCAGGTACCGGCGTTTCCTCCGTGACCACGCGGAGGTTCAGATCCTCGAAGTCGAGGCGAGAGCTGAACGGCGGGGTCACGACCGTTGGCGGCACGATGCCGTGCTTCAGCGCCTCGATGGTCTTGATCAGGCCCGGCATGCCGGCGGCGGCTTCCAGGTGGCCGACATTGCCCTTGACGGAGCCGACCAGGCAGGGCGCCTCGCGCCGCTTGCCGATGGCCGCGGAGATGGCCGAGCATTCCACGCCGTCGCCCGCCTGGGTGCCGGTGCCGTGGGCTTCCACATAGGCGATCTGGTCGGGGTCCAGCTCCGCCCGCTCCAACGCCGTGGTGATCAGGCGGGCCTGGGCGGCACTGTTGGGCAGCGCGATGCCCTGGGTGTGGCCATCGTTGTTCACCGCGGTGGCGCGGATCACGCCGTGGATCTCATCGCCGTCCGCCAGGGCCTGGTCCAGCCGGCGCAGGATCATCGCGCCCGCACCTTCCGAGCGCACGTAGCCGTCCGCCTTCTCCGAGAAGACATGGCAACGCCCGGTGGGCGACATCATGCCGGCCTTGGAGAAGCCGATGAACGGCCCGACGCTGACCAGCGCATTGACGCCGCCGGCGATGGCGAAGTCGCATTCGCCCGATTGCAGGGCCATACAGGCCTGGTGCAGCGCCACCACGGTGGACGAGCACGCCGTGTCGATCGCCATGCTGGGACCGCGCAGGTCGAAGGCATGGGAGATCCGGTTGGCGGCGATGCTGGCCGCCCCGCCGGTGTTGGAATAGCGGTCCACCACATCCGGCCGGGCGAAGGCCATGGCGCAGTATTCGCTCATGGACAGGCCGAAGAAGACGCCGGTGGTGGCGCGGCTCAGCCGGTCCAGGCGGATGCCGCCGTGCTCGGTGGCCTCGTACACCACCTCCAGGGCCATGCGCTGCTGGGGGTCGAGCTGGTTGGCCTCGCGCGCGCTGATGGCGAAGAAGCCGCTGTCGAACTGGTCGATGCCGGCGATCATGCCGGCCTGCAACACATTGGTCTTGCTGATCGTTTCCGGGTTCGGGTGGTACATCGCCAGGTGGTTCCACCGCTCGTCGGCGATGGGACGCACGGTCACCCGGCGATCGGCAAGGGTGCGCCAGAACGCCTCGGGGGTCCGGATGTCCACCGGGAAACGAAGGGAATATCCGACGACTGCAACCAACATGGCTTCCGGCGCGCACGCAATTCAATGAGTCTGGGCAGGCACTTCCACCATGCTGTAATGCCAGAGAGCCGTTCTAGTTGCCAGCCCCAGCATTTGTCACTTTGATGAACCATCTGGGCGATGCCAGAACGAGATGGATTGCAGGCAAAGCTCAAGAAGAAAATGCGCCATTCTCATCGAAGCGTTGGGCACTTCAGATTTACTTGCGTGCGTGGCAATTAATCAGCTTAGGCAGGGCCTCTCGCAGGGTCAACAAGCAAGCTATGGAGCGACAATTCGTCCGAAATGTGGGCACGCATAGATTGCGGCCGCTATACTGGTTGCTCGTATTGACGGCGGCGTCGTCGCGGCGGTTCCGATGCCGCGACGGGGCGGCGGGAGCAGGCTCCGACCGCGCCCGTCGCCGCCTCGCGAAACAAGGTCAGTCGTCGCCCCCGGGACTGCGGCCCAGCACCTTCGGCACCATGTAGTTACGCAGCCGGAAGGCGTTGGGCATGCCGGACCCCAGCAGCGGGCGCAGATAGAGGCGGAACTGGTCGGTCACCCCGGTGCCGTCTTCGTTGATGAACTCGTCGGGCATGACCTTGGTCTTGCCGGCGACGTCCGACAGCGGATGCAAGTGGTACTCCACCGAATAGAAGCCGGTGCGGTGGATCACCACCGTGCCGTCCTCCTCGCGCCAGCGGGCGTACTGCACCGCCTTTTCGCCGACTTCGCGGGCTTCCCGCTGGTCGACATCCGACACGCAGCCGAGGAAGGAGCGCTGGGCATAACCCAGCGTGTCGCCGCGCACCCGGCTGATGCCGGTCTTCGCCTTGATCTCGGCCACCAGCAGGTCGGCCAATGCGCCGGTGCCGGAAAGCTGGACGTTGCCGTGGGCGTCCGTCTCCACCGTCTCCGCCAGCTTGGTCATGATCGGCGTGCCGTCGCCGTCGTGGATGCCTTCTGAGATGGCGATCACGCAGCGGCCGTAGCGCTCGTAGGTGGTCTTCACATCGGTCAGGAACTTGTCGATGTCGAAGGTCCGCTCGGGCACGTAGATCAGGTGCGGCCCGTCATCGGGGTACTTGTGGCCGAGGGCGGACGCTGCGGTGAGGAAGCCGGCATGGCGGCCCATGACGACGCCGAGATAGATGCCGGGCAGGGCCGCGTTGTCCAGGTTGAAGCCGGAGAACGCCGAGGCGACATAGCGCGCCGCCGACGGAAAGCCCGGGCAGTGGTCGTTGATCACCAGATCGTTGTCGATCGTCTTGGGGATGTGGATGCAGCGCAGGCGATAGTCGCCCTTGCGCGCTTCCTCGCTGACGATCCTCAGCGTGTCGGAGGAGTCGTTGCCGCCGATGTAGAAGAACGTGGAGATCTCGTGTGCCTTCAGCACTTTGAAGATCTCCTGGCAGTATTTCAGGTCGGGCTTGTCGCGGGTACTGCCCAGGGCGGAGGAGGGAGTCTTGGCCACTTCCTCCATGTTGTGGGTGGTCTCCTGGGTCAGGTCGACCAGCTCTTCGTCGACGATGCCGCGGACGCCGTGGAAGGCGCCATAGATCCGATCGAGCGTCGGCACCTTGCGGCTTTCGACCACCACACCGGCCAACGACTCGTTGATCACCGCGGTCGGCCCTCCTCCCTGGGCCACGATGGCTTTGCCTTTCAGCATGTCACTATCTCTTTTCTTGTGGTTTGGCGCCAGGTGCAGCCCCGGCGTGTATTCTCAATGAATTAGCACAAGCCGGCGGCCCCTGGCTACGTTCCATGGCGGCCTGGGGTGGTGGGCGGAATGCCGCCGGGGGCGACGGGCGAAGATGCGACTTCTGGCTGAAAGACTGCCTCAGGACTTCACGATATAGTCGCGATAGTCCATGTCCTCTTCCAGGATGTGCTCCACCAGCCAGCGCTCCAGGAAGGCGTTCACCATGTCGCCGATTTCAAACGGACTCTCCGCCGCGCGGCGATAGGTGATCTTCACCGTGTCCAGCCATTCCACGAACGCCCGGTGCCCGGCCATGTGCTCTTCCAGGTCGGGATAGCCGCCCTTGCGCATCATCGCCTCTTCGCGGGCGAAGTGGCCGGCGGCGTACTCCTCCAGCCGCCAGATGATGGTGTCGAGGAAGCCGTCCGTCATGTCGGCGTCTTCCAGCTCCCGCACCAGGGCGAACAACCCCTGGTGGTCGGCATCGATGGCCGCGTTGCCGACGCTGTATTCAGACTTCCATTGCAGCTTGGCCATGGTCGGGTGTCCTACAGCAGGGCGAGCGCCAGTCCCGGGAACAAGATCAGCAGCGCCAGCCGGGCGATATCGGAGAGGACGAAGGGAAGGACGCCCTTGAAGATGTCGCCGATCGGCACCTCAGGTGCCACCGATTTTATGACGAACACGTTCATGCCCACGGGCGGGGTGATCAGGCCCATTTCCACGGCGATCACCGTAATGATGCCGAACCATATTGGATCGAATCCGGCATTGTAAATCACCGGATATACAACCGGCACGGTCAGCAGCAGCATGGCGATGGCATCCATCACGCAGCCCAACACCATGTAGAGCAGCAGGACGCACATGAGGATGGCGAAGGGCGGCAGGTCGAGCCCAGCCACGAATTGCGTCAAGGAGAACGAGATCCGCGACACCGACAGGAAGTAGCCGAAGATCTGCGCACCGATGATCATGAAGAAGATCATGGCGGTGAGAAACAGCGTCTCTTCCACCGCGCTGCGAAAGTCCTTCCAGCCCATGCCGCGCACCAGCGCGATCACGAAGGCCCCGGCGGCCCCGAAGGCGGCGGCCTCAGACGGTGTGAAGATGCCGCCGTAGATGCCGCCGATGATGATGGCGAAGATCATTCCGAAGGGCGCCAGCCCCTTCAGCCCGGCAATCTTCTCCCGCAAGGTCGTGGGGTCGCCCGGTTCGGCGAGAGAGGGCTTGATCATCACCACCAGCGCGATGGCGGCACAGTAGAGCCCGAGGCCGAGGAAGCCGGGCAGGATGCCGGCGATGAACATGTCGCCCACCGACTGCTCGGTGATCAGGGCGTAGAGCAGGAGCGCGATCGACGGCGGGATCATGATGCCCAGCGTACCGCCGGCGGCCAGCGTGCCGGCGGCCAGCGAGCGGGCATAGCCGCGTGCCAGCATCTCCGGCAGCGCCACCCGCGCCATGCTGGCGGCGGTCGCCAGCGAGGAGCCGGAGATGGCGGAAAAGACGCCGCAGGACGACACCGCCGCCAGTGCCATGCCGCCGCGCCACCCGCCGAACAGGGCGCGCGCGCCCGCGAACAGCTCCGCCGACATGCGCGCCTTGGATGCCAGCACCCCCATGAAGATGAACATGGGGATGGGGCTGAAGCCGTAGTTCGACAGCACGTCGTAGGGGCCGGAATCGAGGATGGCGAAGGAGGCATCGAACGTGCGGATCAGCCCGAACCCGACGAAGCCCGTCGCCGCCATGGCCAGCGCTACCGGCATGCGTAGCGCGATCATCAGCAGCATGCCGGCGATGCACAGGGTTCCGATGATGGGCGGGCTCACAGTGCGGCTCCCTGGTCATGGCCCTTGCCGAGGCTGACCGGCCGCTGGCGCGGGCGATCGAAGGTGTCGAGGACCTGCTCGATGGAGACCAGCAGGGCGCGCAGGCCGAGCACGGCGGTGATCGCACTGACGGCCGCATAGATGAGGTAGAGGGGGATGTGCAGATCCTGGGTCGTCTCGCCGCTGTCGAGCGCCGAGCCGACCGAGTGGAAGAACGCCACGGCCATGCCGAAGCCGAGTGCCGTGAACCCAAGATTGTACGAGGCGGCCATGGCCCGCTTCACCCGTTCCGGGAACACCTCGGTGAAGATGTCGACGATGACCTGGCCGCGGTTGACGGAATAGGGAAGCGATAGCAGCACGGCAAACAGCAGGCTGTAGCTGACGATTTCCACCCCGCCGGGGAAGGTGAGATCGACCTCCCCATTGGTGGCCCCGAACACCGATCGGCTGAGAACGTCCAGCAGCACGGTCGCCACCATGGCCACCAGCAGCACGCCCGACACCATGTGCAGGCCGTGGGCCAAGGTGTGGGAGGCCCTGAATATGCGTTTCATTGCTCCGGCTCCCCTCCCGGAAAGGCCGCCGGTCGGCAACGATCGGTGGCGGAGGCGCGTCTGCCCCTGCCGCCCCGTCCGGCCCGGAGGCGCGAATGGGGCGGCGGGAGACCCCGTGCTGATCTGGGTCCGTCCGGTCGTTTCGGGCGGGCCGGGCGGCCCGCCCTCTGCTGGTTACTCGCAGGTCTCAGCCAGTTCCAGGGCGCGGTCGTATACCGCCTGGCCCGGCAGGCCCTGGGCCTCCAGTTCGGCGACATAGGACTCCGCGGCCCCCTGCAAGAGCGGCTGCCAGGCCGGATTTTCGATGCCGCCTTCCACCGTGTAGATGGTGTGGCCACGCTCTTCGGCGTCGGCCCGGCCGCGCACGTCCAGCGCATCGAACACCGAAGCGGCGGTCTGCGACCATTCCGAGCCGGTGTTGTCGTCGATCACGGCCCGCAGGTCGTCCGGCAGGCCCTCGTAGACGTCGCGGTTCATGGTCACCACGAAGGCGAGCGTATAGAGGCCGCCGACCTCGGTGTGGTTGGTGGCCAGCTCGTTCAGGCGGAACACGAAGGCGCCTTCCCAGGGCAGGGCCACGCCGTCGATTACGCCGCGCTGCATGGCGGTGTAGGACTCCGGGGCGGGCATGCCGACCGGCTGGGCGCCGAGGCCTTCCAGCAGGCTGGCCACCACCGTGGTGGGCCGGCGGATGCGCAGGCCGGCGAGGTCCGATGGTTCCTGCACCAGCACGTCGGTGGTGTGGATGTGGCCGGGGCCGTGGGTGAACAGGAACAGCGGGTGGGTGTCCTCGAACTCGCTGTCGAGCAACCCTTCGTCGTACAGGCCCTGGAGGATGCAGGAGCCGTGGGCGGCATCGCGCGAGATGCCGGGCAGCTCCACCACCTGGGTCAGGGGGAAGCGGTTGGCGGTGTAGCCCAGCACCGTGGCGGTCATGTCGGCGATGCCGCTGATCACTGCCTCGTACTGCGCGGGCGGAGCGGCGAGCGCGGCCGACGGGTAGATCTCTACCGCGATGCGCCCGTCGGACTCCTCCGACACCCGGTTGGCCCAGGCTTCGAACAGGTCGGTCTGGGTGGCCGACACTGCCGGCCAGAAATGGGCGAAGGTCAAGGTCACGTCCTGGGCGGCGGCGGGTTGGGCCGCTGCGAGGGCGATCAGGCCACCGGCGGTGGCAAGCATGGCGCGGTTGATCATGGGGTCCTCCCTAACCGGTTGTAAGTCATACACTTTGTTGTTTTCCGCACGCTGGCTTGCGGCGACGTTCCGGCTCACCGAACCCGATGGCCGGTACGGCGAACGGATGGAAAGCGCGCCGCATGTCGGGCGACCCGCTCAACGCAGCGACGTCTCGATCCGGTCCAGCGTCTGCATCGCCGGCAGGCATTGGCGGACCGAGGCGTTGGGCTCGCGCCCGTCGCGGATGGCCGAGACGAACTCGCGGTCGATCAGTTCCACACCGTTGGACGACACCGCCACGCCGCTGAGATCGATCTGGTTGTCGCGGCCATCGTAGAGGTCGTCGTAGCGGGCAACGTAGGTGCCGTTGTCGCAGATGTAGCGGAAATAGGTGCCAAGCGGCCCGTCGTTGTTGAACGACAGCGACAGCGTGCACACCGCACCCGACGGCACCTTCAGCCCGATCGCCATGTCCATGGCGATACCCAGTTCGGGATGGATCGGCCCCTGCAGCCCGAAGGCGTCCGACGCCATCTCGCCCGTCTGGTACTGGAACAGGTCGACGGTGTGGCAGGCGTGGTGCCACAGCAGGTGGTCGGTCCAGGTGCGCGGCTCGCCCAGCGCGTTCAGGTTGGTGCGGCGAAAAAAGAAGGTCTGCACGTCCATTTGCAGGACCTTCAGTTCGCCCCTCCGGATGCGGTTGTGGATCCACTGGTGGCTGGGGTTGAAGCGGCGCACATGGCCGGCCATCGCCACCAGCCCGGTGGCCGCCTGCACGGCGACCAGCTCCTCGGCGTCGGCCAGGCTGTCCGCCATGGGGATTTCCACCAGCACGTGCTTGCCGGCCTTGAGGCACTGGATGGCCTGGGCGGCGTGCACCGGCGTCGGCGTGGCCAGGATCACCGCGTCCACATCCGCGCGCGCCAGGCTGTCCGTCAAATCCTTGGTCGCGTGGGGGATGCCGCGCTCCGCCGCGAAGCCGGCGATATCGTCCGGCGCGCCGCCGACCACCGACGTCACCTCCACGTCGGCGATCTGTGCCAGGGCATCCAGATGCTTGCGACCGAAGGCGCCGGCAGCTCCGGCTACACAGATGCGCATCACGCCACCTCCGCTACGGCGGGAGCGGCCGCCGCGTTTTCCAGGACCAGATGGCCGACCGCGGTGTTGGAGGCCGGCACGTGGTAGTGCCGGTGCACCGCCGTCACCTGGTCGTCGAGTGCTCCGCGCATGACCAGCCACATCACCAGCTCGATGCCTTCGGACCCCGCCTCGCGCAGGTATTCGGTGTGGGAGATCGCCGCCGCCGTGTCCGGATCGTCGATCAGCAGGTCCAGGAAGCGGTTGTCGAACTCCCGGTTGATCAGGCCCGCCCGCTCCGCCTGGAGCTGGTGGGACATGCCGCCGGTGCCGAAGACGGCGACTCTGAGCGGCTGCTCATAGCTTTCCACGGCCTTGCGGATGGCGCGGCCGAGCATCAGGCAGCGATGGCCGGTGGGCGGCGGGAACTGCACCACGTTGACGGCCAGCGGGATCACCGGGCAGGGCCAGGCGTCGGGCTGGCCGAAGGCGAGCGACAGCGGCACCGTCAGCCCATGGTCGACTTCCAGGGAGTTGACGATGGTCAGGTCGAACTCGTCCAGGATGACCGATTGGGCGATGTGCCAGGCGAGGTCCGGATGGCCTTCCACCACCGGCACCGGGCGGGCGCCCCAGCCTTCGTCCGCCGGCTGGTAGGAGGCGGCACAGCCCAGCGCGAAGGTGGGGATGATCTCCAGCGAAAACGCCGTCGCGTGGTCGTTGTAGACGACGATGGCGACGTCCGGGTTCAGCTCGGCCATCCACTTGCGCGAGGCTTCGTAGCCGGCGAACACGGGCTGCCAGTAGGGCTCGTCGGTCAGCCCCTTGTCCATGGCCACGCCGATCGCCGGAACGTGGGAGGTGGCGTAGCCGCCGACGATTCTAGCCATCCTTCCACTCCGCCTTGCTGCGGTTGCCTTCGATGGGTCGGCCGCCGGCCACCATCATGGCCCGGTAGTCGTCGCGGTCCATGCCGGTCATCTTGGCCGCCAGATCCTGGAAGGTGATGCCGTCGGCGGCGGCCAGCTTGGAGGTGTAGTAGATGTTGCCGCCGAGCCGCAGCATGCCGTTCCAGTCGCGCCCCAAGACCGCCGTGCGCTGTTCGGGCGTCATCGGATAGCGGTCGAGGTACTTGGCTTCGTCGGCCTGGAAGGCGGCGCGGTTGGCGGCGTGCCTCAGCGACATGCAGAACATGTTGAGGTGGTAGCCCAGGCGCGATTGCTGGGCGTCGAACACGTAGGTGCCGGGGATGTCGTGATAGTCGGCACTCATGCCGCGTCCTCCTTGGCCAGCAGCATCTCCAGCAGCGCGTCGGCACGGGCGGCATAGTCGCCGGCGGGTGCCGTCAGGCCGAGCGCGCCGATCTCGTCCTGCCAGGCGACGGTGGCTTCGGTGATGCGGCTGGGCAGGCCCAGGGAGTGCAGGTACTTGGCGGCTTCCGACATCTCCGCGGCGCGCCGTACGCCGTGGGTCATCACCCGCTCCAGCATGTGGGCGGCGCGCTTCTGGAAGTCGAAGCCGGGGAAGCTGGCATCGAGCGAGGCGAGCACCCGCTCGTCCACCCCGGCACGGCGTCCGGCCAGCACGCATTCCAGCGTCAGTGCTTCCAGCCCCTTCACCATGACGGAGCGGACCATCTTGATGGAGGACGAGGTGCCCACCGGGCCGGCCACCAGGCGGGCGTTCATGCCCAGCGCCTCCAGCACCTGCAGCCCGGCTTCGGCGTGGGGGCCGCTCAGCAGCACCGGTGTTCGGTGGAGGGCGGGGTGCACCGGCGCCATCACCGCGGTATCCACGTAGCGGCCGCCCGCCACATCGATCGCCGCGGCCGCCTGGCGTTTGGTGGCCGGCGAGCAGGAGTTGCAGTCGAAGTATAAGGTGCCGGGTCCGATCGACTTGGCGGCCGCTTCCGCCGCCACCAGCGCCTGGTCGGCGGTGACGGTGGAGAACACCACCGGCGCGTCCGCCAGCGCTTCGGGCAGCACGGCACAGCCGGTGACGAACGCCACCTCGTAGTCCGCCCACTTGCCGTCGCGCACGGCGGCCTGGGCATGATCGGTCTTGATGTCGAAAGCCCGGGTCACCTTGGCGACTGCCGGACCGAGGCCCTGTACGAAGGCCTGGGCAGCTTCACCGAAGCCGACGAAGGCCAGCCGCGGCGGCCTTTCCCCGTTCGTGTTCCTCACCATGTGCCCTCTTTGCTCTTGCTTTGCGCGGTCTTGCCGGCGGGGCCAGGGCTGCCCAACCTTGCGAGTGTTACGCTAACAGCCGGCCGCTGCCCGGTCCAAATTGATATCGGTCACGGGCTATTCATTGTTTGAATAGCGAAACTGAATAGAGGCCGGGGCAGTCAGGTGCCGCCGACGGCCCGCCCGGCGGCGCGTACGCAGGTGAGGAAGTCCCGCTGGGTGGCGGTGGGTCGCCAGTCGCGCCGGTGGGTGATGCCGATGGGCCGCGACGTGGCGGACATGTCGAAGGGCAGGGGCGCCAGCACGCCGGCGCGCTCCTCGTGGCGGATCTGGTGGGCGGAGATCAGCGTCAGGTGGTCGCTTTCCGTCAGCAGCCCGCGGATCAGCACCAGCGAAGAGGACTCCACCGGGCAGGCCGGCGGCGTGGCGCCTTCGAACAGCCGGTCGAACATCGCCCGCGTCGGCGTGCCCTGGCGCGGCACCACCCAGGGATAGGCGGCGAGATCGGCAAGCCCGATGCCGGACCGGCCCGCCAGCGGGTGGCCGGCACGGCCGACCACCGCGAGGGGATCGGAAAACAGGGTCTCCTGCACCACGTCGTCGATGGGCACCGGATTGCGCAGCGCCCCCACCAGCAGGTCCACATCGCCGTGGCGCAGGTCGCGCAGCAGGTCGTTGTAGGGCCCGTCCACCACGCTCACCCGCACATCGGGACGGCGGGCCAAGAGCGCGTTGATGGCGGTGGGCAGGATGAAGGTCCGGGGCAGCGGCAGCGTGCCGATGACGATACGGCCGGCATCCACCCCCAGCATCTCGTCGATCTCGGCAAAGCCCTGTTCCAGTTCCGCGAAGGCCAGCTTCGCCGCCTGGGCCAGCGCGTCGGCCGACGGCGTCAGCGCGATCCCCTGGCTGGACTTGGTGAACAGGGCGAGGCCGGACAGCCGCTCGATGTCGCGCGCCGCCCGGTGCACGGTGGGCTGGGAGATGCCCGCCTGGCGGGCGGCCAGGCTGAAGTTTTCTGCCTTCGATACGGCGATCAGGGCGCGCAACTGGGCGGCGGTGAGAAGCTGGTCGAACTTGGCGTTGCCGCGCCCGCCCTTGCGCGCGGCAAGCTGTACGGCGGTGCGCGCGCCGGCCTGGATCAGCGCCAGCGCCCGCTCCACGCGGTCGAGGAACAGCGTGCCGGCGTCGGTGGACACCATGCCGTCGCTGCGCCGCTCGAACAGCGGCGCACCCAGCCGTTCCTCCAGGTTGGCGATGGCCTGGGTGACCGCGGGCTGGGAGAGGTGCACCACCTGCGATGCCTTGGAGATGGAGCGGCAGCGCGCCACCGCCGCAAAGGCGCGCAAATGCCGGAGGTTCGCCATCCTGCTATTCATTTTCCCGTTATCGCCCGGATGCTGACCCACCGCTTCCGTTCAGCTTATAGCAGATTCTTATGCAGGCCGGAGGCTATTGAAATTCCCTCTTCGCCCCATCGGCGCGATAGTGGCGGCACAAGAAGCCTACGCAATCCGGGGATTCGCCGAACAGGAGAGGCGTTCATGCAGGACCAGAAGACGGCGCTCGTCATCAGCGCCCACGCTGCCGATTTCGTGTGGCGGTGCGGCGGGGCGATCGCGTTGCATCAGGAAAAGGGCTACGCCGTCACCATCGCCTGCCTGTCCTACGGCGAGCGCGGCGAGAGTGCCAAGCTGTGGAAGCAGGACGGCATGACGCTGGAGGCCGTGAAGGACGCGCGGCGGGCCGAAGCCGAGGCCGCGGCCAAGGCCCTGGGCGCCCACGATATCCGCTTTTTCGATGCCGGCGACTATCCGCTGGAGCTTGACCGCGACGCCAAGTTCGCGCTGGTCGACCTGATCCGCGAGGTCCAGCCGACCTTCATGATGAGCCACTCCTTCTACGACCCTTACAACACCGACCACATGTACGCGACCAAGCTCGCCATGGAGTGCCGGATGATCGCCCAGGCCTGGGGCCACAACCCTGGCCAGACGGTGCTGGGGGCGCCGCAGCTCTACCTGTTCGAGCCGCACCAGACCGAACAGATGGGCTGGAAGCCCGACGTGTTCCTCGACATCACCCCGGTGTGGGAGAAGAAGAAGGCCGCCATCCATTGCATGGAAGGCCAGGAACACCTGTGGACCTACTACACCAACCTGGCGGAGAACCGGGCCAACCACTTCCGCCGCAACTCCGGCGGCCAGGCCGGCGGCCGCCCGGCCAGGTATGCCGAAGGCTTCCAGTCGGTCTATCCGCGCACGGTGGATGAGCTGTGATGGCCGGCGTCGTCGTGCAAGACGTCCAGCGCGCCGCACCGGACGTGGTGGCGGGGCTGGGCGCGTGCGGGGTTGCCACCGTGCACGAAGCCCAGGGGCGCACCGGGCTGCTGGCTTCCTACATGCGGCCGATCTATCCCGGCGCCCGGCTGGCGGCGTCCGCCGTCACCATCTCCGCTCCGCCCGGCGACAACTGGATGGTGCATGTGGCGATCGAACAGATCGCCAGGGGCGACATCCTGGTGCTGGCGCCCACCTCGCCCTGCGAGGACGGCTATTTCGGCGACCTGCTGGCCACTTCTGCGCGCGCCCGCGGCGGCATGGGCCTGGTGGTGGATGCCGGCGTGCGCGACGTGCGCGACCTGACGGCGATGCGGTTCCCCGTGTGGTCGAAGGCCGTGTCCGCCCAGGGCACGGTGAAGGAGACGCTTGGATCGGTGAACGTTCCCATCGTCTGCGCCGGGGCGCTGGTGAACCCAGGCGACGTGATCGTGGCGGACGACGACGGCGTGTGCGTGGTGCGCCGGGAGGAGGCCGCCGACGTGCTGAAGAAGGCGCAGGCGCGGGAAGCGGCGGAGGAGGCCAAGCGCACCCGGCTGGCGGCCGGCGAGCTGGGGCTCGACCTCTACGGCATGCGTGAGCGCCTGGCCGAGAAGGGCCTGAAATATGTCTAGACCCGGCCCCCGTTCGGCCGCCTGCATGTGGATGCGCGGCGGCACGTCGAAGGGCGGCTACTTTTTGGCCGACGACCTGCCGGCCGACACCGCGGCGCGCGACGCCTTCCTGCTGGGCGTGATGGGCTCGCCCGATCCGCGCCAGATCGACGGCCTGGGCGGGGCCGACCCGCTCACCTCCAAGGTCGCGGTGGTCAGCCGCTCGAAGCGGCCGGGCGTCGACGTCGACTACCTGTTCCTCCAGGTGTTCGTGGACCGCGCGGTGGTCAGCGATGCCCAGAACTGCGGCAACATCCTCGCCGGCATCGGCCCGTTTGCCATCGAGCGTGGGCTGGTGCAGGCCGAAGACGGCACAACTGCGGTGACCATCCACATGGTCAACACCGGGCAGACGGCTGTGGCGCAGGTGCAAACGCCGGACCGTCGCGTGCGCTATGCCGGCTCCGCGCGCATCGACGGCGTGCCGGGCACGGCTTCTCCCATCCCCATCACCTTCAAGGACACCGCCGGGTCCACCTGCGGGGCGCTGCTGCCCACCGGCCATGGGGTGGACGTGATCGACGGCGTGGAGGTGACCTTGATCGACAACGGCATGCCGGTCGTCGTGATGCGCGCCGCCGACCTGGGGATCACGGGCCGCGAGAGTCGCGAGGAATTGGAGGCCGATGCCGGCCTGAAGCGCCGGCTGGAAGCGATCCGCCTTCAGGTCGGGCCGCTGATGAACCTGGGCGACGTCACCGACAAGTCGGTGCCCAAGATGACCATGGTGTCGGCGCCCACCAACGGCGGGGCCATCTCCACGCGCACCTTCATTCCCCACCGCTGCCACGCCTCCATCGGCGTGCTGGGCGCGGCCACCGTGGCGACGGCCTGCATGCTGCCGGGCACGCCCGCGGCCTCCGTGAGCGTGCTGCCCAAGGGCCAGCCAAAGACGCTGGAGATCGAACATCCCATCGGCTCCATGGCGGTGGTGGTGGACCAGGACGCCGACGGGGCGGTGGTGGGGGCGGCCATCCTGCGCACCGCGCGCAAGCTGTTCGACGGCGTGGTGTTCGCGCCCGGCGCGTACCGGTGAGGGAGGCAGCGATGGACCCGGACTATCTGCCCTTCCACCCCAGCCCCTCGCGCCCCGCCTATGCGCCGCCGCCGGGAGCCGTCGACGCCCATTGCCACGTGTTCGGCCCCGAGGTGCGCTTCCCCTATGCGCCGCAGCGCAAGTACACGCCGTGCGATGCGCCGAAGGAGACGCTGTTCGCACTGCGCGACTATCTGGGGTTCGAGCGCAACGTCATCGTCCAGGCCACCTGCCACGGCACCGACAATGCCGCCCTGGTGGATGCGCTGCATGCGGCCGGCGGCCGTGCCCGCGGTGTGGCGTCGGTGGGGCCCGATATCGCCGATGCCGAGCTTCTGGCGTTGCACGAGGCCGGCGTGCGCGGCGTACGCTTCAATTTCGTCAAGCGCCTGGTGGATGCCACGCCGCACGAGGTGTTCCTCGCCATCGCCCACAAGGTGGCGCCGCTGGGCTGGCACGTGGTGGTCTATTTCGAGGCCGAGGACCTGGAGGACCTGATCTCCTTCCTCACCCGCGTCCCCACGCCCATCGTGGTGGACCACATGGGCCGGCCGGATATCGCCAAGGGTGTCGACCACCCGGACTTCCAGCGCTTCGTCAACCTGATGGATGCGCTCGACACTGTCTGGTCGAAGGTGAGCTGCCCGGAACGGCTGAGCCTGGAGGGGCCGCCCGCCTATGGCGATGTGGTGCCGTTCGCCCGCTCTCTGGTGGAACGCTTTCCCGACCGCGTGCTGTGGGGCACCGATTGGCCCCACCCCAACATGAAGTCGCATATGCCGGATGACGGCAGCCTGGTCGACGTCATCCCCAAGATTGCCCCGGACCGCGCCGCCCAACAGGCGCTGCTGGTGGACAACCCGTCGCGCCTCTATTGGGCGTGACGCAACGATAACGACCGCGGAGGACGCCATGCTGCACCACGACCTGCCCATTCCGGGCACAGTCCTGTTCGATGGCACTCAGGCCATCAAGGGCTATGCGCTGAACAAGATGTGTTACTCGTTCAACAAGAAGGCCAACCGCGATGAATTCCTCGCGGACGAAGAAGCCTACATGGAGAAATACGGCCTCAACGAACAGCAGAAGCAGGCGATCCGCGCCAAGGTCGTCTTAGACATGCTGGAGGCTGGCGGCAACATCTACTATCTGGCGAAGTTCGCCGGGATCTTCGGTCTGAACGTCCAGGACGTCGGGGCGCAGCAGACCGGCATGTCGGTGGAGGAGTTCAAGGAGAAACTGCTGCGGGCGGGGGACTGAGCCATGGCACGCGTGATCGGAGGATTGACCACCTCGCACATCCCGGCGATCGGCAACGCGATTGCCAAGAAGATGTTCCAAGACCCGTACTGGAAGCCGTTCTTCGACGGCTACCCACCGGTGTGGAAATGGCTTGAGGAGGTGAAGCCGGACATCGCCGTGGTGATCTACAACGACCACGGGCTGAACTTTTTCCTCGACAAGCAGCCCACCTTCGCCATCGGTGCGGCACCGGAATACCGCAACGAGGACGAGGGCTGGGGCATTCCCACCATCGCGCCCTTCAAGGGCGACCCGGAATTTTCCTGGCACTTGATCAACCACCTGGTGGCCGACGAGTTCGACCTGGTGACTTGCCAGGAAATGGCAGTGGACCACGGCTTCACCGTGCCCATGCAGCTTTTCTGGCCGAACTACGAGGATCTCGGCATTCGCACCGTGCCCCTGGTGATCAACACCGTGCAGCACCCGCTGCCGAGCCCGCGGCGCTGCTACAAGCTGGGCCTGTCGCTGGGCAAGGCGATCGAAAGCTACCCGGAAGACGCCAAGGTGGTGGTGCTGGGCACCGGCGGGCTCTCCCACCAGCTCGACGGCAAGCGCGCCGGCTTCATCAACAAGCAGTTCGACATGCTGTGCATGGAGAAGATCGTCGACGAGCCGGGGTATTTCCTCGACATGACGATCCCGGAACTGGTGCGCGAAGCCGGCGCCCAGGGGGCGGAATTCATCCTGTGGCTCACCATGCGCGGCGCGCTGGGCGGCAACGTCAAGGTGCTGCACTCCAACTACCACATCCCCATTTCCAACACCGCGTCCGGCCTGCTGTGCCTGGAGAACGCGGCGTAGGAGCGGGACCCGGCCGGAGCGTTGCCACGGATGGCAACGCTCCGCCGGCCGTCGGCCGCTGCGTGACCCGCCGGGCTACCAGCCCAGCCAGTCGGGCCGGAGTGGGATGTTGGTGGAGAAGATCTCCTCCATCGCCCTTTGGCCGAAGCCGTAGTTGCTCTGGTAGAGCACGACTTCGGTGGAGCCGCGGTGATCTTCCGGCGTCCAGGTGGACGGCAGGCACACTCCCTCCAGCCCCTCGGGCACGTGGTCTTGCATCTGCTCGAACGCCGCACGGATGTTGGGGCCGGTCACCCCGCCTTCCATGTCCGCCGCCGCCACCATGGCATCGCGCATGAAGAAGGCGGTGCAGACGCCGCGCATGTAATGCACCGGGCGGTAGACCTCGCCGTCCGGGTCGGACAGGGCGGACACCGCGCGCACCAGTTCCATGCCCGGCACATCGTCGTTCCAGGTGCCGGCACTGACCTCCCACACCATGCCGTTGCCGGCCTCCCCGGCGTCGTCGATGGCCAGTTCATCCCAGCCGTAGATGTTGGTCATGAACTGGGCGTTGACCCCGACCTGGGCGCAGTCGCGCACCAGGGCGACGTTGGAATCGGACGTGTTGCCGAGGAACACGTAGTCGGCTTCCGACTCGCGCAAGGCTTCGCAATGGGCCCGGAAGTCGCCGGGGGCGAGCGCGTAGCGGATCGGGTCCAGCACCTCGAAGCCCAGATCGCGGGCGAAGTCCGCACAGGCTTCGCGCGGCGAGTTGGGGTAGGGGTGGTTGTCGCCCATATGCACGAAGCGCGGCGGTGTCAGGTCCTGCAGAAAGGTCGAGGTGTTGGCACCGCGCGTCGCCCGCCAATCCTCGGCCGCCCACTGCACCAGCCCGCGGCAGGCATCGGAATAGGACGGGCCGTAGAAGAAATTGTAGGGTGCGGGCACCTCGGTATGGGGCGAGCGCCCGGTGGGATCGGTCAGGTGGCCTGACGACGAGCCGGAGATGAACACCACCTCGTCCTCGGTGATGAAGGGGACCAGCGCCTCGGTGTCGGCCGTACCCCAGCCCAGCACCACCACTGGGTGAATCCGTTCCCGCCAATCGGCATAGGTGGCCACCGCCTGCAGCGCATCGTAGCCATAGTCCACGGACTCATAGGCCAGCCGGTCGCCGTCGATACCGCCGTGCTCATTAATGTACGCCATCGCGTCGACCAGCCCCTGGCCATAGATCTCGGCCACGCGAGACGTTTCGCCCGACGTCGTGGCCAGGTGGCCGACGGGAATGTCTGCCGCCTGGGCGGTGCCGAAACCTGCCGCCAACATGAACGCGGCTGACATCAATTTTCCGGAGCACCTTGGTTTCATAGTTCCCTCGATATTTTATTGGGATTCCTGCACGGAATCATGCGGGCCGGAGACGACCCTTGATGGTGGAACTGGACATGTCGAGCACACGATCCCTTCGGGCTCTGCACCGGGTTCGGCCGGCACGCCCATCGGGCCGTCGGTGAGGCGCCATGGTAAGTCTGCAATTTTTCCTGGCAATTGATCAGCGTCAAAGACCATAAGTCGGCATCGATTTTAGATCGGCAAAAGCAAGCGGCCGGTACATCCTTGCCCTGGCCAATCGTCCTGATGGCTAAGTAAGGGGGCGGCAACTTGCCAGTTCTGCCCGCAAACCAGGCCACCAAGAAGGTGTGCTTCGCTCCTGAATACCTGACTGCATATACGGATATTGAAGCGAACGGGGGTGCCGGCCGCTATTGGCCTATGCCCTGCAGCGGATGGACGCTTCATTCTTCGGCCCTATGCGCGTCGGTGCCCAAGAATACTTTGGAGGACAACCCATGAATGCCCCGAGCGGTAATCTCGCATCATCCGGCGATACCCAGGCCCTTCGGGTCGTGGCGGCTCCCCCGGTTGTGTTGGCGGACGCGACGGCCAACCCCGCACCCCTGGGCCTGTGCTGCTTCGGGCTGACGACGGTTCTCCTAAACCTGCACAACGCCGGCCTGTTCGGGCTGGACGCCATGATTCTTTCCATGGGCATCTTCTACGGCGGCATCGCCCAGGTGTTCGCCGGCGTCATGGAATGGAAGAAAGCCAACACCTTCGCGACCACAGCCTTCATTTCCTATGGGTTCTTCTGGCTTACCCTGGCGGGGATCATCGCCTTCCCGCGGCTGGGCGTGGCCGATGCGCCGACCGCCGCGGCCATGTCCTCCTATCTCGGCATCTGGGGGGTCTTCTCCATCGTGCTGTTCATCGGCACTTTCCGGCTGAACCGGGCGCTGCAGGTGGTGTTTTTCCTGCTGGTCGTGCTGTTCGGCCTGCTGGTGGCGGGCGACGTCACCGGCGACCGCACCTGGACGCGGTGGGCCGGGTATGAGGGCGTCGTGTGCGGCCTTTCGGCGATCTATACCGGGCTGGCGCAGGTGCTGAACGAACTCTATGGGCGCACCATCTGTCCGCTGGGCCCCATGAAGAAATAGGCCGGCGCCGGACCCGGCCAGGTCCTGCTGCTTCCCTCAATGCGGGAACGGTTCGGCCAGCCGGGCTTCGCGGAACTGCCCCGGGGCCAGGCCGGTGCGCCGCTTGAAGGCGCGGGAGAAATAGGCCGGGTCCTGGTATCCGAGTTCGTAGGCGATTTGCGCGACGGTGGCCGAGGTGTAGATGAGGTGGCGCTGGGCTTCCAGGACCACGCGGTCCTGGATCAGGTCGCTCGCCCGCTTGCCCCCCAGCGCCTGGCAAAGCCGGTTGAGCCGCGGCTGGCTGAGCGCCAGCGCCTCGGCATAGGCGGCCACCGGCCAGTGCTCGCGGAAGTGATCCTCCAGGAGCTGGCGGAAGCGCTGGAAGAGGTCGCGCCGCCGGTCGAACCGGTCGGGCTGCACCGTCTGGTCGAGCTGGCGGCGGACGGTCATCAGCACCACCCGGATCAGCCATTCGAACATCGCCGTGCGGCCCAGCCGTGGCCAATGGAATTCCTCGTGGAGCTGTTCCAGCGTGGCGGCGAGCAGGGCGGCCCCCGCCGGATTGTCGGCAAAGGACAGCGTGTGGGCTTCCGCAAACAGCGGCTCGAACAGCTTGCGGCTCTTCCGGTAGCGCGCGTCGATCAGCATCAGGTCCGACACCGTCAGCACCCAGCCGACGGTGTCCGGCGCGAAGGTGAAGCCGTGCACCACGCCGCCGGGAATGCACACCGCGCACGGCGTATCCAGCGGGCGCGAACGCTTGTCCAACCACACTGTGGCGGCCCCTGCGATCACATGGACGATCTGGAACATGCGGCGGTGGGTGTGGGGGGTGATCCGCCAGTCGTAGAGGCGCGAGCGCGTGCGGATGTCTTCGATGTGCACGAACTCCGGATCGTCGTCCTGGGCGTGCTCGCCATAGAGCGCGTAGTGCGAGATGGCGGCGGCCGGTGCCATAGGCGTCGCGGTCTCGCTCACGTCCGATCCTCCCGTTTTGGCAGGCACTGAACGAAAAGTACAAGGAATGGGCCGTTGCGTCCATTCATCGGCGGGCAAGGCAACAGTAAAGTGCAGGTATCAAGGTGGCACAAGCCGCCATGCCTCGGGAGGGTGCTGCAGATGTTCCGCTTCGACCCCTATTCGCCGGCCTTCGATGCCGATCCCTTCCCCGCCTACAAGACGCTGCGGGACGACTATCCCTGCTTCTGGTCGGACGATGCGGGCATGTGGGTCTATTCCCGCTATGCCGACATCCTGACGGCGCTGAACGATTGGCAGACCTATTCCTCGGCCAAGGGCAACCTGGTGGACGAGCTGCCGGGCCGGGCCGGCGCCACGCTGGGCACCACCGATCCGCCGCGCCACGACCGGCTGCGCGCGCTGATCCAGAAGGCGCTCACCATGAAGGCGCTGGACCACCTGGTGGAGCCGGTGAGGGCCATCTGCAATGCCCACCTGGATGCCCTGGACGGGGCAAAACGCTTCGACTTCGTTGGCCAGGTCTCCTCCAAGATCACCGTCGACCTGCTGTTCCACCTGTTCAACCTGCCGGGCGGCGACCGCCAGGAGGTGCGCGACAAGGCGGTGCTGATGGTGCAGACGGACCCCGAGACGCGCCAGAAGGCGCCCCAGCACATCGCCGCCTACGAGTGGATGACCAGCTACGCCGCCGGCCTCATCGCCAAGCGCAAGGCCGCCCCCGGCGACGACCTGCTGTCCAACTTCATCACCGCGGAGATCGACGGCGAGACGCTGGAGGACCGCGAGGTGCAGATGACCGTCACGACGTTGCTGATGGCGGGCATCGAAAGCCTGTCTGGCTTCATGAGCGTGTTCGGCCTCAACCTCGCCGACCATCCCGATGCCCGCCGCGCCCTGGCGGCCGACCCCGCCGGCATCCCCGACGCGATCGAAGAATCGCTCAGGTACAACACCTCGGCCCAGCGCTTCCGCCGCTGCCTCACCCGCGACGTGGAAGCCCACGGCCAGACCATGAAGGCCGGCGACTTCGTGATGCTGGCCTACGGCTCCGGCAACCGCGACGAACGCCGCTTCCCCGACCCCAACGTCTACGACATCGCCCGCAAGCCGCGCGGCCATCTGGGCTTCGGCGGCGGCGTGCACGCCTGCCTCGGCACCTCGCTGGCGCGCTTGGCGTGCCGCATCGCGTTCGAGGAGCTGCTCGCCCGCTTTGCGGACTTCGAGCGGGTGGAGGCCGAGCTTCCCTGGGTGCCGTCGTCCAATTTCCGCAGCCCCATGCGGCTTGAGTTGGCCGTGGCCTGACGCCAGCCCCCTTGACCCGATGCGGCGGGGGTGCGAGAGCCCGGCCGATACCAGCGAGACGACCGGAAGGACCCCCGATGCCCAAAGTTACCTATATCGAGTTCGACGGCACCGAGCGCCATGTGGAGCTGCCGGCCGGCTGGTCGTTGATGCAGGGGGCCACGCTGAACGGCGTCGACGGCATCGAAGGCGAGTGCGGCGGGTCGTGCGGCTGCGCCACCTGCCACGTCTATGTGGACGAAGCGTTCCTCGACAAGCTGGAACCGCCCAGCGAGACGGAGGAAGAGATGCTGGAATGCACCGCCGCCCCGCGGGAAGCCAACAGCCGCCTGTCGTGCCAGATCAAGGCCGACCCCAGGATCGACGGCATCGTCGTGCGGCTGCCGGAGACGCAGACCTGATGGACGAAGGCGCCGGCGTCGTCATCGTCGGCGGTGGCCAGGCCGGCTACCAGACGGCGGAAAGCCTGCGCCAGCTTGGCCACACCGGCGCCATCGCCCTGATTGCGGCGGAGGACTTTCCCCCCTACCAGCGCCCGCCGCTCTCCAAGGCCTATCTGCTGGGCGATGTGGACCGCCACCGCCTGAAGTTCCGCACCGAAGCGTACTACGCCGAGCACGGCATCGACCTGCGGCTCGGCACCGAGGCCACTGGCATCGACCGGGCGGGCAAGCGCCTGCTGCTGGCCGACGGCTCGTCGCTCGCCTACCGCCACCTGGTGCTGGCGACGGGGGCGCGGGTGCGGCTGCTGCCGGTGCCCGGCGCGGGGCTTATGGGCGTGCACTACCTGCGCAGCCTGGCGGATGTGGAGGCGATCGAACGGCGGCTGGCCGAGGTGCAGCACGTGGCGGTGATCGGGGCCGGGTTCATCGGCCTGGAGTTCGCCGCGGTGGCGCGCAAGCTGGACAAGCGCGTGACGGTGTTGGAAGCGGCCCCGCGGGTGATGGCGCGTGTGGTGGCGCCGGAACTCTCCGGCTTCTTCGATGAGACCCACCGCGCCCACGGCGTAGACATCCGCTGCGACACCGGCGTGGTGGAGATCGCCGGGCGCGACGGCCAGGTGACCGAGGTGGTGTGTGCGGACGGCCACTGCGTGCCGGCCGGGCTGGTGGTGGTGGGCATCGGCGTGATCCCCGAAACCGGGCTGGCGGACGCCTGCGGGCTCACCTGCGCCGATGGCATCGTGGTCGATGGCCACGGCCGCACCAGCGATCCCGCCATCTTCGCCGCCGGCGACTGCACGTCCTACCACCACCCCTTTGCCGGGCAGCGGATCCGCCTGGAATCGGTGCAGAACGCTGCCGACCAGGGGCGCACGGTGGCGGCTGCCATCGCCGGCCAGCCACGGCCGTACGACACGGTGCCGTGGTTCTGGTCCGACCAGTACGACGTGAAGCTGCAGATGGTGGGCCTGTCGGCCGGCTGCGACCGTGTCGTGCTGCGCGGCGACCGGGCGGGCGGCAAGTTCTCGCTCTTCCACTACCGCGCGGGCGTGCTGCGTGCGGTCGACAGCGTCAACCGGCCGGCCGACCACATCCAGGCGCGCAAGCTGCTGGCCGCCGGCCTTTCGCCGACGCCCGGCCAGGCGGGCGATGCCGAGTTCAAGCTGAAGGACCTGGTGGACGCGGCTTCGGCGTGAAATGCCCCAAGCTCACGTCTTGTCCAGGGATGGTGCCGGCTGGCCCTGCGGTCGCGGCAGGCCGGGCGCGGCCGGGGCACTGCGGAACTGCAGCAGGTTCACCACCATCACCACCAGCAGCAGCGCGCCCCAGATGAACTCCTTGGCGAAGTTCGACACCTGCATCATGTTGAAGCCGCTGGACAGGAACTGCATCGACAGCACCGCCAGCACGATGCCGCCGACGCGGCCGACGCCGCCATAGGGGTTGGTGCCGCCCAGCACCGCCACCAGCACCGACAGCAGCAGATAGGCTTCGCCGTAGTCCGCCTTGGCGGAGTTGGCGCGGCTGGCGATGATCAGCCCGGCCACCGCGGCCAGGAAGCCGCAGATCATGTAGATGCGGATGTTGATGCCGGCGTTGGAGATGCCGGCGAAGCGCGAGGCCAGCGGGTTTGTCCCCATCATGTAGACCTTCAGCCCGAAGGCCGTGCGCGACAAGATCACCGCCACCACCGCCGCCAGCGCCACGAAAATCCACATGGGAACAGGTACGTAGAGCAGCGTGCCGTTGCCGATCACCGAATACTCGGCAGGAAAGCCCATCATCGCCGCCCCACCGGTCAGCACCGTGGCGATGCCGGTGAAGATCAGGCCGGTGCCGAGCGTCGCCAGGATCGGCGGGATGTTGATGTAGGAAACGCACAGGCCGTTCAGCAGCCCGCACAGGCTGCCGCACAGCAGCGCCACCAGGATGCCGAGCGCGATCACACCCAAGGTGCCGGCCTCGCCGCCCACCTCCGGCGCCAGGTGGCGCATCACCAGCACCGCCAGGATGGACGACAGGTTGGCGACGCCGACGATGGAGAGGTCGATGCCGCCGGTCAGCATCGCCACCATGATGGCCAGCGACAGCAGGGCGAATTCCGGGATCTGGAACGCCATGGAGCTGAAATTGCCCGCCGTGAAGAACGGGTCCGGGCGCAGCAGGCTCATCACCAAAAAGATGATTGCTGTGATGACCGCCAGGCGGGTCAGCGGCGAAGCTCCGCCCACCAGGCCGAGCAGGCGCCGCAGGGCAGGGGGCTCTCCGTGGGGCCCGCCATGGGGCTCGGGGCGGGTCTGGGGGTCGGCAAGTTCGGGCATCTCTTGTGGGTCCCCCTCAGCCCATGCGGTTGGCCCGCAGGCGCGCCTGGAAGGCCGGCAGCCCAGTGCCCAGCAGGATCAGGAAGCCGATCATCACCTTCTGCCAGGTGGTGGGAATGCCGAGCGTGACCAGCGTGTTGTTGACCAGCACAATCAGGGTAACGCCGAGCAGCGTGCCGGTGATGGTGCCGTAGCCGCCGGTGAGCCGCGCTCCGCCCAGGACGACGGCGGCGATCACCTCCAGCTCCAGGCCGACGATGTCCGACGGGTTGGCGACGCGCGCCAGCGAGGCGTGGATCAGCCCGGCGGTACCCGCCAGCACGCCGACATAGCCGTAAACGAACACCTGCGTCGCCCGCACGTTGAAGCCGATGCGGGCCGCCGCCTCCCGCGAGCCGCCGACGGCAAAGATCGAGCGGCCCAGCATGGTGCGGTAGAGGATGAACCAGGTGATCACCACGGCAGCGATCAGGAACAGCACGGCCGTCGGCAGGGAATAGAAATAGCCGGCAGCGTCGGTGCCGCGCACCAGCATGGAGCGCGAGAAGTCGCGCATGGCCGGCGGCACGTTGCTGATGAGGTCGCTGCCGACGAAGGCGAGCAGGAAGCCGCGGAAGGCCGACAGCGTGCCCAGCGTGACGATCAGGGTAGGCAGCCCGAAGCCGGCGATGAACAGCGCGTTGATCATGCCGAGGCTGAGCCCGATGCCGGCGGAAATCAGGAAGGCCAGGAGCAGGCTGTCGCCGATGCCGAGATCGACCAGCAGCATGGTCGCCGCATACATGGAGAACGCGGCGATGGCGGTGAAGGACACGTCGATGCCGCCGGAAATCAGCACGAGCATCACGCCGATGGCGAGCAGGCCGATCAAGATGCCGTTGCGCAGCATGTCGAACAGGGTCGCCAGCGACAGGAAGCTTGGGTTGATCAGGGCCGTGACCACGCACAGAGCCACGATCACAAGGGCGACGATGACTTCGTTGCGGGTGGCCCAGCTCGGCATGGCTACGAACCCTTCAAACCGTTAGCTGGCAAGCCGCAGGGCCAGATCGTCGGCCGAAACCTCGCCCGACACCTCGTCGGTGATGCGCCCGGCGCGCATCACCAGAATCCGCGCGCAAGCACCCAAGATTTCCGGGATGTCGTCGGAGATCACGATGATGCCGATGCCGGCGTCCGCCAGGCCGGCGACGATGGCGTGGATCTCCGCCTTGGAGCCCACGTCCACCCCGACGGTGGGGCCGTTGAGGATGAGGATCTTGGGGTTGGTGGCGAGCCAGCGGGCCAGCACCACGCGCTGCTGGTTGCCGCCGGACAGGCTCTGTACCGGCAAGTCCGGGCTGGGGGTCAGCACCTTCAGCTTGTCGATCCACCGCCGTGCCTCGGCCTTGAGCCCGTGGCGATCGAGCAGGCCGCCGCCGCCGGTGTGGCGGTCCACCGTGCCGACGACGATGTTGGCAGCGATGGGCTGGGACAAGAACAGCCCCTCGGTCAGTCGGTCCTCCGGCACGTAGCCGATGCCGTGGGCGATGGCGTCCTGGGGCGAGGCGATGGCGGCGGGCCGGCCGTCCACCGCGATGCAGCCGCCGTCCACCGGGGTCAGGCCGAACAGCGCCTTGGCAAGCTGGGTGCGGCCGGAGCCGAGCAGCCCGGTGATGCCCAGAACTTCGCCTGCCTTGAGCGAGAAGGCGATGTCGGCAAACGCGCCATGCTTGGTCAGCCCCTCGACGCGCAGCAGCTCGCGGGCATCGGCGCCTGCGGCACGGCGGTGGCTTTCCGCGGCGATGTCGCGCCCGGTCATGTGGCGGGTGAGCGAGGAGATGTCGAACTCCGCGGCGGTGCCGGCGGCCACCCGGCGGCCGTTGCGCAGCACCACGATCTTGTCGCAGACGTCGAACACCTCGTTCAGCTTGTGGCTGACGAACAGCACCGACACGCCGTCGTCGCGCAGCCGGCGGATGATATCGAGCAGGTGGCGCACCTCGCGCTCGGTGAGCGCGGTGGTCGGCTCGTCCATGATGATGAGGCGGGCGTCCGACAGGAGCGCGCGGGCGATGGCGACGAGCTGCTTGTCGGCCACCGGCAGGGTTTCGGCGGTCTGGTCGAGCGGGATATCCACGCCGACGCGTTCCAGCCCGCGCCGGGCGACGGCGCGCACGGCTTTCCAGTTGATGAACCTGTGGCCGGCGGACAGCTCCTGATTGAGTGCGATGTTCTCCGCCACCGACAGGTTGGGGAACAGCGCGAAGTCCTGGAAGATCACCTGGATGCCGGCGCGCACCGCATCCATGGGCGACCAGCGGCGCTGCACCTGGCCGTCGATGGCGATGGAGCCGGCATCGGCGGGCTGGGCGCCGGCGACGATCTTGATCAGCGTGGACTTGCCGCTGCCGTTCTCGCCGGCCAGGCATACCACCTCGCCCTTGGCGATGGCGAAGCCGACATCGTCCAGCGCCCGCACGCCGGCAAACGACTTCGACAAACCGATGAGGTCGAGGAGGGGAGGGCTGGTCATCGCGCCACGCACTCGCGGGAACGGGACGGCCGGCCCGGGCGCGACGGTGCCGAGGGGACAGCGCCGCCGGCCGGGCCAGCCGTTCAGTCAGGCGGAGGATCAGAACGGATAGTCGTCCATGTTCTCCGCAGTCACGTCGACCCAGGCCTGGCCGTAGATCACGTGGCCGTCGATGGTCACGCTGTTGTAGCCGGGCACACCCAGATCCATGCCTTCGGCGATCTCCTCACCGTCCAACACCATGGTCGCCAGCTCCTGCATCACGTAGCCGGCATCCGCGGGATCCCAGAAGAAGATGCCGTCCACCGCCCCGGTCTCCAGGTACTGGCCGGAGATCGAGGGCAGGCTGGTGCCCATCACGCAGGTGTCGTCTTCCATGCCGCGCTCTTCCAGCGCCAGGCCGATGCCGGCCACGTCGGTGGACGCACTGCCCTGGAAGCCCCGCAGGTTGGGGTAGGTGCGCAGCAGCTCCTGGGCGCGGGCATAGGCGCGCTGCTGGTCGTCGTAGGTCTCGTTGCGGTCACCCACCAGGGTCATGTTGGGATAGGCTTCTTCCTGGCGGGCGATGGCGCCGTCGATCCATTCGTTGTGGGTGCGCGAGGTCAGGCCGCCGACGAACACGGCATACTCGCCCTCTTCGCCCATGCAGGCGGCGAGCTGGTCCATGATGTGGGCGCCGTAGTCCACGTTCTGGAACGCCTCGATGTCCCAGTCGGCGTTCTCGATGTTGGACGCCTCGTGGGCAACCACCACGATGCCGTTTTCACGCGCGCGGGCCAGCACCGGCTCCAGGGCTTCCGGCGAGAAGGGGACCACCGTGATGGCGTCCACGTTCTGGGCGATCAGGTCCTCGATGATCTGCACCTGGAGCTGCGCGTCCGCCTGGGCAGGGCCTACCTGGTAGGAGTTGTTGCCGGTGTCCTCGGCATAGCGGTCCACGCCTTCGCGCATGCGGTTGAACCACTGGATGCCGTCGATCTTGACGACGGTCGGAATGGTGTACTCCTGCGCCTGGGCAGGGGTGGCGGTGGTGCCGGCCACCAGCGCAAAGCCGGCGGCGGACAGCAAGCCCAGGGCGGTACCTCCCAACAGTCTCGTCATTTTGGTCTCTCCCTTTTTGCGTGTTGTGGTTGGTGGTGCGACTGCCGGCCCGTGCGGGTCAGGACGTGCCCAGGCCCGCCAGCCGGAACAGCAGCTTGTGAAGGCCCGACGCATTGAGGTTGCCCAGACCTTCGTTGAATGCCGCCTGATAGAGCTGCGGGACCTGCCCGCTCATCGGCAGCGGAACGCCCTGGTCGGCGGCGAAGGAGCCGATCAGCCGGGCGTCCTTCAGCATGTGCTTCAGGTAGAAGCTGGGCGAGAAATCGCCCTTCAGGGTGGCGCGGCCGACGCCGCGGATCAGCCCGGAGCTGAAATCGGTGACGTCGAGCACGCCCATCACCGCATCGTGGCTCAGGTCGACCTTGCGGGCCAGGGCCAGGGCTTCGCCCAAGGATACCATCTGGGCTGCCACCAGCAGGTTGCCGATCAGCTTCATGTGGGTGCCGGTGCCGCTTTCGCCCATGTAGTGGACGGTGGCGGCCATATCCTCCAGCAGCGGCTTGAACGCTTCGAACGCCTTGGCAGGTCCGCCGCACACCCAATCCAGCCGCCCCACCCAAGCTTCGTTGCGGCTGCCGAACACCGGCGTGTCGAGGTAGGCGACGCCGGCGGCGGCGGCGGCGGCGGCCACCTCAGCCGTCATGTGCGGATCGGTGGTGGTGGCATCGGCGAGGATGCTGTCGGCCGCCATGCTGGCCAGCGCTCCGTCATCGCCCAGCAGCACGTCGCGCTGGGCCTGGGGGCCGGTGAGGCAGGTGAGCACACGCTCCTGGCCGGCCACCGCTTCGGCGATGGTGGCGGCGACGGTGGCGCCCGTCAGGTCCTCGTGCAGCTCGCGCGGGGTGCGGTTCCACACCGTCACCTCGTGGCCGGAGGCGACGAGGTTGCGCGCCATGCCGAGGCCCATGATGCCGAGGCCGAGTACCGCGATCTGTGTCATCCGTGGGGTCTCCCGAACGGTCTTTTTGGATTTGCCGTCTTGTAGCCCCCCTGCGGGGGCACTTCCAGAAGGCGGTGCACGGCCAGCGGACGATCCCAGTGGACCATGTGTCCGGCCTCGCGGAAGAGGTGCAGGGCCGCACCGTCCGCCACCTCGGCGAGCGGCTGCCAGGGGATCACCCGGTCCTCCAGTCCGGCCATCAGGCGTACCGGCTGGGCGAGCCCGGCCAACGCCGGCCGCACCCTGAGCTGCTGCACGCCGCCTTGGGCCAGATGGCGGGACAGGCGGCGGAGCTGGGCGTTGGCGGCCGGGTCCTGCAGGCGGGCCAGCATGCCGCCGACCGCGGCGGCGGAGAGCGTGGGCGGCAGCACGGTGAGCTTGGCCAGCTCGCGCGTGAGAGCCTGCAGCGTGGCGGCAGCCAGCAGCCCGTCGACGAAGCTCTGGTCCACATGGGTGGCGAGGCCGGCCGGGGCGAGCAGGTCGAGGGCGGCGATACGGTCGGGCACCGCCTGGGCGACCAGGATGGCGACGGCCGCCCCCAGCGACTGGCCCACCAGTCGTACGCCGGAAAGGTCGAGGCGCACGATGGCATCGGCGACGGCGGCCGCCAGCCCATCGGGCGTGTCGGCGGGGTGGTCCGAGCGGCCGTGGCCCGGCATGTCGAGCGCGAAGACGGTGTGGCCGCGGCGCGACAGGTCCGCCCCAGTGGCGGCATAGGTCGTCAGGTCGCCCGCGAACCCGTGCAGCAGCAGCAGCGGCGGGCCGTCCCCCTTCCAGCGACGGACGAACAGGCGGCCGCCGGAGATATCGAGCATCTCGCCGAGATCGGCACCGGCATCGCCGGGCCAGCGGCGTGGCGGCCTGGCAGGGGCCGCAGCTTTGTCGACGTCGGCACGCTGGATGCGGCCGCGCCGGCCGCTGCCGGCGATGGCCTCCAGGTCGACGCCGCGGCGGCGGGCCAGCCGGCGCGCACTGGGTGCTGCGCGGAGCCGGTCGGGATCCTCGGAGACAGGGCAGGGCGGCGCGGCAGCAGCGGCATCGGTCGGGGCGGTCGCGGGCGTGGCCGCTGTTTGTGCCGGCGCCACCGGCACAGCACTGGCATCGCCCGCGACTTCGGCGATGGCGGACCCCACGGCCAGGGTGTCGCCCATGCCCACCAGGTGGCGCAGCATCTGCCCGTCACCCAAGGCGGGCACTTCCACCACCGTCTTGTCGGTCTCGACCTCCAGCAGGGTTTCGCCGCGCTTGTAGCTCTGCCCCTCGGCCACCACCCAGGCGACGACGCGGCCCTGCTCCATGGTTTCGCCCAGCCGCGGCAGCGTGAGCACCAGGGGCGGCGCTTGGGCCAGGGCGGGCTCGGCGGTCATGGCCGCACCAGGCGGGAGACGGCGTCGACCACGTGTGCCGTGGTGGGGATGCTGGCGGCTTCCAGGTCGCCGGCCACGGGGATCGGCACATCCTCGCCGGCAATGCGCAGCACCGGTTCTTCCAGCCAGTCGAAGGCATCCTCGGTGATGCGCTGGGCGATCTCGGCTGCCGGACCGCCGGTGAGGCAGGCTTCGCTCAGCACTGCGGCCCGCCCGGTGCGCATCGCCGATTGGGACGCCGTGTCGCTGTCCAAGGGGTTGAGGGTGCGCAGGTCCACCACCTCGGTCTCGATGCCCTGGGCGGCCAGCGCATCGGCCGCCTCCAGCGCCACATTGACCATGCGTGAATAGGCCACCAGCGTCACGTCGCGGCCCGGCCGGCGCACCACCGCCTGGCCCCAGGGGGCATCGGGCGTGGCCGTGTCCAGCAGCCCCTGCCCGGTGTAGAGCGACTTGTGCTCGATGAACACCACCGGGTCGGGCTGGGTGAGGGCCGCGCGCAGCAGGTGGTAGGCGTCCGACACCGTGCCGGGCATGGCGAGCCTGAGCCCCGGCGTGTTGAGGATCCAGCCCTCCAGGCTCTGGCTGTGCTGGGCGCCCGCCGAGCGGCCGGTACCGCCCTGGGTGCGCAGCACCAGGGGCACGCCGATCTGGCCGCCGAACATATAGCGGATCTTGGCCGCCTGGTTGGCGATCTGGTCCATGGCGAGGCCGAAGAAGTCGACATACATCAGCTCGGCCACCGGCCGCAGCCCGGTCATGGCCGCCCCGACCGCAGCCCCCACGATCCCGGCCTCGGAAATCGGCGCGTCGATCACGCGGGCCTCGCCGAAGCGGTCGAGAAGGCCCTTGGTGACACCGTAGGCGCCGCCGTAGCGGCCCACCTCCTCGCCCATCACGATGATGTCGGGGTCGGCCGCCATGGCGTCGTCCAGAGCCTGGCGCAGGGCATCGCGATAGGTGGTCTGCCGGGGGCCAGCGGCATCGGCGGCCGGAGCGGCGCGGCCCGACACCTCGGTCATCGTCTCGCCCCCAGGACGCGGTCGAGGCGTTCGGCCAGCGGCACCGGCGGCGGCTGATCGGGGCCATAGACGTCGCGGAACAGGGCGGCGGGCTCCGGCCGCTCGGCGGCGATGGCGAAATCCACCGCCGCGTCCATCTCCGCCGCCGCCGCGCTGTCGATGGCCGCCAGGTCCTCCTCGGACGCCACGCCGTCGCCGACGAGGCGCGCGTGCTGGCGCGCCAGGGGATCGCGGGCGCGCCCGGCCGCTTCCTCCTCCGCACTGCGATAGGGGCTCTTGTCCATGCGGGCATGGCCGTAGAAGCGGAAGCAATCGATCGCCAGGAAGCCGGCCCGCCCGCCACGCGCCGCGGCCAGAAGCGAGTCCGCCGCCTGGCGCACCGCCTCCACATCGCTGCCGTCGACGATTTCGCCCAGCAACCCGAAGCTGCGCGCCCGCTCGTCGAACGCCAGGCTGGCCGCCGCGTGGTCGATGCGCGTGCCCATGCCGTACTGGTTGTTGATGCAGACGAACAGCACCGGCAGGCGCCAGAGGGCCGCCATGTTCATGGATTCATAGAGGATGCCCTGCTGCAAGGCGCCGTCGCCGAAGAAGGCGACCGAGACGTTGGGCTTCCTATGGTGGCGGTAGCTGAGCCCGGCCCCCACCACGGCCGGAATGCCGCCGCCGACGATGGCGTTGGCCCCGAGATGACCCAAAGCCATGTCGGCGATGTGCATGGAGCCGCCCTTGCCGGCACAGTAGCCGGCGGCCTTGCCGGCGATTTCCGCCATCATGCGGTTGGGATCGGCCCCGCGGGCGAGGAAGATGCCGTGGCCGCGGTGGTGGGTGGTGAAGCTGTCGCCGTCGCGCAGCACCGCGCCGACGCCGACCGCCGCCCCTTCCTCGCCGATCGATAGATGCAGCATGCTGCCGGCGGTTTCCTGGCGCACGAACAGCTCGCCCACCCGCTCCTCGAAGGTGCGGATGCGGCGCATGGTGCGGTAAAGCTGAACACCTGATCGATTGCTGGCGTCGTCGGCCACCGGAACGCTCCCCATCGGCGATCTTGTGTTCGTCGCCTGTGACAATTGTACACCCACAAGCCTTATGTTCAAGCGCCAGGCAGGGGAGGGTCGGGGTGCGTTGCCAAGCCCGCCGGCGCACGCCTAAGCTTCCCGCGGCGTTCCGCAGGCTTCGGGACATTCGGGGGGCCGCCCCCCGCGATCTGCATAGCGACGGCGACGGCATGGAGCCCGATGACGACACCGAACTGATGGTGCGGGCCGCCTGGCAGCACTACGTCGCCGGCAACACCCAGGAGCGCACCGCCGCCCTCTTGGGGGTGTCGCGGATCAAGGTGACGCGGCTGCTGGCGCTGGCGCGCGAGCAGGGCGTGGTGCGGATCACCATCGACCATCCTTTGTCGGACATGGTGGCGCTGGAAACGGCATTGACCGCGGCCCACGGGCTCGACTTCTGCACGGTTACGCCACCGTTGGTGCCGCCGGAACCACCGGTGGGCGTGCGCGGTCCGGGGCGGGCCCGGCCGGAACCGGGCGACCCGGCCGAAGCGCTGGCGCGCCGGGCGGTGGGCGGCGTGGCGGCGCGCTGGCTGAGGCGCCGGCTGCAGGCGCATCCCGGCATCATCGTCGGCGTCGGCTGGGGCCGCACGCTGGCTGCCATGGCCCGCCAGATCGGCGGCATGCCAGCAGACGTGCTGCCGGTGTGGGTGTCGCTGATGGGCTCGCTCACCCGCAACGCCGCCACAAACCCGTTCGAGGTGGTGCAGGAACTGGCGGTGCGCACGGGCGGCGAGGGCCACTTCCTGCCGGTGCCGTTCATCGCCGATACGCCCGAGGACCGAGGGGTGCTGATGTCCCAGCACATCGTCGCAGAGGCGCTGCACCTGGCACGCCGCGCCGACCTGTCGGTGATCAGCCTGGGGGAGTGCGACGAGCGTTCCTTCCTTTATCAGAGCGGCCTGCTGACGGCCGACGATCTGGCCGGGCTGCGCGCCGCCGGGGCGGTGGGCGACACGCTGGGCGTGTTCTTCGACCGCTCCGGCCGGCCGGTGGACAGCCCGCTGAACCAGCGCACGCTGGCCATCGACATGGCCTCCCTGCGCCGCCAGGAAGTGGTGCTGCTGTGCGCCGGGGCCGGCAAGGCCGACGCGGCGCGGGCGATCCTGGCCTCGGGGCTGGTGCGCGGGCTGTTCATCGACGGCGCCTGCGCGGCCGTGCTGGCAGGGGAGGAAAACCACATCTCCTGAAGTAAAAGTATATATCTAACATATCGTTATAGGACATTTTTGATGCAAGATCTCGACGAGAACAAGCTCGCCCGGTGCGCCGCCGTCACAGCGCTGACGGATTTCTCCGGTGCTGTCGGCGAGCACCCGGTCGGTGGGGGAAACGGCGGATGGCGAAGCCCAACGGGAATGACCTGACGACGGCCGACGACGGCGCCCTCATCGTCCGGCGTGGCAGCCGGGCCGATCGGGCACTGACGGAGTTGTTCAGGGTCGACTGGACATTCCGCCGCCGCCGCGCGCCCTCGGGCCGCCAGGTCGTTCGCAGCCTGACCGTTGCGCAGGCGCGCAGACGCTATCGACAGCGCATCATCTATCCCATGGTCTGGGTCGTCGCGATCACCCTTGTGGTGGTCATGGGGGCCGGGGTCGCCGGGGCGATCGAGCGCGGCGAACTGATGCAGGATCTCGGGCAAATCCTGCTGGCAGCGCTGGCGGTGTGCGCTGCAATCGGCCTCGGCCTTCTCATGGCCCTTCCCATCTTCCGCCGGGAGTATCGCAAGCGCGTCACCGAATGCACCGGGGCCAAGCTTGAGTTGGACATGGACGACCTCGGGCTGACGGCGCGGCGGGACGGCCAGGTGGTCCTTGCCGGCCGGTGGTCGCAGCTCCGCCTGACGGATCTGCGGCCGCACCGCTACGCCGGCCGCCACCAGCTCTGGAATCTGGAGGAAATGACGCTCGTCGACCTGCAGGGCCGCGCGCTGATGCTCTCCACCTTCCAGCTCGATCACGGGGGCGTTGCGTTCCGCGTGATCGTCCAGCGCATGAGCGACGCCGGCCGCCTGCGGCGGGAGGCCGCGTGAGAGGCGAGCGGGTCGTCACCGGCCAAGCGGACGGCGTGCTGAGGGTCCCGCGGCGCACGTCCGCCGACGCCGCGCTGAACACGCTGTTCGGGTTCGACTTGCTGTTCCGCCGGCGGCGCGCGCCCGATGGCCCGGTGCAGGTGCGCACGCTGAGCCGGCCGGAAGACCGCCGCCGCCGGTTCTGGAGGCAAGAACTGTTGCCGTACGGTTTGATCACCCTCGGCGTCGCGGCAGCGCTGGTCCTCATGTTGGCGGTGCGATCCCTCTGGCAGGGCCAAGTCCTTGCCCGCCTGGCCATCAATTTGATGCTCGCCGGCTGTGCCGTCGTCGCGGGCCTGGTTCTGGTCGCCGCACGCCTGCGCGGGCTGCGGCGGCTGTATCGCCAGTACATGGCGGAGGAGGGCAAGCGCCCCCTGGTGTTCGACCTGGGCGTGGACGGCCTGGTGGTGCGCAACGGAGCGGCGGTCGTGCTGGCCGGTCCATGGACCCGTCTTTCCCTGCCGGATCTGACCATATACCGGCGCCCCGGCCAGCAGGGTTACTGGATGGTGGAAGGGGTGACCCTGCGCGATCCCGACGGCCGAGACCTGCGGGTGAACCGCTATGTGCTCGACGACGGAGCATCGGCGCTGCGCGCCATCGTCGACCGCATGGCCCGGGCCGGGCGCCTGCTCCGCACCGCATAGACAGCCGCCGCAGCGCGCGGCGCTCCCGAAAAAAATGGCCGGCCAAACCGGGGCACCACGCGGCCACGCAGCGTCCGCGCTTTCTCAAAATGTCACGTCCAACTGTCACAATCTCACAGAATCGGCGTGACAGGCCGGGGACTTTGTGACATTGTCGCAATGCCTACAAATCGGAACGATCGACAGTGGCTGCCGAACCAATGGTTTCGTGTGGCCTGCTGATAGAGAAATAATCGTTCAATTCCAAAGGGAGGATCGAATGAAGCACCTGAAAGCCGCACTGTTCATGTCGACCGCGGCGGGGATCTTGGCTGCATCTACCGGTGCCTTCGCCCAGGAGACTTATGAGGTTGCAGTGATCCGGTGGAGCCCGGACGATATCTACTTCAACGGCGTGCAATTGGGCCAGGATCTGGAGCGCCAGAGACTGGAGGAAGAATACGGCGTCACCATCGAGTTTCGCGTCTTCGGCGCCAATGATGTGAGCGAACAGCGCACCGCTCTGGACGCCCAGCTCGCCCGCGGCGTCGACGGCGTGCTGCTGGTGCCGTGGCGCGGCGAGTCCATGCGCGGACCGGTGCAGCAGATGCGCGACGAAGGTATCCCGGTGGTCACTTCCAACGCCTGGGTGCCGGATGCCCCGCAGACCTTCGTGGCCTTCGACAACGAAGAGGCCGGGATGCTGGGCGGCCAGGCCATCGTCAACCGCTTGAACGAGCTGCGCGGCGAGGACTGGCCGGCACAGGGCGGCGTCATCATCGAGCTGCGCTGCATCATCACCGCATCGTTCGATATCGGCCGCCACACCGGTTACCACGCGGTGCTCGATCCCATCGTCGAAGCCAATGACGGGCTGACCATCGAAACCCGCGAAGCCGGCTGCGACGGCGGCGATGCCCGCAGCGCGGTGGACGACATCATTTCCCGCTACGGGCCGGAAAACATCCTCGCCGTGGCCAGCATCGACGGCACCATGGGCATCGGCGGTGCGGTGCCGGCGTTCGAGGCGCAAGGCATGCTGTTCCCGCCGGACGACCCGCGGCACATCCCCATCACCACGGTGGACGGCACGGTGCCCGAGTTGCAGGCGATCGCCCGCGGCCACATCGACCATGCCTCGGTGCAGCCGGCCATCGGCGAGGGTGTCATGTCCATGCGCCTGCTGTTCGACATGATGCATTCCGGCGAGATCCCCGAGGCGCCCACCGAAGCGTCGGTGCTCTACGAGGACGGCGACGAGCTGTGGATGCCGGTGCAGGTGATCCCGTCCGAAGCGTTCGACGGCGCCTGGTACCGCACCACCGCCTACAGCGTGCCGGAAGACGTCAACTACGACGATCCGCGTGTGTGGTCGAACCAGATGCACCTGCACGACAACGGCGTGCTGCCGGACTTCACCCAGTAGTCCCGGACCGCCGGCGGGGTCGCGCTCCTGCGGCCCTGCCGGCTCTCCCGTGCTCTGCGGTGGGTGGCGGTTGGGCCGGCGATGCGGTGCCGATGCGGTGCCGTGCTGGTCCTGCGGGCAAGATCGTCGCGGATCTCACTGGAAAGACGGCCAAATCGATACGGCTACGGACCTGCCAAACGGGGCCGACGGCGCATGAATCCTGAAGTAGAGTTCCCCACCTCCTACGCGCTGGAACGGGTGACGCGCCTGTTCCCCGGGGTCCGCGCCGTCGACACCGTGTCCATGGCCGTACGGTCCGGCGAGATCCACGGCGTGATCGGCCGCAACGGCGCCGGCAAGTCGGTGCTCGTCAGCATGATTGCCGGCCTCATCCCACCCACCGCCGGGCGCATCCTGATTGGCGACCGGGCGATTACGCCGGTCAATGCCAGCCCGGCCTATGCCCACGACCTGGGGGTGTCGCTGATCCCCCAGGAGCCCAAGTTCGCGCCCAACCTGTCGGTGATCGACAATGTGTTCATGGGCCGCCAGCCCACCGACCGGCTGGGCATGGTGCAGCGCCGCCGCATGGCCGAGGCGGTGGATGCCCTGCTGGCGGAATTCCAGCTCAAGATCGATCCGCGCTCGCGCGTCCGCGACCTGTCGGTGGAAAACCAGCAGCTTCTCGCCTTCGGCAAGGCCCTGCGCATCGAGCGGGCGCGGGTAGTGCTGCTGGACGAGATCACCGCGTCGCTGACCCGTGAGCGCCGGCAGATGCTGCTGGAGCTGCTGAAGCGCTTCGCCCGCGAGATCGACGGCATCTCCTTCACCCTGATCTCCCACCGCATCGCCGAGGTGATGGAGTTCTGCGACCGGGTGACGGTGATGCGCGACGGTCAGGCGGTGGCGACCTTGAACACAACCGAGTCATCGGCGGAGGAGCTGGCCGCCTGGATCGTCGGCGACAGCGAGGGCGTGACGGTGCAGGCCATGGCCGCCGAAGGGCCGTCGCTCGCCAAACGGCCGGCCGAGCCGCTGGTGAAGGTCGCGGGGCTGGGGGTGGAGGGCGCCTTCTCCGGCCTCGATATCGACCTGTGCGTCGGCGAGGTGGTCGGCTTCGCCGGGCTGGAAGGCTCCGGCAAGGATGCCGCGCTGGAAACCCTGTTCGGCCTGCAACCCGCCACTGCCGGCACCATCGCCATGGACGGCAGGGAGATCCGCCTTGCCACCCCGCGACAGGCGCTCGACTGCGGCATTGCCCTGCTGCCCAAGCACCGCGAAGCCGAGGCGGTGGTACAGAACCGATCAGTGGAAGAGAACACGCTGCTGTCCAGCTACCACCGCTTCGCCAACTCGCTCGGCCTGATCGACGGCCGCCGGGCGTCGGCGGCGGCGGCCGACGCCACGCGGGCACTGAAGGTGAAGACGCCGAGCCTCGGCACCATGATCGACCACCTGTCGGGCGGCAACAAACAGAAGGTCATGGTCAACCGCCTGGCCATGACCACGCCGAAGGTGGTGCTGCTCAACGAGCCGACGCGCGGCGTCGACCTGTCGGTCAAGCCCGACCTCCTGCGCGTGGTGCGCACCCAAATGGCGGCGGAGGCCGCGGTCGTCATGATTTCGGAGAGCGAGGACGAGTTGATCGCCATCTGCGATCGCATTTTCATTTTCTTCAAGGGACGGGTGGTTCGCGTCCTAGAGCGTGGCGCACCGGATTTCACGGTCGGTGACGTCTTCCGCGAGATCCAGGGAGTCTCCTCGCTGTGAGCAGAAAACTCTACGTGCTGCTGTTCCTGGTGCTGGAACGCCACCTGATTTGGGCGTTGCTGCTGCTGCTGGTGATCATCGGCCTGTTCGTGCCGGGCTTCCTGTCGGTGCGGAACTTCGTCAACGTCATGTGGGCGGCGGCCCCGCTGGGCTGCATGGTGCTGGGCTTGTTCTTCGTCATGCTCACGGGCGGGCTCGACCTGTCGCTGGAGTCGACCTTCGCGCTCGCCCCCACGCTGGCCATCGTCTGGGTGCTCGACTGGATGCCGGACCAGGTGTGGCCAGGCTTCGCGGTGATGGTGGTGCCGCTGATCGGCCTGCTGGTGGGCCTGATCAACGGGCTCTTCTCCGTGCGCCTGGGGGTGAACGCCTTCCTGGTGACGCTGGCCACGTTGCTGATCATGCGCGGCCTGGTGATCTACCTGATCCCGGAGGGGGTCTACTATATGCCCGACGAGATCGTGTTCCTCGGGTCGGAACGGGTGTTCGGCGTCGTCCCGGTGTCGGTGATCGTATGGGTCGCCCTCTATGCCGTGGCGTACGTGGTGGTGAACCACCACAAGCTGGGCAAGGACATCTTCGCCCTCGGCAACAACGAAGAAGCGGCCTACATCGCCGGCGTCAACATCTCGCGCACCAAGATTGCCTGCTTTGCCATCGCCGGCTTCGTCGCCGGCGTCGGCGGGCTGCTGGAGGTCGGCCGCCTGCAGTCGGCCGTGGCGGACATGGGCGAGGGCGACATCCTCATGGTGTTCGCCGGCACCATCCTCGGCGGTACCGCGCTGACGGGCGGGGTGGGGCGCATCGGCGGCATCTTCGCCGCGGTGCTGGTGATCGCCATCATCGAAAACCTGATGAACCTGTTCGGCGTCGAGCCCTCGATCCGCCAGATCGTCTTCGGCTTCATCCTGATGGGGGCGATCTACCTGGCAAGCCTGCAGGGCAAGCTGCGTATCCGGGTGGAGGAACCGGCGTGACGGCCGACGATTGCCTGATCGGGATCGATTGCGGACTGACGGTCACCAAGGCCATCGTGTTCGACACGGCCGGGCGCGAACTGGGCATCGGCCGGCGCGAAACCGCCCAGATCAAGCCCGGCCCACGGCGCGTGGAGCGCGACATGGCGGGGCTGTGGGAGGATGTCTGCGGGGCGTTGCGCGATGCGCTCGCCGGCATCGATCCCGGCCGCGTGCGTGCGGTCTGCGTTACCGGCCATGGCGACGGCGTCTATCTGCTGGACGGGGCCGACCGGCCGCTCGGCACCGCCATCCTGTCGCTGGATACGCGGGCCGCCGGCATCATCGCCGGGTGGCGCGAGGCCGGCGTGCTGGCGGCCGCCCTGGAGCAGGCGGGCCAGATCCCCTACGCCGCGGCATCGGCCCCGCTGCTCGCCTGGCTGAAGGCCAACGAGCCGGATCGCTACGCCCGCATCGGCCGGGTGCTGGCCTGCAAGGACTGGATCCGCTTCAAGCTGACCGGCCGCGCCGCGACGGACTTCACCGAAGCCAGCACCTCCTTCACCGACTACCGCACCCAGGTCTACGGGCCCGAGCTGCCGGCCCTGTTCGGCGTACCGGAGATTGCCGGCAAGCTGCCGGAGGTGGCCATGCCGGCCGACCTCGGCGGCGAGATCACCGCCGCTGCAGCCGCCGAGACGGGGCTTTCCGCCGGCACGCCGGTGGCCATGGGGCTGCACGACGTCACCGCCACCGCCGTCGGCATGGGGGTTGCGGCTCCGGGCAGCTTCGCCGTCGTCGCCGGCTCGTTCTCCATCAACGAGGTGTTCTCCAGATCCCCGGCGCCGTCGGCCGACTGGCTGTGCCGCAACGGCATTGCCGAAGGCCAGTGGCTGAACATGGCGATCTCGCCGGCCGCCAGTTCCAACATGGACTGGTTCGTGAAGACCCTGTGCCGCGATGCGGTGGCCGCGGGGGCGGGCGTCGGCGGTCCGTTTTCCGTGCTCGATCGCGAAATCGCGGCGGCCTTCGCCGATGAGTCCGACCTCCAGTTCCACCCCTTCATCTACGGCTCGCCGGTGAGCGACGATGCCTCGGGCGGCTTTTTCGGCATCCAGGCGTGGCACCACCGTGGCCACCTGCTGCGCGCGGTGATGGAAGGCATCGTCTTCAACCACCGCTATCACCTGGATGCCTTGCGCAGCCGTTTCACCGGGGAAGCGGTGCGCCTGTCCGGCGGGATTTCGCGCAGCCCGCTCGCCCGCCAACTTTTCGCCGACGCCCTGGATTTGCCGGTGGAGACGGTGGCGGCGGAGGAAACCGGAGCGCTGGGGGCCGCCATCATCGGCGGCGTCGCCGTGGGGCTGTTCGCCGACGCTGCATCGGCGGCGGCCGCCCTGGTGCGCGTCACCCACACTTATGGGCCCGATCCCGCGCGCCGCGACCGCCTGGCGGACGCCTACGCGCGCTATCTCGGCCTGATCGACGCCCTGCGGCCGCACTGGGCCGGCCTGCGCGGCGCCTCTGGCACGCCGCAGCCCACAAAGGCATCCTGATGGCTTTCGATCGCGCCGAAATGCTGCGCCAGGTGAGGGACGATCCCCGCTTCGACGTTATCGTCGTGGGTGCCGGTATCAACGGGTTGGGGACGTTCTGGGACGTGTCGCTGCAGGGGCTGCGCTGCCTCATCGTGGAGCGCGAGGACCTGTGCGGCGCCACCAGTGCCGCCCCGTCGCGGATGATCCATGGCGGGCTGAAATACCTGGAAACGGGCGAGTTCCGCCTGGTCTCGGAATCGACGCTGGAGCGCAACCGCCTGCTGCGCAACGCTAGCCACCTGGTTCGCCCTTTGCCCATGGTGGTGCCGGCACGGTCGTGGTTCGGCGGCACCATCCCGGCGATCCTCCGCTTCTTCGGCGCCCGCCCGCGCTTCAAGGAGCGCGGCGTCGCGGTGATCTTGGCCGGCCTCAAGCTCTACGATTTCCTGGGCCGCCACGAGCGCATCCTGCCGCGCTCGGGCTTCCTGGGCCTGCGGCGCCTGCGCCGCCAGCTCCGCGGCATCGCCCGCGCCTTCGTGGCCGGCTGCACCTACCACGATGCCTGGATCACCGCACCGGAACGGCTGGGCCTGGAACTGGCCATGGACGGCTGTGCCGCCGGCGGCGGCTCGGTGGCGCTGAACCATTGCGAGCTGGTGGGCCGCGAGGGCGACGCGCTGCTGGTCCGCGACACCGCCGACCCCGGGGGCGGGCCGCTGCGCGTCACCGGCACGGTGGTGGTGAACGCCGCCGGTGCATGGATCGACCACGCCAACCGGACCATGGGAGAAGAGACGGCCTTCATCGGCGGCACCAAGGGCTCCCACATCCTGCTCGATCACGCCGACCTGCACGCCCGGCTGGGCGGCAAGATGATCTATTTCGAGAGTGCCGATGCCCGCATCTGCCTGGTGTTCCCCTACCTGGACAAGGTGCTGCTGGGTTCCACCGACATTCCGCTGGCGGAGCCGGACGAGGCGGTGTGCACCGACGCGGAGATCGACTACCTGTTCGCCGCCCTGCACGGCATCTTCCCCGACCTGGCGGTCGGCCGCCCGGACATCGTCTACACCTATAGCGGCGTGCGCCCGCTGGTGCGCTCCGGTGCCGACGATCCGGGCGACATCAGCCGCGATCACTCCATGCCGGCGCTGGAGCCGGCGGGCGACCGCGGCTTTCCCGTACTGTCGCTGGTCGGCGGCAAATGGACCACCTTCCGCGCCTTCGCCCAGCAGACCACCGACGAGGTGCTGCGGCGGCTCGGCCGGGACCGTCGCGCGACCACCGAGGCGCGGCCCATCGGCGGCGGCGAGGGGTTCTCGCCCACGCCGGAGCACCTGGCCCGGCAGGTGGCGGAGCTTGGCAGCACCTACGGCACGGACCCGCAGCACGCCCGGCACCTGGTGGCGCTCTACGGTGCGCGGGCCGCGGCCGTGGCCGCCTTCTGTGCCGAGGGGCCCGACCGCCCGGTGGCGGGCCTGACGGGGTACAGCGAGCGCGAACTGACCTTCCTGGCGACCCGCGAGATGGTGGTGCACCTGGAGGACCTGATACTCCGCCGCACGCCTATGGCCATCTTGGGCCAGCTCGATGCCGCCAACATCCGCGCGGTCTGCCGCGTCGTCGCGGGGGCGCTGGGGTGGGATACGGCGCGCGCCGAGGCGGAGCTGCAGCGGCTCAGATCCACCCTGTTGCGGCGGCATCGCGTCGTGATAGGGGAGGGCCGACAGGAATTCGAACATCGGCGAGCGACATCGTGAAATCCGCGCAACGGCGCAACGCCATCGTCGACGTTCTCATGGCCAACGGCTCGGCCACGGTCGACGAACTGGCCGAACGCCTGATGGTCAGCCGCATGACCATTTACCGCGACCTGGACGAGTTGGAAGCCCACGGCCTCTTGCGTAAGGTGCGCGGCGGCGCCTCGGTGCATCCGTCCAACCGGTTCGAGAGCAGCTTCCGCTACCGCGCGCGCCTCAACGAAGCGGCCAAGCGCGCCATCGTGGCGGCGGCGCGCGAGCTGGTGGAGCCGGGCCAGGCGATCCTCATCGACGACGGCTCCACCGCCGGCATGCTGGCCGAACTGCTGCGCGAGCAGCGCAGCCTCACCGTGATCACCAACAATCTCCAGGCGATCCAGTACCTGGCCGATATCGACGGCATCGAGCTGATCGTGCTGGGGGGCAGCGCCAATTCCCAGTTCAACGGCTGCTTCGGCATGCTGGCCGAACAGGCCCTGGCGTCGATTCGCGCCGACATCGCCTTCATGTCGCCGTCGACCATCTGCGATGGCGCTGCCTACCACCAGAACCAGGAGGTGGCGAAGACCAAGAAGGCGATGATGGCGGCGGCCGAGCAGCGCTACCTGCTGGCGGATTCCAGCAAGTTCGGGCGCACCGCGCTTTACCTGCTGTCGAGCCTGTCGGCCTTCGACGAGATCATTACCGACCGCGAGCCCGATCCGCGCCAGCGTGCCGCCATCGACAAGCTGCCGGTGCAGGTGCGCGTGGTCGGCACCGGCGAGGCGTGAGGCGGCAAAGACCAGCGGGGCGCCACCTCCCCGGCATCGCCTGTGGCAGTTGAGTACGGACCCTAGGCTGAGACACATTCGCGCGCCGCCGGGGGCTTGACAGATGGGCGAGAGTGGCGCCGTCCATGTGCCGCGTCGACCGCTTGCCGGATCGCCGAAGGTCAACGCTCGGTGTGCACGATCTGCCCAGATTCCAACACACTGAGCCGTAAGCTTGCGCGGCCGAACGGCCTTGCCGAGGACCCAGAGTGCAGGACGTGACCGGCCGGCCATTGGAGGCCGGCTGGCGTGGCCGCACTGTCACGGCGCCACGCGCGAAACGAGAACGAGGTGGTGAACGCCGTGATCCAATCCACAGACCTCTACGACACCCTCAATGGCCATGGTCGGCCGGTGCGCCGTCTTGGCGAGATCACGTTGCGGCAGTTCGACTTTCCGGCGCACAAGGCCCTGGCGCCACTGCACCGCACTCCCTACAACGCAGTGGCCGAACCGCGCCCGATGCAGGCGTCACGCGCGAGGCGCGAACTGGCTTCCGGTTGGCGGATCGAAGGACTGGAGGTGCCGGCCCTCACCCCGGTTGCCGCGACCCTGCTGCCACCCTGGGAGACGGAACCCCGTAGCAGGGTTGCCAGTTAGCTTCAGACGAGATCGAGCCTCAGACCTCTTGCCAACACATAAGTGGTCGATACGCGTCGGTGCCGGCAAAGCCAAAGCATAAGTCGGCGGCTGCGGGGCAAATATACGGAGTGAACATGTTTGGCGCCTCACGCAACCCCTACCGCCAGCTCAGATTCCTTAAGCAATACTCGATCGAGAAGGGATTTGAGCAGGTCGGCGAGAATTGGGTGCGCGCGCCGGACAAGCCGATTGCACTTCTGTGGGGCATCAATCCGTGGAAGCGGAAATATATAAGTGGATTCCTTCCTGAATATCGCACTGCCTTCGCTTTCGGTCGTGGGCTGGTCCGGCGGCAACTGAGAATATTGAAAGTCCTGCGCAATGAGCTGCGCGAGGACGTCGTTATCTATAGCTGGTCGTATAAGCTTCCCTCGATGATTGAAGGCTATGCAAAGCGGCATGGTCTGGAGATCTACTACATTGAAGACGGCTTCATTCGGTCGTTCGGACTTGGCTCGCTGCACGAGAAACCGCTGTCACTGTGTTTCGACCGCGGCGGACCGTACTACGATTGCCGGGCCCGGACCGATCTGAGGACGCTGATCGAAGACTTCGATTTCGCCACGCAGCCTGACCTGCTGGACCGGGCGCAGCGCTGCATCGACGTGATCCGATCAATGAGGCTGTCCAAATACAACAGTTACGAGGCGGTCGACCCGAAGCTGATCGACAAATACGGACTCACCCGCCGCCAGCCCGGCAAACCAAAGGTTCTGGTCACCGGCCAAGTGGAGTCCGACGACTCAATCGCGTACGGCACCGTTGGCGGGACGATATCGAAACTCACCTTCTGGAAGAAGGCGAACACCAACAGAAGCCTCATCATCCGCGCGCTCACCGAACATCCGGATGGCGAGATCTACTTCGTGCCGCACCCCGATATCGTCGCCAAGCGCCGCGAGCAGGGCTCGAAGCTCGATGACTTGCGAGAACTCTGCATCTTTGTCGAGGATCCGCTGCCGTCGACGGAGATCCTGGAGTATTTCGACCACGTCTACACGATTACATCGTTGCTCGGCTTCGAAGCGATGATCCGTGGCATCCCGGTGACCGTCACCGGGCGGCCGTTCTACGCAGGATGGGGGCTGGAGCAGGACGGCAACCGCCGGGCCACGCCGTATCGCGGTCGGGCGCGCACGCTGGAGGAGGTCTTCGCGCTCGCCTACATCGTCTATCCGCGATACATCCACCCCCACACCGACGAGCCGATCAGTATCGAAGAGCTGCTGTCGATCTTCTGCTTCGAGAAATCCCGCGAGCGGGACATCTTCTCCAAGAAGCGCAGCCTGCCGTCCCTCCTCGCCATGCGGCGCCGAGACCGCGCGATTTCCTACAACCGGCTGCTGGAAACCATTGCGGACAACCAGAACTACGGCGCCATGGACCGGGACCGGTTCACGGAGATCCTCAGCGGAGACTATCTGCTCAGGGACTTCTACTACGCCGCCTGGATCCTCATCCGCTCGTCCAACTTCGACCTGCTGGCCAGGCTGTGCGTGGAGTCGATCGCCCTGCTGACGGAGAGGGTGCGCGCCCGCACCGTCGACCGGGCCATCGCAGCCCATTTCTTCGAGACGCTGCACTTCGTCATGTACAGCCTGAACGGGCGCAACTTCGGGGCGCTGCCCGATCTGGTTTCAAACATCTTCAATGAGGAGGGCGGCGTCGACGGCCGTCTCGCCGTGGCCTATTTCCGCTGCCTGTGCGCCAACATCGAATACCCGATCATCAACGCCTTCGTGACCCGGGCAGCGGAAGACAACTGCTTGGGCGACAACAACCTCTTCAGTCTGATGATGGCGCTCCGCAGCAAGCCCTACCGGTCGGAGAGGGATGCCGCGGCCCGCTACTACGAGGAGGTCCGCGTCACGGCCTTGCTGGAGCGCAACGCCGCCCTGAAGTTCCCCGGCGCGCTCAGCGGCGTCATCACCTCACTGGTCCGCAGCCTCCGCATTGAGGACATGCCGGCCATCGAGCGGTGCCTGTTGGCCATCAAGACCATCGTTGCCGACGATCCGGCGAAGGCGGCGCCGCAGTCGCGCTGGATCGCCAGCCTCGATCGGTGGGATCGGGCGGCAGCTCTTCGCCTCTGGCTCGGCAACCGCCTGTCGCGGCGCAATCGCAAGGTCCGGCCCGGTGCGATCAAGGTTCTGGAGCAGCGCTTCGGCGAGTTGCGGCTGGTCATGCGCGGCCTTCTGGCGCTGCAGCAGCAGGAGCTGGCGGGCCAGGTTTTCGAGCTGATCGAGCTGGCCAACGAGCGCCAGTTCGGCCGCGAGATCCGCCGGCTGGAACTGGAATATCAGGCGGCCATCGGTGCCGAAGAGACCTTCCTGGCGGGCTATTCCAGGCTTTCGGAAGCCGAGCGGCGGGGCCAGAAAGTCATCCTGTCCTATGCGCGCCTGTTGCGGGCCAAGGGCAACTTTGCCGAATCGATCGTCCTCCTCCAGGGGATGGTCGACCGGAACATGTCCTATACCAAGCGCGAATCGATCATCGACGAAATCGCCAAATCCCGGTTCCTGCAAAGGACGTCGGAGATCTTGCGGTTTTCGCCTCAGCCGCGCTTTCCCAAGGGTGTGGTGTTCATCGCCTCGCACACCTGCCTCAACACCATGTCGATGATTTCGCCGATGCTGGTGGAATTGCGGCGGATCGGCTACGCCGTCATCCACCTGTCGGAAGGCATGATGCAGCCGGATCCCACCGGCATCGCCGCCATCGACCGCCTGGCCGGCAAGTGGCCCATGTGGCACGTGTTCGACAGGTTCTACAACGAGTGGCGCGTGGATTGGCCGAACCGCGTGGTGGAGGCCGGCCGCGTCAACTACTTCATGGGGTTCTACGAGCGGCTCTCCACGTACTTCCGCATCTTCGACGTCGATATTTCCGATCGGTCCGCCGAGCGCGAATTCATCAGCCACCTGAAGCGGGCCGATGCGGCGCTCAAGCTCTGCAACGAGGTCTACAACGACGTCGTTCTCGGCCTGGGGCTGCCGACGATCATCCTGTCGGGCAACTCCCATGTGTCGCCCTACTCGGTCTTCCGGGATTTCTGCCGGGCGAAGGACCACCCGTTGCTGGGATTCGTCAACGTCAACGTGGCCTACGAGAACTACTTCACCAACCTCGGGAACAAGACGGCCGGCTCCATGTCGGTCGTGGACATGACCGTTCACAAGACGACCCGGTCGCCGTTCCTGGCCATCAGGGAACGCTTCGAGGCGTGGTACCCGGAAAACCGCGAACGGCCGGAATACCGCGAGCAGGCTGAACGGCTGATCCAGGTCTCCCGCTCCGGTGCTGCCGCAGCCCTGCCGTCGGTGGTGGAGCGGCTGTCGGAAAGCCGGGCGCGCGGCCAGAAGGTGATCGCCTGCTACGGCAAGATCCCGTGCGACCTTGGTGTGCCGTTCGACGGAGGCCCCGCCCACATCGACATGAAGGATTGGATCAACCACACGATCCAAGTGCTTGATGGAAGAAGCGATTTCCTGCTGGTGGTGAAGCCGCATCCGCACGAGTTGCGGCCGGAGGTTGCGCTCGACCTGGTGCAGGGCTTCCGCGATCTGGTGCCGGACGAACTGCCGGACAACGTGCTGTTCCTCGGCCACCGCGATATCGACAGCAAGGACCTGGCGCAGTTCATCGATCTGGCGGTGCTGTGGAACGGCTCCACCGGTCTGGAACTTACCGCCATGGGCATTCCGGTGATGATGTGCTCCTGGTTCGGCCGATACGACTATCCGGTGGACCTGACCTACCCGGACTCCCGCGGGCAGTACGAAGACTACCTGCTCGGCAAGACCTATCGGGCCCCCGACGATGAGCTGAGACAGAAGGCGGCCCTGCTCATCACGTACATCGGCACCGAAGACGTGGCGATCCCCAACACCTACTCGGTGCGGCAGATCACCAACGACAAGATCGGCGTTCCGAGATGGAACAACGATCAGCTCGAAGCTTTCCGGGTGTCGGGCGATCCGCACATGCGCATCGCCGCGCTGCGCTGCGTGGAGAAGTTCGAACGGACAGCACTCGACGCGGCGGCGTCGCTGCGGCTGGCAGCCAGCGGCTGTCGACCGTCGCTTGCCGGCAGGCCGCAGACGCCGGCGGCGCCCATCGAAGCAGAGAACGTATTGCCGCTCGCGGGCGGCCAGGGAGGCAACTAGATGTTCGACGGCAAATCGGTCCTCATCACCGGTGGCACCGGATCGTTCGGGCGCAAATGCGTCTCCACGCTCCTGCGCGATTTCACGCCGGAGCGGGTGATCGTCTATTCGCGCGACGAGCTGAAGCAGTTCGACATGGCGCAACAGTACACCGCGCCCTGCATGCGCTACTTCATCGGCGATGTGCGCGACCGCGACCGGCTGCTGACGGCCATGGACCGGGTCGACATCGTCATCCACGCCGCGGCGCTGAAGCAGGTGCCGGCGGCCGAATACAACCCCATCGAATGCATCAAGACCAACATCCACGGGGCGGAGAACGTGATCGCCGCCTCGCTGGCCTGCAACGTTTCCCAGGTGATCGCCCTGTCCACCGACAAGGCGGCGAACCCGATCAATCTGTACGGTGCCACCAAGCTGGCGTCCGACAAGCTGTTCGTCGCCGCCAATAACCTGGTCGGCCGGCACGAGACCCGGTTCGCCGTCGTGCGCTACGGCAACGTGGTGGGCTCGCGCGGCTCGGTGGTGCCCTTCTTCCTGAAGCTGATCGCCGACGGCGCCACCTCGCTGCCGATCACCCATCCGGAGATGACCCGCTTCTGGATCACCCTCCAGGAGGGTGTGGACTTCGTGATCAAGAACTTCGACCGCATGTATGGCGGCGAGATCTTCGTGCCCAAGATCCCGTCGGTGCGCATCGTCGACCTGGCACGTGCCTTGGGGCCGGACCTGAAGCAGGAGATCATTGGCATCCGCCCCGGCGAGAAGTTGCACGAGGTGATGTGCCCTGCCGACGATTCCCACCTGACGCTGGAGTTCGAGGACCACTTCGTGCTGCGGCCCAGCATCAAGTTCTTCGGCCGCGACCTCGACTACACCACCGACCGGCTGGGCCAGGTGGGCCGGGAAGTACCCATGGGGTACGACTACAACTCCGGCACCAATCCGCACTTCCTGGACATCGAGGGGATCCTCGACATCAACCGGCGGATCGGCCTGTAGCAGCCGCGTGATTGCAGGCCGGGATATGGGCAAGAGGGAAAACAGATGATCCCGTACGGGTGCCAGTCGATCGACGAGGACGACATCGCCGCGGTGGCCGACGTGCTGCGTGGCGACTTCCTCACCGGCGGGCCTGCGGTCGACCGGTTCGAGGCCGCCCTGGCCGCGGCGGTCGACACTCCCCATGCGGTCGCCTGTGCCAACGGGACGGCCGCCCTGCACCTGGCCATGATGGCGCTCGGCATCGGCCCGGGGGCGACGGTGGTGGTGCCCTCGCTCACCTTCCTCGCTTCGGCCAACGCGGCGCGCTACGTGGGAGCCGAGGTGCGCTTTGCCGATGTCGACCCGGAGACCGGGCTGCTGACGCCCGACACCCTTGAGGTGGCCCTGCAGCGCGGCGGCGCGGCTTCGGTGCACGCCGTGGTCGTCGTTCATTTGAACGGCCGCTGTGCCGATCTCGACGGCATCTCCAAGGTCACCCAGCGCTACGGGCTGAAGCTGGTGGAGGATGCCTGCCACGCCGTCGGCGGTGCCGGCCAGGTGGCGGGCCGGCGCGCGATGGTGGGGAGCTGCCCGGCATCCGACTTGGCGTGCTTCTCCTTCCACCCGGTCAAGACCATCGCCATGGGCGAGGGCGGCGCGGTGACCACGCGCAGCCAGGAGATCGCCGACCGCGTCCGCCGCATGCGCAACCACGGCATGACCCGCGACCCAGAGACGTTCCTCGATCGGGAGGAGGGCTTCGCGCCGGACGGCAGCCCCAACCCCTGGTACTACGAGATGCACGAACCGGGGTTCAACTACCGTGCCACCGATATCCACTGCGCGCTCGGCGAAAGCCAGCTCCGCAAGCTGCCGGTCTTCCTCGCCCGGCGGCGCGCCCTGGCGGCCCGCTACAACCGGCTGCTCGCCGGTCTGGCGCCGGCGGTGGTGCCGGTACCGCGGCTGGCCGAAGACGACGGCTGGCACCTCTACGCCGTGCTGATCGATTTCGCCGGGCTGGGCCACAGCCGGGCCGACGTGATGCGGGGCTTGCGCGAGCGCGGCATCGGTACCCAGGTGCATTACTTCCCGGTGCACCGCCAACCCTACTATCGCCGCCGCTACGGTGCACTCGATCTGCCGGGAGCAGATGCCTATTACCGGTGCCAGCTTTCCTTGCCGCTGCACATGCGCATGGCCGAGGAGGATGTCGACCGCGTGGTGGCGGCCCTGGCCGACGTGTTGGGCCTGGCGGGCGAGGTGCCCAGCAGCCGCGCCGGCGCCGCCTAGGGAGACCGCCGTCATGGCCGATGCCATCGCCATCCTGCCGGCGCGCGGCGGGTCCAAGCGGATTCCGCGGAAGAACATCCGGCCGTTCTGCGGCCGGCCGATGATCGCCTGGCCCATCGCCGCAGCACTCGCCAGCGGTGCCTTCGCCCGCGTGGTGGTGTCCACCGACGATGCGGAGATCGCCGATGTGGCGCGCGGCCTGGGGGCGGAGGTGCCATTCGTACGCGACGCCCGGCTGGCCGACGACTTCGCCGACACCAAGTCGGTGATCGCCGATGCGGTCAAGCGCCTGGCGCTGCCGGACGATGGGGTCGCCTGCTGCCTCTACCCCACGGCGGCGTTCGTCGGGCCGCAGGACCTCGCCCGCGGGGTGGCTGAGATGGACGACCCGGCCGTGCGCTGGGTGATGTCGGTAGCGGAATACACCACGCCCGTGCAGCGCTCCTACCGCATCGCCGACGGTCGCCTCGTGCCCAACACGCCCGAGGCCATGCCGAAGCGGTCGCAAGACCTGGAGCCGGTCTATTTCGATGCCGGGCAGTTCTATTGCGCGCGGGCCGGCACCTGGCAGGACCCGACGTCTGCCCCGTGGGACCATCCCAAGCCGGTGGTGTTGGCGAAAGGTCGGGTAATCGACATCGACAGCCCGGAGGACTGGGAATTGGCGGAGCTGGTTGTGCGCTTCTTGATGGATCGCGGCCTGTGACCGAGCCGGCCCGGGCCCGGCGTATCGCCATCCGCGCAGATGCCAGCCGCGAGATCGGCGGCGGCCACGTGATGCGCTGCCTGACCCTTGCCCGCGTGCTGGCTGAGCGGGGAGCGGACATATTGTTCGTCGTCAATCCGGGTGTGGCGAGCCTTGTGCCGGCCCTCGCCCTGTCCGGCTTTCGCGTGGCGGAGGTGGCACCCGGCGCGCCGGCCATGATCGACGCCATCCGGCGAACCTGGACGGACGGGGCGGACGTCCTGGTGTTCGACATCTACTCCATGGGCCGGACGGGAGAGACGGCGGCCCGGGCCGTCGCCAAGCTGATCGCCGTGATCGACGATCTGGCCGACCGTCCGCACGATTGCGACATCCTGTTCGACCAGACCTTCGGCCGCGGTCCGGATGCCTATGGCGGCCTGATCCCGACGGGTGCCGTGTGCTTCGTCGGCGCGCAACACGCGCTGTTGCGGCCGGCGTTTGCCGAATTGCGGCGCCAGACCCTGTCGCTGCGGGAGGCGGGGGGGCCGGTACGGCGCATTCTCATCTCCTTCGGCCTGCTGGATATCGGCGGGCTCAGTGCCGTGGCAGTGCGCGCACTCACCGGCCGCGGCTTTGCATTGGACCTGGTGGTGGGGTCCGGCGCGCCCTCCTTGCCGCAGCTCCGCGTTCTCGCCGATGCGTGCGGCGATCTCTCCCTGCACGTGGACAGCGACCACGTGGCCGAGTTGATGGCGGGCGCCGATCTCGCGGTGGGCGCCGGTGGGTCGACCTCGTGGGAGCGCTGCTGCCTTGGCCTGCCCAGCGTGCTTGCGGTGGTGGCGGACAACCAGCGCGCCATCGCCGCCAACCTGTCGGCGGCCGGCGTTGCGGTGCTGCTCGATGAGCCGACGGAAGCCGCCATGGGCGATGCGGTGATGGCGCTGGCCGGTAACGCGGCGGCGCGCATCGCCATGACCCGCGCCGCCGCAGAGGTGTGCGACGGCCGCGGTGCCGCCCGCCTGGCCGGTGCCATCCTGGCGCCGACCGTGACGGTTCGCCCGGCGACGCTGGACGACGCCCACAATGTCTGGGTCTGGCGCAATGCCGGCGACGCCTTGCGGTTCTACCGCTCCGCCGAAGCCACGCCGTGGCCGGCGCATCTCGCCTGGTTCACCCGCGCGCTCGCCGATCCCCACCGCGACCTGCTGATGTGCGAGGTCGGCGGCAATACCGTCGGCCATGTGCGGTTCGATGCCGTCGACGGCGCGCCGCGGGACCGCTGGGTCAGCCTGTGTATCGACCCCGAGGCGCGGGGCGAGGGGCTTGGCGCGCGCTGCCTCGCCGCTGGCTGTGCCCATGCCGTCAGCGTTGGGGTTGTCCGCATCCACGCCCACATCCACCGCGACAACGCCGCTTCGCTGGCCGTGTTCGGCCGTTGCGGCTTCCTTGCCACCGGCGAACGGGAGGGGGAGTTCGGCGTGTTCACCCTGGCGTAGCCCGGCCGGGCGGCAGGCGCCGGGCCAACGCTGGTTACATCCACGGTGAACTAGGGTACCGAAGGGGCCACACGGGTGTCCCGCCACGGAGGACCATGGAGACCGCCATGTCCCGCGAGATCGCGATCGCCGGCCGCAAGATCGGCCCCGACCATCCGCCCTATGTCATCTGCGAGCTGTCGGGCAACCACAACGGCTCGCTGGATCGCGCGCTCAGCTTGATGGAGGCGGCGGCCGCCACCGGCTGCGACGCCATCAAGATCCAGACCTACACACCCGATACCCTGACCATCGATTGCGACCGCCCGGAGTTTAAGATCAGCGGCGGGCTGTGGGACGGCCAGACCCTCTACGACCTCTACCGCGAGGCCCAGACGCCGTTCGAATGGCACGAAGCGCTGTTCGCCAAGGCGCGCGCGCTGGGGGTGACCCTGTTCTCCACGCCGTTCGACGAGAGTGCCGCCGACCTGCTGGACGGCCTCGGCGCGCCCGCCTTCAAGATCGCCTCCTTCGAAGCCACCGACCTGCCGCTGGTCGCCCATGTGGCGAAGAAGGGCAAGCCGATGATCATCTCCACCGGTCTCGCCAATCTCGGCGAAATCGAGCAGACGGTGGCGACGGCACACCAGAACGGCTGTCGCGAGCTGGTGCTGCTCCACTGCATCAGCTCCTACCCCGCACCCGACGAGGACTCCAACCTGCGCACCATGCCCCACCTGGCCGATGCGTTCGGCGTGGTGGCCGGGCTGTCGGACCACACCCACGGCACCGCGGTGGCGGTTGCGGCGGTGGCGTTGGGCGCATCGGTCATCGAGAAGCACTTCACCCTGGCGCGGGCCGATGGCGGCCCCGATGCCGCCTTCAGCCTGGAGCCCGACGAATTCCGCCGGCTGTGCACCGATTGCCGCTCAGCCTGGGCAGCCCTGGGCAGCGTGCGCTACGACCTGAAGGGATCGGAGCAGGGCAACGTCGTGTTCCGCCGGTCGCTCTATGTGGTCAAGGACATCGCCGCGGGCGAGACGCTGACGCGGGACAACGTGCGCTCGATTCGTCCCGGCCACGGGCTGCCGCCGCGCCACCTGCCCGATGTGTTGGGCCGCACAGCCAAGCGGGCCATCGGGCGCGGCGAGCCGCTGGACTGGGCGGCGATTTCCTGAGGCGGGAGACGGGCATCATGCGCAAGGTCGTCGTCACCGGGGGAGCGGGGTTCATCGGCTCGGCGGTGGTGCGCCTGCTGGTGGGGGAGCTGGATGTCGAGGTGGTGACCGTCGACGCGCTCACCTACGCCGCCAACCCGGCCTCCCTGGCACCGGTGGCCGAGCACCCCCACCACCGCTTCCTGCACGCCGATATCCGCGACGGCCGCACCATGGCGGCGTTGATGGAGACGGAGCGACCCGACGCGGTGATGCACCTGGCTGCGGAAAGCCATGTCGACCGCTCCATCGACGGGCCGGCGGAGTTCATCGACACCAACATCGTCGGCACCTACCAGCTTCTGGAGGCGGCGCGCGCCTACTGGTCGGGCCTGTCGGGCGACGCGGCGGAGGCGTTCCGCTTCCACCATGTGTCGACCGACGAGGTGTTCGGCTCGCTGGGGCCGGAGGGCGCGTTCAGCGAAACCACGCCCTATGCGCCCAGTTCGCCCTATTCGGCCTCGAAGGCGGCGTCGGACCACCTGGTCAGGGCCTGGCACCGCACCTATGGGCTGCCGGTGGTGATCACCAACTGCTCCAACAACTACGGGCCCTGCCAGTTTCCCGAAAAGCTGATCCCGCTGATGATCCTGAACGCGCTGGAGGGCAAGCCCCTGCCGGTCTACGGCACCGGGACCAACGTGCGCGACTGGCTCTACGTGAAAGACCACGCGCGGGCATTGTGGACCGTGCTCACCCGCGGCCGCGTGGGCGAGGTCTATACCATCGGCGGCTCGGCGGAGCGCACCAACATTGAGGTGGTGCACGCGGTGTGCGACCTGCTGGACGAGGTCGTTCCCGCCGCGGGCACCCGGCGGCGTGACCTCATCGAATTCGTCACCGACCGGCCGGGCCACGATGCCCGCTATGCCATGGACACCGCCAAGATCGAGACCGAGCTGGGGTGGCGCCCGGAGGAGACCTTCGAGACGGGGCTCGCCAAGACGGTCGCCTGGTACCTCGCCAACACCGATTGGTGGCAGTCCATCCGGTCCGGCCGCTATGCCGGCCAGCGCCTGGGGCTGGGCAGCACGGCGGCGAGCTGACATGGCCGATCTGCTGATCACGGGGGCCGACGGCCAGGTCGGTTGGGAGCTGGCGCGCCGGGCGAAGGCGGCCGGGCTCGATGCCGTGGCGCTCGGCCGCGCCGGGCTCGACATCGCCGACCGTACCGCGGTGGCGCGCGTGGTGGCCGAAGCGGCGCCCCGCGTGGTGGTGAATGCGGCCGCCTATACCGGTGTCGATCAGGCGGAGCGGGAGCCGGACCTGGTCTATGCCGTCAACCGCGACGGGCCGGGCTTCCTCGGTGCCGCTTGTGCGGGACCCGGCGCGCTGCTTGTGCACATCTCCACCGACTATGTGTTCGACGGCAGCAACCCCGCTGCCTATGGCGAGGGCGACGCCACCGCGCCGCTCGGCGTCTACGGCGCCAGCAAGCTGGCGGGGGAGGCGGCGGTAGGCACCTCGGGCGCCCGCCACGTCATCCTGCGCACCTCCTGGGTCTATGGCGTCCATGGCCGCAACTTCGTGAAGACCATGCTGCGCCTGGCAGCCGAGCGCGAACGCCTCGGCGTGGTGGACGACCAGCGCGGTTGCCCCACCTTCGCCGGTGACCTGGCCGACGCCCTGCTGGCGCTGGCGACGCGGGAACTGGCGGGCGGTCTGCCGCCGGATGGGCTCGGCACCTTCCATTGCGCCGGGCAGGGGGCGACCACCTGGTGCGGCTTCGCGCGGGCGATCTTCCGGCTTGTCGCGAGCGCCCTGCCGCGCGTGCCGGTGGTGGACGCCATCACCACGGCGGACTATCCCACTGCGGCGCGGCGGCCGGCCAACTCGGTGCTGGACTGCGGCCGGCTTGCCGCCGTCCACGGGCTCGCCCTGCGCCCCTGGCCGGATGCCCTGGCGGAAATGCTGGGCACCTTCCTGGCGGGGGTCGAAGACGCTCCCGCCGAACGTCACGTCCAACCACAGTCGGGATCGCCATGAAAGGCATCATCCTCGCCGGCGGCTCCGGCACGCGGCTCTACCCCATCACCCGGGCGATCTCCAAGCAGCTCCTGCCGATCTACGACAAGCCCATGATCTACTACCCGCTGAGCACGCTGATGCTGGCGGGGATCCGCGACATCCTGGTGATCACCACGCCGCACGACGCCCCGGCCTTCGAAACCCTGTTGGGCGACGGGGCGGACCTGGGCGTGCGCATCGCCTACGCCCAGCAGCCCAAGCCCGAAGGCATCGCCCAGGCGTTCCTGATCGCGCGCGACTTCCTGGCGGGCGAGGCGTGTGCCCTGGTGCTGGGCGACAACATCTTCTACGGCCATGGGCTGACCGACCTGTTGCGCGCAGCGGCGGCGCGCACCGAAGGGGCCACCGTATTCGGCTACCGGGTGCGCGATCCCGAACGCTACGGCGTGGTCAGCTTCGACGCTGCGGGCCGGGCCACCCGCATCGAGGAGAAGCCGGAGAAGCCACGCTCTTCTTGGGCCGTGACCGGTCTTTACTTCTACGACCACCGGGTGGTGGACATCGCCGCCGGGCTTGCCCCCAGTGCCCGCGGCGAGCTGGAGATCACCGATGTGAATGCCCGCTACCTGGCGGACGGTGCCTTGCACGTGGAGCGCATGGGACGCGGCTTCGCCTGGTTCGACACCGGCACCCACGACAGCCTGGTGGAGGCCGCCTTCTTCGTGCAGACGCTGGCCAACCGCCAGGGCCAGCGGATGGCTGTGCCGGAGGAGATCGCCTTCCACCAGGGCTGGATGGACCGGGCGCACTTGGTCGAACGGGGCGAGGCGCTGGCCAAGAGCGGTTACGGCGCCTACCTGCTGGCCGTCGCGGCGGAAGCGGCGGAGACGCAATAGACGCGCGAGGTGAGGGGGCCGGCGCCGCTAGGGCGCCACGGGTTCCCCCGCAGTGCGCCCGCCATCGCCCACGGGCGGTGCTGGCTGCCCGTGGTCGTGGGAGGCTGCGTCCGGCGCGTAGCCACAGTGGATGCAGCGATAGCGCATGTCGTGGTTCAGCTTGGCACAGCCGCGGGCGTGCTCGCTCTGCACCAGCCGGTAGAGCTCGACGGCCACCAGCATGCCCAGCACCGGGGCGGCGAAATAAAGCCACAGCGCCGACAGGTCATGGGCCGGCAGGGCCGAGGCGAAGCTGCGCGCCGGGTTGATGCTCATCCCCGACAAGGGCACGAACAGTGCGATGTAGGCCGCGATCAGGCCGCCCACCAGCAGCCCGGTCAGCGAGGCCAGGCGGCGCACGCCCACCGCGACGGCGATGGTGAGCATCAGGCCGAAGGCCATCGCCGCTTCCGCCACGAAGGCGATGGACACGCCGCTGGCCCCCGGCTGGGTGATGATGAAGTGCACCGGCGGGTCGGCGAACATGGCGCCGAGGCCGATCCACACCAGCCCCACGCCCAAGCAGGCACCGGCGAACTGGGCGAGGATGTAGAACGCGGCATCGACGGGCTCGATGCGGCCAAGGCGGAAGAAGCCCAAGGTCACCGCCGGATTGATGTGGGCCCCGGACCGCTTGCCCCAGGGCGAATAGACGATGGCAACGGCCGTGCATCCCATTACCAATGCCATGATGGCGCGCCGCACCAGGGGATCGGGCAGTGCGTGGTGGAGCGGCGAGCCGGGCGCTTCCAAGAGCGTGGCGAACACGCCGGCCGACACCAGCAAGGTCGCCAGCCCCCAGGCTTCCATCAGGTATTCCGGCCAATGGGTGCGCAGGGCACGGCCGATGGTCAGCCGGTCGTCGGGCACGGCAAGTCTCCCGGGATGGATGGGGCGTTGGTGGCGCCAGCCAACATCTCGATCAACGCCGTACCCTGCGCAAGCGGCGAAACACCGCAAGCGCGTCCATCCCCGTACCGGGCTGCCGCTCGCGTGCCCGGATGACGTGCCAGATGCAGCGTCCGCTCCCGATCGCGGCCCTGCCGCCGCCCCGCAAGCCGGACAATTCCGCCGTCGTTCCGGGCGGCGCGTTGGGCTATCGTGCCGGCATGCCGGACGCCGGACAACGGCGAGCCGGAGCCAAGGACCTTAAGAGTCTCGGGAGGAGTCGCACCATGAACATGCTGAAAGGCACCCTGTTTGCGTCTGCCGCGCTCGGTTTGGCCGCGGCGACACCGGCCGCCGCGCAGACTGCGGAAGTGCTGCACTACTGGACTTCCGGCGGCGAGGCGGCGGCCGTGGCGTCGTTGCGCGAAGCCTTCGAAGCGGCGGGCGGCACGTGGATCGATTCGCCGATCGCCGGCGGCGGCGGCGATGCCCAGGCGACCGTGCTGCGATCCCGCGTGCTGGCGGGCGACCCGCCGACGGCGGTGCAGATCAAAGGCCCCAACATCCAGGACTGGGCGGAGGCCGGCTCGCTCGCCAACCTCGACGAAGTGGCGGCCCAGGAGCATTGGGACGACATCCTGCCGCCGCTGCTGCGCGACATCGTCACATACGAGGACCACTACGTCGCCGTGCCGGTGAACATCCACCGGGTCAACTGGATGTGGATCAACCCCGAGCTGCTGGCCCAGGTGGATGCCGAGGTGCCCACCACCTGGGAGGAGTTCAACGAAGTCGCCACCCGCCTGCAGGACGCCGGCATCACCCCGCTCGCCCATGGCGGCCAGCCCTGGCAGGACGCCACGGTGTTCGAGACGGTGGTGCTGGGCATCGGCGGGCCGGACTTCTACCGCGCCGCCCTGGTCGACCTCGACCCCGATGCGCTGACCAGCGACACCATGATCGAGGTGTTCGACCAGATGCGCACCCTGCGCGGCTTTGTCGACGACAACTTCCCCGGCCGAGACTGGAACCTGGCAACCCGCATGGTGATGAACGGCGAGGCGGCCTTCCAGATCATGGGCGACTGGGCCAAGGGCGAATTCGCCGCCGCCGGGTTGGAGCCGGGTACGGACTACGTGTGCGCGCCGACGCCGGGGGCCAGCGGCTACATCCTCAACTCCGACAGCTTCGCCTTCTTCAACGTGGAGGGCGAGGACCGCATCGCCGGCCAGAACCTGCTGGCCAGCCTGATCCTGGGGCCGGAGTTCCAGGAAACCTTCAACCTGCTGAAGGGCTCCATCCCGGCGCGCAACGACATCGACATGTCGGGCTTCGATGCCTGCGCCCAGCAGTCGGCCGAAGATCTGGCCGCCGCGGTGGCCGACGACAGCCTGGTGCCCAGCATGGCCCATGAGATCGCCATCCCGCGGGCGCCGCGCGGCGCCTTCCTCGACGTGGTGACGGAGCATTTCAACTCCGACATGTCGTCCGAAGAGGCGGTGGAGCGCCTGCTGGAAGAGGTCGAACTGGCCCAGTAGGGCCGGGGCACCTCAAGCATGCGCGGTCGTGCCCATATGGCCGACACCCGGGCGGGGGCCGCTTCCGGCGGCCCGGCCCGGGTTGCCGGCTGGCTGCAACGCCACCTGCCGAAGATCGTGGTGGCGCCGTCGGTCATCGCAGCCCTGGTGTTCTTCTACGGGTTCATCATCTGGACCGCGTACATCTCGCTCACCGGCTCGCGCATGCTGCCGGACTACGAGCTGATCGGCTTCCAGAACTACCAGGACATCTGGAGGCTCAGCCGCTGGAACACCGCGGTGTGGAACCTGGCCATCTTTGGGGTGCTGTTCATCGGCGTGTCGATGCTGGTGGGCTGCGTCCTGGCGGTGCTGCTCGACCAGCGCATCCGGGCGGAAGGCGCACTGCGCACCATCTACCTCTACCCCATGGCGATTTCCTACATCGTCACGGGCACCGCCTGGCGCTGGCTGATGGATCCCGAGATCGGCATCGAGGCGGCCGTGCGCAACCTGGGCTGGGAGAGCTTCACGTTCGACTGGATCACCAACCGCGACATGGCGATCTACACCATCGTCATCGCCGCGGTGTGGCAGGCGTCGGGTTTCGTGATGGCGATGGTGCTGGCGGCCCTGCGCGGCGTCGACCAGGAGATCATCAAGGCGGCCTGGCTGGACGGCGCCTCGCTGCCGCAGATCTATCGGCGCATCATCATCCCCTCGATCCGGCCGGTGTTCCTGGGCGCCTTCGTCATCCTCATGCATTTGGCCATCAAGACCTTCGACCTGATCATGGCGATGACGTCGGGCGGGCCGGGCACGGCCACCTCGCTGCCCGCCACCTTCATGTACGACATGGCCTTCCAGCGCGACCGGCTGGATCTGGCGGCGACCAGTGCGGTGATGATGCTGGTAACGGTCACGGCGATTATCGTGCCCTATCTCTATTCGGAAATCCGGGCAGGCCGCCGTGACTGAGCTGTCGATCCATGGCGGCGCCAACACGGCAAGCGCCCGGCTGGGGCGGCTCGCCATCTACGGCGCGCTCGCCATCTTCGCGGCGTTCTACCTGATGCCGCTTGCCGTCATGGTGATGACGTCGCTGAAGGACTTGGACGACATCCGCACCAACTCCTTGCTGGCCCTGCCGGAACGGCTGACCACCTTCGCCTGGAGCCATGCCTGGAACGAGGCGTGCATCGGCACCGAGTGCACCGGGCTGGCGCCCTACTTCGTCAACTCGCTGGTGATGGCGATCCCGGCAGTGGCGATCTCCACCTTCCTCGGGGCACTCAACGGCTACGCGCTCACCAAGTGGCGGTTCCGCGGCGCCAACCTGATCTTCGGGCTGCTGCTGTTCGGCTCCTTCATCCCGTTCCAGGTGGTGATCTTGCCGATGGCCCAGACGCTGGGGTTCATGGGGCTGTCCAGCAGCGTGGCCGGGCTGGTGCTGGTGCACACGGCCTACGGCATCAACTTCACCACGCTCTTCTTCCGCAACTACTACGTCTCGCTGCCCGACGATCTGGTGCGCGCAGCGACGATCGATGGAGCAGGGTTCTTCACCGTGTTCTGGCGGATCGTTCTGCCGCTGTCGCCCAGCATCATCGTCGTTACGGTGATCTGGCAGTTCACCCAGATCTGGAACGACTTCCTGTTCGGCGCGTCCTTCACCTCGGGCGGCTCGCAGCCGGTGACGGTGGCGCTGAACAACCTGGTCAACACGACCACGGGCGTGAAGATGTACAACGTGGACATGGCGGCCGCCCTGATCGCTGCGGCGCCGACCCTGCTGGTCTACGTGGTCGCCGGGCGGTACTTCATCCGCGGGCTCACCGCCGGTGCGGTGAAGGGGTAGGGGGACGGGCGATGGCGGCCTCCGCACTCGACATTCGCGACGTGCGCAAGGATTTCGGCGCCACGAGCGTGCTGAAGGGCGTGTCGCTGAGCCTGGCGCCCGGCGAGTTCCTGGTGCTGCTGGGGCCGAGCGGCTGCGGCAAGTCCACCCTGCTCAACATGATCGCGGGGCTGGATCCCATCACCGCGGGCGAGATCGCCATCGACGGGCGCGTGGTCAACCAGGTGCACCCCAAGGACCGCGACATCGCCATGGTGTTCCAGTCCTACGCGCTCTACCCCAACATGAGTGTGGCCAAGAATATCGCGTTTGGGCTGGAGATGCGCCACATCGACCGGGCAGAGCGCGAGCGGCGGATCGCCGACGTTTCGGCGCTGCTGCAGATCGACCATCTGCTGAAGCGCAAGCCGTCGCAGCTTTCCGGCGGCCAGCGCCAGCGCGTCGCCATGGGCCGGGCACTGGTGCGCGATCCCAAGGTGTTCCTGTTCGACGAACCGCTGTCGAACCTCGACGCCAAACTGCGCGTGGACATGCGTACGGAGATCAAGAAGCTGCACCGGCGGCTGGGCACCACCATCGTCTACGTCACCCACGACCAGATCGAGGCGATGACCCTGGCCACCCGCATCGCGGTCATGCGGGCAGGCGTGATCGAGCAGCTCGCCACGCCCCAGCAGCTCTATGATGAACCGGCCAACATGTACGTCGGCGGCTTCGTCGGCTCGCCGCCCATGAACTTCATCCCGGCCACGCTGGTGGAGAACGGCAGTGCGCTGGCGGTGCGCTTTGCCGTCGGGCCGCAGGGGGCGGGCGGGGAGGTGACGTTGCCGCTGGTGGATACGCCCGCGGCGGCCCGCGGCTATGTCGGCAAGCCCGTCGTGTTCGGTCTGCGCCCAGATGCGCTGACGGACTTCTCCGATGCCGAGGCGATGCTGCGGCCCCATGGCCAGCGGCTCGATGTCGAGGTGGACGTGCTGGAGCCCACGGGGGCGGAGGCGCTCACCTACGTCACGCTCGGCGGCACCACGGCGATCGCCCGCGTGAACGCGCGGCGAGCAGTGGATGTGGGCGAGACGGCAAGCCTGCTGGCCGACATGAGCCACGCCCGCCTGTTCGACCCGGACAGCGAGCAGGCGATCGGATAGACTTCGCCGTCTTCCGCCTGGCTTGCCGGATCATGTGTCCTGCATGCCCTCCATCATTGTCATTATCTGAATGGGTTGCAGCGCCATGTTCGTGCGAAGCTTGAAGGACGTCGAAGCCGATGGCCTGTGCATCGACTGGGGCAACGGCACCAGCCACCGGCTGCTGACGGCGCGCGACGCCATGGGCTTCACCGTCTGCCATACGGTGGTGCGGGCCGGCACCGAGGCGCTGCTGGAATACCGCAACCACCTGGAAGCCTGCTATTGCATCGCGGGTGAGGGCGAGGTGGAGGATATGGACGGGCGCGTCTGGCCGATCCGCCCCGGCGACATCTACGTGCTCGACAAGCACGACCGCCACTACCTGCGCGGCGGCAAGGACACCGACCTGATCCTGGTCAGCGTGTTCAACCCGGCCCTCCAGGGTACCGAAAAGCACGACCTCAACAACCCCGACGGCTCGGCCTATTGAGGCGTGATGCGGGCTTGATCTGTGCCTGCTTTCACCCCACCAGACTCACGGGAGCTGGTGCGGCGGCTTGGTGCTGTCAGTAGGTTTCGACCAGCTCGTCTTGGTGCCACCAGCCGTAGGCAATGCTGCCGTCGGGGTAGATGAAGCGGCCGAAGCCGCTGCGCCAGTCGTCGCGCCAGTGGCCCTGATAGAGCGACCCGTCGGTGTAATAGAAGACGCCGTAGCCGTCCCGCACATCGTCGGCGAACTGGCCCTCGTAGCTGTTGCCGTCGCCGTAGGCTTCGACGCCGTAGCCGTTGCGGGCGTTGCGGTTGGTACGCTGGCCGGCATGGACGCTGCCATCAGGGTAGTTCATCACCCCCAGACCGTTGGCGTAGTTGTCGATGCCCTGGCCGGAATAGGTGTGACCACTGTCCCAGGTGAAATGTTCGGCATTCGGCGCTTGGGCGGCCTGGTAGCCTTGCTCTGCCACCATGCGGGCCGTGGCGGCGGCGGCTTCGGCGTCCTCCACCGCCTGCTGGACCAGCTCCAAGGCCCCCGGACGCACCACCGGCGCGGGGTCGACACTCTCCTCCGCCAGGGCGCCGGTGGCCGGAACCAAGCCGGAAAACCCGATCAGCAGGGCGACCAGGCCCAGCCGAAGGGTCCGCGACCGTACCCTCCAATCCCACCCGCAAGACCGTTCGGATGTCGTTCGCATGGCCCCGCCTCCCCTCAGATGCCAACCGGAGGTGATGCTTCGCCCAGAACTGTGGCCAACGGTGGGCGGGGCCCACCGCCCCCCGTCAAATGGTCCAGCCGCCGTCGATCACATGGATCGCGCCCGTGGTGTAGGCACTCTCGTCGGACGCCAGGTAGACGCAAAGTTGCGCCACTTCCTGCGGCGTGCCGAGCCGGCCCATGGGCTGGCGGGCGATGAAGTCCGCCTTCGCCCGCTCCGGGTCGGGGGCGGCGCGCACCCGGTCCTCCCAGGAGGGCGTGTGCACCGTGCCGGGGCAGACGGCGTTGCAGCGGATGTGGCGGTCGGCGAAATCGCGGGCCACCGACCGCGTGAGGCCGACGATGGCGGCCTTGGTGGCGCTGTAGACGAAGCGGTTGGGCACGCCCGCCACGGCCCCGGCCACCGAAGCCATGTTGACGATGCTGCCGCTGCCCTGGGCCAGCATGGCCGGCAGGAAGGCGCGGATGGTGCGGTACATGGAGGTGACGTTGAGGGTGAGCGAGCGCTCCCACGCGGCTTCGTCACAGGCCAGCACCGACCCGTCGTCGACGAAGCCGGCACAGTTCACCAGTACGTCGACCGTGCCCAGCTCATCGGCCATGCGGGCGATGGCGACTGGGTCGGTGACATCGAGCCGGCCCGGCGTCAGCACGCCCGGCGAACCGGCCGTCGCGGCGGCGAGATCCTCCACCGCGGCCAGGTCGATGTCGGTTGCCCGCACCGTCGCCCCCTCGCGGGCGAAGGCGGCGGCGGTGGCGCGCCCGATGCCGGCACCCGCCGCGGTCACCAGCGCCCGCTTGCCGGCCAGGCGCCCGGCGGTTCTCGCCGTCTTCGGCCCGTCGTCAGGCACCAACCGGTCCATGTGCTTGCCCTTTCCTCAAGTCGCGGGCCACCGCGCGCGCCCGGCCTTACCGGCGGCGGCAGCGGCGGCCCCGCGCATACGCCCTACAGGCTGGAGCGGTTGCCGACCGGCAGGCCGTGCTTGCGCATCAGGTCCAGGTAGTCTTCGCGCGGCGGCAGGAAGATATCGATGCCGCGGAAGCCGGTGGTGGTGCGCCCGCCATGGGGCACGTTGGAGGGATGGATGCACACGTCGCCCGCCTGCATCAAGAAGTGCTCGTCGCCGCACACATGTTCCTCGCTGCCCTCCAGGATGATCAGGATCTGCTCGGCCTCGTGGTGGTGCAGCGGGAAGGTGGCGCCCGGCGGGTTGTTGATGAAGCTCAGCAGCGCCCGGTCGCTGGCGATGAAGTGGGTGCGCGATTCCGGCGTCAGGTTGATCAGCGGCACCTCTTCGATGGTGTAGACGTATTTGGACTTCTCCACGCGGGTGAACCGGTCGAAGTCGATCGCCTCGTTGCCATAGGCCGGCTGGATGGTCATCGCTTGAGTTTCCTTCGCTGGGGATGGGCGGCCCGCCGGGGATGGGCGGGCCACCGGGACAGGGTGAACACGGGCGGCCGGCGCCAAGCTCAGAACAGCTTGAACTTGCCGTCGAATTCCGGCTGCACGTGGACCACGGAGAAGACGCGGTCGGCTTCCTCGCGCACCGCCGCCATCATCCACACGAAGGCGATCCTGGTGCCGGGGGCGGCGACGTTGGTGTGGTAGCCGTTCTTGATCGACACCGCGTCGCCGGTGCGTACCGGCGTCGTCATCGCCATGTCGTGGAAGTTTACGTAGTTGAGGTGCAGGCCGAACTGCGGCTCCGGCATCTCCACGTAGAGATAGATTTCCTCCTTCTCCACGGCGTGCTCGTGGGGCGGCCAGCTCGTCCAGTTGCCGTCCTCGCTGAAGGTGACGCCGCACATCACGCGGGCGGCCGGCACGTTTTCGCCGACAAGGATGTTGAGGGTGCGGGCGTAGGGCGGGAAGCCGGCCTTCTTCGACAGGTCGGGGTTGCCCTGGATGTCGGCGAAGCGGACCAGGGCGACGGGGTAGCTCTTGGTCGCCGGCGCCGCCACTTCGCAGACGTCGAACCCGGCGGACGACACCACCTCCACGGCAGTGTCGCGCGGCACGTAGAGCGCATCGTACTTGCCGAGCGCGTAGGTTTCGCCACCGGCGGCGATGGTGCCGCTGCCGCCCACGCAGAACAGCGCCATTTCCTCCTCGCCGGTGTTGAAGGCGATGGCAGCACCATCCGGCACGATGCGGCCGTAGCGCAGGAACTGCATGTCGCTGTTGGTTTCGTCGACGATGCGGCGGCGGCCGGTGCCCTTGTGGGTGGCGCGGTAGACGCTGCACAGGTCGCCGTTCTCTCTGGGGGCGAACAATCCATCCATGGTTCCGGTCCTCCGGAGTCTCCGTTGGGATCAGGCTGACAGCCAGCCGCCATCCACGAACAGCACCTGCCCGGTCACATAGTCCGAGGCGTCGGATGCCAGGAAGACGGCGGCACCGGCCAAGTCTTCAGGTCGTGCCCACCGGCCAAGGGGAATGCGGCCGGTAATCTCAGCAAGACGGGACTGGTCTTCGCGCAGGGCGCCGGTCATCTCGGTTTCCACCCAGCCGGGACCGATGGCGTTGACCAGGATGTTGTACTTGGCCAGGTCGTTGCACATGGCGCGCGTGACCTGGGTGAGAGCCGCCTTGGTGGCGGCGTAGGCGACCACGTTCTTGCCGCCCTGCACGGCGATCAGCGAGGAGGTGTTGACGATCTTGCCCTTGCGGCCCTGGGCGATCATCACCCGCGCCACCATCTGCGACAGGAAGAAGGGGCCGCTCAGGTTCACCTGGATGACGCGGTCCCACGCTTCCTTGGGAAAGTCCTCGGCCGGTGCGCGGTGGATGGTGCCGGCGTTGTTGAACAGGAAGTCGATGTGGCCGAAGCGGGCCACGGTGGCGTCCACCAGCGCCTGCAGGGCTTCGGTGTCCGCCATGTCCGCCTCGTGGGTGACGACGCAGCCCGGCGCGTGGTCGTTGATGGCGGCGGCGGCTTCCTCCAGCCGGGCCTTGTCGCGGCCGACGATCACCACATTGGCCCCGGCTTCGGCGAGGCCGCGGGCGTAGGCCCGGCCGATGCCGGATCCGCCACCGGTGACGATGCCGCTGCGCCCGTCCAGGCGGAACGTATCGAGTATCATGACGCTTTCCTTTTGCGCGCCGGTTCCTCCAGGGCCGCGATGGGAGGGCAGCCCGGCGGTGCGGGCGCCGTATCGTCGGCGGGCGCGGAACCGGGGCGCTTGTTCAGGTTGACTTGCGGTTGGCCGTTGTGCCGTGGCGTGCCGGCCCGGTATGTGACGGCCAGTTGCCAGGCGTTGCGCAGGCTGTAGATGCCCATGATCGCCCCGGAGAGGGGCATGCACACATACCAAAGCTCGCGCGGCCAATCGAGGATCGGCGAGGTGCCGCCGGCGCGATTGAGGAGGTTCCAGGTGTAGTAGGTGAAGATCGCCACGAACACGAAGGCGATGGCTTCCACCAGGATCCGCAAGGCGGGACCGATCGGCGTTGCGTCCATCCGGATGAGGATGGATTCGATGCGGAAATGGTCGTTCTCCCGCCACAAGGCAGCGGCCCCGACGAACACCATCCAGGCGAACAAGAGCTCGATCACCTCGCTCGACCAGCTCAGCGTGGCGACCGGCAGAAAGCGGATCAGCACCATCCCCAGGAGGATGCAGAAGAGGCCGGCGACGCAGGCCAGGCAGATGGCGCGCATGGCGAAGCCAAGCGCCCGGTCCACCGCGCGCCACAGGGCGGCCAGCGCGGTCATGGCGCCGTCCCCTGGGTGAAGAGATCCGGCAGCCACAAGGTCAGCTCCGGGATGTAGGCGATCAGCAGCAGCACCACGAAGATGCCGAGCAGGTAGGGCCACAGCTCGCGGCTGAGCGTGCCCACCGGCACGTCGGAAATGCTGGACACGGCGTAGAGGCACATGCCCACCGGCGGCGTGAGCAGGCCGATCATCGAACACAGGATCATCACCAGGCCGAACTGCACCGGATCGATGCCGTACTGGTCGATCAGCGGCATGAACACCGGAATGGTGATCAGCAGCACGGCGATGCCTTCCAGGAAGCAGCCGAGCGCGATCAGCACGCCGATGATGATGGCCATCAGCACCAGCGGAGATTCCGTGAGCGTGGTGAGCCCGGTGATGATCTGTTCGGGGATGCGCTGCTGGATCATCATCCAGCCGAAGAAGCCGGCGGCGGCGATGATGAAGAGGATCTTCACGCTCTGCACGACCGTCTGCCAGACGACCTCCGGCAGGTCGCGCACGGCGATTTCGCGGTGCACCACCATGCCCAGCAGCAGGGCGTAGAGGGAGGCCACCACCGCCGCCTCGGTGGGCGTGAACCAGCCGGTGAGGATGCCGCCGATGACGATCACCGGCATCAGCAAGGCCAGGAAGGCACGGCGGAAGGTGAAGAGCAGCAGCGCCAGGGTGGCGCGCGCGCCGCAGGGATAGTTGCGCCGCTTGGAGACGAAGTAGACGGCCACCATGAGGGCGATGCCCATCAGCGCGCCCGGCACGAAGCCCGCCAGGAACAGCGAGGAAATGGAGACGCCGGTGATGCTGCCGTAGATCACCAGCGGGATCGACGGCGGCACCACGGGCCCGATGGTGGACGACGCGGCGGTGATGGCGGCGCTGAACTCACGGTCGTAACCGTGCTTGGTCATCGCCTCCATCTCCACCAGCCCAAGCCCTGCGGCATCGGCGACGGCGGCCCCGGACATGCCGGAGAAGATCATGCTGGAAACCACGTTCACGTGGCCCAGCCCGCCGCGCAGATGGCCGACCAGGGCCTGGGCGAAGGCAAAGATGCGGTGGGTGATGCCACCGGTGTTCATCAGGTTGCCGGCCAGGATGAAGAACGGGATGGCGAGCAGCGTGAACCCCGTGGTGGAGGAGTACATCCGCTGGGCCAGCACCAGCAGCATGCGGGTTTCGTCCAGTGCCACGAACGCCCCGGCCGCGACGAGCGCCAAGCTCATGGCGATCGGCACGCCCAGCAGGATCAGCGCGAACACCGCACTCGTGATTGCCAGTGCCAACATCGTCCCGTCCCCATCCTGGCCAAGCCAACGGCCGGGTAGAGGCTATTGCCGTTCCGCCTCGACCATCTCCATGAACCGGTCGACGGTGTCCTGGCCCAGGTATTCGGCGATGCGGTCGTAGGCCGGCTGCATCACCGCACGGAAGGCAGCGGGATCGGGATAGGTGACCTGCATGCCGCCTTCGCTCTGCAGGCGATCGATCAGGTCAGCCTCGGCTTCCAGGTTGGCTTCGCGGAACATCTGGGCGGCGCGCACGCTCTCCTCGCGCAGGATCTGCTGCTGCTCGGGCGTGAGCTGGTTCCAGGCGTCCAGGTTGATGACGTGCACCATGGAATTGTAGACGTGGCGCGTCATCGCCAGGTAGGGCTGCACTTCAAACAGGTTGAAGTGATAGATCACCGCCAGCGGGTTTTCCTGGCCGTCGACCACGCCCTGGCGCAGGGCCATCGGCAGTTCGGGGAAGGCGATCTGCTCCACCGTGGCGCCGGCCGCTTCCATGGCCGCCTGGAGCTGGATTTCCGGCGGCGTGCGCATGCGCAGGCCGTCCATGTCGGCGGGCACGTTCACCGGCCGCACGCTGTTGGTGACGTTGCGGAAGCCCCACTCCCAATTGGCCAGGAAGACGAGGTTCTGGTCTTCCAGGAGCGGCGCGGTCCATTCGGCGAACGGGCCGTCGATCACCCGCCAGGCGTGTTCGTAGTCGTCGAACACGAACGGCATCATCACTGCACCGAATTCGCGCACATAGGTCTGCAGGCCGCCCTGGGTCGGCACCGTCATGTCGATCAGGCCGAGCGTGACCTGTTCGAGCTGTTCGGGCGGCGATCCCAGCTCATTGTTGGGATAGATGGCGATGGTGATCTCGCCGTTGGTCCGGTCCGCGACGGCTTCGGCGAACTGGACGGCGGCCAGGTGGGCCGGGTGGTCCACTGCGGCGTAGTGGGCAAAGCGCAGCTCGATGGCGTCTGCACTGGTGGCGCCCACCAGCACCGATGCCGCCGCACCCGCCAGCAGTCCGAGCGAAAGTGGCTTCATCTCAACTCTCCTTGGGTCCGTGGTTTCCTCGGTCGCCCACGCAACGTCCGGCGCTGGTGTGGGCCTCGTCCCCAAACCTCCGATCTGCGGCGGTTGGCCCGCCGGTGTCGGCTGCTGGGAATTCTATATTTGGAACTATGTTTTGTTCATGAAACGATACCGCCGAACGGCAACCGTGTCAATTGAAGGTGCCGCAACCTTGTCCCGGAACACGCGAATGGCGGGCGGGCGCAGCCGCAAGGCGATCGTGCGGAGGCGTCCGCCGGTCGGTTCTTGACCTGCGGAGCGGTCCGATCAGGCGGGGTGCGATGTACAGAAGGTGGCGGAGCGGGCCGCACTCGGAAGCCCGGCCTGTGTCGTCAGGTGCCCTGGAGCCCAACGCTTCCGTGCCCGGGAGCACCACATCTCCCGGCAACATCCCCGATGGGATGGCCGGCAGGCGGCGGAAGGCGAAGTGGGGACGCCGACGGGGCAACGCCGCCGGCACGATGGGTTACGGCGGTGAGGGCACGTCCTCCGCCGGCCATGTCGGCGGCGTGGTGTCGGCGCTGTCGCCCGGCGTGGGTTGGGAGGCTTCGGACTCTCCGGAGATGCGCGCCGCACACGCCCGCACCACTTGGATCAGGGCGTCGAGCCCGCCCTCCGCGGCGATGTAGGTGGGGAAGGTGGTACTGATGGCGCCAATCACCGCTTCACCGAACCCGGTGATCGGAGCGGCCACGCACATCAGCCCGCGCGTGATCTCCTCCCGGTCGAGCGCGTAGCCCTGTTCGCGCACCTTGGCCAATTCGGCCACCAGGCGGGCGCGCGAGGTGATGGTGTTCTCCGTCATCGCGGCGAGGCGGCCGTTGATGACGCCGTGCAGCACCTCCGGCGGCACATGGGCCAGCAGGATCTTGCCCATGGCCGTGCAATGGAGCGGGAAGCGCTTGCCGATTTCCGAGAACAGCTTGATGCCGTAGCCGGCGGACTCGATCTTGTCGACGTAGACGCCTTCCGCCCCATCGCGGACGCTGAGGTGGCAGGGATGGCCGATCGACTGGTGCAGCGCCTTCAGGTGCGGATGGGCATGCACGCGCAGGTCGAAATGCACCGTCACCGCGGCGCCCAGGCTCGCCAGCTTCAGGCTGCCGCGGTAGCGCCCCATCTCCGGGTCGAACGACAGGAGACCGAGCGCCACCAGCTCCTTCAGCAGCCGGTGCGCCGATGCCCGCGGCACCCCGGTACGCCCGACGATGTCGGTGAAGGTGGCACCGCTGTCCTGGTGCGCCACGACAGTTTCCAGAATGGCCAAGCCGTAGGCCAAGGCGCTCATTGTCCAGCCCTTCCAAATCGCCGGCCGTCATGCCGGATCCGCGCTCGCAGCAGTGTATCGGCACAACTGTAGGGCATTTCGCCGGAATTGCGCAGCGCTGCGCTGCGAAGCGGCCCTCGGCCGGGCGGGGGCGGCCGGGACCGCCTGGACCCTCCATGCCTCATCAGGGGCCCATCAGGGGCCCATCAGGGGCCCATCAGGGGCCCATCAGGGTAGGTGCAGCTCACGCTGGGTATAGATCAGGCTCCAGACGCTGAGATCGGCCGCCAGGGTCTGCGTCAGATCGGCCAGAAGCTGGATCGTCAGCGCGCGGTCGGGGTGGTTGCGCGCGTGCTCCAGGTGGGCGCGCAGATGCGTCAGCCGGCGGATCATGCGCTGCGACTGGCGTTCGGCCGCGCGGAAATCGCCGGTGGCGCGGATGCCGAACAGGGCGGCACCGATGGCTGGCAGCGCACCCCCCAGTACCGTGGCCAGCGGCTTGTAGCTGTAGGCCCAGGAGTGGTGCTCGTCGTCGCCGAAGAACATCAGCACGAAGAACAGCACGCCGGCGCAGAGCGTCGCCCAGAAGAAGTACTCGCCCAGCCGGTGCAGCTTGTGGTCGATCTTCGAGAAGGTCGCCTTGACGCTCTCGTGGTAAGCGATCTGGCCGCGGTCGCTGGAGCCGATCTCTTCGGCCAGCGCCAGGTCGACGGTGGTGCGCAGCGCCTCGGCGTCGAGCCGCACGCTGGGCAGGCCGATTTCCCGCAGCGTCGCCCGCACATACCAGAGGATCCAGGCGTCCTCGTAGCCGGCGGAGCGGGCGACGGGCTTGGTGGGGGCCACCCCCACCATGGCCGGCAGCCGTGCCGGACGCAGCGCCTCGGCGATGGTGCGATAGTCGATCCAGCGCACGTGCCAGCGTTTGCGGTGGCCGAGATAGACGTTGAGCAGGATGCCGCAGATGCACACCAGTTCGAAGGCTAGGCAGACCGACTTGAAGGCGACCGAGCTCCACCAGAACACCGAAAGGAGCCCCACCAGGACCGACAGCCCGGCCAGGAGGAAGTTGCAGATATAGGCGGTGCGGTAGACATGGGAGAAGTGGATGGCGGCATTGTCCGCCTTCAGCCAGCGGTGGCGCAGCACCCGGTCCAGCCGTTCGGCGAAGCGGGTGTCGCCGCGCGCCTTCAGCCCCGCCAGCGAGTCCGCCCAGGCGCCGTCGCGTTCGCGCGCCAGCCCGTAGTCAACCTTGCGGCGGAAGGGCCGGCAGGTGCACAGCCAGCGCAGGGCATCGTAGCCGCACCAGTTGGAGCCTTCGCGCCACGGCTCGCGCGCGAAATCGACCAGCGCCTGCCGGCTGCGGTCGTCGCCTTCCGGCGGAGCCAGCATGTCGCGCACGCGCCCGGCCAGCACTGGGGCGCCGTGGGCCGGATCGTCGGAGCTGGCATCGATGTCGAGCCAGGTGCCGTCGACGGCGGGGTGCACGGCCTGCGGCGTCGGGTTCCACAGTTTCACGGCACTGCCGTCGGTGGGAAACCAGATCACCAGCAGGCCGTACTCCTGGGCGTCGCGCACGATCTGGGCGGTGCCGCCGATGCCGGCTTCCCTGTTGCCGTCCCACACCGCCAGCAGCACGTCGGCATGGGCGAGTACCGTACGCCCGGCTTCCAGATAGCCGGCGGCCCGGCGGGCGGGATCGGCCAGGTCGCCGGGATCGTCCAGCTCCAGCACCGGCACGCCGTCCGCCAGCAACGCATCGTAGGCGGCGATGTCTTCGGGATTGTCGAAGTCCTTGCGGTATTCGGCGCGCGGGAAGGGCAGGACGGCGGCGAGATCGAAGCCGGCCGCGATGGCCGTGGTGGCCATGAAGGTGTCGGCCCCCGCCGCCAGCGAGGAGATGAACTTGAGGGCCGGCGGGTGTGCGGTGTCGAACGCCCAATCGGCGTCCGCCACCACCGCGGCCACGGCCTCCTTCAGGCAGGAAAGCACGCCGCTGGCCTGGTCCGCCGCGCGTTCGGCACTACCGGGCGGCAACTTGTTGGGACGGTGGCCGGTGACGCCGACCCGCAGCGTGATGCGGGGAAGCACGCTGGTGTCTTCGGCGGTTTTCTCGGTCATGGCCTCGGACCTCGGCGGTGGGGGCAGGATGCGGCGGGACTGGCGGGGGCGGGGGTGTGCGGCGGCGGCGTCAGGGGTCGGAGGGCTTTACGGCGCGGGGGTCGACGTCCTCTTCGCCTGGTTCGTCTGATTCGACGGGAACGTCGGGTGGTTCATCCGTTGCGGCAGCATCGTCGGACGGTTGGGCCGCGTCGGCTGAAATGTCCGGCGGCTCTATGGCCCCGGAGGGGTCGTCGGGCGGTTGCGCCGCTTCAGCCGAGTCATCGGGCGGCTGGATTGCTTCAACAGGGGCATCGGGCGGTTGGGCGGGCTCCATCACCTGCCCCTCCGGAGCGGTCAACGGATCGCCGTCTTCAGGCGGTTCGGGAGGATCGACACCTTCGGACTCTGCACCCGTTGGATTATTACTCGCCTCTCCGAGCGCATACACACACAAGTCCGGAAATGAAACATTGTTCTCACGGGCAATCTGATGGAGCCTGCGGAACGACCTGGCTATATCTTCCGAAATAGTCAGCCCCCGCATTTCCTGTGCCCAAATCACCTGGTCGTCAATTCCTTCATAGGGGTAATCTTCCGGCAACTCGCGTATGTATACATAGAAATTCCATACCCCACCGCCTGGAACTGTTACTGGAACAGTAAACCTTTTTATGCTCTGTCGAGATGCCAATGCCTCAAGTTCCTGGGCGCGCTCCAGGTCAATGGACCCAGCTAGCCCTTCGCGGTAGATCTGCGCCAGATGCAGCGTCGAATCGTTCACTCCCCAATGCGACGCATATTCCAGGTAGGGAAGGGCAATGTCCGCCTGGCCGTCCAATAACAACGCCTCCCCAATCCGCATGTTAGCTGACATGAAATGCTGCCTCAAATAGAAATCCCATGGATACCTATCCAATGCAGGTCCGCAATTATCTGATAATTGACTATAGTACGAAATCGCATCTACAAATCTCCTCTGATGCAAGCGCAGGCGAACAAAATCTCCAAAGACGCTGCAAGCCTCTTCCACATCATCCGTCGGATCTTCCTGTTGAAAGACAGCACTTTGCCTATAAGACGCTTCCGCCCTATCTAACCAGATTTCAACTTCGTCGATCCGATCGGAACGAAGCAAAATGTTCGCGACCTGTCTGGCGCTCCGTCCCGCTGATAGATTAAGTCGCGCAAGCTGTGGATATGCGAGAGTCGTTTCGGAAATTGCTGCCCAAGTCCGGCTGAACAGTTCTATCCGTGTCTCTTCATCTTCGATATCCGCAATACGGGATGTTATATCCTCTATTGCGAACTCGAAATCATATGTTTCAATTGGAAGAATAGCTCCGCTCGAAGATATGGCTTCGATGCGGTCGATCGCTCTTTGAAGCCACTCCGCCCTGAATTCTGGATCATCTCCTCTGTATCCAGAGTTCCTAATGATGTCTGAGATGGACCGCAGGTGCGCCGCCTGAACAGCAATATTCTCCGGGGAGAACAAGGCATATATTCGAAGATCGTGTTCGCGCTGGAGCAAGATTTCCCGCGCTTCGCTGTACGCTTCGGAATCAAATAGGGAGCTGACAATCTCCATACGGCAGGTGCGATGTGCGGGGGTGTTCACAAAGAAGAACTCGACCGATTCGTCCTGCATGCGATCGAGTAGAGAGCAGAGCGCCTGCAAGGCCATATCTTCTTCTTGCGAATTATTAGGAAGGTCGCCATAAAGATTGTGAAGATAAGAGAGGTATGTTCGTTGTATTGTGAAGTCGTGTGGATCTAACTCGTATGCGTGGCTGGCGAATTCAAGTGCACGGCGTGCCCAAGCGAGCTCTTGTTCCGCATCTCCATTCTGTAGATATATTCTCGATATGGCGTTGGCAATCATCGCAAAAGATCGGATGTTTCTCCCATCGTTATGATCCAGTTGAAGGCTGTCAATTAGTTGATTTGTAGAGAATATGATAGATCCAGCTTCATCGGTTCTGCGCAAAATCATCAAATACGAAGACCGATTAACCGCACTTTCAACGATAATTTCGACCAATGTAGACGGAACTTGGGTTCCTTGATGCGCACGCGCTATAGCGCTGGCCTCATCTAAGGCGCGACGGTAGTAGTCCATTGCGCCTTCGGCGTTTCCGGACCGCTCTTCGCGCAGACCCAAGTAAAATAATGTTTGGGCAATTTGGATTGGAGAAACAACACCGGGCTCCTCTTCTAACAAGTATTGCTGGAAAGGGTCGAGTACATTGAATAGCCGCCGCTCTGTCTCGTCAAAGCCAAGAATCGGGCGTTGATCCTGCTCACGAATAATGTCGGAGATCTGTTGAAGCCACCCACTCATGTCTTGCAGGCGCTCCTGCGCCTGCCGTTCGGCGTATTCAGATCGCGCGATGGCGGATTCGAGTTCCTCGTTTCGCTCGTTTAGTGTTTCGATGAGCTCGGAACGCTCTCGGATATAAAGACTTCGTTCTTGTACTGTTGAGATTAGGTTGTGGTTTGTCGACTCTAGTTGTTGAACCGTCGTCTCAAGTTCGTCGTTAAGTTGGACTGCATAGAACGCGCTGGCGCTGGAGAACACCGTCAGCACGGCGAGCACGCTGACGAAGACCTTCACGCGCCGGCGGTCGCGGGTGCGGCGTTGGGCTTTGGTGGCCCGGCGCTCGTCGTCGGCTTCGATGCTGTCGTCGAGGTAGCGCTTGACGGCGAGGAAGCGGCCGCCGTGGCGCTCGGCCCAGGTGCCGGTCGGCTGGGCGGCATCCCACCAGCTACGGCAGTTGGCCAGTTCCAGGCCCACCAACAGGTCGGCCTTGCCGTCGCGGTGGCGCGCCTGGCCCGACATCAGCCGGTGCCAGGTGGCGGCCGAGGCGGCGTCCTCCTCCACCCACACGGCCAGGGAATCCCACTGCCGGATCAGGCTCTCGTGGGTCAGGTCGATGATGGTGTCGTTGTCCAGCTCCGCCGGCAGGGCCGGGCGCAGGAAATTGCCGTCGGGCGCGCGGAAGGCATCGAGCACGGCCGACACGCGCGTCCAGTCGCCATTGGCCAGTGCGACCAGCTCGGCCACCGTGCAGGGCCGGCGCACCGCATCGGCCACCGACGGCCCGTCCACCAGCGCCTTGAAAATCGTCGGCACCAGGCGCTGGGCTTCCGGCGACAGGGCGGCCACCAGCTCCTCGGCATGGGCGTTCAGCGCGCCGCGCAGCCCGCCGATGCGCTCGTACTGGTCGTGGGTGAGCACGATCGGCGGCGGTTCCTCGGCCGCCGTGGCGTCCCAGCCTTCGTAGAAGATGCGGGCTGCCTCCACCGCGGCCGCCTGCCACAACCGGTTGAGGGTGTGCTGCATCAGCGGCAGCTGGTCGGCGCGGCGGGAGAGCTGCTCAAGCTGGTCGACGGCCGGGTTGCGCTCCCACGGCGCGAAGTTGGCCAAATCGTTGAGGATGCGGTTGACCAGCCGCGGCTCGATCTCGAAGTCCAGCATCATGGCCGGGCCTTCGATCGCCTCCTGGCATTCCTCCCGCGTCATCCGCGGCGTCAGGAAGAGGCCGTCGTTGATGGCTTCGCCCAGCCCCGGCAGCAGGGTGCAGGCGCCGAGGAATTCCGACCGCATGGTGAGCACCACGTGGATGCCCAGCTCCTCCGGGGCCGCGCGGCATTCCAGCAGCAGCCGCGTGAACGCCTCGGCCTCCTCGCGTTCGGCGTAGTTGGCGTAGCGGAACAGCTCCTCGAACTGGTCGGCGAGGATCAGCAGGTTGCTGCCGGCGGGCACGTTGCCGGCCTCCACCCAGTTGATGATGGAACGCGGCGCGCGCGCCAGGTAGGCGGCCAGCACGTCGGCGTCGGCCATCTCCGCCGGCCCCTCGGCCGCGGCCAGCAGGGCGGCAGCCAGGTTGTAGAGGGGGCGGCCGCCCGGGTGCATGTCGGCCACCCGCCAGGTGCTGCCGGCCTTGTGGTAGTGGCCGATCCGCAGCGATTGCAGCAGGCCGGTGCGCACCAGGGACGACTTGCCGCTGCCCGAAGAGCCGATCACCGCAAGGAAGCGCGTGCGCGCCAGCGTCTCGATCATGCTGTCGAGCGCGCGGTCGCGGCCGAAGAACAGGTCGGCTTCGTCGCTGCGGAAGGCGCGCAGCCCGGGGTAGGGCAGACGATGGGTCATGATCGCATGGGCGGCATGGCGGACAACGGCGGAGACCTAACCGAGGCTTTCGACGAACAGATCGAAGGCCGCCGGGAACTCGGCATCCGACGCCTCGATCTCGATCAGGTTGGCGATGGCGACGCCGAGCCCCGGCTTGCCCGGCGGCGGCGTCTTGTAGAGGGCGAGCGCACGGAACGGCCGGCCCTCGCGCTTGCGCATCTTGTTGATGCGCTGGAAATCGACGGAGATGCGGCCGTTCAGCGTGTTGCGGTCGGCCTCGCCATAGATCCAGCACACGGCATCGGACAGCTCGTAGCGCTCGCGCAGCTTGGCGCGGATCGACGGCTCGCCGAACTCCGTCAGCATGGAGGAATCGATGCCCTTGTCGGCGAGGCGTTGCAGCACCCTTTCCGCGATGGCCACGTCGCAGTCCTGGGCGTCGACGAAGACGACGGCATCGTTGGCCGCGGCGCGTGCCGCGGGGGCCGGCTTGGCGGCGGCGACAAGGCCGGCCTTGAAGCTCTCGAACCCCTCGGCGAGCACGTCGGGGCCGGTGAGCAGGCGCTGGTGCTCGGCGTCGGCGACGGTGGCGAGGTCGAGCTTCGGGTGGCGCCACTGCCGCACCGTCAGCCCGGCGGCGACGGCGGCATTGTGCTGCCAGGCGAGCAGCCCTTCGGGAACCGACTTCGGTGCCTTGCCACGGTAGGGGCCGAGAAGCTGCACGACGATGGCCGGCTGCACCAGAGCTTGTCGGAAGGCGGCCTGGAATTCGCCGGGCTCCAGCGGCCAGTCGTCTTCCGGCATCATGGGGATGTCGTACTGGGCCAGGTAGCGCCTGAGGTCGGCGACGCTGTCGTCGAGGTCGTCGGTCACCCGCGCCAGGACGACGGGGCGCAGCGACCCGTTGCGCGCGCCGGGTGCTGCCACGGTGCGGGCGGGCGATGCCGCCACGACGGATGCCTTGGCCTGCAACTCCCGGATGGCGCGTTTCAACTGCTCGGCCAGGTCGTGGATCTTCTGCAGGAAGCCGGGCGAGGTCGGATCGTCGCTCACCGCAACCGTGCTCACCGGTTCGTTGCGCGCCCAGAACTGCAGCCGCTTCTGCTTGGCCAGCGGATCGGGGTAGGTCTCGCCCTCATCCAGCGGCAGGCATTCCACCGCGAACAGGCGTTCGGGATCGGGGGAGCTGGCGACGAAGGCCTGTAGTTCCCGCTGCGTGAAATCCCGCCGGGCATAGGCGGGTGAGCCCACGGCGACGAACAGGGCGGAGTGGCGCACCTCGTCGAGCAGGCGGTCCACCTGGTGGTTGGGGCCGAGCCCGGAGCGGTCGAAGTAGATGGCCGGCCGGTCGCCTCCAAGCCGCTGGATCAAGGCGGCCTGAAGCTTGTTCAAGAACGTGGTGACCCAGCCTACTCCCGGCATATGGCTTCCCGCCGTAATAGCGGTATCATCCACGCTGGCGTAACTGATGAAGATGTCGTGGCGATTTCCCGTAATGCCCGAAGATTTTCCGTCGCCATCCACCACCATGTTCACCTCGGTTGCGCGGTGTGATTTGACTTTCGGGTTAAGTTCAATGGACGCAGAAACATAAATACAATTAACGTTTAGATACATCTATAGCACCACCTGAGGTATCGCCGCAACAGAGACCCCCAGATGCTCGGTCCTACACGCGATGTGCCGCGCCCATATGGGCTCCTGTGCGCCCAGGTGCGGAGGAGGTGACGCCTTGGGATTGCGCTGCTCGCCGGACCGATGGGACCACCACCCCTGCGGCTTGGGCATTTGTCTTTTCCCTCCCCAGGAGTCATCCTTTGGTTGTGATGGCGCTCCTGCCACATGGATTTGGGAGCGAGTGGACCGATGTCCGTCAACATCACCTGCTGGCGCCTTGAGGACAGGCGGAGCATCGCCGCCAGATCGACCCGCCGCGGCATCGTGCTGCGCTCCCGCCGCGCCGAAGACGTCAACGCCATCGTCCTCCACCAGACGGCCAACCACACCCTGCTGGAGGAGCAGCACCTGCGACCGCTGGAGCGCACGCCGCACCTGGTGCATCACCTGGACAATATCCGCGCCAACTTCGTGGTGCGGCTGGATGGGGCGATTTTCTACACCCACGATGTGGAGGTGGCGGTACAGAGTGCCGGCGGCTTCGCCGGCTCGGGCATCGACATCGAATTCGCCTGCGACCTGCCCCACACGCGCGAGCCGCCCAGCGATCCGGCGGAGCGCCTGACGGTCGAGGCCATCCTTGCGGGACGGCGGCTGATCCGCAGCCTGTGGGCGCGCATGCGGTGGCTCCAGTACATCCACCCGCACGGCCAGGTGCAGGCGGCCCTGATGGACGGCCGTGCTTGCGGCGGCGACACGGGCGTGCCCTGCGGCAAGCTGGATAGCTGTCCGGGACCGGACATCTGGGTGAATGTCGGCCTGTGGGCGCAGAGCGAGTTGCACCTGCTGACCACGCCCGTCGGCCGGTTCCAGAACAACGGCATCAGCGAACTGATGGGCAATCCAGCCTACCGGCAGAACCTGGGTTTGCTGGACGAACGCAGCGTCCACCGGGTCCGCGTCTGTCCGCCCTGGTAGGGCTTCACACTTCGTTGGCCCAAGGGGGATCGGCGCCGGCCCGCGAGACGGTGACGGCCGCCACCCGCGCCCCGAAGGCCAAAGCCTGTTGCAGGGTGCCAGTGGAGATACTGGCCAGTGCCTCCTTCGACATGGCGCCGAGCCGGTGGAGTTTGGCCAGCACGCCGGCATTGAAGGTGTCGCCGGCCCCCACGGTGTCCACCACCTCCACAGTTTCCGCCTTGGCGAAGGCTGCCTCCCCGCTCCGCAGGAAGGCTTTGGAGCCCTGGCGGCCGTAGGTGACGATGACCACGGCCGGGCCAAGCTGCTTCATCCGGTCGATTTTGGCGGCCGGGGAGGGGGCATCGGGGAAGATCCAGTCCAGGTCCTCGTCGGACACCTTTACGATGTCCGCCTGGCCGATCATGCGGCCCAGCCGCGCGCGGTAGCGGGCGACATCCTTGATGAACTGGTGACGGATGTTGGGATCCAACATCACCACGCGGCCGCGCCCTTCGCGGTCGAGCAGTGCGGCGTAGGCGTCCGCTGCCGGCTCCCAGGCCAGGCTGATGCCGCCCATGTAGAGCGCGGTCACGCCGCCCGGCACCGCCGGCAGGTCGCCCGCCTGCAGCATCCGCCCGGCGGAGTTTTCGTCATAGAACGTGTAGGTCGCCTGGCCGGCCCGAACGTCGACGAACGCCAGGGTGGTCGGCCGGTCCGACGTCACGACGTAGCCCGTGTCGACGCCGCTGGCCCGCAGTTCCGCCGCCAGTTGCCGCCCGAACAGATCGCGCGACAGGCCCGTCAGCAGGCCCGCCGGCACGCCCAGGCGGCCGAGCGCGATGGCCGTGTTGAAGACGGCACCGCCGCAATGCGGAACATAGCCCTCCCGCCCGGTCGTCGTCGGGGCCGGGATCATGTCGATCAGCGCTTCGCCGCAGCACAGGATCATCGCTTCGGACCTTCAGACGGTCGGGCAGCGGCGGGCCGCCTCGGCCGGACCCTCACGCGGGCGTGCCGCGGGCCAGATAGGTGTCGATGGCGGCCACCAGCCCGTCCCGGTGGATCTGATCGAGCCAGGCGCCGAAGGCGGTCACGAACGGCTCATGCAGGGCGACGTCGCCGTAGATCCCCGGCATCTTCAGCCACAGGGCAGGCATCTTCGCCGCCTTCTTCGCGGTCTCGGTCAGAAACTCCCAGTTGGGATCGTTGGGCTCGACCATCGAGCCGTCCTCGCGCCGGCCAAAGCAGTAGCGGGCCCAGATGGCCGAAACCAGGGCCAGCCCGGCGGTCGGCGTGCCCGCGGCGATGCCATCGCGGATCGACGGGATGACGAAGCCTGGCTGGCGGCTCGATCCGTCGAAGGCGACGCGGCGCGTGGTGTCGACGATCTCGGGGTTGGCGAAGCGGCGTTCGATCAGGTCGATGTACTCCGCCGGCGTGAAGCCGGGCACCGCCGCCACGTGGGGGCTGATCTCCTCTTCTGCGACCTTGCGGAACAGCCCATGGATCTTCGGATGCGCCATGGTGTCGGAGATCGTCTTGATGCCCAGGATCTCGCCGGAGGTGGCGATCACCTGGTGGCCGCCGTTGAGGAGGCGCAGCTTCATCTTTTCGAAGTCGTGGACATCGGCAGCGAGGGTGGCGCCGGCCTTGCCCAGGTCCGGCCGGCCGGCGCAGAACGCGTCCTCGATCACCCACTGGCGGAAGTTTTCGTGGGTCACCGGGGCGGCATCGTCGATGCCGAACTGGCGTGCCAGCTCCAGCTCCTTGGCACCGGTGGCGGGGACGATGCAGTCCACCATGGAGTTGGGGAAGGTGCAGGTTGCCTCGATCCACTCCGCGAAGGCCGGGTCCGACATGCGGGCCAGCGAAACGACGGCCTGGCGCAGGGTGTTGCCGTTGCCTTGCAGATTGTCGCAGCTCAGCCCCGTGAACGGCCCGAGCCCGCGGTTGAGCCGCAGCCGCAGGGCGGCGACCATGGCGCCGAAGGCGGTGCGGGGCGTGTCCGGATTGGCGGCGTCGTGGCGGATGTCCGGGTGGTCGGCGTCGAACTGCTTGGTATCCGGGCGGATGTAGTAGCCGCCTTCCGTCACGGTGAGCGTCACGATGCGCGTTGCCGGGTCGGCCATGCGCCCGATCAGCGGGCCGTTGCCCTCTTCCACCGGCACAAAGTCGACCATGGAGCCGACCACCTCGGCCGACTTGCCGTTGGGGTCCAGCTCGATCAGCGTATAGAGGTAGTCCTGTGCCGCCAGCCGCTCGCGCATCTGCGCATCGGGCGGCCGCACCCCGGCGCCGACAATGGCCCAATCCAGGTTCGAACCCATCTCGAACAGCCGGTGCAGGTACCAGGACTGGTGGGCGCGATGGAAATTGCCGACGCCGATATGGACGATGCCCGGCGTCAGCCTGGAGCGGTCATACCCGGGCGTGCGGATGCCTGCGGGAAGGTCTTTCAGCGTTGCGTTTGCGAGTTTCATCTCAGCTCATCCATTGTCCGCCGTCGACATTGAAGCATTGCGCGACGATGTAGTCGGCTTCGCGGGAGGCCAGGAAAACGGCCATCCCCGTCAAATCCTCTGCGACGCCCATGCGGCCATAGGGAACGGCGGCACCGACTTCCTTCTTCTTCTGGCCGATGGGCTTGTTTTCGTACTTGGCGAACAGGGCATCGACGCCGGTCCAGTGCTCGCCGTCCACGACGCCGGGGGCGATGGCGTTCACGTTGATCTTGTGCTGGATCAGGTTCAGCCCGGCCGATTGCGTGAGGCTGATGATCGCTGCCTTGGTGGCGCAATAGACGGCGACCAGCGCTTCGCCGCGGCGCCCGGCTTGGCTCGCCATGTTGATGATCTTGCCGCCGTGGCCGCGCCGGATCATCGACCGGGCGACCGCCTGCAGCATGAACAGCGAACCGGCCACGTTGACCGAAAACAGCTTGTCGTAGCTCGCCCGCGTGATTTCCACGATGGGGGCGAGATCGAAGAGCGCGGCGTTGTTGATGAGGATGTCGATGCCGCCGAAGCGCTCCTCCACCGTCGCCACCGCGGCATCGATGCTGGCCTGCTGGGTGACGTCCAGCGGCACCGCGATCGCCCGGTCGCCGATTTCTGCGGCGGTCACTGCCGCCCCATCTGCGTTGATGTCGGCGATGGCGACACGCGCGCCCTCGCGCACATAGGCTTCGGCGAAGGCGCGGCCGATGCCCCGGGCCGCTCCCGTGATGATCGCGGCCTTTCCGTCCAGGCGCACTTACGAGGCTCCGGCCTTCTGCAGCATCGGGCTGGCGATGCGCAGACCATTGACATCGAACTTGTGCAGCTTCTCCAAGTCGGGCGTCAGCCACACCGTATCGCCGCTGTGGACGGCCATCTCCCCGCTGGCGCGCACGGTGATGGTGTCCTCGATCCCGGTGTCGTGGATATGGAGGAAGGTGTCGGACCCCAGATGTTCGGACACCCCGACGGTGCCCTTCCAGGTGCCCTCGGTCTTCGACACCAGGATGTGCTCGGGCCGGATGCCGATGGTGGCCGCGGCGTATTTCGCCGCCTCGGCCCCGGAGATCATGTTCATCTTCGGGCTACCGATGAAGCCCGCGACGAACTGATTGACCGGCGCACGGTAGAGTTCCAGCGGGCTGCCAACCTGTTCGATGCGGCCCGCATTCAGGACGACGATCTTGTCGGCCATCGTCATTGCCTCGACCTGGTCATGGGTCACATAGACCATCGTCGTCTTGAGGCTTTGGTGCAGTTCGGTAATTTCCTGCCGCATCCCGACGCGCAGCGCTGCATCGAGGTTCGAAAGGGGTTCGTCGAAAAGGAATGCCGCTGGCTCTCGCACAATGGCGCGCCCGATCGCCACGCGCTGACGTTGCCCCCCGGAAAGCTGGCCCGGACGCCGGTCAAGATAGCTTGTCAGATTGAGCACCTTGGCCGCACGTTCGACCCTTGTGGCCTGCTCGCTTTCCGACATCCCCGCCATTTTCAGGGGAAAGGCGATATTCTTGCGCACCGACATGTGTGGGTAAAGCGCATAGGATTGAAAGACCATTGCCAGGCCACGTTTTGCCGGAGGAAGGGCCGTCGCGTCCTTGCCGTCGATCGCGATGATACCCGACGTCGTATCCTCAAGCCCTGCGATCAGGCGCAGGAGGGTGGATTTTCCGCAGCCTGACGGGCCGACGAAGACAACGAACTCTCCGTCTTCGATCGTCAGGTCGACCCCTGGTATGACATGAACTTCGCCGAACGACTTACGGACCTGGCTGAGCGTGATCTGTCCCATTATGTCCTCACTTTACCGCGCCGAATGTCAGGCCGCGGACGAGTTGCTTCTGGCTGAACCAGCCCATGATCAGGATCGGGGCGATCGCCATGATCGACGCCGCCGACAGTTTCGCGTAAAACAGGCCTTCCGGGCTGGAATAGCTGGCGATGAAGGCCGTCAACGGCGCGGCATTTGCCGCCGTCAGGTTCAGCGTCCAGAAAGCCTCGTTCCAGGCGAGAATGATGTTCAGCAGGATGGTCGATGCGATCCCCGGGACGGCCATCGGGGTCAGGACGTACAGGATCTCTTCCTTGAGGCCGGCCCCGTCCATGCGGGCCGCTTCAAGGATTTCCCCCGGAATCTCGCGGAAGTAGGTGTAGAGCATCCAGATGATGATCGGCAGGTTGATCAGCATCAGGACAACGGTCAAGCCGACGCGGCTGTCCAGAAGGCCGGTGTCGCGGAAGATCAGATAGATCGGAACCAGCACACCAACCGGCGGCATCATCTTGGTCGAAAGCATCCACATCAGCACATCCTTGGTTCGTCTTGCTGGAACGAAGGCCATCGACCAGGCGGCCGGGACGGCGATCAGCAGCCCCAGCACCGTCGAGCCGATCGACAGGAACACCGAGTTCATCAGGTAGCGCAGGTAGTCGGACCGCTCCTGCACCACCGCGTAGTTTTCCAGCGTCCAGTCGAAGCTGAGGAACATCGGCGGGTCGGCGATCGCCTGCGCTTCCGGCTTGAAGCTCGTCAAGATGGTCCAGAGGATCGGGAAGAAGATCAGCAGACCGATGATCCAGGCGACGGCCGTGAGCGTGACCTTGCGCGGAGTGGAGATTGCGCGTGCCATGACTATCCCTCCCTACGCGTCCAGGTTCTTGCCGACGATGCGCATGAGCACGAAGGCGATGATGTTCGCCAGGACGACGGCGAGGATGCCGCCGGCCGATCCAAGCCCGATGTTCTGGCTGTCGATGACGCGCTGGTAGACGAGGTAGGTGAGCGTCCGCGTGCCGAAGGCGCCGCCGGTCGTCACGAAGATTTCCGCGAACACCGAGAGCAGGAAGATCGTCTGGATCAGGATGACGACGGTGATGGCGCGCGCCAGGTGCGGAAGGATGACGAAGCGGAACCGGTCGAGCGGGCCCGCACCGTCCATTTCCGCTGCCTCCACCTGCTCGGAATTCAGCGACTGGATCGCCGTCAACAAGATCAGCGTGGCAAACGGCAGCCACTGCCAGGCGACGATGACAATGATCGAAAACAACGGTAGCTGGGAAAGCCAGTCTATCGGCTCAAGGCCGAAGAATCTCCAAAGGTGCGCCAACAACCCGTTGACCGGGTTCATCAGCATGTTCTTCCAGATCACGGCGGAGACGGTGGGCATCACGAAGAACGGGGCAATGACGAGGATGCGCACGATGTCCCGCCCCCAGATCGCCTGGTCGAGCAGGAGGGCGAGCAGGATGCCGCCACCAACGGTGATGACGAGGATCCCCCCGACCATGATCAGCGTGGTCAGAACGCTTTGGTGGAAGGCGTTGGAAGAGACAAACCGAACGTAGTTATCTAGCCCTTCGCAGCAGTCGAACGTCCCACTTTGTGGTCTATAGTCAAGTATTGAAAAATATAGTGTCAAGCAAAGGGGGGTAAGCATCCACACGAGGAGGAGAAATACCGCGGGAGCGATCATGCCGCGGGCTGCCGTACGGGAATGCTGGGTGGCCATGGTTCACCTGCCCCTGTGCCGAATATTCTCTACAAGCCTGAATCCACCGAACTGGAAGTTGCACCTACGGCGTCACCACGGGTGGTGCCGATGCAGGCCGGTCCGCGGAAAGGGCGGGGCTGTCCCACCCTTTCCGGACGGATCGAGTACCGGCCGATCAGAGGTATCCGGCGGCTTCCATTTCTTCGGTGGTCAGTTCCTGGGCCTGTTCGAGTGCCTCTTCCACACTCGTGTGGCCGGCCAGGGCAGCCGCGAAGATCTGCCCAACCTGGGTGCCGATCCCCTGGAATTCGGGGATGGCCACGAACTGAATGCCGACATAGGGCACGGGGTCCACCGTCGGGTTCTGCGGGTCGGCCACTTCCATCGACCGCAAGGTCATCTCCGCGAACGGAGCGGCTTCCAGATAGGCAGGATTGTCGTAGAGCGACTGGCGCGTGCCCGGCGGCACATTGGCCCAGCCGTCCGTTTCCGCCACCAGCGTCAGGTAGGCGGGGCCGGTCGCCCAGGCGATGAACTCGCGGGCCGCCTCAGGCGCGTCCGACGACGAGGGGATGGCCAGCGACCACGTCCACAGCCAGTTGCCGCGGCGGCCGAGCCCGTTGTCCGGGGCCAGCGCGAAGCCGACGGTCTCGGCCACTTCGGAATCTTCGGGGTTGGTGACGAAGCTGGCCGCGACGGTGGCGTCGATCCACATGCCGCAATGGCCGGTCTGGAACAGCGCCAGGTTCTCGTTGAACCCGTTGTTGGCGGCCCCCGGCGGGCCGTAGTTGGTCAGCAGGTCCATATAGAAGTTGAGGGTATTGGCCCACGCCTCGGTGTCGAATTGCGGTTCCCAGTCTTCGTCGAACCAGCGGGCGCCGAAGGAGTTGGCCATGGCGGTGAGGAAGGCCATGTTCTCGCCCCAGCCGGGCTTGCCGCGCAGGCAGATGCCGTAGACGCCGTTTGCGGTGTCGGTCATCGCCGCGGCGGCTTCGCGGATGAACTCCCAGGTCGGCTCGTCGGGCATGTCCAGGCCGGCGGCTTCCATGAGATCGGTGCGGTACATCACCATGGAGCTCTCGCCGTAGAACGGTGAGGCATAGAGCGTGCCGTCGACGCTGAGGCCGCTGCGGATGGCGGGCAGCAGGTCGTCGACATCGTACTCTTCGCCGAGGTCGTCGAGCGACATCAACCAGCCGCGTTCGGCCCAGAAGGGCACTTCGTACTGGCCGATGGTGATCACGTCGTACTGGCCGCCGCCGGTCGCGATGTCGGTCGTAACATTCTGGCGCAGAACGTTTTCTTCCAGGATCACCCAGTCAACGGTGATCTCGGGGTGAAGCTGCGTGAAGTGGTCTGAGAGCCGCTGCATGCGCACCATGTCGCCGTTGTTGACGGTGGCGATGGTGATGTTCGTCTGCTGCGCGGCGGCGGACCAAGCAATCGCCGTCAACGCCGTCGCGCCGAGGAGAGAGCGGATCAGTGTCGGCATGTTGTCCTCCCAATTATCGAGTCCGGTTTCGCACCGGCTGCGGCATGGTGGCGCACAAAGGGCGCTGTGGTCCAGAGCCAAAATACGAAAATGTGCAGTCCGATTATTTTATAATTCAACAGGAGTTATATATGACCACTTGGTCGTACGGCCCTGTTAGCTTGCTAAAGAATTTCTCGTGCCGTCCGGCACTATCGTCTGTGATTTTCGATAGATATGCTCGATTTCGACTACTTTTTTCGAGGGAATTTTAATTCTTGAAGGTCTTTCACGGATCTGCCGGGTGGTTTGCGCCGGCCGGAGACGGAGATCTTGGGCGGATCGGTGGCCAAACTGGCCCGCCGGGTGGCCACAATGATCCGTGCGGCAGGCCCTGCATTTGAGCGTATCCCGGCGGATCCTCACGCGATCTTGGTGGATCTCTGGGGGCGCCACGCTTGCGCCAAGCCGGTGGCACGGCCACCCGGATTCGCTGCGGAGGCGAGGGGAACCACTTCCATGAACCGCGAGTTGTCCGATGGCTGGGGGCATGCCATGGCATTCCGGCCCGATGGTCCCCAATTCGGCCATCCTCCAGCCGTCACCTCCGATGCCCGTTCCGGGCGCGGGCTGCGGGCCGGGCTTCGCTCCTGCCGGCCAATGCGGCCACGGCCACCAAGACAAGAAGGTTGCTCGACGCCATGGGAACGATGAACGCCACGCTGAAAACCTGCGGTGCGGAGCGGGCCTTTGGCGCGGGCCTGGCGCGCAGAGCGCCGCTGCGGGCGATCGCAGCACTGGCCGGATCGCTGGCGCTCGGTGCTTGTTCCGGCACTGCGGATTTCGGTACGGAGGTGGCCAGCATCGGCGCCGGTGCGTTGGCGGGCGGCCTCACCGGCAACCCGCTGATCGGCTTTGCCGTCGGCGCCGGAACCCAGATCGCCTTCAGCGAAGGGGTAGACTACTACAACCGCGAAGCCGTGCGCCTGGTCCAGGATGCCATCGCCGCCGAAGCGGGCGAGGCGCCGGAAGGCGAAAGCCGGACATGGGCGGTGGAGAGCGACGTGCCGCTGGTCGATGCCACCGGGCAGGTGCAGGTGCTGCGCGATTTCGGCGGCGACATTGCCTGCCGGCAAATCGTCTTCACCGATGAGGACATCGAAGACATGTACTTCGTCACGGTGATCTGCCGGGGCGACAACGGCACCTGGTATTGGGCCAATGCCGAACCCGCCGTCGACCGCTGGGACGGTATCCAGTAGGGCAGGCGTTTTCGGGCGAATCGGGGCCGGGCAGGCGGGCTACCAGCCGCCGCCCAGGCTGTTGAACAGGTCCACCGTGGCGGCCAACTGGTCGAACCGCGTCTGCCGCTGTTCGTCGAGCTGGCCCGCGAGGTCGCGCTGGGCGTCGAGCAGTGTGCTCAGATCGGTCGCACCGGCCTGGTACTGGGCGACGGCCAGCCCGTAGGCCCGGCGTGCCTGCGCCACCGCGCGCGCCTCGATCTCGGCCAGTTGGCCGGTGTAGCGGATGGCGGCAAGCGCATCTTCCACGTCCTGGAAGGCGGCCAGCACCGCGGCCCGGTAGCTTTCGATGGCGATCGCTTCCGCCGCGGCCGCCGTGTCCTGCTCGGCCTCCAGGCGTCCGGCATCGAACAGTGGCTGGCTCAGCCCCGCCGCCAGGGTCGACAGGAAGCCCGCCGGCTCGAACAGGGATTGCAGGGCACTGCTCGCCAAGCCCGTGCTGCCGGTGAGCTGGATGTTGGGATACATGGCGGCGTGGGCGGCTTCCAGGCTGGCGGAGGCGGCGCGGATCTCCGCTTCGGCGCTGCGCAGGTCGGGCCGGCGTTCCAGCACCTCGGAGGGCAGGCCGGCCGTGACCGTGGGCAGGGCGACGCCGTCCAGGGTGGTCCCCGTCAGCGCCAGGCTGCCCGCCGTGGTGCCGAGCAGGGCGGCGAGCGCGTTCAAGGTCTGGTCGCGCTGGAGTTGCAGGCTCGGGATCGCTGCCTCCAGCCCGGCCACGGTCACCTCCTGCTGCGCCACGTCGAGATCGGACACGGTGCCGACTTGCGCCTGGGCCCGCACCAGCGCCAGCACCTGTTGAGACAGGCCCAGCACCTCTTCCGCCGTGGCGATGCGGTCGCTCAGCGACAGGTATTGGAAGTAGGTGGTGGCCACCTCCGCCACCAGGCTGAGCGCCACGGCCTCGCGGTCGTACTCGCTAGCGACGCGCGCGGCGACGGCGGCATCGACGTTAGCGCGGTTCTCGCCCCAGATGTCGAGCTCGTAGCTGGCCTCCAGGCCGAGCGACAGGCTATTGGACGGCGTGCCCTGCACGCCCATGCTGCGCGACGCCGAGGCCGAACCGCTGAGGGAGGGATAGAGTGCTGCGCGGGCCGAGCGGGCCTGGGCCGACGCCTGGGCGATGCGGTAGGCGGCAGCCGACAGGTCGGGGTTGCTGGCCTCCGCCAGGTCGACCAGCCGGTTCAGCTCCGCGCTGTCGTAGACGGCCCACCACGCCGCGTCCGGATACTGGGTGGCGGTAGCGGCCGTAACTGGCTGGTTCCAGGTGCTGGGCACGGGCACGGCTTCATCCGGCCGGTCGATGCTGGGGCCGGCACAACCGGCCAGCCCAAGGGCGGCAGCCGTGGCGAAAAGGACCATCCGTGCGGGGGCAATGAACATCGTCGTCTAGCCAATCAGTTGGAGGCGAGGGCCACCACGGGGTCGAGATGGGCGGCCTTGCGCGCCGGCAGGAAGCCGAACAGCAGGCCGGTGCCCACGGCACAGCAGAAGGCCAGGGCCACCGGCGGCACGGTGACGAGGGAGGGCAGGCCCAACTGGCCGATCACCGCGGCGGCCCCAAGCCCCATGCCCACGCCCAAGATGCCGCCGGTGGCACACACCACCAGCGCTTCGGAGAGGAACTGGAGCTGGATGTCGCCGGGGCGTGCGCCGGTCGCCATGCGGATGCCGATCTCGCGCGTCCGTTCCGTCACGCTCACCAGCATGATGTTCATGACGCCGATGCCGCCCACCAGCAGCGAGATCGCGGCGACGGACCCCAGCAGCAGGGTAAAGGTGTCCTGGGTTTCGGTGACGGCTTCCAGCAGCGAGGCGGTGTTGCGCACCTCGAAATCCTCGGTGCCGTGGCGGCTGCGCAGCAGGTCTTCGATGGCCGCCTGCACGCCGTCCATATCGACATCGGCGGCGACCTCCACGGTGACGGAGTTGAGGTAGCGCTGGCCGAACAGGCGGTTCATGCCGGTGTCGAGCGGCACGAACACCACGGCATCGCGGTCGCCGCCGAAGCCGGTCGAGCCCTTGGCCTCCATCACGCCGATCACCTGGAAGGGAATGCTGTCCACCAGCACATAGGTACCGATGGGATCGCCGCCGTCGGGGAACAGCGCCTCCACCACCGTCTGGCCGATGGTCATCACCGGGGCGGAGCGGTCCACATCGTCCGCCAGGAAGAACATGCCCTCCGTGAGGTCCCAGTTGTTGGCCTCGGCATAGTCCGCGGTCGTGGCGGTGGCGGAGGTCTGATAGTCGCTGTTGGCGTAGCGCAGGGTGACGCTGCCGGAGATTGCCGGCACTGCGGTCAAAACGCCGGGCAGCTCGGCGATCACCTGGGCGTCCTCCACCGTCAGGGTGGCGATGGAACTGCCCATGCCGCGCATGTTGCGGCCGCCGGGGCGCACCGTCAGCAGGTCGGTCCCCATCTCCTCGATGCGCGAGACGACGGCGGTCTTGGCGCCGTTGCCGATGGCCTGCATGGCGATCACCGAGCCGACGCCGATGATGATGCCGAGCAGGGTCAACAGCGTGCGCAGCGTGTTGCCGCGCATCGCCCGCAAGGCCATGTGCACCGCTTCGCCAAGGCGCACCAGGAAGCTAGACGCGGCCTTCGCCGGCGCCGGCTCGCCCGCCGTGCGGGCCGCCGGTGCCGTGCCCGTCGCGGTGTCTTCGGTGATTGCGCCGTCGGAAATGTGGATCTGGCGCTGCGCCTGGGCCGCAACTGCCGGATCGTGGGTGATCAGGATGACGGTGTGGCCTTCGGCATTGAGTTCGCGCAGCAGCGCCATCACCTCCGCCCCGCTGTGGCTGTCCAAGGCCCCGGTGGGCTCATCGGCCAGGATGATCTTGCCGCCGTTCATCAGCGCGCGGGCGATGGACACGCGCTGCTGCTGGCCGCCGGAAAGCTGGCTGGGGCGATGGTGCAGCCGGTCGGTGAGGTTGAGGCGCGAGAGCAGGTCGCGCGCCCGGCTGGTGCGGGCGGCCCGCGGCGTGCCGGCATAGATCGCCGGGATCTCCACGTTCTCTTCCGCCGTCGCCTGGGGCAGCAGGTTGTACTGCTGGAAGATGAACCCGAACATGTCGCGGCGCAGGCCGGCCAGCTCGCCGAGCCCGAGGCTGGCCACATCGGTGCCGGACAGGCGGTAGGTACCGCTGGTCGGCCGGTCGAGACAGCCGATGATGTTCATCAGCGTCGACTTGCCGGAGCCCGAAGCGCCGAGGATGGCGACGAACTCGCCGGCCTCGATGGAGAGGCTGAGGCCGTGCAGCACCTCCACGCGGGCTTCGCCGCTGCCATAGGCCTTGGTCACCTGGTCCAATGCGATCAGTGCGGTCATGGCCTGCCCCTAGAACCCGAACGGGCTGGGCGGCCCGCCGGCGCCGGAGGACGTGGCGGCGGCCGTGGTCGCCTGGCCGATGATGACCTGCTCGCCCGCCTCCAGCCCCGCAGTGACGGCAGCGGAGATGCGGTTCTGCAGCGCGACCGTAACCTCGCGCGTCCGGGCGACGCCGCCCGCAAGCACCTGCACGGTGGCGCTGCCGTCGGCATTTGTGGTGAGGGCGGTGGCCGGCACCATCACTGCGTCTGCCACCCGGCCGACCACGAAGAACACCTGGGCGGTCATGGAGGGCAGCAGGCGGTGTTCGTCGTTGTCCACTTCGAACAGCGCGTAGTAGAGCACGACATTGTTCTCCACCTCCGGCTCCGGAAGGATCTGGCGCAGGCTGCCTTCCCAGCGGCGCTGGGCATCGCCGAGCGTGGTGAAGTAGGCGTCCATGCCGGGCGTAAGCTGCCCCACATCGGCTTCCGAAACCTCCGCACGCACGGTCATTACTTCCAGGTTGGCCAGTTCCAGGATGGTCGGGGTCGACTGGTTGGCGTTGACCGTCTGGCCCTGCCGCACGCTGAGCGACAGCACGGTGCCGGACATCGGTGCGGTGATGCGGGTGTAGGAGAGGTTGGCCTGATCGGCCGCCAGTTCGGACTCCGCCTTGGCGATCTCCGCGTCCAGCGCGGCGATCTCCGCGGTCACGATGGCGACCTCGGCAACGGCCGCGTCGTAGTCGTCCTGGCTGGTCGCGCGCGACGCCATGAGCTGTTCCTGGCGGCCCAGGCGCTGCTGGGCCAGGGTCAACTCGGCTGCGCGCTGATCGCGCTGGGCGGCGAGGGACAGCAAGTCCGCGCGATCGGCGGCAACGGCGGCCTCGTACACGGTGGTGTCGATTTCCGCCAGCAGGTCGCCCTGTTCCACCACGTCGCCTTCGGCCACGTGCAGGGCGACGATCTGGCCGGACACCTGGGCACCCACCTCAACGGAATTCAGCGGCTCCAGCGAGCCAACGGCGGTGACGACCGTCTCCAGGCTGCCCAGCTCCGCCGTGGCGGTCTGGTAGGTTGCCGGTACCACCGTCTGGCCATTGGCGTACCAATGGAAGGCGCCGGCACTGATGGCGAGCACCGCGACGGTTGTGAGGATGAAACGTTTCATGCCGGGTCACTGCTGCGGGTCGGCACGACCCCGCCCATCCTCGCCCTTTGCCGGCCGATCCCGCCGCCGCGCAACGGCGGAGACAGGACCGGCACCATCGGGCGTTCGGTCGTCCGTGCCGGGTGCTCCGATTGGAGCGCCTGTCCATGACACGCAGGAGCAGCGACTTTCCGGCGCGTCGAGGCGAAAATTTCTTGCTCCCGGCTTGCGGGCGGGGGCAGGTGGCGCCCGCCAACGCGTAACACCCAGGCGCGGATTGCACAGGATGACGACGGGATGAGAGCGCGTTTCAGCTACCTGGCCTTCAGGGTCGTCAACAGCTTCTGGTTTCTCCCGATCATCATGATGATCGGCGCCGTCATCCTGGCCGTCGCGACCCTGCGGCTCGACACCTGGCTGCAGGACGCCTTTCCCGATGTCTCCATCGGGCTGCTGCGGGCCTCGGCCGACAGCGCGCGCGACACCCTGTCGGTCATCGCCACGGCGCTGATCACGGTAACCAGTCTCGTCTTCTCCATGACGCTGATTGTGTTGACCATCGCGACCGGACAGCTTGGCCCGCGCCTGATCGCCATCTTCAAGGCCGACCGCACGACCCAGGTAGTGCTGGGGATCTTCGTCTCGACCTTCATCTTCTCCCTTCTGCTGTTGCGCTGGGTGGTGCCGGACGACGTGGACCCGGGGGCATCGGCGACGGCCGTTTCGCTCACGCTGGCGCAGCTTCTCGCGCTGATCAGCCTGATCATGCTGGTCTACTTCGTGCATCACCTGTCGGAGATGCTGCAGGCGGACACCGTGATCTCCCTGGTGGGCCGGTCGATCGACCGGGGCGTAGAGAGCGAGTTTCCGCCGGTCGATGGCGGCCGACCGCCCGAGGGGGAGGGGATTCCGGAGGCTTTCGATCGCCTGGCGGTCAATGTGCTGGCGCCGGCCAGCGGGTACCTGCAGACGCTCGACCGGGCGAAGCTTTTCAAGCTGGCCGTCTGCGAGGACGCCCTGATCGCGGTCCAGCTACGACCGGGCGAGTTCGTCCTGCGGGGTGCGCCGATTGCCCGCGTCTGGCCGATGGACACGGTGCGCGGCGATCTGAAGGACCGCATTGCCGGTGCGTTCGTGCTGGGGCCCAAGCGCACGCCGGCCGAAGACCTGGAATACGCCATGAACGCGGTGGTGGAGATCGCGTGCCGCGCACTCTCGCCCGGCGTGAACGATCCCTTCACGGCGGTCGCCTGCATCGACCGCCTCACCGATGCGCTCGGTCTGGCGCTGCGCCGGCTCGACCCGCCGGGCTTCCGGCACGGCGAAGACGGGCGCTTGCGCGTCCTTTGGGACCGCTTCGGGTTTGCCGATCTGCTCAACGGCAGCTTCAACCCGATCCGGCGCTCGGCCGCCGGCAACGTTCTGGTGCTGCAGTCGATGATCCAGGCGCTGGCACGGCTGGCGCCGTTGTGTGCCGATCGCCATCGCCGGGACGCCCTGGTGGACCAGAAGGCGATTTTCGCGGAGCTGGTGGCGACCGCCGGCCTCCTCTCATCCGACCGCCAGGCGTTGGAAAGCCAGCTCGCCGGACTGGACGCAGCGCTGCACCGCTGGGACTAGGGGCCGTACTCGACGGCCGCAGGGCCTCGGCGAATACCTGGTATTCGAGCGGCCTTCCGCAGGCGTTCCGACAGTCCAGCATGGAACCTGTTGCGGGCTGATGAGTTCTTCTCACCAAGCGCAATCCGCAGCGGCCTTCGGGTGACCTTCACCGATGGCGCGACGGGGCGGTGTTCGCGCTGACGTATGGGCATCAAGGGAAACGACAATGAGCAGTGACACTTGGGAGGGCCGCTGGAAGCAGCTCAAAGGCACCGCCAAGCAGCAGTGGGGCAAGCTCACGGACGACGATCTGACCTATGCCGAAGGCAGCCGCGACAAGTTCGTCGGCCGTCTGCAGGAACGCTACGGCCTCGCCAAGGACGAGGCCGAACGCGAAATCAATGCTTGGCTGGATTCATCGAAGCACTGACAGCCCGCCAAGCGCGTTGGACAACACGAGGTAGGAGGCAACCATGCTGGGTTGGGCATTACTGTTCTTCATCGTTGCGATCGTCGCAGCCGTGTTCGGCTTCGGCGGCATCGCGGCCGCGTCGGCGGGGATCGCCAAGATCATCTTCTTCGTCTTCCTGGTGCTGCTGGTGATCAGCCTGGTCGCCCATGCAGTGCGCGGGCGGCGCCCGCCACTCTAGTGGTCTCGCTCCGACATTTGCGTCCTTGGCCGGTCCGCCGGGCGCAAATGTCGGAGTCACGGGTCCACGCCGGCACCCGGTCCACGGCGAGTCCGTTGTATGTGGCGCGGCAGATCGGACGATCGTTCGATCGGGACGCCGGACCGGGAGCGAACCTCTGATCCGATAACGACACCGCTATCCCAGGTGCCCCGTCGATTGCGGAGGGCGGCTGGCTGGCTGCCACTGGCTACCAATGCCGGAAGCCAGGGCGCCAATGGGGCGTTGGGTGAGCCGAGCCAGCGGTCCTCGCCCCTGTTTCATGCTTCGGACCGTGTGCGGCGGCGTGCGGCGGGTGCGGCGCCAGCATCCCCGCCCGAGTGCCGGTTGCGGGACGGCAAGCCAGCTTGAGGGCGACATGTCGGAGCGGCCGCGGACCGACGGTTGGCGTGCATGCAGTGCCGCGCGTCGACAATCGAAGATCTGGTGACCGCTGCGGGGCTCGAACCCGCGACCTACTGATTAAAAGTCAGTTGCTCTACCGGCTGAGCTAAGCGGTCGGGCGGACCCTAGGAAGCTTGCCCATTGGGGTCAACCGACTGGGCCGCGGCCGAACCGCCGCGCCGCCGCCGGCCGCGCGCTGGCCCCTCGGCCTTGGCGCGGGCGGCCAGGGAGTCGGAGTCCAGCAACACACCGCCGAAGCGGCTGGCCAGCCACATGCGGCCGGTCTTTTCGTCCACCGCGAGCCACCAGTGGGCATCGGTGTCGTTGAACATGCGCACTCCGGACAGCGGGCGGCGGCGGCAGTGCCGCCTGCGGCCTCATATGGGACGCGGCGAGCGCTTGGCCAGGGGAGTGTTGAGGCACCCGAGACGCACACCGCCCGCTCTGAGAGCGCCATCCGCCCTGATGGGCTCTCCTTGCGGTCCATCAAGCCGGACAAGCGCTTGCGCGTTCAAATACCTCACACACGACGTCCGGCCACACACGATCGCGACCGATCAGATGGCCCCTGGACGAAGGGGACCGCCGGCGGCAGGGCGGGCCAGGGGAGCGGCCCGGCCGAACGGTGGGCCGGTAGGCGCTGCCGCTCAGGTGGCCGGCGGCGGCGGCACCAGTCCGTTTTCCCGGTAGTGGGCAACCAGGCGCCTGGCCACCACGGGCCCGACGAAATGCGCAATGTCGCCGCCCAGTTCGCCGATCGCCTTGACGAAGCGCGAGCTGATGAACTGGTAGCGGTCCGACGCCATGAGGAACACGGTCTCGATGGAGCGGTCGAGCTTGGCGTTCATACCCGCCATCTGGAACTCGTACTCGAAATCGGACACCGCGCGCAGGCCGCGCACGATCATTTGAGCGCCCACGGCCTGGGTGAAGTGCAGCAGCAGCACGCCGAAGCGGCGCACCTCCACATTGGCCGGCGGTTCGGCCAGAGCGGCCAGCTCCGCCTCCAACAGTGCCACCCGTTCGTCGATGTTGAACACCGGTTCCTTGCCGGTGTTCTCCGCGACGGCGACGATCAGTCGGTCGACCAGGCGGGAGGCCCTCAGGATGATGTCCATGTGCCCGTTGGTGATGGGATCGAAGGTGCCGGGGTAGACCGCCACGCTCATCATCTGGCCACGCCTTCCGTACTGGTATCTTTGTCAGGACGCCGGATCGTCGACGCCCGGCGCAGGTGCATCCGGCCCACCACCGGTCGCCCCATTGCCGGCCTCTCCCTCACCAGCTTCGCCGTTGCTTTCCTCGCCATCGCCGGCCTCGCCTTCGGACACCGCAGCCACCGCCACCACCCGCTCGCCTTCGGCGATGCGGAACACCGTGACGCCCATGGTCTTGCGCGCGGCGATGCGCACGTCGTCCACCGGGCAGCGCATGATCTGGCCGCCGTCGGTGACGAGGATGATCTCCGCGTCGTCGGCAACCGGGAAGCAGGCCGCGATGGCACGGTTGCGATCGCCCATCTCCATGGTCCAGATGCCCTTGCCGCCGCGAGCGGTCACCCGGTAGCCGTGGGATGAACTGCGCTTGCCGAAACCTTCCTCGCTGATGGTCAGGATGAACTGCTCGGCCGCCGCCAGGGCGTCGAACTGTTCGGGGCTCAACTCGGGATCGGGGACTTCGACTTCATCCTCGCCGTCGGTTTCTACACCCTCGGCGTTGCGCAGCGCATTGACGCGGCGCAAATAGGCCCGCCGTTCTTCCGGTCTGGCGGAAATTCCGTTGAGGATGGACAGCGAGATCACGCGGTCGCCCTGGCCCAGCCGGATGCCGCGCACGCCGGTCGACGCCCGGCCGGTGAACACCCGCACATCGGCCACCGGGAAGCGGATGCACATGCCGAGCCGGCTGGCCAGCAGCACGTGGTCGTCCTCGGCGCAGGTGCGCGCGCCGATCAGGCTGTCGCTGTCGTCGTCGAACTTCATGGCGATCTTGCCGTTGCGGTTGATCGACACGAAATCCGACAGCCGGTTGCGCCGCACCGTGCCCGACGCGGTGGCGAACATGACGAACAGATCGTTCCAGGTGTCCTCGTCCTCCGGCAGCGGCATCACCGTGGTGATGGTCTCGCCCTCGGAGAGCGGCAGCAGGTTGACCAGCGCCTTGCCGCGGCTTTGCGGCGTGCCTTCGGGCAGGCGCCAGACCTTCAGCTTGTAGGCGATGCCGCGCGAGGAGAAGAACAGCATCGGGGTGTGGGTGTTGGCGATGAACACGTCGGACACGAAATCGGTGTCCTTGGTGGTCATGCCGGCGCGGCCCTTGCCGCCGCGGCGCTGCGCCCGGTAGGTGGAGATGGGCACGCGCTTGATGTAGCCGGTGTGGCTCACCGTCACCACCACATCCTCGCGCTGGATCAGGTCTTCGATGTCGTGCTCGAACTCCACGTCTTCGATCTGGGTACGGCGCGGCGTGTCGAAGCGGTCGCGCACCTCCACCAGTTCGCCGCGAATCACCTCCATCAGCCGCTCGCGGCTGCCGAGGATCGCCAGATAGTCGGCGATGGAGTCGACCAGGCCCTGCAGCTCCTCGCCGATCTTGTCGCGTTCCAGCCCGGTCAGGCGGTGCAGGCGCAGATCGAGGATGGCGCGCGCCTGGGCTTCGGACATGCGGTAGGTGCCGTCGGGGCCGAGCGGCCGGTCCGGCTCGTCCACCAGCGCGATCAGCGGGGCGACATCGCGCGCCGGCCAGTCGCGCGATATCAGGCCCTGGCGGGCGGCGGCCGGATCCGAGGCCGCACGAATCAACGCGATGATCTCGTCCAGGTTGGCGACGGCGACGGCGAGACCCACCAACACATGGGCGCGGTCGCGCGCCTTGTTCAGCTCGAAGATGGTGCGGCGGGTCACCACCTGCTCGCGGAACTCCACGAAGCCCTGGATGATGCGGCGCAGGTCCATCACCAGCGGCCGCCCGCCGTCGAGCGCCAGCATGTTGACGCCGAAGGAGGTTTGCAGCGGCGTGAACTTGTAGAGGTTGGCCAGCACCACGTCGGGGTTGGCGTCGCGCTTCAGTTCGATGACCACGCGCACGCCGTCGCGGTCGCTTTCGTCGCGCAGGTCGGAGATGCCCTCGACGATCTTCTCCTGCACCACCTCCGCGATGCGTTCTTGCAGCTTCGCCTTGTTCACCTGGAAGGGGATCTCGCTGACCACGATGGCCAGGCGGTCCTTGCGAATCTCCTCCACCCGGCACTTGGCGCGCATGAGGATGCTGCCGCGGCCGGTGTGGTAGGCGCTGCGGATGCCCGCGCGGCCGAGGATCAGGCCGCCGGTGGGAAAGTCCGGTCCCTGCACGTGCTCCATCAGGCCGGCGATGTCGATGCCGGGGTCGTCGATCATCGCCAGGCAGGCATCCACCACCTCACCCAGATTGTGGGGCGGGATGTTGGTGGCCATGCCCACGGCAATGCCGCCGGCGCCGTTGACCAGCAGGTTAGGGAAGCTGGCCGGAAGGACGACCGGCTCCTGGCTGCTCTCGTCGTAGGTCGGCTGGAAGTCGACGGTGTTCTTGTCGATGTCTTCGAGGATGGCTTCGGCCGACTTGGCCAGCCGCGCTTCGGTGTAGCGCATGGCCGCCGGCGGATCGCCGTCCATGGAGCCGTAGTTGCCCTGGCCCTGCACCAGCATCAGGCGCATGGAGAAATCCTGCGCCATGCGCACCATGGAGTCGTAGATCGCGTCCTGGCCGTGGGGATGGTAGCCGCCCATCACATCGCCGACGATCTTGGCCGACTTGTTGAAGGGCTTGGTGCTGTCGTAGCCCTTCTCCTTCATGGCGTAGAGGATGCGGCGGTGCACCGGCTTCAGCCCGTCGCGCAGGTCGGGAAGCGCACGGCTGACGATCACGCTCATGGCGTAGTCGAGGTAGGAGCGCTTCATCTCCTCTTCGAGCGCGACGGGCGTGATGTCGCGATCGGACGGGTCGAGGGGCGTGTTGGCCACCGGATGGTTCTCGCGTTAGGCTGGTGGGAGGGGGAAAGACGGGCGCGGCGCGTCCAGGACTCCAATCACCGCGTGTAGCATTTTCGACATCTGCGAACAACGTCGCGGGCGGGTCGAAGATGACGCCGCTACCTGGGGTCGTGCCGGCTCAACCACCAGAACCGCACGGCCAGTGCCGTCACGGAGAACACAGCCGCGATCAGCACACCTTCGAACAGGCCGTGCACGCCGCGCCCGGCCACGATTCCAAGCGCGTAGGCGCACGGGATCTGGAGCACGAAGTAGCTGGTGAAGTGGAGTGCCGTGGGCATCCAGACATCGGTGCGGCCGCGCAAGGCGAACAGCATCACGCACTGTCCGCAGTCCGCGACCACGATGAGGGCGGCAAAGCCGATCAGCGGTGCTGCCAGGGCCAAGAGGGCGGGATCCTCGGTGTAGGCGGCGGCGATCTCCGGGCCGAACAGGTAGAGCCCGATGCCGACGACCCCGGAGACCAGGACAATCAACGCCAGCCCCGTCCAGCCGGCGAGTGCCAGGTCCGCCCCGTCACGGCGGCCATGGGCGGTACCGACGCGCACCGCCGATGCCGTGCCGATGCCGAGCGCCACCATGAACACGAAGGCGATGATGTTCATCACGATGGCGTAGCTGCCGATGGCGAGCCCGCCGATGGTGCCGGCGATCAGGCCGATGGCGGCGAACGAGATCGTCTCCACCCCGTTGGACAGGCCGCTGGCATAGCCGATCTGGCGCTGCTGCGCCCATGACCGCCAGCCACCGGTCGGCTTGGCGCGCACGCCGTAAATCTCGCGGTCGGGCAGCAGCCGCCAGATGTAGCCGACGATGCAGAACGCGATGACGATACGTACCAGCGTCGTCGTCCAGGCAGATCCCTCCGCCCCCATGGCGGGAAAGCCCAGATGGCCATAGATCAGCACCCAGTCGGCAAACACGTTCACCAGGTTGCCGACCACCATCACCACCATGGCGGCGAAGGGTCGCTTGATGCCTTCCAGGAAGAAGCTGGAGGTGATGAAGATCAGGTTGGCCGGCAGCCCCAGCCCGAGGATGGCGATCAGCGGCGCCCCGCCGGCCACCAGCTCCGGCGGCTGGCCGGTCAGTTCCAGGAACGGCCGGCCAAACTGGCACAACACCGCGGCGGCCGTACCGATCCAGAAGGCATAGACGAGGGAGCGGCGCCACGCCTGGCCGGCCCGCCACGGTTCGCCCGCGCCGGCAGCGCTGGCCGCTACCACGATGGTGCCCACCAGCAGCCCCAGCGTCATCACCAGCAGGGATTGGCTGGGCATCAGGGCAACGGACTGATAGGCGAGTTCCTGGGTGTCGTACCGCCCGACCATGACGGTATCCACCAGTTGCAGCGTCATCACGCCGAGGCGGGCGACCACCACCGGCCAGGCCAGGCGCAGCAGCTCCGGGATGTGCCGGGAGAGCCGCACCTTCAGCCACGGCCAGCCGGTGAGCTCGGCACCGACGGCGGGGCGCTGGGTGGGGTCGTCCTCGGTCACGAACTGGCGGCCTTCTTCGGTTGGCGTCGGGGAGGCGCTGCGGCTATCGCAAGTGGACGGTGCGGGCAATGGGATTGCGTGCAACCCCGCCTTTCACTAGTGGTCCGGGATTGCCTTGAGTCGGCCCGGCGATTGCCGCGCGACGCCGATCATCGAAGGACCAAGCGCATGTCATCCCCGCTCCGCGGCGTCGTCGCACCGATCCTGACGCCCTTCAACCCCGATCTCAGCATCGCCACGGACCTGTTCGTCGACCATGCCCGCCGCCTGTTGCGCATGGGGTGTGCGGGGCTCGCCCCCTTCGGCACCACGGGGGAGGCGCTGTCGGTGGGCATCGCCGAACGGCGGGCCACGCTGGATGCGCTGCTGGCCGGCGGTGTGGAAGCCGCGCGCCTGATCCCCGGCACCGGGCTGACCGACCTGCCGGGCACCGCGGAGCTGTGCCGCGATGCCGTGGACCGCGGCTGTGCCGGGGTGATGGTGCTGCCCCCCTTCTACTATAAGGCGGTGCCCGACGACGGGCTCTATGGCTATTACGCCAGGCTGATCGACTGGGTGGGGCGCGACGGGCTGAAGCTCTACCTCTACCACATCCCGCAGGTTGCCGGCGTCGGCCTGCCGGTCGACGTGGTGGCGCGCCTGCACGCGGACTTCCCCGGCATCGTCGTGGGCATCAAGGACTCTTCGGGCGACTGGGCCAACACCGCGGCCCTGTTCGGCATCGAGGGTCTCATCGTCTACCCAGGTTCGGAACTGCCGCTGCTGGATGCGCTCGATCTCGGCGGCCCGGGCTGCATTTCCGCCACCGCCAACCTGAATGCCGGCGGGATTGCGGAGGTGGTGCGCCGGTTCGATGCCGGCGACCGGGCAGGGGCCGCGGCGCTGCATGGGGAGATCGCCGCGTTCCGGCGCCTGGTGCAGGACTATGGACCGATCCCGGCCCAGAAGGGCCTGCTGGCGCTCACCACCGGCGATGATCGCTGGGCCATGGTGCGGCCGCCCCTGGTGGCCCAGCCGGGGACCGTGAGCCGCGAGCTGGCGGGGCGCCTCAAGGGCGAGCTGAAGGTCGACCTGGCGGCCCTGCTGGGCATGGCGGAGCCGGCGGCGAGCGCCTGATCGCAGCGACCGCGCACCGCGGCGGTGGGATCGGATCTGTCCGGGGCGGTGATGGGGGGTGGAGGCGCGGGCCGGAATCGAACCGGCATTCACGGATTTGCAGTCCGGTGCTTCACCACTCAGCCACCGCGCCAACGTGACCCGGTGACATAGGCGGTAGCCCGCAGGGCGTCAAGCAGCCGAGCCCGCAGGGCGTCAAGCAGCCGAGCCCGCAGGGCATGGCGGCTGCCCGGCGCGGGGTTCACGGCCCCGTTCAGTCCGCACTGGCCGAAGGGCGTTGCTTTGCAGTAGGCTGCCGCCGCCTCCGCCGCCGCTCCGGCGGTGCGCCCGTTCGTTCGATCCCCTTTGTTCCGGGCCGTCGCCCGCATCTCGATGGACTGCCATGACCGACTACGCGACCCAGCGTCGAAACATGGTGGACGGCCAGATCAAGCCGAACCGCGTGGTGTCCCACAAGCTGCTGGACGCCCTGAACGACGTGCCGCGGGAGCTGTTCGTGCCCTCGTCGTCGCGCGGCTATGCCTACGCCGACACAGATCTCCGGCTGTCCGACACCCGCGCCATGCTGAAGCCCATGGTGTTGGCGCGCCTGCTGGAAGAAGCCCAGGTGCGGCCAACCGACATCGCCTTGGTGATCGACGGCGGCACCGGCTATTCCGCCGCCGTGCTGGCGCACCTGGCGGAAACCGTAATCCTGGTGGAAGGCGACGGGGAACTGGCGCACACGGCCACCAGCGTGTTGGCGCAGCTCCAGGTGGACAACGTGGTGGTGCTCAACAAGGCCGCGCGCCAGGGCCACAAGGAGCAGGCGCCGTACGACGTCATCCTGATCGACGGCCTGGTGGACGAGGTGCCGGCCGAGATCCTCGATCAACTCGCCGAGGACGGGCGCCTTCTGGCCATCGTTACCGGCGACGGCCCGGTCGGCGAAGCGCGGCTCTACCTCAGAGTCGGCGGCGTGATCGGCTCGCGGCCGCTGTTCGAAGCCTCCGGCCAGCGGCTGCCCGAATTCGCGGTGGCACCGAGCTTCACCTTCTGATCGCGGCCCGGCCCGGCACTGTGCCGGCCGTTGCCGAGTGATTGCCCTCACATCCCGGCCCGCGGCATGGTGCAAGAGATCTCGGTTGAAGACGTCAAGGCGATGCGGGATCGCGGCGACCCGCTCACCATTGTGGATGTGCGAGAGCCGTGGGAACTGGACGTGGCTGCGCTCGACGGCGCGGTGTCTATCCCGATGGCTCTGATCCCTGCCCATTTGGATCAGTTGCCTCGCGACCAACCGCTTCTAGTGTTGTGTCGCAGCGGCGTGCGCAGTGCGCGCGTGGTTGAATGGCTGGAGATGCAGGGATTTCATAATGCGCTCAATATCGAGGGCGGCATTCTCGCATGGGCGCAGCGCCTGGATCCGACGATCCGGCAGTATTGAGGACGAGTGATGAGACGCAGCACGCTTACGGCCGCGATTTTCCTGGCAGCGGCGGCGAATCTTCTGCCGGCCGGTCCGGCTGGCGCCCAGTCATTGGGCGAAGCCTTGGCCCTGACTTACCAGACGAACCCGCAGATCGCCTCCCAGCGCGAAGCGGTGCGCCAGGCCAATGAAGGCGTGCCCCAGGCCCTGGCCGGCATCCGCCCCAACATCACCGCCAGCGGCCAGGCCGGCTATCAGTATTCCTACACCCAGCCCGGCGACTCGGGCGACACCATCGCCCCCTGGGCGGTGGGGGTCACCGTCACCCAGCCCGTCTATACCGGTGGTCAGACCGACGCCAACCTGCGCCGCGCGGAAAGCCTGATCCAGCAGCAGCGCGCCGTGCTGGCCAGCATCGAGCAGCAGGTCTTTCTCGATGCCGTCGCCGCCTACATGGACGTGGTGCAGAACCAGGCCCTGGTGGAGCTGCAGATCAACAACGAACGCGTGCTCGAACGCCAGCTTCAGGCCGCGCGCGACCGTTTCGACGTTGGTGAGGTGACGCGGACCGACGTGAGCCAGGCGGAAAGCCGGCTCGCCGGGGCGACAGCCACGCGCATCCAGGCGGCCGGCAGCCTGCGCACCGCACGCGCCACCTATGAGCAGGTGGTCGGCGTGCCGCCGGGCTCGCTGGCGGCTCCGGCACCGCTCGGCATGCTGCCGGGCACGCTGGACCAGGCGATCGAGATGGCGCTCGCCAGCAATCCGGCGGTGGTCGCCGCGGTGTTCTCCCAGCGGGCGGCCGAAGCGGGGATCGATTCCGCGGAATCCGACCTGATGCCCGACCTGCAGATCCAGGGCAGCGTCAACTACGCGCGCAACGTGTCGACGCTGGTGGACAGCCGCACCGATGCCTCGATCACCGCCCAGCTCTCCATCCCCATCTACCAGGGCGGCCTGGAAGCCTCGCAGGTGCGCGAGGCCCGCTATGCCGCCGAACAGGCGCGTATCGACATCGAGGACGCCCGCCGCCAGGCCATCGAGGCGACGGTGACGGCGTGGGACAACCTGACCACCAGCCGGGCGCAGATCACCTCGGTGGAAGCCCAGGTGGTGGCGGCCCAGGTGGCACTCGACGGCGTGACCCAGGAAGCCCTTGTGGGCTCGCGCACCACGCTGGACGTACTGGACGCCGAGCAGGAGCTGCTGGACGCCCGGGTGTCCCTGATCACCGCCCAGCGCAACGAGGTGGTGGCCCAGTACACGCTGCTGGCGGCGATCGGCAACCTCTCCGCCGCCGCCCTGGGGCTGCCGGTGGACATCTACGACCCGGATATCGACTACGAGAATACCAGCACCCGCTGGATCGGCACGTCGATCGATTGATCGGGCCGGTGGCGGAGCTGGCCCGATTTGCGGGGGACCCGGCCGACTGACGCCAGCGCAATTCGCTGGAAAGCCGGCCGGTTGGACGGCGGTGCGGCCGATGGCGCGTCCCTTTGACGCGGAAACGCTAAGTTAACCAAATTGCGGGAACGTGCCAGAAGGCCGTGACGACGGATGGTGGCATCGGGCCATGTGCCCGCGTGTGCGTTGCCCTGGAGTGGCGTGATGGACGAGCCGCAGACGCAGCATCAGGAACCGTCTATGGAGGAAATTCTCGCCTCCATCCGGCGGATCATTTCCGAGGACGCGTCCGATCCGCCCGAAGAGTACGAGGAGCCGCCGATGGCTGCCGCAAGCGACGACGATGCAGAGGCCGACCCGCCTCCCTTAGCCCAACCGCGTTCGCCCGAACTCTCGCTGTCGGATGATGAGGACCTGCCCGAGATCGAGATGGCAGACGAAGACGACGACATTCTGGAATTGACCCAGGTCGTTCAGCAGGCGCCGCCGCCGCCGCCGCCCATGGAGTCGGGCGGACGATCTGACGACGGCACGTCGCTGATCTCCGAACGCACCGCCGATCTCGCCCAATCCGCGTTTGCGCGCTTGAACGGATCGGGCAACCGCCTGTATTCCGATCTCCCGATTGGGGATGGCCGGACGGTGGAAGACCTGGTCCGCGAGCTGCTGAAGCCCATGCTGCACGAATGGCTGGACGCCAACCTGCCGGATATCGTGGAGCGGCTCGTCGACCGGGAAGTCCAGTATATCGGCCGTGGCGGGGGCCGCCGCTGAGCAAGCGGCGGCGCGCGTCGTCCCCAACGCCTCGACGATCCGCGGACGCCACAGCAGGTACCTGATCCGATGCTCGACAAGACCTTTCGCCCCGAGGAGGTCGAAAGCCGGCTCTACGCGCTCTGGGAAAACCAGCACGCGTTCGCCTGCAACCCCGAGTCCAACGCCAAGCCCTACACCATCATGATGCCGCCGCCCAACGTGACGGGCAGCCTGCACATGGGCCACGCGCTGAACCACACGGTGCAGGATGTGCTGATCCGCCACGCGCGGCGCACCGGCCGCGACGCCCTGTGGCAGCCGGGCATGGACCATGCCGGCATCGCCACCCAGATGGTGGTGGAGCGCCAGCTCGCCGAACAGGGCATCGGCCGCCGCGATCTCGGCCGCGAGGCTTTCCTGGACAAGGTGTGGGAGTGGAAGGCCGAATCCGGCGGTGCGATTTCCCGCCAGCTCCGCCGCCTCGGCACCTCGCCCGACTGGCCGCGCGAGCGCTTCACCATGGATGAGGGGCTGAATGCCGCCGTCCGCAAGGTGTTCGTCGAGCTTTACCGGCAGGGCCTGATCTACCGCGACAAGCGGCTGGTGAACTGGGACCCCAAGCTCGGCACCGCCATTTCCGATCTGGAGGTGGAGCAGACCGAGACCAAGGGCAAGCTGTGGCACCTGCGCTACCCGCTGAAGGACGAACCGTCCCGCTGGATCGTCGTCGCCACCACCCGGCCGGAAACCATGCTGGGCGACACCGCCGTGGCGGTGCATGCCGAGGATGAGCGCTACCGCGACCTGATCGGCAAGATGGTCGTGCTGCCCCTGGTGGGCCGCGAGATCCCCATCGTGGCGGACGAGCACGCCGACCCCGAGCAGGGCTCCGGCGCGGTGAAGATCACCCCGGCGCACGACTTCAACGACTACGAGGTGGGCAAGCGCCAGCGCGTGCCCTTCATCAACGTGCTCGATGCCCAGGCCAGGGTGCTGGCGGAAGCCCAGGTGTTCTACCTGGACCCGGACACCGGGCACTTCAGCCCCGAGGCTACGCTGGAACCGCTGCCGGCGGCCTATGCCGGGCTCGACCGCTATGCCGCCCGCAAGAAGATCGTGGAGGACCTGGACGCCAAGGGCCTGGTGGAGAAGATCGACGACCACGTGCACACCGTGCCCCACGGCGACCGTGGCGGCGTGGCCATCGAGCCGTGGCTGACCGACCAGTGGTATTGCGACGCCTACACGCTGGCCCAGCCCGCCATCAAGGCGGTGGAGGAGGGGCGCACCAAGTTCGTGCCGCAGAACTGGGAGAACGTCTATTTCGACTGGATGCGCAACATCCAGCCCTGGTGCATCAGCCGCCAGCTCTGGTGGGGCCACCAGATCCCAGCCTGGTACGGGCCGGACGGCGAGGTGTTCGTGGCGGAGTCCGAGGAGGACGCGGCGGTCGAGGCCAGCGCCTACTACGGCACGGCCACCGCCCTGGTGCGCGACGAGGACGTGCTCGACACCTGGTTCTCCTCGGCCCTGTGGCCGTTCTCCACGCTGGGCTGGCCGGAAGGCCAGGACATGCTGGCGCGCTACTACCCCGGCGACGTGCTGGTGACCGGCTTCGACATCATCTTCTTCTGGGTCGCCCGGATGATGATGATGAGCCTGCACTTCATGGGCGATGTGCCGTTCCGTACCGTCTACATCCACGCCCTGGTGCGCGACGCCAAGGGCCAGAAGATGTCCAAGTCCAAGGGCAACGTGATCGATCCCCTTGAACTGATGGACAAATACGGGTCGGACGCGCTGCGCTTCACGCTCATGTCCATGGCCGCCCAGGGGCGCGACATCAAGTTGTCCGAACAGCGCGTGGAGGGCTATCGCAACTTCGCCACCAAGCTGTGGAATGCCGCGCGCTACTGCGAGATGAACGATTGCCACACCGCCGCGCCATTGGACCCGGCGGCGGTGTCGGCCCCCGTGAACCGCTGGATCGTCGGCGAACTGGCGGCCACGGCGGCGGCGGTGACGCGGGGACTGGAGGACTACCGCTTCAACGAGGCGGCGGGGGCGCTCTATCAGTTCACCTGGGGCACCTTCTGCGACTGGTACCTGGAGTTCACCAAGCCGATCCTGGCGGGCGACGATGCAGCGCTGGTGGCCGAGACCAAGTCGACCACCCGCTGGGTGCTCAGCCACATCCTCAGCCTGCTTAATCCGCTGATGCCCTTCCTCACCGAGGAGCTGTGGCAAACTCTGAGCCTGGGCAACGAGTTGCCGCTGATGCTTGAGGACTGGCCGGAGCTGGCGGACGGCCTCGCCGACCCGGCAGCCCAGGAAGAGTTGGACTGGGTGGTGCGGCTGATCAGCTCCGCGCGCACGGTGCGGGCGGAAATGAACGTGCCGCCGGGCCATCGCATCGCTGCACGCCTGCACGACCTGGCCGAGCCCCGGCGCCTGTGGGCCGGCCGCTGGGAAGAGGTGATCTGCCGCATGGCGAGGCTGGAGCGCCTGGAGGTGGCGCCTGCGGGCGAGCCGGTGGCCACGGGCCAGGGTGTTGCCCAGGTGCTGGTGGACGAAGCCACCCTGGCACTGCCGCTGGCCGACGCCATCGACGTTGCCGCGGAGGTCGCGCGTCTCTCAAAATCCGCAGACAAGTCCTTGAAAGATCTGGAATCTATCGACCGCAAATTGAACAACCCGGCGTTCACCTCCAAAGCACCGCCGGAGGTGGTGGAAGAACAGCAGGAGCGGCGGGCGGCAGAACTGGCGCGGCTGGAGCAGCTCAAGGCGGCCATCCAGCGGCTCGGCGCGCCGGCCTGACGGCAAGATCCGACGCCTGCCACCTGCAAGGACCGGCGGCACCGCGCTATCGTGGCAGCCATGGCCGGGCGCCCGCGGGCCGGCGGTCCTTCTGTGCGAGGTTAGGCGAATGGCGACTGCGGAACTGCACGCGCTCTATGCGCTGGATGGAGCCGGCGGAGCCCGTCGGGTGGACCCGGCCGACGGTCTGCCGTCCGGCGACGGGGTGGCCGCGATCTGGCACCGGCTCAATCGCGACTCGCCGCAGCTTGAGGAGACGCTGGCGAGCATCCCCGGTCTCGACGGGCTGACGGTCGAGGCCCTGTCGGAAGAGGAAACCCGGCCGCGCTGCCTGCCCCACGGCGACGGCGCGCTGGTGATCCTGCGCGGGGTCAACCTGAACCCCGGCTCGGAGCCGGAGGACATGGTGCAGATCCGCTTGTGGGTCGACGCCGGCCAGGTGGTCAGCGTCCAGCGTCGCCAACTGGTCGCCGTGGACGATGTGGTGACGTCCTTCGCGCAGGGCGGCGGCCCCAAGTCTTCGGGCGATTTCCTCGCCATGCTGGCGGACAGCCTGACCGACCACATGCAGGCGACCATCGAGGAGATCGACGAATCGCTGGACCGCCTGGAAGACGAGCAGGACGGCGGCCACATGACCACCCTGCGCTCGGAAATCGCCCAGCTCCACCGCCAGGTCGTCACCCTGCGCCGCTTCATCGCCCCCCAGCGCGATGCGTTGACCGTGCTGATCCGCGAGCCGTTCGCCTGGAAGACCAAGGTCCACGAGCGCCGCTTCAAGGAAATCGTCGACCGGGTGACGCGCCTCGTCGAACAGCTCGATGAAATCCAGGCGCGGGCCGTGATCGCGCGGGAATCGCTGTCCGGCTACATTGCCGAACGGCTGAACCGCACCATGGCGCTTCTGTCGGTGATGGCGTCGGTGTTCCTGCCGCTCACCTTCGTCACCGGTCTGCTGGGCATCAATGTGGGGGGGCTTCCCGGCGCGCACTCGCCCTGGGCCTTCACCGTCGTCGTGGTGGCGTTGGTGGCCCTGGCGGTGATCGAGATGGCGCTCGTCTACCGGTTCCGGCTGCTGTCGCCGGGACGGGCGCGAGCGCCCCGCAGCAACCCAGCCGCGCGGCCGTAAGGCCCGGAAGCGATTTCGCCGGGCGGCGAATTGCTCTAAGGAATCCTCCTGCGGAGAGAGCAAAAGGGTACGAAAGCCATGGCACCGGACCAGCGCGTCGCCACCGGATGGGACAAGTCCAAGCTGCCCAGCCGCCATGTCACCGTCGGCCCGGATCGGGCACCGCACCGGTCCTACTACTACGCCATGGGCCTGTCGGAAGCGGAGGTCGCCCAGCCCTTCGTCGGCGTGGCCACCTGCTGGAACGAGGCGGCACCGTGCAACATCGCGCTGTCGCGCCAGGCCCAGGCGGTCAAGCTGGGGGTTAAGGAAGGCTCCGGAACCCCCCGTGAATTCACGACAATTACCGTGACCGATGGGATCGCGATGGGCCACGAGGGCATGAAGTCCTCGCTGACCAGCCGCGAGGTGATCGCCGATTCCGTCGAGCTGACCATGCGCGGCCACTGCTACGACGCCCTGGTGGGCCTGGCCGGCTGCGACAAGTCGCTGCCCGGCATGATGATGGCCATGGTGCGCCTCAACGTGCCCAGCGTGTTCCTCTACGGCGGCTCCATCCTGCCCGGCCGCTTCAAGGGCAAGGACGTGACGGTGGTGGACGTGTTCGAGGCGGTGGGCTCGCACGCCGCCGGCAACTTCTCCGCCGGCGACCTGCACGATCTGGAATGCGTGGCCTGCCCCAGTGCGGGCTCCTGCGGCGGCCAGTTCACCGCCAACACCATGGCCTGCGTGTCGGAAGCCATCGGCCTGGCGCTGCCCTATTCGGCCGGCGCCCCCGCCCCCTACGAAAGCCGCGACGCCTATGCCCGGGCGGCCGGCGTGCAGGTGATGGAGCTGCTGAAGCTGGGCCTGCGGCCGCGCGACATCGTCACCCGCAAGTCTTTGGAAAACGCCGCCCGCGTGGTGGCGGCCACCGGTGGATCCACCAATGCCGGGCTGCACCTGCCGGCCATCGCCCATGAGGCGGGGATCGACTTCGACCTGCACGAGGTCGTCAAGGTGTTCCGCGAAACCCCCTACCTGGCCGACCTGAAGCCGGGCGGCCGCTTCGTCGCCAAGGACATGTACGAGGCCGGCGGCGTGCCCATGCTGATGAAGACGCTGCTGGACGGCGGCTACCTGCACGGCGACTGCATCACCGTCACCGGCAAGACCATGGCGGAGAACCTGGCCAACGTCGTGTTCGATCCGGACCAGGAGGTGATGCGGCCGGTCAGCAACCCCTTGTCGCCCACCGGCGGCGTGGTCGGGCTGACGGGCTCGCTGGCGCCCCAGGGGGCCATCGTCAAGATCGCCGGCATGACCGGCCTGCAGTTCCGCGGCCCCGCCCGCTGCTTTGACTGCGAGGAAGACTGCTTCGCCGCCGTGCAGGCGCGCCAGTACAGCGAAGGCGAGGTGCTGGTGATCCGCTACGAAGGCCCCCGCGGCGGCCCCGGCATGCGCGAGATGCTGTCCACCACGGCCGCCCTCTACGGCCAGGGCACCGGCGGCAAGATGGCACTGGTGACCGATGGCCGCTTCTCCGGTGGCACGCGCGGTTTCTGCATCGGCCATGTAGGGCCGGAAGCCGCCGTGGGCGGACCGATCGCCCTGGTGAAGGACGGCGACATCATCGCCATCGATGCCGCCGCCGGGAGCATCGAGCTGGAGGTGCCGGAGGAGGAATTGGCCCGCCGCCGGGCGCAATGGACGCCGCGGCCCTGCGCCTTCCAGTCGGGCGCACTATGGAAATACGCCCAGCTTGTGGGCGATGCGGAGAAGGGTGCCGTCACCCATCCCGGCGGCGCGGCGGAAACGCGCTGCTACGCCGACATCTGACCCCGAAGCATGGCGACGCAGACGGGGGTGGACGCGGGCGGTCCCGCGGCGGCGCGGCCCGGCCCGCTGGCGGGCGTCCGGGTGCTCGACCTCAGCCGCATCCTGGCCGGTCCCACCTGCACCCAGATCCTCGGCGATCTCGGTGCCGACGTGCTGAAGATCGAAAAGCCGGGCGAGGGCGACGACACCCGCAAATGGGGGCCGCCCTTCGTCAAGGACACAGACGGTGCCGACACCACGGAAAGCGCCTATTACCTCTGTGCCAACCGGAACAAGCGGTCGGTAGCCATTGATATCGCTCAGCCGGACGGCCAAGCGCTGATCCGCCGGCTGGCAGCCGAATGCGACGTGCTGATCGAGAACTTCAAGGCCGGCGGGCTCAAGCGGTATGGCTTGGCGTACGACGATCTGAAGGCCGAGCTTCCCAGCCTAGTCTATTGTTCCATCACGGGTTTCGGCCAGGATGGGCCGTACGCCCCCCGGGCGGGCTACGACTTCATGATCCAGGGCATGGGCGGCATCATGAGCATCACCGGGGAGCCCGAGGGCGAGCCGATGAAGGTGGCCGTGGGCATCGCCGATGTGATGACCGGCATGTACGCGTGCACGGCCATCCTGGCCGCCCTGCGCCACCGTGACGCCAGCGGGCAGGGGCAGTACATCGACCTTGCGCTGCTGGACTGCCAGGTGTCGTGGCTCATCAACGCCGGGCTCTACCACCTGACGGCCGGGGTGCCACCGCCGCGGCTCGGCAATGCCCACCCGAATATCGTTCCCTATCAGGTGATTCCGGCGTCGGACGGATATTTCATCTTAGCGGTCGGCAACGACACCCAGTTTCGCAAATTCTGCCAATTGGCCGGGCTGACCCACCTGGCGCACGACCCGGACTACGCCACCAATGCCGCCCGCGTGGCCAACCGGGACAAGCTGATGCCGCTGATCGCCATGGTGACGCGTACACGCGCCAAGGCCGACTGGCTGGGCGGGCTGGAGCCTCTCGGGGTTCCCTGCGGGCCGGTGAACGACCTGCGCCAGGTGTTCGACGATCCCCAGGTGGCCCATCGCGGCATGCGCATCTCCCTGCCGCACGCGCTTGCGCCGAGCGTGGACCTGATCGGCAGCCCGTTGAAGCTATCGGAAACGCCGGTCGCCTACCGCCAGGCGCCGCCGGTGCTGGGCGAACATACCGATGCCGTGCTGGCCGAGGTGTTGGGGCTCGATGCGGCCGCATTGGCCGATTTGCGCGGCCGCGGCGTCATCGCCGGGCGGGAAACGGACTGATGGCGACGGACGCCGAAGCCGCCGGCAAGACCGTGGACTCCAGGGCGGCAGGGCCGAACGGTGCGGCGGTGATCGCCGCCCGGCTGGTCCGCGCCGGCTGTCGCCATGCCTTCGGCATTCCCGGCGGCGAGGTGTTGGCGCTGGTCGACGCGCTGGGCGAGGCCGGCATCCGCTTCGTGCTGGCCAAGCACGAAAACAGCGCCGGCTTCATGGCCGAAGGCGTACAGCATGTGGATGGCGCCCCGGCGGTGCTGGTGGCCACGCTGGGGCCGGGTGTGGCCAACGCCGTCAACGTGATCGCCAATGCCCAGCAGGACCGGGTGCCCATGGTGGTGCTCACCGGCCGGGTCGATCCCGCCGACGCCCACACCTACACCCACCAGGTGATGGACCATGCGGCCCTGCTGGCGCCGATCACCAAGGCCAGCCTGACGGCGGTAACCGGGGCGGTCGACGTGGTGATCGACAAGGCGGTCGCCATCGCCACCACCGGCCAGCCCGGCCCGGTGCATGTGGATGTGCCGATCTCCGTGGCCACGGACCCGCAGCCGCTGCCGCTCGTGGCCGACCGGCCGTGGCCGGCCGCCGCCGCACCCGCCGCGGGGGCGGAGCTGGACGCCGCGCGCGCCCTGTTCGCCGGGGCGGACCGGCCGCTCATGGTGGTCGGCGTCGACGTGCTGAACCAGGGCGGGGCCGCCGATGTGGCCGCCTTTGCGCAGCGCTTTTCCGTGCCCGTCATCACCACCTACAAGGCCAAAGGGGTGCTGCCGGAAGGCGAGCCGCTGGCCATCGGCGGGGCCGGGCTGTCGCCCAAGGCGGACACGGTGGTGCTGCCGTTGCTCCAGCAGAGCGACTGCATCGTGCTGGCCGGCTACGACCCCATCGAGATGCGGGTGGGCTGGCGCAATCCCTGGCCCGCCGGTGCCCCGGTGATCGAATTCTCCGCCGTTCCCGCCACCCATGGCATGCACGCCGCCCGGCACAGCTTCGTCGGCAACGTGGCGGCGGGGTTGGCCGGCCTCGGCGCCGGGCTGGAGCCGCACCCGGTGTGGCCGGACGGGCAGGCCGCGGCGGCGCGCGCGGCGCTGCGCGGCCTGTTTGCGCCCGGCAGCGCCTGGGGGCCGGGTCAAGCCTTCGCCGCCGCCCGCGCAGCCCTGCCGGCGGATACCATCGCCACGGCGGACAGCGGCGCCCACCGTATCCTGCTCTCCCAGATGTGGACCTGCCCCGGTCAGCGTGCGCTGCTCCAGTCCTCCGGCCTGTGCACCATGGGCTGTGCCCTGCCGCTCGGCATGGGGGCCAAGCTGGCGGCACCGGAGCGGCCGGTGGCGGTGTTCGTCGGCGATGCCGGGCTGGAGATGGTGCTGGGCGAGCTGGCCACCCTGCGCGATCTCGGCCTGCCGTTGATCGTCGTCGTGCTGGTCGACCGCTCGTTGGCGCTGATCGAGCTGAAACAGCGCCGTTCGGGCCTCGCCAACCGCGGCGTCGACTTCGAGGCGACGGATTTTTCGGCGGTGGCGGCGGCGTTCGGCGGCGTCGGCGTGGTGGCCGACAGCGCTGCAACCTTGACGGATGCCCTGTCCGGCGCGTTGCATCGCAACAAGTTTACTTTGATCTCCTGCGTGATCGGGCGAAGAGCGTACGACGGCACCTTCTAGCCGCGCTGCGCTTGGCCCGCTCCGCCACCCGGCCGCCCCAATCATCCTGTTTCTGGGCGGCCGCGCGGGGGAGCAGATCCCGTTCGCGCAGTCTCCGGGTCTACCTATTGGCGAAGGTTTCCCCTGTGGCCACATCGGTCCTCCATCGCGATCCCCGCGTCGACTTCTTCCGCGGTGCGGCGTTCATCATCATCCTGATCGCCCACATCCCCAGCAACTGGGTCGCCCAGTGGATCCCGGCGCGCTTCGGCTTTTCCGACGCCACGGAGATGTTCGTCTTCATGTCGGGCTTCGCCGCCGGCATCGCGTTTGGCGGCACCTACCGCACGGCGGGCTTCTGGCTCGGCACCGCGCGCATCTATTTCCGGGCCTGGCAGGTGTATGTGGCCCACCTGCTGCTGTTCTTCTTCATCCTGGTGCTCATGCTGGCCGCCAACGAGTGGCTGTATACCGACACCGACTACGTCACCCAGCTTGCCATCAACTACGTGCTGGACGACACCGGCCGGGCGCTGCTGGGCCTGTTCAGCATGACCTACGTGCCGAACTTCTTCGACATCCTGCCCATGTACATCGTGGTGCTGATGATGGTGCCGGTGTTCATGGCGCTGTCGCGCATCCACCCGCTGGGGGGCTATATCGGCTGCCTGGTGCTCTATGCCGCCAACTACGTGTTCATCTTCGAACTGCCGGCCGAGGTGAGCCCGGAGCGCGATTTCCGCGCCTGGTTCTTCAATCCGTTCGCCTGGCAGCTCCTGTTCTTCACCGGCTTCGCCATGTCCATGGGCTACTTGAAGCTGCCGCGCTTCCGCTGGTGGCTGGCCGCCCTGTGCCTGGCCATGCTGGCGCTGGGTGTGGTCTACAGCCGCTACGGGCTGTGGAGCTGGTCGGACTGGCTGAGCGACCTGCGCGGCGAGTTCGTCGACCTGCGCTGCCAGAACTGGCGGGGCAACGGGGAGGATAGCTGCTACTTCTGGACCAAATCCAATCTGGACGTGGTGCGCATTCTGCACTTCCTGGCGCTGGCCTACCTGGTGGTGTGGGCGCTGAAGGGCCACGAGCACGTGCTCACCTGGCGCTGGGCGCAGCCGATCCTGCAATGCGGCCGCCAGAGCCTGCCGGTGTTCATGTTCTCCATGATCCTGTCGCGGGTCTACAACGTGCTGATGGACCAGACGGGGCGCTCCGTCTGGGAAGAAATCGCCTTCAACGTGGTGGCCGTGGCCAATCTGATCGCCATCGCCTATCTGCTGGGCTGGCTGAAGTCGAACCCGTGGCGGCCGCACAAGCCCGCCCGCGCCGCGGTCCCCGAGGCGTCGGCCGAGGCCGGCGGGCGGTGGAGCCGCCCGGTGCCGGCGCCCGGATCGGCGGAGTAGGGGACGCGACGATCGGCCGACCTCCTAGCCGGGTGCGGCGGCCGCGTCCGTGGCGTGGCGGCGGATGATGCCGGTCATGGCGAAGAAGCCGTTGCGCCGGTTGGGCGACAGGTGCTCCTCCAGCCCCAGGCGGCGGAACACGTCCTCGATGTCGAGGTCGAGGATCTCCCGGGGTGTGCGTCCGGAATAGGCGATCAGCAGCACGGCGATCAGCCCGCGCACGATGTGGGCGTCGCTGTCGGCCTGGAAGTAGAGGCGCGGCGGGTCGCCCGCCTCCACGCGTGCGGTCAGCCACACCTGGCTCATGCAGCCTTCCACCTTGTTGGCCGGCACCATGTCGGCTTCGTCCAGGTGCGCCCTGCGGCGGCCCAGGTCGATCAGGTAGCGGTAGCGGTCCTCCCACGAATCGAAGAACTCGAACTCGTCGATCAGGTCGTCGATGGAGGTTTGAGGGTCAGCGTCCAAGGGTCCGCCCGTTTGCCGCTCGCGTTGCAGGTCTCAGATCGAACATAGGGTGCGGGCCGGCCGCGACCAACCGCCAGGTCGACCGCGGTCAGCCCTTTTCCGCCCGTGCCCGCTGCACCAGCGCGATCAGCGCCTGGCGGGCACCGGCCGGATCGGCCACCGGCGCATCGAACGCCAGCCGCGCCACCCGGCCGCCGGCGCGCAGGTCGATGCCGTCGGTGTCGAGGCCGGTCATTCGCCACGCGCCCGCGGGCTGGCCGGCCAGCACCTCGGCGTAGAGCTGGATGGCGTCTGCATGGTCCTCGTTCATGTGGGCGACGATCCCGGCTTCCGCGATCGCCAAAGCCGGCGGGGCGGGGCGGACGATCTCGTCGGCCTCCAGCCAATCGATGCGGCCGAACCCGGCCACCAGATGGGCGGCCGTCACCGCCATCCGGTAGACCGCGAAATCGGCGAAGCCGGCAAACAGGGCCGCCCCGGGATGGCGCGCCAGATAACGGGCGCGGTGGGCCGGGTTGTCACTGACAACCACGCTGCCGGCGACGGAGAGCCGCGGCCCTTCGAGCGTCGGACCAGCCACCTCCGTGCCGTCGAACAGCAGGCAGAGGCGCGGGTCGGCCTTCAGGTTGGCGGTGTGCACGGCCAGGTCGGACAACAGCAGCAGCGGCACCCCATCGGCCGCGGTGGCGACCTGCACCAGCGAGCAGTAGGGAGCACCGCCCACGGGCATCAGGGTTGCCAGGGCCGCCTTGTCGATGCCGCGCAGCAGCCGGCGGGCCAGGGTGGCCGCCGGGAGGGGGGGATTGGTCATGTGTCGCGCCGCTTGCCGCCGCACCGCGCTTGAATCGGACTCGGCGGCCATATATGGGGAGAGCTTGGGGCAGATATACTCGATTGTGTCGCACGACAGCCACAGTGACGGCCGAGGGTCTGGCCTGACCGCGCCTGCGCGCGGTTGAGGGGCATTGGGGAGGGACCGACAGTGACGCAGACGGTGGCCTTGGTCGACGACGACCGCAACATTCTTACTTCGGTGTCGATCGCGCTGGAGGCCGAGGGATTCGAGGTGCGCACCTACGCCGATGGCGACGAGGCCCTGCGCGGCCTAACGACGCGGCCGTCGGACATCGCGGTGCTCGATATCAAGATGCCGCGCATGGACGGCATGGAGCTGCTGACGCGGCTCAGGCAGACCACCCAGATGCCGGTGATCTTCCTCACCTCCAAGGACGACGAGGTGGATGAACTGCTTGGCCTGCGCATGGGGGCCGACGACTACATCAAGAAGCCGTTCTCCCAGCGCCTGCTGATCGAGCGCATCCGCGCGCTGCTGCGCCGCCACCAGATCTCCGAGGCGGGGCCCGAGGTGGATCCCAACGCCGTGGTGGCGCGCGGCGACCTGGTGCTCGACAGCGACCGCCACGCCTGCACCTGGCGGGGCCAGCAGATCGAGCTGACGGTCACGGAATTCCTGCTGGTGAAGGCGCTGGCGGTGCGGCCGGGCCATGTGAAGAGCCGCGACATGCTGATGGACGCCGCCTACGGCGAGCACATCTATGTCGACGACCGCACCATCGACAGCCACATCAAGCGCATCCGCAAGAAGTTCAAGGTGGTCGATACGGAGTTCAACCAGATCGAGACGTTGTACGGCGTCGGGTACCGCTACAAGGAGCCGTGATGGCTGCCGCCGCCGCGCTGGCCCTGCGCCGGCCGCCGCCGGTGCGCGGTTGGCGGGCTTGACGCTGGTGAACGGTCGGTGACACTGCTGGCACGCGGCTGCCGGTGAAAGCCCCCATGCAAGCGGACACGACGAGCACTCACTTGCGCGCGCCGGACGATCTGGCGCCGCCCGCCCGGCGCAGCTCCGGCGGGCCCGGACAGCCGCGCAAGCGCGCCGCCCCGCCGCCCGGGGAAACGGGCAGGGCACCGGCGCCCGCCAAGGAACGCCGGCGCAAGTCCGCGCGGTCGGCCGTCCCCACCGACGACGACGATACGGACTCCCTCGTCGACCCTGCCAAACTGCCGCAGCGCACCCGCTTCATCTCCAAGCTCACCTTGCGCGTGCTGGCGGTCAACAGCCTGGCGCTGGTGATGCTGGTGGGCGGGCTGCTCTATCTCGGCCAGTACGAGCAGCGGCTCATCCAGTCGGAACTGGAAAGCCTGCTGACCGAAGGCACCATCATCGCCGGGGCCATCGCCGAAGGGGCGACCGTGGGCGGGGCCGACGAACTGCCGCTCCTGGATGTCGGCGAGGCCCGGCAGATGCTGCGCCGGCTGCACGAAACCACGGCGACGCGGGCGCGCCTCTTCAACGTGTCGGACGGCGTCCTGATCGCCGACAGCCGCATGCTCAGCGGCCCCGGCGGCGCGGTGGAAATCCAGCCCCTGGCGATGCCGACGGAGGAGCCCTGGTACCGCCAGATGTTCGACGCGGTGTACGACTGGGTGACCGACGTGCTGCCGTCGCGCAAGCAATGGCCGGCCTACCGCGAGGAGGCCGAGCAGAACGCCAACGACTACACGGTGGTACGGCGGGCGCTCTCCGGTTCGCCCAGCCGGCAGATCTGGTCATTGGGCCACGACCGCATGCTGCTGGGCGTGGCCGTGCCGGTGCAGCGCTTACGGGTGGTGATCGGCGCGGTCCTGCTGACCCGCGACGATACGGCCATCGCCGATTCCCTGCGCACCTTGCGTACCGAAATCGTCGGCGTGTTCTTGATCGCGCTCAGCATCACGGTGCTGCTGTCGCTCTACCTGTCGGGCACCATCACCCGGCCGATCCGCCGCCTGGCGCTGGCGGCCGATGCGGTGCGCCACGGCCAGGGCCGCCACACGGCGATCCCCGACTTTACCCGGCGGCGCGACGAGATCGGCGAACTGTCGGGGGCGCTGCGGGAGATGACGGCGGCCCTGTGGGCGCGCATGGACGCCATCGAGCGCTTCGCCGCCGACGTGGCGCATGAGATCAAGAACCCGCTGACCTCGCTGCGCAGTGCGGTTGAGACCACGTCGCGGGTGACCGATCCCGACCAGCAGCGCCGGCTGATGGCCATCATCCTGAAGGATGTGCAGCGCCTCGACCGCCTGATCACCGACATCTCCGATGCCTCGCGGCTGGATGCCGAGCTGTCGCGGGCGCGGGGTGAGCCGGTGGACGTGCGCGCGGTCCTGGAGATGCTGTACGAGCTCTACCAGGCGACCAGCGAAGACCGCGACGGTCCGCTCTTTGCGCTCACCATCGCCACCGGCGGGCCCTATGTGGTGTCCGGCCTGGAAAGCCGGCTGGTCCAGGTGTTCCGCAACCTCATCACCAACGCCATCACCTTCAGCCCGCAGGATGGCGTGATCGCCCTGGCGCTGCGCCGCGAAGGCCGCATGGTGGAGGTGACGATTACCGACGATGGTCCCGGCATTCCGCCGGCAAAGCTGGACGCGATCTTCGATCGGTTCTACACCGAACGTCCTGCCGGAGAAGATTTCGGCAACCATTCCGGGCTTGGCCTCGCCATCTCCAAACAGATCATCTTGGCCCATGAGGGCCGGATCTTCGCGCGCAACCGGACGGAGAAGACGGGTGCGGTGTTCCATGTCCAGCTCCCTGCCCAGTCGTCGCCTTCGGGTGCCCGCCGCCATGACTGATGCGGACGCGGCGGCCGGCGCGCCGCCGGCAGTGGACAGTCCCCAGGTGATCCACGCCACCAGCGTCGCCATCGACGGTCGCGGCGTGCTGCTGCGCGGGCCATCCGGGTGCGGCAAGTCGGAACTGGCGCTGTGCCTGGTCGATGCCGGCGCTCGGCTGATCGCCGACGATGTCAGCCTGGTGTGGGCGGACCGCCTGGGCGCCGTGGTGGGCGGGCCGCCGCAACAGCACGGCCGCCTCAGCCTCGCCGATCTCGGCCTCCTGGAGCTGCCGGCCGTGGGCTCGGCGCCGCTGGCCCTCGTGGTGGACCTGGTGCCGGGCGGTGGGGCCGCCGCCAACCGGCCGGCATCCGATTGGGGCGAACCGCACACCGTCCACATTGCCGGCTTGGACATCCCCAGCTTCGTCGCAGACCCCAACCTGCCGTCGACCCCGGCCAAGATCCGTGCGCTGCTGCGCTGGGCGCCGCCGCCGGGCGCAGCCGCGAGCGGAGGGCCCTGAGCCATGGCGGCGGAGACGGAGCAACATGGCGGCGGCCCCGTGCGCTGCATGATCATCACCGGCAAGTCTGGCGCCGGCATGAGTTCCGTCCTGAAGTCGCTGGAGGACATCGGCTATACGGCGGTCGACAACCTGCCGCTCGGCCTGCTGCCGCACCTGCTGGACCAGATGCCGCAGATCGGCGGCCCGCTGGCCGTGGTGGTGGACAGCCGTACTTTCGGCTTCACGGTGGAGGCCATGGCCGCGGCCCTGGCCGACGCGCGCGGCCGCACCGACCTGCTGGTGGAGCTGATGTTCATCGACTGCTCCACCGAGCGGCTGCTCAACCGCTACACCGAAACCCGGCGGCGCCATCCCATGGCCAAGGACCGGCCGGTCACCGAAGGCATCGCGGCGGAGGAGGTGCTGCTGGCACCGCTGCGCAGCCAGGCCGACCATGTGATCGACACCTCCGACCTGTCGATCCACGACCTGCGCCGTATGGTGGTGGGCCGCTTCGGGCTGGCCGGCGGGGCCGGGCTGACGATCACCGTGGTGTCGTTCGGCTTCCGCGGCGGCCTGCCGCGCGACGCCGACTTGGTGGTCGACGTGCGCTTCCTGAAGAACCCACACTGGGACCCGGTGCTGCGGCCGCTCACCGGGCTCGACCCCGAAGTGCAGGCGGCGGTCCGCGCCGACGAGGGGTTCGAGCCCTTCCTCGACGCGCTGAAAGCCCTGATCGGTCCGCTCTTGCCCCGCTACGAACGGGAGGGCAAGAGCTACCTCACCATCGCCATCGGCTGCACCGGTGGCCGTCACCGGAGCGTGTTTGTGGCGGAAACCCTTGTCTCTTGGCTGCAAACCATGAACCATAGAACGCTTATCATGCATCGAGACGTGCCGATGGAGCGTGCGGCGGAGCCGCGGACATGACAGATATCCCGATCATCGGCCTCGTCCTGGTCACCCATGGGCAGCTCGCCCAGGAATTCATCGCAGCGATGGAGCACGTCGTCGGCCCGCAGCGCGGCGTCATGGCCGTGTGCATCGGCCCCGACGACGATATGGAGCAGCGCCGCCTGGAGATCCTGGAGAAGGTGCAGGCGGTGGACACCGGAAAGGGCACCGTTCTGCTGACCGACATGTTCGGCGGCACGCCGTCCAACCTGGCCATCTCGATCATGGACAAGGCCCATGTGGAGGTGCTGGCCGGGGTGAACCTGCCCATGCTGATCAAGTTGGCTTCGGTGCGCCAGTCGGGCACCTTGGCCGAGGCGGTGGAGCAGGCGCGCGAGGCCGGCCAGAAATACATCAACATCGCCTCCAGCCTGTTGGCGGCGCGCAAATGACGGACACGCCGGCGCTCCAGCCCGCGGACACGCCGGAGGAGATGCCGGCAGGCGGCATTGAGCGGCAGGCGGAGATCTGCAACCAACGGGGGCTGCACGCCCGGGCGGCAGCCAAGTTCGTCCGCGTGGTCAAATCCTTCGACGCTCAGGTCAGCGTCAGCCACAACGGGATGACCATCGGCGGCGATAGCATCATGGGGCTGATGGTTCTGGCGGCGACCCAGGGATCGACCATCACGATCCGGGCCGACGGCCCCCAGGCGGACGCGGTGATGGACGCGCTCGGTGCGCTGGTGGCACGCAAGTTCGATGAGGACTAGAGACTACGACGCAGCGGCAGGGCCGGAACGGGTCCACAAGGGTATCGGTGTGTCCCCGGGGGTGGCGATCGGGCCAGCCCACGTGGTCGACACCGGTTTCCAGCAGGTGCCCGAATACCGCATCACCAAGGACGGGGTGGAGAGCGAGATCGCCCGGTTCCAGGGCGCGGTGGCGAAATCCGTGCGCCAGGTGCGCAAGGTGCGCTCCAAGTCGGCCACCCTGCCCGATACCGCGGCGGAGGACGTCAGCTTCCTGATGGACGCCCATCTGGCGATCCTCAGGGGCTCGCGGCTGATTCGCGGGGTCGAGCAGCGCATCGTCAACAGCCTGTGCAACGCAGAGGCGGCGGTGCAGACCGAGCTGGCCCAGGTGGCCAAGCAGTTCGAGCGAGTGGAAGACCCCTATCTGTCGAGCCGCGTACAAGACATCCGCGACGTCGCCACCCGCCTGATCCGCAACCTGACAGACCGCAAATACCGCGCGTTTTCCACCCTGCCCACGGCGTCGGTGGTGCTGGCGGAGGAGCTGACGCCGGCCGACACCGCGCTGATGGACCCACGCCAGATCAGCGGCTTCGCCACCCTGGTGGGCGGCCCGGAAAGCCACACCGCCATCATGGCGCGCTCGCTCGACCTGCCGGCGGTGGTGGGCGTGTCGGCGGAAGTGCTGGAATGCCGCGCCGGCGCCATGGTGATCGTCGACGGCGACCACGGTCTGGTGGTGGTCGACCCCTCGCCGGAAACGCTGACGGCGTTCGAGCAGCGGCGCGCCGACCAGGCGGCCGACCGCGAACAGTTGAAGCGCTTGGCCAAGGTGCCGGCCCAGACGCGCGACCAGGTGGCGATGTCGCTGATGGCCAATATCGAGCTGCCGCGCGAGGTCGACCTGGCCAATGCGGTGGGAGCCGACGGCGTCGGGCTGCTGCGCACCGAGTTCCTGTTCATGAACCGCTCCGACCTGCCCAGCGAGGAGGAGCAGTACGCGGTGCTGCGCGACATCGTGGTCGGCATGAAGGGCCGGCCGGTGACGCTGCGCACCATCGATGTCGGCGGCGACAAGCTGGCGGAAACCTTGCACCACCGCCCCGGCACCACCACCAACCCGGCATTGGGCCTGCGCGCCATCCGCCTCAGCCTCAGCGAGCCGCGGCTTCTGGAAACCCAGCTTGCCGCCATGCTGCGCGCGGGTGCCCATGGGCCGACCCGCATCCTGCTACCCATGGTCTCCACGGTGGCGGAGGTGCGGGCGGTGCGCGCCACCCTGGAGCGGGTGGCCCGGCGGCTGCGCCGCCGCCGCGTCGCCGCGGCGGACTCCCTGCCGCCGTTGGGCGTGATGATCGAGGTGCCGGGCGCGGCCCTGGCGGCCGATGCGCTGGCGATGAACTGCGATTTCTTCGCCATCGGCACCAACGACTTGATCATGTACACGCTGGCCATCGACCGCGGCGACGAACAGGTGGCCCACCTGTTCGATCCGCTGCACCCGGCGGTCTTGCGCCTCATTCAGTTCGCCACCGAGGCGGCCTTGCGGGCGCGCATCCCCGTCAGCGTGTGCGGCGAGGTGGCGGGCGAGCCGCGCTACGTGCCGCTGCTGGTGGGGCTCGGCATCCGTGAGCTGTCCATGGCGCCCACCAAGTTGCTCAGGGTGAAGCGCCGGCTGCTGGCACTCGATGCCATGGCGGCAAGCCAGCGCGCGCGCATCATCATGGACCAGGGCGATCCCGGGCGGATCGCGGCCCTGCTGGACGACTTCAACGACATCGGCTGAGCGACGTTGCAGGTAGAACTGCGCCGGCCTGCTCCTCCGCCCGGCCACCCAATCCAGGATACTTCCGTGGGCGGCCGGGCGGGGAGGCGGACCGGAACCGGACTTCGCCGAAGGCGCATCTAAAACTCCGCCCGGATCTCCCGGTGGGCTGCCCGGTAGCTGGGCGCCACGTGGTGGAGCGATGCGCCGACGATGCCGTGCAGTTCCGGCAGCCGGTGAAACGGGACCGCCGGGTAGAGGTGGTGTTCGGCGTGGTAGGGCATGTTCCACGCCAGGCGGCGCAGCAGTCCGCCGGTAAGCGTGGTCCGCGTGTTGCGCGTCAGGTCCGGCACCAGTTCGCAGCCGGTGTGCTCGGCCATCAGGTAGGCGCGCAGGAAGGGCTGGCCCAGCACCAGCGGCCCCAGCCATAAGGTGAGCGGCAGCCAGGAGTGCGCGGCCAGGGCCGCCACGGCGACCACCGCATAGGCGGCCAATTGCCGGCGGGCATTGGCAACGATGCCGGCACGCGCGTGGTCCGGTACATAGGCCATGCCGGCGGTATCGTCGCGGCCGAGGCGCCACAGCGTCAGGCCCAGCAGCCGCCAGGTGGGTAGGCCGCTGAGGTGGACGAGATAGCCGGCCCGCGTGCTGGGTTTGGGCCGCACCAGTTCCGGATCGTTCGCCGGATCCTGGGTATGGCGGTGATGGGCCAGGTGGAAATGGCGGAACCACACCGGCGGGATCAGCAGCACGAAGCCGGCCACCTGGGCCAGTGCCAGATTGGCCCAGCGCTGGCGGAAGACCGTGCGGTGCATGGTTTCGTGCAGCGGTGCGAAGAGCGCCACCAGGACGACGCCGTGCACCAGCATGGCCGGCAGGGCGAGCCACCAGGTCGGCGCCAGCACCACTGCGGTGCCGGTGAGGAGGAGGGCCGCAGCATGACCGAGGGTCTGGGCCGCCCCGGCGGCATCGGAGCGGACGGTGAGGCGGTCGAGCGTGCCACCATCGACCAGCCCGGCCGGCGGCCTGGCCAACCGGGGGGCCTGGGGCTGCGGCGGCGTGGCGGCACGGACGGTCATCTCAGCCAGACCTGCTGGCGGCTGCACACGTTGAGGTTCGACTCCGTGTAGTAGACCCCTGCGGCGTCCACCGCCTCCAGCCGGTAGGCGCAGCCGCCGGACGACCGGCTGATCGGCACGAACAGGCTGGTGTTGGGCAACAGGATCGAGCCGTTGAGGGCGTTGCGGAAGCTGGCGGACGATCCCAGCGGGCGGATCGACAGGTGGTAGATGGGGCTGCCTGTGGCGTTGACCACCAGCACACCGTCGGGCTGGGCGGCCACCGGCGTCGCCGCAACGGGCGTGTCCTGCGGCGGCGGCACTTCAGCCAGCAGGCGGGTGCGTTCGCTCGCTGTCAGGTAGCCGGTCTGTGGGCTGCCGATGCGCTGCTGGTAGCCACGGATGGCGCGCCGGGTGCCGGGCCCGAAGATGCCGTCGACGCCGAGGGTGTAGAGGCCGAGGCCCTGCAACGCCGCCTGCACCTCCCGCCGGTCGCGGTTGGTGAGGCCGGATTCCAGGGCTTGCAGGCGCTCGCGCTCCACCACCTCCGGGTCGGGGGCCGGTTCGGGCGGTGCCAGGCTGGCGATGCGCGCTTCGGCCACATCGGCCATTAGGCCGTTGGGGAAGCGCGCCAGGTATTCGCGGTAGTCGTCGGCGTCCGTGCTGCCCTTGATGGTCTGCCAGAAGGCGCTGTCGGGATCCTCCACGGGCGGATCGGCTTCGGCCACCTGGAGAGGGGTCGGCGGTTCGGCCGGTCCGGGACTGAGCGATGGCGGCGCATCGGGCGTCGGCTGGAGCGGCGGGTTGGCCAAATCGTCCAGTTGCAGCCGGGCGATCACCGCGAACCGGCCTTCGGGATAGGCGTTCAGGTAGTGGTGGATGGCTTCTGCCCGGCGGTCCGGGTCCTGGACCTGCTGGGTGGCCTCCCACACCGCCATTTCCACCGCCAGCGGATCGGGCCCCGACGGTTCCGGCGGCGGCTCGGGTGGCTCCACCACCTGCGGCGGCAGCCCGTCGACGCTGCCGCATGCGGCGTTGGCCCATTCGGCCATCAGGCGGTGGGCCGACTGCTGGAGGGCATCGGGATCGTCGCGCGCCACTCCCTCCAGGTGGGGCAGCAGGTGGGCCAGCAGATCCGCGGCGTCGGGCGAGGCGGTGTTGAGGCAGGACACGAACGAGACGCCGGCATCCGCCTGCTGATCGAGATAGGCTTGCAGGTAGGCGTCGCACTGGAAGGCATCGAAGGTGGCGGTGGCCGAGGAGCCGAGCCCGCCCTGGCACCAGCTCAGCAACTGGCCGCCGGTCACCTGGGCGTGCGCCGGCGGCACCGCCAGCGCAAGGGCGACGAGCGGCCCGCCCGCCAGGACGGCGAGGTGGGAGAGGCGGCTGGCGCAACTACTCATGGACTCGTCCCCCCGCGCGACAGGTCGGCCACCCAGTCTGCGCGATCGATGCGGCCGGTATCGGCGTACTCAAAGATATGGTCGCGGAACACGCCGACGAAGGGCACAAGTTCCGGCCGCCCGCGGTTTTCCAGCTCCAGGCTGAGCACACGCACCTGTTCGTCCACCACCGACCGGTCGAAGCTGCTGGCCGCCACCACCGCCGTTTCGGAATAGAAATCGAAATTATCGTCGATGGTCTCATGGGCAATGGCCAGACTTTCGGCCAGCCGTGCCGCGTGGGGCGAGTTGCTGTCCGCGGCCTGGAAGGCGGCGAGCTGGCGGGTGCGGATGGCCATGGCCTGGTCGTCGCGCTGGATGGCGCTGCCGAGATAGGCGCCGAGCCTGAGCAGGCTGCCGGCGGTGCGCTGGGCACTGACGGAGCGGGCTTCCACCTGGGCGCGCAACGCGACGGCGATGGTCTCCAGCTCGGTGCGTCGTGCCCGGTCGGTGACCGTGGCGGTCAGCCGGCCCAACTCGCCCAAGGGGTCCTCAAGGTCGGCCCCGGCGTCGTCGGCAAAGCTGTCGGCGCCGGTGATCAGATCGTCCAGCGCCTGTTCGATGGCCCGCACCCGCGCCATGGACGTGGTGACGCTGGAGCCGATGACGAAGCGCACGCCCACCGTGTCCAACCGGTTGGGGGCGCCGGCCCGGTAGGGTGCATATTCCTGGCGCAAGGCGGTGCGCAGTTCGGCGACCGGCGTCAGGTAGTCGCCGCCGCGGGCCACATAGCCGCCCACCTGGCCGTGCAGCCGGCCGAGCCGGTTGGCCTGGAAGGGCTCCAGAACCAGTTCCTCCACATTGCCCAGCATGTCGTGGAGGCCGAGCGGATTTGGCTGCAGCAGCCCGATAGGGTGGCGGCTGCCATCGGCGGAGGTGGGCCCCTGGTACCAGGCGAAGGTGGCGATCGGACCATCCATGGGAAACCGGGCGGCGCGGAAGTCTTCCACGCCCACGGCGGCACCGCCGCGCGCGGCGTATTCCCATTCCACCTCGGTGGGCAGCCGCACAAAGCCCTGGGCGTCTTCCTCCGACGGTAGGGCGTTGGGCCGGTTGGCCATCAGCCAGGTCGTCAGGTGGTCGGCCAGCGCCACCGCATCGGACCAGGTAAGGTCTGCGGCCGGCAGCCAGGTTTCCCGCTCCGGGGGAAGGCACGCGCCTTCGATGGCTGCACGCTGGCCTTCGGTCAGTTCATAGGCCTGGATCCAGTAGATGCGGTGGCCGGAGTCGCCGGGCACCGCGAAGCTGCCGGCCAACGGCGCATAGCGCGGCCCGTCCGCATAGCCGGCTTCGCTGCCCTGGTTGCCGAGCAGCACCTGGCGGTCGCCCAAGGCACCCACGCCCGGCACCGACACCGCGCGGAATGCCATGGCACCGCCGCAGGGCAGCGGCAACACCAGGTCGCCGTCGCGCGGCTGCGGGTTCCACGCCTCGTCCGGCCAGTCCTGCGCGGCCGCAGGGGCAGCCAGCCCGGCCCCCAGCAAGAGGGCGGCGAGCCAGACCGGCGGCCGGTCGAAGCAAGCGGGTCGCGGCATGCCCATCAGGTCCAAGCAGGTGATATTGAAGCGAATACAGCACCAATGGCCGCCGGTGGTGGGGCGAGATTGTGAATTTCCTGCGACGCCATCGGTCTGGGCAAGTGCGGCAAGGGCCGCCTAATGTAGATCTCCCGAGCCCCGAGGTACCCCATGACCCATGTGTTTCACCGCCACACGCGGATGTCGCTTCCCAGCGCGGCGCGTGGCGACGGCCCTTACATCATCGATGCCAACGGCAAACGCTACCTCGATGCCTCGGGCGGGGCGGCGGTGTCGTGCCTCGGGCATAGCCATCCGGCGGTGATCGCCGCCATCAAGGACCAGGTCGACGCCATCGCGTTTGCCCACACGGCCTTCTTCACCAACCAGGCGATGGAGGATCTGGCGGACACGCTGATCGCCAAGGCGCCGGAGGGGCTGGACAAGGTCTATTTCGTCTCCGGCGGGTCGGAAGCCATCGAGGCCGCGATCAAGCTGGCGCGCCAGTACTTCCTGGAGATCGGCCAGCCCCAGCGCAGCCATCTCGTGGCACGCAAGCAGAGCTATCACGGCAACACGCTGGGGGCGCTGGCCGCCGGCGGCAACCAATGGCGGCGCGCCCAGTTCGAGCCGCTGCTGATCGACGTAACCCATGTGTCCATGTGCAACGCCTACCGCGGCAAGATCACCGGCGAAAACGACGAGGAGTACGGCGAGCGCCTGGCCGCGGGGCTGGAGGACACCTTCCAGCGCATCGGGCCCGACAAGGTGATGGCCTTCGTGGCGGAACCGGTGGTGGGGGCGACGGCCGGTGCTGTGCCGCCGGTGCCGGGCTACTTCAAGCGGGTGCGCGAGGTGTGCGACCGCTACGGCGTGCTGCTGATCCTCGACGAGGTGATGTGCGGCATGGGCCGCACGGGCACGCTCTTCGCCTGCGAGCAGGACGGCATCGCGCCCGACCTGGTGGCCGTGGCCAAGGGGCTGGGGGCGGGCTACCAGCCCATCGGCGCCACCCTGGTGGCCGGCAAGATCTTCGATGCCATCCGCGACGGCTCCGGCTTCTTCCAGCACGGCCATACCTATATGGGCCACCCGACGGCCTGTGCGGCGGCGCTGGCGGTGCAGAAGACCATCGAGGAGGACGACCTGCTGGCCAATGTGCGCACCCAGGGCCAGGCGCTGCGCGAGGCGCTGACGGCGCGCTTCGGCAACCACCCCAATGTCGGCGACATCCGCGGCCGCGGCCTGTTCCTGGGCCTGGAACTGGTGGCCGACCGCCTGACCAAGGCGCCCATCGATCCCGCCCGCCAGGTCCATGCGTCGATCAAGTCGGCCGCCATGGCGCGCGGGCTGATGTGCTACCCGATGGGCGGCACCATCGACGGCAAGTCCGGCAATCACATCCTGTTGGCACCGCCCTTCATCATAAACAGCAGTCACGTGGAAGAGATTGTTGAGAAACTGGGCGAGGCCGTGGATGCCGGCCTAGCTGCCTGATGGGCGGCCTGATGGGCGGCCTGATGGGCACCGCCGGCAGTGAGTCGTCGTTCCCACCGGCAAGCCCGCTGGCCGGCGATCCGCCCTTCGCGGTGATGGTCGCGCCCAACGGTGCGCGCAAGTCCAAGGCGGACCATCCCAACCTGCCCATCTCGCCGGCCGAGTTGGCGGTGACGGCGGCTGAGTGCGCCGAAGCGGGGGCGGCCGCCATCCACCTGCACGTGCGCACAGCCGACGGCAGCCACAGCCTGGATCCGGCCCTCTACCGCGCAGCGCTGGATGCCGTGGGGTCCGCGGTGGGCGAGCGCCTGGTGGTGCAGATCACCACCGAAGCGGTGGGCCGCTTCACCCCGGCGGAACAGATGGCCACGGTGCGGGCGGTGCGGCCGGAATGGGTCTCCATGGCCGTGCGCGAGATCGCCCCGAGCCCGGCCGACGAGCCGGCGGCCGCGAGGTTCTTCGCCTGGATGGCGGCGGAACGCATCGCCCCGCAGTTCATCCTCTACGACGCGCTCGACCTGTTGCGCTTCAACGGCTGGGTACGGGCCGGCCTGGTGCCGTTCGCGCGGCCGCCGCTGTTGTTCGTGCTGGGGCGCTATACGGTGGGCCGGGCAGAGCACCCCAAGGCGCTTCTGCGTTTCCTCGCCCTGGCCGACCCGGACGACCCCTGGATGGTCTGCGCCTTCGGGGCCGCAGAGGCGGTTGCGGCCCGCACCGCGGCCCTTCTGGGCGGCCACGCGCGGGTTGGATTTGAAAATAACCTGTGCACCGCAGACGGCCGGAAGGCGGCCTCCAACGCCGCTTTGGTGGCGGAAACCGTGGCCGCGGCGGCAGCACTCGGGCGCCGTCCCGGCAGTGCCGACACGCTGCGGGAGAGTCTTTGCGGCTGACCGAGGCTGGCCCTACGCATGGCAGGCGTGTTATGGGGGCATTCCCTTCAAAGACGTCCAACCGAAAACCGGGAGGCTATCCATGCGCAACCTGACCCTGACCGCCGCTGCTTTGCTGGCCGGCGGTACGCTGCTGTCCACGGGACTGCCGGCATCCGCGCAAGAGACATTCGTGACCATCGGCACCGGCGGCGTGACCGGCGTGTACTACCCGACCGGCGGCGCCATTCAGCGCCTGGTGAACCGCGGCCGCGCCGAACACGGCGTGCGCGTCGCGGTGGAAAGCACCGGCGGTTCCGTCTTCAACCTCAACGCCATCGCCAACGGCGAACTGGACATGGGCGTCGCCCAGTCCGACTGGCAGTACTACGCCTACAATGGCGGCCACGAGAATTTCCCGGAGGCCAACCCCGAACTGCGTTCGGTGTTCTCGCTGCACGGCGAGCCGTTCACCGTGCTGGCGCGGGCCGATGCCGACATCCACACCTTCGAAGACCTGGCCGGCCACCGCGTCAACATCGGCAATCCGGGCTCCGGCCAGCGCGGCACCATGGAAGTGGTGATGGCCGCCTACGGCTGGGACGAAAGCACCTTCAGCCAGGTGTCCGAGCTGCAGTCCTCCGAACAGGCCCAGGCGCTGTGCGACAACAACGTCGATGCCATCGTGTTCACCGTCGGCCACCCGTCGGGCTCCATCCAGGAAGCCACCACCACCTGTGACACCCGGCTGATCCCGGTGGACGGCGAAGTCATCGATCAGCTCGTCGCCGACAACCCGTACTATGCCTACTCGATCATTCCGGGCGGCATGTACGAAGGCAACCCCGACGACGTGCGGACCTTCGGCGTGAAGGCCACCTTCGTCACCTCCACCGCCCTGTCGGACGACGTGGTCTACACGATCGTCGCCGCGGTGTTCGACAACTTCGACCAGTTCCGCCAGCTCCACCCGGCCTTCGCCACGCTGGAGCCGGAACAGATGATCCATGACGGCCTCTCGGCGCCGCTGCACGACGGTGCCGTGCGCTACTACACCGAGCAGGGCTGGATGTGATCGCCGGAGGTGCGAGCACACCCTGAGCGGCAACACGGATAGAAGGGCAATGGCCTTCTAGCCAAGATCCGGCACGGCCCGGGTCGCGATCTGCGGCCCGGGCCGTTGCGTGTTTGCCTCCGCCCGGCCGGCAGCCGCCGGCAGCTCCGCCCCGAGCATCGGCGGCCCGCCCGCGCCCAACACGCCCAGGACCATGGCCATGACAAACGACAGCCCCGAGCGCCACGCCTATTCGGACGACGAATTGCAGGATCTGGTCGCGTCCAGCGACACCGGTGCCCGCGCGCCCACCAGCAAGATCGCCGCCCAGATCATGCTGTTCGTGGCCCTGGCCTGGTCGATCTTCCAGCTCTGGATCGCATCGCCGCTGCCGTTCGTCGTCGGCCAGCTCATCTTCAACGATGCCGAGGCGCGGGCGATCCACCTGGGCTTTGCGATCTTCCTCGGTTTCCTGGCCTTTCCCGCCCTGTCCAAGGATCCCGGGCACGGCCATGGCGTGCCGCTTCTGTCGGTGGTGCTGGCGCTGCTGCCGACCGCCCTGTTCGTGCTGACCATCACCACCAGCGAACAGCCGATGGAGGAAAGCTGGACGACGCTTGCCATCGTGGTGGCGGCCGGTGCGGCCATCGTGCTGGGCGCCTTCCAGACGTCGCGCACGCACATTGCGCTGGTGGATTGGGCGCTGGCCGGCTTCGGCGCCTTCTGCGCCTCCTACGGGTTCTGGTTCTATGACGTGCTGGCCGACCGGCCAGGCAACCCCACCGAGTTGGACATCCTGGTCTCGGTTACCGGCCTCATCATTCTCCTGGAGGCGACGCGGCGGGCGCTGGGGCCGCCGCTGGCCATCGTGGCGCTGGTCTTCCTCTCCTACATCTTCTTCGGCGATTCCACCTGGCTGCCGGACGACATCCGCTATCCCGGCGCCTCGCTCACCCGGACCATGAGCCATATGTGGCTGGGGCCGGAGGGCGTGTTCGGCATCGCGCTCGGCGTGTCCACCAAGTTCGTCTTCCTGTTCGTGCTGTTCGGGGCGCTCCTGGAGAAGGGCGGGGCCGGCAACTACTTCATCCAGGTGGCGTTCTCGCTGCTCGGCCACCTGCGCGGCGGCCCGGCCAAGGCGGCCGTGGTGGCATCGGGCATGACCGGCCTGATCTCCGGCTCCTCCATCGCCAATGTGGTCACCACCGGCACCTTCACGGTGCCGCTGATGCGCCGCGTCGGCTTTTCCGCGGAGAAGGCAGGGGCGGTGGAGGTGGCCAGTTCGGTCAACGGCCAGATCATGCCGCCGGTGATGGGGGCCGCCGCCTTCCTGATGGTGGAGTATGTCGGCATTCCCTACACCGACGTGATCCGCCACGCGTTCATTCCCGCCATCATCTCCTACATCGCGCTGGTCTACATCGTGCACCTGGAGGCGGTGAAGAGCGGCATGCAGGGCCTGCCCAAGCCCGGCGAGCGGCTGGGTGCGAAGTGGGGGATGATCGGCTTCGGGCTCACCGCCGCCTCGCTGTTCATCCTGGCCGGCCTGCTCTTCTGGGTGCTGCAGGCCGCCGCCCTGCTGGACGACCATCTGTGGGTGCTGGTGGGCGTGCTGGCGTTGTTGGCGCTGGAGATCCTCTGCTGGAGTGCGCTCAAGGCCAAGCTGCCCCAGGACAAGCGCAAGCGCCTGATTTCCGGCGGTGCCCTGGTGCTGGGCAACGTGGTGATCGGCGGCTTCGGCCTGTTCCACGGCATGGAGTTGCTGAAGCTGCTGACCGGCGACTACCTGGGCTGGGTGGTGTTCATCCTGCTCATGCTCATCGAAGCGGCCCTCATCGCCTACGCGGCCCAGTTCCCCGAGTTGCACCTGGACGACCCGAACTCCGAGGTGGTGCACCTGCCGGAGGTGGGGCCGACGGTGAAATCGGGCCTCCACTTCCTGCTGCCCATCGTGGTGCTGGTGTGGTGCCTGATGGTGGAGCGGCTGTCGCCGGCCCTCTCGGCGTTCTGGGCGACCGCGCTGATGATCGCGATCCTGCTCAACCAGCGCATCCTGTTTGCGCATTTCCGCAAGCACGCGGAGCGGCCTTTGGCGGCCTTCCTGCGGCTGCCGGCCAACCCGCTGGCCGACGGGTCGCTGCGCCAGGGCTTCCAGGACCTGTTCGACGGCCTGGTGGTGGGTGCGCGCAACATGATCGGCATCGGCATCGCCACGGCGACGGCCGGCATCGTCGTCGGCACCGTTACGCTCACCGGCATCGGCCTGGTGCTGGCGGGCTTCGTGGAAGACCTGTCGGGTGGGTCGGTCATCATCATGCTGTTCCTGGTGGCGATCCTCAGCCTGATCCTCGGCATGGGCCTGCCCACCACGGCCAACTACATCGTGGTGTCCAGCCTGATGGCGCCGGTGATCGTGCAGGTGGGAGCCGCCAACGGCCTGCTGGTGCCGCTGATCGCGGTCCACCTGTTCGTCTTCTACTTCGGCATCATGGCCGACGTGACGCCACCGGTGGGGCTGGCAAGTTTTGCAGCCGCGGCGGTATCGGGCGGGGACCCCATGAAAACGGGGGTCACGGCCTTCTACTATTCGCTGCGCACGGCCGCCCTGCCGTTCCTGTTCATCTTCAACACCGACCTGATCCTGGTGGGGGTGCAGAGCGTGCCCCACATCATCCTGGTGTTCGTCACGTCAACGGCGGCGATGCTGATCTTCGCGGCGGCGACGCAGGGATACTTCTTTGCCCGCAGCCGCCTCTACGAAAGTGCGGCCCTGTTGCTGATCGCCTTCACCATCTTCCGGCCCGGAGCCTGGATGGATCAGATCTTCCCGCCGACCACCAGTGCGCCGGGCTCGGAGGTCCTGGAGCGGGCGGACGCCCGGGCGTCCGGCGATCACATTCGCCTGGTGCTGGAGGGCGAGGACTTCGACACCCTGGAAACCGTGCGCCAGACCGTGCTGTTCCCGCTCGGCGAGGGGGCAACCGGGGAGGAGCGCTTGGCCGCTTCCGGCCTGCACCTGCGCGAAGAGGACGGCGCCTACGTGGTCGACATGGTCGACTTCGGCAGTCCGGCCCAGGATCTGGGGATCGACTGGGACTTCGTGGTGGTCGAGGTGCTGGTGGACAACGACGTGCCGCCGAAGGAACTGGCCTGGATCCCCGCCATCGCCTTGCTGGCGCTCATCATCGTCGTGCAGCGTCGGCGGGCACGCCATGAAGCGGCGGGCGGACCGTCGCTCGCCAAGGCCTGATCGAGGGGGAACCGCAAGCATGTTCATGAACATCCTGCTGCCCGTGGACCTGGATCAGGACAGCTCCTGGGTGAAAGCGCTGCCGGCGGCCGTGGAGGTTTCCCAGACGGCCGGTGCGCGCCTGCACGTGATGACGGTGGTGCCGGATTTCGGCATGTCCCTTGTCGGGTCGTTCTTTCCTGAGAACTTCGAAGCCCAGGCGCTGGAGAAGGCGAAGGCGGCCCTGCATGCCTTCGTGCGCGAGCATGTGCCCAAGCGCATCCAGGTTCGCCATGTGGTCGGCCACGGCACCGTCTATGCCGAAATCCTGCGGGAAGCTGACGAGGTCAAAGCCGACCTGATCGTGCTGGCCGCCCACCGGCCGGCACTGAAGGACTTCCTCTTGGGACCCAACGCCGCCCGCGTGGTGCGCCACGCCAAATGCTCGGTGTTGGTGGTCCGCCCCTGAGGGCGCCGGCGCCGGGGCCGGGAGAGCTGGGAAGACGCCCTATTCCGCCACGCCCCGGGCGGCTGCGAGATCGCTGTCGCCGTCGCGCCAGACGGGGGGGCCGGCGGCCAGCGTGCGGTCCGCCATGGCACGCAGCATCACGATCATCTCGGTGGTCACCGACAGGAACTCGCCACTGCGGCAGAGCTGATTGACGGCGCGCGCGCGGCGTTCCAGGGCCCGCGCCCCCATGGCCGCCGCGGCACCGGACAGCAGATGGCTTGAGCGCTCCATGGCGCTTGTATGGTGGGTGAGAAAGGCGCTTTCCAGGGCGTCCAGACCGCGCGCCACATCGACCCGGAACTGGCGGACCGTGTCGGCATAGTCGATCGGGGTGAGCGCCGCCATCAGCGCCTCGGCCGTGGTGCCATCGTAGAGGACGGCATCGAAGAGGGCGGTCGGTTCCGGCTCTTCGGCCGCGCACTCCCCAGCGACACCGGGCTCGTTGTCCGGCTCGGCCGCGGGCTCTGGCTCTGGCTCAGGCTCTGGGTCGGGTTCGGCCTCCGCTGCCGGGGCGGAGGAGAGCAGGGCGACGGGCACCTCGGCCGGTTCCTCCGCCTCCGCGGGCACGTCCGGGTCCGGTGTCGTGTCTTCAGTCGCCGGCGCAGGCTCCACGGCCGTCGCTGTTACGGGGGCCGCGTCGGGCTCAGCCTCACCCGCTTCGGCCATGGGCTCGCCGGCATCGTCCGCGCCCCCCGGTTCCGGCACCGGTTCCGGCTCCGGTTCCGGCACCGTTTCCGGCTCGGGGGCTGCGACGTCCGGCGCGCCCTCAGCAGCGGCCGCGTCCGCGTCAAGATCGGCCAGCGCCTCGGCCGATGCGGCCCACAGCAGCCGGCCACCCGGCTCAAGCGGCATCTCGTCGAGCGCTTCGGTTGCCAGGCCGGCCGGTGCCCCCCAGTAGGGCACGGCCGGCTCGTCGAACAGGGGTTCGGCTAGGGCGGCTTCGATGATCTCCTCCGGCGCGCCGGCACCGGGCTCGGTCGACGGGCCGGAGAGGGCCTCATCCGGCGCCGCGCCGGTCACCGCGTCCGGCACTGCGGAAGCCGGGTCCACGGGCATTTCCATTGCCGCCTGCTCGCCTTCGGGCGCGCCATCCCGATCGTCCAGCCATTCCGGCAAGTCCGCCGGGATCGCGGCACTCACCGCCTGCAACTCCGCTTCGCGCGCCACAAGCATCGCGGCCGGCTCGTCGAGGGCGTTCGCGTTCGGGTCTTCGGAAGTCGGCTGCGGCTGGTCCACCGGTGCGGCGGTTCCTTCGGGCAGTGCAAGCGTTCGCTGCGGCCGGTCGCCCACGGCCTTGGCGAGGGCAGCCGCCAGAGCTTCGGGCGGTGCCGGCTTGGCGATCACCTCGGCCATCCCGGCCGCGCGGCAGCGCTCCACCTCTTCCTGCGAGGGGTGGACGGCCTGGCCGATCACCGGCGGTGCGCCCTCGCGCGCGGCCCGGATCCGTCGCGTCGCTTCCAGCCCGTCCATCGCCGGCAGGCCGACATCCATGATCACGGCGTCGTAGGGCCGGGCTTCGACCGCGTCCACCGCCGCTTCGCCGTCCCCGACGAGGTCTACGATGCAGGCATGACGCGCCAAGGCATGGCGCAGGGCGGACGCACAGGCCGGGTTGTCTTCGGCGACCAGCACGCGAAGCCCTTTTGGCAGGCTCGCACCCTCCGGGACCGCGCGCGCGCGCGCGGCCGCCTCCGTGGCCGTATCGGCCGCCTCGACCGGCACGTCGACAAAGACGGTGGTGCCGCCGCCCGGTGTGCTGTCGCAGTCGAGGGCCGCCCCCATCAGCGCGCACAGGTGCCGGCAGATGGCCAGGCCGAGCTGCGGCGGAACTCCCGCGTCCTCGCCAGCGGCAGGGATCGGCCCGGTGAGCAGCCGCTGGCGGTCGTTCTCGGCGATGCCGGGGCCGGTGTCCTGCACCGACAGGCGCACACGCCGGGCTGCCGCGATCGTCGGCTCGCCCACAGCTTCGGCCGGTGCGCGGCGCGCCATCGCCATGGCGATGTCCACACTGCCTTGATCGGTGGCTGCGATGGCGTTGGCCACCAGCTTGTCGAGGATCTGGCGGAGCCGACCGGCGTCTGCGATCAGCCACTCCGGCACCATCACGTCCGCCGACCAGGCGATGCGCAGGCCGCGTTCCGCTGCCGCCCCGCGCCACAACGACACGGCTTCGCGCAGGAACAGCCGCGGGTCGAACGGCCCCGGTTCCAGTGCGATGCGGCCAGCATCCAGGCGTGCCAACTCCCGGGCGTCGTCGAGGGCGGCGCGCAGGCGCTCTGCGTGTGCCTGCACCTGGAGGATGGTGCCGGCATCGCGCGGGCGCAGGTGCGCACGGTCGAGCAGGTTGAGCGTACCCATCACGCCGTCGAGCGGGCCGTGGACGCCCCGGCCCAGCAGCGACAGGAGGCCAGACTTCGCGCTCCCGGCCGCCGCTGCGTCGCGGCGGGCCTCAGCCGCCTCGTCCTCCGCCGCCTTCAGGGCAGTGACGTCGCGCACCGTGCCGTAGATTTCCAGCGGCAGGCCCTGATGGTCACGTTCGGCGGCAAAGGAGATGGCGAACCACCGGGCGCTACCGTCGATCTCCACGCTGCGATAGAGGGTGGGCGCTCCCTCGCTGCCACCGCGGGCGGCCTCCAGGGCGCGGGCCAGTCCGCCGCGGTCGCCCGGGGCGACGCGGTCGAGCAACAAGGTGGCGCTGGCCGGCCTGTTCGGCGGCAGGCCGAGCAGGCGGTGGAGGTTGGGGGAGAAGACCGTTTCGCCGGTGGCCGCATCCAGGCTGAAATGACCGACCTGGCCTGCCGGCTCGGTGCGCTTCAGCAGGTCTTCGGCCCGCTTCAACCCGGTGGTGTCGACGGCCATACGCACCACGCCGCCATCGCCGCTCTGCCGTTCGCTCACCTGAAGCCAGCGCTTGCCGGTGAGGCGCAGCGCGAAGGAGGTGCCGGGGGTGCGGTGGCGGCGCATCTGCTCGGCGGTCCAGGCAGTCTCGCGGCCGGCCGCCTCCGGGTACTGGCCGCACTCCAGACCGAAGCGAAGGATGCGTTCGAAGCTGGTGCCGGGCAGCAGGACGGCGGCGCTTTCCCGATGCAGTTCGCGGTAGCGCTGGTTGCACAGCACCAGCCTGTCGTCGGCATCGAACAGGGCGAAGCCGGCGGGGCTGCCCGCCAGCGCATCGGCCAGGCGCCGTTCGGCTGCCGCAGCCGCAGACTCGGCCGCATCAATGTCCGCCACGCGCCGCCGCGCGGCACGAACCTCCAGGGCGAGCAGTGCGAGGACGGCACCACCGGAGGCAAGGACGCCGACGAAGGCTGCGACGACGATCCAGATGGCGGCACGCCATGCGTCCGCTCGGGCGTCGAGGGGCGTGTGCAGGATGTCGTCGCCCGACAAGCCGCCGGCGCCGCCGAGGCCATCGATGCCCAGTGCAAAGGCGACCACCGAGCCCACCAGCACCAAGTCGGCGAGGATCAGCCAGAAGCGGCGCCGCTCGCGGGGGGGCGCCGTCGTCAGTCGCTGGTCTGCGCCATCGCTTGCCTGGCCCATCGCCAATCGTCGCTCGCCGTATCGCACTCGCGGTGGTTCGGATGGGGATCCGGATCGGCCCCCCGTGATGCGCCGGGCAAGCCTTCGCCGCTCCGGTTCATCGCCCTTAGCACAACGCCTGTTAGGAAATCCTCTACAGGGACGTCCCGAGTCGGGCGTTTTCGGCCGCGCGGTGCTCGGAGTCAAACCTGCCGACGCCGCGCCGGGTTCCCGACCCAGGACGCAACGATAACACGACTGGTCTTGATTCGATGCCGATCGCGACTCGATGGACCAGGGGAGGCCGCGATCCGGGCGCGATCAGTGCCGCCCGGCGGCGGGGTGCTGGCCGATGCGTCAGCAGTCGTCGTCCTGCAGCATGTCCGCCACCGCCAGGAGGGCGCCGGCAGGACCGTTGACGGCGACGGTGTTGAAGCCGTCGCCCAGCACCGGCAGGGCATCGGCCAATGCCTGCCTGTGGGGTGCGGGCAGGTCCGGCCGGCCGGTGACCACAAGAATCTGGTCGTGCGGATGGCTCGACCGCAGCCACGGTAGCACCTCCGCTCGCGCCCATTCGCCCGGTGCCACGTAGCCGCTGGCGCTGCCGCGCGTGACCAGGTGCGGAAACGGCGGGCGTACGGCCATCTGCCGGTCGCGCCGCCAGAATTGCGTTCCCACAGCCACGAAGATGCCCTGCACCTCGGCCCTCAGCCAATCCGGCACCTGGGCCGACACGTCCCGCCAGTCGCCGCCCGAAAGCAGATAGACGGGATGGCGGCACGCCAGGTCGAACAACGTAGCGGCCATGCCCGCCGATAGCGGGCAGCCGGGCTCGGCCAGCGAGCCGTCGATCTCAAACAGAAATACAGAGCTCATGTCCTGCTTCCCCGCGCCCGCGACGCGGCGGCCATTGCGTGCCGTGAACGCGGCACCGTCCGTGCGACACGGCCCTTGGGTGGACCGCCTGGCCAGTGCGGTGCCAACCCTGCAGGTCGTCTAGCCGGCAAGGGGCACTTGCCACGATCCTGCCCGATTTCGCGGGCCGCCTAACACGGTTCCACCATCAACCGGTACCATCCTCGGTGGCTTGAGCGGCAAGGGTTCAAAGCAACCCGGCACTTCCAGAAACGGGCGCTTCACATGACCAATCCCACCCCATGGGCCGGCTGCACCGCCGCTGCGTGCACACGTTCCAGGCGGCGGACGCGGCGTGCCTGTACGGCGGTGACGGCGGTCGCCCTGGGGCTTGCCGCCTGTAGCTCTTACGAGCCTATCATAGATCGGGGCTATCCCGGTTTTGATGAAATGGCGTACCAGCACGACCTTGCCGAGTGCCAGGGGTATGCCGACCAGGTGAATGTGGGCCAGGAAGCCATGGGCACCGGGCTACTGACGGCGGCGACCGGGGCCGCCCTTGGTGCCATCGCCGGGGCGTTCGGCGGTGGGGCCGGCCACGGTGCGGCGATCGGCGCATCGCTGGGCGGCGTCAGCGGCGGTGTCGGCGGCGGCGTCAACGCCTACGACCGGCGCGCCGGCGTACTGCGCCAGTGCCTCGCCAACCGGGGCTACGCGGTCCTCGACTGACGGGTGCAGGCGAGGCGCATCCGCCGGCCTGTCCGCCCGACGACATTTCCCGATATGCTGCGATCACCGGACGATGGGGGCCGAAGGCACCCCTCGCCGAGCGTGGGCCGTCGTTGCACAATAAGCGGGCAAATCCGCTTGCTCTCGTCCCCAGATTCCAGGGAGGAGCACGCACAGGCCCGAACGGGAGGACCGACGCAATGACCGCCACCGGCATTCCGGCTGACATGACCTATATCCGCCTGCACGGCCACGGGGGGCCGGAGGTGCTGGAGCCGGACCGCATGCCCGTACCCAGTCCCGCCGCGGGCGAAGTGCTGGTGCGAGTGGCCGCCGCCGGCGTCAATCGTCCCGACGTGGAGCAGCGCCGCGGCAACTATCCGCCGCCGCCGGGAGCGTCCGACGTGCCCGGCCTGGAGATCGCCGGCATCATCGTGGCCGTGGGCGAGGGGGTGGCGCGGACCCGGGTGGGCGAAGCGGTGTGCGCGCTCGTCCATTCCGGCGGCTATGCCGAATACTGCCTGGCGTCCGACCCGCTGGCGCTGCCGGTGCCCAAGGGCTTCTCCATGGTGCAGGCGGCGGCCGTGCCGGAAACCTTCTTCACCGTGTGGACCAATGTGTTCGACCGGGGTGGGCTGAAGCCGGGGGAAACCCTGCTGGTGCACGGCGGCTCGTCGGGCATCGGCACCACGGCGATCCAGCTTGCCAAGGCCTTCGGGTCGCGTGTGGCCGTCACCGTCGGCAACGGCCTGAAGGCGGATGCCTGCCTGAAACTGGGGGCCGATCGGGCGATCAACTACAACACCGAGGACTTCGTCGCCGAGGTGAAAGAGTTCACCGACGGTAGGGGGCCCAACCTGATCCTCGACATGGTCGGCGGCAGCTACATCGCGCGCAACATCCGCTGTGCTGCCCAGGACGGCCGCATCGTCCAGATCGGGTTCCTGGAGAGTCCCAAGGTGGAGGTGAACTTCGCGCCGCTGATGGTGAAGCGGCTCACCTACACCGGTTCCACCCTGCGCCCGCGCTCCGTGACGGAGAAGGCGGCGATCGCGCGGGCCCTCAGCGACAAGGTTTGGCCGCTGCTGGAAGCAGGCACCGTCGGCCCGGTGATCCACACCGTGCTGCCGCTGGCCGAGGCGGCCGAAGCCCACCGCCTGATGGAAGAAAGCCGGCATATCGGCAAGATCATGCTGGAGACCGAGCCGTGAACGATCCCAAGACACCCCAATACAGCCCGCTGCGCACCCATCTTGGGCGCACCGTGCTGATCACCGGCGCCGGCCAGGGGATCGGCGCCGCCCTGGCTGCCGGGTTCCTGGCCCGCGGTGCTGCCGTGGGCCTGCTGGACATCGCTCCGGCGCACCTCAGCCTGCGTGCCGCCGAGCTGAACAAGGCCGGCGCGCGCCTCGCCGCCGCGGTGGCCGACGTCGCCGACCACGCGGCGGTGACCCAGGCTGTCGGACGCCTGTCGGAAACCCTGGGGGCCACCTTCGACGTGGTGGTGTGTAACGCCGGCATCTCGCCCAAGCACGAAGGCCGTGGGGTGACCATGCAGGATATGGACCCCGCCGAGTGGACGCGCGTGGTCGACGTGAACCTCAACGGCACCTTCAACGTTGTCCACGCCACGGTGCCGCAGATGATCGCCACCGGCTACGGGCGGATCATCACCATTGCCTCGGTGGCCGGGCGCACCTATTTCCGCCATGTCGGGGCGCACTATGCCGCCTCCAAGGCCGCGGTGATCGGCTTCACCAAGCATTTGGCGGGCGAGCTGGGACCCCACGGCATCACGGTGAACGCGCTGGCGCCGGGCCGCATCGTCACGCCGCTGATCCATTCGGTGAGCCAGGAGGTCAACGACCAGGTGGCGGCCGCAACACCGCTCGGCCGGCTGGGCGAGCCGGAGGAGGTGGCGGAGGTGGCGCTGTTCCTGACCTCCGATGCCGCCCGCTTCGTCACCGGCCAGGTGATCGACGTGGCCGGCGGCTGGCTGATGACCTGACGGCGGAGCGGGCGCGCCGGCGCCGGTGCTACGGGGAGGGCAGCGGGAAGGGCAGCGGGAAGGGGAGCGGGGCCCATGTTCGACTTCACGGGCAAGGTGCTGGCCCTCACCGGCGCCAACGGCGGTATCAGCCAAGCCATCGCCAGCCTGTTCTACGGCTATGGGGCCAGCCTCGTGCTCAGCGACGTCAACGGCGAAGGGCTCGACCAGTTTGCCGTGGACCTCGATCCTTCGGGCACACGGGTCGCCACCATCGCCCACGACGTCAGCCGGTCGGACGATGCCGATGCCATGGCGACGCTGGCGGAAGAGCGCTTCGGCAGTGTGGACTTCCTGGTCAACGGCGCCGGCCTCTACCTCGCCCAGCTTGTCGAGAGCATGACCGACGACCAATGGCGCCAGTCCATCGCCATCAACCTGGATGGCGTGTTCTACACCTGCCGGGCGATGATCCCGAAGCTGCGCGACGGCGGTGCCATCGTGAACATCGCTTCCATGGCCGGCCACCGCGGCAGTTTCCAGCACGCCCACTACGCCGCGGCCAAAGGCGGCGTGCTGGTGTTCTCGCGCAGCCTGATGCACGAGCTGGCGCCGCGCGGCATCCGGGTGAACTGCATCTCGCCCGGGCTGATCGAAACGCCGCTGATCCAGCCGTTGCTGCGCTCCCAGGGCGAAGCGCTGCTCCGGGCCACACCGCTGAAGCGCTTCGGCCGGCCGGAGGAAGTGGCGGGCGTGGCCGCCTTCCTGTGCAGCGAGGCGGCCGGGTTCATCAACGGGGAAACCATCCATGTCAACGGCGGACTCTACGTAGTAAGTTGACCGGGCAACGCCCGCCGCCCCGCCGCCCCGCAGCCCCGTGGACCCCGACGTGCCCGACCAGACCCGTCCCGCCTTCCAGGACCTCGCCGATCGCCTGCGCGCCATCGTGGGGGAGCGCGGCCTGGTTACCGATCCCGATGCCCTGGCCCCCCACCTGATCGACTGGCGGCGGCGCTACTTCGGCCGCACGCCCTTCATGGTGCGCCCGGCGACGGTGGACGAGGTGTCGGCCGTGGTTGCCGCCTGTGCGGACGCCGGCGTCTCCATGGTGCCCCAGGGCGGCAACACCGGCCTCGTCGGCGGCAGCGTGCCCGATGAGACCGGCCTTCAGGTGCTGGTCAATCTCGGCCGGCTCAACCGCGTGCGCGAACTGGATCGCGCCAACTACACCATCACGGTGGAGGCCGGCTGCATCCTGGCGGACATCCAGCAGGCCGCCGCCGCGGACGGCATGCTGTTTCCCCTGAGCCTGGGGGCGGAGGGCTCCTGCCAGATCGGCGGCAACCTTTCCACCAATGCCGGGGGCAACGCCGTGCTCCACTACGGCAACATGCGCGACCTGGTGCTGGGGCTGGAGGTGGTATTGCCCGACGGGCGGGTGTGGCAGGACCTGCGGGGCCTGCGCAAGGACAACACCGGCTACGACCTGAAGCACCTGTTCATCGGTGCGGAGGGGTCGCTGGGCATCATCACTGCGGCGATCCTGAAGCTGTTCCCCGCCCATGCCGACAGCCAGACGGCCCTGGTCGCGCTGCACGATCTGTCCTCGGTGATGGCGCTGTTCGATGCCGCACGGCGGCGCTCCGGCGACCAGCTCGTGGCCTTCGAGCTGATGCCGCGCGTCGGCATCGACCTGGCCTTGCAGCACGTGACGGGTGCCATCGATCCCCTGGAGGAGCGGTATCCCCACTATGTGCTGCTGGAGCTGGCCAGCAGCCGCTCGGAAGCCGGCCTGCGTGCCGCCCTGGAGGAGATCCTGGAAGCGGCCTTCGAGGAGGGCTGGGTCGTCGACGGCACCATCGCCGCCACCGAAGAACAGGCGCGCCAGCTCTGGTTCCTGCGCGAGGCCATCGTCGAGGGCCAGCGCCTCAACGGCGCCAGCATCAAGCACGACGTGTCGGTGAAAACGAGCCGCATGGGCGACTTCATCGACACCGCCAAGGCGCGGCTGGCCGAGCGCTTCCCCGACGACCGGGTGGTGGCCTTCGGCCATGTTGGCGACGGCAACGTGCACTTCAACATCTGCCCGCCGGCCGGCGACGAGACCGGGTTTGCCGAGCGCGGGCCGGCGTTCACCGAGATCGTGTTCGGCACGGTGGCGGAGTTCGGCGGGTCCATCAGCGCCGAGCACGGCATCGGCCGCCTGCGCCGCGAAAAGCTGGCAGACGTGGCCTCGCCGGTGGACCTGGAGCTGATGCGGCGCATCAAGCAGGCCGTCGACCCGGCCAACCTGATGAACCCCCACGTGCTGTTCGTCGAGCCGTCCACCGGCTCCGACCTGGACCGCTGATCCGCTGACCTTCCGAACAGCGAAAGGGGCAGACCGTCGCGCGGCCTGCCCCCTTCTTGTTCGTCCGGCCCGGCCGGCGCGGTGGCGCCGATCGGGGGGGGGCGTATTGATCAGGGCGTGACGGCGGTCTGCGCGCTCACCACCGTGATGAAGATGCCGGCGATGATGGCCGAGGTGATCACGCCGCTGACGCTGGCGCCGAGCGCGTGGGGCATCACGATGGCATCGGGGTTTGCCGCCGACACGGTCTTCTGCGCCACCTTGGCCGTGGTGGGCACGCAGCTCACCCCGGCGATGCCGATCACCGGATTGAACTTCCGGCCGGTGGCGAAATACAGCACGTAGCCGCCGATCAGGCCGCCGATACCGCTGAACAGCAGGGCGATGATGCCCAGCACCAGCAGCAGCAGCACCTGCGGGTCAAGGATGGTGCGCGCTTCGCACAGCACGCCCAGCAGCAGGCCGAGGAAGAAGGTGGCGCCATAGAGGATGGGACCGCTGAACACCTCCGCGAAGTGTACCAGCCCGCTTTCCCGGATCACCACGCCGATGAACAGCGACAAGAACAGCGGTGCTGCCACCGGGAACAGCAGGCACAGGATGATGTTGGCCACCACCGCGAAGATCAGCTTCTGGTTGGCGGTGATCTCCTTGCGCTTCTTGGGCGGCGGCATGGGCAGACCGCGTAGGCGCTTGGGCACCATCAGCTTGATCAGGTACGGATAGCCGCCATAGGTGAGCCCGAGATAGAGGTAGGCCACCACGGTGATCGGCACGAACAGGTCCTGCGACAAGATCAGTGCCGCGAACAGGATCATCGGGCCGTCCGCCCCGCCGATGGTGGCGGTGGCCGCGGCATCGTTCAGGCTCATGCCGAAGGCGACGGCCAAGGGGAAGGCGACGAAGGTGCCCAGCTCGGCGAATAGGGCGATGGTCATGCTGGTGAACGGCCGGGCCATCAGGAAGCCCACGTCCAGCAGCACGCCGATGCCCATGAACACCAGGCACGCAATCAAGCCGTTGGAGAACGTGAAGGTGTAGATCGGCTGCATCCAGAAGATCTGGAGCTGCTGCACCAGCATGTCCGTCGCGCCGTCGGGGATCAGCGGGTCGATGAACAGCGTGCCCTGCTGGTTGGCTTCGACATCGAAGAACAGCACGCCGGCATTGATGGACGCCATGCCGAGCCCCATGGGGATCATCAGCAGCGCTTCCAGCACACCCTTGCGGCCCAGGTAGATCAGCAGGATCCCCAAGGCGACCAGGCAGATACGCCCGATCAGGATGGTCGGTTCGGAGCGCAGCAGGGTGGCGATTCCCTGGAACAAGTTTACGAAGTCGATGCCGTCCATGGCAGGAATGCCCCCGATTGCTGGCGCCGCGGCGGGTTCAGGAGATGGTCAGCAGCACTTGGCCCGTTTCCACGCCGTCGCCCACCTTGACCGCAATGTTGCTGACGGTGCCGTTGCTGTGGGCGACCACCGCCGTCTTCATCTTCATGGCCTCGATGGTGACGATCTTGTCGCCGGCGCTGACCGCCTGGCCGACCGACACCTCGATGGACACGACGACGCCGCCCAGCGGGCTCACCTCGTCGCCGGGGCCGGCCGCATCGCCGGCAGCGGGCGCTGCAGGAGCTGCCGCCGGGGCCGGGGCGGCCGCGGGCTCGATGGTCTGCTGGGTCATGGAGGGGGTGGGGTAGAGGGTCCCGACGTCGCCCGTCATGTCCTCGACGGTCACGTCATAGGGCTTGCCGTCTACGGTGATCCGAAATTTGCGCATCATGGTGCAGATCCCTGACTAATCCGTTCGGTCGAAATGCGCACCTTGGGGATCACCGTCGGTGCGGCGTGGCGGGCGCCGGTGCTAGTGCCCGGAGTGGGGCCTGTGCGACAGCTGCTGCTGGGCGCGACCGGTCGTCGTCCAGGTGGTGTCGTGGGCGGCGTCGGCGATCCGGACGATCCGGTGGGTGCCGAGGAAGCTGGCGACCGCCGCGGTGATGGCCGCGATGTGCGCCGGGGGTGGTCCGGCCGGGACGGCTGCCGGTTTCGCCGCCGCGGGCTTGGCAACCGGAGCCTTGGCAGGTGCTCCTTCGCCGATGCGTCCGGTGATGGCGACGATGCCCTTGATCACCAAGGCCACCAGGAAGGCGATGGCCACGGCGAGCAGGTACATCACCAGGCTGTCGATGATCGGCAGATCGTTCATGGCCGTGTTCTCCCTGCAGGGGCGTACCCGATCACAGCGGGATGTCCCCGTGCTTCTTCGGCGGCCGGGTCTCGCGCTTGTGCAGTGTCTTGCGCAGCGCCAGGGTGATCTGGGCCCGGGTTTCCTGGGGCTGGATCACGTCGGTGATGTAGCCGCGGCCGGCCGACAGGTAGGGCGAGGCGAACTCGCGACGGTAATCCGCCGCCAGCTCCTTCACCTTGGCCAGGCGGTTCTCCGCGTCCTTCAGTTCGCCGCGGTAGAGGATGTTGACGGCCCCTTCGGCCCCCATCACCGCAATCTCCGCGGTCGGCCAGGCGTACACCACGTCGGCCCCCATCTCCTGGCTGCACATGGCCAGGTAGGACCCGCCATAGGCCTTGCGCAGGATCACCGTGATCTTGGGCACGGTGGCCGAGGCGTAGGCGAACAGCATCTTGGCACCGTGGCGGATGATGCCGCCGCGCTCCTGTTCCACCCCCGGCAGGAAGCCCGGCACATCCACCAGCGTCAGCAGCGGGATGGAGAAGACGTTGCAGAAGCGGATGAAGCGCGCGCCCTTGTCGGATGCGTTGATGTCGAGCGCACCGGCTAGGCTCATGGGATTGTTGGCCAGAAGGCCGGTGATGATGCCGCCGATGCGGCAGAAGCCGACGATGATGTTGGTGGCCCAGCCCGCATGCACTTCCAGGAAGCTGCCGGGATCGACCAGGCGGGCGATCACCTTGCGCACGTCCATGGGGTCGCCGGGGTCTTCCGGCACCAGGTCGTTGATGTCGTTGTCGTCGGACAGGTCGATTTCCGGCACCGGGCGGTGCGGCGGATCTTCGGCGTTGTTCGACGGCAGATAGGACAGGAGCTGGTGGACGATGCGGATGGCGTGGCGGTCATCGTCGGCGACGAAATGGACATTGCCGCTGACTTCGGCGTGCACCTTGGCCCCGCCCACCTCGTCCATGCTGGTCTGGCGGCCGGTCACCGCCTTGATCACCTCCGGCCCGGTGATGAACATCTGGGCGTTCTGCCGGGTCATGATGATGAAGTCCATGAGGGCCGGCGAATACGACGCCCCACCGGCGCATGGCCCCAGCACGGCGGCGATCTGCGGCACCACGCCCGACAGCAGCACGTTGTTGTAGAAGACGTTGCCGTAGCCGGACAGCGCGTCCACGCCTTCCTGGATGCGCGCACCGCCGCTGTCTTTGAACGCCACCAGCGGCACGCCCATCTTCAGCGCGTACTTCATCGCCTCGACCATCTTCTGGGCGTGCATCTTGCCCAGCGTACCGGCGGCCACGGTGAAGTCCTGGCTGAAGGCGGCGACCTGGCGGCCGTCGACATAGCCGGTGCCCACCACCACGCCGTCGGCCGGGATATCCTTGCCGGCCATCCCGAAGGCGGTGGCGGTGTGGCGGATGTGGGTGCCGATCTCCTGGAAGGTGTCGGGTTCGAACAACCCGTCCAGCCGTTCGCGAGCTGACAGCAGACCCTTTTCGTGGCGCTTGGCGACCTTATCGTCGCCGCCGGCCTCGAACACGATCTTGCGCTGCTCGGTCAGGCGGTCGGTGAGGTCTTTGTTGATCGCCATGGATCATCACTCCCGGAAGGTGTGGGGGTGGGCAGCGCGCAGGATACGCGGTCAGAGAAGGGGGGCCGGCCCTGGGTCCGACCCCCCCACCGTTAGGCACACTTAGAATACTCAGAGTCGTTCGCGAGCCAACTCCCATCGACTCGGTCCGCGCCAGAATCTCGAGCGCAGCATCTCACGCTCGTAGATGAACTCCTTGGGCAGACGGTCGAAGAAGCGGTCGAACAGCACCTCGTGGGCGGAGGCTTCCTCCTGGCCGGCGTCCTTGGCCACGCTCATCAGTTCGTAGAACTGATCCTGCGGGAACTCCAGGCCCTGCCAGGGCAGATCCTCGTGGCGCGGCATCCAGCCGAGCGGGCTTTCCACCGCGAAACCGTCGCCGTGCACCCGGTCGAGGATCCACTTCAGCACACGCATGTTGTCGCCGAAGCCCGGCCAGATGAACTTGCCGTTTTCGTCTTTGCGGAACCAGTTCACCCGGAAGATGCGCGGCGGGTTGTTCAGCGTGCGGCCCATGTTGAGCCAGTGGCTCCAGTAATCGGCCATGTTGTAGCCGCAGAAAGGCAGCATCGCCATCGGGTCGCGGCGCATGGCGCCTTGGCCTTCCGCCGCAGCGGTGGCTTCCGATCCCATGGTGGCGGCCAGATACACGCCGTGGGCCCAGTTGAACGCCTGGAATACCAGCGGCATGTCGTGCGACACGCGCCCGCCGAAGATGAAAGCCGCGATCGGCACGCCGTTGGGGTTTTCCCAATCCGGATCGATGGTCGGGCACTGCGCGGCCGGCGAGGTGAACCGAGCGTTGGGGTGCGCGGCGGGCGCCCCGCTTCCCGGCGTCCAGTCATTGCCCTTCCAGTCGATCAGGTGGGCCGGCGGCTCCTTGGTCATGCCTTCCCACCACACGTCGCCGTCATCGGTCAGGGCAACGTTGGTGAAGATGGAGTTCTTGGCCGCCGAGATCATGGCGTTGGGGTTGGTCTTGTCCGACGTGCCCGGGGCGACGCCGAAGAAACCGGCCTCGGGGTTGATGGCGTACAGCCTGCCGTCGGGCCCCGGCTTGATCCAGGCGATGTCGTCGCCGACCGTCAGCACCTTCCAGCCTTCGAAGCCCGGAGGCGGCACCAGCATGGCGAAGTTGGTCTTGCCGCAGGCGCTGGGGAAGGCGGCGGCCACATAGGTCTTCTCGTTGTCCGGCGACTCGACGCCGACGATCAGCATGTGCTCGGCCAGCCACCCTTCATCATGCGCCATCACCGAGGCGATGCGCAGTGCGAAGCACTTCTTGCCCAAGAGCGCGTTGCCGCCATAGCCCGACCCATAGGACCAGATCTCGCGGGTTTCGGGGAAGTGGGTGATGTAGGTGTTTTCCGGATCGCACGGCCAAGCCGGGCCGGCTTCGCCCGACTTCAGCGGGTAGCCGACGGAGTGCATGCAGGGCACGAAGTGGCCTTCGTCGCCGAGCACGTCGAACACCTTGCGGCCCATGCGGGTCATGATCCGCATGTTGACGACGACGTAGGGGCTGTCGGTGATCTCGATGCCGATATGGGCGATGTGCGAGCCCAAGGGCCCCATGGAGAACGGGATGACGTACATCGTCCGTCCGCGCATGCAGCCGTCGAACAGACCGTGCAGCTTGGTCTTCATCTCCTCCGGGGGCATCCAGTTGTTGGTCGGCCCGGCGTCGTTCTTGTTGTTGGAGCAGATGAAGGTACGGCCTTCGACGCGGGCCACATCCCGCGGGTCGCTGCGCGACAGGTAGCTGTTGGGGCGCTTCGCCTCATTCAGCTTGATGAAGGTGCCATGCTCGACCATGAGCTGGCACAGGGCGTCGTATTCTTCGTCCGTCCCATCGCACCAGTGCACCGCATCGGGCTTGCACAGGGTCTCCATCTCCTTGACCCAGGCCAGCACTTTCGGATTGCTGGTCGGAGCGTCCTGGTAGATTGGCGTGTTCATGGAAGAGGCCTCCATATCGGGCTTATTTTAGGTCACAAGAATGGTCCGCCACCAGGCAAGACCGCGTGGGCGGGGGCCGAACCGAGTGACGCCAGCTGAGGACGTGGGATCCTGCATGAGCTCGCGATGTCGCGATGTAAGCCGTTGGCAACCATAGTTGGGCCCCCGGAAAGCTCATTGACCTATATCACCTGGAACTCATGCGACACCAAGGGATTGTGCAGGCGTCGACAAAGCCTACCGTTGCGGTCGGTCGTGGTCACTATTGCAGTGCAAAAAGCTGCTAGTCGGGATGACCCTTGCTGGGCCGGTGGCGGCAGGTGGACCGGCCGTTGCGCCCGTGCGCCGGCCACCGCGGGGGCAAGTGGTGGCGTTTGCGAAGGGTGGCAGGCGCGACTCAGCGCCGCGTGACATGTAGCGAGGGGGCCTCCAGCGGCCCGTCCAGCGAGCCGCCGACGCGCGCGGTGCCGTCGTCGCTGCGGCGGGTGTAGAGCACGCTGAGGTCCACGGTCCGCGCGCGCAGATCGACGGTGCCGGTGAGGTCGACCTCGATGTCGCCGGCGATCAGGGTGCCCTGGACGATGTCCAGCGTGCCGGCCTCCAGCCGCCCATCCAGGCGCAGATGGTCGAAGGTAAGGCGCTCGGGCAAGTCGGCGGCGCGGTCCAGCGTGCGCCACGCCTCGGGCACCTGCAGTTGGCCGTCGCGGGCGCTGATCGACACCGATCCCGCGGCAGCGCGTTCGGCGAGTCCGGACGCGTCGCCGGCCACGGCCTCATCTCCCAGGGTGAGGTTGGCCGAGGCGGCGACCGGGCCGTCGACCAGTGGCGGCAGGCCCAACAGCCCGGCGAGCGCTCCGGCGTCGGCCTGCCGTGCCGACAGGGCAAGGCGCGCGCCGTCGGGTGTCTGGCTCACCTCAAGGTCGAGGCGGCCGTCGCCGATGCGCGCGTCCTCCACCAGCGCGGTCAATCCGTCTGCCCCCCAGGACGCAACGCCGTCGACATCGCTGAGGGTGGCATCGCCGCGGCGCACCTCATCGGCCCGCAGCCTGAGGAACAGGTCGCGGCCGCCGGGCTGTGCCAGCCATCGCGGCACCTGGGAAAGGGCCCGGTCGAGATCGAGGCTCGACAGGTCGAACAACAGATTGAGGGTGTCGTCGGCGGCATCGGGCAGGCCGATCCACAGGGTTCCCTCGGCCCCCAGCGGTGCCAGGTCGGCGATGCGCAATTGGGCGTCGCGCATCTCCCGGTCGGCCACCATGGCCAATGCCTGCGAGGGCGCGTCGGCCGCATCGCCAGGGGGAGCGATCTCAACCTGCGGGGCCGCCGTGGTGCCTTCGAGCCGCACCGACACTCGGCCGAGGGCCCCCGGCTGATCGGCCAGTGCCAGGGCATCGACGGTGATGGCCAGATCGAGCGTGCGCTCGCCCAGGCGGTCGAGCCCGTCCTGCCAGGCGTCCAGCCCGTCCGGCGACAGGGTGGCGGTGGCTAGGGTGATGCGGCCGGACAGGGCATCGGGCTGCAGGCTGAGGTCGCCCGACAGGGTGGTGTCTGCGATGGTCGCCTCGGCACCGGTGAGGATGACGGTCTCGCCCGACACGGAGACCTGGCCGGAAAACCGGCCAATGCCGGCCAGCAGGGCCTGCAGGTCGGGCGGCAGGCCCGCGCGGCCGACGAGCGTGCCCAGATCGTCGGTGTCGATGGCCAGTGTGGCGTCCAGGGCCGGGGCAAGGGCGAGCGAGCCCGAGGCTTGCAGGGCGGCGCCGCCGCCGTCGATCGCCGCGGTCAATGCGGCCGCTTCGGCCAGTGGACCATCGCCGCGGGGGCTGAGGGAGAGCACCGCCGGCACCCCGTCCGGCCCCATCCGGGCGCCGATGTGCCAGCCGCCGGATTCCGGCGACACGCGCACCTCTGCCAGGTCCAGCTCCACCGGTTGGCCGCTGCCGGTGGCGATCGAAAGGCGGCCCGTGGCGGCTGCCGCCTCGTCCACAACCACCGCTCCGGCGGCGAACTGCGCCAGGTTGAGCCGGCCGACCACGTCCTCAAGCTCCAGGGTGAGGCCGGCAGTGGCGTCGGTTGCGGTTGCCCGGTCCGTCTCGACCACCGGACCGCCCTCCCAGCCGAGCGTCAGCGGGTCGGGCAGCATGAGCACGTCCGCCAGGCCCAGCTCGGCCAGTCCGGCGCGGGCCTCTTCGGCCAGGTGATCGCCGTCGAACCACAGGCGGCCGACCGTCATGGCGCCATAGATCACCAGCGCCAGCACCAGGGCGACGGCAGCGAATCGCAGGGGCGAGGGACGGTCGCGCGACATGGCCTAGAGTCCCGATTGCGGAGTTCGCGGCATCGTAGACCAAGGTCCCGAGCGATGCGATGACCGCGGACAGGCCCTCGACCGTCCGAATCGGGACGGCGTGCGGCGCTAAACTGTCACCGCAGCCCAGGGCATTTTCTGATCAGTCTGCACCGGCCCGGCTCCCCGCCCGGCCACCCAATCCATTGTCGATTATCGGGTGATCGGGCGGGGGTGCGGGCCGGAACCGACTCAATGGCGGTGGAGCCGCCCTGGACAATTGGAATTGCGGGCATTGATCCGGCCTGATGGAGCCCGAAGCGAGTCCATCAGACCGGATCAGTTTCTAGGAGTCGGACGGCGCTTGCGGACCGCCCGTGGTGCGGGCCACCAGAACCAGCTTCTCGCCTTCCTGGGTGCGCAGCACCTCCTGCAGGGCTTCCACCACGGCGGCATCGTACTTGTCCGGGTGGTCGCTCATCACCGTCATGGCGAGGTCGGGGGCGATGGCACCGCGGTAGGAGCGCGGGCGGATGCGGGCGCAGAACACGTCGCACACGCCGAGGATGCGGGCGCGGATGTTGATGGCATCGCCGGACAGCGCCTCGGGATAGCCCGAGCCGTCGAGCCGCTCGTACATCTCCGCGATGCTCTCCTGTACCGGAAGCTGGAAGTCCACGTCCTTCAGGATGTTCAGCGCATGCTCGATGTGCCGGTTCATCTCCACGATTTCTTCCGGCGTCAGGCGGCCCGGCTTGTTGACGATCTCCCGCGGCACCGCCTGCTTGCCGATCTGCGACAGGTTGGCGGCGATCTCCAGCGCCGACAGGTCGGTCGGGCTCAGGTTGAGGCGCTTGCCGACCAGGACGGAGAAGCTGCTGAGCAGCCGGGAATGCCCCACCAGATAGGGGTCCGACAGCTCCACCGTCTTCACCAGCGCATAGATCGACTGGCGCACGGCCTGTTCGCGCAGGCGGCGCTGTTCCACCAGCTCGGTCACGTCGCGGGTCACCGAAACGATGCCCTCGATGGTGCCGTCCTCGCGGGTGAGCGGCGTCTTGGAGATCTGCACGTCGTAGCGCTTATCGCCGATGTAGAGCTGATCCTCGATGGTGGGGATATCGAGGCCGCGCAGGATCTGCTCGTCGGACTGGCGCAGGCGTTCGGCCGTACCGTGGCCGAAAAGCTGGTCGTCGCTGAGGCCGATCACGGCATCGGGCGTCTTCTTGAAGGCACGGGCAAAGGCGATGTTCACCCATTTGTAGATGCCGCCCGCGGTCTTCAGCCCGATGAATTCCTCCACGCTGCCGGTGACGCTGGCGAGGATCCGCCGCTGCGCGTCGATGTGCGCCGCCATGTTGCGGAACTGGGTGGCGAGCGCGCGGTTGGCGGTACTCTCCTGGTTGAACCAGATGGCGATCATCAGGCCGGCGATCATGATGGTGGCGAGCCCACCGACGATGACCACGGTGGTGATGGCCGCCTGCAGCGGCGCCAGTGCCGTCTCACGGTCGGTTTCCGCCACCACCATCCAGGGCACGCTGGCAAGCTCCACGCCCGACGAAAACACCGCGTCCATGCCCGACAGGCTATCGCGCTCGGCGAAGGTGAGGGGCGGGGCGGGGGCTGCGCCCTCGTCGACCTCCAGGCGGCCCTCGTGCAGCCGGAACACGACGCCGTATTCGTCGGTCTGGGCGATGGCGAAACGCTCGCCGGCGGCGGCGAACAGGCCGGGTTCGAGGAACCGGGCCAGGTCGTCGGTAATGTCCATGCTGACGATCAGGGCGGCGATGGGGCGCGGCTCCTGGGTCGGGTCGGGGTTCTGCAATTCCAGGATCGGCCGCACCACGTCGATCACCAGGCCGTGGTTGGTGACGCGGACCGGGGTGAAGCGGGCCCGGTTGTCGGCCACCACGTCGGGCACCAGCTCGCGGGCCTGCGATGCGATGGCGGTGATTTCCGGGTTGAGCAGGGGGGTCGCCTGGTCGCTGCTGATCAGCAGATCGCCGTCGGGGCCGACGGCATGGGCAGCAAGGAATTCGTTGCGGGTGACGAAGGATGCCAGGATGGTGCTGACGTAGTCGCTCTGCTGGAGGAGCTGCTGGGCCAGTTCCGGATCTTCGTCGCCCTGGGTGAGCTCGGAGATGAACAGGCGCAGCGCGTTGCCGTTGACCGCCTGGCCGGTGAGCCGGACGACGCCTTCCAGCCAGGTTTCGATGGTGTCGGCACGGCTGCCGGCGCGCAACTCGGTCCGCTGCTCCAGCGCCGACAGCACTTCGGCCTCGCGGTCCTGGATGGCGCTGACACCCATGAAGATCGCCAGGATGACGACGACAATCAGCCCGCCCGACATCCAGGCCAGACGGCGGGTCCGCCTGGGCTGCAGGTCGTCCAGCGACGTGTCTTCCAGCACGCGGGTCATTTCGCTCATCGCAATGATCCTGTTCTTGGCGAGCCCCCAAAGCAAGCGGGAGGCGGCATGACGGCAAACCCTGTTCGACTGGGCATCAACGGTTACTGCAGCGACTGGGCGATGAAGGCCTGGGTCAGCTCCGGTGTGAGGAAATGGGTCCACCGGTGCGTGAGGTTGACCGAGTAGTCGGGCCGATACCCGAGGCGGCCGCGCGGCGGCAGCGGCACACCGTAGTTGTCGAGGACCAAGGTCCGATCGCCCATGTCGACGGCGAGCACCGCGTGATCGACCTGCCGGTCGGCATCATGCACCACGACGATCCGCATGTCGTCGTTGTTGAACCCCAGCGCCAGCAGGGCCGCGAACTTCAGGATGGCGAAATCCTCGCAGTCGCCGCCGCGCTGCAGTGTCTCCAGCGGCGTCGCCCAATAGTCGGTGAGGCCGTAAAGAACGGTGTCCTCGCGGTACTGGATGATCGAGTTGATCACCCGGTTGACCTCGCTCACCTGGTTTTCCCTCGACGTGCCGCGCAGGCGTTCGATGGTGGACAGCCACACCGTCGTTTCCGGCGACGGGCAGCGGGTGACATCGGCGCGGCAGGCATCGAGGGTCGCCTGCTGCTCGCGCATGCGCTGGACGACGCCCACCCACTGGTGGATCGCCGTGTAGTCCGACGAGCGGAACTCGATCGACCCCCAGAGCCCGAACTGGTTGTTGGCACCACCGCCCGACTGGGCCAGGCCGAAGCTGCCGATGGCCAGTGAGAGGGTTGCCAGGATCGGGGAAAGCCACCCCGATGGCCAGCGCAGGCGCCGCGTACTCTTCAAAATGCGGCGTCGGGCGCCGGACCAGGGATGCGTCATGCTCGACCCGTCTCTTATTCCGTCAGCGCTTGATCAAGACCTCGCTCCAGGGGATGGAGGAGGTATTCCAGGATCGTCCGATGGCCCGTCAGGATGTCCACGGTGGCGATCATGCCGGGGATGATCGGCAGGTCCTGGTCGCCGTTGCCGAGCTGGGCGCTCTCAGTCCGTACAGTGATTTCGTAGAAGCTCTCGCCGGTTTCCTCGTCGACGATGGTGTCGGCGCTGATGCGTTCGACCGACCCTTGCAGGCCGCCGTAGGAGGCATAGTCGTAGGCGGTGATCTTCACGGTGGCGGGCAGGCCGGGGCGCAGGAAGGCCACGTCGGACGGCCGGATGCGCGCTTCGATGAGCAGCGAATCCTCGATCGGCACGATCTCGATCAGGTCCTGGCTGGGCTGCACCACGCCGCCAACGGTGGTGACGTTGACGCGGTTGACGATGCCGTCGACCGGCGAGCGGATATCGGTGCGCACCACCCGGTCGGTGGCGCCGCGTAACCCTTCTTCGATCACCGCCAGGTCGTTGCGGTGCTGGTTGAGCTGCACCCGCGTTTCGGCGCGGAACTGGAGGAACTGGTCCTCGATGCGCTGGTGGGCTTCGCGGATCGCCGCCTCCGCACGGTTGATGGCGCGGCGGGTCTGCTCAAGCTGGCCGCTCAGCTCGTTCACCCGCTGCTGCACCTGGAGGATTTCCACCCGCGGCACCACGCCGGGGCTGAGGGTGGCATAGACGCCAAGCTCCTGCTGGGCGAGGCCGAGGCCGGTGGCGTACTGGTCCTCCGCCGCGCGCAGCTCCTGCAGTTCCTGTTCGCGCTGTTCGGCCTGCTGGCGCAGGATGTTAAGCTGGTTTTCCAGTTCCAACCGGCGGGCATGGAACAGCTCCGTCTCGTCGGCGATGACGCTGGGCGCCACCTCCTGCAAGGCTTCGGGGAAGACGGGCTCTTCCTCGCCGTTCAGTTCCGACTGGAGACGGGCGATCTGCGCCTGCAGCGCGCGCCGCTGGGCTTCCAGTTCGCCGAGCTGGGAGGACAGGCCGGTATCATCGACCCGGATGAGGATCTGGCCTTCGTCCACCAGATCGCCGGGCGCCACCAGGATCTCCTCGATGATCCCCGGCTCCAGGGTCTGCACCACCTGCATCTGGCGCGAGGGCACGACGCGGCCCTGGCCGCGCGTCACCTCGTCGATGGTCGCCCAGGCGGCCCAGCCGAAGCCGACCGCGAACAGGGCCACGATCACCAACAGCATGAGGTGGGTGGTGCGGCGCGGGCCCTGGTGCAGGGCGGCCTGGATCTCGTCGGCAAAGTCGAAGTCCGAGATGACGCTCGGCGGCCGCGACGAGATGGCGGAAGGCGCTTGCTCGCTCATGGTGTTTCGGTCTCGTCGTCCTGTGCCGCCTTGGGCCTGCTGACCGGCTGAGCCATCTGCACGGCGGCGACGCGGCTCACCGTCTGGGGGCGCGGGCGCATTTGCGGCTGTGCCTGCACCTGGGGTGCGCCTGGCGGTGTACCTGGCGGTGCGCCTGGGGGTGCGCCTGGCGGTGCGGCGGCGGTCTTGGCGGGCTGTGTGGCCTGGCCGGCCTGGGCGATCGCCTGGGCATCGCCGACACCGGCAGTGGCCGCAGCGGCGGCAGCCTGGCCGCCGGCGCGCAGGGTCGCCAGCACCTGATCGCGCGGCCCGTCATGTACGATGCGGCCGTCGTCGATGACGATCAGGCGCTGGACCACCCGCAACAGGCTGGTGCGATGGGTGGTGACGATCAGTGTCCGGCCCTGGGCCATCACCGCGTCGAGGCGTTGGATGAAGTTGCGCTCGGCCTGCAGGTCCATGGCGCTGGTGGGCTCGTCCAGCATCAGGATGGGCGGGTCCATCAGCACGGCGCGGGCAAGCGCGATGGACTGGCGCTGACCGCCGGAAAGCATCTGGCCGCGCTCGCCCACGGGCAGGTCGTAGCCAAGCGGGTGGCTGCCGATGAACGCGTCTACGCCGGCGAGCTGGGCCGCCCGCAGGATCATCGCGTCCTCGGCATAGGGCGCGCCGATGGCGATGTTGTCGCGCACGGTGCCCTGGAAGAGGGTGACGTCCTGCATGACGAGGCCGATGCCGCGGCGCACGTCGGACGGGTGGTACTGGCGCAGGTCGATGCCATCGACCAGCACGGCCCCCTCGTCGGGCTCGTAGAAGCCGACCAGCAGGCGCCCGAGCGTCGTCTTGCCCGACCCGATGCGGCCGATCACGCCGACGCGTTCGCCCGGCTCGACGGCAAAGGTGACGTTGCGCAGGGCCGGGTGCTGGCTGCCGGGATAGGCGAAGGTAACGTCGCGGAACTCCACCGCACCGCGGGCGATGGGGCGGCTGACGAAGTTGCGGTCCGACGGCCGTTCCACCGGGGCCCGCATCAGCGAATTCAGCGTGCGCAGGGCCGACAGCGACTGGTTGAGGCGCGACAGCGTGCCGGCCACGCCGGCCAGCGGGCCGACCGCGCGTCCCCCCAGGATGACCGCAGCGATGATGCCGCCCTGGGTCATCTCGCCCTCGGCCACCAGGTAGACGCCGCCGACGACGATGCACACCGTGGTCATCTGCTGCAGCAGGCTGGTCATGCTCATGGCCAGGTTGGAGATGCGGCGGCTCTTCTGGCTGGTGCGCGATGTGGCGCCGACGAAGCGCTCCCACGCCCGCTGCATGCGGCCTTCCGCACCCAGGCTCTTGATGGTGTCGAGTGAGCTCACCGTCTCCACCAGGATGCCGTGCTTGAGCGCCGATTCCGCCTGGGTCTGGCGCACCGTGCGGGCGAGCGGGATCTGCACGATGAAGCCGATGACGAGGGTGATCACCACCACCGCCAGCGGCACATAGGCGAGCGGCCCGGACACGACGTAGATAACGAAGATGAACAGGCCGACGAACAGCAGATCCGTCATCGAGGCCAGCGTCGCGGACGTGAAGAAGTCGCGGACCGTCTCGAACTCGCGCAGATGGTTGGCGAAGGCACCGGTGCTCTGGGGCCGTGCCGCCATCTTGATGTTCAGCACGTGCTCGAAGATCTGGTTGGCCATGATCACGTCGGCGCGCCGGCCGGCGGAATCGATCAGCAGGCCGCGCACCACGCGCAGCAGGAAGTCGAAGCCGAAGGCGAGCGCGATGCCGGCGGCCAGCACCCACAAGGTGGCGAAGGCGGCATTGGGCAGCACCCGGTCGTAGACGTTCATGATGAACAGCGGCGAGGCGAGCGCCAGGCAGTTCACCAGGCCCGCCGCCACCACCACTTCGGCGTAGGTGGGCCACAGCCGTGCCAGGGTGGACCAGAACCAATGTCCGGCCTGCGGCGGGGCTTCGGTTCCCAGGCGGTCGGTGTAGCGGTGCTGCGGCTTGACGAAGATGGCGTAGCCGGAATAGGCGGCCTCCAGGTCCGCCAGCGGCACCGTGGACATGCCCTCGTCGGTTTCCGGCACCAGGATGGTGGCGTGGCCATCGGCATGGACGCGCTGCAGCACGCAGGCGCCGCGATTCTTAAGCAGCAGCACCACCGGCAGTACGATGGAGGGAATGCGGTTCAGCGGCCGCCGCACCAGCTTGGAGGTCAAGCCGGCGCGGGCGGCTGCCCGGGTGAACAGGCTGGGGGACAGAATCCCGTCTTCCAGCGGCAGGCCGGCCACCAGGGCATCGCGCGACATGGTGCGCTCGAAGTGCTTGGTGAGGAACACCAGAGACGCCAGCAGGGGATCGGAATGGCTCCCCGCCAGATCGTGCGTGCCGATCGTCCATTGCGGTTGCTCGGCTACGGGCTCGTCTTGGGCCTCGAGGTGATCGGGTGCGCTCATCGCCTCACTCTCGGGATGGTCGAAGGGACCATAGCCGCCCGAAGATTAATCAATTCTAAGGGTCGCCATCGTCCTGAGACAAAGATGGGCGCCAATTCGAGGCGCCCATCCCTTGTCCCAGCGATGTGATCGTCCGTAGCCGGCCGCCGGGCGGCCGCGACGGCTTAACGGAAGTAGTCGTTCCCCAGGGGCAGTTCCGACACATGGGCCGGATGGACGCCGCCGGCGCCTTCACGGGCCACCGCCGCCGCTTCGTCGGGCACGCGGATGTTCAGCGTGTTCATCAGGTTGCCGGTCGCGGCAATCACCCGGTAGCGGGAGAAGATCTGGGCGAACTGGGCGCTCGACAGGGCGACGCGGGAGTTGAACAGCTCGTTCTCGGAGTCCAGCACGTCGATCAGCGTCCGGGCACCCAGCACGAACTGCTCGCGGTAGGACTGGCGCACCTGCTCGCCGGCGACCACTTCCTGCTCCAGAACGGGGATTCGCCGGGTGATGCTGTCCATGGTGTTCCAGGACGAGCGCACCAGCTCCTCGACCTCGCGGCGGATGCGGTCCAGCCGCTCCTGGCGCTCGCCGATATGGGCGATCTGCTCCTGCCGGTTGGCGCTGTCGATGCCGCCGCGATAGAGGTTGTAGCGGGCCACCAGCAACAGGTTGGCGCGGGTTTCGTCGCCCTGCTGGCCGGCGATGTTGAAGCCGTGGGAGGCGGTCCCTTCCAGCGTCAGGCTGGGATAGAACACCGCCTCGGCCTCACGCAGTTCGGCATGGCTGACGTCGAGGTCGGCCAGCGCGATGGAGATCAGCGGGTTGTTGGAGAGGGCCGAATGGACCGCGGTTTCCAAATCCAGCGGGACGGCGGTGATCACCGGCGCCGGCATGGTGAGCTGGCCCGGCATCTGGCCGACGATGGTCTGGTAGTTGATGCGGCCTTCTTCCAGGTCCGCTTCGAAGGAGATCAGCGTCTCCTCGGCGTTGCGCAGGCGCGCTTCGGCTTGCTGGGAGTCGGCGACGCTGGCCTCGCCGGCATTCACCAGGCGCTGTACTTCGCCGAGCGTGCCGCGGTGCACGTCGACATTGTCGCGCGCCAGGTTAACCAACTCCATGTTGCGCATGACGTCGAGGTAAGCCTGGACGACATCGAGACCGACGAATTCCGAGCGCTCCAGAACCCGGTAGGCGGCGGCGTCGACCCGCGCAGCCTGGCGTTCCACTTCGGAATCGGTCTCGAACCCGTCGAAGATGCGCTGCTGCAGGACGACGGAGAGGTTCCACCGCGGCCAAGCCGTGTCGCCGTCGAAGTCGTTGCGGGAGCGGACCGTCGGAGAGTCGGTGTATTCCGGGCCGACTTCCGCGCGCAGGTCGATCTGCGGCAGGTAGAGCCCGCGGGCCTGGGTCAGTTCATGGTCGATGGCCAAGCGGCTGGCGCGCGCTTCGCCAATTTCCGGATTGGTCGAGACCGTGAGCTGCACGGCCTCCTGAAGCGTCATGGCATGGGCTGAGCCGCCGAGTAGGGCGAGCGCAATCGTGCCCAGGACAGCACTCCGCTTGGAGCCAAATCGGATCTTCACCATGGAGCCTCCGTCCGCCTGCGCAACGGCGCACGCGCCGCGCGTCTAGAACCTTATCTATAAATTCACGTTATCTTCCACCGCCCCTGGGCAGTCAAGACAGTTACATCGGTCATGCATGATGTTAGAGCCAGTTATGCTCTATTCTTACCACGGAATTGCAAAAGTGTGGTTGCCCGCATCTGGGCATTCAGAAAAATCGTCGTAACTGCGAGGGTCATTGGCGGATCCACTGGCAGTTGACGTCTGTGCCTATTCGTCCGCGGAAACGGATGCCGTCGACGGTCTCATAGGCCCACTGCGGTGGAACGTGATCGGCGAGCCACACCCGATAGATGCTGTTGTGTTCGAATACTACTTCGCCGTCCTGGTAACAAACCACGCGCCAAGGCCCCTGCCTTACCCGCTGTACGGGCGCGACAATCTGCACCGGCGGCGGGGTACCCTCGGCTTGCGGCGGCGGCGGGGCGGCCGGGCCTGTGGAGTCTTGCGGCAGATCGAGATCGCCCAGCGCGGGAAGTTCCTCACGCGGCAGCTCGGCGGGCAGGTCTAGGGGCCGCCGCTGGAAGGTGGCCGGCCCAGCCTCGGCCACGTCGTCCGGGCCGGCGGGTTCGGAAGCCAGCAGCAGGGCTGGCACCGGCAGATAGGGGTTGACCGCCGCGGATTCGGCCCGCGGTTCCGGGGGCAAGTCTTGCGGAGCGACGAGCACGGCTTGGCCATCGCCCATGGGCTCGGCCAGGGGCTCGCCCAGAGGATCGCCGATCGGGTCGGCGAAAGGCTCGTCCATGGGGCCGGCCAGGGGATCGGCCAGGGGATCGGCCAGGGGATCGGCCAGGGGCTCGTCGGGCGGCAAGGCGTCGCCTTCAGCCAAGAGGGCGGTCTCGTCTGCCTGTTCCCCTTCGGGATCGATCATCTCGGAGGTCGGCGGCGGCGCGTCGAGCGGCGCACTCTCCACCGGCTCGGCAGGCAGGGCTTCGAGCGGCGGCGGATCGTCGGCCGCTGCGGCCGCTGCGGGTGGCTCGACCGGCGGCTCCTCGGCACAGCCCAGCACAGCCACGGCGGCCAGGATCGCCAAACCGGCCGATGCCGCCCGCCAGGGTGCAGATGCAAAGCTCATGGAGCCGATCCTCGAACTGATGGCACAGATGAACGCCCAATGGTGGCAGGGCGAGGGCGAGCCCGCCTCAGCGCACCCAACCGGAACCTCCGCGCCGGCTGTCCGCCGCCGCCATCGCCGACGTCCCGTCGCTCAGCACCGCATTGACGCCGCCGAAGAACATATTGCGTTCCGGCCAGATATGCGGAGCGCGCGCCAGCGTCTCGGCACACTCCACCAGCCGGGGATCGCCATCGCCCTCCACATGCAGCTCGCCATCCTGCCAATGCAGGCGAGCCGCCTCCACCGCGATGTCGAGCGGCAGTCCCTCGTCGACGACATGGCTGATCACCTGCGGAATGGCCGATCGAATGCGCCTGGACCCGCCGCTGCCGCACACCAGCACGCGGCCCTTGCGGTCGGCGGCCAGCGTCGGCGCCATCATCGAGGCGAGCCGCACGCCGGGGGGAAAGACCTCCGGGCCATCGCGGCAGAGGTCGGGCTCGCCCATGATGTTGTTCAGCATGAAGCCGCCGCCGGGCCCCATGATGCCGCAGCCTTCGCCGTTGGACAGCGTCATCGCCACCGCCGTGCCGTGGCGGTCGATGACGCTGATCTGGGTGGTGCCGCGGGCCACCACGGGGGCGCCGCCGGCCAGCCGTGCGCGGTGGGCGGTGAGCGCTTCCGGCTGCCAGGCGGCGAGAATCTCGTCTGCCGTGCGCTCGGCCACGTCGCCGGCCACGGCGAGCGTGCGCCCCATGTGCAGCAGGGTATCCGGCGAGGTGACCGACCAGTCGCCGGCACGCCGCGCCTCGAACAGCGACAAGGTGAGGGCGACCAGGGCACCGCCGACGGCCGGTTCCGGGTTCGACAGCACCGACCAGTCGCGATAGTCGACGGCCAGCGGCGCGCGCCGTTCCACCCGGTACTTCGCCAGGTCGTGTTCGGTGATCCAGCCGCCGCGGTCGGCGCACATGGCGGCGATGGCGCGGCCGACCTCGCCCTCGTACATCAGCCGATCGTCCTCGTGGGCGAGCGCATCCAGCAGGTCGGCGAGGTCCGGCCAGGAAAAGCGGCTGCCGGCCTCCGGCAGGGCGGCAGGCTCGGCGGCGGAGGCCGCGAACACCGACCGGCTGCCCGGCGTGGCGAGCAGGATGGCGCCGATGACGCGGCAGATATAGGCCTGCTGGGCGGTCATCACCACGCCGTCTCGGGCGGCCCGGATGGCCGGTTCCAGCACCCGGCGGATGGGCACGGCCCCCTGGTCGCGGTGTAGCGAGAAGAGGCCGCGCACCGTGCCCGGTACGGCGGCTGTGCCGAGCCCGATGTGGAAGGGTTGGGTGGCCGTGCCGAACTCCGCATCGATGGTGCGGATGTCCACGTCGTCGGCGCGGTGGTCGCGGCTCGGCGTTACCGGGAAGAAGTCGTGCAGCACCGCCGGTACGCCTGGGCGGTGCACCAGGGCAAAGCCGCCGCCGCCGAGGCTGGACAGCGCGGGTTCGGCTACGCAGGTGGTGGCCGCGGCGGCGATGGCCGCGTCCACGGCGTTGCCGCCGTCTTGCAGGATCTCGGCCGCCGCTTCGGTGCAGGCCGGATGCCCGGTGGCGCAGGCTCCGTATTTCAAGGGCATGGGCGGGGGCGGCGTTTGCGGTGAAGCGGGCGGGGGCCGGCGGCGGGCAGCGCGTCAGTCGCCATGCACGGTGCCCTCGCGGCGCGGGTCGGCACCGCCGCGCAGGGTGCCGTCCGGCAGCACTTCGATGCCGTGCAGGCCGCTGTTGAGATCGCGGATGGAGACGTCATGGCCGCGTGCTTCCAGCAGCGGCGCAAGGGCCGTGATCTCCGTACCCTCTTCCAGGTCGGTCGCACCGTTGCGATCGGCGGCATTGGGCTGGGAGATGGCAGTCTGGACGTCGTAGCCCCAGTCCAGGACCGACACGATCACGCGGGCCACATAGGCGATGATGCGGCTGCCGCCAGGCGAGCCGATCACGAGGCGCACGCCGCCGTCGGCATCGAACACGATGGTCGGCGCCATGGAACTGCGCGGCCGCTTGCCGGGCTCCACCCGGTTGGCGACCGGCCGGCCATCCTCCTCCGGCTGGAAGGAGAAGTCGGTCAGCTCGTTATTCAAAAGGAATCCGCCGACCATGAGGGTGGAGCCGAACGCGCTTTCGATCGTGGTGGTCATGGACAGCGCGTTGCCCTCGGCATCGATGATGGCGATGTGGCTGGTGCCGGGGCGCTCCTGCGAGGCGTCGTCGGCCCACAGGGCGGCCTCCCGCCACGGCGGGTTGCCCGGCGCCACGGGCCGGGGCAGGGCGGTGTCGGGATCGATCGCCTGGGCGCGGACGGTGAGGTAGGCGGGGTCCAGCAGGCCCCCCGGCATATTTACGAAGTCGGCGTCGGCCATGTAGCGGTTGCGGTCGGCGAAGGCCAGCGCGCCCGCTTCGGCGAACAGGTGCCAGGCATCGGGATCGTTGGGGCCGAGGGCCGCCATGTCGAAATGCTCCAGCAGGCCCAACATCTGGCCCACCGTGAGGCCGCCGGAGCTGGGCGGCCCCATGCCGCACACCTCATAGCCGCGGTAGGGCAGGCACACCGCCGGGCGCTCGACCACCTCGTAGGCCCTGAGATCGTCCAGGGCGAGCAGGCCGGGATTGGTGGGGTGGGAGGTTACGGTTTCGACGATCGCTTCGGCCAGGGGGCCGTAGTAGAAGGCGTTGGCACCGCCATCGGCGAGCGTGCGCAGGGTTTCGGCGAAGGCCGTGTTGCGCACTAGGTCGCCCGCTGCCAGGGCCTGGCCGGCGGGGAAGAAGTAGCCGGCCGCGGTGGGGGACAGGGCGAGCGCTTCGCCGCGCGCCCCGGTGAGCGTGCCGGCCAGCCGCTGGCCCACCGTGAACCCGTCCTCGGCCAGCGCGATGGCCGGCTGGAAAAGCTCCGCCCACGGCGTGCGGCCGTGGTTTTCGTGCAGCACCTCCAGCAGGCGCGGCGTGCCCGGAGTGCCTACCGAGCGGCCGCCGACCACGGCATCCCAGAACCCCATCGGCTCGCCGGCCGCATCGAGGAACAGGTCGCCACCGGCCGCCAGCGGGGCGGTCTCCCGCGCATCGTAGGTGGTCAGGCGGTCGGTCGCGGCGTCGTAGTAGAGCACGAAGGCGCCGCCGCCGAGGCCGGAGCTTTGCGGTTCCACCAGGTTGAGCACGAGTTGCACGGCGATGGCGGCATCGGCAGCCGTGCCGCCCGCCTGCAGCACCTCGTAGCCGACTTGCGCGGCCAGCGGGTGGGCAGCGGACACCATGAAGTGGGCGGCCTGGCCGGCTTCCTGGGCGGTGATGGCGATGGTGTCTTCCGGCGTGCGGTCAGGCTCGGCCGTCTGGGCTGCGGCCGGGGTCGCCGCCAGGCCGGCGAGGAGGCAGGTGAAGGGCAGCAGGCGCGTGATCATGTGTCCTCCCGTCCCGGCGCAGTCGATTCCCATTTCAAGATCCTACCTTAGTCGGAGCGAGCGGCCCGGTCACGTGCCGCTGCTGTGCCGTTGGGCTGGCGATCGAGCGGCCGGCCGGGGTGAGCTTGCACACCAGCCAGTCGGGCTTCAGCGGGTTGTCGAACCAGCGTTCCGCCCAGCCGGCGGCAAGGCACGCCTCCACCGTGCGGCGGCCCACCTTGACGCCCCGCTCGTCGAACAGGGGCAGCTTGCCCCCCGGTTCCGATAGCCCCCGCCGCAGCCAGCGCAGTTGCGCACGCGTGGGCGCGGGGCGTTGTGTTGGCGCCATGGCCGCGCAATCCTGTCTCCGCCCGCGCCGGCAGTGTGCCGTGCCGCGCCGCCGAGGCCAAGGCGGCAGCCGCCCTGCCGGCCCAGGAAAGCGACATAGACTGCGGAGAGTGGCCCCATGTCCGAGCCGTCGTCGGAAGCCCGCTTCGTCTACATGACCGCCGGATCGCCGGAGGAGGCGCGGGCGATCGGCCGTGTGCTGGTGGAAGAGCGGCTGGCTGCCTGCGCCAACGTGCTGCCCGGCATGACCTCGATCTACTGGTGGGAGGGGGCGGCACAGGAGGACACCGAGGCGGTGCTCATCGCCAAGACCACGGCCGCGCTGGTGGACCGGCTGGCGGCCAGAGTCGTGCAACTTCACTCCTATGATTGCCCCTGTGTGGTGGCGTTGCCAATCACCGGTGGGCATGCCCCCTATCTGGATTGGATCGGCCGGGAGACGGCCAGGGTGTGATAGATTTGGCAGAGCGCCGAAGAGACGACAGCCGGCGCAGCGCCGGAGACACGACAGCCGGCACATGTTGGTGGCGCGTCCGCAACCACGACACCCGCGATGAGTTTCGGTGATCGCCAGACGCCCGGGAAATGGGGATCGCATCATGCCGCTGCCCGATATCGGCGATTTGTTGAGTGGCCCGACGCCGAAGGGGATTGCGAACGCCACCTGCCTATCCCCACCCGTGGCCACCAGTAGTGCTGCCAAGCACAGAGCCAAGAATGGCCACGCGGAATGGCTGGGCAACAAGCTGGTGATCAAGGTCGCCGGCAGCGCCAACTACTGGTACATCCCCCAGGCCCAGACCGGGCAGGCCAACTACTGCGTTATTCCTTGCCTGCTGACGGCGGCGGACGCGTATGTGATCAGCGACAACTACGGCGGCTGCGAGTATCACGAAGCGTACAATGCGCACTACAGGCTGCTCGCGTTCTTCCACGTCCACCGCGGGGACGGCAAGATCGCGCAATACACGCTGGCGCCGGGCTGGACGCTGCGCCGGGTGCTGCGCTCGCGCGTGATCGCCAGCACCATCGGCACCAACTGGTCGATCTCGCACATCGACACGACCGCCAAGCCGCCCGTGGTGCACAGCAAGTTCATCCGCGTCGGCGGCTACCCCAACCTGTCCGTTCTGGCCGACGACGACGGCACCACGCCCTATCCGACCTGAGCCTATCCCACCTCAAGGCGCCGGCCACGGCAGAGAAGGGCGAGGAGGGTTGGCAGGTGGCTGGCAGGTGGCTGGCTGAGGTCCCACTTGCGGCGGACCCCAGCCACCCCTCTGCGAGACCTTATTCCGCTGCCGCCTTGGCCGCTTCGGCCCCACGCTTCAACGCCTGGTCGAGATCGGCGATGATGTCTTCCACCGTCTCCAGGCCGATGGACAGGCGCACCACCTCCGGCCCCGCACCGGCGGCGGCCAGCTTGTCGGCCGGAAGCTGGCGGTGGGTGGTCGAGGCGGGATGGATGATCAGCGAGCGGGCGTCGCCGATATTGGCCAGGTGGCTGAACAGCTCCACGCTCTCCACCACCTTCACGCCCATCTCGTAGCCGCCGGTGACGCCGAAGGTGAACACCGCCCCCGGCCCCTTGGGGCAGTACTTCTTGGCGAGCGCGTTGTACTTGGAGCCCGGCAGGCCGGCATATTCCACCCAGCTCACCAGCGGGTGGCCGCTCAAGAATTCCGCCACCTTCTGGGCATTCTCAACGTGCCGGTCCATGCGCAGCGCCAGGGTCTCGATGCCCAGCAGCGTCAGGAAGGCGTTCTGCGGCTGCTGGTTGGGCCCCAGGTCACGCAGGCCCACGGCGTGGCCGTGGAAGGTGTAGGCCATGTTGCCGAAGGTCTCGTGGAACTTCAGGCCGTGGTAGCCGGGATCGGGATCGGTCAACCCCTTGAAGCGGTCGTCGGCCGACCAGTCGAAATTGCCGCTGTCGATCACCGCACCGCCGATGGAGCTGCCGTTGCCCGAGAGGAACTTGGTGGTGGAGACCACCACGATGTCCGCCCCGTGCTCGATGGGCCGGCACAGGTAGGGCGTGGCCATGGTGTTGTCGACGATCAGCGGCACCCCGGCCGCATGGGCGATCTCCGCCAGGGCGGCGATGTCGGACACCACGCCGCCCGGATTGGCCAGGCTTTCGATGAACAGGCAGCGGGACTTGGGGGTCAGTGCTGCGCGCACGGCGTCCAGGTCGTCCACGTCGACGAAGGTGGTGGTCCAGCCGAACGCCCGCGGGAAGCTGTTGGACATCTGGTTGATGGTGCCGCCGTACAGCTTCTTGGCAGCGACGATTTCCGCCCCCGGCTCCATGAAGGGAAACAGCGCCAGCAACTGGGCGGCATGGCCCGAGGAGGTCACGGTGGCGCCGACGCCGCCTTCCAGGTCGGCCAGCTTCTGCTCCAGCGCCGACACGGTCGGGTTGGTGAGGCGCGAGTAGATGAAGCCGAGTTGCTGCAGGTTGAACAGCGACGCCGCGTGATCGACGCTGTCGAACACAAAGGACGTGGTCTGGTAGATCGGCGTCTGGCGCGCGCCGGTGGCCGGATCAGGGGCGGTGCCGGCGTGGATGGCGCGGGTCTCGAAACCGTGGCTGGGGGTATCGGTCATGGGCTGAGTTTCCTTCGTCGTGACGTGAGAACCCGGGGATTGACACCGGTCCAGCCGAGTTCGCCGTTCAATCTTGAGTATTCCACCTTGGGACAGCGGTTCATCACCACGCGGATGCCGCGCGCCTCGGCGCGGGCCGCCGCCGCGTCGTTGCGCACGTGGAACTGCATCCAGATGGCCTTGGGCAGCGGATCCAGCGCCAGCGCCTCGTCGACGACAGCACCCGCCGCTTCGGAGTTGCGGAAGATGTCCACCATGTCGATCGGTTCCGGCACGTCCGCCAGGCGGGCATAGGCCGGGCCGCCGTTGATTGCCTCGCCCGCTGCTGCCGCCTTCGGGTTCACCCCGAACAGCCGGTAGCCCTTGGCCGCCATATATTTCATGACGAAGGAGCTGGGGCGGTTCCAGTCGGGGCTGGCGCCGACCACGGCGATGGTCCGGACATCGTCGAGGATGCCGCGGATATAGTCATCGCCGTAGCTGTCGTGGTTCATGGTGATCGCTTTCCGGGGCCCGCAGCGGCGGCCCGCGCTCAGATAGCGTAGATGCCGCTATCACACAACAGCACTGCCTGTTGGGCCTAATTCACACTACTTGAAGTGTTATCTATCGACCCACACCGGCGGGCGCTTGGCCAGGAAGGCATCGATGCCTTCTTCGGCATCCTTCGCCAGCATGTTGCGCGTCATCACCTCGCTGGCGAAGTCGTAGGCGTCCTGCAGGCCCAGTTCCGCCTGGCGGTAGAAGGCTTCCTTGCCGATTTTCACGATGGCGGCGGACTTCGACGCGATCTGGCGGGCCAGCGCCTCCACCGTCACGTCCAGCCGGTCGGCCGGCACGGCGCGGTTGATGAGGCCGATCTCCATCGCCCGGCCGGCGTCGATCATGTCGCCGGTGAGCAGCATCTCCATGGCCGCCTTGCGGCCGACGGCCCGGCTCAGCGCCACCATGGGGGTGGAGCAGAACAGCCCGATATTCACCCCCGGCGTGGCAAACCGCGTGTCGTCGGCGGCGATGGCGAGGTCGCAGGTGGCGACGAGCTGGCAGCCGGCCGCTGTGGCGATGCCGTGCACCTTGGCGATCACCGGCTGCGGCAGCCGGGTGACCGCCATCATCAGGCGCGAGCACTGGCGAAACAGCTTTTCGTAGTTGGCCCGGCCGGGATTGGCCCGCATCTCTTTCAGGTCGTGGCCGGAGGAGAACACCTTGCCGGCACCCGACAGCACCACCACCCGCACGCGCCGGTCGTCGGCGATTTCTTCCAGTGTTTCGTGCAGTGCCGCCATTAGGGCGGACGACAGCGCATTGCGCGCATCGGGACGGTTGAGCGTCAAGCTGGTCACGCCGTCCTCGGCGTCCGTCCGCACCACCAGGGACGGGCCGGGAGCGGCCGCACGGGCCGGGGTTGCGAGCTCGGGCATGGCGAACCTCCGCGAAATCGGGCAGCTTCTATGGCCGACCGTTCGCGAGACCTTAGCGCGCCCTTCGGACCAATGGAAACGGCTACAGCGGAATGACCGTGACGTGATCGAGAAGGACGAATTCGAAGCCATCGTGCGCCACCAGGTGCCGCTGGTCGGCAGCTTCGACATCACCGTCGAAGAGATCGGCGAAGGCTCCATGGTGTTGATGATGCCCTACCAGGACCGCTTCGTGCGGCCGGGGGGTACCATCATGGGGCCGGCGCTGTTCGGGTTGGCCGACGTGGCGCTCTACGGCGCCGTGATGAGCCGCATCGGCCGGGTGGAACTGGCGGTCACCACGTCGATGACCATCAACTTCCTGCGCCGCCCGCGGCCGGCCCCGGTGCGCGCCGAAGCGCGGCTGCTCAAGCTCGGCCGGCGGCTCGCCTATGGCGAGGTGCTGATCTTCTCCCAAGGCGATCCCGAGCCGGTCGCCCATGTCACCGGCACCTATTCGATCCCGCCGCAGGCCAGCCCGCAGCCGGCGACGCTTCCGCTCGCGCCGGGGGGCGGTGCGCCGGCCTGAGGCGGTGGCGCGCCTCGGCCCGCGCGCCTGGGCGTTGCTGCTGCTGGCCGGGCTGGTGCTGGCGGGGTGCGCGCAGGACCGCGTGCAGGCCGGCCTGTGCGCCCGCGTGATTGCCGCGGTGGAAAGCCGCTTCGGCCCGGTGGAGATCCTGGAGGCGGACTCCGGGCCCGAAGATACCGTCACGATCCGCTACCGCCTGCCCGACCGGATGGCCCACGCGGAGCTGGAAGCCCGGTGCGGGTTCGCCGGCTCCGGTATCGACACCGGGCGGCTGGTGCTGACGGGGATCGAGACGCAGACCCAGGGACCGCTGTCGGCCGCCCGCCTCTATATGGCGCGGTTGTGGCTCGGCCTCTTCACCGTGCCGCCGGAAAGCGCTCTGCCGCCGCCCCGGCCGCTGCTCGAAGGCGGCCCGAGCTGGCTGCTCTACCTGGCCCAGCAGGTGGTGAACGGCCTGGTGCCGGGCATCCTCTACGCCCTGCTGGCCGTCGGCATCACCCTGGTGTGGGGACTGATCGACCGCATCGTCCTGGTCTTCGGCCAGTTCGCCATGATCGGTGCCTATGGCGGCGTGCTGCTGGTCACCATGTCGCTCACGGTGGGGGTGTACAGCCTGCCGGTGGCGCTGATGTCGGCGTTGTGGCTCTCCATGGCGGTGGCGGCGGTGTATGCGCGGGCGACCGACCGGCTGGTGGTGCGCCCGACGCTCGCCCGCGACACCCAGTCAACCCTGATCGCGTCGGTCGGGGCGGCCATCGCGGTGCAGGAGTTCGTTCGCCTGGTGCAGGGCTCGCGGGACCGCTGGCTGCAGCCGGTCTATTCCGGCCAGCACCTGGTGGCCGGCAACGGCGATTTCACCCTCGGCGTGTCGACCGCCCAACTCGTCGTGATGGCGACCTTCGCGGTGTTCGTCGTCGGCCTTGCCCTCTTACTGGCGCGCACGCCTTTCGGGCGCTGTTACCGCGCCTGCTGCGACGACCTGCACATGGCCCGCCTGATCGGCGTGCCCACCCACCAGATTGCCAACGGCACCTTCCTGGTGGCCGGCGGACTGTGCGCGGCGGCGGGCTTCATCGTGGCGCTCTACTATGGCGGGGTAGGCGCCTATATGGGCGTGATGCTGGGCTTCAAGGGGCTGACCGCGGCGGTGCTGGGCGGCGTCGGCTCGGTTGCCGGAGCCCTCGCCGGCGGATTGCTGCTGGGGCAGTTCGAGGGCCTGTGGGACGCCTACCTGCCCATCGCCTGGCGCAACATCGCGGTGTTCGCGGTGCTGACGCTGGTGCTGGTGTTCCGGCCGCAGGGGCTGCTGGGCCGCACGACGCCGCGGTTCGTGTGAGCGGCGGCCCCACGAGGTAATATCATACCCCAAGCGCAACCGACTGTTTTCGAGTGCCTTTTCGGTTGACCGTGGTGAGTTGGACGCGTAAACACCGGCGCTCGATTGCACGCGAAGGCGGCGTGCGGGCTCAGGTCCGGCTGCCGCCCAGGGAGTTTAGACCCATGAGGACATATTCGGCCAAGCCGGCGGATGTCACCCACGACTGGGTGGTCGTCGACGCCGAGGGGGTGGTGCTCGGCCGGTTGGCCAGCATCGTCGCCATGCGGCTGCGCGGCAAGCACCGGCCGCTCTACACGCCGCACATCGATTGCGGCGACAACGTTATCGTCGTCAACGCCGAGAAGGTGCGGCTGACCGGGCGCAAGCGCGAAGAGCACTTCTACTGGCACACCGGCTACCCGGGCGGCATCAAGAGCCGCACCAAGGATCAGATCCTCACCGGCCGCTTTCCGGAACGGGTGATCTACAAGGCGGTGGAGCGGATGATCCCCAAGGGGCCGCTGGGCCGCCAGGTGCTGCGTAAGCTGCGCGTCTATGCCGGGCCCGGCCACCCCCACGAAGCCCAGCAGCCGGTGGCGCTCGACCTCGCCGCGATGAACCCGAAGAACAAGAGGGCCTGACCATGGCGGAACCCGAAACCCTGACCGATCTGGCCCAGCTCGGCAGCCTCGGCTCGACCGAAGCGGAGCTGCCGGAACCGAAGATCGACGTCCATGGCCGCGCCTATGCCACCGGTCGCCGCAAGGATGCCGTGGCGCGTGTTTGGATCAAGCCCGGCAGCGGCCGTGTGACCGTCAACGGCAAGCCGCAGGAGGTCTACTTCGCGCGGCCGGTGCTGCGCATGCTGCTAGCCCAGCCCTTCCTGGTGGCCGACCGCAATAACCAGTACGACGTCACCGCCACGGTGACGGGCGGCGGGCTGTCCGGCCAGGCCGGTGCGGTGCGCCACGGCATTAGCCAGGCGCTGACCTTCTACGAGCCGACGCTGCGGCGGATCTTGAAGCAGGGCGGCTTCCTGACGCGCGATAGCCGCGTGGTGGAGCGCAAGAAGTACGGCAAGCGCAAGGCGCGCCGGAGCTTCCAGTTCTCCAAGCGGTAGGGCGTTCTCCACCTTCGGCGGAGTCCGGTTCCGGCCCACACCCTTGCCCGGCCACCCACGGCAGTATCTTGAACTGGGCGGCCGGGCGGGGGGTGGGCCGGCGCCGACAGAATACGAAGCACGGCCGGGCCCTATGCCCGGCCGTTGTCGTTCGGGGATGGCGGCCGGCCGCTCCGTGGCGTGGCCAAGGTGCAATTATGTGTGGCAGACTCAGTGCTCGGAACCAGGAGGAGAGCATGGGCCAAGGCGTATCCAATATCCTCGCGTTCGAGGGGACGATGCCCAAGATCGATGCCACGGCCTTCGTGGCGTCGACCGCCGTCATAATCGGCGATGTGGAGATCGGACCGGGCAGCGGCATCTGGTTCCACTGCCTGGTGCGCGGCGACATCAACTACATCCGCATCGGCGCCCGCACCAACATTCAGGACGGCACCATCATGCATGTGGCCGGCCCGCACCATAGCGGCGGCACGCCGACCATCGTGGGCGACGACGTGACGGTGGGCCACCAGGCCATCCTGCACGCCTGCACCCTGCACGACCGGTCCTTCGTCGGCATGGCCGCCACGGTGATGGACGGTGCGGTGGTGGAGAGCGATGCCATGGTGGGCGCCGGGGCCCTGGTGCCGCCGGGCAAGCGCATCCCGTCGGGCCAGCTTTGGACCGGCAGCCCGGCGCGCTACCGCCGTGACCTCACCGATGCCGAACTGGCGGAAATCAAGGCGTCGGCCGACCGCTACGTGGAACTGGCCCGCCGCTACCGTTGACCCCACGCAGGGACAAGGGGGAGGGGGCCGCGTGTGCCGCCTTCCCGCTGCGGGGCGACGATCGCCACGCCGAGTTCTGCTGGGACGACCGTGGCCCGATCGCCCGGCGCCCGCCAGCGCACCGTCGTCAGCTCCTGCGGAGCGGGTCAGACGCCCGTCTCTTCCGCCTTGGTCCCGGCAAACCAGCGGTCACCGAGGGTCAGGGCAACATGGACGAGGAGGATCAGCACCGGCACTTCCACCAGCGGCCCGATGACCGCCGCGAACGCGACGGGGGAGGCGAGGCCGAATGCGGCCACGGCGACGGCGATCGCCAGCTCGAAATTGTTGCCGGCGGCGGTGAATGCGACAGCAGTGGTGCGCGGGTAGTCCGCCTCGATCCACTTGCCCATGGCAAAGCTCACCAGAAACTGCACCAAGAAGTAGATGCACAGCGGCACGGCGATCGTCACCACGTCCAATGGCAGTCGCACCACGTCACCGCCCTTGAGGCTGAACATGGCGACGATGGTGAAGAGCAATGCGGCCAGCGTGATCGGCCCGATCTTCGGTAAGAACCGCGACGTGTACCAAGCCTCGCCCTTGCGCCCGATCAACACCTTGCGCGTGATGAACCCTGCGAGGAATGGGATGCCGAGAAAGATCAGAACCGCTTCGGTAATGGTCCAGAAGCTGACGTCGACGATGCTGCCCTCCAAGCCGAAGAGTGGCGGCAAGACGGAGAGGAAGAGCCAGGCATAGGTGGAGAAGAACAGGATCTGGAAGATCGAGTTGAAGGCAACGAGCCCCGCCACATACTGGTTGTCGCCGCGCGCAAGTTGATTCCACACGAGCACCATGGCGATGCAGCGGGCCAGGCCGATGAGGATCAGGCCCGTCATGTACTCTGGTTGATCGTGCAGGAAGATCACCGCCAGGGCGAACATCAGCACGGGGCCGATGACCCAGTTCTGGATCAGCGAGATGGCGAGGATGCGCTTGTCCGCGAAGATCTCGTGGAGTGCCTCGTAGCGCACGCGCGCCAGTGGCGGATACATCATCAAGATGAGACCGATGGCGATCGGAATGTTCGTCGTGCCGACGGACAGGGCATCCATCGCCTGGGACAGGCCGGGAACGATGGTGCCAAGTGTCACGCCCAGCACCATGGCCGCAAAGATCCACAGAGTCAGAAAACGGTCGAGGAAGGGCAGGCGCGTGGCCGGGCGGGACGCGGTCATGGACGGCTCCGAGGAGAAAGACAGAAAGAGAAGGGACGCCTTGCGGCGCACCTCGCGATCAGGCCGGGACGGGGGTGTTGCTGCCGATATCGTCCAGCCGCTTTTGCAGGGCGAGGCGGTCCAACCCCTCCATGCGCAGGCTGCTGAAAACCTTGATCCTTGCTTCAAGTTGCAAGTATATCTCCTTGAATTTCCGAAGCATTTTGTCGGGAGGGCCGGCAAAGGCCGCGGGGTCCTCCACGCCCCAGTGGGCGGTCATGGGCTGGCCGGGCCAGACCGGGCAGACCTCACCCGCCGCCTGGTCGCAGACGGTGAACACGAAGTCGAGCGGCGGCGCAGTCGGCTCGGAGAACTCGTCCCACGGCTTGGAGCGCAACCCGTCCGTGGCGTAGTTGAGCTGCTCCAGCAGGGTCAGCGCCATCGGGTGCACTGCGCCCTTGGGGTGGCTGCCCGCGGAGTGGGAGATGAACCGGTGGCTGCCCCAGCGGCGCAGGGCGCATTCCGCCAGGATGGACCGCGCGGAATTGCCGGTGCAGATGAACAGCACGTGGTAGGGGCGGGCGGCTTGGCTCGCCGTGCTCTGTGCACTCATCGGTCACTCTCCCTGGGGGTTGATGGGGGACGGTGCACGGCCACCCCTAAGGCGCGACGCGCTGCCCGTCCTCCTTGTCGAAGGCTTGCGGCAGCGGGTTGGCGAGGATCTCCAGCACGGTTTCCGAGGGGCGGCAGAGCTTGACGCCGCGCTCCGTTACCACGATGGGCCGGTTGATCAGGATGGGGTGGGCCATCATGGCGTCGATCAGCTCGTCGTCGCCGAGGGCGGGGTCGTCCAGGTTCAACTCGTCGTAGGGCGTGCCCTTGCGGCGCAACAGGTCGCGCACCGGAATGCCCATGCGCCCGATCAGGTCAACCAGCTCCGCGCGGCTCGGCGGCGTCTTCAAATATTCGATCACCGTCGGCGTCTCCCCGGTCGCCCGGATCATCGCCAGGGCGTTGCGCGAGGTGCCGCATTTCGGGTTGTGGTAGATCGTCACCGGCATAGCCGCATCCTTTCTGGTAGCCGCAGATTTCCGGGTGGCCGTGGCAGCACTGCTCGGTGAGAAACCGCACCAGCCGTGCCGTGCCGGCGATATTGACCGCATAGTGGATGAACCGGTGTTGGCGCCGCGAGGTGAGCAGCCGGGCCGCTTCGAGCTGCGCCAGGTGGGCCGACAGCGTGGAGGCCGGCACGCGCACCGTTTCGGCGATGCGCGACGCGGTCATGCCCAGCGGGCCCTGCTCCATGAGCAGGCGGAACACCTGCAGGCGGGTAGGGTGCGCCAGGGCGGAGAAGGCGAGAATGGCTTCGGGCTGCTCCATAATTCGGCAATACCCGAATTATGGAATCAAGACAAGCCGCATTCCTGCCGATGCGGCCTCACACGGGGCTACGGCTCGTCCAAAGCGTCCAGCGGGCAGTAGTCCATCTGCTCCACCATGATGTCGAACAGCGGGGCCGCGGCGGCGTACGCCAGCGCCTCTTCCGGTGGGATGCGCGAATTGGCGATCTCCCAGCCGTTGCTGCCGAACAGCAGCAGCAGCAACGCCACGCGCTCGCCGTCGTTGAACGTGAAGCGGGTGATGTCCATGCCGAAGGTGCCGTCCGGCAGGCTGCACGTCACCTCCGCGCGCAGGGCGTGGAAGGGGGAGTTGGGCACCGCGGCGGGACCGTCGATGGTCAATGTGGAGGTGGGCAGGCAGCCCTCGTGGCTGATGATCCCTTCGATGAAGGAATCGAAGCCGGGCGCACCATCGGCCGCGCCGGTGACGAGCTCACCCAGGTCCTGACCTGCAGTGGTGCGGAACTCCATGCCCAGCGCGAAGGAAAGGCCCTCCACCCCTTGCGGCAGGGTGACGACGAAGCCGGCCACGCAGTGGCGGCCGGGGCCCACCCATTCGCCCAGGGGCGCCATGGTGGCCGGTCCTTCCGGGATGGGCGGGGCCACTGGCGCGGGTGCCACGCTATCCGTCTCGGCAGGGGCGGGCGCGTCCGGCGGGCCGATGCCGGGCGCGGCATCCTGCGGCGGCAGTTCGGGGTCCGGCGGCGTGGGGGCGACCTCGTCCGGTGGAGGCTCTTCCGGTTCAGAGAGGTCCGGCGCGACGGCGTCATCCGCGGGGCCGTCCGGCTCGGCGACGTCCTCGGAGTCCTCGGGTTCAACGGTTGCCGCGTCCGCCGGCGCGACTCCCTCCGGTTCCTGCGGCGGAAAGACGAGCGGCGGCAGGTCCTCGATCTCAACCGGCATGGGGTCGACCGCGGGCGGCGTAGCGACAGCCTCCGCTTCGCGCTCGGCCGGTGCCACGAACAACGGGTCGAACTCGCTCCTCTCTACCCGGGCAACCTGGAGACCCGGCAGAAGCCGGTTGTCGCCGGCAAGGGAGGCTGGGGGATCTTCCGCCGAAGCGGGTGGCGCCGCGACGGCAGATACGGCGGCAGACACGGCGGCGACCGTAAGCACGGCAAGGCGCAGGGGCGGGGAGCGGTGGCGCACGGGTGGTGGTCCTATTGAGCGTCCTTGGGGCGGCGCAGCGCTTGCGTCATCTCCGCCAGCACCGAAACGGCGATTTCCGCCGGCGTGGCGGCGCCCAGGGGCAGGCCGGCGGGGCCGTGGATACGGGCGAGCGCGGCGGCGTCGTGGCCCAGGGCGGCCAGGCGTTGCAGGCGGGCCGCATGGGTCTTCCGGCTGCCCAGGGCGGCGATGTAGAAGGCCGGGGAGCGCAGCGCCCGGTCCAAGGCCGGATCGTCCAGCTTGGGGTCGTGGGTGAGGGTGACCACGGCCGTACGCGCATCGGGCTTCAGGGCATCCAGCGCCTCGTCCGGCCAATCGTTGCTGAGGGCCACGCCGGGGAACCGTTCGGCACTGGCGAAGGCATGGCGCGGGTCGACGACGGTCACCTGGTAGCCCGCCATCTGGGCCATCGGCGCCAGGCCCTGGGTGATGTGCACCGCCCCCACGATGATCAGCCGCAGCGGCGGGTTGAACGGCTCCACGAACACCGGACCCGCGGCCGTTTCGGCCAGCGACCCGCGGTCGCTGCGCAGGGCTGAGGCTGCCGCCGCCAGCAAGACCGCGTCGACGGCGAGATCGCCGGACACGATCTCGCCCACCAGCAAGGCTTCCGCGCCGTCGCCGAGGCGTACGCAGCGCACCGCCGGAGTGCCGGACGCGCGGGCCTCGCGCAGGGCCGCCAGTGTTTCGCTTTTCACGCCACCGCCTCCACGAACACCTTCACCGTGCCGCCGCAGGCGAGCCCCACCTCCCAGGCGCGCTCGTTGCTGACGCCGAATTCCAGCGTGCGCGGCGGCCCGCCCTGCATCACCTCCATGGCTTCGCGCACGACGGCCCCTTCGATACAGCCGCCGGAGACCGAACCTTCCATGCGGCCGTCGGCATCGACCACGAGCTGGCTGCCCACCTGGCGGGGCGAGGAGCCCCAGGTGGCGACCACCGTGGCTAGGGCCACCCGCTTGCCTTCGGCGCGCCAGGCGGCGGCGGTGTCGAGGATCTGGTCGGTGTCCTGGGGCATGGTTGGTTGTCCTTGCGGTGCGGCTACGCGGCAAGCGCGCGCCAGCGGCGCAGCGCCGCGCGGTCGGGGTGAAAACGGCTGTCCAAAGCTGCGGCGAGTCCGGCCAGGCTGTCCAGATTGTGGGCGGCGCGCACCTCGTCGACATGGCGGATCATGGCGCGCGCACCCTGCGACTTCGGGGCATAGGCATCATAGCGCAGCAGCGGGTTCAGCCAGATCAGCCGGCGGCAACTGCGGTGCAGGCGGTCCATGGCGGGGGCAAGCACGCCGGTGTCGTCGCGCTCCAGGCCATCGGTGATCAGCAGGACCACCGCCCCCTGGCCCAGCACCCGGCGCGACCAGTGGCGATTGAAGGCATCGAGGCAGGCGCCGATGCGCGTACCGCCCGACCAGTCGCCCACCGTCTCGCCGACCTTGGCCAGCGCCACGTCGACGTCGCGGTCGCGCAACTGGCGGGTGATGTTGGTGAGCCGGGTGCCGAAGAGGAAGCTGTGCACCCGGTCGCGGTCGGTGGACACGGCGTGCAGGAAGTGCAGCAGCATGCGCGAATACTGGCTCATGGAACCGCTGATGTCGCACAGCACGACCAGGGGCGGCGGCCGGGTTTCGCGGTGCTTGCGGGCCAGCTCGATCACGCCTCCGCCGCCGCGCAGCGAGCGCCTGAGGGTGCGCCGCCCATCCACCCGCGGGCCGTTGGGATCGGGCAGGAAGCGCCGGGTCGGCACGTCGTGCACCGGCAGGCGCATGGCGGCGATGATGCGCTTGGCCTTGGCGATCTCGTCGGCCGACATCTGTTCGAAATCGCGGGCTTGCAGCACTTCCTTGTCGGAGAAGGTGAGGCGTGCATCGATCTCGATTTCCGGTGGTTGGGCGTCTTCCGGGCTTTCGCCTTCGCCCGGCCGGCGCTCCGGCGCCATGGCTTCGGCGACGCGGCGGTTGATGTCCTGCCGGTCGGCCTCGGCGTCGCCCTGGAGCTGCGGCATGAACAGGTTCATGGCCCGCATCAGCAGGTCGGGGTCGCGCCAGAACATGTGGAACGCCTGGTCGAACACCTCGCGCTGGTCGTGGCGGGTGATCAGGGCGGCGTGCAGCGTCCAATAGAAATCACGCCGCGTGCCGATGCCCACCGTGGCCACCGCCTCCAGGGCCGTCAGCACCTGGCCGGGGCCGATGGGCAGGCCGGCGGTCCGCAGCACCCGGCAGAAATGCACGATGTTGGGGGCCAGGCGGGTGCCGTCGTCGCGGAGGTCCGGGGCGTCAGTCATCGCCCACCGCGGCCCGGACGGAGAGATCGGACTTCACCTCGGCCAGCAGGCGCCCGGCTTCGCCGCCGGCGATCTTCTCGATGTCGTCCTGGTATTTCAGGATGGTGCCAAGGGTGTCGTTGATGGTCTGCGGATCCAGTTCCAGCTTGTTCAGCGTCGTCAGCGCCTGCGCCCAGTCCAGCGTTTCCGCCACGCCGGGGGACTTGAACAGGTCGACCTCGCGCAGCCGCTGGATGAAGCCGACGATCTGGGCCGACAGCAGCTCGCCGACGCCGGGCGCCTTGAGCGCGATGATGCGCTTCTCCCGTTCGGCCGTCGGGTAGTCCACCCAATGGTAGAAGCAGCGCCGCTTCAGCGCGTCGTGGATCTCGCGGGTGCGGTTGGACGTAATGATCACGATGGGCGGGCTTTCCGCCTTCAAGGTGCCCAGCTCCGGCACGGTGATCTGGAAGTCCGACAGCACTTCGAGCAGATAGGCTTCGAACGGCTCGTCGGTGCGGTCCAACTCGTCGATCAACAGCACCGGGGGGCCGGCCGCGTCGCTGTCCAGGGCCTGCAGCAAGGGCCGGCGGATGAGGAAGGCATCGGAAAAGATATCCCGCGCCACCGCCGCCCGGTCGGCCGCCCCCGCCGCTTCGGCCAGGCGGATTTCCAGCATCTGGCGGGGGTAGTTCCATTCGTAGACGGCCGAGGCCACGTCCAGCCCCTCGTAGCATTGCAGGCGCACCAGCCGGCGCCCCAGCGTGGCGGAGAGCACCTTGGCGATCTCCGTCTTGCCGACGCCGGCCTCGCCTTCCAGGAACAGCGGCCGGCCGAGGCTGAGGGCGAGGAAGAGTGCGGTGGCCAGCGAGCGGTCGGCGACATAGTCACCGCGGCCGAGCAGGTCCACGGTGGCGTCGACGGAAGAGGGAAGCGCGGTCGTCATGGGGCCTCGGCAAGTGGGTCAGCCGGGAGCATAGCGCGGCCGGCGCCGCGGTCGAGGGGGCACGCTCAGCATCTGTGTCGAGCCGCCTGTCCCAAGGGTCCGGTAACGTGTGACCGGCCCGCCGCACGTGCTTGCGGTATGGCCGCCGTGTGCGGCCGGCTGGGAACCAAACCGGCAGCAACGGCTTGACCGAAGATACCTGGCGTTGCCGGACGGTCCGGCGGCTGCCGCGTCTGCCAACTGGAAAGATCACGGAGCACGGGTCATGAAGACCGCCATCATCATTCTGCTTGTCGCCGCCGTCGTTGTTCTCGGCTATTGGCTGTGGCAGGAGAGTCAGACCGATACCGTGGCCATCACCGTCGGTGAAGGCGGGGTCGCGATCGAGGCCGACACCAACTGATCTGCGTGGACTGACCATGGGTCCAGCCCTTCGCCTTGCCGCCGTCGCCGTCGTCACCTGCTGGCTGGCGGCTTGCCAGTCGACACCGCGCACCGCCGGCGTGGCCAGCGCACCGCCGGCACCACCGCCGCCGCGGGCGACGCATGTCCTGTCCATGTCGCTCACCTGCGGGCACCCGCCGCCGTGCGAGATGGGCACCGTCCAGGACATGGCGACCGGCGAGGTGATGACCATCTACGACGTGGATCTGGAGCCCCTGGGGCTCGACGATCTGCAGCGGAGCGCGTTGCGCCGCAGCCTCGACGGCAACTCCACCCAGATCGAAGGGCGCGTGGAAAACCGCGCCGATGTGCCGATGGCCGACGGGCCGCTGCCGGTGCTGGTGGTCACCGGCCTGCCCCAGCAGAGCTAGAGTGAGCCGAACGGAGCAGGGGGCGCCCCGGTGTGGGACGCCCCCTTTCGTCTGTCGGCGAGGCGAGGCTTAGCCGCAGGCGGCAACCGCCCGCTTGGCCATCACCTTGACCAGGTTCGCCCGATAGGCGGCCGAGCCGTGCAGGTCGCTGTTGAGCCCGTTGGGATTGACGGTGATGGGGTCGAGCGCCGCCGGTGAGAAGTCCGCCTGCAGGGCCTTTTCCATCGTTTCCATCCGGTGCGCCCCGCCGGCCGCAGCGCCGGTGACCGCCACGCGCACGCCCGACGCCGTTCTGGCGACGAACACGCCGGCCATGGAATAGCGGCTCGCCGGGTTGGCAAACTTGGCGTAGGCCGCGGCAAGCGGCTTGGGGAACCTGACGGAGACGATCAGCTCGCCGTCCTCCAGGGCGGTTTCGAACATGCCCAGGAAGAAGTCGTCGGCGGCAATGGTGCGGCTGTTGGTGCGCACCTCCGCCCCCAGGCCGAGCAGGGCGCCCGGATAGTCCGCCGCCGGATCGTTGTTGGCGATCGAGCCGCCGAGCGTGCCGACGTTGCGCACCTGGGGATCGCCGATACCCCCGGCCACCGTCACCAGGGCCGGAATGGCGGACGCCACCAGGGGCGAGCGGGCGACGTCTGCATGGGTGGTCATGGCGCCGATGACCAGCGCGTCACCGTCGGTACCGATCCCCTGCAGCTCGCCGATGGCACCCAGATCGACAAGGTCGCTGGGGGCCGCCAGACGCTGCTTCAAGGTGGGGATCAGGGTCATGCCGCCGGCCAGGAACTTGCCGTCCTCGGCCGCCGACAGGGCCGCCACGGCGTCGGCGACGCTGGCGGGCTTGGCGTAATTGACTGCGTACATCGTGTTCCTCCCGCTCACTCGGCCGCGGCCGCCGGAGCGGCGCTCTGAAGCGCTTCCCATACCCGCAAGGGTGTTGCCGGCATCTGCACCATGGTGCCGACGGCGTTGGTGACCGCGTTCATCACCGCCGCCGGGGCGGCAATGGCGCCGGCTTCGCCGCAGCCTTTCACGCCCAGCGGGTTGTGGGTGCACGGGGTTTCGGTGAGCCCGACCTTGAGGGTCGGGAAGTCGTCGGCCCGCGGCATGCAGTAGTCCATGTACGAGCCGCTGAGGAGCTGGCCGGTATCCTGGTCGTACACCGCGTGCTCCATCAGTGCCTGGCCGACGCCCTGGGCGATGCCGCCGTGGACCTGGCCTTCCACGATCATCGGGTTGATGATCTTGCCGAAATCGTCCACAGCCACGAACTGCACGATCTCCACCTCGCCGGTGTCGGGATCGACCTCGACCTCGCAGATCTGCGTGCCGGCCGGGAAAGTGAAGTTGAGCGGATCGTAGAACGCGCTCTCCTCCAGGCCCGGCTCCACCCCTGCAGGGTAGTTGTGGGGCACGTAGGCGGCAAACGCGACTTCCTGGATCGACTTGGCCTTGTCGGTCCCGGCGACAGTGAACTTGCCGTCGGTGAACTCGATATCGGCTTCGGAAGCTTCCAGCAGGTGAGCGGCGATCTTCTTGCCCTTGGCGACGATCTTGTCCGCCGCCTTCACCAGGGCCGACCCGCCCACGGCCAGCGAGCGCGAACCGTAGGTGCCCATGCCGAACGGCGTCTGCATGGTGTCGCCGTGCACCACCTCCACCTGGTCGACGGGCACGCCGAGATGGGTGGCGATCAACTGGGCGAACGCCGTCTCGTGGCCCTGGCCGTGGGAATGGCTGCCGGTGTGCACGGTGACGTTGCCGGTCGGGTTGAAGCGGATGGTGCCGCTCTCCCACAGGCCGACGCCGCCGCCGAGTGCGCCCACCGCTGCGGAGGGGGCGATGCCGCAGGCTTCGATGTAGCAGGCGAAGCCGACGCCGCGCAGCTTGCCGCGGGCCGCGGAGTCCGCCTTGCGGATGGTGAAGTTGGCGTAGTCGCCCAGGTCCAACGCCTTGGTCAGGTGCTTGTCGTAGTCGCCGGTGTCGTATTGCAGCAGCACCGGGGTCTGGTAGGGGAACTCGTCGGGCTGGATGAAGTTGCGCCGGCGCAGGTCCGCGGGATCGAGGCCGAGTTCGCGCGCCGCGGTCTCCACGATGCGCTCCACCACGAAGGTGGCTTCCGGGCGGCCGGCCCCGCGATAGGCATCCACCGGCGTGGTGTTGGTGTAGACCGCGTCCACTTCGCCGTAGATCGCCGGGATTTTGTACTGGCCGGACAGCAGCGTCATGTAGAGGTAGGTCGGCGTCGCCGTGCCAAACAGCGAGGCGAAGGCACCGAGATTGGCGAACGTCTTCACCCGGAGGCCGAGGAACTTGCCGTTGGCGTCCATCGCCAGTTCGGCATGGGTGACGTGGTCGCGGCCATGGGCGTCGGTGACGAAGCTTTCGCTGCGCTCCGCCGTCCACCGCACCGGCCGCTTCACCTTGCGGGCCGCCCAGGCGCACACCGTCTCTTCGGCGTAGACATAGATCTTGGAGCCGAAGCCGCCGCCTACGTCCGGAGCCACGATGCGCAGCTTGTGTTCGGGGGCCAACTGCACGAAGGCCGACAGCACCAGGCGCGCCACATGCGGGTTCTGGCTGGTGGTGTAGAGCGTGGTGATCTCCGTGCCGGGATCGTACTCGCCCACCGCGGCGCGCGGCTCCATGGCGTTGGGGATCAGCCGGTTGTTGACGATGTCCAGCTTGGTGATGTGGGCGGCGTTGGCGAAGGCCGCCTCGGTCGCCGCCTTGTCGCCGATGCACCAGTCGAACGCCGTGTTGTTGGGCACGTCGTCGTGCACCTGCGGCTGGCCCGGCTTACTGGCGGTGCCGGTGGCGATGGTGGCCGGCAAGGGGGTGTAGTCCACCTCCAGCGCATCGGCGGCATCGCGCGCCTGGGCATAGGTTTCCGCGATCACCACGGCCACCGCCTCGCCGACATAGCGCGCCCGGTCGGCCACCAGCAGCGGGTGGCCCGGCGTCTTCATGGGCGAGCCGTCCTTGTTGTGGATCATCCAGCCCGCGGGCAGCAGGCCCAGCCCGTCGGCCGCCACGTCCGCCCCGGTGAACACCGCCAGCACGCCCGGCATGCCGAGCGCGGACTCCTTGTTGATGGAGTCCACGGTGGCGTGGGCGTAGGGCGAGCGGACGAAGCAGGCATACACCTGGCCGTACCGGTCGATGTCGTCAGTGTACCGGCCCGCGCCGGTCAGAAAGCGCCTATCCTCCTTGCGGCGGACGGCGACGCCGATTCCGTCGGCAGTCATCAACGTGCCTCCCTATACGACTTTGTCTGATTGGACGCCGTGCGGCGCCGGGTCATTCAGCGGCCTGCTGGGCGCCCCGCAGATTGGCGGCGCAGTCCAGGATCGCCTTGACGATGTTGTGGTAGCCGGTGCAGCGGCAGATGTTGCCTTCCAGCCATTCGCGCACCTCCGCCTCGGTGGGCGAAGGATTGGTGTGCAGGAGGTCGACGGCACTCATCACCATGCCGGGGGTGCAGAAGCCGCACTGCAGGCCGTGGTTCTCGCGGAAGGCTTCCTGCATGGGGTGCAGGGTGCCGTCCGCCGCGGCCAGGCCCTCGATGGTGGTAACTTCGGCACCGTCCACCTGGACGGCCAACGTGGTGCACGATTTGCGCGACTTGCCGTCGACATGCACGACGCAGGCGCCGCACTGGCTGGTATCGCAGCCCACATGGGTACCGGTCAGCCCCAGCTTGTCGCGCAGCAGGGCGGACAGGAGCGTGCGCGGCTCCACCTCCACGGTGCACGGCTTGCCGTTCACCGTTAGCGAAACGGTCGTAGACATTCGTCCCTCCCAGGTTCGACGCGGTGTTTTCGTGCCCGCGCCAAGAGCATTGTTGCGGCGCCGTCCGGCAACGGCTCGGCGCACCCCGCTTGTTGCCATAGGCTATGGCCGGGATTGGGCGAAATCAATGCTACGCGCGCGGCGTGGCGCGCCGGCTGGGCTAGCCGAAGGCGACGATCAGGATGGCCGCAACGACGATGATGGCGGCCACCCAAACCCAGGGTGGTAGGCCGGCTTCGCCGTCATGGGGAGCGCTGTCGTGCGGGTGGGCGGAGGGGGCGACATCGGCCTCGCCGCCCACGGGGTGCGCCTGGGCGGCGTCGCTGTGTTCGGCGGCGGCACCGTGGGAAGCGTAGAGGTCCATGCCGGCCCGCGCCGCGGTGGCGCCGGCCTTGGCCGGAGACACCCGCCAGTCTTGCGGCTTCTCAACCGGCGGTGGCGTCTCTTCGGCCGCCGTATCGTGGGGCAGCACCTCCTCCGGGGAGGCTTCGGCCGGCACCACATCGGGCGGGGGGGCCAGATCTTCGGGCACCGGTTCGGCCGGCGCGCCGCCGACGACTTCCGAAAAGCGGCCGAAGAACTCGTCGGCCATCTTGCGCGCCGTGCCCTGCACCAGGCGTGCGCCGAGCTGGGCGATCTTGCCGCCGACGTTGGCGTGGACCTTGTAGGTGAGGCGGGTGGTCTCGGCGCTCTCTTCGGTCAGATGGACGTCCGCACCGCCCTTGGCGAACCCGGCAGGTCCGCCCTTGCCTTCGCCGGTGATGGTGTAGCTTTCCGGCGGGTTCATGTTGGAGAGGGTGACTTCCCCGGTGAACTTCGCCTTTACCGGGCCGATCTTGGCTGTGACCTTGGCTGCCAAGGTCGTGTCCGAAGTCTTCTCAATGCTCTCGCATCCCGGAATGCATTGGGCCAAGACTTCCGGATCGTTCAGCGCCTCCCAGACCTGCGGGCGGGGCGCCTGGATCAAGTATTCGCCCGCAATGTCCATCCCGGTACCGTCCTTTCCTACCCTTGCATTGTTATATCCGGGCTATCCGGAGTGTGTTTAGCCTAACCGGTGCCAGAAGCTGCGGCAAGCCGGCCGCGACGCACGGTCCAGGCGAGGATGGCGAGGACCAGAACCGTCCCCACGATGTTGACGATGTGGTCGCCGGGCCACAGCAAGGCAACGCCCACGCAGGCCAGAACGCCGCGCAACGGCCAGTTCAGCGGCGCTTCCAGATGGCCTTCGATGGCCCCGATGATGGCGTAGATGCCCAGCGTGCCGAAGAAGAAGATCGGCACCACCTCCGCGAACTCGCCGCCCAGCAGCGGGGTATAGGCGAACAGCAGCGGCACGATGTACAGCGTCTTGGCCACCTTCCAGGCGGTCAACCCCGTCACCATAGGCTTGGTGCGGGCGATGGCGGCGGCGGCGAAGGCGGTGAGGCACACCGGCGGCGTCACGTTGCTGTCCTGGCTCAGCCAGAAGATGATCATGTGGGCCGAGAGCAGGGCGGTCGTCAGGTAGGCGGGCGACAGCATGGCGTCCTGCACGCCGCCGGCGAGGCTCGCCACTTCCGGCATGGCGAGGATATCCACCACCAGGCGTGCCTGTTCGGCGGTCAGCACCTGGCCGGCCATGGCGGCGTCGGCCAGCGCCTGGGCCTGGTCCAGCGTGAGGGCGAGGCCGTTGGTCTGGGCCGTGCTCACCAGCAGGTCCGGCGTGAACAGCAGGAACACGGTCGACAGCGCCTGCGGGGCGGCGGCCCCGGTCAGCGCGTCGGCCAGGCCCGACTGGAGAATGAGCTGGTTGAGCGCCGGAGCCGACAGGGTGGCCAGCACGATGTAGGCGGCCGTCACCGGCAGCCCCATGCCCAGCACCAAGCTGGCGATGCCCACCAGCACGATGGCCAGCAGCAGGTTGCCGCCCGCCCAATCGGCGATCATCAAGCTGAAGGTGTTGCCCACACCGGTGCCGGTGATGGTCATCACCACGAGGCCGACGGCGACCAGCAGGATCGCCGTCAAGATCATGTTGCGGGCGCCCAGCGCCAGCGCTTCCAGCACCAGGCGCGGTCCCATCTTGATGGGGGTGAGCCAGCTCGACGCGATCACCGCGACGATGGCGAAGCAGGCGGCGTAGGTGGGGGTGAAGCCGGCGATCAGCAGCCCGATCAGCACGCCGATGGGCAGGAGAAAGGCGATGCCGCCGCTCTTCAGCACTTGCCAGACGCTGGGCACGTCCTCGTCGACCGGCCGCAGGTTGCGCTTGCGCGCCATGATGCGGACGTTGAAGCCGATGCCGAGGAAGTACATGACGGCCGGCAGGAAGGCGACCGCGACGATGTCGAAATAGGGGATCTCCGTCAGGTTCGCCATGACGAAGGCACCGGCCCCCATGATCGGCGGCATGAGCTGGCCGCCGGTCGACGCAGCCGCCTCCACGCCCGCGGCGAAGGGGGCCGGGAAGCCCGAGCGCTTCATCAAGGGAATGGTGATGACGCCGGTGGAGACGGTGTTGGCGACGGCGGACCCGGAGATGGTACCGGTGAGACCGGACGCGATCACCGCCACGAACCCCGGCCCGCCGGTCAGCCGGCCGGCCATGGCGCGGGCGAGATCGATGATGAAGGCGCCGGCACCCGACTTCACCAGGAACGCGCCGAACAGGATGAACAGGAAGACGAAGCTCGACGAGATGCTGGCGATGGTGCCGAACAGCCCGTCCTCGCCGTACACCGCGCGCTGCAGCACCGTCTCCAGGCTCAGCCCGGTAAAGCCCAGCGAGCCCGGGATGAAGCGGCCCCACCAGGCGATGTAGCCAAGTGCGGTCAAGATGATGATGGGGATGACGATGCCGGTGGTGCGGCGGGTGAACTCGATGACGATGGCCACCAGGGCCAGGAACACCACGTAGTCCCAGTCGCTGGTGAAGCTGCGGCCGCTGAGCGCGCGCTCGCGGATCAGCACATAGGCGACGCAGACGACCACCAGGGCAGCGATCGCCAGGTCGATGCACAGCACCAGGCGCTGACGGCTCTCGCGACTGCTGTGGAGGAGCGGCACGTAGAGAGCGCAGAGCACGCCGAACGCCGCGAAGTGCAGCGCGTTGCGCGTCAGTTCGGCGAACAGCCCGTAGGTGTTGGCCCAGATATGGGCCAGCGAGATCACGGCCGACAGGCCCACCAGGATCCACCGCCAAGTGTCGGGGAACTGGCGCTGCCCGGGCTGGGCGCCTTCAAGCTCGATATCGGCGGTCGTCATGGATCGACCGGATCAGCAATGGCGAGACGGAGGCGGGGCAGGGCGCCGCGCCCGGGCATGCCGGACGGGCGCCCGCCCAACGCGCTCCGTTGGCCGCGGGTTACGGGCGCAGCCGGTCGGGGATGTCGATCCCCTGTTCCTCGTAGTAGCGCAAGGCACCGGGGTGCAGCGGCAGCGGCAGGCCGGCGATGGCCCGTTCCAGCGCCATGTTGCCGGTGGCCGGGTGGATGTTCTGCAGGAACGGCAGGTTCTCGTACATCGCCTGGGTGATCAGATAGACCGCCTCCTCGTCCACATCGTCGCGCACCGCCAGGAAGTTCGGCTGGGCGATCACGCGGATATCCGCCTCCTGGCCCGGATAGGTGCCGGCGTCGAGCACGAAGGGCGTCCACAGCTCATCGAAGTCGCCGTTGGCGCGGGCGATCTGCTCGTCGGTCCATTCCAGCAGGGTCACGTCGTCGCCGACCGCGGCGATCAGCCGGGTCATGGCGCCCACCGGCGGGCCGGCGGCCGGGTTCACGGCATCGACGGTGCCGTTCTGGAAGGCATCGGCGGCCGGGTTGTAGGCGAGGAACGCCAGATCGAAGAAGGTGTCGGGATCATCGATGCCGAGGCCGGACAGGATCGCCCGGTTGGATCCCTCGGTCCCGGAATTGCGGGCGCCGATGGCAAAGGTGCGGCCTTCCATGGCCAGCAGGTCGTCGATGGTGCCGGTGTCGACATACTCGCTGCGGATGGCGAAGTGCTCGACGTTGGGCCACAGCATGGAGATGGAGCGCAGGTTCTCCTGCGGACCGTCCTCCGCCAGCGGGCCGGTGCCGGTGGCGGCATAGGCGCCGTAGAGGCCCTGGAGGATGGAGAACTGGGCTTCGCCTTCGCGCATCAGGCGCACATTTTCGCCGGAGCCGGCAGACGTGATGGCCGACATGGCAATGCCATGCTCCGGCTGCACGCGCACGGACACCAGCGTGGCGATGGCAACGCCCACCGGATAGTAGGTGCCGCCGGTCCCGGCGGTTGCCAGGATGTAGGAGCGGTCGTCCTGGGCCTGGCCGACGGACGCCGTCAGCATGGCGGCCAGTCCGGCCGTGGCTCCGATAAGGGTTCTGCGGGTGATCACTGGTTGGTCCTCCCGGTCCGAGTTTCTGTATCAGGGTCGTTGGCGCCGGCGCGCGACGCGAGGGAGTACCATAGAGGCGCCATCCGCCGAGTACCAGCCGCCCGGCACCGCGGTGGGGATGGGTCGGCCGCGGATTCGCCCCGATGGCGCCCTGGAATTGGGGGGTGGCGTTGGCCGGCAAGGTGCTGCACCATCGGCGCCCATCTCTTGGGCCCGAGGTGCCCGTCGCCACCGATCCGGGATGCTCTCCGTGCAGAAATCCGCCGTCGCGTTTGCGCTCGCCCTCCTGGTTTCTCTTGTCTGGTTGAGCCTGCCGGCTGCCGCCCAGCACGGCGGCGGTACCGCGGTGCAAGCGGTGGAGCATGGCGACGCCGAGGACGGAGAGGCGCCGGCGGCCGTTTCCGCCGGCGACGAAGGGGCAGGGCATGCGGGCGACGAGGCCGCCGCGGTCGCCCTGGAAGGGGCCGGCCACGGCCACGGCCAGGGACAGGGCCAGGGCCAGGGCCAGGGCCAGGGCGGTGCCCCTCACGGTACCCTGCATCTGGATGGCGCCGACCTGGGGCTGTTCTGGGTCATCCCCTTCGTCGGCATCCTCATGTCGATCGCGCTGGGGCCGCTGGTCGCCCCGCATTTCTGGCACGCCCATTTCGGCAAGGTGGCGCTTGGCTGGGCGCTCGCCTTCCTGGTGCCCTTCGCCCTGGTGTTCGGCTTCGATCTGGCGGCCTACGAGACGCTGCACACGGCCCTTCTGGAATACATCCCGTTCCTCATCCTGTTGGGTTCCCTGTTCACGGTGGCGGGTGGGGTGCGGGTTACCGGCAGTCTGCGCGGCTCGCCCATCGTCAACACCGCGATCCTCGCCATCGGCACGGCGATCGCGAGCTGGATGGGCACCACGGGCGCTGCCATGCTGCTGATCCGCCCGCTGCTCCGGGCCAACGCCCATCGGCGCTACCGGGTGCACAGCGTGGTGTTCTTCATCTTCCTGGTGGCCAATGTCGGCGGCTCGCTGACGCCGCTGGGCGATCCGCCGCTGTTCTTGGGTTTCCTTAAGGGCGTGCCGTTCTTCTGGCCGACCGAGCACATGCTGGCGCCGATGCTGGTGGTGGCGATCCCGCTGCTGGTGGTGTTCTTTGCGATGGATGCCTACTTCTACGGCAAGGAAGGCAAGCCGCCGGCGCCGCCCGATGGCGATGTCGGCCGGCTGGGCCTGGAGGGCAAGGTCAACATCCTGCTGCTGGGTGGCATCGTCGCCGGCGTGCTGTTGAGCGGCATGTGGGACCCCGGCGTCACCCTCACCGTCTACCATGTGCCGGTCGACCTGCAGAACCTGGCGCGCGACGTGCTGCTGGTCGGCATCGCCGTCCTGTCCATGATCCTGACCAACGACGAGAGCCGCCGGCTCAACGGCTTCTCCTGGTTCCCCATCGTGGAGGTGGGCAAGCTGTTCGCCGCCATCTTCGTGACCATCATCCCGGCCATCGCCATCCTGCGCGCCGGCACCGAGGGGGCCTTGGAGCCCATCGTCAGCCTGGTGAACCAGAACGGCGAGCCGGTGCAGGCCGCCTACTACTGGCTGACCGGCCTGCTCTCCTCGTTCCTCGACAATGCGCCGACCTACCTGGTGTTCTTCAACACCGCCGGCGGCGATCCGGAATTGCTGACGGGGCCGTTGCAGAACACCCTGCTGGCGATTTCCGCCGGTGCGGTGTTCATGGGTGCGAACACCTATATCGGCAACGCGCCCAACTTCATGGTGCGGGCGATCGCCCAGGAAAGCGGCGTGCGCATGCCCAGCTTCTTCGGCTACATGGGCTGGTCCATGCTGTTCTTGATGCCGATGTTCGTGCTGGTGACGCTGGTGTTCTTCATCTAGCCGGCAGCGCCTGCCCGCACGACCCTGCCCCCGGCCTAGAGGCCCAGATAGGCCGCCACTGCCGGGTGCGGCGGGTTCGTCAGCATCTGCCGCGTCGGCGCATCGGCGACGATCGACCCGTCCTCCAGGAAGATGGCGCGGCCCGACACGCGGTGCAGGTCGTCGGTCTGATGGGTCACCATCACCACGGTGAACCCGGCATCTGTGCGCAAGTCTTCGACCAGGCCGATCATGCTGCGCCGCTGCGCCGGACCGAGGGCGGCAAACGGCTCGTCCAGCAACAGCACCGGGCGGTGGCGCACCAGCGAGCGGGCGAGTGCGACCCGCTGACGTTCGCCGCCGGAGAGCTGCCACGGGCGGCGGCCCGCGAACCCGGCGAGGCCGACGCGCGCCAGCGCCTCTTCGATCGCCGCCTCGTCCGGCCGTGTGAGCCGCAGTCCGGGATGGATGCCCAGCCCGACGTTCTGGCGCACCGTCAGGTGGCCGAACAGGTTGTGGTCCTGGAACAGCATGGTGATGGGCCGGGCGGCCGGCCGCCGGTCCGTCATGTCCTGGCCGTCGATCAGCACGCGGCCGGCCTGCGGCCGGTCGAAGCCGGCGATCAGGTTGAGCAGCGTCGACTTGCCCGCCCCCGACGGGCCGATCACCGTCACCAGGCTGCCGCGTTCGACCGTGAGGTCGTAGGCCATCACCATGGTTTCGTACCGGTAGCGCACGCCGCTGAGCTGGATCATGCGCGTGCCCTCCCCATCACCCGGTCGCCGAGGGCGAACAGGCCCAGGCAGCACACCACCAACAAGAGGCCCACCACCGACGCCTCGCCCATCCGGTAGGCACCGATGAGCTGGTAGAGGTAGAGCGGCAGCGTCTGGGTGTCGTTGGTGCCGAACATGGCGATGACGCCGAGGTCGCCGAAGGCCAGCGCTGCGGCGATACCGTAGGCGAGCCCCACGGGCCGACGCAGGGCCGGCAGGTCGATCAGGCAGACGCGCCGCCAGCCGGCCATGCCGAGGGAATCGGCCAGCCGCCAGGTGCGCTCGAATGTCATGGTGGCGGCCGGTGTCACCACCCGCACCACAAAGGGCAGGGAGATCAGCACATTGGCCACCAGCACCAGGCCGAGGCCGTAGGCGAACACGTCGAGCACCGGGCGCAGCAGCAGAAACCAGCCGGCCGCCAGCACGAAGGGCGGGACGACGAGAACCAGGGAACTTGCGGCCTCCATGCCGCCGGCCAGGCGCGGCCTGCCATGGCGCACCCGCAGCTCGCGCAAGGTGGAGACGATGGCCAACCCCAGGGCCACCGCCAGGGCAGCACTGCCCACCGCCAGGGCGAGGCTGCGCGCCGCCGCCCACCACAACGCGGAGCGGGACAGCGCCTCCGCCACCGGTCCCAGCAGCCCGTCGACGGCGATGGCGGCCAGCGGCACCAGCAGCACCGCGGCCACCAGGGTGATGGCGGCACCGTCGCCGATGCGCCCCCAGCGGCCGTCCAGGTCGGGGCGGACGGCCGGCGGATCGATGCCGAGGCCGAGGGGGGCCGTGCGCTGCAGCCGCCCCAGGCCGATCAGCACGGCGGCGCACACCGTGACCTGGATCGCCGCCAGGGCGAGCGCCAGGCCGAAATCCAGGTCGAAGCGCACCGCCTGGAAGATCGCCACCTCCAAGGTCGCGTTGGGCGGGCCGCCGCCGAGCGCCAGCACGATGGCAAAGCTGGTGAAGCACAAGAGGAACACCAGGGCGGCGGCCGAGGGCAGGGCGCGGCGCAGCACCGGCCATTCCACGAAGCGGAAGACGCCGGGTCCGCCGAGGCCGAGCTGGCGGGCGAGCCGCCAATGCTCGCCGGGGATCGAGGCCCAGGCCTGCAACAGCATGCGCGTGGCGAACGGCATGTTGAAGAACACATGGGCCAGCAGGATGCCTGTGAGGCCGTAGACGTTGATGGACGTTTCCAGCCCCAAAGCCTGGGCGGCCCGGCTGACCAGCCCGGAGCGTCCCCAGATCTGCACGATGGCGAGCACGCCCACCAGCGGCGGCACCACCATGGGCAGGGCCAGCAGGGCGATCAGCGGGACGCGCCCGGGGAACCGCGTGCGGCGGGCAAGGGCGCGAGCGGCGGGGATCGCCAGCCCGACGCTCAGCAGCATGGAGAGCCCCGCCTCCAGCACGGTGAAGCCGAGGATGCCCAGCGTGTAGCCGCCGACGAAGCGGTCTGGCTGGAAGCCGGCCCCCAGCCACAGCCCCGCCACGCTGGCCGCGATGCTGCCCAGCACAACGGCCGCCGCCAGCCATCCCCAGATCATCGCGCGCGCCTCCGTCCGGCCCTAACGGTGTCCCGTCACCGGCTCATGGCCTCCAGCCAGTCGTCGATCCACTGGCGGCGGTTTGCGGCCACCTCCTCGGGGTCGATCAGCAGCGGCGTGATGGCCGAAGGATCGTCGAAGGCGTCGGGCAGCCCGTCCTCCGGCATGCGCACCGGGTACATCCAGTTGGTGGTGGGGATCACCGCCTGGGCGTCCGGCGACACCAGGAATTCCAGGAACTGCCGGGCCAGCTCCGGCTGGTCGCTGCCGGCCAGGCGCGCGGCCACCTCCACCTGCAGGTAGTGGCCGTCCTCGAAGAGGGCGGCGGCGTAGCGTTCCGTCTCCTCGGCGATGCGGTGATAGGCGGGCGAGGTGGTGTAGCTCAGCACCAGCGGCGCCTCGCCGCCGAGGAAGAGGCCGTAGGCTTCGCTCCACCCCGCACTCACAGTGACGATGCGCGGGCGCAAGGCGGCCCAGGCCGCGTCGGCCTCGTCGCCGTAGAGCGAGCGCATCCACAACAGCAGGCCGAGGCCGGGCGTGCTGGTGCGCGGGTCTTCCACCAGCACCTCGGCGTCGGATCCGTGGACCAGCTCGTCCAGGCTGGCCGGCGGTTCGGCCAGCACCTCGGTGTCGTAGACGAAGGCGAAGTAGCCGTAGTCGTAGGGCACGAACACGTCGTCGTCCCAGGCCACCGGCAGGTCCAGATCGCTCAGGTCGAGGTCGTGGGGGGCAAGCAGCCCGGTATCGCGCGCTTCGGCCAACAGGTTGGTATCGAGCCCGAGGGCGACGTCGGCGTCGGTGCTGTCGCCTTCCAGGCGCAGGCGCGACAAGATCACCACACCGTCCTCCACCCCCACGAACTCCAGATCGCAGCCGCACTGCGCCTCGAACATCTCCTCAAGCTCGGGGCCGGGCCCCCAGTCGGACACGAAGGAGGAGTAGGTGTAGACGACCAGCTCGGGCGTCTGCGCCAGGGCCGGGGACAGTACAGGGGCCGCGGCAAGCCCCAGGGCGAGGGCGGTCGATGCGGTGAGGATGGGCTTCATGGCGGGATCCCCGTCTGGTGGATTGTGGCCACGACCGACGGGAAGATGGGGGGATGCCGCCTCCAACTTCCTTCGCCGGCATGACCCGGATCAGGTTCAATGGGTTGACGGCGCACCGTCTCTCAGTCCCGAAGGACACCCCAGTTGGTCGATTGCAGAATGATGACGCGGCGGAGCGGTGTCAATTGCGCGCCTGCCGGGCTGGCCATTGCTGCCGGGCTGCCCAGATTGCAGGGCATGGACACGGCACTGCAGGGGGCCGCCACCGGGCCCGACGGGGCGGCGGGCGAGGCGCTGCCCCTGTTCATCGGCAACGAGATCTACCGCAGCTCGCGCTACGGCGCGCGCCACCCGCTGTCGATTCCGCGGGTGTCGACGGCGACCGATCTTGCCCGCGCCATGGGCTGGCTGCCGGCGCTCCAGTACCGCGAGAGCGTGGCGGCACTGCCCTGCCAGCTCACCCAATTCCACGATGCCGACTATGTGGCCGCCCTGATGGATGCCGAAGTCCGCCAGGAGCTGGAGCCGGAGCGCCGCGCGCGCTTCAACCTGGGCGGGCTCGACAACCCCATCTTCCCGGAAATCTTCAGCCGCCCCGCCACCGCCTCGGGCGCCTGCCTGATGGCCGCCGGGTTGCTGCGCGCGGGCGGCATCGTCTACAGCCCGGCCGGCGGTACCCACCATGGCCGGCCGGACCGGGCGAGCGGCTTCTGCTATCTCAACGACCCGGTCCTGGCGATCCTTTCCCTTCTGCGCCAGGGGCTTAGTCGGGTTTTCTATGTCGACGTGGATGCCCATCACGGCGACGGCGTGCAGGATGCCTTTGCCGACGACGACCGGGTGTTCACCGTTTCCGTGCACGAAGCCGCCCGCTGGCCGCGCACCGGCGCCGCGGAGGACAGGGCGGGCGGGCATGCGCGCAACCTGCCGGTGCCGGCCGGCCTCAACGACAGCGAGATGGACACGATCCGGTGCCAGGCCCTGGTGCCGCTCGCCCGCAGCTTTCGCCCGCAAGTCCTTGTGCTGCAATGCGGCGCCGACGCGCTCGACGACGATCCGCTGAGCCGCCTGGCGTTGTCCAACGGGGCGCTGTGGCGGGTAGTGGCCGCCATGATGGGGCTGGCGCCGCGCTTGCTGGTGCTGGGCGGCGGCGGCTACAACCCGTGGTCCGTGGGGCGCTGCTGGGCCGGCGTTTGGGCGACGCTGAACGGCATCGACCCGGCGGTGCCGGCGACGGCGGAGGCCGAGGCGGTGCTGCGCGGCCTTACCTGGCAGCGCGCCCGCGGGCGCAACCCGCCGGACCATTGGTTTTCCACCATCGCCGACCCGCCGCGGCCGGGGCCGGTGCGCGACGAGATCCGCCGGGTGATCGATGTCGTCATGCGGCCATAGTTCCGCGGCACCGGATGGATGCGGCCTTGATCGCCCCACAGGAGACCCCGATGCTTCGCCACCTGTTCGCCTTCCTCGTCCTTGCCGGCGCGTCGCTCTGGCCGCCCGCCGAGGCGCCGGCCCAGCAGCCGCGGCCGGAGTTCGAGACCGGCCAGGTGACCATCGAAACCCAGCACGGCGGCAGCTTCACCTTCGACGTGGAGTTGGCGCTCAACCGCGGCCAGCAGACCTACGGCCTGATGTTCGTGGAGGACATGCCGCAGGACGCCGGCATGCTGTTCATCTTCCCTGAAGAAGGTCCGCGCTCCTTCTGGATGCGCAACACCTTGATCCCGCTGGACATGATCTTCATCCGGGCGGACGGCACCATCGCCAATGTGGTGCAGCGTGCCGAACCGCAGACCGACACGCCGCGGCGTTCGGACGGCCCGGTGGCGGCGGTGCTGGAGGTCAACGGCGGTCTTACCGCCTTGCTCGGCATCGCTGCCGGCGACCGGGTGATCCTGGAGGGTGCGGAGGGGAACTGAGCGGCAGGCGGCGGGGCACGGGGCAGGGCTAGCGGTGGCAAGGGCCTACGCCCGCTTGCGCGCCACCGTCAGTCCATCGCCGACCGGGAGCAGCACGGCGGTAACGCGGTCGTCGTCGCGCAGCATGCCGTTGAGGCGGCGCAAGGCTTCGGTGCGGATGCCGCTGTCGTTCGGATCGGCGACGCGGCCGCGCCACAGCACGTTGTCGAAGGCGATCACGCCGCCGGGCCGTACCAGCACCAACGCCTGCTCGTAGTAGCCGGCATAGCCTTCCTTGTCGGCGTCGATGAACACCAGGTCGAAGCCGCCGGCCTCGCCTTTCTCCAGGATCAGGTCGTCCAGCAGGTCGCGGGCGGGCCCCGTCATCGCGGTGATTTGCGCCACCACACCGGCCTTCTTCCAGTGGGTTGTGGCGATATCCTGAAGCGATGAATCAATATCGATGGTGACCACCTGGCCGTCCGGTCCCATGGCCAAGGCCATGGCCAGCGCGCTGTAGCCGGTGAAGGTGCCCACCTCCAGTGTCCGCCGCGCGCCGATCAGTTCGGTCAGCAGCCGCAGCACCCGGCCGCCGTCGGGGTCGAGCTGGTAGCCGGCCTGCGGATGCGCCGCCGTGGCTGCGCGCAGCTCCGCCAGGGCGTCGGGCTCCGGCTGGGCGACGGTGTCCAGGTAGTCTGCGATGGACGCAGGGACGATGGATTTGCTCGGGGGCATCGGCCTGTCCCGTTCGGTTCCGAAAACGGCTGTCGGTGAGGGCGGGACCGTATCGTCTTGCGCCGCAGCGTGGCGCCGGTCCCCTGGCCCAGGCCCGCACCCAAACCCATAGCGGGGGTGCCGGCCGCCCGTCACACCAGATCGAGTGACAGTGGGCAATCACTTGCACATAATGTGGCACCATGCAACGCGCCACCCGGAAACGCAGCGATTCTGCGGAGCAAAGCGACCTGTTCGACCGACTCGGTCGCGAGGCCGACCCGCCCGACCGCGGACCTGCCGCGGCCGCTGCGTGGGAGGCGCCGCCGCCACGGCCACGGCCGGCCAATACCGTGCGGCCGGCCGATGCGCCCCAGGCCGCACCGTCGCCTGCGCCCGACCGGTCCGGCGAGGCGGGGCGCAAGGTGGGGGCCGAGGTGGCGGGATTGCGGGCAGCGCTGGAGACCCTCGCCTTCGCACCGCTGGAAAACGGTGTGCGCAGTGCCGCCGAGGCCCTCTATGTGCTGGGCTGGCACGGCGGCATGGACCTGGATGCCGACGCGCTGGGGCGGCGCTTCCGCGCACTGGCGCTGGTCTACCACCCGGACACCGGGGCGGCACCTTCGGGCCCGCGCATGGCCCAGCTCGTGGAGGCACGCAACCTGCTCGCCCGCCAGATCGGCCGCCGCCGCCGCCTGCGCTTCGCCGACATGTTGGCGCGCGGCGAGGGCTGACCGTAGCGCAGCCCTGGGGCGCCCCGGCCGCAAAGTGTGGAATGCGTTGATGGAGCAGCCCAAATCCCGTACCAGTGGGCCGAGCGGGGCGTAGCGCAGCCTGGTAGCGCGCCAGTTTTGGGTACTGGAAGTCGCTGGTTCGAATCCAGTCGCCCCGACCATATTCGGGTGAGCGCGGACACGGACGGAGAAGGCGGAGGCGGCGATGCGGGCACGGATCTACCGGCCATCGAGGAACACCATGCAGTCCGGGCGGGGCAACCTGCGCCACTGGCTGCTCGAATACGAGCTGGAGACGCCGCGCCGTCCGGAGCCGCTGATGGGCTGGGTGTCCAGCGGCGATACGCTGAATCAAGTGCGTTTGCGCTTTTCCTCCGAAGAGGAGGCGGTGGCCTACGCCAAGCGCAAGGGCATCGACTACACGGTGCAGCACGAGCAGGAGCGGCGGGTGACGCCGCGCAGCTACTCCGACAATTTTCGCCCGCGGCCGAGCTAGGGGCGCGCCCCTGGCCCGCGGGCGCGCAACGGCCCCGTAGCTCAGCCGGATAGAGCACCGGCCTTCTAAGCCGATGGTCGCAGGTTCGAATCCTGCCGGGGTCGCCAATAAAATCAATATGTTATAGGGGAGTCCTCGCAGACGGGTACGACCCGTGCGGCAGATGGCCCGTCTGCTCCCGCTTGACCTTCCCGCCGGGGGAAGCCCCCCTATCTGGGCGACCCGGAACGGGCGGCGCGAAACCGCACCCGGCCGAAGACCGCAACACGGACAAGCAGCCATGACCTACCATTACAGCAAGACGCTGTCCGCCAGCATGGAGGACGCCACCGAGCGCGTCGTCCGCGGGCTGAAGGAGGAGGGCTTCGGCGTCCTCACCGAAATCGACGTGAAGCGCACGCTGAAGGAAAAGCTGGGGGTCGACTTCCGCCCCTACCGCATCCTCGGCGCCTGCAATCCCACCTATGCCCACCAGGCGCTGCTGCACGAGGACAAGATCGGCACCATGTTGCCGTGCAACGTCATCCTGCAGCAGTCGGCCGACGGCGCGGTGGAGGTGAGTGCAGTCAACCCCATCGCCTCGATGCAGGCCATCGCCAACCCGGACCTGCACTCCATCGCCGAAGTCATCCAGCGCAAGCTGCAGACGGTGATCGACCGCCTCTGAAGCGTTTCATGCTTTGCCGGAGCCAGCCCACTCCCCCGCCCGGCACGGGGCCGGGCGTCGAGGGTGACGCGCGGCGCGGTTGAGGCGGCCAGCTACTCCCGGCCCAGGCAATCCACCAGGGCGTGGGCCAGGGTGAGCAGGATGCCTTGGTAGGTGCGGGGACCTTCCACCGTGCCGCCGAGGGGATCGAGCACGCCGATACGCGTCTCGGTGCCCTCCGTCACCACGGCCACCCGGTGCTGGTCGAACTGCGGTTCCGCGAACACGCACACCGCACCCGTGTCCACCAGCCGCGCGCGCACGTCGTAGATGCGCTGGGGGCTCAGCGGCAGGTCCGGGTTGATGGTGATGGACCCCACCCCGGCCAGGCCGAAGCGCGCCTCCAAATACTGGTAGGCGTCGTGGAACACCAGGAAGGGGCGGTCGCGCACGGGCGCCACCAGGGTGTCGATCTCCTCGCTCAGGGCGTCCAGGTCGGCCATCTGTGCGTCGGCATTGGCACGGTAGGCCGCGGCATGGGCGGGATCGACCTCGGCCAGCGTCGCGGCGATGGCGTCGGTCCAGACGATGGCATTGGCCGGATCGAGCCACATGTGCATGTCGACCGAGCCGTCGTGGTGGTCATCGTCGCCATGCTCATGGTCGCCATCGTGATCGTGGTCGGCGTCTTCATCATGGTCGTGGTCGTGATCGTCCTCGTGCACGTCTTCGTCGTGCTCGTGGGCGTCGTGGTCGTCTTCGGCGTGGTCGTCCTCGTCCTCGCCGTGATGGTGGGCGTGGACATGCGGCTCGTAGGCCCCGCCTTCGCGCACCGGCAGGGCCGTCACCCCCGGCAGCAGCGACAGCCGCACCACCAGGGCCTCGCCGGCCAGCGAGTCGAGCGCGCCGGGCAGCGCCTGTTCGATCTGCGGGCCGACCCAGAACACCACGTCGGCGTCCTGCAGCGCTTCGCCTTCCGATGGGCGCAGGGCGTAGTCGTGGGGCGAGATGTTGGGGTTCATCAGCAGCACCGGCTCCGTCACCCCTTCGGTGACGCCGGCCACCAGGGCCCACACCGGGGCGATGCTGGCGACCACCCGTGGCGCCTCCTGGGCAGCGGCCGAACCGGCGCCGGACCCCGCCAGGAGCAGGGCAGATGCGATCAGCGGAAGGCGGTGCATTGCGGATCTCCAAACCACGGGCAATCGGTGCCATACTGTTTGAATGGAGCGTTATCATATAACATTACCAGCGACAACACGGTTGCGCCTGGCCTCTTTGCACCCCTCGGGCGGATGCCATGCATGACCCGGCGAGCCATAGCCACGCGCCCATCGCGCCGGTGCTGGCCGGCCAGCCGGTGCTGGCGCGGCTGGAAGGGGTGGGCATCCGCCGGGCCGGTCGCTGGCTGATCCGCGACATCGACCTGGTGATCCAGCGCGGCGAGATCGTTTCGGTGATCGGCCCCAACGGTGCCGGCAAGACCACCACCGCCCGCGCCCTGCTGGGCATCGAGGCGCCCACCCAAGGCACCGTCCACCGCGCCCCCGGCCTGACCACCGGTTATGTGCCGCAGCTCCTGTCCGTCGACCGCACGCTGCCGCTCAGGGTGCGCCACCTGATGGAGCTGACGGCTCGGTTTGCGGCCCGCGAGGTGGAAGAAGCGCTCGGCCTGCTCGGCGTCGCCCATTGTGCCGACAGCCAGGTGCACACGTTGTCGGGTGGGGAGCTGCGCCGGGTAATGATGGCCCGGGCACTGCTGCGCCGCCCCGATCTTCTGGTGCTGGACGAGCCCACCCAGGGCCTGGACGTTTCCGGCGAGGTCGACCTCTACGAACTGATCCGCACCATGCGCGACCGGCTCGACTGCGGCGTTCTGCTGATCTCCCACGATCTGCACATGGTGATGGCGCAGACCGACCAGGTGGTGTGCGTCAACGCCACCGGTCACCTGTGCTGCAGCGGGCCGCCGCGGATGGTGGCCGACCACCAGGGCTTCCTCAACCTGTTCGGCCGGCGCACCGCCGATGCGCTCGCCTTCTATCGCCACCAGCACGACCCGGTGCGCGATCCCGCCGGCGCCGCGGCACACGGCCCCGCAGCAGCAGGACAGGCTGGCGAAGTGCGGGAGCACGGCCGTGCTGGATGATTTCTTCACCCGCGCGCTCATCGCCGGCATCGGCATCGCCCTGGCTGCCGGGCCGCTGGGCTGCTTCGTGGTGTGGCGGCGCATGGCCTATTTCGGCGACACCATGGCCCATTCCGCCCTCTTGGGGGTGGCGCTGGCGCTGCTGATCGATGCCGCCCCGGCCTTGGGTGTGTTCGCCGTCGCCGCGGCCATTGCGGTGGCCCTGTCAGCACTCCAGCGCATCGGCCTGCTGGCGGCGGACGCGCTCTTGGGCGTGCTCGCCCATGCCGCGCTGGGCTTGGCGCTGGTGATGGTGGCGCTGATGAGCTGGCTGAGGATCGACGTGTCGGCCTACCTGTTCGGCGACATCCTGACGGTCGGCCGGCTCGACCTGCTGCTGGTCTATCTGGGTGGAGCGGCGGCCCTCGCCGGTCTGCTCAAGATCTGGCGGCGGCTCTTGGCCGACACGGTGGATCCCGACCTGCTGCGCGCCGAAGGCGTGCGGCCGGAGCCGACGCGGCTGGCCTTTGCCCTGCTGCTGGCCGCCGTGATCGCGGTGTCGCTGAAGATCGTCGGCGCGCTGCTGGTCACCGCCTTGCTGATCATCCCCGCCGCCACGGTGCGGTCGTTCGCCCGCGGGCCGGTGCACATGGCGGTGATGGCCGCCGGGCTCGGCGTCGTGCTGGTGGTGGTCGGGCTGTTCGGCTCGCTGCACTTGGATACGCCGTCGGGACCGACCATTGTGGTCGCTGCGTTCATTGCGTTCCTGCTGGCGACCGCCTGGTCGGTGTGGGCAAGACGGCGGGACCGCAACGACCGGGTGAGGGGAGGCCGCCATGCCTGACCGGCCGCAGCCGGAAACGACCGAGGCGACGCGGGGCGGTGCCGGCCGCCTGGGCAAGAACGATCGCGCCGTGCTGGACCTGCTGGACCAGGCCGAGGCGCCGATGCGGGCCTACGAGATCCTCGATGCCCTGCGGCCCCAGGGCGTGCGCGCGCCGCCCCAGGTGTACCGCGCGCTGAACCGCCTGGTGGCGACCGGCCGTGTGCACCGCATCGACAGCCTCAATGCCTTCATCGCCTGCGACCACCCCGGCCACCCGGAGATCCCGATCTTCCTGATCTGCCGCACCTGCGGCGTGGTGCGCGAGCGCCATGATCCGCGGCTGGTGGCGGAGATGGTGACGCGCTGCGGCTCGGGCACCGGCTTCCAGGTGGAAGAGGGCGTGCTGGAAATGCGCGGGCTGTGCGCGGAGTGCCACTGACGCGCCGAGGATACTCCTGGCCCCGGTAGCAGCTTAGCCGGCTGCCGGTTCCCCGCGTTCGATGCGGCCGAGCCGTACCGCCGTCTGCCCCGGCCATAGGCGCCGCGAGGGCATGATCAGCACGCAGTCGTCGTAGGGGGCGGTCACCGGCCGGTCGCCATCCATGCCGATGGGATCGCCCTCGGCCAGCACTTCCAGCCCGCGGAAATCCTGCACGAACTCGAAGCGGTCGGTCTCTACCGTCACCGCACGATCGACCGCGATCACGGCCTGGCTGGCAGGCAGGGGAAGCAGATGGGGGCCGGCCAGCTCTTCGTCCACCAGGCCGAAATGGAGGAGGAAACGATAGGCGGCGTCGATGGCGACGGCAGCAGAGGTCTCTTCCCAGTGCTGGCCGCATTCCACCAGCAGCGCCGACCTGGGCGAAAACGCTTCGGCAAACCCGCCATAGTCGCGCAGCCGCGGCCCGGCGGCGTGGCCGGAATCGCGGACGACGAAGTGGGGCGTGGCGATGGCGCGGGCCAGTTCCAGGCTCTTGTCCAACGGCCCCGCCATCATCAGCGGCGGCGTGCGGTTCTGCATGGAGTGGATGTCGAGCAGGTGGTCGACGGTGTCGATCAGCGGCCAGATTTCCCGCGCCCGTGTCAATTCGCACGACTGGCGGCTGCCGCCGAGGATGGCGGGCGACCACAGGCGGTTGAAATCCTCATCGACGAAGCGGCTGGTGGTGGGATCCTCTGGATCGAACGCCCCGTAGGCATCGGTGTTCACGAACCCCAGGGTGAGGCAGCCGGACTGGGGTCGCACCTCGGCGCGCAGCAGGTGGTCCAGCGCGATGGCGCCGCACAGCTCGTTGCCATGGACCAGGGCCGTCAGTGCCACGTGCGGGCCGGCTTGGCCGCTGTCGAAGCTGGTGAAGTAGGGCACGCCCGTGTTGCCCTCCCGGTACGGGGAGATATCGGGGGCCACCAGCTCTACGGGATGGTCGTTGGGCACGCGTTGCATCGGGCGAGGTCCTCACTCGCAAAGGCGGCGGATGAGCCGGCGCAGGAAGGTTTCGCAGGCGGCGATCTGGTCGAGCGCGATGAACTCGTCGGGCTTGTGGGCCTGGTCGATGGAGCCGGGGCCGCACACGACGGTGGGGATGCCGGCCTGCTGGAACAACCCCGCCTCGGTGCCGTAGGCCACCTTGGAGGTGGCGTTGGCACCCGACAGGGTGCGGGCCAGCGCCACCACCGGAGCGTCGGCCGGCACGGCGAAGCCGGGATAGTTGATGATTTCCGTGGAGCGGATGCCAGTGCCCGGCGCCACCGCCCGCATGTCCGGCTCCAGCACCGCGCGGACCAGGCGCTCCACCTCGGCCACCAGAGGCTCCGGATCGTGGTCCGGCAGGTGGCGGATCTCCCAGTCCAGCGAGGCGTGATCGGGCACGATGTTAAGTGCGGTGCCGCCGGTGAACACGCCGGCATGGACGGTGCTGTGGGGCGGATCGAAGCCGGCGTCGAACGGGCCTTCGGTACGCAGGGTCGCTGCCAGCCGGCGCAGGTGGCAGACCAGCTCGGCCGCATAGTCCACCGCGTTGACGCCGCGCGGCGCCTGGCTGGAATGGCAGGCGAACCCGGTCACCTCCACCCGGTAGGAGCGCTTGCCCTTATGGGCGATCACCGGCGCCATCCCGGTGGGCTCGCCGACGATGCACATGGCCGGGCGCACGGGCAGGGCGGCGATGAGCCGGCGCACGCCGATGCAGCCCACCTCTTCGTCGTAGGAGAACGCCAGGTGGATCGGCGTCTTCAGGGGGGCCATCAGCATTTCCGGCACCAGCGCCAGCACCGTCGCCACGAAGCCCTTCATGTCGACCGTACCGCGGCCGTAAAGGCGCCCGTCGTGCCCCACCACGGCAAAGGGATCGTCCGACCACGCCTGGCCGTCCACCGGCACTACGTCGGTGTGGCCCGACAGGCAGACGCCCGGCCTACCGGCCGGCCCGATGGTGGCGAACAGGTTGGCCTTCTGCCCGCTTTCGTCCGCCACCCGCAGGGAGGTCACGCCGAGGTCGCCCAGGTAGCCCTCCACAAAGCCGATCAGGTCCAGGTTGGACACCCGGCTGACGGTGGGAAAGCCAACCAGATGCCGCAGCATTTCCGGGCTGGTGATCTGCGCGGTCATGGACCGGTCCGTCTGGCTGTGGAGTGGGCGCCGGCGGGCGCATGCGACCCGACCAGGATGGCATGTTCACTGGCGCGCGCAAACCAAACCCGGGCAGTCCTGGGAAACCGCCGCAGGCTGCCAGCTAACCGATTGTGTTAATTAACGTTTTCAATACCCCTAGCATTTCCGGGAATTCCCCAGGTGGACAACAGCCATGCAGCGGAAGTAGACCCTGCATTGCAGGAGTTTCAGATCACCGGCCATCGGCAGGGGGTCCGGCAGGCTCCGCAACGAAAAGCAGGGAGACAGGCAATGCCACGAAACGCATGGGCTGCCGCCGCGGTCGCCGCGGCGATGTTCGCCCCGGCCATGGCGCACGCTGAGGACCTGACCATTGCGGTCGCGTCGGAAGCGACGGCGATGGACCCGCACTACCACAACACCGGCAACAACAATCAGATCATGGCGCAGATCTACGACCGCCTGATCAACCAGGGGCCGAACCAGGAGCTGTTGCCAGGTCTGGCGGAAAGCTGGGGACCGACCGACGATCCCACGGTCTGGGAATTTCGCCTGCGCGAGGGCGTGACCTTCCACGATGGCTCGCCGTTCACGGCCGAGGACGTGGCCTACACCATCGCGCGCGTGCCCAACGTGCCCAACAGTCCGTCGAGCTTCGCCATCTATACCGCCGACATCACCGAGGTGGAGATCGTCGACGACTACACGGTGCGCTTTCACACCGCCACGCCGTACCCGCTGATGGCCAACAGCCTGTCGACCATCTACATCGTCAGCGCCGATATCGGCGAGGACGCCTCGACCGAGTGCTTCAACGACGGCGCTTGTGCCATCGGCACCGGCCCCTACCGGCAGGTGGAGTACACGCCGGGCGACCGCATCGTGCTGGAAGCCAACGCCGACTACTGGGACGGTGCGCCGATCTGGGACACCGTGACCATCCGCCCCATCTCCTCGCCGGCCGCCCGCGTGGCCGCCCTGCTGGCGGGCGACGTGGACGTGATCGCCTCGGTGCCGACCACGGACATTGCCCAGCTTGAGGACAACGACGACGTCAACCTGTGGCAGGGCATCTCCAACCGGGTGATCTACCTGCACATCGACAGCGACCGCGAAGTGAGCCCGCACGTGACCGCCATCGGCGGCAGCGAGATCGAGAACCCGCTGCGCGACGTGCGCGTGCGCCGGGCGCTCAGCATGGCGATCGACCGCGAGGCCATCGTGGACGACGTGATGGAGGGCATCGCCATCCCCGCCGGCCAGTTGCTGCCCGCCGGGTTCTTCGGTGTGTCCGACACCATCGAGGTGCCGGACTACGATCCCGACGGCGCGCGTGCGCTGCTGGAGGAAGCCGGCTACGGCGACGGCTTCGCGGTGACCATCCACGGTCCCAACGACCGCTACATCAACGATGCCGCCGTCGCCCAGGCGATCGCCCAGATGTGGAGCCGCATCGGCCTGGAGACATCGGTCGAGACCATGCCGCGGTCGGTCTATTTCGGCCGCGCGTCGGACCTGGAGTTCTCCGTGATGCTGGTGGGCTGGGGGGCCGGTTCCGGCGAAGCGTCCTCGCCGCTGCGCTCGCTCATCGTCACCAACGATGCCGACCGCGGGCTTGGCGGTGCCAACCGCGGCCGCTTCTCCAACGCCGAGGTGGATGCTTTGGTGGAGGAGGCGATGCAGACGGTGGACGACGACGCGCGCGCCGCCCTGCTGGCCCATGCCACCGAGATCGCCATGGATCAGGTCGCGATCATCCCGACCCACTTCCAGGTCAACACCTGGGGCACCCGGGCCGACCTGGAATACGAACCGCGCACCGATGAGTACACGCTGGCCACCAGCGTAACGCCCATCGAGTAGCGGGACTCCCCGCGTGATCGGGACCGGGAAGGCCACGGCGCAGGTCGCCGGACCCTCCCGGCTCCGGCGTCGGCCGGGCACGCCCGCGTGCTGCGGCCACTCCGGTATGTGTGAGCGGCCATGACCGTTTTTGTCATCCGCCGGCTCTTGCAGTCGCTGCTGGTCATGGCGGTGATGTCGACGCTGGTGTTCGCCGGCGTCTTCGCCATCGGCAACCCCATCGACATCCTGATCTCGCCGGATGCCACCCAGGCGGAATACGAGCGCGCGGTGCGCTCGCTCGGGCTCGACCTGCCGCTGTGGGAACAGTATTGGCGCTTCTTGCAGAACCTGGCCGACGGCGAGCTGGGCATCTCCTTCGTCCACCACGAGCCGGCCATCGAGCTGATCTTGCAGCGCATGCCGGCCACCCTGGAGTTGGCGGCGGTGGCGCTGCTGCTGTCCATCACCGTCGGCATCCCGCTCGGCCTGTGGGCCGGGCTGAAGCCCGACAGCCTGGCCGGCCGGTCGATCATGGTGGGGTCGATCTTCGGCTTCTCCCTGCCGAACTTCTGGCAGGGCCTGATGCTGATCATGATCTTCGCCGTCATGCTCGACCTGATGCCGGCCGGCGGACGGGGCGAGACGGCCGTGTTCCTCGGCATCGAAAGCAGCATCTGGACGTTGGACGGGCTGTGGCATCTCGCCTTGCCGGCGATCAACCTGGCGCTCTTCAAGACCTCGCTGGTGATCCGGCTGACCCGCGCCAGCGTGCGCGAGGTGATCGGGCTGGACTACGTGAAGTTCGCCCGCGCCAAGGGCCTGTCGGAACGCCGGGTGGTGTTCGTCCACGTGCTGAAGAACATCATGATCCCGGTAACCACGGTGATCGGCCTGGAACTGGGGGTGATGATCGCCTTCGCGGTGGTCACCGAAACCGTGTTCGCCTGGCCCGGCATGGGCAAGCTGATCATCGATTCCATCTTCGTGCTCGATCGCCCGGTGATCGTCGCCTACCTCACCGTGATCGTGGTCATGTTCATCATCATCAACCTGGTGGTGGACATCCTCTATTCGATCTTCGATCCGCGGGTCCGCCTGGCGGATGTCGGGGCATGAGCGAGACGCTGGGCAACGATCCGGCGCTGGCCGGCCTGGCGGAGCGCACGCCGGACGCCCGGCGCTGGCGGTTGCGGGCGGAAACGCCGCTGGTGCGGGTGGCGCGCAACTTCGCGGAAAGCCGCGTCGCCGTGTTCGGGCTGGTCCTGCTGGTCGCCATCATCGTGGCGGCGGTGCTGGCGCCCTACATCTCGCCCCAGAACCCGTATGACCTGAGCGAGATCCGCATCGAAGCGGGCGAGCTGCCGCCGGGGGCGGTGGAGCGTGCCGACCCGCCGCGCCAGCGCTTCGACATTCCCATCGATCCGGCCGCCCCCGGTGTGCAGCAGCTTGCGCTCAACGGCGCGGCCCCCTTCACGGTGGTGACCGCCGAGGTTCTGGTGTCCGATCCGGAGCGCATCGAGGTCCGCCTCACCGGCGAGCCCGCGGGCGCGTTTGCCGAAGTCGGCCGGTTGCGCATCGACGGGGTGCCCCGCGGAGCCGAGCTGACCGTTGGCGAAAAGCACAGCTTCCGCAGCTTCTGGGAGGTGCCGGGCGCGGACCTGGCGGCCTTCGCGGTGGTGCGCGAGGGCGGCTTCGAGGGTACGTTCGAGTTGGAGGTGGACCTGCGCGGCGCCCACGGCGAGGCCATCATGACCCACTGGCTGGGCACCGACAGCCAAGGCCGCGACATGTATTCCGCCATCCTCTACGGCTTGCGCATCAGCCTGTCGGTCGGCGTGCTGAGCTGCCTGTTCGCCATGGTCATCGGCATGTCGCTGGGGCTGGTGGCCGCCTATTTCGGCGGCCGCGTGGAAACGGTGATCATGCGCATCGTCGATCTCCAGCTCAGCTTCCCGGCGATCCTGGTGGCCCTGATGCTGTTGGCGATCCTGGGGCAGGGTGTGGACAAGGTGATCATCGCCCTGGTCACGGTGCAGTGGGCCTACTACGCCCGCACGGTGCGCGGCAGCGCACTGGTCGAGCGCAGCAAGGAGTACATCGAGGCGGCGACCTGCCTCGCGCTCAGCCATCGCCGAATCGTGTTCCGGCACCTGCTCCCGAACTGTCTGCCGCCGATGATCGTCGTCGTCACGCTGCAGACCGCCCACGCCATCTCGCTGGAGGCGACGCTCAGCTTCCTCGGCGTCGGTCTGCCGCAGACCGAGCCGTCGCTCGGCCTGCTCATCTCCAACGGCTTCGAGTACATGATGAGCGGGAAGTACTGGATCAGCATCTTCCCCGGCGTGGCGCTGCTCATCACCATCGTCGCGATCAACCTGGTGGGCGATCAGCTCCGCGACGTGCTGAACCCGCGGATGCGCCGCGATGGCTGACCCGCTGCTGGTGGTGCGGGACCTGCGCACGCATTTCTTCACGCGTACCGGCGTGGTGAAGGCGGTCGACGGTGCGTCGTTTTCCGTCAACCGGGGGGAGGTGCTGGGGATCGTCGGGGAGTCCGGCTCCGGCAAGTCCATTGCCGGCTTCTCCATCATGGGGCTGGTCGACCCGCCGGGCCGCGTGGTGGACGGCGCGATGACCTTCGACGGCATCGACCTGCGCGCCTTGCCGGACGAGGAGATGCGGGGCCTGCGCGGCCGGCGCATCGCCATGGTGTTCCAGGACCCCATGATGACGCTGAACCCGGTGCTGCGCATCGACACCCAGATGATCGAAGCGCTCACCGCCCATATCCGCATCGGCAAGGCCGACGCCCGCGCGCGCTGCCGCGATGCCCTGGGGATGGTCGGTATTCCCGCACCGGAGGAGCGGCTGTCGGCATATCCCCACCAGTTTTCCGGTGGCATGCGCCAGCGCGTGGCCATCGCCATTGCGCTGCTGCATGAGCCCGACCTGATCATCGCCGACGAGCCGACCACCGCACTCGACGTCACCATCCAGGCGCAGATCCTCTACGAGGTGCAGAACCTGGTGCACACCCGCGACATGGCGATGCTGTGGATCACCCACGACCTGTCGGTGGTGGCCGGGCTGGCCGACCGCATCGCCGTCATGTACGCCGGCCGCGTGGTGGAGACCGGGCCAACCGAAGAGATCGTCGAGCGGCCGCTGCACCCCTACACCCAGGGCCTCATCGGCTCGGTGCCCTCGCGCAGCAAGCGCGGCAGCAAGCTGCGCCAGATCCCCGGCATGGCGCCGTCGCCGCTCAACCTGCCCGAAGGCTGCGCCTTCCGTCCGCGTTGTGCCTACGCCACCGAGCGCTGCGGCCAATCACCGGCGGACCGCGAGCTGCTGCCCGGCCGCTGGGGGCGCTGCCACCATCCGCTGCACCTGGCCGCAGCCGGCCGGCCGGAGCTGGCCAAGCCATGACCGCGCCCGATACCGCCGCCTCCGCCGCTGCCGCGCTGATGGAACTGAGCGGCATCTCCAAGCGCTTCACCCGCCGGCTCGATGCGGCGGCCAAGATTGCCCAGCTGCTGGGTGCCCGCCTGCGCGAGGAAACGGTGCACGCGGTCGACGACGTGTCGCTCGCCATCGCCGAAGGCGAGGTGGTCGGCCTGGTGGGGGAAAGCGGCTGCGGCAAGTCCACGCTCGGCCGCGTCGTCGCCGGTATCCATCAGGCGAGTGCCGGCACGGTAACCTACCGCGGCCGCGACGTGGCAGCGCTGGAGGGGCGGGAGCGCATGGCCACCGCGCTCGCCATCCAGATGATCTTCCAGGACCCCATGTCCTCCCTCAACCCGCGCCTGCGCGTGGCGGAGATCATCGGCGAAGCGGTGCGCGTCCACCGCCTGGTGCCGCGCCCGGATCTCGATGATTACGTCGCCGACCTGATGCGCCGCGTCGGCCTCGATCCCGACTACCGCAAGCGCTATCCGCACCAGTTCTCCGGCGGCCAGCGCCAGCGCATCGGCATCGCCCGCGCGCTGGCCGTGCGCCCGGAATTCCTGGTGTGCGACGAAGCGGTGGCGGCACTAGACGTGTCGATCCAGGCGCAGGTGCTGAACCTGTTCATGGAACTGCGGCAGGACTTCAACCTTACCTACCTGTTCATCAGCCATGATCTGGGAGTGGTGGAGCACCTGTCGGACCGGGTGCTCATCATGTATCTCGGCCGCATCGTGGAGGAGGCGCCGACCGAGGCGCTGTTCGGCGATCCCAATCATCCCTATACTCAGGCCCTGCTGGCCGAGGTGCCGCGCCTGGAGCCGGGGCGCCGGATCTTCAAGCCGATCACCGGCGAGATCCCGTCGCCCATCAATCCGCCGCCCGGCTGCCACTTCCATCCCCGCTGCCCCCATGCCATGGAGCGCTGCCGGGTGGAGCGGCCCGCCCTCAGGCCGACCGGACCGGGCCGGTTCTCCGCCTGCCACCTGAACGACGAGGCCCGAGGCTGACCCCGCCATGACCCTCCGCTTCGCCGACCGGTTCGAGCCGGTGCGCGTGTCCGCCGCCCTCGGCCCGCCGGTTCCCGTGGTGTTCGACAGCCCCCACAGCGGCACCGTCTACCCCAACGACTTTGCCATGGCCTGTCCGCTCGCCAGCCTGCGCAGTGCCGAGGACACTTTCGTCGACGAGCTGTTCGAAGCCGCCCCGGCAGCCGGTGCCGTGCTGATCGCCGCAGAGTTCCCGCGCAGCTACATCGACGTGAACCGGGCGCTGGAAGACATCGACACCGAGCTGATGGAGGGCGACTGGCCCGGCCCCATCGCCCCCAGCGAGAAGACGCGGCTGGGCAAGGGGCTGGTGTGGCGGCTGCTCAACACCGGCGATGCCATCTATGCCCGCCGCCTGCCGGTGGCGGAGGTGGAGCGGCGCATCGCCGACTACTACCGGCCTTATCACGCAGCCCTCGATGCCGCGCTGGACCGGGTGCAGGCGGAGTTTGGCGTGGCCTATCACATCGACTGCCACTCCATGCCGGCACGGGTGCGCACCGCCGCCTATCCCAACGGCTTCGAGGCGGCCGATTTCGTGCTGGGCGACCGCGACGGCACCTCGTGCGAGCCCGGGCTGACCGACCTGGTGGCGCGCACGCTGGCCGGGCTCGGGTACTCCGTGGCGCGCAACGACCCCTACAAGGGGGTGGAGCTGGTGCGCCGGCACGGCCGCCCGCAGGATGGCCGCCACTCGCTGCAGATCGAGGTCAACCGCAAGCTCTACCTGACGTCGAGCCTGGGCCGGGCGCGCGGCTTCCAGGCGGTGCGCGGAGCACTCGAACGCCTGGTGGGCGAGATCTGCGCCTATGCCGAGGAGCAAGCGGCCGCCGCGGCAGAGTAGGGTAGGCGTAGGGCTGGCGTAGGGCTGGCGCGACGCCGCCGTGGGTGGCATCGCCGGCCGCCGTCGCGATATCATCGGCCGGCAACCCGAAGGACCAGCGATGACCGCCAACGAGAGCCTTTCCGCCCCGCCCGCACCCGCCGAGTTCGTGTGGGACGACCCGTTCCTGCTGGCCGACCAGCTCACCGACGACGAGCGGATGATCCAGGACACCGCCCGCGCCTATGCCCAGGAGCGCCTGGCGCCGCGGGTCATCGCCGCCTACCGCGACGAACTGGTGGAACCGGAGATCTTCGGCGAGATGGGCGCACTCGGCCTGCTCGGCCCGACGACGCCGGAAGCCTACGGCGGGGCAGGGGCCTCCTACGTCGCCTACGGCGTGATCGCGCGCGAGATCGAGCGGGTGGACAGCGGCTACCGCTCCATGCTCAGCGTCCAGTCCTCGCTGGTGATGTACCCGATCTACGCCTATGGCGACGAAGCCCAGCGCACCCGCTACCTGCCGCGCCTGGCGACGGGGGAGTGGGTCGGCTGCTTCGGGCTGACCGAACCCGATGCCGGTTCCGACCCCGCCGGCATGAAGACGCGGGCCGTGCCGACCGATGGCGGCTACCGGTTGACCGGGACCAAGATGTGGATTTCCAACGCCCCCATCGCCGACGTGTTCGTCGTCTGGGCGAAGAGCGAGGCCCATGGCGGCAAGGTGCGCGGCTTCATCCTGGACAAGGGGATGGAGGGGCTGTCGGCGCCCAAGATCGCCGGCAAGCTGTCGCTGCGCACCTCCATCACGGGCGAGATCGTGATGGACGGTGTGTTGGTGCCGGAAGCCAACCTGCTGCCCAACGTGTCGGGCATGCGGGGGCCGTTCGGCTGCCTCAACCGGGCGCGCTACGGCATCGCCTGGGGCGCCATGGGGGCGGCGGAGGCGTGCTGGCACCAGGCACGCCAGTACACACTGGACCGCAAGCAGTTCGGCCGGCCGCTGGCGGCGACCCAGCTCGTGCAGAAGAAGCTCGCGGACATGCAGACGGAGATCGCGCTCGGCCTGCAGGGGGTGCTCCGGGTCGGCCGGCTGATGGACGAAGGGCGCATGGCGCCGGAGATGATCTCCCTGGTGAAGCGCAACAACGCCGGCAAGGCGCTGGACATCGCCCGCATGGCGCGGGACATGCACGGCGGCAACGGCATCCACGAGGAATTCCACGTGATGCGCCACGCCGCCAACCTGGAAACCGTGAACACCTACGAAGGCACCCACGATGTCCACGCCCTTATCCTGGGGCGGGCGCAGACGGGGATCCAGGCGTTCTCCTGAGGTTTGACGGGTTTTTCAGGCGGTCCCGGCGCGCTCCCCCGCCGGCCGCCCAATCCATTCGCAAACAGGGGCAGCCGGGCGGGAAGGAACGCGCCGGTGCTGCCAGAATTTGCGCCTTGATGCCTGACGCCGCAGGGCAGGGGGCCGCTCACTCGTCGGGCGGCGGGGGCGGCACGTCCTCCATCAGCGGGCAGGCTTCCACCACGCAGCGGCGCAGGGCTGCCCGCGTCGGCGGGTCCAACTCGCCCGTCGGTTCGATGTCGCCATAGCCGCGGTCGCGCAGGGTTTCCTGGTAGAGCGTCACCCAATCCTCGCCGCCCAGGCGCATGGCGCGCTCGTAGGCGGCCATGGCGGCTTCGGCATGGCCCAGGGCGGCCAGCACATGGGCGTGGGTGTCCACGGCTTCCGGCTGGTCGGGTTCCTCCAGTGCCAGTGCCTCCTCCACCACCTGCAACGCTTCGTCGTAGCGGCCGAGCAGGTAAAGCTCCCACGCCAGGTGGTTGCCGGCCTGTTGGGAGGGCGAGAGTTCCAGGGCGCGCCTGAGGTCGGCCAGCGCCAGGTCCACAGCGCCCAAGGTGAGGTGGAGGTCGCCGCGCTCGCTGTAGGCGAAGGCGAGATCCGGATCCAGCGTCAGTGCTGCATCGTAGTCGGCCAGCGCGTCCTCGTTGCGGCCGAGCCGCGCCAGGGAAAAGGCGCGTCCGGTAAAGGCGTAGGCGCTGTCCATCCCCAGGGCGATGGCTTGGTCGTAGTCGCCGAGGGCGCGCTCGTCCTGGTCGGCGAGCGACAGGGCGAAGGCGCGGTAGTAGTAGGTCCAGGCAAACTGGTCGTTGAGGTCGATGGCCACGCTGAGGTCGGCCACGGCGGTCTCGTGGTCGCCCAGCGCATCGTTGATGCGCCCGCGGTAGTACCAGGCCGACCAGTCGGTGGGTTCGGTCTCCACGGTCCAGGTGAAATCCGCCAAGGCCGCTTCGTCGTCGCCATCGCTGAAGGCGGCACGGCCGCGGTAGAAATGGGCGACGTAGGCGTGATCGTCGGGCAGCGGCAGGTCCAGCGCGGCATCGAAATCGGCCCGCGCCGCCGCCGTCTCGCCCAGCGCTTCGTAGGCGCGCCCGCGCGAGACCAGGGCCACACCGATCACCTCCGCATCGGCGCCGCTCGCGCGGTAGCCGTCGAGGGCGGCGGAGTAGGCGCCGATGGCGTCTTCATCGTCGCCGGCTTCGCTCAGCAGGTCGCCCAGACGCGCGTTGATGTGCCAACGCTGGGGATCCAGTGACAGGGCCTGGCGATAGGCATCGATGGCCCTATCGGCATCGCCGGAGAATTCCAAGACCTGCCCCAGCAAATCGTAAGCTTCAGCATCCTCCGGCATGGCGGCGACGGCCCGGTGGATGATCTCAAGCGCGCGGTCGAACTGGCCAGTATCGGCCAGCGCCTCGCCGATCATGCGCCACAGCGCGCCGGCGAGCGCCGGTTCGGCGGCGGCCGCCTCCACATCGGCAATGGCCTGCTCATACTGCCCCCGTTGCATCAGGAGCTGAACCCGCAATTGCAGCGCGAGGCCCAGTGTGGGGTCGTACAGCAGCGCCTGGTTCAGCGCATCGAGTGCTTCTTCGGTGCGGCCGAGCGATTCCAGGGCGCTGCCGCGGCGGTAGTGCAACTCGGCGAGGATGCCGGGGTCGGCGGCCGCCAGGATCACGCCCTGGCACGCCGCCGCCCGGTCCGCCGCAGCGATGCCGTCATCGCCGGTGCAGCGGTCGAGAAGGGCATCGTAGTCCGGTAGCGCCACGTGCAGGCGGCGGGCCATGGCGTCGCGCGGCGGCAGCACGCGGGCCACCAGTCCGCAGTTCCAGGCCATCCCGGCGCCCGGCTCGCACAGCACATCGTCCACCACGGCGCGCTCCACGTCATTGCAGGTGAACGACACCTGGTGGGGGCAGATGGTTTCCGTGCCGGCCATGCCTTCGCGGGCTTGCCAAGCGGTGCAGGCCACCTCCGCCGGCTCGCCGGCACCGGCCAGCTCCAGGCGGTGGTCGATCAGCACACGCGTGACGTCGTCCAGGCCCTTCACCCGGACGTCGAACTCCACCATGCACTGCTCAAGGAAGCTGTTGTCCCGGAAGCCGACGGTGCGGATGACGATCTCGTCCTGCGCGACGGCCGGCGCTGCCGCCACCAGCCAGGCCAGCGCGCTCCCTGCCAAACGGTCAGCTCCTGTCGATCGCCTCATCGCGCCCCTTTCTGCCGGCTTGCCGCGCGGTTGCCTGCTAGACCAGGCGTTCCAGGCGCCGCAGCACCCGCTGGGGCGTGCGCAGGATTTCCTGGGCCTCGATCATGATCACCACTGTCGGGTCGCCGTCGGGGGCGGCATCCGGCTCATCGAACTCGCCGGCCGCCGCGATACCGATCAGGTAGGTGCCGCCGAAGCGGCTGTAGACCTTGAAGCCCGTTCCCTCCGGCCGGAAGCACAGGTTGAGGTGGTCGAGCAGGGCGGCCAGGCGCAGGCGCGGATTGCCGGGCAGTGCACTGCCTTCGGTGAGATCGGGGTTGGCATCCGGGTAGCAGGCGTGCCGGTAAAGATCGGCGATCATGCCGCCGGCGGCCCGGCAGGCTGCGGCACTCGCCACCACGTGCACGCCGACGCGGGCGGCGGCCACGGCTCCCTGGTAGAGCGCGCGGTCGTTGGCCAGGCGCTCGGCCTGGGCGGGCGGCGTCTCCCGGTCGATCCCAGGCAGGATCAGCATCAGATCGACGGCGACGCCGTGGAAGCGTTCCGGCGTGCCCAGGGCCACGCGCTCCATGGGCAGGTTGACCGGCATCATGCCTTCCAGGTTGCGCGCCAGCATCTCCACGCGGTCGCGCTGGGGCGTGACGATGCCGATGGTGCGCGGCCGCGGATCGCTGAACAGCCCCGCTTCGTCCCAGGCGTAGAGAAGCGAGACGGCCCCGCTCAACTCCGTCTCGTAGCCCAACTCCGCATGCGGGCCGACATCGTGCCAGTGCATGCCCATCACCAGGGTGGGGAACTGCTGGCGCATGGCGGCGAAGGGCACGCGGGCGTGCAGCTTGCCTTCGTGGAACGTCTCGCTCAGGTACTCCACGATCAGCGGATGGCTGCGGTTGTTGACCGTCAGCGTGTGCTTCGGCGCGTGGCCGACGGAGGCTGCGAGGACCAATCCGTCCGACCGCGAGTCCTCGCGCTTCAGCCCTTGGGAGACGCCCACCACCAGCGCCCGCTTGCCGCGGAACAGCAGCGGCAGCATGGCCGGGGCGGGCAGCCGGTCAGCATCGTCGATCACCACCATGTCGAACAGACCGCCCACCAGGGGCAGCATCGCCGGCACGTCCTTGGCGAGCGCGGTCCAGATGGGAAAGCCTTTGGCGAGAGCGGCGATCTGGCGGGCCGCCGCGCTGGCATCGGTTTCGCTCTCCTCGCCGTTGGCCACCTTGGCGGCGTGCTCCTCCAGGCAATCGAGTGCTGCGTTGATGCGCGCTTCGCCGCCCGTGAGGACGACGGAGAGCGTGTCGCGCATGCGCCGGCGGAACTGGTCGCGGCAGGCCACCACCACGCGCTCGTGGGCATCGACGATCTGCTCGTCGAGGTCGTGGCTCGTGCTGGCCTGCAGCACCGCTTCGGCGGCCTGGCGTTCGGCGATGACGGCGCGCCGGTGGTCGAGGATCTGGGCCAGCGCATCGAAGGCCTGGGCCAGAACCCGCGGCGCCTCGGGGCTTTCCGCCACGGTGACGACGGCCGACGGGATCAGGCGGCGCTTGTCCGGCGGCACCCGGGCGAGGGCGGATTGCAGGGCCGCCAGCAGCTCGTCGCGCTCCTCGTCGGCGCCGCCGCCGCCCCGGCGCAGCAGCCGCGACACGGCCCGGCCGCCCAGGGGTTCGGCCAGGGCCAGCGCGCGGGTGCGGAGCTGGTTGAGCTGTTCGCGGCTCTGCGGGATCGGGAAGTCCAACTCCAGCAGGCCGACCCAGGGGCGCGGCACCTGGGCTGCCAGTGCCAGGCGGGCCTTCTGCCGCCGGCTCCACAGGTCCTGGCCACGGCGCAACGGTTCCAGCGTGCTGCGGAGCTGTGTGAAGCCGCGGCGGAACCCGTCGATGCGAAGGTCGGCGGTGGCAGCACTTTCCGCCGATACCTGGGTGCGGCGGCGGCGCTGGGTGCGGATAGTGGCGAGCAGGCGGTCGCGCAGGTCGGTCTTGCCGAGCGTGATGATCCACCGCTCCTGGCGCGCCAGAAATGCCTGCAGCCGTCCGCACAGGTGCTGCAGGAAGGTGGCGTTCGGGGTGACGAACAGCACCGTGTTGCCGTCCGCCGCCAGGGTGGCGATGGCGTCGGCGATCAGCGCCATGCGGTTGGTGCCGGGTGGCGCCTCAGCCACCGCGAACGGGGCGCCGATGACGCTGTCGGTCACCGGCAGCAGGTCTTCGGAAAGCGGCAGCACCTCCTGAACCGGAATGTTCGCCGGCCGGCCGCGCCGTGGCCGCTGATCGATCACCGCGGTCAGGGCATTGCGGGCCTGGGAGGCGGCATAGACGTCCGGCAGCCGCTGCAGCTCGGTGCGCAGCCCGCGGTGGAAGTCCGGCGGGTCGAGCGGAAACAGCACCGGCGTACGGTGCCAGCCTGGCCGCGGCAGTGCCTGGCCGTTGAGGACGCGCAGCGGGCCATCGATCAGCGCGTCGGGATCGACGCCGATTACCCGGGCGGTCTGCTCCAGGCAGTCCCTGAGCGAGCGAAAGGTGGTGCGTTCCACGAATTCTGTGATGCGGTCGGCCGAAGCGGTGTCGTAGCCGGCCTCGATCAGCACCCGCCGGTGCAGGCGCGGCCGCCGCGCCGGCTGCTTGGTGACCTGCCAGCCTTCGGAGGTGCGCGAGGCGGCGACATCGCAATAGAGCAGCGGCGTGATGAAGCCGCGATGATCGACGCGAACCGGAAAGCCGTAACCGAGATTGGCGTCGGCGTGGGCTTCGAGGAACGCGGCGCTATCCGGATCGTCGACGCGGCAGGTGCCCGTGGCGTCGGTAAAGAAGGTCTCGGCGTCCAGGCTCGGGGTAACGAACAGGCGGCCCGCGCGGTCGCACCGAAAGCTGACGCCGTAGCGGCCGCTGTTGTCGAGCGTATCACAGGCCCAGCCGACCAGCTCGGCGAGTTGGGTATGGACCGGAGTCGACTGGGCGTCTGCGGAACTGTCCAGGTTCAGGGCCATGGCCGGCTTATGATCGGCGGTAAAGCTTTGAAGAGAGTTTAGCGCTTGTAACATGCAATTGGCGATCCGGTGATTTTCGGCTGATGTCCCGTCGGGATGGCCCGCCGGATACCATCTGATTTTCCATAATATATATTATCCGATATCATAGCCACGGCCCCCTTTTTCCCCGCCGTTAGCAATGCTTTCACCAGCCCTCCGGTATAGAAGGACCGGGGAGCGAACCACGCAGGTCGGCGCGATGTTCAAGGAGCACTTCGAAATCTTCGTGCGCCGCGAAGGCCGCTGGATCGTGGAATCCGTGGTGCCCGACCGGGATCTGGCATTGGCCTGCGCCGACGCCACGATGGTCCGTACCCAGGGCGATGCTGTGCGGGTGGTGCACACAAGGCGTGGCAACAACGGCCAGGAAATTACTGAGACCATTTATGTCCATGAGGCCGCACACGCGGGGGAGCAAGACCGGCCTCCGGAAAGTGCGAAGGCGGCTCTGGCGAGGCTCAGCGAGTTGTTGGCAATGCCGTTGGGCGATGCGAATCGGGGCTGCTGCGTCGATGACTGAGCGTCCGGCCCATCACCTCGCAAGGGTCCCGTAACCATCTGTCAATGCGCGATTCCTGCTGCCGACGCCGGAGATAATCTTGGCGGCGCTGGCGGCTGAGGTGGCCTCTGGGGTAGCGTCACTCTGCCCCCTGCCCGTCAGCCTTCGGATGCGCGCCGATGCCCCTCGACCCCCGTCCCATCGACCGCCTGCTTGCCATCATGGCCCGCCTGCGCGACCCGGAGTCCGGCTGCCCCTGGGACGTGGAGCAGACCTTCGCGACCATCGCGCCCTACACCATCGAGGAAGCCTACGAGGTTGCCGACGCCATCCAGCGGAGCGACTCGGGCGATTTGTGCGACGAGCTGGGCGACCTGCTGCTGCAGGTGGTGTTCCACGCCCGCATGGCCGAGGAAGAGGGTGCGTTCGACTTCGACGCCGTGGCCACCGGCATCTGCGACAAGATGGTGCGCCGCCACCCCCATGTGTTCGCTGCCGAGCGGGTGGACACGGCCGACGAGATGAACGCGCGCTGGGAAACGCACAAGGCGGCCGAACGGCACGCCAGGGCGCACGCCAACGGCACCCGCCCCTCCGTGCTGGATGGCGTGGCCGTGGGGCTGCCGGCCCTGACACGGGCGGTGAAGCTGCAACGCCGTGCTGCCCGGATCGGCTTCGATTGGGTGGACCCTGCCGACATCCACGACAAGCTGCACGAGGAAGCCGCCGAAGTGGCCGAGGCGGCGGCGTCCGGCGATGCGGCCCACCTGGAAGACGAACTGGGCGACCTGCTGTTCGTCGTCGCCAATCTGTGCCGGCGCCACGAGGTGGACCCGGAAAAGGCGCTGCGCGGCGCCAATGCCAAGTTCGAGCGGCGGTTCCGCGCCATCGAAGACGGGCTGGCGGCGGCCGGAAAGCCGGCAGAGGGGGCGAGCCTGGAGGAGATGGAAGCGCTGTGGGTCGCCGCCAAGGAGGCCGAACGCGCCTGATCTCGGCCCGGACGTGGCCCGGGAGCGCGGCTAAGCCTCCAGGCGATCGTGCAGGGTTTGCCAGACGGTCTGGGTGGGTGCCAGCAGCACCGGGTCTTCCTGCATCACCGGCACATAGGGCGAGCCGTCCAGCTTGGCGGCTGTACCGCCGCTTTCCCGGAAGATCAGCATGCCGGCGGCGTGATCCCACGGCGTCATGCGGTTGAACAGCGCCACCTGGGTTCGGCCCGTCAGCAGGTCCACATAGTCGGCACCGACGCAGCGGATGCGGTGGTGGCTGCGCAGCAGCGAGGCCAGCCTGGTCGCCCGGTCGCGCCGCCGTCCGGGCTGGTGGGGGATGTGGAAGATGCCATGCATCCGGGCGATGTCGTCGTCGGGCCGGATGGTATGGGAGGCGCCGTTGAACAGGGCCCCCTCCCCGCGCACGGCACTGGCCATGGTGTCGTCCACCGGCAGGTAGATCCAGCCCGCCTGCAGCACTTTGCGCTCCACCAGCCCCACCATGATGGCGAACGGGGTGCGGCCGGCGGCGTAGTTGGCGGTGCCGTCGATGGGATCGATCACCCACACCGGCGCCTCGCCCTCCAGCCGGTCGAGCACCGACCTGTCGGCGCTGACCGCTTCCTCCGCCACCACGACGCTCCCCGGCAGGAGTTGGCGCAATGCCGCGTCCAGCGCGCGTTCGCTTTCCAAGTCGGCGGTGGTCACGTAGTCGCCGGGTCGCTTTTGGCGGATATCGCCCTTGGACAGGTTGCGGAACAGCGGCATCACGATGGTTTGGGCCACGTCGCGGATGGCGGCATCCACCTGGCCGGCCAGTTGCCCGCCGACACCCCGATTGAATTCGCTCATCGCGCCCATTGCCTTGCCCGTCCGACTCGTCCCGGTTGGCTGCTTAGCACAGACCGGCGGCGTTCCGGCATGCCAGGATGCAGGATCTCATGCCAGGCGATGGAGGTCGCCGTGGTCGGTCAGGCGGCCGACGTCCTGGGCATCGAGCCGCACGGTGACGTCGGCCGTGCAGCCATCGTCGCGGCGGTCCACCACGGTGCCGTGGCTGTAGAGCCAGGCGAGGCCGCGGCCGCTGGTAAGATCGGCGGTGACGCGCACGGTGACGCGGCCGCTGTCGGTGGCATGGGCGAGCACGTCCAGCAGGTGGTCGCACCCCTCCCCCGTCACCGCCGACACCGCGACGCAGCCGATGCGCCCGTCTGCGGTGGCGATCACGTCTGCGGCCGACTCCGGCGCCAGCAGGTCGACCTTGTTCCAGGCTTCGATGACGTGGCGGCTGTCCTCGGCATCGATGCCCAGATCGGCCAGCACCGCCACCACGTCCTGGCGTTGCGCTTCGGTATCCGGGTGGGCGATGTCGCGCACATGCACGATGAGATCGGCTTCCGATACCTCCTCAAGGGTGGCGCGGAAGGCCGCCACCAGGTGCGTCGGCAGGTCGGAGATGAAGCCCACGGTGTCGGACAGCACGGCCTTGCGGTCGTGGCCGCGGCCAAGGTCGATGGCCCGCATGGTGGGGTCGAGCGTGGCGAACAGCAGATCCTGGGCCATCACGCCGGCACCGGTAAGCCGGTTGAACAGGGTCGACTTGCCGGCGTTGGTGTAGCCCACCAGGGCGATCACCGGATACGGCACCCGGCCGCGCGCGGCGCGCTGCAGCGTGCGGGTGCGCCGCACCTCCTCCAGGTCGCGCTTCAGACGCACCATGCGTTCGTCGATGAGGCGGCGGTCCAGTTCGATCTGGCGCTCGCCGGGGCCGCCCATGAAGCCGGAACCGCCGGCCGCCCTCTGGCGCTCCAGGTGGGTCCAACTGCGGACCAGGCGCGAGCGCTGGTAGGAGAGATGTGCCAGTTCCACCTGAAGCTGGCCTTCCCGCGTGCGCGCCCGCTCCCCGAAGATCTCCAAGATCAGCCCGGTGCGGTCGATCACCTTGGTGCCCCACAGGCGTTCCAGGTTGCGCTGCTGCACCGGAGTCAGCGGCGCGTCCACCACCACCACCTCCGGCGCGGTGTCTTCCACCACCTGGCGTACGGTGTCGGCACTGCCCTTGCCGAGGAGCAGGCTGGGGTTGGCCTTGGAACTCCACAGCACACGGGCATCGCGCACCTCAAGCCCGATGGCCGCGGTCAGCGCGACGGCCTCGGCAAGCCGCGTCTGGGGCAGGCGGGAGGCCACAGGCCGGTCATGGAAGACCGGGTGGACGACGACCGTGCCCCGCCCGCCAGAGGAGCCGCCGGCCGTGCCAGTGGAAGGTTCGCTCAAGCCCGTGGCCTATTCCTCGTCCTTCGGCGCCTCGAACAGCTGGATCGGCTGTGAGGGCATGACCGTCGAAATCGCGTGTTTGTAGACGAGCTGAGAATGTGCATCTCGTCGCAGCAGGACTGAGAAATTGTCGAACCAGGTGATGATACCTTGCAGCTTCACCCCGTTGACCAGGAATATCGTAACCGGCGTCTTGTTCTTACGCACATGATTCAAAAAGACATCCTGCACGTTCTGCGACTTCTCTGACATTAAGGTGTCCTTCTTTTTCTCGGCCCGCGTGTGCCCAGGCTCTGTGTTTTGCAGTATGGATATGGGGGCAAGATAGCTCGATACCAACGGGTACCGCTATCGCGATCCACCGGTCCGGCTGGCGCGGTAGGCATGGCGCAGGCTGATGGCGATGGGCCCCGGTCGGCCGTCGCCCACCGGCGCGCCGTCGATCCGGGTGATCGGCATCACGTAGTTGGTGGCGGCGGTCATGAACGCCTCGCGCGCGGCGTACGCTTCAGCCACGGTGAACGGCCGCTCCTGAAAGCCGATGCCGTGCTGTTGGGCCAGCCCCACCACCGCCATACGGGTGATGCCGCGCAGGATATTTGTGTTGGCATGGCGGGTGACCAGCGTGCCGTCGGCGGTGACGATCCAGGCATTGGAGGATGTGCCCTCCGTCACATGGCCGGTCTCGTCCACCATCCAGGCTTCGTAGGCGCCGGCTTCCGCCGCCCGCTGCTTGCCCATGCATTGCGGCAGCAGGGCCACGGACTTGATGTCGCGGCGCTGCCAGCGGATGTCCGGGATGGTGATCACCGACACCCCCTTCTCCACCCGCTCGGTCGGGTTGAGGTTGGCGCGCCGCGAGGTGATCACCAGCGTCGGCAGGATGCCCTTGGGGTACTTGAAGTCCCGCGGGGCGACGCCGCGCGTCACCTGCACGTAGATGGTACCCTCGGTGATGCGGTTGCGCCGCGCCACCTCGCGCATCACCTGGCGCAGGGCGCGCACCGGCATTGGCCAGGGGATCTGCAACTCGCGCAGCGAACGGCCGAGGCGCTCCAGATGGCCGTCCTCATCCATCAGCACGCCGCCATCCACCGCCACCACCTCGTAGACGCCGTCGGCAAACTGGAAGCCGCGGTCCTCCACATGGACGCAAGCCTCGGCGAACGGTTGGTAGCGGCCATTCACGTATGCGACCCGCGGCATGCCCCGACCCCTTTGGTTTTCGATTGGCGACCGGCGGACAGGACGTCCGCCCCGTCTCTGTCTAGAAGAACTCCAGCCGCACCGCGAACAGCTTTTCGATCTTGCGCACCGACTGGGCAGCCGACAGCAGGATCACGCGGTCGTGCGGTTTGATGACGGCATTGGGCCGGCCGATGATCACCTCGTCGCCACGCACGATGGCGCCGATCAGCACGCCGTTGGGCAGCCGCACATCCTTCAGCGGCACGTTGAGCAGGCTGGAGGTTTCCAGCGCTTCCGCCTCGATGATTTCCGCGAAGCCGTCGCGCAGGCTGTGCACCGATTTGATGCGGCCGCGCCGCACGTGCTGCAGCACGGTGGACGCGGTGATGGAGCGCGGGTTCACCACCGCGTCGATGCCCAGCGCCGACACCAGGGCGGTGTAATCCGTCTTGTTCAACAGCGTGATGGCGTGGGGGCAGTTGGAGCGCTTGGCGAGCAGCGACACCAGGATGTTCACCTGGTCGTCGTTGGTCACCGCAACGGTGGTTTCCGCGCCGGCCACGTTGGCTTCGCGCAGGATCTCCTCGTCGAGCCCGTCGCCGTTGAGGACGATCGCCTTGTCGAGCTGGCCGGCGACGAATTCGGCGCGCTGCTTGTTGCTCTCCACGATGCGCACGCTGACGCCGGAGATGTTGGCTTCCAGCTCGCGGCCGAGGAACAGCCCGACATTGCCACCGCCCACTACGACGATGCGGCGGGCCGCCGGCTCCTCATGCCCGAAGGCCGACATGGCCCGCTGCATGTGGCGCGAATCGGCGACGAAGTAGACCTCGTCGCCCGGCAGCATGCGGTCGTTGCTGTCCGGGATGATCTTGCGCTCGCCGCGGATGATGGCGACGATCTCGATGTTGAGATCGGGAAACAAGCCGGTGAGCTGGCGCAAGGGCGTGTGGATGATCGGGCACCGGTCGGTGCAGATCACACCCACCACCCGTACCAGGTCGTCGGCCACGGAGAACATGTCGAAGGCGCCGGGCACGTCGAGCCGCCGGCGGATGGCGCGCGCGACTTCGATCTCCGGTGAGATCACCACGTCGATTGGCAGGTTGTCGCGGGTGAACAGGTCGCTGAAGCGGCTTTCCAGATAGGCCTGATTGCGGATGCGGGCGACCTTGGTGGGCACGCTGAACAGCGAATGCGCCACCTGGCAAGCCACCATATTGACCTCATCGGACTGGGTGACGGCGACCAGCATCTCGGCATCTTCCGCGCCCGCCTGCTCCAAGATGGTGGGGTTGGAGGCATGGCCGATCACGGTACGCACATCGAGCCGGTCGGACAGGCGCTGGGTCAGGTCCGCCTTGTGGTCGATCACCGTGACGTTGTTGTTTTCCGCGGCCAGGTAGCTGGCGATGTTGGAGCCGACCTGCCCGGCACCGCAAATGATGATCTTCACCGCCTGCCCCTCCCTCGATCGGGGCCGGCTTCGGCGCCGGGATTGACCTTCCCGGCCCTGCCGTGCTCCCGCAACGCCATCAGTCCGCCGCCACCCGCAGGGAGCGGTCGGTGCCGGTGACGCCGAGGCTCTTCAGCTTGCGGTGGAGGGCGGAGCGCTCCATGCCGACGAACTCCGCCGTCCGGCTGATGTTGTGGCCGAACCGGGTGACCTGGGCCACCAGGTATTCGCGTTCGAACAGTTCGCGCGCATCGCGCAGCGGCAGGGCCATGATCTCCCCGCCCTTGTCCCACTTCAGCACCTCCGGCGTGATCGCGCCGATCTCGGCGGGCAGCATGTCGGCCGTGATGGGATCGCCGGAACTCATGATCAAGAGCCAGTCGATGACGTTGCGGAGCTGGCGCACGTTGCCGGGCCAGCCATAGCGCTGCAGCGCCACCATGGCGTCCTCGCCGATGGCGCGGCGGGTGAGGCCCTGGGTGGCCGTGGCCTGTTCGATGAAATGGTGGGCGAGCAACGGGATATCGGACTGGCGTTCGGCCAGCGAGGGCACGCGGATCGGTACGACGTTGAGGCGGTAGTACAGGTCCTCGCGGAACCGCCCCTCCTCGATCAGGCTCTTCAGGTCGCGGTTGGTGGTGGCCGCCACCCGCACGTCCACCTCGATGGTCTGCGACCCGCCGACCCGCGTGAACGCCTGCTCCTGCAGGACGCGCACGATCTTGGCCTGGGTTTCCAGCGGCATGTCGCCGACTTCGTCGAGCAGCATGGTGCCGCCGTGGGCGCGTTCCAGCGCACCGATCTTGCCGCCCTCGTGGTCGTCGTGGCTGGGTTCGCGGCCCAACAGTTCGTCGGCGAGCTGGTCGGGATCCATGGAGGCGCAGTTCAGCACCACGAAGGGGCCGCGGGCGCGCTTGGAGGTGAGATGGAGCTGGCGCGCCGCCACTTCCTTGCCGGCCCCCGCAGGCCCGGTGATGAGCACGCGGCTGCCGGTGCCGGCAACCCGCTCGATCTGCTGGCGCAGCGACACCATGGCCGAACTGGAGCCCACCAGTTCCGCACTCTCCAGGAAGCGCCGCCGAAGCTCGGCGTTCTCGCGCTTCAGGCGGCCGGACTCCGCCGCCCGTTCCACCATCACCAGCAGCCGGTCGAACTTGAAGGGCTTCTCCACGAAGTCGTAGGCGCCCTGCTTGATCGCGGCGACAGCGGTTTCGATGGTGCCGTGGCCGCTGATCATCACCACCGGCAGCGTCGGCACCTCCTTCATCAGGGCTTCCAGCACGCCAAGGCCATCGAGCGTGCTGCCCTGCAGCCAGACATCGAGGATCACCAGATCCGGCACGCGGGAGCGCACCGCCGTCAGCGCCGCATCAGAGTCGGCGACGTCGCGGGTGCGATACCCCTCGTCTTCCAGAATTCCGCAGATCAGCGCGCGGATGTCTTGCTCGTCGTCGACGACCAGAATGTCGTGGGTCATGTTTGGCCGGTCAGCTCACGTTAGCCGTGCCAGCAAGGCAATCCGGGCCGCGTCGGTGCATGGGGCCATCTCCTCTTCCGACAGGCTGAATCCTAGGGCTGCTGGCTACGACCGACAAGGGATGCATGGCGCTACCCTTCGTTCCTGGGAAAGTTCAGACAGATGCTGGCCCCACCGCCGGGACGGTCGCCGAGAACAAGCTGGCCGCCATGTTCGTCCATGATCTTCTTGACGATCGCAAGGCCGAGCCCGGTGCCCTTGGGGCGATGGGTGACATAGGGTTCCGTCAGGCTGTCGCGGTCGCCCGGCGGCAGGCCGCGGCCGTTGTCGAGCACGCACACCGTGGCCGTGTCGGCCGCGCCGGCGACGCGCACAATCACCTCGCCGCGCACCTTGGCGGCACCCTCCGGCGGCGGATCGCGGCCTTCGATGGCGTCGACTGCGTTTTGCAGCAGATTGATCAGGGCCTGGGAGACCAGCCGGGGGTCAATGGCCGCCTGCACCGGCCCGTCGCCGTCCACCTCCAGCTTGAAGTCCACGTTGCGGCGGCTTTCCTGGAGCGCGATGGCGTGGCGGCAGGTCTGCACCAGGTCGTGCGCGGCGATGGCCGGCTGGGGCATGCGGGCGAAGGCCGAGAACTCGTCGACCATGCGGCCGATGTCGCCCACCTGGCGAACGATGGTGTCGGTGCAGGCGACAAATGTCTCCGGGTCGCGGGTGATCTGGCGCAGGTACTTGCGCTTCAGCCGCTCCGCGGAGAGCTGGATTGGCGTCAGCGGGTTCTTGATCTCGTGGGCGATGCGCCGCGCCACATCCGCCCAGGCGGCCTTGCGCTGGGCGGAGACCAATTCGGAGATGTCGTCGAAGGTGACGATGAAGCCGTGCACCTCGGTGCCCAGGCGCTCCACCGCCACCCGCACCAGCAGCGTGCGGTCGGTCTGGCCGAGGCGCAGGCGGATCTGCCGGCCGGTGGGCAGGTGCGGCCGGCGCGCCGCTTCGTCCAGCAACTCGCCCATTTCCGGCACGATGTCCGCCAGCGGCCGGCCCACCAGGTCTTCCAGCCGGCGTTCCAGCAGCGCCATGGCGGACTTGTTGGGCAGGTTGATGCGGCCGTCGCGGTCGACCCCCAGCACGCCGGCAGACACACCGCCAAGCACGGTTTCGGTGAAGCGGCGGCGCTGGTCGAGCTGGCGGTTGGCGTCGATGAGGTCGCGGCGCTGGCTTTCGAGCTGGCTGGTCATGCGGTTGAAGGCGAGCGTCAAGGTGGAGATCTCGTCGCGGTCGCCGGCCACCGGCACGCGGGCCGTCAGGTCGCCGGCGCGCACCCGTTCGGCCGCGGCGATCAGGTTGCTGACGGGCTGGATCAGCGTCTCGGCGAACTTCAGGCCCACCCAGATGGCCACCAGCAGCACCAGCACCGCCAGCACCAGGTAGATGGCGACCACGGTGATCTGGAACTGGGACTGGCGGATCTCCAGCTCCTGGTATTCGTCCACCGCCCCTTCGACGGCGCGCAGGTGCTCGATCACCCCCGGCTCCACGAAGCGGCCGACCAGCAGGTAGCTGTCGACGAAGCGGTCGAGCCGCACGATGGCGCGCACGCGGTCTTCGGTATCGCTGTCGAGCCGCACCACGTCGCCGCGCCGCGCCCGCGTCAGGGCAGAGGCCGGGATGGTCTCGAACTGCAGCATCAAGGTCAGATTGGAGCGCGCGAGCGTGTGGCCGCTGCCGTCGAAGACGATCGCTTCGGTGAGGTTGCGCAGCGCCGCCTGGGCGTTGATGAGCTGGTCGAAGAGCTGGTCGTCGTTGAGCAGGCGCAGCGCCTCGCGGTTGATGTCGTTGGCCATGGCCAGGATGTCGGCCTCCAGCGTGCGCTGGTGTTCGGCCAGATAGGCCTGGGCCACCGATACCGATTCGTTGACCGCCGTCGACACCCGGTCGGAAAACCACGAGCTGATCCCCAGGTTCAAGAACAGCACCGAGAAGGTGGCCACAATGATCGCCGGGACCACGGCGACGATGCTGAACATGCCCACCAGGCGCACATGCAGGCGCGAGCCGGCGATGCCGCGCCGCCGCCTTACCCAGATGTTGGCGATCCGCCGGGCGACCAGCAGGCCCAGCAGCAGCAGGATCACCAGGTCGGCATTGAGCAGGACGTAGAGCGTGTCGGGGTCGTGGCCGAAGGGCGGGCTTTCCGTCAGCACCGCATAGGTGGCGCCGCCTGCGGCCAGGCCGGCGATCACCAGCACAAAGGTCAGCCGGTCGAGCACGCGCACCACGCCGCCGAACCAGTTGGAACGGCGCCCGCCGGGAGGCGTGGCCAGGGCGTCGCCGGGAGTGACGGCCTGTTCGCTCATGCTGGTCCGCCAGGTCCGGTGCTGGTGCTCGGACTCATTCCAGTTCCCCTACCGCGCGCCGCGCACGACCTGGATGTCGAGCTCGCGGATCTTCTTGCGCAGTGTGTTGCGGTTCAACCCCAGCACCTGGGCAGCCCGGATCTGGTTGCCCTTGGTGTTGGCGAGCGTGAGGTTGATGAGCGGCCGCTCGATTTCCTGCAGCACCCGATCATACAGCCCGTCGGCGGGCAATCCGTTGTTGTGGGCGGCAAAATAGTCGCGCAGGTGGCGTTCCACCGCATCGGACAGGCTTTCCGACCGCGCCACCGGCCCCACCGGCTCCGGTGCGGTTTCCAGGCCGCCCAGCTCGGCGTCGATCACGTCGGCGCCGATGGTTTCCTGGGTGTAGAGCGCGGCCAGCCGGCGCACCAGGTTTTCCAGCTCCCGCACATTGCCGGGCCAGGAATAGGCCTTCAGCCGCGTCATCGCCTCGGTGTCGAGGATCTTGGACGGCAGCCCTTCGCGGCTGCCCTGGATGAAGAAATGGCGGACCAGCGGCGGGATGTCCTCGGTGCGCTCGCGCAAGGGCGGCAGGCGGATCGGTACCACGTTGAGGCGGTAGAACAGGTCTTCGCGGAACAGCCCCTGGCGGATGAGCTGGCGCAGGTCGCGGTGGGTGGCGGCGATGATGCGCACGTCGGACCGGATCAGCGTACGCCCGCCCACGGTGGTGTATTCGCCGCCCTGCAGCACGCGCAGCAGCCGCGTCTGCGCCTCCATGGGCATGTCGCCGATCTCGTCGAGGAAGAGCGATCCGCCCTGGGCCTGCTCGAACCGCCCCACCGAGCGTGCGGTGGCCCCCGTGAACGCCCCCTTCTCGTGGCCGAACAGCTCGCTTTCGATCAGTTCGCGCGGGATCGCCGCCATGTTGACGGCGACGAACGGTCCGTTGCGCCGGCGTCCGTAGTCGTGCAGCGCGTGCGCCACCAGTTCCTTGCCGGTGCCGCTTTCGCCGGAGACCATCACGGTGAGATCGGTCTGCATCAGCCGGGCGAGCACCCGGTAGATCTCCTGCATGGCCGGCGACCGGCCGATCATCGGCATCTGCTCGTCGGCGTCGGGGTCCTCGAATGCTTCGGGACCGGGCGACCCCTGGGGAGCGGACAGCGCGCGCTGCACCGTGCGCACCAGTTCGCCCAGGTCGAACGGCTTGGGCAGGTATTCGAAGGCCCCGCGCTCGGTCGCCTTCACCGCCGTGTGCAGCGTGTTCTGGGCGCTCATCACGATCACCCGCAGCTCCGGGCGGATCTTGTGGATGCGCGGCACCAGATCGAGCCCGTTCTCGTCGGGCATGATGACATCGGTGATGACCAGGTCGCCCTGACCGTCGCTCACCCAGCGCCACAGGGTGGCGGCATTGCCGGTGGAGCGGACCTCGTGGCCCAGCCGCGCCAGCGCCTGGGTGAGCACGGTACGGATGGAGCGGTCGTCGTCCGCTACCAGGATGGTCGATCCGACGGTCATGGGTCTCCCGCCTCATGGAACACGTGCCCGCCCGCCGGCCCGTCCATGTGGATCGGCAGCGACACGGTGAAGACCGTCCGGCGGGGCTGGCTTTCAAAGCCGATGATGCCGCCGTGGTCGTCGACGATCTTGGCCACCAGGGCGAGCCCGAGCCCGCTGCCGTTGGTCTTGGTGGTCACGAAGGGGTCGAACAGGTGCTCGCGGATATCGTCGGGGATGCCCGCACCGTTGTCCTGCACCGACACCGACAGCGGCAGGTTGATGCGCCGGTTGGAGAACGGCACCGCCACCGATACGCCGCGCTGGTAGCGGGTGGTGATCAGGATATCCCCGGTCGGCGGCACGCACGCTTCCGCGGCGTTCTTCACCAGGTTCAAGAACACTTGCACGAGCTGGTCGTAGTTGCCGTGGGTCGGCGGCAGCGACGGATCGTAACTTTCGCGGATTTTCAGATACTTGCCATAGCCGGTTTCCATCAGCCGGCGGACCCGCTCCAGCACGCTGTGGATGTTGACCGGGCCGTGCTCGGCCGGGGACTCGGTGAAGCTGCCCATGCGGTCCACCAGGGCGACGATGCGGTCGGTCTCGTCGCGGATGAGCTGGGTGAGCTGCTTGTCGTCCTCCGCCGCCGTCTCTTCCAGGAGCTGGGCGGCCCCGCGGATGCCCGACAGCGGGTTCTTCACCTCGTGGGCCAGCATGGCGGCCATGGCGGTCATCGAGCGGGCGGCGCCGCGGTGGGTGAGCTGGTTGTCGATCTTGCGGGCGAGCGAGGCGGTCCACAGGGTCAGAACCGCGCAGCCGTCGGCCCCGGTCAGCGGTGCGGCGGTGATGGTCACCGTATGCCGGCCAATGCGCGGGGTCTCCAGCAGCACGCCGTATTCCGAGCGGCTGGAGTTCTCGGCCACCGCACTGGAGGCCAACGCGTGGATCGGACTGTCAGCCGGCAGGAACTCATCGAGCCGGCGGCCGAGCAGCAGCGACTCGCTGGCTTCGAAGAACTGCTGGGCTTCGAAATTCACGTAGATGATGGTGCCGCGCGCATCGACCGCCAGCACCGGTTCCGGCAAGGCGTTGAGCACCTCCGCCGCGGCGATCGGGGGCGTCGTCGTGCGGCCGGTTTCCCCGGCGTGGCCGTACAGGGGGCCCAGGCTGGTCATGCGGCCAGCCTGTCGTCAGCCGGCGCGAACACCGCGGCGATCTCGGAGAACACTTGAGAATGATCCGTCATGCGGTTGATCTTATAACGAAAATCCGTAGCCCCCGGACGTCCGGCGGCATACCAGCCCAGGTGCTTGCGGGCGATCCGCAGCCCCTTTTCCAGGCCGTAGTGGACAAGCAGGCCGTCCAGGTGATCCCGGGCGATGCGGCCTCGGGCCGCCGGCTCCGGCGCGGCCGGCCAGTGCCCGCTGCGCAGGTATTCGGCTGCCTGGCCGATCAGCCAGGGCCGGCCCTGGGCGGCGCGGCCGATCATGACGCCGTCGGCACCGCTGGCTTCCAGGCAGCGGTCGATGTCCTGCGGCCCGGCGATGTCGCCGTTGGCGACCACCGGGATGCCCACCGCTTCCTTCACGCAGCGAATGAACGACCAGTCGGAACGCCCTGAATAAAAATCCGATCGCGTGCGGCCGTGCACCGTGACCAAGCGCACGCCCACGGCTTCGGCGGCGCGCGCCAGATCGGGCGCGGTGCGGCTGTCTGCATCCCAGCCGGTACGCATCTTCACCGTCACCGGCACCGCCACCGCACGCACCACCGCGGCCATGATGCGGGTGGCGAGGTCCGGCTCGCGCATCAGCGCCGCGCCGCACGCCTTGTTGACCACCTTCTTGGCGGGACAGCCGAAATTGATGTCGATGAGGGCGGCACCGCGGTCGACGTTGAGGCGCGCCGCTTCGGCCATTACTGCAGGATCGTCGCCGGCAAGCTGTACTGCCATGGGCCATTCCTCCGCACAGTCGGTGCTCGAGCGGCGCATGCGCTGGGCAGCGCGCAGCATCTCGCGGCTGGCGATCATCTCCGACACCACGAAGCCGCCGCCGAGCCGGCGCACGAGGCGGCGGAACGGCAGATCGGTGACGCCCGACATGGGCGCCAGGATCACCGGCGGATCGATGTGCACTTGGTCGAGGCAGATGCCCATGGACTAGGCATGAATGACGCAATGGCTATCTGATAGGCAATTTAACGCTCTCGTAATGCAGCGCAAGCGGCATCACAGCGTGCGACCCCTGCGCAGGGCGGCCATCCCCCTGCCCGCCGGCCAGGGAAGTGTGCTATGGGGCGGCCCGAGTTCGCGACTGCAGGCCAGCCTTCCCGTGTCCCAGCCCCTCCGCACCGCGCTGATCGTCGCCGCCGGCCGCAGCCAGCGCTTCGGCGGGGAGATCCCCAAGCAGTACCAGGCGCTGCTTGGCCTGCCGATTCTTCGCCGATCCGTCCTGGCCTATCAGCAGCATCCGGCCATCGCCGCGGTGCGGGTGGTGATCCAGCCGGATTGCCGCGATCTTTACGACGCTGCGGTGGGCGATCTCGGCCTCGCGGATCCGGTGGCCGGCGGCGACACGCGCCAGCGCTCGGTGCTGAACGGCCTGGAAGCACTGGCCGCCGAGGTGCCGGTGCCCGACCAGGTGCTGATCCACGACGGCGCGCGGCCGTTGACCGACGCCGCCACCATCGCCGGGGTCGCCGCAGCGCTCGACGAGGTGCCGGGCGCCATCGCCGCGATCCCGGTGGTGGATACCCTGAAGCGCCAGGATCCCGACGGCGACGCCCATGCCACCGTCGACCGCCGCGGCTTCTGGCGCGCCCAGACGCCCCAGGGCTTCCACTTCGGGCCGATTCTCCAGGCCCACCGCGCGGTCGCCCATCTCGACCTCACCGACGACGCCGCGGTGGCCGAGCACGCCGGGCTCGCCGTGCGCCTGGTCGAAGCCAGCGAGGACAACATCAAGGTGACCCACGAGAGCGATCTCGCCCGCGCTGCCCGCATCCTGGGGGCAACCCCGGAAACGCGCGTCGGCACCGGCTTCGACGTGCACCGCTTCGGCCCCGGCGATGCCGTGCGCCTGTGCGGGCTCGACATTCCCCACAGCCACGGGCTGGAGGGCCATTCCGACGCCGATGTGGCGCTGCATGCGCTGACCGACGCGCTCTACGGTGCGCTTGCCGACGGCGATATCGGCAGCCATTTCCCGCCCAGCGAGGCCGCGTGGCGGGGGGCCGATTCCGCCATCTTCCTGAAGGACGCGGTGGACCGAGTGGCGGGACGCGGCGGCCGCATCGTCCATGTGGATGTAACCATGATCTGCCAGGCGCCCAAGGTGGGTCCGCACCGCCAAGCCATGACCGCACGGCTGGCCGAACTGCTGGGAATCGCGCGCGATCGCATCGGGGTAAAGGCGACCACCACCGAGCGGCTTGGCTTCACCGGGCGCGGCGAAGGCATCGCCGCGATGGCCAGCGCCACCATCGAAGTGCCGCGGACCTAACTCCGGCGGCAGGTCGGTCGAGGCTGAACAAGGACCGAGTCCATGTGGCTGCAACTCGTGGTCATCGCCATTGTGGTGCTGGCACTCTTCCCCGGTTTGCGCCGCTGGGTGATGCGCCGCGCCGGCAACACGCTGGTGATTGTCGGGCTGGTGGCGCTCGGCATCCTGGCGGTGATCGCATTTTCCCACAGGTGAGCCGATGTCCCCTCCCGACTCCGCCGAAATCGCCGACCTCGCCCGCCGCGTACTGGACGCCTGCCGCAGCCATGGCCTGCACCTGGCGACGGCGGAAAGCTGCACCGGCGGCCTGATCTCAGGTGCCTTGACGGAGATCCCCGGATCGTCGGACGTCGTCGCCTGCGGCTTCGTCACCTACGACAACGCCGCCAAGACGCGCATGCTGGGGGTGGATGCCGGGCTGCTGGCGCGCCTCGGCGCGGTCAGCACGGAGGTCGCCTCCGCCATGGCCGAGGGCGCCCTCGCCCACGCCCCGGTGGACCTGACGGTGGCGGTGACCGGGATTGCCGGCCCCGGCGGCGGCACGGCCAAGAAGCCCGTGGGCCTGGTGCATTTCGCCAGCGCCCGGCGGGGCGGGCCGGTGCTGGCGGAACACCACGTGTTTGCCGGGGACCGCGCGGCGGTGCGCCGGCAGACGGTGGCGACGGCACTTCGCCTGCTGCTTGCCCGCGCGACGGAGTAGCCGCGCCGCTGCGGCCCCCCTTTTGCGCGGAACCTTCCGATCTATCCGCGCGTTGGGGTGGATGGATGGGAGGGGGGCATCTATTTCTCACACCGCGTGCATGCGTCATCCCTCCCATCTCACGGTGCATGGTGCGAACCGCGTTTTCGATCGTTCTGCTGGTGATCGTCGCCACCGCGAGCCCAGCCGGCGCACAGCCGGTGCTGGAGCCGTCGGCCTGCGGCTTCTTCGTGCCGGAGGGCGAGCAGGCAAGCTGCTACGTGCTGCACACTGCCGCCGATCCCCTCGCCCCCAGCCTGTTCCTGGCGATCCTCCACAGCGTGGCGGCGACGCCCGAGCCCGACCCCGTGCTGTGGCTGAACGGCGGCCCGGGCCAACCGGCGTTCGAGGACGACACGGCGGAAAGCTGGTGGGAGGTAACGGCCGGGTTCCGCCGGCAACGCGACGTCATCGTCTACGATGCCCGCGGCGCCGGCCGCTCGCAGCCCAGCCTGGACTGCGACGACATCCCCCTGCCGCTGCCGCCACCGGTGGTCGCCACCGATCCGCTGCACCTGGAGGCCCAGCGCCTGCTGGCATGCCGCGACCGCATCCTCGCCCAGGGCATCGATCTGTCGGACTACCGCCTGAACGATCACGCCGCCGATGCGGTGCGCATCGTGCGCGCACTTGGCCTCAACCGGGTCAACCTGGTCGGTGTGTCCTACGGCACGCGCGTGGCCATGCAAGTGCTGCGCGCCGCCCCCGATCTGGTGCGCTCGGCGGTGCTCGACGGCGTTTATCCCCCCGAAGTCAACGGCCTGGTGGAAGCGCCCACCGTGCGGGCGGGGGTGTTCGAACTGCTGTTCGACGATTGCCGCATCGATTGGCGCTGCCGGGCGGAGTTCGGCGACCTTGCCGAGCACTTCGATGCCATGGTGGAGCGCCTGGTGGCGGGGACGGCCAGCATCACCCGGTGGTCGCTGGAGGGGGCCGCAAACATGCCGCTGACCCCCGGCGACGTGATCGATGCGATGATCGTCATGGCCGGTGATCCGGCATTGCTGCCGCGCCTGCCCATCGCCATTCGCCAGGGCGGCACCGGCGACATGCGCGAGATCGCTCCGTTCGTGGCGCGGGCGGCCGGTTCGGGCGGCGTTCTCAGCGAAGGCGTTGCCTTGTCCACCGAATGTTCCAGCGACTGGGCCTATGCCGACTTCACCGCCTACGCCCGCCAGGTGGCCGCCCATGTGCCCTATTCCAGCGGCCACGGCGTGGCCATCGCCTGGGAGGTCTGCCCCAACTGGCCGGTGGCCGCCGTGTCACCCGAGCTGCGCGAGCCGGTGATCTCCGACGTGCCGGTGCTGATGCTTACGGGCTCCTACGATCCCGTAACGCCGCCGGCCTGGGCCTATGCCGCAGCGCGCGGCTTCAGGAATGCACAGGTGGTGGAAGTGGCGCGCGCCAGCCACGGGCTGCTCGGCAGCTTTTCTTGCGCCACCACTGCGGCGGTCGCCTTCGTGGAGATGCCGGGCATTGCCGCCGCGGATCTCTGCCGCGATCGCACGCGGCCACCGCGGTTCGTAACGGACTGAGGGCGGGCGACCGGGCGTCAGCGCGCTGCGGCCTTGCCCATGGCGCCGGCTGACGACGGCTGAGTCGTCCTTCCCCCGCGGTCGGACCCGTAGACGGCGTCGGCCCGCGTTTCGAACGCCCGCACCATGCGCTGGACGGCTTCGTTGAACAGTACGCCGATCAGCTTCTGCAAGGTCCGCGAGCGGAACTCGAAGTCGATATAGAAATCGACCACGCAGCCCTCCGGGTGCGGCTCGAACACCCAGTGGTTGTTGAGGTAGCGCAGCGGCCCCTTGGTGTATTCCACCTTGATTTCATTGGGCCGGAAGAGCGTGACGTGGCTGGTGAATTTCTCGCGCACCAGCTTGAAGCCGATGATCAGGTCGGCGACCACCACATTGTCGTAGCGGTTGGTGATGCGGGAGGCCCGGCACCAGGGCAGGAACTGGGGATAGGCTTCGATGTCGGCGACCAGGTCGAAGAGCTGTTCGGGTGCGTGGGGAAGAATGCGCCGTTCCGCGTGGGTCGGCATGGATCGGCCTTCTCGGGTTCGCGGCTGATCGGGACCTAGGCTGCCGGCGGTGCCGCCAGATCGACCAGACGCATGGAGGACAGGCCCGAAAGCTTGGCTTCGCGGGCGGCACGAAGGCGTTCGAAATCGTCGCCGGCCAGGTAGGAGGACCGGGTCAGCGGCGACGCCGACACCATGAGGAAACCCTTGCCGCGGGCAACGCGTTCCAGGGTCTTGAAGTTTTCCGGTGTGACATAGCGCTCCACCGCCGCGTGCTTGGGCGTGGGCTGCAGGTACTGGCCGATGGTGAGGAAATCCACATCGGCGGCGCGCAGATCGTCCATCACCTGGAAGATCTCCTCGTCGCTCTCGCCGAGGCCCACCATCAGGCCGGATTTGGTGAACATGGCGGGGTCCAGCTCCTTCACCCGCGCCAGCAAGTGCAGCGAGGTGAAGTAGCGCGCGCCCGGCCGGATGCCGGGATAGAGCCGCGGCACGGTTTCCAGGTTGTGGTTGAACACGTCGGGCCGGGCATCGACCACGATGTCCACCGCACCGGGCTTGCGCATGAAGTCGGGCGTCAGGATCTCGATGGTGGTGGCCGGCGTGCTGGCGCGCACCGCGCGGATCACCGCGGCAAAGTGGGCGGCCCCACCGTCCGGCAGGTCGTCACGGTCGACGGATGTTACGACGAGGTGCTTGAGGCCAAGGCTGCTGCACGCTTCCGCCACGTGTTCCGGCTCGTGGGGGTCGAGCTGGTCGGGCCGCCCGGTGGCGACGTTGCAGAAAGCGCAAGCCCGCGTGCACACGGACCCCAGGATCATCACCGTGGCGTGGCCGTGCGCCCAGCATTCCCCGATATTGGGGCAGGCCGCCTCCTCGCATACCGTGTTGAGGCCCTTCTGGCGCATCAGCGCGTGCAGGTCGCGGTAGCCCTGGGACACCGGCGCCTTGACCCGGATCCAGCCCGGTTTGGCGCTGCGCGGCGTGTCTGGCCGGTGCTGCTTCTCGGGGTGGCGGAGGTGCCTGTCGATGTCAGCCATGGCGCTGGTTCTCGGTTCGATCTTCTTAAAGTAGGCCGGCGGAGCGGCCGATCCAAGCGCTACCGTCTGGCCGTCGCTCTGCGCCAGCGCAGGCGGCGCACCAGCACTGCGCCGAACACAAGAGCCCCCAGTGCCAGCCAGGCCAGGAGGCCGCCCCAGTACGCCTGGTCGACGCGCCGGCCGAGCTGGCCGAAGTCCAACACCAGGCAGGTGGCGAGCAGCCCGGTCGCCAGCAGGCCCAGCACCGCGAGGCGGGTGAGGACGGGGGCCGGGCGCCTGGCCATGGCCGCCTCCGCAGCGGTGAGCCGTCCGGTGCTAGAAGTGAATCGCCCGGCCGTAAGCATCGAGCACGCTTTCGTGCATCATCTCGCTGAGCGTCGGGTGCGGGAACACCGTGTGCATCAGCTCGGCCTCGGTGGTCTCCAGCGTCTTGGCGACGGTGTAGCCCTGGATCAGCTCGGTTACTTCCGCCCCCACCATGTGGGCCCCCAGCAGCTCGCCGGTCTTGGCGTCGAACACCGTCTTGATCATGCCGTCGGGCTCGCCCAACGCGATCGCCTTGCCGTTGCCGATATAGGGGAAGCGGCCGACCTTGACCTCGTGGCCCGTCTCCTTGGCCTTGGCCTCGGTCATGCCGACGCTGGCGATCTGCGGCGTGCAGTAGGTGCAGCCAGGGATGCGGCTGGTGTCGAGCGGGTGCACGTCCTTCAGCCCGGCGATCTTTTCCACGCAGATCACGCCCTCATGGCTGGCCTTGTGGGCAAGCCACGGCGGCCCCACCACGTCGCCGATGGCGTAGACGCCGGGCTCGTCGGTCTGCAGCCACTTGTCGACGACGATGTGGCCACGGTCGGTCTTCGCCTTGGTGGTCTCCAGGCCGATGTTCTCCACATTGCCGTCGATGCCGACGGCGAGGATCACCTTCTCCACGGTCACCGTGGTAGATTTGCCGCCGGCCTCGATGGTGGCGGTGACGTCCTTGGCGCTCTTCTCCAGCTTCGCCACCTTCCCACCGGTAATGATCTTCATTCCCTGCTTCGCGAACGCCTTGTGGGCGAAGGCGGAGATTTCGGCATCTTCCACCGGCAGGATGCGGTCGAGCACCTCCACCACCGTCACTTCCGCCCCCATGGCGCGGTAGAAGCTGGCGAACTCGATGCCGATGGCGCCGGAGCCCACGACCAGCAGACTCTGCGGCATGGCTTCGGGCACCATGGCTTCCTTGTAGGTCCACACCTGCTTGCCGTCGGGCTCCAGGCCCGGCAGTACGCGGGCGCGCGCCCCGGTGGCGATGATCACGTGCTTGGCGGTGTAGGTGGTGGTGTCCACCACCACCTTGCCGGCGCCGTCCAGCTTGCCGTGGCCATCGACCACCGTAACCTTGTTCTTCTTCAGCAGGTGCTTGACGCCGCCGGACAACTGGCTGGCCACCTTGCGCGAGCGCTTGACGATCTTTCCGATGTCGAAGCTCACATCCTTGGCGGCGAAGCCGTACTGGTCGAGCGAGTGCAGCAGGTGGTTGATCTCCGAACAGCGCAGCAGCGCCTTCGTCGGGATGCAGCCCCAGTTGAGGCAAATGCCGCCCAGGTGTTCGCGCTCGATCACGGCGGTCTTCATGCCGAGCTGGGCCGCCCGGATGGCGGCGACATAGCCGCCCGGTCCGGCGCCCAGCACGATCAGGTCGAATGCGGTGTCGGCCATGGCCGGTCTCCTGGAGTTCTGGATGCGGCGTCCGGGGTGGCTGCGGCGGCCCGCGCCGTCACAGCAGCAGGCCCAGCGGGTCTTCCACCAGGGCCTTGAAGGCTTGCAGGTACTGGGCGCCAAGCGCGCCGTCGACCACCCGGTGATCCACCGACAAGGTGGCCGACATCATGGTTTTGACGGCGACGGCGCCGTCCACCACCACCGGGCGCTGTTCGCCCGCTCCCACCGCCAGGATGCACGCCTGCGGCGGGTTGATGATGGCCCCGAACTCCTTGATGCCGAACATGCCCAGGTTGGAGATGGTGAAGGTGCCGCCCTGGAACTCCTCCGGCTTCAGTTTGCCGTCGCGGGCGCGCGCCGCCAGGTCCTTCATTTCCGCACTGATGGCCGACAGGCCCTTGTTGGCGGCATCTTTGATGATCGGGGTGATGAGGCCGTTGTCGGTGGCCACGGCGACCGACATGTCGACGCGCTGGAACATCAGGATAGCGCTGTCGGTCCAGGCGGCATTGGCGCCCGGCACCTGGCGCAGGGCCACCGCCGCCGCCTTGATGATGAGGTCGTTGACCGACAGCTTCACGCCGGCCGCCTCGCCGCGGGTGTTGAGCTGCTTGCGCACGTCGAGCAGCCGGTCGAGCGCGCAGTCCACCGTCAGGTAGAAGTGCGGCACCGTCTGCTTGGACTCCGTGAGCCGCCGGGCAATCACCTTGCGGATGCTGGAATTCGCCACCTCGGTGAAGGGGATGCCGGCACCTTCGGCCACGGCCTTGGCGTCCGGCCCGGCCGCAGGCGCGCGCGCAGCCGGTGCCGCCGCGGCCCCCTTGGCCGGTGCAGCGGCCTCTGCCGCCGCCGGCTTGGCCTTGCCGGTGCCTTCGGCCAGCGCGCGTTCGATATCCGCCTTGACGATGCGGCCGCCCGGCCCGGATCCGGAGAGGGCCGACAGCTCCAGCCCCTCCTGCTCGGCCATGCGGCGGGCCAGCGGGCTGGCGAACAGGCGCCCGCCATCCGACTTTGGCTTTTCCGATTTCGGCTTTTCCGATTTCGGCTTTTCGGGCTTCGCCGGCTTTTCGGCCGTCGCGTTCGCCGGTGCGGCGTCGGCCTCAGGCGTCGCCGGTTCAGCCTCGGACTTGTCCTTGCCGGCAGGCTTGGACGCGGCCCCCTCAAGCGCGCTTGCATCTTCGCCTTCGGCCAGCAGCAGCGCGATCGGCGTGTTCACCGCCACGTTCTCCGTGCCGCCCTCGACCAGGATCTTGCCGAGCGTGCCTTCGTCGACCGCCTCGACCTCCATGGTCGCCTTATCGGTCTCGATCTCGGCCACCACGTCGCCGGCCGACACCTGGTCGCCTTCCGCTTTCATCCAGCGGGCGAGCGTGCCTTCCGTCATGGTCGGCGACAGGGCCGGCATCAGGATCTCGATCGGCATGGCACGTCCTCCCGAACGCGGATGTCTTGGCGTGTCTTATGAAAGTGCGGCGCGGGGCACCGGTGGCTCAGGTGCGGTAGCAGACGGCCTTGGCCGCCTTCACGATGGCTGCCGGCTGGGGCAGTGCGAGCTGCTCCAGATTGGCGGCATAGGGCAACGGCACGTCGGCCGCGCACACGCGGGCCAGCGGCGCGTCCAGGTAGTCGAAGGCGTGCTCCATCATCAGCGCGGCGATTTCCGCGCCGATGCCGGCCACCGGCCAGCCTTCCTCCACCGAAACGATACGGTTTGTCTTCTTCACCGACTCAACCACGGTGGCGACATCCAGCGGGCGCAGCGTGCGCAGGTCGATCACCTCGGCATCGATCCCCTCGCCCGCCAGCGCTTCGGCCGCTTCCAGCGCCTTGCCGACCATGATGGAATAGCCGACGACGGTCACGTCCTTGCCCGGCCGCACGATCTTGGCGCGGCCGATGGGAACGGTGAAATCGGGGTCGGTGGGAACGTCGAAGTTCTGCCCATAGAGGATTTCGTTCTCCAGGAACACCACCGGGTTGGGATCGCGGATCGCAGACTTCAGCAGGCCCTTGGCGTCGGCCGCCGACCAGGGCGCCACCACCTTCAGGCCGGGGCAGTGGGCATACCAGCTTGCGTAGTCCTGGCTGTGCTGGGCGGCCACGCGGGAGGCCGCACCGTTGGGGCCGCGGAACACGATGGGGCAGCCCATGGCGCCACCGGCCATGTACAGGGTCTTCGACGCGGAATTGATCAGGTGGTCGATCGCCTGCATGGCGAAGTTGAAGGTCATGAACTCCACGATGGGGCGCAACCCGGCAAAGGCGGCCCCCACGCCGACGCCGGCAAAGCCGTGCTCGGTGATCGGCGTGTCGATCACCCGCTTGGCGCCGAACTCCTGCAACAGCCCCTGGGTGACCTTGTAGGCGCCCTGGTATTCGGCCACCTCCTCGCCCATCACGAACACGCGCTGATCGGCGCGCATTTCTTCGGCCATGGCGTCGCGCAGGGCCTCGCGGACGGTCATGCGCGTCGTTTCCTTGAAGTACTTGTCCTCATCGCTCGCCGGAGGTGCTGCAGCCTGGGCGGCGGCCGGCGGAGCGTCGGCACGCTCTTCGGAGTCCACCTGCCCCTTGGGCGATCCCTTGGCATCGGCTTCGGCCGGCGACTCGCCGGTGTCGCCCTTGCTGCCCGGCTTGGCCGCAGCGTCGACCGCCGAGGCATCCTCGCCGTCGGCCGCGAGCAGTGCGATGGCGGTGTTCACCGCCACGTTCTCCGTGCCCGCCGGCACCAGGATCTTGGCCAGCGTGCCTTCGTCCACCGCTTCGACTTCCATCGTCGCCTTGTCGGTCTCGATCTCGGCGATGACATCGCCGGGGGCGACCTGGTCCCCTTCCGATTTGACCCATTTGGCCAACGTGCCCTCGGTCATGGTCGGCGAGAGGGCGGGCATGAGGACTTCAATCGGCATGGTCTTTCTCCGCGCGGGCCGGGCTTGGCGCCCTTGGCATGGCTTCTAAACCGGGTTCGCTCGACCCGTCGCTAGGCGTCCACCAGAACGTCCGTCCACAGCTCGGCCGGATCGGGTTCCGGGCTTTCCTGCGCGAAGGAGGCCGCATCGTTGACGATCTGGCGGATCTCCTTGTCGATCGCCTTGAGGTCGTCTTCGGAGACCTTCTCGCCGCCCAGCAGGGCCTTGCGCACATGCTCGATGGGATCGCGGGTCTCCCGCATCTGGGACACTTCCTCGCGCGTCCGGTACTTGGCGGGATCGGACATGGAGTGGCCGCGGTAGCGGTAGGTCATCATCTCCAGGATCATCGGCCCGTCGCCGGAGCGCGCATGCTCCGCGGCCTTGGCCGCATGGTCGCGCACCGCGATGACATCCATGCCGTCCACTTGCTTGCCGGGGATGCCGTAGGCGTAGCCGCGCTCGAACAGCTCGGTGTTGGCCGAAGCGCGGGCGACCGACGTGCCCATGCCGTACTGGTTGTTCTCGATCACGTAGACGCAGGGCAGCTTCCAGAGTGCTGCCATGTTGAAGCTCTCGTACACTTGGCCCTGATTGACCGCACCGTCACCCATGTAGGCGAAGGCGACACCGCCGTCCTCGCTGTATTTGTGGGCGAACGCGAGCCCGGTGCCGATGGACACCTGGGAGCCGACGATGCCATGGCCGCCGTAGAACCTCTTCTCCTTGGAGAACATGTGCATGGAGCCGCCCTTGCCCTTGGAGTAACCCCCAATGCGGCCGGTCAGTTCCGCCATCACGCCGCGCGGATCCATCTCGGTGGCGAGCATATGGCCATGGTCGCGGTAGCCGGTGATGATGCTGTCGCCTTCCTGGGCCACCGCCTGTACGCCGGTGACCACGGCTTCCTGGCCGATGTAGAGGTGGCAGAAGCCGCCGATCAGGCCCATGCCGTAGAGCTGGCCGGCTTTCTCTTCGAAGCGCCGGATCAACAGCATCTCGCGGTAGAACTTCAGCAGGTCTTCGGTCGACCCCTGGGCCTTCGGTTCCGCCTTGTCGTGGCCGTTCTGCTTGGTCTTGGACGGTGCCACGCGTGTCTCCTCCCTACCCCGTGTTCCCATATGTCGGGTGATCGCCCAAAAACTGGGATCCGCCGGTCTTGTCCGCAAGATAGTGCCACGACGCTCCGTTGACACCCCCGCATTGACCCCACAAGAAACCATGGATTGGCTGATTTGCGCCCGGGCCACCCGGTTCTGTCGAAACGCGGAAGAGTTGAGCCTGAGTTCTACTGCTGAGGGCACCAGCAGCAATCCGAACGGGATAGGCCGCCGCACGACTACTCGCCGCGGTAGAACAGCACCAAATCGTTGGGCCGGGCGAGGTTCAGCATGCGGCGCGCCTGCTGGTCGACCAGATCGCGGTCACGGTCGCCGTTCACCAGCCCGTCGGCGCGCGCCTCCAGCCGTTCGCGCTGCTCGCGCAATTGGGTGAGCGTGGCGCGCGCTTCCGCTACCTGGACGCGCAGGTTCCCCAGGGCGACGTAGCCGTGATCGCCATGCACCATGTGATAGGCGAAATACACGACCAGCAGCGCCCCGGCGGCGACCATGCCGAGCGTGCTGAAACCGCGGACCCTGAGCGAAATCCATTTCATGGCCGCTCCACGGAATCAAAACGCGGTCGCCCGGTCAACTCAAATCATACATGCAACACTGCCGATAACAGCTTGTGACGCAGGGAAGATCGCGTGAATGGAACCGCGGAGTGCCATCAAGCGTTGACGATCCCTACATCGGGGCGCCATGTTTGTATAAATCGCTAAGGGTAAAGTCTAAGCCCTGGCACGAGGCGGCGCCATGACCAGCGCGCGCGAGGAAGCCCGGATTCGCCATGACACTCGATACCCCAATGACCGACAATTTGCCCAATCTGTTCCGGTTGGGATTGAAGGCATTCATCGTCGACCTCGACGGTGTCGTCACACACACTGCGTCCGTCCACGCCAAGGCCTGGAAAGACTTGTTCGACGCCTTCTTGAAGCAGAAGGCCGAGGCCGAGGGCACGGCGTTCGTGCCGTTCGACCTGAAGGACGATTACGAGACTTTTGTGGACGGCAAGCCGCGCTACGACGGCGTGCGCTCGTTCCTGGCGTCGCGCGGTGTGGTGCTGCCGGACGGCACGCCCAACGATCCGCCCGATGCGCCCACCGTGTGCGGCCTCGGCAACCAGAAGAACGACCGCTTCAACGAAGTGATCGAACGCGACGGCGTCACGGTGTTCGACACGACAGTCGCGCTGATCGAAGAAATGCGCGCCCGCGGCGTGAAGACGGCGGTGGTGTCCTCGTCGAAGAACTGCAGGCCGATCCTGGAACGGGCCGGGCTGATGTACCTGTTCGAGGTGATGGTGGACGGCGTCTATGCCGAACAGAACCACCTGCCCGGCAAACCGGCCCCGGACACCTACGTACGCGCCGCCGACCTCTTGGGGGTGCCGGTGGGCGAAGCTGCCATCGTGGAAGATGCCATCGTCGGCGTCGCCTCCGGGCGGGCCGGCAACTTCGGATATGTTATCGGCGTCGATCGCGGCGTCGGCCACCAGGCGCTGCTGGAAGGCGGTGCCGATATCGTCGTCAACGATCTCGGGGAGTTCGGTCTTGACTGAAGGAGCCACTGCCGACAGTCCCGTGCGCCGCCCGGTGCGCGAGCTGCCCTCCGCCCTTGACCGGTTCGAGGAGTTGGAGGCCCGCCTCGCTGGGCGCATCCCGGCGATCTTTCTCGACTACGACGGCACGCTGACACCCATCGTCGCGCGCCCGGAACTGGCGATCCTGTCGGAAGCCGGCCGCGACGTGGTGAAGACGCTGGCGGCCAAACGGCCGGTGGCCGTGGTCAGTGGCCGCGACCGCCCGGATGTTGAAAAGCTGGTGGGCATCGGCGGGCTGGTGTTCGCCGGCAGCCACGGCTTCGACATCGTGACGCCGGACGGCAAGTCGGTGGACAACCAGGTGGGCGGCGACGTGACGGGCCTGCTGGACAGGGTGGAAGAGCGCCTGTCCGCCCTGATCGGTCCGATCGAAGGCTCGCTGGTGGAGCGCAAGAAATTCTCCATCGCCGCGCACTACCGCCTGGTGGCGGATTCCGACTATGGCCAGTTCCGCCAAGGACTCGATACCGTCCTCGGCGCATTTCCCGAGATCAAGGAGAAGACCGGCAAGAAGGTCTTCGAATACCAGCCGCGGATCGACTGGGACAAAGGGAAGTGCGTGCTCTATCTCACGCAGGCGCTTGGCCTCGATGGTCCTGAATACATGCCGATGTTCTTCGGCGATGACGTGACCGACGAGGATGCCTTCAAGGTGCTGCAGACCATCGGCACCAGTGTGATCGTCTCCGAACCCGCCGACGACACCACCGAGCGGACCACCTACGCCCATTTCCGCGTCTACGACTGCGAGCAGCTCCTGGAGCTGCTGCAGAAGATGACGCCGGCCTGACCACCGGACCAACCGTTCCGATCTGGGCCATTTCGACACCGCGGGCGCACGGGTGCCCGCTAACGCACCAGTCACCCCGGGATGTGCAAGATGCAGGACTGGACACTCGTCTACGACAGCTACGAACCGGATCAACAGAAGCTTCGCGAGACGCTGTGCACGCTCGGCAACGGCTATTTCTGCACGCGCGGTTCGTTCCTCTCCGTGGCCGCCGACATGGTCAACGACCAGCACTATCCGGCCACCTATCTGGCGGGCGGTTACAACCGCCTGCAGACCGAGATCGCCGATCGGATGATCGAGAACGAAGATCTGGTCAATTGCCCGAATTGGCTGCCGCTGATCGCCCGCACCGAAGACGGCCAGATCATCGATGTGCCGCACGCCCAGGTGCTGAAGTTCCGCCAGGAACTGGACGTCCGGGTCGGCGTGCTGCGCACCGACGCCGTGATCAGCGACGCCAACGGCCGTGAGACCCGGGTGGAAACCGAGCGCCTGGTGAGCATGGCCGACCACCACATGGCGGCGATCCGGCTGACGCTGACGCCGCTCAACTGGGAAGGCCCCATCTCTGTTGAAAGCGCCATCGACGGCGGTGTCATCAACTACGGGGTCAAGCGCTACCGCGACCTGGCGAGCCGCCACCTGAAGGTGCTGGCCTCGCGCTCCTTCCACGGCACCACGTCGGAAGACGAGATGATCTCGCTGGTGGCGGAGATGACGCAGTCGCGCCTGCGCATCGCCTTGGCCTCGCGTATCCAGGTGCTGCGCGACGGCCGCGCCTTCGACACCAAGCGCGTGGTCGACGGCACCGGCGAGCGGCCCACCGAGACGTTGTCCTATGTCGGCGTCACCGGCGTGCCGATCACCCTGGAGAAGGTGGTGGCGCTGTTCACCGGCAAGGACATTGCCATCTCCGAGCCGGAAATCGCTGCCCAGGAGGCGGTGGACATCGCGCCCGACTACGACGGCCTGGCGGAAGCCCATGCGCGCGCCTGGCGCATGCTGTGGCGACGCTGCGACACCGAGGTCAACACGACCAAGCTGAACGTCCAGCTCATCTTGCGGGTGCACATCTTCCACCTGCTCCAGACCATATCGCACAACTCCATCGACCTGGATGTGGGCACGCCGGCCCGCGGCTGGTCGGGCGAGGCCTATCGCGGCCACGTGTTCTGGGACGAGCTGTACATCCTGCCGTTCCTCGACTTCCGGGCCCCGGCGATCGCCCGCAACATGCTCCGCTACCGCTTCAACCGCCTGCCCAAGGCGCGCCAGACGGCGAAGGCGGCGGGGCTGTCGGGCGCCATGTTCCCGTGGCAGAGCGGCAGCGACGGCCGCGAGGAAAGCCAGGTCGTCCACCTCAACCCGAAGTCCGGCCGCTGGGTGCCCGACTTCAGTTGGCAGCAGCGCCACGTGAACCTGGCGATCGCCTACAACGCCTGGCAGCACTACCTCACCACCGGCGACCACCTGACCCTGGAGATCCAGGGCGTGGAGCTGATCGTGGAGGTGGCGCGCCTGTTTGCCTCCCTCGCCCACTTCAACGAGGAGCGCGGCCGCTACGAAATCCACCAGGTGATGGGCCCCGACGAGTACCACGAGGCCTACCCCGACTCCGACGGCCACGGCCTCAACAACAACGCCTACACCAACGTCATGGTGTCGTGGCTGATGGAGACGGCGCGCATCGCTCTGGACAGCATGGACGTCATCCGCCGCGAGGAGCTGCAAAGCCGCCTGGGGCTGACCGACGACGAGATCGAGCAGTGGTCGGACATCGAAACCAAGATGTTCGTGCCCTTCCACGGCGACGGCATCATCAGCCAGTTCGAGGGCTACGAGAACCTGCAGGAGTTCGACTGGGACGGCTACCGGGCCAAGTACGGCGACATCCAGCGCCTCGACCGCATCCTGGAAGCCGAAGGCGACACGTCGGACCGCTACAAGCTGTCCAAGCAGGCCGACGTGCTGATGCTCTTCTACCTGTTCAACAAGGAGAAGGTGGCCGCACTGTTCGGCAAGCTCGGCTACGCGTTCACGCCGGAGATGTGGGACCGCAACATCGACTACTACATGGCCCGCACCTCCCACGGCTCGACCCTGAGCTACCTGGTGCACGCCTGGGTGCTGGCGCGCACGCGGCCGGAGCAGGCCTGGGACTTCTTCGTGAAGGCGCTGAGCAGCGACATCCACGACATCCAGGGCGGTACCACCCAGGAAGGCATCCACCTGGGGCTGATGACCGGCACCGTGGACATCGTGCAGCGCTGCCTGACGGGGCTTGATGTTTCCGCGGGCGTCCTGCAACTCGACCCCTGCCTGATCGGCCCCTTGACCGAGCTGAAGGTGCGCATCCGCTTCAAGGGCCACTCCATCGACATCGTGCTCACCGCCAAGTCGGTGACCATCCATGCCGACCAGGGCTGGCCGGAACCGGTACCGGTGGATGTGCGCGGCCAGGCCTTCGAGCTGAACCCGGACGAAACCCGCACCGTCACCCTGTAACGGCACCGGCGGACCGCAAACGCAGAAAAGGGGGCCGTCCGAGCGGGCGGCCCCCTTCCCTTTTGCCTCAGGTGCCACCGGGGCCGAAGCCCCAGCGGCAGGTTTCCGTCAGGCGCGCAGGATCGACGTCCCGGCGTAGGTGGCGGCGCGGTCCAGCAGCTCTTCGATGCGGATGAGCTGGTTGTACTTGGCCATGCGGTCCGAACGGCTCATGGAGCCGGTCTTGATCTGCCCGCAGTTGGTGGCCACGGCCAGGTCGGCGATGGTGGAGTCCTCGGTCTCGCCGGAGCGGTGCGACATCACCGCGGTGTAGCCGGCCTTGTGGGCCATCTCCACGGCCTGCAGCGTCTGCGACAGGCAGCCGATCTGGTTGACCTTGACCAGGATGGAGTTGGCGACGCCGCGCTCGATGCCGTCGGCCAGGCGCTCGGGGTTGGTGACGAACAGGTCGTCGCCGACAAGCTGCACCCGGTCGCCGATGGCGTCCGTCAGCGCCCGCCAGCCTTCCCAGTCGTCCTCGGCCATGCCGTCCTCGATCGACAGGATCGGGTAGCGGTTCACCAGGGCTTCCAGGTACTTCACCATGCCCTCGGAATCGAGCACCTTGCCCTCGCCGGCCAGGTTGTACTTGCCGTCGGAGTAGAACTCGGTCGACGCGGCATCCAGCGCCAGCATGATGTCGTGGCCCGGCTTGAAGCCGGCGGCCTCGATGGCCTTCATCACGAAGCCCAGCGCCTCGTCGGTGGAAGCGAGGCCGGGCGCAAAGCCGCCCTCGTCGCCCACATTGGTGTTGTGGCCGGCGTCCTTCAGCCCCTTCTTCAGCTTGTGGAACACCTCCGCCCCCATGCGGATGCCTTCAGCGATGCTGTCGGCCGACACCGGCATGATCATGAATTCCTGGATGTCGATGGGGTTATCGGCGTGGGCGCCGCCGTTGATGATGTTCATCATCGGCACCGGCAGCACATTGGCGAAGGTGCCGCCGACATAGCGGAACAGCGGCAGGCCGGCATCTTCCGCCGCCGCCTTGGCCACCGCCAGGCTGACGCCGAGGATGGCGTTGGCGCCCAGGCGGCCCTTGTTGGGGGTGCCGTCCAGCTCGATCAGCAGGTTGTCGATGGCGATCTGGTCTTCGGCGTCAAGCCCGGTGACGGCGTCGTTGATCTCGCCGTTGACGGCTTCGACGGCACGCAGCACGCCCTTGCCGCCGTAGCGGCCGGCATCGCCGTCGCGCAGCTCGACGGCCTCGTGGGCACCGGTCGACGCGCCGGAGGGCACCGCCGCGCGGCCCGTGGCGCCGCTTTCCAGGACCACGTCCACCTCGACGGTCGGGTTGCCCCGGCTGTCGAGAATTTCGCGGCCGATGATGTCGATGATGGCGGTCATGACGAAGGCTCCCTATCCCGTGACGATGGCGGCGCGGCACGCCTGGATGATGCGGCTCTTGAAGGTGATCGTGCCGGTCTGCATGGGTCCGATGCCAGCCCCCGCGTGGGGATCTGCATCGGCTCGCGCACTGGGATACCGGGATGCAACTCCCGGTTCAATGGCCATGCGCGTACGGGTTTCGGTGAAGCGGCCGCAAAGTCCTGCCCAGAGCGGGATTTGGCCATGCAAAACCCCCGGCGCTAAGGGGCGCCGGGGGTCGCTCGTCACATGTCGAAGGACCGGATTGCCGCCGCCGTCGCGGCGGCGAGGCGAAGGCCGGGGTCGCTAGCTGCGGTCGTTGGGAACGTCGACCGGCGCGTGGCGGGTGCCGGGCAGCACCGTGCGGCGCGCCAAACCGATATCCGCGAAGTCGCGATCACGGAACTGGTCGAAGCGGTGGGACATCAGGGCAGCAAGCAGGGTGCGCAGCGAGTGAATGAGCATGGGTCCGGTCTCCTTCCGACAGGGCGTGTGCAGGCGCCACGACTGGCAGCCATCGTCCGTGCCCTGAAGATAGGGTCACGCAGGCAAAAATAATGCTCCGTTTCCGACATGCCAGGCCTTTGCGACGACGGGGCGTCTGCCCATCGTGCATGCCCGGCATGTCCGCCTTACATTGGCAAACGAACCGTTAATCCCCAAGGCGTTAGTTGGCACTGCGCAGATGGCGTCGAGGATGGCGACCGCGCTTTCCATAAGGTGGTACCAATTTTCCATAACACCGTATGGAGCAAGACTATCCAGATTCCGTCAGGCCCGCCGGGGCGGATCGAGCGCGCCTAGCAGTGCCGCCGCCGCTGCTTTTCGGCATACATCTCCGCATCGGCCAGGTGCAGGGCCTCGCGCCCGTTGGCATGGTCGATGTCCATCTCCGCGGCCCCGATGCTGACGCCGATGGCCAGGCGGTGTCCGCCCCACAGGATGGGCGTGTCCTCCACCCCCTGGCGCAGGCGCAAGACCTGGGTTTCGATCAGCCCGGGATTGCAGTGGCTGAGGATGCAGGCGAATTCGTCGCCGCCCAGGCGTGCCACCACATCGGTGTTGCGCAGCTCCGCCGCCAGCCGGCGCGCCACTTCGCTGAGCACGAAGTCGCCCGCCTGGTGGCCGTAGGTGTCGTTGACGAGCTTGAAGCCGTCCAGGTCCGCCAGCAGCACGATGGCCGGCTCGCCATGGCGGCGCAGGGAGGCGAAAGCCCGGCGCAGCTCGCGTTCGAAGCCGCGGCGGTTGAGCAGCGCGGTCAGCTCGTCGGTGAGGCTGAGCCTCTGCAACCGGTCGATGTGGGCGCGCTGCTCGGTGATCGTCCGTTCGGCCTGGCGCAGGAGTGCCGCGGCATGATGCAGGCTGAGGTCCTTGTCGTCGAAAAACGACCCGCCCAGCATCTCGGTGAGCCGCAGGAACGTATTGCTGAGGAAGTCGGGCTCCCCGGCATCGAGCACGGCGCTGGCAACATCTGCATACGGTGGCGACATCGCGGTTCCCCAGGACAAGCGGCCTCGCAGACCTCTAAGCAAGGTTGATGCCAGATTGGGATTCAACCGCAGGATGGCGGTCCGCCTTTCGTTTCCGCCCCTGGTCGATGCGGGTTTGCGAACCTATGTTGGCGGTGCCGGCGGCAATACCTGCACATTGCGGAAAATCCTGCCGATGTGCCGCAGCCCCGCGTATGCGGCCGCGCATCGCTCCTCTCACTGGACGGACCTCCATGAGCCTGTGTGCCTTCGCCCGTACCCCGCGTCTGTCTGCCCTGTGGCTGGTGTCCCTGGGCGGTGTCGTGCTGCCCGCCATGCCGGCTGCGGCCCAGGCGATCCTGCCCCACCGCGCGGCCTATGAGGCGAGCCTCGACGAGGATGCCGACAGCGGCCCGGTGGAAGGCGTGAGCGGGCGCATGGTGTTTGAGTGGCAGGACGTCTGCGAGGGCTGGACCATCGCCCAGACCTACCAGCTCACGCTGGTCTATTCGGGCGGCAACGAGAGCGATATCTCCTCGCGCTACGCGACCTACGAAAGCCACGACGGCACATTGTTCACCTACGACATGCAGGACCGCCGCAACGGCGTCACGGAGTCCCATGGCCGCGGCACCGCCGAGCTGGACGCATCGCCGGGCGCCGGCCATGTAGCCGTGCGGCTGCCGCAGCCGGGCGAACTGGAGCTGCCTCCGGGCACCTGGTTCCCCACTGCCCATTCGCTGGAAATCCTGCGGCGTGCGCAAGCCGGTGAACGCATCTTCACCGCCACCCTGTTCGATGGCAGTGCCGAGGTGCCGCTGACCGAGATCACCACGGTGATCGGCACGGAGATCCCGGCCGCGGCCGAAACCGACGATCCGCTGCGCGCCGCCGCCTCATGGCCGGTGGTGCTGGCCCATTTCGATCCGGCCTCGCCGGACTCCGAGCCGCTCTACGAGGTCAGCTTCACGCTGTTTGCCACGGGCTTCGTCGACTACATGGTGGTGAACTACGGCGCCTTCGCCATCGACCTGACGGCCGTGGCATCGGAAACCCTGCCACCGGATTGCGGCGGCGACTGAGGCCAAGACCCCCGCCGTCTCCTTAAACCAGGCGGCTCTGGTCGATGGCCGCGCGGATGAAGGAAGTGAACAGCGGGTGCGGCGCGAAGGGCCTGGACTTCAGTTCCGGGTGGAACTGCACGCCGATGAACCACGGGTGGTCGCTGCGCTCCACCATTTCCGGCAGCAGCCCGTCGGGCGACAGCCCCACGATGTGCAGCCCGGCGGTTTCCAGCGCCTCGCGGTAGTGGATGTTCACTTCGTAGCGGTGGCGGTGGCGCTCGGAGATGTGGGTTTGGCCATAGATGTCGGCCAGCATGGTGTCCGGCACGATATCGCAGGGATAGGCGCCTAGGCGCATGGTGCCGCCGAGATCGGTGCCGAGCCCGCGCACCTCGCGCTCGTTGCCGCGCATCCATTCGGTCATCAGGCCGACCACGGGGTCGCGCGGCTCGCCGAACTCCGTCGATCCCGCTTCCGGCAGGCCGGCCAGATTGCGTGCCGCCTCGATCACCGCCATCTGCATGCCGAAGCAGATGCCGAAATACGGCACCTTGCGTTCCCGCGCGAACTGGGCCGCGCGGATCTTGCCAGCGGTGCCGCGCTCGCCGAAGCCGCCCGGCACCAGGATGCCGTTCACCCCCTCCAGGCTTGCGACCAGGGTGTCGGATTCGAAGATCTGCGAATCCATCCACTCCAGGCGCACGCGCTCGTTGTTGGCGATGCCGCCGTGGATCAGGGCTTCCTGCAGGCTTTTGTAGCTGTCGATCAGCGAGGTGTACTTGCCGACGATGCCGATGGTGATCTCGCCCTCCGGCGAGCGCAGGCGGTGGACCACCTGGTGCCACTGGTCGAGGCTGGGCGGACGATCGGCCGGCAGGCCGAAATAGGCCAGCACCTGATCGTCGAAGCCTTCCTGGTGATAGTTGATCGGCACCTGATAGATGGTGTCGGCATCCAGGGCCGCGATCACGCGTTCCGGCCGGATGTTGCAGAACAGCGCGATCTTGCGCCGCTCGCCTTCGGGGATCGGGCGGTCGGAGCGGCACAGCAGGATGGCCGGTTGGATCCCCACCGACAGCAGCTCTTTCACCGAATGCTGCGTGGGCTTGGTCTTCAACTCGCCGGCGGTGGGCAGGTAGGGCAGCAGCGTGGCGTGCACGAACAGCGCGCGTTCCGGGCCCACATCGTTGCCGAACTGGCGAATTGCCTCCAGGAACGGCAGGCTTTCGATGTCGCCCACCGTGCCGCCGATTTCGCACAGCACGAAATCCTCGTCCCCCAGATCGGAGCCGATGAACGCCTTGATGGCATCGGTGACGTGGGGGATCACCTGCACGGTGGCGCCCAGGTAGTCGCCGCGGCGCTCCTTGGCGATCACTTCCGAATAGATGCGGCCGGTCGTGACGTTGTCGCTCTGGCGCGCCGACACGCCGGTGAAGCGCTCGTAATGGCCGAGATCGAGGTCGGTTTCCGCCCCGTCATCGGTGACGAACACCTCGCCATGCTGGGTCGGGCTCATGGTGCCCGGATCGACGTTGAGATAGGGGTCGAGCTTGCGCAGCCGGACCTTGTAGCCGCGCGCCTGCAGAAGCGCTCCCAGGGCGGCCGTCGCGAGGCCCTTGCCCAGGGAGGAAACCACGCCGCCGGTAATGAAGATGAACCGCGTCATGGACCTTCCACCTACCATGCACCCGACCTCACCCGGAACCCATGTCGGGCGTCCCGGCCGTTTCGGTCACAGGCTCAACGGGTTGCGCGATCAGTCGTTGGCGAGCGGATCGGCGGGCTGCTGCAGCGGCGGCAACGTCGGGCTGTCCGAGTCGGCCGCGGCCGGCGAGTCGAGGATCGATCCGCCGTCCCTGGACCCGCCGGCCAGGATGGCCAGCGTCAAGCTGGTCACCACGAAGCAGGCGGCCAGGATCGCGGTCGTGCGGGTAAGCAGGTTGGCGGCCCCGCGGACGGACATCAGGGGACCGCCGGCACCGCCGCCGCCCATCCCCAGGCCACCCCCTTCGCTTCGCTGCAACAGCACCACGCCCACCAGGGCGATGGCGATCAGCAGGTGCAGGACGAGTACGATTTGCTCCACAGGCGAAGTCCCGATGTCACGTCGTCGATCCAGAGCGCCGTAGCGGTGCCGGCGCCTACTGGCTGTTCATGGCGATGGTCCAGAAGTCGTCGGCGTTCAGGCTGGCACCGCCCACCAGAGCACCATCCACATTGGGCACCGACAGGATCTCCGCGGAATTGGAGCCCTTCACCGAGCCGCCGTAGAGGATGCGCACACGGTCGGCATCGGCCAGGTTGCGCGACAGCTCCGCGCGGATATGGGCATGCACCTCGGCGATGTCAGCGTTGGTCGGCGTGCGTCCCGTGCCGATGGCCCAAACCGGCTCGTAGGCGATCACCGTATTCTCGGCCGTCGATCCTTCCGGCACCGAGCCGGCGATCTGGCGCGAGCACACCGCCAGCGCATCGCCGGCATCGCGTTCCGCTTCGGTCTCGCCGATGCAGATGATGGCCACCAGGCCGGCGCGGTGGGCCGCCTTGGCCTTTTCGGCCACCAGCAGGTCGATCTCGCCGTGGTTGGTGCGCCGCTCGGAATGGCCGACGATGACGTGGCTGCACCCGAGGTCGGCCAGCATCTCCGCCGCGGTGTCGCCGGTGTGGGCGCCGCTGGCCAGGGGATGGCAGTCCTGCCCGCCGAGCATGACCCCGCTGCCTTCGACCACCGGCACAAGCAGGCTGATCAGCGTCGACGGCGGACACAGCAGCATGTCGCAGGGCGGCTCCGCCTCTGCGGCAAAGCGGATGCCCAAGTCGCGGGCCAGTTGCGTGCCATCGGCCCGCCGCCCGTTCATCTTCCAGTTTCCGGCAATCAATTTGCGCGGCACAGCCCTGCCCCCCTTCACCCGGTCGCAACCTTGTCGCGGGTGGTGTAGCAATGCTGCGGCCAGGATGCCAGTAGGCACGCACCGCTCTTCGGCCATCGGGCTGCGTCCTTGCAGGCCCCCCGATGGGTCCCCTACATAGCTCCTGCCTCGCCCCGGCCGGAAATGCACGGGGCGCAACGCCAACGGTTGCTGGACAGAACCATGCTGCAGGCCATTCGGGGTGGAGTCGCGTCTTGGGTCGTCAAGATCCTCTTCGCCATGCTGATCGTCAGCTTTGCGATCTGGGGGATCGGCGACATCTTCCGCGGCGCCCCGCCGAGCACCGTCGTCGCCGCCGTCGGCGAGCAGGAGATCGACGCCACCGTCGTCCAGGACGAGTTGCGCCAGCAGATCTCCCGCCTGCAGCAGCTCACCAACAACCAGATCACCATCTCCGACACCATGCGCGCCGGTATGATCGACGGGATCCTGCGCGATCAGATCGAAGGTGCCCTGCTGGACGATGCCGCACGCGGGCTTGGGCTCGATCCCTCCGACGATGCCATCCGCCAGGCCATCGCGGCCGACGCCACCTTTGCCGATCCCACGACCGGTGCATTCAGCGAGGACCGCTTCCGCCAGGTGCTGGCCTTCAACCGCATGGGCGAAGCCGGGTTCGTGGCGCTGATGCGCCGGAACCTGCGCCGCGCCCTGCTCGATCAGGCGGTGCGCTCCGTACCGGTGGTGCCCGACGTGCTGGTGGACGCGGTGTTCGCCGCGGAACGCGAGCGCCGGGTGGCCGATCTGGTCACCATCGACGATGCCGAAGTGCCGATCGACGAGCCGAGCGACGACGACCTGCGCGCCTACCATGAAGAGCATGCGGACAGTTTCCAGGCACCGGAATACCGTACCTTCAGCCTGTTGACGCTGGCGGCTGAGGACCTCACCGGCGAGGTCTCGGTGAGCGAGGACGAGGTGCGCCAGCTCTACGAGGACGAGATCGACAGCTTCTCCCAGCCCGAACGCCGGCGGTTCGACCAGGCGCTGTTCCCGCTCGATGCCGAGGCCGAGGCCCAGGCGTTCGCCGAAGCGGTGCGCGGCGGCGCCGACTTCGCAGGCGCACTGGCCGAAGCCGGGGTGAGCGATGTGGACTCCCAGCCCATCGACTGGACCACCCAGGAGGACATGTTCCCCTCCGCCATCGCCGAGGCCGGCTTCGCCCTGGAGCCCGGCCAGGTGAGCGATCCCATCGCGTCCGCCTTCCGGATCCACGTGCTGCGGCTCGACGAGGTCCAGGAGGCCGGCACCCAGCCGTTCGAGGAGGTGCGCGACGGGCTGGAGCAGCGCCTGCGCCTGGACCGTGCGCTCGATACCCTGTTTGAACTCTCCAACGGCATCGACGACGCACTGGCCGGCGGCGCCACCTTGGAGGAAGCCGCCCCGCAGGTGGGCACCACCGTCCTCGCCGTGCCGGCGGTGGCGGTCGACGGCAGCTTCCGCGATGCCGACGCGGCCGTCGACGTGCCGGACGCCTCAGAAGTGCTGCAGACGGTGTTCGAACTGGCACCCGACGAGGAAAGCCGGCTGACGGAATCCAGCGACGGCCACCGCATCTTCGTTGCCAAGGTCGACCGCATCATCGCGCCGGAGCTGCGGGACTTCGACGACGCCCGCGAGGAGGTGCTGGCCGCCTGGCAGCGGGAAGCCCGCATCGCCGCCGCCCGCAGCGCTGCGGAAGAGGCGGTGACGCGGCTGGAGGCCGGCGACGATCCGGACGCCATCGCGGGCGACCTGGTCTCCGCCACCGCTTCGCGCACCGATCCGCTGCTGCCCAACTCCGCCAACGAGGATCAGGGCGTGCCCGCATTCGTGATCGACGCCCTGTTCGATCTCGACGAAGGCGGCACCACGGCGGTGGACGGGGGCGGCTACGCCTACGCGATCCGCCTCGTCGAGGTTGTACCTGCCGATCCGGCCGAGGAGGCGGACGCGCGCGCCGCCATCGCCGAACGCCTCGGCCGCGACATCGCGTCCGATTTCCGCGCCACCTTCCTGGCGGACCAGGAACGCCGCTCCGGCGTCCGGATCGACCGGGACGTGCTGTCCCGCTTCCTCGGGGAGAACTGACCGATGCATACGCCGGACGAGGCGGCATTCACCTCCCTCTACCGCCAGGGGATTCCCCAGGTGGTGTCCACGACCCTGGTGGCCGATCTGGAAACCACGGTGTCGGCCTACATGAAGCTGGCCGATGGCCAGCCCGACAGCATGCTGTTCGAAAGCGTGGAAGGCGGAGCCACGCGCGGCCGCTATTCCTTCATCGCGTTGAAGCCGGACCTGATCTGGCGCTGCCACCAGGGCGAGGCCCAGATCAACCGCACAGCCCAGCTCGACCGCACCGTCTTCCAGCCGGTCGAAGAGCCGCCGCTCGACAGCCTGCGCGCGCTGATCGCGGAAAGCCGCATCGCCCTGCCGCCGCGCATGCCGCCCATGGCATCCGGCCTGTTCGGCTATGTGGGCTATCACATGATCTGCCAGGCCGAGCCGGTGCCGGATGCCAATCCGGACCATCTGGGCATCCCCGATGCCCTGCTGGTGCGCCCTACCATCGTCGCCATCTTCGACACCATCGAGGACGTGGTGACCATCGTCACGCCGGTGTGGCCCAACCCCGGCATCGACGCCGCCAACGCCTACACGCTGGCGCGTGAGAGGCTGGCCGAGGTGGTGTCCGATCTCAACCGGTCGCCGCCCTACCGGCGCGAGCGCCCGGCGCTGACCTCCACCTTGCCGGAGCCGTCCTCCAACATGACGCGGGAGGGCTACCGCCAGGTGGTGGAGCGGGCAAAAGCCTTCATCCGTGCCGGCGACATCTTCCAGGTAGTGCCCTCGCAGCGCTTCAGCGTGCCCTTCAAGCTGCCGCCGTTTGCGCTCTATCGCGCGCTGCGCCGGCTCAACCCCTCGCCCTTCCTGTTCTTCCAGGATTTCGGGGACTTCAGCGTGGTCGGGTCGAGCCCGGAAATCATGGTGCGGCTGCGCGGCGAAGAGGTGACCATCCGCCCCATCGCCGGCACCCGGCCGCGCGCGCGGCCCCGCGGCGGTGCCAACCGCGAAGAGGACCGGGCGATCGCCGCAGAACTGCTGGCGGATCCCAAGGAGCGGGCGGAACACCTGATGCTGCTCGACCTGGGGCGCAACGATGTGGGGCGGATCGCGGAGATCGGCTCGGTGAAGGTCACCGACCAGTTCTTCATCGAGTACTATTCCCACGTGATGCACATCGTCTCCAACGTGGTCGGCAAGATCCGTCCCGGGCTGACGGCGGTGGACGCGCTGATGGCGGGATTTCCGGCCGGCACGGTGTCCGGTGCGCCAAAGATCCGCGCCATGCAGATCATCGACGAGCTGGAGGTGTCGCGCCGCGGCCTCTATGCCGGGGCGGTGGGCTACTTCGGCGCCAGCGGCGATCTCGACACCTGTATCGCGCTGCGCACCGGCCTGGTGAAGGACGGTACGCTCTACGTGCAGGCGGGCGGCGGCATCGTCTACGACAGCGATCCCGACGCGGAGTACGAAGAGACGGTGAACAAGGCCGGCGCCCTCTTCCGCGCGGCCGACGAAGCCGTGCGCTTCGCCAGCGGCCGGGGGTAGCTCCCCGCTCAGGCCAAGACTGGCCGCTCGGGCGGATGGACGGCGGGAAAGCGGCTGTACTGTCGGCACCAAGCCGCGGCGGCCGGCGACAGCCACTCGGTGACCTGCAGCATGTTTGCGTAGTGCTTGCGCAGATCCCAGTGGATGATCGGTTCGTGATGGGCTACGCGATTGCGTAGGGTGCGAATTGGGTTGAGCGGAGTGGACAGGTCTTTCCGGCGCAGGCCCTTTCCGTCCTCCCGTTTGGCAATTCTGTGCAGGGTCATTTGCCAAAGATCTTCGTATTCCTTGGCAAGCATTGACGTCCAAAATCCGAAGGTCAGGGCGGCGACGACACGCCCCGGTGTGGCGTCCTTCCGACCATCCGTGACGTCCGCCGTCGCCTTGGCGACTTGTGCGGGCTGGCTGATGATCTTCAAGAAACCTGCCTCTTCGAACCAGCGATCGTGCCGAGATGCCGACATGACCGCGTGAATTCGGTTGCGCAGAGCCACTTCGAGCATCTGCAGTGGCGTATAGAGCGCTTCGGAAAGTTGAGTATTGAGTGTGTAGAGATGGAGCGCACGGCTCTCGTTTCCGCCCGCCCAATCAACATATCGGGCGAAACGCTCAAGGGAGAGGGCGTCAACGAGCGAGGGGGGAAAATCGGATGTCATGGCCGCGCTTGATTCGATGGGCGCGGGGAATTATATCTGCTTTCGGAAACCCCGGTACCGTCTCTGCCCTAGGCATGCGGCCGGGGTTATTCGTTTCTGTACTTCACGCTCCCGCGAGAGGCGTCGATCGTCAACAGCCGCTAGAGCGTCTCGCCCTCCCGCCGGCGGTAACACTGGTGTTGAGCGGCAGATCTGGCAATCCAGCAGTCGGGCGGCTAACGTCGGCCCATCACCAACTCACCTGCCGGGGTGCGGCCGATGATCCTGCTGATCGACAACTACGACAGCTTCACCTGGAACCTCGTGCATTTCCTCGGTGACCTCGGCGCCCAGGTGGTGGTGAAGCGCAACGACGCACTGTCGGTCGATGCCGCCTTGGGCATGGGAGCGGAGGCGATCGTGTTGTCGCCCGGCCCGTGTACGCCCAACGAAGCCGGCATCTGCCTCGATCTCGTCCGTGCCGCCCCGCCGCAACTGCCGATCCTCGGCGTCTGCCTCGGCCACCAGGCCATCGGCCAGGCCTATGGCGGCATGATCACCGGTGCGCCGCAGATCATGCACGGCAAGATCAGCGAGATCACCCACGACGGCACCGGCGTGCTGGCCGGCCTGCCCTCGCCCTTCAAGGCGACACGCTACCACAGCCTGGCGGTCAACCCGGCCGGCCTGTCGGCAGACATCATCCCCATCGCCTGGACCGCGGACGGCACGATCATGGCCGTGCGCCACGCCCACCGGCCGATCCACGGCGTGCAGTTCCACCCCGAAAGCATCGCCACCGAGCATGGCCACGCCCTGCTGCGCAATTTCCTGGGGGAGACGGCACTCCACCACGCCGCCTGACCGATCGATACCGAGACCATGAGCCAGAACGAACTCAAACCCTTCCTCGCCAAGGTCGCCAACGGCGAGAGCCTGAGCGAGGACGAAGCCGCCGCAGCCTTCGAAATCCTCATGACGGGCGGCGCCACGGCATCGCAGATGGGCGGTTTCCTGATGGCGCTGCGCGTGCGCGGCGAGACGGTGGCGGAAATCACCGGGGCCGCCCGGGTGATGCGCGCCAAGGCCCTCAGCGTCGATGCGCCGAAGGGCGCCATCGATGTCTGCGGCACCGGCGGCGACGGTCAGGGCACCTGGAACATCTCCACCGCGGTCGCCTTCGTTCTGGCCGGTGCCGGCGTGCCGGTGGCCAAGCACGGCAACCGCGCGCTCTCCAGCAAGTCAGGTGCTGCCGATGTGCTGGCGGCCCTCGGCGTCGACATCGATGCCGACATGACGCTGGTGCGCCGCGCCCTGTGGGAAGCCAAGGTGTGCTTCATGATGGCGCCGCGCCACCACGGCGCCATGCGCCATGTGGGGCCGACGCGGGTGGAACTGGGCACCCGCACCATCTTCAACCTGCTGGGCCCGCTGTCCAACCCGGCCGGCGCCACGCGCCAGCTCGTCGGCGTGTTCGCGCGCGAATGGGTGACGCCGGTGGCGGAAACCCTGCAACGCTTGGGAACCGAAGCTGCCTGGGTGGTGCACGGCAGCGACGGGCTGGACGAGCTGACCACCACCGGCCCTAGCCATGTGGCGGAACTGAAGAACGGGGTGGTGCGGTCGTTCGAGGTGACGCCGGATGAGGCCGGCCTGCCGCGGGCCTTTCCCCAGGCGCTCAAGGGCGGCGAGGCGGAGGCCAATGCCGCGGCCTTGCGCGCCCTGCTGGCGGGCGAGCCGGGGCCCTACCGCGACATCGTGCTGCTCAACGCCGCCGCCGCGCTGATCGTGGCCGACAAGGCCGCGACCTTGGCCGAAGGGGCTGCACTCGCCGCCCATGTGATCAACGACGGGCGTGCCCTGGCGGCGCTGGAGCGGCTGATCGCCATCTCCACCACGCCGGCTTCGGAGGACATGGATGTCTGACGTGCTGGCGCGCATCTGCGCCGACACGCGCCGCGAGCTCACCCGCCGCCGGGTGGAGCGGCCGCTGGCGGAGGTGGAAACCGCCGCCCATGCCGCCCCCAAGGTGCGCGGCTTCGCCCAGGCGCTGCGCCACAAGCGCGATCTCGGCGCCTACGGGCTGATTGCGGAGATCAAGAAGGCGTCGCCCTCCAAGGGCCTGATCCGTGCGGATTTCGACCCGCCGGCGCTGGCGCGCGCCTATGCCGCGGGCGGAGCCACCTGCCTGTCGGTGCTCACCGACGCGCCCTACTTCCAGGGGTGCGACGACTATCTGGTGGCGGCTCGGGCGGCCGTGGGGCTGCCGGTGCTGCGCAAGGATTTCATGCTCGATCCCTACCAGATCGTCGAGGCCCGCGCGCTCGGGGCCGACTGCGTGCTGATCATCCTGGCGGCGGTGGATGATGCGCTGGCGGCCGATCTCATCGCCACCGCCCATGACTGGGGCATGGATGCGCTGGTGGAGGTGCACGACGACGCGGAACTGGACCGCGCGCTGGAGCTGGACGGCGACCTCATCGGCATCAACAACCGCAACCTGAAGACCCTTGAGGTCGACCTGGCGACCACCGAGCGCCTTGCCCCGCTGGTACCCGACCACCGCCCGGTGGTGGGCGAGAGCGGCCTTTATACGCCGGACGACCTGGCCCGCCTCGCCGCCGTCGGCGTCACCACCTTCCTCATCGGCGAAAGCCTGATGCGTCAGCCCGACGTGACCGACGCCACCCGCCGCCTGCTGACGGGCGTGGTGGAACCCGCCGCCGCCCCCATCGGTCCCTGAGCCCCTGAGTGCGTCATGAGCGGCTTCACCCATTTCGATGAGTCCGGCAAGGCGCGCATGGTCGACGTCTCGGCCAAGCCGGAAACCGAGCGCTTGGCCGTGGCCGCGGCCACGGTGCGCATGGCGCCGGAAACGCTCGCCATGATCGCCGCAGGGTCGGCCGCCAAGGGGGACGTGCTCGGTGTGGCCCGGCTCGCCGGCATCATGGCGGCCAAGCAGACCGCAAACCTGATCCCGCTGTGCCATCCGCTGCCGCTCACCTCTGTGGAGGTCGAACTGACCTGCGACGAAGCGGCCGGCGGCGTGTCCATCCGTGCCACCGCCCGCACCACGGGACGGACGGGCGTGGAGATGGAAGCCATGACGGCAGCCGCAGTGGCCGGGCTTACGGTCTACGACATGTGCAAGGCGGTCGACCGCGCCATGGTGGTGGATGCGGTGCGCCTGCTGCACAAGAGCGGCGGCAAGTCGGGAACCTGGACGGCTCCTGGGACGGCCCTCGGGAACGCCCCTGAATGATCTCCGTCGCCGAAGCCCGCGCGCGGGTGCTGGAGGGCCTCGCCCCCCTGCCCGCCGAAATGGTGGCCCTGCCCGATGCACTCGGCCGCGTGCTGGCCGAACCGGTGGCTGCCCGCATCACCTCGCCCGCCGCCGCCACCTCCGCCATGGACGGCTACGGCGTGCGCGCCGCCGATGTGGCCAAGGTGCCGGCGATCCTGCGCCAGATCGGTGCGGTACCCGCCGGCCAGGTGTTTTCCGGCACGGTCGGGCCGGGGGAATGCGTGCGCATCTTCACCGGCGCTCCCCTGCCCGCGGGTGCCGATACCATCGTCATCCAGGAGAACACCGAGGCCGAGGGCGACCGGGTGACGGTGAGGGAGACCGCCGCCCTCGGACGTTACGTGCGCCCCCAGGGTCTCGACTTCGCCGCCGGCCAGGTGCTGCTGGAGGCGGGCCGCCGCCTCAACGCCCGGGCCGTGGCGTTGGCCGCCGCCATGAATGTGCCGTGGCTGGCGGTGCGCCGGCGCCCGCGCGTCGCCATCCTCGCCACCGGCGACGAGGTGGTGCTGCCGGGCGAGCCCATCGGCCCGAGCCAGCTCCCCAGCTCCAACTCGCCGGGTCTGGCGGCCATGGTGACGGCACTTGGCGGCCAGCCAGTGATGCTGCCCACCGCCGCCGACGACGTCGACGCATTGCGTCACCTCGCCGCCGGCGCCGTCGGCTGCGACCTCTTGGTCACCACCGGCGGGGCTTCGGTCGGAGAGCACGACCTGGTGCGCGACGCCCTGGTGCCGGCCGGCCTCGACCTCGGGTTCTGGTCCATCGCCATGCGCCCCGGCAAACCGCTGATGCATGGCCGCATTGGCGGCGTGCCCATGCTCGGCCTGCCCGGCAACCCCGTCTCCACCATGATCTGCGGGCTGCTGTTCCTGCGGCCCGTATTGCGTGCCCTGCAGGGCCTGCCGGACGACGGCGACCGGCGGGAATCCGTGCGTCTCGGCCGCGATCTGCCGGCCAACGACCGGCGGGAGGAATACATGCGCGCGCGGCTCGACCGCGGGGTCGACGGCGTGCTGGTGGCGACGCCGTTTGCAGCGCAGGACAGCGCCATGGTGTCGCTGATGGCCGCCGCCCAATGCCTGGTGGTGCGCCCGCCGCTCGCCCCACCCGCTGCGGCCGGCGACGCCGTGACCATCGTCCGGTTCGAGGACGAGACGCTCCCCCTCTGATTGGACGCTTGATTTTTCAGGCAATTCGGTCTGCTGGCGGCTTGACGTTTTTGGTTTGTTCTGTCTCAATCATAGCGTGAGTCGGCGTTGGCCCGGCCGCCCTCAAGTTTCGCATTCGGGAGCATCGACATGTTGACCCGCAAGCAGCAGGAACTGCTCCTGTTCATCAATCAGCGTCTGTCGGAAGGCGGCGTGTCGCCGTCATTCGACGAAATGAAGGATGCCCTCGGCCTGCGCTCCAAATCGGGCATCCACCGCCTGATCACCGGGCTGGAAGAGCGCGGCTTCATCCGCCGGCTGCCCCACCGCGCCCGCGCGCTGGAGGTCACGCGGCTGCCCGATGGGCTGGCCCGGGCGGACGTGCTGGGCAGCGAGGCGGGCGACACCACCGTGGTCCGGCCGAACTTCCGGGCAACACCGCGCGAGCCGGAACCGGAGGGGTCGCTCGTCTCCCTGCCCCTCTATGGCCGCATCGCCGCCGGCACGCCCATCGAAGCCCTGCGCGATCCCTCCCGCCGGGCAGACGTGCCCGCCGGCCTGCTCGGCCGCGGCGAGCACTACGCGCTTGAGGTGGCCGGCGACAGCATGGTCAATGCCGGCATCTTGGACGGCGACACGGTGATCATCCAGAAGACTCAGGTGGCCGACAGCGGCGCCATTGTCGTCGCCCTGGTGGACGGGCTGGAAGTGACGCTGAAGCGGCTGCGCCGGCGCGGCAAGACGATCGCGCTGGAACCCGCCAATCCGTCCTATGAAACCCGTATTTTCGGTCCCGACCGGGTGCAGGTGCAGGGCCGCTTGGTGGGACTGCTGCGGCGATACGACTGAGCGGCTGAGCGGCTGAGCGGCGCGCCGAAGCGGCATCGCCACAACTCAGCGGGTGAGTGCCCAGGGCCGTTGGCCGGTGCGGCCGGCCACCGTCTCGATCACCGGCGCGCCCTCGCCCAGCCACACCGCGTGGGCGCCGTTGCGCCACACATCGAACCGGTCGATCACCGTGGCCGCGCAGGGTCGGCGCACCGGTACTTCGGCCACCACCAGGTCGGCGGCGGCACAGTCCTCGTCGAGCGCCCGCGGGTCGGCCACCAGGGCCAGTGTGGTCCCGGCGTGGTGGACGATGCAGCCGAGCGCGTCGCAGCCCTGCCGGGAGGCCGGCAGGTCGCGCAGAGCGACCGTCGAGACCGCGGCGAAGCGATCCGCCCAGGCAGCGGCGGCAAAGCGCTCCCGGTTGAGGCTGGTGAGCACCAGGCGACGCGGTTCGCCTTCGATGAGGGCAGCCAATTCGGCAGTGTCGCCCACCAGCAGATCCGGCGGCCGCTCGACGGTCGCAGAGCCAAGCCCGGCCGCCACCGCCACAAGGCCGAGCAGCCGCCAGCGCCGGCGCCACAGGCACAACCACAGCCCGCCGAGGGCGACGAGTGCCAAGCCCCAGACCGGCGGCGGCAGCATCCGCGCACTGCCGCCGGCCAACTGGGCCGCCTCACCGGCAATCCAAACCAGGGCGGAGACGCCGAGGCCCATCATGTAAAGCGGCCCCGCCTCCAGCCCCAGCGGCATGGCGAGGTAGGCGAGCATGCCGAAGGGCATGATCCAGAAGGCGGTCAATGGCACGGCCAGTAGGTTGGCGAGCGCGCCGGCCGTCGCCACCGTCTGGAAGTGGAACACCGAGAAGGGAGCGGTCGCGAGGCCGGCCACCGCCGTGCTCATCAGCACACCCGCCAGGTAGATGGCTATGGCACGCACCGGTCCGCCGCGGCGTCGCCAGCGCCCCATCGTTGGGGCCAGCCACTCGTAGGCGGCGACCAGGCCGACCACGGCGGCAAACGACATCTGGAAGCTGGCGGATACGACGGCGTGCGGCGCCAGCACCAGCACCACCAGGGCGGCCCAGGCCACCAGGCGCATGCTGAGCGCCTCGCGGTCCGCCAGTACGGCCAGGAGCACCAGCCCGGTCATCAGCACCGCCCGCTGCGTCGGCACCGGCGCCCCCACCAGCAGCATGTAGCCGACCGCCGAGACCAGGGCCGCCACCGCCGCCCATTTCTTGATCGGCCGGGTGACGGCCAGGCGCTCGAAGAGGCTGCCGAGCAGCCGCACCAGCACGAACACGCCGCCCGCCACCAGCCCCACATGCAGGCCCGAAATGGCCAGCAGGTGGGCAAGCCCGGCATCGCGCAGCACCTCGTAGGTGGCATCGTCGACGCCGCCGCGCTGGCCGGTGAGGAGCGCCGCGGCGAACCCGGCGGCGGGAGGATCCAGCGCCCGCTCGATACGCGCCACCATGTCCGCCCGCACGGCATCGATGGAGCGCCAGAAGCCGCCCGCTCCCGGCGCCGCCACGATCTCGGCATGGCCCATGGCGAAGCCGGTGGCGCTGAGGCCCTGGAAGTAGGCCCAGCGGCGGAAGTCGAAGGCGCCGGGGGCGACGGGACGGCGCGGTCCGGACAGCTCGCCGAACACGGCGATACGGCTGCCGATCTGCGGCGCGGGATCGGACGGCAGCAGGCGCACGCGCACCAGGCGCGGTGCGGGCAGGTCGCCACGCCGGCCAGAAAAGGCCACATCGTCCAGGGTCACGCGGGCGCCGCGCGGCTGCCGGTCGACGCCGACGACGACACCTTCGAGCATGCCGCGGTGCGGCCGCTCGTCCCACAGCGGAGTCGCGGTCAAGGCCGTGCCCAGAGTGCCGGCCCCCACCCCGGCCGCCAGCAGGGCAAGCCCCAGCAGCGGTACGGCGATGGCCGGCCGGCGGCGCAGGGCAAGGGCTGCGGCCACGGCCAGTGCGAGGGCCGCCAGGGCCGCCCACAGCGGCGGTTCCACCGGCAGGGCGAAATAACCGGCAATACCCGCACCGAAGGCCACCGGCATCCACAGCACCCAGCGGTCGCGCTCGGCGGCCAGCGGGCCGAGGCCCTCCGGCGGTCTCAAAACGGCGGTCCCAACATGGTGCCTCGCGGCGACGGGGTGTGCTATGACGCCCGCCACTGTGTGACCGCTGCCCCCCATCGTCCATGACCGTTGTCACCCGTTTTGCGCCCTCCCCCACCGGTTTCCTGCACATCGGGGGTGCGCGCACCGCCTTGTTCAACTGGCTCTACGCCCGCCACCACGGCGGACGCTTCATCCTGCGCATCGAGGATACCGACCGCGCCCGCTCCACCCCGCAAGCGGTGCAGGCGATCCTCGACGGGCTGAGATGGCTGGAACTGGACTGGGACGGCGAGGCGGAAAGCCAGTTCGCCCGGCGCGATCGCCACGCCGCCGCTGCCCACCGGCTGCTGGAGGCGGGGCTTGCCTATCGCTGCTACGCCACCCCGGCGGAGCTGGAGGAGATGCGCAGCCGCGCCCGCGCCGAAGGCCGGCCGCCCCGCTACGACGGCCGCTGGCGCGACCGCGATCCGGCCGACGCTCCGGCCGACGTTCCGCCTGCGGTGCGGTTCCGCGCCCCCACGGACGGCAGCACCACCATCGCCGATGCCGTGCAGGGCGAGGTGACGGTGCGCAACGACCAGCTCGACGACATGATTCTGCTGCGCGCCGACGGCACGCCCACCTACATGCTGTCGGTCGTGGTCGACGACATCGACATGGGGATCACCCATGTGATCCGCGGCGACGACCATCTGACCAACGCCTTCCGCCAGACCCAGCTTTTCCAGGCGTTGGGAGCGGCGCTGCCGGTGTTTGCGCACATCCCGCTGATCCACGGTCCGGACGGCGCCAAGCTGTCCAAGCGCCATGGTGCGCTCGGCGTGGAGGCTTACCGGGATATGGGCTATCTGCCCGAGGCCATGCGCAACTATCTGTTGCGACTGGGTTGGGCCCATGGCGACGACGAAATCATCTCCACCGAGCAGGCGATCGCCTGGTTCGACCTGCCGGAGGTAGGCAAATCGGCCGCGCGCTTCGATTTTGCCAAGCTCGATTCGCTGAACGGGCACTATCTGCGCCAGGCCGACGCCGCGCGCCTGGCCGGGCTGATCCGCCCGGCAGTGGAATCCCTGGTCGCCAGACCCCTCGATGAGGCCGCATTCGGCCGCCTCGTGCGCGGAATGCCTGGATTGCAGCAGCGTGCGAAGACGCTGGTCGATCTTGCCCAAGCCGCCGCATTCTACGTGCGCCAACGGCCTTTGGAGATGACCGACAAGGCGGCCGAACTGCTGGCCGAATTCGGGTCTGCGCGCCTGCAGGGCCTGCATGAAGCCCTGGCGGGTGCTGCGGAATGGACGGAATCGGCCGTGGAGGCCGAGGTCCGAGCCTTTACCGAAGCCGAAGACCTGAAGCTGGGCAAGGTCGCCCAGCCCCTGCGGGCAGCGCTGACCGGCAGCACCATGTCGCCCGGGATCTTCGAGGTGGCGGCCATCCTGGGCCGGGATGAGACGCTAGGACGCATCGCCGATGCGCTTTCCGGCGGGGCGGGATCGCGTGACGTGGACTCGTCACATTGATCTTGCTGCGCCTGCCCACTACGATATGGCCATCGTTTGGACCCGGGGCTCCCGCCCGCGCGGGGAACGAAAGGACCGACATATGACTCAGGTTCATACCGCTGCAAATGACGCGGCGGAAGATACTGTGACCTTGATCGACAATAGAACCGGCAAGACTTTCACCTATCCGGTTCTCAACGGAACTGTTGGCCCCAGCGTCATCGATATACGAAACTTGTACCGTGACACCGGTATGTTTACGTATGATCCCGGCTATACTTCAACCGGCTCATGCGATAGTCGAATTACCTACATCGACGGCGACCAGGGAATCTTGCTGCACCGCGGCTATACGATCACCGATCTGGCCGAGAAGAGCGATTTCATGGAGGTCTGCTACCTCCTGTTGCACGGCGAGCTGCCGAACGTGGCGGAGAAGAACAAGTTCGTCCGCACCATCTCGCGCCACACCATGGTCCACGAAAAGTTGCGCGGGTTTTACGACGGGTTCCGCAACGACGCCCACCCCATGGCAATCCTTTGCGGCGTCACCGGCGCGCTGGCGGCCTTCTACCACGACAGCACCGATATCCGCGATCCGCAGCAGCGCCTGATCGCCTCGCACCGCCTGATCGCCAAGATGCCGACCATCTCGGCGATGGCCTACAAGTTCTCCAAGGGCGAGCCGTTCGTCTATCCGCGCAACGACCTGAGCTACGCGGAGAACTTCCTGCACATGTTGTTTGCCGTGCCGGCAGAGCCCTATCACGTGAACCCGGCGATGGCGAAAGCCATGGACCGCCTGTTCATCCTGCACGCCGACCACGAGCAGAACGCGTCGACCTCCACGGTGCGCATCGCCGGGTCGTCGCACGCCAACCCGTTCGCCTGCATCGCCGCCGGCATTGCATCCTTGTGGGGACCCGCCCATGGCGGCGCCAACGAGGCGGTGCTGAAGATGCTGGAGCAGATCGGCTCGCCGGACCGCATCCCGGAGTTCATCGCCCGCGCCAAGGATCCGGCCGATCCGTTCCGCCTGATGGGCTTCGGCCACCGGGTCTACAAGAACTACGACCCGCGGGCGGCCGTGATGAGCAAATCCTGCCACGAGGTGCTGGACATCGTGGGCGTCACCAACGAGCCGCTGCTCAAGATCGCCCAGGAGCTGGAACGCATCGCGCTGGAGGACGAGTACTTCGTCGATCGCAAGCTGTTCCCCAACGTGGACTTCTATTCGGGGATCACGCTGCGGGCGATGGGCTTCCCGACATCGATGTTCACCGTGCTGTTTGCGCTGGCGCGCACCGTGGGATGGATTGCCCAGTGGAAGGAAATGATCGAAGATCCGGTGCAGAAGATCGGGCGCCCCCGCCAGCTTTACAGCGGGGCGACGCAACGGGTGTACGTGCCGCTGGATGAGCGTTGATCGATTGAAACTCGCCTGGGCGCGGCGTCCGCGGCCGCGGCCGCGCCGTCAGGCTTGGCAACGTCTGCCGCTGGTGGTGACCAGCCGGACGGTGGTGGCCCGCGCCCGCTGGCGCCACCTGCCCCATCCGGCCAACGACAACCGGGCACCGGCTGCCCAGCGCACCCGCCAGGCCGGTGTGGTTGCGGTGGTGCTGGTGGCAGCCGCCTGGCTTGCCATCGTCATCTGACACCGGCGCCGGCCACCGGCACCGCGACGCGGCCTCTCAGGCGCTGCGGGAGCGCTCTTCGATCAGTCCGAACACCACATCTGCCGCGGCCCGGCTGGCGTTGCCGCCGGGTGCGTGCAGCTTGGCCACGCTTGCGGCCGCTTTGCCGATCTGCGCTCGGCGTGCCAGCGGATCGGCCAGCAACGGCGCCACAGCCGCCTCCAGCTTGGCGGGCGTGCAGTTCTCCTGCAGCAGCTCGGGAACCACGGTCGCATCGGCCAGGATGTTGACCAGGCTCACCCATCGGGTGACGAGGAGGCGCCGGGCAATCACCGCGGACAGCGCATTGACCCGGTAGGCGATCACCTGGGCCAATCCGGCCAAGGCCAATTCCAGCGAGACGGTGCCCGACGCCGCCAGCGCCACGGTGGACGCGGCAAAGGCCCCGGCCTTTTCGTCCGGTCCGACCACCACCGGTGCGCCCGGCCAGTCCGAGACCGCTGCCGCCACCCGGTCCGCCATGTGGCCCAGCGTGGGAATGACGATGCGCAGTCCGGGGAAACGGCTTGCGAGCCGGGCAACCGCTTCGCCGAATGGCGGCAGCAGCCGGCGCACTTCGCCCGAGCGGCTTCCGGGAAGCACGCACAGCACCGGCGCCTCGGCGGCGATGCCATGGCGTTCCCGGAAAGCGCCGCCGTCGGCCGGCGGACCGACCCGCTCCGCCACCGGATGGCCGACAAAGGTGGCCGCCAGCCCTTCCCGCTGGAAATAGGGCGGCTCGAAGGGCAGCAGCGTCAGCAGGTGGTCGAAGCGCCCGGCGATCCTGCGCGCCCGTCCGGGCCGCCAAGCCCACACGGTGGGAGCGACGTAGTGGATCAGCGGGCCGGCGGTACGCCCGTGCAGCCGTTTGGCCAGGCGGAAACAGAAGTCCGGCGCATCGATGGTGACGACGGCGTGCGGCTGCCACGCTTCGACGGCGCGGGCCGTCCGGCGCAGCCGGCGCAACACCTTTGGGATGGCCGGTACCACCTCCGCCAGCCCCATCAAGGTGAGGTCGGACATGGCAAACAGGCTCGTCATGCCTTGGGCGCACATTTGCGGGCCGGCGACACCGAGGAATTCCACCGGTCCTCGTGCCCGCTCCCGCAATGCCGGGATCAGAGCCGCCCCCAGCGCATCGCCCGAAGGCTCACCCGCCACCAGCGCGATGCGGTAGGGGGGGCGATCGGTCACGACGGCGGCGGATCGTCTGCCGGCAGGCCGACCACGAACAGCCCCAATTCATCGGCCAGTGCCACCAGCGCATCATGGTCCACCAGGACGGCTCCCCCCGCCTCCACCGCAACGCCGCGCAAGCCGGCGGCAGCGGCGGCGCGAATGGTGTCGATGCCGACGGTCGGCAAGTCGACACGGTCGTCCTGCTGCGGGCGGCGCACCTTCACCAGCACGCCGCCCGGCCCCTCGCGGCTGAGCTCGCCGCAGCGCGCCAACATGGCATCGGTGCCTTCCGCCGCTTCGATGGCCAGCACCACACCTTGCTGCACCACAACCCCTTGGCCGGCATCGGCGGTGCCGAGGACGCGGGCCACTTGGCGGCCGCGGCCGATATCCTCCCAGGCGCCATCGTCCGGTGCGGCGCGGGTGTAGCACCCTTCCGTGCTGAGCAGGTCGCCGAGGACGTCCTGGGGCGCGATCACACGGTAGCCGCGCTCCTCCAGTTCCGCCGCGATGGCGTCCATCAGCCCGGCATCGCCGAGGCTGCGCCAGCCCACCTTGAGGAGGAACCGCATGGCTTCGCCATCGGGCGCCAGCTCCATCAAGCCGGGACGCCGGAAGTGGCCGGCGAAGCACACGTCCTCCACCGACCACTCGGCGAACAAATCGGCGATCCGCTTGGCAGCACCGAGGCGGCACCAGGCGTGCTCAACACCCTCCACCGTTTCCGCATCGGTGAATCGGTTGAACGCCAGCACGAACACCGGCCGATCCTGCTGGCGGCATGCCTCGATCAGCCGCCGCGGCAGGTCGCCGCCGCCGGCCACCAGGGCGAGCCTAGTCTGGGTCATCGTGCTGGGATCCGCGGCGGGCCTTCATGATGCCGCGCTGTGAGCCGGCATCGATGAAGCTGAGGATGGCGGCGACATCGCTTTCGCTGCCGTGGGCCGACCGCACCGCCGCGAGCCGCTCCGCCCAGGGCTGCGGATCGAGGAACAGGGCGCGGTAGACCGCCCTGAGGCGGTGGATGGCAGGATGGGTGTAGCCGCGGCGCTTCAGGCCGACCACGTTGAGGCCATCGAGCCGGCCGCGGTCGCCCGTGACCATGCCGAAGGGGATCACGTCCTGCTCCACCCCGGTCATGCCGCCGATGAAGGCATGGTCGCCCACGCGAACGCGCTGGTGCAGCGCGCTCAGCCCGCCGACGAAGACGTGGTTGCCGAGCGTGACGTGGCCGCCGAGCGTGGCGTTGTTGGCCATGATGACATGGTTGCCCACCACGCAGTCGTGGCCCACATGGGAGCCGGCCATCAGCATGCAGGCGGTGCCGATGCGCGTGAGCCTGTCCTGGCGCGAGGAGCCGAGATTGAGGGTCACGTGCTCGCGGATCACCGTGTCCGCCCCCACCTCCAGGCGCCCGGGATTGGGGTCGCCGCCGTAGATCTGCGGCGGCTCGCCGAGGACGGCGTTGGGGTAGACGTGGACGCGGTCGCCCAGCGTGATGTCGCCGCGCAGGCTGACATGGTTGGCCAGCACCACGCCCTCGCCCAAAGTTACGTTGGCACCGACCATGCAATAGGGGCCGATACGGGCACTGGCGGGGATTACCGCCCCGTCTTCAACGATGGCGGTGGGGTGAATGGAGTCGGGCATATCACACTTGATGGTCGAGGATCATGGCGGCGAACGATGCTTCGGCGCAGTTCATATCGTCCACCTTGGCTTCACCGAAGAACTTCCAGACATTGCGCCGGTGCTGGACCTTGCGCACCAAGATACGCATGGAATCGCCCGGCGTGACCGGCCGCCGGAACCGGGCGCCGTCGATCGACATGAAGTAGACCAGGCGCTTGGCGGCCGCGTCGCCCAGCGTTGCCACCACCAGCACGGCCGCGGTCTGCGCCATGCTTTCGATAATCAGCACCCCCGGCATCACCGGATGGTCCTGGAAGTGGCCCTGGAAGAATTGCTCGTTGGCCGAGACGTTCTTGATGCCGACGGCGCTGACATTGGGCACCACATCGACGACGCGGTCGACCAGCAGCATCGGATAGCGGTGTGGGATCATCTCCATCACCCGCTTGATGTCGACGACCGGCACCGTCTCGCCGGTCACGGAGCCATCCATTGCTCCTCCACTCCTCTTCAAGTCGCCGCCGGGCGCAGCGCACCCACGGAACAATGGCTTAGCACCGGACGCAAGACGCGATCCCCATTTCGGCCCCGTCCCTGCCCTTGCACGGGACTCCGCAGGCGATGCTAGGGGTCCCCCGCCAGGTCGTCGAGGCCGGTTAATTCAACGCTCGGCAGGCGCTCGTTCAGGCGCTCGACCACCAGATCGGTTCTGTCGAGCCCCTGACTTACCAAGATAACGTGGGCCTTATCCAGCACGATCAGTGCGTCTTCGGCATCGGCGATGGCGGCGATCACCTCGAACATGACCGAGCGCACTTGGCCCATGCCGTTGGCCATCGCCTGATCCAGGGCGCCACGGCCTTCCTGCACCGCGCGCTGCGCATCCAGGACCCGCTGTTCCAGCTCGCGGCGGCGCTCGGCGAACTCCTCTTCGCTCAGGTCGTCGCGCGCCTCGCTGAGGGCGAGCTCTTCCTCGCGCAGGTCGGTCTCCATGGCGCCGAAGCGTTCCTGGTAGACGTCGCGGGCGGCATCGATCTGCTGCTGGATCGACTGGGCGGCACTGGACCGGCGGAGGGCGGCCTGGAAATCGACGACGATGATGCCGCTGGCGGCGATCGGCGCGTCCTGGGCCTGGGCGCGGCCGACGCCGAAGCTGGCCCCCTGCCAGCAGGCCAGCCCCAGGATGAGTGCGGCGAGAAGCTTGCCCACCTGCGCCAATCAGAAGGTCGTGCCGAAGCTGAAGGAGAACATCTGTTCTTCGTCGAAGCTCTCGCTCAGCACCGGAAACGCGATGTCCAGATTGACCGGTCCGAGGGGCGAATCCCAGGACAGGCCGGCACCGACCGACATGCGCAGCGAGGCTTCGTCCACCAGATTGATTGCGTTGCCGCCGGCTCCGTTGTCGATGAAGTCGGCATCGTCGGTGCCCGTCAGCACGCCGAAGTCGGTGAAGGTGCGGCCGCGGAACCCGAGATCCTCGGCAAACCCGCCCAGCGGGAAGGCCAGTTCCACCGTACCGACGGCAAACGTGTTGCCGCCCATGGCGTCGCCGGTCGCCAGGTCGCGGGGGCCGATGCCGCCCACCTCGAAGCCGCGCAGGTTGGGACCGCCCACGAAAAAGCGGTCGGTGATCCGCACGTCGTCGCCCAGCCCGACGATGTAGCCCATCTCGCCCCGCACATTGAGCACGTAATCGCGAGTGTAGATCGGCAGGAAGACGCTGCCGGACGCGGTCGTGCGGATGAACCGGGTATCGCCGCCGAGGCCGGCGAAATCGTTGCCGAGGGTGAGGATGTAGCCCTCGGTCGGGTGGAGCCGGCTGTCGCGCTGGTCATAGGTCAACTGGTGGCCGATCAGCGAGGTGATCTCCTCGCCCTCCTGCAGCGCGATCAGGCGTGAGGCCGAGGCCCCCACATCGGTGATCTCCACCTGCTGCAGGCGATACTCCACCGTGTGGTAGAGGTTCGGTGCCAGGCGATAGCCGGTGTTGAGGCCGAAACCGAAGCGGAACTCGTCGTAGGAGCTTTCGTCCTGGTTGTCGGTGGTGATGCGGAACGCCTCGACACCGGCGGAAATCGGCCGATCGAACACCCGCGGTTCGGTGAAGCGCAGGTCGAATTCCTGGGTGCGGCCGCCGATGGTGGCGGCGATGCGCAGGCGCTGGCCGCGGCCGAGCAGGTTGCGCTCCTCCAGGCTGATCTGGCCGATGGGCCCCTGGTAGCTGGAATAGCCGCCGCCCAGCAGCAACTCACCGGTGCTCTGCTCCTCCACGGTCACCTGGATGACCGTCTGGTCCGGCGTCGAGCCGGGCACGTTGTCCACGGTAACGTCGGCGAAGAACCCGAGGGCTTCGATGCGCTCCTGCGACGCGCGCATGCGCGAGGCGCTGAACGGGTCGCCTTCGACCAGTTCGAACTCGCGGCGGATGACGCTGTCGACCGTGCGCACATTGCCGGAGATTTCGATCCGCTCGACGAAGACGCGCGCGCCTTCGTCGATGTCGTAGACCACGTTGACCAGGGCGTTTTCCCGGTCGACCTGGATGCGCGGCGTCACCTCGGCGAAGGCATACTGCTGGTCGGCCAGCGTCTCGCCCAGCACATCGATGGTCTCGTCGATATCGTCGTTGGAGAAGTATTCGCCCGACTCGCTCACCACCAGCGGCATCAGGCTCGCGGTGTCCACGTCGGGGATTTCCGATTGGAGATCGATGTTGCCGAAGGTGTAGCGCTGGCCTTCCTCGACGGTGAAGGTGATGAAGAACTCGTCCTGGGTGGGCGTCAGTTCCGCCACCGCGCTCACCACGCGGAAATCGGCATAGCCTTCGCTGAGGTAGAAATCGCGCAGCATCTCGCGGTCGACCGCCAGGCGATCGGGATCATAGGTATCGGAGGTGCTGAGGAAGTCGAGCAGCCCCGACTCCTCGCTGAGGATCTGTTCCTCCAGCTCGCTGTCGCTGAACACTTCGTTGCCGACGAAGCTGATGGACCGGATGGTGGTCAGCGGCCCCTCGTCGACGGTGAACACCAGATCGACCCGGTTCTGGTCGAGCTGGATCACCTCCGGCGTCACCGTGGCGGCGAAGCGCCCGGAACGGCGATACACCTCCTGGACGCGGGAAACGTCGCTCTGCACGCGGGTACGGGTGTAGACGACGCGCGGCCGCAACTGGATTTCCGCCAGAAGCTGGTCATCGTCGATGCGGTCGTTCCCTTCGAAGCTGATGCGATTGATGATCGGGTTCTCGACCACGTCGATGATCAGCACCTGGCCCTGGCGGTCGAACTGCACGTCGGCGAACAGCCCGGTGCGGAAGAGGCTGGTGAGCGACTGCTCGATGGCCCGCGGGTCGAACGGATCGCCCGGCTGCACCGTAAGGTAGCTCTCGATGGTGGACTGCTCGATGCGCTGGTTGCCCTGCACCACGATGGACTCGATGGCGTCGTTTGGCAGGCCAAGTTGCGCATGTGCGGGGAGAAGTCCGAACAACGACCAGGACAAGGCCGCCAGGGCTACGGCAAAGGTTCGACGGAGCGACATCATGGGATTGTCCGGACCAGCACTGCTGACATCAAGAAATCAGCCCGGAAAGAAACTCGAAAACCTGCAGGTTTGCCAAGTCATTCCAGGTCGCAAACACCATCAAGGTTAGTACCAGAGCCAACCCGATGCGGAAACCATATTCTTGCAAACGGTCGCTGAGCGGGCGCCCCAAAGCGGCCTCTGCGCCTAAGAAGAGCAGGTGTCCGCCATCAAGAATGGGTATGGGCAACAGGTTGATCAGCCCCAGGTTGACCGACAACAGGGCCATGAACCACAGCAGCGCCACCACGCCGAGCTGAGCCACGTCGCCCGACATCTGGGCGATGCGGATCGGCCCGCCCAGCTCTTCCGATCCGCGGTCGCCGGCGATGATCTCTCCCACCGAGTCGAAGGTGGCCCCGGTCAACCAGGCGGTTTCGCTGAGGCCGAGCCACATGGACTCCAGCACGCCGAAAGGTCCGGTGGGCGCAATGAACCCCATGCGGAACACCGGGAATTCGCGGCCGGTGGAATCGATCACCGAGCGGCCGACCGGGACGATGGAAATGTCCAGGGTGTCGCCATCCCGGTTCACGGTGAGGATGATGGGCGGCAAGCCGACCCCGCGCACCAGATTGCGATAGTCCTCGTAGGCGAGGATCTGCCGGTCTTCGCGGGTCTGGTAGCGGGGCCCCATGGCGGCCTGCACCAGGTCCGGAATCTCCATGAACCGCTCCACCGGCGTGCCGTCCACCGCCGTCACCAGATCGCCTTCGTGCAGACCGCTGGCTGCAGCCGGGAAGCCTTCGACGATGCCGCCCACTTCGGAGCGCGGGAACGGATGGCCGTCGGTCGCCAGCAGCACGGCGAGCACGACCGCGGCAAACGCGAAGTTGGCCAAGGGGCCGGCCGCGACGATCCAGGCCCGCGCGGCGACCGACTTGTTGGGAAAGGCGCTCGCCCACACGTCGTCCGGCAGCCGGGCGGCGTTCTTGTCCGGCCGCGAACTGGCGTCCATGTCGCCCAGCATCTTCACATAGCCGCCCAAGGGCATGGCGCCGATCTTCCAGCGGGTGCCGGCGCGATCGTTGAAGCCGACCAGTTCCGGGCCGAAGCCGATGGAGAACACCTCCACCCGTACCCGGCACATGCGGGCGGCCAGGTAGTGGCCCAGCTCGTGCACGAACACGAGTACGCTGAGAACCACGATGAAGGGCAGAATGTAGTCGAGCATCGCTACCTTAGTCGTTGTCGCTACGTCGTTTTGGCCCTACGGCCTCGGCCCTCCCGGTCGGCGTGTCCTGGTCGACCGTTGCCGGCCGGCTAGGCCCGGCGGCGGCCAACTTCCGCCTCGGCGTCCCGGCGTGCTGCCGCGTCGATGGCCTCCACATCCTCAATGCTGGCCGGCGGCGCATGCTCGGTGTGGGCGAGTGCGGCTTCCACCACCTCGGCGATGTCGAGAAAGCCGATCCGGCGGTCGAGGAATGCCGCCACCGCAACCTCATTGGCAGCGTTCAATACGGTGGGCGCTCCCCGCCCTTCGCGCAAGGCCGCTCGCGCCAGCCGCAGGGCCGGGAAGCGGTTGGCATCCGGCGCCTCGAAGGTCAATGCGCCGACGCGCGCCAAGTCGAGGCGCTGGCTGGGCGTGGTGATGCGCCGCGGCCAGGCCAGCGCGTAGGCGATCGGCGTACGCATGTCGGGCGAACCGAGTTGGGCGAGCACCGAACCGTCGTCGTACTCCACCAGGCTGTGCACCACCGACTGGGGGTGCACCACCACGTCGATCATCCCTTCGTCGACACCGAAAAGATGTGCCGCCTCAATGACTTCCAGGCCCTTGTTCATCATGGTGGCGCTGTCCACCGAGATCTTCGCGCCCATATCCCAGGTGGGGTGGGCGACCGCCTGCTCCGGCGTCGCCGCGGCCATGCGCTCACGCGGCCAGGTGCGGAACGGCCCCCCCGACGCGGTGAGGATCAGCCGGCTCAGGTGGTCGCGGCCGGCCACGTCCAGCACTTGGAAGATGGCATTGTGTTCGCTGTCCACCGGCAGCAGGGTGGCGCCGTGGGTGCGCACATGCTCCACCATCAGGTCGCCGGCGCACACCAGGCATTCCTTGTTGGCGAAAGCCACCATGGCGCCGCGGGCCGCCGCCGCCAGGGTGGAGCGCAGGCCGCTGGCGCCGACGATGCCGGCCACCACCATGTCACTCGGGCGGCAGGCCGCTTCCACCACCGCATCGGGGCCGGCCGCCACCTCGATGCCGGTGCCCTCCAGGGCCGCGCGCAATGCACCGTAAAGGCCGGGATCGCCGATCACCGCCAGGTCCGGGCGCACCTGGCGCGCCTGTTCGGCCAGCCGCTCAACGCTGCGATGGGCAGTGAGGGCCGCCACACGGAAGCGGTCGCGGTGGCGCGAGATCAGGTCCAACGTGCTGGTGCCGATGGAGCCGGTCGACCCGAGGATGGCGACGGTACGGACGGTTTCGGCCTCGGCAAGGCTCACTGCCATCTCAGGTCCTCTCCAGCCATGGCATGGATCATGGCGAACACCGGTGCGGCAACGAACAAGCCATCGAGCCGGTCTAGCACGCCGCCATGGCCGGGTAACAGTCCCCCGGTGTCCTTCACGCCATGCCGACGCTTGATCCCCGATTCCAGAAGATCGCCTGCCTGTGCGGCCAGGGAGATGGCGAAGGCCACCGCCACCACCGCCGGCGAGACATCGCCCACGGCGAGCCGGCGCACCAGCAAGCCGCCGACTGCCCCCAGCACCAGACCGCCGACGAAGCCGGCCCAGGTCTTGCGCGGGCTGACGGCCGGCCACAAGCGGGGGCCGCCGATGCTGCGGCCGCTGGCATAGGCACCGATGTCGGTGGTCCAGACCACCACCAGAACCCAGATCACCAGGGTCAGCCCAATGCCCGGCTGGGCGTGCAGCCACACCAGCGCCACGGCCGAAGGGCCAAGGTAGAGAAGCCCCCAAGCCAGCGGGCCGAACACGAGTTGACCCCGCTGCCCGCCACCCGGCAGCGGTAGGGGCAGCGGCAGCCAGCCAAGAGCTGCCGCCAGCACCAGCACGCCGAGGCCCCACCAGGCCCCGAAGAGCGCGGCGACCACGGCGGCAGCCACCAGACCCAGGCCCAGACGGACCGTAATCTGCAGGGCGGCAGCCGGCAGCATCATGCGCGCCCATTCCCGGCCGGCCGCCGCCACGGCGACCGCGATCAGCGCCACCCAGGTGGCGTGATGCAGCCAGGCGGCCCCGATCGCCAGGGGGCCGATCACGAATGCCGTCGCAATCCGGGCCTGGAGGTTGGTGAGTCTATTCACCGGTGACGACGGCGCCGTACCGGCGGTCGCGCCGGCCGTATTCGCTGAGCGCGTATTCCAGGTCAGCCCGGCCGAAATCGGGCCACAGGGTGTCGACGAACACCAGTTCGGCATAGGCGGACTGCCACAGCAGGAAGTTGCTGAGCCGCTGTTCGCCGCTGGAGCGGATGACCAGGTCCGGGTCGGGCAGATCGTGGGTGAACAGGCGGGCGGAGATGGCCGCCTCGTCGATCAGCGGCGCCTTGCCGGTGGCCGCTGCCTCCTCCACCAGCCGGGTAACGGCCAGCGTCAACTCCCGCCGGGCGCCGTAGTTGAGCGCCACGGTGAGGACGAGCCGGCGGTTGTTGCGGGTCAACTCCTCGGCCCGCTCGATCAGGCCGGCCAGGTCGCGGCTAAAGCCCTGGCGTTCGCCGATCACGCGCAGGCGGATGCCGTTCTCGCACAGCTCCGCCACGTGGGAGCTGAGGTAGCGGCGCATCAGCCCCAGCAGCTCCTGAACCTCCGAGGCCGGACGCCGCCAATTCTCCGTGGAAAAGCCGAACAGGGTGAGGTTGGCGATGCCCAGATCGGCCGCCGCCTCGATGGTGCGGCGCAGGGCTTCCACGCCCTTGCGGTGGCCGAAGTGCCGCGGCAGCCCGCGGGCGCGTGCCCAACGGCCGTTGCCGTCCATGATGATGGCGATGTGGCGGGGCGGTGCGACCGACATGTCTACCTGCGGGTTGGGCGCGCCATCGCCGTGGCGGCGGGAACGATCGTATGCGCTACGGCTGGGGTCAGACCTGAAGGATATCCTTTTCCTTCGATTCGGCGGCATCGTCGATCTTCTTGATGTGTTCGTCGGTCAGCTTCTGCACCTCGTCCGCCCACATCTTGTGTTCGTCTTCTGAGATGTCGCCACTCTTCTCCATGCGCTTCAGCATGTCCATGCCGTCGCGGCGTACGTTGCGCACAGCCACCTTGGCCTGCTCGGTGTACTTGCCGGCGATCTTGAGGATCTCGCGGCGGCGCTCCTCGTTGAGCTCGGGGATCGGCACGCGCACCACCTGGCCGTCGGGCTGCGGGTTGAGGCCTAGGCCGGCATCGCGGATCGCCTTCTCCACCGCCTTCACCGCCGACTTGTCCCAGACATGCACGGTGATCATGCGCGGTTCCGGCACGCCGATGGTACCCACCTGGGACAGCGGCATCTGCGCGCCATAGGCTTCCACCATCACCGGCTCCAGCAGTCCGGCCGAAGCCCGGCCGGTGCGCAGCCCCGCGAATTCATGGCCCAGCGCCTTCAATGCACCGTCCATCCGCTTGACGATGTCGCTCAGATCCGGTTCGGCCATACCGTCAACTCCTTTCGCAGATGATCGTATAGCGCCCCTCGCCGCGGAGAACCCGCGCCAAGGCGCCGTCTTCGTGGATCGCATAGACAATCACGGGAATATGGTTCTCCCGTGCCAGCGAAATGGCGGAATGATCCATCACGCGGAGATCGCGCGCCAGTACCTCCATATAGGTCAGCCGCTCGTAGCGTTTGGCCTCGACCACCTTGCGCGGATCGGCGTCGTACACGCCGTCCACCTGGGTGGCCTTGACGATCACATCGCAATTCATTTCCGCCGCCCGCAGGGCTGCGGCCGTATCTGTGGAGAAGAAGGGGTTGCCGGTGCCGGCGGCGAAGATCACCACCCGGCCCTTTTCCATGTGCCGCACGGCGCGGCGGCGGATATAGGGCTCGCACACGCTGGACATGGAGATGGCCGACTGCACCCGCGTGGCCACACCTTGCTTCTCCAGCGCGTTCTGCAGCGAAAGCGCGTTGATGACGGTGGCCAGCATGCCCATGGAATCGGCTGCTGCGCGCTCCATGCCGCGGGCGGCAGCCGAGACGCCGCGGAAGATGTTGCCGCCGCCGACGACGACGGAGATCTCGTAGCCCTCGTTGTGGGTGCGGGCAATTTCGGCGGCGATGCGGTCGACGGTGTCGCGATCGATGCCGTAGTCGCCCGTCCCCATCAGCGCCTCACCGGACACCTTCAGGAGAATGCGGCGGTAGGAAGCGGTCGGTTGGGTTTCATTCGCCATGGCGTTGCGCTCCTGCGCTTCCGGCATGGCCGCTCAACCGCCCAGCGTCGCTGCCACTTCCGCGGCGAAGTCGCTTTCGCCCTTGTCGATGCCCTCGCCCAGGTTGAAGCGGGCGAAGCTGGTCACCGTCACCGGCGCTCCCAGATCCTTGGCCGCTGCGGCCAGCACCTTGGACACCTTGGTCTCGCCGTCGATCACCCAGGTCTGCTCCAGCAGCACCACTTCCTCGTAGTACTTGCGCAGGCGGCCCTCGACCATCTTCTCGATGATGTTCTCCGGCTTGCCGCTGGCGCGGGCCTGTTCGGTCAGCACAGCGCGCTCGCGATCGAGCGCCGAGGCGTCCACCTCGTCGGTCGAGACCGCTTCGGGGCGGGCTGCGGCGATGTGCATGGCGATCTGGCGGCCCAGCGCTGCCGCCTTCTCTGCATCGCCTTCGGTCTGCAGGCCGACGATCACGCCGATCTTGCCAAGACCGGGGGCGACAGCGTTGTGCACATAGCTCGCCACCACGCCGGCCGGCACGGTGATGTGGGCAACGCGGCGCACGCCCATATTCTCGCCGATGGTGGCGATGAGGTGGGTGGTCTCTTCCGCCACCGTGCGGCCGGTGCCGGGGTAGGCCGCCGCCTTCAGGGCTTCCAGGTCGCCGTCGACGCCGAGCGCCAACTCCGTCAGGGTTGCCACGAAGGTCTGGAAGGTATCGTTGCGGGCGACGAAGTCGGTTTCGGAGTTCACCTCCACAACCGCACCGGCGGTGCCGGAGGTGGCGACGCCGACCAGACCTTCCGCCGCGGTGCGGCCAGCCTTCTTGGCGGCAGCCGCAAGGCCCTTCTTGCGCAGCCAGTCCACCGCCACTTCAATGTCGCCGTCGCTCTCCGCCAGGGCCTTCTTGCAGTCCATCATGCCGGCGCCGGTCTTGTCGCGCAGCTCCTTCACCAGACTGGCCGTGATGTGCGCCATGGTCTCGTCCCCGTTTTTCGGTGCGGCCAGTGGCCGGTTTGTGGGCGTGGGTCACCGGCGGCGGAGCGTCCGCCGCCGGGTCGTCGGTAGGCTGCTCAGATCAGGCGCTGGCCTGTTCGGTGGCCGGCGCGCCTTCGGCCGCGGCAACCTCAGGTGCGGCGGCAGCGTCGCCGTCGTCCGCAGCGATCTCGGCAGCCGGCGTGTCGAGTTCGCCGATATCGGTGCCGGAGGCCACCATCTCCGTCTCGATGCCGCCGAGAACCGCACCCGCCACCAGCTCGCAATACAGCTCGATCGCCCGCAGCGCATCGTCGTTGCCGGGGATCGGGAAGGCGATGCCGGTGGGATCGGAGTTGCTGTCGATCACCGCGGCGACCGGAATGGAGAGCTTGTTGGCCTCCTGTACCGCGATCGCTTCCTTGTTGGTGTCGATGATGAACAGCATGTCGGGCAGGCCGCCCATGTCGCGGATGCCGCCCAGCGCGCGCTCCAGCTTGTCGCGTTCGCGCTGCTTCTGGAGCAGTTCCTTCTTGGTGAAGCCCAGATCGTTCTGGTTCAACTGGTCGTCCATCTCCTTCAGCCGCTTGATCGACAACGAGATGGTCTTCCAGTTGGTCAGCATGCCGCCGAGCCAGCGGTGGTTCACGTAGTACTGGCCGCAGCGCTTGGCGGCATCGGCCACGCGCTCCTGGGCCTGCCGCTTGGTGCCGACGAACAGCACCCGGCCGCCGCCGGCAACCACGTCGTGGATCGCCTCCAGCGCCCGGCCCAGCATGGGCATGGTCTCTTCCAGGTTGATGATGTGCACGCCGTTGCGTTCACCGAAGATGAAGGGCGACATCTTCGGGTTCCAGCGCCGGGTATGGTGGCCGAAATGGACGCCGGCTTCGAGAAGCTGGCGCATGGTAAAGGTTGGCGACGTCATCGCTCGGGTCACTCCGGTTGTGCCACCGCGAGCGCAATCCTCGGCCGGGGCCGAGAACACCGGACGGTGTTTCCCCATGGTGAGGAACCGTGCTCGCGTGAGAAGTGGCCCGTACATATCCGTGCACCGGCGCGATTTCAAGCCTGGGCGGCGGCTGCGCGGAAGAGCCGCTATGCTTCCCGCACATCGCCGATGCCGGCGACGGCCTTGATGGCGGCCCGGCCGGCGGCGGTAACATCGTACGCCTGGGGCAATCTGATCTCCGCTTCCTCACCCAAATCCAGCGGCACGCGCAGCAGCACCTTGGCGCGACCGGGCCCCTGGCGGTCGAGGATTGCCTTCAGGTGGGGCAGGCTTTCGGTCGACTGCACGACGATCTCGATCTCCGAGCCGGCGGCCGCCATCGCCCGGTCGAGCGACTGGACCGATTGGGCCGTGAGGCGGTAGCCGTCCTCTTGGCGCTGCACCTCCACCGCCACCAGCAGTGGCTCGTGGCTGTCCAGGAGATCGCGGCACTGGGCCAGTACCTCGGTGAACAGCGTCACCTCGAACTGTCCGGCGGTGTCCGACAGGGTGACGAAGGCCATGCGCTTGCCGGTGCGCGTGTTCGACTCCCGCTTGGCGGCGACGATGCCGGCGAGTTTGAGCGCCGTACGGCCACGGGCCGCCTCCGCTTCGATCTGGTTGGAGAGCTTCGCCTTCACCCGCGCCAGGTTGTAGCTGTCGAGCGGATGGGCGGAGAGGTAGAAGCCCACCGCCTCGAACTCCTCGCGCAGGCGTTCCAGCGCGTCCCAATCGGGCCGCGCCGGCAAGGCGGGCGTTTCCATCTCCCCGAACAAGCCGATCTGTAGGCGGTCGCGCTCGGCCGCCTGGACGTGGCGCAACACCGTGTCCAGTCCCTCGAACAGGCGCGCGCGGTTGGGCTGCAGGCTGTCGAAGGCGCCGGCGCGGGTGAGGTTTTCAAGCTGGCGGCGGTTGAGCACCTTGGTGCCGACACGCTGGGCGAAGTCGAACACGTCGGCGAAGGCGCCCTCCTGCGCGCGCGCGGCGACCACAGCCCGCATGGCTTCGACCCCCACGCCCTTGATGGCACCGAGCGCATAGCGGATGGCAAGCGCCCCGTCCTCCAGCCGCTCCACGGCGAACACCGCGTCCGAGCGGTTGACGTCCGGCGGCAGCAGGCGAATGCCCAGGCGGTCCAGCTCCTGCTTGAAGCCGTTGAGCTTTTCGGTGTTGCCCAGGTCCAGCGTCATGGACGCGGCGAAGAACTCCACCGGATGGTTGGCCTTCAGATAGGCCGTCTGGTAGGCGACCAGGGCGTAGGCGGCGGCGTGGCTCTTGTTGAAGCCGTAGCCGGCGAATTTGTTCACCAGATCGAAGATGTGGGCGGCCTGGGCCTTCTGCACGCCGCGGTCCACGGCGCCGTCGACGAAGCGGGCCTTCTGGGCGTCCATCTCCGCCTGGATCTTCTTGCCCATGGCCCGGCGCAGCAGGTCGGCGTCGCCCAGCGTGTAGCCGGCCAGGATCTGGGCCGCCTGCATGACCTGCTCCTGGTAGATCATGATGCCGTAGGTTTCCTCCAGGATGCCCTGGAGGGAAGGATGAGGGTATTCAGCGGCTTTCTGGCCGTTCTTCACCTCGATGAAGGTGGGAATGTTGTCCATCGGGCCGGGACGGTAGAGCGCCACCAGGGCGATGATGTCCTCGAACCGGGTCGGCTTCAGGCGGCGCAGCACGTCGCGCATGCCCGAACTTTCAAGCTGGAACACGCCCGTTGTGTCGCCGTGGCCGAGCATGGCGAAGGTGGCTTCGTCGTCGAGCGGCAGGGCCTGCAGGTCGGGAGCCGTGCCATGGAGGTGGCGCATCTGGTCGACCGCGCGCTGCAGGACGGTCAGCGTCTTCAGGCCGAGGAAGTCGAACTTCACCAGGCCCGCCTGCTCCACATACTTCATGTTGAACTGGGTGACGGGCATCGGCGACTTGGGATCGCGGTAGAGCGCCACCAGGTCGGCCAGCGGCCGGTCGCCGATCACCACGCCCGCCGCATGGGTCGAGGCGTGACGGTACAAACCCTCCAGTTTCAAGGCGATATCGATCAGCTTTGCGACGGTGGCTTCAGCCCGGCGGGCCGATTGGAGCTGCGGCTCGCCGTCGATCGCCTGTTGCAGGGTGACCGGCTTGGCCGGGTTGTTGGGCACCAGCTTGCACAGCCGGTCGACCTGGCCGTAGGGCATCTGCAGCACCCGGCCGACATCGCGCAGCACCGCGCGGGCCTGCAGCTTGCCGAAGGTGATGATCTGGGCCACGCGGTCGTCGCCGTAGCGCTCCTGCACGTAGCGGATCACCTCGTCGCGCCGGTCCTGGCAGAAATCCACGTCGAAGTCCGGCATGGACGGACGTTCGGGGTTCAAGAAGCGCTCGAACAGAAGGCCGAAGCGGATGGGATCGAGATCGGTGATGCTGAGCGCCCAGGCCGCCACCGACCCGGCGCCGGAGCCGCGGCCCGGCCCCACCGGGATGTCGTGGCGCTTCGCCCACTGGATGAAGTCCGCCACGATCAGGAAGTAGCCGGGGAACTCCTTGGCTTCGATCACGCCCAGCTCGAAGGCCAGGCGCTCGAAATATGCCGCGGTCACCTCCGCCCGCCGGGCCTTGTCCATGTCGGCGGTGAACACCTGGGTGTCGAGGCGCCGGCGCAGCCCCTCCTCGGCCTGGAGGCGCAGCTCCTCGGCTTCGCTGCGGCCGTCGCCCGTGGGGAAATGCGGCAGGATGGGCGCGCGGCGTTCGGGCATGAAGGCGCAGCGCCGGGCAATCACCACGGTGTTGTCCACCGCTTCCGGCAGATCGGCAAAGAGGGCGCGCATTTCCGACGGCGTCTTCAGCCGGTGTTCGGGCGTCAGCCGCCGCCGGTCGGGCTCCGCCACATAGGCGCCGTCGGCGATGCACAGCAGCGCGTCGTGGGCCTCGTACATGCCGGCATCGGCAAAATAGGCGTCGTTGGTGGCCACCAGCGGCAGGTCGTGGGCGTAGGCCAGCTCCACCAAGGCTTCTTCGATGCGGTCTTCATCGGCCAGGCCATGGCGTTGAAGTTCCACGTAAAGCCGGCCAGGGAACAGCGCCTGCAGACGGGCCAGTGCCGCTTCCGCCACCGCCGGCCGGCCTTCCAGCAGCCCATGCGCCACCGGCCCCGAGGTGCCGCCGGTAAGGCAGATCAGCCCGTCCGTTCCCGCTGCCAGCGCGCTCCAGGTGATGTGCGGCGCCTCGCCCGGCTCGGTTCGCAGAAAGGCGTCGCTGACCAGGCGCATCAGCGCCCGGTAGCCGGCGTCCGACTGCACCAGCAACACGATCTGGGCGTGGCCGGCGCGGCTGGGCGGCTCCGCCACCGCCTCGTCCGCCAAGCTGAGCACGGCCCCCACGATGGGCTGGATACCGGCCTCGGACGCCGCGAGCGCGAATTCGAGCGCGCCGAATAGGTTGTTGGTGTCCGTCACCGCCACCGCCGGCATCCCGGCCCCGCGGCACAGCTTCACCAGGTCTTTCAAGCGCAAGGCCCCTTCGCTCAGCGAATAGGCCGAATGGGTGCGCAGGTGAACGAAGCTGGCGGGCATGCGGGCGACCTTTGGCGACGGGCTCCCCCATCATGCCGGCTTGCCCGCCTGACCTGAACCCACCAAGCGCCGATCGGGCGACCGTCTGGCCGCCGGCGACCCGGAGTTCAGGCGGCGGCAGGCGGTACGGCGGCGACTCGGCCGTCGCGGATTTCCACGATGCGCGTCATGCGGTGGGCCAGGTCCAGGTTGTGGGTGGCCACCAGCGCACCGGTGGCGGAGTTGGCCACCAGGTCCTGGAGCATGGCGAACACGCCGTCCGATGTGCCCTGATCCAGGTTGCCCGTGGGTTCGTCGGCCAGCAACAGGGCCGGCGCGTTGGCCAGCGCCCGGGCGATGGCGACGCGCTGCTGCTCGCCGCCCGACAGGCGCGCCGGCCGATGGCTGGTGCGTGCCGCCAGCCCCACCTGGTCGAGCAGCTCCTTCGCCCGCTCCCGCGCCACGCGCTTCGGCCGGTCGGCGATGATCTGCGGCAGCATGACGTTCTCCAGGGCGGTGAACTCCGGCAGCAGATGGTGGAACTGGTAGACGAATCCGATGGTTGTGGAGCGAAGCTGGGTGCGCTCGCGATCTCCCATGCGGGCGGTTTCCTGGCCGGCGATCGCCACTTGCCCGGAGGTCGGTTTCTCCAGCAGGCCGGCGATCTGCAGTAGCGTGGATTTGCCGGCCCCGCTGGGACCGACCAGGGCCACCATCTCGCCCGGCCGCACCTCCAGGTCGACGCCGCGCAGCACCTCCAGGGACGCGTCGGCCTGGCGAAAGGTGCGGGTGATGGCGCTGAGGCGGAGCGCGCTGGGGACCATTTCGTCACTCATAGCGCAGGGCCTCCACCGGATCGAGCCGGGCCGCCCGCCACGACGGGTAGAGCGTGGCGAGGAAGGACAGCGCCAAAGCCATCGCCACCACCGCCCCGGTCTCCCACCAGTCCATGCGCGCCGGCATTTCGGTGAGGAAGCGCATGGTGGGGTCCCACACCTGGGTGCCGCTGATGTCTTCGATCCAGCGCTGGATCGACTGGATGTTGTCGGCAAACAGCGCACCGAGGACGAAGCCGGCGATGGTGCCGACGACGCCGATGGACGTGCCGGTGATCAGGAACACCCCCATCACCATGCCGCGCGACGCCCCCATGGTGCGCATGATGGCGATGTCCCTGCCCTTGTCCTTCACCAGCATCACCAGCCCGGCGATGACGTTGAAGGCCGCCACCAGGATGATCAGGGTGAGGATCAGGAACATGACGTTGCGTTCCACCTGCAGGGCCGTGATCAGGCTGGTGTTGGCTTCCTGCCAGTCCCACACCCGGCCTTCGGTGCCGATGGCTTCGCGCATCCGCGTTCGGATGTCGGCGATCTCCTCGGGGTGGTCGACGAACACCTCCAGCGTGGTCACCGCTTCGCCCAGGCGGAAGAACTGCTGGGCGGCGGTCAGCGGCATGTAGATGTAGGAATTGTCGTACTCGTACATGCCGGAATCGAACAGGGCGACGACGCTGTAGTCGCGCAGCCGCGGCATGGTGCCGAAGGGGCCGGGATTGCCTTCCGGCGAGATCAGGGTCATGCGGTCGCCCACGGCAACGCCCAGCCGCTGGGCCATATCGGCACCGATGGCGATGGAGTCGCCGTCGGAAAAGTCGACATCCTGCGGGTAGAGATCGTCGGCCAGGGCGGGACGCTGGTGCAGGTATCCGGCCGGCACGCCGCGCACGCGGGCACCGCTGGCCACGCCGCGCACGGTGACCAGCACCTGGCCTTCCACCACCGGCGCCACCAGGGTAACGCCGTCCATGTCCGCCACTTCGTCGGCCAGTTCCTCGTAGTCGCTGAGGGCGCGGCCGTTGCCGTAGATGCCGAGATGGCCGTTCAACCCCAGCACGCGCTCCACCAGTTCCTGGCGGAAGCCGTTCATCACGGCCATCACCACGATCAGCGTGCCGACGCCAAGCGCGATACCGACCATGGAGAAGCCGGCGATCACCGAGATGAAGCCCTCGCTGCGCCGTGCCCGCAGGTAGCGCCACGCCACCATTCGCTGGAATGCACCCATTCCGGTCGTCTCTTCCGTTGCGGTGCCCGGGGATTTTCCAAGGGCCATGGCCCAGTGGGACGGTCCGTCGAGCTTGTCGCCAATGTGGTGGCGTTTGTGGTGGGGAAAAGGCGGTCTCTCAGACGTGTGCAGCGATGCGTGCCGGCACGTCGGCCATGGCCACCTCGTGGCGTTCGCCCGTCGCCCGGCGCTTCAACTCCACCTGGCCGTTGGCAAGTCCGCGCGGACCGACGATCACCTGCCAAGGCAGGCCGATCAGGTCCATATCGGCGAATTTCGCCCCGGCGCGCTCTTCCCGGTCATCGTAGAGCGTATCGAAGCCGTTGCTGTTCAGGCGGTTATAGAGATCTTCGCAGGCGGTATCGCAGGCTGCATCGCCCGTCTTCAGGTTGATCAGGCCGACCGTGTAAGGCGCCACTGCATCGGGCCAGATGATGCCCGCCTCGTCGTGGCTGGCTTCGATGATGGCGGCCGGCAGGCGCGACACGCCGACGCCGTAGCTGCCCATGTGCACGGGCACGGACTGGCCGTCGGCCGTCGACACCGTCGCCCCCATGGGGGCGGAATACTTGGTGCCGAAATAGAAGATGTGCCCCACCTCGATGCCGCGCCGGCTCACCTGCTTGTCGGCCGGCACCTCCGCGGCGAACGCGGCGGGATCGTGCTTTTCGTCGGTGCGGGCGTATTTTTCCGTCCAGAACCCGACGATGGGCTCCAGATCGGCCTCGTAGTCCACCGCGTGGGACAGCACGTCGTGCTCGATGTAGTCGCGGTGGCAGAACACCTCGCTCTCGCCGGTGTCGGCCAAGATGATGAACTCGTGGCTGAGGTTGCCGCCGATGGGGCCGGTTTCCGCCTCCATGGGGATGGCGCGCAGTCCCATGCGCGCAAAGATGCGCAGATAGGATACGAACATTTTGTTGTAAGCCCTTTTGGCTCCATCAAAATCCGTATCGAAGCTGTAGGCGTCCTTCATCAGGAATTCGCGCCCGCGCATCACCCCGAAGCGCGGCCGCACCTCGTCGCGGAACTTCCACTGGATGTGGTAGAGCAGCTTGGGAAGCTCGCGGTAGCTCATCACCGACTTCCTAAAGATGTCGGTGATCTGCTCCTCGTTGGTGGGACCGTACAGCAGGTCGCGCTCGTGGCGGTCCTGGATGCGCAGCATCTCCTTGCCGTAGTCGTCGTAGCGCCCGCTCTCGCGCCACAGATCGGCCGACTGGATGGTCGGCATCAGCATTTCCTGCGCACCGGTGGCGTCCTGCTCCTCGCGCACGATCTGTTCGACCTTGCGCAGCACTCGGTAGCCCAGCGGCAGCCAGTTGTAGATGCCGGCGGACGCCTGGCGGACCATGCCGGCACGCAGCATCAGGCGGTGGGAGACGATTTCCGCCTCCGCGGGCGTTTCCTTCAAGGTGGGTAGCAGCAGTCTCGATCGGCGCATGGGATGTCCCGCTGGGTCCGTGGCGTGGGCGGCCCGAACACTAGTGCGCCCGCCGGCAAGTTTCCACGCCCTTGCCGCCGCGCCCGCCGGCCACCCCGCGCCGGGCAGCCCCGCTTGCGCGCAAGGCCGCCCTCAGTCAGGCAGGCGGTCAGGCCAGCTCGACGGACACCGCGACCGGGTGGGCCAGGGTGTGGCCGACCGGAGACGTGCTGGTCACCGTCTCGTGCAGCGCCTGCACCGCGTCCGGCGAGGCGTCGGTGTCCAGGTGCACCTTGGCCGACACGTTGGCGAAGCCGGCATGGCCGGGCCGCAGGCCTAGGAAGGCGTGCAGGTCGATATTGCCGGAGACCTCGATGCGCAGGCTGCGGATTTCGATCCCGGCCGCCGTGGCGTTGGCGGCGTAGCCCACGGCCAGGCAGTTGCCGAGCGCCCCCAGCACCTGTTCCACCGGGTTTGACCCGGTGTCGGTTCCGCCGAGCTGGGCGGGCTCGTCGGACCGCGCCGGTGCGAACGTCCGCACCTTGGCTTCGGAGCGGAAGCCGCCGGCCCAGGCGACCTCGGCCGCCCAGGTGGTGGCGGCGACGCCGGGTTCGGCCTTCACCTTTTCGATCAGACCGCCGACGGCCGCCAGATCGACATCGTTCAAGGTGGTGGTGACGGGGGCAGCCTGGGGCATGGCTTGGGGTCCCTGTTGTTCCGATTGGCTGTGGGGTGGGAGGTGGCGCCGTTGCGGCCAACCGTGACTCGGTCTCGTTCGGCACCGCATCTGTGGAAACCTAAGCACAGCCCAAAACCAATGTATAACGAATTTATTATACGTTTAATCGCTGTGCATTCTCTGCCCAACCCTGAGCAGACTGATCCAACGTATTCTAATGGCGAGATTTTCTAGGCGGCCCGGGCAACGGCGGCAGCACTGGCTTCAGCCCGTGCGAGGGCGGCCCGCACCACCGAAGCATCGGCACCCGGGCAGTGGGCGTTTTCCGACAGATGGCGGCGCCAGGCGCGTGCCCCCGGCACCCCGGCGAAGAGGCCCAGGATGTGCCGGGTGATCGCCGCCAGCGGCACGCCGATGCCGGTTTCCCGGTCGATATAGCCGATCAGGCGCTCCACGATCTCCCGCCGCGTCGGCACCGGTGCCGCCGGATCGAAGAACCGCCGGTCGGCCTCGGCCAGCACATAGGGGGTTTGGTAGGCCGCGCGGCCCAGCATCACGCCATCCAGGTCGGCCAGAAAATCTCCAGCCTGATCAAGGGTTTCGATGCCGCCATTGAGCACGATGGTCAGCTCTGGGCGATCTGCTTTCAGCCGCCGCACCATGGCGTAGTCCAGCGGCGGTACCTCCCGGTTCTGCTTCGGGCTCAAGCCCTTCAGCCACGCCTTGCGGGCATGGATGGCGAACACGCCCACCCCCGCCTCCGCCACCGTGCCGACGAACCGGCGCAAGCGTTCGTCGCCGGCATCGTCGTCGATGCCGATCCGGCACTTCACCGTCACCGGAACGTCGACCTCGCGGCGCATGGCACGCACGCAGGCCGCCACAAGGTCGGGCTCGGCCATCAGGCAGGCGCCGAAGCGGCCGGCCTGTACCCGGTCGCTGGGGCAGCCGCAATTGATGTTGATCTCGTCGTAGCCCCAGCTTTGGCCGATCGCCGCTGCCCGCGCCATGGCATCGGGCTCCGCCCCGCCGAGTTGCAGGGCCACCGGATGCTCTTCGCTGGACAACCCCAGCAGGCGCGCCCGGTCGCCGTGGATCACCGCGCCGGTGGTGAGCATCTCTGTGTACAGCCGGGCGTGGCGCGTGATGAGGCGCAGGAAGTACCGGTCGTGCCGGTCCGTCCAATCCATCATCGGCGCAACGCAGAGGCGGTGGGAGAACACCCCGCTAACCCCTTCCCCATCAATCCATTTTGGCCGAACGTGGCAGGCAATGACACGGCCATCATCCGGCACTGCAGCGCGTCCATGCAAGGCTGCGGGCCACACGCTCGCCACGCCGCCATGCCACGACCACGAGGGGGCCGGGCGCCAACCCGGCACGACGGCAAGGAAAACGGCGATGCGGCTGCTGGCGACCTTCGCGATTTGGCTTCTGTGGACGGCGGCGGCGGGTGGCGTCGACCTCTCCGGCCAGGTGCTGATCGATGGCCAGACGCGCCTGGCCGTCGTGGCTGCCCACAGCGATTTCGGGCGGCTGCGGCGGCTGCCGCAGGACGCCGCGTGGGTGACGGCAGCCCTGGAAAGTGCCGGTTTCCAGACGGAATTGCTGGAAGACCCCACCACGGACGACCTGGAGGCCGCCCTCGCCGACCTGCGGGCCGCCACGCCGGATGTGGCGCTGGTCTACTACCTGGGCACGCTGGGTCGCGGCGGCGTCCAGGTGGGGCTCGGCGGAACCGGCCGGGTGACCGTGGCCATGGACGTCGCCCGGCTGATCGAGGCCGTCGACACCGCCGGGCTGGTGGGCCTGGTCATTCTCGATGTGCCGTGGAGCGACACGCCGGTGGATGCCGGCGTGCTGCTGGCCCACACCGGCGCCCTTCTCGAAGCCGCCGCCGATGTGCAGGTGCTGGCCACCGAGGCCGATCCCATCGGCGACAACTACCCGAGCCCGCTGGCTGCCGCGGTGAGCTATGGGCTGTCACAGACGGCTACGACCCTGGGCGACGCCATCGCCCTGATCGCCAACCGTCTGCGCTACACCACCCACGACGAAGTCGGCCTGCTGCAGACGGGCTCGGCCTCCGCGCTGGCCTTCATCGTCCTGCCCGTGTCGCCCACGGGCGGGGCTCCGCGCATCGAACAGGCGTTCTGGGAGCAGATCCGCCAAAGCGATGCAGCGGCCGATTTCCAGGCCTACCTGGCCGCCTACCCCGAGGGTTGGTTCGCCGCGGAGGCGCGGGCCCGGCTCGATGCACTCGGCGGCCGGCAATAGCCCGAACCGAAGGTCAGCGGGGCACGTCGACCGTCAGTTCCGCCCCGCCATAGCCGTCGACGCTGTCATGGGCGCGGAGGGTCACCTGCGCGATGTCCGCCGGGATCTCCACACCGGAGAGGCTGCGGGTGAAGGGTTGCTCGTCCACATGGGGATGGAACAGCGTGCGGGTGGCCAGCACGGTGCCGTCCGGCGCCAGCACGTCCCAGGCATCGGCGTAGTGGTCCCACCCGGTGTCGGCGTGGCGCACCGTAACGGTGATGCGGTAGGTGCCGCGGCCGTCGGGATCGATGCTGGCGTCGAGCACATCGGCCTCGCCGGCCAGCACCGGTGCCGACAAGACCAGAGCCACCGCGGCGGCCAGTGCCGGTTTGCGGATCATGGCGTCCTCCTTCGCTGAATGTCAGAGGTCGCCGCGAGCCGCAGCCGGCGCAAGGCACGTTGAGGCACAACTCCGTGAAGACGGATGTTGACAGTTTGTTCCCGTCCGCTATGTTCGCTTTATGTTCCTATTCGGGAGGCGACCATGCAGCGGGTGAAAATGGCAACGGAGATGATGACCTTGGCCGCGGTGTTCGCGTGCGCCTATGCCGGCGCGCTTCTGGGCCACGGCTTCGGGCTGTAACGGGCGGGTGCCTCACGGCCCTACCGGGCGGGGACGGCCGTTGGTATCCATCGCCACATAGACGAAGGTGCCCTCGGTCACCTTTTCCGTGTGGCCACCGTCGCGGCGGCGCACATAGGTCTCGATGGCGACGCGAATGGAGGTGCGGCCCACCCGCTCCACGGTGGCGTAGCAGCTCACCACATCGCCCACCGACACCGGTTCGTGGAATGAAAGGGCGTTCACGGCCACGGTGGCGACGCGGCCACCGGCCCGTTCGTAGGCAGCGATGCCGCCCGCCAGGTCCATCTGGCTCAACAGCCAGCCGCCGAAGATGTCGCCGTTGGGGTTGGTGTCGGACGGCATGGCGACCGCCCGCAGGGTGGCGTGGCCGGTGGGCAGCGGATCGGACGGCGGTCCGGACAGGGAGGACTCGGACATGTTGTGACACCCTTTGGGCCATGCGCCCAAGATCTTGTGCAACCGGGGTCGCCCGGCATAGGTTCCAGAGTCCAAATCAAGCACACCAGCGTGTCGATGGCCGATCTGTTTTCCGCATCCCTGCCCCAGGATAGCTATACGGCCACCGATATCGAGGTGCTGGAGGGGCTGGAGCCGGTGCGCCGCCGCCCCGGCATGTATATCGGCGGCACCGACAGTGCGGCCCTCCACCACCTGCTTACCGAGCTGCTGGACAACGCCATGGACGAGGCGGTGGCCGGGCACGCCACCCGCATCGAGGTAACGTTGAATGCGGACGGCTCGGCCACGGTGGGCGACAACGGCCGCGGCATCCCGGTCGACCCGCATCCCCGCTTCCCCGACCGCTCGGCCCTGGAAGTGATCCTCACCACCTTGCATTCCGGCGGCAAGTTCGGCGGCTCGGTCTACAAGACCTCCGGCGGACTGCACGGCGTCGGCGTCTCGGTGGTCAACGCCCTGTCGCGCCACCTGGAGGTGGAGGTGGCGCGCGACCGCAAGCTCTACCGCCAGCAGTTCGCCCGCGGGTTTGCCACCGGCAAGCTGGTGGAGCACGGGGGGGCCCCCAACCGGCGCGGCACCACCATCACCTTCGCGCCCGATCCGGAGATCTTCGGCGACGATCCGAGGTTCGAGCCGGACCGCGTCTACCGCTTGGTGCGCTCCAAAGCCTACCTGTTCGCAGGCGTGGAGGTGCGCTGGCGCTGTGCGGCGGATCTCCTCGGCCCGCAGTCGACCACGCCTGCCCAGGCCACCCTGGCGTTCCCCGGCGGGCTCGCGGACTATCTGCGCGACCGCCTGGACGGCCAGGACCTGGTCGGCGGCCGGCCGTTCTGCGGCTCCGCCCGGCTGGCCGACGACGGCAGCCGGCTCGACTGGGCGATCGCCTGGCCGGATGGCGGCGCGGGCTTCTGCCAGTCCTACTGCAACACCATCCCCACCCCCCTCGGCGGCACCCACGAATCGGGGCTGCGCATGGGGTTGATGCGCGGCCTGCGCAGCTTTGCCGACCTGACCGGCCAGAAGCGCGCCAGCGTGATCACGGCCGACGACGTGATGGCCAGCGGTGCGGTGCTGCTGTCGCTCTTCCTGCCCGACCCGCAGTTCCAGGGGCAGACGAAGGAGCGGCTGACCTCCACCCCGGCCACGCGGCTGGTGGAATCGGCGATCAAGGACAATTTCGAGCACTGGCTGTCGGCCGACCCGGCGGCGGGCAGCACTCTGCTGGCGGCCATCCTCGACACCGCCGAAGAACGCCTGCGCCGCCGTTCGGCGCGCGAGACCGAGCGCAAGTCGGCGACGCGCCGGCTGCGGCTGCCCGGCAAGCTGGCGGATTGCGCGCGCGCCGGCTCGGCGGGCACGGAAATCTTCCTCGTGGAGGGCGATTCGGCAGGCGGCACCGCCAAGACCGCCCGCCAGCGCGAAATCCAGGCAATCCTGCCGTTGCGCGGCAAGATCATGAACGTCGCCAGCGCCTCGGCGGAAAAGCTGGCGGCCAACCAGGAGGTGGCCAACCTGGCCCTGGCGCTGGGCTGCGGCACCCGCGGGCAGTGCGACCCGGCGCGCCTGCGCTACGAGCGGGTGATCATCATGACCGACGCCGATGTGGACGGTGCCCACATCGCCTCGCTGCTGATTACGTATTTCCACCGGGAAATGCGCCCGCTGATCCGCGACGGCCATCTCTTCCTGGCGCAGCCGCCGCTCTACCGGCTGGCCCGCGGCGGCCTGGTGCGCTACGCCCGCGACGATGCCCACCGGGACGCCCTGATGGCCAGCGAATTTGCCGGCGCCGGGAAGGTGGATACCAGCCGTTTCAAGGGCTTGGGGGAAATGTCTGCGGCCCAGCTCAAGGCGACGACCATGGATCCCGCGACCCGTACGCTGCTGCGCGTGGAACTGGTGGACCCGCCCGTACCGTCCGACCAGCCGCCGCTCATCGAACGCCTCATGGGGCGCAACCCGGAACCGCGCCTGCGCTTCATCCAAGACCATGCCGGCAGCGTCGACGACCTCGACATCTAGCCCACCCCTGACCGGCAACGGCGCGGCCAGGGCAGCACGCCGCCGCAGCAGCAGCCGGCTATTTGATGAGGCGGCTCAACTCGCGGAAGGCCGGATGGTCGGCCTGGCGCAGCCACTCGAACACCACCATCTCGGTGGTCACCAGCTCGATGCCCGCCTGGTGCATGCGCTGCCACGCCGCTTCGGCGCTGGCTGTGGCGCGGGAGGCGGTGGCATCGCGCACCACCACCGGGCGCAGGCCGCTGGCCAGCAGGTCGAGTGCGGTCTGCAGCACGCAGACATGGGCTTCGATGCCGCAGATCACCGGCACGCTGCGCTCCAGGGCCGCCAGACGTTCGGAAAAGGCGGAATTGGCCGCGGCGGAGAATTCGATCTTCTCCACAATCGCGCCGGGTGGTGTAAGGTCGGCCACCGTCGGCACCGTTCTGCCCAATCCCTTGGGGTACTGCTCGGACGCCAGGATCGGCACCTCCAGGCGCCGCGCGGTCTCCAGCAGCACGACGGTGTTGGCAACCACCCGATCGATACCGGTGATGGCCGGCGCCAGGCGGTCCTGAATGTCGATTACCACCAACATACTATCGGCACGGTCCATCAGCATGGTCGCCTCCTCTACCTGCACCCCGGAGTTGTCCGCTCGTGCGTTTCCGCTGCCGGATACCGGCATGCTATCAAGGCACCGTGAGATCGCGTAAGCATCACGCTACGGCGCAACCCGAGATGAAAGCTGCATGGCCGACCCGGCACTTACCTTCGACGACCTTGGCCTGAAGCCCGAGATCCTGCGGGCGGTCAACGAGATCGGCTACCGTACGCCGACCCCGATCCAAGCCCAGGCGATCCCCGTCGTGCTGATGGGGCGCGACATGATCGGCATCGCCCAGACCGGTACGGGCAAGACCGCCGGCTTCACCCTGCCGATGATCGAGATCCTCTCGCGCGGGCGGGCGCGGGCGCGCATGCCGCGGTCGCTGATCTTGGAACCGACGCGCGAACTGGCAAGCCAGGTCGCCGAGAACTTCGAGACCTACGGCAAGTACGACAAGCTGAACTACGCGCTGTTGATCGGCGGCACCAACATGGACGAGCAGATCCGCAAGCTCGACCGCGGGGTGGACGTGCTGGTCGCCACGCCCGGGCGCATGCTGGACCTGTTCGAGCGCGGCAAGGTGCTGCTGGCCGACGTGAAGATCCTGGTGATCGACGAGGCCGACCGCATGCTCGATATGGGCTTCATCCCGGATATCGAGCGAATCATCGGGCTCTTGCCGCCGCTGCGCCAGACCCTCTTGTTCTCCGCCACCATGCCGCCGGAAATCCGCCGGCTGGCGGCACGTTTCCTGTCCAACCCCAAGGAAATCGCCGTCAGCCGCCCCGCCACCACGGCGGAAACCGTGGACCAGCGGCTGGTGCGCGTGCCGATGCGCGACAAGCGGGCCGCCCTGCGCGCCCTGCTGCGCTCCGAACACCCGCGCAACGCGCTGGTGTTCTGCAACCGCAAGCGCGATGTCGGCATCGTCTGCCGCTCGCTGCAGCGCCACGGCTTTTCCGCCGGTCAGCTCCACGGCGACATGGTGCAGTCGGCCCGCCAGGAAACGCTGGAAGGCTTCAAGCGCGGCGATCCGGTGGTCCTGGTGTGCAGCGACGTGGCGGCCCGCGGCATCGACATCGACCAATTGAGCCACGTGTTCAACTTCGACGTGCCCCACCACGCCGAGGACTATGTGCACCGCATCGGCCGCACCGGGCGCGCCGGGCGTGCCGGCAAGTCCATCACCCTGGCGACGCCGGAAGAGGCCAAGTCGCTCGCCGCCGTGGAGAGGCTGATCGGCCGGCCGATCGAGCCGCTGGCGGTGGACCTCGGCGACGATGCCGGCGCCGACTCGGATGAGGCAGACGAGCCCCGCAGCGGAGCGCGGCGCGGCCATCGCAGCCCCCAGCCGGCTCCCAGGCCCCCCGCGGAAAAAAAGGTGGAGCGGAAAGAAGAACCACGCCGCCAGGCCCCACCCCGGCGTCCGGAAGCGGACAGCAAGCCCAGCCGGCCCAGGCCGGCGCCGCGCCAAGAGCGTGAGGACGCGCCGGTTATCGGGCTGGGCGACCATGTGCCGGCGTTCCTCCGGCCGCCCAAGCGCAAGAGCTAGGCCGCTTCCGTCCGGCCACGGCGTCGACCGGCTAACTGCCCGCTCGGCCTTGGTGTTTGGGGAAACCGGGGCCTATAGTCGCGCGAGACCTCCGCGCCCACGGTCGAATTGTTCAGTTCCGTGTTTCGCCATCCAATGCCAGATCCCCAACCCGCGGCGCCGGTCCTTGGCCGAGCTGCTGGCGTCTGGCGTTGCCTGGCGGCGGCGATGCTCCTGGGGGGCGCTGGCGCCGGCTGGGGGGCCACCTTGCCCCCCGGGGCGGCGGCACAGGAGATCGAGGTCGACCGCGACGAGCCCGCCCTCATCACCGCCGACGAAGTGCTGTTCGACGAGCCGTTGGGCCTGGTGGTGGCGCGCGGATCGGTGGAGGTCTCCCAGGGCGAACGGCTGCTGCGCGCCGACGAGGTTGTCTACAACACCCGGACCGATGTGGTGACCGCGTCTGGCAACGTGGTCCTGGTGGACCCGGACAGCGGCGTGTTGTTCTCCGACTACGCCGAACTCCAGGGCGACCTCGCGGAAGGCTTCATCAATACCATCGGCATCGTGCTGTCGGACAACTCGCGCCTCGCCGCCACGACTGGCGTGCGCCGCGAAGACCGGGTGACGGAGGTGGAGCGCGCGGTCTATTCGCCCTGCCGGCTGTGCGAGGAGGACCCGACCCGGCCGCCGCTGTGGCAGCTCCGCGCCGTCCGGGTGATCCAGGACCGGGAAACCCAGGACATCATCTACCGCGATGCCTTCCTCGATTTCTTCGGCATCCCGGTGCTCTACACGCCCTATCTGCGCCACCCCGATCCGTCGGTGGAGCAGCGCTCGGGCCTGCTGACCCCCAGCATCGGGCGCGACGGCAACTTGGGCACCTTCGTCAACGTGCCCTACTACATCGCCATCAGCCCCAGCCGGGACCTCACCGTCACCGGCGGCCTGACCACCGATGCCGGGCCGCTGCTGCGCGGGCTCTACCGCGATCGCTACGGCTTCGGTGAGATCGAAGTGGACGGCAGCGTCAACTATTCCAACCGCCTGGTGGACGAGGGCGAGGCAAACGAGCGGGAAGAGCAACGGCTGCGCGGCCACCTGTTCGCCGACGGCGAGTTTTCCATCGATCAGAACTGGCGAGCGGAAGCCGCCATCGCGCTCACCTCCGACGACACCTACCTGGACACCTTCAACATCACCGACGCCGACGTGCTGCGCACGTCCGGCCTGGTGGAAGGGTTCTTCGATCTCTCCTATGCGCGGGCCGAGGTGATCAGCTACCGCGATCTGCGCGACCAGGCGATTCGCCAGCCATTGGTGGCGCCCATGCTGTCCTACAGCCATGTCGGCACGCCGGGCGGGTTGCTGGGTGGCACCTGGTCGACCGACGCCAGCTTCCTCCATCTCCGGCGCAATGACGTGGAGGTTTCCCGGCTGGCCGCGGAAGCGCTGTGGTCGCGCCGAGATATCCTGCCGATCGGCCTGGTGTCGGACCTGGAGGCCGGGTTCCGCCAGGATCTCTACCTCGGCGACGGCGTCACCGATCCCGACGTGCCGGATGGCGATTCGGTGGAGTTCGCCTCGCGCACCGTGCCCCATGCCGCCTGGAGGCTGAGCTATCCGTGGATACGCGACGGCGACGGCTACCGCCACATCGTGGAGCCCCTGGTGGGCGTGTTCGCCGCCGCCGAGATCGACAACGACACGGTGATCCCCAACAACGACAGCCTCGATTCCGAGTTCAACGACATCAACCTGTTCGCCTCCGACCGCTTCACCGGCGCGGACCGGGTGGAGGACGGGGTGCGGGTGGCCTACGGCGTCCGCAACACGCTGCTGCTGGACGGTGGCGGCCGGGCGGATGTGTTCCTCGGCCAAAGCCTGCGGATCGCCGGCAATTCCGACTTCCCCGACGGCAGCGACGAGGAGCGCCGCACCTCCGATCTGGTCGGGCGGATCGACCTGGCGCCGATCCCGGAGCTGGACTTCAGCTACCGTTTCCAGATCGACCCCCACGATTTCGGCAGCCTGCGCCACGAAATCGCGGCCAACGGCGAAGTGCTCGGGATGGAGCTGTCCGCCAGCTACTTCTTCATCGACCAGTCGGCGGGCCTGGGGCTCACCGACGACCAGGCGGAACTGACGCTGGCGGGCTCCCTGCCGGTGACCGACAACTGGCTGGTCGATGCCCGCTGGCGGCGCGACCTCGACGCACGGGCCAATCGCGAGATCGCCGTGGGGGCCCAGTACGAGGACGAGTGCTTCATCTTCCGCATCGACTACCGGCGGGATTTCACCGAGGATCGAGATCGGGATGGCGGCAACTCGGTGCTCTTGCAGGTCGGCCTGCGCAATCTTGGACAGCCCGTCGCCGATCCCACGCCGACGCCTGACCCCTGACGCCTGGGCCGCGGCGCTCAACGACAGATCTCGTCCATCCTTCCCCGCAACTGGTGAGCCGGCGTGAGCGTACCGATCGAGCTACATCAGGCCGTTGTGCTGACGCTCCTGGGCTTGGCGATCGTGTCCTTCGTGTGGGAGCGCATCAGCCTGGAACTGACGTCGCTGCTGCTGCTGGTGACGCTGCTGCTGTGGTTCCAGATTGCCCCCTTGGAGGCGCCGGATGGCACGGCCCTGCTGGACCCCGAACGTCTGCTCAGCGGCTTTGCCAACCCGCTGCTGCTGGCGGTTCTGGCGCTGCTGGTGATGGGCCAGGCGATGGTGCAGACGGGGGCGCTGTCGGGCCTGGCGCGCATCTATGGCGGGCTGTCGAAACGGCGGCCCAGCCTCAGCGTGGCGCTGGGCTTCTCCGGCGTGCTGGTGGTCAGCGCCTTCCTCAACAATACGCCAGTGGTGGTGATGTTCATCCCCATCATGCAAACGCTGGCTTTGCACCTCAGGTGGTCGACCAGCAGCTTGATGATGCCGCTCAGCTTCGCCGCCATCCTGGGCGGCATGACCACGGTGGTCGGCTCCAGCACCAACATGCTCGTGAGCAGCTCGCTGCGCGACCTCGACCTGCCGGCGCTCGGCATCTTCGAATTCACCCTGCTCGGCGCCACCATGGCCGCCGTGGGGGCCGTCTACGTGGTGTTCCTGCTGCCGAAGCTGCTGCCCCACCGTACCGGCATGGCCGGCACGCTGGTTTCCGAAGGCAAGCAGTTCATGGCGGAGATCGACGTGCAGAGCAGCGGCAAGCTGATCGGCGCGCGCAGCCTCGCCGGCATCTTCCGCGAGCTGCCCGATGTGACGGTGCGGATGATCCAGCGCGGCGAGCTGTCGATCCTGCCGCCCTTCGACGACGTGTCGCTGGCCGCCGGCGACGTGCTGATCGTGGCGGCCACCCGGCCGGCACTCACCGAAGCACTGCGGCGCAATGGCGGCTTCATGCTGACGCCCGACCACGATCCCCTGGAGCAGGGCCACGGCGATCCCGACAAGGTGAGCGAGCGCGTGGTGGCCGAGGTGATGATCGCGCCGGCCAGCCGCATGATCGACCAGACCATCGACATGGTGGGGTTCCGCCGGCGATTCGGCTGCCTGGTGCTGGGCATCCAGCGGCGCGGCCGCATGGCGCGGCGGCGCATCGGCGATATCCGCCTGGAGGCCGGCGACGTGCTGCTGATCGCAGGGCGGCGCGGCGCCGTCGATGCCTTCAGCCAGAAGTCCGACCTGATCTTGATGACGTGGTCGACCCGCGACCTGCCGCAGCTTCAGCGCGCGCCGCACGCCATCGCCATCTTCCTGGCGACCATCGCCGTGGCGTCGACCGAGCTGCTGCCCATCTCCGTCGCGGCGATCCTGGGGGCGGTGGTGATGCTGGCGATGGGATGCCTCAACCTGCGCCAAGCGATCCGCGCGCTCGACCGCACCGTCGTTCTGCTGGTGGGCGCCACCCTGGCCCTCGGTGCGGCCATGGAGGCAACCGGCGCCGCCGCCGCGGTGGCCCACGGCCTCGTGGGGCTGATGGGCTCGCCCGACCCCGCCTGGGGCATGGCGATGATGTTCGGCCTGGTGGCACTGACCACCAACCTCATCAGCAACAACGCCTGTGCGGTGCTGTTCACGCCCATCGGCGTGAACATGGCGATCAACCTGGGGATCGATCCGGTGATCATGGCGATCACCGTGCTGTTGGCCGCCAACTGCTCCTTCGCCACGCCGATCGGCTACCAGACCAACCTGTTGGTGATGGGCCCCGGCCACTACCGCTTTGCCGATTTTATCCGCGGCGGCCTGCCGCTGGTGGGGCTGATGTGGCTCACCTTCTCGCTGGTGGCGCCGATCTACTTCGGCGTTTGACCGGCCGTGCGTGCGCCGTTGGGGCGCTGGTGGGTCGCCGGTGGACGGCAACCCTCGTGTCCCGATTGCCAAGTTCGCCAGATCTCGAACCCAGGTATCAAGCCAACGTCGGACTTGAAGGAAATCCGGTAATTCTATGATTCCGCACGTTATTTTCTTGGATTAGACGTTCGGTTGCGGTCCGACGTCCCGATCGAACGACCGCCTCAACCGCCACACTCGCGCACGGGCCGGCCAGACGCGGTCGCACCTGGCCGGGCATCGGGCTCCGAATCCTGGAAACAGCGGGCATCGGTCCGGCCTGATGGATCGCGACGCGCGTCCATCAGATCGGATGATGCTCTAACGGCGCGCCCACTGGCCGTTGGCGGCCTGGTAGATGGCGCCACTGGGCAGACGGTTGATGATGGTTTCCGCCGCCTGGGCTTCCACAGCGGACAGCGGCACATTGTTGGCGGCGGCGATGGACTGGTAGTGGTTGCGCCGCTGGGTATTGATGGTCTGCACGAGCTGATCCACCCCGGGCGCGTTCTCCACCACGCCGATATAGCCGTCGCGGCGTTCGCCGATCCAGCCTTGCGCGCGCGCATCCTCCAGCGTCTGGGCCGCGGCCGGGCTGGGCCACAGCAGGCCGCTGCCGATCGCCAGTACAGCGATGGCCGCAAGCCCCGCCAAGACCGGGCGCCGGCCCATGGAGCGGCCGTCAGGGAATGGGTGCGGCCGGGATCCCGAAGATGTCTTCATTGTCCCCGATTACCTCTTCCAATTCGCGGTCGATGCGGATGCGGACATCCTGCTCGATCCGGACGTTCACGTTGATCTCGATCGGTTCGTCCGGCGCTTCCACGCGCACCGTCGGCGAGCACGCGCCTGCGACCAGCACCACGGCCAGCGCGGCACCGGCCCCGCCGAACCGTCGTCTCCTCTCTGCGGTAGCCTCCGTCACCTCCCCCTCCTCAACGCATCCAGCAGGTCAGCCCGCGGGTCGCGGTCCGGTTGCTCGAATCGCATGCCCAGATCGTCGGCCAGATTGGCGCTGAACAGGCCCTGTTCCAGCAACTGGTCCAACGCGCCGGTGACGCTCAGGTTCACGGCGATCGGATATCCGTCGTAAAGCGCCGGGTTGTTGCCCCTAAGGCGTAGCGCCACCGTGAGATCCTGACCCGTCTGGCCGGCGAGCGACAGCGACAAGCCGTCGTAGTGAAAATCCTCCAACGCTTCGAGCAGCAAGTCCACTCCCTGTTCGTCCGCCGGTAGGGGTGGTTCGGCCGGGCGATAGCGGATCACGCCGGGCCGCGTTGCAGCCAGGAGACCACCCTGGATAGCGATCGTGTCATCGCTGAGGCGCAAGGGCACGCGTCCCGCCAGGTCTCCGTCGGCATCCAAATCGGGGTCGCCGATCATGGCCAGCACCTCCGCCAGGGACACACCCTCGGCACTCAGCGCGATCACCCGCTCATCGTCGTAGAGCCCCGTCTCGAACGGATCGGCGCTGAGCACGCCGCCGGCCCAGGTGAAGTGCAGATCCTCCACTGAAAGGGTATCGCCGCCGTGGATGCCGAACACCAGCCGGCCGTTGCGCAGCAGGATGGCGGTATCGATCTCTTCGGCCGTCAGAACCTGGCCCGGTGGCACCGTCAGCGGATCGAAGGCGGCAACCGAGAAGCGGCCGTTGAGGCCGTAGGCGGTCAGCCCGGGCACGGCGACGGAAAGGTCGTCGACCGCCACCTCGCCCCACTCCGCCGCTCCTGCCCCCCACCCGGTGACGGCAGATCCGGAAACCCGGCCTTCCACGGCCAGCAGCAGGTCGGCCGGTACCATGGGGAACAGGCTGGCCGGCTGTACCCCATCGGCGGAAAACTGGATGGGGGCGACACGGAGATCGATTCGCCCGCCGTCTCCCGTACCCCTGGCGGCCGCGGAGAGGCGCAACGCACCGTTGGCGCCCGCCCCGTTGATCTGGGCGGTGATGGTGCCGTCCGGCGCAAAGTTGGCGGTACCGGCGACCCACAGCGGCACCACCGGTGCGGGATATTGCAGCAGCCGCAGGATGCCGCCTTCCAGATCCACCGTGACGCCGCTTCCCGGTTCGCCGTGCGACACCGCGATTTCGGCCCCCGACAGGGCCACGCCAGCCCCCGGCAGCACCAGGTCCAGCCCCTCGCCCGCCACAAGCACGCCGGCCGGCCCCGCCGTCACCGCGACCGGCGGCCCGGCTGCCGCCAGGTCGAAGCGCTCGCCGGCCAACTCGCCCGTCGCATGCAGCGGCGCCATGGCGGCGTCGATCGTCCACGTGCCGTCCGGCTCCAGCCGCGCAACCGGCTGGTCGGAGGGCACCACGCAGGTTTCCACCGGCCCATCCAAGGTGACGCCGAGGCCCTCCCCCAGTTCGGCGACGACGCTGCGGCACGCGTTCACCAGGGCCACCAGGGTGCCGTCGCGCAAGCTCAGGTCCACGTCGATATCGGCCGTCAGCGTCTGCAACTCGTCGAGGCCGAGCGGGGTTACGCGGATCGGCCCGCTGAGGCTGAGTTCGCCCTCCTGCGGCGTGCCGCCAGCCGCCACGGTGACCGGACCATCCAACGTGATCGCCACGTCGCCCAGGGTGAAATGGAAGGCATCCAGCCGGGCTTCGGGGAGGTTGACGAACAGCGACGGCCCGAAAATGTCGGTGAGCGAGACCTGGACATAGCCGTCGCCGGCACCGCTGGTGCCTGCGATCGACAGCATGCCGACGGCATCCAAAGCGCCGTTGCCATCGAGCTGCAGGGTTATGCGGTGCGGTGGGCCATCGATCGTGGGCCCGAGGGTGGCGGCCACCGGTCCCCAATCGGGCGGTGCACCGTGGATCGTCCAGGGCCGGGACCCCGTGACGACCAGGCGGTTGTCGGCCCAATCGATGGTGCCGGCGAGCGACGCGGCATCGACATGACCGCCGCCGGCAAGCGCGACATCGACGGCCCCGAGGGCAACGGTGCCCGCCACCGGTATCGCCAGGAGATCGAGCTGCACCAGGTCGAGCGCATCGGGTGGCGCCGGCAGGGTGACGGACAGATCGGCCTCTACGGCACCGCGGCCGGACGCCACCAGGCCCACGCCTAGGGTGTCGGCCAGCGCCGCCAGCCGGTCGGCCGTGACATCGCCCACCACGTGCCAGGTGGCCGATCCGTCGGCCGTCGCCGTGGCATCGGGCACGGCCTCCAGCGCGATGTCGAGCCCGCCCGGTTCCGCCTGCCCGCGCACCGATAGCCATTGCGGCAGCCACCCCGCCAGGTCCGCGGTGACCACCAGGTCGGCTGCCCGCCAGGTGCCAAAGGTGGCCGCCCGGGCCGTGACCTGGCCCGTCAGGTCGCCGTCGATGTCGGATGCGACCTCTACCCAGGCGACGACCCCATCGGCCCAGGCGTCGCCGGCGAGCGTAACGCGGTCGCCGCGCGCCATCACGCCGCCGGACAACGTGCCGTCTGCTGCGATCTGCAAATCGGGCTGCAACTGGAAGGTGCCCCAGGCGGTGGTGGCCGTCGCGTCGCCGGCGATCGCCGTGGCCGCCGCGGTCCCCACTGCGCCAATCTCCACGTCGCCCACCAGGTCCGCCGACAGCCAGGGCGAGGTGAAGGCGACGGTGGCGTCGGTGAGGTGCAGGCGGGCGAACGGCAGGTCGAGGCCACCGCCCGCCGAGTCCTCGTCCTCGCCGAAGTCGAGTCCGCCGATGCTCAGCACGCCCGCCGCGTCCACCGCCATCGACCCGTGCGCGCCGACGATCGTCAGGTCGTCCACCAGGCCCTCGTTGGCCAACGCCACCGGGTCGAAGGTCACGCTGACGCTGTCGGCAACCAGGGCGCCGCCCGACAGCGACACGTCGGTCAAGGTGGCGGAGCCGAAGCCGATGGCGGCGACCCGCGCACGGTCGACCGGCAGGCCCGCGGACTCCAATGCCAGCATGACCGCCGGCCGCACCAGATTCGGCCCGACGACCAGCCAGGCGCCGACACCCGCGGCGGAGACGACGCCGATGCCCAGCACCGGCCAGTGCCACCAGCGCATGGTCGCCTACCGTTTGGCGGGCGGACACAAACGGCGCGGCCGGTGGGGTCCGCCCGCGTCCTCTTGCGTCCGGTTGGTCGGCCCGCCAGCGCACATGTCCTGGGCTCCCGCAGCTTGCCGGGAGCGTGGCTCAGTCTTGCGTCATGGGCAAGGCAGGCGTCGGGCGCGGGGGGCCACCCTGAAAATCGACCGCCCAAAACGGCAACAGGCCCGCCGGGTGGCGGGCCTGCGCTGATCTTGACGATCCGTCCCGAAGATTACGGGAGCAGCACCGCGTCGATGATGTGGATGACGCCGTTGTCGGCGGCAACGTCCGGGGTCACCAGCGCGTTTTCGTTGCCGACGAACAGGCCGGCGTTCGGCTGATAGTTCACTTCCAGGAAGCTGCCTTCGAAAGTCAGGTAGTCCTGCACGCTGCCGATCATGTCCTCGGAGGTCAGCGAACGCGGAAGGATGTGGTACTTCAGGATGTCCGCCAGTTCGTAGCGGTTCTCCGGAAGCATCAGCTCTTCCAGCGTGCCCGCCGGCAGGGCGGCAAATGCCTCGTCGGTCGGCGCGAACACGGTGAACGGGCCATCGAGCGCCAACAGGTAGTTGACGCCGGAGGCATCGGCCGCCGCCAGGAAAGTGTTGAAGTTGCCGGCAGCCGCCAGCGTCTCGGTGATGCTCTCCGCGTTGGCCGAAGCCCCAGCGAAGCCAATGGTGGACGCGACCAGCCCGGCCGCCAGCGCATTCAAGGTCTTCGACATCATATGTCCCCTCTACCTCATGGTGGTACTGCAAACCTGCCCGGCCGCGCGGGTGACGCAGTTCGCCCGATCTGGACGCCGACGCGTTCGTCGGTCAGCAAGTGTTGTGGTGCGTTCCAACGGGTTTGGCAAGCGCGCAGGTGCCAGTTTGCGGGTATTTCTGCTCTCCGGCGTTTGATTGCCACAGTGCGGGTGCCTGGCGGACCAGGGCTTCCTTCTTGCCCGGCCACTACTGCGGCGTGCCCGGCGCTACACATCGCGGCCTGCCTCCAGCGCGGCGGCGGTGGGGCTGCCCAGCGCGCGCCCTCGGGCGTCGGTTCTGCGGATCCTCAGATGGGGAAGCTGGCACAACGCAGAGAAGTTGGCGCGAAGGGCCGGCAGGTATTCTTCAAGGTCCCGGCGGTTCCAGCCGCCGTCCGGACAGTCCACGACAGTTGCGGTACCGTCGGCCGCCAAGTCCGGCCGAACGGCCCATGCAGTGCTGTCGCTTTCCCCACCGCGTGCAACCCCGGCCGAAGGGCGACGTTGCGGGCCCCACCCATCCGCAGGCCGGCGGCCCTACCTCGTGGGCGCTACGGTCTCGCCCCTCCCCTCCCCTGCCGGTTTGGCGCCCGCGCAAGACGCGCGCAGGGAACTTTGCGGGCGGCCAATCTGGCCTGTCGGGCCCGCAAATTGACCTCCATAATAAATAACGAAGTTGCCTATATCGCAAATCACTGTGAATTAATAAATATATATGTTCATCTTCTCCGCCTCCGAGCGATCGAGAATGTCTTTTTTGTTCGGCCTGCTCCGTGAATATAGTTCCAGGTTGCTGAAATTCGGCCTTGCGGATCGACACCATTATGAAGGTGACCTGGGACTCCCGCCATGACGGCTTGCCGTTGCAGCGCCGCTGGGGCAAAGCCCCGACGGTCCACCGTGGCCGGTCCGCCGGTTCATCGGGGCTTTTGTTAATCCACAATGAATTATTTATTGATCCGCTCACCGATCGGCGCTACGGTTCCATCAATGGGTTCGGGACCAACCGGGCCCTTGTGGATCGGAGGAACCTCAAGGTGGCCAGCCAACCTCACAGCCGCACCGGCCAGGGCAGCAATTCGGTCTACCTGCGCCATTACAACGAGCGGGTGATTCTGATGGCGCTGCGGCGCCTCGGTCAGGCGTCGAAGGCCGACCTCGCCCGCTACGCCGGGCTGACGGACAACACCGCCGGCGTGATCGTGCGCGATCTCGAAGCCCGCAAGCTGATCCGCGCCGAAGGCCGGCGCACCGGCCAGCGCGGCCAGCCCGCCACGCTTCTCACGCTCGATGCTGCCGGCGCACAATCCATAGGTGCCAAGGTCGGCCGCCGTACCGTCGATGTGCTGTTGGTCGACTTTCGCGGCCAGATCGTGCAATCGCGCCAACTCGACCGGCCCTTCCCCAGCCCCGAAGAGGCCATCGCCTTCATTACCGAATCAGCGGTGGAGCTGCGTGCCGCCGCCGAAATGGCCGGCTGGCCCATGCCGCCCACGGGTATCGGCGTCGCCCTTCCGTCCAACCTGGAAAGCTGGCACCGCCAGTTGGACATTCCCGAAGGGGCAATGGCCGGGTGGGACGAGGTGGATCTGGGCGCCGAGCTATCCCGGGCGCTCAACCTGCCGGTGACCCTGGAGAACGACGGCACCGCCGCCACCGTGGCCGAACTGCTGCAGGGCCGCGGGCGCCAAGCCGACAACTTCCTTTATCTCTACGTCGGTGCCGCCATCGGCGGCGGCGTGGTGGTGGACGGCAGCTATCACCGCGGTCCCACCGGCAATGCCGGCGACATCGGCCTGATGCCGGTGCCGGCCTCCACGCTGGACAGCGCCCCGCAGCCGGCAAACGGTGTCGACGTGCTGCTCACGCGGACGTCCATCAACGCCCTCATCCGCCATCTCCGCCACCACGGCGTGGCGGAGGCCGAGCAGCGCGATCTTTCCCTGGCCGCCGCCAAGTACCCCGAACTGGTGGAGGCCTGGATGGCCGACGCGGCCGATGCCGCTGCCACGCCGATCCTCTCGGCCGCGCGCATCCTCGACGTGCCCCTGGTCGTGCTGGATGGCGATTTGCCGAAAGACCTGCTGGCGACCCTGATTGCGCGCATCGAAGCGCGGTTGCAGGACATCTCGCCGGAAAGCCGGCCGCCGCCGCAGGTCCTGGCCGGCCTGGTCGGCCGCAACGCCGCCGCCATCGGGGCCGCCCTGCTGCCGCTCAACGACACCTTCAGCCCCAGCCACCAGGTGCTGCTGGGCGAACCGCAGACCCCGCGCAGCCGGGTGCCGGCCGGACGCATCGGACCCTAGAGCCGCTTCAGGGAGTCCGAAGCCATTCCCGGGCCAACGAAAAAGGCGGCCTTCCAAGCGCACTTGAAAGGCCGCCCCGATCGGTGGTCGGGAAGCGCTGCCCGGCCGGGCAGCACCTCCCTTGGTCCGCTAGAACCTAGAGCCTGCGATCAGGCAAGGTCGAAGCGGTCGGCGTTCATCACCTTGGTCCACGCGGCAACGAAGTCGCGCACGAAAGCCGGCTCGGCATCGTCGCACCCGTAGACTTCGGCAATGGCGCGAAGCTGCGAGTTGGCCCCGAAGACCAGGTCGACGCGGGTCCCCGTCCACTTCAGTTCGCCGGTGGCGCGGTCGCGCCCTTCGAACTCCATGCCGGAGTCGTCGGTCGGCTTCCACTCCGTGCCCATGTCGAGCAGGTTGACGAAGAAGTCGTTGCTCAGCGTTTCCGGCCGCTTGGTGAAGACGCCGTGCTGCGATCCGCCGACATTGCCGCCCAGCATGCGCATGCCGGCGACGAGCACCGTCATCTCCGGAGCGGTCAGGGTCAGCAACTGGGCCCGGTCGACCAGCAGCTCTTCGCCGGAGACCGAGTAGCGGCCCTTCTGGAAGTTGCGGAACCCATCGGCCACCGGCTCAAGCGGTGCGAAGGACTCCACGTCGGTCTGGTCCTGCGTGGCATCGGTGCGGCCCGGCGTGAAGGGAACCGTCACGTCGTGACCGGCCTTCTTGGCCGCCGCCTCGACAGCAGCACAGCCGCCCAGGACGATCAGGTCGGCCAGCGAGACCTTCTTGCCGCCGCTCTGCGCCGCGTTGAACTCCGCCTGGATCGCCTCCAGCTTGGCCACCACCGGAGCGACGCCGGCCTTCTGGTTGACGTCCCAGTCCTTCTGCGGAGCCAGGCGGATGCGCGCACCGTTCGCCCCGCCGCGCATGTCCGAGCCGCGGAAGGTCGCCGCAGACGCCCAGGCGGTGGAGACGAGCTGGGAGATGGTGAGGCCGCTGGCCAGCACCTTCGCCTTCAGCGCAGCCACGTCCTGCTCGGTGACCAGCGCGTGGTCGACATCGGGCACCGGGTCCTGCCAGATCAGCACCTCGTCGGGCACCAGGGCGCCCAGGTAGCGCGGCCGTGGGCCCATGTCGCGGTGGGTCAGTTTGAACCAGGCGCGGGCGAAGGCATCGGCGAAGGCGTCCGGATCCTGATGGAAGCGCCGCGAGATCGGCTCGTAGATCGGGTCCATCCGCATCGCCATGTCGGCGGTGGTCATGATGGTGGAGACCTTCCGCGACGGATCGTGGGCGGCGGGCGCCTTGTCCTTGTCTGCCACGTCCTTCGGCGCCCACTGGTTGGCACCCGCCGGGCTCTTCACCAGCTCCCAGTCGTAGCCGAACAGCAGGTCGAAGTAGCCCATGTCCCACTTGGTGGGGTTGGCCGTCCAGGCACCCTCGATACCGCTGGTGATGGAATCGTCGCCCTTGCCGGTGCCGAACTTGTTCTGCCAGCCGAGGCCCATCTGCTCGATGCTGGCAGCTTCCGGTTCGGGGCCCACCAGGGCCGCATCGCCGGCGCCATGGCACTTGCCGAAGGTATGACCGCCGGCGGTCAGCGCCACCGTCTCCTCGTCGTTCATCGCCATGCGCGCGAAGGTATCGCGGATGTCGCGGCCCGAGGCGACCGGATCGGGGTTGCCGTTGGGACCTTCCGGATTGACGTAGATGAGGCCCATCTGCACGGCGGCCAGCGGGTTTTCCAGGTCGCGCTCGCCGCTGTAGCGGTTGTCGGCCAGCCAGGTGCCTTCGGAACCCCAGTAAATGTCGTCTTCCGGCGCCCAGACATCGGCGCGGCCGCCGCCGAAGCCGAAGGTCTTGAAGCCCATGGATTCCAGCGCGCAGTTGCCGGCCAGGATCATCAGGTCGGCCCAGGAGAGCTTCTTGCCGTACTTCTTCTTGATCGGCCAGAGCAGCCGGCGCGCCTTGTCCAGGTTGGCGTTGTCGGGCCAGCTATTGAGCGGCGCGAAGCGCTGCGTACCGGTGCCCGCACCGCCGCGACCGTCGGCGATGCGATAGGTGCCGGCGCTGTGCCACGCCATGCGGATGAACAGCGGCCCGTAGTGGCCGTAGTCCGCCGGCCACCAGCTCTGCGAATCGGTCATCAGGGCGTAGAGGTCCTGACGCACGGCATCCAGGTCGAGGGTCTTGAACTCCTCGGCATAGTTGAACGCCTTGCCCATGGGGTCCGCCATCGGGCAGTTCTGGTGAAGGATCTTCAGATCCAACTGGTTGGGCCACCAGTCCTTATTGGTCACCGGAGCCCCGCGTCGCACAGGGCACAAGCTATCGCCGTCCATGATTCCTCCGATCGAACTTGGTTTCTTTCCGGCCACTGCCGGGTGCAGGGCCGCGAATGGGTGGGCGTGATCCGGCGTCTTGGCCGACGCACCGACTGAGAGCTTCCCCTGCCCCTCCCGATCAGCTCCCATGTCTCAAAGTGGTCTGTCCGCCGGCAGGAACGGGCGCAGGGTTTACCGGTCCGGCTGCCTCAACACGCGCCGGAAGGGAGTCCGATCAGCCGCCGCGAGTGGCGGCGGCGGGGCCATGTCCCTTCTGGCATCATGGACTTCTTATCACAGGCGCCCGATCAGGCACATTTCGATTTGATGATCGCGGCGATAAGATTAGCTGATGAACTCCCTCACTCTGCGGCAGCTCCGGTATTTCGATGCCCTGGCCCGCCATGCCCATTTCGGGCGGGCGGCGGAGGCGTGCGCCATCTCCCAGCCGGCCTTGTCGATGCAGATCAAGGAGCTGGAGGAAGTCCTGGGCGCGGTGCTGATCGAGCGCGGCGCCCGGCAGGTCCGGCTCACCAAATTCGGCGAGGAGGCAGCCCTGCGCGTACGCCAGATCCTGCGTTCGGTGGACGAGCTGGGCGACCTGGCGCGCGCTTCGCGCGATCGCCTGGTCGGGCGCCTCCGGATCGGCGTGATCCCGACCATCGCGCCCTACCTGCTGCCCACGGTCATCGGCAACCTCGCCCGCGTCTACCCGGAGCTCGACATCCATGTGCGCGAGACGCTGACACCCAAGCTGATCCAGGAGCTGCGGGAGGGCCGGCTGGACGCCGCCATCGTCGCCCTGCCGGTGTCCGAACCCTCGTTGGCGGAAGTCGCGCTGTTCTCCGAGACCTTCATGCTGGTGCGCCCCAGCAAGGACGCAGGAACGCCGGTGCCCAGTGCCGACGCACTGTGCGAGATGCGCCTGCTGCTGCTGGAAGAGGGCCACTGCTTCCGCGACCAGGCGCTGGCGTTCTGCAACATCCAATCGACCCTGCCGCGGGAGACGCTGGACGCCAGTTCGCTTTCCACCCTGGTGCAGATGGTCGGCGCCGGCATCGGCGTCACGCTGATCCCGGAAATGGCGGTGCCGGTGGAAACGCGGTCGGCCTCGGTGTCCGTGGCGTCGTTCAAGAGCCCGCAGCCTTCGCGCACCATCGGCCTTGTCTGGCGCAAGACGAGCCCGCTGGCGCGCCAGCTTCTGCAGGTGTCCGACGTGGTGCTGCAAGCGGCCAAGGCCCTGCGCGGGGAGTGAACGGGGATCAGCCTGCCGGCGATGCCGTCCTGTCGCCGGCATCGAGGATCGTCACCAGGCCGATCCAGGCCAGCGCCTTGATCGCCAGCCACGTCAGGTCCAGCTCCCACCAGCGCCGGCCATGGCGGGCCGAGCGGGGGGCGGCGTGGTGGTTGTTGTGCCAGCCCTCCCCGAACGCGAGGATGCCGACGATCGGGTTGTTGCGGCTGTCGTCCGGCGTGTCGTGGCTGCGGTATCCCCAGACATGGGAAACGGAGTTGACCGACCATGTCACGTGCCACACCCAGACGGTGCGGACGGCAATCCCCCAGACGGCAAGGCTGAGGCCCAATTGCACGGCGTCTGCGGCGGTGCCGCCCGCGATCAGTGCCGCAACGGCCCCGGCGGCGAACACCGCCACCCAGGATGCCACGACGATCCAGATCCAGCCGCCGTTGGCTTCCAGCCGCACATAGAATGGGTCGCGCAAGAGGTCCTTGGCATAGCGCCGGGTGATCGCCTCCGGATCGGTGTTGTCGCTGGCGGCCAGCAGCCAGCCCATATGTGCCCACAGCATGCCGGTACGCGGGCTGTGGGGATCGCTTTCATCGTCCACATGGTGGTGGTGGCGGCGATGGATGGCGACCCAGTAGGCCGGACCGAACTGCGCGGCGAGCACGCCCAGCACGGCCAGCCCATGCTCCACGCGCTTGGAGCAGGCGATCCCCTTGTGGGCGAGCAGGCGGTGGTAGCCGATGTTGATGCCGAGCAGGGCGACGGCATACCCGGCAACCGCCAGCCCCACCCCGGCCCAACTGAAGAAGTACGGCACCACCGCCAGCAGCGCCACGAGGTGGTAGCCGAGAATGGCGGTGACGAGAAAGGCTCGGCCCGGCGTCGCGAACGGCGGGATGAGCGCTGTCGCCATGGTGGATCGCTCCAATCGGGTGCTCCGCTGCGCAAGATAGGCGATCGCCGTTCGTTGGCCAGGCGTTTCCGGCCCCTTACCTGGGTACCGGACTTGACTCACGCTATCCGAACGACGCCATGCCTTGGCCAAACCCTCCAGCACCCTTCGGGGGACTGCATGCCGGCTCTTCCGGCGGTGCGGCGAACGCATCGCCGATTTCCGCAGCTGTCTCAGCCCACATCGACCGACCGCTTCCTTGGGTTAGGGGCAGCGGGCGCAGGGACCGATCGGCCCCGTTCCTGGGCTTTGGCGAGACAGCCATCATGCCACCCCCGGCCTGGGCACGACAGCGCGAATGCCGGGCGGCACAGGTCTGCCATCGCGCCGCATCGCCTTGGCCGGACCTGCGGCGTTCCCCATATGTCGGCGAGCAAAAAGCCGCCGGGCGCGCGCTCATGCGGCCCGCGCCATTTGCATGCCACCACGAGACAGCCCATGGGCACTGCGCAATCGCTACACGTGCTGAAGGACGAGTTGCGGGCATCGGACTGCATGCCGCTCGTCTTCCTCGGCCACGGCAGCCCGATGAATGCCATCGAGGACACACCCTATTCCCGCGCCTGGGCGGAGCTGGGACGGACCCTGCCCCGCCCGCAGGCCATCCTCGTGGTCTCCGCCCATTGGATGACGCAGCGCTCCACGCTGGTGAACGTCTCGGCCCTGCCGCGCACCATCCACGATTTCTACGGCTTCCCGGATGCCCTCTACGACGAGCGGTATCCCGCCCCCGGCGCGCCGGACAGAGCCAGGGAGGTCATCTCCATGTTGGCCGACCACCATGCCGAAGGCGACGATACCTGGGGCCTCGACCATGGCGCCTGGGCGGTGTTGAAGTTCCTTTATCCCAAAGCCGACGTGCCGGTGTTCCAGCTTTCCATCGACATGGCGGGGGACCTGCCGCACCACCTCGCCATCGGGCGCGCACTGGCGGACCTGCGGCGGCGGGGCGTCCTCATCCTGGGATCCGGCAACGTGGTGCACAACCTGCGCGCCATGCGCCCCGGCGGTGCCCCCTACGACTGGGCGGAGGCGTTCGACACCCTGTTCGCCGAGCGGCTGGAGGCGCGCGACCACGCCGCGATCACCGATCGCGAGGGCCTGGGCAGCCTGCTGAAAGTCGCCCATCCCTCGCTCGACCACTACATCCCCGCCGTCACCGTCGCCGGGGCGTCCGATGCCAAGGACCGTCTGGTGTTCATGAACGACGGCATCGACCTGGCGTCGGTCTCGATGCGCAGCTTCGTCTACTACCAGTGATCGGACCCGGCGTGCTCGGCGCCGTTTGGGACCGCACGCCGCCAGTCGCCATGGCTCATGGCTCATGGGATAATCGAGCCGGACCCTAGGACCCCGCGCCGCCTTCGGCGCCCTCGCCATGCGACGGTGCCGCGGGTGGCATGCACCGGCAACCTTTCGCCGCACCGGGAAGTTCTCGTTCGGGTGGCGGGCACAGCATGGGCGTGCTCGGGACGCCCGCTGGAGAGGGGCACGAGACCATGGCCGGCCAACGCGTGCGCGTGTTGCTCAACGGTGACGCGGGAACTCTGCGCGGCAGCAATGTGGCTGCGGTTGCCGAACAGGTTCGCACGGCCCTGGCGGAACGCTGGCCCGACCCCGGCATCACCATCACCTCCAAGGCCAATGCATCCGACGACCTTGCCCGCGTGCTCGACGACGGTCCCGACATCCTGGTGGTCGGCGGTGGCGACGGCACCATCAGCGGCGCGGTCGCGGCCATTCACGACACCGACGTAACCCTGGCGGTGCTGCCGCTCGGCACAATGAACCTGGTGGCGCGCGATATCGGCATGCCGCTCGATCTGCCCTCGGCGCTGGAGTCGCTGATCCAGGCAGACCCCAGGCGCATCAGCCTGGGCAAGGCCAACGACCGCATCTTCGTCAGCCACATCTCCTTCGGCGTGCACCCGCGCATGGTGCACCACCGCGACCGTCAGCAGGGCCGCTCGAAACTGATGAAGCGGCTGGCCACGCTCTATTCCGCCCTGGTCACCTGGCATGAAAGCCCGCGCGAGCGCGTGGCCATCGCGGCTGGAAACGATGTCCGCCGGGTGGAAACCAACCTGGTGGTGATCGCCAATACTCCCTTTGCCGAAGGCACCGGCGTGCCGCCCAAGCGCGGCGACCTGGCCGGCCGCGAGCTCGCCGTCTACGTTTCCAAGGCGACGACGCGGATCGATTCCCTGCGCCTGGCGGGAGAGCTGTTCTCCGGTCGCTGGAACAGCAGCCCGATGCTGGATGTGACCCTGTCGGAAAAGGCACAGGTGGTGGGCGGCCGGCGCCGTCGCATGCTGTGCAGCATCGACGGCGAGTTGTACCGGTTTACCGGCGGGGTCGATTGCCGGGTGCTGCCGGAGAGCCTGTCCATCCTCGTTCCGCCCGAGTGACGGACCGGCCAGCATAGCCCTGCCCTGCTTCCAGACCCTGCCGCCATGCTCACCATCGCCCATCTCTCCGACCTGCATTTCGGCCGCCTGCAAGCAGGTGTGGTGCAACGCCTGTCCGGCGACCTGCAGCAGGTCGCCCCCGACCTGACGGTGATCAGCGGCGACCTCACCCAGCATGGCCGGCGCCGGGAGTTCTGCGCGGCCCGGCACTTCATCAACGGGCTGCCGGGCGCGTGGCTGTCGGTGCCGGGCAATCACGATCTGCCGCGGATCAACCTGCTGGAGCGCTTCACCGAGCCGTTCGCGCGCTACCGCCGCCTGATCGGGCCGGACCTGTGCCCGGTGTGGCGCCATGACGAGGCCGTGGTCGTCGGCGTCAACACCGCTCGCTCGTTCGGTCCGCACTGGAACTGGGCGCACGGCCGCATCTCCCGCGGCCAGGTGCGCCATGTCGCCGAGGTCATGGCATCGGCCAGCCCGCATCAGACCCGCATCGTCGTTGCCCACCACCCCTTCGTGGCACCGGAGATCCGCCCCGACCTGCGCCTGGTGGGCGGGCGCAAGGCAGCGACGGAGCAGTTCGCCCGCTGCGGCGTGGACGTGATCCTGTCGGGCCATTTCCATGTGGGCTACGCTGCCCCGGTGACGCATGAAGCAGCCCCGGACGGGCATGTGCTGCTCGCCATCCAGGCGTCGACTGCGACGTCATCGCGCGTGCGCGGCGACGGCAACGCCTACAACCTGCTGACGTTCGACGGGCCGCGGATCGACCTGCAGATTCGGCGCTGGCGGGACGGCCGCTTCGAGCCGGGCCCGATGCGCCGCATTCGCTGACGCCGCCCGCGTCGGGCACCTCAACCCAGAAAGCGCCGGTCATGCTGACCCTCACCGTTTCCCACCGCACCCGCTACACCTATTCCGCGCCGGTGCGTTTCGGCAGCCACCGGCTGATGCTGCGGCCGCGCGACAGCCACGACCTGCGCCTGCTCGCCGCCCACCTGTCGATTTCCCCGCCGGCGCGGCTCTCCTACAGCCACGATGTGTTCGGCAATTCCGTCGCCGTGGCGGAGTTCGAGGAGCCGGGCGCGGTGCTGAACATCGACAGCGCCATCGAGATCGAGCACTACGGCATCGACGGGCCGAGCCTGCCCATGGCCGAATTTGCCCGCCACGTCCCATTCCGCTATCCGGCCTCCGAATTGCCCGACCTGGCGCGGGTGATCGAACCGCAATACGACGACCCCAACGGCCGCGTGCTGGACTGGGCACGCGCCGTGCTTGCCCCCCTGTCGCGCTCCGGCCCGCCGCTGACGCTCGACGTGGTGCAGATCCTGGCCGAAGAGATCCGCCGGCAGTTCACCTATACCGCACGCGACGAGGAGGGCACCCAGTCCCCCATCGTGACGCTGGAGACCGGCTCGGGCAGTTGCCGCGACTTCGCACTGCTCCTGATGGAGGTGGCCCGGGGCCTCGGCATGGCCGCCCGCTTCGTCACCGGCTATCTCTACGACCCCGCGGTGGACGGCGGCGACCAGGTGAACGGTGCCGGGGCCACCCACGCCTGGACGCAGATCTATCTGCCCGGCCCTGGCTGGGTGGAAATCGACCCCACCAACGGGTTGATGGGCGGGCGCAATCTGATCCGCGTGGCGGTGGCGCGCGACCCCACCCAGGCCGTCCCTATTTCCGGCAGTTTCGACGGTAGCATGGGGCAGGCACTCGGCCTGGACGTGGAGGTAACGGTCGCCCTGAAGCGCGACACCATGCAGGCGCCCGCCGCCTGAGGAGGATACGGCAAGCCCGAAGCGGCCCTGCTGGATGGGGCCGCAACCCGTCGCGCCGCGCCCGAGCGGCCCGCCGCCCCAGCCCCCACAAGACCGGAGCGCGCGCCGATGAAAACGCCCGACCAGCATCCCCTGCCCTGGCCGAAGCACCTGCCCGAGCTGTTGCCGGGCAACGCCCTGACGCCGCTGCTGGACGCGGCAGAAACCTACGCGGCCTTGGCCGACGCGGTGCGCTCTGCCCAGCGCACCATTCACATGGCCTATTGGACGCTCAACCCGGAGATGCCCGCAGGCGCGCCGCCGGAAGCGACGGACCAACCGGGCTGGAACGACCTGCTGTGCGATGCCGCAGCTCGCGGCGTTTCGGTGCGCCTCATCCTCAGCGATTTCGATCCGGTGGCCGCGGCGGAGCTGCACCGCGACACCTGGGCCAGCTACCGCCGCCTGATGGCCGCGCGTGCCCGCCTGCCGGAGGATGCACGCGACCGGCTGACCGTGCAGTGCGCCTACCACGAAGCAAGCACCGGAGCAGTCACCAACCTGGCCGCCCAGGCGCTCAGCCGCAAACTTGCCCGCGCCACGGTGGGCGGGATCGCCGAAACCTATCGTTCGGGAGATCGGGAAGCCGCCTGCCTCCTGCTGGGTGAGATGCCGGGTCTGTGGCCCTTGGTCGCGGTCAGGGACGGCGATGTGCGCCTGAAACCCCGGCTGATCCCGGCGATCCATCCCGGCAGCCACCACGAGAAGCTGTGCGTGATCGACAGCCGCATCGTCTTCGCCGGTGGGCTCGACATCGAACCCAAACGCTACGACACGCCCGATCACCGTGCCCGCGATGCCTGGCACGATCTCGCCTGCCGGGTGGAGGGACCGGTGGTCGGCCGGGTCGAGCAGCATTTCGCGCAGCGCTGGAACCGCCGTGCCGCTGAGTTCCTGAAACGCCTGGAGCGGCTGGTGCCCCCCGAAGGGGTGGAGCCACTGCCGATCGGCCGGGTGGACCTGCTCGACGAGACGCTGCCGGCAGACGGACCGTCGGGGTCGCGGCAGCCGCACGCTGGCGAGGTGGAGGCGGCACTGGCCTGCACCCTGTCGGGTCGCCGCCGGTCGCCCTTCGCGGTGGGCCCGAAGGCCGAGCTGCGCCAAGTGGCGGAGGTCTACCGCCATCTGGTCTCCCAGGCGCAGCGCTTCATCTACATCGAGACCCAGTTCTTCCGCAGCCTCGACGTGGCCGAATGGCTCGCCCAGCGGGGCGAGGCCAACCGCGCTCTTCAGGTCATCCTTCTGCTGCCGCTGGCGCCCGAACGCATCAGCCTATCGCCCAACCCCAACCCCGCCACCCGGCATGGCCAGTATCTGCAAGGCCGCGCGCTGGACCGCGTGCGCGCAGCATTGGGCGACCGGCTGGGGGTGTTCACCCTGCTGCGCAACGGCCCGGCTCCCGCCCGCGTGCACGCCGAAGCCAAGGCGTACGGCAGCGACGAGATCTACGTGCACTCCAAGGCCATGGTGGTGGACGACGCGGTGGCGGTGATCGGATCGGCCAACCTGAACGGCCGCAGCCTCTACACCGATACGGAGTCGGTGATCGCCTGGCGCCACCCCGCCCAGGTGCGGGCGTTTCGCGAGCAGCTCTGGAGCGCTCTGTTCTCGCGCGATGCCAAGGGTTGGACCGACGATCCGCTGGCCCATTGGCGGGCCATCGCCGAAGCCAACCGCCGAGCCGCGCCGGGCCACCGCCAGGGTTTCGTGGTGCCGATGCCGGACAGCCACGCCGCCATCCTGGCCAAGCGCAACCTGCTGGTGCCCGACCGGCTGGTATAGGGGGCCGGCTACTCCGGCAGGGGGCGAGGCTCGGCTTCGTCCGCCGGGTTCTTCTTGTTGGCCTCCAATGGCATCATCACATCGGCGACCTGGCGCACCGCCACGCCGCGCATCAGCCGCGGCAGCGCCATCAGCCGCAGCATGAAAATCAGCATCGGGATTGCCAGGAAGGCGCCGGGCACCCCCCACAGCCAGCCCCAGAACAACACGGCCAGCAGCACCATGAAGGGGTTCAACTGCAACGCCCGGCCGACCATGGTGGGTGTCACGAAGTAGCCCTCGATGGAGGTCAGGACCACGTAGGTGATCGGTGGAAGCAGGATGTAGATCGCCTCGTCGAAGGTGATCAGGGAGACGATCAGCAGCACGCCCGTGCCCACCACCGGCCCGGCATAGGGCACGTAGTTCACCAGGGCCGCGATGATGCCCCACAGATAGGGCTGCGGCATGCCCAGGATCGCCATGGCGATGCCGGTGGCGACGCCCAGACCGAAATTGATGATGGTGACGACCCGGTAGTAGCTCGCCAGGTCGTTCACCAGGTACTGCGCGCCGAGCGCCAGCGTGCGGCTGATCCGCGGCCCGAACGGCTTGCCCTGGCCGAGCCGCCGGAACTGCGGCGGCGCTGTGGTCAGCAGAAACATCGTCAAGATCAGCGTCACCGAGATCGAGGTGACCAGCACCGGCACGTTCCACAGGAAGTCCAGCGTGGGGCCATCGTCCACCGAGACGCGCAGCGCCTCCCCGGTTTGCTCGCCGCCGATCTCCTGGAACTGGCGGGCGATGTCGCGGGCTTCCGACAGGGACCGCATCAGCCCGTCGAGCTGCAACTCGATGGAGCGGATGAACAGCGGCAGGCGGTGACGCCACACCTGGGTTTCCGGGACCAGGAAATGAATGGCTGCGGCCAGCCCGAGGAACGGCATGGCAATGGCCGAAATGGCCCCGACCCACAGCGGCAGTCCCCAGCGGTGGATGCGCAACACGATGGGCGACAAGATCGCCGCCAGCACCACGGCAAAGCAGAACGGCACCAGCACCGCCGCCGCGGCGTCGGCCGCGGTGAGGACCGCCAGGACCGCTAGGATCAGCAGTGAGCGGCGGACAATCGGATCGTAAGTCCTTGGTGGGTCGGCCAGATCCGCCGCAGCCGGTTCGGCGCTGGTGCCGTCTTCGGGTTCGACCACGGGTGGGAGCCTTTCCGCAGACGGCGCCGTGTTGCGCGTTATGTTGGCTATCTGGCTTGGCGTCGGCCTGCGGATATCCCCGCCACCAGGGCGGCCGCGGCCAGCAAAAGCGTACTCGATCCGCCGGCCTTTGCCGATGCGATGAGTTGGGCCACGTCGGCGCGGGCGATCGACTGCGCGACCACAAGATTGGCCTGCGCCAGCCGCTTGGCCCGGCGGCCGGCATAGTTGATGGCGACGGCAGCCACCACCGCAGCAATGGCAATGACGGCACCGCCCACCCAGAGCCCCGCCACCAGCGGGCCATCGCTCTGCTCGATCTGCAGGAATGTGCCCACGGCGATCATGCCGGCGCCGAACGCCCCGGCAATGCCGGTGACGATGCCGAACGTGCCCTTCCAGACGCTCCGCCGGGCCGACGCGCCGACGTTCGACGCGTAGGCTTCGGCGAGGTTCTGCAGGTCAGACAGCAGGTTAGGGCTCATGGGGCGGTGCCCATCTTGCGATCCGGTCTACCGGCCGAACAGACGGCCGATCACCACGCCGGCGGCGAAGGCGATGCCCAGCACGGTCAACGGCCGTTCGCGGATTTCGGCGTCCAGCGCCGAGCAGCCCTGCTGCCAGTTCTCCCGCGCCACGTCGCCCGCCCGCTTGGCGGTGTTCTCGACCCGCTGTCGCGCCGTCTCCGCGGCCTCGCTGCCGGCGCCGCGCAGGTGCTGGGAAAGCTGGGCGAAATCCTGCCGAAGCTGGTCGAAGTCGCTGCGCAGCGCCTCAACCGACGAGTTGGTCTCAGTCTTTGCATCCGCCATCGCGGTGCCTCCCCTGGATGTACGTGGTGTGGTGGCCATCTATCCCGCTCTCCGTCAGCGCCGAGCGATAATCCAGACCGCGTGGACGATGCCCGGCACGTAGCCCAGCAGCGTCAGCAACACGTTGATCCAGAAATGCTTGGTCAGCCCGACTTCGAAGAACACGCCCAGCGGCGGCAGGATGATCGCCAAGATGATGCGAAACAGATCGCCGCCCAGGCTGTCGCCGGTGTTGGATGAAAAAGCCATGGTGTCTCGTCCCTCCGCGTTGGTCCGCCGCACGGCCCCCGATGGGTCGTGCTGTGGCGTCGCTGAATGACGATGGGGAAACGCCGGACCGGCAAAACGGTTCCGGACCGAGGCAAAAGTTCGATCCCTCCAAATCGTATGCGCTTCGACCGATGCGCCGATGCCGCGCCCGGCCAAACCGGCTAGCCTCAGGTGCATGTTCACGCTGAAGCAGCTTCGCTATTTCGTGGCGGTGGCCGAGCAGGGCTCGGTGTCGGCGGCCGCCCGTGTCCTGTCGATCTCCCAATCGTCGGTCACCGAGGCGGTAAAGGAACTTGAGCTCGATCTCGGCGTGGAGCTGTTCGACCGGCGCGCCAAGGGCATGGTGATCACCCACCATGGCCAGCGCTTCTTGCGCCACGCCTCGGAGATCCTGGGCGACGTCTCGCGCGCCCGCCAGGCGCTCGATGCCAAGACCGAACAGCGCGTGGCCGGGCGCCTCAACATCGGCGTGACGGCGTTGGTGGCGGCCTATGCCTTCGCCGACGTGCTGGCGCGCTACCGCCGGGCATTCCCCGAAGTCACCGTAACGGCCATCGAGGACGATGCCGCCTATCTGGAACACCTGCTGATCGGCGGCGAGCTGGACGTGGCGATGATGATCGTGTCCGGCCTCACCAACCGGGCAGCCCTGCAAACCGAGATCACCGACATCTCGCCCTACCGGCTGTGGCTGCCGGCGGGCCATCGCCTCGCCGCCAAGCCGTCGATCGAGGTGGGGGATATCGCCAAGTCGCGGCTGATCCTCTTGAACCGCGACGAGGTGATCAACGTGGCCGAGGGCCTGTTCGCGGGCAGCGCGGCCGCCCCCGACGTGGTGTTCCGCACCCGCTCGGTGGAGGCGGTGCGCAGCCTCGTCGGCACCGGTGCGGCCCTGGCGATCCTGCCGGACATCATCCACCGCGGCTGGTCGCTCGATGGCGACCAGATCGTCTCGCGCGACATCGCGGCGACCCTGCCGGTGGCCCAGACCGGATTGGCCTGGCGGCGCGGCTCCAGCCTGTCGCGCGAAGCCCTGGAGTTCGTGGCGCTGGCGCGGGTGCGCCGGCGCGGTTGATGCCGCCGCCTTCTGCCGGGCCGCTCGCACACCTTCGGTTTTTCCGATAATGCGTTTCTGTGTTTTGGTGTTGCGGTGCCGTCGTCGCAGCGCCCTATTTGCAGCAGGCTGCTGCTTGGTATTGGCGCGCCCGCGGCCCGCAGACGATTTCGCCGCGTGCGCCGAACCGCGCCGAACCGCGACGGACCAGATACGGCCCGTCGATGGGCGATCGCCAGCGAAGAGATAACAATGAGAGGGCCGACATGACGCAGTTTCGGATCACGCTTGGCTTGACGGCCGCTGTGGCGGCCCTGGGCGTCCACCAGGCATCGGCCCAGTCGATGCTTGAGAGCATCGGCGAGGGCGAAGGGGCGCTCACCATCGTCGCCTGGCCGGGCTATATCGAGCGCGGCGAGACCGACGCGGCTTTCGACTGGGTGACCAGCTTCGAGGAAGCAACCGGCTGCATGGTCTCCATCCAGACCGCCAACACGTCGGACGAAATGGTCGCCCTGATGAACTATGGCGGGTTCGACCTGGTGACGGCGTCGGGCGACGCCTCGCTGCGCATGGTGGCGGGCGGGCGCGTGCAGCCCATCAACACCGCCCTGATCCCGAGCTGGGGCACCATCGATCCGCGCCTGCAGGACGCCCCCTGGCATACGGTGGACGGCGTGCATTACGGCGTGCCCTACCAGTGGGGCCCCAACGTCTTGATGTACAACACCGAAGTGTTCCCCGAACCGCCGACGAGCTGGAACGTGGTGTTCGAGGAGATGACACTGCCCGACGGCCAGTCCAATGCCGGGCGTGTGCAAGCCTATGACGGGCCGATCTACGTGGCCGACGCAGCACTTTACTTGATGGCCCACCAGCCGGAGCTGGGCATCGAAGACCCCTACCAGTTGAACGCCGAACAGTATGCCGCAGCGCTGGACCTGCTGCGCCAGCAGCGCCAGCTCGTCTCGCGCTACTGGCACGATGCCTTCATCCAGATCGACGACTTCACCAACGAAGGCGTGGTCGCCTCGGGCTCCTGGCCCTTCCAGGTGAACCTGCTGGCGGGCGACGGCCAGCCCATCGCCTCGGTGATCCCGGAAGAAGGGGCCACCGGTTGGGCCGACACCACCATGTTGCACGCGGACGCCGAACACCCCAACTGCGCCTACATGTGGATGGAACACACCTTGTCGTCGAACCTGATGAGCGACCTGTCGGTGTGGTTCGGCTCCAACCCCGCCGTCCCCGCAGCCTGTTCCGACGGCAGCGGCATGCAGACGGCCGAAGGCTGCACCGCCAACGGCATGGACGATTTCGACCGTATCCGCTTCTGGACCACGCCGGTGGCGGATTGCGAAACCCAGGACGAATGCGTGCCCTATCACCGCTGGGTGTCTGACTATATCGGCGTCATCGGCGGCCGCTGATTGGCGGCACCGCCCATGCTGACGGACGCTCACCCGGCGCCCGACCCGAGCGATGCCGCCGGTACGCCCGACAAGGCGTGCCCGGCGGTGTCGTTCCGGGGTGTTTCGCTGCACTTCGGGCACATCCGGGCGGTCGACGCGGTCGATCTGGACATCGCGGAAGGTGAGTTCTTCGCCCTGCTCGGCCCATCGGGGTCCGGCAAGACGAGCTGCCTGCGCCTGATTGCGGGGTTCGAGCAGCCCACCGCCGGGCATATCACCATCTTCGGCAAGTCGGCCGTGGGCGTGCCGCCCTACCGCCGGCACGTCAACACCGTGTTCCAGGACTACGCGCTCTTTCCCCATATGAGCGTGATCGACAACGTGGCCTACGGGCTGAAGATCGCCGGCCAGGACCGGGCGAGCCGGCGCAGGGCGGCCGAAGAGATGCTGGCGCTGGTGCAGTTGCCGGATATCGGGGCACGCAGCCCCACCGCCTTGTCCGGCGGGCAGCGCCAACGCGTGGCGCTTGCCCGAGCGCTCGTCAACAAGCCCCGCGTGCTGCTGCTGGATGAGCCTTTGGGCGCGCTCGACCTGAAACTGCGCGAGCAGATGCAGGAGGAGTTGAAGACTCTGCAGCGCTCCATCGGCATCACCTTCGTCTTCGTCACCCACGACCAGGGCGAAGCGCTGTCCATGGCGGACCGGGTGGCGATCTTCCACGATGGGCGCATCCGCCAAGTGGGGCCGCCCGAAGAGATCTATCGCCGCCCGCGCTCGCCCTTCGTGGCGGATTTCGTGGGGTCGTCCAACGTGCTGCCGCCGGAGTTCGTGCGCCAGCTCACCGGCCGCACGCGGCCTGCCAGCCTGCGCCCGGAGGTGATCCGCCTGGCACCCGAAGGGCAGGCGGCCACGGTCCTGGACCACAGCTTTCTCGGGGCGGCCACGCGGCTCGCCGTCGCCATGGCATCGGCGGCGGGATCGGCGCGCATGCACGTCTTGCTGCGCCCTGGCGATGCGGTGCCGGAGGTGGGAGACACGGTCCGCCTCGCCTGGGAACCCGACGATCTGCACGTGATGGAGTTCGAGGAGTGACGGCGGGCGGCAGCGCCGATCCTGCGGTGCGCCCTGCCCTCGATCCGCCGGCGCGCTTCGGCCTGGGCCGGGTGTCGGACCTGCTCTGGCGGCACCCCGGCGCAACGGTCACCGCCATGCTGGCCCTGCCGGCCTTGTGGCTGTGCGTGATCTATCTGGGCTCGCTGGCGGCCCTGCTCGCCCACAGCTTCTTTTCCATCGACCATTTCAGCGGGATGGTGCGGTACGACCTCACGCTCGACACCTATGCCGAGCTGTTCACTCCGGCCAATTTCGACATCATCCTGCGCACCGTCGCCATGGCCGCAGCGGTGACGCTGGCCTCGGCCGTGATCGCCTTTCCCATCGCCTATTTCGCGGCCCGCTACGCGCGCGGGCGCTGGAAGGCGCTGTTCTACCTGGGCATCATGCTGCCCTTGTGGTCGAGCTACCTGGTGAAGGTCTATGCCTGGAAGCTGATCCTGGCGCGCGAGGGCATCCTCACCTGGCTATTCGAGACGCTGCACCTGAGCTGGCTGCTGGATGCCTATCTGGCGCTGCCGGTGGTCGGCGGCACGTCGCTCTCCACCAGCTATACCGGCACCTTCCTGGTGTTCATCTATGCCTGGCTGCCTTTCATGGTGCTGCCCATCCAGGCGGCCCTGGAGCGGGTGCCCGCCAGCATGCTGGATGCGTCGTCCGACCTCGGCGCCCGCCCCTCCCAGACCTTCCGCCACGTCGTGCTGCCGCTGGCCGCCCCCGGCATCGTCGCAGGGTCGATCTTCACCTTCTCGCTGACGCTGGGGGATTACATCATCCCGCAGATCGTGGGCTCGTCGCGCCTCTTCATCGGCCAGGCCGTGTACACCCACCAGGGCACGGCGGGGAACATCCCGCTGGCCGCCGCCTTCGCGGTGGTGCCCATCGTCATCATGGCCGTCTACCTGTGGATCGCGAAGCGCGCGGGAGCGTTCGATGCGCTCTAGCCGGATCGAGAAAGCCCCCCTGGGCCTGAAGCTCGCGGCGGTGGCGGGCCTCGCTTTCATGCACCTGCCGATCCTGCTGATCTTCGCCTATGCCTTCACCACCGAGGAGCGCAGCTACCAGTGGCCGCCGCCGGGGCTGACCCTGCGGTGGTTCGAGGTGACCTGGAACCGGCCGGACGTGTGGGCGGCCTTGGAGCTGTCTCTCGTCACCGCCGCCACCGCCACGGCCATCGCCATCGTGCTCGGCACGCTCACCGCCGCCGCCGTATCGCGCACCCGCTTTTTCGGGCGGGAGACGATCTCGCTGCTCGTCATCCTGCCGATAGCGCTGCCCGGCGTGATCACCGGCATTGCCTTGCGCGCGGCCTTCAGCGTCGGCGACATCCCGTTCTCGCTGTGGACCATCATCGTCGGCCACGCGACCTTCTGCGTGGTCGTGGTCTACAACAACGCAGTCGCCCGCTTCCGCCGGCTTTCGGGCTCGCTGGTCGAAGCCTCCATGGACCTGGGCGCCAACCAATTCCAGACGTTCCGCTACATCGTGCTGCCCAACATCGCCACGGCCTTGCTGGCGGGCGGCATGCTGGCCTTCGCGCTCAGCTTCGATGAGGTGATCGTCACCATCTTCACCGCCGGCCAGCAGCAGACCCTGCCGATCTGGATGCTGGAGGAGCTGGTGCGGCCGCGCCAGCGCCCGGTGACCAACGTGGTCGCCATGGTGGTGGTGCTGGTGACGCTGCTGCCGATCCTCGGCGCCTACTACCTGACGCGCGGCACCGACCAGCCGCGGGGGCGGCTGAAGTGACGCCGGCCGCCCTGCCTCATCCGCATTCGGCCCGCCATACCGCGCGGCCTCTCCATCAAACAAGAGCCTGTCACGGGAGGTACCAACCATGACCACCAGCGCGACGCCGATGCACACCCAGATGCTGATCGGTGCGTCCTTCGAAACGGGGGGTGCGGCCGCGGAGACGGTGCTGAACCCGCGCACCGGCCAGGCCATCCTGGAGGTGCCGGAAGCCGATGCCGGGCAGATCGACCGCGCCGTGCAGGCCGCGTCCACGGCGTTCGCCACCTGGTCGCGCACCACGCCGGCCGAACGCTCCGCCTACCTGCTGAAGATCGCCGAGCGCATCGAGGCGGAGGCGGAAGCCTTCGCGCGACTGGAAGCGCTCAACTGCGGCAAGCCCGTGGGGGCCGCACTCAACGACGAGATCCCCGCGATCGTCGACTGCTACCGCTTCTTCGCCGGAGCCGTGCGCTGCGCGCCCGCCAGTGCGGCGGGCGAGTACCTGCCGGGCTTCACCTCGATGATCCGGCGCGATCCCATCGGCGTGGTCGCCTCCATCGCGCCGTGGAACTACCCCTTGATGATGATGGCGTGGAAGCTGGCGCCGGCCATCGGCGGCGGCAACACGGTGGTGTTCAAGCCGTCCGAACAGACGCCGCTTACCGCCCTCAAGCTCGCAACGATCCTGGCGGACGTGCTGCCCGAAGGCGTGGTGAACGTGGTGCTGGGCCGCGGCGGCACCGTGGGCAATGCGCTGATCAACCACCCGCTCGTCAACATGATCTCCATCACCGGCGATGTGGCGACGGGCAAGAAGGTGCTGGAGGCGGCCGCCAAGTCGGTGAAGCGCACGCACCTGGAGCTGGGCGGCAAGGCCCCGGTGATCGTGTTCGACGACGCCGACGTGGCCGCGGTGGTGGCGGGCATCCGCACCTTCGGCTTCTACAATGCCGGCCAGGACTGCACGGCTGCGTGCCGCATCTACGCCGGGGCGAAGGTGCACGACAATCTGGTGGCGGATCTCACCTCGGCCGTTTCCTCCATCACGTATGCGCAGGATGACGACGCGGAGAACGAGATCGGCCCGCTGATCTCCCAGCGCCAGCACGACCGGGTGGCGAGCTTCGTGGAGCGCGCCGCCGCGCAAAATCACATCAAGGTCACGACCGGCGGCAAAACCTACGGCGGCGACGGCTTCTACTATACCCCCACCGTGATTGCCGGCGCCCGCCAGGACGACGAGATCGTGCAACGCGAGGTGTTCGGCCCCGTGGTCTCCGTGACCCGCTTCACCGAGGTGGACGAAGCGGTGGCCTGGGCGAACGACAGCGATTACGGCCTGGCGTCGTCCATCTGGACCCGGGACGTCGGCCGCGCCATGGCCACCGCGGCGCGCCTGCACTACGGCTGCACCTGGGTGAACACCCATTTCATGCTGGTGAACGAGATGCCCCATGGCGGCCTGAAGCAGTCCGGCTACGGCAAGGACATGTCGCTCTATGCGCTGGAGGACTACACCGCCGTCCGCCACGTGATGATCGCCCACGGGTAGCCCACGGGTAGCCCCGGGGATGGCAGAGGTCGGTCCTGGCCGGGGGGCGAGTCCGGCTCTCCCCCAGGGCTGCGCCACCGCCCCCGGCTAAACGAGCTGCCGGAGGAACACCCCGCCGGCCCGCACGTCATTCTGCATGGCGGTGCGCAAGGCTTCGGCATCCTTCTCGCGGATGGCCTGCAGGGCATCCAGGTGGAACTGTGCGTTTTCGACGTTCAACGTATAGTCGGGATAAAGCTTGTTCAGCAGCGGCCCCGTGCGCAGCCACAATCCTTCGATGAAGTTAACCAGCAACTTGTGTTCGGATGATTGATATATGGTGAAATGGAAGATCTCATTCTGGCGCAGCATTTCTTTGTAGTCTTTTTTCTTTCGCGCCGCAGCCAGGGCTGCCTGGCAGGTTTCCAGGACGCGCAACTTATCTGAGTCGAAGCGGGGTGCCGCGTAGTATGCGGCGAGACCTTCCAGAAGGATGCGAAGCTCGTAGATCTCGTCGAACTCGGTCTTGCCGATGCTGGGCACGCTGAAGCTGCGGGTGGTGCCGGCGTCCAGCCCGCCTTCCGCCACCAGCCGCCCGATGGCCTCGCGCGCCGGCGTCTGGCTGATGTTGAGGGCGGCGGCCGCGCTGCGCACCGTCAGCTTCTGTCCGGGCTCGAAGGCGCCGGCAATCAAAGCGCGCTTGATCTGGTCGTAGGCGTGTTGCGTCAGCGTGTTGAAACCTTGCCGCGGCTCAAGCTGCCCCATCAAGTCTGTCATCGGAGTCCTCTGGGCGGCTTGACCCTCTGCCGGCACCGCGCCCCATTGCCTGATATGCCAAGTCCCAGGTCATGGCCAAGCCTGAAGTTGCGGCGGGTTCCCCCGTTTTTGCCCAACCATGCGGCACGGCATGGTGGCAGTGGCGTCCCGGTTAGGAAGCCTCCCGTACCATGCCCGCGCCTGTCCCGGTCAGGCGCCGATTGGCCGGGTTCGCCCGGCGACCTGCTGTCCTCTATCGACGGACCGTCTCACTATTTGATATATCACATATCAAGGTTCCGCATGGGGGTGTTTCTGCGCCGGTCTGCGGGGCTGCAAGTCGGTTCTCCACCGCTCCACTTCGTCCAACAGGGAGAAAGCTGATGAACGCCTTGAAGACCATCGCGTGTGCGGGCATCGCCCTCGCCGCGGCCCTCCCCGGCAGCGCCAGCGCGCAGGAGTTCGCCTGGCGGATCCAGAGCAACGTGCAAGCCGGCGAGCCGGGCTACGTGGCGCTGGAACGGTTCGCCGAGATCGTCGACGAGATGTCGGCCGGCGCGCTGACCTTCGAGGTCTTTCCCGTCGATGCCATCTATCCGGTGGCCGACGGCCTGGACGCGATCGGCAGTGGCGTCATCGAGGCCGGCATGCTGACCGGCGCCATCTACACCGGCCAGATCGGCCCCATCGGGACACTGGAAACCGGCGTGCCGGGATCGATGCGGACCGCCATCGAACGCTACAACTTCTTCTACCACACCGATTTCCTGGATCTGGTGCGGGAAGCCTTCGAGCCGTTCAACGTCTACTACCTCGGCCCGCAGCTCTCGTCCGGCTGGGATCTGGTGTCGACCGTGCCGATCCACGGACCGGAGGATTTCGAAGGGTTGCGTATCCGTGCCTACGGTGTGGAGGCGGACTGGTTTACCGCGATGGGGGCTTCGACGCTGTTCTTCGGCGGCGGCGAAATCTACACCAACCTGGCGACCGGCGTGGTCGACGCGGCGCGCTGGGCCAGCCCCGCCGGCAACTTCAACAACTCCTTCCAGGAAGTGGCCGGCTATTACATCCAGCCGTCGTCCATCGGGGCGCCGAACAACTGCTTCACCGTGAACATGGACGCCTGGAACACCCTGCCGCCGCACCTGCAAGCCATCATGGAGCAGGCGGCGATCATCTCCTCGATGGAGTATGTCGGCCTCGCCAACATGCAGGATGCCAGCGCCTTGGCCCAGATGCAGGCCCAGGGCATGCAGGTGATCACCATCGAACCGGCGGTCTGGGCCGAGATGGAAGCCCAGGCGCGGCAGTTCTGGCGGGCCTATGCCGAGGACGACGATTTGGCCCGGCGCGGCGTCGAGATGTACGATGCCTTCCTGGCTCAGATGGGCCGCAACTAGCTCGATCGGGGGCGCGCGCACCCCGCGCGCGCCGCCCTTCCCCGAATTGCCGAAGGACTGGCCATGTCCAGAGCAATCGCCTTGATCGACGGCCTCGTCGCCTGGATTGCACGACCGGTCAAGTACCTCATCCTCATCATGATCGGCCTGATCATGGTGGAGATCTTCAGCCGCCTGATCTTCAACCAGAGCTTTGCCTGGACACGGGAAATCGCCTCGTGGCTGGGGGCGGCGATCATCTTCCTGGGGGGCGCCTACACGCTGCAGGAAGGTAGCTTCGTGCGTGTGGACATCATCCACGGGCGACTGCCCCCGAAGGCGAAGGCGCTGGTCGACATGACCATCGGCACCGTCTGCTTCGGCATGGTCGCCTACGTCCTCCTCCACCACGGCGGACAGTTCGCCTACCGCTCGCTCAGGGTGGGGGAAACGTCGTCGGCCGGCCTGTGGGACGGTCCGGTCTGGGCCGTCAAAATCCTCATCCCCATCGGCAGTGCGTTGATCGCACTCGCCTGGATCTCCCATTTCCTCAAATGCCTACAAACCGTGCTGGGCTCCCCCCAAGACCACATCACCCAAGCTGACTTTGAGAATTAAATCAGATGGATCCATTACTCCTCACAATCCTCCTCTTTGGATCCCTGTTTATTCTGCTGTTTTCGGGCGTGCACATCGCCTTTGCGCTCGGCGGCCTGTCGATTGCTTTCATCTTCATTTTCATGGGGGAAGGTTCGCTGACCATGATCCCGTTGCGGGCGTTCCGGTCGGCCACCTCCTTCGAATACACCGCCATTCCCATGTTCATCTTCATGGCGGCGATGCTGCAGCGCTCCGGCGTGGCGGAATCCCTGTTCGGCGCCATGGGCACCCTGTTCGGGCGAGTGCGCGGCGGGCTCGGCGCCGGCACCGTGGGCGTGGCGACGATCTTCGCTGCCATGTCCGGCATCTCCGGTGCGGCGACCATCTCCATGGGGATGATCGCCGTACCCGCCATGCTCAACCGCGGCTACAGCAAGCAGATCGCGCTCGGCAGCGTGGCGGCGGGCGGATCGCTGGGCATCCTCATCCCGCCCAGCGTCACCATGATTGTCTACGGTGTGATCTCCGGCACCTCGATCGGCCGGCTCTATGCTGCGGGCTTCCTGCCGGGCCTGCTGATCGCTGCCCTGTTCGTTACCTACATCCTCGTCTACGCACGATTTCGGCCGCAGGACGCCGGCGAGCTGGGCGGACCGTCTGACAAATCGACCCTGGAGTCGCTGGCCGGGTTCATTGCACCGCTTACCCTGATCGGCCTGGTGCTCGGCTCGATCCTGTCGGGCCTCGCCAGCATCGGCGAAGCCGCCGCGGTGGGGGCATTCGGTGCCGCCGTCATCGCCTTCGGCCGCCACCGCAACCGCTTCTGGCGCGAGATTCTGCCGGAGTCGTGCCGCGAGACCCTGCTCTACTCCTGCATGATCTTCTGGATCATCATCGCCGCCACCGGGCTGTCGACGTTCTACACGGCCTTCGGCGCCTCCCGCTTTGTCGAAGGTTTCGTCGCCGACCTGGAGGTCAACCGCTACGTCATCCTGGCGTCGATGATGGCGATCCTGCTGGTGCTGGGCATGGTGCTGGACACCGTGGGCATCATGTTGATCACCCTGCCCATCTTTGCCCCCATTGCCCACTCGCTGGGGTTCGACCCCGTGTGGTTCGGAATTCTCTTTATCATCAATATGGAAGTTGGATTTCTCACACCGCCTTTTGGCTACAACCTGTTTTACTTGCGCGGAGTGGCGCCGCGCGGCGTGGAGATGACGGATATCTACAAATCTGTGATCCCGTTTATCTTGCTGATGATCCTTGGGATATTCATCTGTGCGGTGTTCGAAGACATTATACTGGTCGTGCCGAGCCTCTTCTTCTCGTAGAGATCTTTGAGTGCCCGTCATGGACCGGAGCGTGCGCAGCGCTCCGGCCACGCGCACGGTACCTCGCCCCCGCATCGCCAGCATGGGCTTGCCTGGAGTTTGATATTTGATATATCAAACTCTGCACGGCCGCTTCCGAGGTGCTCTCACAATGCAGGAAACCTGGCGCATCGGCGTCGACATCGGCGGAACCTTCACCGACCTGGTGCTGGTCGGCTCGCAGTCCGGCATCCGCCTGAGCAAGGTGCCATCCACCCCCGACGATCCCGCCCAGGGCGTGTTCGACGGTCTGGCGAAGGCGGCGGCCGACATCGGCCAGAGCGTCGAAAGCTTGCTCGGCACCTGCACCCATTTCGTCCACGGCACGACCATCGCCACCAACACCCTATTGGAAGGCAAGGGCGTGACGACGGGGATGATCGTCACCCACGGTTTCCGCGACAGCATCGAAATCCGCCGCGGCTTGCGCGCCAATGTCTGGGACCACCGCTCACCGTGGCCCGAGGTGCTGGTGCCCCGGCACCTGCGCCGCCCGGTGCGCGAACGCACAACCAAGACAGGCGCCATCGAAACCGAGGTCGCGGTCGCGGACCTGGACGACGCCATTGCGCGCTTCCGCGCGGCCGACGTCCGCGCCGTCGCCGTCTGCCTCATCAACAGCTTTCTCAACCCCCGCAACGAAACGGTGTGCGCGGACTATCTGCGTGACCGCATGCCCGGCTGCTTCATCTATGAATCGGCTCGACTGGCCGCGGTGATGGGGGAATACGAGCGGTCGTCGACGGCGGTGGTGAACGCCTTCATCGGGCCGCGCGTGGTGCCCTACCTGAACGCGCTGGACGGCAAGCTGCGCGCCATGGGCATGCCCGGCCGTCTGCTGCTGATCCAGAGCAACGGCGGTGCGGTGCAGGTGGACCACATCGAAGACAAGCCGGTGGTGCTGATGCTGTCCGGCCCCGCGGCGGGCGTCGGTGCGCTGGATTTCTACGCACGGGCCGGCGGGCTCGGCGACCTGATCAGCATGGAGGTCGGCGGCACAAGCTGCGATGTGATGCTGTTCAAGGACGGCAAGGTCGCCGAAACGACGCGGCTCGATATCGCCGGCTACCCCGCCATTACTCCGTCGGTCGAAATCAACACGGTGGGGACCGGCGGCGGCACCATCGCCCAGGTGGACGCCGGCGGCATGCTCAAGGTCGGCCCCCAGGGGGCGGGCTCGCGGCCGGGTCCCGCCGCCTACGGCCTCGGCGGCACCCTGCCGACCGTCACCGACGCCCAGCTCGTGCTCGGCCGCCTGCGCACCGGCACCTATGCCGGCGGCTCCCTGTCGCTGGACATCGATCTGGCACGCCGGGCCATCGACGAGCAGGTCGCCCGGCCGCTCGGCATGTCGGTGGAAGATGCCGCCATCGGCATCATCCGGCTGGCCGACCAGAACATGGTGCACGCGCTGGAGCAGATCTCCAGCGAGAAGGGCTCCAACCCCGGCGGCCTGACGCTGGTGGCTTGCGGCGGTGCTGGCGCCCTGCACGGCTCCGCGGTCGCCCGGCTGCTGGGTTGCCCCCGCGTGTTCGTGCCGAACCTGGCCGGCGTGTTCTGCGCCTTCGGCATGTGCAACTCCGACATCCGCCACGACATCATCCAGTCGTACTTCGCCGAGCTGGCCACGGTGTCCATCGACGATATCCGCCAGGTCTTCGCTGACCGGGAAGATGAGCTGCGCCAAGTGCTACGGGCCGAGGGCTTCGCGGACGACGCCATCGCCTGCGACTACTTCCTGCACGCCAAGTACCGCGGCCAGCAATGGACGGTGCAGGTGGCCGTCGACCCCGCGGACGACGGCATCGCGGCGGTGAAGGCCCGGTTCGAGCGCCAGTTTTCCGATATCTACGGCTATGCCCAGCCGGACGGCACGGTGGAGGTGGTGTCGCTGCAGCTCGTCATGCGCGGGCCCTACCCCAGGTCGAGGTGGTGCCGCGCCCGCCCACGGCCACCGCACCCCAGCCCTACCAGATCCGCGAGGTCTGGACCGATGCCGCGCACGGCCTGGCGCCGGTTCCCATCTTCCGCGCGTCCGACCTCCTGCCCGGCCACCGCATCGCCGGTCCGGCCATCGTGGAGGAGGACACCACGACCATACTGGTCGGCGTCGGCGACGTCCTCTCCATCGACCCCATGGGCAACTACAGCATCGCGGTGTCCGGCATGGGGAGCCTGCTGCAATGAGCTTCGATCCGATCACCCTGGCGCTGGTGCAAAAGCAGCTCGACCACGTCTCCAAGTACATGGGCTGGGCGATGACCCGCACCGCCCAGAGCCCGATCTTCAGCGAAAGCCACGACTTTTCCTGCTTCCTCAGCGATGCCGCGGGCGATGCGCTGTCGGTGGCGGACGGCCTGCCGATCCACACCGGCGGCGGCGACTTCGCGGTACGGGCGGTGCTGCGCGACTACGGCGGGGACCTCCACGACGGCGACGTGTTCCTGCTGAACGATCCTTACGAGGCCGGCGGCAACCACCTGCCCGACTGGACCATCATCCGCCCGATCCTGCTGGACGGCACACTGCTCGGCTTCGCCAGCAACCGCGCCCACCAGTCCGATATCGGCGGCGGGGCCGCGGGCACCTACAACGCCGCGGCGACGGAGATCTTCCACGAAGGCATCCGCCTGCCGGTGCTGCGCCTGGTGGAGCATGGCGAGCTGCGCCGCGACCTGTGGCGCCTGCTGCTGCTCAACAGCCGCACGCCCGACCTGCTGGATGGCGACCTGGCGGCCATGCTGGGCTCCACCAAGACCGGCCACGACAAGATCCTGGAGATCGCCCGCGAGTTGGGGATCGAGCGGACGCAGGCGGTGTTCCGCGCCGTGCTCGACCACGCCCAGGTGATGATGCAGGACGCGATCCGCACCCTGCCGGAGGGCGAGTATTTCGGCGAGGACATCTCCGACACCGATTGCTTCAAGACGGTCGACGTCGCCGTGCGGGTGCGCATGACCGTCAAGGACGGCCACCTGCACATGGACTTCACCGGCTCGTCGCCGCAGATCCGCGGCTTCAAGAACAGCTCGCTCGCCAACACCACCTCGGCCGTGCTGATGGGCGTGATGTCGTTCTTCAACGGCCGGGTGCCGCAGAACCAGGGGGCGATGCGGCAGGTGTCGATCACGGCACCACTGGGCAGCGTGGTCAACGCCATGCCGCCCGCGCCGATGACCATGAACACGGTGCATCCGACCAGCGAGATCGTGCACGCGGTGTGGAAGGCCCTGGGCCGTGCCGTCGTCGACGATGCCTGTGCCGGCTGGGGCAAGACCTCCCACTGCATCTCCTCCGGCCGCAACGCCAATGGCCGGACCTATGTGATGTACCACTGGCACGGCTCGTCCGCCCCCGGGGCGGTGAAGGGGCGCGACGGCTTTCCGGCGGCCGGCCAGCTCTGCACGCTGGGCGGCATGAACCTGCCCAATGCGGAGACCTACGAGCAGATCTATCCGGTCACCGTCCTGCGCCACGAGATGCGCACCGACGGCGGCGGTGCCGGGGAATACCGCGGCGGCACCGGCCTGCACTACGAAGCCGTGGCGCACGGCGAGGCGCAGTATTCCTTCCGCTCCGAAGGTACCCGCAAGAGCACCGGCTACGGCATCAACGGCGGCAAAGGCGGAGCCGTGGGCTCGATCGTGCTAACGCCGCTGGACGGCAGCGGCGAGATCGACGCGCAGGACTACGGCGTCCGCACCATCGGGCCCACGCACATCAAGATCGCGTCCTCCGGCGGCGGCGGCTTCGGCGATCCGCTGCGGCGCCCCCCGGCCAAGGTGCACCGCGACGTTCTGGACGAAACCGTCAGCATAGCGGCGGCACGGGCCGACTACGGCGTCGTCGTCGATCCCCAGACACTCGATCTCGATCTGCCCGCCACCGCCGCCCTGCGCGCCGGCATGGCGGCAGCCCGGCAATCCACGCCCGCGAAGGACGACGACGATGCAGTCGCATAACCGCACGCCGAACTCACTGCGCCTCTACAAGGAGGCCCAGAAGGTTCTGCCCGGCGGCACCACGCGCTTCACGGTCGCCACGGATCCGGCGCCGATCTACATCGCCGCCGGCCACGGCGCCTGGCTGACCGATGTTGACGGCAACCGCTATCTCGACCTGGGCAACAACTACACCGCCCTGATCCATGGCCATGGCTTTCAGCCGGTGGTGGATGCCGTGGCCGAAGCCATCCGCCACGGATCCTGCTTCGCCAATCCCACCGAGCACGAGATCCGGCTCGCCGGCATGCTGTGCGAACGCGTGCCGGGCCTCGACAAGCTGCGCTTCGTCAATACCGGCACCGAGGCGACCATGTTCGCAGTGAAGGCCGCCCGCGCCTACACCGGGCGGACCAAGGTGGCCAAGTTCGAAGGCGCCTACCATGGCGGCTACGACTATGTGGAGACGAGCGAACACAGCGCGCCGGGCACCTGGGGCCCCCTGTCCGACCCCGCCCGCGTGCCCTATGCGGCCGGCACGCCCGACGCGGTGCTGGCCGACAACGTCATCCTGCCCTTCAATGACATCGACAACACGCTCGCGTGCCTGGAGCGCGCCAAATCCGAGATCGCCTGCCTGCTGGTCGACGTGATGCCGAGCCGCGCCGGACTGATCGGCCTGGAGCCGGACTATGTCGCGACCATCCAGCGCTTCTGCAACGACAACGGCATCCTCATCCTGTGCGACGAGGTGCTGAACTTCCGCCAGGGCTACCACGGGGCCGCAGCGGAGTTCGGCTTGCGGCCGGACCTCATCACCATCGGCAAGATCATCGGCGGCGGCCTGCCGATCGGCCTTGTCGGCGGCAGCGACGCGGTGATGCAGGTGTTCTCCGGCAAGGGCCGGCGTGCCGTGGTGCCCCAGGGCGGCACTTTCGCCGCCAACCCAATCTCGCTGGTGGCCGGCATCGCGGCGATGACGGCGTGGGACCCGCCCGCCGTGGCGCGCCTGAACGCCATGGGCGAGAGGGTGCGCAACGGCCTCCGCCGCGTTATCGCCGATGCCGGTGCCCCAATGTCGGTGACCGGCGGTGCGTCGCTCTTTCGCCTGCACATGCGCGCCTCGCCGCCGCGCACCTACCGGGAGTTCTATCCGAGTGCCGAGGAACAGGCGGTCGGCAAGCTGGTCCACCAGGCCCTGCTTGGCCGCGGCATCCTGATGCCGCCGACCTCCTCAAGCTGTCTCAGCACGCCGATGACAGACGCCGACCTGGACTTCGTGCTCGACGCCGTCGACGCCACCCTGCGGTCGGTCGAATACCGCGCCGCCATCGGGTCCGCTGGCGTCGCCGCCGCACCCGCACAAGGAGCGTGAGCGATGTCGCCCGCCACTGTGGCCGAACGCCCCACCGTCACCGTCGCCCAGCGCGCCGCCAAGGCGCTCTTGCGCCACGAGGTGGAGTTCGTGTTCGCGCAAAGCCTGCCGAGCGCCCTGGTGCTGGCCTGCGAGGCCGCAGGCATCCGCCAGATCGCCTATCGCCAGGAAAACATGGGCGGCGCCATGGCGGACGGGTACGCCCGCGTGTCCGGCAAGATCGCCGTGGTGTGCGCCCAGAACGGGCCGGCGGCGACCCTGCTGGTGCCGCCGCTCGCGGAGGCGATCAAGGCGAGCATCCCCGTGGTAGCCCTGGTCCAGGAAGTCGATACCCCCAGTGTCGGCCGTAACGCGTTTCAGGAATTCGACCATGAGGCGCTGTTCGCTTCCTGCACCAAGTGGTGCCATCGCCTGCCCGCCGCCGACCGCATCGACGACTATATTGACGCCGCCTTCACGGCCGCCGGCAGCGGCCGGCCGGGTCCCGCGGTGCTGTTGCTGCCGGCCGACCGCCTGATCCAGCCGGCAGAAAAGCCGTCGCCGCGATCGGCCCGCCTCGGCACCTGGCCGATCGATCGCGTGCGCCCGTCCGACGATGCGCTCTACGCCGCGGCCGAGCTGCTGCGCGACGCCAAGATGCCGGTGGTCATGGCCGGCGGCGGGGCCGCCACCCGCGATGCCGCAGCGGCCGTGCAGCGCTTCCAGGACATCCACAAGGTTCCCGTCTATACGACCAACATGGGCAAGGGGGCGGTGGTGGAAACCCACCCGCTATCGGCCGGCGTCGTGGGGGCGCTCACCGGTCCGGGCTCGCTCGGCCGGCACAGCCTGGGCCTGCTGCGCGAAGCCGACGTGGTGCTGCTGGCCGGCACCCGCACCAACCAGAACGGCACCGACAGTTGGCGCCTGTTTTCCAAGCACACGCGCTTCATCCACATCGACCTCGATCCCTCGGAGATCGGCCGCAACTTCGAAGCGGCGCGCCTGGTGGGGGACGTGCGAACGGTGGTCAACGCCCTGTCCGACCGTACGGCGCTGAACGACGGGGGGCGCGTCGATCATGCCAAGCGGCGCATTGCCGAGGCGTGGGCCGCGTTCGAAGCCGACCGGGCGCCCGTCTACGCCAGCCAGGCCCGGCCCATCCGGCCGGAACGGGTGATGGCGGCCATCCAGCATGTGATGCCGCGGCACTGCACGGTGGTGGCCGACGCCAGCTATTCCTCCATGTGGGTGGTGGGCCAGCTCCGTTCCTGCGATGCCGGCCAGCGCTTCATCACGCCGCGCGGGCTGGCCGGGCTCGGCTGGGGTGTGCCGCTGGCCATCGGCGCGCATATCGCCGCCCCCAATCGCCCCACCCTGGCCGTGGTCGGCGATGGCGGCTTCGCCCATAGCTGGGCGGAGCTGGAAACCCTGGTGCGCTGCCGCATTCCCCTGGTGGTCGTCGTGCTCAACAACGGCGTGCTCGGCTACCAGAAGGATGCGGAAACGGTGAAGTTCGGGCGCTCCACCTCCGCCTGTTCGTTCGCGCCGGTCAACCATGCAGCGATTGCTGCCGCCTGCGGCTGCGAGGCCGTGCGGGTGGACGATCCCCAGGAGCTGGAGCCGGCCCTGGCAGGTGCCCTCGCCAGTGGACGGCCCTGGCTGATCGAGGTGCAGGCGGACCCCGAAGCGCATCCGCCGCTTTCGCTCTATGATGGCACGCTGGACCGGGCGTAGCGGCGGCCGATGGGGGAAGAGGACATGGCTTTGACCGACACCGCAGCCGCCCCGGACGTGGCGGGGAAGCCCTGCATCCTGTGCTGCGCCATCACCGGATCGCTGCCACGCAAGGCGGACAATCCGGCCGTGCCCATCACCGTTGCCGAGCAGGTGGAAAGCGCCCATGCGGCGGTGGAGGCCGGTGCCTCCATCATCCACATCCATGTGCGCAACGACGACGAAACGCCGTCCGCCGACCCGGAAAAATTCGCCCGCGTCCAGGAGGGGCTGAGGGCCTGCTGCCCGGGTGCCATCGTGCAGTTCTCCACCGGCGGGCGCTCCGGCCAGGGGCGGGAGCGCGGCGGCATGCTGGCGTTGCGCCCGGACATGGCGTCGCTGTCCGTGGGCTCCAACAACTTCCCCACGCGGGTCTACGAGAACCCGCCGGACCTGGTCGCCTGGCTGGCCGGCGAGATGCGCACCTACGGCGTGACCCCGGAGATCGAGGCCTTCGACCTCTCCCACATCTATCAGGCGGTTCGGCTGCATGGGGAGGGCCAGCTCCACGGCGCGCTTTATATCCAGTTCGTCTTCGGCGTGAAGAACGCGATGCCTACCGACCGCTTCGCCTTCGATGTCTACCGCGCGGCCTTGGAGCGCCTGGCACCCGGCACGCCGTGGTGCGCGGCCGGGGTGGGGCGCGACCAGATCACGGTCAACGAATGGGCCATCGCCGCGGGCGGCCACACCCGCACCGGGCTGGAAGACAATGTGCGGCTGTCGCGCGACGCCCTGGCGCCGTCCAATGCCGCCCTGGTCGCCCGCGCGGCCGAGTTGTGCGAGCGCTACGGCCGCCCGGTGGCGACGACCGAACAGGCCCGCCGGATCCTCCGCCTGCCGCCCCAGCCGGCCGCCGCCTGAGCCTTCGGGGCGGCCGCAACGCCGCCCCGGCAGGCATCGGCCCCGGTCCGGTCTGGTCCGGCTACTTCAGGTACTTCTTCAGCACAGAAGCGCCGAGGGTGTATTTGGGGTCGACCATGTTGCCCAGGCGCACTTTGCCAATCTGGGTGACCAGCATGTACGCCTCCAGCTCCTCATACCCCGTTTCGGCCATGAACCAGCGCACCAGCTCGCGATAGGCGATGCGGGCGGCATCCTCCATCGGCCGGGCACTGCCGATGGTCATGTACATGTCTTCGGTTTCCAGGCGCGGCCAGGCGATCTTCATACCCTTGATCAGGTCGACCTGGATGGTGGCGGTGGTCGGCTGCTCGATGGCCACGCCGCACAGCTCGCCGTCGCCTTGCAGGGCGTGGCAGTCGCCCAGGTGCAGGTAGGCACCCGTCTTGTTGACCGGCAGGTAGATGATGGCACCCGGCGCCACGTCCGGCAGGTCCATGTTGCCGCCGTAATAGTCCGGCACCAGGGACGAGATCGCCTCGATTTCCGGTGCTACGCCAATGGTGCCGATGAACGGCTCATAGGGCAGCGTCAGCTTGTCGTTCCACTTGACGCCTTTTTCGGCGTCCACCTCGACCTTGCGGACCTTTTCGGGCAGCGGCTTGTTCAGGACCGCGGTGTTGTTGGTGCCGACCAGGCCGCCGAACTCCTCGATCAGCGCGATTGTGCCCACCGGCTGCGGCCCGCGCGGCAGCACGGACTTGATGTAGACGGCCAGCGTGTCCCCCTTCTCCGCCCCGTTCACGTAGATCGGGCCGTTCTGGGGATTGAGGTAGGGCATGTTCAGCTTTTCCGACGGCTTGTCCTGCTCCGTCTTCAAAGCGCCCTCGAACGCATCCCGGGTTTCCGCCGACACCACATCGCCGGGCTCGATGGTCAGCACCGGCTTGGCATAGGCGCCGTAGACGTAGTGGTACTTGCCTTGCACCTCTTCGGTGAGCTGGTGATGGGTGCCGGCCTTGCCTCCGGCGACGCCCTTGGTCGCCATGATCGAGGTCTCCAACCAGGACATTGCTTGTTTGCTCCCTTTGGGTCATGGGTCGCGGGGAGCGAGCGGCGCTGGTCGCCCCCGTCATCGGTGGCGCGCTACAGCGCCAGGTGTCGTCGCACCGTCTCGGGATCGTTCAGATCCTCCGCCGACAAGCTGGCCACGATCTGGCCCTTGTCGATCACGAAGCAGCGCTGGGCGAGCAGCGTGATCATGTCGAGGTTCTGCTCCACGAACAGCACGGTGATGCCGAGTTCGCGATTGAGATCGCGGACATTGCGGGCGATGTCCTGGACGATGTTGGGCTGGATGCCCTCCGACGGTTCGTCCAGCAGAATGATGTCGGGCCGGCCCACCAGCACCCGCGCGATGGCGAGCTGCTGCTGCTGGCCGCCGGAAAGCGTGCCGGCGCGCTGGGTGGCGCGCTCCTTCAGCACCGGAAAATACTGGTAGATGCGCTTGTAGTCGGGATCGATGCCGCGCTTCAGCAGGGTCTCGCCCACGGCCAGGTTTTCCGCCACCGTCATACGCGGAAACACGTCGCGCCCCTGGGGGATGTAGCCCAGCCCCATGCGCGCGCGCTTGTGCGGACTGACCTGGGTCACGTCGCGATCGGCGATCAGGATTTGCCCGGCGGTGGCCGGCAGCAGCCCCATCAGGGCACGCATCAAGGTAGACTTGCCCACCCCGTTGCGGCCGATCACGGCCACGATCTCGCCCTTGCCGACCTCCAGGTCGATGCCCTGCAGCACCGGCTTGCCGCCATAGCCGCTGCGCAAGCCGATGATCTGCATATGCGGTTCAGGCTTCATTGGTCTTGCCCAGATAGATTTTCGCCACCCGCTCGTCGGCGACGATCTGGTCGATCGTGCCTTGCGCGAAGATTTCCCCGAAATGCAGCACGGTGACCTGCTGGGCGATCTGGCGGACGAAGGTCATGTCGTGTTCGACCGCCAGGATGGTCATGCCCTCGGCGTTGAGGGTGCGCACCATATCGCCGGTCTTCGCGGTTTCCTGGGGCGACATGCCGGCGGTGGGCTCGTCCAGCAGCAGCAGCTTCGGCTTGACGCTCATGGCCATGCCGATTTCCAGCCATTGCTGCTGGCCGTGCGACAGGTTGCCGGCACGTTCGGCGGCCTGATCCCTGAGTTCGATGAAGTCCAGCACCTGGCGGATCTCCGCCGACAGACTGTCGCCCTGGAGGTTGTCCTGAAGGGCGATTTCCAGGTTCTGCCAGACGCTGAGCGCCTTGAAGATGCCGGGCACCTGGAACTTGACGCTGATGCCCAGCCGGATGCGCTGATAGGACCGGAGCGGCGTGATGTCCTGGCCGTCGAACCAGATGGTGCCGGCGGTCGGCCTGTGCTGCCCCAAGATCAGCCGGAAGAAGGAGGACTTGCCGGCGCCGTTGGGGCCGATCAGGCAGTGGATCTCGCCCGGCTGCATTTCGAAGTTGATCGACCGGGCGACGAAGACGCCGCCAAAGTTCTTTTCCAGGTCGCGGGTTTGCAGGATCGCCATCATGCGTCCCCCTGCCCGTTGCGCGCTTTGCGTCCGCGCAGCCGCCCCCAACTCCATCCGGCCAGGTCGACCAGGCCCAGCGCCAGGCCGCGCGGTGCGAACAGCACGGTGACCAGCAGCAGGGCGCCCATCACCACCAGGGCGTACTGGCTGCCGTAGATCGTCAGCGTCTGGAACACCCACAGCACCGCCAGCGTGCCCACCAGGGTCGCCGTCAGGTCGCTGCGGCCGCCCACCGCTACCCAGACGATGGGCAGGGCCGCGGCATAGAGGCCCATGCTGTTGGGCGTGATGTACTGGCCCCAGGCGGTGTAGAGCACGCCCGACAGCCCGGCCAGGCTGGAGCCGACGACGAAGGCGCCCAACTGGTAGCGGCGGATGTCGTAGCCCAGCGTCTCCGCCCGGTCGGGGTTCTCGCGGATCGCCACCAGCACGTTGCCGAAGCGCGAATTGACGAAGATTCGCAGGCCCAGGTAGCAGACGATCACCAAGCCCATCAGCAGGTAGTAGAGCGGGATGTCGGGCCACAGCACGATGTCGCCGTCGAACCAGGGCAGGGTCAGCGGCGGCATCCCGGTCATGCCGTTGAAGCCGTTCAGCCGCGCGCTGCCCACGGTCCATTCCGGGCCCGCCGTCTGGGCCATGAAGGTCTCGAACACCAAAGTGACCGACAGCGTGACGATGCCGAGGAACACCCCGCTGATGCGCCCGTAGAAGAGGAAGTAGCCGAGCAGCAGCGCCAGCAGCGCGGATGCCGCCACGCCGATCAGCAGGGCGCCGAAGGTGAAGCCGTAGGCGCTGCCGAAATTCAGCGTCAGCACGCCGTAGGCATAGCCGGACAGACCGAAGAACGCCGTCTGCCCGAAGCTGAGCGCGCCGGCATACCCCCAGATCACGCACAGCCCCATGGCCATGAAGGTCCAGGTGAAGAAGTAGGCGGTGTTGCCCACGGTCCAGCCGTCGGAGAACAGCGGGTAGATGCCCACCAGCGCGCAGACCACGACGAAGCCGATCCAGAAGGCCGGCCCGCGTCCCAGGGTCTGCGGTCCGTTCAGCCGCGCCAGCGTGCGCAGGGGCCGCCACCTGCGGCGTGCCCCTCCGGCGCGGCCGGTGGCGCCTGCAGTACCCTCTCTCGATGCGAGATCGCTCATCAAGCGGTCCCTCTATTCGCGGCCGCGCAACAGCCAGCCCGACAGGCCGCGCGGCATGATGCGGATAACGACGATGACCGTCAGCAGCAGCCCGATCAGCCCGAAGAGCTGTCCGTAGAGGCTGGTCATCCCCGCCTTGATGAAGGCCAGAACCACGGCGGCCGGCGCGGTGCCGAGGAAGACGTCGGCACCGCCCACCACGACCGTGACGAAGGATTCCACGATGAACGCCGTGCCCATGGTGGGCACCAAGGTCATGGTGGGTGCGTAGAGCCCGCCGGCCAGCCCGGCGAGCGCCGCCCCCAGCCCGAAGGTCAGGCTGTGCATCACCTTGGTGTTGACGCCGAGCGCGCTCGCCATGTGCGGCACCTGGATGGTGGCGCGCGCCAGGATGCCGTAGCGGGTGCGGTGGAACAGCAGGTAGAGCCCGCCCATCATCGCCACGGCGATCACCATCAACACCACGCGGTATTCCGAGAAGCTGTAGCTGCCCATCTCGAAGCTGCCGAGCGGCGTGCCGACGCCGGGCATGGTCGAGCCCAGCAGGATCAGCGTGCCCTGGGTGGCGATCAGGCTGATGCCCCAGGTGGCGACGATGGTATCGAGCGGCCGGTCGAACAGCCGGTTGATGATGGCGCGTTCGAGTGCGATGCCGATGATGCCCGCCGCCAGGGATCCGCAGGCGATGGCCAGCGGCAGGGGCAGCCCGGCATGGGCGGCCGTCACCGTTACGTAGGCGCCGCACATGATGAATTCGCCGTGCGCCAGGTTGATGACCCCCATCATCCCGAAGATGATCGCCAACCCCGATGCCGAGAGCACCAGGAAGGCGAAGGCGTCGCCGAACTGGAACAGGAATGCGAAGAGGCCTTCGAGCATGGGCGTCTGACCGATTGCGTGGACGGGACGTCTGGAAGGCGGGAGGGACGGAAGTGGGCACGACGGGTGCAGCGGGTGCTGCGGCCTGCCCTGCCCCACCGCGCCGGCCGGCGGCTGGGCCAGGCCGGACGGCGGGGTCGGCAGACCATCAGGAGTGGCCGGGACGAGGCCCCTTGGAGGTCGCGTGACCCCGCCCCGGCCGAACGTTCAGTCTTCGACGATCAGCGCGCCGGAGGCGGGTTGCTCGGCGTGTACTGGGCGTCGGGGTCCTCATCCAGCGTCAGATCGCAGCCGGCTTCGCCCAGCCAGTAGGGCTCGATGTTCTCCCACACCTGCGGGATGGTGATGGAGTGGTCCTCACCGACCTCGACCAAGTAGATGGTGTGGGACGCGTGCTGGCTGGCGGGGTCGATGCACACCCGGCCTTCCGGCGCATCCACGCAGACATCGCCGGTCTGGATGGCTTCGCGCACCGCGGCCATGTCGGTCGATCCGGCCATCTCGACCGCCGTGGCATAGAGATAAATGCCGACATAGGAGTTCTGGCCGGGCTGGTTGATGTAGACCTCATCGGGGAACATGGCGCGCCACCGCTCCACGAAGTCGCGGCTGGCCGGCGTGTCCACCTCTTCGATGTAGTTGGCGGTCACATGCATGCCCGACAGGGCCGGCGGATCGAAGCGCCGGTGCTCGTAGCCCTGGGCGACATTGACCGAGCTGCCCATGGGGATGCCCAGATTCGCCGAAGCCGCCTGTTCGTAGAACGAGGCCTGGGCGGTGCCGACCAGCAGCGTCATCAGCACGTCGGGATCGGCTTCCTGGATGTTCTGGATGGTCTGGGAGAACTGGGACACGCCGAGCGGGATGAACTCTTCGCCCACCATCTCGCCGCCGTTTTCTTCCACGAGCTGGCGCACCCATTCAGCCGAGATCTGGCCGAAATTGTAGTCCGCAGCGATGGTGTAAACGCGCGGGCCGTACTGCTCCATCATCCAGGGGACGAGGGTGGAGAACTGCTGCTCCGGCACCGCACCGGTGGCCACCACGTTGGCGTCGCACACCCCGCCTTCGTACTGGTTGGTGTAGAAGTAGAGCGCGTCGAACTGGTTGACGATGGGGCGCACCGCCTCACGCGAGGCAGACGAGAACCCGGCGAACACCACGTCCACCTGGTCGCGCTGCAGGATGCGGCGCATCAGTTCCTGGTAGCGGCGGTTGTCGGACTGGGGATCGTAGATCACCAGCTCGATCGGCCGGCCCAGGATGCCCCCGGCTTCGTTGATTTCCGCCGCCGCAAGCTGGGCGCCGTGGACCTTCTGGATGGTCGCCGCGGCGAACTCGCCGGACTGGTCTTCCAGAATGCCGATGCGGATCGGCTCGCCGTCCTGGGCCAGAGCCGCGGTGCTGGCCAGGGCAATCCCCGCGACCCCGGCGGCGAGCAAGGCACGTGTGGTGGTTCCCAGATGTGTCATCACGTTCATCGATGCATCCATCCTCTCGGTCGGTTCTTGGTGTGAAGGGTCACGACCCGTAGCTGCCGGCAGCTTCGCCGGGGGCTTCGGTCGCGTCGGTGGTGGCGGCGATTTCCTGGCACAGCGCCTCGATGGAGATACGCCGCCGCATGCTTTCCCGGCGCAGCAGCCGGAAGGCTTCCTCGTCGTCGACGCCGGTTTCCGCGCACACGGCCAGGATCGCCTTGACCACGTGGCGGCGCTGGCGGACGCGGGCCTCCAGACGGAGGACGAACTCGCGTTCGCGGCGGCGCCGATTGAACTCGTTGAAGGCAAGGAACAGGGCGGGGAAGATCCCGCTGGAGCGGATCGGCTTGACGATGTGGCTGGCCACCCGGGCGTTGACCGCACGGGTCAGCCGCGAGGGCGCTTCCACGCCGATCACCGCGATGATGGGCGCGTCCACTGCCAAGACGGAGGGCACCAGATCGCCGGTGCCGATGTCGGTGTCCAGCACCAGCACGTCGAAGCCGTCGCGTCCGGCGATCTCCAGGCGCTCGGTATCGCTGGGATCGACCTCCCCCACCAGCAGGCCGAGCCGGCGCAGCACGGTGGCCAGGCGGTCGCGATCGCTGCCCGGATACAGCACCACAAGCGCACGGGCGCCGCGGAAGTTCTGGATGGTGCCGCGCATCAGGACACCACCTTTAGCCGTGGGCGGCCGCCGCCGGCCTGTGCGCTGTCCTGGGTTTCCCGCCACACCAGATAGGGATCGGGCCGGGTGGCCGTGCCGGCATCGGCGATGATGTCGAAGCCGCCGTCGCGGCGCGACCGGCCGATGCGCGGGTAGAGGTAGCAATGGCGGTTTTCCGGATCGACCTGCACGCAGCCTTGGGGGGCCGCGAACTGCAGACCCCCGACGGCCTCGCGCACGGCGGCCATCTCCGTCGTGCCCGCCCGCCCGATCGCCATGGCCAGCAGGTGCACGGCGATGTAGGTGGCTTCGGCATCGGCACTGCACGCCCCCAGTTCCGGGAAGCGCTGGTGCCAGCGGCTGACGAACTGCCGGTTTTCCGGCGTGTCGACGCTTTCGAAGTAGACGCTGGAGGACAGGTGGCCGTCGCAGGCTTCCGGCCCGATGGCCGCCAGTTCCGGTTCGGCCAGGCTGCAGCTCACCACCGGGATTTCCGCCGGCTGGTCCATGCCCAGCGCCTCTGCGGCCCGCCGGAACTCCCGGAAGAACATGTAGGAGCTGTCACCGATCAGCGTGTTGAACACGAAGTCCGGTTTGGCGGCCAGGATCTGGTCGACGATGGCCGCCACATCGGTTTCGCCCACCGGCAGGTAGCGTTCGCCGAGCACGCGGCCGCCGGCATCCACCAGGCTTTCGCGCATGATGCGGTTGTTTTCCCAGGCCCAGATGTAGTTGGACCCCACCAGCCAGGCCCGCCCACCGCAGTTGGCGACCATGAAATCGGACAGCGGAATCACGTGGTGGTTCGGGGATGCACCGGTATAGACGACGTTCTCGCTGGTCTCGAAACCCTCATAGTGGGATGGGTACCAGAGCAAGCCGTCGTTCTTCTCAAACAGCGGCAGCACTTCCTTGCGGCTTGAGGAGGTATAGCAGCCGACGATATGGGTCACCTTGTCTTCGGTCAGCAGGGACTTGGCAGCGGGAGCGTAATTTTCCAGCACGCCACCGGGGTTCACGACCTTGGCATTCAGGTGAAACGGCAAGTCCGCCGCAGCGTTGATCTCTTCCACCGCCAGGAGCGCGCCGGCCAGCATTGCCTCGCCGATGAGGCGGTAGGATCCGGTGGTGGACATCAGGATCCCAATGTCGTGGACGACCGACTCTCGCTCCATCGAGTCTCCCTGCTGCGGTACGAGCCGGAACGAAAAAAGCCCCTTGCGTGCGCAAAGGGCCCCGGTGCCGGCGTGGCCTGCGGGAACGCAGCCACATGTATGGAAGGGTCGTCTTGGAAGGCGGCAGCATCGCCGTTGATGCCGTGATCCCGCCCCTATGAGAGTGAGAATGAGTGTGAGCCGCTGGCGAGTCAAGCCCCGGCTGCACGGCTGCATTGCGGCGTTCCCGGCGGCGAATGGGCCGAGTCACCGCGCCGGGAGATCTCATCGGACTTCTGAGAAATTAGCTCGATCTCGCTGATTGTACTATATATTCAGGTTGCGGCTCTACTGCCCTTTGGCGCAGATCGCCATCGGCCTCACCATTTGTGGGATGGGACAATAGGTCCTTGGCGGGGGCCTGGAGCGGCTCCGACCGGCGCACGGCATTCCGCTGAAATCGCTTCGGCGCACCCGCTGTCGGGTGTCGCCTCCCCGGCCCCGGATGCGCGGCTGGGGCGGCGTCGGCGCCCGTACTCTGCCTGCGTCCCGCCGCCTCCGCCTGACGGAGGCCGGACTGACGCCGGACTGGGGCCGGTCTCTGTCGCACACGGATGAAACAATGGCGTTGATTGTGTAGATCTCGGGCCCCAGAGCACGTCTGATGCGGTCCGTGGCTTCACCAACATGTCGGCGCCCGCCGCAGTCTCGGGGAAATGGAATGGCTGAGTTTCCGCAAAAGGCGCGCGTCGTCATCGTCGGTCTGGGCGGCATCGTCGGGGCATCCGTGGCCCACCACCTGATCGAGCGCGGCTGGGACGACATCGTTGGCATCGATGCCTCGGCGGTCCCCACGGATGTCGGCTCCACCTCGCACGCCTCGGACTTCTGCTACGGCACCAGCCACGATTTCCTGTCGTGCTGGACCACACGGTACTCCATCGATTTCTTCGAGAAGCGGGGGCACTACGCCAGGATTGGCGGGCTGGAGGTGGCGCGCATCGGCGACGACGGCCGGATGGACGAGATCAAGCGCAAGGTGGCCTCCGGCAAGGCGTTCGGCACCGGCGTGCAGCTCGTGACCCCGGCGGAGATCAAGCAGAAGTTCCCGCTGATCGAAGAGCACATGGTGCAGGGCGGCCTATGGGACCCCAATGCCGGGCTGGTCGTCCCCCGCTCCCAGGTGGTGTGCGGCGAGCTGGTCGACGCCGCCGTGGCCACGGGCAAGCTGCAAGCCTTCGCCAACACGCCGGCCACCGGCCTGATCATCGAAGACGGGCGCATCCGGGGAGTCGATACCCCGCGGGGCACCATCCGGGCGGATACCGTCATCATCTGTGCGGGCCTGTGGGGCCGGCTGGTGGCAGAGATGGCCGGCGAAGACCTGCCGGTGATGCCGGTGGACCACCCGCTCCTGTGGTTCGGGCCCTATGGCGAGTTCGCGGGCACCGGCAAGGAGATCGGCTGGCCGCTGCTGCGCGACCAGGGCAACAGCGCCTACATGCGCGACACCGGCGACCCCAAGACCACCGAAGGCGGCATGATCGAGTGGGGCTACTACGAGGAGCGCGAGCCGCGGCTGTGCCACCCGCGCGACATTCTCGACAAGAGCCAGGCGCGGCTGTCGCCCTCCCAGCGCGACCTGGAGCTGGACCAGGTGGCCGCCCCCCTGGAGCGCGCCATGGAGTTGACGCCGATCCTGGCGGAGCTGGGGTACGACGAGAAGCGCTCCTTCAACGGCCTCTTGCAGGTTACCACCGATGGCGGCCCCTCCATCGGCGAAAGCCAGACCGTGCGCGGACTGTGGTACGCCGTCGCCATCTGGGTGAAGGACGGCCCCGGCATGGCCAAGCTGCTGGTCGACTGGATGACCGACGGGCGGACGGAAATCGATCACCACGCCATCGACTATGCGCGGTTCTACCCCTTCCAGACCGAGGCCGACTTCATCCACGCCCGCTGCTACGAAGCGGCGATGAAGATCTACAATCCGGCCGTCCACCCGCGCGAGCCGTTCACCGGCGGGCGCAACGTGCGCCGCAGCCCGTTCTACGACCGCGAGGTCGCACTCGGCGGGCATTTCATGGAACTGGGCGGCTGGGAACGCGCCCACGGCTACGCCGCCAACAATCATCTGCTGGAGACATACGCAGACCAGGTGCCGGTGCGCGAAAACGAATGGGACAACCGGCATTTCTGGCGCGTGTCCAACGCCGAACAGCTTGCGATGAGCGCCGATGTCGGCATGGTGAACCTGTCCCACTTCGCCATCTACGAAGTGGCCGGACCGGACCATGTGGCGTTCATGGAATATCTGTGCGCGGCCAAGATCGGCGGCGAGCAGCAGGTCGGCAAAGGCATCTACACCCACTTCCTCGACGAGAAGGGCATGGTGCGGGCCGATTTCACCGTGTTCCGCCTCAACGACCGCATCCGCTTCATCGACGGGGCGGACGCCGGCAACCGCGACTTCACCTACATGAAGCGCATGGCCGCAGACCTCGGCTACGAGGTGGAAATCACCGACCGGTCGACGGACCTCGTCACCATCGGCGTTTGGGGGCCGAATGCCCGGGCCAGCCTGCAGAAGGTGGTGGAGGACCCGGCGGCCCTGGAGAAGGACGCATTCCCCTTTGCCACCCTCAAGCCGGTGCGGATTGCCGGCCAAGACGTGCTGGCCTTCCGCATCTCCTACGTCGGCGAACAGGGCTTCGAGCTGCACATGGCCTATGGCGACGCGCTGCCCGTGTGGGACGCCATAAGGGCCGAAGGCGTGATGGCCTTCGGCGTGGAGACCTATGCCAACTCCCGCCGCATGGAAAAAAGCCTGCGCCTGCAGAACGCCGACCTGTTGACCGAATACAACCTGCTGGAAGCCGGCCTGCAGCGCCCCAAGGTGAAGGACGCCGATTTCGTGGGCAAGGCGGCCCACCTTGAGCACCGCGCGCGACCCCACCAGCCGGCCACCCTGTGCACCCTGGTGATCACCGACAACCGGGACGCCAAGGGCGTGCGGCGCTATCCCGTCGGCACCCTGCCGATCCTCGACCCGGCGACCGGCGACACCCTGGTGGACAGCCTGGGGCGCCGCTCCTTCACCACCTCCATCGCCTTCGGGCCGTCCATCGGCAAGAACATCGCGCTCGGCTATCTGCCCCATGAGCACGCGGTGAAGGGCAAGACCTTCATGGTGGAGTATTTCGGCGACACCTACCCGGTGGAGGTCGCCGGGGTGGGTTACGAGCCGCTCTATGACCCGGAAAATCTGAAGCCGCGGTCATAGGACGATTGCCGGCTCCGGGTATTGGGGCGGCGGCAACGGCACTCCTGCAACGTCCGGCAACGGCCGGATTCCGACCCACACTCCCGCCCGGCCATCCAATATTCTACGATGGTCCGGGGTTGCCGGGGGATGTCCGCAGAGCGGCCCTAACCTATGAGATGCTTGCTCGGCAACGGGCGAGCGGCTGGGCTGATGCGGACTGAACAGGAAATGTCTTACTAACAACCCAGATCGACACGTTTATGCAGCTATTGACGTCATCGTTGCGGCCGCGGATCTTGTATCTGAACTGCACTGGTATTCAGGCACATCTTGGCTGCATTGCCGTTACCCACACGCATCTCGGCCAACTTCTGGCGGCTGGATACGATTTTCAACGCATCTATCCAACCTTTGCCACGCGGTTCATTGCTGCAGACACCGCCGCAGACGCTCTGCAGCGCATCGCCACATCCGCGATTGCAGACGATATCGACGTGGCCGATGCGGTGGTGATCAATGGCGAAGGAACCATTCATCACGATCGCGGCCGCGATCTGCTCCACATCGCCCAATACGCCAAGAGGGAATCCAAACCGGTCTTTATCGTCAACGCTGTTATCCAGGAGATGAGCGGCGACTATTTGGACATTCTCCGGACGGTCGATGACCTCGCGGTCAGGGAACCTGCCAGCGCGGCCTATCTGAGCGCCATGTCTGTCGCCCACCGACTGGTCCCGGACAGTTTCTTGGAAGCCGATTTCGCAGCCAAGCCGACGCGGCACCTCTCAGGAAGGACGCTCGTCACCGATTGGCACCCGAGCCGCGACACCGACGTCGGGATTGCCATGCTCAATGCCCTCAACGCCGTTGGCGACGCCGGGCTGTTCTACCCATTGCACGACATTACTTATGTTGCCGAAGAGCAATGGCGCCACCAGATCGCCAATCTATCGACTGCCGATCTGATCATTACAGGTCGCCATCATGGGGCCTATGCCGCTCTTCTGGCTGGCCGTCCTTTCGTGATGCTGAGTTCCAACACCCATAAGGTGGAGGGCCTGAGCCAGCTTAGCGGGGGACGGATCCCGTTCTCTCCCGATGGTGAAGGACTTAAGGATCTGGCTGCCGGTGCGCGCGCCGATCCAGATTTGTTCAAGGATCTCCAAGAACAATTACGTTCCTGGGCGCCGCTCGGCACCTTTGATCCGTTGCTGGCGGCTGTGCCGTCCGCTGCCCCCCGCGGCGATATGGAAACCAGGGCTGCCCTGGCACCGCTTTGGCGCTGCCTCTTGGGCCGGGCAACCGACTTCTGGTGGCAGCGTGCCGCGCAATCCGCACTGCACCATATTCAAATGAATGCGCGGATTGTTTCGCTCACGCATAAGATCAGAGCACGCACCGACCAGGTAAATTCCCATCATGAAAGATTGAAATCCGCAGAACTGAAAATTGCGCAACTTAAAGCAAGCAACGAAGTCCTGCAAAAGCGAGTCCTCGAAGCATCCCACCCGTCAGCGGCCAAGCTGGAGAAAATCACGCGGCAGCTGAGCAAAGCACAGCAGACCATTGGCCAACTATATTTCCGTGCGGGCAACAGCATCGCAGCGTGGCATGCCGCGGCGCGCGCGCTGGATCTCGACCCATTGGCCGAAGGGCAGATAACTCTTCTGTTCAAATCTCAACCTCTGGTGCCACGCGCCGATCAACGAAAGTACGACTACGCAAATAAACTTCTGTCCCGCTTGCACAGCCTGGAGGATAGCGAAGCCAAGCTCCGCGCTCTTGCCAAGGCATGTAGTTTCGGTCCCGACTACGCGTGCGCTGCCGATTGCTACGACCGTCTGGAGAAGATTGTCGAACTCGACGTGCGCCAGCGGATGGAATCGGCTCTGTGTCATTGGGCTATCGGTCGATTTGACCGTGCCGCAACGATGTTTCGGGCGATTTTCCAACAAGCGGTCGCGTCGGCCCCACCGGTAGCGCTTCAGGCCGCGACACAGCTTATCGGCGTTCTCAATCAATCGGGCCGCTTTGATGAGGCAATCTCTTTTCTCGATGCGGCGACGGCACTCGGCGTGCGCGCCGATCTTGGCGGGGTCTATGTTTCCCACCTCGGCAAAGGCAACTTCGGCACGGCGTGGCAACTTTGTCGGGATGAGCCGGAAGACCTACTGTTTCCAAAGTACTTCGCAGCGGGCATCGCAAAGCTCGGCGCGGCCCTCGCAGGCGAGGTCCGCCTGGATCATGTGGTGTTGACCGCAAACGGCGGTGTGGGGGACGAGATTCGCACTGCGACACTCTACTCAGAACTTGAAGATCTGGTCCCAGATCGGATCGGCACGCTCATCATGACGTGCGACCATCGCCTGGAGCCGTTGCTGTCGCGAACCTTCCCCCGCCTCAATTTTGTCCCTGTATCGCGCTATTACATCCAGAATCCTGCCGACCTCCGGAAGACCACGCCACACGAACTTCGGAATTATTTTAACGACGCCAGCTTTAAACTTGCCAAGAACGCCGATGCCGTTGCCGGAGTCTTCAGCCTCCTGCAATTCATGCGTCGCGACTACGCAGATTTTCTGCGCAATCGGCGTGTGGTGTTTACGCCAACGCCATCTGAGACAGAACACACGCGATCGATTTTGGCGGGTCTCGGGCGGCCGGACCGCCCCAAGATCGGGATCGGTCTGGGAACGCACCTCTCTGCGGCGGCGCGTGCGCTGAACGTCTTCCGTTTGTCCGACTTTGTCGAAACGTTCCGAACGGTCGATGCCGATTTCGTCGTCTTAAGCTTTGATGTTGACGCCGATGAAATCAGGCAGCTTAGCGACCAGGGCATCACGAATTTATTTTGGCCAGCGGACATTGACCTGAAGGATGACTTGGCGCTGCTGATGGCGCTAGTGGCCGAGCTCGATCTCGTCGTCAGCCCGCCGAACATGCTGATCGATCTTGCCGGCACGGTCGGCGCTGCCAGCATTTGCCTGTTCACGACACATGACTACCGCTGGAGGTTTCCTGAGCCCGACCTCCGCGATGTTTGGCACACCAACGTCTTTGGCCTCTGTCCAGAGCGTGCCGGCGACAAGGCCGGTTTGCTGGAGGCGTTGCCGCAGGCAATCCTCAGGCACCTTGGCAAAGTGGAGCTTCCGATCGCCGATCCACCCATCCCCGGCGCCGGATCCCAATCGGTGCCGTAGGCCGGCCGCGGAACCGGTTTGGCGCCCGCGGGCCGCAACCGCCGGGTCGATCGGGCGACGATTGTGTTCCGGGCGGGGTATGCGCAGGGCAATCTGATGCGCCCGAACGCGGCAAGCCCGTCACCGCTTGAGGTGAGATGCCGCGCGGGTGGGCGAAGTCCTGGGGTCCGGCAGGTCCGCCAGAATGCGCACCCAACTGCGGATGCCCTTGCGCAAGCGCTCGACATCGTAGCGTTCGTTGGGCGCATGGATGGCGTCGTCGCCGAGGATGAACCCCAGTGTCACGCAATCGACGCCGAGCGCCTCGGTCAAAAGGCCGACCAGCGGCACCGCTCCACCGGTCCCCTTGATCAGGGTCGGCGCCGGCCATTCGGCATCGAGCGCTTGGGCTGCGGCGGCGATCCACGGGCTTGCTTCGTCCACCGAGACCGCCGTGCTGCCGCCCGCCCCTTCGAACGCCACCCGGCAGCCGCACGGGATATGTGCTTCGACGAAGGACCGGAACACGGCGCGCACATGGTCTGGCCGCTGCCGGCCGACCAGCCGGAAGGACAGCCGCGCGGTGGCCGAGCCGGGCAGGACCGAACGCTCGCCCGCACCGGTATTGCCGCCCATGATGCCGTTGATGTCGATCCCCGGCCGGCCCCACATGCGCTCGACGGCACCCAGCCCGTCCTCGGTTGGTCCGCCTTCGACAGACACGCCGCACAGCGCCTCATCCAGGTCGAGCGCTTCCCATTTCTCGCGCAGCGCCGGCGGTACCGGGTCCACCCCGTCGTAGAAGCCTTCGATGGCAACCCGGCCCCGGCCGTCGTGGATGGCATCGAGGATCCCGGCCAGAACCCCGATCGGATTGACCGCGACATTGCCGAAATGGCCCGAATGCAGGTCGCCGTTGGGGGCAAAGATCGTCACCTTCTCGTGGATCAGGCCCTTCAACCGCGTGGTGATCGCCGGCCGCTGCCGGGACCACATGTCGCTGTCGCTGTTGAAGACGACGTCGCAGGCGAGGTCCTCCCGGTGGGCGTCGATGAACGCGGGCAGACTGGGCGAGCCCGTTTCCTCCTCGCCCTCAAGCATGACCGTGATGTCGGCCGGCAGCTCGCCCGCAACCTCCAACCACGCCCGCAGCGCCTCGATGACCGACCAGACCTGGCTCTTGCTGTCGGCGGCCCCGCGGGCATAGATGCGCGTCAGGCCATCTTCTTGCCGGATCTCCGGCTCGAAGGGCGGCGATGCCCAGTCCTCCAGCGGGTCCGCGGGCTGGACATCGTAGTGCCCATAGATCAACACCTTGGGACCAGCCCGGCGGGACCGGCGCGCGGCCATCACCAGGGGATGGCCTGCGGTTTCGGCGACACGCGCCGCAAAGCCGAGTGCCGCCAGTTCCCCACGCAGCCAATCGGCACAGGCGCGAATTCCCTCACGCCCCTCCGGCAGGCTGGAAACGGACGGAAACCGCAGGAACCGCAGAAATCTCTCGACCACAACCGTGATGTCGGCATCGACCCGGTCGAGAATGGCATCCAACCGGCTCATTACAGCACCTTCGACAGGAACGCCTGCGTGCGGGCTTCCCGCGCACCCGCAAACATGTCCTGCGGCTTTCCCCGCTCGACCACCATGCCATTGTCCATGAAGACCACGTCGTCGCCGACTTCCCGGGCGAAGCCGATTTCGTGGGTTACCAGCATCATCGTCATGCCCGAGCGTGCCAGGTCCTTGATCACGTCCAGAACCTCGCCCACCAGTTCCGGGTCGAGGGCCGAGGTGGGTTCGTCGAACAGCATCACTTCGGGTTCCATGGCGAGCGCGCGGGCGATGGCGACGCGCTGCTGCTGGCCACCCGAGAGCTGATTGGGATAGCGGTCACCGAGCCCGTCGAGGCCGACGCGGGCGAGCAGCGCCCTGCCCCGCTCCCGCGCCTCGCGCTTGCGCAGGCCCTTCACGTGCACCGGCCCCTCGATGACATTCTGCAGAGCCGTCATATGGGGGAAGAGATTGAACCGCTGGAACACCATGCCGGTGCGGCGGCGCTGGGCTGCGATCTGGCGCGGGGAAAGCTGGTGCAGGCACTCGCCGACCTCGCGGTAGCCCTGCAATTCGCCGCCCAGGTAGACACGCCCGGCCGACACCACCTCAAGCTGGTTGATGCACCGGAGCAGGGTCGATTTTCCCGATCCCGATGGCCCGATGGCGACACAGACCTCGCCCTTGCCGATCGCCAGATCAACTCCGCGCAGCGCATGAAAGGGACCGTAGAACTTGTGAACACCGCGAAGCTCGACGGCCCGTCCGGTTCCTGCCCCGCCCATCAGTGGGGGCCTCCCTTGACGACGACGTCGTCGTGGCCGCGGCCGTAATAGCGCTCCAGGTAATACTGTCCGACCATCAGCACCGAGGTGATGGCCAGATACCATGTCGCCGCCACCAGCAGCAGCGGCACCGGCAGATAAGTCCGGTTGGCGATGGCGTTGGTGGCAAACATCAGGTCGAGCGTGAAAGGCACGGCCAGCACCAGCGACGTCATCTTCAGCATGCCGATGGTTTCGTTGCCCGTCGGGGGAATGATGGTGCGCATGGCCTGCGGAATGAGGATGCGCGTCCAGATCTTGCCTTTCGACATGCCGATCGACTGCGCGGCTTCCGTCTGGCCGCGATCGATGGCGCGAAACCCGGCCCGGAAGATTTCCGCAAGATAGGCGCTTTCGTTGAAGCTCAGCCCAACGATCGCGGCGACGGCGGGGGTGACGATCCAGCGGCTGTCAAGGCTCAGCAATTCCGGCCCGAAGGGCACCGTCAGGGCAATGCGCGGGAACAGCACCGCGAACAGCCCCCAGAACGCAAGCTGGGTGTAGACCGGCGTGCCGCGGAAGAACCAGACCCAAAGCCAGGACGCACTTCGCAGGATCGGGTTGCCGCTTTCCCGCATGACGACGAGCAGCATGGCGAGCGGAATGGCGACCGCCATGGCAACGACGGTGAGGATCAGCGTCCACCCGACACCGCGCAGCACAAATGGTGAGAACACGTACTCGGCGTAGGTATCCCAATGGAAGTTCGGGTTCGTCGTGACGCCCTGGATGGCCTGCGCCGCCAGGACCAGGATGATGGCAACCGCCACCCAGCGCCCCGGATGGCGCCGCGGCACCACCCGGTTGAATACGACCGTTTCTGCGGTGTCGGGCCGGCTGCCGCCGACGACCGGATCACCGTCAGACCCACCCACGTCAAAAACCTGCCGGGTTGATCTGGGCCTCCTCGATCCCGACGACGCTCATGCCCCAGGCATCGAGGATGGCGGCGTAGGTGCCGTTTTCGATGAGGTGGTTGAGGGTGTCGGCGATCAACTGGGTCAGGTCCATGTCGGACTTGGCGATGGCGATCCCGTTGGGGCTGCGGAAGTTGAGGATGTCACCCACGGGTTCGACCGTCTCCAGCGTTCCATTGGACCGGAACGCGGCGTAAAGCGCCGTCGTGCTGCCCGTCAGCGTCGCGGCGGCCCCACCGGCGGCCACCCGCGTCACCGCTTCGGTCTGGGTCCGGAAGGGCAGGATCTCTATTTCCGGCATGCCTTCGCTGACGCAGCGCTGGCTTTCCTCCTGCATCAGTTCCTCGTGGGAACTGCCGCTCTGCATCGCGATCACGCGGCCGCAGATATCGTTGGGGTCGAAGCCGTCCGGGTTTCCGGCACGGATGACCCATTCGTTTCCGGTCTCGTTGTAGGAGACGAAATTGACCACTTCCAGCCGCTCGTCGGTGATCGAGAAGGCCGACAGCCCGATATCGTAGTTGGTGCCGAGCGCCGGCAGGATCGTCGTGAACAACGCGGTGCGGGATTCGTAGTCCAGGCCCAGGGTCGCGGCGATGGCATTGCCGATGTCGATGTCGATCCCCTCCGGCGTCTGGCCATCTTCACCGGCCAGATATTCCCAGGGGGCGTAATCGTTGTCCGATCCGCCCACCAGCACGCCGGCTTCCCGGATGCGCTCGGGCACCCGCGCCGCGAGGTCTTCGTCGACCGGAATGCTGGACGTGTCGTAGCCTTGCGCCGCTGTGGGACCGCACGCAAGAACCGTTGCCGAGAGCACGAAAGCAGACGCCGCAGTCAAGGCAGTGAAGTTCTTTAGCATATCTGACTCCCAAGTTGGACCTGTTGCGCGTTGTTCATGTTCACTGACGGATCTGATCATTGCCGTGACTTGATACCGCTCGATCCGTAGTGCCGCCGACGCCCGCGCGGGCGGCTTCAGGCGCCGCGAGTCTTTCGTCCAGTGCCGCGAAAAACCGCGCAAGATCGGCCACCAGGTCGTCCACCGCCTCCAGGCCGACGCTGAGGCGCAGCAGACACTCTGGCCCGGCCCAGGGCGTCGCGGTTCGCAGCGGACGGACGGTGACCGGGGCAAGCAGGCTCTTCGTTCCGCCCCAGGAGGCACCGATGGAGATCAGCTCCAGCGCGTCGCAGGCGGGCAGGATGTGACTGTCGGCTTGCGGCATCAGTTCGAAGCTGAACACCCCGGCAGACCCGGAGAAGTCGCGCCGCCAGTGTCCATGGCCGGGGTGGTTCGGCAGGGCAGGATGGAGAACCCGCACGACGCGTGGCTGCGTCGCGAGCCAGTGGGCGATATCGAGGGCACTCGCCGATGTCTGTTTCAGGCGCACGGCCAAGGTTTCCGCCCCGCGCATGACCAGGGCGCAATCATCCGGCGACGCGTTGATGCCCATCCGGCCCATGAACGCCTTCAGTCCCAGGCCGAGCGCTTCGTCCCTGACGGTGATCGACCCCATCAGGACATCGGAATGGCCGCAGAAATGCTTGCTCAGCGCTTCGACGACCAGGTCGGCGCCATGGGCGAGCGGCTTGAAGTTGAGCGGCGAGGCCCAGGTGTTGTCGCACCCCACCAGGGCGCCCGCGGCATGCGCCAGATGGACGATGGCGGGGACGTCCTGAACCTCCATGGTGATGGATCCGGGCGATTCGACCCAGACAAGGCGTGTCGGCTTGCCGAGCAGTGACTGCAGAGTGCCGATGTCGCAGGGCTCGTAGTAGACGACCTCGATGCCCAGCTTTCCCAGGTTCTCATCGGCGAAATCGCGGACCGGGCCATACACGGTGTCGGGCAGGAGAACGCGGTCGCCGGTGCTGAGGAGATGGAGCATCGCACACGTGATCGCCGCCTGCCCGGAGGGGGCAAGGACGGTGCGCTCCCCCGCCTCAAGTTCGCTGATCTTCCGTTCCAGGTGGCGATGCGTCGGTGTGCCGTAGAGCCCATAGACGTAGCCGTCCGGCCCCCGTTCGAAGCGGGCCGCAAAGCTCGCTGCGTCGCCAAAGCGAATGGTGGAAGCGCGATAGATCGGCACGGTCAGGCTGTCGAACCCCTCCGTGCTGACCGTCCCACGCGACACACACAGCGTTTCGTCCTTCGCAGACGGCACCTTCGGGTCCTTCCCCTGCTTTCGAAGGCTTGACCGTGCCACGCGCCCATCTATTCCGTCTAATATTCATATTGCCAGTTTCTATTCTAGATAGTTATATGATGGTCCATGGATGTTCGGCAGATCGAGGCCTATCAGGCCGTCATGACCTACGGCACGACCTCCCGGGCCGCGGAGGCGTTGGGTGTGTCTCAACCGGCAATCAGCAAGGCCATCATGACCCTGGAACGGTCGATCGGCTTCAAACTGTTCGATCGCGAAAAGGGGCGCATGAGCCCCACCGCCGAGGGCCATCTTTTCTTCCGGGAAGTGGAGATGTCGCTGGCCGGCATCGCCAAGCTGCGCAGTGCTGCCGCCCGCATCCGCGACTACGGGTCCGGCGATCTTCGCATCGCGTGCCTATCGGCCTTCAGCACCAATCTGGTGCCAAACGCCATCGGCCGCTTTCAAAGGACGAGCCCGGACATCGCGGTTTCATTTTATGTACGGTCGTCTTCGGCCATCCGCGACATGGTCGCAGCCAACCAGGTGGATCTGGCGATCGCCGCCGACGAAATCGACACGACCGGTGTGGAGGCCACACCCTTTGCCACCATCCGCGCGGCCCTAGCCATTTACCCGGGCCACCCGCTGCAGGACCGCGAGAGCATCGTTCCTGCCGATCTCGATCACCTGCCCTTCGTGGCATTGGCGCCGGAAGACACCACCCGGCACGAAGCCGAGGCGATGTTCGCCCGGCATGGCGTCGCCCCCCGCGTTGTGGTGGAAACCGCCTACTCCTCCACCATTTGCGCGCTCGTCCTGGCCGGTGCCGGCTGCGGCATCGTCGATCCGGTGACGGCCATCGGATACCTGGAGCGTGGCCTCCTTCTGAAGCCGCTGGAGCCTGCGGTTCACTTCCGAACCCTGCTTGTCTACCCGCCGAAGAAGAAATCGAAGCTGGTTCACCACATGACCGCTTCGCTTTGTTTGGAAAGGGACAAGCTTGCGTTGAACGAGCCGATCGCCCGCCTGCCCTGACCCGTGTCCCCCTTACTCCCACGCCAGCCAGAGTGCGCAAGGGCCCGGTGTTAGCCCCGGCCCAGTGGGCGAGGGGCTGGTTGCGGGCATCGGGTCGTGGGTGGGGCGTTAGGTCGTGGGTGTGGGGCGGTTCATCGGCCGGACGGCTCTTGGTGTTTGTCCCGCGGTGAGCTGGTGTGGATCTTGGAAACATCGGTGCGGTTCTGAAGCCCGTTTCTGGCAGATGACCTCGAACACGGTGAGGCCACGCAGGGTCTTCAGACGCTTGGCGGCGGTGTAGGCGCCGAGGAAAGTTCTGAGGTGGGCCCGCCAGGTCGGGCCTTCCCCGTGGGATCACGGTGCCAGGGAGAGGTCGATCTCGATGGCGTACCAGTTGTCGATGGCAGCATCGGCCAGGCGCGCCGTCACCGGCCGCCCGGCATCCATCAGGCGGGCATAGGGCGCATTGTTGATGCGCGGCACATAGCCCAGCTTCTCGCCCGACGACGTGAAGACTTCGATGGCGAGAGCGTCATGGGGGTTGTCGGGCTGCCGCCGCAGCTCAAGCGGCGCCCCCGGCGTCAGCGTTTGCCAGATGCGGCGCGCGTCGTAGTAGGCCGGACCGGCGACGGTGACCCGGTCGAGCCAGACGGGCAAGGGGGCCGCCGCCGGGCGCCGCGACACCGGCAGCGCGGCCAGGCCGCTGGCGACGGTCGCCGTCAGGAAACGCCGCCGCGCCAGAAGCAGCCGTAGTGATGTCCGCATGGCCTCCTCCCGTTGGCTGCGTGCGAGATCGCGTGACCTGTTCCGTTTCGGTCCACACCGCCGGGGCCGATGATGGCCCCTGGTGTCCGGTGAATGGTGTCCGGCGAGAAGTGTCCGCGATTTGTGTAGACGCACGAAAGCCCGCCGGGTTGGGGCCTGGCGGGCTGGACAATTGGCGGTTGGTTGCGGGGGCACGCAACACGCTTGTCCTGCTGTCTCAAGCATTGGACATTCTCGGCGGCCCGGAAGGCCCGTAAAGCCTTGGTTCAATTCCCGATTCTGGATTTGAACCTGCGACCTTCAGGATTGCCGTGTCTGTCCCAGGACAGAGATGGCGGACGCAACCCAGAGTCAGACAACGGTTTTCTCCCTGCGGCTTACCTTCGAAGAGCGGGCGGCGCTTGAACGGGCTGCCGGGGATCAGGCTCTGGGGGCCTACATCCGCTCGCGGCTCTTCGATGAGAGCATCCCCCAACGCCGCACCCGGAACAAGCGCCCGGTCAAAGACCAAATCGAGCTGGCCAAGGTGCTAAGCGCGCTGGGCCATGCCCGGATTTCCAACAACCTCAACCAGCTTGCCAGAGCGGTGAACAGCGGCTCCCTGCCCGTTACACCGGAAACAGAAACGGCAATACAAAGTGCGTGTGGCGCCGTTCTCGCCATGCGCGCCAGCCTTATGGCCGGCCTCGGGCTGCCCGCGGATTGAAGTCATGATCCTCAAGGGTTCCCAGCGCGGCGGCGCGAAGCAACTGGCAAGGCACCTCCTGAAGACGCAGGAGAACGAGCACGTCGAAGTGCACGAGCTGCGAGGCTTCATCGCGGATGACCTCACCGGCGCCCTAAGAGAAGCCCATGCGGTCAGCCAGGCCACGCGCTGTCGCCAGTTCGTCTTCCATCTGAGCCTCAGCCCGCCGCCGGGCGAGGTGGTTCCAGTACATGCATTTGAAAACGCGCTGGACCGTATCGAAACCAAGCTCGGGCTGGAGGGCCAGCCACGCGCCATTGTCTTCCACGAGAAGGAAGGCCGCCGCCATGCGCACTGTGTGTGGTCGCGGATCGACGGCACAAAGATGAAGGCGATCAACCTGCCGCACTTCAAGGTCAAGCTCCGCGACATCTCGCGGGAACTCTACCTTGAGCATCGCTGGAAGATGCCCAGGGGCTTAATGAACAGCCGCGAGCGCAACCCGCTCAATTTCAGCCTGGCCGAATGGCAACAGGCGGCTAGGCTCGGCGAGGATCCGAAATCCATCAAGGCCGCGCTCCAGGAATGCTGGGCCGTCTCGGATTCCAGGAAAGCCTTTGCCAAGGCCCTTGAGGAACGGGGCTTCTACCTGGCGCAGGGGGACCGCCGGGGCTTCGTCGCGGTGGACTATCGCGGCGAGGTCTTTGGCCTCGCACGCGCTGCCGGTGTCAAGACCAAGGAAATGAGAGCCCGGCTCGGCGATTCCGCCACCCTGCCGACTGTTGCCGCGGTGAAAGCCAATGTCGCGCGGCAAATGTCGGCCGCTCTCGAAGGCTACATCCGTGAGGCATCTGCCGCATCCCGGGCTCGTTTCGTCGAACTGGCCAGGGCACGGCGCGACCTTGCGCAGCGCCACCGTGACCAGCGAGCCGAGTTGCGTGATTTGCATGAACGGCGCTGGAACCGGGAGACTATGCGCCGCGCCGAGCGCATGTCGCGGGGCCTGCGCGGCGTTTGGGACCGGCTGACCGGCAAATATGCCCGCCTTCGCCGGGAGAACGAAATCGAGGCCTTTCGCTGCTATCAACGCGATGCGGTCGAGAAAGACCGGCTGGTTGAGCTGCAGCTCGAAGAGCGCCGTTCCCTTCAGCAATCGGTCGACCGGGCCCGCGCCGAGCACGCCGAGACGCGGGACCGGCTGCGCGGCGACATTGCCCACTACATGCAGATGGAGCGCGAAGGCGCTATGGACCTCGGGACTGAGTTCCGGGCCGCGCAGGATCAGGGCCGGCACCTCGGCGGTCCTGGCCGCGGCGAGGGCCTCGAACCGGAGCCCTAGCGCCGCCTGCTCCGATGCGCTGCGTTCAGATACGGAACGTGCCAAAATCCATCCGTTTCCTTCCCTCCTAGGTAATCCCCTACCCGCCTGGAAGCCTTTCTTTGTGGCGATTGTGGGCACCCGGAGCCAGAAAGGCTCCGGCGGTCGGAGCCTCCAGACAAGGAGGAAACATCGATGAAACTCATCACACGTTCCGAACTGACCTCACGCAGTCTATCCGAGCTGCGGGCGCTCCATCGCGAGACGTTCAATACCCTCGCCCGCAGCGCGCCCGAGAGCTTCGAACGGCGCAACGCCCTTGCATCGCTGGAGAATCTCGGTGCTGAGATCGCGTCTCGCGCTCCGCGGCCATAGCACTGCGCGGCGGGACCGGCCGGTCCCGCCGCAAAATTCTTCGCACCGTTCAGTCGATCTCAGGGCGGCCGCTCCGTCCAGCCAAGCCATCAGGGTCGGCTCCTTGAGGCGCCCGGCCGCCTTGCGCTCGGATTTCGGGCGGGCGTCATCCCGCATTTGGAACAAGGCCGGCTGCTCGGGCCGCGCATTCCTCCATTTTTCCAGCTGCCGGCGGCGGAGTTCAAGCAACCGCCGCCAGCTGAAGGCATGACCGTCAACGACGATGGTGTCGGGGGGCCTCATGCCGCCCGCTCCTCTGCCGCCCCGGGCTGCAGGCTATGCAGGTATCCGGCGGCGCGCTGGGCGTGGGCGGCAGCGCTGAAGATCGCCCGCTTGTCGTTCTTCAGGATCTTGAGCCACGAGGCGATATAGGCGGCGTGGTCCTCCCGCACCTCCGGGGTCAGCTCAAGATCGGCGCACAGGAAGGCAGAGGCCAGTTCGGCCACCAGTTCCTCGCGGGCGTAGCCGTCATCGCCCCAGCGTTTCCGCCCGAAATCCCGGTCAAGGCGCTTGGGGTGCCGGGTCCAGTGCGTGCATTCGTGGGCCAGCGTCGCATAGTAGCTTTCTGCATCGGCGAAGGCGTCGAAGGGCGGCATCTGCACATGATCGCTGCTGATGGCGTAGTAGGCTTGGTTGCCGCCGTGGCGGATGTCGGCCCGGAGCGCGGCGAAGAAGGCCTCGGCAGATTCGATACGAGCGGGACCGTTCAGGCGTGGCTCCGGCCTGCCATAGTAGTGATCCGGCAAACCCTCAATCTGCTCGACATTGAAGACGGTGTATCCCTTCATGAAGGGGATTTCGCGCTCGTTCTCCTCGCCGTTCTCGTCCACCTCCGTCCGGGTGACGGCGTTGGCATAGACCACCAGCGAGCCCTTCTGTCCCTTGCGGACATGGGCCCCAAGCTCCATAGCCTGCCGGAAGGTCATCCAGATCGGGGCGGCAAAACCCTGGGCCACCGCGGAACCCCACAGCATCAGGATGTTGATGCCCGCGTAGGGCTGACCGTTGTGGCGCAGGGGCCTGGTGATCCTTCCCGCCGCGTGCTCGGCGCTCCACGGCTTGAACCACGGGCGGACGCCCTTCTCCAGTTCGGCCACGATGGTTGCCGTCACCTTGTCGTAAACATCGGTTTTCATTGCCATTTCCTTTCTAGTCCGGGTTGCGGCGGCTGCTGCAACCCGACTAGCCCCGCGGCAATGAGCGGGGGTGCGGCGGTCAAGGCCGAAAACCGGGGGAGTGGTGCGGGCGCAGGGAGCAACGCGACCGAGCCACGGTCCCCCGGTTTTCGCCCGGACGCGTAGAGGGAGGGCTTGGCCTTGACGGCCCGGTGGGCCGCAGGCCCCAAACAAACAAAGGAACTTCAGCCGCAGGCTGACCGAGTAAATGCGCGGCTCAGGAGCCGCGCTCAGTGAGAATGGAAACCTGCCAGGAGCGTCAGCATGGCGACACCGAAGGCGCCTACGGCGCTACGCGCGAGGGATCGACGCCCGTAAGGGCCGGGACCCGCCTATGGTGGGGCTTGGTTCACGAGAGCCCGGTCCGGCAAAGCCGGACGCGTCAAATAAAATGCAAGCCATTGACTCCACTAATAATTGCATGACTAATATATATGAGGCTCGTTGCCCCTCGCGATAGAGTCCCGTTATGGATCGTGATTATGCGAATAGTTAAGACTCGCACTTTTGGTGACGTGCCGATTGTGGCGAGCAGCTCATTATATAGGAGCTATCGTGAGATGATTGTTGGCAGGATCCTCGCTGACGGTTCGGGGTGGCCGGTGGTGGCCGCCCGCAGGAGCGAAGGAGTTGGAGCAGCGAGCATGAAAGGTTATCAAGGTTGGGCGGGGATATGACGAGTCTAGGGAGCTTGCGTGTGGAAAGCGACCTCGCAGCGGCACATGTGCGGAGCGAGCGTTTGCCCGAGGGGCTGCATGCCGTCGAGACCCGGCCGCTCTACATCCTGCCCGCCGATTCGCTTGCGGAGGAAGTGCTGATTCCGGGCTTCCAGGCGGCCGCCAAGGTGGACTGCATGGTGGGGTTTTTCTCCAGCGAAGTGCTGGCATCGCTCGCGCCCGGCCTCGCGACCTACATCAATACGGCGCATGACAGTTTCCGGCTTGTCATCAGCCCCCTGCTGCGTCCTGCCGATCTCGCTGCCATCGAGGAAGGCGTCAAATCCACGGATGAAGTCGTCACCAGGATTCTGGACGATTTGACCGTCACGGAAGACCTGCTCGCGCGGCACACGCTCAAGTGCCTTTCGTGGCTGCTCCGCAAGCGCCGGATCGAGATCAAGATCGCGCTGATGAAGGACGCCCTCTTCCATCCGAAGGTCTGGCTGTTTCAGGCCGGCGAGGATGTGATGGCGGCCCATGGCTCAAGCAACGTGACCTATGCAGGAATTCACAAGAACATCGAACAGATCGCCGTCTCGAAATCATGGGAAGATCCGAACCAGCGCTACATCACGGGCAAATTCGGCGATCAGTTCGTGCAGCTCTGGCGCAACGAGGACGAGAACTGCATCGTCCTTCCGATGCCTGATGCGATCCGGGAAAAGCTGCTGAAGTCGTACCGCGCGGAGACGCCGCCCACGGAGGACGAGCTGCGCGCGCTCTACGGGCGTGCTTCCGGCTTCGCGGAGAACCCGCCCGAGCCTTTCGAGCCGGCGAGCCTGCCGCGGGGATCGTTTTCAGTACCGGCGAATCTTCGCTATGAGGACGGGCCGTTCGAGCATCAGGGCAAGGCGATAAAGGCTTGGTGCGAAGCGGGCTATTGCGGCGTCCTCGAAATGGCGACCGGCTCGGGCAAGACGATCACGGCGATGATCTGCGCGCATCGCCTGTATAAAAGAGAGAAGCCGCTGCTGATCGTTGTCGCCGCCCCCTACATTCCGCTGATCCAGCAATGGTGCGATGAGATCGCGCCCTTCGGCTTGCGGCCGGTCAACCTGACGCTGGCGGTCGGCGCCCGCGGGCGTGCGACCGAACTCAACAGGATCAAACGCCGCTTTCGTAACGGGACGAGCGATGTGGAAGTCGTCGTCGTCTCGCACCGCACGCTGTGCGATGCCGGCTTCAAGGCCGAGCTTGAAAAGCTCGACTGTACACGGCTGCTGATTGCCGATGAGGCGCATAACCTCGGCGCCGAGGGCTTCGTATCCCATCCGCCTGAATTCTTCGAGTACCGGCTCGGCCTTTCGGCAACGCCGATACGGCAATACGACGAAGAGGGCACCGACGCGCTGTTCGCCTATTTCGGTCCTGTCGCATTTCGCTTCACGCTCAGGGAAGCGATCGGCCGCTGCCTGGTCGAGTACGACTACTTCGTTCATCCGGTGGAGCTGACCGCAGGCGAGATGGACGAGTGGTATGACCTGACGGCCAAGATCAAGGCGAATGCCTGGCGCAAGGAACAGGGTAAGCCCGACGAGTACCTGACGAAGCTCTATCGGGACCGCCGGGCGCTTCTCGAAACGGCCGAGAATAAACTGGCCGCGCTCGAAGCGGCCCTCGCCCGCGAGGATCTTAGAACGCTGCGCCATACGCTGATCTATGCCTCGGACAAAGCCCCCGAACAGCTCGACGCCGTCAACGCGCTCCTGAACCGCCAAGGCATCCTGTTTCATCAGCTCACGTTTGAAGAGACGGGCAATCGCGAAGAGACGGCGCGGATCATCCGCACCTTCCAGGAAGGGACGCTGCGCGTCCTTACGGCCAAGCGCGTCCTCGATGAAGGGGTGAACATCCCGCAGATTGAGAAGGCCTTCATTCTGGCGAGCACGACTGTCGAACGCCAGTGGGTGCAGCGCCGCGGCCGGCTGCTGCGGACCTGCCGCGAGACCGGCAAGACGCATAGCGAGATTCACGATTTCATAGCGATGCCGCCGGACATTGAGAATGTCGACGATGAGGCGCGGACATTAGTGCGCTCGGAGTTGCTGCGGATTCAGGAGTTTGCAAGCCTTGCGCGCAATGCCGGCCGGCCCGACGGACCTCTGGATATAATCGACAAGCTGGTCAGCGCCGCATTCATGTAAGGGGGGGAAATGCCGCTCAATGAACGTAAAATCATAACCATTATCCTCGATGAGTGCCAAAACATCGAAGAGCGGTGCGACGGCTACCGGGAAGAGCTGGTGGATGTCGTCACGGACATTATCACCGCCGAGCGGCAGCACCGCGTGCACGGCACGAACATTCAGCAAAAGGTCAATGACAAGTGCAACACGGCGGGGCGCTTCCTCGCCGAGAAACGGGGGCACGCGACGGCGGCCGGGGAGGATTCCTGATGAAGCTCATTCGCGCCGAGTTTGAGAATTTTCGTCTGCTGCGCCATTTGAAGCTCGATTTTTCGACCGACGCCACATGTAAGCTGACCGTGATCAGGGCTGAAAATGAGACCGGGAAGACGACGATCCTGAACGGTCTTCAGTGGGCGCTCTACGGCGATGACGCGCTGCCGGCGAAAGGCCAGGACTACCGGCTGCACCCGATCGACTGGGACGCTTCCGACGGCCGGCGCGTACCGATCGCGGTGCAGGTAGAGTTCGAAACCACCGCCCTGCGCCGCAGCGCACGCGGCCTTATCGAGACCAAGCGGCAATACCGCATCATCCGCTCCGCCTTCGAGACGCTGAACGGCGCCAAGTGGGAACGGACGCCGTCCACAGTTAGGCTGTTTCACCTCGCAGAAACCGGGAGCGTGCCGATCGAGCCGCCAGAGGCGGTCATCGAAGAGGAGCTGCCTCCGGAGTTGCGGGACGTTTTCTTCACGGACGGCGACCGGGCGCTGAGCTTCATCGAGGCGACCGTTTCGGCTTCGACCAAGCGCGAGCGGGTCCAGAAAGCTATCCGCTCGCTGCTCGGCCTCGGCGTCATCGAGGATGCCCTCAAGCACGTAAAGAAGGCCGCGTCCGAGGTCAACAAGGCGGCCAAGGGCATCGGGTCGGATACGAAGCTGACGCAGATCGCGACCAAGCTGGAGCAGATCGATAGGGACTCAACCGACCTCGAAGAGAAGATCGAGGATGCGAAGGCGCAGTTCGCGGCCTTCGACGAGAAACTTGCCGCCCTGCAGAAGAAGATCGACGCCGCGTTGATCAAGGGCGACCGGGAAAAGCTCAAGCGGGATATCGAGCAGGCCGAGAAGCAGCTCAAGCACATAGACAGCCAGCGTGCGGCCGCCGGTAAGGAGCATGCCGATTTGTTCCGGGGGTTAGCCTTGTCGCGCGACCTTCTCGGCCCTGTGCTGGAAAAGGGTCTGGCCAAGCTTGGTGAGCTTCATGACCAGGGCAAGATCCCCAACACCACGATCCCGGTGCTCGAAGACCGGTTGAAAGGGGCGAGCTGCATCTGCGGCGAATCGCTCGATCCGAACGATGCCGACGGCCAGCGCCGCCGGGCGCACATCCGGTGCCTCATCGATGACAGCCGCAAGGCCGATGGCCTTCAGAGCCAGATTACCGACCTCTATTACGGCTCGCGCCCCCTCCAGCCGGACCAGATCGCTGATAGCGAACGCTGGCTCGCCGAATATTCCAAGGTCGTCGAACGGCGCGATGAGCTTGAGATCATGCGCGACGAACAAGGCAAGAAGCTCAAGGCTCTTGAAGCGCAACTCGACGACATTCCGGATACGGACATTCAGGGCCTGCGCGACACGAAGCGGCAGTACACCGATCAGCGCGACCGCTTTAACGGCAACCGGGCGCGGTACGAAACGCAGCTCGAAGGGCTTAGGAAGGAGCGCGAATCCCTGATTCTCCAGCGCGACAACCTGCTGCGCGAACAGAAGAAGGGCGCCCGCATATTGGCGGAGCTCGAAGTCACGCAGGATGTCGAGCGGGTCCTGCGCAACTCGTATGAGCGGATCACGAATGAGGAGCTGGAAAAGGTCAGCACCCTCATGAACGATATATTCCTTGAAATGATCGGCGCCGATCCCGAACAGGGCGCGATCATTCGCCGGGCCGTCATCAGCAAGGATTTCGACATTGTCGTCTACGGGCCGAACGAGCGCACGCTGAACCCGGACCGCGACCTGAACGGCGCCTCCCGCCGAGCGCTAACGCTCGCCTTTATTCTTGCTCTCACCAAGGTCAGCGAGGTCGAGGCACCGAACGTGATCGACACACCGCTTGGCATGATGAGCGGCTACGTCAAGAAATCGGTGCTCAGGACGGCAATCCGGGAAAGCTCGCAGCTCGTGCTCTTCCTCACCCGCTCCGAGATCGCGGATTGCGAGGACATCCTCGATGCCGAGGCTGGCCGCGTGATCACACTGACGAACCCGGTCCACTATCCGCGGATGCTGGTCAACGACCCGCGGGTGGACGAGCGCACGGTGCTGCGCTGCGAGTGCAATCACCGCCAGGAATGTAAGCAGTGCCAGCGGCGGATGGACGCGGACACCCTGCTGGAAATGGCATCGTAGGAGACGGATCATGACGCAGCGTTATCACAATCCTTTCGCCGGCATCGATCTGATCGCCCCCGCCGAGCAGCGTGAGGTGTATGACCGGTACTGCCAGACGGCGGGCCGCGCCGTCATCGACCAAAGCCCCTTTCCGCGCATGGTCGATTTATGGTTCGCCGGCTTGTCGCTCGGCGCGCGCAAAAAGCTCGAACCGGTCGATCTCTCCAAGCAGGATACGTTCAAGTTCATCGAGGGGTCAATCTTCGACCGCGATAGCTGGCGCGTACAGGCGGTCATGCTGATCGCCATCGCCGTAGCCGACAGCGTCGAGATCGTCGGAGAGCCGCGGCGGATGATGGCGATAGCCAATGGGCTTGCCGCCGCCGGCGTCCCCCATGTGGTGGAGATGCTGCGCGACGGCGATCAGGACCCGATCTGGAACTTGTCCGACGGGCTCGATGAGTTATTGCGCAGCAAGAAAGTAGCTTAGGTTCAAATGAAGAAGCCATTTTGGAAAGAACGCAGATCACACGGGAGCGCGCATCTTGACAGACGCGCGGCCCGGTTGCCTTCCGCTTGTCTCAAGCCGGGGCGGAGGTAGGCGGGTTGTTTAAGATATGCGCGCGGGCGGTTTTGGAATTGGGGGCGGAGCTTATCAGCTCTGACGTTATCGCTTTCTACGAGCTGGTCAAAAATGCCTTCGATGCCGGCTCTGCCAATGGCGCAGAAATACATTTCGAGATTGCACTCCGACGCAACCATTATCTCAGATTCAGACAGCGCGCCCAAGACGGCGGGGCTGACATCGGCCAACTGAAGTCCGATATCACGAGCGCACTTGACCCGTCGGCGCCACAGGAATCGCTTGCCCGGTTTCGTAACGCAATCGACGGCGCAAAGAGCCGATCTGCCCTTCTGAAGGCGCTCGATCAAGCCTACGCGGCCGAAAACCGAATCGTCGTTTCGGACCAGGGGACCGGCATGTCCCGGCAGGACCTGGTGGACAATTACCTTGTCATCGGCACGGCGTCTCGCAAGCGCGCCATAGATGCTGCGCTCGCGAGCCGTAGCGGCGCAGATGGCCGCGCCCCTTTTCTGGGCGAGAAAGGTATCGGCCGCCTCTCGGCTATGCGCCTTGGTGAAAGGCTGACGGTAGAGACCGCGGAGAAAGCGGATAAGCGGCTCAACCTGCTGGAGATTGACTGGTCGGCGTTCAGCGACCTTGACGCCATGCTCGACGAAATCGACGTGGCGCCGGCGCAAGGAGCCCCGAAGCCGAACAGTGTTTGGAGCGGGACACGCCTGATTATCGGAGCATTAAGTGCTGACTGGACCTATGACCGGGTCAAGTATCTGGGTGAATACGATTTCGCGCGGCTCACCGATCCTTTTGCGGACGCCAAACGACGTCCGCGCATTGCAATTTTCTGGAACGGCACCCGCATACCCGTGGCTCACATGGACCGCCACCTGCTGGCTCACGCGCATGCGCTGGTCAAGGGCAAGTTTCGGTATCGGGACGGACAGCCGGTTCTTGAATGCCGCTTCGAAGCCCTGAACCTAGGATTTGAGCATCCGCGCGAGGTCGAGACACGGGAGTTCGCTCTGCCCGATCTTGAAGGATCGATCAGCGGGACTTCAGGAGAAGTCCCCCTTTCAGCGCTGGATGATCTGGGGGCGTTCGAGTTCGAAGCATATTGGTTCAACAGGCAGCGTCTTGGCCGAATCGACAGCATCGGCGATCAGAAAATTGTCCGTGAACTGCAACGGCGCTGGTCAGGCATTCTGCTGTTTCGCGACGGCTTCCGGGTGCTCCCGTATGGCGAGGATTACGATGATTGGCTCGCGCTTGACCGGCGCGCGCTCGGCAGCACCGGGTATCTGTTGAACAAGGCGCAGTTCGTTGGCCGCGTGATCATTTCCCGGCTCGGCAACCCCATGCTCATCGACCAGACAAACCGCGAGGGGCTCCGTGTCTGCCCTGAGCAACAGGCCTTTGTGAGCCTGCTTCAGCTCGCAATTCAATCGCAGCTTCGCGATTTTCTAAGGGACATCGAGCGCCGCTATAAAGACCAGCCGCTCGACATGAGGGAGGCCAAGACCGATGTAGCCACGCTTGAAAAGCGGGCGAACGCCGCGCTCAAGCAGATCAGAAGGATCGCTCCCCAGTCGTCTGAGGTTCTGGAGGATCTCCAGCACACCTTTTTCGAGATTAAGGAGTTCTTCGACAAGGCTCAGCTTCGCATTGCGGAAGTGGAACGCGAAAACCGCCAGATGGTGCAGATGGCCGGCGTCGGACTGCTGGTGGAGGTCGTCGCGCATGAGCTCGCGCGCTCGACCGAAAACGCGCTGGCGGCACTGGAAGCTCTGCGCGGAAAAGATGTTCCCGAACAGATCGGAGGTCTGCTGGAGTCGCTCCGATCGGAAATGATGGCAGTCAGCAAGAGAGTTCGCGTTCTTGATCCTCTGAGCGTGTCGGGACGGCAGCGCAAGGAGGTGTTCGATATCGGCGCTCTGATCGACGATATTCTGAGCGGGCATGAGGTTCAGTTCGCGCGTCACAAGGTGAAGCTGAAGGTAACCAAGGCCGAGCGTCCGGTGCGGGTCCGCGCCGTCAAGGGCATGATCGTACAGATCATCGAGAACCTGATCTCAAACTCGCTTTACTGGCTCGACCTGCGCAGCCAGCATGAACCGGACTTCAAGCCGCGCATCACCATCACGATCGACGACGGGCCGCTGACGGTCACATACGAAGACAACGGACGGGGTATCGCAAAAGAGAACCGCGAGAGCGTCTTTCGTCCCTTTTTCTCTTTGAAGGAAAAATCCAAGCGGCGCGGGCTCGGGCTGTTCATCGCCCGCGAGTGCGCGGAATACCACGGAGGCACACTGACACTCGACGAGCATGTAAATCGGGACACCGGCCGACTTCACCGGTTTGTCCTGGAGTTTCCCGATGAGGTCATTGTGTCATGACGGAGCTGCGGACACTCCTTGAAGGACGTGGGGTCCGCAAGGCGGTCGTTATCGACGATGCATTCGACTCCGTGCCTCGGCCGGATGATTTGAGCGTAGAAGGATGGCCGGTCTTTTTCGACGACTTGGGCGAGGCCGGACATCGGGTACTGACCGCGTTGTATCCGCAGTATGAGGAGACATCACCCGACGACCTTCGGGCATCGCAAGAGTTCATTGCGGTTCTGTGGGGCAACCGGGAGAAACTGCCGAAAATCGCTTCCGATCCGCTCTTTAGGGACTACGAGGCGACGAAGGAGAATGACCGTAAGGAAGTAGATGCGCTGATCGCGGCCCTGCAAAAGCTCGGTCTGGACTGCAAGCCGCTCGGCCGCGAAGGCGGCCAGCACGCCAAGGAAGCCGATCTGGTCTTTATCGATCTGTTCCTCGGCTTTCGTCAATCCGATGACGACATGGCCCGTGCCGTCCGGCGCGTTGGGGAACTTGTAGAAGGTCGCGGGGAGCGCCCGCCTCTGGTCGTTCTGATGTCGAAGAGTTCCCGCCTCATGGATAAGCGCGACGACTTTCGCGACCGCGCGGGTCTGCTCGGTTCAACGTTCCGCGTCGTGAGCAAGGCAGAACTGGGGAAGGCAGGAAGGCTTGAGATTTTGCTGACGCGGCTCGCGAGCCACTATGAGGATGCGAAGCGTGTAGCAGGCTTCGTGCATGCTTGGGACAGCGGACTCGATGCCGCGCGTCGTCGTTTCATACAGGCGCTGAGACGCCTTGATTTGTCCGATCTTGCGCAGATTCAATCCCTCCTGCTCGAATTCGAAGGTCAGAAGCCGGGCGAGTACTTGTTGGACGTGGCCGATAGGGTCTTGCAGCACGAAATCGAGGCTGATGCGGGTACGATAGCGGCGGCGCTCGAACTGAATAAGATCGATCTCACCCGTTATCCGGCGCCACACCTTTCGGGGTCTTCCGACTTTCAGGACCTCGTCAACAGGATGGTCTATCAGCATGCTGAACGGCTTAGGTTGTCCGAGGACGGCGGCAACATTCAGTTGCTGTTTGGCGACGTACTGCGCTGGAAAGCGAAGGATGCTGCGGCTTTTGGAGATGAGGTTTCGCTTGTCGTGACGCCGGCCTGCGATCTTGTGCGTAGTGGCGCCGAACGCGTAATGCTGCTGTCGGGGAAGCTTGAAAGCCTGGCGCCAAAGCACTGGTCGTACCGTCCAACGCCCGTGCGAACGGCCATCGTCTTTCTTCCCGATGAAGGACGGCGGTGGATCAGATGGAATCTCAAGAATGTCAGAACGCTGAGTTGGGATGAGCTAGATAGCCTGCTAGGCGAAAGGGCTGAGCTGAAGAGAATCGGGCGCCTGCGGGAAATCTACGCGATCGAGATTCAGCAGATGCTGCTTGCGGATTTCGGGCGGGTCGGCCGTCCGGCGAACATGCCGGTATCATTTCCCGTATCTGTTTCGATGTTTTACACCGGCACGGATTCAAAGGCGCGCCGGCTTGGGGTGCCGGAGTTTGAGTCGGCAGCCTGCTATGTGGGACGCGACGCCAAAACGCAGGCCGTCCACCATCTTGTCCTCACGGAGCAAGCCTGTGATGCCGTCGAACAGGCTTTGCGTTCTCTGGCAGACGCCGATGTGCATGAATCGGCGCGGCCAAGCCTGAAAACTGTCAGGGATGACCAAGGGTTCTTCGCGAGATTCGAGCGGGGCGAGATTGAAATCCCTCACGATACCGGCGGGACCAAGCCCGTTCGCGGCGCGAACAACCAAGTGTGCCTGGCGATTGTTCGCGGCGGTGACCTTGTCGAAGGCAGCGATCTCTCGGGCGATATGAGGAAGGCCGCCCTGACGATCAAGGTGACAGACATTGTCGCGGAGGAAGGTGAGTGACCGCGGACGACTTGCTATCGAGGGCGGCTTTGGCAATCCGCGCCGGCGGAAAAGAGACGTTGCGAAGCGCTCCCGCCTTCTCATGCGCGCATGAAACCCATGAGCCCTTTCGGTTGATGAATGCACCAGCTCAACTCGATGACGGGGAACAACTATTCTTGTGGGGAAGCGTAAGAACATCGGGCGCACAGTTCGACGGAGATCGATCCGATGTGCACGATGTGCTGTCGCTCGTTTGGGGGGCGTTGTTGAGGGCCTTTGGGCTTGCCTCTCCCTGGCTGATAGATGAGCCGCACGTTGTCGTTCCCGGCGAACGCGGCGCCCGGCATCTTCTTTTGCGACAATGTCCCTGGGATATATCGGACGAAGACAGATTCGCGGCTGCCCGAAAGTCAATGAATGCGTGGAGCGCATTGGGTTTCCATTTGCTGGATGACGTATTCACTTGGTCCCGTGGACGGAACAAGTCCGGCGTTGACGTTGCGACTGTTCACCAAGACGTCGCCCCTAAATGGGCCGAGAAAATCGTCAAGTATCTACGGAATCCGTCCGACATCACGGTGAGCCGGCGGACTTTTCCGCTCTGGATTTACCTCGCGTCGCCGGACAGGGGTGTGACTGTCATTCGCATGGCAAAGATCAGGCTTCTGTATCTGAAGGTCATTCTGATGCCATTCGTAGCCACCTCTGCGCGCGGCGAGGATGCGCTTGCCATTTTTGCAAACGGGCTTGCAAACGCAGTTCCATTCAAGCTAATAGAAAAGGCTCGCAAAATACTGGCCTTGGCGGGTGATGCGCAGCAAGATGTGATCGTATTGCCCTTGGATAGTCATTGCCTCTTAATCGGTGACCGGACGATTGTTGCGCTGCGCGAGAACTGCGGCCGCGAGGTTTTTCAGCGCGAGCGTGAGTTTCTGCTTAAGCGACGCCAGGTGGAAGACCGGGTGTTTTTCGCGGATTCTTCGGTGGAATGGCTGACACCTTTGAACTCCGGTGACTTTGAAGACCTCTGCGTCGAGCTGCTCCGCAGAGAGCCTGGGGTTATTCGTGCAAAACCTGTGGGAAGCACGAATGACAGAGATGGCGGAAGAGACATTCTGGTGGACTGGAGGGTGCCAGTGCGGCATCCGAACTCGGAAGGAGATACCGGGTACACGGATGCTCAACCGATAAGACCTGGGGCCACAAGGATCAGACGTATAATTGCGCAGGTGAAGTCGCGATCACGTACGCTCGGCAAGAAGGACGTGCGGGACGTCAGAGACATGCTGGAGCACTATGGGGCCGACGCGTACTTTCTGATTGCACATCCTAACGTGAGTACGTCGCTGGTTGACTACCTTGACGGTCTTCGCGGTCGGACAGCTTTCGGCACCGAATGGTGGGAAGCTCGTGACATCGAGGACCGGCTAAGACGACATCCGGATGTGGCCAAGCGGTACCCGGCGCTTGTGAAGTTGATTCCAACGGGTCTCTGCGGGTGAGCTATCTACTTGTGACAGGCAAGGCACGCTTTCGCCTGCCCATATAGATCATCGATATCGAGCGGTTCGCCGTCAGGCCGCAAAGGGTTGGCCTGAACCTTCGCTCGCATACGTGCAAGGCGCTGTTCGTGTTCCCGCCTGATCTGCTCGATCCGCTCGGGTTTTTCTAGCTCGTCAAGCGACTCCCCTTGGCTCCAGGTGAAAGGCGAACCGTGCTCGACGGCGTTCTTCTCATAGGCCTTGGCCGCTTCAAAGGCTTCGGGATGCTGCTCCCGCAGGCGCACCCACTCGATCTTCTGCTGAAAGAAGCAAAACGTACAGCCGCTGCGCGTGCGCCAGGAATAGTATTTCGGTAAACCGAGGCCGGCGGCTTCCAGAATCTCCAGTACGCCCGGCTTATCGACACCGGCTTCCTTGAAAGGCAGCCTGACGATGAGATTTTCGTGCTTGGACGAATAGCCTTCGCGGAATTCTTCATCGCTGCGGATTGCGACATAGCTGTAAACTGTGTCCCCCTCGTCGAGCATCGGACGCAGCCAGTGTTCGAACGGCCTCAGCTTGAGTTGGCGTGTGCACCACCGCGTTTGCGGTGACGGCAGAAAATCATTGTACTGCTTGAGCCAGAAATCGAAATCGCGGTCCGGATTGAGCCGAAGAATCGGCTTGCCGAGAAAACCTTCGAGACGGCCGAGATACTCGTATACCTCCGGCAGCTCCTTGCCGGTATCGGTGAAGAAGTACTCGATATCGAGTTCCGGATGATGCTGCCGCATGTAAACGGCGAGCGCGGCGCTGTCGCGCCCGCCAGATAGACCGAGAACATGTTTCTCCGCGTCCGCCATCAGGAAACGACCCGCTCCTTTCCGTTGCTCTTTGCGCCGCTGCCGCCTTGCATGTATCGCGCCGTCAGCTCCGCAAGTGCCGCAAGAATGACGCTGCGCCGGTTCGTATCCGCATCGTCCAGCGCCGCGGCGACGCGTTCGATCAGATCGTTGATCGCGGTGCGGTCGGTATCGGCGATGTCGAACTCTTCGAGGATCGGCGCCGGGCGCCCGTCCATGCCGATGACCACCGCCACCGCATGGCGTTTTTCAGGCCGGCCCTTTACTCGGGTAAAGGTCTCGGCGCGCAAGAATTTCTGCGCCATATCGGCTATATCGATGGCGGCACGATCAAGATCGAGATCAACCCAGTCACGTGACGGCTTGTTTGCCGCGAGACTCGCAATCGATTCAAACGCAGCCTCGCTCCCGTCATACTCGGCAACACGCAGCACGAAGCTCTCGACATGGAAATTGCCGGCGAGTTGTTTCACGTTTTCGGCGCGTTCGCGCAACTCGGTCAGGGCTTGAGGCGAGGTATTCGGCACCTGCAATTCGGCGAGCATCAGGTCGCTCATACGGCGGAGCATCGAGGGATAGGCTTGAACAAGCTCTTCAAGACCTTCGCGAATGCCGTTCACAACGCGATGCAGGTCTTCTTCCTTGGTCAGGCGGCGGCTTCCGCCGACGAGCGTCGGGATATCGTCGAACAGGAACCTGTTGGGATCGCGCGCGCGCTTGAAGAGCTCTCGGACCCGCACGGCATTCGCGGAGAGCTGCATCGTCCGCTTCGTCCAGCCGGGCAACTCCTCGAAGATAGCGATCAGACCGCGAGCAACGTCGATCGGCTCAAGGTGGACAAGCGCGTTTGCGGTATCGAGGGTCCGGACGATCTCGGCCATCTCGGAAAGGAGCCGTCGTGTCAGCTCGGATAGGTCCATCCAGCGCAACGAGATGGTCGCTGAATCTTTGGCAAGATAATCGACGTCCACGTCGTCGAAGCGCGCGCGGAAGATGCCCTCACGGTAGATGGCGACTCTGTTCCGTTGCGAGAGTATGAACGCAACGGCGATCACGGGCATCAGGCCGTCTTTTACGCCGTAGGGCTGCCCGCGCCAGAGATCGTAAAGCTCGGAGATGGCCACAGGGCGGTCGGTGTTGGCTTCGATCAGGTCGATGGCCGCCCTCCATAACGGAAACAGGCGGCAGGGATCGTCCTCTTGCGGCGGCGCAAAACGCCACCCGTCGGACCCGTCAACATAAAGCCGCGTTGCCTCAAGGATCGAGGCGAGAAGCCCGCCTTCCGCGGGATAGCCGTCGATCCCGAGACGCACCTGTCCTTCGTGAATGACCATGCGGCGCAGCAGTGTGTTCTGCGCGGCAACGGCATTGCTGGACGGCTTTTGTCGGTTGAGCAGCTCGTTGTGAAGCTTGGGGCACTGATCGAACCGTTTGTCCGCCAGTTCCGAGGCCAGAATGTTGAGATCGGCGTACCGGTAAGGCCTTGGCTGAAAGTGCTTGCGGAACCAGAGAGCGCCGTCGAGTGCCTTGTGCAGCTCGGTTTCGAGCTGCCCCTGCAATGCCGCAAGCCGGGCCGCCACCTCCCTCCGTGCGACGGGATCGCCGGCCAGTTCGGGCCTGTCGTTACGGACGTATTCAAGAGCGATAAGCTCGCGCGCGAGCGCGACGATCGCCCAGGACCGTTTGGAAACTCCGACGACGATGTCCCAGCGGTCGCTGTGCCGGGCGGCCTCGCGGCACAATTCCTCCGCGTAGTCTTCGCACTCCCCTTCCGTGGGGATCGCAAGTAGGAACTGTCCCACTGTGCCGGCATCGGGCCGGTACGAAGAAGCCGCGACGGGCAGGTCACGGACCGGCGCGACATTGACATCGAACCAGCGCATGGCGCCTGTGTCATGATAGTGGCGCTTTGCCAGAACGGGCTGTAGGCCGGCCAGCGCTTTCAGCGCCGCGAAATCGAGCTCGTGCACATCGTCAAGCGCCGCCTTGACCGCATGGTCTATGTCGAAATCGCTGCCGGCGAAGATGGCGTGAGCATCGAGAAACTTCTTGAATGTGATGAACGACCACTTGTCGAGCTGCGTCAGGGCTTTCTTTAGCGCGGCTTCAGGCACGTCAGACAGCGACGCCCGCAGCAGGTCCAGGCTCGCGACGAGCCCGGATCGCTCCTTGAACAGATCGACGACGGCGATGGTTTTCAGCACTCTCAGATGAAGCGCATCGCCGCCGATGGCCTCGCACCGCTCCAGGGCTTCGGCGGCAAGCGCCCAGCGGTGTCCGTCGGGCGACGCAAGGATCGACGGCTCCAGGTTGGCGCGAAGGTAGTCCCACAGACGGTCGGGGCCGTAGCGGTCCTCGTCGCCGCCCCCCCGCAGAAAGTCCTGGAATCCGTGCGGCTCGGCGGAATTCAGAAAACCGAAGATGCTGCGCTGGTTCTGGCCGAAGCGCCGCCGCGAAATCGGTCCGAGCAGACAAGCGACGACAGGATGCAGCGGCCAGCAATTCTGCAGCATCATGGCGAGCGAGTGGGCGTCCGCCGGACGCTCGCGCCGCGCGAGCGCAGCAACCTTGCTCGCGATAATACCGGGCGTCTTGGGCCGATGATCGCTTTCGATGGCGCGCGCAATGAGTTCGATCTGTTCGTCGCCGGCCACGTTGATGGCGAGATCGATGAAGCGGCCCTGGATCTTGGACCATTCGTCCTGTACCTCGCGCGAGAGACGATGGGCGTACTCTTCGAACGCCTGATGAAGGATACCGACCAGCAGAAGGCGGCCGTTGCTGCGGGCCGCGGCTTCCGCGAGTTGCTGGAACACGTAAATATCCGTGCCGTCGTGCGCCGCGGCCTCAAGGAACTTGCCCATTTCGTCGACAAAGAGGACAAGCCCCCCCGAACTCCTCGGATTCTGAGCCGCCGCACCGGTCAGCGCTTCTATCAGCCTGCTCTCCGTCCAGCCGCCGCGCGGCTTGCGCGGCACAATCTCGGTCGTCTCAAGAGCCTCGCCGATGACCCGAACGGGATCGTCGCGCCGTGCCACCACGGGAACGATGCGCCAGCCCTTCGTGCCCGGCGGAAAAGCCTTTGAGATTTCCGTCGTGACCTTGCGCCCGAATATCGGGGCGGCGTGCTTTTGGAGATCGGGGTTGCCGTTCAGCAGCGCGCTCAGCGCAATGACAAGGCTCGACTTGCCACTGCCATACGGACCGGTCCAGGTGAACGCGCACTGACCGGCCTCCGATACGTGCCGCGCCATTGTCAGAAGAACATCGGCGGACGACTGTGGACAAACAAAGCCTTCCAGCGCTTTGGCGTCCGTGAGATCGGAGTCGATACGTACCGAACGAAGGAAGCGCCGCGCTATGCGTATGCGATCGGATAGGGGCATCAGGCCGCCTCCTGCCGGGCGGCGCCCGTATAATCCATGTCAACAAACGAGAGAGCTGATGAGAAATCGAGGCCCGAGTCGCGCACGACCTGCTTGAGGCCTGCCGTCTCCGACCATCTCAACGCGCCTCCCGTCACATCGTCGAGCATCGCGAGCCGATCCGCGACATCGTCTTCGTCGAGCAGGAAGACGCGGCCCGGACTGCCCGGTTCATGGGCTATGGCCTCGAATGAGAGCGTTGCCGATTGGGAGTGGCGGGACCAGAAATCGAGAAGCGCGTATACGAACACGCCGTCCCCTAGCGTGGATTTCGGCCCGCGCACGAATCGGAAACCGTCGCGCTTCCCGACGGCCTTGATAAGGCCCAACTCGATCAGCGGCGATTCCAGCGCATCGTCGTTCCCCGCCTGCCCTGACGGTTGTTGTGCAACGTAGGTACGGACAAAGCAGGCGACGTCGTTCTTGACGGTCGTCTCGGCGACACGCGCCCATGCCCGATCTTTGGCAAGACGGGCGATGCCCTTGACGAGGTGCTCGCGGTCGAACGTGAGGGCCGGGTAGTGATTGAAAGCCCAAAACCATGCAGTCTTGTCAGCGCGTGCGGCCAACTTCCAATGCACGAGCCATAGCGTCGCGGGATACTCCATATATGGATCGAATCCGCGGCGTCCGAAGAGCTTCTGGCCGAGCGCCGTGGTCTTGATGAGGTTCGAGCCCGGCGACTCGGCAATGATATCCGCGGCAACGGCCCAATGGCGCATCGACGCGACCATATTCTTCCCGACACCGAACCGCGCGATGGCGTCGTCGCGGAGGAAGACCCACTTGTTCTCGGCCTCCCCCTCCGTCGCCTCGACGGCATCAAAGGCCTTCTTCAGCCATCCGTAGCGAAGCGGAAATGTCTCGTGCCCAGATAGCTGATGCTTGTAGCCCTCTTGGAAAATCGGTCCGCGTGCCATGACCCCCTCCTGGATGCTTCCTCCAGGTCGACATTATCGCACAATAAGTGGTATGGTCAATCGACGCCCTGGAGATATCCTCCAGAAAGGCGTCATTCCGCGGACGATGGCGGCGAGCGGGGGATTCTGAGACAGGCTATTGGCAGGCAATGAGAATCGGCAACACCATCTACCTTGATCATCAAGCAACGACAGGGCTTGATCCAAGAGTTTTGTCGAAGATGACACCATATCTTGTGGATCATCCGGGCAATCCGCATGCTGTGGATCACAGTCTCGGCTGGACGGCGGCGCACTCTCTTGAAGACGCCGCGCAGGATGTCGCGCAATTGATTGGCGCCGATGCGGACGAGATTATCTTCACATCGGGCGCAACCGAAGCGAACAATCTCGCACTCCTTGGCCTTGGCCGGCGCGCGGCTGGGGGAAAGCGCCGACGAATTCTCGTGAGCGCGATTGAACACAAATGTGTCTTGGCGGCGGGCCGCGCCCTAGGGGAGCAGCACGGCTTCGCGGTGGAAGCCGTGCCTGTCGACTTCGAGGGGTTTATTGATAGGCAAGCACTAGAAGACCGGCTTGGCGAGGACATTCTTCTTGTTTCAATTATGGCAGTAAATAACGAAATAGGCACTATGCAAGATATACGAGGAATATCATCAGTAATACGCGAGATCGGCGCGCTATTTCATTGTGATGCGGCGCAGGCGCCGTCCGCAATGGACATGAGTGACTTGGCAGGTTTCGTCGATCTGCTCAGCCTCTCGGCCCACAAAATGTACGGGCCGATGGGTATCGGAGCGCTGTTTGTCCAGCGTGACGTACAAGGCCGAGTTGAGCCTCTTGTCTACGGCGGCGGCCAGCAGCGGGGCCTGCGTTCGGGGACGGTTCCGGTGCCACTCTGTGTCGGTATGGGTGCGGCTGCTTCCCTCGCCGCGGGGAAAGGCGCCGAAGTGGATCGCGCGTGCGTTCGGAAACGCCGTGATGAATTCGTACGCCAGATCGCGGCGCTGCAATGGGACGTCGCTGTGAATGGACCGGAGGGCACGGATCGCCATCCCGGAAATGCCAATCTGCGATTCAAAGGCTTTGCCGCGCACGACATCCTCGGTGCGCTTCAACCGCTCGTCGCGGCCTCGACAGGTTCGGCGTGCTCATCGGGCACCCCAGACTCGTCTCATGTGCTCAACGCGATCGGCCTTTCAACCGACGACGTAGAAGGGTCGATCAGGTTCGGCCTTGGCAGGGGGACGACCGACGCTGATGTCAGCGAGGCTGTCGCGGCAATCGATGAGGCGCTCTCAAGGTTGGCGGGCGCAGGACTGAGGCGGTCAGCATAATATGCCGGGCTAAGGCAGGGGTTGGGTGTCGGGAGGGGCATTGCCCCTGCGCAGAGCGAACCGACAGTCTGGGGGCCCGGGGACAACGACAGAGGTCCCGGCGCGTGCCAGGCCGCGGCTGCCTGGTCGTGGTCCAGCGACGAAATGCTGGCGTCATCCAACCGGCGGACGGTTGGTCAGGGTCCAGGGGCAGGAACGTCCTTGGCCCCTCGGGAGAGCCATGGGGGTGTCGGGGGAGCTTGGAGGCTCTCCTGAGCGGCGGTGCAGCGGCCGGCCGGCTGCGAGTGATGGAACGGCGATACGTTCCGTTGGCGCTGACCCGGCTCGATGCCGGGAAGCGCCACAGGCCGGGGGGATGCAACGGGGGCGCGCAGCGGGCCCCCTTGCCAAGATGGTGTTGTATTACAACACACATCTTGCGGCCATCCTTAAGCCGGGCATCCGGCATCCATGAGCAATGGCCGGGATCACCGGGCCATCCATGGGAACTGACACCGGGATTGGAGCCTGGAGTTGACGCCTGCGGTCCCTGCCCTCTCCGCTCGGTCCACAGTCAGCCGGTTTGCACCGGCCTCGCCAGTCCAGAAAGCGGGCTGTTGTATCGATGGCCTGCCGGTCGGAGATGCAAGCAGCCCGATTGCCGTCAGGCAATACCGGGTGGGGAACGGGCCGACGGGATCGCCGTGGCGACATCGGAGCGAGGTTGCGGTCCCGGCGGGGGTGTTGGCTGTGTGCCGTCACGCGATCGAACGTGCTGAAGGACATGGTGACCAGTTGGCCATCGACGTCGGTGATGACCCGCAGGGAGGATAAGCGGGTACTCCCCTCCCCGTCGGGCATCGCTCGAGTCCCGATTGCTGATTGGCGGATCGGAGTGTGAAATGGCCTCGGGAACCGATCAACTTGCCAAAAAAAGAAACCGGCCGCACCCGCGAAGGGCACGGCCGGCTGAGGAATGAAGCGGCCTATTCGGCAGCTTCGGCGATATCGCCGTCGGTGTCGTCAGACGGCGCCGGCTTCGGTTCCGTCCGGAACGGTTCCGGCAGCCAACCGGTCGAAGCGATCTCGCGTTCGGCCAGGGCGGCCAGTTCGGTCTTCTTCAGCTTGGCCCAGGCTGGAGCGCCGTCCTTGCCACGGGCTTCCCGCAGGGCCGCATGGATCGACGCTGCGGTGATCTTGCTGAAGAAGCCGTCCGCGGTCGGCCGGTACCAGGCAGCCATGTCAACCTTCAACTCGCGGGCCAGCGTATCGGCATGGGCGAACCGGGGTTGACCGGACCAGTCCTGCCTGCCGTGCACCGCATCGAGGCTGGCGGCGGCACAGAAGGCCAGGAGGCCCAGGAGGATGTCGCGGCCCTGCTCGATGCACCAGGACCAGAGGTCGTCCGGGTTGGCGGGCAGTCGTTCCATCCAGGCCTGTCGCTGGTCCTCGAAGAAAGCCAGGGGCTCGCAGAAATCGGTGTCCCCGATCACGCGATTCAAAGGCGTCTCGTCGAGATCGATCTCCAGGCAGATCGCACCGTGGGTTGCGGGGAAGAACACCTGTGATGCCAACGCGTGGACCACCGCCGCCAGCGCAATGTCGGCGTTTCCGAGAAGTGCCTGGCGGAGGATGGCCGTCTTCACCGCGGTCAGCGATTCGACCAGCGATGCCGGCAGGACCACGGTTGTACCGTCGGCCGCCTTCTTCTGCTTCGGCTTGGCCGGCTCGTCCTCGGGCCGGACCAGACCGCGCAGCACGTCCACCCGGCCGTCCCAGGTCAGCGTGATGACGGCACCGGCGATCGCCTTGACCTCGTCGGGAAACGCCTGAGCCTGATCGTTCAGCGCATCGATGGCCTCGTCGATCACGTCCAGGCGTTCGGCCAGATCGGCATCGTCGGGATCGGCCTCGGCCTGTTCGGCCAGGTCATCATACTCGCCGATCAGCCGGTCGAGCTTGGCTTGGTCGTCGTCCGACAAGGGAACCCGTTCGGGGTAACGCCGCGACAAGTCGGCCAGGCCCGTGCGATCCAGATCGGGAACTATCTCGATCCAGGCCCAGCCTTCGGCTCGCACGGGTTCGGCCTCGCGGTCCAGCGCTTCCACCACCTGCCGGTCGAGCAGGGCCTCGTCGAGCAATGTAGCACCGGCTTCGTCGAACAGGTCGCGCCGGACGACTCCGCCGGCCGCCTCGTAGATGTCGAGCCCGACGAAGCGGACCCGCTTGTCGCTGGCCGGCACCTCGCCCTCGGTCAGTGCCCGGCGGATCGTCCGCGGATCGCGGTTCCACTCGGGCAGTTGCGACCAAACCCGGTCCTGGGCCTCGCGGTCGTCGCTGAGGGCGAAGGCCTGGGCCTGCTCCAGCCCGATCTCTCCGGCGCGATAGGCGTCGAGGATGACGGGGCTCAGACGACCGAGCCGCAGCCGCTTGGCGACCACCGTTTCGGCCACACCGAAGCGGGCGGCGACATCCGCTGTCGAAGCGCCATGGTCGATCAGGTCGCGAAAAGCCTCGAACTGGTCGGCAGGGTGCATCGGCATCCGCACGACGTTCTCGGCCAGCCCGATCTCGGTGGCGTCGGCATCGGTAGCGATCACGCGGCACGGCACATCGAAACTTGGCTCGATGGTTCCGGCCTTGGCGAGCGCCTTCAGGGCCGCCAGCCGGCGGTTGCCGGCGACGACCGCATGCTTTCCGCGGCCCGCCTTGCGGACGACCAGCGATTGCAGAAGGCCGTGGGCGGCGATGGAGGCTGCCAGCTCGTCGATGCCGTCGGCAGCACCCGTCTTGCGGACATTGTCGGCGGAAGGCACGAGCTTGTTCAGGGGTATGGTGGTTACGTCAGTCATGGATCTCTCCTTTGGTTAGGGTTTTCTCAAACGCGGGAGAGACCCGGCCGGGCGGATAAGCTGGGGGGTCCAGGCCCAACACGGCCCCGGTGCAGGGCAGCGGGGGTGGTGCGGGCCGGGCCTTGACGCCCCGGCGCGCCCGGCCATCCTTCCGCGATCATCGAGAAACCCGCCAAGGGAGAGAGGGCGGCCACCGGCCACCTGCGAAGGCCGGTCCTTTAAGACAGCAGACGTGGCAGCCCCGAAGGGCTGCCACGGGGGGCGGGACCGAGAGCCTGCCTACGCGGCCTGCTCGTCGGCGTCGTTGATGCGGAAGACGTAGAACCCGCCTTCGATGATCTGGGTGCCGTAGGGCTTCACGTAGAGGGAGCCGTCCTGGCGTTCCCAGGCCACGCCCAGGGTCTCGAAGCCGGCGTTCTTGCCGCGACCAAGGCGCTTGCGGGCGATATGGGTGGGCTTGTTGTTGCCGGTGTTCTCGTTGGTTTGCGTCGTATCGGTCATCGTTCACTCCTTTGGGTGTCGGGCCGGACCATTCCGGCCTTGTGCCCCGCGTCCGGCAGACAGGAGCAAGGGACGGGTCCAATGGTTTTGTGGGGGACCGTCTAGCGGCGCCCGCCCGCGCCCCGCGCGGGCCTGGCAGAGCTGACGGGTAAAACCATTGGACGCGGCCCGCCTGTCTGGCAGCGTGCACATCGAAGGCTGGAATGGGGATGCGGCTCCGATCGGCGGAAGGCGAACGAAGACCAGGGCGACCGCAGGACCACGCACCCGCGCACGAACAGCTTGAGCCCAACGCAGCAGCAAGCAATTGGCCTCAGCGGCTACCGCCCTTCGTCTCTAAGGGCGCGCCACAGCGTCTTGGGCGACACACCAAGGGCTGCGGCGATCTCGTGGCGGGTTTTACCGCCCGCCCCGATCATGCGGCGGGCTTCGGCGACGTGACGGGCTGACAGCTTCGGCGGCCGGCCAATGCGCACGCCCCGGTGGCGGGCCGCCCGGATGCCGGCGCGGGTGCGCTCGCTGATGAGCTCGCGCTCGAATTCGGCCAGGGCGGCGAAGATGCCGAAGATCAGGCGGCCGTTGGCGGTGGTTGTGTCGATCTCCGCCCCGTGGCCTTCCAGCACCTTGAAGCCGATGCCACGGGCGGTGAGGTCGTGGACCAGGTTGACGAGATGGCGCAGGTCGCGGCCCAGCCGGTCGAGCTTCCAGACGACCAGCACGTCGCCTGCCTGCATGGACCGGAGCGCTTTGTCGAGCGCCGGCCGCCGGGCGGCCACCCCGGAAACGCCGTGATCCTTGTAGACGCGCTCACAACCGGCGGCCTCCAGCGCCCGGAGCTGCAAGTCGAGGTTCTGGTCGTCTGTCGAGACCCGTGCATATCCGATTCTCATCGCAACATACTGTCCGCGCCGCCGGGAGGGGGAAAGACCGCTTGCAGATCAAAGACTTGGTTGTCCACAGGCAATCGGCAGAAAGGGTTCCCTTCTGTCCGGGGTCGCCTTTGAGTGCCGGATATGGTGTCTTGTTAAGAAAAATTGCCGGCATAAAATAGATATTGCCGCGTTGTTGTGTTTATTAACTTCACGAAAAGAAAAATTTTGTTAAAATGAATGAAGTCAAAAAGGAAGGTTATTGTCATGCCTATTGATATTCGATCTATGGAATCTATAGAAATTCAGCGGCTCCATTTGGTATATGACGCGGGAGATGGCCGATGAGGTGCTGCTTCCGCTTCGTCTGCACCGTGGTCACCCTACTTGCCGCGACGGCCGCCACAGCAGCGGAACCGGGACCGGGCGATGCCTGCACGACGGCCGGCGCGTTCATGCGGTCCGGCGGACCAGAGGTATCAGGCGGCGGGCACTTCCTGGTGTGCAACGGCTCCACCTGGGTCAGCGTGCTCGATTACAAGGATGGCGGCACCACCCTCACCCAGGTCGGCAACGACACCGGCTCCTGCACCGCTGCCAAGGACGGGCGAATCCGCTATGTCGCCAGCAGCGACCCGCCCTGGGAGTATTGCGACGGGGGCGCGACCACCTGGCGCCCTTTTAAGCAGCCCCGGTGCCAGGACGACGACACCGGGGAATGCTACCTCGACGCGACGCGCTCGAATGACGATCCGGACTTCACACCGGCAAATATTGCGGCCGGGAAAAATATCCTGGGAGTTGAGGGGGAATCTGGTGGGTTGACCCAGATCGGGGTTGTGACGAGCAGCAACCTCAGAACCTCTTGGGAGGTAGCCGTCTCGGGGAATTACGCCTTTGTAACGAGCAACCATGGCAACAGCCTGACAAGCTTTGATATCTCCGATCCATCAGCGCCCACGGAACTCGACAGTCTCACATCTTCCGCCGACCTTAGTTTTGCGCGGGGCCTCGCCGTGGCCGGACAATATGCCTATGTGGCGAGTTGGGGATCGGACAGCCTGACGATCATCGACATTTCCAATCCCTCGTCGCTGAGCAAGGTCGGGGGGATTTCCACTGCCGATCTGGACGGGGCGAGCGATGTCGAGGTGCGCGGCGACTACGCCTACGTCGCAAGCTACGAGGCGGACAGCCTTACCATCATAGACGTGTCCGATCCGGCCGCGCCTACCCAGGTGGGAGCGATTTCAAATGGTCACCTGGACGAACCCAACGGCGTCGCCGTGGCCGGAACCTACGCCTATGTCGCCAGCCGCCTTTCGGGTGAACTCACAGTCATTGATGTGTCCGATCCGGCCGCACCAGCGGAAGTGACATCTTTGCACTTGAGTGGAGGGATCGGAATCTCTGTATCTGGTAACTATGCCTACGTCCCACGAAGTACCAATAACTATTTCAGTATCGTAGATATTTCTAACCCAACGTCTCCAACCGAAGTCAGCACAACAGCGCTGGGAGTGACCGATCCAGAAGTCGCTGGGAGCTACGTGTACGCCGTCCGCGCGTCCGATGACGCCCTTGTCGTCATTGATGTCTCCAATCCTACCACGCCGGTAGTCGTGGACGCGCTTACCAGTTTGGATCTTACGAAAATCAACGCACTCGCGCTGGACCGCCGATATGCCGTCACCACCAATAGCACACTTTCCAATGGCAAGTTAATTGTAGCTGATCTGGGGAATTTCAAAGTCTCTGAGTATGGCGAATGCGTACCAGACAGTACGGATAGATGCTTGCTCGATCAAAATCGAGCGAAATACGACACGGATTTCAAGCCAGGGAAGATCGCCAGCGGCGTAAATATCCTCGGCGTGACGGGTACGCTGAGCGGGGGTGGCGGTGGTGCCGGCTGCGCGGCACCGACGTCCTGCCCCAGTGTCGGCGACGTGTGCAGCGACGGCAGCCTGTTTGCCGGCTTCCTGGCGGCTGACGACGGCTCCTGCCGGGCGATCTTCGTCACCGACGACAACCAGAGCACATCGAGCCAGTGGAAGACGGCGGGCGGAACGAACGACATCACAAACCCTGACGATCACGTTGACGGCCAGTATAACCGCGATAACCGCGGCGGCGGCACGTTTCCGGCTTTTGAACTGTGCGAGAACAACACCTATCACGGCAAAAACGACTGGTATCTGCCGGCCCGCGCTGAGCTGAACCTGTTATGGCTTAACCAGGCCGCGATTGACGCTAATGCCGCCGGCGCCTTCACGACGAGCGCCTACTGGTCGTCCACGGAGGACAATACTAACTACGCGTGGTTCCAGGTCTTTGGCTTTGGCTACCAGGACTACACCACTAAGCCCAGTTACTACGGCGTACGGTGCGTCCGCAGCGAGGACGCCAGCGCGGCCGCATCCAGTGGTGGCTGCACGCCCGATCCCTCGTGCCCCAATGTCGGCGATGTGTGCAGCGGCGACGGCTCCGGCGGCGGCAACCCGAAATTCGCAGGCTGTGTGTGCTACTACGACGCCAACAGCGCCGATGCCGGGACCTGTAAGCCGCTCTATGTGACCCAGGCCAACCAGAGCACATCAAGCGGATGGAAAACATCCACCGGGGCAAACGATATCGTCACGGATTCAACAGAGGACGGGAAGATAAATGATGGCCAAGTGGCCGATTCAACCACATTCCCCGCTTTCAAGCTGTGCAAGGATTTGAGCGACGGCGGCTATACGGACTGGTATTTGCCGGCCCGCACCGAACTTGACTTGCTTTGGCGCAATAACGCGACGATCACAAGCTTCACTGCGAATACCTACTGGTCGTCCACAGAGAGTAGTTCTGCGTATGCGTGGGGGGAGAATTTTGGTATTGGGTTTCATGTATTCGACGTCAGCAAGCCAGACTCCCTCTATGTTCGCTGCGTCCGGAGGGATTGAGCGTCCCGCGCCCGGCCGAAGTGCTGGGCGCGGCGCTGGCCTCTATGCAGCGGCCTCCTGGGTGACCAGCGCAGCCTGCGGCTGAAGCACGTCGAGCCAATGGCCGTTATAGGCCGCCTCGCGAGCATAACCGTCGTCGCCGAACCGTTTGCGGCTGAAATCGCGGGCCAACCGTTCACGCAGTTCACCAGAATAAGAGGGAATATTTGATTCCGGACTGCGGACACGATGTGTGCAGAAATTTAGCAAGATCGTTCTCACATGATTTTGCTGCGTATTATCGTTACGATGATTTAGATTTCTGTGGCGCAGTTGTGTATATTTCTCAGTGGATGACCAAAAATAGTTCGCATAACGTGAGTGTGTATTTGCAGCCGGAGCTTAACGAATGGGTGGAGGGGCGGCTGGCGGACGGCAATTTCGCGACGATCAGCGACTACTTCCGGACCCTGATCCGCGCCGACATGGAAAGGCGCGGCGTCGGCGAACGGAGGGATGGCCCGTGACGCAGCCTCCCACCAAGCGCGGACGCTCCTACGCCAACGTGACGCTGCCGCCCTCCCTGCATGCGTGGATCAAAGAGGAGATCGTCGGGCGGGATTTCCGCACGCCCTCGCAGTATATGCGCCACCTTGTCGAGCGCGACATGATGGGGCTGGCGGCGGAACGCCTGGGGCCGCCGCACGCGCTGCTGGCCGAAAGCCTGCAAGCTTTCCTGGACGGCGATGTGGAGCGCGGCAAGGCGCTGCTGCGCGAGCATGTCTGCGCCGGGATCGGCTTCCGGGAGCTGGCGCGCCTGAGCGGCCAGCACCAGAACACGCTGACCCGCGCCCTGGGCCGCGGCGGCAACCCGCGGATCGACGTGTTCTTCGGCCTGATCCGCCTGCTGGCCGACACCCAGGGGCTGTCGCCCATTGTGGACGTGCCCGATCCGCAGGCGACCGGCGGCACCTCCGCGGAGCCCGGCAAGCCGTTCGGGGCCGGCCGATCCAACGCCGACTGACAAAGTCCAGCCCTCCCAGCGCTTGAACAATATTCAATCTTGATTGAACAAATGCACTATTATCTTTGGTCCGGAAAGTTTTTCTGGACATTTCCATAATCATTCAGAAATAATTAATATGTAAATTGTATAACAATAGACAATAGTTCGGGATTCAGCCCGGATATTACGTGTGGTTTTAACAAATAAGCCCGGCCGGGCGCAGAAAGACGGGCACGAAGCCCGCGGGCACCGGCACCAGGCGGGCACTTTGGGGTAACAAGAGGCGTGGACGATGGCTCAGTCAGAACGAGCTGACGACTTTTCAGGGGATATACCGCTCAGCCGGGCGGGGGCGCTCACCGATGCGTTCCATGAAACCGGCGCGGCCATGGGCCTTTGGCCTGCGGCCGATCCCGAAATCGTTGATGATCCTGCTCCGGTGGAGACGGCTGACGTCGTGGCCGACGCGCCTGCCGCGCCGGTGGCGGACGATGCGCCGGCCCCGACCGACGATCCCGCACCGCCGGAGGACACTCGCCCGGCCGCGGACGCCGACCAAACCCCTCCCTCTACCGACGACAGCGAATATGACGTGCACGGCAACGACCAGGCGGCATTGACGGCCGGCGGCGCTGCCCAGGCGGAGCTGCGGCGGCGCATCGGCAACATGGAAGTCAGCGCGTTGATGAACGAGAGCGAGCCCAACGGGCTCGGCAACGTGCAGTTCAACGTCAACCGGACCGCCGCGGCCCAACAGGCCACCGAACAGAAGCGCCGCGAGGATGCTGCCAAGATGGCCCGCAAGGCGCTGGAAGATCATTTGCGGATGCTGGACCGGCAGATCGCCGAGTTGCAGCGACGGGCCGACGCCATCGAGGACTACCTGGCGGCGGGCGAGATCGAAGTCGGGCCGGACGGCCGCCTGACCGACGACGCGATGGAACAGGAACTGGCCGAATACGAGCAGCGGACCGGCCAGCGCGTCGACCGCAACGACCGGACGGCGGTGATCCAGGCCCTGCGCGAACAGCAGGACTATATCGAGCGGACGCGGGACGGGCTGATGACCGAACGCGAACAGACGCAGCGGCTCATGGACCGTGTCGACACGACCGGGGAGCCCCCCAGTGTCGAAGAGATGCGCGCCATCCTCCCCGACTACACCTACCGCGAGCTCGACAGCGCCAGCGCACGGACGGATGCGGCGACTGCCGCTGTCATGGACGAAGCGCGGGGATATGACGAACATGAAAGGGAAGTCAACGCGGAGACCAGCGGATTCCTGTGGAACGACAGCATCCCCGTGGCGTCCGCGGACCTACCCGTGGACCCAGTTGATCCGGGTGGGATCGATTCCCCGGAAGATGTGGAGGTGGCAAGTGCCGATAGCGGGGAGATCATGCCAGAGTCTGATGAGATCGACACCGAAGAAGGCGCATTCCGCGGCCCCGTATCCCTTGCCGGGCTGGAGGACGGGCCGCCCGGCCAAACCGGTGGATCGGCTCAATCTGTCGAACCGGCCAGCGTCGCGGCCCAGGTCGACGGGACCCGGCTCGCTCCCATTCAACTGAGCGGGCTGTTCGCAGATGCTGCTGAAGGTGAGACGGCCGAACCGGAGCCCGCGAACACGGCGGACAATGTGGTGGTTGCCGATGCAAGCGCCGGGATTGCCGTGTTTGGGCGCGGATAGGCGGGCTCAGGTACCGCCTGTGGGTTCGGGGTCTTCTCCGGGAATTGAGGCGAGAAGCGCCTGATAGGTGGCGAGTGCCCGGTTGAGCCTCTCTCCAAGCTGGACGGCGCTGATAGACGCTCCAAAAGGCTGTTCGGTGTAGGTCTGGGTATCGATGTAGATTTCGTACTGGTTGCTTCCGTCAGCGAGCAGGAGACCGGTCTGGACGCCGTTATCGTTGAAGTACTGGACCACGGTTTCGGCCGTCTGCCGCGCGGCATCGTCGTTGCCATAGTAGATGAGGACGACCCTTGGGCCGAGGGACGCCCGCGCTGCCGCCGTCCTGACGACTTCTGCCCTTTCCCCGCGCAGGTCGGCGCAAGGAACCTGGATTTCGGCGGGACACGTCAAGTCGACCTGCGCCTGCGCGTCGTGGGACGCCAGGGAAGCGGGCAGGATTGCACCGGCCGCCATCACGGCACCGGTGAACCCACCAATCAACCTGTCTCGTAGTGAAGTCGCCATCTCCCTGGCTCCTTTCCGGCCCGGCTGCCCGAGCAGCCTCTTCAGGCCAATCGTTCCCAAGCAAACGCAGCGATCACAAAATTGGCCAACTATGGTTGATAAAGTAATATAAAACCAAGATCGAGTCAAATAGTTGCAATTATCTTGCGCTCGTGTTTACTTAATTCAGGCCAATAACGATCGGTTTTAGTCATAGGAGGGATTTGGAGATATGGAAACGATATTTGCCTTGCGGCGGTCCGGAACACGCTGCATCCTGTGGGCCGTGGAACGCAGCGGCCACCGCCCGCCTCACTGCCCGGAACCGATCGGTTTCGGGCGGGGCACAGCCCCGGCGGGAGGCGCTTCATGAGCGTGTGGCCACAGCTTCAGACGGAGGGACGCCGGGTTGGCTATGCCCGCGTCTCCACCCCCGACCAGCGGCTCGACATGCAGCTCGACGCGCTTGCCGCCGTCGGTTGCGATCCGGTGTTCAGCGACCATGGGGTATCCGGCGCGGATGCCCGGCGGCCGGGACTGGACGAGGCGCTGGCGGCGGTCCGGCCGGGCGACGTGTTCGTGGTGCTGAAGCTCGACCGGCTGGGACGCTCGGTGCTGCACTTGGCCGACCTGCTCACCCGGTTCCGGCGCGAGGACGTGAATTTCTGCTCGCTGAGCGAGGGCATCAACACCACCACGCCCGGCGGCAAGCTGGTCTACCACGTGTTCAGCGCGGTCGCCGAGTTCCAGCGCGACCTGATCCACGAGACGACGGTGCTGGGGCTCCAGGCGGCGCGCGAACGGGGCAAGGTGATCGGCCGGCCCCACGCCCTGGATGCGGCGGCGGTGGCGGAAGCGCACCGGCTGGTGGTGCAGGAGGGGCTCAGCGTCAGCGAGGCGGCGCGGCGGCTGGGCGCTTCGCGCTCGACCCTCGCCCGGTCGTTCGAGCGGCTGGGCCTGGCGGCGTGAGATCCGGGGGCTCCACCAGCGGACAGGGTTATGGCGAGGAGCCGCTCGCAGCCGATCAGACGATCTTCAGGATCTCGGTGGCGAAGGTCCGGGCGGTGACGATGTTGATCTCGCAGCAGGCCGCTAGGTCCAGCAGGTCCTTGTCGCCGGTGACGATGAATCCCGCATTGGCACCCACTGCGGCGGCAACGACATGGTCGTCGTCGGCATCGCGGCAGACCCTCCCAATCTCCGGCAGGTCGGTGACCATCCGGGCCAGGGCTCTCAGATAGGCACACCACGCCTCGACCTTGTCGGCGCCGTACCCGTAGGGTCCGGCGAGGCGCGGGTTCATCAGCGACCGGCCGGTCTCTTCAATGAGGATGGGCGACAGATGAAGCGTGTAGGCGCCAGCTTCGGCCGCGGCGACCACGTCGCCCGGAAGGCTGCGGGGGAAGAGGAAGGCGCTGACCAGCACCGAGGCGTCAACGACGGCGTTCGGCGGCATAAGTCTTCCGTTCCTCGTCGACCACGGCGAGGATTTCGGCTTCCTGCTCCGGCGTCGGCTCGCGCCGGTCGACGCTGACCGGGCGCAGCAGGATGCCGGCCTCGGTCAGTTCGGCCTCCAGGTAGTCGCCTTCCTTGAGCCGGGCCGCCCGGCGGATTTCCGTGGGCAGGGTGATCTGTGCCGCACGTCTCAGCCGCACCAGTGCCATCTCCGTTTCTCCGGGCCGTTTCGTTTCCATTGATCTGAACGTCTGTTGTTTAAGTTCTCTAACTCTATGATAATACGAATTTCGCAGAATCGCAAATTCATAGAATTGGAGCGCGGTGCCGGTCGATCGTGGGGCGACGGGTCCGCCTCACGACGTGTCCTCCGGTACCGGCCCGGCAGCCTTCTCGATCACCGGCAAGGCCTTGCGGTTCCACCAGTCGGAATAGGCCAGGCAGATCGCCCGCAGCGCCTCGATGTCATCGGTGATGGCGGCATTGTGCACCCAGGGGACGGTTCTTGCCTCCTTGAGGACGGCAAGCAGCTCCGGTGCGGCGTCGCACAAGCGCCGGTCCGGCTCCCCGCCGAAGCGCAGCACGCAGTCGTCGAGTGCGATGTTCTCGACGACGACGGTATCGTCCTCGTCGACGATCTTGACGATGCGGCGGCAGACCGCGTTGGCCCATTCCGGCTCCATGAAGAGGTCGGAATAGTCGGCGATCCTGGCGGCCGCCAGCGCATCGGCGGCGTCCGCTGCCTCGATCTCGGTCAGCCCGTAGTGCGGCACGTCTTCAGCATAGAGGATGGTGTAGCGTTTCATGCGGCACCTCCCTCGGCGGAGAAGTGATCACCAGCCATGCGGTCGCAGGCGTCGAAGTCGATGCCGAAGGCCGCGCAGTGGTGGCGTAGGTCGGTGAGCAGGTCAATGACGGCCTCCTCACCCTGCTCGGGGTTTTCACCGCGCGCCCAACAGGCCGAGGCCAGCGCAAAACGGGCCGTATCGATGCGGGGTTGGTTCCTCATGCTGCACCTCCCGCCGCGGCCAGTGCTTTCGGGCATTCGGTGATCGCCTCGGCCGTCGTGGCGGCGCGGGCATAGACCGACAGCGTGTGCCTTGGGGCGAAGTGCAGGTCGCGTTCGACCGGCAGGCCGATACGGCCCCGCACGGCGGCAAACTCGGACATGCGGACGGAGCCGAGTTCCGGGAAGCCCATGCCGAGGTCGCACAGGCCAAACGCAATGTCCGGATCCTCCGGGTCAAGTTCGGTGAGCAGCCAGGTGCAACCGGCATCGGGCGTGAACAGCTTCACCACCGGGATGAAGTCCGGTTCGGCCGTGCCCGCCTCGGCGAGGTGCTGCCTGAGTTCGCCGTTGCGCAGGAGCTGGCGGCGGATGGTATCGGTCAAGAGTTTCATGGGTCGTCTCCTTTCGTCAGGGGTTTCCTCAAGACGCGGGAGAAGACGGCCGGGCGGAGAGGCGGACGGTCACCGCCGCAGGCGGGCAACGGGCAACACGGGAGGCCGCGCGCGGCCGAACGGAGCGGGCCGCCCGTTGACCGGACGCTGCGCCCGGCCACAAGGCGTCAGGATTGAGGAGACCTGAGAAATGGAGCCGCCATCAAGAGACCGCAGACCAGGAACCGATATTTCTCAAATCGGCGACCCCGCTTATGGCTCGAACTGCGAGTCCTTGCGATGATTACAGGGATTCTAGACTAATTTCCGATGGCAGAACGATCTCAAGCGCAACCAATAACTGCGCTCAATTTCGTTTTTGGTGCTCCCATATCCTCATGGATACATGATGTCAAACAATGCGCGCTGCACATCCCTGTCGTTTCGACGGGCGGCGAGATCATAGGCTGTATAGTTATTCAGATCCAATGCCCAGGGATCGACATCTTTATAAGTCGTTGCAGCTCTGATAAAATCAATACTTCCACACTGCGCTGCTACGTGCAATGGCGTCCTCGCATATTTGCGCTCACGAAAAAGTAGTGACTGACCGTCCCTTATTGCCTCAGATAGTTCATAGGCATCATTATTGACGGCTGCCCTGAATATATCAGGCGGTTCATATTTTATTGAGCCTTTTGTCCGTACATTTCGCCTTAACATTTTATCCTCAGTATTCAAATTTGTCGAATATCTTTCTTATTTCTTCTATTTTATCTCTGTCCTGTATCATCCTCAGAGAACCAACATACAAGTTGTCATCTTTAGGAGGATCGCTCCAGGGATTCAGGAGAACCTCGGGATTGTCAAAGTCCACCATTGGGGAAGAAGGGGTGACACCTTTCTCTCCGAGAACGCCGGAATGACGATAATAATCCTTAATACTAGGAGCAACAATTGGAAACCCCCACCGAATCACAATTATTTTGTCACGCAAAAGCTGAAGTTCTGCGTTTGTTAACGCCCCATCTTCTCCTTCTCGATTCTCGTCACGAAACAAAATAACAGAGAATGAGTCTCCAAATATATATGGCGCATGAACTTGCTCACTTGCGTCTGGTCTATTACCTTTTAGAGTGTCAATTCGCATCATCCCAGCAGAAACAAAGACCTCATGGAAATCACTTATCTTTCTGTTCGTATCCAAGGCATAAGGAAAATAAACAGCCGCCACGTCAAATGTAGAGCCATCAATTCCGCCGATGTGAAATAGAAATTGTTTATAGTAATTTATCGATATCTCTTTTGAAATCCAAAATGTATCTTCGAGCTCTGAGACGATCTCCCTGTATTTTTCAGGATAGCGTTCGGAAAAATTACAGGGCGAGCTGATAATTCTGTCGAAATAGGTCCGTCGGTGGCGGTGCTTCAGTCTATTGATTTCTCGTCGTATTTCTTCAAATTCCCCTGCCACTTCCATGATTTTTATGAATTCATCGATAAATCGAAATTTATGATCCGGCGGCACCGTGCGGCGCCGGTCCCAGTCTTCGAAGGTGTGCCGAGTGAGAATCTCGGCCACCCTGTCCCCGCGGCGCTCGGAGACTTTCTCGACAACAATTCTGTGTACTGCCTGCCACCCAAGAGTCTTTTTACCGAGCGATGCGCCAAGTTTTTCTTTATATGCGACAAGTATTTGAAAAGTAAATTCTTTAAGTTCTGGCGGATAGGACGGAGCTATTGCAGGCGCACGTTTGCTGCGGAATATCTCCACATTTCCGTGGATCGATTCCACATTCTTGTGGGCTGTCTCCACAGCAGTTTTATTTTCAATTCTGTCATCTTTGCTCATGCGAAACGCGTCACCATTGCAGCGGTTCGCCGGCCAACCTGCAGAGGAGGATGCCGAGGGGCAGGACATGCGCCAAGACAACTCCTGAACCACTGATCGGGATTGCAGGTGCTTTGGGACACCAAACTGAGCCCACTCGTCTGTCGGATGGAAAAGCGAACAGAAGGGCACCTCTTGATCATCGAATGGGACCGCCACGGTGTTCTTAAACCTAGCACCGACAGAACCAGAACGACAAAGGCACAGGAACCCGCCTTCGGGCTGAAATGGATTGTGCCGATCGAAAAGGGATACTTCCAATGCCAAGCAGCAAGGATTTTAGGGACTCCCTGGGTCCCCACGGCCCCGGCGGGTGGCCGCCGACGGGCATCAACTACGGCATCGTCATCAAGATGCTCATCGCCACCTCGACCGAGTTGGCTTTCGTCGCTCTCCACTATGCGGTCTATGCCGTGACCCTGTCGGTGATGCCGGGCGAGTATCTTGCCGACATCCCCGGCCTGGAATGGCTGTTCGCCGGCACCGACCTCCAGGTGAACCACCTGGTCGCCGCGGCACTCGCGGTGGTGACGGTGGCCACCCCGGTGGTGGGCTTCTACCTGCTGCTGGCAAACCGGGTGTTCAGCCAGCCGGGCGCCTTCTTCGGCCATATACCCAACCGGATCTATTTCGCCGTGCTGGTCGCCTTCTGGGCGGTGGTGGTGGCGACCGAACTCTCCAACGTCCTGGCGCTGATCCAGATCTACGTCGAGAACCCGTTTGCCCGCAGCACTGAGGCCGAGGCGCTACGCGCGCTGTCCGACTACGCGCTCCTGGTGGCGACCGTGGTCTCGCTGGTCAACGCCGCCGTGGCGCTGTTCACCGCCAGCATCTGGCATGCCGTCCTCTCCAGACAGGAGCATTGAGCCATGCTCACCCGTCGCACGTTCATTGCAGCGATGGCAGCCGCCGCCCTGCTCCGCACCCTGCCGTCCGGCGCCACCGAGCCCGCCACGGTGCTGATCGAGGTCATCATCGACAATGGCGGGACGGTGACCGAAGAGGATGCCCCGGACCTGATCCGCGCGTTCTTCGCCAATCTGGCCGACGCGCCCGGCCGCGCATTTCGAGATGCGCGGATCGACCTGATCACCACCGCACGGCCCTACACGGTGTGGAGCGGCACGCCGGAGGACCTCTATGCCCATGGCCGTGAGGTGCTGGAACTGACGGCCCTCACCGACCATTGCAGCGACCTCGGGCGGGCCTTTGGCCAGGCCGAGCAGAACCTGCGGGTCGGCCGACCGACGGAGGCGCATCTGTTCGTCGTCTCGCCGCTGATCGATGCCCGGTACCCATGTGATGCCGGGCCCGGCATCACCCTTCCCCAGCCGGTGCCGCCCGACCTGCCGCTCGCCCGCATGGTCGTCCAGTACAGCATCCGCACACTGGGTATCTTCGGCGTCCACCCCTCCCAGGAGGCGGTCTGGACCGACTACCTGGATGATGCCGGCGTGCTGGGCCGCGGACGCAGCGGCCAGCTCGACCTGGTGTTCCTCGGCTTCAGCCAGAGCCAGGCCTATCTGGCCCGGCACCGGCTGTTCGAGCGGGAGGACTGAGCCATGTTGAAGCGGCTGACCGCCCTCCTCCTTGCCTCGACCGCCGGACCGGCCCATGGCGAGATCACCCTCATCCCGCCATATGACGAGAACCAGGTGCTGGGTGTCGAGGTCCTCACGCCGGAGGACTTCGGCATGCAGCTCACCGTCGCCATCTTCGAGGACCCGCGCCAGGCGAGCCCCCAACGGGTGCGTGAGATCATCGAGGAGCTCGACCTGCGCACGCCGTTGGGAAGGCCGGTGGTTGACGTGCTGATCCACCCCGGCACCGGCGACTTCATCGGCATCGACCGGGGGTCGATCGAACTGGTCGGCACCCTGCCCGACAACGCCGTCATCGTGTCGGCCCGCGATGCCCAGGGGCATTTCGCTGCGGTCTCGCAGACGGCACTGGCCTGGAGCCTGCCCAATGGGGAACCGGTCTGCTACGATCTGGTCGACATCGCCGACACCGACGCCCCCATGGGCTTCACGGTGCTGGTCGACCGGTCGGGGTCGATGGACCCGGTGATCGATGACGTGGTCACCACCACCAACCACTTCCTCGATCTGCTGCCGGGCAATGCCCGTTGCACCCTCATCACCTTCGCCGATGAGTGGAGCGCACTGACGCCGTGGCCCGCCCCCTATTGCCGCGAGGTACGGCTCGATCCCACGATCACGGCCGGCGGAACGACCGACATCTTCGGGCCGCTCGAGGCCGCCTATTCCGCCTATGGCCGCCCAACCTTCGACACCTGGCAGACGGCCGTCATCGTCATCACCGACGGCGTCGACACCGAAGCGGGCGACCGGGCGGACCGCATCAGGTCCCGGCTCGCCGGCCTCAAGGACGACACCCGCACCTTCGTCTTCTGGCTCGGCGACCATACCGACGCCTATCTGGCCGGTCTGGCGGACTATTTCATCGCGCGCCAGGGCGACGTCGCCGGCTATCTCGAAGGCGTCTACGGCACCCTCGGCGAGGCCTATCGCCGCCAGCAGGTGCTGCGCCCGCGGCCCTGCACGCCATGAAGCGGCGGCGCGACAACGACAGGCGGCGCCGGCTCCTTCAGCGCGACCCCGGACTCCACGGCACGTCCCAATGGGGCGGCCAGGTGCACCTCGCCGAACGCGGCTACGGACCCGGTCAGCGCCTGACAGTCGGCTATGCTCCGCCGGAGGTGGCCGGCCGGGGTGCCTTGAGCGTGGGCTACGGCGGGTCGCGCCACTTGTTGACCGTGGCACCCAATCGAGCCGGCAAGGGGGTGTCTTCCATCATCCCCGCCCTGCTGACCCATCCGGGGCCCGCCATCGTCATCGACCCGGACGGGGACGCCACCGTCGCAACAGCGCGATATCGGGAGCGCGTCCTGGGCCACAACGTCCAGGTCTACGATCCCTACGACAAGGTGTGCCACGTGCTCGGTCGCAAGCCGGCGCGGTTCAATCCGGTCGGCCAGCTCGACCCGGCATCCCCCATCTTCTACGACGATACCATGCTGATCGCCGAGGCGGCGACCATCCGGGAGACCTATGGCTCCCGCTTCTGGTCGGATGAGGGGCTCGCCCTCAACGGTGGTTTCACCATGCAGGTGCGCACGGATCCCCGCGAGGCCGGCGACCGGACTATGGGTCGAATGCGCGACATCCTCAGCTTGCCGATCTGGGAATTCCGCGACTATGTCGGCGGCAAGGTCGAAGAGGACCCGGTGACCGGCAAGAAGGTGCTGGTCTCGCCGGGAATGCTGCAAAGCCGCAACCGCTATGTCCGCGCGGCGGCAGGGCGCATCCTCTCCAAACCGGAACGCCAGTTCGGCGACGTCCTCTCCACGGCCCAGCAGAACACCCATTTCCTGGAAAGCGACGTCATCCGCCGGTCGCTGGCTGCATCCGACTTCGCCTTTGCGGAGATCGGCACCGGCCGCTTCACCCTCTACATCGTGCTGCCGAGGGGCCGCCTGCGCACCCAGGGCCGGCTGCTGCGCCTGCTGGTCTCACTCGCCATCGATGCGGTGGCGGCACTGCCGGTGAAGCCCGACCCGCCGTGTCTCTTCATCCTGGACGAGATGGCTGCCATGGGCCCGCTCGACCCGGTGATCGACGCCTTCGGCCTGCTGGCCGGCACGGGCCTGCAACTCTGGCCGATCTTCCAGGACCTGTCCCAGGCGAAGGCCATCTATGGCGACCGCTGGCAGACCTTCATCGCCAACGCCGCGGTGGTCCAGGCCTTCGGCACCCGCGATCTCTTCACCGCAGACTACATCTCCAAGCTTTGCGGCGTCGGGTCCGTCGAGCACCTGACCCATGAGAGTGCACTGCGGCGCGAGCACCTGCTGGGCGATCCCGACTACTTCAGCCGGGAAGACCAGCTGGCCGCCCGACCGCTCATCACGCCCGATGAGATGATGACCCTGCACCCGGCCCTCCAGGTCCTGGTGCTGGCCAACGCCCATCCGGTGATGGGCTACCGGGCACCCTACTTCCTCGACGCCCGGTTCCGCGACCGCGCCGGCCGTCCGCTGTTCGACACGCCGCCGCAGCACCGTGGCCGTCCGCTGCCGCCGCCGCTCGACTTCACAAGGCCGCACGCCGACCTGCTGGCGGCGCTGGCTCCTTACGCATCGGTGGGGTGAGCGCCATGCGGATCACTTTCGGACTGATGGTTCTGGTCCTGGGAGCCTGGGGCAGCCTCGCCATCGTGGCCGGTCGGCACGGTATCCACCTCTGGCCATCCATCCCCTGGCTAGCCGCGGCGCTCGGTTTCGCCGGACCCTGGGTCAGCCTGATCGGCGGCTTCCTCCTGTGGCGCCAGGCGCGGATTTGGCGGCGCCTCCAGGCGTTGCGCCGCACGCCGCAGCCGCTGTCGCGCGATCCCCATCGGCCGCTTCCGCCGCCCGACCGGCCAAGCGCCCTGGAACACACAGCACTCATCGTCCTGGTGCTGGGAGCGGCGGCCCTGGTTTACCGGCTTGGCCTTGCCCGGCCGGGCCAGGTGCTGGCCGCCGGAGCGCTGGCCTGGTGGTTTGCCCGCTCTGCCCTCCGCGTACTCGCCGGACGATGAGGAGGAGAGTGCCATGAAGACTTCTGCACACACGCTCTCGCCGGGCCTGGATTTGACGAATACAATCATCGATTGTATTATGGAAAGTATACATCGGGATATATCCACAAGTTTATTTGTGGGATCGGGGATATAGGGGGAAGGATATTGGATGATCGGCTACCATATGACGAGCTTCCCAAGGGATTGCGCACCCATTGGCGCCCCGGCAAGGCCGACCCTAGGCTGGTGGCCCTGGCTCGCTTCCTCGGCCGCCGGGCGGCCGAACGGGACTACCGGGCCTTGCTGGAAGCCCGTAAGGATAACCACGGAGAGATGACGGACGGCGACCGATGAGGATTGGCATCTACGCACGCTATTCGACCGAGATGCAGAGCCGGACCTCGATCGAGGACCAGATCAGGCTCTGCGAGGAGCGCGCGCACCGCGAGGGCTGGAGGGTCGTCAACGCCTACACCGACCACGCCACGTCGGGCGCCAGCATGATGCGGTCTGGCCTCCAGATGCTGATGCAGGATGCCGCCGCCGGCAAGTTCGACATGGTGCTGGCCGAAGCGCTCGACCGCATCTCCCGCGATCAGGAAGACATCGCCGGCATCTTCAAGCGCCTGTGTTTCGCCGGCGTGCGTATCGTCACGCTCTCGGAAGGCGATATCTCCCATCTGCATATCGGGCTGAAAGGCACGATGAATGCCCTCTTCCTCAAGGACCTTGCCGACAAGACGCGGCGCGGCCTGCGCGGCCGGGTGGAAGCCGGCAAGTCCGGCGGCGGCAACTGCTATGGCTACGACGTCATCCCGTCGACCGGCCCGACCGGCGAGACGGGGCGGGGCGAGCGGCGCATCAACGCGAGCGAGGCCCGCATCGTCGAGCGCATCTTCCAGGACTACCTCGCCGGCCACTCGCCCAAGGCGATCGCCCAGCGCCTCAACCGCGAGGGCGTGCCGGGGCCAACCGGCAAGGGATGGGGAGCATCCACCATCCACGGCAACCGCCAGCGTGGCACCGGTATCCTCAACAACGAACTCTATATCGGACGGCTGGTGTGGAACCGGCTGCGCTATGTGAAGGACCCCGACACCGGCAAGCGGGTCTCCCGCCTCAATCCCGAGGAGGACTGGATCACCGCCGAGGTGCCGGACCTGCGCATCCTCGACCAGGATCTGTGGGACAAGGTCAAGGCCAAGCAGGGCGAGATCAACCACCCCACGAAGGCCTTCCACGAGAAGCAGCGGCCGAAGAACCTGTTCTCCTACCTCATCAAGTGCGGGGAGTGCGGCGGCGGCTGTTCCATGGTGTCGGCCACCCATCTCGGCTGCTCCAACGCCCGCAACAAGGGCACCTGCGATAACCGACTGACCGTGTCGCGCGTCAAGCTGGAAGAGGCGGTGTTCGGGGCGCTGACCCATCACCTGATGGACCCGGAGCTCTGTGCCGCCTTCTGCGAAGACTATCACCGCCACGCCAACCGGCTGCGCATGGAACACAACGCGGCATTGGAGGGTTACCGGCGCGACTACGATCAGGCGACCAAAGAACTCGATGGACTGATCGACCAGCTCCTGGCCGGCGTGCCGGCCGCCCGCGTCAAGGACCGGATGCAGGTGCTGGAGGATCGCCGGGCGGAGATCACGGCGATCCTGGAGACGACCGAGGAAGCCCCGGTGCTGTTCCATCCGAAGATGGCCGAGCGCTATCACGAGGAGGTGCAGCGGCTGATCGCGGCGATGAACGAGGACGATCACCGGGCGGAAGCGGCCGACCTGATCCGCTCGCTGGTCGACCGCATCGTGCTGACGCCCGACGAAGACCGAGATACGCTCCACATCGATCTGATCGGCGACCTCGCCGGCATTTTGTCGATGGCGACGAACAGACAAAAGTCGTTGATGGTCAACGACTTGGCAACGCAGCAGGACAAGATGGTTGCGGGGGCAGGATTTGAACCTGCGACCTTCAGGTTATGAGCCTGACGAGCTACCGGGCTGCTCCACCCCGCGGTAATCGGGATCCGGGTGTCGGGAACCGGGATCCAGGGATCGGGAACCGGGGGCCAGGACGATCTGGCCGAGTGCGGCGCCCGAGAGTTTGCTTGGTTAACCGACGATCTGCCGGGAGAAGGCACGACGGGACCGCCGGTTTGGTATCGGTGATTGGACGGTGAGGAGGTTGGCTGTTCGGCTAGTCGGATCTGTTTCCTGGATCCCGTATTCCGGATCCTGTGTTCTGCCTTTGTGTTCTGAATGGAGCTGGCGGCGACCGACTCTCCCACGCCTTAAGACGCAGTACCATGGGCACGACGGGCTTTCACGGCCGAGTTCGGGAAGGGATCGGGTGTTGATCCCGCCGTTATGACCACCAGCTCTACTCAGAACACAGAGGACGGAAGACGGGATCCAGGAGGTTCTGGTTGAACCTCTCTACTCCTGGACCGGCGTCCGGCTTATTCGGGAGCCAGGTGTCGGGATCCGGGAGCCAGGAGGCACTTTTGGCACCTCTCTCCTCCTAAACCGACGTCTGGCTGATGTGCGGATCGGGGTTTCGGCACCCTTCTTGGTACCTGGATCCCGGATCCTGTCTTCTGGTTTGCGTGTGATCCACTGGAGTTACGGTGTCCTGGTTCCTGAAGCCCGTTTCCTGGCTCCTGGATCCCGGCTCCCGTCCTCCGGTAATGGGATGGGGATGACTGAGATCAAGCATTCGAGCGATTAGTACCGGTCAGCTTCACGCATTGCTGCGCTTCGACCTCCGGCCTATCGACGTGGTGGTCTACCACGGCTCTTAGACGAGACCTGGTTTTGAGGGGGGCTTCCCGCTTAGATGCTTTCAGCGGTTATCCCGTCCGCACATAGCTACCCGGCTGTGCCACTGGCGTGACAACCGGTCCACCAGAGGTGCGTCCATCCCGGTCCTCTCGTACTAGGGACAGCGCCTCTCAAGTCTCGAACACCCACGGCAGATAGGGACCGAACTGTCTCACGACGTTCTAAACCCAGCTCACGTACCACTTTAATCGGCGAACAGCCGAACCCTTGGGACCTGCTCCAGCCCCAGGATGTGATGAGCCGACATCGAGGTGCCAAACACCCCCGTCGATGTGGACTCTTGGGGGGTATCAGCCTGTTATCCCCGGAGTACCTTTTATCCGTTGAGCGATGGCCCTTCCACACGGGACCACCGGATCACTATGGCCGACTTTCGTCTCTGCTTGAACCGTCGCTCTTGCAGTCAGGCAGGCTTGTGCCATTGCACTCGACGACCGATGTCCGACCGGCCTGAGCCTACCATCGCGCGCCTCCGTTACACTTTGGGAGGCGACCGCCCCAGTCAAACTACCCACCATGCAGGGTCCCGGACCCGGGTTCACGGGTCGCGGTTAGATATCAAGCGCGCCAAGGGTGGTATTTCAAGGATGGCTCCACGTCAGCTGGCGCCGACGCTTCCAAGCCTCCCACCTATCCTACACATGGCCCGCCTAATACCACTGCAAAGCTGTAGTAAAGGTTCACGGGGTCTTTCCGTCTGACCGCGGGAACTCCGCATCTTCACGGAGAATTCAATTTCGCTGAGTTGGTGTTGGAGACAGCGGGGAAGTCGTTACGCCATTCGTGCAGGTCGGAACTTACCCGACAAGGAATTTCGCTACCTTAGGACCGTTATAGTTACGGCCGCCGTTTACCGGGGCTTCGATTCAAAGCTTGCACCTCTCCTCTTAACCTTCCGGCACCGGGCAGGCGTCAGACCCTATACGTCGTCTTGAGCGACTTCGCAGAGCCCTGTGTTTTTAGTAAACAGTCGCCACCCCCTGGTCTGTGCCCCCGGCATATGGTTGCCCATACACCGGGCCCCCTTCTCCCGAAGTTACGGGGGCAATTTGCCGAGTTCCTTCAACACCATTCTCTCAAGCGCCTTGGTATGCTCTACCAGTCCACCTGTGTCGGTTTCGGGTACGGTCTGAAGCGGGGGCTATTTCCTGGAACGCTTTGGCAGCCCGGACAATCCGATAAGCCCGGACACACCGCCACATTCGTCACCACCCGCCGGCCCAGGACTGTTCACCTGGTTCCCATCGACTACGCCTTTCGGCCTCGCCTTAGGGGCCGGCTCACCCTGCGCGGATTAGCCTTGCGCAGGAACCCTTGGACTTTCGGCGACAGAGTTTCTCACTCTGTTTGTCGCTACTCATGTCAGCATTCTCACTTCCGATACCTCCAGGATATCTCGCGACACCCCTTCGCAGGCCTACGGAACGCTCCGCTACCACTCAGTCGACAGATGCCAGATGTCAGATGTCAGAAGATGGCGTGCCGCCGGAGAAGCTGCGATGCAACCCCGCCAGCATTTTCGCGATCTCCTGATATCCATCCCGCCACCTTTGCCATGTCGTCGCATCGACATAGCCCAGATCATGGCAATAGCGCGCCCATACCCGCATCTCATCGGCAGATCCGGCGGCCATGGTGATGAACCGCCCGAACTCCCTGCGGGAGTAGGCTTGCTTGCCAAACCCTTCGGCAAGATTGGCGCAGATGGATTTGGACGCCCGGCGAACCTGATCGCCCAACGCCCATTGTTCGATGCTTGGAAAGCCCAGGCTCACTTTGTGAACCGCCAGCGACAGCCGATAGGCCCGCTGGAATACCTCAAGGTCCTCAAACCCCAAGGCACTCGACTTCCTGACATCTGACATCTGACATCCGTCAACTAAATCCGCAGCTTCGGTACGTGGCTTGAGCCCCGTTACATCTTCGGCGCAGGACGGCTTGACCAGTGAGCTATTACGCTTTCTTTAAAGGATGGCTGCTTCTAAGCCAACCTCCTGGTTGTCTCGGCTATCCCACATCCTTTCCCACTTAGCCACGATTTCGGGACCTTAGCTGGCGGTCTGGGTTGTTTCCCTCTCGACCACGGACGTTAGCACCCATGGTCTGTCTGCCGGGCTGCACTCTTCGGTATTCGGAGTTTGGTTAGGTTTGGTAAGGCTCGCGCCCCCCTAGCCCATCCAGTGCTCTACCCCCGAAGGTGATACCCGACGCGCTACCTCAATAGCTTTCGCGGAGAACCAGCTATTTCCGGGTTTGATTGGCCTTTCACCCCTAGCCACAGGTCATCCCCGTCTTTTTCAACAGACGTGGGTTCGGCCCTCCAACGCGTCTTACCGCGCCTTCAGCCTGCCCATGGCTAGATCACCCGGTTTCGGGTCTGATGCATCCAACTCAGGTCGCCCTATTCAGACTCGCTTTCGCTGCGCCTTCGCCTACCGGCTTAAGCTTGCTGGATACACCAAGTCGCTGACCCATTATACAAAAGGTACGCCGTCAGAATTCAGAGATCAGATGCCAGATATCAGATGTCAGACCAGAGATCAGACGGCAGATATCAGATGACAGAACTGCGATTGCCAAATCATCCTAATGATTCAGCTACGCCATTCTGACATCTGAAATCTGACATCCGACATCTGATACTGACACCTGACATCTGACATCTGAAACCTGAAGACCTCCGACTGCTTGTAGGCATCCGGTTTCAGGTCTATTTCACTCCCCTTGTCGGGGTGCTTTTCACCTTTCCCTCACGGTACTGGTTCACTATCGGTCACTGAGGAGTACTTAGGCTTGGAGGGTGGTCCCCCCATGTTCAGACAAGGTTTCACGTGCCCCGCCCTACTCGAGTCCCATCGAGAACACTACCCATACGGGGCTATCACCCGCTCCGGCCCGACTTTCCAGACGGTTCTGGTTCTTTCTCGACAGGCACTGGCCTGGTCCGCGTTCGCTCGCCACTACTAGCGGAGTCTCGGTTGATGTCCTTTCCTCCGGGTACTTAGATGTTTCAGTTCCCCGGGTTCGCCTCGCCGACCTATGGATTCAGTCGGCGATACCCCTAAAGGGGTGGGTTGCCCCATTCGGAAATCCGCGGATCAACGGGTGCTCGCCCCTCCCCACGGCTTATCGCAGCGTGCCACGTCCTTCATCGCCTCTCAGTGCCAAGGCATCCACCAGATGCCCTTTTGACGCTTGATCTCAGCATCCCCATCCCATCACGGGCGCTTCGGTCCGACTGACACAAGACCTCCACACCCAAGGGATGGATCACACACATTCATCGACCGACAAGCACGAGCCGACGCCGCCCGCCCAATACCGCCCGGGGGAAGATCCCCTTCTGCGGCCTGGCCGAGCACGCGTCATCCGAACCCACGATCGCCCACAGCGTGCCACGCACGCCAAACGGCAATCCCCGGGCTCGCACCGAGGACCTGCCCCGGTCGATGACCAACCTCTTCACCATGTCCAACAGCCAGGAGACGGAAGACGGAGGACGGGAACCAGACTGTTCTGGCCCTACCGCCGCAGCAACCAACTCCAATCGCTTTCAGGAGCCGGGAACCGGCAGCCGGGATCCAGGATGGCTCCTGATCCAACGGCCTCGGCGCTCGACGCCTATCTCTCTTAACTCCATACCCGTTTCGGTGGTCGGAGGACGGTGAACGGGAGCCGGGAACCAGGAGGCTCTTTCCCCAGGTCCTACGCCAACTCAACCGACTATCCTTGCCACCCCGTGCTCATCCTGGATTCCGGATCCTGTCTTCCGTCCTCTGTCTTCCGCCACCATTCGCGTAGCGAATGGTGGAGCCAGACGGGATCGAACCGACGACCTCCTGCTTGCAAAGCAGGCGCTCTCCCAGCTGAGCTATGGCCCCTTTCGGAGGACGGAGGACGGTAGACGGGAGCCAGGAGGGCTCTCGCTGCTCCACCCAACTCCAACTCAACCGACCGCCCTGTCCGCCAGAGCTCTATCCCGGATCCCGGATCCTGTCCTCTGTCGTCTCACCAC
>JACKIH010000003.1:0-165000 GCA_020638575.1 Rhodospirillaceae bacterium | reverse complement strand
CCCGAGGATGCCGTCACACCTCCCCTCACGGCTCCCGCGGCGACGCACGACATGGGCGGGCGCCCTGCTCCGGCGATGATCCGGATCGCCCAGGCCGAACCGCCGGCCCCGGCCGATCTGCCTGCGCCCGCGGCCGCTGCCGCCGATGCGCCCGATGCCGACGACGGGGCCGGCGCGGAACCGGTCCTGACGGTCGCCGCACCGGGCATGGACGATGCCGAGGACGCAGCCCCGCCGCTCGCCAGCGTGCTGGCGCTCAGCGTTGCCGACAGCCTGCTGACCGAGCCCTACGCCATCGGTACCGAACGCCGCACCGTCACCGTCTCCTCCGGCGATACCCTGCTCGGGATCCTCGGCGATGCCGGTGCCCCGCGCGCGGAAGCCCATGCGCTGATCGCCGCGCTGGAGGAGTTCTTCGATCCACGCGACCTGCAGATCGGCCAGGAGATGACCTTGATCCTGGAGCACACTGGCCAGGACACCACGCTGGTCGGTCTGGAGATCATGCCGCACGTGGAAGCCACCATCCAGGTCAACCGCCAGGATGACGCCAGCTACGTGGCAGAGCCCATCGCCACCACGCTGGAGGTGCGGGCCGTCGCCGCCAGCGGAGAGATCAGCTCCAGCCTGGCCGCCGACACCGGTGCCGCCGGCGTGCCCTACAGCGTGCTCGTGCCGCTGGTGCGGGCCTATTCCTATACGGTCGACTTCCAGCGCGACATCCAGCCGGGCGACCGCTTCGAGATCCTGTTCCAGCGCGCCTTTTTCGAGGACGGCACCGTCGCCCGCGACGAGGAGGTGCGCTACGCCCGCCTGCAGCTCGGCGACCGCGACCTGCCCGTCTACCTGTTCGAGGCGTCCGACGGCTTCATCGACTATTTCGACCGCGACGGGCTGAGCGTGCGCCGCGCCCTGTTGCGCACTCCCATTGACGGGGCGCGGCTGTCGTCGGGCTTCGGCTACCGGCGCCATCCCATCCTCGGCTACACCCGCATGCACCGCGGCGTGGACTTCGCCGCCCCCACCGGCACGCCCGTCTTCGCCGCCGGCGACGGCGTGGTGGAAATGGCGGGCCCCTATGCCGGCTACGGCAACTATGTGCGCATCCGCCACAACGGCCAGCTCGGCACCGCGTACGGGCACCTCAGCCGCTTTGCCCGCGGGCTGACGGCGGGCATGCGGGTGCGCCAGGGCGAGGTGATCGCCTATGTCGGCTCCACCGGACTTTCCACTGGGCCGCACCTGCACTACGAGGTGCTGGTGAACGGCACCCAGGTGAACCCGCTGAGCGTCGACCTGCCGACCGGCCGCCAGCTCACCGGCGACGACATGGTGGTGTTCCGCCAGCGCGTGGACGAGGTGGACGCGCTATTCCGCGCCACCCTTCGCGCCCAGGGCCAGTTTGCCGAGAGCCCCCAGGAAACGGACGAAGACGCCGGCAGCGCGGCCCAGTAGCCGTTCGCGCCGGCCCTGCCCGAGTCGCCCGGCCACTGCGGCCACGCGCAGACCCCGGCGGGGGTCTCGGCACCTGCGATGGTGCGGCCACCTTGGCAAGCGTCGCCCCGGTGGCCATCTTGGCTCGGCATGATACCGGTCGGATCCACCGCTCCCCGCGCCCGCGTCGCCATCGTGGTCCTTGCCATGGTTGCGGTGTGCTGCGCGGTGTTTGTCTGGCAGCTCGGCCTGTCGCCGCAGGACAGCTTCCTTGTGACGGTGCGCTATGCGCTGATTCCCGGACGCTACAGCGACCCGTCCTGGGCAGTCCTCCACGGGTTGGATCCTGCCGACTACCTGCCCTTCTTCTCCATGGCCTTTCTGCACGGCGGCTGGTTGCACCTGCTCGCCAACATGTGGACGCTGTGGCTGCTGGGCCGGGCGGTGGAATCGCGCATGGGCGGCTTCCGCTTCGCGCTGCTCTACGTCCTCTCCGCCCTGTTGGCGAGCACCGCCCACGCCTGGATCAATGCAAACAGTTACGTGCCCACCCTCGGCGCATCCGGCGCCATCGCCGGCGTGGTGAGCGCCCATGCCGCGCTGTTCCCGCGATCGCGCATCGTCATCCTGGTGCCCATCGTCATCATCCCGCTGTTCTTCCGGGTGCCGACACTGGTGTTCGCGGCCATCTGGTTCGGGCTCCAGGTATTGCAGGGAGCCACCTCCGCCTTGGGGCCGGATGCCAGCACCGGCATCGCCTGGTGGGCGCATATCGGCGGCTTCGTGGCGGGCTTGGTCTTCGTCGCCCTGCTCACCCCGCCGGAGACCGACGACCCTCCGCCACCTGCCTCCCCCCCTTGGGAGCGCAGGTCGCGCACCAACGATCAGCCCTTCGGCACCGCCCGCGCGCCGAGCTGGCCGCACCGCCGCCACCCATAAGGCGTCGCCCGTTGTGCTTCTGCGCAAAGTCGACTGGTTGGAGCCTCAGCGCTCCACCAGGCTCAGCGCCACCCCATTGGCGCAATCGGGATCGATGTGCAGGCCGTCCGCGTCGGCTTCATAGGCGATGCCGCCGCCCGCAAGCAGGCGGCGCGCCCGCTCCAGATCGCTCACCGCCACCGCCATGCCGATGAGCCCGGCGATATCGTCCGATTCCGCCAGGCGCAGGATGGAGCTGCCCAGGAGCACGCTGAGACCGGCGGAGTCCTGAACCACCGCATCGTTGCCGAGGAGCGCCCGGTAGGCCGGAGCCACGGCCGTGGTATCGGGCGTCGCGGCCGTCACCGCCAGGATGCGCGTCGCCCCGTTGGGATGGGTCACCCAATCCCGCCGCCACACCAGGTCCGGCGTCAGGTGCTGGCACACGAAGATCTTGAAACCGAATAGCGCCACCGGATCGGTGGGATGCACAAGCTTGAAGGCCGGCTCGACCGTGCCCTCCGGGGCTTCCAGCAGGCGCGACAGATCGGCCGGTGGCTCGCCAGCAAGTCCGGCCCGCCGCAACTGGGCGTACACCGCTTCGGCGTCGCGGGTGGCGAACGCCAGACCCAGCAGCCCTTCCCGGTCCGCCAGCAGGCGGTCGAGCCCCTGCAGATCGCCGGTGGGATCGACGATGCCCAGCAGCTCCACATAGTCGCTGGGAAACATGATGCAGTAGTTGCCGGTGCCCCAGCCGATGTGGCGGCCCCGCGGGGTCACGGTGAAACCCAGGCGCTGCCAGGCCGTGCGCGCCGCTTCCAGATCCACGACGCCGGCCAGCACATGGTCGATCCCCACCACCGGCCTCATGGGAAACCTCCAATGGCGCCGAGGAACTGCGCCTCGGCCTCGGTGGTTTCGCGGCCGAGAGCAGCGTTGCGCTGGGGGAATCGGCCAAACCAGTGGATCACCGCCAGATGCAGGGCGGCATGGTCGATCCATTGCGGGTTGGCCCGCAGGTCGGAAATCAAGGACAGGGCCCGCCGCTGGTCGGTCATGGCTTCACTGTGCTCGAACGGCAGGTAAAGGAACAGGCGTTGGGTATCGGAGAGCGACAGGTCGAAGCCGTGGTCGATGGCCATGTCGGCCACCTCGCGGGCCCGGGCATCCCCGGCGAAGGCGCGTGCGCTGTCGCGAAAGAGGTTGCGCGGGAACTGGTCGAGCGCCAGCACCAGGGCCAATGCGCCCAGCGGCGTTTCGGCCCAATCGCCGAGACCGCCGCCGAGGGCCGCCTCCACCGTATCGCCAAAGGCTTCGGCGATGGCGGCATCGAAGGCACCGCTGCCGGCGAACCAATCGGCCGGGCCGTAGGTCTCGAACCAGAACCGGGTGATGTCTGCCGGTGTCACCATGCGCCGCCACCGGATCAGGGGAAACGTGGGAAAGCCGCCCGCTCGACCGGTGACGGAGCGGACCGATGGCGGGTGCCGCGAGGCCACAACGGCCTAGCCACGCGCCCCCGGATCCATCGGCACCGCCGCCACCTGCGTTGCGACCGGCCTAGTGGTGGACGTTCGCCCAGACCTTGCGCTTCACCGCATACATCAAGGCCGTGAACACAAGCAGGAAGAGCACCACCTTCAGGCCCATCTGCTTGCGCTCCATCATCTGGGGCTCGGCCGCCCAGGCCAAGAAGTTGGTAACGTCCCAGGCCATCTGGGCATGGGTCGGCTCGGTGCCGTCCGTGTACTCGACGGTGTTGACGTCGAGGATGTTGGGCATCGCGAGCTGGTGGCCGGGGAAGTATTCGTTCCAGTAACGGCCGGCCGGCAGCTCCTCGCCGTCCGGCGGCTCCTCGAAGCCGGTCAGGAAGGCGTAGATGTAGTCCGCCCCGCCGGAGCGCGCCTTGACGATGAGGCTGAGATCCGGGGGATAGGCGCCGCCATTGCCGGCGCGTGCGGCCTCTTCGTTGGCGAAGAACGGCACAAAGAAGTCCGATCCCTCGGCCGGCCGGTCGAACATCTCGCCATTCTCGTCGGGACCGTCGGACAACTGGTAGTTGGCCGCGATCGCCGCCACTTCGTCCTCGTTGAAGCCCAGCTCCCCCAGGTGCCGGTAGGCGACGTGGTTGAGGCTGTGGCAGGCGTGGCAGATCTGCTCATAGACCTGCAGGCCGCGCTGTGCCGAGGCAAGGTCGAAGGTGCCGAACAAGCCGTTGAATTCCCAGTCCTGGGCCGGCGGATGGGTCGCCCCTTCGGAGGCCGACGCCGGTCCGCCGAGCGCCACGCAGGCCAGCGCCGCCAGGACGCATGCACGCTTCCACATCACGACTTCTCCATCGGCTTGGCGGTGGCGCCGGCCGGCAACGGCCCGGCACCGGGTTCGCGCAGCACGGGTTCGCTGATGCTGCGGGGCAACGGCAGCGGCCGCTCCAACTTGCCCAGCAGCGGCATGAGCACCAGGAAATGCAGGAAGTAGTAGAAGGTGCAGATCTGCGCCACCACCACCAGCAGCCCTTCGGCCGGCTGCGAGCCGCAGTACCCCAGCACGACCACCGCCAGCACCAGCAGCCACATGCACCACTTGTAGATCGGCCGATAGCGGGCACTGCGCACCGGCGACGTGTCGAGCCACGAGATGAAGAACAGCACGATGATCGAGCCGAACATGGTGATCACGCCGCCCAGCTTGGCTTCGATGATCGTCACCCCGGTGAACGGAATGCCGATGTTGAAGGTAATCGCCCGCAGCATCGCGTAGAACGGCAGGAAGTACCATTCGGGCACGATGTGCGCCGGCGTCACCAGCGGGTTGGCCGGGATGTAGTTGTCCGCATGGCCCAGGTAGTTCGGCGCGAAGAACACGAACATCGCGAAGATGATCATGAACACGCCGGAACCGAACATGTCCTTGATCGTGTAGTACGGGTGGAACGGCAGCGTGTCCTGCGGCCCCTTGGGCTCGATCCCCTTGGGATTGTTCGAGCCGGTGATGTGCAGGGCGGCGACGTGGAGGAACACCACGCCCACAATCACGAACGGCAGCAGGAAGTGCAGCGAGAAGAAGCGGTTGAGCGTCGGGTTGTCGACCGAGAAGCCGCCCCACAGCCACGTCACGATCTCATCGCCCACCAGCGGGATGGCCGAGAACAGGTTGGTGATCACGGTGGCACCCCAGAAGCTCATCTGGCCCCAGGGCAGCACGTAGCCCATGAAGGCGGTGGCCATCATGAGCAACAAGATGATCACGCCGAAGATCCACAGCAGTTCGCGCGGCTTCTTGTAGGAGCCGTAGTAGAGCCCGCGGAAGATGTGGATGAACACCACCACGAAGAACATCGACGCGCCGTTGGCGTGGATGTAGCGCATCAGCCAGCCGAAGTTCACATCGCGCATGATGCGTTCGACGCTGTTGAAGGCGTAGTCCACATGCGCGGTGTAGTGCATCGACAAGAACAGTCCGGTGACGATCATCACCATCAGGACGATCATCGCCAGTGCGCCGAAATTCCAGAAGTAGTTGAAGTTCCGCGGGGCCGGGAACTGGCCGTACTCCTTCACCATCATGGAGAAGATGGGCAGCCGACTGTCGACCCACCGGACTACCGGGTTTTTGAAGGGCGTGCCGCCCGAACTTCCATGCGCCATAGCCTCGGCTCCTCGGATCCGACCTTAGCCGATCCGTATCGACGTCTCGGAGGTGAACGAATATTCGGGAACGTCCAGATTGCGCGGGGCCGGGCCGCCGCGAATCCGCCCCGAGGTGTCGTAGACCGAACCGTGGCAGGGGCAGAAATAGCCGCCGTACTCGCCGCGCTCGTCGGTTGTCCGCTGGCCCAAAGGCACGCAGCCGAGATGGGTGCAGATGCCGATCACCACCAGCCAGTCGGGGTTGATGACGCGGGCCTCGTCCGGCTCCGGGTCGATCAGCGTCGACAGGTCTGCCGACTCCGCCGCAGTGATCTCGCCCTGGGTGCGGTGGCGCACGAAAACCGGCTTGCCGCGCCACATTACGGTGATGGCCTGGCCGGCTTCGACCCCGGTGAGGTCCACGTTGGTCGTGGCCAAGGCCAGCGTGTCGGCCGCCGGGTTCATGCTGTCGACCAGCGGCCAAGCGAAGGCCAAGACGCCGACGCCCGCAGTGGCGGCTGTGGCCAAGTAAAGGAAATCGCGGCGCGTGCCGGTGTGGCCGTCGCTGTCTGTCGTGTCCGCCATGGCTTCTTTGGTCCGCTACCTTTGGAAGAATCGTCTGCCCCCTGGGAGGCGCTACGAGTCCTTGCTGCGTTTCTTAGCGCGCCTGCGGCCGGGTTGCCAACTGTCAAGCTGTCCTCAAGGTGTCGCGACCATGGCCAAACTGTGCCGGCCGCCATGCGTTCCGGGTTCGCCTGGCCCGGTGCAGCGCGAAAAGGCGGGCTCCCGGCCGGCCGGCAACGCTGTGCACCGGCGCCCGGCGGCGCGAATCCCCTAGAAAAAGTGCGCCATCCGGATCTGCGACCCTGGGTTGCGCCCAGCGACCATGGCGGAACCGGCCGCCGGCCCCGCCCCTGTTCGCCGGGTTGCCAGTTTCCTCGCAGGCGGCATGGTGTGCAGGTAACGGATTTGCAGGGGCGGCCATGCGTCTGGTGCTCTATCAGCCCGATATCCCGCAGAACACCGGCGCGATGATGCGCCTGGCGGCCTGCCTGGGGCTGGGCCTGGACATCGTGGAACCGTGCGGGTTCGTGCTCAGCGATGCACGCCTGCGCCGCGCCGGCCTCGACTATCTCGATCTCCTGAGCTGGCAGCGCTGGGCGAGCTGGCAGAGCTACCTGGATGCCGCCCATGCCGGCCGGCTGGTGCTGCTCACCACCGAAGGAGATACGAGCTACCTGGAGGTCGCCTACCGGGCCGACGACCGCTTGCTGCTGGGCCGCGAAAGCGCCGGCGTGCCGGCGCAGGTGCACGCGGCCGCCGACCTGCGGGTGGTGGTGCCGCTGCGGCCGCCCGCCCGGTCGTTGAACGTGGCCCTGGCGGCCGCCATGGTGGCGGGCGAAGCGATCCGCCAGACCGGTGCCCCGTGGCACGAGGACCCCGCATGACCGACTCCAACTCCGCCGCCGATCCCACGCCCCCTCCCCCCTCCGCGCCGCTCGACCGGCTGAAGGCTCCCGCCCGCGCCCATTTCGAGGACCTGCGCGACCGCATCTGTGGCGCCTTCGAAGCGCTGGAGGATGACCACGCAGGCCCGCTGGTCGATCGGCCGGCCGGGCGCTTCCGGCGCACGCCATGGCACCGGGAGGGCGGCGGCGGCGGCGTGATGGCGCTGATGCACGGCCGCGTGTTCGAGAAGGTCGGTGTCAACGTTTCCACCGTCCATGGCACGTTTTCCGAGGAGTTTCGCGCCCGCATCCCCGGTGCCGCGGCAGACGGGCGGTTCTGGGCCAGCGGCGTCAGCCTGGTTGCCCACCTGCAAAGCCCCAAGGTGCCCGCGGTGCACATGAACCTGCGGCACATCGTGACCACGCGGGCCTGGTTCGGCGGCGGCGCCGACCTCACCCCCATGGTGCCCGACGCGGCCGATACCGCCGCATTTCACGCCGCCCTGAAGGCCGCCTGCGAGGCCCACGCCCCCGGCGACTATCCGCGTTTCAAAGCCTGGTGCGACGACTACTTCTTCCTCAAGCACCGGGACGAGGCGCGCGGCGTCGGCGGCATCTTCTTCGATAACCTGGAGGACGAGCCGGAGGCCACCTTCGCCTTCGTGCAGGCGGTCGGCGAGGCGTTCCTGGCCGCCTACCCGGCCATCGTCCGCCGGCATTTCGACTCGCCGTGGACCGACGCGGAGCGCGCCCACCAGCTCCAGCGCCGCGGCCGCTATGTGGAGTTCAACCTGCTTTACGACCGCGGCACCCAGTTCGGGCTGATGACCGGCGGCAATGTGGAGGCGATCTTGATGTCGCTACCACCCCTGGCGGCGTGGCCTTGACCTTAGGAAATTAGTCTGAGCTAGCGGCGAACCCAGCGTCAGATATCGGGTGGGAGGGCATTGCGCATATTCTAAAATCTTGTATAATTAGAATACAAAGTAACTTAAATTTGCTAAATCCCATGAATAATAGATCTGAATTCCACGATCTTGCCATCTTGTTTAAAGATTCCAGCCCGGACACTCTTGTTAAGCTTCAAGAGATTATCCGGATTCAGATGATTCAGCAAACTAAGATCGATATACTCAATTGGATTAAACGTTTCTTTATTGGATTCTCACTGACTTTGCTCCTTACTGGCGGCTTAGTCCTGACACTGTTGTTCGAAAGAATCGCTCAGCGGATGGTTGATAGTGAGTATGAAGATCTCCGTGAAAAGATGGATGACACTCGAGACGAACTGGCGACCGATCTTGTCCGAACAGAACTAAATGCAGCCCGGATATTGGGAGAAGTTGACAGCATCGAATCTGACACAAGGGAACTATTTCTGCAAATCAGCCAGACTCTTAGAGAACTCCACCTAATTCAAGAGAATGGGCAGCCGAGCCCAATAGTTGGAGCGCTAGTAAGCCGTTTTTACTCCATCAACAATATAGTAATAGAGGCTCAAATTCAGTTTAATCAAAATATCGATACAATTCTCACTGACGGAAATGACTATGATATCTCAGAGCACTTTGATGGAATTGATATTGTGCAATGCCAGAGCGATACCGAACAAGAAAATGCAACTAATCTGTCGGACTGTCGAAACATATTTCAATTCATGGCGGACCCTGAAGTACTTCGGCTGAATGATGATTCTATGCTAGTAGATTTCCATCCATATCGGCTTTTTGCGCGGCATATAAGGAATACGCCGATCGATTTCATAGACCAATTTGATGCTGCTGTATTATTTCGTCAGGCGGATCAAAATATTGAAACAATTGACACAGTAAATTCTGCAATAAACAATATCAATATATCCTTTGTTGTCAACGATACTGTTATCGGAACATTCTTTATCGAATCCCCGACTTTTTCTAATGGCGGAATCCCAGGTCGATATGGAAATTTCGCACAGATCACTGTTGATACGTCGAGTGATTTTGTAGACACCCGATCGCAATATCTAGAGTTGTATGCAACAGTTGGGAATCTGGTTCCTAGGTAAATAGGAAATGCAGGGTCCTCTGTGGACAATATATGGCGCATCCCTACATCGCCTTATTTGACCTTATTTCCCGGTTAATTCCTTAATTTTGTTTAGACAAGCCTCTCTATCGGCTTGGAAATCGCCCTCGATCCACCAGGCTTCCATGGCCTTCAGCAGGCGCCCCACCTCCGGGCCTTCCACGCCCGTCACCGTGTGCACGTCGTGCCCGCCGATGGGCAGCTTGGGGGGCTGCCAGCCGGCCAGCTCCTCCTGCCACGTCGCCCACGGGACGGCCGGGTTGGCCGCCAGGGCCGCCACCGCGGCATCTGCCACCGCTTGCCGCCCATGGGTGTAGAGCAGCCGGCGGAAATCTGGCCCCACCGGTCCTGCCGCCAGCTGGTCGCGCTGCCGCACGGCCGCCAGCAGGCGTTCGCACTGGCGGTTGGAGAGGCGCAACCGCTCCGCCACCGCCTCCGCCTGCTCCGCCGCGTCGAGCAGGCTCGCCAGCCGCAGCAGCGGATCGCGGGCGGGCTCCACGCCGGTCGCCACCAGTGCGGCAAGGCGATCTGTCGACCCGTCGCGGCCGATGACCTGCCGGGCCACACCGGCTTCGGCCATGGCACGCCATACCGGCACCGGATCGGGGGCCGCCAGCAGCTTCAGGGTTTCCACGCAGACCCGCTCGCCCGACAGGCCGGGAATACGGTCGGCCAGCCGGGTGCAGGCGGCGAGGCCGGCGGCATCGAGTGCGCCGCGGCCATAGTGGGCGTGAAAGCGAAAGAACCTGAGAATGCGCAGCACGTCTTCGGCGATGCGCTGGGCTGCCTCGCCGATGAAGCGGACCCGCCCGGCCCTGGCATCGGCGAGCCCGCCGAAGAAGTCGACCACGTAGCCCCGCCGGTCCAGCAGCAGGGCATTCATGGTGAAGTCGCGGCGGCTTGCATCGGCCCGCCAATCGTCGGTGAAAGCCACCTTGGCGTGCCGTCCGTCCGTCTCAACATCCAAGCGCAACGTCGTGATCTCAAAGGTATTCCCGTCGGCAAGCGCGGTGATGGTGCCGTGCTTCAACCCGGTGGGGATGGCTTTGATGCCCGCTGCCGCCAGCGATTGCGCCACGGCTTCGGGCTTCACCGGCGTGGCGATGTCGATATCGCTCAGTGGCCGCTCCAGCAGCGCGTCGCGCACGCAGCCGCCGACGAAACGGCCCTCTGCCCCGGCCGCTTCCAGCGCGTCCAGCACCCGGTCGCTGCCCGGCCGGCGGATGCGCTCCAGAAGCTCCGGAGCCGGCGTCGGCGTTTCACTCATGCAGCGTGTCGGGGGCGGTGGGCTCGCCGCCCCGCGGGCCCGCCGGATCGATCATCTGTCCCTCCACCAGGTGGCCGTCGACCATGCGCGGCGCCACGTAGCGGCTGCCCGCGGGCGCCCCGTCGAAGGCGGAAAACACGGCCAAGCCGGCAATCAGCAGGCTCAGGCCACCGAGGATCGCCCAGAAGCCAGGCCCCTGCTGCCACCAGCTCGGCAGCGGATGGCCCATGGCGGCGGCCTGCCGGCGCTTGGCGAACACGTAGGCCAGATAGATCCCCAGCGGGATCAGGATGGCGATAAGCTGGAACAATCTCAGCATGTTGTGCCCAGAAGCTCTCTCAAGTTCACAAGCATGCCCGCGGTCGCTCCCCAGATGTAGTAGTCGCCGTAAGGGAACGAAAAGAAGCGGCGCGTCTTGCCCAGCAGCATGCGTTCGTCGGTCTTGAGGCTGTCCGGCGCCAGGAAATGCGCGAGCGGCACCTCGAACACCTCATCCACCTCAAAGGCGTCGCGCAGATAGTGCAAGTCCTCGCCGGCCACGCCAACCACCGGGGTCACGCGGAAGCCGGTGCGGGTGATGTAGGTGTCCAGGCGGCCGATCAGCGAAACCGCAGCGGGCGGCACGCCGATCTCCTCCTGGGTTTCGCGCAGCGCGCAGGCTTCCGGAGAGGCATCCTCCGGCTCAAGCCGGCCGCCCGGCATGCTGATCTGCCCGGCATGGGCCGACAGGTGCCCGGTGCGCTGGGTCAACACCAGGCGCGGTGCCGGTGGCGTATCGATGATCAGCGCCAGCACCGCGGCTTCGCGCAGCATGCTGTGGGCGTCGGCGAATTCGGGGTTGAGGTCGTGGTCGCCGCGCACCCGCCAGGTGCGGTCGGGGGCCGACAGCAGGCCGGCCAGCTTGTCCACAAGCGCGCTCATTGTCGGCCGTCGAGCGCGAAAAACGAGCCGCCGCTCCAAACTCCGGTCGTGCCGTCTCGCTCCACAGCCAACTCCGCCAATTCGTAAAACACCGAGCGCACGATCAGCGCATCCAGGCGGTCGCGCACCCGCACATAGGGGCGCGGCTCGTCGGCCTCGCCGGTCAACTCCACCCGGATCGGGTGATCGCCGTCGGCCGTCACCCACTGGTCTACGTTGGTGCGAAAGGCGAGGTCCTGGGCCTCGCCTTCGCCGCTGCGCACCAGTTCCACCGCGACAAAGGGCGCGTCGTCAACCTGGATGCGGCCGCGCTCGGCCGGCGTGATCAGCCAGAAATCGCCCGCCTCGTCCCGCCGCAGCACGGTGGAGAACAGCTTCACCAGGGGCAGGCGGCGAATCGGCCGGCCTTCGTGAAACCACGTGCCATCGGCGGCGATGCGGATATCGTAGCCCTCGTCGTCGGCCGAACGGGCCGGCATGTGGGCGGGATGCGGGGGGACTTCCATGCGGTTGACCTCGCGGTCGCGCAGTTTCGACATAGTTCCACTGTAGAGACGCGCGCAGGATAGCGCATGCGCATGACGATGACGGACCGCAACAGCATAGGGTGACCCATGGACCTACCCCTGCCGGACGGCGACGTGGTGGCCGGCGTCGAGAGACTCGGTGCCAAGCTGGCCGATCTGCGCGCCACCGTGGGACGCGTGATCTTCGGCCAGGCGGACGTCGTCGACCAGGCGCTGGTCAGCCTGCTGGCCGGTGGCCACGTGCTGCTGATCGGCGTGCCGGGGCTCGCCAAGACCCGCCTGGTGGAAACCTTGGGTGCTGCCTTCGGGCTCGACCACGGGCGCATCCAGTGCACGCCGGACCTCATGCCATCGGACATCCTCGGCTCCGAAGTCCTGGAAGAACAGGCGGGCGGCCGCCGCGCCTTCCGCTTCATCGAAGGGCCGGTGTTCTGCCAGCTTCTCATGGCCGACGAGATCAACCGCGCCAGCCCGCGTACCCAGTCCGCCCTCCTGCAGGCGATGCAGGAACACCGCATCTCCATTGCCGGGGCCAACCGGCCGCTGCCCGCCCCCTTCCACGTGCTGGCCACCCAGAATCCGCTGGAACAGGAAGGCACCTACCCGCTGCCGGAAGCCCAGCTCGACCGCTTCTTGATGCAGGTGGACGTCTCCTACCCCGATGCGGCGGCGGAGCGCACCATGCTGCTCGCCACCACCGGGGTGGAGGTGGCCGAGGCCACGGCGGTGATGACGCCGGGCGACCTGCAGACCGCCCAAACCCTGGTGCGCCGCCTGCCGGTGGGCGAATCGGTGATCGACGGCATCCTGGCGCTGGTGCGCTCCGCCCGGCCGGAGCAGGACGCGCCGGACGACATCGGCCGGCTGATCGCCTGGGGCCCGGGGCCGCGTGCCAGCCAGGCTCTGATGCTGGCGAGCCGGGCCAAGGCACTGCTTGACGGGCGCCTGTCGCCCTCCATGGACGACGTGCTGGCACTCGCCAAGCCGATCCTCAAGCACCGCATGGCGCTGACCTTCGCCGCCCGCGCCGACGGGCTGGAGGTCGACGCGGTGATCGATCGGCTGTGCGCGCGCTTCGCGTGAGGCCGTCGGCGAACGCCACGGACTGAGTGAGGGCCAACAGACGGCCATGCCGGTCTCCATTCCCCGCCACGACGCCATCGCCGAGGCCCGCCGGGTGTCCGGCAGCCTGCCGGCCTTGCTGGTGAACGCCGTGCAGGTGGCCGCCTCCATCGCCGCGGGTCTGCACGGCCGCCGCCGCGTCGGCCAGGGCGAGGCGTTCTGGCAGTACCGCCACTACGTGCCGGGCGATGCCCCCAACGCCATCGACTGGCGGCGCAGCGGCCGCAGCGACGATGTGTACGTGCGCCAGTTCGAGTGGGAGGCGGTGCAATCCGTCTGGCTATGGCGCGACGGCACGCCGTCCATGGACTACGCCTCGGGGACCGCCCTGCCCACCAAGCGGCACCGTGCCGACGTGCTGGTGCTGGCGCTGGCGCAACTTCTCATGCGGGCGGGCGAGCGGGTGTCGGTGCTGGGTGCACCGCCGCGCTCCGGCCACGGCCGCTTGCGCCTGGAGCAGGTGGCGGCCGACCTGGTGCGCGCCGATGCCGCCGGCGGCCCGCTGCCGCCCGCCACCTCGCTGCCCGCCCATGGCGAGCTGGTGCTGGTGGGCGACTTCCTCGATCCCGTCGAGCAGCTCAGCCCGCTCTTCAGCGCCTATGCCGAACGGCGGTTGGCCGGCTATCTCGTCCAGGTGATCGACCCGGCCGAGGAGCTGCTGCCGTTCGACGGCCGGGTGCGCTTCGCCGGGCTGGAGGCCGATGGCGAAATGCTGGTCCCGCGGGTGGACCGGCTGCGCGGCGCCTACGGCGAGCGCTTCCAGGCGCACCGCGCCGCACTGGCCGACCTGGCCCGCCAGCTCGGCTGGACGCTGGTCGTCCACCGCACCGATCATCCGCCGCAGCCGGCCCTCCTGGCACTCTACCAGGCGCTGACGCAGACCCACGGGGGCGAGCCGTGATCCCCGCCGGACTCATCGCCTTCAATGCGCCCTTGGTGCTGTTCGCCCTAATCGCCCTGCCGGTGATCTACTGGCTGTTGCGGGTGCTACCGCCCTCGCCACGCCGCGTACCGTTCCCCGCCGTGCGCCTGCTGTTCGGGCTGCGCTCGGAGGAAGAAACGCCGGCCCACACGCCGCCCTGGCTGATGGCGCTGCGTATGCTGATCGCCGGGCTGGTGATCCTGGCGCTTGCCCAGCCGGTGGTGAACCCGGTGGCCGGTGGCAGTGCCGAGCGGCCGCTGCTGCTGGTGCTGGACGACGATTGGGCCGCCGCCGTCGACTGGCCGTTGCGCCGGGACGTGGCGCTCGACCGCGTGGCCCAGGCCGCCCGCGACGACCGCCTGGTGGCGTTGGCGCGCACCAGCGCCACGCCCAACGGCGATCCGCCGCCGGTGATCGGCCCCCTGCCGGCGCGCGAGGTGCTGGCGCTGGTGGAGGAATTCGAACCGCGGCCGTGGCCGGCCGACCGGACGGCGCTGGCCGCTCCACTGGCCGCCCTGCCCTTCGCCACGGCACCGGAGGTGGTGTGGATCGCCAATGGCTTGGCCGATGCCGCGGACGGAAACGACGGCCCGGATTTCGCTGCGACCCTCCAGCGCCTCGGCCCGCTGACCGTGCTGCTGGGCGACCGCACCGCGCCGCTGCTGGTGCTGGACGACCGGCCAGGGCCGCGGCTGATCGCCAGCGTCGCCGCCGCCGAGCCGCTGGTCGCCGGAGCCACCGTCACCGCGCGGGCCGGCGACGGCCGCCTGCTCGCCCAGGCCCCCGTCGACCTCACCGCGGGCGATCCACTGCGCGGCACCGCGACGGTCGACCTGCCGGCCGACGCGCTCAACCGCATCGCCCGGCTGGAGCTGAACGGGCCGCCCACCGCCGGTGGTGTCGCCCTGGTGGACCGGCGCTGGCAGCACCACGGCATCGGCATCGTTTCCATCGGCGATCCCGGCCTCTACCCGCTGCTCTCCCCGCTGCACTATGTGGAGCGCGCCATCCAGCCGTTCTCAGAACCGATCACGGGCGACGTCGCCACGCTGACGGCCACCGCAGCGCCGGTGGACGTGATCCTCGCCACCGACGAGGGACTGCCCGGTGTGGAGGCGCGCCGCGAGCTGGACGCCTGGATCGAGGACGGCGGCATCTACGTGCAGTTCGCCGGCCCACGCCTGGCCGAGTCGTCGGACGCGATGGTGCCGGTGGCCCTGCGCACCGGCGACCGCCTGCTGTCCGGTTCGATGAGTTGGACGGAGCCGATGAGCCTCGCCCCCTTCCCGCCCGGCAGCCCGTTTGCCGGCCTGGAGGTGCCCGACGATGTGGTGGTGAACCGCCAGGTGCTGGCCCAGCCGGGTCCGGAGTTGGTCGAGCACACCTGGGCGCAGCTTGCCGACGGCACACCGCTGGTGACCGCCGCCCGGCGTGGCGAGGGCTGGCTGGTGCTGGTGCATGTGTCGGCGCGGCCCGATTGGTCGACCCTGCCGCTGTCCGGCCTGTTCGTGGAGATGCTGCAACGGATCACCGAGCTGTCGGACGGCCAGGAGGTCGCCGGATCCTCCCTGCCGCTCGCCCCGCGCGCCAGCCTGGATGCCTTCGGCCGGCTGGGCGATCCGCCGCCCGCGGCCCGCCCCCTGCCCGCCGAACCCACCGCCGGCATCCGGCCGGGCGCGCAGCACCCCCCCGGCCTCTACGGCACCGATGGCGGGGTGACGCGCGCCTTCAACCTGGGCGGCACCATCGCACCGCCGCAGCGTCTGGAGGTGCCGGCCGGAGCCGACACCGGCACGCTTGCCGGTACCGAGGAGACGCCGCTGATGCCCTGGCTGCTGGCTGCGGCCGCCCTGCTGCTGGCGCTCGATGCGCTGGCGACGCTGTGGCTGAAGGGTGTCCTCTTCCCCCGCACCGCGACCCGGGCGATGGCCGGCACCGCCCTCCTGGCGCTCATGCTGGCCGGCGCCCTCCAGCCGCAGCCGGCCGCCGCCCAGGGCCTCGACGACGAGGAGTCCTTCGCGCTGGCCATGAGTACCGAAACCCACCTGGCCTATGTGATGACCGGAGATCCGGAGGTCGACAGCGTGTCGGAAGCCGGCCTCAACGGCCTAACGCAGGTGCTGCGGCTGCGCACGGCTGCGGAACCGGTGGGGGCCGTGGGCGTCGACCTGGAAACCGACGAGCTGGCCTTCTTCCCCTTCCTCTACTGGCCGATGACCGAAGGCCAGGAGCCGCCCTCGCCGGCCGCCGTGGCGCGGCTGGAAACCTATCTGCAGACCGGCGGCACCATCGTGTTCGACACCCGCGACGGCCCGCTGGGTCAGGGGGGCGGGCTCGGCGGGGCCGGCCAGCAGGCGCTGCGTAGCGTCACCGCAGGCATGGATGTACCGCCGCTGGTGCCGGTGCCGCCCGACCATGTGCTGACCCGCGCCTTCTACCTGCTGCAGGACTTCCCCGGCCGCTTCGACGGCGGCGATGTGTGGGTTGAGGACACCGACACCTCGGTGAACGATGGCGTTGCCTCCATCATCGTCGGCTCCAACGACTGGGCGGCCGCCTGGGCCATGGATGCCGCCGGCCGGCCGGTGATGCCGGTGATCCCCGGCGGCGACCTGCAGCGCGAAATGGCCCTGCGCTTCGGCGTCAACCTGGTGATGTATGCGCTGACGGGCAACTACAAGGCCGACCAGGTGCACCTGCCGGCCATCATCGAGCGGCTCGGCCAATGACCGCGGTCACCAACCTGGTGCTCGATCCCTGGCTGCCGCTGTGGCTGATCGCGGCATTGCTGGCAGCACCGCTGGCCTTCGCCCTCTACGCCATGGTGCGGGGCGTGCGCGGCCAGGGCTGGCGCATCGCCTTCCTGGCCCTGCTGGGGGCGGCCCTGCTCAACCCCTCGGTCACGCAGGAGGACCGGCGGCCCATCGACAGCCTGGCGGTGATCGTCGCCGACCACTCGGCCAGCCTCGACATCGGCGACCGCGCCGCCGACCGCGACGCTGCGGTGGCCGCCTTGCGCAGCGAACTGGACGACATGCCCGGCCTCGACGTGCGGGTGATCGATGCCGCCGCCAACGGCACCGACGAAACGCGCCTGTTCGACGATCTGGCGTCGGCCCTCGCCGACGTACCGCGCAACCAGCTTGCCGGCATCCTGCTGGTGACCGACGGCCAGGTGCACGACGCGCCGGACGGCCCTTGGCAGGGCATCGACGTGCCCATCCATGCGCTGATCGCCGGCAGCCGCAGCCGTGTCGACCGGCGCATCAGCTTCGTGGAGCCGCCGGCCTTCGGGCTGGTCAACCAGTCCGTCACCCTGACGGTGGAGACCGCCACCCAGCCGGACGACGCCACCGCCCCGCCGCCCATCGTGACGCTGCGCCGCGACGGCGAGGTGGTGGCCGAGGTGCCCGCAGGGCCGGACGGACGTGCCACCGTCGACGTGCCGCTGGTGCATGGCGGACAGACGGTGATCGAGGCCGAGGTGCCGGTGATCGCAGGCGAGCTGACTGCCGCCAACAACCACGCGGCCATCGCCGTCAACGGCGTGCGCGACCGGCTGCGGGTGCTGCTCGTGTCCGGCGAGCCGCACATGGGCGAACGGGTGTGGCGCAACATCCTGAAGTCCGACCCCTCGGTCGACCTCGTGCACTTCACCATCCTGCGCCCGCCGGAAGGCCAGGACGCCACCCCCATCAATGAGCTGTCGTTGATCGCCTTTCCCGTGCGCGAGCTGTTCGACGTGCAGATCAACGAGTTCGACCTGATTATCTTCGACCGCTACCGGCGGCGTGGCGTGCTGCACCAGACCTATCTGGAGAACATCGCCCAGTACGTGGAGAACGGCGGCGCCTTCCTGGAGGCGAGCGGGCCGGACTTCGCCAACATCTTCAGCCTCTACCGCACGCCCCTGGAGCGCATCCTGCCCGGCCGGCCCACCGGTACGGTGATCGAGACCGGGTTCACCCCGGAGCTGACCGAAGTCGGCCGCCGCCACCCGGTGACGGCGGGGCTGAGCGGGGCCGGACCGGAGGGGGGCGAGCCCACCTGGGGCCGCTGGTTCCGCGAGATCGACGTGCAGGCGACGGCGGGCGACGTGCTGATGTCCGGCGAGTCAGACCGGCCACTGCTCATCCTCAACCGCGTCGGCCGGGGCCGTGTCGCCCAGGTGGCGAGCGACCAGATGTGGCTGTGGGCGCGCGGCTTCGAAGGTGGCGGACCGCAGGTGGAGCTGCTGCGCCGGGTCGCCCACTGGCTGATGCGCGAACCCAGCCTGGAAGAAGACCTGCTGACGGCATCGGCCGATGGCCACACGTTGCGCATCAGCCGCCGCCTGCTGGACGGCGATCCCGCCGGCCCGGTGGAGGTGACCGGCCCGGACGACGAGACGTCGACCGTAACCCTGGAAGCCACCGAACCCGGCCTCGCCGAAGCGGCGGTGCGGGTTGGCCAGCCCGGCATCTACCAGGTTTCGGACGGCGAGCGGCAGGCGTTGGCGGTGGTGGGCGACCTCTCTTCGCCGGAATTCACGGAGGTGCACGCCACGGCCGAGCGGCTGACGCCAGTGATCGCCGCGACCGGCGGCGGTGCCGTGTGGCTGGAGGACGGCTTGCTCGACCTGCGCCGCGTGCGCCCCGGCCGCGATACCGCGGGCAGCGACTGGCTGGGATTGGTCGACCGCCAGAACTACCAGGTGACCGGCGCCCGGCAGACGCCGCTGCTGCCGCCCTGGGTGGCGGTGCTGCTGATTGTGCCGCCGCTGATCCTCGCCTGGCGGGCCGAGGGGCGGTAGCGCGCGGATCCAGTCCGAACGGCATGTGCCAGCCATGACAGCGCCCTCCCAGCCCCTTGCCGGCCTGGCGCCGCCGCCGGAGCGGGCGCCGTCCATTCTCTCACTGCTGCTCCATCCGCCGTCCAACATGTTCCAGGCGTTTCCGCGCGACGCCTACGAGCAGCCCGTCTTCCGACCGCGCCGCTTTCCCCATCTGCTGGCGGTAGTCAGCGACCCCGACGCGGTGCGCCGGGTGATGCTGGACGAGGTGGCCGACTTCCCCCGCCACCCGCAGTCCGACGAGATCTTTTCCGCCTGTTTCGGCGAGGGGTTGCTGGGCGTGACGGGCGAAACATGGCGCCGCCACCGCCGCATCCTGGCGCCCTATTTCGGACCGCGCAGCGTCGCCGCCCTCGCCCCGGTGATGACCGAAGCGGCCGGGCTGTGGGCGGAGCGCTGGGCCGCCCTGCCCCGTGGCGCGAAGGTGGACATGGCCGCGGAGATGAAGGGGGTGTCCCTCAAGATCGTCTCCGACACCATGTTCTCATCCGATGCCGCGGAGCTGACGGAGCTGGCGGACGGCGCCCTCAGCGCCACGCAGGACGGCCTGAAGCTCGGCCTGCCCGATGCCTTGCCGCTCATCGGCACGCTCATCCGGCGGCGGAAATACGCCTGGGTGCGCCGGGAGTTCGCCCGCTTCAACGCCGCCGTCACCGGCATGATCGGCGAGCGCGAGCGTGACCTTACGTCCGCTCCGCCAGACCTGTTGACCCGGCTGATCGCCGCCCGCGACAGCGAGGACGGCGGCGGTCTCACCGCGCAGGAGGTGCGCGACGAGGTGGTCACGCTGTTCGAGGCCGGCCACGAGACCGTTGCGACCGCGCTCACCTGGACGTGGTATCTCCTCGCCCACCATCCGGCGGAGGAAGCGAGGCTGCATGCCGAGCTGGACGCCGTGCTCGGCGGGCGCCTGCCCACGGCGGACGACGTCGCCGCCCTGCCCTACACGCGGATGGTGATCGAGGAGGCGATGCGCCTCTTCCCGCCGGTGCCCACCATCGCCGCCCGCACCCCGCGCACGGCGTGCGAGATCTGCGGCGTGCCGGTTCGCGCCGGCCAGCGCGTGTTCGTTTCGCCCTGGATCATCCACCGCCACCGCCGCCTGTGGGACCAACCGGAGCGCTTCGACCCCGAGCGCTTTTTGCCCGCGCGCAGTGCCGGGCGGCCGCGCTTTGCCTACCTGCCCTTTGGCGCCGGGCCGCGGGTGTGCATCGGCGCCGGGTTCGCGATGATGGAAGCGACCCTGGTGCTGGCCGCCCTGGCACAGCGCTTCCGCCCGCGGCTGGTGGCAGGCCGCCCGGTGCGCCTGCGTGCCCAGCTCACCCTGGCACCCATCGGCGGCCTGGCGATGGTGGTGGAGCCGCGGTAGCCCCCTTCGATCAGTCTGTGCCGTCCCTCGCCCCCACTGCCGGGCGACCACCGACGCACGACGCGCCTCAAACCGAAACGGCCCGCCGGTGGATCCAGCGGGCCGCGGTCGTCTTGGAAGGTCTGCGCCAGGTTTAATGGCGGGCGATCATCAGCTTCTTGATCTCCGCGATGGCCTTGGCCGGGTTCAGACCCTTCGGGCAGGTCTTGGTGCAGTTCATGATGGTGTGGCAGCGGTAGAGCCGGAACGGATCCTCCAGCTCGTCCAGCCGCTCGCCCGCCATCTCGTCGCGGCTGTCGGCGATCCAGCGATAGGCCGCCAGCAGGATGGCGGGGCCGAGGTAGCGGTCGCCGTTCCACCAGTAGCTGGGGCACGAGGTGGAGCAGCAGAAGCACAGGATGCACTCGTACATCCCGTCCAGCTTCTTGCGGTCGTCCTCGCTTTGCAGCCGCTCGCGGTCCGGCGGCGGCGGCGTCTGCGTCTTCAGCCATGGCTCGATGGACGTGTACTGGGCGTAAACCTGGGTCAGGTCGGGCACCAGATCCTTCACCACCGGCATGTGCGGCAGCGGGTAGATCTTGACGTCGCCCTTCACCTCCTCGATGGGCTTCAGGCAGGCGAGTGTGTTGGTGCCGTCGATGTTCATGGCGCACGAACCGCAGATGCCCTCGCGGCAGGAGCGGCGGAAGGTGACACTGCTGTCGAGATCGTTCTTGATGTGGATGAGCGCGTCCAGAACCATCGGGCCGCACTTGTCCAGGTCGATCTCGAAGGTATCGAGCCGCGGGTTCTCCCCGCTGTCCGGCTCCCAACGATAGATTGCGAAGTTCTTTGGCCGCTTCGCACCTGCGGGGGCCTTGACGGTCTTGCCCGGCTTGATCTTCGAATTTGCCGGCAATGTGAATTCGGCCATGATGACCCCCGCTTTCCTTCCAAGCCTACCTTGAACACTTAGACCTTTGCCGCCCGTGGCGGAAGGGTCCCGAGACGAGATTTCGCTGCACCGCAGCAGCCCTGGCGTGCCGCGCCTTCATGGTGATGCCGCCGAAACCGCGGCCGCGGCGCGCTTGCGCCGGGCGAAGTGGCGATCGTTCATCAGGCTGCGGATGCCGATCCATTGGTCGAGATTGTCCAGGATCACCGGCGCGATGGCCTGCTCCAGCCGGTCGATTCCGGCGCGCAGGTCCGCCTCCGCCAACGGCCTGAGGCGCCCGTCGGCCGTCCCCTCCATGCTGGCGAGAAGGTCGATCGGCTCGGCGATGGTCAGCACCAGGCGAACGCCCGCCTGGCGCAGGGTGTAGATCGGCAGCAGCAGGGCGCCGGTGGCATGGGCCAAGCGCACCGCGATGGAGATGTTGCCCGTCTCCGCCACGCCCGTCCGGCCGAAGCGCGGTGCATTGATCCGCTCGTTGTGCCGTTCGTCGATCGACAGCATCAGGGCTCGGCCCTGCCGCAGCGTCCTGAATGCCCCGGCTGCACCGCCGTAGCCACGTTGCAGCGTTTCCACCCCGCAGCGCCGGCGAAACGCCGTGACGATGCGCTGATCCAAGGGGTTGGGCATGGGGTAGATGATCACCGTGGTCGGCACGCCCAGCGACACCGTCGCCGCCGGCACGATCTGCCAGTTGCCCAGGTGCAGCAGGCAGAAGATCAGCGGCCGGCCGCTCGCCCGGGCCGCCTCCAGGTGCGCGCGCCCCCGGATGGTCAGGTAGCGGCTGCCGCAGAAGCCCGGCCCCAGCGCAATTTCTGCCGCCTGGCGGGAAAAGCCGTCGAGGCACCGCACAGCCATGTCCTGCCGCCGCTCCAGTGGCAGATCCGGCCGCAAGTGCTTGAGAAACCGCGCCAACCGATTGAGGTGGCGGCGCCGGCCCCGCCGCAGGCGCGCCAGGCGGGCTTCCAGCGACCCCACCCACGACACCACCGGTGCCGGAGCCGTGCGCAGCAAGCGGTGCATGCCCACCGTCACGATGGCACGCACCGCCGCGCGGCCATGAAGGCCGCCGGCAGGGCGTTCGCTGCGCATCGGGTGGTCCGACGGCCGCCGTGGCGGCGCTTGCGGCGCTGAGGGTTCCGCGCCGGCGTCCGCCAAGGCCGTCAGTACACCCGCGCCTTGGGCGGGAACGATTGGACATCGTTGGTCATCGGCGTCAGGCAGACAGGGCGATAGTCGATCCGCGAAGTGCCGTCCTCGTTCACCCAGATGACGGTGTGCTTCATCCAGTTGACGTCGTCCCGGTCGGGGAAGTCCTCCCGGGCATGGGCACCGCGGCTTTCCTTGCGGTTGACGGCCCCGTGCATGGTGGCCACCGCCTGGTACATCAGGTTGTCGAGCTCCAGCGTCTCCACCAGGTCGGAGTTCCAGACCATCGACTTGTCGTCGACGCCGGTGCCGTCGCGCTTGGCCCACACGCCAGCCAGGCGCTTGACGCCGGCCTGCAGCACCTCGCCGGTGCGGAACACCGAGCAGTCCTCCTGCATCGCCCGCTGCATCTCGTTGCGCAGATCGGCGGTGCGGATCTCCTGCTTGCGATGGCGCACCTTGTCCAGGCGCGCGATGGCGGCATCGCCGGAGCCGTTGGTGAAGGGCCGGATGGAGCGGCCGGCCTCGCCGATCACCTCGGCGGCGCGGATGGCCGCGGCACGGCCGAACACCACCAGATCGAGCAGCGAGTTGGAGCCGAGCCGGTTGGCGCCGTGCACCGACACGCAGGCCGCCTCGCCGATGGCCATCAGCCCCGGCACGACCGTGTTGGGATCGCCGGCCGTCGGGCACACCACTTCGGTGTGCCGGTTGGTGGGCACGCCGCCCATGTTGTAGTGCACGGTGGGCAGCACCGGGATCGGCTCGCGCGTCACGTCCACATCGGCGAACACGCGGGCACTTTCCGCGATGCCCGGCAGGCGCGAGTGGATGATGTTCGCGTCCAGATGCTCCAGGTGCAGGTGGATGTGATCCTTGTTGGCGCCGACGCCGCGGCCTTCGCGGATCTCGATGGTCATGGAGCGGCTGACCACGTCGCGGCTCGCCAAATCCTTGGCCGACGGCGCGTAACGCTCCATGAAGCGCTCGCCCTCGCCGTTGGTGAGGTAGCCGCCTTCGCCGCGCACGCCTTCGGTGATCAGGCAGCCGGCGCCGTAGATGCCGGTGGGGTGGAACTGCACGAACTCCATGTCCTGCATGGGCAGCCCGGCGCGCGCCACCATGGCGTTGCCGTCGCCGGTGCAGGTGTGGGCCGAGGTGCAGGAGAAGTAGGCGCGTCCGTAGCCGCCGGTGGCCAGCACCGTCAGGTGGGCGCGGAAGCGGTGCAGCGTGCCGTCGTCCAGGTTCCAGCACATCACGCCGCGGCACTCGCCGTCCTCGATGATGAGGTCGAGCGCGATGTACTCGATATAGAACTCCGCGTCGTGCTTCAGCGACTGCTGGTAGAGCGTGTGCAGCATGGCGTGGCCGGTGCGGTCGGCCGCGGCACAGGTGCGGTAGGCCTGGCCCTTGCCGAAGCCGGTGGTCATGCCGCCGAAGGCGCGCTGGTAGATCTTGCCTTCCGCGGTCCGCGAGAAGGGCATGCCGTAGTGTTCCAGCTCGATGATCGCGGGGATCGCCTCGCGCACCATATATTCGATGGCGTCCTGGTCACCCAGCCAGTCCGACCCCTTCACGGTGTCGTACATGTGGTAGCGCCAGTCGTCCTCGCCCATGTTGCCGAGCGCTGCGGACACGCCGCCCTGGGCCGCCACGGTGTGGCTGCGGGTGGGAAATACCTTGGTGACGCACGCGGTCTTCAGTCCCTTTTCGGCCATGCCGAAGGTGGCCCGGAGGCCCGCCCCGCCGGCACCGACCACCACCACATCATAGGTGTGGTCGATCACCTCGTAGGCTTTCGTTTGGGCGGTAGCCATCTCCCGTCACCCTCCCAGCGCGATCATGACGATGGATACGATGGCGATCAGGCCCAGGAGAGCCAGGATCAGCTTGGTCGCGATATCGACCGCCATGCGCAGTCCCAGATTGCCGACATAGTCCTCGTAGACGACCTGCATCCCGAGGGCGGCGTGATAGAAGGTGGCGATCACCAGGGCGATCAGCAGGCCGGCCGTGACCGGGTCGCCCAGCCAGGCGACGACGACGGCGTGTTCGGCGCCGACCAGCCCGATCACCGAAATGACGAACCACAGCCCCAGCGGCACCAGGGCAACGGCGGTCAGCCGCTGGACCCACCAGTGATGAGTCCCCGACTTCGACGATCCCAGTCCGCGGACCGTCGAAAGTGGCGTGCGCAAGGTCATCGGTTCACCCCCAGAAATTCAGCGCCAGAACCCAGGCCAGCACCGTCAGGCCGGCCGATGCGAAGACGACCGTCCACCCGCTCTTGGTCGCCGCATCGATGGTCAGGCCGCAGCCGACATCCCACACCAGATGGCGGATGCCGTTGCACAGATGATAGAAGAACGCCCCGCTCCAGCCGATCATCAGCAGATAGCCGAGCCAGGAGCCGATCCAGCCCTGGGCGGTGGCGTAGGCGGCGGGTCCGTCGGCTGCCGCAGCCAGCCAGTAGACCAGCACGAGCGTGCCGGCGACGAGCGCCACACCGGTCATCCGGTGCAGGATCGATAGCACGCTGGTGATCTGCGGTTTGTACACCTGTAGGTGCGGCGACAGCGGCCGCGTACGCGTTGTCATGGGTCCGGCTCCCCGACTCGCGGTACCACTCCAAATGGCGAGCCAGGCTCGCGGGCACCCTCGAACTTATCCTCCTTTTTTGCGCCTGCGTTGGCCGTAAGTCAACGTGAGGGCTCACACATCAGCGTCCCGCTTCGGCAACGCAAAGTTGAGGAGCGCGCAGCCGGAGCGGAGCGGCGACCCGTTTGCGCCATGGCCGTTGCACAGAGGGCTATCGGCGATTGAGTCTCGTGTGGTGGATCAGAAGTTCGGCCCATCAAGACGCCAAACCGCAAACGAACTTCTGATCCCACTACCACACGAGAGTCTTGAGTTTGCCAGTGTCCCAATGAGTCCGATGTTCGCTCGGATCCTCGTCTTGAGATCGTGCGAACTGCGGACTCGGGACACTAGCCGGCTGACGTCGCCGCCCGCATGGGTGAGGACACCTCGTCGGCCGGTGCCTGGCCTTCGGCTACCGACTCCTGACGTTGGGCCGCCGGCTCCTGGCCGGCCATCAGCTCACTTAGCGGCAGCGACATCAGGTCGGCCTGGCGCGAGGTCATGCTCTCGATGAAGTCCGCCACCGCCTTGGCGAGACCGTCATTGGCGGCTTCCGGACCGACGATGCGCACCGGATCGGCCAGGCGTTCGCTGGTCCACACCCCCGTCAGCTTGGACAGCTCGCCCAGCGGCACGTCGGCCGGGTCGCGCAGGGCGACCCAGCTTTCATCGATGGCCTGGGTGACCAGCCGCGCTTCGGCAAGCTGTTTCAGCATGCGTTCCACCGTGGTCAGCGCCACCGGCAGGTGGGACAGGATGTCTTCGCGCGTCACCAGTTCGCCCCGGCGGGAGCGCCGCCACAGATGGCGCAGGATCCACACCGCCAGCAGCAGGCGGTCGCCCGCTCCCAGATTGTCTTCCGGGGCCGGCCGGCCGGCGTCGCTGCGCCAGTCGGGCAGAGCCGCGGCCGTGACGGCGCCCAGCAGCACGACGACCCAGGCCACGTAAAGCCAGATCAGGAAGATCGGCACGGTGGAAATGGCGCCGTACACGGTCTCGTAGATCGGAAAGTACTGCAGGTAGAGGGCGAAGCCGGTCTTGCAGATCTCAAACAGCACCGCCGCCACCAGGCCGCCCACCATGGCGTCGCGTAGCCGCACCGCGCGGTTTGGGATGATGCGGAAGATGAAGGTGAAGCCGAACCATTCCGACAGCCCCGGCATCAGTGCGGCAAGCTGCGGCCAAGGCGGCGAGCCAGAGTCGAAGGTGCCGCCCATCACCCGGTCGGTGAGCGTCAGGCTGACGGCGAACAGCAGCGGCGTCACCGTCAGCAGCGCCCAGAACGACAACAGGCGGATGATCAGCGGGCGTTCGCTGGTGACCCGCCAGATGGTGTTGAAGGCGCCTTCGATGGTGACCAGCAGCAGAATGGAGGTGACGATCAGGCCGATCACCCCGGCTCCGGTAAGGCTGGTGGCGCGGGCGGAGAACTCCTCCACATAGTCCATCACCGCACTGCCCACCTGGGGCACCAGATTGTCGAACACCAGGCCCTGCAGGTTTGCGCGCACGTCCTGGAATGCGGGGAAGGCCGACAGGATGCCGAGCGTGATGGTGACCAGAGGCACCAGCGACAACAGCGTGGTGTAGGTGAGCGCCGCTGCCGCCTGGGTGCAGCGGTCGCCGTAGAAGCGCTTGGCGATGAGCACGATCAGCCCGCCGAGCGGGCGCACGCGCGACATCGCCCGCCGCCCCGGAGAACTGGGCTGCCCTTTGTTGACCGCGCCAGCGGCTTGTGTAGGATCGCGCATCCTCTAGACTATACTGTCATTTTCGAATCCCAGCCGAGGCCGCCTGATGTCCCCTCCCACCCCTCTTATGGCCGGCAAGCGCGGTGTGGTGATGGGCGTGGCGAACGACCGGTCGATTGGCTGGGGCATCGCCCAGATGGTTTCGCAGCACGGCGCAGAGCTCGCTTTCACCTACCAGGGTGAAGCCTTGGCCCGTCGTGTCAAGCCGTTGGCCCAGTCGGTGGGCTCGTCGCTGGTGCTGGAATGCGACGTGACCAGCGAAGCCAGCATCGATGCGGCGTTCAATACCGTCGCCAAGGAATGGGGCGGCTTGGATTTTCTCGTCCACGCCATCGCGTTCTCCGACAAAACGGAACTGACCGGCGCCTACGTCAACACCTCGCGCGACAACTTCCTGAGGACCATGGAGGTGTCGTGCTACAGCCTGACGGCGGCGGTGCGCCGGGCGGTGCCGCTGATGAAGGATGGCGGCAGCATCGTCACGCTCACCTATTACGGGGCGGAGCGGGTGATGCCCCACTACAACGTGATGGGCGTGGCCAAGGCAGCCCTGGAAGCCAGCGTGCGCTACCTGGCGGCCGATCTGGGTCATCTCGGCATCCGCGTGAACGCCATTTCCGCAGGGCCGATCAAGACCCTGGCGGCGAGCGGCATCGGCGATTTCCGCGCCATCTTGAAGTGGAACGAACTGAACGCGCCGCTGAAGCGCAACGTCACCATCGACCAGGTGGGCGGCGCCGGGCTCTACCTGCTGTCGGACCTCGGCGCGGCGGTGACCGGCGAGGTGCACCACGTGGATTCCGGCTACCACGTGGTCGGCATGCTGGCCGTGGACAACGCGGAGAAGACGGCCCAGCTCCTGCAGTCCATGACCGGGAAATCCTGACGGCCGTATCGGAAGGGCCGGCATGGCCAGCAACAGCTTCGGCGAGATCTTCCGCGTCACCACCTGGGGGGAAAGCCACGGACCGGCACTGGGGGCCGTGGTGGACGGCGTACCGCCCCTGCTGGCGCTGAGCGAAGCCGATATCCAGGTGCATCTCGACCGGCGGCGGCCGGGCCAGTCGCGCTTCACCACGCAGCGGCGCGAGCCCGATGCCGTGCGCATCCTCTCCGGTGTGTTCGAGGGATTGACCACCGGTGCCCCCATCCAGTTGCTGATCGAAAACACCGACCAGCGCTCCAAGGACTACTCGGAAATCGCGGAAAAGTTCCGTCCCGGCCACGCCGACTACACCTATATCCGCAAATACGGCATCCGCGATTACCGCGGCGGCGGCCGCTCCTCCGCCCGCGAAACCGCAGCCCGCGTCGCGGCCGGTGGCGTTGCCCGCAAGGTGCTGCCGCCAAGCGTGCGCATCCGCGGCGCGCTGATCCAGGTGGGCCGCGAGCGCATCGACGCGGAGCGCTGGGACGATGCGGAAATCGACCGCAATGCCTTCTTCTGCCCCGATGCGGCGGCGGCGGAGCGGTTTGCCACGTATCTCGACGGCGTACGCAAGGCCGGCTCCAGCGTCGGTGCCGTCGTCCAGGTCATCGCGTCCGGCGTGCCCGCCGGCTGGGGCGATCCCACCTATGGCAAGCTGGATGCCGAACTGGCGTCCGCCATGATGGGGATCAATGCGGTGAAGGGCGTGGAAATCGGCGCCGGTTTCGCGGCCGCCGCCCTCACCGGCGAGGAGAATGCCGACGATATGCGGTCGGACGGCCACGGCGGCGTGCGCTTCCTCGCCAACCACGCCGGCGGCATCCTCGGCGGCATATCCACCGGCCAGGACATCGTGGTGCGCTTCGCCGTCAAGCCCACCAGCTCGATCCTGACGCCGCGGCCCACGGTGGACATCCACGGCCAGGAGACGGAAATTGTCACCAAGGGCCGGCACGACCCCTGCGTCGGCATCCGTGCGGTCCCGGTGGGTGAGGCCATGATGGCCTGCGTGCTGGCCGACCAGATGCTGCGCCAACGTGCCTTGACGGGCGGCGCGCCCTGATCTCTGGTGCCGCCTCCGGCGGGAAGGATGACGCCGCGGCGCGCAGGAATTGCTCCGCCCCAGGGAACCATTGGCGCGACACCGCGTCACTCTCTTGCCATGGCGCTCGGCCACAGTCGCCGCCAGGCACGATCGAACCACCACGAGGATCGTTCACTATGATGTCGCGACGTCCGCACCTCTTCTTCAGCGCGCTGGCGGTCACCCTGTTGGCCATGACGGCCGGCGCCCCGGCCCAGACCCCGATTGGCCCCTGGATGCTCGCCTGCATCCAGACCACCACCAGCGCGCCCATGTGCGCCGCCGAGCAGTCCGTCGGCACCGACGGCTCCGCGGTGGTGCTGCGCGCCACTCCCATCGGGTTCACCATCGAATTGCTGCTCGGCCCCGATCGCGGCTCTCCGTCGTCGGTCGCCATCTACCGGTCTTCCCAGCCGATCGCCCAATTCGGCGCCGGCCGTCTCAGCTACATCGGCCGCGACGGCGCGGTGCGCCGCTTCCGCCTGTCGGGAACCAACGACGTCCGCCACGTGCTGCAGGCCATGACGAGTGCGACGGTTCTCGCCGTCGCGGTGGACTATGCCGACGGCCGTTCGGAAACCTTCAACCTGCGCACCGCGGAGAGCTCCGAGCTATTCGCCGCCATCCACCAGGTGGTGCCGTTCTAGGGTCCGGATGCGGCGAAGCCCGGGTGGAAGGATCGTCGACCCACCGTCGGCCGCCCCCGGCCGGCGGTGCGGGTGAGCAGGAGGACCAGCCGATGCCCCAGCCCGACCAAGTGATGGCCCTGCCGGTACCGGCCGGCGATCCCGACGATCCCACCCTGGCGCGCTACTACGAGGTGTGCCGCGACAAGCTGGGCTTCGTGCCCAATGTGTTGCGCGCCTTCCAGTCCCGGCCGAAGAAGCTGGCCACCTTCTCCCAGCTCTACAACGAGGCCATGCTGGGCGACAGCGGCCTGTCCAAGCTGGAGCGGGAGATGATCGCGGTCGTCGTGTCGTCGGCCAACCACTGCTATTACTGCCTGGTGGCGCATGGCCAGGCGGTGCGCGCGCTCTCCGGCGATCCGCAACTCGGCGAAATGCTGGTGATGAACTACCGGGTGGCACCGCTCGACGAGCGCCAGCGCGCCATGCTCGATTTCGCCTGGGACCTGACCTTGAAGCCCCAGGAGGTGGACGGCGAGACGCGGCGCGCCCTGCTCCGCAAGGCGGGGTTCAGCGACGACGACATCTTCGACATCGCCGACATCGTCGGCCTGTTCAACCTGAGCAACCGCGTGGCCATCACCACAGACATGATGCCCAACCCCGAATACCACACGCTCAACCGCACCACCGATCCTGATGCCTGATCTCAGGATCGCACGATAGAAAATTGATATGCTGGGATTCTTCAAGACCCTGTTCGCGATCATCGGCGTCATCGCGACGGTCCTGGTCATCGCCGTGGTGTGGCTGGTGTGGGATTGGATCGGCGGCGGCGACGAGGCCGCGGCACCGCAGCGCATCGCGCTGAGGATCGATGTCGGCGCCGGCCTGCCCGATGCGCCGCCCAGCACCGGGCTCGCCGCCCTCATCGGAACGTCGCGGCCCACCCTGGCGGAAGCCGTGGCGGCGCTGGAAACCGCCGGCAGCGATGCCCGCGTAGAAGCGGTGATCCTCGATCTCGGCACCACCTCCCCGGCGTTGACCACCGCCCAGGAGCTGGGCGATGCCGTCGCCCGCTTCCGTGCCACCGGCCGGCCGGTCTACGCCTTTGCCGACACCTTCGGCGAGCTGGCGCCGGCGGAAGCCGCCCTGCTGCTGGCGGCCCAGGCCGACGAGGTGTCGCTGCGCCCGGTCGGCATGGTCGGCCTCGCCGGGCTGTCCGCGGAGGTCCCGTTCGCCGCAGAAGCCTTGGCAAGCCTGGGGATCACTGCGGAGGTCGCCCGCCGCGGCGACTACAAGACCTTCCCCGACACCTTCACCGAAAGCGAATTGACGCCGGCCTACCGGGAGATGCTGGTTTCGCTGTTGGGCGACCTGTCGGACCAGGTGTCCGCCGGCATCGCGGCGGGCCGCGGGCTGAGCGACGCGGCCATGGCGGCCGCCATCGATCGCGGCCCCCTCACCGCCGATGAGGCGCTGGAGCTGGGCCTGGTCGACCGGCTGGAAAGCCGGTCTGCCTTCCTGCGGCGGATCGAGCAGGCGCACAGCGGCGCCAGCCTCGTCGCCTTGGCCGACTATGGCGCCATCGCACCGGTGGCCGAACCGTCCGCCCATGCCGCCCTGGTGCACCTGAGCGGGGTGATGGTGGCGGGCGAAAGCGGTTCGCCCGGCCTCCCCGGCGACACGGCCCAATCGGCCCAGCGCATCGCCGACGCCATCAGCGACGCCGTGGCGGACGGCGTCGTGGCTGTGCTCATCCGCATGGACAGCCCCGGCGGCTCGCCGGTGGCTGCCGCGATCGTTGCCGACGCGGTGGCCGACGCGCAGCAGGCCGGCGTGCCGGTGATCGTCTCCATGGGGCAGACGGCGGCGTCGGGCGCCTATTGGGCCGCCGCCGGAGCCGATGCCATCGTCGCCGAACCGGCGACCCAGACCGGCTCCATCGGCGTGTTCGCCGGCGGGCTGGCCACCGCGGCGTTCTGGGACCGCATCGGCGTCAACTGGGAGCGGGTGGAGGCCGACGGCGACAACGCCGGCTTCTGGTCTTCCATACAGCCCTACGACACTGCCGAGCGTGCGCGCCTGGACGCGCTGGTGCAGGCGATCTACGACGCCTTCGTCGACCATGTGTCCGAAGGCCGCGGGCTCGACCGCGCTGCCGTCGAAGCGGTGGCCGAAGGCCGCGTGTGGACCGGCCGGCAGGCGCTGGAGAATGGGCTGGTGGACCGGCTCGGCGGGCTTGAAGCCGCCCTGGACGTGCTGCGCCAAGAGGCCGGCCTGGCGCCCGACGCCGTGGTGGCGCTGCTCGCCTACCCGCCGCCGCGCTCGGCCCTGGAAGACATCGGCAGCCTCTTGGCCACGGGCCCGGCAGTGGGCGATGCCGCGCTGGTCGACCGCGTGCTCAGCCACCCCGCAGCCCGCGCCCTGCTGGAGCCGCTGCTCGCCTCCCCCGGCCAAGGCATGGTGCGCACGCCGCCGGCCCTGCTGATGCGGTAGGAGCTGAGCGCGAGGCGCGTCCGGCTCCCTACCCCTTGGCAGCGGCGATCAGGAATTCCCGGTTGCCTTCGGGGCCGAGGATGGGGCTGGGCTCGATGCCGAGCACGCGCCAGCCGGGCAGGTCCGCCCACCAGCGGGCGATTTCCCCGCACACTTCGTCGTGCAGATCCGCGTCGCGCACCACTCCGCCCTTGCCCACGCGCTCGCGCCCCACCTCGAACTGCGGCTTGATCAGCGCCACCGCGGTCGCACGCGCCGCCGTCAGCGCCAGGCTGGCCGGCAGCACGGTGCGCAGACCGATGAAACTGGCATCGCAGACCACCAGGTCGACGGGCTCCGGCACTTCGGCCGCCGTGAGGTAGCGGGCGTTGGTGCGCTCCAGCACGGTCACGCGCGGGTCCTGGCGCAACGCCCAGGCGAGCTGGCCGTGGCCGACATCGACGGCGTAGACGTGCCGCGCCCCACCCTCCAGCAGCACATGGGTGAAGCCGCCGGTCGAGGCGCCGATGTCGATGGCGGCAAGGCCGGCGGGATCGATGGCGAAATGTGCGAGCGCGTGGGCCAGCTTCAGCCCGCCGCGGCTGACCCAGGGATGGTCGCGGCCGCGCACCGCCAGGTCGGCGGTGTCGTCCACCGGCAGGCCCGGCTTGTCCAGCCGGCGGTCGCCGCTGAACACCAGCCCGGCCAGCACCAGGGCTTGCGCCCGCGCACGGCTTTCGGCCAGGCCGCGGTCGACCAGCGCCTGGTCGACGCGCTTGCGGCCCTTGGCCACGGCTGCGCGGACCGGGACCCTAGTGGGCCATCAGCACGGCGATGGTGGCGTTGCTCAGCATGTAGCGGGTCACGCCGCCGAGGATCAGCTCGCGCATGCGGCTATGGCCGTAGCCGCCCATCACCAGCAGGTCGCAGTCCAGCTCCACCGCGGTTTCCAGCACGGCGGGGCCGACCTTGCGGCCGTTCGTCTCCAGACGGTGGGTGTTGGCCGCAATGCCGTGCCATGCCAGGTAGTCGGCAAGCCCGGTTCCGGCCTCCTCCTCCGTCTTGTTGGTGCCGGCGGTCAGCACGTGCACATGGTCGGCACGGGTGAGGATCGGCAGGGCCGCAGACACCGAGCGGGCCACCGGCACGTCACCGTTCCAGGCGATGGCCACCGATTTGCCGACGGTGTCGCCGGCGATCTTCGGGGCCAGCAGGATCGGCCGGCAACCGGCCATCAGGGTGCCTTCGAAGGTGAGCGTGAACTGCAGATCGTCGTCGGACCCCGTCTGGTTGGGCAGCAGGATCAGATCGTTGACCACGCTGAGGCGCCGCACCACGCCGTCCTCACGGCCGGATTCCTCCAGCCAGTCGACGCTGGCGACGAGCGGATCGCTGGGCGCGCTGCGCTGGGGCAACCCGTGCTTCTCCCGGCATTCGTCGAAATGCCGCCGGGCGACGGTGGCACGCCGTGTCCATTCCTGCTCCGCGGTGGTCATGAGCTGTTCGACGACGGTGCTGGACACGCCCTCCCCGACCATGGGCACCGATTCACTGGGGCTCATTCGCGCGAACATCACCGTGACATGGGCCGGCAGGTCTCGCGCCAAGCGGAACGCCGTGTGCAGAGCTTCGGCGTCACGAGGGCTGCCGCTGACCGGTGCCAAGATCTTTCGGATGGTCATGAACTTCTCGCCCTTATTCTTGCGCTTCCTCCACGGGTCTCGCGTTTCGACCCACACCCATTCCCTGGGTTTGGAACGATTATGGCACGACTGCGCGGCCCGGCTCCAACGCTGTTTCAACATGCCGGTGGGGGGATTTACGGGCAGTTCTTTTTGCAGCGCAATAAGATGGCGCGAATGCCACCCATGACCGGTGGGCGCCGGCCTGGCTTGCGGAGCCGGCCGTTTGACCGCGAAGGAGCGGATTTTCGCACGCGAAGGAGACGGCCAAACCGGTCGGCCGCCTCCCCTCACGCAAACATCGATCTGCGGCCTATGCCGTGAACCTCTTGCAGACCAAGAGCTTCGGCCGGCCCACTACTGCCACGCCACCCCGGTCAAGTCGTTCGCCTGGATGGGGCTGTTGGGCCAGAATCCGGTGAGGCCGTTGGCGAACACGCCCAGCTTGGGAAGCTGGAACAGGAAGGCCACCGGCACGTCCTCGGCCAGCAGCCGCTGGGCGTCGCCCAGCAGGGCGTTGCGCGCGTCGGGATCGACGGTGGCGTTCAGCTCGTCAAGGATCGCGTTGAACGCCGCGCTGTCGTAGCCGAAGTAATAGTTGTCCGGGCCGCGCGCATAGATGTCGATGTCCATCGGTTCGGTGTGCGACACGATGGACATGTCGTAGTCGTACCCGTGGAACACCTGTTCCAGCCACTGTCCCCATTCCATCGTCACCAGATTGACGGTGATGCCGACACGGGCGAGCTGGGCCTGGATGATCTCGCCGCCGCGCCGGGCATAGGATGGCGGCGGCAGCGCCAGCGACACCTCCAACCCGTCCGCATAGCCCGCTTCGGCCAGCAGCGCGCGCGCCAGCTCGGGGTCGTAGGCGGTCTCCCCGGTGAGGTCGACATAGGCCGGGTTGTGCGGCGCGAAGTGGCTGCCGATGGGCGTGCCGTAGCCGAACATGGCGCCGTCGATCAGCTCCTGCCGGTCGATGGCGTGGGCGACGGCGCGGCGCACCCGCACATCGTCGAAGGGCGGCCGGCGGTTGTTCATGGCCATGATGGTCTCGCCCTCGGTGGTGCCCACCACCACCGTCAAGCGGTCGCTCTCCTCGAAGATCGGCAGGCTTTCCGGCGCGCCGATATTGGGAAACGCGTCGATGTCGCCGGCCAGCATGGCGGCGATCTGGGCCGAGGGATCCGACAGGAAGCGGAACTCCGCCTCGTCCAGCGAAACGGCGTCCGGTCCGCCCCAATAGTCCGGGTAGCGCGCCAGCATCACGCGGTCGCCCTCCACCCGGTCGACGAAGCGGAACGGTCCGGTGCCGATGGGGTGGGTGCGGTTGTCCTCGGCACTTTCCGGCGCCACCATCACCGCATCGCCCTGGCCGAGATGGAAGAGAAAGAGGCCGTCCGGGGCGCTGAGGTGCACCTCGACCTCCGTGGGCGACAGCACCGTCACCGTCTCGATGGGCTCGAAATACCCCTTCTGGGCGTTGACGGAGTCCTCCGCCCGCGCGCGATCCAGCGAAAACACAACGTCGTCGGCATCGAATGCGGTGCCGTCGTGGAAGGTCACGCCCGCGTGCAGGTGGAAGGTGTAGACGAGGCCGTCGTCGGACACCTCCCAGCTTTCCGCCAGCGCCGGCTGCACCGTGCCGGTCTCGTCGATCCGCGTCAGCCCCTCGAAGATGTTGGCGTAGGTGACCTCGTCGATGGCCGCGGCGGCACCTGCGGTGGGGTCCAGGTGCGGCGGTTCCAGCGTCATGCCCACGACCACCCGGTTCGGCGCATCTTGTGCGGCCACCGGCAAGGGTGACAGGGCGGCGAGCAGCGTTGCGGCCAGCAGATACCGGGAACGGCGGGGGGACATGGCGGCACTCCGTTTCAGACTGGAGGTGTCGGGCCCTGGCGGGGGGCGCGATCATGCGTCGCAGCGGCGCCAAGAGCAAGACGCCCGGCCAGTTTCGTCGGGGCCGGGAATGGCGTATCCATACGCCCATGATGACGCGATCTCTCCGCACCTCGCCGCCGCGCGCCCTGCGGGCCGCTCTGGCGGCTGCCCTTCTGGTTCTCACCCTGGCGTCCGCCGCCCCGGGCCGGGCCCAGGACGAGCCCGGACAGGCATGGGTTTCCCACACGTTCCCAACCCTGGCGGATGGCCTGCCCGTCTGTTCCGCCGTGCTGTCGGACCCCGACGATCCGGAAATGGACGGAGCGGTCCAGTGGGCCTTCAACACCGCCCGACGGGACGCCTTGCCGCGCGGCTACCTGTCGATCGCCCCCGGCCTGTTGCCGCTGGGCCAGATGCTGGTGATCGACAATACCTGGCGGATCCCGCTGGAGGTGGGGCCGGACGGCTACCTCTACGCCGCCGCCGGCGACATTCCGACGGCACTCGATGCCTTGCGCCGGGGACTGGAAGCGCGGGTGGGCGACACGCCGGGCAGCGGTACCTTCACGCTGGTCGGCTTCACCGCGGCGACCGACGCCGCCCGCCAAGCCTGCGGCGGGTAGTCCGGCGCGTCAGGACGAGGACGCAGCCGCCGCGGCCAGCCGGTCGCGCCGTTCGCGCCAGCTTTCGCAAGGCCCGCCAGGAGCTGCACGGAACACGCCGCGGGCCACCGCCCGCGCCAGACAATCGGCCGCCATGGCGCCGAGCCGGCTGATCGCTTGCGGCCGCGCGCCATCCAGGGGGCGCTTGCCGGTGGCCAGCGCGAACACCACGTCGCCGTCGAACAGCGTGTGCACCGGGCGGATGGCCCGCGCCAGGCCGTCCTGCGCCATGGTGGCCAGGCGCAGCGCATCGGCCTGGGAGAGCGCCACGTCCGTCGCCACCACGGCGATCACCGTGTGGCCTTGGCCGCCGGCCCGTGCCGACTGCGGCAAGGAGAGCGTGCGGTGGGTGGGGTCGGCCACCGGGGCGACGGCGCCGTACTCCCCCGCCTGCTCCCACGGCCAGGCCCAGAAGCACAGCCCGTCCGGCATCACCACCTCGCCCAGGCTGTTGACCGCAGCGAGGGCCGCCACCGCAGCACCGCTCGCCGCATGCACCGCCGAGGCCGTGCCGACACCGCCACGCAGCGTACCGGCACGGGCGCCGTAGCCGGCCCCGACCGACCCTTCCGCCACCGCCGCCCCGGCCGAGTCGCAGGCCGCCCGGGCGAGGTCCGTGTAGTGCTCCGGCGCCACGGCCGCGCGGCTGTCCGGCAGGTCAAACAGCACGGCCGCGGGGGCGAGCGGCACCGTCATGCCGCCGAAGGCAAGCCCGCGCCCGCGTGCCGCCAGCCAGCGCGTCACCGCATCGGCGCTGGCGAGGCCGAACACGCTGCCGCCGCTCAGCACCACCGCGTCGACGGCATCCACCAGGTTTTCCGGGCGCAAGGCATCGGTGTCGCGCGTGCCGGGCGCCCCGCCCGCCGCCGCAACGGCGCACACCGCACGGTCCGGGCACAGCACCACGCTGACGCCGCTGCCGAAATCGGCATCGTGGCTCTGGCCGACCTCCAGGCCGGCCACATCGGTAAGGCTGTTGCGGGGACCCGGGCGAACGAGATCGTCGGTCATCTGCGGCGGGGCCGTCGGGAGCGACGTGTGCCGGCCGGCAGCGGCCGTCAGACGCCCTCGGCGATCTCGTGGATCGCGGTACGGTCGATCAGGTCGACGCGGTTGTTTTCCAGAAGGCTGATCACACCCGACGACTTGAGCTGGGTGAAGGTGCGGCTCACGGTTTCGGTCGTCAGGCCGAGATAGTCGGCGATGTCGGCACGCCCCATGGGCAGGGCCACCGGGTTGTCGCGCTGGCCGCGGCGGGCTGCCCGGTCCGACAGCATGATCAGGAAGGACGCAATCTTTTCCCGCGCCGTCTTGCGGCCCAGCAGCAGCATCTGGTCCTGGGCAGCCGCCAGTTCGGTGGACGCCAGGCTGAACAGGCGGCGCTGCAGCTTGGGGAACTCGTCCATCAAGGTGTCGAGCTTGCGCCGCGCGAAGCGGCAGATGGTGGTGGCACTCACGGTTTCTGCGGTATAGGCATACCGCTCGTTGACCGAGAGGCCCATGAAGTCGCCACCGAACAGGAACCCGGTGATCTGGCGCCGGCCATCCGGCAGCAGCTTGTAGAGCTTGGCCGTACCCGACGTGACGTTGAACACGTTGGTCGCCGGGTCGCCTTCGGAGAAGATCGTGTGTTGGGCATCCACCCGCACCGTCTGCACGATGTCCGCCAGCCGGCTGATTTCCTCATCATCCAGAACGGCGCAGACCGTAAGCGGCCGGACAGGACAGGTCCCGCAGGGATGCACGTCCACCCCTACCCCAGTCATCGACCTGACCATGTCGAAAGGGGGCATGAGCCCCTCCCTCCCAGTGCGTGTTCTCTTACTTTGAAGTCTGACGGAATGTAGCCGGCCTTGCAACCAAGACTATGTGGAAGGTGCATAAGCCTAGTTACCCATAGGTGCAGTATGGACTTGCCGCCGACTGCCCACGGCACGGGCGAGGTGTGACGAACCGACCGGCGCGCCGGGGACCGCAAGCAAATCCACAGCGCCAGCTTGATGTACATCAACGCAGCCGGTGCACGCTAGCGGCAGCATTCGTCGCACGTCTGGTTTGTCGGATGACGTGATGAGCGACCTTTTCCTGTTCGCCCGCCTGGCGCCCAAGCAGATTGATCAGGCGTGGCCGATTATCCAATCGTCTTTGCCTGGATCGCATATCGACGATTGGCGATCCTTTGCCACGCGCATGGGCAGTCGCCCCGAGGACGAGGGCGGCATCGTTGTCGTTACCAACGGCAGCTACCTGCACGGCCTGTTCAGCTACACGATTGCGCCGCACCTCACCCATGGCCAGGTGCTGAACGTCGATAACGTCTTCGTGCTCGATCTCTTCACCCCCGGCATGGTCGCCGACGTTCTGCTGGACGCCGTGGAAGACGTCGCCCTGCGCCATGGCTGCCTGGCCGTGCACACCCTGCTGCCCGTGGCCTCGCCCGGCGACGCGCTGGATGGCGGGCATTGGCTGACCGAGCGTTTTCGCAACCGCGGCCATTGCGTGGAAACGAAGCTGTTGTGCAAGCGGTTCGGGCTGTCGCACGACATGCTGCGCCCGCTGACCCGGCGGATGGCGCGGGCCTGACGGCAGCACCTCCTCCCCTCCACCGCCCCGCCCTATGATCGCGGAAGCGAGATCCGGAACACGGTGCCGTCGGCCCCTGTCCTGGCGAGCATGAGCGTGCCGCCGTGGGCGGCGACGATCTCCCGCGCGATGGCCAGCCCCAGCCCGGTACCGCCCGGCCGGGCCGAGCCGGCGAAGGGCTGGAACAGGTGCGCACGGGCCCGCGGCGGCAGTCCGCCGGCATCGTCGCTCACTTCGACCACGACCCGGTCTTCCTCCACCTCCGCGCGCAGGCCCACGCGTTCGGCGCCGGCCTGGAAGGCATTGCTGCCGAGGTTGACGAGCACGCGGGCGAGTTGGCTGCGGTCGGCGGCAACGGTAAGACCGCGCGGCACCTCGTTCACCCAGCGGGCGTTGGGCGAGCGTGCGCCGACCAGGTCGCGTTCGGCGTCCGCTGCCAGGTCGTGCAGGTCGACGGGTACCGTCACCAGCGGCGCGCCCTCCTCGCGGGCGAATGCCAATGTGCGCGCGCACAGTTCCACCGCCCGATCGATGGCGTTGAGGATGCGGGGCGCTGCCTTGCGCGCCTCCGGATCGTCCAGTTCGGTCAACCGTTCGGACACCAGCGAGGCCGATGCCAGCATGTTGCGCAGGTCGTGGTTGATGCGCGTCATCGCCGTACCCAGGGCGGCCAGGCGTGCCTGCTGGCGCAAGGCGGAGCGGACGGCGATCTGCATGTCGCGCAGCGCGCGCTCGGCATAGCCCACCTCGTCGGTGCGCGCGCTCGGCACGATCACCGCGTCGTCGCGGTCGGGGGTATCGCGGAATCGCAGCACGCTGTCGGCAAACCGGCTGAGCGGCCGGATCGCCAGCCAGCGTACGGTGAAGAACACCAGGCTTGCGGTGATCAGGGCGATGATCACCGAGAGCATCAGGATGCGCCCGGAATAGCGCCACATATCCGCGACCAGCGGCGTCTCGTCGAAGATCACCTCGATCTGCACCTCGGGATCCCGCGGCGATTGTGCGATGAGCAGCGCCACCCGCCCGGAACCATTCGCCAGTGCATCGAAGGCGCCGTAGATCAGGTCGAAGGTGCCCTGCGCGTCCAAATCGATGGTGTCGGAGACCGGAGCCGGCGGCAACCGGCCCAGCACGTACATCGGCTGCTCGCTGCGCGTCATGAACACGCGGTAGGCGTCGATGTGGTCGAGGATCTCGCGCTCCAGATCCTCCGTCACCATGTGCTCCGGGGCATCCACGGTGGCCAGTGCCGCCAGGTGGGCGGCGGCTGCCTTCTCCGTCAGCCAGGCCTGGCGGAAGCGGGCGATCGAGGGCGTATAGATCAGCACCTCGGCCACCATCACGAACAGGATGGTCAGCAGCAGAAGCCGGGCGGACAGCCCGCGCGGCAGGCGGAGACGGTGGGCCATGGTCGCTCGCCCGGATAACTGTGCGGTGCCCGGTTGAGCGCCGCCCCTTTTGATCTACCCGAAGCGGGCGAGGAAGCGAACGACCTTGCGGGTGCGCTCGCTGAACAGCTTGGCAGCGTAGAAGGCTCCGGCGGCCCGTTTGGAGACCTCCGAAAGGGTGGGATAGGGCACGATCAGCCCGACCAGCGTGCTCAGACGGATGCCGCGGGCGATCGCCAGCCCCCACGGCAGGATCAGCTCGCCGGCATGGGGGCCGACGATGCCAGCCCCAAGCACGCGGCCCCGCTTGGTCGCCACGACCTTGATGCGGCCGTCCGTGGCGTGCTCGGCCTGGGCGCGGTCGTTGTCGGCGAACGACCACTCGGCCACCTGCACGAAATCGCCGTAGCGGGCCCGCGCGGCCGCTTCCGTCAGCCCCACATTGGCGAGCTCCGGCTCGCAATAGGTGACCCACGGCAACGCCCGGTCGTTCACCTTGGCCGGCAGGCGGAAGAGGATGCTGCGCAGGACGACCGACGCATGGTGGCTGGCCACATGGGTGAACTGCGGCCCGCCCGTGACGTCGCCGATGGCGTAGATGCGCCGGTTGGAGGTGCGCAGGCGGCGATCGACGGTGATGCCGGCGGGGGTGTGGGCAACGCCGGCCTGGTCCAGCCCGAGCCCATCCACCATGGCGCGGCGGCCCACCGCCACCAGCAGGTGCGAGCCGGCGATGCGGATCGTTTCGCCGCCGCGCTCGGCGTCGAGGACCACGCCGTCCCCATCCGGTGCGACGGCAGTGGCGCGCACGCCTTCCAGAATCTCCACGCCATCGGCCGTCAGGGTCCGTCGCACCACGTCCACCAGGTCCGGATCGTCCTTGGGCAGCAGCTTGGCCCGCTCCACGACGGTAACGCGGCAGCCCAGCCGGCGGTGGGCCTGGGCCATCTCCACGCCGATGGGGCCGCCGCCCAATACCACCAAGTGGCCGGGCGCCGCGCTGAGCCCGAAGATCGTCTCGTTGGTGAGGAACGGCACGCGGTCGAGCCCGGGGAGCGGCGGCACCGCCGGAGCCGAGCCGGTGGCGATGACGAAGCGCCGCGCCCTCACCTCCACATCGCCGGCCAGAAGGGTATCGGGACTCGTGAAGATCGCCGTCTCCCGCAGCACCGTCACGCCCAATCCCTCGAACCGCTCCTGGCTGTCGATGGGCGCGATGGCGGCGATGACGCCGTGCACGTGGTCGTGGACACGGGCGAAATCGATCTGCGGATCCACCGTCGGCAGCCCGAAGCGGCCGGCCCGGCGCATCGTCTCGGCCGTGCGAGCGGCCGCCAGCAGCGCCTTGGACGGCACGCAGCCGGTGTTCAGGCAGTCGCCGCCCATGGCGCCGCGTTCGATCAGCACGGTGGAAGCGCCCATCTGCACCGCCCCGGCGGCGACGCTGAGGCCAGCCGAGCCGCCGCCGATGACGCACAGGTCGGTGTCGATCCGCCGCCTCACGGCGCCAGCTCCCGCGTGCGTCCGCGCCAGTGGCGGTAGGCCAGCGGCAGCAGCGACAACAAGGCGAGCCCGAGCAGCGGCAGCAGGATCTCCGGATCGAGGATGATGCCGAGATCGGGGTCTTCGCCAGCATCCAGCGTCGCCCCCAACCCGTTGCCGACGCCGACGTAGACGATGGTGCCGGGGATGATGCCGACCACGGTGGTGATCACGAACGTGCCCAGCGGCACGCCGAAGAAGGCCGGTGCCAGGTTGACCAGCCAGAACGGCACAAGGGGGATCAGCCGCAGTGTCAGCAGGTAGCTGAAGGCGTTGCGCCGGAAGCCGCCTTCCAGGCGCTTCAGCCAGCCGCCGGACCGCCGCCTGAGCGTGTCGCCAAGCGCCGTGCGCGCCGCCAGGAATACGCCGACGGCGCCGACTGTGGCCGCCACCACCACCAGCACGCCGCCGATCACCACACCGAAGAGAAAGCCGCCGACCAGCGTGAGGACGGCACCGCCCGGTACCGACAGGGCCGTGGCAACGGCATAGATGGCCATGAACGCGGCGGCGGCCGCCACCAGGTTGTCGGCCACGAAGCCGGTCAAGTCCTCGCGGTGCTCGTGCAGGGCCGACAGGCTGATCAGGTCGTGCAAATCGAACACGAAGACCAGCGCCAGCCCGCCCGCCAGCACCGCGACCGGCGCGAACCGGGCAAGGCTGCGCCGGCACGTCGGCGGGTCTTCGCTGGTCGGTTTGCCGCAGTTATGTTCGGACATCGCCGCTCATCCTCAGGGCCCGGCTCGGCTGTGGCGGTGGCGCAGCGGCCCGGCCGGTGCGCATTTCAGGACTTAGGCCGGCCCGCGCACACGCTCCACTCACCATTCGGTGACCGGCATTCAAGGTGTGCGTCCGGTCACACATGCCCGCCGTGCCGTCCTGCGGTGCCGCGGTGCGTTTGACAGGCGGCGGGAGGCGACCCTATACAGCGGCCTTGACCGCCGAGATCGGGACCCTGAACCGCATACAGGCGGTTCGGGCATGTCTCGGCTCGTGCTTTAGGTGGAAGGATCGTCCGGTGAAGAGACCGTTTCAACCTAGCCGACTGGTGCGCAAGCGCCGCCACGGCTTCCGTTCCCGCATGGCCACTCCGGCGGGCCGGGCCGTCATTGCCCGTCGCCGCGCCAAGGGCCGCAAGAAGCTGAGCGCCTGACCTTGGGGGCCGGGCGGACCTCCAGGTCGTGAGGGGGCCGGTGGCGGGCGCACCGTCAGATGCCGGAGCCGCTGCAGGTGTCGTGCCTGCGGTGCGGCCGGAGGTATTGAAGCAGCGCAGCCAGTTCCTGGCGGTGGCCGCGACGCGCCGGCGAGTCGGCATGGGCACGGTCGTGGTGCAGATGCGCCGCCAGTCGCCGGCGGAGATCGCCGCCGGTGCCGCACCGCTGCGCTACGGGCTGACCGCCAGCAAGAAGGTGGGCAACGCCGTCACCCGCAACCGGGCGCGCCGCCGCCTGCGGGCTTTGGCGCTGGCCCTACTGCCGCAGATCGTGCCGCCGCATCACGACATCGTGTTGATCGCTCGCCGCGAAACCGCCGAATGCCCGGCCTGGACGCTGCGCGGAGACCTGGAAACCGCACTGCGCCGGTTGCTGCGCGACAAGCGCGGCCAGGGTCCTGGCGCGACGGCCCGGCAGGAAGGCGAACGCCCATGAGCCGCGGGACCGACCGGCCGCCGGCCGCCGCGCCGGCCTCTCCCAGTCCGGCGGCGCGCCTGCTGATCGGCCTGGTGCTGGCCTATCGCTACACCCTGTCGCCGCTGATCGGCGGCAACTGCCGGTTCGTGCCCACCTGTTCGGAGTACGGGCTGGAGGCGATTCGCCGCCACGGCGCCCTGCGCGGCGGCTGGCTTACTCTGCGCCGTCTCGGCCGCTGCCGGCCGGGCTGCGCCGCCGGTTACGATCCCGTCCCGGCTTCCCATTCCCACGACCTCAACGCCGATCTGTGCCAGGGCCGGCACCACGCCCGCTGAGCCCTGCGGAAAGCCGCTATGACCGACCAGAGAAACCTGATCCTCGCGATCGTCTTGTCGATCCTGATCCTGCTCGGCTTCCAGTTCTTCCTGGCGCCGCCCTCGCAGGACAGCGACCAGCCGACGGCCGGCCAGGCAGAGGACGGCGGCCCCGCCACCAATACCGATACGGTCGGTCTGACCGATGGCGGTCCGGTGGTCGGCGAAACCGCCGGAACCGGCGTGGACGGTACCGGGCTGGTGGAAGGCGGTGGACAGACCGCCGTCTCGCGCGAGACGGCCCTTGAGGAAACCCCGCGCGTCCTCATCAACACCGAACGGCCGGGCAACGAAGAAGGCGCATTGCGCGGCGTGTCCGGCTCGATCTCCCTGCGTGGCGGCAACCTGGACGACCTGACCCTCGCCGGCTACCGCGAGACCGTCGATCCCGACAGCCCGGAGATCGTGCTGCTGTCGCCGCGCGGTTCGCCGCATCCCTACCTGGTGGACGTGGGCTTCACCGACACCGAAGGCACGCCGCTGACGACGCCCGACACCCTGTGGGAAGCCGACCGCGAGGAGATCGGCGCCAACCAGCCGGTGACCCTGCGCCACGAGCTGGACAATGGGCTGACGCTGGAGCGCATCTACCAGGTCGACGAAAACTACATGTTCACGGTGACCGAGCGCGTCACCAACACCACCGACGAACCGGTGACGCTGACGCCGTATTCGCGCGTGCTGCGCTACGGCACGCCCGACACGCTGGGCTACTTCATCCTGCACGAAGGCCCCTACGGCGTGTTCGACGGCACGCTGGAAGAATACGACTACGACGACCTGTCGGACGACGACAATCACCGGGTCGACTACGACAGCACCGGCGGCTGGCTGGGCTTCACCGACAAGTATTGGCTGGTGGCCATCGTCCCCGACCAGGACCGCACCATGCATGCCTCGTTCATCTACAACGAGCATGCCGGGGAGAGCCGCTATTACGCCGTCTACCGCATGGACGACGTCACCGTCGAACCCGGCGAGACGGCCGAAAGCGTCAACCATGTGTTTGCCGGTGCCAAGGAAGTCGCCCTGATCGACCAGTACCAGGATGACTACGGCATCGACAATTTCGAGCTGGCGATCGATTTTGGCTGGTTCTACTTCCTCACGCGGCCGTTCTTCACGGCGATTGCCTGGATCCATTCCATTGTCGGAAATTTCGGTATCGCCATCCTGATCTTTACGGTGTGCCTGAAGCTGCTGTTCTTCCCCTTGGCCAACAAGTCCTACCGGGCGATGTCCAAGATGAAGGCGCTGCAGCCGGAGATGACCAAGATCCGCGAGCGCTACGGCGACGACCGGCAGAAGCAGCAGCAGGAGATCATGGCGCTCTATCGGCGGGAGAAGGTCAGCCCTGCCTCGGGCTGCCTGCCGATCCTCATTCAGATCCCGGTGTTCTTCGCGCTCTACAAGGTGCTGTTCGTCACCATCGAAATGCGCCATGCGCCGTTCTTCGGCTGGATCCAGGACCTGTCGGCGCCCGATCCCACCACCGTGTTCAACCTGTTCGGGCTGATCCCCTGGGAGCCGCCGTCGATGCTGATGATCGGCGTGTGGCCGCTGATCATGGGCGTCACCATGTTCTTGCAGCAGCGGGTGAACCCGGCCCCGGCCGACCCGGTGCAGCAGAAGATCTTCATGATGCTGCCCATCGTGTTCACCTTCGTGCTGGCGCGGTTCCCGGCCGGCCTGGTGATCTACTGGGCGTGGAACAACTCGCTGTCGATCCTGCAGCAGGTCGTCATCATGAAGCGGATGGGCGTGAAGATCGGCGGCGGCCGCGTCGCCCGCGCCAAGTCGCTGGCCGCTGTGCACACGCCCAATGCCGGAGACAATGCGTCCGCCGCCAAGTCGGGCCGCAAGAAGGTGTGGGCCGACGCCTCGGACAGCGCCGCTGCGAGCGAGGGCGCCGGCGAAGCCGAACCGGCGGGCAATCCCGGCCAGGTGTCGCCGCCGCGGCCGAAGAAGGGCCAGGCCCGCGGCCAGCAGAACCGGCGCCGTGCCGGCACCCCCGGCCCGCGTCGCCGCTAGCCGTGGCCGCTCCCGCGGAGGCCGAGGGCGCAGCCGGAACGGCAGCGCTCTCGCCCTTGGGTCCCGAGGATCCGGCCGAGCGCCCGGCCTGGTTGGAGCGCGGGCGCTACCTGTTCGCCCAGGACTGCCGCTTCACCCACGCTGCCGCCACGCTCGACCAGGTACCGCCGGACGACCTGCCGGAGGTGGCTTTCGCCGGCCGCTCCAATGTCGGCAAATCCAGCCTGGTGAACGCGCTCACCGGGCGCGCCACGCTGGCGCGCATCTCCCACACGCCGGGGCGCACGCAGCAACTCGTGTTCTTCAGCCTGGCCGACCGGCTGGGTCTGGTGGACATGCCGGGCTACGGCTACGCCAAGGTGTCCAAGGCGGTCTCCAAGGCCTGGAACACGGTGCTGCGCTCCTACCTGCGCGGCCGCGTGCCGCTGCGCCGGGTGTGCCTGCTGGTCGATTCCCGCCATGGGCTGAAGCCGGCGGATGTGGAGATGATGACGCTGCTGGACGAGGCGGCGGTGTCCTACCTGGTGGTGCTGACCAAGGCGGACAAGCCGGGCTCGGAGGCCGTGCGCGCGGTGCTGCGCGACACCGAAGCGGCCCTCAAGCGCCACCCCGCCGCCCTGCCCGCGGTACACCCCACCAGTGCCCGCGACGCCATCGGCATCGCCGAGTTGCGCGCCAGCCTGGCGGACGTGGCCATCCCCGCCGCGGGCTGACCCCACGGCATCGCAGCCACCGGGCTTTCGCCAACTTTCCCGCCTGCCGACAATCCCCTAGAGTGCCCAGGGCCAAGGCCGGAGCGTCACCTCGACCCGACCGCCTGACCCAGCACCACCGACCCGGAAGCGTCTGCCGCCATGACCGAGACCACCACCCCCATCCCCGAAGGCCACGAAGACTGGCTGGAGAAGGCCCACATACTGGCCGAGGCGCTGCCCTTCATGCGCCGCTACACCGGCGCCACCTTCGTCGTGAAGTATGGCGGTGCCGCCATGGGCGACGACGGCCTGGCCCACAACTTCGCGCGCGACGTGGTGCTGCTGAAGCAGGTGGGCGTGAACCCGGTGGTGATTCACGGCGGCGGGCCGCAGATCGGCCGCATGCTGAACCGTCTGAAGATCCAGTCGGAATTCATCGACGGCCTGAGGAAGACCGACCGGGAGATCGTCGACGTGGTGGAGATGGTGCTGTCCGGCTCCATCAACAAATCCATCGTTTCGGCCATCCACGAGGTGGGCGGCAAGGCCATCGGCCTGTCGGGCAAGGACGGCAACCTGATCCAGGCGCGCAAGCTGCGGCGCACCCGTCGCGACCCGGAAAGCAACATCGAGAAGATCGTCGACCTCGGTTTCGTCGGCGAACCCACCAACATCAACCCCGAGGTGATCGACCTGTTCGAGGGCAGCGAGTTCATCCCGGTGATCGCCCCCATCGGCCTTGGCCCCACGGGCGAGACCTTCAACATCAATGCCGACACCGTCGCCGGGGCCATCGCCGGGGCGCTGGGCGCCTCGCGCCTCTTCCTGCTTACCGACGTGCCGGGCGTGAAGGACAAGGACGGCGACGTGATCTCCGACCTCCCCTTGTCGAAAGCACGCGCCCTCATGGCCGACGGCACCATCACCGGCGGCATGATCCCCAAGGTGGAAACTTGCGTGGAGGCGGTGAACCAGGGTGTCGGCGGTGCCGTCATCCTCGACGGCCGGGTGCCCCACGCGCTGCTGCTGGAGATCTTCACCGACGGCGGTGCGGGCACCCTGATCCACGCCGACTGACGGGGAGCCGGGCGCGCGCCGCACCCCGGCGCGCATATCCGGCGGCAACGCCCATGACGCAGCATCACGACGGCACGGGGGACGACCTGCTGAGGCACGTGGACACCTGGGTGTTCGACCTGGACAACACGCTCTATCCCGCCGCCTGCAACCTGTTCGCCCAGGTGGACCGGCGGATGACGGCGTTCATCGCCGAGTCCTTCGGCCTGCCGCCGGCCGACGCGCGGGCGCTGCAGAAGCAGTATTTCCGCAGCCACGGCACCACCCTGCGTGGGCTGATGACCGAGCACGGTGTCGATCCCACCCGGTTCCTCGACTACGTGCATGACATCGACGTCACCTGCCTGCCGCCGTCGCCGGGGCTGGACCGGGCACTGGCCGCCCTGCCCGGCCGCAAGGTGGTGTTCACCAACGGCTCGACAAAGCATGCCGAAGGTGTTTTGGCGCGGCTCGGCGTCGCCGACCGCTTCGATGCCATCTGGGACATCGTGGCCGGCGGCTATGTGCCCAAACCGCTCCAGGAAACCTACGACCGGATGATCGACCATCTGGGGGTCGATCCCGCGCGTGCCGTGATGGTCGAGGACATCGCCGCCAATCTGGTGCCCGCGCACCGGCGCGGCATGACCACCGTGTGGGTGGATACCGGCGAGGCCTGGGCGGCACCGCCCCAGGTGGCACCGCATATCGACCTGCGCATCGCCGACGTCGCCGATTGGCTGTCCACCCTGGTGGCGGCCCGGGCGGCCCCGCCACAGCTCAGCTAGGAAAGGGCTCCCCCGCCATGGACATCGCACACATGCAATCGACCATCGAAGCGGCCTGGGAGGCACGCGATACCATCGGCCCCGGCACCACCGGCGGCGTGCGTGCCGCGGTCGAAGGGGCCTTGGACGGGCTGGACGCCGGACGCCTCAGGGTGGCGGAAAAGACGGGCGGCACCTGGGTGGTGCACGACTGGCTGAAGAAGGCCGTGCTGCTCTCCTTCCGCCTTTACGACATGGCACCGATCCCCGGCGGACCCGGCGGGGCCACCTGGTACGACAAGGTGCCGTCCAAATTCGCCGGCTGGGGCGACAACACGTTTCGCGATGCCGGCTTCCGCGCGGTGCCGACGGCGGTGGTGCGCCGCTCCGCCCACATCGCACCGGGGGTGGTGCTGATGCCCTGCTTCGTCAATCTGGGGGCCTATGTCGGCTCTGGCACCATGGTGGACACCTGGGCCACCGTCGGCTCGTGCGCCCAGATCGGCCGCGACGTCCACATCTCCGGCGGTACCGGCATCGGCGGCGTGCTGGAGCCGCTGCAGGCCGCGCCTGTGATCATCGAGGACAACTGCTTCATCGGTGCGCGCTCGGAAGTGGCGGAAGGCGTGCAGGTGGGCGAAGGCTCCGTCCTCTCCATGGGCGTGTTCCTGGGCGCCTCCACCAAGATCATCGACCGTGCCACCGGCGAGGTGTTCCTCGGCCGCGTGCCGCCCTATTCGGTGGTGGTGCCCGGTACCCTGCCGGGTGCACCCTTGCCGGACGGCTCGCCGGGGCCGGGGCTGGCCTGCGCCGTCATCGTCAAGCGGGTGGACGCCAAGACCCGTGCGAAGACCTCCATCAACGACCTGCTGCGGGACTGACCCTGTGGTGCCCTCTTCCTACGATCCCGTCGCCCTCACCCAGGCGCTGGTGCGCTGCCCCAGCGTGACCCCGGCCGATGCCGGTGCCCTCGACGTCGTGCAACAGGTGCTGGAGCCCCTCGGCTTCACCTGCTGGCGCCTGCCCTTTTCCGAGCCCGGCCTGGCGACGGTGGACAACCTGTTCGCCCGCCGCGGCTCGGACGGCCCGCACCTGTGCTTTGCCGGACATACCGACGTGGTGCCGCCGGGCGATCCCGCGGCGTGGCGCTTCGATCCCTTCTCCGGCGAACTGGCCGACGGGGCGGTGTGGGGCCGCGGCGCTGCCGACATGAAGGGCTCCATCGCCGCCTTTCTCGCCGCCGTCGCCCAGGTGAATGCCGCCGATGGCCCGTCCTCGCTCAGCCTGCTCATCACCGGCGACGAGGAGGCCGACGCCATCAACGGCACCGCCAAGGTGCTGGCCTGGATGGCGGACAACGGCCACCTGCCCGACGCCGCCCTGGTGGGCGAGCCGACCAATGCCGCGGGCCTGGGCGAAGCCATCAAGATCGGCCGGCGCGGCAGCCTGAATGCCTGGATCACCGTCACCGGCCGGCAGGGCCACACCGCCTACCCGGCCCAGGCGGACAATGCGGCGAGCCGCATGGCCAAGGGCCTGGCGGCCCTGCTCGCCCAGCCGCTGGACACCGGCACGGCGCATTTCGACGCATCGAACCTGGAGGTGGCGACCATCGATGTGGGCAACCCCGCGGCCAACGTGATCCCCGCCAAGGCCACCGCCACGGTGAACATCCGCTTCAACGACACCCATAGCGGGGCCAGCCTGTCCCGGTGGCTGCGCGAGACCTTCGAGGCCGCCGCCGGCCCTGCGGAGATCCGCTTTCGCATTTCCGCGGAAAGTTTCCTCACGCCGCCCGGCCCGCTGTCGGACCTGGTGGCCGATGCGGTGGCGGAAACCAGCGGCCGTGCGCCTATTCTCAGTACCAGCGGCGGCACGTCGGACGCCCGCTTCATCAAGGACTACTGCCCGGTGGTGGAATACGGCGGGGTCAACGCCACCATCCACCAGGTGGACGAGCACGCGCTGATCGAACACCTGATCGGCCTGAGGCAGACCTATGCCGCCCTGCTCACCCGCTTCGCCCGCACCTGGGGGGCGCGATGACGCTAACGGCCGAGGAGGCGTTGCGCAGCATTTACGCCGCCTATCGCCTGGCCCGTTTCGACCGCGCTGCCGTGCAGTTCTTCGACGGTACCCGCGAGGCGGCGGTCCGCAGCTTCTGGGTCGCGGCGATCCTTCTGCCCCTGTGGGCGATCAACGTGGTGCTGCTGTGGGTTTCGGTGGACGCCCACCTTTCGGTGTTCCGCCTGATCACCGTGAAGGTGCTGTTCTACGTGGTGTCGTGGACGGCGTTTCCGGTGCTGATGGCGCTGATCTCCTTCGCGCTCTACCAGGGTCACCGCTTTGCCCTGTTCCTCGCCGCCTACAACTGGGCGCAGCTCATCCAGTCGGCCATCCTGATCCCCCTGATCGCGCTGGCCTATTTCGGCGTCATCCCCGATCCGCTGTGGCAGACGCTGATCTTCGCCTACTACGCCTTCGTGCTGGCCTATGAGGTGTTCGTCATCCGCGTGACCCTGACGCTGGGCTGGGGCGAGTCCGCCGGCCTCGGCGTGCTCGACATCGCGCTGGCCTTCATGATGCACAGCATGAGCGACCGTATGGTGCTCAATCTGTAGAGCGGCTTACGTCGCTATCGGTTCGGTTCCGGCAGTTGGGCCCGGGGGCTTCCCGGCCCAACCCCGCCACCCGGCCACCCAAGCCATTGTAAACGATTGGGTGGCCGGGGGGGGGGAGTGGGCTGGCGCAGCATGATTGGACAATACCCTAGGCCACGTCCTCCGGCGGCCCGTCGCCATAGTCCACCCGCATCAGGTAGAGCCCATCGGGCGGCGCCGTTGGCCCGGCCGCCGCGCGGTCGCGCGCCGCCAGCGCGCGGGCCACGTCCACGGATCTCCACTTGCCTTCGCCCACAAGGCGCAGGGTGCCGACGATGTTGCGCACCATGTGGTGGAGGAAGGAGCGCGCCTCGACCTGCACCTCGATCTCGCCGCCGCGGCGCGACACCTCCAGCCGGTCGAGCGTCTTCACCGGCGACAGCGCCTGGCATTCGGCCGCCCGGAAGCTGGTGAAGTCGTGCCGGCCCACCAGTTCCTGGGCCGCTTCGTGCATGGCTGCGGCATCGAGCGGCTTGGGGACCCGCCAGGCGAGCCCCGCATCCACCGTCAGCGGCGCCCGGCGGTTGACGATGCGGTAGAGATAATGGCGCCGCACCGCCCAGCGCCGGGCATCGAAATCGTCGGCCGCCACGGCCGCATCCACCACCGCCACCGGGGCCGGCCGCAGGTGGAAGTTGACGGCGTCGCGCACCGTATCGGGGGAGTCGCGGCGCGGGATATCGGCATGCGCCACCTGGCCCAGGGCGTGCACGCCGGCATCGGTGCGCCCGGCGCAATGGACCGTTACCGGCACCTGGCAATAGGCCGCGAGCGCCGCCTCTAGCGCTGCCTGGACCGAGGGGCCGTTGTCCTGGCGCTGCCAGCCGACGAAGGGGCGGCCGTCGTATTCGACGGTCAGCTTGACGCGGGGCACAGCACGGTTCCGGCCGGAATGGCAAAACCGCGCAGGAAGGCCGCGGCATCGCACGGGCTACGGCCGGGCCGCTGCAAGCGGGTGAGGCGCACCGCCCCCCCGGCCTCGCAGGCCACCGTCAGGCGGTCGTCGAGAACCTGGCCGGCGACGCCGCCGCCCGGCGCAGCGGCCACAAGCTCGGTCGCCAGCACGCGGACGCGCTCGTCCGCCAGGTCGAACCAGGTGCCCGGCCAGGGGGTGAGCGCCCGCACCTGGCGGTCCACCTGGGCGGCGTCCTGCCACGTGATCCGGCCCTCCTCGCGGCCGATCTTGGCGGCGTAGGTCGCCCCATCGGCGGGCTGTGGGACGGAGGCGAGTCGCCCCGCCGCCGCGTCGTCCAGCACCTCTACGATCAGCCGGCCGCCGATCTCCGCCAGGCGGTCGTGCAGCTCGCTCGCCGTCGTCTCCGGACCGATGGGCGTGTGCTCCACGGCCAGCATGTCGCCGGTGTCGAGGCCCGCATCCATCTGCATGATGGTGATCCCGGTTTCCCGGTCGCCGGCCAGGATCGCCCGCTGGATGGGGGCCGCCCCACGCCAGCGCGGCAGCAGCGAGGCATGCACGTTGAAGCAGCCGAACTTCGGGGCTTCCAGGATCGGTGGCGGCAGGATCAGCCCATAGGCGGCCACCACCGCAGCGTCGAGGCCGAGGTCGGCAAACTCCGCCTGGGCGGCCGCGTTGCGCAGGCTGGCCGGGGTGCGCACCTCCAGGCCCTGGGCTTCGGCGAACGCCTGCACGGGCGACGGCCGGGGTTTCTGGCCACGACCGGCCGGCCGCGGCGGCTGGCAGTAGACTGCAGCGATCCCATGTCCGGCGGCCAGCAGTGCCGCAAGGCTCACTTGGGCGAAATCAGGGGTTCCCATGAACGCCAGGCGCACCGCTCCCCTCCCTTCGACTGGCGGCGGCGGCAGGATGCCACAGCCCGTGGCGCAGTATCAGGCGGCCGCGCCGGCTGCAACTGCTCCGGCTTTCGGTCCATCACAAACCCTCTGGCTTTCTTCAATTCCAATCAACAATGCTCTAATCTTCATATAGTCATAACATTAAACTTAGTTAACCATCCCCGTTTCATTCTCTGTTGCGCTGCAACATTCTGTGGATCTTTGTCTGCCGGCAAGAAAGTGTAAGGCGAATTATCGTAGCATCGCCTCGTACAACCATGTTATCTGTTTAGCAGATTTGGAGGGCACGGTCGGTGTTTAAGAGATTCGTGAGATCGGATAGTGCGGCGACCGCTGTCGAGTATGCGCTGATTGCCGGCCTGATCGCCGCGGCCATCGTCGTCGCCATATCCGCCCTGGGGGGACAGACCAACGGGTTGTGGGGCATCGTCTCCGGTCGAGTATCCAACGCCATCAACTCCGTGATGTAGCCGGCACGGTGGCGCGAGCGGGACGCATGGCTGGCAGCGCCGGCCCGTGGTAGTCGTATGGGCGATGGATGCGCTGCCGATGCCGCATTCAGGGTCTTTCTGCATGATGGTACGCCATGCCCCTTGACGACCTGAGACTCCGGCAAATCGCAACGGTTGGTCGCCTGTCGCGCCCCCTTGGCGCAGCGGTGGCGCTGGCCGGCCTGCTGGGGTTCGTTGCGGTGATCGCTGCGGCCCTGGGCGCCCACGGCACGCTGGCCGAAAGCGAAGCGACGCGGCGGCCGATCCAGGCGATCGCCTCCGTCGCCGGGCTGCACGCCGTGGCCCTGTTGGTGTTGACGGTGCTGCAGCAGATGTTGGCCTACGGGTTGGCGCGGCGCCTGGCCGGGGTCGCCGCGGTGCTGATCGGTGCCGGCGCGGTCGTGTTCGCCACCGGTGTTGCCGCCGGCCTCGTGGGCCTGCCGGCACTCGGACCGTTGGCACCCATCGGCGGCGCAATCTTGATGCTGGGATGGCTCGCCTGCGTCGGCGCAGGGCTGGCCTCCCTGCGGCGGCGCTGAGCCCGGCAAAGCGTACGCCGCCGGAATGGACGATCCCGATCTGGTGCTCGATGCCCGCGGGCTGAAATGCCCGCTACCGGTGCTGAAGGCCCGCAAGCGCCTCAACGGGCTTGCCAGTGGTGCGGTGCTCACGGTGCTCGCCAGCGATCCCGCGGCACGCAAGGACTTCGCAGCCTTTTGCGAGGCGGCCGGGCACGCGCTGGACGGCGTTGCCGACGGGCCGGACGACGCCACCACCTTCACCATCCGCCGCAAGTAGCCGGGGCCTCGCCCCTACTCCGCAGCCTCGGGCCGGGCGGAAGACGGCACCGGCTCCGCCACCGCCTCATCGGCCGGTGCGGGATGGTGGCTTTCGATCACCCCCATGAACACCGTCATCAGCGGTGGGATCACCAGCAGCGTCAGCACCGCCGACAGGCTGAGCCCGCCCAGCACCACCGAGCCGAGGCCGCGGTAAAGCTCCGAGCCCGCCCCGGGGAACAGCACCAGCGGCAGCATGCCGAAGACGCTGGTCAGCGTCGACATGAAGATCGGCCGCACCCGGTTGTTGGTGGCCTCGGCGATCGCCTGCTGCACCGTCATCCGGTCGGTGCGGAAGTGGTAGAGGCTCTGGTGCACCAGCAAGATGGCGTTGTTGACGACAATGCCGATGAGGATAACGAAGCCCAGCAGCGTCAGCATATCGAGCGGCTGCTCGTAGACCAGGTTGAGGATCCACAGGCCGAGCACGCCGCCCGCCGCCGCCACCGGTACGGAGATCATGATGATCAGCGGGTAGGTGAAGCTCTCGAACAGCACCGCCATCACCAGATAGACGATGACCAGTGCCAGCAGCAGGTCGAGCACCATGTGGTTCCAGGTGCGTTCGAGCTGGTCGGCCGTACCGGAGACGCCCAGCACCACCCCGCCCGGCAGGCCGTCCGCCTCCAGGGGGGCGATCACCTGGTCCTCCACGGCGTCGAGGGCCGCCTGCAGCGGCAGCCCCGGCCCCGGCAGGATGCGCAGCGTCACCGTCCGCTCGCGCTCCGAATGGCGGATTTCCGTAGGCCCCGACGTCACCTCCACATCGGCCAGCGAATCGACCGGGATGATCCGGCCCGCCCCGTTCACCACGGGAATGGCGCCGATGCCCTGGGTCTCGCCGATCATGTCCAGCGGGCCCATGAGGGTAAGGTCGATGCGCTCGCCGCCCACCGTGATTTCCGCCACCCGCAGGCCGTCGTTGAAGGCATCGACGGTGGTGCCCAGGGTGGCGGCGGTCACTCCGTTGTCGGCGAGCCGCAGCGGATCCGGCACCACCCGCACCTCCGGTGCCCCCAGCGTCAAGGCCGGCAGCGGGCGCACCTGATGGCCTTCCTCGCGCGGCAGAGCCTGCGCCACCAGCCCTGCGGCGTCGCGGGCCACGGCGAACAGGCTTTCCAGGTCGGGACCGGAGATGTCGAGATCGATGGAGCGCGCGCCGCCGACGCCGCGGCCGAACAGCGACGCCTGGCCCATGAAGCCCACGGTGCCGGGCTCGGCGAAGATCGGTTCGCTGAGGATGGGGATCAGCGCGCCAGCCTCGTCGGGATCCAGCGCAGCGGCCCCGACGAAGTTGGAGTTGGGCCGGGCGACGAAGAAGAAGCGGCTCATCACCGGCTCCAGCGGCTCCCGGCCTTCGCCGTTGCGATCCACCCAGTGGTCGCGCACGGCATCTTCCACCGCCTCGGCGATCTCCACGCTAGCGGCCAGGTTGTAGCCCGGCGGCGGCAGGATGCGGCCGAACACGAAGTTGCGGTTGCCCGACGGCAGGTATTCAAGCTGCGGCAGCAGCACATAGGCCACCAGCATGGCGATGCCCGCCGTCGCCGCCACCGTGCCGAGCGCCAGGCTGCGGCTGTGGACGATGCGGTGGGTGAGCGCCCGCACGCCGGCCACGAAGCCGCGCCCGAACGCATCGATCCCAGGCAGGCGCACCGTCTTGGCCTCGTCGCCCACCTTCTCGCGGCTGAGCAGCCGGGCCGCCAGGGCCGGGATGACGGTGATCGCCACCACCAGGGACAGCAGCACGGACACCGAGATCGCCACCGCGATGTCGCGGAAGAGCTGGCCCACCACCAAGTTCATGGTGAGGATGGGGATGAACACCATCACCGTGGTAAGGGCGGACACCAGCACCGCCCCCCACACCTGGCGCGCGCCCTCGTAGGCGGCCCGCGGCGCGGACATGCCGGCCTGGCGCAGCCGGAAGATGTTCTCCAGCACCACGATGGCGGCATCCACCACCATGCCCACGGCGAAGGCCAGCCCGGCCAGCGAGATCACGTTGATGGAGCGGCCCAGGGCCGCCATGGCAACGAAGGAGCCCACCACCGACACCGGAATCGCCAGCGACACCACCAGTGTCGCCCGCCACGAGCGCAGGAAAACCATCAGCACCAGGGCCGCCAAGGTGCCGCCGACGATGATGTTGGACTGCACCAGATCGACTGCGGAGTTGATGTAGACGGTGTCGTCGTAGACCTGCTCGATGCGCAGCCCGTGGTCGGGGATGAAGCCGCGGTTCAGTTCCGCCACCGCCCCCTGGATGCCTTCCATCACCTCGATCACGTTGGCCCCGGTCTCGCGCAGGGCGTTCAGCACCAGGGCCGGCTCGCCCATGTGGCGGATGCGGGCACCGGGCTCCTGGAAGGCAAACTGCACCTGGGCGATGTCGCCCGCGGTGACACGGCTGATGGTGCCGGTGTCGGGATCCTCCAGCGTGCGGATCAAGACCGCGCGCACCTGGTCGGGCGAGGTGAACTCGCCATCGGTGCGCACGGTGTAGCGGCGCTTGCCCTCGTCCACGTCGCCGGCGGTCAGCGAAACGTTGGCGGCGCGCAGGGCCGTCACCACCTCCGGTACGGTGAGCCGGTAGCGGGCCATCAGTTCCGGCTCGACGATCACCTGCATCTCCCGGTCCGAGCCGCCGTAGACGTTGACCTCGGCCACCCCCGGCACGCGCTCCAGGCGGGCTTCGATATAGTCTTCCACGAACGGCCCGAAGCTCTCGATGGGATCCTCGACGCCGGGCAGGCGCGTCAGCGCGAACCAGGCGATGGCGCTATCGTTGGCGTCGGCGGTGCGGATGGTCGGCTCGTCGGCCTCGTCGGGGTAGCCGTTCACGCGGTCCAGGCGGTTGGCGGTCAGCAGCAGCGCCCGGTCCATGTTGGTGGAGATGGCGAAGGTAAGCGTGATCTGCGCCTCGCCGCGGCTCGCTTCGCCGACGATCTCTTCCACGCCCTCCAGGCCCCGCAGCACCTCTTCCTGGCGGTTGAGGATCTCGCGCTCCACCTCCGCCGGCGCGGCACCGGGCCAGGATGTGGTAATCTGGATGACCGGGCGGTTGACGTCGGGCGTGAGCTGGATCGGGATCGTCTGCAAGGAGACGTAGCCGAACATGACCACCATGAGCACCGCCGCGATCACGGCGATGGGGCGGTGGATGGACAGGCCGATCAGGTTCATCGGATCGCCACCAACTGGCCCGGCCGCAAGCCCTCGTTGCCGCGTACCACCACCAGTTCGCCCGGCTCCAGCCCGCCCAGCACCTCGAAGCGGTTGCCCAGCGAGGCACCGATCTCGACCGGCCGGGGCTGGGCGACGCCGTCGTCCACCACGAAGACGAGGCGCCCCTGCGGGCCGCTCAGCACCGCGTCCTTGTCCACCGTGACGACGTCGACCTCGGCTTCCACCGGGACTTCGACCACCGCACTCTGGCGGGCCGCCACGCCGGCCGTCTCGTAGTCGAGGTCGGGGGTCAGGCGCACGATGCGGGTACGCGTCAGCGGATCTTCCACCGGCACCACGGCGCGCACCTCGGCGGACACGCTGAGGCTGGCGGTGACCCGTACCAGCACCTGGCGGCCGATGCTGAGCCCGCCCACCGAGGCGGCCGGCACCGCCGCTTCGATCTCCAGGTCATGGTGGTTCACCAGGGTGACGATGGGATCGCCGATGCGGACATATTCCCCGACATCGACCTCGCGGGTACTGATCACGCCGGGAAAGGGCGCGCGGATTTCGCTGTAGGCCACCTCCAGCGCGGCCAGGTCGCGCGCCACCTCCGCCCGGTGAACGCCGGCCACCGCCTCGGCCAGTTCGCCGACCGCGCGGCTGCGCTCGGCGATGGCGTCGTCGAGGCGCGCCTGGTTGAAGGCGGCACTGCCGCGCAGCCGCTCGATGCGCGCCACATCCTGGGCGAACAGCGCCTCGGTGGCGGTGGCGGACTCCACGCGGGCGCGCTGCTCATCCAACGTCGCCGTCGCCAGGTCGAGGGCCGCCTGCAACCGATCGGTGTCAAGCTCGGCCAGCAGGTCGCCCGCTGCCACCGAGTCCCCGACGGTGACCGACACGTTGAGAACCGGCCCGTCGACGCGGGCGGCCACGACACTGGACTGCATGGCCACGAACTGCCCGACGACGCTCTGCGTCTGGGTCATCGGCTCCAGGCGCACGGCGTCCACGTCCACCAGGGCGCCCTGGTCGGTCTGCCCATGGGCCGTGGCTGCACTGAGCACCAGCCATGCCACTGCCGCCAGGAGACGCATACGGGGACCCTCCGTTGCCGATCGCCGAGACAGATCTGATACGATTCCCTTCACCGTCTAGTGTTCCGATTCCGCAGTTCGCAAGATCTCAAGACCAGGTCCCGAGCGACCTTCGGAATCATAGGAACGCTAGAAAATTTATGACTCTCGTGTGGTTTTCGGATTGGGAGTTCGTTTCCGCTCTGGCCTCTTGATCGTACGGACTTCCGATCCACCACACTAGCCGTCGCAAAGTCGCCGGACCCTGCCACGGCACGCCGACGCAAGGGTGGTTTGCGGCCGGCGGAACAACAAAGCGGCAGGTGCCTACCAGGGTGACATCGCTCAGGGGTTCTGCCGGCGTCCTCCCAGTGCTAGCATTTCAACCGAAGCGATCCCCCTGACCCGTCCGCGTGCATGAACACCCTCCTCTTTACCCACCCCGCCTGCCTGGATCACGACACCGGGCTCGGCCACCCGGAATCGCCGGACCGCCTGCGCGCGGTCCTGGCGGCGTTGAACGGTGAGGCCTTCATGTTCCTCGACCGGCGGGAAGCCCCCCTGGCGACGATCGAGCAGCTCGTGCGCGCCCATCCGCGGGCCTATGTGGACCAGGTTCTGGGGGAGGTCCCGGACCACGGATACGCAGACCTCGACGCCGATACCGTGCTGTCGCCGGGCAGCGGCGAAGCCGCGCTGCGTGCCGCCGGGGCCGTGTGCGCGGCCATCGATGCGGTGTTCAAGGGCGAAGGGCGCAACGCCTTCTGTGCGGTGCGGCCACCCGGTCACCATGCGGAAATCGGCCGGGCCATGGGCTTCTGCCTGTTCAACAACGTGGCGGTGGGCGCGCTGCACGCCCAGGCGGTGCACGACATCGAGCGGGTGGCCGTGGTCGATTTCGACGTGCACCACGGCAACGGCACCCAGGACATCTTCTGGAACCACCCGAAGCTGATGTACTGCTCCACCCACCAGTGGCCGCTCTACCCCGGCACCGGGGCGCCGGCGGAAACCGGGTCGGCCAACAACATCGTCAACGTGCCGCTGGCGGCCAATTCCGGCTCGCCGGAATTCCGCTACGCCATGTCCGACAAGATCCTGCCGGCGCTGCGCAAGTTCGAACCGGAACTGATCCTCATCTCCGCCGGGTTCGATGCCCACAGCCGCGATCCGCTGGCGGGCCTGCATTTCACCGAGGACGACTTTGTCTGGGCGACCCGCCGGCTGGGCGAAGTGGCGGTCGATGTCTGCCAGGCCCGCATGGTCTCCGTGCTTGAGGGTGGCTACAATCTCCGCGCATTGGCATCGAGCTGTGCGGCCCATGTCCATGAGCTGATGGTGGTCTGAGACCGGCCCCCGCCGGCCCGACCCACTTGCGGAGCCCCCACGTGCGGAGACCCGATGAGCGAGCGCGACCCGGAGATCACCACCTTGTCGTTTGAGCAGGCGATCGCCGAGCTGGAGCAGATCGTGCGCCGGCTGGAAGCGGGCGAAGACGACCTGGACGGCGCCATCTCGGCGTTCGAGCGCGGTGCCAAGCTGCGCGCCCATTGCGAAGCCAAGCTGCAGGATGCGCGCATGAAGGTTGACAAGATCATGCGCGATGCCGAGGGCTCGCTGACCGCCACGCCTGCGGAGCCGTCATGAACGGGTTCGACCTGGGCCGCCACATGGCGGAGACGGGCCAAGAGGTGGAACGCATGCTGGAGCGCCTGCTGCCCGGCATCCGCGGCACCGAAAGCCGGCTGTTCGAGGCCATGCGCTATGCCTGCCTGGGCGGCGGCAAGCGCCTGCGGCCCTATCTGGTGATGGCCAGTTCCGGGCTGTTCGGCGTCGGCACCCACCATGCCCTGCGGGTGGCGGCGGCCATCGAATGCGTGCACTGCTACTCGCTGGTGCACGACGACCTGCCGGCCATGGACGACGACGATTTCCGCCGCGGCCGTCCCACCGTGCACAAAGCCTACGACGACGCCACCGCCATCCTGGCCGGCGACGCGCTGCTGACGCTCGCCTTCGAGATCGTCGCCGACCCCGACACCCACGAGGATCCGCAGGTCCGCGTCTCGCTGGCGACCGCCCTTGCCAAGGCGGCCGGGGCCGCCGGCATGGTGGGCGGCCAGATGCTCGACATGCTGGCCGAGGAGGAGGAGTTCGACATCGGCGCGGTGACCCGCCTGCAGCGCCTGAAGACGGGCGAGCTGTTTGCCTTTTCCTGCGAGGCCGGGGCCATCCTCGGCAAGTCCGATCCCAGCCGGCGCAACGCGCTGCGCGGCTACGCCCACGACATGGGGCTGGCCTTCCAGATCGCCGACGACCTGCTGGACGTGACGGGGCGGGAGGAAGATCTGGGCAAGGCGGTGGGCAAGGACGCCGCCGCCGGCAAGGCGACCTTCGTGTCGATCCTCGGCGAGGAGCGGGCCCGCGAGCAGGCCCACCTGCTGGCCGACCAGGCGATCCGCCATCTGGAGATCTTCGACAAGCGGGCCGATCCCCTGCGCGCGGTGGCCACCTTCGTGGTCGCGCGGCGCGCCTAGAACTTATTTGTGTTTTGACGGAACCAGCCTGTTGCGCCGCAACGCCAATCGCCGGTTTTCCCAGGGTCAATCGCGCGTGAGGTCCGGTTGCGGCACCGCAACGCGCTTGACGCCCCCGCCAGCCGCATGCTTCGTCTAGCTATGGCGCAGTGGCGGAAAGCCGACGTCCCGGACGACGACCTCCGGCGCCGCTGCCCAACCCCGCGGAGCCAATGATCCGAGCTATGAGCAGCGAAACGCCCCTCCTCGACACGATCCCCTCGCCCGCCGCCCTTCGCGACCTCGATACCAACCAGCTCCGACAGCTTGCCGACGAGCTGCGCACCGAAACGGTGAGCGCGGTTTCGGTGACGGGCGGTCATCTCGGTGCCGGGCTGGGCGTGGTCGAACTGACGGTGGCGCTCCACTACGTGTTCGAGACGCCGGACGACCGCCTGATCTGGGATGTCGGCCACCAGTGCTATCCCCACAAGATCCTGACCGAGCGGCGCGACCGGATCCGCACGCTGCGCCAGGGCGGCGGCCTCAGCGGCTTCACCAAGCGGGCGGAAAGCACTTACGACCCCTTCGGTGCGGCCCACAGCTCCACCTCGATCTCCGCCGGCCTCGGCATGGCCGTGGCGCGCGACCTGAAGGGCGAGCAGAACCGCGTGGTCTGCGTCATCGGCGATGGCGCCATGAGCGCCGGCATGGCCTACGAAGCGATGAACAACGCCGGCGCCATGGGCAGCCGCCTGGTGGTCATCCTCAACGACAACGACATGTCGATCGCCCCGCCGGTGGGGGCGATGAGTGCCTACCTGTCCCGGCTCATCTCCTCGCGCACCTACCAGTCGCTGCGCCACGTCATGAAGGACCTGTCGGAGAAGTTCCCGCGGCCCTTGAAGAACGCCGCCCGCCGGGCGGAAGAATACGCCCGCGGCATGGTGACCGGCGGCACCTTGTTCGAGGAGCTGGGCTTCTTCTATGTGGGCCCGGTCGACGGCCACAACCTGGACCACCTGCTGCCGGTGCTGACCAACGTGCGCGACGCCGAGCATGGGCCGATCCTGGTGCATGCCATCACCCAGAAGGGCAAGGGCTATCCGCCGGCCGAACAGGCCGCCGACAAGTACCACGGCGTTTCCAAGTTCGACGTGATCACCGGCGCCCAAGCCAAGCCCAAGCCCAACGCGCCCGCCTACACCAAGGTGTTCGCCCAGGCCCTGGTGGCGGAGGCCCAGAAGGACGACAAGATCGTCGCCGTCACCGCCGCCATGCCGGCGGGCACCGGGCTCAACCTCTTCCAGGATGCCCTGCCCGACCGCTGCTTCGATGTCGGCATCGCCGAACAGCACGCGGTGACCTTCGCCGCCGGGCTCGCCTGCGAAGGCTTCAAGCCCTTCACCGCCATCTATTCCACCTTCCTGCAGCGCGCCTACGATCAGGTGGTGCACGACGTCGCCATCCAGAGCCTGCCGGTGCGCTTCGCCATCGACCGCGCCGGCCTGGTGGGAGCGGACGGCTGCACCCATGCCGGCTCCTACGACATCGGCTTCCTCGGCATGCTGCCGGGGTTCGTGCTGATGGCCGCGGCCGACGAGGCGGAATTGGTGCACATGGTGGCCACCGCCGCCGCCATCGACGACCGGCCGTCCGCCTTCCGCTATCCGCGTGGCGAAGGCGTGGGCATCGACCTGCCGACGGTCGGCGTGCCGCTGGAAATCGGCAAGGGCCGGGTGCTGCGCGAGGGCACCAAGGTGGCGCTGCTCAGCTACGGCACCCGCCTGACCGAAGCGCTGGATGCGGCCGATGAGCTGGCCGCCCGCGGGCTTTCCACCACCGTGGCGGATGCCCGCTTCGCCAAGCCGCTGGATTGCGAGCTGGTGCGCCGGCTGGCCCGCGAGCATGAGGTGATGATCACCATCGAGGAAGGCTCGGTGGGCGGCTTCGGCGCCTTCGTGCTGCACGACCTGGCCCATGCCGGGCTGTTGGATGCGGGTTTGAAGATCCGTCCGATGGTGCTGCCCGACATCTTCATCGACCAGGACAAGCCGGAAAAGCAGTACGAGCTTGCGCGCCTGACGGCGCGGGACATCGTGGCGACGGTGCTGGCAGCACTGGGCTGGGACACCCGGGCGGTGCGGGCGTAGCCGGTCGTCCCGCCACCCGCTATCTGCCGCGCACCGCGGGCGTCGTCCCGGCGAAGGCGGGGATCTCCTGCCCGTCCTTGAGATACTCGCCTCCGCCAGCAGGGCGGCCTTGGTGGTAGCGCGTCCGCCCTACCGGAAATTCCGGCTCTTCTGCAGTTCGCGCTTGTCGGGTGTGGGCCGGCGCACCTCGTCGGCCCGGGCGAGGAAGCGCTCGAAATCGCGCTCGCTCGGCCGCGCGGTCAACTCGCCCAGCCGATCCGACAGGTCGTCCAGCCGGTCCACCTTCAGGTGGATCACCTCGTCCACCCGCTCCACCGTGCCCGACGCGCCGAGCAAGCGGGCGGTGAGCACGCTCGCACGGTAGCGCTCGAACATCGGCGGCAGCACCACGAGATTGGCGACGCCGCTTTCGTCCTCCAGCGTGATGAAGATGACGCCCTTGGCGCTGCCCGGGCGCTGGCGCACCAATACCAACCCGGCCACGCGCGCGCGCCGGCCGTGGCGCAGGCCGCGCAGATCGCCCGCCGGCCGGTAGCCGGACGCGGTCAGCCCAGCGCGCAGCAGGGCGACCGGGTGGGCCTTCAGCGACAGCGTCAGGTGGGCGTAGTCCTCCACGATGTGCTCGCCCAACGACATCTCCGGCAGGCTGACCGCCGGTTCCGGCCCCGCTTCCCCCACCCTTTCGAACAGCGGCAGCGGCCGTTCGCCCAGCGCCGCCACCGCCCACAACGCCTGGCGGCGGTCGAGCCCCACGGAGCGGAAGGCATCGGCCCGCGCCAGTGCCGACACGGTGGTGGCCGACAGGCCGGAACGGCGCCACAGGTCGGCCACCTCGGCGAAGCGGCCGCCGGCGGTGCGGGCTGCCACCACCGCCCGGCCTGCCGCCTCCCCCAGCCCGCCCACCAGGCGCAGGCCGAGGCGCAGGGCCAGGCCCTGCTGTTCGGGACCGTCGCTCGCGGCGGTCGGGCCGGAGGCTTCCTGGCCCAACTGCCGGTGCCGCGCCTCCAACAAGGGTTCCAACGTGCAGTCCCAGTCCGAGCCGTTGATGTCCGGCGGCAGCACCGTTACGCCGTGGTCGCGGGCATCGCGCACGATCTGGGCCGGCGCGTAGAAGCCCATGGGCTGGCTGTTGAGCAGGGCGGCGGCGAACACGGCCGGATGGTGGCGCTTCACCCAGGCGGAGATATAGACCAGCAGCGCGAAGCTGGCGGCGTGGCTTTCCGGGAACCCATAGGTGCCGAAACCTTCGATCTGCTTGAAGCAGCGGGCGGCGAAGGCCGGATCGTAGCCGCGCGCCACCATGCCGCCGATCAGCTTGTCGCCGAACTTGTGGATGTCGCCCGTCTTCTTGAAGGTGGCCATGGCGCGGCGGAGCTGGTCGGCCTCCGTGGGCGTGAAACCGGCCGCCACGATGGCGATCTGCATGGCCTGTTCCTGGAACAGCGGCACTCCGAGGGTCTTCTGCAGCACCCGGCGCAGATCGGCGGAGGGATATTCCACCGCCTCCTCGCCGTTGCGGCGGCGCAGATAGGGGTGGACCATGTCGCCCTGGATCGGCCCCGGCCGCACGATCGCCACCTCGATCACCAGGTCGTAGAAGTCGCGTGGCTTCAGGCGCGGCAGCATGGTCATCTGGGCGCGGCTTTCCACCTGGAACACGCCCAGGCTGTCGGCCTTGCACAGCATGTCGTAGACGGCGGGGTCCTCCGGCGGCACCGTCGCCAGGTCCAGGCGGCGGCCGTGGTGGCGCTCGATCAGATCGAAGGCGCGGCGTACGCAGCTCAACATGCCGAGCCCCAGCACATCGACCTTGAGCAGCCCCAGCGCGTCCAGGTCGTCCTTGTCCCACTGGATCACCGTCCGGTCGGCCATGGCCGCGTTCTCGATCGGCACCAGGGCATCCAGCCGGTCGCGGGCGATGACGAAGCCGCCGACATGCTGGGAGAGGTGGCGCGGAAAGCGGGCGATCTCGCGCACCAGCTCCAGCGTGCGGGCCATGCGCGGTTCGGCGGGGTCGAGCCCGGCTTCGCGTACGCGGTCGGGCTCGATACCGTCCGTCCCCCACCCCCACACGGTCTTGGCAAGCCGTGTGACCGTATCCAGCGACAGCCCCATGGCCTTGCCGACATCGCGCACCGCCCCGCGCGCGCGGTAGCAGATGACGGTGGCGGCCAGCCCGGCACGCTCGCGGCCATACTTGTCGTAGATGTACTGGATCACCTCTTCGCGCCGCTCGTGCTCGAAATCCACGTCGATGTCGGGCGGCTCGTTGCGCGCCGGCGAGACGAAGCGCTCGAACAGCAGGTCGGCCCGCGAGGGATCGACCGCGGTGATGCCCAGCACGTAGCAGACGGCGGAATTGGCGGCCGAGCCGCGGCCCTGGCAGAGGATGCCGCGGCTGCGCGCGAACTGCACGATGTCGTGCACGGTGAGGAAGTAGGGCGCGTAGGCAAGCTGTTGGATCAGCGCCAGTTCGTGGTGAAGCTGTGCCGTCACCCGGTGCGGCACGGCACCGCCGTAGCGGTGGGCGGCACCGGCCCAGGTGAGCCTGTCCAGCACCACCTGGGGGTCCTCGCCGTCGGCCACCTCGCGCGGGTAGTCGTAGCGCAGTTCATCCAACGAGAAGGTGCAGGCCGCGGCAATCTCCAGCGTGCGCGCCACGGCGTCCGGGTGGCGGCGGAACAGGCGTGCCATCTCGGCGGGCGGCTTCAGGTGGCGTTCGGCATTGGCGGCGAGCCGCCAGCCCGCGGCATCGATGGTGGTGCCGAGGCGAATGCAGGTGAGCACATCAGCCAGCGGCTTGCGCGCGGGCGAATGGGCGATCACGTCGTTGGTGGCGACCAGCGGAGTGCCGGCCCGGCCGGCGAGCACCGCCAGTGCCTCCAGCCGCTCTGCCGCGTGGCCATCGTAGGGCGCGCTCGCCGCCAGATAGACCGGCCCGCCGAGGCGCTCCCGGATATCGCCCAGATCGCGGGCGAGGTTTGCATCGGGCCGATCGGGGGGCAGCACTATCGCCACCTGGCCCGCGCCCTGGACCACCCCCGGATCGGCCCCCAAATCCGCCCCCAAGTCCGCCCCCAAGTCTGCCAGGTCGGCGCGGGTGAGCCGGCAAGCCCCCTTCCGGGCCCGCCGCCGGCCCGTGGTGATGATTTGCGACAGCCGGCCATAGGCCGCCCGGTCCCTGGGGTAGACCAGCACGCCGGGGCCGTCCTCCAGGTCCAGCCGAGCGCCCACCACCAGGCGAATGCCGGCCTGCTTGGCCGCCACATGGGCGCGCACCACACCGGCCAGGCTGTTGCGGTCGGCCACCCCCAGGGCCGGCATGCCGAGCGCCGCTGCGGTGATCGCCAGCTCCTCGGGGTGCGACGCCCCTTCCAGGAAGCTGAAATTGGTCAGCGTCTGCAGTTCCACATAGTCCATGACCGGGCCCATGGCTCAGGGTCCGCGCGGCGACCCGCCGACGGGTGGGAGGCTAGGAAAAAGACGGGCCGGCAGCCCTGATCGGGAGAAGGCAGGTCCCTGCCCCGGAACCGGTATTCAGACGCGGCGGACCTGGGCGGCGATGCGGTCGTGATAGTCGGCGATACTGCGGATCGGCATGCCCTTCACTTTGCCCACATCGTCGAAGCGGCGCAGCATGACGGCTTCCGCACAGAACGGCACGTCCTCGAACGCCGCCCGTTCCTTGGCCGACATGGGCCCGCCCTGGACCCGCAGGCTGGTCAGCGAGGCCCGGGACAACCCGGCGAGATAATCCGGCTCTACCGCGCACAGATAGCGCTTGGCCGGCACGTGCAGGCGGATCGGTTCCGTCACTTCCGGGCCGAACCACATCTCCAGCCACTCCGCCCCAAGCTGTTCGTGCACCGCATCGATGCCGCGTTCCGCCGCGTCCTCGCCGACCGATTGCAGCAGGTGGCCGACATCGTGCAGCAGGGTGGCCACCACCAGGGAGTCCGGTACCCCGGCCTGGTCCGCCGCCATGGCGCATTGCACGGCATGCTCGGTCTGCGACACCTGTTCGCCGCCATAAAGATCGTCGCCGCGCCGGCGAAACAACGCGATGATCTGCTCCGCCACGTCATCGGGTGTCATCCCACCCCTCCTGAAGCCGCTTCCCGACGCCAGTGTTCTATATTTGTTCCTAGCAGACGCCATCCCCGCGGTCAAGGCAAGACGGTCAAGGCAAGACGGGCACCACCCACGCACCGTCCCGGTCAGGCAGCGGACCGTCGCCCCAAAACTACAGCGGAGACCGCGTCTCGCGCAGCAGTCCTCAACCGGTGCATGCGCAATATCCCACCGGTGCGGCAGACCGCCAGTAAAAAAGACTTAGTAAAGTGTGGCGATTACCACCAAACCGACACTTACCCAGGTCACCGGCGCGAAAACCTTGCCGACCTGGGTGTGCCGTCCCCAGTCCATTTGCCGGTGCCGCGCCGCACTCTATGCCAGGATGGCGACTCCGCAGCTCCGTCCGGCATCCACCAGCCAGCGCCAGACATGGTCGGCAAACGAGCGGCGCAGGATGAGCTGGAAGCTGCGGCTGCCGGCGAAATCGGCATCGCCCGTCTTCCCCGCCACCGTCTGGTACAAGATCACGTCGACGCTGGCGAAATAGGTCTGCACCACCTGGTGGCTCCCGGCGAAGGCGCGTGGATGCAGGTCCGCCGGGCAGGCACCGGCCAGTGCCTCGGCCGCCGCCGAGCCGCCCACCACGATGGTGGTGTAGTTGTCCGACACGTCGACCACCGCGGCATGCTGCCCATCGAGCGCGCTGCGCAGCGCGCCCATCACGTCCTGCCGCGCGCTGTCGTCGCCGAGAGCGAGCCATTCGTCGGGGCCGAGCCCGGCGAGGGTCCACTGGCCCGAGCCCGCGAGGCTCCCCGGTGCCGGCGGTTCCGCACCGATCACACTGGCGACGGCCGCGGCGAAGGCCGGCCCGCCGCCACGCAGGTTGATCTTCGCCCGGTGGGGCCGATGGGCCAGCATCAGCTTGGCATCGGTATCGGCGTGGGCGGCGATGTGCAGGTGGTCGAGCCCATCGCCGCGGGCCAGGCGGGTCTCAGCCATCGAGGCGCTTCCCTTCGGGATCGTAGAAAACGGGGCTGGCGACGGTGACCGGCACCGTGCTGCCATCGGCCGCCGCCACATGCAGCGTCTCGCCCAGGCGCGAGCGGCCCTGCTTCACCAGGGCCAGGGCGATGGAGCGGCCGAGATTGGGGCTGTAGTAGCTGGAGGTCACATGCCCCAGCATGGGCACCGGCGGCTCCGGAATCTCCGCCGTGGCGATGATCTGGGCCCCTTCGTCCAGCACCCGCTGTGCGTCCTCGGTGAGCAGGCCGACGAGCTGCTTGCGGTCGGCCCGCACGGTGTCGGAGCGCAACAGCGAGCGGCGGCCGAGGAAGTCCTTCTGCTTGGAGACGATCCAGTCCATCCCCAGATCGCCGGGCGTCACCGTGCCGTCGGTGTCCTGGCCGACGATGATGAAGCCCTTCTCCGCGCGCAGCACGTGCATGGCTTCGGTGCCGTATGGCGTGATGTTGTGGGGGGCGCCCGCCGCCATCACCGCCTGCCACAAGGCGGCACCGTAGGCTGCCGGCACGTTGATTTCGTAGCCCAGCTCGCCGGCGAAGCTGATGCGGAACACCCGCGCCGGAACGCCGGCCACCTCGCCTTCGCACACGCTCATATGCGGGAAGGCGTCGCCCGACAGGTCGATGTCGGTGCCGAGTGCCGCCACCACCTCACGGCTCTTGGGTCCGCACAGGCCGACCACCGCCCACTGCTCGGTGACGCTGGTGAGGTAGACCTTGAGGTCCGGCCATTCGGTCTGCAGCCAGTTTTCCAGCCAGCTCATCACCTTGGCGGCACCGCCGGTGGTGGTGGTCATGTGGAAGTGGGTGTCGCCGAGCCGGCTGGTGACGCCATCGTCCATCACCATGCCGTCCTCGCCCAGCATCAGGCCGTAGCGGCATTTGCCCACGCCCAGCTTCAGCCAGGCGTTGGTGTAGACGCGGTTGAGGAACTCCGCGGCGTCGGGGCCCTGGATGTCGATCTTGCCGAGCGTGGTGGCATCGATCACGCCGACCGAGCGGCGCGCGGCCGCCACCTCGCGGTTGACCGCGGCGTGCATATCCTCCCCGGCCTGCGGGTAGTACCAGGGCCGCTTCCACTGGCCGACATTCTCGAACACCGCACCGTGGGCCTCGTGCCAGGAATGCATGGGGGTGCGGCGCACCGGATCGAACAGCCTCTTGATGCGGCGCCCGGCGATCGCCCCCATGGTCACCGCGGTATAGGGCGGCCGGTAGGTGGTGGCGCCGATATCGGCGATGGACGCGCCCAGCGCCTCCGCCACGATGCCCAGCGCCGTCACGTTGCCGATCTTGCCCTGGTCGGTGCCCATGCCGGTGGTGGTGTAGCGCTTCACCAGCTCCACGGAGGTGTAGCCTTCGCGCACCGCCAGCTTCAGGTCCTTGGCGGTGACGTCGTTGTGGTAGTCGACGAAGATCTTGGCCGGCTTGTCGGGCCGCGCCGACGGCAGGTGCCAGGCCAGCCGGATCGGCCCCTCCGCCGCGTCGGCCGCGGCCGGCAGCGTGGGTGCCGGACCGTCGAGCCCGGCGGCCCGGGCGGCCTTGGCGCCGGCATCCAGCCCATCGGCGACCGCCGCGGTCAGGCCGAAACGGCCGGCGCACGCCCCGGCACAGCGCATCGCCTGGGTGGGCGGATAGAGATCCGGCACGAAGCTGCCGATCTCCTCGGCGAAGCGCAGCTTGCCGCGGGCCTGGGAAAACAGGTGTACGGTGGGGTTCCAACCGCCGGACATCGCCAGCAGGTCGCAATCCAGCACCGTTTCCATGCCCGACTGGACCGTGCGGCCGTCGCTGCTGAGGCGCATGGCGCGCGCCTGGCGCACATGGCTACGGCCATGGGTGGCCACCACGGTATAGCCCGCCAGCACCGCCAGCCCGTGCTCGGCCGCCACCGCCGCCGCCGCCGCTCCCGGACCTTCCGGCCGGATGTCGACGATCCCCGGCACCGCCACTCCGGCGCGCGCCAGGTCTACTGCCGCGGCGTAGGCGCTGTCGTTGTTGGTGAACAGGGCCACCCGGTCGCCCGCCTTCACCGCATAGCGGTTGAGGTAGGTCCGCACGGAGCCCGCCAGCATGATCCCCGGCCGGTCGTTGTCCGGAAACGCCAGGTGGCGCTCGATGGCGCCGGTGGCCAGCACCACTTCGCGCGCCCGCACCTTCCACAGGCGCTCGCGCACCGTGCCGTGGGTGCGCTCGCCGGGCGGGACGTGGTCCGCCACCCGTTCCAGCAGGCCCACGAAATTCTGGGCGTAGTAGCCGAAGGCGGTGGTGCGCGGCAGCAGCGTCACCTCGTCCATGGCGGCGAGTTGCGCCAGGGTGTCGGCCAGCAGGTCGGAGACCGGGCGCCCGTCGATCTGCGCGCCGGCCGGTTCGCCCAGCAGGCCGCCGCCCAGCTCCGATTGCTCGTCCACCACCATCACGCGCGCACCCGTGCGCCCGGCCGCCAGCGCGGCACTGAGGCCGGCGGCCCCGGCGCCGATCACCAGCACATCGCAATGGGCCCAGCGCTGGTCGTAGATGTCGGGGTCGGGTTCGGAGGGCGAGCGGCCGAGGCCGGCGGCGCGGCGGATCACCTTCTCGTACTGCATCCAGGCCCAGCTCGGCCCCATGAAGGTCTTGTAGTAGAAACCCGCCGGCATCAGCGGCGACAGGACGTCGTTGAGTGCGCTCAAGTCGGTGCGCACCGAGGGCCAGACGTTCTGGCTGGCGGCCACCAGCCCGTCGAACAGCTCGACCTGCGTGGCGCGCTGGTTGGGATCGGTGCGTGCGGCACCGGTGCCGAGCTGCACCAAGGCGTTGGGTTCCTCGGCCCCAGCCGACAGGATGCCGCGCGGCCGGTGGTATTTGAAGCTGCGCCCCACCAGGTGCACGCCGCTGGCCAGCAGGGCCGAAGCCAGGGTGTCGCCGGGATAGCCGCGCAATGCCCGCCCGTTGAAGGTGAACTCAAGCGGCCGCGCGCGGTCGATCCGCCCGCCTTCGGCCAGACGCATCACCGGGCCGGGCATCACTTCACCTCCGAAGACGGGGTCTTGGCCGTACCGCCGGCCGAGGCCGTGCCGACCAGCGGCAGGTCGCCGGAGCCCACCACGGGTTCGCCGCAGGGGGTCGGCAACGGGTCGTGGTCGATGGGCGGGCGCTCCTCGCCGATCTTGTAGACCGCCAGGATCTGGTCGGTCGCGGTGTGGCGGATGGCGTTGAACCAGCGCCGGCAGCCATGGCTGTGCACCCAGCGTTCGGCATGCACGCCCTTGGTGTTGGTGCGCATGAACAGGTAGTCGGCCCAGTCCGCGTCGCTCAGGTCATCGGGCTTGGCCGGGCGCACGATATGGGCCTCGCCGCCGCAGCTAAACTCCGTCTGGTCGCGCGGACCGCAGTTCGGACATGAGATCAAGAACACGTCAGAACACCTTGTTTCTTGGGTAGAGTTTCATCGCCCACCGCGAGCACGAGCGCGGGCGCGTCGGCCCCCGGCGCGGTCACAAGACCCACCCGGGACCGCCCGGAGCAGCCTCGTCCAGGGCGGCTGCATGGCCATCCACCACAGCCTGAAGCTGGCGCAAGGCGGCGGTGAGGTAGGTCTGGTCGCTGGGAAAGCTGAACGACAGGTCGCCCTGGGCCTCGCCCACCTCGAACCGCACGATGCCGGTGACCAGGGCGTGGCCCAGCGTTCCCATGGTGATGTCGATCAGCAGCCCATCGTCCAGCGACGCGAAGCTGGCGGACCCCAGCAGCAGGGTGACGCAATCGTCCAGCTCCGCGGCGAAGCACATCAGATCGTCGATGCGCGCGGCGATGGGCCGCGACACGGTCACCGCGCCGAGGCGGAGATCGGCCATGCCGGTCAGCCAATCCACCTGGAAGGGCCGGCCCTTCGCCACGCCGCCCAGCTCGCGGGCAATCGTCAGCGCGAACTGGGATCGCTCGCCGCCGATCACCACCCGTCCGTCCATGGCGTCGCGATCCACCGCCCGGCCCTCAGTGGGCGACCGCGGCGGCGCCGTGTTCGGCCACCAGCGCACCGGTCGTAAAGCGGTCGAGCGTGTAGGGCGCGCACAGGGCGTTTGGCCGGCCACGGGCGATCAGCTCGGCGAACACGTGGCCGGAGCCCGGCGTCGACTTGAAGCCGCCGGTGCCCCAGCCGCAATTGATGTAAAGCCCGTCGACCGGGGTCTTGGAGATGATGGCACTGGCATCGGGTGCGATGTCCACGATGCCGCCCCACTGGCGCATCATGCGCAAGCGGCTGAACATGGGGAACAGTTCCACGATGGCGCGGATGTTTTCTTCGATCACGTGGAAGGCGCCGCGCTGGGAATAGGACACGTAGTCGTCCGCCCCCGCACCGATCACCAGTTCGCCCTTGTCGGACTGGCTGACATAGCCGTGCACGGCGTTGGACATCACCACGGTGTCGATCACCGGCTTCACCGGCTCCGACACCAGGGCTTGCAGGGGGTGGCTTTCCAGGGGCAGGCGGAAGCCCGCCATTTCCGCCATCACGCTGGCATGGCCGGCCACCACCACGCCCACCTTGGGCGCGTCGATCGGCCCCCGCGTGGTGTCGACGCCGACGATCTTGCCGTCCTTGGTGCGGAAGCCGGTGACTTCGCATTGCTGGATGATGTCCACACCGCGGGCATCGGCCCCGCGGGCGTAGCCCCAGGCCACCGCATCGTGGCGGGCGACGCCGCCGCGCCGTTGCAGGGTGGCGCCATAGACCGGGTAGCGGATGCCGGGATCGGCGTTGAGGATCGGGCAGAACTCCAGCGTCGCCTCGCGGTCCAGCCATTCGGCGTCGATGCCGTTGAGGCGGTTGGCCGCCACCCGGCGGCGCAGGTCGCGCGCTTCGTGGATGTCGTGGGCCAGGTTCATCACGCCGCGCTGGCTGAACATGATGTTGAAGTTCAGCTCGCGGGTCAGGCCCTCCCACAGCTTCAGCGCATGCTCGTAGAGCCCCGCACTGGCGTCTTCCAGGTAGTTGGAGCGGATGATGGTGGTGTTGCGGCCGGTGTTGCCGCCGCCGATCCAGCCCTTTTCCAGCACCGCCACGCGGGTGATGCCGTGTTCGGCTGCCAGGTAGTAGGCGGTGGCGAGCCCGTGGCCGCCGCCACCGATGATCACCACATCGTAGGCCGGCTGCGGGTTGGGCGACCGCCAGGCCTCCTGCCAGTGCTCATGGTAGCTGAGCGCGTTGCGGGCGAGGGTCAGGAAGGAATAGCGCTGCATGCCGGGCTCGCTTGTGATCGTGCGGGCACCGTCGCAAACCCGACCGCAGCTTTCAATCTCCGCAGCGACCTGTGGACGGGGGATCTGGCGCGCCTGCGACGCGCAGCCGCCGCGCCTAGCCCTCCGCCGCGTCGAGATGGCCGATCAGCTCCAGCGTGCCGGTACTGAAGGTGGCCGGATCATCGATGCGCCGGAGCGTGGCCGTCGCCCGGTCGATGGCGTCGATCGCCACCAAAGCGTGTGCCAACCGCGCCAGCGAGCGTGACAGGAAGAGGTCGTCTACCGGGGCCGCAACCTCCAGGGCTGCCGCCATCTGGGCATCCACCACCGGCGAGTCGGTGGAGCCGGCGGCCGTGATGGCCGCGAGGCGTGCGTAGAAACGCCGCTGGTCGCTCTGGAACCGCGCGAGGGCCGCCTCGACCGCGGCCGCATCGTCGATTCGCGCCAGCCCGCGCACCGCCAGACGCAGCATCTCGTCCACCAGCGGTCCTTCGTCGAACAGCGGCACGTCCGCACCAGCCATCAGCAGGTCCTGGATATCGGCCGCATCGGGTGCCGCGGCCGGACTGTCGGCCAGGTCCCCCAGGTCGTCATCGCTGAGGCCGGCAGCCCGCGCCAGCGCCACGGCGATCCGTGCCCGCAGGCCGGCGTCACCGGATGCGGACTGCATTCCCTCCAGCGCCTGCGCTCGGGCCAGCGGCAAATCGATCAAGCCGAGCAGGTCCAGCGCCTGATCGTTCGCACCTGCCGCGACCAGCGCCCGCACCAGCCGTTGCACCAGATGGGTGCGGTTGAGATCGGCCGGCAAGCTGCCAAGCAGCTCCGACACCTGGTCCACGAGGGCGGCATCGCCAGCTTCATCCCCCTGTTCCAGAAGCGCCACGGCGACGTCGGCACGCAGGCGAAGATCGGGGACTTCCGGTAGCAGGTCGCGCACGGCAGCGGTGTTACCGGCCGCCAGCAGGCCCTGTGCAGCGGCATACCAGATGGGCGCCACCGTCCCTCCCGCCCGTTCGGCCATTGCGCGGGCCGCCTCCACGTCGCCAAGCTGGCCCAGCACGCCGGCCAGGCGCGCCCGCACCTGGTTGATTTCCGACAGCGTGAGCATGGTCGCTTCCGGCAGTGCGTCGCCGGCCGCCGTGGCCATCCGCCGTGCCAGATCGTCGGCCCCCTGGTCGATCAGGGCGCCGGCCGCCTGGGTGAAGGCGTCGGCCCGGGCAATGTCGTTGGGCAGCGAATTCGCCGCCTCCGTCGCATCGGCCACCAGCGCCTCGGAGGCTTCGGCATCGCTTTCGGCCACCGCACCGGCCATGCGGATGAACGGGATGATTCGCGCCGCCGGATCGGCGAATGCTTCGGCGACCTGGCGGGCATCGTCCAGCCGGCCCGCGGCGGCGAGGCCCTCTGCCGCATCGCTGAACAAGCTGGCCAGACGCTCGGTCTGCTCCAGGCCCAGCGGCAGGGTTTGGGCCTGGCCCATCAACTCGATGGCACGATCGTAGGTGCCGAGCCGGAGATGCCAGTCGATCACCGCAATGATGGTGCGGCCGGTCACCGGGTCGCGGAACCCTTCGTCGGTCGCCTGCTCGTCCACCATGTCGAGCAGGCATTCGGGCGTCGGCGCCTGCCAGCAGGCATCCCACACCAACAGGCGCGAAGCCGCTTCCACGCCGGCTTCCGCCGCCGCGCGGTAAGCTTCGCGCGCCAGCTCCAGATCCTGGGGAGCCCCCAGGCCGATCTCGTAGAAGCGGCCGGACAGGAGCAGGGCCGGCGGGTGGTTTTGCTGCACCGCCTGGGTCAGCCACTGCAACGCTTCCGGCACGTCGCGCGCCTCGCCGATGGGCGAGGCCAGCACCGCGGCAAGCTGGTATTGCGCGACCGGATCGCCCGCCTCGGCATCGACCCGCAGGATTTCGATGGCCTGTGCGATATCGCCGACCTGAAGGGCGGCCATCGCCTCCTCCACGTCGGCACGGGCGCCGCCAACGGCACCAACCCACAACGCTCCCGCCAGAACCGCCGTTCCCAGAGCCTGCAACTTCATGGTCGTCTCATACTTTCCGTCGCATGATGGCGGCGGACCATAGTCACGCCAGGCTGGCATCGACAAGGGCGACGGTGACGCCCGACCGGGATCGGCGAGCCAGCCGGGGCCAGAGGAGCGCCATGCCGGAGGAGTTGAACGACCGCGTGGACCGCCAGCGGCTGGAGAAGCTGCTGGGGCTCATGGGCAGCCCCCATGACGGCGAGGCCCTGGCGGCCGCGCGCAAGGCCGATGCGCTGGTCCGCTCGGCCAAGCTGACCTGGGCCGACGTGCTGGCCGGGCCGCCGCGGGTCGGCCAACCCAAGGAGCCGCACGCCAACATGCGCAAGGAAGCGCGCTGGAACGACGGCCAGGCCGGCGTGCCGGAGCCGCCGCCATCGACCCTGCGCCTCTCCGACCAGGAGGTGATCGACGCGCTGCTGGCATCGGAGCGGGTGCCGGCCCGGCTGAAATCCATGGTACAGGGCTACGCCCAGCGCATGACCAGCGAAGGGCTGTCACGCGACGACCGCGCGCATCTGAGGAACCTTTATGCCAAGCTGCGCCCCTGAGGCCCCCAGCAACGGAATGGGATCCGCCCGTATTGCCGGCCTGCTGGCAGGGCTTGTCCTGCTGCTTGCGGCCTGCGAGCCGACGGTCGACCCGACGCCCTACGCCGGCACACCGGACGCCCTGCCCCGGCCGGCAGCGTCCCAAGCCTTTCCGCGACTGGTCGACGTGCCCGACCCACCGCCCGACCTGCCGACGCCGGAGGAGCGCCAGAGCCTGCGTGCGCAACTGGAAGCCGACCGGGCGACGGCCCGTGCGCTCGCCCCCCAGGTCGATCCGAACGCGACCGCCGGATCGCTCGACCTGCGCCCGCCTGCGGTCCCCTGAACCGGCCGTGCCCTGAACCGGCCGTGCCCTGAACCGGCCGTGCCCTGAGCCGGCCGCGCGGCCCCGTCAGAACAGCCCGGCGATCTGGCCAGTTTCGTCGATGCGGATGGCGTTGGCCGCAGGCACCCGCGGCAGGCCCGGCATGGTCATGATTTCTCCGCAGATCACCACCAGGAACTCCGCCCCGCCGGCCAGCCGAACCTCGCGAATCGGCACCACGTGGTTGCTGGGAGCCCCCTTCAGGTTGGGGTCGGTGGAGAAGCTGTACTGGGTCTTGGCGACGCAGATGGGGAAGCGGCCGTAGCCCGCCTCCTGGAGCTGGTGGAACTGGTCGCGCACCTTCTTGTCGGCAATGATGTCGTCGGCCCCGTAGATCGAGCGTGCGATGGTGCGGGTCTTCTCCCACAGCGTCATGTCGTCGGGGTAGAGGGTGCGGAACTGGGCCCGCCCGCCGTTCGCCAGCTCCACCACCTTGTGGGCGATGGCTTCGGTGCCGGCACTGCCGTCCGCCCAATGGGTGCAGACGAACGCGTCCACGCCGAAGTCGGCACAATAGGTGCGCACCAGCTCCAGTTCCTCGTCGGTGTCGGTGATGAAGCGGTTGATGCCCACCACCGCCGGCACGCCGAACTGGGCGACGTTGCGCAGGTGCCGGCCGAGATTGGCCAGCCCCTTGGACACCGCTGCCGGGTTGGGCTTGCCGAGATCGGTCTTGGCCACGCCGCCGTGCATCTTCAGGGCCCTGACGGTGGCCACGATCACCGCCGCGTCGGGCTTCAGGCCGGCCTTGCGGCACTTGATGTCGAAGAACTTCTCCGCCCCCAGATCGGCGCCGAACCCCGCTTCGGTCACCACGTAGTCCGCCATCTTCAGGGCGGCACGGGTCGCCATCACGGAATTGCAGCCGTGCGCGATGTTGGCGAACGGCCCGCCGTGGACGAACGCCGGGTTGCCTTCCAGCGTCTGCACCAGGTTCGGCGCCAGCGCATCGCGCAGCAGCACCGCCATCGGCCCCGGCGCGTTCAAATCGGCCGCCGTCACCGGAGCGCGGTCGCGCGTGTAGGCCACCACCATCTTGCCGAGCCGCGCCTCCAGCTCCGCCACCGAACTGGAGAGGCAGAAGATCGCCATCACCTCCGACGCCACGGTGATGTCGAACCCGTCTTCCCGCGGGAAGCCGTTGGCCACGCCGCCGAGCGAGGAGTTGATCTGCCGGAGCGCCCGGTCGTTCATGTCCATCACCCGGCGCAGCACGATGCGCCGCACGTCCACACCCAGGTCGTTGCCCCAGTAGACATGGTTGTCGAGCAGGGCCGCCAGCAGGTTGTGGGCCGAGCCGATGGCGTGGAAATCGCCGGTGAAATGCAGGTTGATGTTCTCCATCGGCACCACCTGGGCATAGCCGCCGCCGGCCGCCCCGCCCTTCATGCCGAAGCACGGCCCCAGGCTGGGCTCGCGCAGGCAGACGAACGCCTTCTTGCCGATGCGGTTGAGCCCGTCGCCCAGGCCGACGGTGGTGGTGGTCTTGCCCTCGCCCGCCGGCGTCGGCGTCATGGCGGTGACCAGGACCAGCTTGCCGTCCGGCCGGCCCTTCAGCGATGCGATGTGATCCAGGTCCACCTTGCCGACGAAGCGGCCATAGGGATGGATGGCGGGTTCCGGAATGCCGAGCCGGCCGGCGATGTCCCAGATGGGCTGGAGCTGCGCTGCGCGCGCGATCTCGATGTCCGACTTGACCGACATGGGGCGCCGTTCCCTCTCCTTGGCTGCGTTGGTCGCCGGCCTTCCCGGCCAAAGTGGCACCGCGGCCGGCGCCTCAGCGGGCCGGCGGCCCGGCGTGGTGGCCCGGCGCGGATGCCGGCGGACCCCGGACCCTGACATCCGGCTCGCGCAGCCGCCGTCATCCTCGCGACGCCTTATGGCGGTCGGGCGACATGGCCGGGCGCGAGTCCGGTGCCCGCCCTCCCCCGGCCAGGGCGTGTTTACCCCACTGATCGCGACAGATCGCTTGTCAAGATGCGACATGCCGCTTCATGATGGTTCGATCCAATCAGAAGGGCCGAGTTGGACAGTCACAGCAACGAGTTGGGAATGCGCACGACGTCGGTGGCGAGCGAAACTGCATCGGTCGGGTTCCTGCTCATCCCCAATTTCTCGATGATCGCCTTCTCCACGGCGGTGGAGCCGATCCGCATCGCCAACCGCCTGTCGGGAACGCCGCTCTATAGCTGGACCGTGGTCTCCAAGGACGGCTGGCCGGTGCGCGCCAGCAACGGCATCGGCGTCAATGTCGACCGCTCCATGGAAGACCTGAAGCGCGACTACCCCAACACCAAGCTGTTCGACATCCTGGTGGTGTGTGCCGGCCTGGGCGTGGAACGCTACCGCGACGACGAGACCTTCGCGTGGCTGAGGCGGATCGAGCGCCAGGGCACCAAGATCGGTGCCGTGTGCACCGGCGCCTACGTGCTGGCGCGCGCCAAACTGCTGGACGGCTACCGCTGCGCCATCCACTGGGAGAACCTGCCGGGCTTCACCGAGACGTTCCCCGACATCGCCGTCAGCGCCGACCTGTTCGAAGTGGACCGCAACCGGCTGACCAGTTCCGGCGGCACCGCCGCACTGGACATGATGCTGCACCTGATTTCCGTGGACCATGGCAGCAAGCTCGCCACCGCGGTTTCTGAGCAATGCCTGCTCGACCGCATGCGCAGCCCCCACGACCGCCAGCGCCTGCCCCTGCGCGCACGGCTGGGCATCCACAACCCGACGCTGATTTCCGCCATCGAGATGATGGAAGCGAACATCGCCGAGCCGTTGGCGCAGGACGAGCTGGCGCGCTTCGTCGGCCTGTCGCGCCGGCAGTTGGAGCGCCTGTTCCGCAAGCATCTCGGCCGCTCGCCCGGCCAGTATTACATGGAGCTGCGGCTCGATCGCGCGCGCCACCTGCTCTACCAGAGCGAAATGCCCATCGTGGACGTGGCACTGGCCAGCGGCTTCGTCTCCGCCTCGCACTTTTCCAAGTGCTACCGGCAGATGTACGGCCGCAGCCCGCGCGACGAACGGGTGACGGCGGACGCATAGGTCCGCCGCCTTTAACATTTCAAATCAAATAGTTGATGCGGCTTCCTAGCGTCCTGCGCGAGCTTCAGGACGTTCGCTAGTCGAGGTCGCGGTGGACCTGAAATCCCTTGCCGCCGGGCTTCAGGGTGAAGTCGCCGGCCAGCGCCCCATCCAGCCAGGCGACGGACCGCGCCAGCCCGCCGAAGGTGTAGAAGTGCGCGGCGGCGATGCCGCAGTTGGCGTCGTCGGCCTGGTAGCGGGCGAGCGTGCGTACCAGCCGGTCGGGGGCCGACACCTGGGCCAGCCGCGCCAGGTTGGCGCCCTGGCGGGTGAGCACCCGCATGGAGTTGCCGACGCCGCACATGCGGGCGTAGTTGATCAGGCTCTTCAGCTTGGCCGGGCCGGCGATGCCGATGTGGATCGGCAGGGTGTTGCCCATCAGGCGCAGGGTGCGGTCCCAGCGGATGATGGCGTCGGCGTCGAAACAGAACTGGGTGGCGATGTAGAGCTGCGCTCCGGTGCGCTTGGCGAACGCGTTCTTCTCGCGCACCGCCCGGATGATCTCGGCATCGGGGATGTCGGGGCTGCCTTCGGGATGGCCGGCCACGCCGATGGTGCGGATGTTGTGGCGGTCGAGCACGCCGGTTTCCAGCACCTGCATGGTGCAGCCGAAGTCGCCGACCGGGCGGGTCACGCCGCCGCCGATGCACAGCACCTGGTCCACGCCCGCCTCGCCGGCCAGGCGGGCGATGTAGTCCTCCAGTTGCGACACGCCCTTCAGGCTGCGCGCCGGCACATGGGGCACCGGCACCATGCCTTCCTGGCTGAGCCGCCGTGCCGTCGCCACCACCTCGCCGAAGTCGGCCCCCGGCAGGGCGGCGATGTAGGCGCGCGTGCCCGCCGGCAGCAGGGCGGAGAAGGACGGTGTCTTGGCTGCGGCACCGGGTGAGGTCTCCACCGAATAGTCGGCGAGGAACTCCACGATCGCCCGATGGTCCGGCGACGCCGCGGGGGAGTGGGCGAACGGGTGGTCCATATCGGCGAGGGCCATGTCGAAATCCCGGGGCGCTGCTGGCTTCATTGCGACGCCATGGTTCAACCGAGAGGGGCCGCCGCGCTTCATCCGCGGCGACGTCGAGTATCATCGTTACGACATGGCGGATGGCCCATGGGCGACATGGCTCGGAGTCGCGGTGTTTGCAGAGCAGCGAACCGGTCCAAGAGTCGGCCAAGACCCGAGGGTTTGCCGCTTCGCCGGTGCAAACCCGAGCATAACACTTGGTAACAATCTTTGATTTTGCACTGCGGCCAACCTCGCTTAGGCATCAAGCAGCGGGGTCATTTTCCGACGATAGCGGGGAATTGCCCAAGTTCTGCTGGTGTCACTCACAGAGGTCTCCATGACTTACGCCCCGGTCCCGTCCCGCTCCCTGCCGCCGGCCGATGCGACGGGTGCCACCGTGACACCGCTGCCCAGCCAGCCGCCCCGCCCCATCCCCTTCGTCGACCTGCCGGCCCAGCAGGCGCGCATCCGCCCGCAGATCGATGCCGCCATTGCCAAGGTGCTGGACCATGGCCGCTACGTGATGGGCCCGGAGGTGGCGGAGCTGGAAAGCCGGCTCGCCGCCTATTGCGGCGCCAAGCATGTGATCTCCTGCTCCAACGGCACCGATGCCCTGGCGCTGGCCCTGATGGCCCGCGGCGTGCGCCCCGGCGATGCGGTGTTCGTGCCCAGCTTCACCTTCGCCGCCTCGCCGGAGGTGGTGTGCTGGTTCGGCGCCACGCCGGTGTTCGTCGACGTGGAGCTGGACACCTTCAACATGGCGCCCGACAGCCTGGAAACCGCCATCGCGACCGCCAAGGCCCAGGGCCTCATCCCGCGCTGCGTGATCCCGGTCGACCTGTTCGGCCAGCCAGCCGACTACGCCGCCATCGACCGGATCGCCCGTGCCCATGGGCTGTGGACGCTGGCCGATGCGGCCCAGAGCTTCGGGGCCGGCTATGGCGACCGCATGGTGGGCACGCTGGGCGACATCTCCACCACCAGCTTCTATCCGGCCAAGCCGCTGGGTGCTTACGGCGACGGCGGGGCGATCTTTACCGACAGCGATGAGGATGCCGCCCTGCTGCGCTCGCTGCGCGACCACGGCCACGGCGACACCCGCTACGACTATGTGCGCATCGGCATGAACGGCCGGCTGGACACCCTGCAGGCCGCTATCCTGATGGAAAAGCTGGCGATCTTCCCCGATGAGGTGGAGCGCCGCCAGGCTGTGGCCGCGCGCTACAGCGCTGAGCTGCCGGCCGGCATCGCCGTGCCCAAGGTGGTGGCGTCGGCCTCCTCGGTGTGGGCGCAGTACACCATCCGCATTGGCGGCGGTCATCGCAACGCATTGGCCGCCACGCTGGGCGAGTTGGGCGTGCCGACGGTGCAGTACTATCCCAAGCCATTGCACCAGCAGGCGCCCTATGCCGGCGCGCTGCTGCCCGAGGGCGGCCTGCCCAACACCGACCGGCTGGCCCATGAAGTGCTGAGCCTGCCGATCCACGCCTATCTGGATGACGACCTGCAAACCTACATCATCGGTGCCATCGCCCGGGCGGTCCACGCCCTATCTTGATCGCGGCCCCGCCGTCGCCATCTGTAGGGGTGTGCCGCACCGGCTGCCGAGCGGGGGTGCGGCAACGGGGACGACCGGGGCACCGCCGCTGGGGATGCACCGGGTCCACCCGCTCTGACAGGTAGAGGGGTGACACCGAATGGCACGCATGAGCTTACTGAGCAGCCCGCTTCTCCTCGGCTTCGAGGATCTGGAGCGGACGCTCGACCGTCTCTCCAAGGCATCGACGGACGGCTATCCGCCCTACAACATCGAACGCCTCGGCGAGGACCACCTGCGCATCACGCTGGCGGTGGCGGGGTTCACCCAGTCGGACCTGGAGATCACGGTCCACGACAACCAGCTTCTGATCCGCGGCAAGACCAGCGACGATACGGAGCGCGTTTACCTGCACCGCGGCATTGCGGCACGCCAGTTCCAGCGCTCGTTCGTGCTGGCCGACGGCATCGAGGTGGCGAGAGCGACGCTGGAGCACGGCCTCTTGCACGTGCACCTGCACCGGCCGCGTCCGGAATCCACCACCCGCACCATCAAGATCGATCAGCCCGGTACGGAGCGCGGCAGCGTCGCGGTCGGCGCCGGCGCTCCCCGGCAGGCGCGTGGAGGTGCGGCATGACCCCGATTTCCACCGAACTGGCGCGCACGCTCAGCGGCCAGGACTTCGCCGCCTACGGTATGGGCGAGATCGCCTATGTGCGGCCGGCCGTGGTGAACGGTCAGCCCGCCTACGCCATCATCGGCGCGGACGGCTCCATCATCACCGCCTTCCCGACGCTGGCGGCCGCGCGCGGTGCCATCATCCAGAACGACATGGAGCCGCTCAGCCTCCACTGACGGGTGGCCGTGGCTGATATTCCGGCAAAGACGGGGGCGGCCCGCGGCCCCTTCCCGGCCGTCCGTGGGACTGGCCGAGCGAGAGGGGGCGAGGGCCGTTGCCGGTGCCGTTGCCGGTGCCGTTGCCGTATCGGGGACGTTCGGAGGGCGCTGGCCCGTGCGGCGATCAGGCCGCGTCCATCTCCATGCCGCCCGCCACCAGTGCATAGACCGCATCGTCGGTCTCGCAGCCGCGCAGCTTGGCGCACAGTTGCTCGTTGCGCATCAGGCGGGTGACGCGGGCCAGCGCCTTCAGATGGTCGGCGCCGGCATCTTGGGGGGCCAGCAGCAGAAACACTAGGTCCACCGGCTGGTCGTCGACGGAATCGAAGTCGACCGGGCGGTTGAGCCGCACGAACATGCCGTAGACCTGCTTCAGGTCGGCCAGGCGGGCATGGGGGATGGCGATCCCGCGGCCAATCCCGGTGCTGCCCAAGCGTTCCCGTTCCAGGAGGTGATGGAAGATCATCCGCTCGGGGATGCCCACCATGGGAGCGGCCCGGCGGGCCAGTTCCTGCAGGATCTGCTTCTTGCTCGTGGCCTTCAGATTGCAGACGATGCTCACCTGCGGAAGGAAATCCTGCATCGCCGACTCCCTTGCTCGATTGCGGAACGGGGCGACGCCCCGCCGACGTTCAGCCAACGCAGTTACAGTTGTCACGATCACACCCCAACAATGGCGCGTGCCGCCACCGCACGAGGGCCTGTTGAGAGTCAGCACACCGATCCGGCTCGTGTCCGAAATCGTCGCTGACAAGGAGGAAAGCGCAAGGAAGTGTGGTCACTTTCGAGCATTTCCGACGCCGCTAGCGGCGATTTCGGCCGAACCCCGGAGGGGCTGGGCGCGAAACCCCCGCCACGTCGTTGGTCGTCGTCGAATATGCCGAAGCATGTTCTTCCTCCTCCCGCCTAGTGGCAGCGGTTTTGCGCTGCCGGCCAGATCGATGCGATGACCCTCAACAGGCCCTAACCAACCGGCTCCGGGGCAAGCTGCGGATCGACCCAGCCAATATTACCGTCTTTGCGCCGATAGACCATATTGAGACGACCATGCGCGCGATTACGGAACATCAAAGCCGGGATATCCGCCAGATCTAGGCGCATGACGGCTTGGCTGACCGTCAACTCTGCGATGTCCATGGTCATCTCGGCGACGACCACAGGTTGTTCCGGCTCGACATGGTCCTCGCCGATCTCTTCCGGCTCGGCTTCCAGCACATAGGCCGCCGCCGTTATCTCCGGCGCGGGCTGGGGATCCTTGTGGTGGTCGGTCAGGCGCCGCTTATAGCGCCGCAGCCGCTTTGCCAGACGCTCGGCCGCCAGGTCGAAGGCGACATAGGGTGCATCGGCGGACGCCTGCGCTTCCATCTGGATGGAGCGCGACACGTGCACCGAGACGACCGCTTGGTAGAGATGGGCGTCCTTGGCGAAGCTGACGGACGCATCGATGGCGCCGTTGAAGTACTTGCCGGTGATTGCGACCAGCGATTCCTCGACATGGGTGCGCAGGGCATCCCCCACGTCCAGCTGCTTGCCTTTGACGGTCAGGTCCATGGATCTCAAACCAGTATGCTTTTGGGAGAGTTCGGCAATGGCGCCGCATCGGCCCGCCGCGCAGTCGGGCGGCCTCGAATGTGGGCGATGAGATAGGGAGCGCACATTCCAAATGTCAAGATTACGTCACACATAGCGCAGTTGCCAAGGGACCGCCGCAGCAAGGCCGACCTGCCCCAAAACCCTTAGGAGGCCAGTGCCGCCGCCTCCGCCTTCAGGCGGCGGCGTTGCACCGACGACGGAATCCTCAGCGCGTCGCGGTATTTGGCGACCGTCCGCCGGGCAATGTCCACCCCCTGTCCGCGCAGGATCTCCACGATCTGATCGTCCGACAGGATGGAGTCGGCCTGCTCGGCATCGACCAGCAGCTTGATGCGGTGGCGGACCGATTCCGCCGAATGCGCCTCGCCGCCATCGACCCGGCCGATGGCCGCCGAAAAGAAGTACTTCAGCTCGAACAGCCCGCGCGGCGTGGCCATATATTTCGCAGTGGTCACGCGGCTGACCGTGCTTTCGTGCATGCCGATGGCTTCGGCGATGTCGCGCAGGATGAGCGGCCGCAGGTGTTGGATGCCGTGCCGCAGGAACCCGTCCTGCTGGCGAATGATCTCGCTGGCCACCTTCAAAATGGTGGTGGCCCGCTGGTGCAACGCCTTCACCAGCCAGTTGGCCGACGCCAGGCAGTCCGCCAGGTATTCCCGCGCCGCACGGTCGCGCGCGCAGGCCGCCTGCACCTCGGCATGGTAGGTCTGGTTCACCAGCACCCGGGGCAGCGCATCGGGGTTGAGATCGACCAGCCAGCCGCCGCGCCCATCGTCGCGCACCAGCACGTCGGGCACCACCACCTCCGCCGGCTGCACGTCGAACGCCAGGCCCGGCTTGGGGTTGAGCGCGCGCAACTCGGCCAGCATGTCGGTGAGGTCTTCGGCATCGACGCCGCACAGCTCGCGCAGCCGCGGCAGGTTGCGCGCGGCCACCAGGTCCAGGTTGGCGACGAGGGCAGCCATGGCGGGGTCCAGCCGGTCGCGGTCGGCAAGCTGCAGGGCGAGGCAATCCGCCAGATCGCGGGCGAACACGCCGGGCGGGTCGCAGGCGCGTAGCTTGTCCAGCACCCGCTCCACCCGGGCGGCGGGACAGCCCAGCTCGTCGGCCAGTGCCGCAGCGGTCGTCGCCAGATAGCCGGCGTCGTCCACCTGGTCGACCAGGCGCTCGGCGATCAACCGGTCGGCCCCCGGTGGAAACGCCAGGTGCGCCTGGGCCAGCAGGTGATCGTGCAGGCTTTCCGGGCGGCTCGCCCGCTCCTCCCAGTTGGGCAGGTCGTCGCCGCCGCCATCGGTGCCGCGGGACGACCAGGTGCCGAGCGCGCCGGCCCCGCCATCGACGGCGGCCTCCACCGCATCGTCGCCGGGACCGCTGTCGTTCCAGACATTGGTGAAGTCGGCGTCCAGCGGGGCGCCGTCGCCCACCGCCAGGGGCGCGTCTTCGGCCAGCCGGTCGGTGCCGACGCGGTCGGCTCCCAGGCGGTCGACCGGGCTGTCGCCGGCCTGCATGTCGGGCGCATCGGCGAAGGCATCGGACATCACGGGGGCGTCCGCCTCGCCGCGGTCGAGCAGCGGGTTGCGCTCCAGCTCCTGGTCGACATAGGCGGTCAGTTCCAGATGCGACAACTGCAACAGGCGGATCGCCTGCTGCAACTGTGGCGTCATCACCAGGGACTGGGTCTGCCTGAGGTCGAGACGTTGTGTCAGAGCCATGACACAACCCGTTCTAAAGACTGAATCTTTCGCCCAAGTAAACGCGCCGCACATCTTTGTGGGCGACGATTTCCTCCGGTTCGCCTTCCATCAACACGCGACCATCATGCAAGATGTAGGCCCGATCCACAATGTCGAGGGTTTCCCTGACATTATGATCGGTGATGAGGACGCCGATGCCGCGGTCGCGCAGCGTGCCGACCAGTTCGCGGATCTCGCCCACGGCGATCGGGTCGATGCCCGCGAGCGGCTCATCGAGCAGCATGTAGTGGGGGTTGGTGGCCAGCGCGCGGGCGATTTCCACGCGCCGCCGTTCGCCGCCCGACAGCGCCAGCGACGGGGCACGGCGCAGGTGCTCGATGCCGAATTCGGCGAGCAGCCCCTCCAGGATGGTTTCGCGCGCCACCCGGTCGGGCTCGCACACCTCCAGCACCGCGCGGATGTTCTCCTCCACGTTGAGGCCGCGGAAGATGGAGGCTTCCTGGGGCAGATAGCCAACCCCCATGCGGGCGCGCCGGTACATGGGCAGGTCGGTGATGTCCTCATCGTCGAGGACGATACGGCCGGCATCCGGCTTCACCATGCCCATGATGGCGTAAAAGCAGGTGGTCTTGCCGGCACCGTTGGGTCCGAGCAGCCCCACCACCTCGCCGCGCCGTACCGACACCGACACGTCGCGCAGCACGATGCGCTTGCGATAGGCCTTGCGCAGATTGCGCGCCATCAGCCCGGAGGGCTGCGGCACCAGGCGGGGACGCGGACGGCCGTGCTCGTCCATGGCTTCGGGCTCCGGCCCGGCCAGCTCGGCATCGGTGGTCCGGCCATCCTTGCCGGTATCTGAGGGGGGAGGCGTCAGGCGGGATGTCATTGGTCGGGCACCAATAACCCACTCACGCGCCCGGCGCCACCGGGACGTGCCATCAGCCGGCTCAAACCCGTGTCCAAATTGACCTCCGCGAAATCGCCGTTGAGCTGGTTGGCGCCGCGGGTGAGGCGGACATTGCCGCTGAGCGTCGCCACGTTGGCCTGCACGTCGTAGGTCGCCTCGTCGGCCCGTACGATGTCGGTGGCCGTGGTGATGAGCACGCCGCCGCTGGCCGACACGCGCACCAGCTCCTGCTCGCCGTCGACCTCTTCGAACTCGCCGGTCAGCACCTGGGCCTCGACCCGCTGGTCCTCGCGCTCCACCACGGCATTGCCGCGGGCCACCGCCAGGCCCTGGCCGGGGTAGTATTCCATGGTGTCCTCGGCGGTGACGGTGCCGTCCGCCGAGGTCAGCACCACCGGGTCGCCGCGCAGCACCACCACGTCGCGCACCAGATCGTACACGGCCGACGCCGCGGTCACCTCGCCTTCTGCGGCGGTGATGATCACGCCGCCTGTGGCCGTAGCACGTTCCACCTGCACCGACCCGTCTTCGCCTTCGGTGTAGGAGGCCGTCAGCACGTCGGCACGGATTTCCACGTCCTCGCGGCGCAGCCGGGCGTCGCCGCGCGCGACGTAGAGCTGTTCGTCCTGGCGCCATTCCAGGCTTTCCGCCGCCTCGATCTCCACCGGGCTGCCATCGCCCTCGGTGGGGCCGAAGGGCAGCGCCTGTCCGGCGGCACCGCCGGCCCAGCTTGCCGCGGCAAACGCCGTCAGTGCCGCCATGGCGGCCCGGCGCAGCCGCTTGCCGCAGTTGGCCGCCATTTTCCGGTCCGCCATCAGTTGACCGCCTCCAGGTCGACACCGCCGCGCAGGCGCACCCGCGTTGCCCCTGTAAACACGATCACCCTGCCCTGCCCGTCCACCCTGAAGCCCTCGGCGACGATCTCGCCTTGCGGGCCGTGGCCGACCACGCCGTTGTCGCCCCACACCTCCTGGGCCTCGATGTCCACCGACACCCGCGGCGAATGCACGGTGTAGCCGTCGTCGCGGTAGAGGTTGACATCGCCTTCCAGGTCGATGCGGCCTGCGGTCTCGTCGTAGAACGCGCGCTCGGCCCTCAGCGCCAGCCAGGAGCCGTCCTCCAGCGTGATGTCGGCCATGGGATCCTCGATCTCCATCACGCCTTCCCCGTCGCCTGGCCGCGCTTCCGATCCGGTGATGGTGTAGGGCCGGTTGAGGGTGTCGATGCCGGAAAACCGGGGATTGGCCATGCGGCCGCTCGCCTGCTCGGCCGTCGGCTGGACCAGTTCCGCCACCGGTTCGGGCGCCCGTTCCGGCTCACCGGCCAGCATCTGCTGCACGTCCGGCCACAGGATCAGGGCAGCGAACACGCACACAGCGGTGATGGGCAGCACGACGCGCAGCAGCGAGACGGCCCGGCTGTAGCGCCGGTTGACCCGGGTGCGGCCGCGCCGCGCCGTAAAATGCTCGAACACGCCCGACGGCGCCGGCGCACGTCGCGGTTCGGCCGCCAGATTTCCCGGCGGCTCCTGCGGTCCAGAGCGTGCACCGTCGCGAACAGGCGTATCAGTGGGCAAAGATGTCGACATCTTCCCATCCGGCGAGGTCGAGCAGCGCCCGCGTCGGCAGGTATGCAAAGCAGGCCAGCGCGAACGCCGACCGCCGCTCCCGCTCGAGCAGCACGTCGAGCTTCGCCTTAAGGGCATGCAAATGCAGCACATCCGTGGCGGCGTAGCGGAGTTGGTCGGCCGTGAGCGTTTCCGCTCCCCAGTCGGAGGTTTGCTGCTGCTTGGAGATGTCCACGCCAAGGATGTCGCGGCACAAGTCCTTCAGGCCATGCCGGTCGGTGAAGGTACGCACCAGCTTCGAAGCGATCTTGGTGCAGTAGACCGGCCGCGTGACCTCGTTGAACTGGGCCTGCAGGGCGGCGATGTCGAAGCGGGCAAAGTGGAAGATCTTCAGCACCGCCGGATCGGTCAGCAGCCGCGTCAGGTTGGGCGCCTGGTTCTGGCCGCGCGCGATCTGCACCAGATGCGCCGTGCCGTCGCCGCTGGAAAGCTGCACCAGGCACAGCCGGTCGCGGCCCAGGTTAAGCCCCATGGTCTCGGTGTCGACGGCGACGCTCTCACCCAGGTCGAGGTCGCCGGGCAGGTCGCCCATATGCAGGGTCGGCATCGCGGCAGGCTCGGGCACCCTGTGCCTCCGATCACTGTGTCGGGCGAAACTGCCCCAGGCACCCTAGCGGAGTGCCGGCCCAACGGATAGCCGTGATCGGCGGAGGGATTTGGCCGCAAAACGGCGGCCGAAGCGATGGTGCCCAGGAGAAGACTCGAACTTCCACGACCTTGCGGCCACAGGTACCTGAAACCTGCGCGTCTACCAATTCCGCCACCTGGGCAGGGCAGGCCGGTGACATAGGACCGCGGCTCGCGGCTGTCAATGGCTTAGCCGTCATGGGTCTGCGGCAGCGGCGAAGCCGCCCGGCCATCGCCGATGCCCGCTGCACCGCCGGCCGGTGTGGCCCGACCCGCCGCGATGCCGTATATGAAGAGGATCGACCAGTGCGATCCCGCCAGCCGGACCAAAGCCATGATGCCTGCAGATCCCAACCTCCGCGTCGTCACCGTGTTCGGCGGCACCGGCTTCATCGGCCGCCACGTGACAGGCCGCCTCGCCCGGCGTGGCTGGCGCGTGCGCATCGCCACCCGCAGCCCGCGCGATGCCTTGTTCCTCAAGCCCAACGGGGCGGTGGGGCAGATCGCGCCGATCTACACCGATCTCGGCGACGACGGCTCGGTGGCGGCAGCCCTGCGCGGCGCCCACTACGCCATCTTCCTGCCGGGCGTGCTCTACGAGCGCGGATCGTCCACCTTCCAGGCGGTGCATGTGGAGGCGGCTGGCCGCGTCGCCCGCCTGGCGGCGGAAGCCGGGTGCCAGCGCCTGGTGCACATGTCGGCCCTGGGGGTCGGCAAGGATTCCGAGTCGGCCTATGCCCGCACCAAGGCAGCCGGCGAGGAGGCGGTGCGCGCCGCCTACCCGGCGGCCAGCATCCTCAGGCCCAGCGTGGTGTTCGGGCCGGAGGACAACTTCTTCAACCAGTTCGCGGAAATGGCGCGGATCTCCCCGGCGCTGCCGCTGATCGGCGGCGGCAAGACCCGGTTCCAGCCGGTCTATGTGGGCGACGTGGCAGACGCCGTGATGGCCTGCCTCGACCGTGGCGACGCACCCGGCAGGACCTACGAACTGGGCGGCCCGCAGGTCTACACCTTCAAGGAGCTGCTGAAGATCGTGCTGCACGAAACCCGGCGGCACCGCGCTCTGGTGTCCGTGCCCTGGGGCATGGCGAACCTGCAGGCGCGCGTCCTGCAGCTTCTGCCCAAGCCGCCGCTGACCCGCGACCAGGTAACCCTGCTGAAGTCCGACAACGTGCTGTCGGGCGGCCAACCCGGCCTCGCCGAGTTGGGCATCACGCCGACCGCGGCGGAGGTCATCCTGCCGACCTACCTGTGGCGCTACCGGCCCGGCGGGCGCTTTGCCGACCGCGAAGCGGAGGCGTGAGCGCCAAGCCGAGGCGTGCACGGCCACAAGTTTGCCCCGGGAAGGCTCGCCGGAGCCTTCTTGTCGCCGGGATCGACCGGCACTGTGGCAGGCATAGATCCATCGCGTGGAGGCAGAGGTGATGTCCAGTCGGGTGCTGTCGCGGGCGACGGCTGTGGTGGTTGCCGCGGCGGTCTCGGGCATCGGTGCGGCGATGGCGGCCCCGGAAGACGTCGTGCGCACGGCCCCCATGGCGTGGATGCAGAGCTCACCCGGCAATCCCTTGGCCCTGGACACCTCCGGCAGCCTGCCCAGCCTGGTCACCGAGGGCCAGATCTTCGTGGCGCAAGCCGAAGAGCACTATGAAATCCGTCTCGACGCCGGGCACACCTATGCCATCGACATGGCGGGCGCCCCCACCGACCAGGGGTCGCTGAGCGACCCGCTGCTGCGCCTGCGCGACAGCCAGGGCAATGAAGTGGCGGTCGACGACGACAGCGGCACCGGTTTCAACGCGCGCATCATCTACACGCCCGTCGCCACCGGGCTGTTCACCATCGCAGCCAGCTCCTACGGCTCGGCCACCGGCTCCTACAGCCTGCGCGTGGAGGAAACGACGGAGTATGCCGACGACTATGCCGGCCATGCCGGTACGCGCGGCGTCGTGATGGTGGGCCAACCGATGACGGGCGCGATCGAGTACGGCGCGGATGCGGACTGGTTTGCCGTGCAACTCAATGGCGGGCAGACCTACGTGATCAACCTGGAGGGCAGCCCAAGCGGCCGCGGTACGTTGTCCGACCCGCTGTTGACGGTGCATGCAGAAGACGGCTTGGAAGTCGGCGCCAACGACGATTTCGGCGGCACCCTCAACAGCCAGGTGACACTGACGGCGCCGAGCACCGGGCGCTATTTCATCAGCGCCCAGTCGTACGGCTACAGCACCGGCACCTACACCGTGAGCGTCGCCACGGCCGGCGGCGGCCAGATCCCGGTGGCGGAAAACAAGTAAGCGGTGAGGCCGGGGCTCGCCGCGGGACTACTCCGCGGCGGTCCGGGCGCCCTCGCCCTCGCCTTCGCCCTCGCCGGACGCTTCGGCTGCTTCCAGCTCTGCGGCTTTCTTCTCGATCATCTCGGCCAGGTGCTCGACGATGTCGGCGTCCCGCAGCCGGTGGTTGGGCACGCCCGCCACATAGACCTGGTGGGTGCCCTTGCCGCCGCCGGTCAGGCCCATATCGGTCATCAGCGCCTCGCCCGGCCCGTTGACCACGCAGCCGATCACCGAAACGGTCATGGGCGTTGTGATGTGGGCCACCCGCTCTTCCAGCCGGCGCACGGTGTCGATCACCTCGAACTGCTGGCGGGCGCAAGACGGGCACGAGATCACGGTGACGCCGCGGCGGCGCAGGCCAAGCGACTTCAGCATCTCGTAGCCGACGCGGATCTCCTCCACCGGGTCGGCCGACAGCGATACCCGGATGGTGTCGCCGATGCCCGACCACAGCAGCATGCCCATGCCGATGGACGACTTGACGGTGCCGGTGAGCATGCCGCCCGCCTCGGTGACGCCGACATGCAGCGGGTAGTCGCACGCTTCGGCAAGCTGCTGGTAGGCGGCCACCGCCAGGAACACGTCGGACGCCTTGCAAGAGATCTTGAACTCGAAGAAGTCGTGGTCCTCCAGGATGCGGATGTGGTTGAGCGCACTCTCCACCATCGCTTCCGGGCAGGGCTCGCCGTACTTCTCCAGAAGGTCCTTTTCCAGGCTGCCCGCATTGACGCCGATGCGGATGGAGCAGCCGTTGTCCTTGGCGGCGCGCACCACTTCGGCCACCCGCTGCGGCGCGCCGATGTTGCCGGGGTTGATGCGCAGGCAGGCGGCGCCGTTCTCGGCCGCCTCGATGCCGCGCTTATAGTGGAAGTGGATGTCCGCCACGATTGGCACGGTAACCTCGGGCACGATCTCCTTCAGCGCCCGGCTGGACCCCTCGTCGGGGCAGGACACGCGCACGATGTCGGCCCCGGCGATTTCCAGCGCCCGGATCTGGGCGATGGTCGCGGCCACGTCGGTGGTGAGCGTGTTGGTCATGGATTGCACGGTGATCGGGGCATCGCCGCCGACGGGCACCTTGCCGACATGGATCTGGCGGCAGGAACGCCGGTGGATCTCGCGGTACGGGCGGACGGCCATCTGGCTCACCTCAGCAGAAACGAACGGGGGCCGCCGCGGCACGGCAGCCCTGACAACAGGCCGGATGCCCGGCAGTCGGAGAATGCCGGGTTCTGGACACGGCCGTCGATCCCCCCATCAATTGGCGGCTGCCGTGCCGTTCAGCAAGCGCTCCGGATCCATCAGGATGTTGCGCACGACGGTACCCTGGCCGCCCAGCGACGGGGCCACCTGGCCGTCGATCACGATGTCCAGCCCGCCGGCATTGCCGGTGATCAGGCGCAGGCCCTCGCCGTCCGGCACCACATAGGTATCGCCGGGACGCAGGATGCGCGTCATCACCAGCGCACCCCGGGCATCGTTGAGCTGCACCCAACTCTCCGCCGTCGCCCGCAGCTCGATCTCGCCATCCTCCGCACCGAAATTGCGGCCCGGCGGCGGTTCCGGCGCCCGCGGCGGTTCCACACCTTCCGGCCAGTCGCCCTCGGTCTGCCGGCCGAAGCCGCCCCCGGCGCGATCGTCGTCCGCCGACGCCACCGCCAGTTCGCCCGCCGTCTGGCCCGCCACCACGCCGGCGGCCGGACCGCCACCGGCCTGATCGCGCACGCCCGGCAGCTCGTAGAGGCCCGACAGGTCTTCTTCGCCCTCTGCGGCATTGGCCGCCGACGGCTCGTAGTTGACGCCCGACGGCCGGCCCGGCGTGCCGGTACCGCTGCCCTGTTCGCTCAGCGCCACGAAGCGTTCGGGCACGAAGTCGCTGTGCTCGACCACTTCGGTTGAGCGGTTGGACAAGTAATACCACCCGCCATAGGAGCCGATGGCCAGGAGGATGGCGATCATCAGAACGGCCCCGCCCGGCATCCGACCTTCCGGCACCGGGGTGGGAAACACCAGCGCCGGCTTCTCGCTGACCCCGGCGGACTCCTCCTTGAAGCGCCGCACCACCTCGTCGCCATCGAGGTCCAGCAGCTCGGCATAGGAGCGCACGAAACCGATGGCGTAGACCGTGGCCGGCAGATCGCGGAAGCGTCCTTCCTCGATCGCAAAGACTTGGGATTGGCGGATTTTCAGGAGATCCGCGACATCACGGACGCTGTAGCCGGCCTGCTCGCGCGCATACCGAAGGATGCGGCTGACCGTCCATTCGAACACCTCTGGCGAATCGCCTTGGTTGTCCGCCACGTCGTACCCGTCGGTGGGATCGGTATCGCGCCGTACTCGCATCGGCCACACCATGCTGGCAGATCAGAAGGACGCTGAAACAACGAATCTCGGCGGCGCACAACGGCGAACCCGCCTTGGACCCTTCTTAAACAGTTTCCTACCCTCCCGCAAATCGGGAATGCGGACCGTCACGTCATTCACCAGAAGGTTGAATCAAGAAATTTGTCAAAAACCGAAGCGGAAAACAATTAAAGCGGGATTCCGCGGTCCAGCGCATACCCACGCAGCGACTCGCGCAGCCCCCTGCCTCCCCCGCGTCGTAGCTGCTGCACATAGGCGCTCACCTCCGACATCACGATGGAGCGAACCAGCGCCTTGACCGGCCCGATGGACCACGCCGTCATCGACAGCGAGCGATAGCCGAGCCCCAGCAGGGCCAAGGCGTCGAGCGGGCGGCCCGCCATCTCGCCACATACAGACACTTCAACGCCGGCCGCCGTGCACTGTTCCACGATGCCGTTCAGCACCTCCAGAAAGGTCGGCGACAGGGGGTCGTAGCGCGGTGCCACCTTCGCATTTCCGCGGTCGGCGGCGAAGACGTACTGGATTAGGTCGTTGGTCCCGACGGCGACGAAATCCACATTGCTCAGCAAGGCAGGCAGCGACCACAGGATCGACGGCACCTCCAGCATCGCTCCCACCGACACGGTGGCGGGATCGATGCCCAAGGTGTCGCGTTCGCGGTCCAGCAGCGACCGGGCGAAGGCGAACTCCTGCAGGTCGGCGATCATCGGGAACATGATGCGCACCGGCCGCCCCGCCGCTGCGCGCAACAGGGCACGTAGCTGGGTGCGCAGCATGGCCGGGTGGTCAATGCCGATGCGGATGGCACGCCAACCGAGTAGCGGGTTGGTCTCGTTGCCGAAATGCAGGTAGGGCAGCGACTTGTCGCCCCCCACGTCGAGCGTGCGGAAGGTCACCGGCAGCCCTTCGGCATTGGCCAGTACGCGGCCGTACATCTCGGTCTGTTCGGACACCCCGGGGAAGCTCGGCCGCACCATGAAGGGGATCTCGGTACGGTAGAGCCCCACTCCCTCGGCGCCGACATTGGGCAGGTGGTGCAGTTCGGCCAGCAGGCCGGCATTGAGATTGAGCGATACATGCACGCCGTCGCGCGTGTCCGACGGCTGGTCCGCCAGGTCCTGGGCGATGCGCTGGCGCGCCGCCCGCTGGATCATGGCGTTTTCGATGTGCTCGCGGGCGTCGTCGCTGGGCCGCACGAACACCTGGCCGTGGTCGCCATCGACGATGATGGGATCGAGCGGCTCGATCAGGCGCAGCGCCCGAGGGCAGCGGCCGATCACCGGGATGCCGAGGGCGCGCGCGATGATGGCGACGTGGCTGTTGGCCGTGCCCGTCTCCAGCACGATGGCGCGCACCCGCTCCAGCCCGTAGTCCATCAGTTCGGCCGGCCCCAGCGAGCGGGCCACCAGGATGATGTTGGTCGGCAAGGTGGCCGAGGCGGCCACGCTGCCGCGTCCCGACAGGTGCAGCAGCAGGTGGTTGGCGAGATCCTCGAAGTCCTGGAAGCGCTCCGCCAGATAGGGGTCGGACAGGGAGGCGCGGCGGATTTCCAGCCACTCCTGGACCTTCTGCACCGCCGCCTCGGCGCTCAATCCGCTATTGATGGCTTCGCGGATGCGGCTGATCCAGCCGCGGTCCTCGGCAAACATGCGGTAGGCTTCCAGGATGTCCTGGCTCTCGCTCGATCCCGACGCTTCGCTGCGGGCCAGCAGCTCGTCGATGGAGCGGTGCATGGAGCGGATGGCGGCATCGAGCCGGCGGTGTTCGGTCGAAGGCTCGTCGGACACCATCTGGCGCATGGTCAGCCGTGGCCGGTGCAGCACCGCCTGGCCGTCGGCGATGCCCGGCGACAGGGCCACCCCTTCCAGCCGCATCGGCAGATTGGCGGACTCCACGGTCAGCGGCGGCGCTTCGTCGGCCACCCCGCGGTCGCTGCGCGCCACCACCTCGGCCACCACCATGGCCACGGTCTGCAGCACCTCCACCTCTTCTTCGGTATAGAGCCGGCGCTCGCTGTTCTGGATCACCAGCACGCCGCGCACCTCTCCGCCGCGCAGGATCGGCACGCCGAGCAGCGACTTGAAGACGTCCTCGCCGGTTTCCGGGCGGTGGGCGAAGGCGGGGTGGGAGGCGGCATCGGTGGTGGCCACCGGCCGTGCCTGGGCCGCCGCCATGCCCACCAGGCCCTCGCCGAGGCGCAGCCGCGTACGGTGCACGGCCGCCGGGTTGAGGCCGATGGTGCTGAACAGCTCCAGCACATCGCCCGCCCGCAGCACGTAGCACGAGCACACCTCCGCGCCCATTTCCGCAGCGATGCATTGGACGATCTTGTCCAGCAGCACCTGGGCGGCGCCGCTGCCGGCCATGACGTCGCGCAGCCGCGCCAACAGGCGCCGTGCCGGACTGGGCTGGGAAAGCCCGGCTTCGCCGTCGGCGGTCATCGCGGATGCCTCTGCCGCAACGGTGCCCCTCACCCGGCGATCGGTGCGTCCAGCCCGTAGGCGGTGTGGAGCGCGCGGACCGCCAGCTCGGTATACTGCTCGGCGATCAGCACGCTGATCTTGATCTCCGACGTCGAGATCACCTGGATGTTGATGTTGTTGTCGGCGAGCGACTGGAACATGCGCTTGGCCACACCGGCATGGCTGCGCATGCCCATGCCGATAACCGACACCTTGACCACGTTCTCGTCCGGCACCGCGCGTTCGAAGCCCAGGTCGTCGCGGCCTTTCAGCACCTGCACCGCGCGCGGCAGTTCGGCCTTCGACAGGGTGAAGGTGACGTCGGTGCTGCGCCCGTCCTCCGACACGTTCTGGACGATCATGTCCACATTGATGCCGGCATCGGCGAGCGGCCCGAAGATGGCCGCGGCAATGCCCGGCCGGTCCGGGACCCTGACGAGGGTCAGCTTGGCCTCGTCACGCGAGTAGGTCACACCACTGACGACTTCCTGCTCCACGATCTCGTCCTCGTCGACAACCAGGGTTCCGGGCAGGTCCTCGAAACTGGACAGGACCTGGAGGCGCACACGGTGCTTCATCGCCAGTTCAACCGAACGGGTCTGAAGAACCTTGGCGCCCAGCGACGCCATTTCCAGCATCTCTTCATAGGTAATGCGAGAAAGCTTGCGCGCCCGGCGCACGATGCGCGGATCGGCCGTGTAGACGCCGTCCACGTCGGTATAGATATCGCAGCGGTCGGCCTTCAGTGCTGCCGCCAGCGCCACCGCCGAGGTGTCCGAGCCGCCGCGGCCCAGGGTGGCGATGCGGCCGGCCCGCGCCTGGGCGGCGGCGACGCCCTGGAAGCCCGCCACCACCGGCACTTCGCCATTGGCCATGCGCTCCAGCAACTCGTCGCTGTCGATGCCGAGGATGCGGGCGTTGCCGTGCACCGCATCCGTCGTCACCGGGATCTGCCAGCCCATCCAGGACCGTGCCGGCACGCCCAGTTCCTGCAGCGCCATGGCCAAGAGCCCGCTGGTCACCTGCTCGCCCGCTGCCACCACGGTGTCGTATTCGCGCAGGTCGTGGACCGGCGAGACCTGGCGGCAATAGTCCACGAGCTGGTTGGTGGTTCCGGCCATCGCAGAAACGATCACCGCCATCTCGTCGCCGGCGGCCACATGCCTGGCCACCTTGGCGGCCACCGCCTTGATGCGGGCGATGTCAGCCACGGAGGTGCCGCCGTATTTCTGCACGATGCGCGCCATGTGGACCCCGATAGACCGTCTGCTGCCTGGAAACGACGTGGGGTCCGCAGCACCCGCGCGGTTGCCCCGCCGTCCCCGGCTATCCATACTCAGGCGGTCCGATCCCTGGCAAGGAGCGCCGGCGGCAACAAGGCAGCTCAGCGGCATCGGCAGCCCGGTTCCCCCGATCGACCCCGCAAGGAAGCACAAGATGTCCGCCACCTCCGCCACGCTGGATCGCAGCGAAATCGACCATTTCGATCGGCTGGGCGGCGAATGGTGGAACGCCGGCGGCGAGTTCGAGCTGCTGCACCGGATGAACCCGGTGCGCATCGGTTTCCTTTGCGACCAGGCGCGACTGCGCTTCGGCGGCGATGCGGCCTCCGTGCACCCCTTCGCCGGCCGCACCGCGCTTGATGTCGGCTGCGGCGGCGGCATCCTGGCCGAACCGCTGGCCCGCCTGGGGGCACAGACCACGGGGATCGACGCCAGCGGCGAAGCCATCGCCGCGGCCACCGAACATGCCGCTGCGGCAGGGCTGGACATCGCCTACCGGCAGGAAACCGCCGAGGGCCTGGCCGCCACCGGTGCCCAGTTCGACATCGTGACGGCCATGGAGATCGTCGAGCACGTGGCCGACATGCCGGCCTTCCTGGCCGCCCTGGCCACGCTGGTGAAGCCGGGTGGCCTGCTGGCCATGTCCACCCTCAACCGTACCGCGCGCAGCTTCGCACTCGCCATCGTCGGCGCCGAATACGTGATGGGCTGGGTCGCCCGCGGCACCCATGACTGGCGCAAGTTCGTGCGGCCGAGCGAGCTGGCCGCGGGCCTGCGCCGCCAGGGCCTGGAGGTGACGGCGATGGCGGGGATGAAGCTCGACCCGCTGCGCCGTCAGTGGTCGCTGGCGCCCCACGACCTGTCGATCAACTACCTGACGGCGGCCGGCAAGCCCTGAGGCCCCTGCCCCTCACCGTGGCAGCGTCACCACGCAGCGCAGGCCGCCCAAGGGCGAGTCGTCCAGGGCGAGCTGGCCGCCGTGGTTGCGCACGATGTCCTTGGCGATGGTCAGCCCAAGCCCGCTGCCGCCGGAGTCCAGGTTGCGCGCGGTGTCCAGCCGGCGGAACGGCAGCAGCACCTCCTCGCGCCGGTCGGCCGGGATGCCGGGGCCGTTGTCGTCCACCAGCACGACCACCTGCTTGTCGTCCAGGCGTACGGTGGTGCGGATGCGCGAGGCATGGGTGCAGGCGTTGGACAGCAGGTTGTCGAGGCAGCGGCGCAGCGCCTGGGGCTTCACCTCCACCGTACTCGTGGCCTCCTGACCTTCGACGACCACGGTGATCTCCGCCCCCTCGCGGCGGGCATCGCGGCAGGCGTCCTCCACCAGGGCCACGAGATCGACCGGCTCCGACGCCTCCACCGCCCCGTCGCGGGCGAAGGCCAGGTAGCTTTCGATCATGGTCTCCATCTGCGCCACGTCGGCGCGCAGGTCGTCCACGTCCTCGCCGGCGCCCAGCATCTCCAGGCTCAGCTTCATGCGGGTGAGCGGCGTACGCAGGTCGTGGCTGACCCCCGCCAGCATCTCCGTGCGCTGGTCGATCTGGCGGCGGATGCGTTCGCGCATCAGCAGAAACGCCCAGGCGGCCCGCCGCACCTCGCGCGCGCCGGCCGGGCGGAAATCCGGGATATCGCGGCCCTTGCCCAGCTTTTCCGCCGCCGAGGCGAGGCGCCGGATGGGCCGCACCTGGTTGCGCATGAACAACAGCGCCACGACGATCAGCAAAGTCCCGGACCCGGCCATCCACAGCATCACCGCCAGGCTGGTTTCGCTGAACAGGCGTTCGCGCGGCACCAGCACGTGCAGCACGCCGCTGTCGAGCTGGATCTCGATCTCCGCCCAGCGGTCGAGGATCTGCGGCGTGATGTGGAAGGGCCGGTCCACCTGGGCGTTGAGCGCCCATTCCAGCTCGCTCTGCAGGATCCAGTGGCCGGGCACGCGGGGGCGCGGGCGTAGCGTGGCGCCTTCGTCCAGGGTCACCGTCAAGTGCATGGTCTGGGCGAAGGCATCGAACCAGTCGTGCTGGGAGTCCGCGCCGGGGCGGCTGTCCAGCCCGTCGATCACCAGGCGGATCTCGCCGGCCACCGCCTGGGCGAGCCGGCTCGTCATGGTCTCCCAATGCTGCTGGTAGAAGTAGTAGGCGGTCACCGCCTGGGTGAGCAGCACCGGCAGCACGATCAGCAGCAACGAGCGGCCGAACAGGGTGCGCGGCATGATCAGCCGAAGCTGGAACCAGCGCTTCCACGGCTTGCGGGCGAGCCAGGCGCGCATGTCCCAACGCGGCGAATGCGCCGTGTCGACCATCAGGGGTCGGTCCTCAGCACATAGCCTTCGCCGCGCACGGTGAGCAGGTAGCGCGGTGCCCGCGGATCGTCCTCGATCTTGCGGCGGATGCGGGTGACCTGCACATCGACGGTGCGTTCCGATCCGTTGATCTGGGCCAGCCGGGTCAACTCGTCGCGCGACAGCACGGCCCCGCCATGCAGGGCCAGGGCCGCCAGCAGGTTGGCTTCGGTGCCGGTAAGGTGGATGCGCTCCTCGCCGCGCCGCAGCTCGCAGCGCGCGGGATCGAACAGGAAGGCGCCCAGGCGCACCGGTCCCACCTGGTCCTGGGCCATACGGCCGCTGGCCCGCCGCAGGATGCCGCGGATGCGCAGCACCAGTTCCCGCGGCTCGAAGGGCTTGGTTACGTAGTCGTCGGCTCCCGCCTCCAGCCCGGAGATGCGGGCCTCCGTCTCGCTGCGCGCGGTCAGCAGCAGAATCGGCGTGCGCAGGCGGCTGCGCAGGTCGCGGGTCAACTCGATCCCGCTTTCCCCCGGCAGCATGACGTCCAGCACGATCAGGTCGACCTGCATGGAGGCAAGCTGGGTGCGCGCCTGGGCGGCGGAGCCGGCGACGGTGACGACGAAGCCCTGCTCGACGAGATAGCGGCGCAGGCGGCCACGCAGGCGCTCGTCGTCCTCCACCACCAGGAGGTGGGGCTCGATCCCGGCCGCTCCGGCTACCAGGAAGGAGGTGTCGGTCATGGCCGCCGCCGTGGAGCCGCCGCTCCCGAACGGCGGCCCGTAGACCCGCCGATGCGCGCCAGGTCGCCCATCACCATCTTGAATCCGTCCACCGCTTCCGCTCCGGCCTTGCGATAGGCCCGCGCGATCTCCCGCCGCTCCAGCGACCACAGCACGTCATCCAGTTCGCGGCCCGCCGGCGTCAACCGCAGCGCCTTGCGCCGCCCGTCGCTGGGATGGTTGCGCACCGCCACCAGCGACCGCTCCACCAGTTCGGCGATCTGCCGGCTGGCGCTCTGCTTGGGCAGGCCAAGGCTCGCCGCCAGCTCCGCCAGGGTGACGCCGGGCTGGCGGCCGATCAATGCCAGCAGCCGCCGGTGGGCCCGGCCGATGCCGCGATCGGCCAGCAGCCCCTCGCCCACCCGGGCGATGGCCGAGGCCGCGGCGAGCAGCAGATCGAGCCCGGCGCGGGTTTCCTCTTCGGTTAGGAATAGCGGGTTTGCGTGCGGCTTGGGGTCGGCCATGTTGACGCTATCAGCGGCAAAATGTTACCTCCTAAGGTTCTAGCGCAGTAATAATCTGACCATCGGGAACGCCAAGCATGTCAATCATTCCCTTCGACGACCGAGACGGCCTCATTTGGCTAGACGGCACCCTGGTGCCGTGGCGCGAGGCCAAACTGCATGTGCTGAACCACGGTCTCCACTATGCCAGTTGTGTCTTCGAAGGCGAGCGAGTTTATGGCGGCGAGGTCTTCAAGCTGACCAAGCATTCCGAGCGGCTGATCCGCTCGGGCGAGATCCTCGGCTTCCAGGTGCCGTTTTCGGCAGCCGAGCTGGACGCGGCGACGCGCGAGGTGATCGCGGCCAACTCCATCGTCGACGGCTATGTGCGCCCGGTGGCGTGGCGCGGGGCCGAGATGATGGGGGTTTCGGCCCAGCAGACGCGCATCCGCGTCGCCATTGCCGTGTGGCAGTGGCCCAGCTACTTCGATCCGGCGGCCCGCATGAAGGGCATCCGGCTGAAGACCAGCAAGTGGCGCCGCCCCGCGCCGGACACCGCACCGGTGCATTCCAAGGCCGCCGGCCTCTACATGATCTGCACCATGTCCAAGCACGCGGCGGAGAACGAAGGCTACCACGACGCCCTGATGCTCGATTATCGCGGCCAGTTGGCCGAAGCCACCGGCGCCAACCTGTTCCTGGCGATCGACGGCAAGCTGCACACGCCGACGCCCGACTGCTTCCTCGACGGCCTGACCCGCCAGACGGTGATCGAACTGGCGAAGGCGCGGGGGATCGAGGTTGTCGTGCGCGCCATCCGGCCGGAGGAGTTGGCCAACGCCAGCGAGGTGTTCATCACCGGCACCGCGGCGGAGGTGACGCCGGTCGGCGAGATCGACCAGCACACCTTCACCCCCGGCCAGATCACCCAGATGCTGATGGACGACTATTCCGCCGCCGTGCGGCCGGCCACCGCCGAAGCGCCCTTGAAGGCTGTCGCCGCCGCCGAATAGACTGAGCGACGGCCGACCGACACGATAAGGGCCGGGGCAGCGATGTCCCGGCCCTTTTCCGTTGGCAGGCCAGACATCACGGACAGCGCAGCCAGATCTGCACCTCCAGCCCGCCGACCTGCAGCAGCACGGCGTCGGACAGGGGCAGGATGGTCGTTTCCTGCCAGGCATTGAACACCGGCTGGGTGATCGCGCTGGGGTGCTCCCGGATGCGCAGGAAGTCGATCTGGTCCGGCAGGTTCCTCACCTGCAGAAAGCGGCTGTTGCCGCCCCACACCAGGCTGGCCATTTCGAAGCGGCCGCCGTCGCGGTCGTGGCGGGTCAGGGTGAAGGCGTAACCTTCGGGGTCGCGGCGCTCCACCAGCGTGCTCGCGTTCTCGCAGGCTCTCTGCAAACGCTCGGCATCGTCCGCCATGTCCTGGGCCCGCACGGGCACGATCATCCAGTGGCCCGGAAGCAGCGCCTGGATCCGCGGACCGATACCGAGATAGGGGAGCGACGAGGAATAGTCATCGACGGTTCCGACCATCTGGGCGATCGCCGCCTGGATCTCCGGCGTCAGCGGCATCCAGGGGCCCTCCGCCGCCGTCTCGGCCACCCGCAGCATCACCAGCGAACCGGGACCGTCGAGGCTGTCGGGATAGCTGGGCCCCGGCTCCGCCATGCGCACGCGATCCGGCCCGTCGAACGCGAACACCGTGCGCATGGTCTGGTCGAGCGCCGTCATCTCCAGGCGCATCGGATCGGCAGCGACATCGGCCACCCAGCGGATCGACACCACCGGCCCGCCAACATTGGTGACATGGCCCACGCCGCCCGCTTCGAAGGTGACGCTGCCCGGCGGCTCGAAGCCTTCCTCCGTCTCCCAGGTGCCGAGGAGGGCCGCTGCCGGATCGGCCGGCGCCTCCATGTCGTCGGCCAGTGCCGGAGCTGCCGGCACCAGGCACCAGACGGCCACCACTGCAAGCCATTTTGTCAGAATGGATCTGCTCACTGCCTTGCCCCCCTCTCCTGTGCTGTTGGCGTCTTCTTGGCTGCCGTGCCACCGCCGCGGACGCCGGTCGGCAAGCTGCCATGCCAGTGGTAGAGCCCTTTCGGGGATTTCGGAGTCAATTCTGTTTGCTGTCCGGCGCGGTGATCCACCAGGAGCGGCGCGCGGCGCGATGCCACGCGCATCGGGCAAGCGCTGCGACGCCGTGGGCGGCCGCCGGACGCAAACCCGTGCGGGACGGGCGCATTGCCTCGGACCGCTTTGTCGCTCCTCCTCGAATATGCATCTTGCATGTCCTTCGTCGTCGCTCCGCGCATTCGAGGCCATGCGCCTCCTCAGAATGGCTTCGAAATCCCCGAAAGGGCTCTAGAGTTGGGCGATGATGTGACGGGATCTCCCCTCGCCTCCCACCGGTACCGGCCGCAACAAGGATCGCGCACGTGCCCATCGACGCCGATGCCCTGTGGGTGTTCGTGCCCGCCGCCCTGGCACTCAACCTGACGCCGGGGGCCGACATGCTGTTCTGCCTGGGCCAGGGTCTGCGCTCCGGTCCCAGGGCCGGAGTGGCGGCCAGCTTCGGCATCGCCATCGGCGGCTTTCTCCACACGCTTCTGGCCGGCCTGGGGCTGGCCGCCTTGATCGCCGCCCACCCGGTGGCCTTCGATGCCATCCGCTGGGGCGGCGTGGCCTACCTGGTGTGGCTCGCCATCGATGCCTGGCGGCGGCCGATTGCCGCCCACAGCCCGGAGGTCGCCCGCGCGTCCACTGCCTGGCGAGCGTGCCGCCGTGCCATCTTCGTCAATCTGCTGAACCCGAAGGTGGCGGTGTTCATCCTCGCCTTCGTACCGCAGTTCGTCGACCCGGCGCGGGGCTCCACCCTGCTGCAGTTCCTCATCTTCGGCGCCGTCTTCAACATCGGCGGCACCATCGTCAATTGCCTGGTCGGCGGCTTCGCCGGCTCCATCGGCAAGGCGTTGGCGCGCAGCCGGCGGTTCGCCCGCGGATTGCAGATGGCGACCAGCATCATGTTCCTGGGGCTGGCGGCTCGCCTGGCGTTCGACCGGCGCTAGGCAGCACTATGCCACCAGTCGCCGAAGCTGCTGGCTGAGGATGTCCAAGGCGCTCACCACCAGGATTATGATGATCAGGATGGCGGCCGTCTCGTCGTAGTAGAAGCCGCGGATGTTCTCGTAGAGGAGCTGGCCGATGCCGCCGGCCCCGACGATGCCCAGCACCGTGGCGGAACGCACATTGCTTTCAAACCGGTAGAGCGAATAGGAGATCCACAGCGGCAGCACCTGGGGGATGACGCCGTAGATCACCTCCTGCACCCCGTTGGCCCCAGTGGCGCGGATGCCTTCCACCGGCCGCGGGTCGATCGCCTCCACCGCTTCGGAAAACAGCTTGGCCAGGATCCCCGTGGTGTGGACGAACAGGGCCAGCACGCCGGCGAACGGCCCCAGCCCCACGGCCACCACGAACAGCATGGCGAACACCATCTCGTTGATGGCGCGAAAGGCGTCCATCAGCCGGCGCACCGGGTGGTAGACCCACCAGGGCACGATGTTCTCCGAACACAGCACGCCGAGCGGTATGGAGCACACGATGGCCAGTGCCGTGCCCCAGACGGCGATCTGCACGGTGATCGCCATCTCCTCCACATAGAGGTCCCAGTCGGAAAAGTCGGGCGGAAAGAAGCCCTCCATATACCGGATCATGTTGCCCGACTGGCGGATCAGGTCGGCGGGACGCATGTCCGCACCGTCCCACGACCACACCAGCAGCCCCAGGATGATGCCCCACAGCGCGATCGCGCCCCAGGTGCGCTTCAGGTCGCGCGGCGGCAGCGTCACGGGGATTTGTGCGGTGTCGGGCATGGGCGCGGCCACAACCTTCGGAAACCGAGCTGGGGACACTCCGGGACGGCAACGGCGGCAAGCAGCAAGGGGATGGCCCCCGCCGCCTGCCGTGTCCGGCAGGGCCGACCGGCCCGGAGCGCCGGTGCCGGATTACGGCCCGTCCTGGATGATCTGCAGGCGGGCCAGGGCTGCATCGATCTCCGCCAGGGCGGCATCGCGCTCGGCCTCGTCCATCCCCGCGTCGGCCTCGATCTCCAGGCGCTCGCGATAGAGGCGCAGGCCGCGGATCGGCAGAAGCTGATCGTTGGACGAGTTGGTGAAGGGACCAAGCCCGTCCGTCATGCCGCCGAGAACTTCCAGTTCTTCCTCAACATTCGGGCCCAACCGCCCGTACGCCAAGAAGAACGCGCGGATGCGGTCGCGCAGCTCACGCGACAGGTCGCGGCGGTAGACGATGGGATCGCTGGGGATCAGCGGCGAGGTCCAGATCACCCGGATGTTGGCCGCCGCCTCCGGGGCATTGGCCTCACTGCGGGCCACTTGCTCGCTGTTGTTGGTGGCCGCGTCGACCTGGCCGTTGGCCACCGCCATCAGGTTGGTTTCGTGGTTGGCGTTGCGGACGTTCTCGAAGCATTCCTGCGGGTCCACGTTGTTCTGGGCGAACACGTAGTAGGTGGGCACCAGGAAGCCGGAGGTGGAGTTCGGGTCGCCGATGCCGAAGTCGAGCCCGGTGCCGCAGGCGGCCAGCAGGTCGTCCAGCGTCTGGAAGGGGCTGTCGACGTTCACCAGGATATGGGCGTAGTAGCCCTCCGTGCCGTCGGTCTTGGTCTGGCGCGCGAACACCTCGCCGCCGGCCAGATCCACCGCCTGGATCGCCGAGGCGTTGCCGAACCAGGCCACCGTCACCTGGCCGAAGCGCATGGCCTCGATCACGCCGGCATAGTCGCTGGCGTAAAACGCGTTCACCGGCATGCCGAGCGCCTCGCTCATGTCTTCCAGGAACGGCTCCCACTGGCGGCGCAGGTTCTGCGTCGATTCCGTGGAGATGATCCCGAAATTGATCTCGGCTGGATCGCCCTCCAACGGCTGGTAGTCCTGCGCGTTTGCGGTGGCGGCGCAGACGGTCAGCAAGGAGCTTGCGAGCAAGGTCCGCAACATGACACTTCCCCTCGGTCTTTCGGTTTCGTTGACGCGGATGCGCGGCTCAGGCGCCCGCCATTGCCGCACGTTCACCCGGGGCGGCCTCGTGGACCTGCCACTGGGGTTGCTGGGGGCGGCCGACCACGAGCTCATCGCTGTCGGCGCCGTAGAGATCGGTGAGGAACGTTCGGGTGAGTGCCGTACTGGTGCCGTCGTAGACCTTGCGGCCTTCGCGCATGGCGACGGTGCGCGGGCAGAACCGGCTGGCGTAGTCCACCTGGTGGAGCGAGACGATGGTGGTGATGCCGTCTTCGCGGTTGATGTGGGCGAGAGCTTCCATCACCCGCACGGCCGAGGCCGGGTCGAGCGAGGCGATGGGCTCGTCGGCGAAGATCACCTGGGCGCCCTGGAGCAGCACCCGCGCAATCGCCGCGCGCTGCTGCTGGCCGCCCGACAGGGTGGACGCGCGCTGCAGGGCAAAGTCGGCCATGCCCACGCGGTCGAGAGCCGCCATGGCGCGCAGCTTCTCCTCGCGGGTGAACATGCCGAGATTGCCGCGCCAACTGGGGATGCGGCCGAGCAGGCCGATCAGCACGTTGTTCAGCACCGAGAGGCGGCCCACCAGGTTGAACTGCTGGAAGATGAACCCGACATTGGCGCGCACGTCGGACAGGCCGCGGGCAAGCTGGCCCTGCTGCTGAACCAGCGCGCCCAGCACCTCCACCCGGCAACAACCGTCGGCCCGGCGATCGGCGGCGACCAGCCCCGCCATGTGGCGCAGCAGCGTCGACTTGCCGGACCCCGAAGCGCCAATCAGCGCCACCATCTCCCCGCCCTCCACGTGGAGATCGACCCCGTCGAGCGCTTTGCGCTTGCGGTCGAAGGTCTTGTGCAAGTTGCGAACGGTGATGACGGCCACGGCTTCCCGCCCTGAAGTGACGCGGCTTCAGCTTATGGACGGGTCACCCAAGCGGTTCGTTTACGGACCGATGAAGGTTTTGTGAAACAATCCGTCGCAGACCGACGAGAATCACGGCCGAATCGTGCAAACCGCCGCAACGGTACAGGACCGTGCGGCGGTGCTGAGCGGCGTATGGCCCGCAGCGGGCGGGACCGATGTGGTGTTAGTGGAGGCGCCCCTCCAGGGCAGCGATCGACTCGTCGATGAGGGCGCTGCCGCGTCGTTCGTCGACCGAGGTCTCCAGCACGGTCCGTGCCGCGGTGGCGGCCACTTCCACAGCCAAGCTTCGCACCTCTGCCAAGGCAGCGGACTCGGCCTGGCTGATGCGGTCCATGGCAAGCTGCTCGCGCCGCTTCAAGGTGACTTCCAACTCCGCGGCCGCCTGGGCGCGCAGGCGCTCGGCATCCTGGCGGGCGTGGGAAATGATCTCTTCGGCGTCCTGCAGGGCATCGCGCTGCTGGCGCTGCATGGTGGCAAGCAGCGACTGGGCTTCCTCGCGCAGGCGCTGGGCTTCCTCCAGCTCGCTGCGAATGCGCGCGGCCCGGTTGTCCAGCCCCGTCAGCATCGCCCGCTTCATCGGCTTCCACGCCGCGGCGACGACGATGATCAGGGCCACCAGCAACCACAGCTCCAGCGGTATGCCGCCGTGGGCATCATGGGTGTCGTCGGCTTCGTCCAAGTGGCCGACTTCGGACTGCACATCCATCGAGTGGACCGCTCCAGCGTCGCCCGTCACCGCTCCCTGCTCTTCGCCGGCGGCGGCACCGTGGCCGCTGTCGCCCTCCGTCCCATGCCCGTCGTCGGCCTGCACATCGGCGGCCGGTGCATCGGCGACCGGTGCATCCGCGTGGGGCGCATCGCCGGCTGCCGGCGCATCGGAGACGGCGTTGGTCGGCGCATCCGCCTGGGCCAAGATCAAGAGACCCGTGCCGTCCACCGAAAGTTCGGTCATCGCCTGGGTCATGGCTACGCCACCTCTTGCAGATTGCGGCGCTTCATTTCGCCTTCGACCGCCGCCGTAACCACCGCCTTCTTCACCTTGACGCCGCTGATACGCTCACTGGCCGCCTCGCAGGCTTCGATGGCGATGTCGCGGATATGGGTCCGGGCCTCGTCGCGGGCGCGGGCGATGCGCTGCTCAGCCGCCGTGATGCGCGCATCGATTTCGGCATTGAGGGCGGCTTCCCGTTCCGCCCCCTGCCGCTCCATTTCCGAGACGGCATGGGTGATGCCGGCGCGGGCCTGGTCGCGCGCTTCCTGCAATGCCTCTTCATACTGCTGGCGCACCGTTTCGGCCTCCTGACGGAGGGTTTCGGCACGGTCCAGGTCGTCGGCGATGCGGCTGGCGCGCGCTTCCAGGGTGTCCTGCATGCGCGGCAATACCAAGCGCGACAGCAGGAAGAACAGGGCCGTGAAAGTGATCGCCAACCAGAAAACCAGGCCGGCGAACAGTGTCGGATCGAACTGCGGCATCTTGAGCCTCCGCGGGCCGGTACGCGACCGACCGGCCCGCGCCGGATCGCCCGGCGGTTTAACCGAACAGGGAGATCAGGCCGATGATCAGCGCGAACAGCGCGATCGCTTCGGTGACCGCGAAGCCGATGTACACGTTGGCACCGATGTCTTCCTTGGCAGCCGGGTTGCGGCCCACCGCCTCGATGAAGCTGGCCCAGACGTGCCCCACGCCGATGCCGGCCCCGATCATTCCGATCGCAGCCAATCCGGCACCAATGAAACGAGCAGCTTCGACTTCCATGGTCTTCGTCCTTTCACGACGTTTGCGGGGGTCTTATCGCAGCCGGTCGAACGGCGCAACCGCGAGGCGTAGCCGCCGAGCCATCGGCGGCACGGGCGCGGCCGCCCGGCTCAGTGGAGGTGCAGCGCCTCGTGCAGGTAAACACAAGTCAGGATGGTGAAAACGTAGGCCTGGATCACCGCGATCATGAACTCCAGCGCGGTAATCGCCACCAGGCCGCCCAACGGCAGAATGCCGAGCGCGATCCCCAGCGGCGCCACAAATCCCGCCACAACCTTCAAGAGCACGTGGCCCACGGTCATGTTGGCGAACAGTCGTACGGCGAGCGTGATGGGCCGCGCCAGGTAGGAGATGATCTCCACCGGCGTCAGGATCACCGCCGTCCATAGCGGCGCGCCATGGGGGAAGAACAGCCGCAGGAAGTGAAGCCCGTGGGTAAAGATCCCGATGATCGTCACGCCGATGAAGATGACGAAGGCCAGCCCGAACGTCACGAACACATGGCTCGTCACCGTAAAGGAGCCGGGAATCATCCCCACGAGGTTGCACGTCAACAGGAACATGAACAGCGTGAAGATGAAGGGGAAATACTTTCGCCCTCCGGAGCCGACGTTGTCGCGTATCATGTTCGCGACAGCTTCGTACATGATCTCTGCGACGGATTGCAGACGCGTCGGCACCAGGGAGCGGCCGCGGCTGGCGAACAGGAAGAAGCTCGTCAGCAGTGCGACGTTGATCACCATGAAGAGCGACGCGTTGGTGAAGGACACGTCGAAGCCGCCGATCTCGATCGGCACGATGGGGTTGACTTCGAACTGTTCAAGCGGCCCTGCCACTCATTCCTCCCCCGACTGGCGCTGCGACTGGCGCTCTGCCCGCCGCTGACGATCCAACTCCTGCGCGACCCGGTAGACGTTGAGGAACGCCGCGGCCGTGCCCAGCAGGAAGAACACGATCAGCAACCAGGGGCTTGTACCGAGCCACCGATCCAGCCCAATGCCGATCGCCGTGCCGACCCCGATGGCGGCGGCGATCTCAACGGCGATCCGCATGCCTACGCCGAGATCCCTCGACCGCACTGCACCGCCCGGCCCCCCTCGCTTCTCCTTCTTCTCCCGAGCTGCCCGAATCCGTGCGCCGAGTTGGCCAAGCGGATCGGGATCAGAGCCGGGCTGACGAGACAAGGTCGGAGGGCTCCCGTTGACAATCGGCGCCGCGCCGGAAGTCGCCGGACCCTAGGTGATGGGTTTGCAGCGCGTCAAGCCGGGAAGTCACGTCAACCGACGGTTTCAGCGTTGCGTCAGGTGCCGGCTACCATGGCGGGCACCTTGCCGCGGCCGCCACCGCTCGCCGGGCTAGCCGTTGCCGCGGCCGCACATGCCGAAATCGGCATAGGTGCCCTGGTCGGTATCGGTGATTCCGGTGGGCGGGCTGTTGCCGGTGCCCTGGCCCGCCGGGTCTTGGCTGGGGCCGTTGTCGCAATCGGTCACCCCGGCATTGCCGCTGCGCCCGCAATAGGCGTAGTCGGCATTCGGGCCGCCGTCGGTGTCGGTCAGTCCGTTCGGCGGATTGTTGCCGGTTCCCAGGTTTGCGGGGTCCTGGTTGGGACCCCTGTCGCAATCGGTGATCCCCGTCATGGTCTGGGCACGCCCTTGACCGGGGCGCAGCACCGCGGCCGCCAGCCCGCCCCCCAGCAGCGACAGCACACGCAGCACCCCTCGCCGTTCGACCCGCCGGGTCGTGATCTCCGTGTCGGCCAATGACTGCCGGCCTCCCGTGGCCTGTGGGGCCATCTTATCCAGGTCGTCTGCCATCGCTCCCTCCTCCCGTTGTCGCGTCGGCTCCGGTCAAACCGTCAATCGCACGCCGAACACGGGTTCAGGAGTACCAAAAAAGCGGCAATGGGCACGACCGCGATTCGTCACGCCCCCTCCGGTCCCTTTCGCCGCAGCATCTGCAACACCAGCACCGGCGCGGCGATGGCCGCCCCCACCGCCATGCTGGCCAGGCCGGGGGAGATCAGCGGCAGGGCAGCAACGGCCAGGAGCCAGCGCTCCCAGATCCGCAGCGGCCTCAGCAGGTAGGCGCTGAACGCGCCGCCCAGCAGGGTGATGCCCGCCACGGCCCCCACCAGCGTGATGATGAAAGCCTGCCAGGTGAACCCGTCGGTGATGATCAGCAGCGACGGCGAATAGACGAACACGAAGGGCACCAGCGCCTTGGCGATAGCCAGCCGGAAGGCGGTGTTGCCGGTGCGGAACGGGTTGGACCCGGCAATGCCTGCGGCGGCGTAGGCGGCAAGCGCCACCGGCGGCGTAATGTCCGCCAGCACGCCGTAGTAGAAGACGAAGAAGTGGGAGACCACCGGTGCCACCGCGTGCTCGCCCAGGAGCGGCGAGGCGAGCGCCGGCGCGGCGATGGTGGTGAGGATGATGTAGGTGGCCGTGGTGGGGATGCCGGCCCCCATGATGATGCAGGCGATGGCCGTGAACACCAGGGTGAAGAACAGCGTCAGGCCGGCCACGGAGACCACGCCCCACGGCACCGCGCCGACGACGAATTCGCCCAGGTTCTGGGCCGCCTGGGTGACCATGAAGCTCAGGCGGAAGCCGGTCCCGGTCAGGGTGACGATGCCGACGATGATGCCGACCGAGGCCGCAGCGGCGCCCACCGCGAGCGCATACTTGGCGCCGGTCTGCAAGGCCGCGGCCAGATCGGGCAGCCTGATGCGGGTTTGCGATGTCCTGAAGCAAAAGATCAGATAGGCGATCAGACCTCGGAGATCTCCCTGTCTGAAGAAATCCAGAGTGCGGCGCAGGGAGAACACGTCGCTGATGTTGAGGAAGCCCACCACGCCACAGGCGGTCAGCCCCCAGAAGGCCGCGTTGTCGGGCGAGCGGCCCTGCAGGATCATCCAGATGAGGATGCCCAGCGGGATCAGCGTCGGCCAATGGTCGCGCAGCACCAGCAGGATCTTCGGCATCTCGTCTGGCCGCAGGCCGCGCAGGCCGAGACGCTTGGCCTCCAGGTGCACCATCACCACCACGCCGAAATAGTGCAGCATGGCCGGCACCAGGGCGGCCACCAGGATGTCCCGGTAGGGGATCTCCAGGAACTCCACCATGATGAAGGCGGCCGCCCCCATGATCGGCGGGGTGATCTGCCCGCCGGTCGACGCCGTTGCCTCCACCGCCCCGGCGAAGTGGGGCGGATAACCCACCTTCTTCATGGCCGGGATGGTGAGCGAGCCGGTGGTGACGGTGTTGGCGATCGACGAGCCGGAGATCATCCCCAGCATGGCGGAGGAAAACACCGCCACCTTGGCCGGGCCGCCGGCATAGCGCCCGGCGATGCAGTAGGCGATGTCGATGAAGAGCTGGCCCAGACCGATGCGGGTGGCCAGCACGCCGAACACCACGAACAGGAAGACGTATTGGGCGACCACGCCCACGGCGATGCCGTAGATCCCCTGGTCGGTCATGTAGAGGTGGTTGACCACGCCGGCCCAGCTTGCCCCCGGATGGGCCAGCACGCCCGGTGCGTAGCGGCCGAACAGGCCGTAGCAGATGAACAGCAGGGCGATGGCCGGCAGCGTCCAGCCCATGGCCCGGCGGGTCGCCTCCAGCACCAATACGATGAGCAGCGTGCCCATCACCACGTCGGTCTCGCTGGGGTTGCCGACGCGGCGCGCCACCTCGTCGGTGGGCAGCAGCGGCAGGTAGAGGGCGGCGGCCGCCACGGCCAGCGCCAGCACCCAGTCGGTCAGCGGCATCCCGCCGGGATAAAGCCAAGGCGAGCGGTGTTCCGGCACCAGGCTGGAGCGCACCGGGCACAGGCCGAACAGCAGGAAGATCAGCCCCAGCACGAAAGCCAGGTGGATGCCGCGGAACATGAGCTGCGGCACCAGGCTCGACCAGGCGGAGTAGTAGTGGAACAGCGATAGCGCGATCAGCAGTCCCCCGGTGATCCAGGCCGTGGCCCGGCTGACCGGGCGGAATTGCAGTTCCGGCTCGTATTTTGAGACGTCCGGCTGGGCGGCTTCGGTCGGCTGTGTCACGGGGGGACCCCAGGGCTGGGCGGTGGGACGTCCAGGCTAAGGGAGCGCCAGGACGAACACAATTGGCGGGTCACCCAGCCGGGAGCGCTGCGCGCCGGTCAGCACTCCTCGCCCCACACCAGGCTCGGCGGCGGGCAGTTGCGGTCATGTGCCCAGTCCTCCAGCTCCTGGACGGAGTCGTAGATATCGGCGACGGCATCGAGGACGTGCTCGCAATCCGCCCGCGACGTCCAGATCGAACATCTGACAAAGCCCAGCGACATCCTCAACGGGATGTTCTCGACGAGCGGAGCGGCCAATTCGGCGTCTCCCCGCACCTGGGCCCGGCCGGACGCATTGCAGAGGATGGCGTATGTCAGGGGATAGTCCTGCTGTAGCTGTTCGACGCGGGACTGCAACATCCGTTCGGCATCGGCAATTGTCTCGCATTGTGCCGCCGCTCCATTGATTGGGACCGCAAATACGATCCAAACGCCGAACAACATAAATCTGATCGAAGTCATCGACTGATCTATTGCAAGTGTGAGATGCATTGGAAGCACGGCCAAACGCTTCTGGTTATTAGTACATTGTCACTTGGTTGCGCAACGAAAAATAGCGCCTCGGACGCGGGCATCCAATTGTCCGCTGCGTTTCAATGCAGAGCCTGGATGCGCCGCCCCCAGCGCCAAAACGCAGAGCGCCGCGGAGGTCTCCCCCCGCGGCGCGCCGTGCCAGCCGGCTGATGTGCCGGCAGCCTGGGATCGGGGGTTACTCGATCAAACCCTGCTCGTGGTAGAAGCGCTCCGCCCCCGGATGCAGCGGGATGCCGATGCCGTCGAGCGCGGTCTCCAGGGTCACGTCGGCCCCCTTGGCGTGGCCGACATCCAGCAGGCGCCGGGTGTTTTCGTTCCACAGCGCCGCGGTGATGGCGTAGATCAGCTCCTCGTCCTCGTTGGCGCTGGTGATCCACTGGGCGCCCACCGCCAGGGTCTCCACATCCTCATCCATGCCCTCGTACGTGCCGGCCGGGATGACGTCGGCGGAGAAGAAGCCGTACTGGTCGATGATCGCCTGGGCGCCCTCGCCGTTGATCGGCACCAGTTCCACATCGATGGAGTTGGCCAGCTCCACCACTGCGCCCGTGGGATAGCCGGCGACGATGAAGAAGGCGTCGAGCTGGCCGTTGCGCATGGCGTCGCCGGCCGGACCGGGCTTCAGGTACTCGGCCTCGACGTCCTCCTCGCTCAGCCCATAGGCTTCCAGGATGATGTTGGCGTCGACATAGGTGCCCGAGCCCGGCTCGTCGAGCGAAACGCGCATGCCGGCCAGATCGTCCACGCTGTCGATGCCGGCATCGGCCCGCGCCACCAGGTGGATGTGCTCCGGATAGAGGGCGGCGATGGCGCGCAGGTCGCCCATCGGCTGCTCGCCCTCGAACACGCCGGTGCCGGTATAGGCCCAGTAGGCGACGTCGGACTGGGAGAAGCCGCTGTTGAACAGGCCCGAGGTGATGCCGTTGACATTGTTCACCGACCCGCGGGACGACTGGGCGACCGCCACCAGGCCGGGCACGCCGCACGAGCCGCCATCATCGCAAGGGCGCGAGCCCGGCGGGTTGGACACCGCATTGGCGATCACGCCGCCCAGCGGATAGTAGGTGGCGCCGGTGCCGCCGGTGCCGATGGTGAAGAAGGTGATGTCCTGGGCCGCCGCAGGCGTGGCCAGGGCGAGACCGACGGCCGCAAGACCGGCCAGGCGCGTTGAGCTGCTCATCTCATCCTCCGCTGTTGTCCGCCCGCGGCACAGCTCCGCCCGGCGGTTGGAGGGCGCAGGATAGTGGCCCGCCCCCGCCCGCCACAAGGGGCGGCAATGCCGGGCCCGGCCGGCGGCCCGCGGTCAGTCCCGCCAGAAGCCGCCGGTGAGCAGCACGAGGGCGGTGAAGAACTCCAGCCGGCCCAGCATCATGCCGAGGGCGAGGATCCATTTCACCGCATCGGGCAGCGAGGCGAAATTGCCCGCCGGCCCGATGGTCGATCCCAGCCCCGGGCCGACATTGCCGACGGCGGTGGCGGCTCCCGATACCGCGGTGTCCAGATCGAGCCCGAAGGCGCCCAGCAGCACGGCGATGAACAGGATGCTCATGCCGTAGACGAAGATGAACCCCATCACCGACAACAGCACGTCGTTGCCCAACGGCTTCTGGTCGTACTCCACCGGCACCACCCGGTTGGGGCTGTAGAGCTTGGTGAGCTGGATCTTCAGCACGATCCACATGATCTGGAAGCGGAAGGTCTTGATGGCGCCCGAGGTGGAGCCGGTGCAGCCGCCGGCCAGCGTGAGCACGAAGAACACCGCCACGGCCAGGTCGCCCCACGCGGTGTAGTCGGCCGACGCGAACCCGGTGGTGGTGATCACCGAGGTGGTGTTGAAAGCGGCGGCGCGCAGCGCGTCCAGCGGCTCCACATTGTTCATCACCGAGAGCCAGAAGGCGAACCCCACCCAGACTCCGACGAGAAAGATCATGAACACCCGGATCTGCGGGTCGCGCCACAAGGCCCAGCGGTTGCCCTTCAGAAAGCTGATGTAGCGTACAAAGGGCAAGGCGCCGGCGATCATGAAGGCGGTCAGCGTCCACTCGATGGCCGGGTTGGCGTAGAAGCCGATGGACGTGTCGTGGGTGGAAAAGCCGCCGGTGGAGAGCGTGGTCATGGCGTGGTTGACGGCGTCGAACACCCCCATGCCGCTTAGCACGAGCAGGCTGAAGCACAGCAGCGTCAGCGCCACGTAGACCAGCGCGATGGCCACCGCCAGGTCGGTCACCCGCGGCATCACCTTGTCCGAACGGTCCGACGATTCCGAGCGGAAGAGCTGCATGCCGCCGACGCGCAGGAACGGCAGCACGGCGATGCCCATGCCGATGATGCCGATGCCGCCGATCCACTGCAGCAGCGAGCGCCACAGCAGCACCCCGTCCGGCGCCGTCTCCAGGCTGGTCATGATGGTGGAGCCGGTGGTGGTGAGGGCCGACATGGCCTCGAAGAAGGCGTCGGTCTCCTCGAAATGCAGCTCGGAGAAATGGAACGGCAGCGACGCGAAGAAGGCCACCGACACCCAGGAGAAGGTGGTGAGGATGAATGCCTGGCGGCCGGACAGCTCGATCGGCCAACGCCAGCAGGTGAGCAGCAGGCTGCCGCCGATGAACAGGGTGATGCAGGCCGAGGCGGCGAAGCCCTGCCAGTCCGCCCGGTCGATCACCAGGTCGAGGACCATCGGCACCATCATGGCCACGGCCAGGATGACCAGCAGGGCACCGATGATGAACAGAACCGGACGCGGGTCGAGCGGCTGCGTCGCCGCATCGATGCGGCGGTGCCCTGCGTGCGTCGGATGTCCGACGATGCCGGCCGGGTCCCTCGTCGCCGCTACTCCGCCATGCCGATGGCGCGCTTGTACAGGTCGAGCAGCTCTTCCTGTTCGCGCCGGTCGGCCTGCTCCATTTTGCGCAGGCGGATCACCTGGCGCATCACCTTGGTGTCGAAGCCCACACCCTTGGCTTCGCCGTACACTTCCTTGATGTCGGCCGCCAGGGCCGCCTTCTCCTCCTCCAGCCGTTCGATGCGTTCGATGAAGCTGCGCAGACGGTCGGCAGCGATGCCTTCGACATCGGACATGGGCGTGGGGTCCTCAAGACTACCAAGACACGAGCAAGCGGGCGCGGACGCTAGACCGACACCCCGCTGACCGCAAGGCCCTCGGCAACGGGCGGCCGCGGGCGGACGGACGGCCGCTCAATGGCCGGGGTGGGTGGTGGCCAGCTTGGCCGTCTGCTCCGGCGTCGCCTCTGTCTGATACTTGGCTTTCCACTCCGCATAGGGCATGCCGTAGAGCAGCGTGCGCGCGTCTTCGTAGCCGACGTCGAGCCCGCGCTCGCCGGCCGCTTCGGAATACCAGCGCGACAGGCAATTGCGGCAGAACCCGGCCAGGTTCATCAGGTCGATGTTCTGCACGTCGGTCCGCGCGCGCAAATGCTCCACCAGGCGGCGGAAGGCGGCCGCTTCAAGTTCGGTGCGGGTGGCGTCGTTCATGGGGCAATCCCTGCAGCGTTGGGGGTTGCCCCGAGTGTGGACGCCCGACCGGACGGTGCCAAGGGCACCTATGGCGCTGGAAAGAGGGCTGCTGTTGCAGCGACCAGGCGTTGCACCGTTGCGGCGTCGATGGCCTGGGCGAGCAGGGCCTGGCCGCGGTGCCAGGCCGGCAGGGCCGCTTCCAGGCGGTGGGCGCCGGCCTCCGTCAGCCACACGGCACGGCGGCGCAAATCCGCCTCCACCACCGTGATCTCCACCAGCCCGGTGCGTTCCAGCGTGCGCAAGGTGCGCGACAGTGTGGATTGGTCGAGCCCAGCCCGTTCCGCCAATGCACCGATGGTGTCGTCCGTGGCCGCGGCGATCTGCGCCATCAGCCCGAACTGGGCGAGCGACAGCCCGGTCTCCGCCATCTCTGCGTCCAGGACACGGGTGATGCGGCGGGCCGCCAAGCGGATGTTCAGCCCCACGCAGTCGCGCACCACCGCGCGGGCATCGCTTACCAGGGTCTTCGGTTGCGCCGGTCTCTCCATGGGAATATGTATATGCATTCTTTGGTGATACATGCAATGGGCGGCCATGGTGACCGACACCTCCGTGCTGGACCGCATCGGTTCCACGCCGCTGCTGGAGCTGCGCCGCATCGTGCCGGACGGCTCTGCCCGCGTGCTGATCAAGCTGGAAGGCAGCAACCCCACGGGCAGCATGAAGGACCGCATGGCCCTGGCCATGGTGGCGGGCGGAGAACGCGCCGGTCGTCTGCCCCCCGGCGGCCGGGTGGTGGAATACACCGGCGGCAGCACCGGCGTGTCGCTCGCGCTGGTGTGTGCGGCGCGCGGCTATCCGCTGAGCATCGTCACGTCCGACGCCTTCTCCATGGAAAAGCGCCGGCACATGGCGGCCTTGGGGGCGGAGCTGACCCTCGTGCCCAGCCACGGCGGCGGCATGGATGCCGCCCTCACCCGTGCCATGATCGCCACAGCCGCGGAAATCACCGAGCGCACCGGGGCCTTCTGGACCGATCAGCTCAACAACACCGACCAGCTTGCCGCCTACCACGCCATGGCCGAGGAGATCTGGGCCGGCACCGGCGGGCGCATCGACGCCTTCGTGCAGGCGACGGGCACGGCAGCCTCGGTGCGCGGGGTGGCCGAGGGACTACGGCGGCGCAAACCCGACATCCACATCGTGGCGGTGGAGCCGGCGGAATCGGCCGTGCTGTCGGGCGGGCCGTCCGGCGTGCACAAGATCGAAGGCGTGGGGGCGGGTTTCGTGGTGCCGCTGTGGCAGGACGGCATGGCCGACGAGATCGTGCCGGTCTCGACCGAGAACGCCATGGCCATGGCGCGCCGGCTGGCACGCAGCGAAGCGGTGTTCGCCGGCACGTCGACCGGCGCCAACCTGGCGGCAGCTTTGGAAGTGGCGCGGCGGCTTGGCGAAGGGGCCACCGTCGTCACCGTCGCCTGCGATACGGGGATGAAATACCTAAGCACCGCGCTCTATCGATAGACGCGGGCGCCCTACACCCCCCGCTTGGTCTCGCCGATCAGCCAGTCGACCACGGCTTGCAGGGCTTCCTGCTTGTCCGCCCCGGCGGCGACGGCGTCTTCGTACACCCGCACCTGCGCGTGGGCGCTGGTGCCGGTGGCGAGAATTTTCCGCGTGTGCGCCACTTCGGCGGTGCAGTCCAACTCCGCGGCGTCCTCCGCCGTCATCTCCAGCAGCTCTTCCAGCAACTCGGCGTAGGGCACCATCGCCACCTTGCCGAAATCGATCAGCCCGCCGTCGATGCCGTAGCGCATGGCGCGCCAGCGGTTCTCGTTGATCAAAAACGTCTTGTAGCGCCGCCACAGGGTGTTCTGGCGCTTCAGCCGCCACAGCATGCGCAGCAGGCTGACGAACAGGGCGGCCACCGCCACGGCATCGTGGATGCGCGTGCAGATATCGCAGATGCGCATTTCCAGCGTCGGGAAGCGTGCGCTCGGCCGCACATCCCACCAGATCTTGGTGCCGTCCTCGATCACGCCGACGTCGATCAGCGCCTTCAGGTGCTTCTCGTACTCGCCGTAGGAAAGGTAGGTTTCCGGCATGCCGGTGCGCGGCAGTTCGTCGAACACCGCCAGCCGGTAGCTCTTCAGGCTGCTGATATCGCCCTGCCAGAAGGGCGACGAGGTGGTGAGCGCCAAGAGGTGGGGCAGGAAGTAGCGCACCTGGTTCATCAGGTCGATGCGCAGCTCCGGGTCCTCGATGCCGATATGCACGTGCATGGCGCAGATCAGCAGCCGGCGCAGCGGCACGCCCAGGTCCTGCTCAAGCTGCAGATAGCGTTCCTTGTTGGTGGTCTTCTGCGGCTGCCAGGTGGCGAAGGGATGGGTGGAGGCGGCGATCACCGCCGCCCCATTCGCTTCGGCGACCTCCGACACGCAGCGGCGCAGCTCCGTCAGCTCGCTGCGCAGCTCGCGGATGGAGCCGCAAACGGGCGTGCCCACCTCGATCTGAGCGCGCAGGAATTCCGGCGACACGCGGCCGCCGAGCCGTGCCTCGCAGCCCCTCAGGATGCCCGGTGGCGGATCGGACAGCAGATCGCGGCTGACCGGATCGACCAGCAGATACTCTTCCTCCATGCCGAGGCTGAGATGGGGAGCACTCACGCAGCCCCCACGGGCAGGGCCCGGTAGAGGCCGGGGTCGGCCAGGATTTCGCGCAAGGGTTGGGCCAACCGCTCCGCCCAGGCATCCGCCCCGTCATCGGTTGCGATCAGGTCTTGGCGGATCTCGATGAGCACGTTGGGCAGTCCCCGGGCCATGGCGTGGGTTTCGACTGTATAGCCATGCCGCGTGCGACCGGAATAGGGTTGGTTGTCTCCCACGCAGATATTCGGGTCCTGGGCCAGCTTGGCCATCAGCGGCAGCGGGATGCGTTCGTCGTCCGCCCACAGCACGCCGATGTGCCAGGGCCGCCGCACGCCTTTCATTTCGGTGGTGAAGCTGTGCATGGAGATGAAGGCGGGCGCGATGCCGGCGCCGGCGAAGCCCTCCAGGCGCTGGTCGATGGCGGCGTGGTAGGGGTGGAACAGCGCGTCGGCGCGGGCCGCGGCGTCCTCCTCCGACAGCCCGAGATTGCCCGGCACCACCGCACCGTCGGAGATGGCGCAGATGGAGGTGGGGTCGTCGAGCGGCCGGTTGGGGTCCAGCAGCAGGCGCGAATAGTGGTGGATCAGCGCCGGCGCATCGAGCGTTGCGGCCAGCCGGCGGGTCACCCGGTCGATGCCGATGTCGTAGGCGATGTGGCGGTCGAGCACCGCGGAGTCGAGGCCCAGCCGGCCCAGCGCGGCAGGAAAGCAGCGCCCGCCATGGTCGGCCACCAGCAGCGCCGGGCAGCGCCCTTCGGGGTTGATGGCGGAAAAGAGCGGCGGGTCGGAGGGGCCGAGCAGCCCGGAGGTGACAGCGGACGGAACGGAAGTGGCGATGGTCATGGCGGGACTATAGCGCGCCGCCCGCCGGCTGCCATGGATTGCTGCACCGCTTCCAAATCATGGCGCCGCCCCGATGCGGGCAACCCGCCGAAGCGGGCCGGACGCGGCCGCAGCGTGCCGATTTCCCCAATTGGCCGCATTCTGGTAGGTAGCCGGACGTACCACCTTTCCCCTCCCCAAGCTCAGGCGGGTCGCCCATGGTTCGCTTCCTCCGACTTTGGCTGGTCGTCGCCGTCTTCGCCATCGCCGGCGCCCCTTCCCCGGTTCCGGCGCAGACGGCGGAGGATATCCAGGCGGCAGGCGTCTATGCCGCCCAGATTACCGAGCTGATCCAGCGGACGGTGCGGGTCGAGCAGGTTCTCAGCCAGTTCGACACGGTGATCTACGATCTGGCGGACGGAGTGATCGGCCGCGAGGAGGCGCGTGCCAGCGGCCACCTGGCGATCCGCCGAATCCGCGCGGAACTGGCGAACCTGCGGGCCGAGGCGGAGGCCCTGCCGCCGCTGCCCACCCTCGCCGATCCTACCCTCACCTCTCAGCTCGCGTCCTTACGCGGCTTCGCCGAGACCGGCATCGAGACCATCGCCCAGTCGCTCGATAGCGGCGTGGAGCTGTTCGAGGCGGCCCTTGCCGGCGACCCCACCATCTTCGACCAGCTCGAAGCGCGCCGGTACGACCACACGATCGAACAGCTTCACGCCGAGAATGCGTTCCTGGAGGACAGCCGGCGCGCGATCCCTCCGGGAACGCCGGAATTCCTGCTCAACGCGATCGTGGAGAAGATCAACGACGCCACCATCGCCGCTCTCCTGGCGATCCGGCCGATGCTTGCGGGCGGGTCGCTCGATCCGGAGGGCGCGGCGCGCACCCACGCGCTGGCGAACGAGGCCCGGCAGATGATCGCGTCGGCCCAGGTCACGGTCCTGCGGTTGACGGAGCAGGTCGAAGGGGCGGCACCGCAAAGCGTGGTGGAGGCCGACAACCGGGACCTCGTGCTGCAGGTGCTGGCGAGCTACGCCCAATCCCTCGACGTGGAATCGGGGATGGTCGACCACGTGGAAACGATGCTGACCGTCGTCGGGGACAATATCGGCGGTGACCGGCGCGACGAACTGCTGGCCAGCCTGGCGAGCCTGATCGACCAGCGGATCGCCCTGTCGGCCGAACGCCAGCGGCTGGCCCAGGGCATCCAGTAGAGGCCACTGCAATAGGCCCCCGCGGCGCGCGGCCGGAGGCGCGCCGGCCCCTCCACCAAGGCGTGATGCACGCGCAGGGCCCGGCACATGCCGGGCATGCGACACCCGCCCGACGACGCCGGCTGACACCCCGGTGGGCAGCGCGCTAGATGCCGGCATGCCCGCCGTCACCAGCCACCGCACCGCCTTCCTCGTGCTCCTCTGCGGGGCGCTGACGATCGCGCTGTCGCCAATCTTCGTGCGGCTATCGGAAATCGGGCCGACCATGACCGCCTTCTGGCGGGTGTTCCTTGCCACCGGGCCGCTGTGGCTGCTGGCAGCCGTCGAACGGCGGCGCCGGCCCGGCACCACGTCCCGCATCCTGCCTCACACCCGCAGCGATGTGATCCTGGTGGCGCTTACCGGCTTCTTCTTCGCCGGCGACCTGGTGTTCTGGCACTGGGCCATCCGCTTCACCAGCGTCGCCAACTCCACCTTGTTCGCCAACTTCCAGCCGATCTTCGTCAGCCTCGGCGCCTGGGTGCTGTTCGGCGAGCGCATGACTCGCGGCTTCTACCTGGGTGGCGCGCTGGCGCTGGCGGGGGCAGTGATCCTCTTGGGCGACAGTTTGACGATCGGCGGCGACACCCTGTTCGGCGATGCGCTGGCCATCATCACCGCCGTCTTCTACGGCGCCTACATCCTGGCCATCGGGCGGCTGCGCCATCGCTTCTCCACGCTCACCACCATGGCCTGGAGCAGCCTCGTCACCGCCGCCTTCATCCTGCCGGTGGCGCTGGCGGCCGGCGAAAGCCTGTTTCCGGCGACGCTGGACGGCTGGCTGGTACTGCTGGGCCTGGCGCTGATCGCCCATGCCGGCGGGCAGAGCATGATCGCCTTCTCCCTCGCCCACCTGCCCGCGGCATTTTCGTCGGTGAGCCTACTGGTCCAACCGGTCGCGGCGGCCGTATTCGCATGGGTGCTGCTGAGGGAACCGCTGGGTCCGCTGCAAATCCTCGGGGGCATCGTGGTGCTGTGCGGCATCGCGCTCGCCCGGCGGGCCAGCCAGGTGCGCCCGCTGCCTGTGCCGGAGCCGCAATAGGCGCCGTCGCAGGGCCGCTGCCTGGGGCTCTCGGAGTCATCAAACCACCGTTTGCAGGACTGCGCGCGCCTGTGATTATGTTGGCGGGCAAACCGCTTCGATATCGAAAGGGTCGACCGTTTTGGACAGCCAAGTCGAGCCAACGGCCCGCTCACCGCTCCGTCGCCGCCCGATCATCCGCAACCGCCAGACCAAGATCGTCGCCACTCTGGGGCCGGCCACGTCGACGCCGGAGCAGATCGAGGCGATCTTCCTGGCCGGGGCGGACGTCTTCCGCCTCAACTTCAGCCATGGCAGCCAGCAGGACCATGCCGAGCGCATTCGCATTCTGCGCACGCTGGAAGCCACCTATCGGCGGCCCATCGCCGTTCTGGCCGACCTGCAGGGCCCCAAGCTGCGGCTGGGCAGCTTTCGCGACGGTCCCATCACCCTAACCGAAGGCCAGGCGCTGCGGCTCGACACCAATCCCGAGCCCGGCGACAACACGCGTGCCCCCGTCCCCCACCCGGAAGTGTTCGAGTCCATGGCGGTCGGCCACCACCTGCTGCTGGACGACGGCAAGGTGCGCCTGCGCGTGGAGCATTGCGGGCCGGACCACGCCGATACCGTGGTGCTGGCCGGCACCCGCCTGTCGGACCGCAAGGGCCTCAACGTGCCCGACGCCGTCCTTCAGGTGACGCCGCTCACCGCCAAGGACCGCGACGACCTGAACTTCGCCATCGACCATGGTGCCGACTGGATCGCGCTGAGCTTCGTGCAGCGCCCCTCCGACGTGGCCGAAGCGCGCCGCCTGATCGCCGGGCGTGCAAGCCTGGTGGTGAAGATGGAAAAGCCCCAGGCGATCCATCATCTCGAAGAATTGATCGAGATGACCGACGCCATGATGGTGGCGCGTGGCGACCTCGGCGTGGAAATGCCGCCCGAAGAGGTGCCCACCTTGCAGAAGCGGATCGTGCGGGACTGCCGGCGCGCCGGCAAGCCGGTGATCGTCGCCACCCAGATGCTGGAGAGCATGATCACGGCGCCGACGCCGACGCGCGCCGAAGCGTCGGACGTCGCCACCGCGGTGTTCGATGGCGCCGATGCGGTGATGCTGTCGGCAGAGACGGCGGCCGGCCAATACCCGGTGGAAGCGGTGCGCATCATGAGCCGCATCGCCGAGCGGGTGGAAGGCGATCCCAACTACCGCACCATGGTCTCCGCCGGTCAGGACGAGCCGGAACACACCGCCGCCGACGCCATCACCGCCGCCGCCCGCCAGGTGGCCGAAACGATCCAGGCGGCCGCTATCGTCACCTATACGACCTCGGGTTCGACCACGCTGCGCGCCGCCCGCGAGCGCCCGCCGGTGCCGATCATCTGCCTCACCGCAAAGCTGGCGACGGCACGGCGCCTGGCATTGTGCTGGGGGGTGCGGACCATTCAGACGGCGGATATCAGCTCGTTTTCCGAGATGGTGGACAAGGCGTGCAGCCTCGCCCATAGCGAGGGTTTGGTGGGAGAAAATCAACGCCTGGTGGTAACGGCCGGGGTGCCGTTCGGCACGCCCGGCAACACCAATGTCTTGCGCATCGCCTGGGTCGGCGGTTAAGAGAGGCGTCCCATCAACGCCGGGCGCTTGAAGCTGGGCCATGGTTTCGGTCACCGTTCGACAGAAAGACTTAACGACTCGGATCGTCCGGGCGTTTGATCTCGCCGTGGATCAGCGCGATCTGGAGGTGGCGGAGTTGATTGCGCGGGCGCTGGAAATTCACGTTACCCGCGCCGCCTCCCAGGGCATGGCCGACGTGGAGGACCTGCGCGAGCGGCTTTACGACGTGCGCAGCCGGCTGCTCAGCCTGCGGACGGAGGCGTGAGCGGCGGGGCTTCCGCCGCCGCACCGTCTGCCGACCCGCCCGTGCGCATCGGCATTGACTTCGGCGGCACCAAGATCGAAGGCATCGTGCTGACCCCCGACGGGGTGGAACTGGCGCGCGAGCGCATCGCCACGCCGCGGGGCGACTACGTGCGGTGCCTGCAAGCCGTGGCGGCTCTGGTGGGCCGGATCGAGCATCCGTTCGCGAATGCGGGCTCCGCGAGTATCGGCGTCGGCATACCCGGCACCCCCTCGCCCCGCAGCGGTCTCATCAAGAACGCCAACTCCACCTGGCTCAACGGCCGGCCGATGGCCGCCGATCTCTCCGCGCTTTTGGGGCGGCCGGTGCGGTTGGCCAACGATGCCAACTGCCTGGCGATTTCCGAAGCGACCGACGGCGCGGGTGCGGATGCCCGCACGGTGTTCGCGGTCATCCTCGGCACCGGCGTCGGTGCCGGCATCGCCGTGGATCGCCAGGTCGTCACCGGCCGCACGGGCCTGGTGTGCGAATGGGGGCACATGCCGCTGCCCTGGATGACGGCCGACGAGCACCCCGGCCCGCCCTGTTACTGCGGCCGCCGCGGCTGCGTGGAGACCTGGTGCAGCGGCCCCGGTGTTGCCGCCGACCATGCCCGCGCCGGCGGCGGCGAGCTGACGCTGAAGGCGATTTCCGAAAGCGCCGTTGCCGGCGATGCCGCCTGCCAGGCCACCCTCGCCCGCCTCTACGACCGCCTGGCGCGCGGTCTGGGGACCATCGTCAGCCTGATCGACCCCGACGTGATCGTGCTGGGCGGCGGTGTCTCCAATCTGCCCGGCCTGCCGGAGATTTTGGCCGAGCGGCTGGCCGCCCAAGTGTTCGGCGGAGAGGCCGACACGCCGATTCGGCGAGCCAGGCACGGCGACAGCAGCGGCGTACGCGGCGCCGCCTGGCTGTGGCCGGCAAGCAACGCCTGAGCACCATCCTTCCACCACAAATGACCTTCGGAAATGAAGGGTTTCTACCCCTGATGGCTCCGACGCCCGCCCTTTGGTATCCAATAGTCCCTTTAGGAACAATTCGTTAGAACACACGGGCGGGCGCTTCGATCACCACAGAGCGGCCTCGGATTCGTCCCGGCAAGACGGGCCCAGTGGCGTCGGTCGTTTACACACCCGAAACCATTTTCCTTGACCCTAGTTGTTGTATCGAGGGGAGCGGTACGGACAGGCTCGGGATGCATCATTCCCGGTCCGGTTCGTATATCGAGACCGCAACGGAGGCGCCGCATGGATGGGCCAAGCATGCCATCCCCGGGGAATATCCTCGCGTCACCAAAGGGGGCTCCGAGATCCACGGCAGAGGATCTGGCCCGCCAGACCCGCGTGGTGGAGCGGACCCGCCTGCCGATTGCCGCCTTCGATCTCACCAACACACCTATGGTGATCCTCAACGAAGATCGCCAGATCGTGCACGCCAACGCGCCGTTCCTGGCCGTCTCCGGCTGCCGCGACGTTGCCGAGGTCCGCGGCAAGCGGCCGGGCGAGGCGATTGACTGCGTTCATGCCACGTTGTTCGAAGCGCCGGGCGGCTGCGGCACCGGCCACGCCTGCAGCACGTGCGGCGCGCTGACCGCGCTGTTGAAGACCCACGCCCATGGCGAGGCCGCCAACACCGCCGATTTCGCCCTCACCTACGGCCGCTCGCTGTCCACCGCCTTCAAGGCCACGCGCATCACCCTGGAGGGTGAGGAATTCATCGTCGCCTCCTTCGTCGACATCGGCGATCAGATCTGGCGCCAGGACGTGGAGCGCATCTTCCTGCACGACATCATGAACACGGCGTCCGCCGTCATGGGCATCCTGGAGATGGCCGACCTGCGCTACGAAGCCGGCGGCCCCGGTGCCGATGCCGCCGAACTGGCAAGCTCCTGCCGCCTGGCGCGCCAATGGATCGGTTTCCTGGCGGAGGAAATCACCGGCTACAAGATGATGATGGAGGCCGATTCCGGCACGCTGGAGCCGCGCTCGTCGCGCTTCCGCCTGGCCGATCTGATCATGCAGACGGTCGCAGCCGCCGATCACCTGCCGTGTGCCCGCGATCGCCGGATCGTCTACGACAGGTGCGCCGACGATGTAATGGTGACGTGCGACCGCACGCTGCTTGGCACCGTTCTCATGAATATTGTCAAGAACGCCCTGGAAGCCATTGCCCAGGGTGACGAGGTACGGGTTACTTGCGTTGCGGTGGCGGGAACCGCACGGATCGCCGTATGGAACCAGAGCGTCATCCCGGAGACGCTGCAGCACCGCATCTTCCAGCGGTTGTTCACCACCAAGCAGTCGGGCCACGGCCTGGGACTCTACGGCAGCCGGCTGATCACCGAGCGCTACCTGGGCGGCAGCATCGATTGCATCAGCGGCCCGCAGACCGGCACCACCTTCACCATCGGCCTACCGATCAGCGCCACCCTCGCCCGCACCGCCACCGGCTGAGGGCGAACCGCGGGCCTCGCCTAGGCATCCGGCGGCATCACAAGAATGGCCCGGAAGTCGTTGACATTGGTGAGAGTCGGCCCGGTCACCAGGAGGTCTCCGAGGCCCTGGAACAGGTCGTAGGCGCGGTTCTCCCGCAACAGCGCCCTGGCATCCAGCCCGGCCGCGCGGGCACGCGCCAAGGTGTCGGGGGTCACCAGGGCGCCGGCCACGTCTTCGGTGCCGTCGATGCCGTCGGTGTCGGCCGCCAGCGCCCACACCCCGGCCAGCCCGTCCAGCGCCAGCGCCAGGCCCAGCGCAAACTCCTGGTTGCGGCCGCCGCGCCCTTGCGCATTGCGCACGGTCACGGTGGTTTCGCCGCCCGACAGCAGCACGCAGGGCGCCGCCGCCGGCTGGCCCCGCAAGGCGACCTGGCGGGCAAGTCCGGCAAAGGCGATGCCCACCTCCCGGGCTTCGCCCTCGATGGCGTCACCCAGGATGACAGGCGCAATACCGGCGGCACGGGCCGCGTCTGCCGCCGCTTCCAGCGACAATTGCGGGGCGGCCACCACGGTCACCACGTCGTCGGCAAAGGCCGGGTCGCCCGGTTTCGGCGTTTCCGCCTCGGGGTGCTGTAGCCTGCGTCCGGCTGCCTGCGTCAGCGGCACGCCGTAGTGGGCCACGATGCCGTGTACGTCCGCCAGGGTGGTCGGGTCGGGCACCGTGGGGCCGGAGGCGATGTCCGCCGGGTCGTCGCCCACCACGTCGGAGATCAGCAGGGTGACCACGCGCGCCGGATGGGCCGCCTGCGCCAGCCGCCCGCCCTTTACCGCCGACAGGTGCTTGCGCACCGCGTTCATCTCCTGGATGCGCGCGCCGCAGCTCAACAGCGCACGATTGACCTGCTGCTTGTCGGCAAGGCTCAGCCCATCTGCCGGAGCGCACAGCAGGGCCGAACCGCCGCCGGACATCAGGCACAGCACCAGGTCGTCCGGTCCGGCACCGGCCACCAGGCCGAGGATCTCGCGGGTCGCCGCCACGCCCGACATGTCGGGCACCGGGTGGGCCGCCTCGCGCACCAAAACCCGTTGCGTGGGCACGCCATGGCCGTAGCGGGTCACCACCACCCCCTCCAACGGCCCCGGCCAGGCCCGCTCCACCGCCTGGGCCATGGCCGCGGTCGCCTTGCCGGCACCCACCACGATCAGCCGGCCGCGCGGCGGCTCCGGCAGCGCCGGCGGCACGCACAGCGCCGGCCGGGCAGCGTCCACCGCGGCGTCGAACAGCCGGCGCAGCAGGGCTCGGGGATCAGGCAACATGGCAGCCTCGCGGGTGCTGGGGACCGTGGATCGCTTGCATTTCGAAGGGGTACCCTCGCAACATACCCTAGCCCTTTGAGAATCCTTCACGAAGCGGAGAGACGGCGATGGCCGGTCACTATGCGGCACAGACCTATGGCGATACCCCGGTGGGCCCCGGCGCGCGCCCCGGGATCGTGGTGGTGGACTTCCAACTCGGCTTCACCGACCCGCAATACCCCTTGGGCGGCGCCCCGCTGATCGAACGTGCGGTCGCCAACACCGCCAAGCTGCTGGAGGCCGCCCGCCGCCTCGGGGTGCCGGTGGCCAACTGCAACACCTGCTACATGGACGCGCGGGAGATGCCCTATTGGAAGATCTCCGGCGTGCGCGAGACCTTCCTCTACGACCACCCCTCCGTCGCCTTCGATCCGCGCATCTACGACAAGTCCTACGACCTGACGGTCACCAAGAAGGGGCCGTCGATCCTGTTCGAGACCGGAGTGGTGAGCTACTTCATCAAGCAGCGGGTGGACACGGTGATCGTCACCGGCTGCACCACCAGCGGCTGCATCCGCGCCACCACCATCGACAGCTTCGCCAACCGCTTCCGTACCCTGGTGCCGGAGGACTGCGTGGGCGACCACGAGGAACAGCCGCACAAGGACAATCTGCGCGATGTCGGCGTGCGCTATGCCGACATCGTCGACCTGGACTTCTGCCTCGCCTATTTCGAAGACCTGCGCCAGCGCAACGCGGAGTGACAGGGCCGCGGCGCTCGCCCCGTTTCCTCCTTTCGTCACCCCCGCGAAGGCGGGGGTCTCAATGAAATCAAGGAGATCCTCGCCTGCGCGCGGATGACGTTGAGGGCTGCAAAGCGCCCCCCATGGAATGGCCCTACAGCAGGTCGCGCAGCACCGGGATCAGCGGCTTGTCGGCCGGCGGCATGGGGTAGTCGCGCAGTGCCGGGGCCCGCACCCACGCCAGCTCCTGGCCTTCATGGGGGTGCGGCGTGCCCCGCCAGGTGCGGCAGACATAAAGCGGCATCAGCAGGTGGAAGCCGTCGTAGGCGTGTGAGGCGAAGGTGAGCGGCGCCAGGCAGCTTTCCTCGGTGTCGATGCCCAGCTCCTCGCGCAGCTCGCGGATGAGGGCGGCTTCCGGCGTCTCCCCCTCACCCACCTTGCCGCCGGGAAACTCCCACAAGCCCGCCATGGCCTTGCCCGGCGGCCGGCGCGCCAGCAGGACGCGGCCGTCGGCATCCACCAGGGCAACGGCCACCACCAGGACGACCGGCACCATCTAATTCGCTTTCGGCCAGGCCGGCGCCAGCCCGCTTGCCCGTCCGGTCCCCCAATTGTCGACACTGGCTTGCGGGGCCGAGCGGGGGAGCGGGCCGGCACGACCGAGAGACCGCATGCCTAGCTCCGGTAGTCGGCGTTGATGCGGATGTAGCCGTCCGTCAGGTCGCAGGTCCACACGGTGGCCTTGCCGCGGCCGAGCCCGATATCGACGGCGATGTCGATCTCCAGGCCCTTCATGTGGGCGGCCACCGGCGTTTCGTCGTAGCCCGGCACGATCTGGCCGTCGCGGGTGATCTGCACTCCGCCCATGGAGATGGACAGGCGGTCGCGATCGGCCGGTTCGCCGGCTTTGCCCACCGCCATAACGATGCGGCCCCAGTTGGCGTCCTGCCCGGCAATCGCCGTCTTCACCAACGGCGAGTTGGCGATGGCCAGGCCGATGCGCCGGGCCGACCGCGCCGATACCGCCCCCGTGACCGCGATGGTGACGAATTTGCTGGCACCCTCGCCGTCGCGGACGATTTGCTGGGCCAGGTCCACGCACACCGCCTCCAGGGCCGTGCGGAAGCCGGCGAGGCGCGGATCGGCCGGACCGCTCAGGTCTTGCGGCGTCGCCGCCTGGGCGGTGGCGGCCAGCAGCACGGTGTCGCTGGTGGAGGTATCGCCGTCCACCGTCGTGCTGTTGAACGAACGGTCCACGGCGCGCCGCAGCAGCCGGTCGAGCAGCGGGGCCGGCACCGCGGCATCGGTGAACAGGAAGGCCAGCATCGTCGCCATGTCCGGCGCGATCATGCCGGAGCCCTTGGCGATGCCGTTGATGGTCACCGGCACGCCGCCGATCTCCGCCCGTGCCGTCGCCTGCTTGGCGAAGGTGTCGGTGGTGCGGATGGCATCGGCCGCATCCGCCCAGCCCTCGCCCGCCAGAACCGCCTGGGCCGCCGGCAGCGCACCGGCGATCTTGTTCGGCGCCACCGGCTGGCCGATTACCCCGGTGGAGGCCAGGAACACCTCCTCCGGCCGGCAGCCGAAGGCAGCCGTGGCCCCCGCCACGGTTTCCTCCACCACCCGGTCGCCGGCATTGCCGGTGAACGCGTTGGCGTTGCCGGAATTGACCACGAACACGCGGGCGCGGCCGTGGGGTAGCTGGCGGCGGCACCAGTCCACCGGAGCCGACGGACAGCGCGACTGCGTCAGCGTGCCCGCCACCGTCGTGCCTTCCGCCAACTCGGCGACGAACAGGTCGCGCCCGCCGGCCTTCTTCAAACCGGCAGCGACGCCGGCGACGCGCACGCCGGCCACCGCCGGCAAGCTGGGTGGACTGGCCGGAGCCAGGGGTGAGCGCGGCGGGGCGGCCATGGGTCGGATCCGGTGTTTGGGGTTACTGGTTGGTTTCCGCGGGCGCGTCTTCGGCAGGAGCGTCTTCGGCAGGAGCGTCTTCTGCCGGAGTGGCCTCTTCCGCCGGTGCGGCGTCTTCGGACGGTGCGGCATCTTCGGACGGTGCGGCATCCTCAACGGTCTCGGCCGGCACATCCTCGTCCGGCGCCTCCTCGACCGCTTCGTCCTCGGCGGCCTGCAGCGGGTTGCCGTCGGGCCCGTAGAGCACGATCTCCGCGCCTTCGCGCAGCTCCGCCACGATGTCGCGCATGATGTCCTGGCGGATTTCCTGGGTGAGCTGGGGTTCCACCTCCTCGAAGGCGGGCGGCTGCACCTCGCGGCGGTCCTCCACCTGGATCACGTGGAAGCCGAACTCGGTCTCCACCGGCGTTTCGGTGTAGCTGCCTGGCTCCAGGTCGAAGGCCACGTCGGCGAATTCCGGCACCACCTGGTCGCGCGTGAAGTAGCCGAGGTCGCCGCCATTTTCGCCGCTGGGGCCGATCGAATGCTGCTGTGCCAGGTCCACGAAGTCGGCACCGGCATCGAGCTGGTCGATGATCTCCTGGGCCTCTTCGGCATTGTCCACCAGGATGTGGCGGGCGCGCGTCTCGGTGGTCGGCGGATGCTCTTCCAGGTAGAGGCTGTAGGCTTCCTGCAGGCGCTCGTCGGTAACCTGCGCGTCGACCGCACGGTTCAGCCACACCTCCTGCACGATCTCGCGCTCGGCCTGGTCCACCCGCTCCTGCACCTCCGGATCGTCTTCCAGACCTTCCTCATAGGCGAGATCCTGCATGATCCGGCCGACGGCGATCTGTTCGGCGATGGAGGGCACCAGGATCTGCGGCGGCAGCTGCTGGTATTGCGGCGGCAGACTGCCGATCACCTGCTGCACTTCCGACAGATAGATCTCGTGGTCGCCAACGGTGGCCACCAACTGGTCTCCGTCCTGGGCGGCAGCACTGCCGGCCGCCAAGGACAAGGCGCAGACGCTGGCGATCAGCATGGAGCGCAAGGTCATGGGGTTTCCTTTTCTCGTGCGGAATGATTATGGGCCGCGATTTGGTTCTGGGTCGCAGCGGCGGTACGCCGCCGTCGCCGGGGCGTGCGGCTAGCGGTTGGCGCCCGGCACCCACAGGACGTCGCCCGCCCCCTTGTCGTTGAGCCAACGCGCCAGGACGAACAGCAGATCGGAAAGCCGGTTGCAGTATTTCAGGGCTTCCGGATTGATCGGTTCGTCCTCGGCCAGTTGGGTGATCAGCCGCTCGGCCCGCCGGACCACGGTGCGGCCCAGGTGCAGATGGGCGGCTGCAGCCGATCCGCCGGGCAGGATGAAGCTCTTCAGCGGCTGAAGATCGGCGTTGTGGGCATCGATCGCCGCTTCCAGCGCCTCCACCTGGGAGGCGACGATGCGCAGCGGCGGGTACTTGGGAGCCTCCTTCTCCGGAGTCGCCAGATCGGCCCCCAGGTCGAACAGGTCGTTCTGCACCCGCGACAAGAGCCGATCGATCTCCGAGTCCGGCTCCAGGTGCAGGCGCACCAGCCCGATCACCGCATTGGCTTCGTCCACCGTGCCGAAGGCTTCCGGGCGTGGGCTGTGCTTGGCGACGCGGCTGCCATCGCTGAGCGAGGTTTTGCCCGTGTCGCCGCCGCGAGTGTAGATGCGGGTCAAGGTGACCATGACGCTCTCCGCCGTGCGCGCGCCGGCGACAGGTCGTCACCCGGCGCCAGCGGACATAACTGCGATGGCGAAGAACAGCAAGGCCAGACCTTGCAGCATCACCCGCCAGCGCATGAACCGGTTGCCGTACTTACGGTTGAACTCACCGCCGCGGGCCATGGCGATCAGCCCGCCGAACAGCGATGCCAGCACCGCGGCCATGGCCACGGCCATCAAGATCAAGGAGAAGGTGCTCATGGCGCCTAAGATAGTGCGCCGCGCGCGCCGACCCAAGGGCTGCGCGCGGCTTCACCACCTTTTCGCGAAAGCGTGCGCCGCCTAGGCGGCCTGCCCCGTCTCCGGCCAACCGACGGTGATGTCGATGGCCGCCAGCGCCGTCATGCTGGGGGCCGCCGCCGCCAGTGCCTCCAGCACGTCGGAATGCAGGCGGATCGGATTGATGCGCGCCCACAAGACCCGCGCCGCCGCGGCGGCGACCTGCTCGTCCGCGGTCAAACCGGCAAACCCGCCGCGCAGCACAGCCGCTTCGAGAAGCTCGACCGATCGTGCCAGCACATTGCGCTGCCGATAGTCCGGCGCCACCTCTGCGATGCGCCGCCCGGCCTCCGCCCGGATGGCCGCCAGGCGGCGGGCTTTGGCGTCCTCCAGCGTCATCTCCGCCTGCTCCGGCCGCGACGCGCGCCAGGCGGCCACGCGTTCGGGTGTCCAGTGGCCGCGGCAGGTCTCGACAACGGCTTGGGGAAGCCCGGCCAAATCTCCCCCGGGCGTCAGCACGGCGCGCCGGTGGACGCCGTCTTCGGCCGTCTCGCGCAGATGGACGGGGCCGGCGTCGATCAGCGTCAGCCGATAAGCGCCAACATCAACGGTCGTGTTCATCACGCCACCTCGTAGTAGCCGGTGGAATAGATCGCCAGATTGTCGGTAATGTCGCCGCCCGAAAGCTCGATGTTCCCGGAAGTCAATGTGATCAAGTAGAGATAGATATCCGTCGTATTGTTGAAGACGAGGCCCTTTACATCAATGGTGCCCGCCGGCAAATTCTGATTGTGGATGTCGCCGAGAACGACGGCGGATCGCGCAGCGGTACTGTTGTGGCAGGTGAACGGCAAGCCGCTCAGTCGCACATCACCGCTGAGGCCGCCCTTGGCCGTAATCTGTAGACGCGACGTGTAGAAGCAGAGGTCGCCGATCAGCACGTAGCGGCCGCTCTGTGCGGCATAGGTGGGCGTACCCGGCGTGGTGACGCCGTAGAGGTTCGGCGTCCAGGTGCCGACCTCGTAGGCCAAGCCGGCGGCCACCGCTGCGACGGACGCCGTGCAGGTGGCGCCGCCCTGCACCAGGGCCAGCAACTCGCTGCCGGCGAGCGGCAGAGTGGCGGCGGGAAGTTCGCTCAAGCGTACCGGCATGGCTTCAGCCTCCTGCCAGGGCCACGCCGCCTTCGCTCAGCAGCACGGCATCGGTTTCGCTGACCAGCAGCCGCACGGACGGCCGGTCGGTGATGCGGGCGGTGAAGCGCCCCAGGACCACGAGCATCAGCCTTTCTCCGACACGTGCACGGTGCCGGCCTCGGCGAGCGCGCGCACCGCCAGGTGGCTGTCGCGCCGGCTGCCCGAGCCGCCCAGCGACAGGTCGGCATAGAGCCCGGCCGGCAGGAAATGGTCGGTGGCCGCCGCCGTGACGGTGGCATCGCCGGTCTGCAGGTAGATGTCGACATCGCAGACCACGCCGATCACCCGCGTGTCGGCATGGAACGCGGTGGCCGTACGGGCGCTCGCCGCGGCCGTGACGGCGAGCTGATGGGCGCCGCCGGGGCGCAGGCGCAGGGCGGGGATCGGGTGGTTGTCGTCGTCGCGGGGCAGCAGGGTGCTCATGGAACCTCCATCGCGCGCCGGCAGGATGCGCCAGCCCGATCTGTGTATCGGAACTTTTTCCTATGTCCAGGACAAGCTGATCGCGCGACTGGCCGAATGGCCGCCGATGGGCCCTCAAATTTCTAAGACTGGGGTCCTCGCGCGTCCTAAGAGGGCGGCACCGGGCGATGGCGCGGGGTCGGGATGCGGTCGCCGCCCGCCGCCTGGGGAAGCTGTCCCGAGGTCGGGGCGCGGAAGATGCGCGGCGGCAACGGCACCTCGAACGGCGGCGGATCGCCGGAGGGAACCACCGCCGCCACTGCGCCGTCCGGCGGCTCGGGCGCTGCCGTCTCCCCCACAAGGTTGGTCTGCCGCGGAAGCTGGTCGGCCGGCGGCACGCTGCCGTCGTCGGATGCCCGGAACTGGTCGAGCAGCGAGGCCACCGCCTGGGCATCGCCGTTGGGCCCATCGCCACCCCGCGGCGGCGGTGCCGGCACCGGGGAATCGGCCACCGGGGAATCGGCCACCGGAGCATCGTGCACCTGGGCATTGGGCACTGGGGCGTCGGACAACGGCGCCGTGGCGACGCTGCCGGGGTCCGCGCCCACCGCGGCGTCGCCCTGCTCCTCGAAGAAGATGATGGTTTCGTCGCCCAGTTCCGCAACCTGATCGGGATCGCTGGACAGGTCGGCATCCACCACCTGGACCGGTGCGGGCGCGCGACCCGGCGGCCGAACGGGCAGCGGCACGACCGGCGGAGAGGCCAGCACCTGGCGGCTTTCCGCGCGCATCTCCGCCACCTGTTCGTCGCTCCATCCGCCGTCCTCGGCAGATGCGGAGAGAGGCTCGCCGTCCGTCGCCGGCTGGTCGGTCGCCGGCTGGTCGGTCGCCGGCCCGTCCGTCGCCGGCCCGTCCGTCGCCACCTCGGCCACCGCGGGCTGGACGGCCACCGGCGTGCCGGCAGCCACGCCACGCGGCGGGTGCGCCGGCATCGGCACGGCGCGCATCTGCGCCGGTGCCGCCGACAGCGGCACGACATCGCCGGGGCGCCGTGCGGGGCGCGGGAAATCGTCTGGATCGACGGCAGCGACGCCGATCGCGGCAGGCACCGGGGCCGTCACCGCCGGCGCGATCACGGCCGGCGTCGGCGTGTGGCCGGCGGGCGGGGCCACGGGCTGCGGCGTGCGCGGCACCACCACCGTGGTGGCCACACCGCCCACCGGCGGGGCGACGCTGACGGTGGGAGCTCCCGACTGGCCGGGCAGGCTGGCAACGGTGGTCGGCTGGGCGGCGACCGGCGGAGCCGAATCGCCATCGCGCGGCGGCCGCGGCACGGCGAAGATCGGCCGCGTCGGTTGGGCGGAGACGGCGGTCCCGGTGGGCCGCAGCTCCCACTGGCGGTTGCCGGTGCGGCAACCCACCCCCTGCTGCGTGCCCTGGCCGCCGGAAACTTCGAAGTACCGGCAGATCTGCGGGCGCGTTTCGGTGCGGACGATGGTGAAGCGGGCCCCGCTGGGCAGCGTCACCTGCGCATTGGTCTGCTCGAACTCCAAGCTGTACTGGATGGCTTGCTGGTCTTGGGCCGACAGGCTGGCCAGGCTTTGGGCCAGGGCCGGCCCGGCACACACAACCAAGATCAGGGCGATCAGCACACGCATTCGCATGGCTCCGGTATCGTGGGGTGGTGAGCCCGTGGGGCGCGCGCCCGCGGGCGGTGCACCCGCCGGTGGTGCCGCAGGCCGCAAGCGGCCGCATCCTCCAACGAGCCTGGAAAGGCATAGCACATTCGTGGCAGCACTGTGTCTCAGCAAAGTCCGCCACGGCGACGGGTCGTCCACCGGTCGTCCACCGGTCGTCCACCGGTCGTCCACTGGCGGACCCTACCGGATGAAAACCAGCCGCCCATGACCGCAGAGTCCAGCCGACGGACACCCTCCCTGCTTGCCAGCCTGGCCCGCGTGCGGCCGACCGGCGACGGTCCCATGCTGGCCCTGACGGTGGCCGACCAGCGTGTCGGCAAGGTGACGCCCCAGGCCGCAGCGCTCCTGCGCAAAGCGGGGCCGGTGTTCGCCTTCGGCACTGCCGGCATCGAGATGGCCCGTGGCCTGGAAACGCCGGAGGACCGCACCGACGCGGTCTCGTCCTCCCTGCGACGCCTTGCCGCCGACGGCGACCTGCCGGCGCCGCGCTACGAGCGCTACCCGGTGGTGACGCGCTGGGGGGCAGACGAACTGATGCGCGTCGACCGCTCCTATGTCGGTCTGCTGGGGGCGCTGGCGTTCGGGCTCCACGTCAACGGCTATGTGCCGACGCCGGCCGGGCCGGAGATGTGGATCGGCCGCCGCGCCGACGATCGGCTGGTGGAACCCGGCAAACTCGACAACCTGGTGGGCGGCGGCCAACCGGCGGGACTATCGCTCGCCGCCAACCTGGTGAAGGAGGCCGCGGAGGAAGCCGGCATCGATGCCGCCACCGCAGGGGCCGCGCGGCCGGCCGGGCTGATCTGCTACGAAGCGCCCCACCCGCTCGGCCTCAGGCGCGACGTGCTGTTCACCTTCGACCTGGCGCTTGCGCCGGACTTCACGCCGGTGAACACCGACGGCGAGGTGGCGGAGTTCACCCGCCATCCGGTGGCCGATGTGCTCGACCGGCTGCGTCGCCAGCCCGAGGCGTTCAAGTTCAACGTGCCGGCGGTGATCGTCGATTTCTGCCTGCGCCACGGCGTGCTCGACCCCGACAGCGAGCCCGACTATGCCGAACTGGCGACGACACTGCGCCAGCCGCTGACCTGAGGCCGGCCCGGCCGGCGCATACCCTCAGGCACGCTTGCGCCCCAGCGCCCGTTCGATGGCGGTGAGGTCGGCGAGCAGCGGGGCCACCCATTCCAGCGGAATCATGTTGGGGCCGTCGCTGGGCGCATGGTCGGGGTCGTCATGGGCTTCGATGAACACCGCCGCCACGCCCACCGCCACGGCGGCGCGCGCCAGCACCGGGGCGTATTGCCGCTTGCCGCCCGATGCGGTGGCCTGCCCCCCCGGCTCCTGCACCGAATGGGTGGCATCGAACACCACGGGAAAGCCCGTCTCCGCCATGATCGGCAGTGCCCGGAAATCGCTGACCAGGGTGTTGTAGCCGAAGCTGGCCCCGCGCTCGCACAGCATCACCCGGCGGTTGCCGCTGTCGGTGATCTTGGCTGCCACATTGGCCATGTCCCACGGCGCCAGGAACTGGCCCTTCTTCACGTTGATGGCCCGCCCGGTGCGTGCGGCGGCCACAAGCAGGTCGGTCTGGCGGCACAGGAAGGCGGGGATCTGCAGCACGTCCACCACCTCGCCGGCACGGGCGCAATCGGCTTCGGTGTGCACGTCGGTCAGCACCGGGCAGCCGATCTCGCGGCGGATGTCGCCCAGGATTTCCAGCCCGGCATCGATGCCGATGCCGCGCGCGCCCTTCAGCGAGGTGCGGTTGGCCTTGTCGTAGGACGCCTTGAAGATCAGCGGCACGCCGGCCCGGCGCGCCTCTCCGGCCAGCGCTTCGGCGATCTTCATCGCGTGGTCGCGGCTCTCGATCTGGCAAGGGCCGGCGATCAGGGCGAAGGGGCGGTCGTTGGCGACCGTGACGTCGCCGATCACTACGGTGTGCATCGGGCCTCCGGGGGCACGGGGTTTGGCAGAGTGCTTAGCATCCACCGACCCCCGCCGAAACCGCCGGACCTCTCAACTCGACTCCGCCAGCAGCGAGGCGTTGCCCCCCGACGCCGTGGTGTCGACGCAGAGATGGCGCTCCAGCCTCAGCGCGCTGGCGGGCTCCGCTTCCTGGATCAGCGGCAGGATCGGACCGGGGCGCCGCGCCAGCGCACGGCGCGCCGCCCGGCGTTCGGCGATGGTGCCCCAGAACAGCACGGCATCGAAACCGGAGAGGCTGGCCAGTGCGGTGGGATCGAGGCGGCCGTTCACCCCGGCGATGTCCCCGTCCACCACGCCGGGTGCCACCATCACCGGCGTGCACCCCTGCGCCTTGGCAAGCGCCGCCTGCTGGGCCGCCGCCTCCGCCCCCGGCCCGAGGCACAGCACGACGCCGCGCGGATAGGTGGAGAGCCGGTTGGTCTCCCCCGTCGGTCCCGGCAGGTCGGAGACGAACAAGGGAGCGTCGGCCGGCCGCTTCAGCGTGTCCAACCGCGTCTGCACCGCCGCGGGATCGGCCGCCGCCCGGCCCCCCACCATGACGTTCACCGGATCGTCGTCGCCCCAGGCACCCGGCCCCAGATGGGCGTGGCAGAAGCGGGCCACATAGTCCGGTCCGCCGGCCTTGGGGCCGGTGCCCGACAGGCCCTCGCCGCCGAAGGGTTGGGAACCGACGATGGCGCCGATCTGGTTGCGGTTGACGTAGATGTTGCCGACGCGGATGCGTTCCACCACCTGCTGCACCCGGTCGTCGATACGGGTGTGCAGCCCGAAGGTGAGGCCGTAGCCCTTGGCGTTGATGGCATCGACGACGGCGTCGATCTCGTCCGCCTGGAAGCGCGCCACATGCAGGACGGGCCCGAAGATCTCCTCCTCCAGGTCGGCGATACCGTCCACGCGCAACAGCGCGGGGCCGACGAACAGCCCGTCCTCCGGCACCTCAAGCTGCTTCAGCAGGCGTTCCTCGGCGCTGGCCTTGGCGATGTGCGCGTCGATCTTGGCCTTGGCGTCGGCATCGATCACCGGGCCGACATCTGTGGCCAGGTCCCACGGATCGCCGATCTGCAGCAGGTCCATGGCGCCGCGCAGCATGCCGACCACGCGGTCGTAGATGTCGGCCTGGACGTAGAGGATACGCAGGGCCGAACAGCGCTGGCCGGCACTCTGGAAGGCCGAGGCCAGGATATCCACCACCGACTGTTCGGGCAGGGCCGTGCTGTCCACGATCATGGCGTTGAGCCCGCCGGTCTCCGCGATCAGCGGTGCTTCCGGCGTGGCCGCCAGCGCCAGCGTGCGGTGGATCGCCTGGGCGGTCTCCAGCGAGCCGGTGAAACACAGCCCGGCGATCTGGCGGTCGGCGGAGAGGGCGGCCCCCACCGTGGGGCCGTCGCCGATCACCAGTTGCAGGATGTCGCGCGGCACGCCTGCTTCGTGCAGCAGGGTGACGGCGCGGTGGGCGATCAGCGGCGTCTGTTCGGCCGGCTTGGCCACCACCGCATTGCCGGCCGCCAGGGCCGCGGCGACCTGGCCGGTAAAGATGGCGAGCGGGAAGTTCCACGGCGAGATGCAGGCAAACACGCCGCAACCGCGGGCGGCTTCGCCCAGGCGCCGGGCCTCCGCGGCGTAGTAGTAGAGGAAGTCGACCGCCTCGCGCAGTTCGGCCACCGCGTCGCCGACCGTCTTGCCAGCTTCGCGAGCGCACAGCGCGAACAGCTCGCCGGCATGGGTTTCATAAAGCTCCGCGGCGCGTTCCAGGATCGCCGCGCGCGCCTCGGCCGGGCGGTTCGCCCAGGGGATGGCGGCCGCCACCGCGGCATCGACCGCCTGGGCCACATCGGCACCGGTGGCTTCGGTCACCCGGCCCACTTCGTCGCCCGGGTTGGCGGGATTGCGCACCACGCGCTCATCACCGCCGCTTCCCTCCGCCGCCAGCAGCGAGGCGGCGGTCCAGCTTGCCGCCCGGTAGGGAGCCCGCAGCGTCTCCAGCGCTGCCAGGTCGGCCGGTTCGGCCAGGTCCCAACCGCGGGAGTTTTTCCGGTCCGGTTCATAGAGACGCGGCGGCGGCTTGATCCTCGGATGGGCGGCGCGGCCCTGCCAGCCTTCCGCCACGGCGAACGGGTCGGCGGCGATGGTTTCAGGTGCGATGGCCAGATCCACGATCTGGTTGACGAAGGAACTGTTGGCACCGTTCTCCAGCAGGCGCCGCACCAGATAGGCAAGCAGGTCGCGATGGGCGCCGACGGGGGCGTAGATGCGGCAGCGGTTCCCTTCGGTCTCCTTCACCGCGGCATGCAGGCTTTCGCCCATGCCGTGCAGGCGCTGCAGCTCGAAGCCCTGGCGGTCGTCGCCCGCCATCTCCAGCACCGCGGCGGCGGTGTGGGCGTTGTGGGTGGCGAATTGCGGGTAGAGGCGGTCGCGCCCGTCCAAGAGGCGGCGGGCACAGGCGATGTAGCTGATGTCCGTGGTGGTCTTGCGGGTGAAGACGGGAAAGCCGTCCAGCCCCTTGGCCTGGGCGCGCTTGATCTCGGTGTCCCAGTAGGCGCCCTTCACCAGGCGCACCATCAGCCGGCGCTTGGCCGTCCCGGCCAGGTCGTAGATCCAGTCGATCACCGGCAGGGCGCGCGGCCCGTAGGCTTGCACGGCGATGCCGAAGCCGTCCCAGCCCGCCAGCGCGGGGTCCGACACCACCGCTTCGATCACGTCCAGCGACAGGTCCAGCCGGTCGGCTTCCTCCGCATCGACATTGAGGCCGACGCCGACCGACGCCGCCAGCAGGGCCAGCGAGCGCAGCCGGCCGACCAGTTCGGCCATCACGCGGTCGCGCTGGGCGGTTTCGTAGCGCGGATGGAGGGCTGACAGCTTGACGGAGATTTCCGGCCGGGCGGCCCGCGGCTGGCCGACGCCGACCTTGGCCAGCGTGGTGATCGCCTGGGTGTAGGCGAGGTGGTAGCGCCTGGCATCGCCATCGGTGCGGGCGGCTTCGCCCAGCATGTCGTAGGAGTAGGTGTAGCCCTTCTTCTCCCATTCCTGGGCGCGCTTCAGCGCTTCGTCGATGGTGCGGCCGAGCACGAACTGGCGGCCCAGTTCCTTCATCGCCTGGCCGACGGCACGGCGGATCATCGGCTCGCCCAGCCGCTTCACGGCACCACGCAGGGCGCCGACGACGCCACCCTCGCCTTTGCCGTCGGGCTTGGCGTCCTCCTCCTTCAGCACCTTGCCGGTGAGCATCAGTGCCCAGGTCGACGCGTTGACCAGCGAGGAGGTGGAATGGCCCAGGTGCTTGCCCCAGTCGCTGGGGGCGATCTTGTCTTCGATCAGGGCATCGATGGTCTCGGCATCGGGCACCCGGAGCAGCGCTTCGGCAAGGCACATGAGGGCGACGCCCTCGCGGGTCGACAGGCCGTATTCGGCGAGGAACACCTCCATCAGCCGCGGGCTGGAGCGCTTGCGCACCGTGCGCACCAGATCGGCGGCGCGGGCGGAGATGCGCTTGCGCGCTTCGGGGTCCAGGCGCGCCTGAGCCATCAGCCGGTCGAGCACCACCGCTTCGTCGGGCCGCGTGAGCGCGCGCACCGCCGCACGCAGTTGCACACCGGAACCCCCGCCATCGGCCATCGCGCACCTCCTAAGACCCGCAGTTTGGCGAGTGTAGCCCGGACCGGTCAGGCGGTGGTCCCGATTGACGGCCCGCGTGAAGACCGATTTCCTGCGAAATCCCTCAGATCTTTCCGGATGGCCTTCGCAAATGCCGCCTGACAGGACAATCGACCAGATCGACCGGCGCATCCTCGACGAGCTGGCCGCCCACGGCCGGGTGACGGTGACGGAACTGGCGCGCCGCGTCGGCCTCACCAAGTCGCCCTGCCAGGCGCGCATGCGGCGGCTGGAGGAAACCGGGATCATCCGCGGCTACCGCGCCATCCTGGACGCCGTGAGCCTGGGGGCCGCCCACATCGCGTTTGTCCAGGTGAAGCTGGACGACACCACCGCCCCGGCCCTGGCGGCGTTCAACCAGGCTGCGCGCGCGGTGCCTGAGATCGAGGAATGCCACATGATCGCGGGCAGCTTCGATTACCTGCTGAAGGTGCGCACGCGGGATATCTCGGCCTACCGGGCGATCCTGGGCCAGAGGCTGTCCGCCCTGCCCCATGTGGCGCAGACCAGCACTTTCGTGGCGATGGAAGCGGTGAAGGACCGGGGACCGTAGCGGCGCACTGGACTCAGATTTCAACGAATTCAATAAGATCTCGGCTTTCGCGGAGATGGCGCACGATCTCCACGTAAACTTAAGAAACACCTATAACTAAATGAATTATAAACAGAATCCGTTGGCTTGCGCCCAGCCTTAATCGATGAACCCGCCATCGGCCCTGCGGAAGGGATAGGGGCCGTCGAACCGGCCCACCGGGCAGGTTTCCGCCGTCCAGGCGCGGTCGATCAGGCTGTGCAGCACATAGCCCGGCGGCTCCATGACGAAGCGCACCGGCGGCTCGGCCGTCCGCAAGACGGCGTGGCTGACGCCGGGGGCAACGGTCACCAGCGCGCCGGCAAACACCGTGGAGGCCGACCGATGGAGGTGGCCGCAGGCGATGGCCACGCGCCCGCCATGGGGGCGCACCAGTTCGGCCAGGGCTTCGGAATTACGCAGGTTGTCAGCGTCCATGCCGGGGATGTTCAGGCGCACCGGCGGGTGGTGCAGGACGATCAGCACCGGCACGTCCTGCCGCTCCGCCAGGGCGCGTCCCAGCAGCGCCAAGCTCGCTTCCTCCAGCAGCCCGTGGCCGCCGCCGGCCACCGAGCTGTCGAGCCCGACCACGCGGGCCTCGGCCAAGTCTTCCACCCAGTCCACCGCCCCCTCGCCCGGTGCCAGCGCACAGCGCGCGGACAATGCCGCCCGCAAGGGCCCGCGCAGGTCGTGGTTGCCGGGCACGGCGCGCAAAGGCGCGCGCAGGGGCGTCAACAGATCCAGCAAGTGGGCGTATTCCGCCGCGCCGCCGCCATCCACCAGATCGCCGGAGACCACCACCAGGTCAGGCTGGGGATCGAGCGCGTTGACGGTCTCCACCGCGCGGGCCAGGGCGGTTGCGGTGTCCACCCGGCCGTAGGCGAGCTTCCCCGGCGCCTTGATATGGGCATCGGAAATCTGAGCAATCAACGTCATGGGAGGGGCTCCATCCCGGCCGCTTCGACCGGGAACCAGGCATCGGGATCGACCGCCACCGTCACCGCCGCGCCGGCAGCGATGTCGCGGTGGCCAGGGTGGTCGAGCTGTATGATCTCGCCACCGGTAAGCGCAATGCGCAGGCGCAAGCGGTCGCCCAGAAAGAAGGCGGCGGTGACGATGCCGGCAAGTCCCGCGCCATCGGAGACGAGGCACGCACGCTCCGGGCGGAAGCCGAACACGCCGGCGCCAGGGCTTAGGGCGCCGCAGGGGACGGTGCCGGCCGTGGTGACAAGGCCGGCCGCTGTCGCCGTACCCGCCACCCGGTTCAACTGGCCGACGAAGCCGGCCACGAAGCCGTCCGCGGGGCGGTGGTAGATCTCCTGCGGCGTGCCGATCTGGGCGATGCGGCCGTGGTCCATCACCACCACCCGGTCGCCCAGCGACATGGCCTCAGCCTGGTCGTGGGTGACATAGAGCGCCGTCACCGCGAGGCGCGACAGCAACTCGTGGAGTTCCGCCCGCAGCTCCTCGCGCAGGCCGGCATCGAGTGCCGTCAGCGGTTCGTCCAGCAGCAGGATGCGGGGTTCCACCGCCAGCGCCCGGGCAAGCGCCACGCGCTGGCGCTGGCCGCCGGAAATCTGGTCGACCCGCCGGTCGGCCAGGCCGGGGATGCGCACCAGCTCCAGCATGCGCTCCACCCGCGCCTCGCGCTCCGGGCGCGGCAGGCGACGCAGGCGCAGGCCGTAGCCGACATTGCCGGCCACCGACATGTTGGGAAACAGTGCGTAGCTCTGGAACACCATGCCGACACCGCGCTTTTCGATGGGCAACGGCGTTACGTCCAACTCGCCGAACCGCACCCTGGCCGCCGGGATCGGGGCGCTCCAGCCCGGCAATCAGGCGGAGCAGCGTGGTCTTGCCGCAACCGGACGGACCCAGCACCGCCAGGCGCTCGCCGGCACGGATTTCCAGATCCAGCGGACGCAGCGCGCGGGTGCCGTCGGCAAACGTCTTGGCGACGGCGGTGAGCGTGATGGCGACGGGACCGGTCATTGCGCACCCTCCGCCGCCACCGGCCGGCGCCGCCTCTGGCGCCTGGGATCGGCCCAGCGCTGCAGGGCCAGCAGCAGCGGCACCGCCATCACGAAGAACACCAGCGTGTAGGCGCTGGCGATCTCAGGCGCATGGAGGCATAGGAGTTTGCAAGCCCGATGGGCAGCGTCTTCGTGCGCGGCGTGGCCAGCATCCAGGTGAGGTTGAACTCGCCGATGGAGAGCGTGACCACCATCAGCGCACCCGCCAGGATGCCGGGCGCGGCGTTGGGCACCACCACGGTCAGGAAGCGCGTCATCGGCCCGGCGCCGAGGCTGGCCGCGCCCTCCTCCAGCACCCGCAGATTGGACGACAGCATCACCGCCAGCACCGCACGCACCATGAAGGGCAATGTGAAGATCACGTGGCCCACCAGGATGAACAGCCAGCTCTGGCGAAAGCCGGTGACGCCGCCATAGGTGACGATCAGCGCCAGCGCGATGGCGAGGCCGGGGACCGCCAGCGGCAGCACCAGCGCTTCTTCGATCACCCGCGCCACGCCCCGGCGCGCGCGCCAGCCCGTAGGCGGTCGGCACGCCCAGCAGGACCGTCGCCACCAGGGTGGCCAGTGCGATCTGCAGCGACAAGAAGATGGTGTCGGCATAGAGCCGCCACACCTCTCCCACCCAGCGCAGGGTGACGCCGTCCCGGAGGCCATGGGCGAAGTTCTCGCTGATGCCGGCCAGGATCGACAGCACCATAGGGACGATCAGGAAGGCCGCCACCACCAGGCAGGCGGCCAGCGACAAGAAGAAGGGCCAGCGGCGCTGCATTTGGCTGTCCTCCCCCTATCCCGCCGCGGCCACGGTGGCGCCGGCCGAGCGGCGCGCCGCCAGCAGCACCAGCCAGGTAACGAGGCCGAGAAACACGCTGAGTGCAGCGGCCATGGACAGGTTCGCGCCCAGCGTGAACTCCGTATAGATCGTCATGGGCAGCACGGTGATGTCCGTCGCCAGAGTGAAGGCGGTGCCGAACGCCCCCATGGCGGTGGCAAAGCAGATGGCGCCCGACGCGATGAAGGCGGGTTTGAGCGCCGGCAGCACCACGTCGCGCGCCACTGCCAGGGGCGACGCGCCCAGCGAGCGGGCGGCTTCGATGGTGGCACGGTCCAGCTTGTCGGCCGCCGCCATCACCGTCAGCACCACCCGCGGGATGGAAAAGTAGAGGTAGCCGAAGAACAGCCCGGCCAGCGAATAGGCGAACACCAGCCGGTCGCCGGTGAGCCAGCGCGAGATCTCGTTGATCAGCCCCTGCCGGCCGGCGGTGAGGATGACGAGGAAACCCACCACCACGCCGGGGAAGGCCAGCGGAAAGGTGAGCAGCGCCACCAGCAGCGACCGGCCGAAAAAGCGGTTCTGCGCCAGGAACGGTCCCACCACCGCGGCGATGGCCAGCGTCGCCAGGGTGACGCCGCCGGCCAGCAGCACGGTGTTGGCGAGGCTGGTGAGATAGAGCCGGTCGCTCACCACCCGCCAATAGCTGGCCAGCCCCTCCTCGCCGCTGGCACCGATCAGCACGAGCTGGCCCAGCGGCAGCAGGAAGAAGGCGAAGGCGAAGGCCACGGCGGGCGCCAGGACGGCGACCAGGGTGAGGCGGGAGATCACGGAACCGGGGTCCTCAGAACGGCGGTGCGGATCCCGCGAGGGGCCGGTGGCGTACCGCCGGTCCCCCGCAGGCTCCAGGTCGCACGTCGGGTTTCACTGCACGGCGGCGCGGTAGGCATCGACGAACTCGGCCTGCACCTCGGCCATGCGGGCATAGTCGATGGGATGGGCGCGGGCATAATCTTCGGCCGGCAGGAAGCGGGCCGCCACCTCCTCGCTCAGGGCCGCCTCGCGCACCGGGCGCAGATAGGCGTTGGCCCAGATCGCCTGGCCCTCGTCGGACATGATGAAGTCGAGGATCTCGCGGCCTTCCGCCTCGTGCGGGGCGCCGGCCACCAGGCTCATCACGTAGGGCACCACGATGGTGCCTTCCGCCGGGATGACGAACGTCACCGGCGCTTCGTCGTCATAGATGGCGCGGTAGGCGTTGAAGTCGTAGTCGAACAGGATCGGAATCTCGCCGGAGAGCACGCGGGCGTAGGAGGTCTGCAACGGCACGATCGGATCGTTCTTCCGCAGGGCCGCAAAATACTCCAGCCCCGGTCCGAAATCGTCCAGCGTGCCGCCCATGGCGAGGTTGGCCGCCACCGCCCCGGCGTAGCGCAGCGACAAAGGCCGAGGTGGGGTCGAGATAGCCCACCATGCCTTCGTATTGCGGGTCCAGCAGGTCGGCGAAGCTCTGCGGCACCGGCACGTCGCCCAGCGCCTCGGTGTTCACGAAGAAGCCCAGCGTGCCGTAGTGGATGGTGAACCAGCGCCAGTCCGGGTCGTGGAGACCGTCGGGGATCTCCTCGCCGTGGGCCGGCTGGTAGCTGGCGGCCACCCCTTCCTCGGCCGCCTGGATGCCGAAGGTGACGCCGTAGTAGGCGACGTCGGCCACCGGGTTGTCGCGCTCCGCCAGCAACTGGGCCAGCGTCTGGCCGCTGTTCTTGTTGTCGTGGGGCAGGCTGATGCCGAGATTGGCCTCGATGGCCTCCAGCATGCTCGCCCAATCGGCCCATTCCGGCGGGCAGTTGTAGCAGATCGCCTCGCGCTGGGCGGCGGCCGGTGCGGCTGCGAGCACAAGCGCTGTGGCCGCGCCGGCGGCCAGGAGGGACAGGCGCATCATGTGGATGGTACTCCTCTCTCTGTCGGGGATGTGGTCGGACCCCGCTGGGCCGCCCTTGGCGGCGGACCAACGGAGCCGCCCTCGACAAGGCGGTGTGGCAGGATCGTGAAGGGCTCTGCCACACCGCCCGCGAGTTCCTTCAAGACCAGGGTGGCGGCGGCTTCACCCATGGTCCGCGATGGCTGGGAGACGGTGCTGAGGCTGGGGTGGAGCAAGCGGCAGGTGGCGATGCCGTCGAACCCCATGACCGAGACGTCGCCCGGCACGCCGAGGCCAAGCTCCCTCAGTGCCGCCATGGTGCGCATGGCGATGAGGTCGTTGGAGCAGAATAGCCCGGTGGGCGGCGCGTCGCCCGCCATCAGGTCGGCGATCGCCTGGCCCAGGTCGGTCTGGTGGAACGGGATCTCCACCTTCACCGGCGGCGGACAGCCTTGCGCCTGCAACGCGTTGGCGAAGCCGAGCCAGCGGGCGCGCGACCGGTCCGACCCGGTGAGACTGCCGGCCACCACGGCGAGGCGGCTGTGGCCGAGGCGGACGAACATCTCCGCAGCGGCGGCCCCGGCAGCGGCGTTGTCCACCGTCACCGTCGGGCGGCTGCCGGGCTCGTTGTAGATCAGCACCACCGGGCGATCGATGGCGTCCAGCCATGCCCGCGTGGCGGCATCGGCGGCGTCTCGCACCGTCAGGACCAGCGCGTCCACCCGGCCGATCATCAGCGTTTCCACCGCCGCGCGCTCGGTATCGGCATCGTAGTCGGAGGTCGTCACCATCACCCCGTAGCCGGCCTTGCGCGCTTCGTGCTGCAGACCCTCCACCGCTTCGGCGAACACCGGGTTGGCCAGCGTCGGCACCATCACGCCGAGCACGCGGGAGGTGCCGGCCTTGAGGCTGCGGCCGATGGCATTGGGGCGGAAGCTCAGCTCGTCGATGGCGTCGTGCACGCGCGCGCGGGTTTCCGGCCGGATCCCCGGCTGTTCGTTGACCACCCGCGACACCGTGGCGATCGACACCCCGGCGCGGCGCGCAACATCCCGGATGGTGGCCATACCGCCTCGGTCCTCCCCTGCCCCCTCGCCACCCCACTAAAACATGAAAACGTTCTCATTCGCGTGACGTCTGTGTGAATCTTTTGCGATTTGCCGCAGGGCGCGTCCGGGCGGAGGGGTCGCCTTGGATCGAGACGGCCGGTCGCAACCGGGCGGTGCCATGCACCGCCGCGGCAGCCGTGCTGCGGTTTTGCCGCTACGCCACTTTGTTCCCACTACGCCACTTTCAGCAGGACAGCCCGGGCAACCAGGCAGCACGCCAGGCCGAAGGCGATGGCAAGGGCGACGCCGAGGATGAGGTAGCCGCCCAGATTATCGAGGTCGACCGGGCCGATCAGGGCCGGAAAGATGAACCGCCCGAAAACCGCAGACGGCACGTAGTAGCTGACCGCACCGACGATCGCCCACAGCACCGTGTTCTTGCCCCGCCTCTGGGCCGTGACGGCAAACCAGATCACCACCGCGATCGTGATGCCAATCTGCAGCATCGCTACTCCTCCCTCGCCCGAGCACGGCCATCGGGTTGCCCCCGAAGGATCCTTTGATCCCCGCATCCTAGAGACATCCGGACCGGCACGTCGATTGACCGGTGGCCGTCCCTACGCCGTCAGCTCGTCGACCGTGCGCACCTGGTTCTTGCCCGACTTCTTGGCGAGGTACATCGCCTGGTCGGCGCGCCGCATCGCTTCCGTCGGTGTGGCGGCATCGTCCGGCCATACAGCCACACCAATGCTGGCGCCAACCGTGTGGCCCTGGAAGTCAAGCTCCGACACCTGCTTGCAGATTTCGGCGGCCACCTCCCGGCAGGCGTCGCGGCCGGGCACCTCGGTCAGCAGCACGGCGAACTCGTCGCCACCCAGGCGCCCCGGCGTATCGGCCGCCCGTACCCGGCGCTTCAGCAGACCCGCCACCGCCCTCAACACGTCGTCGCCGGCATCGTGGCCAAGCGTGTCGTTAATCCCCTTGAACCCGTCGAGGTCGATGTAGAGCAGCCCGAACTTCTTCTCGTAACGGCTGGCGCGGTCGAACTCGGTGACCAGCCGATCCTCGAAGGTGGCGCGGTTCGCCAGCCCGGTCAGGGCGTCATAGCGAGCCAACGACTCCAGGTCTGCCCGGTAGCGCCGGCGCTGCGCCACCACCGCCACAACCACCCGGATGATCGTGCCCATCAGCACGACAAAGGGCACGGCCACCGCGACGGTGCGGTAGATGAGCCCGCGCAGATGGGCCGTAAGTTCGCTTTCCGGCACGTAGGAGGCGAGGATCCATTCATAGTCTTCGAGGCCATTCGCCTCCTCGTCGTCGGCGCCGAAGTCGATGCAATGGCCGACTTCCGTGAAGGGACGGATGTGCTGGAAGGTGTAGAGGCCGGTGTCCGTGCGAAACGTGCCGGCGCGGGCCTGTCCCATTTCCGCCCATTCCAGGGGATAGAGAACAGGCATGCGGTCGTCCGCGCGATCGGGGAACATGAAGCCCCAGGCATGGCGCGGGTCGGGATGGATCAGCCAGTAGCCCTCGTCGTTGAGCATCATCGTCCGCCCGATGGACAGGGCGCCGTAGCTCACCACCCGGTTGAGCATGTTGGCAGCCGGCATGTTGATCATGACGAAGCCGCGGCGGCGTCCCGCCCCATCGAACACCGGCGTGCCGATGCGCAGCATGGGCCGGTACGGCACCTCCACCGCGTCGCCCTCGATGTTGAGATCGATGGGTGAGATGTAGATTTCGTTGCGCCCCCGGCTCAGGACCTCCGCGACGTAATAGCGGCCGCTCTTGTTCTGCAGGTCTTCGGCGGGAACGACGTGGGCGGTTCGCCCGCTGGAATCGACCCGCACGATTTCCTGGCCGGTCTCGTCGATGTAGCGGATCTGGCCGTAGTCGCCGGAATTCCGGGCCAATGCCAGATACTCCCAGGCGATCGCGTCGAGCGATCCCGGCGTGCCCCCATCCAGATAGCTGCGCAGCTCGTTCTGCTCAGACAGCGCGCAGACGTTGGCGGCAACGCGGTTGAGACTGCGGGAGAGTACCGACGCCTCCAGCGTTACCGTCACGCGTTCGTCGGCGATCGTCCTGCGGATGAACTCCCGCATAGTGAGATCGATGTAAAAGGCCACTGCCCCGCCGGTCAGCACCGCGACCAGCAAGAAGAGCGACCAAAAGGTCCGCAAGGGCGTGATGGTGTGCATGTCGAAAACCAGCCGCAGTCCGCGGTTGCGCGGCTAGCCCAAGGGCCACGCGCACGTCGAGGGTATCGTCGCCTCGCCCGCCGCGGGGATCTAATATTGCTCGCCATGCCATTAAGATCGGCTTAAGCGACCGGCCGGACGGGCGCCGGCCCGATGGGCAGCGGCGGTCGTCGGGCGGCGCGCATCGCGCCAACTCGCTGTAACCGTGCCGGCGGCGGCGGCCGATGCAGCCTGGCGGAGGATGGTTTCCACGCGGGTGCTGGTGCTGCCGCAGAGACTTGAACTCTGGACCTCCCCCTTACCAAGGGGGTGCTCTACCACTGAGCTACGGCAGCGCCGGGCGGGGTCTGGGGCACGGGGAACCGTGCGGCGTCCGCCAAGGACGCGGAACCTGCCACGCGGCCGCAGCGGGTTCAAGGGATTTGGCCACTGCGCAAACCCTTGGCTGCCGACCATCGGGCTTCCGCGCATCGTCCGTGCGGCCGCGACCACTGACGGGCCGGCACCAAGGCGCCCGCCGGCGACGATCGGCCGGCCTACTCGGCTGCGACCGGAGTTGCCCGATAGACGCGGTTCTTGCCCGCCTGCTTGGCCCGGTACATGGCATCGTCGGCGCGCTGCAGAAGGTGCTCAAGGTCTGCGTCGTCCGGCCAGATGGCAGCACCGATGCTGCCGCCGATGCACCGCCCCTCGTAGGACACCTCTGCAATGCGCGCGCACAGGTCGTTGGCCACGGCCAGGGCGGACTCCGCGTCGCCCACATCGGCCAGCAGCACCACGAATTCGTCGCCGCCAAGCCGGGCCGCCGTATCCACTTGCCGGATGCGCGATGTCAGGGCCGCGGCGACACCCTGCAGCACCGAGTCGCCCGCCTTGTGGCCGAAGGTGTCGTTGATGCCTTTGAACCCGTCCAGGTCGATATAGAGGACCGCGAACTTCCTGCCGCTCCTTCGGCATCTGCTGGCTTCCTGGGCGACGCTTTCCTCAAAGGCCACGCGATTGGGCAGGCGTGTCAGGCCATCCCGGCGCGCCATGGCCCGTAGATCGGCGTGGTGGGCCCGCCGCTCCTGGATGAACAGCTCGGCCAACCGCATCGTGCCCAGCAGCGACACCAGCAGGGGCAGCGCGATATAAAGCTGGGCGAGAAGTACCTCATGCTTGACGGCATTGATGAGGCGGGGGGACAGCCACGATGCCACGATCCACTCGTAGTCGGCCTGCATCAGGGCTGGCCGGGTCAACGCGTGCTCTTCGTTGCAACGATGGACCTCAGACAGCGGGCTGAAGCGGCGGAAGGTGACCACGCCATCGTCCGTTTCGACGCGCCCGGCCACCCGGTCGGACATGCCCTGCCAGATCTCCGGGAACTGCACGCCCATCCGCTGGTCGGCCCGGTCGGGGAACATGAAGCCCCATTGCTGGCCGGGGTTCGGGCTCAACAGCCAATAGCCATCGGTGTTGAACAGCATCGGGTCGCCCGGCGCCAGGGCACTGGCCCTGGTGATTCTCTCCAGGATCGGCGCGGCATCGATGTTGATCACGACGATCCCGCGCGGCTGCCCGGTATCATCCCCTACCGGCGTTGCCACCCGGATCGTCGGCTGATCCGGCACCTCGATGCCACTGTCCTCAATATTCAAATCGAGTGGAGAGATATATACGCTCCCCAACGGCAGATTAATGGCCTGCTGAAAATAGTATCTCGACCCTTTGTCTTGCAGGTCATCGTCTCCCACAATTTGCAGTCCGTCGCTTGTACGATCGACGCGGGCCTGCTCCATGCCGCTTTCGTCAATGAACCTAATTTGACTATAACTGTGAGAGTTCTGCATAATTTCAATATATTCATCAGCAGCCTCTTCAAGAGCATCTTGGTCCTGGTAATTAATAAATTCGTCCAACTCATTTTGCCTTGCCATCACACAGACGTCTACAATGGCATGATCAAGAATATTTGATAGAACTTCCGCAGAGAGATTTACGAAGATGCGCTCTTCGAGCATCACTTCTTCTAACATTTGCTGGAATTGCCAATCAAAATAGCGCGTCAATCCGATCATAATGGCGACCGCCAACAGTACGTACTTCCAAAGAACTACTACAGCTCGGCGAATCATAGCACCGCTACCCAAACTGTCGCCGCCTGCAGGGTGTTCTGCCATAGCGGAAACGACGGATATCCAAGAGCCGATGAAGGATCTTCGTTCATCAACGGCGAGACAGAAATGCACTCAAGTTTAGCAGGACTCTCTTACCCCATTCCATCGGCAAATCGTCAATTGACGACCACATAAAAATTGTCGCAGCGAAAATGTTCTCGGACTACGCGGAAAATGGCATATGGTCTGCTCAGAATGACGCCATACGCCGCTGAAACATGATCCGGCCCGATGGAATCGCCTCGCGGGCCATCAGGGCGGATCAATTCTCGCAATAACAGATATCGAGAGCGCGATGGGATTTGGCTGGGCCGACCCCAACCGGCGGGCGTGGCTGGCGTGCAGGAACCGTGCGCTCCGCCGGCAATGGCAGCTTTCCGCTGCCGGGCGTCCCACCAAACAAGCCGGCCGGGGCGTCAACCGGCCGCACAATGCCTAAAGAATCTGACTGAGGAACTCTTTCGTGCGCGGGTCCTGGGCGTTCTGGAAGAACTCCGCCGGCGGCCCGTGTTCGACAATCCGGCCATGGTCGGTGAAATAGATGTGGTCGGCGATTTCCCGTGCGAAGCCCATCTCGTGGGTCACCAGCATGCAGGTCATGCCCTCCTCGGCGAGCTGGCGAATGGTGACCAGCACCTCCTTCACCGTTTCCGGGTCCAGCGCCGCCGTCACCTCGTCGAACAGCATCACGTCCGGCCCCATGGCGAGCGAGCGGGCGATCGCCACGCGCTGCTGTTGGCCGCCCGACAGCTCGCCCGGATAGCTCGCCTCCTTGCCCGTCAGGCGCACCTTGGCGAGCAGCTCGCGCGCCCGGCCCTCCACGTCCCTGCGGTCCTGCTTCAGCACCTTCAGCGGCGCCATCATCACGTTGTCGAGTGCGGTCTTGTGGGGGAACAGGTTGTACTGCTGGAAGACCATGCCGACCTTCTTGCGCAGCGCCAGCTTGTCCAGCTTGGGCACATGCACCTCCTGGCCTTCCACCCGGATCGAGCCCTTCTGGATGTCCACCAGCGCGTTGATGCAGCGCAGCAGCGTGGATTTGCCGGAGCCCGACGGGCCGATGATGCACACCACGTCGCCCTTCATCACGTCCAGGCTCACGCCCTTCAGCACCTCCACCGGGCCGAACGCCTTGTGCACGTCGGTGATCTCCACGATCGGCCGGTCCGGGGTCCAGGCGGCCTCCGGCTGGTCGACCGTCTCCTTGGCAAGAACCGGCTGGGCCATGGCGGTTTCCCCTCGGCCGTCGTCAGGTGATGACGTGGTAGCGGCGCTCCAGATAGAGCGTGAAGCGCGCGATCGGGTAGCAGTAGGCGAAGAAGCACAGCAGCACGAAGCCGTAGAACGGCACCAGCAGGGTAAACGCGTTCTGCTCGGCCGCCAGCGCCCGGCGGGTCAGCGTCATCATCTCCGACACGCCGACGATGGAAGCCAGCACCGTGGCCATGGTGAGGATGGCGTAGAGGTTCATCCAGGGCGGGATCATCCGCTTGATGCACTGGGGCAGGATGATCATGAACAGCGTCTGGCGGCGGTTGAACGCCAGGCTTTCCGACGATTCCCACTGGCCGGACGGCACGGACATCACCGCCCCGCGGACGATTTCCGACACGTTCGCCATCACCGGCAGGGCGAGCCCGATGGTGGCCTTGATCCAGTCCGGGAACGGAATGACGGTGCCGAACACCACGAATTCGAACGGCATCATGAACATCACGAAGAACAGCAGCACCAGCCAGGGCGCGTTGCGGAAGAACTGGGTGACCAGCCAGCTCGACCCGCGCACGGGGGCGAGCAGCGAGATCTGTCCCAGCCCCAAAGCCACCCCGACGGCCGTGCCGATGGCCATGGACATGAAGCTGATCAGGATGTTGAAGCCGAAGCCTTCCAGCAGCAGCGGCATCCAGCGGAAGAGCGCGTCGAACACGCCCGGCTCGGCGGCCCCCGTCTGCGCTTCGGCCATGCCGGCCCACAGCACGATCAACCCGGCCAGGACGGCGCCATGGGTCCAGTGCAGGCGCGGCATCGTCCCCACCAGCCGGTCGCGGCGCGCCCGGTCGGCCAGCCGCTCCGCCCCCGGCAGCAGCACCGGCAGGTCGGTGCCCGCATTGTCCAGCCGCATGCGCCGGCGGGCGCTCATGTGCCGAACCCCGGCAGCTTCATGGCGCGCTCCCAGCGCTGCATGGCGAACACCAGGATGGCCACCAGGCCGACATAGACGAACAGCAACACCGTCATCATCTCCGGCACGTTCACCGAGTCCGACCAGATCTGGTTGGACATGTAGAGCAGCTCCGGCACCGCGATGGCGTAGGCCAGCGTCGTCGTCTTTACCAAATTGACAAGGTTGTTGTTGAGCGCCGGCAGGCAGATGCGGAAAGCCAGCGGCAGGATCACGTCGAGATAGATCTGCCAGCGCGACATGCCCAGCGCTTCCGCCGCTTCGATGGTGGAGCGCGGCACCGCCTCGATGCCGGAGCGGAAGATCTCCACGTTGAAGGCCCCGGCAAAGAAGGACAGGGAAATCACCGCCCAGTGGAAGCTGGTGAGCAACGGCGTCTCAGAAACGAACACCATTTGCCCGACCTGGCGCTCCACCGTCGTCATGAACAGCGGGCCGAGGGCGAAGAAGAAGAAGTACATCTGCACCAGGGGCGGCGTATTGCGGAAGAACTGCACATACGCCTGCACGAAGCGCCTGGGGATCGCCTGGCGCGCGCCCAGCAGCCAGGCGCCGAGGATGCCGATGATGACGGAGAAGACCAGGCAGATCACCGACAGGACGACGGTGTTGAGCAGCCCCCGCAGGAAACGCTCGCGGTCGAAGGCATCGTAGACGATCGTCAGGTTGATGCCGGTCGTATGGTAGAGGTCGAGGAACCAGGCTTCGATGCCATCCATGCGGCGTTCCCGCAGTGCACAATAGCCGACGACGCTAGATCATTTGCAGCCCGGCTGGAAAGCCGCGACTGGCGCGGCCGGGGGACCCCAAGGCCGAAGGAGAGACGGTGTGCCGAAGCGGCGGCAGGGCCGAAGCTCCGCGCGCCGCTCCGCTTGGCATCACCGTTCGATGGACGGATTGATGTCGAGGAAGAGCTGGTGCATGCGTTCGGCGAAGGGGGTGTTGTCTACGCCGTACTCCGTCTCCAGCTCCAGGATGCGGCCGGAGAGGTGCCAGTTGACGATCATGCCGGACATCAGGTTGGCAAACCGGTCCTCGCCGAGGCCGACGGCCAGGCCCCACGGGGCATCGTCGATGGTCTCAAGCGGCATCTCGTAGTCCGCCCATTCCGGCTCGCTCAAGCGCGAGATGAGGAAGCTGTCGTCGTAGACGAAGGCCACGCAGGTGCCCTGCTGCAGGGCGGCCAGCGCTTCGGCGGTGCCGGTGAAGGCAACGATCTCCGCGCCGAATTCCTCTTCGGTCTTGCGGTTGTAGAAGGCCCCCTGGATGCCGCAGACCGGCAGGCCGTCGAGCTGCTCCCACTCGGTCAGGCCGGCTTCGATCGGCGCCAAAATATTGGTGCCCGAGGAGTAGTAGTTGGGGTCGACGATCTGCACCACTTCGCGCCGGTCGTTGCGATCGGTCATGGTGGCGATCATCAGGTCGACGCGGCCCTGCTCCAGGAACTGCATGCGGTTGGACGACACCACGGGGATCAGCTCCAGCTCCACCCCCAAGAGGTCCGCCACATCCTGGGCCAGCGCCGGTTCGATACCGACGATGTTGCCGGCCTCGTCCAGGTAGCCGTAGGGCGGATAGTCCGCCTTCACGCCAACGCGGAGCACGCCGCGCTCGGCGATGTCGTCGAGCACGTCGGCGAGGGCCGCCTGGCCGCTGAGCGAGAGCGCCGCGGCGACGCAAATACCGGTGATCAGCTTTTTCATCTTTAGCCTCCCGTTGGCTGTTAGCCGTCGCATGATGGCTTAGGGGAGTGTTGTAAGCCCTGTCAATCTGCGCAAAGCCGCCGAGTCGCCCGCCACCGGCGCCGGCGATGCGCCCTCGGAGGCGTGGCGGCGGTGCGCCTGCCCCTTGAACGGAAGCGCGAATTCCGCCACCTAAGACCTTTCATCGTCGGGCAAGAACCGAAACGGTCCAGGGACATGCCGGAGGTCCAGGAACCCCAGATTTCCCGCCGTCGCCAACCCGCAGCCGGTGACCGCGAGGGTGAGCGGCAGCGGCGCGAAGCGATGGCTCTGCGTGCCAATCTGGCCAAGCGCAAGGCCCGCCAGCGGCAAGCCGAAGCCCACGGACCATCAAACGGCCAGGAAGACGGATAGACTGAGGCAAGCGACCGGGTGATCCGCGCCCGCACCGCCCGTTCCCCCGCACGGCAACCGAGCTGCGGACCGGCGCCACCGGCCGCCCCGCAACCGCACAGCAGATCGAGTGACCATGGACAAGATCCGGATACGCGGCGGCCGCCCCCTGAAGGGTGACATCCCCATCAGCGGCGCCAAGAACGCGGCCTTGCCGCTGATGGCCGCGGCCTTGCTGACCGACCAGCCGCTCACCCTGACGCGGCTGCCGGACCTGGCAGATATCGCCACCATGGGCACCCTGCTGGCCGGCCACGGCGTGGAGATCGAACGCGTGCGCAGCGAGGGCGGCCAGGGCCGCGTCACGCTGACGGCAAAGCAGATCACCGACACCCGTGCGCCCTACGATGTGGTGCGCAAGATGCGCGCCAGCGTGCTCGTGCTGGGTCCGTTGCTGGCCCGCACCGGGACCGCGGAAGTGTCGCTACCCGGCGGCTGTGCCATCGGCACCCGGCCGGTCGACTTGCACATTACCGGGCTGGAAGCGCTGGGAGCCAAGATCGAACTGAAGGACGGCTACATGCACGCCCGCGCGCCCAATGGGCTTGTGGGGGCACATATCGTCTTCTCCAAGGTGTCGGTGGGGGCGACGGAGAACCTGCTGATGGCGGCCAGCCTCGCCCGCGGCGAAACCGTGCTGGCGAACGCCGCGCGCGAGCCGGAAGTGGCCGATCTGGCCACCTGCCTCGTCGCCATGGGAGCGGAGATCGACGGCATCGGCACCAGCACGCTCACCATCCGCGGCCGCGACCGCCTCAACGGCACGCAGCACGCCATCGTGCCCGACCGCATTGAAACCGGCACCTACGCCATGGCGGCGGCGGCCACCGGCGGCTCGGTGCACCTGCTGGGCGCAGATGCCCAGGCGCTGACCGCGGTGATCGATGCCTTGGGGCCGGCCGGCGTGACCTTCACCGCCACCAACCGCGGGCTGAAGGTGGAACGGGCCAACGGGCTGCACGGCATCGACGTGATGACGGAGCCCTACCCCGGCTTCCCCACCGATCTTCAGGCCCAAGTGATGGCGCTGATGACGGTGGCCGAGGGCGCCTCGCTGATCACCGAGACGATCTTCGAGAACCGCTTCATGCACGTGCCGGAACTGCTGCGCATGGGCGCCAGCATCACTGTGCACGGTGCGTCGGCCCTGGTGCGCGGGGTGGACCACCTCACCGGCGCCCAGGTGATGGCGACCGACCTGCGCGCCAGCGTCTCCCTGGTGTTGGCCGGCCTGGCCGCCAGCGGCGAAACCACGCTCAACCGCGTCTACCATCTCGACCGGGGCTACGAAGCCCTGGAGCAGAAGCTGGCCGCCTGCGGGGCGGATATCGAACGCGTCCGGGAGTAGTCCTGTCCATGCCCCCTGCCGACCCCGACCCGAAGCTCAGGCTCCGCGCCGCCGATGCCGACGACCTGCTGATCGTATCCGCCCAGTTGCAGGACGCGATCGTGCCGGTGACCGATATCAGCTACCTGGCGGCCGAGCGCACCTTCGTCATGGTGGTCAACCGCTTCATGTGGAATGCGGTGCCGGCGGCGGTGGGGGCCGACGCCAGCCAGGCGGCCGGCGACGGCGGGCCGGTCTTCCTGCGCTGCCATTGCGGCGTGCGGATCGGCCAGGTGGAGCGGGCGCAGACCCAGGCACTCGACCTGCGCGACCGCAGCGCCATGCTCGACCTGCTGGGCCTGCGCCATGACGCGGGCACCATCCTGTTGACCTTCAGCGGCGGACCGGAACTCAGGCTGCGCGTCTCGGCAATCGAGGTGGCGCTGGAGGATTTCGGCGAGCCGTGGCCGACGCGCCGTACGCCCACCCACGGGCTCATCGACGCCGAGGATCTCGACTGATCGCCGGCATACCGCCGCAACCGGCGTGCGGGGGTTCCCCCCGTACCGTAGGAACCGCTATATCAACATGACAGTGCGCCGCGGCGCATGATCGATGGAATTGCCGCAAGATTGGGTGGCCGCCGTGCCGGATACTGCTTCCTCGTCGGCCGACCGACACCGCCCGGACGCCCGACCGGCCGACCCGCTGGTGTTCGCCGTGCCCAAGGGGCGCATCCTCGACGAACTGAGGCCCCTGATGGACAAGGTCGGCCTCAAGCCCGAACCGGGCTTCGACGACCCCAAGGACCGCGCCCTGCGCTTCCGGACCGCTGACGTCGGCCTGGAGATCATCCGCGTGCGCGCCTTCGACGTGGCCACCTTCGTGGCCTTCGGGGCTGCCCATCTCGGGGTTGCCGGATCGGACGTGCTGGCCGAGTTCGACTATCCGGAAATCTACGCGCCGCTCGACTTGAAGATCGGCAAGTGCCGCCTGGCGGTGGCCGAGCCCCAGGAGTTGGGCGAGACCGACGATCCCAGCCGCTGGAGCCACGTTCGCATCGCCACCAAGTACCCCGCCATCACCCGGCGGCACTTCGCGGCGCGCGGCGTCCAGGCCGAATGCATCAAGCTGAACGGCGCCATGGAGCTGGCCCCGGCGCTCGGCCTGTGCCGCCGCATCGTCGACCTGGTGTCGACCGGCAGCACGCTGCGTGCCAACGGCCTGCAGGAAATCGAACAGATCGCCGACGTGTCGTCCCGCCTGATCGTCAACCGGGCGACCTTGAAGACGCGGCCGGCGGAAACCATGGCCTGGATCGAACGGTTCCGGAGTGCAGTCGATGCCGATTGAGCTATCCGTCGGCGCTGCCGACTTTCCCTCCCGATTCAACGACCTGGTCAGCAACCGCTCCGTCAGCACGCCCGATGTCGCCGGCACCGTGCGCGAGATCGTCGATCAGGTGCGCCAGGGCGGCGATGCCGCCCTCCTGGAGCTGACCGCACGGCTGGACGGTCAGGCGCCGGCCACCGTGGCGGAGCTGCGCGTCGACCTGGCGGAGATGCTGGCCGCCGCCGAGGAGGTATCCGAATCCGTGCGTGCGGCCATCGACCTGGCGGCCGAGCGCATCCTCGACTTCCACCTGCACCAGCGGCCGCAAACGCTGGAGGTGGACGACGCCTCGGGCGTCAAGCTCTCCCACCGCTGGACGCCGGTGGACGCCATCGGCATCTACGTGCCGGGCGGCCGTGCCAGCTATCCCAGCACGTTGCTGATGAACGCCATTCCGGCCCACGTCGCCGGCGTGGCGCGCGTCGTCATGGTGTGCCCGTCGCCGTCCGGCCAACTCGATCCCGCCGTGCTGTACGCGGCCAGCCGCGCCGGGGTTACGGAGATCTGGCGGGTGGGCGGCGCCCAGGCCGTGGCAGCACTCGCCTACGGCACGGAGACCATCCAGCCGGTGGACAAGATCGTCGGCCCAGGCAACGCCTACGTGGCGGAAGCCAAGCGCCAGGTCTACGGCAAGGTCGGCATCGACATGATCGCCGGCCCCTCGGAAATCCTGGTGGTGGCGGACAAGGACAACGATCCCGCCTGGATCGCCATCGACCTGCTCTCCCAGGCCGAGCACGACCCCGACGCCCAGTCCATCCTGATCACCGACGATGCCGATTTCGCGGCCGCGGTGGCGGCGGCGGTGGAGACCTGGCTGGATGCGCTGCCGCAGTCGGACACTGCGCGCCGGTCCTGGACCGACAACGGCGCCATCATCGTGGTCGACGACCTGCTCGCGGCCCCGGCCCTGGTCGACCGCCTGGCCCCGGAGCATGTGGAACTGGCCGTGGCCCAGCCGGCGGCCCTGGCCAATCTGATCCGCCACGCCGGCACCATCTTCCTCGGCCGCCAGACGCCGGAAGCCATCGGCGACTACGTGGCAGGCACCAATCACGTGCTGCCGACGGCGCGCAGCGCCCGCTTTTCCTCCGGCCTCGGGGTGCTGGACTTCATGAAGCGCACCTCGCTGGTGGCCTGCACCAACGGCAGCCTGCGCGTGATCGGGCCGGCGGCGGTGGCGCTGGCCGAAGCTGAGGGTCTGGGCGCCCATGCCCAATCGGTGCGCGTGCGGCTGCAAGCGCTGGGTGTTGCCGTCGACCCCGCGGAGTGATGACCCGGCGATGGCAGACCAGACCGTCACCAAAGCCAATCGACTGATCGACATCCGCCTGGATGAGAGGAGCGTCGGCCGGCGCAGCCCCGAGGTGGAGCACGAACGCGCCATCGCCATCTACGACCTGCTGGAGGACAACACCTTCGAGCCGGTCGGCTGCGGCGAAGGGCCGTACCGCCTGCGCCTCAGCCTGGAAGACAATCGGCTGATCTTCAACATCGCCGACTCCAAGGATGCGCATCTCGGCCTGGTGCCCCTGCCCCTGTCGCCGTTCCGCCGCATCATCCGCGACTACTTCGCCATCTGCGAAAGCTACTACGACGCCATCAAACGCGCGGCACCGTCGAAGATCGAGGCGATCGACATGGGGCGGCGGGGCCTGCACAACGATGGCTCGGAGCTGCTGCGCGAACGCTTGGCCGGGCGCATCGACGTGGACCAGGACACGGCGCGCCGGCTCTTCACCCTCCTGTGCGTGCTGCACATCAAGGGTCGAGAAGCGCAGTGACCGATGAGCTGCCGGGCAGCGTTCTCTTCTGCTGCACGCTCAACTCGATCCGGTCGCCGATGGCAGAAGCCATCATGAAAAGCCTGCACGGCCGTCGCGTCTACATCGACAGCGCCGGGGTGCGCGAGGGCGAGACGGACCCGTTTGCCGTCGAGGTGCTGGGCGAGATCGGGCTCGACCTGTCGCGCCACCGCCCCAAGACCTTCGACGACCTGCAGGACGATGCGCCGGACCTGGTGATCTCCCTGTCGCCGGAAGCCCACCACCGGGCACTGGAACTGACCCGCACCAACGCCTGCGAGGTGGAATTCTGGCCGACGTTCGACCCGACCATCGTGGAAGGCAACCGCGAAACCCGCCTGGATGCCTTCCGTCAGGTGCGCGACCAACTCAGACAGCGGATTCGCCAGCGCTTCCCGCCGCGAAGCGGCCCGCAGGTGTGATCCCGGGCGCGTGGAGTCATGTGTAAGGTCAATGCAGCGCATTGCCACCTTGAATTTCTCCAATCGCGATACCGGTCCCATTCTCAATAGGTCGCGGGGTGGGCCCCCACAGCATCCGCCCCGGCGACGAAGGCCGACACTCTCTGCTCCTCCCCGAGCGCCGACGGGCAGGTGCACATCGTCGGCAGGCCGGGATGGGCCGCGCATTCCCTCGCTCGGGTGCCGGTCCATCCCGGCCGAAACCCTCCGGAAACAGCCATTTGGAGCAGCTTTTCGGCCGACCATGGCTGTACCGCCTCAGACCCCCTTGACCGAACCCTTCCCGCCCGTCACGTATGCGGCGCTGTTTTCTTGGGTTTGCGGTGGGCATGGCTAAGGAAGATCTAATCGAGTTCTCCGGCACGGTGATGGAACTGCTGCCGAACGCGATGTTCCGCGTAAAGCTGGACAACGAGCATGAGGTGCTGGCTCACACCAGCGGCAAGATGCGCAAGAACCGCATCCGCGTGCTCGCCGGCGACCGGGTCAACGTGGAAATGACCCCCTATGATCTGACCAAGGGTCGGATCACTTTCCGGTTCAAATAGGCGGCGATCCCGGCTTCCGGGATGGCCCGCACATCCGATCTGCCGGAGGGGTGCCCGGCGCTGGTGCTGGCCTCGGCTTCGCCGCGGCGGCTCGACCTGCTGCGCCAAATCGGCGTGACGCCCGATCGGGTGGCGCCGGCCGACATGGACGAAACGCCGGGCGTGCGCGAACTGCCGGTGGACCATGCGCGGCGGCTTGCCCGTGAGAAGGCGGATGCCGTTGCCGTCCGCGGCCAGTTCACCCTGGCGGCCGACACGGTGGTGGCCTGCGGCCGGCGCATTCTGCCCAAGCCGGACGATGCCGCCGGCGTGCGGGCCTGCCTTCGCCTGCTGTCGGGCCGGCGCCACCGGGTGCACACCGGCGTCTGCGTGATCGCACCGGACGGCCGCCGGGCGCTCCGCGTCGTGACCACCCTGGTACAGATGGCGCGCCTGACCGATGCCATGGCCGCGGCCTACATCGCCAGCGGCGAAGGCCAGGGCAAGGCCGGCGGCTATGCCATCCAGGGCCGGGCCGCCCGATTCGTCACCCAGATCTCCGGCTCCTACACCAATGTGGTCGGCCTCCCGGTGTGGGAGACCGCCCAGATGCTCATGGGCCTCGGCTACCCCGTCGACCGCCCGCCGACTCCAGCCGCGCCATGATCGAGCTCGTCGGCGACAGCGTCGACGGCCTGGCCCTGGCAGCGGTGCTCAAGGATGGCGTGGTGTGGGACCTGCGGGCTGCCGATCCCGCTGCCCCGCTCGTCGAAGGGGCCGTCCACTGGTGCCGGGTGACCCGCAGCGATCCCCGCGGCGGCGGCTGGGGCAAGATCGGCGAGGTGCCGGTGCGCCTGGCCGGGGACGAGCCGGCGACGCAGCCCATACTGGTGCAGGTGACGGCGCAGGCCCGCACCACCAAGCTTGCCGAAGCGACCACGGACATCGCCCTGCCCGGCCGCTGCCTGGTTCACCGGCCCTTCGGCAGTGGCCTTCGCGGGGCCAAGCGCCTGCCCGGTTTCCGCGCCGGCGACTGGGCGGCACGCCTGCCGGACGGCGGCGGCTGGATAGTGCGGCGCCGCGCTGCCCAGGCCACACCCGATGCCGTGGGCCGGGACGCCCAGCACCTGGCCGAACTGGGCCGCGGCCTGGCCGCCGCCCGACCCTTCGATGGCTCGGACCCGGTGCTGCCTGGCCCCGATCCCCTGCGCCGTCTGATCCTCGATGCCGAAGATCCCGCAGCCGTGCGCCTGCCCTCGCCCGATGCCGCGCGGGCGCTCGCCCACTGGTGCCGCACCTGGGCGCCGGACTTGACCGAGCGCATCGCTGTAGCGCCGGCCGACCTGTCGGAGCCGTTCGTCGCCGCCCAGTCGTCGGAGGTAGCACTCGCTAGCGGCGGCCGTCTGGTGATCGAACCCACCGCTGCCCTGGTCGCCGTCGACGTCGATCTGGGATCAGCGGCCAGCGAGCGCACCGCCAACCTGGAGGCGTGCCGCGTCCTGGCGCGGCAGATCCGCCTGCGCAACCTGGCCGGCCCCATCGTCGTAGACCTGATCGGCAGTGCCAAGCCGGAAGCCGAAACCAAGGTCCTGCTGGCTGCCGTCGCCGACGGGTTCGCCGACGACCCCGCGACGGTGCAGGTGGTCGGCATCGACCGGCTGGGCCTGCTGCGCCTTGCCCGCCAGCGCCGCGGTGCCGCCCTCGCCGACGTGCTGGCCGGCCGCCGGTAGCGGTCACCTTTGCCGGAGCCTGAAACAAGGCCGCTACGCCCGCGAAATCGGTCGCCGGGGCTTGATTTACCGCGCCGTGCCCGTCATGTCGGCGCTATGGCCGATACTCCCATCACCATCCCCCGCCTCGCCAACAAGGGCAAATGCCCCATCTGCGGCCGGCCGACCGCCGTGCGAACGCGCCCGTTCTGCTCGCGCCGCTGTGCCGACATCGATCTGGCCCGCTGGCTCGGCAGCCGCTACGTGGTCAGCCAGCCGGCAGACGACGAGGCCGAGGACCTGCCCAGGAGCGATGACCCGGACAGCGGATGACCGGCGCGCGCCTGCCCATCAGGGGGCGGCCGTGCGGACCGGTAGACAGGCCGGCGCCGGCCGACTATAAGGCGGGGTTCCAACCGGGCGGCCTGCCCGGTGCGGCGCCCAGGTAGCTCAGTTGGTAGAGCAGTGGACTGAAAATCCGCGTGTCGGTGGTTCGAATCCGCCCCTGGGCACCATAAATCTCTTCATAAAATCAATGTATTAGGACAACGTCTGGCCGATTTTGCGGGCCAATTGCGTTGCAACATGGCACAACAGAAAGCCAAGGATTTCTGCGGTTTTCCATAGGGTCGCGTCAGCTCCATGCGACATGGATGCAACATGGGAAGGCCCCTAAAGGCGCTGCACAGCTGGTGATTCCGAGGATGCGGAGTCTGCTGTGAATGAGCCAGAGATTACGGAGCTAGAGCGGCACAAATATC
>JACKIH010000002.1 GCA_020638575.1 Rhodospirillaceae bacterium | reverse complement strand
CATCCTGGGCAACCTGCACCACGCCTTCGCCCGGCCCGAGTTCGCGCAAGCCCGGTACAGCGTGCTGATGAGCGGCCCGTCGGCCACCGCCGACATCGAAGGCGTCCTGATCCACGGCGCCCAGGGCGTGCGCAGCCTGACCGTGGCGCTGGTGCCGCGGCCCGCCGGCGGCTGACCCGGCGGCGGATCCGATGGTCGCGCCGCATATTCCGGATGCCGACCCCATGGCGGCGCGCACAACGCCATCTGACGGCTTGCCAGCACCCGGGCGCGGCGGTTCAATCGCCGCCCGCATCCCGCACGATGGAAGGCGACCCATGAAACTGGCCCACGCCCTGTTGACCGCGCTGTCGGACTATGGCGCGCGCGAGGTGTTCGGCATTCCGGGCGACTTCGCCCTGCCCTTCTTCAAGGAGGTCGAGGCCTCCAACATCCTGCCGCTCTATACCTTGAGCCACGAACCCGCCGTGGGTTTCGCCGCCGACGCCACCGCGCGCTTCCGCTCGACCCTGGGGGTGGCGGCAGTCACCTACGGCGCGGGCGCGCTCAACATGGTCAACGCCGTGGCGACGGCCTATGCGGAGAAGTCGCCGCTGGTCGTCATTTCCGGCGCGCCGGGGGCGAAGGAAGGGGCGATGGGCCTGGGCCTGCACCACCAGGTCAAGCACCTGGACAGCCAGCGGCTGGTCTACCACGAAATCACCTGCGCCCAGGCGGTGCTGGACGATCCGGCCCGCGCCCCGGCGGAGATCGCGCGCGTGCTGACGGCGGCGCGCGAGACCTCGCGGCCCGTCTATATCGAGCTGCCGCGCGACATGGTGGCGGCGGAAGTGGACGCGGTGCCGCCCTTCGCCCCGACGCCGGAGGACCCGGAGGCCGCCCGGGCCTGCGCCGCGGAGGTGATGGCCCGCCTGCAGGCGGCATCGGCGCCGGCCCTGCTGCTGGGCGTCGAGGTCCGCCGCTACGGACTGGAGGCGAAGGTGGAGGAGCTGGCGCGGCGCCTGGACCTGCCGACCGCCAACACCTTCATGGCCCGCGGCATCCTGGCCGATGCCGATGTGCCGCTGGTCGGCACCTATCTGGGTCTGGCGGGCGAGGAGAGCGTGCGCGGCGTCATCGAAGGGTCCGACGCCCTGCTGATGCTGGGCGTCATCCTGTGCGACACGAATTTCGGGACGTCGCAGCGGCAGATCGACCTGCGCAATGCCATCCATGCCTTCGACCGCGACGTGCGCTTTGCGCACCATGTCTACGGCCATGTCAGCCTGGCCGCATTGGTGGAGGCGCTGTTGGACCTGGCCCGCCCGCTGGGCCGCGGCGACAGCCCCTCGCCATCCCCCGCGCCCCGGGGCCTGGTCGCCGACGGCGCCGCGATCGCCCCGGACGACGTCGCCCGCGCGGTCAACGACCTGTTCGCCCGGCACGGGCGCATGCCCATCGCATCGGACATGGGCGACTGCCTGTTCACCGCCATGGACATGGTGCTGACGGAGCTGGTGGCCCCCGGCTATTACGCCACCATGGGATCCGGCGTGCCCATGGGCCTTGGCCTGCAGGCGGCGAGCGGCCGGCGGCCGTTGATCCTGGTCGGCGACGGCGCCTTCCAGATGACGGGGTGGGAGCTGGGCAACTGCCGCCGCTTCGGCTGGACCCCGATCGTGCTGGTGTTCAACAACTCGGCCTGGGGCATGCTGAAGGCCTTCCAGTCCGGCACCGGCTACAACGACCTCGACGATTGGCGCTTCGCAGAGCTGGCAACGGCCCTCGGCGGCCACGGCACCCGTGTCACCACCCGCGCCGAACTGGCCCAGGCCCTCGACCACGCCGTCACCGCCACAGACAGCTTCCAGCTGATCGAAATCATCCTGCCCCGCGACGCCCTGTCGGCAACGCTGCGCCGGTTCACGACGGCGATGAAGGAAAAGAGCGTGCTGAAGGGGGGGTGATTATTCGCACCCGCAGCTACACCACTCCCGGGGACACAACCAATCGATTCTCTAGGGGGACTCTGAAGCTGTGGGGCGGGGCTCCTGTCATGTCGGTTTCGTGGTTCGGGCTGAGACTGTCAGGAATTCCGTGTACGGGCGGGCGGTGCCATAGGCAATCAAGCCATGGCTTTGGTGAATCGCTTGGCCATGGACCACTCGCGAGGCGGCATTGTCCATGCCTTCTCCGATGGAAGAGGAAGGGCAGCGCGGCGGTGTTGCGAAGCGGGCTGGGCGGTTGCCGTCCTGGGATGCTAGCATTGCCGCCCGAAAACGGATGGTCAGATGCGCTGCGGCACACGTCACTGGCGGATCTGACCGACTGGTCCGCCACCGCCCCGACACGACTGCCCATATCCCATGACCGACGACACCAAGATCCTGCTGCCCGAAGACCGCATTCCGCGCGCCTGGTACAACATCCAGGC
>JACKIH010000001.1 GCA_020638575.1 Rhodospirillaceae bacterium | reverse complement strand
CAGGGGAATCAGGCTCAGCAGCGTGGTGTAGGTGAGCGCCGACGCGGTCTGCAAACCGCGGTCGCTCACGAAGCGGTGCGCGACCAGCCGGACGAACGCCACCAGTTGCTGGCGGGTGGACGGCTGGCCGATCCAGCCGAGGGTGCGAGGCGATAGCGCCATTGCGTCTCTCTCCGTGCTGCCGCATAAACAAAGGGGAAGCACCGGGGTCGCCCCGGACGGCATGTGCTTCCGCCAGCCCTTGTGTATTGGGATATGTGCGGAAGGCCAACCCTTTGCATGGCGTTCGGTTCGGGCCTTGCCTATAGGCGCAAGTCGTAGGAGTCACGATGGAATTGCAGTCGAACCTCATGGCCGGCAAGCGCGGGCTGATCATGGGCGTCGCCAACGATCGCTCGCTGGCCTGGGGGATCGCCCAGACGCTGGCCGCGCATGGGGCGAGCCTGGCGTTTACCTACCAGGGCGAGGCGTTGGAAAAGCGCGTGCGGCCGCTGGCGGAATCAGTGGGCAGCAATCTGGTGTTGCCGGCGGATGTGACGGACGACGCCAGCCTGGACGCGCTGTTCGCGACGCTGGGCGAGACCTGGGGCAGTCTGGATTTCGTCGTCCACGCCATTGCCTTCAGCGACAAGGACCAGTTGAAGGGCCGCTATGCGGACACCACGCGCGAGAATTTCCTGATGACCATGGATATTTCGTGCTTTTCCTTCACCGACGTGGCCCGCCGCGCCAGCGCGATGATGCCGAACGGCGGCTCGCTGGTGACGCTGACCTATTACGGCGCCGAACGGGTCATGCCCCATTACAACGTCATGGGCGTGGCCAAGGCGGCGCTGGAGGCGAGCGTGCGCTATCTGGCCATGGATCTGGGCCGCGACAACATTCGCGTCAACGCCATCTCCGCCGGTCCGGCGCGGACGCTGGCCGCCTCCGGCATCGGCGATTTCCGCTATATCCTGAAGTGGAACGAGTTCAACGCGCCGCTGCAACGCAACGTCACCTTGCAGGATGTGGGCGGCAGCGCGCTCTATCTGTTGAGCGACCTGGGCGCCGGTGTTTCCGGCGAGACCCACCATGTCGACTGCGGCTATCATGTCGTCGGCATGATGCACCCGCACCGCTCCCAGGACACCGCCGACCTGTTGTCGACGTTCAAAGAAAAGTAACGGCAAAGAGAAGTAAGCCCACCCGCATGAGCTTCAACAGCTTCGGTCATTGCTTCCGCTTCACCACCTGGGGCGAAAGCCACGGGCCCGCCATTGGCTGTGTCGTCGATGGCGTGCCGCCGCGCGTGCCGCTGACCGAGGCCCAGGTGCAGGCGCGGCTCGACCGGCGCCGGCCAGGCCAGAGCCGATTCACCACCCAGCGGCAGGAGCCGGATCGGGTGAAAATCCTCTCCGGCGTGTTCGAGGGCGTGACCACCGGCACCTCCATCGGCATGGTGATCGAGAACACCGACCAGCGCAGCCGCGACTATGGCGAGATTCTCGACCGCTACCGGCCGGGTCATGCGGATTACACCTACCAGGCCAAATACGGCATCCGCGACTATCGCGGCGGCGGCCGCTCGTCGGCGCGCGAGACGGCGATGCGGGTTGCTGCCGGCGCGGTGGCGGAGGCGGTGTTGCGGCACCTGCTCGGCCCGGCCTGCCGGGTGCGCGGTGCGTTGGTGGCCATGGGTGGCGACGCGATCGACCGCGCCGCCTGGGACTGGGCCGAGGTCGACCGCAACCCCTTCTTCTGCCCCGATGGCGCCGCCGCTGCCCGCTGGGCTCAGACCCTGGATGCGGTGCGCAAGGCCGGCTCGTCCCTGGGCGCGGTGATCGAGGTGGTGGCCGATGGCGTGCCGCCGGGCCTGGGCGAGCCGATCTATGGCAAGCTGGACAGCGACCTGGCTGCGGCCCTGATGAGCATCAACGCGGTCAAGGGGGTAGAGATCGGCGACGGTTTCGCGTCGGCCGCGCTCCGAGGCGAGGACGCGCACGACCGTCTCTATCCCGGCAACGGCTCCGAGCCGCGCTTCGAGACCAATCACGCGGGCGGCGTGCTGGGCGGCATTTCCTCTGGCCAGCCGTTGGTGGCGCGCTTTGCGGTGAAGCCCACCAGCTCGCTGCTGATTCCGCAGCCGAGCGTCACGGTGACGGGTGAGCCGGTGGAGGTGCGCACCAAAGGCCGGCATGACCCCTGCGTCGGCATCCGCGCCGTGCCGGTGGGCGAGGCGATGACGGCCTTGGTCCTGGCCGACCACCTGTTGCGCCATCGCGGCCAGGTCGGCGAGACTTGGCGCTGACGGGGGCTGTTTCCCGGCCGAGCCGGAGGCGAGGGCCGGGACCGCTGTCTTCATCCGAAGACCGCCGCCGGCCGTGTTCGCATGCTGCGACCGGCCCCGGATAGCAGCTCCGCCACCTCCGGGGGTCATGAGTCACCCGGTGGTTTCTGCCTGAGGCGGCGCGCCTTGAAGGCCGCCACCCACTGCTTCGAGTCTCGCTCCCGCTCAGGCCTGGGCT